>JAPLCB010000006.1 GCA_026392455.1 Propionibacteriales bacterium | reverse complement strand
GGACGTGTGTGTTCCCGCACTGCGACAAACCCGCGAGGGGTTGCCAGAAGGACCACACCCGTCCCTTCGATCAGGGTGGCCTGACAACCACGGAGAACCTCGGGTCGTTGTGTCAGCACCACCACAACCTCAAGACCCACGCCGGTTGGAACTACACCCAGATCACCACCGGCACCTTCCTGTGGCGGTCACCCCACGGCTACCAATTCCTCCGCGACCACCACGGCACCCACGACCTCACCCCGAGACCGGTTGACCCACACGGCGGATAGACCTCTGCCGCGACCAGGGGTTTCGAGGCTCGCTGCGCTCACACCTCAACCAGCAGAGAGCGGAACCGGCTCCCCCCTCAACCAGCAGGGTGGCTTCCGCATGCTGGTTGAGGTGCGGCCGCGCTAGCGGTCGCCTCGAAACCCGGTCAGCCACGCCAGGGGGTAGCCGCGCCCAAACTCGCGGGCGCCTCAAACCCCGCAAACCCCTAACGCACCACGACGACCGAGCAGTCGGCCCGGTGCAGCGTCTCCTGTGCCACCGAGCCGAGGACGATCTGCTGGAAGGTGTTGTGTCCGCGCGAGCCGACGACGACCAGCGAGGCGTCGTCCGAGAGCCTGGCGAGCACCCGGCCGGGCCGACCGATCACCGCTGTGCTGCGCAGCTCCAGGTCCGGGTAGTCGATGGCAACCCCGGCCGCCAGCTCGGCGACCATCCGCTCGGCCGCATCGACCGCAGTGGTGTCCACGTCCTCCGGCAGGACTGCCAGACCGGCGGTGTTGAAGGTCGGGTACCGGTAGGCGTAGACCGCCAGGATGCTCTCCCCGGTGATGCTCGCCCGGTCGCACGCGTACGTCAGGGCCCGGCCACCGGCCAGCGATCCGTCGATCCCGACGACGATCTGTCGAGCGCGCGGGTTGAGGGCCTGCCGGATCACGGCGACCGAGCAGGGAACGTGACCTGCCAGGTGCTGGCTCACCGAACCGAGCCAGTGGTTCTCGGCCAGACCGTGCCCGCGACTACCGACCACGAGCAGGTCGGCCCGCTCGGCCTCCTCGTGCAGCACCGGGAGCACCCAGCCGTAGCGCAGTGAGACCGTCGCCTCGATCCCGCGGGTGTGCTTGATGATGTCGCGGGCCGTCGCGACCGCACTGGCCGCGAACTCCTCCTCGTAGTCGCGCATCTGCGGAGCCACCGACGACGGGTCGAGCGCCACCACGACCACCGACAGCGACTGGTGTCGGCGCTCGGCCAGGTCGAGCGCCCAGTGCAAGGCACGGGTGGCGTCGTCGGAACCATCGAACGCGACCAGGACAGGTGAGGATACGGGGCTCATGAGCCCACAGTGGCCCCGCGCGAGCAGGCAGCGTCAGGGCCCAACGGGTACGGGGACAGGGGCGTTCGACCCTACGGAACCACGGTCTCCGAGCGCCACCCTGGAGCCATGACGCTGATCCACCAGGTGCCGCTGACATCGTTGCTCCACGGCCACTGCCGGCACTGCGGTCGCCCCATCGTGTTCGCACCGGGATCGGGCTGGATCGACCCGTGGCCCGGGGACAGCTACGACCTCTGCCCCGAGAACGAGTACGGGAACCACCAGCCCGACGTGCAGAGTCCGGTCGAAGCCCGGCATGGGCAGGCCTGAGGTACGCAGACGGCGCGATGCCGTCGTCCCGAACCAGCACGGGGCCTGGGGCTTCCTGCTGCTGCCCGTCGCACTGGGCCTGAGCGTGACCCCGCCGCACTGGGCGGATCTCCCAGCCGTGCTCGGCTGGGTGGCGCTGTACCCACTGAGCTGGGCGTTCACGAACAGGCTCGCGGCGCGTCGTCCGGAGCGGTTCACCCGACCGTTGACCGTGTGGAGCACGGTGGCGGTCCCGCTGCTGGCCCTCGCCGTGGTGCTCGATCCGTGGCTGGTCTGGGTCGGGGCTCTGTACCTGGTCCCGGTCGCCACCAACGTGGCCTTCGCCCGGGACCGTCGCGAGCGTGCCCTGGTCAACGACCTGGTCCTGGTCTGCGCGTGCACGGCCGCCGTACCGGTGACGGCCGGGCTGAGTGCGGGTCGTGGATCCTGGTCTCCCCCGTGGGACGTCCTGGTGACCAGGGACGTCGGCCTGCTGACGCTGGCCTGCGGCCTCGTCCTGATCGGGTCCACCCTGCACGTCAAGTCCCTGATCCGGGAGCGGAACGATCCTCGGTACGCCGTGGCCGCGCACGCGGTCGCATTCGTCAGCATCCCGGTGGTCGCAGGCGCTGCGGGGCTGAGCGGGGTCTCCACCTGGTACGTCGTCCCGTTCGTCGTGCTGGCCGGACGCTCGGTGGCGCTGCAGCGGTCGACCTGGAAGCCGGCCTGGATCGGGTTGGTCGAGCTCGGCTGCCTGGTCCTGACGGTGGCCTGCTCAGCGGTCGCGCTGGCCTGACCGCACCGCTTCCCCAGCGGCCGCCTGGACCCGAAGCGCCAGGGACTGCGGCCGAGCGGCTCGGCCCGCAGCTCCGGCCTGCCCGCCCCCGGGGCCCGAGCAGCGCCGCCGTGGTCGAGGTGGCTACCAGTGCCGTGAGCGGGTCCTCGTTGACCATCCGCAGGACCGTCTCCGGAGTGCCGTGGTTGCGTTCACGCGCACGGGCGAGTGCTTGGCGCCGTGCCTGGACCGCCTGCCAGCGAGCGTCGTTGAATGCTCGCCGCGGAGCCGTCGACCCCGACGGCGACGACCTACTACCCTCAGCGCTTCGCGGAACGGTCGACGACAACGGCGACCGGGCACTTCGCGTTCTCGACGACCGGGGCGACGAAGGACCCGAGGTGGATCATGTCGCCGAGGTTGCGGCCCTGGTGATGACCCACGACGAGCAGGTCGTGACCGGCGCTCTCCTGGATCAGGCAGACGTCCGGCAGACCCCGGCCCAGTCGGAGCCGGACATCGACCTCGGGGAACTTCTCCCCCAGGCCAGCCACAGCCTCGGCAAGCTCGCGACGCTCGTCGTCGTACCCGGCGAGGTCGTCGTCGAGGATCATGCCGGTGCCGTAGACCGTCTCGACCGAGTCGAAGCAGTGCAGCACCGTGAGCGGCAGGTCACGCAAGGCTGCCTGCCGGTAGGCGAACTCCAGCGTCGGCCGGGTCTGCTCGGTGGCGTCGGTCCCGACGAGAACACCGTGCCGTTCCACCTCGGGCCGGGGCGGCCGCACCACGAACACCGGGCACGCGGCAGCACGCGAGACCGCGACGCTCACCGAGCCCAGCACCAGCGAAGCGATCGGGCCGCGTCCCCGGGACCCCACGAAGAGGCTCGCCGCGCTGCCGGACAACTCGAGGAGGACCTGGCGCGCGTCTCCCTCGCGGAGCACCGTCTCCACCTCGAGCTCCGGCAGACTGCCGTGCAGGGCGGCCTTCGCGCGTTCCAGCGCGTCGAGGGCGTGCTTGCGCATCGAGTCCCGGATCTCGACCGGTGTCGTCCAGCCGGCGCCCAGAGCGCTGAGCTCGTAGCTGGTCATCGTGTTCACGACCGTCACGATCGTCAGGGCGCGACCGTCGAGGTCGGCCTCGTCCGCCGCCCAACGAAGGGCCAGCTCGGCGTGGTCCGAGCCGTCGTACCCGACGACGACGGTTCCGGGGTGGGGCAGCGAAGTGGTGTCCATGGCTCCACCCTCCGTCGGGACGCCGATCCGCACCACGGCCGAAGGACCCCTAGCGGGAGGACCACCGGCCGGCCGGTCTCACCCAAGAAGAACGCCCGGGGGCCGTTGGCTCCCGGGCGTTCTCGATCGTGGCGTCAGGCCGGTACGGGTACCCGCCCGCCGACGAACCGGCCCTCGGTGGCCTCGGTACGTCGGGAGTGCCGGAACCCGAGACCGACCAGCAGCAGCAGGACCGCCGCAGCGCCGAAGGAGACCAGCGCGGCGATCCCGGCGATGGTGCCGATCGTGGCGAACGCGTAGCCGTAGAGCAGCAGACCGCGCAGGGTGTCACCCATGAAGAGGGACTGGCGCAGGCCCCCGAGTGCCTGGCCCTCGGCGCTGGCCTTCTGCTCGTCGGTCATGCTGACGAACTGACCGCTCACCTGGGAGTAGGTCTGCCCGTCGGCCATCTCGTTCATGTGGATCAGGATGTAGTGGTCGGCGTACGCCCGGGCCTCGGGGCCGCTGTCGAGCTTGCTGCCCGCGTACTGCTGGAGGATCTTGGCGTCGGCGGCGGGAAGGCCGGCGAGGGCTTCCCCGGCGGGCATGGTGATGTCCTGCATCACCAGCTGGTCGTGGACCTGTCCGGCGACGAAGTAGTGGCCCCAGGTGAGCAGACCACCAGCAGCGAGAAGGGTGACGGCGAGCGCGAGCCCGGCGCCGGAGATCAGCTTGTCGAAGGCGGAGCGCATGGCGGGGTCCTTTCGTGGCGGAGAACGGTTTCCCCGAACTCCTCGAACCTAGAGAAGCCCGAGGCCGTCGAGTCAGGGCCGGACGGAACCCAAGATCCGGCGAAGGTCACCTCGCCGGGTGACCTTGCGCGTCGGCGCTCTATCGGTTAACGTTCTAGATCAGTTGCTCTAGAACAATCGATCTAGAACTTTGACCCGAGGTGATCCTGATGTCCCGACTCCGTTCCCTGCTCCTGGCCGCAGCCCTTGCACCCGCGGCCGCCGTCCTGGCCCCGATGGCCGCCGAGGCCGCCGTCACCTGCCACGGCAAGACCGTCACGATCGACCTCAACGTCGCTTACTCGGACGGCACTTCGGGTGACGACGTGATCCTCGGGACGCCGCTCGGCGACACCATCGAGAGCTACGGCGGCAACGACACGATCTGCGGCGCCGGCGGCAACGACCACCTCTACGGCGGTCCCGGGACCGACCTGGTCGACGGCAGCTCGGGCAACGACCTGTTGTTCGGGACCGAGGCCGGCGACGACACGATGCTCGGCGGCTTCGGCAGCGACACCATCAACTTCGCCGGCTCCGCCGTCACGGTGAACCTGACCCTGGGCACCGTGAACGGGATCGGGACCGACATCGGCAGCGACACGGTCAACTCGATCGAGAACGTGGTCGGATCGGAGTTCGGCGACGTGCTGATCGGCGACGGCAATGCCAACCTGATCTTCGGCAACTACGGCGACGACACCGTCGACGGCCGTGGCGGCGACGACCGCCTCTACGGCCTGCACGACGGTCCGGCGACCGAGCCCGGGTCGAACGTGCTCCTCGGGGGCGACGGCAACGACCTGCTCGCCGGGAGCTGCGGGCCGGACGCGACGGACGGCGGCAACGGCACCGACACGCTCACCTTCGCCCAGGAAGCCGGCCCCGTCCAGGTCAACCTGACCCTGGCAGGAGCCCAGAACACCGGGTACGGCTCGGACACCATCAGCCAGGTCGAGAACGTCACGGGGTCCCAAGGCACCGACACCCTGACCGGCAACGACGCCGCCAACGTCCTGCGCGGACTCGGCGGCAACGACACCGTCAACGCCGGTGGCGGCAACGACCTGGTCGACGGCGGCGAAGGCATCGACGCCCTGCACGGGAACCTCGGCAACGACCGGCTCTACGGCGCCGGCGCCGACGACGACGTCTACGGCGACGAGGGCAACGACCTGCTGGACGGGGGCGACGGCGACGACTACACCGTGGGGGGCATCGGCGACGACCGGCTCTACGGCGGCAACGGGATCGACAACCTGAAGGGCTTCACCGGCAACGACACCCTCTCCGGTGGCTCCGGACCCGACCTGCTGGAGGGAAGCGACGGCAACGACACCCTCGACCCGGGAGCCGGTGAGGACGACGTCGACGGCGGCACCGGGACCGACACCGTCACCTACGCCGCGGCGGCCGGTGCGGTCAGCGTCACCCTGAACTCGTCCGCGACCCAGAACACCCGGGGCAGCGGCTACGACACCCTCCGGTTCATCGAGAACCTGGTCGGCAGCCGGTACGCCGACGTGCTGACCGGTTCGGCCGGGGCCAACCTGATCCAGGGCGGCTACGGGGACGACCGGTTGATCGGGCTCGCCGGTAGCGACCGGCTCTACGGCCAGGCCGGCCGGGACCGGCTCAACGGTGGCACCCAGTCCGACACCTGCATCGGCGGTCTGCAGAAGGACCTTGCGACCGCCTGCGAGACGGTCGGGTCCCTGTAGCGGTTCGGCAGCACGGGAGGGCGTGGCCGTGGGACGACCACCGGGAACCGACTCGGAGGCGTTGCTCGACCACGCCCGCTCGCTGTGGGTGACCGAGGGGGTGGCAGCCGTCACGATCCGGGCGCTGAGCCAGCACTCGGGGGTGTCCAACGGATCGATCTACCACCGCTTCGAGTCCCGCAACCACCTGCTCGCCGAGATCTGGGCCCGGGAGGCCACCGCGTTCCGGGCCTACCAGCGCGACCAGATCGAGGACGCTCGCACGCACGGCTGCCCCCAGGACGCCGTCTTCGCGGCCGCTCTGGTCAGCGGCAGCTACGCCGAGGTGGAGCCGAGCACCGCCCGGGTCCTGCTCGCCTCGCGGCCCGACGTCCTCGACGACACCGCCCTGCCAGGCCCGGTGGCCCAGCAGCTCCGCGAGCACCGAGCCGATGCAGCCCGGCTGATCACCGAGCTCGCCGACGCGGTCTGGGACCGGACCGACAGGACCGCTCTGATCCTGATGCGGCACTGCGTGGTCGGCATCCCGGCACGACTCTTCCTCACCGCTCGGACGCCCAACGACCCGCTGGCCCGGTACGCGATCGAGCACGCGGTCCGCGGGATCCTGACCGCCGGGCCGGCGTAGCGCCGAATCCCTCGGGCTGGAGTCAGGGCACCCCGATTCCACCGGAGCGGTCGCGGCAGCCATCCAGAACCCCTGAGAACCGACGAAGCCCCTGCTCCTGCGTCTGGCGCAGGACAGGGGCTTCGAACCGGGCCGCCTATCGGA
Organism: Propionibacteriales bacterium; assembly: GCA_026392455.1. Lineage (GTDB taxonomy): Bacteria > Actinomycetota > Actinomycetes > Propionibacteriales > Nocardioidaceae > Marmoricola. The sequence goes on along the minus strand of JAPLCB010000006.1, from coordinate 134,318 downwards.
ATCGAACCGATGACCTAATCATTACGAGTGATTCGCTCTACCGACTGAGCTAAGGCGGCACGACACCCGGCCGTCGAGCCGGGTACGCCGGACGAGTATAGGGGCGCACCGGTTCGGTCACGAAACCCGGGGCGCCACCTCACCTGCACCGCAGGTCGCGCTTCGGAACCTTGCCCTCGACCAGGAACCGCTCGACCGCGTCGTCCACGCAGGCGCTGCCGCGACCGAACCCGGTGTGCCCGTCGCCGTCCCGGGTGATCAACCGCCCCGAGTCCAGCTGCGCGGCCATCGCTCGGGCCCAGACCAGCGGCGTGGCGGGGTCCCGGGTGGTCCCGATCACCACGATCGGCGGCGCCCCCGGCGCAACCAGCGCGACCGTCCGCTGACCACTCTTCACCGGCCAGCTCGAGCAGGCAGCGGCGCCGTACGCGAACGCCCGGCCGAAGGTCGGCGAAGCCTTCTCAAACCGGGCGACGTACCGGGGCACCTGGGCCGAGGTGATGTAGTCGCCGTGGTCCAGGCAGTTGACCGCGTTCAGCGCCTCGATCAGGTTGCCGTCGTAGCCGTCCTTCCCGCGCGAGGTCTGGTAGTCCGAGAGCTGGAGCAACCCGGAGCCGTCCCCGGCGAACGCCGCCTTCAGCGCCTGGGTCAGCAGCACCCAGTAGCTGCGCACGTACAGCGGCATGTAGACACCCATCATCCCCAGACCCTCGGTGAGCCGGCGGTCCCCGTCGCCGGGGAGGGGCCGGGCGTCGAGCTCGTCGAGCAGCCCCTGGATCTTCCGGATCCCGGCGTCGACGGTCGTCCCGAGGAAGCAGTCGCCGTCCGCGACGCAGTCAGCGACGTACGCGCGCAGGGCCACCTCGAAGCCGCGGGCCTGCTCGACCGAGAGGTCGACCGTGGACAACGACGGGTCGATGGCACCGTCCAGGACGAACCGACCGACGTTCGTCGGGAAGAGGTCGGCGTAGGTCGCCCCGAGCAGGGTCCCGTACGACGAGCCGAGGTAGTCGAGCTTGCGCTCCCCCAGGGCCGCCCGCAGGACGTCCATGTCCCGGGCCGCCTCCCGGGTCGACATGTGCCGGACGATCGCGCCGCTCCGGGTCAGGCAGCCCTGTCCGAACGCGGCGTACCGGGAGTCCAGCCCGGCTACCTCGGCCGGCGTGTCCGGGTCAGGGTCGTAGGCCATCAGGTCGTCGAGACCCTGGGTGCTCAGGCACCGCAGCGTCCGGCTGGCGCCGACCCCGCGCGGGTCGAAGCCGACGATGTCGTAGTAGCGGGTCAGCTCGGACCCGAACTGGGACGACCCGGCTCTGGCGAACTCGACGCCCGAACCGCCGGGACCCCCCGGGTTGACCACCAGCGAGCCGATCCGGTCCGCCGGCTCGCTCGACGGCGACTTCAGGACCGCGATCTCGATCTCGGCGCCGCGCGGCTTCGCGTAGTCGAGCGGCACCCGCAGGACGGCGCAGCGGTCACCGCCGCAGTCCTTCCAGTCCAGCTTCTGGTCGTAGAACGCGGCCAGCGCCGGATCGGTTGCCGGGACCGGAGCGGTCGGGCTCGGCTCCGGGACCGGGGTCAGGTTCTTCGACGGTGCCTCAGCGGTGCGCCCGCCGGCCCGGTCGTCGGCCAACGTCCAGGCGACCGCTCCGCCGCCGATCAGCGCCAGCACCACCAGCACCACGATCAGCGCCCGACTGCGGGACGACGGCGTGCTGGCAGGGGTCGACGACATGGGCAGAGCCTAGAACCCTGGTCCTCAGACCTTGAGCGCCATCATCAACGACTCCAGCGCCAGCATCGGCGGCACGTTGAACTCCAGCATCTGCTCGCGCGCCTCGAAGACGGCATCGATCCGGCGCAGGTTGGCCTCCGGGGTGGTCTTCGCGGCGAGCTGCTCGACCTCGGCCCGGATCTCCTCGTTCACCACCGGGGACCGCGATCCGAGCTGCAGGGTGAGCACGTCGCGGTAGACCGAGACCAGGTCCATCAGGCCGCGGTCGACGACGTCGAGGTGGCGGCGCTTGGCTCGGGTCTTCTGGGACTTCTCCAGCTCCTTGAGCGCCGGTCCGTACTCTCGGGGACGCCGCCCGCGCTCGACCACTCCGTAGGCGATGTCGAGCTCCTCGCGCTCCCGGGCGTCGTGCACCACGGTGATCGCGTCGGCCTCCTCCTTGGCCAGGTCGTGCACCGTGCTCGCCGCCTTCATGGCAGCGCCCAGACTGCTCATCCGCGCCGGGAACTGGACCAGCTCGCGGCGGCGACGGCGGGTGTCGGGATCCCGGGCAAGCGCCCGGGCCCGACCGATGTGCCCCTGGCTGGCCCTGGCAGCGTGCAGTGCCTCGGTCGCATCCACCTCGTCGTTGCGGACCAGGAAGGCGGCCACGTCCTCGCTGCTCGGCGTGGCCAGGACGACCAGCCGGGTCCGCGACCGGATCGTGGGGAGCACGTCCTCCACCGTGGGTGCGCACAGCAGCCAGACGGTCCGCTTGTTCGGCTCCTCGATCGCCTTCAGCAGCGCGTTCGCCGCCTGCTCGGTCAACCGGTCGGCGTCCTCGATGATCAGCACCTGCCAGCGGCTACCCGCCGGGGAGAGCGCCGCCGACCGGACCAGCTCGCGGACCTCCTTGACCCCGATGGTGAGCTTTTCGGTGCGGGTCACGTTGATGTCGGGGTGCGCGCCGATCGACACGCTGTGGCAGGAGTGGCAGACCCCGCAGCCGCCCTGCTCGCACTGCAGCGCCGCCGCGAAGGCCACCGCGACGTTCGAGCGGCCCGAGCCCGGCGGGCCGGTGAAGAGCCAGGCGTGGGTCATGTCGCCGGCAACGGCGGCCTGCATCCGCTCGACCACGACGCTCTGACCGACCAGGTTGTCGAAGACGGTCACAGCAGCATCCCCACCCGGGCCTGGATCGCAGCGGCGACGGACTCGATGCTGCCGCCGGCGTCGAGGACCAGGTAGTGCTCGGGGTCCGCCGTCGCGAGGTCGAGGAACCCGCCCCGCACCCGGCGGTGGAACTCCAACGACTCGCCCTCGATCCGGTCGCGGCCGGCGACGAGCTCGTCGACCCTGGTCAGGCCGGCCTCGGGGTCGACGTCCAGCAGCACCGTCAGGTGCGGGCGCAGGTCACCGGTCGCCCAGCGCAGCACGCTCTCGAGCTCGACGGCGTCCAGAGCACGCCCGGCACCCTGGTAGGCCAGCGAGGAGTCGACGTACCGGTCGGTGATCACCACAGCGCCACGGTCGAGCGCCGGACGGACCACCTTGTCCAGGTGCTCGGCCTTGTCGGCGGCGTACAGCAGCGCCTCGGTGCGGTCGTCCAGGTGGCCGGTCTCGGGACTCAGCACGATCGTGCGGATTGATCGGCCGACCTCGGTGGCGCCGGGCTCGTGGGTGAGCAGCACCTCGCGACCCGACGACTCCAACCACCCGGCCAGCAGCTTCGCCTGGGTGGACTTGCCGCCGCCCTCGCCGCCCTCGAAGCAGAGGAACAGACCTGAGTCGGCGTACACGGGCGAGGAGAGGACCACGACCACACCCTAGTTGCGACCTAGGACTTCTTGGCGGCAGCCTTCTTGACGGTCTTCTTGGCGGCGGCCTTCTTCGCGGTCTTCTTGACGGTCTTCTTGGCAGCCGTCTTCTTGGCGCCCTTCTTGGCTGCCTTCTTGGCCGGGCCCTTGTCCCGCCGCTCCTGGAGCAGCTCGGCCGCGCGCTCCAGGGTGATCTCCTCGACGGAGTCGTCCTTGCGCAGGGTGGCGTTGTACTCGCCGTCGGTCACGTACTCACCGAAGCGGCCCTCCTTCACGACGACCGGCTGACCCGAGACCGGGTCGTTGCCGAGCTCCTTGAGCGGCGGCTTGGCGGCGCCTCGGCCACGCTGCTTCGGCAGCGCGTAGATCGCCAGCGCCTGCTCCAGGGTGATGTCGAAGAGCTGCTCCTCGGTCTCCAGGGAGCGCGAGTCGGTGCCCTTCTTCAGGTACGGGCCGTAGCGGCCGTTCTGGGCGGTGATCTCCACGCCCTCGGCGTCCACGCCGACCACCCGCGGCAGCGACAGCAGCCGCAGCGCGTCGGCCAACGTCACGGTCTCCAGCGACATCGTCTTGAACAACGAACCGGTGCGGGCCTTCTGCTTCTTCGGGGCGTCCTCGGGAAGCACCTCGGTGACGTAGGCGCCGTAGCGACCGTTCTTGGCCACGATCGCGTTGCCGGACTCCGGGTCACGGCCGAGCTCCTGCTCGGCACCGGCCGGGTTCGCCAGCAGCTCGCGGGCCATCGCCTCGGTGAGCTCGTCGGGCGGCAGGTCGTCGGGCACGTTGGCCCGGGCCGGGACGCCGTCCCCCTCGCCGTCGTCCTTCGCCGGAAGGATGTTGTTCAGGTCCTCCACGTACGGGCCGTAGCGACCGACGCGCAGGTCGATCCCGCTGAGCTCGCCGGCCGGGGTCAGCACCGGGAAGGTCGCCAGCTCCTTGGCGTCGATGTCGCCCAGCTCGGTCACGAGGCGCTTGAGGCCCTCGATCTTGTCGCTGCCGAAGTAGAACTCGCCGAGCTCGGTCTCGAGGTTCTTGCGACCCCCGGCGATCTCGTCGAGGATCTGCTCCATCCCGGCGGTGAACTCGTAGGAGACCAGCCGTTCGAAGTGCCGCTCCAGCAGCCGGATCACCGAGAACGCCAACCAGGCCGGCACCAGCGCGGTGCCCTTCTTGTAGACGTAGCCCCGGTTCAGGATCGTCCCGATGATCGCTGCGTAGGTCGACGGCCGACCGATCTCGCGCTTCTCCAGCTCGGAGATCAGCGAGGCCTCGGTGTAGCGCGCCGGCGGCTTCGTCTCGTGGCCGCTGGCCTTGAGGCTGGCGGCGCTGACCGAAGCGCCCTCGGTCAGGTTCGGCAGCTTGCTCTCGGCGTCGTCACGCTCGGCCGTCGCGTCGTCGTTGCCCTCGACGTACGCCTTGAGGAACCCGTGGAAGGTGATCGTGCGACCGCTGGCCGAGAAGACCACGTCCTCGCCCCCGGCGGACGCACCGCCCAGTCGGATGGTCAGCGAGTTGCCGGCGGCGTCCTTCATCTGCGAGGCGATGGTGCGCATCCAGATCAACTCGTAGAGGCGGAACTGGTCGCCGGTCAGACCCGTCTGCGCCGGGGTCCGGAAGTTGTCGCCGGCCGGGCGGATCGCCTCGTGCGCCTCCTGGGCGTTCTTGACCTTCGAGGCGTAGACCCGGGGTGCGTCCGGGACGTACTCGGCGCCGTACAGCTCCCGGGCCTGGGTCCGGGCGGCGTTCAGTGCGGTGTCCGACAGCGTGGTGGAGTCGGTCCGCATGTAGGTGATGAAGCCGTTCTCGTACAACCGCTGCGCCACCGACATCGTCGAGGACGCGCTGAAGCCGAGCTTGCGGCTGGCTTCCTGCTGCAGGGTGGTGGTCCGGAACGGCGCGTACGGCTTGCGGGTGTACGGCTTGGACTCGACCGAGCGCACCGTGAACGCGGTGTCGTGCAACGACTCGACGAGCGCCTCGGCCCGGGCCTGGTTGACGTGCACGACCTTGCCCTGGGAGGCCGCCTTGAGCTCCCCGGTGTCCTCGAAGTCGGTGCCGCGGGCCACCCGGGCGCCGTCCAGGCTGTGCAGCTTGCCGGGGAACATCCGCTGCTCGTGGTCGGCCCCGGCGTCGAACGTGCCCTCGAGGTCCCAGTACGACGCCAGCCGGAACGCCATCCGCTCGCGCTCCCGGTCGACGACCAACCGGGTCGCGACCGACTGCACCCGACCGGCGGACAGGCCGGACATGACCTTCTTCCAGAGCACCGGGGAGACCTCGTAGCCGTAGAGGCGGTCGAGGATCCGGCGCGCCTCCTGGGCCTCCACGAGGTCCATGTCGATCTGGCGCGGGTTCGCGACTGCTTCCTGGATCGCGGCCGGGGTGATCTCGTGGAAGACCATCCGGTGCACCGGCAGGTCGGCCTTCGGCTTCAGCTCGTCGAGCAGGTGCCAGGCGATCGCCTCGCCCTCGCGGTCCTCATCGGTGGCGAGGTAGAGCTCGTCGGCGTCCTTCAGCAGGCCCTTGAGCTTGGTGATGTGCGACTTCTTGTCCCGGGAGACGACGTACACGGGCTTGAAGCCGTCGTCGACGTTGACCCCGAGCCGGGCCCAGGACTCGCCCTTGACCCCTGCCGGGATGTCCGCGGCGGTCTGCGGCAGGTCGCGGATGTGGCCGATGGAGGACTCCACGACGTAGCCCTTGCCGAGGTAGCCCTCGATGGTGCGGGCCTTGGCCGGCGACTCGACGATGACAAGCTTGTGTGCCACGGGTGGGGGGATCCTTCACGTATTTCACAGGGCTGGCGTTCGGGGTTGCGGGCCCAAGGTAGCGCGGACTCCGGCTCTGACAAGTACGCAGTACCGCAGCACCGGGCCCTCCCCCTTCGGGGGACCCGCCCGGAAACTGGTCTAGCCGACAGGTGTGTCGAGCTCCAGGAAGCCTTCGGCGACGAGCTCCCGGACCTCGGCGAGGCGTGCTTCCAGGTCGACCGTTCCGACCAGCTCGCCGATCGCGGCGAGGCTCTGGGCCAGCGTCAGGTCCCCGTCGCAGACCCCGGCGAGCGCCGCCGCCACCGTGTCGGCCTGCCGGGCCCGCCGCATGCCGAGCTGCTGGCGCAGGACGATCCGGTGGGGGTCCTCGGCACCGACCGCGCCGAACGTCTCCTGGACCACGTCGTGCCGCAGCCGTGGTCGGGAGGCGAGCAGGGCGTCGTTGCCCAGCGCGCGCAGGGTGGCCACCCGGTCGAAGTGGGCGTCGTTCTCGGTGCCGAGCGGCTGCTCGACCTCCCAGCGCCACTCCTCGAGGCGCAGATCCGGCACCGCGGCACCGGCAGCCCGGAGGTTGATCCAGCCGAAGCCGACCGCCTCGACCCCCTGCTCGTCGAACCAGGAGAGCCAGGTGTCGTAGCGGGTGTAGTAGTCAGGAGTCCCGTGCAGGCCCGCGTCCTTGAGCCAGAGCTCGACGTACGACGGCAGGTCGAGGACCTCGCGCTGGACCACCCAGGCGTCGCAGCCACCGTCGACCATCCAGCCGGCGAGCCGCTCGTCCCAGGCCTGGCCCTTCTGGATCGCCCAGTTCGCCAGGATCTGTCCGGTGCCCCCGGGACGCAGGTGCTTCGGGATGGTCCGGACGATGTGCTCGACGACCCGGTCGCCGGGGAGACCGGAGTCCCGGTAGACCAGCCGTTCCCCGGTTGCCGGCGAGATCACGAACGGGGGGTTGGTGACGATCAGGTCGAACAGCTCGCCCGCGACCGGCTCGAAGAAGCTGCCGTTGCGGATGTCGATCCGGTTCTCCGGGCCCGTCGGGATGCCGTTGAGCTCGGCGTTGACCTCGGTCAGCCAGAGCGCCCGGGCGTTCACGTCGGTTGCCACGACGTGCTCGACGTGGTCGGCCAGGTGCAGGGACTGGACGCCGCAGCCGGTGCCGAGGTCGAGTGCCCGGCCCACCGGGGCCCGGACGGTCAGCTCGGCCAGGGACGTTGCGGCCGGGCTGATCCCGAGCACGTGGTCCGGCCCGACCCGCTGCGGTCCGCCGTCCAGACCGGGCGTCAGGTCGCTGGCCACCCACAGGTTGCCGCTGCGCTCGTCTCCGGTCCCGTCGGTGCCGTACGGCCTCAGGTCGACCCGGGCCGCGACCTCGCTGATCGACCGCTCCAGGATGCCGGCCGCGCAGAGGTCGTCGACCAGCCCCGGCAGCGCCCGCTCGGCGTCCTGCTCGGAGACGGTCGCCTGCAGCAGCCAGATCCGGGTCAGCGTCTCGATCGGGCTTCCCCCGGTCGTCACGCGGAGGCCGGGGGTGGTCTCGTTGCGCCCGAGCGCCGCCTGGGCGGTCGGGCCGATCAGCGCGGCGACCGCGTCGTAGGTGTAGTCGGCGGCGTACAGGGCCTCGCGCAGGCGGGCGATCGTGGTGCTCACCCGCGAAGGCTAGTTGAGTCAGGCCTGACGCGCGCTCGAGCCGGGCCTCCCGTGCGCTCGAGCTGGGCCTCCGGGCAGGTCTCGTCGCGAACGCCGCAGTTCACCAGCGCGGCGGGCCCTACTCAACGGCGTGTCGGGCCTGGCTCACCAGTCAGGCCCAGCCGGAAACCGGCTGGGCCTGGCTGGTGGTGCAGGTGCTGGTGCAGGTGGTGCTGGATCAGGCGGACGTCCCGGCAGCAGCAGCTGCCGCGGCGTCGTTGCCCATGTCGGACTCCCGCTGCTTGGAGATGTACAGCGCGACCGCGATGACCGCCACCGCGCCCAGGGCGATCGCGAGTCGGGCGAAGTCGTTCTCGTCCTCTCCGACGCTCAGGGACACGATGGCGCTAGCGATCAGCAGCGAGACCAGGTTCATCACCTTGATCAGCGGGTTGATCGACGGGCCGGCGGTGTCCTTGAACGGGTCACCGACGGTGTCACCGATGACCGTGGCAGCGTGGGCTTCGGAGCCCTTGCCGCCGTGCGCGCCGTCCTCGACGAGCTTCTTGGCGTTGTCCCAGGCACCACCGGCGTTGGCCAGGAAGACGGCCATCAGGGTTCCGGTGCCGATGGCGCCGGCCAGGAAGCCCGCCAGCGGTGCGACACCGAGGCCGAAGCCGACCGCGATCGGCGCCAGCACAGCGAGCAGACCCGGCGTGACCAGCTCGCGCAGCGAGTCACGGGTGACGATGTCGACGACCTTGCCGTACTCCGGCCGACCGTAGCCAGGGTTGGAGGCGTCCGGGAACTGCATGATGCCCGGGATCTCGCGGAACTGACGACGGACCTCGTAGACCACCGCACCGGCGGCACGGGCCACCGCGTTGATCGCCAGACCCGAGAACAGGAAGACGACCGCGGAGCCGAGCAGGACGCCGACCAGGGTCCCCGGGTTGAACACGAAGAAGTCGACCAGGTTGTCCAGCTCGCCCTTCGCGGTCAGCTCGTCGAGCACCGAGGTCGCGTACGACCCGAACAACGCCGTCGCGGCGAGCACGGCCGTCGCGATCGCGATGCCCTTGGTGATCGCCTTGGTGGTGTTGCCGACGGCGTCGAGCTCGGTGAGGATCTGAGCGCCTTCCGGACTGACGTCGCCGGACATCTCGGCGATGCCCTGGGCGTTGTCGGAGATCGGGCCGAAGGTGTCCATGGCCACGATCACGCCGACGGTGGTCAGCAGACCGCACCCGGCCAGCGCGACCGCGAAGAGAGCGATCGTCAGGGACGACCCACCGAGCAGGAACGCCCCGAAGACCGCGGCACCGATGACCAGGGTCGTGTAGACCGCGGACTCGAAGCCGACCGAGAGACCCGACAGGATGACGGTGGCAGCACCGGTCAGCGAGGTCTTGCCGACGTCCTTGACCGGCTTGTACTCGGTGCCGGTGTAGTAGCCGGTGAGCGCCAGGATGCCGGCTGCCATCACGATGCCGATCACCACGGCGGCGGACGCGATCAGTCGCGGGTCGCCGTGGGCCTGCTCCTGGGAGATCTGGTCGAGCGCGGACGCGGCCACGCCGTTGAAGTCGCTGAACTTCGAGGGCAGGTACGCGAAGGAGGCGATCACCGAGGCGACCGCACCGACAGCGGCCGAGATGTAGAACGCCCGGTTGATGGTGACCAGGCCGTTCTCACCGGGACGCGGCTTGCAGAGGTAGACGCCCAGGACGGCCGTCAGTGCCCCGATCGCGGGGATCAGCAGCGGGAAGACCAGGCCCTTGTCGCCGAACGCCTGCGAGCCGAGGATCAGCGCGGCCACCAGGGTGACGGCGTACGACTCGAAGAGGTCAGCGGCCATACCGGCGCAGTCGCCGACGTTGTCGCCGACGTTGTCGGCGATCGTGGCGGGGTTGCGCGGGTCGTCCTCGGGGATGTTGTTCTCGACCTTGCCGACCAGGTCGGCTCCGACGTCGGCTGCCTTGGTGAAGATGCCGCCGCCGACCCGCATGAACATCGCCAGCAGGGCCGCGCCGAAGCCGAAGCCCTCGAGCACGTGCGGGGCCTCGTCCTTGTAGAGGAGCACCACGACGCTGGCGCCGAAGAGGCCGAGGCCGACGGTGAGCATGCCGACCATCGCGCCGGAGCGGAAGCCGATCTTCATCGCCGGGTCGCGCCCGGTCTCGTTCGCGGCCGCGGCGACCCGCAGGTTCGCCTGGACCGCGAGCGACATGCCCAGGTACCCGACGGCTGCGGAGAAGCCCGCCCCGACCAGGAAGAAGAGTGATCGTCCGATCCGGACGGCCGTGTCATCGGCCGGTAGCGCGAGCAGCACCAGGAACGCAACGGCGGCGAAGATGCCGAGCGTCCGGAACTGCCGTGCGAGGTAGGCGTTGGCGCCCTCCTGCACTGCCTTGGCGATGTTCTTCATGTTCTCGGTACCTTCACCGGCGGAGAGCACCTCGGCCCGGAACATCATTGCCATCCCCAGTGCAGCAAGGGAGATCACGGCAATGATCAGAACCAGAATGAGGTTGCCCCCGGCGAGATCGGGTGTTTCGTACCCGGTCATGAATTCTCCTCAGAGTTGGGGCGTGACAACGTCGCGGACTATACGCAGGTGTGAGCCCCGTCACGGTGCAGGGGTGAGCCAGATCACGTACGAAATTAATCAGGTACGACGACTCGCCGGCCGATAGGGGTCAGGCCGGGTGTACCCGGATAAGGCGGGGCTACTCACGCAGAGAGCGCGGCGGTCTCCGACGGGTAGATCGTGAAGACCTTCGCGAGGCCGGTGATCTTGAAGATCTTGAGCAGCCGGTCCTGGCTGCAGATCAGGGCCATCGTGCCGTCCTGGGCCCGCACCTTCTTCAGACCGCCGACCAGGACACCGAGGCCGGTGGAGTCGAGGAAGTCGACGTTCTCCATGTCGATGATCAGGCTGGTGTGGCCGGCGTTGACGAGCTCGGTGATCTTGTCGCGCAACCGTGGGGCCGTGTAGACGTCGATCTCGCCCCCGACAGCCACCAGCGTGTGCCCGTCGGTCTCCCGGGTCTCCAGCGTCAGATCCACGTTCTCTCCCCAGCGTGATGCGGTGTTCCGATCACTGAAGCATGCCACGTCGGTGCCGCCTGGAACACTGACCGTCGTGACAGCGCCGCGCCCCGAGCACCTGGTCGACCGGCTGACCAGCGCTCCGGGGAGGGCCGAACGGCTCACCCACCTGGAGGTGCTGCCGCCCCGGGTGGCGCGGTTCGCCCCGTGGCCGGGCTGGGTCGCCCCCGCGGTCGCCGAGGCCTGGCAACGGGCCGGGATCGGTCAGCTCTGGCTCCACCAGGTCGCCGCCGCCGACCAGGCGTACGCCGGCACGCACACGGTGATCTCCACCGGGACGGCCTCAGGCAAGTCGTTGGGGTACCTGCTCCCGGCACTCACCGCGATCACCGAGAAGCGCCGCCCCAACGGCCGGCGCGGCTCGACGACGCTCTACCTGGCCCCGACCAAGGCCCTGGCCGCCGACCAGCTTGCGACGCTGCGGCGCCTGGCCATTCCCGGCCTCGGCGTGTCGACCCACGACGGCGACTCCACCGCGGAGGAGCGCGAGTGGACCCGCGACCACGGCGAGTACGTGCTCACCAACCCCGACATGCTGCACCACTCGCTGCTCCCCGGGCACGAACGCTGGTCACGGTTCTTCGCGGCGCTCGACTTCGTGGTGATCGACGAGTGCCACCACTACCGCGGCGTCTTCGGGGCGCACGTGGCCCAGATCCTTCGCCGGCTGCGCCGCGTCGCTGCCCTGTACGGCGCCAGCCCCACCTTCGTGCTCGCCTCGGCCACGGTCGCCGAGCCCGAGCTGGCCGCGAGCCGGCTGACCGGCCTCGAGGTGCGGGCCGTCACCGACGACGCCTCACCGCGGGGCCAGGTCGCCCTCGCGCTCTGGGAGCCACCGTTCGTCTCGCACAGCGGCGAGAACGGCGCCCCGGTACGCCGTTCGGCGACCGCCGAGATGGCCGATCTGCTGACCGACCTGGTGATCGAGGGAGTACGGACGCTCGCCTTCGTCCGCAGCCGCCACGGCGCGGAGACCGTCGCGCTGCACACCCGCCGTCTGCTCGGCGAGGTCGACGCCGAGCTCGCGACCCGGGTCGCTGCGTACCGGGGCGGGTACCTGCCCGAGGAGCGTCGCGCCCTGGAGCGGGCGCTGCGCTCGGGCGAGCTGATCGGGCTGGCGGCGACCAACGCGCTGGAGCTGGGCATCGACATCTCCGGTCTGGACGCCGTTCTGATCGGTGGCTTCCCCGGGACCAGGGCAGCGCTCTGGCAGCAGGTCGGGCGTGCCGGTCGCGACGGCGGCGACGCCCTCGGCGTCCTGGTGGCCCGCGACGACCCGCTGGACACCTACCTCGTCAACCACCCCGAGCACCTCTTCGGGCGTCCGGTGGAGGCGAACGTGTTCGACCCGGACAACCCGTACGTCCTCGGCCCGCACCTGTGCGCCGCTGCCGCGGAGTCCCCGCTGACCGAGGACGGGCTGGGCATCTTCGGCGACTCGGCCCGGCACGCCGTTGACGCTCTGACCAACGCCGGGCTGCTGCGCCGCCGGGCCCACGGCTGGTACTGGACCGACCGCCAGCGAGCCAGCGACCTGGCCGACATCCGGTCCTCCGGTGGAGCGCCGGTCCGGCTGGTCGAGGCCGGCACCGGGCGGGTGCTCGGCACCGTCGACGCCGGGTCGTCCCACGGAACCGCGCACACCGGCGCCGTCTACCTGCACCAGGGCGAGAGCTACCTGGTCCACGACCTCGACCTGGAGCAGGCAGTCGCGACCGTCACCCAGGCCGACGTGGACTACACCACCTCGGCGCGCGAGATCACCGACATCGAGATCGTCCGCGAGCACCGGGCCGAGACCTGGGGCCGGGTGCGGCTCAGCTTCGGGGCGGTCCGGGTGACCCACCAGGTGGTCTCGTTCCTGCGGCGCCGGGCCATCACCGGCGACGTCCTCGGGGAGGAGCTCCTGGACCTCCCGGAGCGGACCCTGGAGACGGCCTCGGTCTGGTGGACGGTCCCCGACGACGTGCTCGAGGACTGCGGCATCGACGTCGAGGACCTGCCCGGCAGCGCCCACGCCGCCGAGCACGCGGCGATCGGGTTGCTGCCGCTGTTCGCGACCTGCGACCGGTGGGACATCGGGGGCGTCTCCACGGCCCGGCACGCCGACACCGGCCAGCTCACCGTCTTCGTGTACGACGGCCACCCCGGCGGCGCCGGCTTCTCCGAGCGCGGGTTCGCCACTGCGGCGGAGTGGTTGCAGGCCACCCGGGACGCGATCTCCTCGTGCGCCTGCACCGAAGGCTGCCCGTCGTGCGTGCAGTCCCCCAAGTGCGGCAACCAGAACAACCCGCTGGACAAGGCGGGTGCGGTCCGGCTGCTCGACCTGGTCCTGGCGGGCGCTGGTTGAGGTGCGACCCCGGTGACACCTGCCGGTTGAGGTGCGAGCGAAGCGAGCCTCGAAACCCCGTAGGAGAGAATGCCGGTGTGATCCCAGATTCTGACGAGTTCCTCGAGTTCTGGCGCGAGCGCCGACTCTGCACCGTGACGACGCTGCGACCCGACGGCACCCCGCACGTCGTCCCGATGGGAGTCGCCCTCGAGCCCGAGGCCGGCCGCGCCTGGGCGATCACCTCGGGTTCCTCCAAGAAGGCCCGCAACATCGCAGCGGCCGGACCCGACGGCGCCCTGATTGCGGTCTGCCAGGTCGACGGCGCCCGTTGGTCGACCATCGAAGGCCGTGTCACCGCGTCCGACGACCCCGCCGTCGTCGCCGAGGCCGAGCGCCGGTACGCCGAGCGCTACAAGCAGCCGCGGGAGAACGTGGCCCGGGTGGGACTACGGATCGAGATCACCCGGGTGCTGGGCAACGTCCGCTGACGGCCCTGCCCGCGCCCGGGCCCGCAGACTGCGCCCGCCGAGCAGAGCGGACGCCCGGACCACGACCGTGACCACCACCTCGGGACCGCGGACGACGCACTCCTGGAGGACCGACCCGTTGGCCTCGGCGATCCGGCCTGCGGCCGTGCACCCGTCGAGTCCGGACTGAAGGCCACCGGCCCCGGCCAGCGCAGCCAGATCAGCAGCCGCCTGCGCCTTGCGATGATCGACCACCAACGCCACCGCCCCACCGGCGATCACGGCGAAGGACATCAGCACCGCGATCAGGATCAACGAGAGGACCACCGCAACGCCGCCCTCGCCACGGCGGGCCGGCCTCACGGCTCCACCCTGGTGACCGCGGTGCTGTGGAGTCGCACTCCCGGGATCTCGAAGAGCCCGCCGGGACCCGGTAGGTCGGTGGAGACCTCCACCCGCACCTCACCGTCGACCGTGCTGATCCGGAACCGCGACCCACCCGGGGCAACCTGCTCGCCGTACCTGACGCTGGTCGCGGCGTCCTCCCCTCGGGCCACCGCCCGGGCCGTCTCCCGGGCCGCATCGACCACCCGGGCCTGGGCGACCCCCAGCGACACCAGCCAGGCCAGCGCGACCGTCAGGACCACCAGGACCGGGAGCACGACGGCCGTCTCGGCCGTCACTGCCCCGCACTCGTTCCGACGCACGGAACCACCACCTTCCTCGATCGGCGGAGGGCCCTGGCGCATCCGCAGCGCCCTCCGCCGAACGGTCCGCAGGATCAGAACGGGAGCAGGTCCACGATCTTGTTGAACACGTTGCTCACGAGGTTCTGACCGGTCTCGCTGGTGAGCAGCTTGAACAGCACGCCGGCGAAACCGACCCCGGCCCCGGTGCACACGGCGTACTCCGCGGTGGTCGCGCCGGCCTCGTCGGTCAGCACCTTCAGTCGCTTCATTCTCTTCCCTCTCGTTGCCGGGAACGCCACCCTGCTGGCGACGTTTCCCTTACCGGGATGAGGATTCCGAGCCCGTCCGGCCCGTGCGCCGGACAGTTCGTCGGCGGTGGAGAACCCCTGAGCGCGCCAGGCTGTGGACTCAACCGAACAGCCGTACGGACGAGAAGATGCCGACCGTCATCGGCACGATCCCCAGCAGCACGAAGGCGGGCAGGAAGCAGACACCCAACGGTGCTGACGCCCGGACCTCGACACTGCGGGCCAAACCATCGGCGCGGGCCCGCGCACCGAGGCGGAGATCCTCGGCCAGGTGCTCGACCGCGTCCCGGACCGAGGCACCGGACTCGTGCGCCCGCGTCATCGTCGCGCCGAGCGGAAGCAACGGCCCGACCAGACCGCCCCAGGCAGCCGCCGGCTCGACGCCGAGGAACAACCGGTGGTGGACGCCCCGGAACTCGTCGGCGACCGGGCCCGGCAAGGCTTCAGCGACGGCAAGCACCGCGGTCACCGGCGACGTCCCGGCACCGAGAGCAGCGCCCAGCAGGTGCACCGCCATCGGCAGCTCGCGCTCCAGGGTCTCCCGGCGGCGTACCGCCGCCGGGCTCTCCACGTTGCCGAGAACCCGCCAGCCGGAGGCAGCGGCCAGCGCACCGGCGACCAGCCCGGCCGCACCGCCGAGCACCGTCCACCCGGCGAGGAAGGCCAGGCAGCTCAGCAACGGGCGCGCACGACGGAGCACGGACTGCTCCTCGGAGTCCCCCGCCGCCGTGACGACGTGCAGGGAGCGTGGCCGCGAACGTGGGCGACCGGCCAGCAGGACCACGGCCCCTGCGGCCGACGCCGCCAGCAGGCTCACGGCTGGACGCTCCGAGCGATCCGCTCCAGCCACGCCAGGCCGGCCCACACCAGGGCGAGACCGAGCCCCAGGCAGATCAACCCCGGCACCGAGTCGAGGAGGAACCCGAACGGGTCACCGCCGGCGCTCCGGCCGATCAACAGCACCCCCACCGGCAAGCCCGCGAGCAACCGGGCCGTCGCCCGCGCCGCGGCCATCTCGGTCTCGACGACCCGGGCCGTGGCTCGTTGGTCCCGGATCACCGACACCGCCAGCCCGACGGCGTCCGCGAGCCCGGCGCCCGAGCGGTGCGCCATCGTCCAGGCTGCCGCCACCGAGGTCAGCCCTCCGGCCCCGGGCAGCTTCGCCAGGTCGCGCAGGGCTGCCGGGACGTCGGCCCCCAGGCGGCCGGCATCGGCGACGAGCGCGAACTCCGACCATGACCGCACTCCCGCCTGCAGGGCGGCCTGCGGCGGCCGGCCGGCGCGCAGGTCGGCCGCCACGCCCTCGCAGGCAGCGATCACGGCGACCGTCCGGCGGTCCGAGGCCGCCCGCTGCCGAACGACCCGCGTGTGCCGGTACGTCGCGACGACCAGGACGCCAGCGATCATCACCAGGGGCAGCCGCAACCCCCACGCGAACCCGACGTGGACGACCGCGGCCCCGACCAGGGCAGACCCGGCAGCGACCACAGCCCGGAGGTCGACGCCGGCCCTCAGCGACGGTGTCGACGACAGCCACCACAGGCACCCGGCCGCGCAGCCCGCAAGCAGCGCCGTCACCGGAGCAACAGCTCGTCGAGCCGGGCAGCTCCCGGCCCCAGCTCGGCGACGCCGCCCGCGCCGAAGCGCAGTGCGGTCCGGACCTCGACGGCACCCGCGACCCGATCGAGGACGGCGATCTCGCGCACCGCGCGCCGACCCGAGTCGGCGCGGTCCAGGTGGATGACCACGTCGACTGCCGACCCGAGCTGACTGGCCGCTGCCTCCCGCGACAGACCTGCTGCCATCGCCAGGCTCTCGATCCGGGCAGGAACGTCGGTCGCGGAGTTCGCGTGCAGCGTCCCGCACCCGCCCTCGTGACCGGTGTTCATCGCCGCCAGCAGATCGACCACCTCAGCGCCTCGCACCTCGCCGACCACCAACCGGTCAGGCCGCATCCGCAAGGCCTGGCGGACCAGCGTCCGCACGGTGACCTCGCCGGCACCTTCGAGGTTCGCCGGGCGAGCCTCCAGACCGACCACGTGCGGATGCGCCGGTCGGAGCTCGCTGGAGTCCTCGACCAGGACCAACCGTTCGCCGGGACCGACCACACCCAGCAGCGCCCCGAGCAACGTGGTCTTCCCGGTGCCGGTGCCCCCGCTGACCAGGAAGGCCAACCGGGCGGCCACGATCCGCCGCAGGACGCGTTCGCCGTCCGGGCTGATCGCGCCGCTCGCCCCGATCGCGGCGAGGTCGAAGCCACGCCGTGACGGCACCCGCAACGAGATCACCGTGCCGGGCCGGGCGAGCGGTGCCAGCACCGCGTGGAAGCGGGTGCCGTCGGCCAGGCGCAGGTCGACGTACGGCGAGCCGTCGTCGAGCCGTCGTCCTCCCGCTGCGGCCAGCCTCTGGGCCAACCGGCGCACGGACTCCTCGTCGGCGAACCTGACGTCGGTGCGCTCGAGTCCCTGGTCACGCTCGATCCAGACCTCCTCGGGCCCGTTGACCAGGACGTCGGTGACACCGGGCAGGGCGAGCAGGTCGTCCAGCGGCCCGGCGCCGAGAACGTCCCGCCGCAGGGCGTCGTGGACGGCGAGGACCTCCGCGTCGCCGACCGGTCGGCCACCCAGCCGCAGCGCACGGGCCACCTGCTGCGGTTCCACCTCGGCCCCCGAGCGGGCGAGCTCGTCGCGCACCGCACCGAGCAGGTCCGCAGGAACCGCCGGGGTCATCGCAACGTACCGAGCCGCGCGGCGACCTCGGCCGTTGCCCGCGCCAGCGGCCCGCGTCTGCTCCTCAGCGGCCCGAGGCCCAGGCTGATCGCCTCGTCCAGTCCGCGCTGATCGGCCATCCGGCTCCAGACCGGCAGGCCGACGACCTGCTCGACGTCGGCCGCGTCCACGGCGGTACCGCCCCGGAGCACCAACGCCGCGCGCCCGGGCGGTAACGACCGGGTGGCGTGCAGGCACGCGGCCAGAGCGGGGACGGTCACGGTGCTGAGAACCAGGATCGCGTCGCACCGGGGCAGCACCTCGCCGAGCACCGCCGGGTCCGCGCGGGGAAGGTCCACCAGAACCACCGGGAAGCCCCGCCTGCCTGCCGCGATCACCGACCGCAGCGTCGGCACCGACAGGCCCGACGAGCGATGACCCGGCCAGGTCACCACCGAGAGACCGTCCACGGCCGGCAGGGTCTCCTGCAACGACCGCGCGCTGAACCGGCCCGACGCCTGCTCGAGCACGTCCCAGCGAACCCCCGCTGCCGCCGGCACCCCGAGCACCTGGTCGGTGCCGCCGCCACCGACGTCCGCGTCGACCACCAGGGCCGACCCCGACGCAGCCGCCCAGGTGAGCCCGAGGGCTGCTGCGAACGTGCTCGCACCGGCTCCGCCGGTGCCACCGAGCACGCCGACCAGCAGGCCCGATGACGCCGGACCGTCGGCCGTGTCGCTGAGCACGTCGACCAGTCGGGTCTCGTCGGCCGGGAGCACCAGCACCTCCGTGGCACCGCACCGCAACGCGTCGCCGAGGACGGACGGCCCCGGGTCCAGCAGCGTCACCACGAAGACCTGCGCCCGCCGGGGAAGAGCCTGCTCGGCCACGTCCGCGAGCCGATCGGCACCGATCAGGACCACCGGCGCGGCACCCCAGTCGGGCACCACCGTCCGGGGGTCGGGGTAGCGGGCCGGCAGCACCCCCGCCGCAGCAGCAGCGCGGGAGACGGCGCGCGAGAGCTCGTCATCGGCCGTGACGAGAACGGGACCAGCAACGGTTACCTGCATCGGCTCAGGGTCGCCGCGACAGCCGTCCGGGGCCTGCGGGCTCCCCGTGGCTGTGGACGACCACAGGGCCCGATGCGCCTGTGGATCGGTACCAATGTCCCTCGCGGCCGTGCCCGCGTCCCTAGAGTGGAGCCATGAGCACCCCTGCTCGCCCGACGGCTGCGTTCTTCGACCTGGACAAGACGATCATCGCCAGGTCGAGCACGTTCGCGTTCTCGAAGGAGTTCCACGCGGGTGGCCTGATCTCCCGCGGTGCCGTTCTTCGCAGTGCCTACGCGCAGTTCGTCTACATGGTCGGCGGCGCCGACCACGACCAGATGGAGAAGCTGCGGCAGATGATGTCGCAGCTCTGCGCAGGCTGGGACGTGCAGACCGTCACCGAGATCGTGGCCGACACCTTGCACAACATCGTCGACCCGCTGGTGTACGACGAGGCGGTCAGCCTGATCGAGATGCACCACGCCGCCGGTCGCGACGTCATCATCGTCTCCACCAGCGGCGCCGAGATGGTCGAGCCGATCGGCGCGATGCTCGGCGCCGACCACGTCGTCGCGACCCGGATGGAGGTCGCCGACGGCAAGTACACCGGCAAGATCCGGTTCTACGCGTACGCCGAGAACAAGGCCAAGGCGGTCAACGACCTGGCCCGCAAGCGCGGCTACGACCTGGCGAACAGCTACGCCTACAGCGACTCGGTCACCGACCTCACGATGCTCGAGGCGGTCGGCAACCCGTACGCCGTCAACCCCGACAAGGAGCTGCGCAAGATCGCCAAGGAACGGGACTGGCCCGTCCTGGTCTTCGAGCGTCCGGTCGCGCTCGGCAGCCGGGTGAAGCTTCCTCCTGCCAAACCCGCGCTGACCGCGCTGGCGATCGCCGGGGCCGCCGGGATCGGTGCCGCGGTCTGGGTGAACGCCCGCAAGGCCAAGCGCGGGGCCTGACCGGCAAGAACCGTCGGACCTCGGTCCACTTCCTGATCACCGGGAATGTCAAGACTTGTATGTCCTCCTCGCCGCGGGTTACACAAGGGGGGCAGCACAACTCAAGACCAGCACACGAGACCGGTACCCACGCGGCGATCTCCCTTCGTTGAGGGCGTTTGCAATCCGGGATAGGCCCGGAGCAACAATTAGACCGTGCACGCTTGGTAGCCAGCACCGTGTGTGAGAGCGGCATCGAGGGCACGCCCTTCGGTGCCGCTCATCTTTTTGCGCCCAGGGGTGGTCAGGTTTCGAGGCGCCCGCCGGCGCGGTAGCACCTCGACCAGCAGAGCCCCGTCAGTCCTTGAGCGGCGAGATCTCCACGGCTCGGGTGATCGCCTCGGAGGCGTAGAGCAGCCAGGCGTGCAGGCCGTTGCGGCCGCCGTCGCGGTAGCCGCGCAGGTTCGACTCGTACTCGGCCCGCAGCGCCAGGTGGCCTGCCTCCGGCACGACGACCGAGGCGGGATCGACCCCGCGAGCGACCAGCACCAGCCGTTCCGCGGCGCGCGCCACCATGCCGTTGTACGACGCGAACGGCGCCACCGTGACCAGCTCGGCGTGCACCACCGCGGCGACCAGCAGCGCCGGGGCCTTCGTCGCGAGCATCGTCCCTGCCAGCCCGCTGAGCCGGTCGGCGCCACTGACCGGGCGTCCGAGCGACGAGTCGTCGACGTCGCCCTTGCCGGCCAGCGCGTGCAGCCGCGCGAACGCCTGCAGCGGGGCGGACCCGATAACCGGGACCAGGGCGAGCATGCCGGTACTGACCCGCAGCGCGGCGCCGGCGATCTCGTCGCCGTTCCCGGCACGCAGGTCCTCCAGGGTCGACGCCGACCCCTCGAGCACAGCCGAGGCGTGCGCGCCACGCAGCAGCGCCTCGCCGGTCTGCTCGGGCTTGGTCTGGCGCAGGCCACGGTCGCGCAGCATGGCGTCGATACCGTCCCGGGCCGCCACGAAGGCCGACGGAACGCCCTCGAGATCGCTCAGCCAGGCCAGCGGGTCGATGTCGGCCCCGGAGCCGGACACCGGGGTAGCGCTGGACGGGACACGCTCGGGATCAGCCACGCAGGCAAGGCTATCGGGTACCTTCGGACCCACGATGAGCGATCCTTCCCGCGAGCTTGCGCGCAGTTTCGGCCCGGTAGCCGAGACCTACGACCGGGCCCGCCCGTCGTACCCCGCCGAGGCTGCCGAGTGGCTCGTCGGGACGGCCCACGGTGACCCCAAGCGGGTCCTCGAGCTCGGCGCCGGGACCGGCAAGTTCACCGAGCTGCTGGTCGCGGCCGGGCACCACGTGATCGCCACCGACCCGTTGCCGGAGATGCTCGGCTACCTGAAGGTCCGGGTCCCGGGCGCCGAGACGATGGTGGCCACCGCGGAGCACCTGCCGGTGCCGTCGCGCTCGATCGACGTGGTGGTCGCGGCGCAGTCGTTCCACTGGTTCGACCACGACGTGGCGCTGGCCGAGATCGCCCGGGTCCTCCGACCCGGCGGGACGGTCGGCCTGGTCTGGAACGTCCGCGACAACGCCATCCCCTGGGTCCGCAAGCTCAGTGCGCTGATCGAGAACGGTGCGGTCCGGACCGACACCGCGGACCCGCTGCGCGAGAGCGTCTACTTCGACGAGGTGGCCGAGCGGGAGTACCGGTTCTGGCAGGACCTGCGCCGCAGCGAGCTGGACGATCTGGTCCGTTCGCGCTCGAACATCGCGGTGATGCCCGAGCACGCCCGGGCCGACGTGCTGGCCAGGGTCGGTGCCCTGTACGACGACTACGGCCGTGGCCCGGACGGGATGAAGCTGCCGTACCTCACCCGCTGCTACAAGACCACCGTGACCAGCCACCCACCGGAGCAGGTCGTGATGTCCCGGGTCGTCGACGACGCGATCGGCGTCCTCGAGGCTGACACCGCCAGTGGCTCCGCCGAGGCGGCGGTCCCGCCGCCGGCTCCCGGGCTGCCGGCGGCGGCCCCACCCGAGCCCTCGGGTCACGAGGACACCGGCACCCTGCTGATCAACTTCCGCTAGCGACCCGGCCGTGGCCCGACCAGGTCCTACGCTGACCCGGTGGCAGTGACATGGCGGTGAGGTGGCGGCGGACCAGCAAGTGGCGCGGCTTGGGCAGCGAGGCCGACCGGGCCACCTTCGCGACCCTGCACACCGCCTCGCTGGCCTCTCCGGCGCTGCGGGAGGGGCTCAGCAGCGCGACCGTCGCCCGCAGCCTCAAGCACCTGCGTGCCCTGCTCGGGACCCCGGCGGCGGCCATCACCGACACCACGACCCTGCTGGGGTGCGACCCGCCGGACGACCACCACGGTGACGACGCCCTGCGCCTGGCGCTGCAGGCCGTCGCTGCCCAGAAGACCGTGGTCGCGGGGCCCGAGGAGCTGCGCTGCGCGGTCGCCGGCTGCGGGGTCCGGCACGCGGTCGCCAGCCCGCTGGTGATCGACGAACGGGTCGCCGGCGTCCTGGTCGCCCTGACCGACCGGCCCTCGGCGAGCCTGCTGCGCGCCAACGACGAGGTCGCGGCCTGGGTCTCGACCCAGCTGGACCTGGCTGAGCTCGACGCCTCGCGGCACCGACTGGTGCAGGCCGAGGTCCGCGCGCTACGGGCCCAGATCAGCCCGCACTTCATCTACAACTCGTTGGGGGCGATCGCGTCGTTCGTCCGGACCGACCCGGACCGCGCCCGTGAGCTGCTGCTGGAGTTCGCCGACTTCACCCGCTACTCGTTCCGCAAGCACGGCGAGTTCACCACGCTCGCCGAGGAGCTGCGCTCGATCGAGCGGTACCTGCTCCTGGAACAGGCCCGGTTCGGGACCCGGCTGCAGGTGGTCCTGCGGATCGCGCCCGAGGTGCTCGCGGTGCAGGTCCCGTACCTCTGCCTCCAGCCGCTGGTCGAGAACGCGGTCCGGCACGGGCTGGAGTCGACGGTGAGCGGCGGCACCATCACCGTGGAGGCACGCGACGCCGACCAGGAGTGCGTGGTGACGATCGAGGACGACGGGGTCGGCGCCGACCCCGCCCGGATCCGGGCCGTGCTCGAAGGCACCCACAGCTCGGACTCGGTCGGTCTGGCCAACGTCGACGAGCGCCTCCGCAACACCTTCGGCGACGAGTACGGTCTGGTGGTGGAGACTGCGACCGGCGCCGGCACCCAGGTGATCGTGCGGATCCCCAAGTTCGCGCCCGGGGTGCAGGCGTGAGCGACGTACCCGGGCTGCGGGTCCTGGTGCTCGACGACGAGACCCCCGCCCTCGACGAGCTGGTGTGGCTGCTGGAGCGCGACCCCCGGGTCGGCACCGTCCACGGCTGCAGCTCGGGGACCGACGCGCTGCGGTTCCTCAAGGAGACCGACGTCGACGCAGTGTTCCTGGACATCCAGATGCCCGGCCTGGACGGCATCGAGCTCGCCACCGTCCTCAGCAGGTTCCGCGAGCCCCCGATGGTCGTCTTCGTCACCGCGCACGAGGAGCACGCCGTCAACGCCTTCGAGCTCAACGCCGTCGACTACGTCCTCAAGCCGGTGCGCGAGGAACGTCTGACCGAGGCGGTCCGCCGGGTGCTGGGAGCCGGCCGCACGGCGACCCCCGGCGACCAGATCGCCGTCGAGCGCGGTGGTGTCACCCGGTTCGTGGACGTGCCCGAGATCCGGTACGTCGAGGCCGAGGGCGACTACGCCCGGCTGCACACCGCGACCGACTCGTTCCTGGTCCGGGTCCCGCTGGCGCAGCTGGAGAGCCAGTGGTCGGAGAGCGGCTTCGTCCGGATCCACCGCTCGCTCCTGGTCGCGATCGGGTACGTCGAGGAGCTCCGGGTCGATCAGGGCCGGTGCGCAGTCGTCATCGGCGGCCGGGAGCTTCCGGTCAGCCGTCGGCACACCCGCGCCCTTCGTGACCTGCTGGTCCGCAGCCAACGACCCGGTGGGACAGCACCGTGAGCCGAGCCAGCCGTGGACGCTGAGCCGCCGCCCCGGGTCCGGGTCACCGGCCCGCACACGGAGCGCACCCGCCGCGGGCCACGACCCAGCGTCGCCTCGGAGATCGACGCCCAGAGCGACCTCGGGGCCATCTACGTCAGCGGCCTGCTGCGTGCGCAGATGCGGCTGGCACTGCGGACCCTGCTCGGTCTCGGCCTCACCATCGGCATCCTCCCGCTCGTCTTCCACCTGGCCCCGGGCCTGGGCAAGCACCACCTGCTCGGCATGCCCGTGCCGTGGGTGGTCCTCGCCTTCGCCTGCTACCCGGTCCTGGTGCTGCTGGCCTGGCGCTACGTCCGCGCCGCCGAGCGCCACGAGGCCGAGTTCGTCGCCGTCGTCGAGCGACCCGGTGTCGAACGGTGGTGACCTGAGGTGAACATCGGCTACGGGATCGGTGCCGTGGTCGTCGTCTCGGTGGCCACCCTGACCATCGGGACCTGGGGGCTGCGGTTCAGCAGGACCACGTCCGACTTCTTCGTCGCGTCCCGCTCGGTGCGCCCCGGGCTGAACGCCGGCGCGATCAGCGGCGAGTACCTCTCCGGAGCGTCCTTCCTCGGGGTCGGCGCCCTGGTGCTGGCCTTCGGCGGCGAGATGCTCTGGTACCCGGTCGGCTGGACGGCCGGGTACCTGGTGCTGCTGGTCTTCGTGGCGGCCCCGCTGCGACGCAGCGGGGCCTACACCCTCCCTGACTTCGCCGAGGCCCGACTGGCCTCCCAGCGGGTCCGGTCGCTCTCCTCGGTCCTGGTCGTGGTGATCGGGTGGCTGTACCTGCTGCCGCAGTTCCAGGGCGCGGGCACGGCGCTGCGGACGGTGACCGGGATGTCCCCGTGGGGCGGCAGCCTGGTGGTCGCGGCCGTCGTCCTGGCGAACGTCCTGGCGGGCGGGATGCGGTCGATCACCTTCGTCCAGGTCTTCCAGTACTGGCTCAAGCTGACCGCGCTGCTGGTCCCGCTGGCCTTCCTGGTGATCGTCTGGCTCTCCGACGGCGGCCGGTCACCGGCTGCGGCGGACCTGGTGGTGGACGGCCTGAACGGCACCGACTGGGCGAACCCGTTGGCGATCGCCGGGGACCACCCCCTCTACACGACGTACTCGTTGATGCTGGCGACCTTCGCCGGGACGATGGGGCTCCCGCACGTGGTGGTCCGGTACTACACCAACCGGGACGGCCGGGCTGCCCGCAAGACCACCCTGATCGTGCTGGTGCTGCTCGGCCTCTTCTACGTCCTGCCTCCCGTGTACGGCGCCCTGGGCCGGCTGTACGCCCCGGACCTGGTCGGCTCCGGGGCCGACAACGTGGTGCTCGAGCTGCCGCAACGGATGATCGGCGGCGTCGGCGGCGACCTGCTCACCGCGCTGCTGACCGCCGGAGCGTTCGCGGCGTTCCTGGCCACGTCCTCGGGGCTGACCATCGCGGTGGCCGGGGTGCTGTCCCAGGACGTCACCAGCCGAAGGCTGGACGGCGTGGCCGCCTTCCGGGTCGCTGCCGTGATCGCGGTCCTGGTGCCGTTGGCGGCCTCCTTCGCCGCCCGTGACGTCGCCGTCGCCACCGTGGTCGGGCTGGCCTTCGCGATGGCAGCCGCCACGTTCGCACCCCTGCTGGTCCTGGGGATCTGGTGGCGCGGGCTGACCGCGGCCGGTGCCGCGAGCGGGATGCTGGTCGGTGGGGCGCTGACCGGTTTCGCCGTGGTCGACAACCTGGTCTCCGACCGCGACGCCGGCTGGTGGGCCTCCCTGATCGCCCAGCCGGCCGCCTGGGCCGTCCCGACCAGCGTCGCGGTGATGGTGCTGGTCTCCCGGTTCACCCGGCCCCCGAGCAGCAGCCACGTGAACCGGTTCCTGGTGCGGCTGCACACTCCCGAGGGCGTTGCCCTCGACCGGACCTGACGGCGCCGACCCCGGGACCGACGACCGTTCGTCGCGCGGGACCGACCGTTCACCGATCCCACCGGCCCACCTGCCGCACGAACGGTCCGGACCCCTATCGGCGCTGACGGCTGCGTCCCTAGCGTGACGGCGATCACACAACTAACTCACTGATTGAGGAAGGTGCACCCGATGGCCGGCACACACCTCGACGACCCGAACCGGATCGCCGACCCCGAACCCACTCCCGAGCAGGATGTCTACGCACGGCTGCACGCGACTGCGGAGTTCGCCGAGCTCCGGCACCGCTACCGCGCGTTCGTCTTCCCCGCGACCTTGGCCTTCATCGCCTGGTACACGCTCTACGTGCTGCTGTCGATGTGGGCCCACGACTTCATGAGCCACAAGCTCGTCGGCAACATCAACGTCGCCCTGGTCTTCGGGCTCCTCCAGTTCCTCACCACCTTCGGGCTCGCCGCGCTCTACGCGCGCTACAGCAACCGCCACCTCGACCCGCTGGCCCGCGGGCTCGACGAGAAGTTCAACGAGGAGGTCTGAGATGGACGGCAACCAGGTCCTCACGACCGGACTGTTCCTCACCGTGGTCGCAGCCACCATCGCGATCACCTTCCGTGCCAGCCGGAACTCCAGCGGTACCGCGGACTTCTACGCCGGAGGACGGTCCTTCACCGGCTTCCAGAACGGGCTCGCGATCGGCGGCGACTACATGTCGGCGGCCTCGTTCCTCGGTATCTCCGGAGCGATCTCGCTCTACGGCTACGACGGCTTCCTCTACTCGATCGGCTTCCTGGTCGCCTGGCTGGTCGCACTGCTGCTGGTCGCGGAGATGCTCCGCAACTCCGGGCGGTACACGATGGCCGACCAGCTGGCCTACCGGATGAAGCAGCGCCCCGTCCGAACCGCTGCCGCCACCTCGACGGTGGTGGTCTCGATCTTCTACCTGCTCGCCCAGATGGTCGGTGCCGGCGCGCTGGTGACGCTGCTGCTCGGCGTCGAGAGCGAGTCGTTGAAGAACCTCACCATCTTCTTCGTCGGCGCGCTGATGATCTTCTACGTCACCGTCGGCGGCATGAAGGGGACCACCTGGGACCAGATCATCAAGGCGGTCCTGCTGATGATCGGGTCGTTGCTGATCGTGGTGCTCGTGATGGCGCACTTCGGCTTCAACCTGTCCGAGCTGCTGGGCAGCGCCTCGCAGAACACCGGCAAGGGCGACGCGTTCCTGCAGCCGGGCCTGAAGTACGGCGCCAGCACCACCAGCAAGCTGGACTTCGTGTCGTTGGCGATCGCCCTGGTCCTCGGTACGGCGGGGCTGCCGCACATCCTGATCCGGTTCTACACCGTGCCGACCTCGCGGGACGCCCGCAAGTCGGTGCTGTGGGCGATCGGCCTGATCGGCGCCTTCTACCTGATGACCCTGGTGCTCGGCTTCGGTGCCGCCGCCATGCTCGACGGTGACGCCTACGCGAAGGTGAAGGCCTCGGGCGGCAACCTGGCCTCACCCTTGCTGGCTGAAGAGGTCGGCGGCGGAGCCGGGTCGACCGGCGGGGCCGTGCTGCTGGCGGTGATCGCCGCGGTGGCGTTCGCCACCATCCTCGCGGTCGTGGCCGGCCTCACCCTGACGTCGAGCTCGAGCGTGGCGCACGACCTGTACAACAGCGTCTTCCGCAAGGGCGAGGCATCCGAGCACGAGGAGCTGAAGGTGGCCCGGCTCGCCGCTGCCGGCATCGGGCTGGTCGCGATCGCGCTGGCCATCCCGGCCCAGAAGCTGAACGTGGCGTTCCTGGTCGGACTCGCGTTCGCTGTCGCAGCATCGGCGAACCTACCGGCGATCGTCTACAACATGTTCTGGAAGGGCTTCAACACCCGCGGCGCCGTCTGGAGCATCTACGGCGGCCTGATCTCCTCGGTCGGTCTGGTGGTCTTCTCGCCGGTGATGTCCGGCAAGGGTGTGGACGCGACCGGGAAGAACCTGTCGTTGCTGCCGACCAGCATCGACATCTCCTGGTTCCCGCTGGAGAACCCGGGACTGGTCTCGATCCCGCTGGGCTTCCTGTTCGGCTACCTCGGATCGAAGCTGGCCCGGGAACCATCGGCCGAGGCCGGCTACACCGAGCTCGAGGTCCGCGCCCTGACCGGTGCCGGCTCGGAGAAGGCGATCATCCACTGAGTCCCGCGCGGCGGGGGATGCAACCGGGTCGATGCAACCTGGGCGCAACCCCCGCCGCGCGAACCTCACCCTGGCCCTCGTCGACGGGCCGCACGCGCCCTAGGCTGGCCGGAGCCTCACTTGCCGGACTCACCCCTGATGTCGGAGGAACTTCTCGATGAGCAACGACGCACTGTCCAACCTGAGCCACGAGGACCGTCGGTTCGAGCCGCCCGTCGACTTCGCCGCCAACGCGAACCTGACCGCGGCGTCGTACGCCGAGGCTGCCGCCGACCACCTGGGGTTCTGGGAGAAGCAGGCCGACCGGCTGACCTGGGACACCCGCTGGGACCAGGTCCTCGACTGGACCGACCCGCCGTTCGCGAAGTGGTTCGTCGGCGGCAAGATCAACGCCGCGTACAACTGCGTGGACCGGCACGTCGAGGCCGGCGCCGGGGACAAGGTCGCGTTCCACTGGGTCGGTGAGCCGGAGGAGGACGCCCGCGACATCACCTACGCCCAGCTCAAGGACGAGGTCTGCAGGGCAGCGAACGCGATCGAGGAGCTCGGCATCGAGAAGGGCGACCGGGACGCGATCTACCTGCCGATGATTCCCGAGGCCGTGATCGCGATGCTCGCCTGCGCACGGCTGGGTGCTCCGCACACGGTGATCTTCGGTGGGTTCTCGGCCGAGGCGTTGTCCTCGCGGGTGCTCGACTGCGGCGCGAAGCTGATCATCACCGCCGACGGCGGCTACCGTCGCGGTACGGCGTCGGCGTTGAAGCCCGCCGTCGACGAGGCCGTCGCGAAGGTCGAGGCCGAGCAGCCCGGCCTGGTCGAGAACGTGCTCGTGGTCAAGCGGACCGGCCAGGAGGTGGCTTTCAACTCCGACATCGACATCTGGTGGCACGACCTGGTCGACGAGTCCTCCGAGATCCACGAGCCCGAGTTCTTCGACGCCGAGCACCCGCTCTACGTGATGTACACCTCCGGGACCACCGGCAAGCCCAAGGGCATCCTGCACACCACCGGCGGCTACCTCGTCGGCGCGGCGTACACGCACTGGGGGATCTTCGACCTCAAGCCCGAGACCGACGTCTACTGGTGCACCGCCGACATCGGTTGGGTCACCGGTCACAGCTACATGGTCTACGGACCGCTCGCGAACCAGGCCACCAGCGTCATGTACGAGGGCGTCCCGGACGCCCCGCACAAGGGCCGGTGGTGGGAGATCATCGAGAAGTACAAGGTCACCATCTTCTACACCGCTCCCACCGCGATCCGGACGTTCATGAAGTGGGGCGACGACGTCCCTGCGAAGTTCGACCTGTCCTCGCTGCGACTGCTCGGCAGCGTGGGTGAGCCGATCAACCCCGAGGCCTACGTCTGGTACCGCGACACCATCGGGTCCGGCAAGACCCCGGTCGTCGACACCTGGTGGCAGACCGAGACCGGCTCGATCATGATCAGCCCGCTGCCCGGTGTCACCCATGCCAAGCCTGGATCGGCGATGAAGGCGATCCCCGGGATCGTGGCCGACGTCGTCAACGACGAGGGCGAGTCCGTTCCCGACGGCACCGGCGGGTACCTGGTCATCCGCGAGCCCTGGCCGTCGATGCTGCGCACCCTGTGGGGCGACGACGAGCGGTTCAAGGAGACCTACTGGTCACGGTTCAAGGGCATGTACTTCGCCGGCGACGGCGCCAAGAAGGACGATGACGGCGACGTCTGGGTGCTCGGTCGCGTCGACGACGTCATGAACGTGTCCGGTCACCGGCTCTCCACGACCGAGATCGAGTCGGCCCTGGTGTCCCACCCCAAGGTCGCCGAGGCAGCCGTGGTCGGCGCCACCGACGAGATGACCGGCCAGAGCCCGGTCGCGTTCGTGATCCTGCGCGAGTCGGCAGGCGACGGTGGAGCGGAGATCGTCGCCGAGCTGCGCAACCACGTCGCGCACGAGATCGGTGCGATCGCCAAGCCGAGCAAGGTGATGATCGTCCCCGAGCTGCCGAAGACGCGGTCCGGCAAGATCATGCGACGACTTCTGCGCGACGTGGCCGAGAATCGCGAGGTCGGGGACGTCACCACGCTCGCCGACTCCTCGATCATGGCGCTGATCTCTGCCGGGGCGAAGACCAGCACGGAGGACTGACGCGCGCCGCGTCCGGCGCCGGTCCGACGGTGCCGAACGTGATGCATGGCAAGGCGAAGGAGCGCCGGCGTCCTTGGGCGGAGCGCAGCGGAGCGGACGTCAAGCGACGCCCAACGCCGCCACGCGCCGCGTTCGGCGTCGGCCCGACGGTGCCGAACGTGGTGCATGGCAAGGCGAAGGAGCGCCGGCGTCCTTGGGCGGAGCGCAGCGGAGCGGACGTCAAGCGACGCCAACGCCGCCAGGTGCCGCGTACGGCGCCGTCGGTCAGCCCTGGCAGATCATCCGTGCGTAAGGCCCTTCGCTGCTGCGACGCTCGACGACCTTGCCGTCGACCCGGATGGTGCAGGTGATCGGGAACCCGCGGGACCCGGCCTGCAGGTACAGCTGGGCGTAGTCCGGGTCGCCGTACGCGGTGGTGGTCAGCGACCAGGAGTTCTTGACGTTCTTCACGATGCCCGAGGACTGCTTCAGGCTGGTGGGCACGATGTAGCCGACGGTGCCGATCGGCGCCTCCGAGGTGACGGTCAGGACGATCTGGTGCTTCGGCAGGTACTGGTACGAGCTGCCGCCCTGCAGACCGGGCGCGTTGAGCTGGCCCGATCCGAGGTTGCCCCCGGTGAAGCCCTGACCGAGCTGGTCGAACTGCTTCTTCGTCTCGGCCTGGAGCTGCGCTGCCGTCTTCGGGGTCGCGGTCGCGCTCGGGGAGACCGTCGGGAGCCCCAGGGTGGGGTCCGAGGACGGCTGCCCCGAGAGGTCGCCGATGGAACGAGTTCCGGCCTCACCGCCCGAGGAGCTGACCATCAGGAAGACGAGTGCGAGCACAGCGATGACCGCGACGACTCCGGCAACGGCAGCGGCCTGGGGCCTGCGACGAATCCAATCCATGGTGGTTCAACGACCGATCAAGGTAGAGGTTAGGGCGATTTGTCCGCTCCGCTCAGAGTTGCACATCACAGCCGCGTCACGGAACCCGTCACCATCCCCGTGCGTCAGTGGTGGTGCGGTTCCCGCCGCGGGCCGGTGGCGGCGTCCCGTTCCGCGGCCGACATCCGCGCCGAACCGATCAGGCTCGCGACCGTCGTGATCGCCAGGATGCCGATGATCGCGCCGAGGGAGACCAGCGTCGGGATGTCCGGAGCCCACTCGATGTGCTCGCCACCGTTGACGAAGGGGAGCTCGTTCTCGTGCATCGCGTGCAGGATCAGCTTGACCCCGATGAAGCCGAGGAGCACCGACAGCCCGTAGGACAGGTAGATCAGTCGCTCCAGCAGGTCACCGATCAGGAAGTAGAGCTGGCGCAGACCCATCAGGGCGAAGATGTTCGCGGTCAGGACCAGGAACGGCTCCTGGGTCAGGCCGAAGATCGCCGGGATCGAGTCCAGCGCGAAGAGCAAGTCGGTCATGCCGAGCGCCAGGATCACGATGAACATCGGCGTGATCAAGGTCTTTCCGTCGATCTTGGCCAGCACCTTGGTGCCCTGCCACTCGGTGGTCGCCGGCAGGTGCTTGCCGACCCACTTCACGAAGCCCGGCTCCTCGTACGCGTCCTCGTCCTCGGCACCTTCCTTGGCGAGCTTGACCGCCGTGTAGATCAGGAAGAGGCCGAAGAGGTAGAAGACCCAGCTGAAGTTGTTGATCGCCGCGGCGCCGACGGCGATGAAGATGCCGCGCATGATCAGGGCCAGGACGATGCCGACCATCAGTGCGGTCTGCTGGTACGCGCGCGGCACCCCGAACTTGGTCATGATGATCAGGAAGATGAACAGGTTGTCGACCGAGAGCGAGTACTCGGTCAGCCAGCCGGCGAAGAACTCGGTGCCGTACTGATGACCGGAGATCGTCCAGATGCCGATGCCGAACGCGACGGCCAGGCCGATGTAGACGCTGAGGGCAATCCCGACCTCGCGCCGGCTCGGCTCGTGCGGGCGTCGCCCGATGACGAAGACGTCGAAGATCAAGATGGCGAGGGTGACGCCGATGGTGACCCACCA
Source organism: Propionibacteriales bacterium (assembly GCA_026392455.1). Lineage (GTDB taxonomy): Bacteria > Actinomycetota > Actinomycetes > Propionibacteriales > Nocardioidaceae > Marmoricola. Next base: position 102,572 of record JAPLCB010000006.1, on the reverse strand, counting down.
GACCAACGGGGTGACATGCATTTCAGACTTCCTCCGGACATGCGACAACAGGGCAGCGTCCGGAGGTCTCTTCCGCCCGACCCGTCACGGGCGGACCGACGACCCCGGGACAGTGCTGCTCGCGCAGGTGTCCGTGATGACGAGATCGCCGCGAAGGAATACTCCCCTCCAACAGCCTCATTCTCCCATGTCTACCCAACTAGCGCCCAATCGACCCGTCTGCGACCGGTACGATCACCCGTGGTGAGCCGGGAAGTCTGGTCGGCACGGTTTGTCCCTACCCAGATCTGAGGCCCACCATCGTTGCTGTACGACGACCGCGATTCTTCCGCGACCCCGACGCCGGTGAGACCGCGTTCCTGACCGGTCTGCTGCGTTCCGAGACGGTGGGTGGCGCGATCGCCCTGGCAGCTGCGGCCGTGGCGATCCTCTGGATGAACCTGGACAGCGGCAGCTACCTGGCCGTCCGGGAGCACCACCTGGGGCCGCTCAGCATCGAGCACTGGGCTGCGGACGGCGCCCTGGCCGTCTTCTTCTTCGTCGCCGGGCTCGAGCTCAAGCGCGAGCTGGTGCTCGGCTCGCTGAGCCGGCCCGCTGATGCCGCCGTGCCGGTCCTGGCCGCCGTCTGCGGGGTCGCCCTGCCCGCGCTGATCTACGTGGGGCTCAACGCCGGTACTGCGAACCTGCGCGGCTGGGCGATCCCTGCGGCCACCGACATCGCGTTCGCGCTCGCTGTGCTGGCCGTCGTCGGGTCAGCACTCCCGTCGTCGCTGCGTGCCTTCCTGCTGACCCTGGCCGTGGTCGACGACCTGATCGTCATCGCGATCATCGCGCTGTTCTACACCGACACGGTCGAGCTACTGCCCCTGGCCGGGGCTGCCCTGGCGTGCGCGACCTACGCGGTCTGCCAGCACCTCCGGTTGCGGTCGTTCCTGATCTACCTGCCGATCGCGGTCATCGGCTGGGCGCTGCTCTACGAGAGCGGCGTGCACGCGACGATCATGGGGGTGGCCCTGGGTCTGCTGACCCGGGTCCGGCCCGATGCCCACGAAGAACGCTCGCCCGCCGAGCGGCTCGAGCACCGGCTCTCCCCGGTGAGCGCGTGGCTGGCGATCCCGTTCTTCGCGTTGATGAGCGCGGGGGTCGCCCTCGGCGGGCTCGGCGCCGTCGTCCGCAGTCCGATCGCCGTCGGCGTGGTCGTCGGGCTGGTGCTCGGCAAGCCGGCAGGGATCCTGCTCGGGACCTGGCTGGCCACCCGGTTCAGCCGGGCCGAGCTGGGAACGGAGGTCGGTTGGAGAGACCTGGTCGGGGTCGCCGTACTCGGCGGGGTCGGGTTCACGGTCTCGCTGCTGGTCTCCGACCTGTCGTTCTCCGGCGTCGGCGCCGAGACGGCGAAGACCGCAGTACTGGCAGCGTCCCTGGCCGCTGCGCTCCTGGGGAGCGCGATCATCGGGCGGCGTAACCGCCACCACCGGACCCGTGAAGGATAGGGTTCCGTCCAGGTACACGTGTCAGCACCGGAGGAGAGGCCAGATGGCATACCAAGAGCCCGCTGGAGAAGAACCGACGATCGGCAAGCTGGTCGTCGATGCCTTCGACGACATCGGCACCTTGATCAAGCACATCATCGAGCTCGCGAAGTCCGAGCTGAAGGTCAGCGTCCGGGCCGGTGGCCTCGGCATCGCGTTGTTCGTCCTGGCCGGCTTCGTGGGTCTGCTGTCGATCATCATGATCTCGTTCGCCGCGGCGTTCTTCATCGCGATGGCGGGCCTCGACATCGCCTGGGGCTTCCTGATCGTGTTCGGCGCGTACGTCGTCCTGGCCGGCCTGCTCGGCTTCGTCGGTTACCTGAAGATCCGCAAGGTGCGTGCTCCCGAGCGCACGATGGCGCAGGCGGCCGAAGTGCCGCGCGCGCTGACCGGGCACAGCTGACCTGCTGGCGGGTGCCTCGACACCCGGCGATCCGCGCAGACGGGCCCTACGTGCAGTTCCCGCTGGAGACCGTCGGCCCGTCGGCCTTCGCCCGCGAGACGGCGTCGGAGACCTGGTCAGCGGTGAGCGCGTAGCCGGTCTGCTTGTCGCTGACCGAGGCGGCGAAAATGACGCCGAAGACCTTGCCGCCCAGCGAGACCAGCGGACCGCCGGAGTTGCCCGGCCGGACCAGGCTGCGGATCGAGAAGACCTCACGGGTCACCGTCCCGCGCCCGTAGATGTCCGGCGACTTCAGCAGCTGCGCGTCGGACCGGATCCGGGCCGACTGGGCGTTGAACGGCCCGTCGTTGGGGAATCCGAGCACCACCGCGCGGTCGGCGGCCTTGCCGGAGTCGTCGAACTTGATCGTCGCGCTGTCGCGGAGGTCAGGGACCGAGAGGACGGCGACATCGGTGTCCGGGTCGTACCAGACGACCCGTGCCGGGTGCTCACCGCTGGCGCTGAGCACCACCGGCTTGCTGACCCCGGCGACGACGTGCGCGTTCGTCATCAGCAGTCCGCGACCGAACAGGAACCCGGACCCCTCGACACCGTCACCACAGCTGTTGTTGCCCCGGACCTTGAAGACGCTCGCCCGGGCCCGCTGGACGTCGGCGTTGTCGACGTCGGCCGGGAGCGGCGGCTCGACCGGGACGATCCGCTCCGGCGCGAAGGGCTCCAGGTAACGAGGGAAGAAGCTCGAGCCGACGACCTTGTCGAACCCGCGCAGCAGTCCTTGCGCCTGGGTCGGCATCACCTCGTTGACCCGGGTCAGCACCGTGGACTCGCGGACCAGCTGCCCGACACCGGGGATCTGGGAACCGCTGACCGCGACGCCGAGCATCCAGGTGACCGTGAGCACCGCGATCACCGACAGCGCCCCACCGCCGACCGCATCGACGGCGCGGATCGGCTGCCAGGTGATCTTGTCGCGGACCTTGGCGCCGGCGTACTGGGCGAAAGCCTGACCGAACGAGGCACAGACCAGGACCACGAACAGGGCGGCGAGCGAGACCCAGAGCGCCGGCTCGACGTTCCCGAGCACGTGCGGAGCGACCCAGATGCCGAAGAGGCCGCCCACGATCAGGCCCGCCGTGGCGAAGGCACCGGTGATGAAGCCCTGCCAGTAGCCCGAGAGCGCGTAGGCCAGGGTGACCAGCACGAGAGACCAGTCGAGCAGGTTCATCGTCGCCTCGGGTTCGTCATCACGTCCACGACCTCAATCCTGGCGTACGCGGAGCATGTAGTCGGGGAGCTCTCGCGTCACCGACACGTCCCATTCCTGGGTCAGGCCGACGAAGTCGAAGAGCTTGGTGATCAGGCCGGCCGTGAAACCCCACAGCAGGACGTCGTTGTCCTCGCCGATCAGGAAGCCGGGACTCGAGTACCCCCCGGGGTGGGTGACGGTGACCCGGTTGCTCGGGTCCAGCAGGTCCGCGATCGGCGTGCGGAACACGGCGTGAACCTCAGCGGCGTCGACGACACCGACCGGTGACGGCACCCGCCAGTAGGCGACGACCGGGGTCACCGCGAAGTTGCTCGGCGGCAGCCACAGCTCGGGAAGGGTGGCGAGCACCTCGACGCCGGAGACGTCGAGTCCGACCTCCTCCTCGGCCTCCCGCAGGGCAGCAGCGACCGGGGATTCGTCGGTGGCGTCGACGGACCCGCCCGGGAACGAGACCTGCCCCGGGTGCGACCGCATCGTGTGCGCACGCTCGGTCAGCAGCAGGTCCGGCCCGGCATCGCCCTCGCCGAAGAGCATCAGCACGGCGCCCGGGCGGGCACCGGCATCCTCCGGCGGGAGCCACCTGGTGATGTCCTCACCGGTGATCCGCAGCGCACCGTCACGGATCGGCACCAGCCAGTCCGGGAGCCCGCTCACGCCGGTCCCTGGGTCTTCACGAGCTTCGCCGCCTCGGTCGCACCGGTGGGACCTTCGCCGTACGCCGGGCACCAGGTCGACACCGTGCACGCGCCGCAGGCCGGCTTCTTGGCGTGGCAGACCCGCCGTCCGTGCCAGATCACGTGGTGACTGAGCATCGTCCAGTCCTTCTTCGGGAAGATCGCCGCGATCGCGTGCTCGGCCTTGACCGGGTCGGTCTCCGCCGTCCAGCCGAAACGACGGACCAGGCGGCCGAAATGGGTGTCGACGGTGATCCCGGGCACGCCGAAGGCGTTGCCGAGCACCACGTTGGCGGTCTTGCGGCCGACCCCGGGCAGGGTGACCAGGTCCTCCAGCCGACCCGGCACCTGGCCGTCGAAGTTCTCGACCAGGCTGGCGGAGAGCTTCAGCAGCGACTCGGTCTTGGCCCGGAAGAAGCCGAGCGGTCCGACGATCCGCTCCAGATCCTCGCGCGGGGCGGCGGCCATCGCCTTGGGGTCCGGGTACGCGGCGAACAGCGTCGGGCGGACGGCGTTGACCCGCCGGTCGGTCGTCTGCGCGCTGAGGACGGTCACGACGAGCAGCTCGAAGGGATTGTCGAAGTCGAGCTCGCAGCGGGCATCGGGGTAGGTCTCGCCGAGGACCCGGTCGATCTTGCGAGCCCGGCGAACCAGTGCGGTGTCGGGCGCGCCGGCCCCCGGGAGCGGGGTCTTCGAGGCTGTCCGGGGCACGTAGGAAGAGTACGCAGCGGAGCCGACAAACCCGCGCCCAGGGTGTTACGTGGCGGGACCGGGCGTGATGGGACAGACTGTGACCTGCAACACTGGGGGGTGGCCCCGCCAGGACCCTGGGGCTGGGCAGCCTCGAGAAGTGGAAGGAAAGTTCGTGGACAACGACGTACTCCGTCAGGCACCGCTGTTCGGCGCATTGGACGACGAGGCCGCTGCCGCACTGCGCTCGTCGATGACCGAGGCCCGGTTGCGGCGCGGCGAGGTGCTCTTCCACGAGGGCGACTCCGGCGACAAGCTGTACCTGGTGACCGACGGCAAGGTGAAGCTCGGGCGGACCTCCTCGGACGGCCGGGAGAACCTGCTCGCGATCCTCGGCCCCGGCCAGATGTTCGGCGAGCTGTCGCTGTTCGACCCGGGCCCGCGCTCGGCCACGGTGACCGCGGTGACCGAGACGAACCTGCTCACGCTCTCCCACGACGAGCTGATCCGGTGGCTCGAGGGTCGCCCGACGGTGGCACTCGGCATGCTCACCCAGATCGCGAGCCGGCTGCGCAAGGCCAACGACGTCAACGCCGACCTGGTCTTCTCCGACGTGCCCGGCCGGGTCGCCAAGGCGCTGCTCGACCTCGCGGACCGTTTCGGCCGGACCGCCGACGACGGCGTGCACGTCCACCACGACCTGACCCAGGAAGAGCTGGCCCAGCTGGTCGGCGCTTCGCGGGAGACCGTCAACAAGGCACTGGCCGACTTCGCGTCGCGTGGCTGGCTCCGGCTCGAGCCCCGCTCCGTGGTGATCATGGACGTCGAGCGGATGAAGCGCCGCGCTCGTTGAGTCGGGCCTGCCGCGCGGGTCAATAGGGCCTGACGCACTGTTCAGCAGGGCCTGCCGCTCACCAACGCAAGTTCGTGTACGCGTGACGTAGCGCCTCCCCGAGGTCGCTGAGCCACCGGTCCAGCTGAGATCCGCTGAAGTCCCCGCGCCGAACCACGATCACTGTCCAGCCGTTGTCACGCAACCACCGGCGACGTTCGGCGTCTGACTCGAGCTGCTCGTCGGTGTGGTGGAAGTCGTAGCCGTCGTACTCGACCGCCACCCGACTCGACGGATAGGCATGGTCGAGCCGGAACACGACGCGGCCACCGACCTCGACCTCGTACTGCGGGACCGGCGCTGGGAGACCGTGCTCGATGATCGCAAGTCGGGTCCAAGATTCGCGGACAGACTCCGCCCGAGGGTCTGCAAGAGGAATGAGTTCGCGCAGCTGAACCACGCCCCGGCGCCGGAAGTAGCGGACGGCCTCACGGGTGAGGTCCTCGGTCGAGATCCCGAAACAGCGGCGGAACTGGTCCAGAGCTGCCAAGGCGTCGCGCCGCCGCAGCACGCAGCCGAGGTCGAGCGCCGTGCGCAGCGGCGTCGTCACCAGGAAGCCGCCGACCTCCATGACATCAGCCGCGCTGAGATCACGGTTCCTGCCCAGCACCTCGGCGCTGACCGACCTCTGCTGCGCACGGAGGCGGCACACCTCCACCGGCGGGATGCCGTCGCGTTCGAGCGGACCGACCAGCTCGATCCCGTGGACCCACGCCGCCGTGCGGTCACAGGCGATATGACCCGGCGCGATGACTCGCCCGACCGCGGCCAGGCGTAGGTCGTACGAGTCCTCGACCGCGGCGTCGACGTACACGCCGCGAAGCACCCGCCGGACCCGACCGGCGCGGAGCTCGCGCTGAAGTGCCGACCTCGGGATTCCAAGCTCGCTGAGGTCCTGCGGGGTGAAGGGTCCACCGGGAAATCTGTCGGGAGACCAAGGAACGGCAGTCATGGGGCGACGATGCGCACGCCGACGGTCGGGCATGACGCACGGTCACCCGGTTGTGGACAAGCCGACCCACGCCGAGGGATGGGGATCTCTGCGCCCCCCCACTCAACCGCGCGGCACGCCCCACTCAACGGCGCGGCACGCCCCACTCAACGGCGCGGCGGGCCTGACTCAGCGCCGCAGGTAGGCCAGCTGGGCGCGCACCGAGAGCTCCGCGGCCCCCCACAGGACCGGGTCGACGTCGGAGTACACGAGCTCGACGACCTGGCGCGGCAGGTCCTCCTCGGCGACGCCTTCGGGGTGCTCCCCCGAGGTCAGCACGCGCAGCGCGTCCCGCACCTGGTCGAGCCGCTGGGCGCGGTGCCCGATGTAGTAGTCCAGCGCACCGAGGGCGTCGGTGATCACGGGTCCGTGCCCGGGCCAGATCTCGGCGATCTGGTGGGTCTCGGCCAGCCGGTGCAGCCGGTCGAGCGAGTCGAGGTACGCGCCGAGCTCGCCGTCGGGGTGCGCGACCACGGTCGTGCCGCGACCGAGCACGGTGTCCCCGGTGAGAACGGCCCGCTCCGCCGGCAGCAGGAAGGAGAGGGAGTCCGCGGTGTGTCCCGGGGTCCCGATGATCCTGATCTCCAGACCGTCGACCTCGACGACGTCGCCGTCACCCAGACCCTCGCTGCCGAGCCGGTACTCCGGGTCGAGCGCCCGGACACCGCACCCCCAGCGCTCGGCGAACTCCTTGGCCGCCTCGGAGTGGTCGTAGTGGTGGTGGGTGAGCAGCACGGCACCGATGCCGGACGGCCCGCCCGCCACCGCCTCGATCGCGGCCAGGTGCGACGGGTCCGGCGGACCCGGGTCGACCACGACCGATCGCCGGGACCCGGGCTCGCGCAGCACCCAGGTGTTGGTGCCGTCCAGCGTCATCATGTTCGCGTTGTCGGCGAGCACGCACTGCGCGCGTGTCCCGAACGCACCGCCCTGCCAGGCATCCGGCGACGCGGTGCTCATCTCAGGCCTGACCCCAGGTGGCGTTGCGGGCCCGGGCCTCCAGCAGCGCGTCCGCACGCGGAGGCCGGGTGAGCGTGAACCCCTCGCCCTCGGGCTCGACGGCCGGGCAGAACATCTCGACGTTGCGGGTGGCGGCCTCGGCCAGCACCGCCGCCGGGTCGGCGTGCTCGGCGACGTCCAAGGAGGTAATGTACGTCGGCGGCAGCATCAGGATCTGCTGGCTCTCGGCCTGCTCGGCAGCCGTCAGCGCCGGCAGCCAGACGACGTGGTCGGACTCCGAGGAGACGTCCCGGGTGAGCTGGCCCTCGGGCAGCTCGGCGACGAAGAACCAGGTCCGGTAGCGCTTCGGCTCGAAGACCGGCGTCAGCCAGCCTGACCAGGCCCCGAGGAGGTCGGTCCGCAGCACCAGGCCACGGCGCGCCAGGAACTCGGTCAGCGAGAGGTCGCGCTTCTCCAGCGCGACCCGGTCGGCCTCCCAGTCGGCGCCGGTGGTGTCGGCGACGACCGAGGTCTCGGACTCACCAGCCAGCAGGACACCGGACTCCTCGTAGGTCTCCCGAACGGCGGCGCAGACCAGCGCCCGGGCCTTGCCCTCGTCCACGCCGAGCCGGGTCGCCCACGCGGCCGGGGTCGGCCCGGCCCACGCCACGTCGGCGTCGAAGTCGCGCGGGTCGACACCGCCCCCGGGGAAGACGCACATGCCCCCGGCGAAGTCCATCGAGATCTGGCGGCGCAGCAGGTACAGCTCCGGGCCGTTCGCACCCGGGCGGAGCAGGACGACGGTCGCGGCGTCGCGCGGCTCGGCCGGCAGCTTGGTGCCGTCGGCGAACTCGGCGGCAGCGTCGGCGAACGACTGCGGCAGCTGGACGAGACCGGCCACGGCCCTCAGACCTCGACGATCAGCTCGACCTCGACCGGGGAGTCGAGGGGGAGGACCGGGACGCCGACAGCCGAGCGAACGTGCTGCCCGGCGTCGCCGAAGACCTGGCCGAGCAGCTCGGAGACTCCGTTGGCGACCTGGGGCTGCCCGGTGAAGTCCGAGGTGGAGGCCACGAACACGACGACCTTGACGATCCGGGTGATCGCTGACAACGATCCGAGCTCAGCGTTGACCGCGGCCAGGGCGTTGAGCGCGCACTGCTGCGCGCACGCCACCGCCTCGTCGAGACCGACCTCGCCGCCGACCTTGCCGGTCGCCATCAGCTGTCCGTCGCGCATCGGCAGCTGGCCCGAGGTGAACACGTGGTTCCCGCTGCGGACCGCCGGGATGTACGCCGCCAACGGCTTGGCGACCTCGGGGATGCTGAGGCCGAGCGCCTCGAGGCGGGCCTCGGGGGTGCTCATCAGCCGGCCTGCGGGCGCTTCAGGAACGCGACCAGGCCACCTTGCTCGTTGCGCTCGATGTGCACGAGCTCCCACCCGTCCTGTCCGAAGTTGTTCAGCATCAACGTCTCGTTGTGCAGCGGAATCGGCGCGACCTGGTACTCCCATTTGTTCATAGGGCTGACTTTAACCATCACCGGCGATCTAGGGTCGGCGGGTGACCCAGGACAGTGCCCCCGGCGACCGCTGGCCCGACGCGGTGGTCCGGTACGCCGCCTTCGACGAGGCCCTCATCGACCTGCACCTGCCCACCGAGCCGAACGGCACGCTGGTGATCCTGGTCCACGGCGGCTTCTGGTCCGAGCAGTGGGACCGTACCCACACCCGACCGCTGGCCCGGTCGTTGGCCGAGCTCGGCTACCTGGTCGCGACTCCGGAGTACCGCCGCGTCGGCGGGTCCGGCGGCTGGCCGACGACGGCGTACGACGTGGAGGCAGCGGTCGGCGCCCTCCCGGAGCTGCTCACCGGCCTCGGCCTGACCTGGAACCGCATCGTTGCCACCGGCCACTCCGCCGGAGGGCACCTGGTGCTGTGGCTGGCGTCCCGCCCGGTCGCGGAGTCGATCGAGCTGGTGGTCCCGCTCGCGCCGGTCGCCGACCTCGTCCGGGCCGACGAGCTCGACCTCGACGGCGGTGCGGTGCGGCTGCTCCTGGACGGTGCGCCGGTCACCGACGCCGACCCGATGACCCTGCTGCCGACCCGGCCCGACGGCACCCCGGCTCCCGAGGTGGTCATCATCCACGGCGACTCCGACGACCTGGTGCCGCTGGAGCTCAGCGAACGGTTCGTCGCGCGGCACCCCTGGGCGGAGCTGGTGCGTCTCGCCGGGGTCGGGCACTTCGAGTTCCTCGACCCACGGCACCCGGTGGCGAAGATCGTGGCCGGGGTCCTCAGCCAGTCCCGCGGCGGGCAGACTGGACCACGATGACCGAGGTCCTGTGGCACCCACCGCGAGACGGCTCCAGCGCGCTGGAGCGGTTCGCCGCGACGACCCCGTACGGCGCCGCAGCCGAGTACGACCAGCTCTGGACGTGGTCGGTCGAGGACCTGGACGGATTCTGGCGGGCGGTCTGGGACTGGTTCGCCCCGCCGGCCGACGGCGACCCGACGCCGGCTCTGGCGCGCTCCGCGATGCCCGGGGCGGTCTGGTTCCCCGGCGTTCGGCTGAACTACGCCGAGACGATGCTCCGGCTTCCCGGTCGGGCGGACGACGCCGTGGTCGTCACCGCTCGTAGCGAGACCCGCGACGAGGTGACGCTGACCGCCAGCGAGCTGCGGGACCTGGTGGCTCGCGTCCGTGCCGGCCTGGTCCGCGCGGGGGTCGGCCGTGGCGACCGGGTGGCGGCGTACGCCCCCAACATCCCGGAGACCGTCGCCGTGCTGCTGGCGACCGCCAGCCTCGGCGCCGTCTTCAGCTCGTGCGCGCCCGAGTTCGGCACCCGGAGCGTCACCGACCGGTGGAGCCAGATCGAGCCGAAGGTGCTGGTCGCGGTCGACGGCTACGTCTACGGCGGCAAGCGGGTCGACCGCCGCCCGGAGGTCGCCGCGATCAGAGCAGCGCTGCCCACGGTGAGCACCGTGGTCTGGATCGACTACCTCGACCCCGACCAGGTCCCCGACGGGACGACCGGCTGGGCCGAGTTCACCGCCAGGCCCGGACCGTTGGAGTTCGACCGGGTGCCGTTCGACCACCCGCTCTACGTGCTCTTCTCGTCGGGCACCACCGGGCTGCCCAAACCGATCGTGCACGGCCACGGGGGCATCACCGTGGAGCACCTCAAGGCACTCGGACTGCAGTCGGACATCGGACCCGACGACACCTTCTTCTGGTTCTCCACGACCGGGTGGATGATGTGGAACTACCTGGTCTCCGCCCTCGGCCTCGGTGCCCGGATCGTGCTGTACGACGGCAACCCCGCTCCCCCGGTCGACGCCCGCCCGGGCACCGGGATGCTCTGGCAGCTGGCAGCCGACCTCGGCGTCACCTACTTCGGCACCAGTGCTCCGTTCCTGCTGCAGTGCCGCAAGGAGGGCCTGGTGCCGCGCGAGATCGCGGACCTCTCGGCCCTGCGCGGCATCGGGTCGACCGGGGCACCGCTGCCGGCCGAGGGGTTCCGGTGGGTCTACGACGCGGTCAGCAGCACCGCCCAGCTGGGGTCGCTCTCGGGCGGGACCGACGTCTGCTCGGGGTTCGTGGGCTCCGCCCCGACGGTCCCGGTGTACGCCGGCGAGATCGCCTGCCGCTGCCTGGGCGCTGCGGTCGCCGCGTACGACGAGAGCGGGCAGCCGCTGGTCGGCACGCTCGGTGAGCTGGTGATCGAGCAGCCGATGCCCTCGATGCCGCTGGGGTTCTGGGGCGACGGCGACGGCTCCCGCTACGCCGCGGCGTACTTCGAGGACTTCCCGGGCGTCTGGCGGCACGGTGACTGGATCACCATCACCGAGCGCGGTACCTGCACCATCACCGGGCGCAGCGACGCCACCCTCAACCGCGGTGGCGTGCGCCTGGGGACCTCGGAGTTCTACACCGTCGTCGAGGCCCTGCCCGAGGTCGTCGACAGCCTGGTGGTGCACCTGGAGGACTCCGACGGGGGCGCCGGCACCCTGGTCCTGCTGGTCCGGCTGGCTGCCGGCCACGACCTCGACGACGACCTGAGCAGCCGGATCGCCCGGGCGCTGCGGACCTCGCTCTCGCCGCGCCACGTCCCCGACCTGCTGCACCAGGTGCAGCTGCTGCCCAGGACCCTGTCCGGCAAGCGGATCGAGGTCCCGGCGAAGAAGATCCTGCAGGGCACGCCCGTCGAGGCCGCGGTCGCCCGGGGAGCACTGACCGACCCCGACGGCCTGGACGAGCTGGTGGCGCTGGCGGCGACCGTGACCACCGACACGGGCTGACCCGCGCTGATCCGTGCTGCGGTCAGCACCGGATGGCTAGGCTTCGGTCCATGTCTGACTTCCCGGATGTGCAGCTGCACATCGTGACCGGCAAGGGCGGCACCGGAAAGTCGACGGTCGCCGCCAGCCTGGCGCTCGCCCTGGCCTCCCGCGGCAAGACCGTGCTGCTGTGCGAGGTCGAGGGACGCCAAGGCATCGCCCAGATGTTCGACGTCCCGCCGCTGCCCTACGAGGAACGACTGCTGGCTCGCGCGACGGAGGCGGGGCACGGTGACGTGTACGCGATCGCCATCGACGCCGAGTCCGCCCTGCTCGAGTACCTGGACATGTACTACCGCCTCGGCCGGGCCGGCAAGGCACTCGACCGGTTCGGCGTCATCGACTTCGCCACCACGATCGCTCCCGGGGTCCGCGACGTCCTGCTGACCGGCAAGGTGTACGAGGCCGCCCAGCGCAACGCCCGCAACAAGGGCGCCCGCACCTACGACGCGATCGTCCTGGACGCACCGCCGACCGGCCGGATCTCCCAGTTCCTCAACGTGAACAACGAGCTGGCCGGACTCGCCAAGGTCGGGCCGATCAAGGCCCAGGCCGACACCGTCACGACGCTGCTGAAGTCGACGCGCACCGCCGTCCACCTGGTCACCGTGCTCGAGGAGATGCCGGTCCAGGAGACCGTGGACGGCGTCGCCGAGCTGAGGGCCGCCGGGATGCCGGTGGGCGGGGTCATCGTCAACCTGGTGCGGCCCCAGGACCTCGACGAGGAAGCCCGTACCGAGCTCCTCGACGGCACCGTGGACACGGCGGCGCTGACGAAGGCGCTGGAGAGCGTCGGGCTGAAGAACCCGGCGACCCTGGTCCCCGCGCTGGTCCACGAGGGTCGCGACCACGCCGAACGGCGTCGGCTCGAGGACGACCAGCGCGAGCTGGTCAACGCGATCGGGATCCCCACCTACGAGCTCCCCAAGCTGGCCGGGGGCGCCGACATGAGCGGGCTCTACGAGCTGGCCACCGCACTGACCGAGCAGGGGATCGCATGAAGGCCGCGAAGAAGTCAGCGACCCGGGGCTCGCGGTCGGCGCCGATGACCTCGACGCCCGGCCCGGTACCCGCGCTGGACGTCGACGCCCTCCTCGACGACCGGAACCAACGCATCGTCGTCTGCTGCGGAGCCGGCGGTGTCGGCAAGACGACCACCGCGGCGGCCCTGGCCCTCCGGGCCGCCGAGCGCGGTCGCAAGGTGGTCGTGCTGACGATCGACCCGGCCCGCCGACTGGCTCAGTCGATGGGCATCGAGGCCCTGGACAACACTCCGCGGCCGGTCCCCGGGGTCCGGGGTGACGCCGCAAGCACCGGCTCCCTGGACGCGATGATGCTCGACATGAAGCGCACCTTCGACGAGGTCGTGGAGAGCCAGGCCAGCCCGGAGAAGGCGCAGCAGATCCTCAACAACCCCTTCTACATCGCTGTCTCCAGCTCGTTCGCGGGCACCCAGGAGTACATGGCGATGGAGAAGCTCGGCCAGCTCGACAAGGACGCCAGGGCTTCGGGCCGCTGGGACCTGATCATCGTCGACACCCCACCGTCGCGCAGCGCCCTGGACTTCCTGGACGCGCCTGAGCGGCTGTCGAGCTTCCTGGACGGGAAGTTCATGAAGCTGCTGCTGGCGCCGGCGCGCGGGCCGGCGAAGCTGATGACCGCCGGCTTCGGTCTGGTCACCAAGGCGGTGACGACGATCATCGGCGGACAGGTCCTGACCGACATGCAGGCGTTCGTCTCCGCCTTCGACACCCTGTTCGGTGGGTTCCGCCAACGCGCGCAGCGCACCTTCGAGCTGCTGCAGGCCCCCGGGACCGCGTTCGTCGTCGTCGCCGCCCCCGAACCGGATGCCCTGCGGGAAGCAGCCTATTTCGTGGAACGCCTCAGCGCCGAGCGGATGCCGCTGGCCGGCCTGGTGATCAACCGGGCCAGCATCGAGCCCGAGGGCGACCTGTCCCCGGCCGCGGCCACGGCGGCGTACGAAGCGCTGCGCGACGCCGGCGCAGGCTCGAGCCACGACGTGGCGGCCGGGCTGCTCCGGCTCTACTCGGACCGGAAGCTGATCGTGGAGCGCGAACGTCGTCTGCGCGCCAAGTTCGCGACCGCACACCCGCGGGTGCGCACGGTCGTGCTCCCGGCCCTGGCCAGCGACGTGCACGACCTCGACGGACTGCGTCGGATCGGCGACCTGCTGGGCAGGCCCGAGTCCGCGTAGGCCCGTCAGGGTCCACGCCGTGCGCCGCGGATCAGGCGGAGGCGGTCTCGATCGCCTCGGTGTGCGCGTCCTTGGCTGCGGAGAGCAGCGTCCGCCACGACGTGACGTTGGGGCGCTTGCGCAGGACCGCGCGCCGTTCGCGCTCGGTCATGCCTCCCCAGACTCCCCACTCGATGCGGTTGTCCAGCGCTTCGGCGAGGCACTCGGCCCGCACCGGACAGGCTGCACAGACAACCTTGGCCTTGTGCTGCTCGGCCCCCCGGACGAACAGCTCATCAGGCCGGGACTGCTGGCACGTAGCGGCGGCAGCCCACTCTTCATTCCACGACATTGAAACCCCCATTGACAATGTGGTCTCCGTCCCAAAAGGGACGGTCCCCCCACATAACGAAACTTAAGGTTCTCGCCTCGCCTCGGAACAGGTCCGAACGTACCGAATCGCCCTGGCCCAAAAGAACTACTCCACCTAGTCATAACGACGACCGGGGGCTTGGGTCACGGCGCGCGGAGCCCGCAGCCGCCACGATCCCGGGCGGTGCTGGACCACCGCCTAGACTGGCCGGCATGGCGAGACCGAAGTCCCAGCTGACCCTGCGCGAGATCACCTCCCACCTCACGGTGATCGTCGCGTTGTCGGCGTTGATGGGCCTCCTGGTGGCCGGGTTGGCGATCCCGTTCGCCGGCGCGCTCGGCGTGGGCGCGAAGTCGCTGTCGAAGTCCGTCAAGGACCTGCCCGAGGACCTCCAGGCGGCCCCGCTGGCCCAGCGGACCCGGCTTCTCGACGCCGACGGCCGCACCATCGCCACGTTCTACGACCAGAACCGGGTCAACGTCTCCCTCGACAAGGTCTCCCCGGTGATGCGTGACGCGATCGTCGCGATCGAGGACTACCGGTTCTACGAGCACGGGGCGATCGACCTCAAGGGCACGTTGCGGGCGTTCGCCACCAACCAGGCCAACGACGGCATCACCCAGGGTGGTTCCTCGATCACCCAGCAGATGGTCAAGATGACCCTGCTGTACCAGGCGACCACCAAGGAGGAGCGCGAGGCCGCGACCGCGGACACCTACCAGCGCAAGATCCGTGAGCTGCGCTACGCCATCGGCGTCGAGCAGAAGTACCCCAAGGACTGGATCCTCGAGCGCTACCTGAACATCGCCTACTTCGGCGACGGCGCCTACGGCATCCAGTCGGCGTCCCGGCACTACTTCGGCACCGATGCCAGCAAGCTGACGCTGCGTCAGGCCGCGCTCCTGGCCGGACTCGTGAAGAACCCCGTCGGCTACGACCCGACCAGCTTCCCGGAGAAGGCCACCGAGCGTCGCAACACCGTGCTGCGCCGGATGGCCGAGCTCGCCAAGATCACGCCCGAGCAGGCAGCGACCACCACCGCCGCGCCGCTGGGCCTGAAGGTCACCGCAACCCGCAACGGCTGCCTCGGCTCGAAGGCCGCCTTCTTCTGCGACTACGTCCGGCGGTACCTGCTCGCCGACCCCTCCCTCGGCTCCACCGTCGAGGAACGTCAGCGGTTGCTCAACTCCGGCGGCCTGACGATCCGGACCACCCTGAACCTCAAGTTCCAGAAGGCGGCCGACCGCTCGACGGCCTCCCACGTGAAGGCGACCGACTCGGCCATCGGTGCGCTCGCCATGGTGAAGCCCGGTGACGGAGCCGTGCTCGCCATCAGCCAGTCACGGCCGATGGGACGGCTGAAGAAGAAGGGCGAGACCTTCCTCGACTACGTGGTCGACTCCAAGTACGGCGACTCCAACGGCTTCCAGGCCGGGTCGACGTTCAAGGTCTTCGTGCTGGCCGCGGCCCTGGAGCTGGGCCTCCCCCCGAGCACGTCGTACAACGCCTCGCGGTCGATGAGCATCCCGCAGAACGAGTTCAAGGACTGCGGCGGTCCGTACCCCAACTTCGCCCCGTGGAACGTCAGCAACTCGACCACCAGCGGCCGCAAGGACATGTACACCGGTACCCGGGAGTCGGTGAACACCTACTTCGCGCAGCTGGAGCGGGAGACCGGACTCTGCAAGCCGTACGCCCTGGCCCGGGCGATGGGCGTCGACCTGACCAACCCGCCCAAGGAACGCGTCCCCAGCTTCGTGCTCGGGATCGCCGATGTCAGCCCGCTGGAGATGGCGGGCGCGTACGCGACGTTCGCGGCCCGCGGGAAGGCCTGCGAGAACCGGCCGGTCAACCGGATCATCAATGCCGACGGCAAGATCTTCAAGGACTACCCCGCCGTCTGCGACCAGGTGATGGCCGAGGGCACGGCGGACACCGTGAACGACATCCTGCGCGGCGTGATGGAGCCCGGTGGCTTCGGCTCGAAGCTGGCCCTGGACAAGCCCTCGGCCGGCAAGACCGGGACGATCCAGAACAACAAGGCCGTCTGGTTCAACGGGTACACCCCGGCCGTCGCGACCGCTTCGATGATCGCCGGTGCCAACCGGGACGGCGAGCCGATCACGCTGAACGGTCAGACCGTCGGTGGCCAGTTCATCGTCAGCGCCTTCGGATCCACGACGGCGGGCCCGATGTGGGCCGATGCGATGCGGGCCATCCAGGGCGATCTGCCCGACGAGGACTTCGTGGCGCCGACGGGTTCGTACGCCCTGGACTTCAAGGCCGACTCCCGGGTTCCGAACGTCGTCGGGATGACCCTGGCCGAAGCTGTGGCGAGTCTGCGCAGTGCCGGCTTCAGCACCCAGGTCGGCAGCTCGGTCACCTCGACCGTGACGGCCGGGCTGGTCGCGCTGACCCGTCCGGGGCCGGGCTCGAACGCTCCGCGCGGGAGCCGGATCACGATCTACCTGTCGTCCGGGACCGGCGGCTCGACCTCGTCGCCGTCGCCGGGCACGGGTGGCACCGGCGGGACCGGTGGCACCGGCGGGACGGGCGGCACCGGTGGGACGGGCGGAAACACCGGACCCGGGAACGGGAACGGGAACGGCAACGGGAACGGGAACGGACCCGGGTTCTTCCCGTGACCGGCCGAGCGGGCTGAGCGTCAGCCCAGCTGACGACGTACCTCGGCAGCGACGACGCCACCGTCCGCGCGCCCCTTCACCTGCGGGGTGACCACGCCCATGACAGCGCCGATGCCCCGCGGACCGAGCTCTGCGGCGCCGGTCTGGACGATCGCGTCAGCGACCAGCACGCTGATCTCCTCGGCGCTGAGCTGCTCGGGCAGGTACGCCGCGATCACCGCGGCCTCGGCCCGCTCCTTGTCCGCCTGCGCGGTCCGGTCGGCGGCGTCGAAGGCCTCCGCGGCCTCGCGCCGCTTCTTGCCCTCGCTGCCGAGGACGACCAGCACGTCGTCGTCGGTGAGCTCGCGAGCCTCCTTGCCGGACACCTCCGCGTTGGTGATCGAGGTGAGCACCATCCGCAAGGTCGAGGAGGTGACCTCGTCACGCGCCTTGATGGCGGCGGTCAGGTCGGCACGCAGCTGCTCCTTGAGACTCATGGGGACCATTGTGGCAGCCTTGTCACATGGGTTCCCGTTCGCGACTGGCTCGCACCGCAGGTCGGGTGGCCGGATGGGGAACCGTCGCCGGGATCGCCGGGGTCGGCTACGCGTACGCAGAGGCGCGCAACTTCACGGTCCGTCGGTTCGAGATCGGCTGCCTACCCGCGGGAAGCCAGCCGATCCGGGTGCTGCACCTCAGCGACCTGCACCTGACCCCCACCCAGAGCCTCAAGCGCCGGTGGATCGCGACGCTGGCCGGGCTGGAACCGGACCTGGTCGTCAACACCGGCGACAACCTGGCGCACCGCGACGCCGTCGAACCGCTGCTGGAGGCGCTGGGCCCGCTGCGCCAGGTTCCTGGCGTGTTCGTGCTCGGCTCGAACGACTACTTCGAGCCCACCCGGCGCAACCCGCTGAAGTACCTGGCCAAGGACGACGGCACCCGGCACAACGACTCCCCCGAGCTGCCGTGGAAGCACCTCAAGGCCGCTCTCTCCGACGGCTGGCTCGACCTGACGAACACCGGTGGACGACTGGAGATCAACGGGACCGCGCTGGCGTTCGCCGGCGTCGACGACCCGCACCTGTACTACGACGACCTCGCGGCCGTGGCCGGCCCCGCACCGGCGGACGCGGGGCTCCGGATCGGCGTCACCCACGCGCCGTACCTGCGGGTCCTGGACCAGTACGCCGCCGACGGCTACGAGCTGGTCCTGGCGGGCCACACCCACGGCGGTCAGCTCTGCCTGCCGTTCAAGGGCGCCCTGGTGACCAACTGCGACCTTGAGCCTGCTCGCGCCAAGGGACTCCACCGGCATCCCGCGGACTCCAGGCCCGGTCAGGACGGCTCGTCCTGGCTGCACGTGTCCGCCGGCGCCGGCACCTCGCCGTACACGCAGGTCCGGTTCTGCTGCCGTCCCGAAGCGAGCCTGATCACGCTGCAACCCGCTACCGGCTGACCCGATTTCATCCCGGCCGCAGGGTCCGGCTAGACTTCCGCAGGCTGCAGCGGGCTGTGGCGCAGTTTGGTAGCGCGCGTCGTTCGGGACGACGAGGCCGCAGGTTCAAATCCTGTCAGCCCGACCAGTTGGAACGGACCTGGTGTTCTCACCAGGTCCGTTCGCCTTCTCCGGGGCACCGGGACCTCCGCAGGATCGTCCGCGCTTTCGGCGTGACCATCTCGCCGGGGCGGTGTCTCTCCTGGGGAACCAGGACAGGGAGGCACCCATGGAGCAGAACGAGCGCGGGCCGCGCGTCGTACCCCCGACGCTGCGTAGGCGACTGCGCAGCGCACAGCTGCTGATGCTCGGATTCGTGATCCTGGCTGCCACGGCGACCACCGCCGGGCTCCTCGTCCGTGGGTACGCGGCGTTCTCGGTGACCCGGTGATCCGCCCAGGGGTCGGGTTGGAGGACACGGTCGGCGGGCTGGGAAAGGGGGCCTCCGCGCGTCGGCAGGGGGACCTGCCGGTGCAGACAGCCGAGGAGTGGCAGAATCCGGGCATGCCCACTGACTCGGACGGAACCGGCGACGAGCCGAATCTCGAGTTGCCCAGCCTGTCACTCGGGTTCGGGCGCCGGAAGAAGCGCGCCGCCAAGACCACCGACGAGAGCGTCGCAACGTCGTCTGCCGACGCCTCGACCGAGGACGCGGAGACAGCCGCCGAGGCCGACGTCGAGACCGTCGCCCCGGCCGAGACCGCGCCGACCGTCGTGCAACGACCTGCCCCGACCCCCGCCCGCGCACCGGCACGTCCGGCTGCGCCACGCGCACCGGCTCGGGTCCCCGGCACCCCACCGGCACGCCCGGCGGCGCGACCGGCCGCCCGACCTGCCGCCCGTCCGGCCTCGACCCCGTCGACACCCCCGACGCCGCCGGTCGTCGTGCCACCGGTCGCTGCCGATCCCGAGGTTTCCGCAGCTCCGGCCGAGGAAGTTCCTCAGGTCGCGCCCGCGCCCCTCACGCCCGCGCCCGTCGCGCCCGCTCCCCGCCCGGCCACCGCGCCCGCGCGGTTCCGCACCAAGCCCGAGGCTGCCCCGGAGACCCCGGAGACCCCGGTGCCGGAGCCGGAGCCGCTCGGGCCCGACGTCGTCGAGACGGATCCCGCCATCGACGCCATCGACGCCCAGCTGGCCGACCTCGACTCCGAGCTGGCCGCCGCGACCGGCGCCCCAGCGGGCGAGACTGAACCGGCCGCGACGGAGTCGTCGGACGCGCCGCCCGTCGAGGCCGCCACCGAGCAGACGGCCGTGATCGCTCTCGAGACCCCGACCAAGAAGCGTGGTCGGACCGCGTCCGACGTCGCCACGGTGCCGGAGTCTCGTCGCGCCCAGGCCCAGGCCAAGCGCGAGGCACAGCAGCAGTCCAAGGCCGAACGGGCTGCGATCCGGGCCCAGAACCGTGGTCAGGGCGAGAAGGCCGGGATCGCCGAGCGAGTCGTCTCCGCCCTCCCGACGATGCGTCCTGCCGTCGCCGCGGCCTTCTCCGGGGTCGTGTCGGGCCTGATCTGCGTCGCGCTGACGTGGGGCGAGCTGGCCGGCTGCGAGGCGGTGCGCGGCAGCAACCAGTGCGGCGACGGTTTCGGCCTGCTGGCGGTGGTCGTCGTCCTGGCCATCGAGATCGTGATCGGGGCCAACCTGCTCAAGGCCTTCGGGGTCTCGGACCCGTTCAGCACCAGCTTCCTCGGGGTCGGCCTGGTCGCTATGGTCGTGATGCTGACCTTCATGGGCGACGACAACATGGCGTCACCGATCATGGTCGTCGTCATTCCGGCGCTGACCGCGGTCGCGTTCCTGCTGTCGTGGTGGGTGACCGTGAAGTTCATCGAGGAACCCAGCGAGTCCTGACTCACCCCAGGCGGGCTGCCACCAGCTCGGCGATCTGGACGGTGTTGAGGGCCGCCCCCTTGCGCAGGTTGTCGTTGCTGATGAACAGCGCGAGCCCTCGGTCGTCGGGAACCCCCGGGTCGGTGCGCAGGCGCCCGACGTACGACGGGTCCTGGCCGGCTGCCTGGAGCGGGTTCGGGATGTCGCTGAGCTCGACGCCCGGGGCGTCGGCGAGCAGCTCGCGAGCCCGCTCGGGGGTCATCGGGGACGCGAACTCGGCATTGATCGCCAGCGAGTGGCCGGTGAAGACCGGCACCCGGACGCAGATCCCGGAGACGAGCAGGTCCGGGATCCCGAGGATCTTGCGAGACTCGTTGCGGAGCTTCTGCTCCTCGTCGGTCTCGTTGAGGCCGTCGTCGACGATCGACCCGGCGAGCGGGACCACGTTGTAGGCGATCGTCCGCTGGTACTTGTCCGGCGCCGGGAAGGTCACCGCGGAGCCGTCGTAGGCCAGCTCGCGGGACTTCTCGCCCGCAGCTTCGACCTGGCTGGCGAGCTCCTCCACCCCGGCGACGCCGGAGCCGGAGACCGCCTGGTAGGTCGACGCGATCAACCGGACCAGGCCGGCCTCGTCGTGCAGCGGCTTGAGCACCGGCATCGCGGCCATCGTGGTGCAGTTCGGGTTCGCGATGATCCCCCGGCCAGCAGCGATCACGGCGTCCATCGCCCCGGGGTTCACCTCGGAGACCACCAACGGGATCTCCGGGTCCTTGCGGAAGGCGCTGGAGTTGTCGACCACGATCACGCCGGCGTCGACGAACTTCTGCGCCAGCGCCCGTGACGTGGTCGCACCGGCCGAGAACAGCGCGATGTCGAGGTTCGCCAAGGAGTCGGTCGCGGCAGCTTCGTAGGCGTCCTCCACGGTGACCTCACGGTCGCCGAAGGCCAGCACGGTGCCGGCCGAGCGCGCCGAGGCGAAGAACCTGACCTGGTCGTCGGGACCGATCAGGGGATGGGAGCCGGCGCGCTCGAGCAGGATGCTGCGCATCGCGACGCCGACCTGGCCGGTCGCTCCGACGATTCCGATGTTCACCATGACTCAGCGTCCTGTTCCGCCGTAGACGACTGCCTCGACCTCGTCCGAACCGAGGTCGAACGCAGCGTGGGCCGCGCGTACGGCCTCCTCCACCTGGGTCTCTGCCACGACCACCGAGACCCGGATCTCGGAGGTGGAGATCATCCCGATGTTGATGCCGGCGTCCGAGAGCGCCTCGAAGAACCGGGCCGAGATCCCCGGGGAGGAGCTCATCCCGGCCCCGACGATGGAGACCTTGCCCACCGAGTCGTCGTACTGGAGGGCGGCGAAGCCGACCGAGTCCTGCAGCCGGGCCAGCGCGGTGACGGCGGTCTGACCCTCGCCGCGGGGGAGCGTGAAGGAGATGTCGGTCAGGCTCGTCGCCGCGGCGGAGACGTTCTGGACGATCATGTCGATGTTGATCTGGGCGTCCGCGACCGCCCGGAAGATGGCAGCCGCCTCGCCGGGCTTGTCGGGGACCCCGACGATGGTGATCTTCGCCTGGCTCCGGTCGTGAGCGACCCCGGTGATGATGGCGGCTTCCATGGCGTTCTCCTGTGAGTCGTTCTCGGACTGCACCTTCTCGGCACTGGTGACCCAGGTGCCTTCCTTGTCGGAGAAGGACGACCGGACGTGGATGGGCATGTCGTAGCGGCGGGCGTACTCGACGCACCGCAGGTGCAGGATCTTGGCGCCCTGGGCGGCCATCTCCAGGGTCTCCTCGTAGGAGATCCGTGGGACCTTCCGGGCCCGTGGCTCGATCCGCGGGTCGGCGGTGAAGATCCCGTCGACGTCGGAGTAGATCTCGCAGACGTCGGCCGCCAGCGCGACCGCGAGCGCGACCGCGGTGGTGTCCGACCCTCCACGACCCAGGGTGGTGATGTCCTTGGTGGTCTGCGAGACCCCCTGGAAGCCGGCGACGATCGCGATCGAGCCCTCCGCCAGGGCCGCCTGGATCCGGCCCGGGGTGACGTCGATGATCTTGGCCCGGCCGTGCTCGGCGTCCGTGATGACACCGGCCTGCGACCCGGTGAAGGACCGGGCCTCGTGGCCGAGGTCGTGGATCGCCATCGCGAGCACGGCCATCGAGATCCGCTCGCCGGCGGTCAGCAGCATGTCGAGCTCGCGAGCGGGGGGCAGCGGGGAGACCTGGTTGGCGAGGTCGATCAGGTCGTCGGTGGTGTCGCCCATCGCGGAGACCACGACCACGACCTGGTTGCCGGCCTTCTTGGTCTCGACAATCCGGCGGGCGACCCGCTTGACCGATTCGGCGTCGGCAACGGAGGAACCGCCGTACTTCTGCACGACAATGCCCACGACTTGCTCCTTGAGTTCGACTCCGAAGTCCCTGGCGGCGATTGTCTCCCGCGAGGACGGCCTGTGGCCACGGAGATTCTACCGAGCAGCGCGGTGGGGCCCGAACGGGCGCCGCAGTGTGGTCCTGCTTAGGGTGCTGCCATGACCCAGCTCGAGAACGTCACCGTCCTGGCCGCCTCCAACGTGTACTTCGACGGCAAGTGCGTCAGCCACACCGTGATCACCGCCGACGGCACCCGCAAGTCGGTCGGCGTGATCCTCCCGGCGGCGCTGACCTTCAGTACCGGCGCTCCCGAGACGATGGAGCTCACCGCAGGGACCTGCCGGGTCCGACGGGCCGGGGAGACCGACTGGACCGGGTACGCCGCCGGCGACTCCTTCGACGTCCCCGGCGACTCGTCGTTCGAGATCGAGGTCGCCGACGGGCAGCTGGACTACATCTGCCACTTCGGGTGAGCAGGGTGACCTAGAGGGACTCGCCCTCCAGCACGGCATCAGCGGCTTCGAGCTGGTCGGTCTCGTCGACCAGGTCCAGGTCCAGCCGGTCGTGGGCGACGACCGAGTGCAGTGCCGCCAGGACACCGATCGCCAGCGAACCCCAGGACGCGACGTACGAGTACTGCCACCACCACAACGCCTCCTCGACGTTGCCGGCGCGGAAGTGCCGCAGACCGTTGGCGATGTCGGTCGCGATGCTGGTGAGGTCGTCGGACAGGTTCGAGGTCAGCGTCTCGGGGTCGTACGGCTCGAAGTTGTGCGCGTAGGTGTCCAGGTCGCCCAGGATCACCGCCAGTCGCAGCCGCATGGCGTCGAGGTCGGCGTCCGGACCGACGTCTGGTTGGTACTCGGTCTCCGGCTGGAAGTCGAGCTGCGCACCGAGGCGCGCGCCGGCCAGCAGGAGCTGGCTGACCTCGAGCAGCAGCAACGGGACCACCGAGCCCGGTTCCTCGTCACGCGACACCGCCTGGACACCGAGCAGGTACGCCTCGGCGGCGTCCGCGATCTGCTGGCCGAACTCCTCGAACTCATGGCTGCTCATCGTTCTCCCTCTCCCTGGTTCCCCCGCACACTCAATCACCTGCGCTGCGGCGACCAGCGAAGGCTCGACCGAGCGTGACCTCGTCGGCGTACTCGAGGTCCCCGCCGACCGGGAGCCCGCTCGCCAGGCGCGTGACCTGCAACCCGATCGGCCGCAGCATCCGGGTCAGGTACGCGGCGGTGGCGTCACCCTCGATGTTCGGGTCGGTCGCCAGGATGATCTCGGTGACGACGCCGTCGTCGAGCCGGGCGATCAGCTCCCGGATCCGCAACTGCTCGGGCCCGATCCCCTCCAACGGGGAGATCGCGCCCCCCAGGACGTGGTACCGACCCCGGAACTCGCGGGTGCGCTCGATCGCGACGACGTCCTTGGACTCCTCGACCACGCAGATCAGCGAGAGGTCGCGGCGCGGGTCGCGGCAGATCCGGCACTGCTCCTCCTCGGCCACGTTCCCGCAGATCGAGCAGAACCGGGCCTTGGCCTTCACCTCGATCAACGTGTCCGCCAGCCGGCGTACGTCGACCGGGTCGGCTGCCAGCAGGTGGAACGCGATCCGCTGGGCACCCTTCGGTCCGACCCCGGGCAGCCGCCCGAGCTCGTCGATCAGGTCCTGCAGGACGCCTTCGTACACGTCAGAAGCCGGCTGGTCGGGCCGGGGGCGCGGACAGGCCACCGAGGCTGCCGTCCAGGGCGCCGGCCATCGGGCCGAGCGCCGCCGACGCGGCGGCGTCGACCTTGGCCTTGGCATCCCGGAACGCAGCGACCACGAGGTCACCGAGATCGGCCAGGGACTCCGCGTCCGCACCGTCGAAGGAGCCGGGCACGATCCGCACGCCGCTGAGCTCACCCGTACCGGTGACGGTGACCTCGACGCCGCCAGCACTGCCCTCGACCAGGGTCTCGGCGAGCTGGGCCTGTGCCGCCATCAGCTGGGCCTGCATCTGCTGGGCCTGCTCGAGCATCGCGCCGAGGTCGAGGTTGCCGAACGGGTTGGCGCCCTCACCCAGGGGGTTCTGTGTCATGAGTAGCTCCTGTGGTCTCAGTCGTGGGTGATCTGGTCGATCACGGTGGCGCCCAGCTCGCGGACGATCAGGTCAGCACCCCCGAGGCTGTCCTCCTCGAGGTCCTGGTCGTCGGCGCGGACGTCGTCGTCCCGGGTGTCCACCGGCTTGGCCGGCTGCTCACCGGTCCGGGTCGGCGCGATGTTGCTGCGCACCGAGGCGATCGTCTCCGGGTTCGGCGGCGGCGGAGCTGGCCGGTCCTCCGCGATCCACGCGGGCGGACGGTCCACCGGCGTCGCCGGTTCGACAGCGGGAACGGCTGGCGCGGACGTCCCCGAGGTCACCGAGTCGGTGGCCGGCTGGATCACCACCGGAGCCCCCGCGTCCGGGTCGGCCGACGGATCCACGATGGCCTCGACCTTCCAGTCGGCCCCGATCACCTCGATCGCCGCCTGCCGCAGGATCTCCTCGCTGCCACCCCCGACGAACGAGTCCTTCGCCCCCGAGGTCTTGAACCCGACGGTCAGGATCCCGCCGTCCAGCCCGATCACCTGCGCGTTCTGGCTGAGCAGGATCCAGGTGAACCGCCGCTTCTCCTTGACCTTGTCCAACAGGTCGGGCCACAGCCGCCGGGCGTCCGCCAGGCCGAGCCCCGGACCAGCAGCACTCGGCGGTTGGGGTGCGGCCGGGGCGGGCGGTGGGGTCGGGGGCGCCGCAGGCTCGACGACCGGAGCTGCTGCGACGGGTGCAGGGGCAACCGGGACTGCGGTCGGCGCAGCCGCTGCCGCTGCCTGAACCGCCGCGGGCGGAGCCATCTCCAGCCGTCGCTCCATCCGGTCCAGGCGCGCCGTGAGCCCGTCCGTGCTGTGGTCGGCCCCCGGCAGCAGCACCCGCGCACAGATCAGCTCGAGCAGCAGCCGCGGGGTGGTCGCCCCGCGCATCTCGGTGAGTCCTGCCGCGACACAGTCCGCAGCCCGGACCAGGTCGGCGCGACCGAACCGTGCCGCCTGAGCGACCAGACGCTCCGCCTGGTCGGCCGGCACGTCGAGCAGACCGGTCGTCGGAGCATCGGGA
The DNA here is from genome assembly GCA_026392455.1 of Propionibacteriales bacterium. Classification (GTDB taxonomy): domain Bacteria; phylum Actinomycetota; class Actinomycetes; order Propionibacteriales; family Nocardioidaceae; genus Marmoricola. The sequence continues at coordinate 76,827 of JAPLCB010000006.1, read as the reverse complement.
ACCGCCGCGACGATCACCAGGTCGCGGAGCCGGCGCAGCAGGTCCTCGGTGAACCGACGCGGGTCCTGACCGGTCTCGATCACCTTGTCGACGACCGAGAAGACCGTCGCGCCGTCGCCGGCGGAGAAGGCGTCCACCACCTCGTCGAGGAGGGTGTCCGGGGTGTAGCCCAGCAGCCCGGTGGCGATCTCGTAGGTGACCCCGCCCGGCCCGGCGCCGCCGAGCAGCTGGTCGAGGATGGAGAGCGAGTCCCGGGCAGACCCGGCCCCGGCGCGGACGACCAGCGGCAGCGCGGCCGGCTCGATCGGGACACCTTCGCGCTGGCAGATCTCGGACAGGTAGTCCGACAGGACGCGCGGCGGGATCAGCCGGAACGGGTAGTGGTGGGTACGCGAGCGGATGGTCGCGATGACCTTCTCCGGCTCGGTGGTCGCGAAGATGAACTTCAGGTGCTCGGGCGGCTCCTCGACCAGCTTGAGCAGGGCGTTGAAGCCCTGCGAGCTGACCATGTGCGCCTCGTCGATGATGTAGACCTTGTAGCGGCTGGAGACCGGGGCGAAGAAGGCCCGCTCGCGCAGGTCGCGGGCGTCGTCGACGCCACCGTGGCTGGCCGCGTCGATCTCGATCACGTCGAGCGAGCCAGGGCCGCCGCGAGCGAGGTCGCGACAGGACTGGCACTCGCCGCACGGGTCCGAGATCGGCGCCTTCTCGCAGTTCAGCGCGCGGGCGAGGATCCGGGCACTGGTGGTCTTGCCGCAGCCGCGCGGGCCGGAGAACAGGTAGGCGTGGTTGACCCGGTTGTTCGCCAGGGCGGCACGCAACGGCTCGGTGACATGGTCCTGGCCGACGACTTCGGCGAAGGACTCCGGCCGGTAGCGCCGGTACAGCGCGAGGTTGTGCTCCACGTGAGCACCCTAGTCGTCGGGACTGACAACCCGAACAGCCACGGCTGAGAACATCCTCAGTACTGGTGGAACCACTGCCCCAGGCTCGTCGAGACCCCCGGGCAGGTGACGTTGCGGTCGCGGCCGTCCTCGACCCACTGGCCGAAGACCGCCTCCCCGCCCTGGATCGACCAGTCCGGGCCGCACCGGTTCAGCGCCTCGGTCCTCGAGGTCTGGCCGGCAGCCCGCCACTCCGGTGCACCGACCCGGAGGCCACCGACCACCCGTTCCCACAACGACGGCGTGGAGTAGAAGCCGATCCGGAAGCCGGCGTCGGTGTACCCGCGCGCCATCCCGACGACGACCGCGGCGTTCGCGGCCAGGTCACCGCTCCACTCGAACTTCGGCACCGGCTCGACGTCGATCCAGACGATCGGCGTCCGCAGGCGCGCTGCTCTCGACGTCGCGATGTTGAACCGGGCGGCCTGGTACCCGACGTTGCTCAGCGCCCCGGCCCGGGTGCCGCCGGCGTAGGGGCCGCTCCGGCCGTACCTGCGCAGGGTCGCCGCATCCGGGTAGCTGACCACCGAGTACGCCGCCGCGAGCAGGTGCCGGTCGGCGACCCACCGCACCTGGTAGGCCAGGCACGGGTTCGGGGTGAACGACGGGCCGTTGGTCAGCCCGATGATCACGAACTCCGCGGCGGCAGTCGGCATCGGCGCGCCCAGCGTGCGCTTCTCCGGGATGCCCATCCCCTTCGGGCACTGCGGCCAGCTGATGTCGGCGCCGAAGACCTCGGCGGGGCGCGCCGGGGCAGGTTTCGGCGTGGGCTTCGGCTGCGCGGTACGTGGCGGCAGCGACGGGAGGTTCGTCGGCACCAGTACGCCGTCACCGTCCCCACTCGGCGTGCCGGGAGCCTGCGAAGAAGGCGCGGCCGGGACCGAGATCGGCGTACCGGCTCCGCCGCACCCCGCAAGCACGATGCCGGCGAGGGCCACGCCCCCGAGCCGCACGATCCCCCGGGTGTCCCGCATGTCCGAATCCTAGGCGAGACGCGAAGGCCCCCCATGCACCCGGAAGAGCCCACCTGCCCTTGCTGCCTTCCGGCCCTGGGGGAGTTCAGTGAGATACCGCCGCATGGGGGGTTGGCAGAAGTCTAGAACAGCCCGACGGGGACCGATTTCGCAGGTACCAATCAGGGACGGTAATCTCTGCGACGGAGGTATCGCCTAGTGGCCTATGGCGCTCGCTTGGAAAGCGAGTTGAGTTAACGCTCTCCGGGGTTCGAATCCCCGTACCTCCGCCAGAGGTTGAATCCAGAGAAGCCCGGACCGATGGTCCGGGCTTCGCTGCGTCCCGGTGCGGAAGGTCAGTCCTCGAGGCCGAGTCCCTCGACCAGACCCGTACGCCTCGCTGCGGGCGAGCTCCAGGTTCAGCGGCTCAGAAGGAGAGCAGCGTCGCCCAGTCGGACCCGGGCACCAGGGCCTGCGACCGGTCGCCCCAGGTGAGCGCCTTCGTGTCCAGGTCGTAGGTCGCGGCGACCCGCGGAGCGTTCTGGGCACCACGCGCGTTGGTCTTGGTGTCCGGTGCGGTGCAGCCGGCGTCCTCGTCCATCGGGCGGTTGCTGCCGTCGGTCGGCGAACGGCGCTGGCTGACGTCGTACCCCTGGGTGCAGACCGCGGGGTTCTGGGTCAGGACGAAACCGAAGCGGGCGTTGTAGCCCTCGGAGTTCTTCGCCGCCACGGTGAAACCGCTGGCGGTGAGGTACGGGTACATCACCAGGACCTGGCGGATGCCCGGGAGGTGCTTGACGATCACGTTGCCGGTGGTGACAAGGTTGTTGATCAGGCTGCCGAGATCGACCTGGTTGCGCTCCAGGAAGGTGCGCAGCTCGTTGGCCGTCGCCGACCCGTTCGCGATCAGCGCGCGCAGCGCGTCGTCGTTGTCGGCCACCACGCCGGAGAACAGCGCCAGGTCGCGGGCGAAGCTGCGGATCGCGGAGCCGAGGTGTCGATGATCTGACCGAGGTCGTCACCGGTCCCCATGAAGCCCGCACCGAGCTCGGTGATCACGGTCTGCAGCTTGTCCTGCGGGACCGAGGTCACCAACCGGTCCAGGTTCGTCAGGATCTCGGTGGTGGAGACGGGGATCTCGGTCTGGGCCGTGGCGATCACCGACCCGTCCTTCAGGTACGGGCCGCCGTCGACCTGCGGCTGCAGCTCGACGTACTGCTCACCGACCGCAGACTTGTTGCCCACCAGGGCCAGGGTGTCGGCCGGAATCTTGTACTTGTTCTCGATGTCCAGGACCACGTCGACACCGGCGCGGGTCAACCGCATGTCCGAGACCTGGCCAATACCGACACCGCGGTAGGTGACCTCGGCGCCGGTGAAGATGCCGCCGGACGCAGCCAGGCTGGCCGTGACCTCGTACGACGTGTCGAAGACCAGGCGGTCGAGGCGGGCGTAGCGCGCGCCCACGTAGGAGATCCCGATCAGGGTGATCGCCACGAAGACCAGCAGCTGCCTCTTGGTGCGTTCGGTCAGCAATGCTGTCTTCCTTCACCATCGTCCACGCAGATCACAGGGCCCCCGGGGAGAACTTTATCGCCCTGGGAGACGACCCTTCACCACGGATCAGGGAGAGTTACGTCATGTCCTCGGCCGTCCGCTCACCGCTGCTCGCCCTCGGACTGGCCGTCGCGGCCCTGGGCGCAGCGCTGGTTGCCCGACCGTTCGCCTCGACCGACACCCTGGCCGTGCTGGTCGTCGCCGCCCTCGCGGGGATGACCGTCAGCCAGCTCCTCGGCGCCCCCCGGCCGTGGACCTGGTCGGTCCGGATCAGTGCCGTCGCCTGGCTGACCGCAGCGATCGTGATCGGCACCGGGTCCGGGTCCGACAGCGGAACCATGGCCCTGGTCACCGGCGCCGCGCTGGCGACCGACGGCGTGGCCCGGGCCGTCAGCGCCCTGACCGCCGGTGCGGCGAGACCGTTCGTCAACGTGGTTCTCGGTCTCGGCGGGGCGGTCCTCGGCGTCATGGCCCTCGCCTGGCCGGACCCGGACGTCGGGGTCGTCGCGGCGCTGTTCGGGACCAGGGCGCTGTGGTTCGGGGCCACCGTGTTCTGGTCCGGCGTCCGCGGCACCCTCGACGAGGCCGAGCCGTTCGAGCCCGGTTCCGTCCGCCGGATCACCACCACGACCGCCTCGGCGGTCGCCCTCGTGCTCGCGGCAACCGCGGGAGCAGCCAGCTACCGGGCGCACGACGAGCGACCCGCACCCCTCGACGCCCTGGCCATCCCGACCGACGTCCCCAGCGAGCCCGGCCGGCTGATCAGTGCCGAGGAGTTCGACACCGCGGTTCCCAGCGGGGCCCGGGCCTGGCGGATCCTCTACACGACCACCCGCAGCGACGGGGTGCCGGCGCTCTCCAGCGGGCTGATCGTCGCCGGGTCCGACGCACCCAAGGGCCCGCGGCCGGTGATCGCCTGGGCGCACGGGACCACGGGGATCGACACCTCGTGCGCACCGTCGGCCGACCCGACACCGTTCACCTTCGCGACCATCCCGGCGCTCGGCCAGGCTCTCGACGCGGGCTGGGTCGTCGTCGCCACCGACTACATCGGCCTCGGCACCCCGGGGCCGCACCCGTACCTGATCGGCCAGGGCGAGGGCCGCTCGGTCCTCGACTCGGTCCGGGCCGCGCACGAGTTCACCGAGCTCGACCTGGCCGACAAGACCGTCGCGTGGGGTCATTCCCAGGGCGGTGGAGCGGCTCTGTGGGCCGGCATCCTGGCGCCGACCTACGCGCCCGACGTCGACCTCGTCGGCGTCGCCGGGATCGCGCCGGCCACCGACCTGGTCGGCCTGGTCGACACCGTCGCGGCCACGACCTTCGGGCCGGTCTTCGCGGCCTACGTGCTCCAGGCGTACGCCGCGGCGTACCCGGACGTCGACCCCGACCCCTACCTCCAACCCGCGGCGCGAACCCCGATGCGGCAGCTCGCCGACTTCTGCCTCAGCGACCAACGCGGACTGCTGGCGTTCGCCCAGGCGAACGCCGCCGTCTTCAGCGCCCCGCTCTACACCGGATCGGCCCGGAGCGGCCCCCTGGGCAAGCGCCTGCGCCAGAACACGCCCGACGGGCCGATCGCGGCACCCACGCTGATCGTCCAGGGTGACGCCGACGCCCTCGTCCTGCCCGGGCTCCAGGCGAAGTTCATCGCCGGTCGCTGCACCTCGAGCAGGAGCGGACCGCTCACCTACCGCACCTACCCCGGTCGGGAGCACGGCAACATCATCAGCCCCGGTTCGCCGATGCTGGCCGACCTGCTGACCTGGACCACGGACCGGTTCGCCGGTCGCCCTGCGCCGACCACCTGCTGACCGCCGGGCTGCCCGGCCCGGTCAGGGCGCGGACAAACCGTCCACGAGCCAGGAGCCGTCGACCCGCTGGAGGTCGACGAACAGCCGGGTCGCCACCGGGGTGGTCTTGCCGGCGATCGTGACCACCTGGTCGAGGTAGACCAGGCAGCGTGCGCGGTCCTGGTCGCGGACCACCAGGCCGACCGCTCGCGCGTACGAGTCCACCACGCTCAGCTTGGTGGCAGCAGCCGTGGAGTTCGTGGCGTAGGTACGAGCGAAGATCGGTGCGAAGCGCTCGGTCACCAGCGGCACGAAGGCCTTCCGCTGGGAAGCGGCGGCCCGGTAGTCGTAGGAGTACATCACCTCGACCGCCTTGGCTGCCGCCGACAGGATCTGCGCGTTGCCCCCGGGGAGGTCGCCGGCGATGTAGATGCCGGGTCCAGCCTCGGCCGGCAAGGTGTCCAGGGTGGCGGCTTTCCAGAGTCCGCCGACCCGCTGCATCGTCAGACGCAACCGGTACGGCGTGGTCATCGGCGTCCCGGCCTCGCGGGCGGTGACGTTGATCGCCACCAGGACGACGGCCTCGCCGGCGGCGTAGTGCGCGATCGCGGTCCCGTCGTCGGGAACCACCGCGGTGAGCACCTGCTTGCGGGCCTTCACGTTGCGGATCAGCAGGTCGCGCTGGGCGGAGTAGGTAGCCAGGAAGGCCCCGGTCGCACCGTTGATGACGTCGTCGACCTGGGCCTCCACGTTCGCGGGGTCCACGGTGTAGACGGCCAGCGCCTCGACCTGGGCGGCCACGAGCGCCGACGCCTGGGTGGCTCCGACCTGGTCGGTCGAGCGCTTCCCGATCTGCACCAACCCGCCGACCACGGCCGCCACGAACAGCAGGCTCGCCACCACGTTGACCAGGGTGCGCCGCTGCCACATCACCTGAGTATTCATACCCCGGCCGGTGGGCCCGCCACCGGAGAACCAACCGGACCAGGTGCGATCACGTCGAGGGCGAGCAGGTCGTCGGCGTCGTACGGCATCGAGGTGGTGGCCCGGTCGGCGATGCCCGCGAAGCGTGCCCGGAACGCCTGCCCTACCTCGGCGAGCTCGCCGACGACGGCAAACGTCGCGAGCACCTCGTCGTCGACCAGGCCGGCGAGCTCGGTCCACCGACCGGCCTTGGTCAGGGTGTTCGCCTCCTGGTGGAGGTCGCCCCAGCCGTGGTGCTCCAGCACCGGGGCGTACGCGGGCGTCGAGGCGTAGAACCCGATCTGGTGGCGCACGCCTGCGACCGCGGTCGCCAGCTGTTCCTCGGTCCGGCCGGTGGCGACCAGGACCAGGGTGGAGAACTCGAACGGGTGGTCGGCCCGCCCGTGGGCGGCCCGGGCAGCGTGCACCTGCGGCGCGAGCACGTCGCTGAGGTACGAGCGGGACAGCAGCGGGTGGCAGATGATCCCGTCGGCGACCGCACCGGCGACCTCGACCATCCGCGGCCCGACCGCAGCAACCCAGACCTTCGGGCTCGGAACCTCCAGCGGTCCCGGGGAGAACAGCGGCGGCATCAGGGTGTGCTGGTAGAACTCGCCCTCGAAGGCCAGGTCCTCACCGGTCTGCCAGCTGTGCCAGATCGCGCGCAACGCCTCGACGTACTCCCGCATCCGGTCCGCCGGTCGCGACCAGGGCATCGCGTACCGCCGGGTGATGTGCGGTTTGATCTGGGACCCCAGACCCAGCACGAACCGACCGCCCGACAACCGCTGCAGGTCGTACGCCGAGTACGCCAGCTCCATCGGCGTCCGGGCGAAGGCGACCGCGACGGAGGTACCGAGCTCGATCCGCTCGGAGGCGACCGCAGCGAGAGCCAGGGCGACGAACGGGTCGTGGGCCGCCTCGGCGACGAAGAGACCGCCCACCGTGCTGCGGGCCTCAGCTGACTGGACCAGTTCGGCGATCTTTTCCGGTCCGCCGTGGAACGCGACGTCGGTGGCTACCTTGGGATCTCCGTACATGCCGCTCCCGCTCGATTCGTTGAGCCTCGGTCGAGCGAGGGTACCGTCCGAAAGTTCCGGACAAATCGTGAGAAAAGCCGTAACCCGGCCGTATCCGCCTCGTTATTCAGGTCAGACCACCGCGAGAGACGCGGAGACCGAGGCTGGGAGGCCGACATGCTGGTAATCGCTCTGGGACTCGTCCTCATCTCCGCCGCCTGCGCCGTCGTCCTGATGGAAGCCAGCCAGTCCGTGCTTCCGTCGGTCGGTCGGGTCTCCCCGATCACCATCAGCAGCGCCGACAACGCCCCCGACACCGACTGGCGCGGCGCCGCCCTGAACGCGCACACCGACTCCACCAACCTGCAGTTCGCCATCGTCGCCGCGCTGGAGACCGAGGACCTCGGCCACCGCGACACGATCCTGCGCAGCGCACTGCGCGAGACCGGCAGCCGGGTCCCGGTGCGGGTCGCCCTCTGATTCCCTCCCCTCCCCGAAGAACCTCTGAGACCTCCTCCCAGGGACTCAGAGGTTCTTTCGTTTTCCAGCGACTGCTGGTTGAGGTGCGGTCGGTCTGCGACCGCCTCGAAACCCTCAGAGGTCCAGCGTCACCCGGCCGACACCGCGGCTGACGCAGATCGTCATCCTGCTCTCCTGCTGCGCCGCGGTCAGGCACCGGTCGCGATGGTCGACCTCCCCGCCGATCAGCGCGACCGGGCAGGTTCCGCAGTAACCCTGCTGGCAGGAGTAGGCGACGTCCGGCAGCACCGCGCGGATCGCCGACAGTGCGCTCTGGTCCTCGGCGACCGGGACCACGTGGCCGCTGCGAGCCAGGACCACGGTGAACGGTTCGCCACCGACCACCGGCGGCGGCGAGAACCGTTCGTAGTGCAGGGTCGCGATGTTCTCGGCCGGGATCATCCCCCGGATCGCCTCGATCATCGGCGGCGGCCCGCAGGTGTAGAGCGCAGCCCCGTCCGGCGCGTAGTCCAGGATCGCCGCCCCCGTCGGGACGCCGAACTCGTCGTCGGGACGCAGGTGCACCCGGTCCGGGTACGCCGCGGCGAGCTCGGTCAGCTCGGCCAGGAACGGCATCGATCCCCGGTCCCGACCGGTGTAGACGAACTGCCAGTCCGCACCGCGCTCGATGGCGTCGTACAGCATCGGCCGGATCGGGGTGATCCCGATGCCGCCGGCCACGAAGAGGTAGTGGTCGACGCCGATGAACGGGAAGGCGTTGCGCGGTCCGCGCAGGGTCAGCGGTTGGCCGACCTCCAGGGAGTGCACCTCCAGGGACCCTCCCCCGCCACCGTGCTCGAGCGGGATCGCCCGGACCGCGATCCGGTAGTGGTCGTGGGCGCGGGGCGACCCGGTCAGGGAGTACTGGCGCTGCCTGCCCGACGGCAGCACGACGTCGACGTGCGCGCCGGGGTGCCACCCGGGAAGGTCCGCACCGTCGGCCGCCACCAGCCGGAGGCTGCGGACACCGCCGGCCTCCTCGGTGATGTCGTCCACGACGACGTCCAGGGTGCGACGCACCTCGACGATGTCAGGCCGGAAGGTGCCCGACAGGCCCGAGGCCTTCTCGTACGCCGCCACGATCACGCCGAGGACCCGCATGCTCCGCGAGGGCGGGTTCGCCCGGAAGTCCTCGTGGAGGCGTTCGGCTTCGAGCTGCGGGTCAGCTGGCAAGGCCGTGGCCCGGATCGGACGACCCAGTCGCCACTGCGTCGGCCGCCAGGTTATCGGCCGCCAGGGCCGCCGGCGACTGCGCCAGGTAGGCCACCGCCTGAGCGGTCGACCCTTCGTGAGCCGGGTGGTACTTCCGGCTGAAGTACCGCAGCGACCAGCGGAGCAGGTCGAGGTAGCCCGGCGTCATCCCCTTGCGCTTGCTGCGGATCAGGCTCCACCAGTGCGGCTTGCCCGTCACCGACGGGTCCGCCTTCATCAGGTGCTTCACCCCGCGGAAGAAGAGCCAGAGCAGCACCACCCCGCCGACCGCGTAGGTGCGCACCCGGCGGAAGTAGCGGCCGTCGACGTGCATGAAGACGTCGTAGGCCACCGCCCGGTGCTCGACCTCCTCGGCGCCGTGCCAGCGCAGCAGGTCCAGCATCCGGGGATCGCCACCGGCCTCGTCGAGGGCCGGGGTGTTGAGGACCCAGTTGCCGAGGAAGGCGGTGACGTGCTCGACGGCGGCGACGACGGCGAGCCGCTCGATCAGCCACTCCTCCTTCTTCTTGCCCTCGAGCTTCCGGTCACCCAGGAGACGCTGGAACATGAACTCGATGTCGCGGACGTAGGGCCGGTTGTCCATGCCCTGCTCGGCGAAGTAGTCCTGGACCAGCTGGTGGGCGTGCGCGTGCATGCCCTCCTGGCCGATGAAGCCGATCACGTCCTCGCGGAGCTCGTCGTCCTTGATCAGGGGCAACGCCTCGCTGAAGATCTTCACGAACCAGCGCTCACCCTCGGGAAGCAGGATGTGCAGCACGTTGAGCAGGTGCGAGACGAACGGTTCGTTCGGGATGAACGCGGGCTTGAGGCCGGTCCAGTCGAAGCGCACCTCGCGGGCCCGCAGGACGACCTTGTCCGGGAGGTTCTCCACGGCGGTCATCGGCGGGCCTTCCGCTTCCCGAGCTCCGGTCCCGTCTTCGCCTCGATGAAGTCGTGGACGTGGATCGCGACCAGGTCCGGACGAGCGGTCACCACCCAGTGGCTCCCCGGGATCTCGGTGACGGTCAGGTCGTCGACGTACGGGACCGGTGCCTCGGTGGCGATCCGTACGGTGGCGAACGGGTCGTCCACCGGCGCGAGGACCTGGGTCGGGACGAACGTCCGCCGGGGCCTGGGTCGGGTCACCCGTTGCAGGACGTTCGCGCGGTAGAGGTTGATCCCGTTGGTCTTGTCCGGCACAGCACGGACCACAGGGCTGGCGGTCTCCGCGTCGTCACGGCCGAGCAGCTCGACCCGGGTGATGCCCTTCTCGACGAACCCGAGACTGACGATCTTCTCGGGGAGCTTCGGGATCTGGAACAGGAACATGTAGTACGAGTGCAGCAGCTGGCTCAACGAGGCGCCGACGTGGCTGCGGTCGCGGAACCACATCCCGCAGTAGTCCATCGACGGGCCGGAGATCGAGGTGTGGCTGGCGATCCGGCCGACGAAGGCCGGGTCCGAGACCGGAGCCCAGGACTGGATGGCCCCCCAGTCGTGCGCCAGCAGGTGCACCGGCACGTCCGGGCTGACGGCGTCGATCACCGCAGCGAAGTCCTCGGTGAGCCGGTCCATCCGGTACGCCGACCTGGCCGTCGGCTTGTCGGAGGCGCCGGCCCCGCGGACGTCGTAGGTGATCACGCGGTAGCGGTCGCCGAGCTCGCCGGCGATGCCGTCCCAGACCGTGTGGTTGTCGGGGTACCCGTGGACGGCGACGAGCACCGGGCCCTTGGGGTTCCCGGACTCGAAGACGGCGATCCGGGTCCCGTCGGCGGAGGTGACGCTGGAGGCATGGGCGGACAGGTGAGTCATGTACCCACCGTGGTGGCTCGTTGAACGTCTGTCAATAGGCCCGTCGTAGGAGAATCCTCCTACAGGCGTGCGATATCTCAGCGACGGCCGGTCTTGAACGCCCCGCGCACGATCTCCCGGGCGGCGGTCCGCAGAACCTGGCGGAAGGTGGTCGAGGTGACCACCTCCTCGACGATGCCCTTGTCCTTGCCGGCACGCGTCCGCGGGGCCGGGGCCTTCGGTGCGGGAGGCTGCGGAACGGGGGCCTGCGGGGCTGCCTCGGCGGAAGCTTTCTCCGCGCCGGCGGTCAGCCTGGCCCCGAGCTGCTCCCGGGCGGACTCGCGGTCGACCGCTGTCGCGTACTTGGGCCCGAGGGCCGAGGCCGCCACCGCCGCGGCCATCGCGGCCGGGTCCGCCGTCCCCATCAACGACTCCGGCGCCCGTAGCCGGGTCCATGCCACCGGGGTCGGGGCGCCGCGCTCGTTCATCACCGTCACCACGGCCTCACCGATCCCGAGCGACGTGATCACCTCGCCGAGGTCGGCGTACTCGCTGGTCGGATAGGTGTTCACCGTCGCCTTCAGCGCCTTGGCGTCGTTCGGCGTGTGCGCCCGCAGCTGGTGCTGGATCCGCGAGCCGAGCTGAGCCAGCACCTCCTCGGGCACATCGGTCGGCGACTGGGTCACGAAGAAGATGCCGACCCCCTTGGACCGGATCAACCGGACGGTCTGGGCGATCGACCCCAGGAAGTCCTTCGAGGCATCCTTGAAGAGCAGGTGCGCCTCGTCGAAGAAGAACACCAGCTTCGGCTTCTCGATGTCGCCCACCTCGGGCAGGTCGTGGAACAGGTCCGCGAGCAGCCACATCAGGAACGTCGAGAACACCGCCGGCCGGTCCTGGAGGTTCGGCAGCTCGACCAGGTTGATCAGGCCCTTGCCAGAACCGGTGAACCGCAGGAAGTCCCGGCAGTCGAACTCGGGCTCGCCGAAGAACGCGTCGGCACCCTGGTCGGAGAAGGCGATCAGTTCACGCAGGATCACGCCCGCGGTCGCCGCCGAGAGCCCGCCGAGGTCCTTCAATTCCGGCTTGCCCTCGTCGGAGACCAGGTACTTGACCACCTCGCGCAGGTCCGCCAGGTCCAGCAGCGCCAGCCCGGCGTTGTCGGCGTAGTGGAAGATCAGGCCCAGGCAGGACTCCTGGGTGTCGTTGAGCCCGAGGACCTTGCTGAGCAGGGTCGGCCCGAAGGCGCTCATCGTGACCCGGAGCGGGATCCCGGTCCCCTCGCCGCCCAGGGCGAAGAACTCGACCGGGAACGCGGTGGCCTTCCAGGTCTGACCGACCGACGCGGCACGGGCCGTGATCTTCTCGCCGCCCTCGCCGAAGGTGGAGAGCCCGGAGAGATCGCCCTTGATGTCGGCGGCGAAGACCGGGACCCCGGCTGCGCTGAGCTGCTCGGCGAGGAGCTGCAGGGTCTTCGTCTTGCCGGTGCCGGTGGCCCCGGCGACCAGGCCGTGCCGGTTCACCATGCTCAGCGGGATCCGGATCGGCACCTCCGAGAGCTGGTCGGCCGCCAGCATCAGGCCCCCGAGCTCCAACGCGGGTCCCTCGAACTGGTACCCCGCCGCCACCACCGAGCTGATCGTCTCTTCTGCCATGGGAGGGACTCTAAGCCCGTCGAACACGGGAAACCTGGGGCCCTTTCCTATGATGACCGAATGATCTTCAAGCGCATCGGTGACGGGCGCCCGTACCCGGCCCACGAGCTGGGTCCTCGGGACTGGGCTGCGCTGCCTCCACGCCCGGTGCGACTCGACGAGCTCGTCACGACCAAGGACACCCTCCAGCTGGCCCTCCTGCTCGACGAGGACTCGACCTTCTTCGGCGACCTGTTCGCCCACGTCGTGCAGTGGCACGACGAGCTCTACCTCGAGGACGGGCTGCACCGGGCCCTGCGGGCCGCGCTGCAGCAGCGGCACGTCGTCCATGCCCGGGTGTTCGAGGCCCGGGCGTGAGTGCCACCCGCCCTCAGCGGAACGTGGCCGCAGGGTCCCTGGCCGTGACGGCCGTGATCGTGGTGGTGATGGCGGTCTGGGGCTTCAACGCCGCCACCGCACCGATCGAGGACGATCCGGTCGCGGTGACCCCGGTCGTCGACGACGTGGTCACCTGCGGGGCCGGCCAGGTGGCCATCAAGGTCGAGGACCTGCGCTCCGACCAGGTCGTGGTCAGCGTCTACAACGCCGGCAAGAAGAAGGGCCGCGCGACCGCGACCCTGAACCTGCTCGAGAACCGGAACTTCCAGCCCGGGGCGATCGGCAACGCCAGCGACGCCGAGGTGCCCTTCGCCGAGATCCACGCCAAGGCGACCGACACCACCAAGGCAAAGCTGGTCGCGCTCAGCTTCGGCAAGAGCGCGAAGATCGTGGTCGACGACGAGAAGGACCTCCTGGGTCCGGGCGTCAACGTGATCATCGGGGACAAGTTCCGGGCTCTGAAGGCCGGCGCCCCGCGGCGGATCAAGCTGCCGGAGCCGGTCGTCACCTGCGAGTAGCCGCTACCACTTGAGGTGCTGGCTGAGGTCCCCCATCAGGTCCACGAACAAGGTCCGGGTCGCGAACCACCACTGACCCTCGACGACCTGGAAGGTGTCGTGGTAGCGACCGGCGATGATCGGTTGCAGCGGCAGCGCCGGGGTCGCCTGGACGACGCAGTAGTACGAGCGACAGGTAGCCGTCCCGGCCTCGTCGTCGACCGTGATGATCGCGTTCGTGGTGATGTGCTTGGTCTTCGGGGTCCCGTCGTCCTCGTAGAGACGGGTCGACATCCCGTACATCTTCGCGGCGCCCTCCTTCCCCACGAACTGGGTCTCCGGCGGGCCGTTCTCCTGCCCGAAGATGGTGGCGTGGGTGAACAGCTCGGCGACCCCGTCGAGGTCACCGGCGTCGATCCGCTCGGCGTAGGTGTAGAGCAGATTCTCGATCTTGCGCGCACTGTCCATGGTCGGGAGCATAGGTTTCGCGCGTGGACCTGCGTACGGACTTCTCGCCAACTGCCCTGATCGAGGCCGCACGGACCAAGGAGTCGCTCGACGACTTCGGACCCTGGTCCTTCACCGAGCCGCTCGGGGTGCTCGCCGAGGACTACCTCGGCGCGGACCTCTCCGAGATGGGGGCGCACATCATCCGCGCCGGGCTGGTGCACCACCTGCGGATGCGGTTGCGCGCGACCGAGTGGCGGCGACGGTTCCCCGAGATCGCCGACGAGGTCATCCAGGCCCCGGTCGTGGTGGTCGGCATGATGCGCAGCGGTACCACGCTGATGCAGCGGCTGCTCGCCGCGGACCGACGGTTCACCTGCGCCCACGGGTGGGAGGTGATCAGCCCGGCGCCGCGACTGGACTTCACGTTCTCCCAGGGACCGAGCGCCGAGGATGACCCGCGGATCGCCTCGGCGCTGACCCGCCAGGAGCAGACGAGGCAGTTCATGCCCGACCTGTTCGCGATCCACCCGATGTACGTGCTCGAGGCCGAGGAGGAGATCGTCTTCCTGGACGCCGCCTTCCTCTCGCACGTGCCGGAGTCGGGGGCGCACCTGCCGGCGTACCGGCAGTTCCTCGACCAGGCCGACTTCGCTCCGGCGTACGGGCACCTGCACGAGATGCTCCAGCTGCTGCAGTGGCAGAAACGGCAACGCGGCGAGGAGATCGGTCGCTGGGTACTCAAGACGCCCGCCCACCTCGGCTACCTGGACACCCTGCGGGCGCAGTTCCCCGACCTGCACGTGGTGCACCTGCACCGCGACCCGGTCGAGTCGATCGGCTCCGGCGCCAGTCTGAACGCGGTCCTGCACGGCATGCACTCCGACCACGTCGACCTGCACCGGGTCGGGTCCGAGTGGATCGGGCGGATGGGGTGGACCAACGACCGGGCCCTGGCGACCCGGGCGGCGTGGGCGCGGACGGACCCGGGCCTGGTCACCGACGTCGCCTTCGAGGACGCCGTCCGCGAGCCGATCGGCTCGGTCGCGCGGGTGTACGACGCGATCGGCGTGGACCTGGTGGCGGCGGCGGAGAGCTCGATGCGCGACTGGCTGGCCCGCCGACCCCGGGAGACCGGACGTCCCGACTACCAGCCCGAGACCTACGGCCTGACTGCCGGCCAGATCAAGGAGCGGTTCGCCGCGTACGAGGCTCGGTTCCGTCCCGATGCTGGTTGAGGTGCGAGCGCGGCCACACCTCAACCAGCTGGGTCAGAGCAGGGGGCGGACCTGGTCGAGAGCTTCCTCGGTCAGTGGTCCCAGGGCGCGCAGGTCGTGGGGGTCCGGGCCGTCGCTCCACACCGCGACCGCGGCGAAGACAGCACCCGCCAGCGCTTCGGCCCGTACGGCGGCCGCGAGCTCCGGCGTGCCGCGCTCGACCAGCAGGGCCCGCAGCTCGGTGGCCATCGCAGCCTGGCGGTCCCGGAAGACCCGTTCGATCCGCTCCGGGCTGAGCAGCTCGTGCCGCAACCGGGCGATCTCGACCAGCAGCCGGGGGTCGGTCGGGGCCGAACGCAACGACTCGTAGACGGAGCGGGCCAGGTTCTCCTCCGGCGGCCGGGCCCTGACGGCGGTCCGGAACCACTCCAGTCCCTCGACCAGGTCGGCGAAGAGGACCTCGTCCTTGGTGGCGAAGTGCCGGTAGAAGGTGCGCTCGGTGACGCCGACCTCGGACGCGATCGCGACCACGCTCGCCCCTTCGAAACCGTCGGCGACGAAGTGGCGCAAGGCGGTCTGACGCAGCGCCGTCCGGGTCCGCTCCGACTTGTTCACGGTGGCAGAATACCAGTTTGTCAGTACTGACATTTTCCGGAGATTCCTGTTACGTTTCCGTCCATGTCCCACGCCCCCTCGCCGCACCTCCCCCCGCACCCCGTTGCCACCGCCGAGCAGCACGCGCACGAGCTTGCGGCCCTCGAGCTGATCCAGCACCCGACCGTGCGGGCGGCGTACCGCGACGTCGCCGAGACCTGGCTCGCCCGCGCCAAGCCGTCGGACGCGATGCGCGAACGGTTCAACGCGGCGTACGAGGAGGTGATGTTCTCCGCGGCGGTCTGGTCGAGCAACTCCGACCCGTTGCGTCCCAAGGTCACCTGCATCACCCGGCTCGCCCACGAGGTCGACGGCCAGCGGATCCCCGGCACCCGGTGGGGCATCGACAACCCGGACTCGGTGTACCGGGTGATCCCGATCGCCGGTGACGAGAAGTACGTGATCCGCGGTCGTGTCGGCGAGCACCGGATGACCGAGAACTACTTCACCCTCTGGAACGCCCACATGGGCACCATCGACGTGGTCGACGGCCGGCGGATGGAGGTCGCGGCTGACGGGAGCTACGAGATCACCGTCGACGCGAGCGAGAAGGGCGGACGCAGCAACCACATCCAGTCGACCCCCGAAGCGCACGAGTTCTACATCCGCGACGTGCTCCTGGACTGGAGCAACGACCAGCCCAACGAGATCACCATCGAGCGTCTGGGCGGAGCCCCGAGCAGGCCGGCACTGACGCTGGACGAGCAGGCCGAGAGGACCGCCGCGATGATGGCGCACTTCGCCGACTTCACCGGCAAGCTCAGCTACGGGATGTCGAAGTCCCCGGCCAACCACTTCTCGCTGGCCTGGACCGCCAACCAGCACGGCGCGATGGTCGGCCAGGTGTACGTCGCCGGGCGCTTCGACCTGCAGCCCGGGCAGGCGTTCGTCGTCGACGTCAGCGACGGCGGGGCTGAGTACTTCACCGTGCCGCTGGGCAACCTGTGGGGCACCACGCTCGACATCTACGGCTCGACCGGGTCGCTGAACAAGGCGCAGTCGAAGCCCAACGAGGACGGCACCTACACCTACGTGATCGGACCGGACAACCCCGGCGTGCACAACTGGATCGACTCCGACGGTCTGCGCGAAGGCTTCCTGACCCTGCGGATGGCCGAGTTCGGTCCCGGCGGCGCCACCGAGGACCTGGCCGCCACGGGCCGGGTCATCGACCTCGACGACCTCGACGCCGAGCTCCCCGACATCGCCCGGGTCGACGCGGCCGGCCGGCTCGACCAGCTGATCGAGCGCCAGACCGGCTACGTGGCGAACCGTCTTCCGGAAGGTGTCGTCGCATGAGCAACGAGCAGAAGCGTTGGCTGATCACCGGCTGCTCGACCGGGATCGGGCGGGAGATCGCCCGGGTGGCTCTGGAGGCAGGGCACCAGGTCGCCGTCACGGCCCGCAAGGTCGAGACGGTGCAGGACTTCGTCGACGACTTCGGTCCGGGTGCCCTGGCCCTGGCCCTGGACGTCACCGACCGGGAGCAGATCCGCTCCGTGGTCGCCGCCACCACCGAGTCGTTCGGCGGCATCGACGTCCTGGTGAACAACGCCGGCTACGGCTACCTGTCCGCCGTCGAGGAGGGTGAGGACGCCGAGATCCGGGCGCTCTTCGACACCAACTACTTCGGGGTGGTCGACGCGATCCAAGCCGTCCTGCCCGGGATGCGGGCCCAGGGCAGCGGGCACATCATCAACATCTCCTCGATGACGGGGCTGGTCGCGAACCCGCCCAACGCGTTCTACTCCTCGACCAAGTTCGCCCTGGAGGGCCTCACCGAAGCCCTGTCCAAGGAGGTCGGCGCGTTCGGCATCAAGGTCAGCGCTGTCGAACCGGGCGGCTTCCGCACCGACTGGGCGAGCCGGTCGATGCACGAGTCCAGCGCCCCGATCGACGCGTACGCCGACGACGTCGCCGTCCGCAAGGACCTGATCAAGCAGTTCGCCGACCATCTGCCCGGCGATCCGCGCAAGGTCGCCGACGCGGTCCTGATGCTGACCACCCTGGAGGCTCCGCCGCTGCGGCTGCTGCTCGGGCACGACGTGCTCAAGGCCGTCCGGGAGAAGATCGCGCAGCTGACCGCCTCGATCGACGAGTGGGAAGCCGTCACCAAGGACGTCAACTTCCCGGCCGGCACGTGATGTCCGAGCAGAGGCCGCTCGGCTCGGGCTTCGGGCTGCACACCACCGCGACCGAGGTGCTCGCCGGGATCGATCTGTCCGGCAAGCGCGCCCTGGTCACCGGCGGCTACTCCGGGATCGGGATCGAGATGGTGCGCGCCCTCGTCGCGGCCGGGATCGATGAGGTGCTGGTGCCGGCACGGCGTCCGGCGGTGGCGGCCGAGGCACTGGCGGCCACCGTGGGGGAGCAGTGCAGTCGGGTGACGACCGGCGCCCTGGATCTCTCCGACCAGGCCAGCGTCGCGGCGTACGCCGAGGCCGTGCTCGCCGACGGCCGCCCCCTGGACCTGGTGATCAACAGCGCCGGCGTGATGGCGACTCCCGAGGAGCACGTCGGGCCGGGCTGGGAGCTCCAGCTCGCCACCAACCACCTGGGCCACTACGCGCTGGTCAACCGGCTCTGGCCGCTGCTCGCCGCGGATCTCTCCGGACGCGGCGCCCGGGTGATCAGCGTGTCCTCGGGCGGGCACCAGTTCTCCGGCATCCGCTGGGACGACCTGGCGTTCACCGGGGGCTACGACAAGTGGCAGGCGTACGGGCAGTCGAAGACCGCCAACGTGCTGTTCGCCGTCGAGCTGGACCGGCTCGGGGCTACCCACGGCGTCCGGGCCTTCGCGCTGCACCCGGGCGCGATCCTGACGCCGCTGGGCCGGCACCTGAAGGCAGCCGACATGGAGGACCTGCTCACCTACGGCAGCGACGGGAAGCCGTTGATGCCGGAGTTCAAGTCCCCTGAAGCGGGCGCTGCGACGGCGGCCTGGGGCGCCACCTCGCCGATGCTGGACGGGCTGGGCGGGCTGTACCTGGAGGACTGCGACGTGGCGCCGGTGGCCGACCCGGACGACCGGGTGACCGGGCAGGCGTTGGGCGTCTTCCCGCACGCGAAGGACCCGGCCGACGCCGCCCGGCTCTGGCTCTGGTCGGCCGAGCAGACCGGCCTCGACGCGTTCGCCTGATCCGTCGAAAGGGGCCCGCCGCACGCTTGAGTAGGGCCTTCTGATGGGGCTTTCGCCGCGTAGGGCCCTTATGGAGCGCGCGGCAGGCCCTATTCGACGTGGCGGTGCCACTGGGCCAGGCGACCGCCGAGCGACACCGCCCGCAACCGGTTCTCGGTGGCCTCCCGGGACTTGCGCGTCGTGACGACCAGCAGCTCGTCGCCGCGGCGCAGCACGGTCCGGTCCGACGGAACGAGGGTCGTCCCGTCGCGGACGACCAACGAGACCGAGGACCCCTTGGGCAGCCGCAGCTCGGCCACCTCGACGCCGTGCATCAACGACTTCGGCGAGATCGTGACCATCAGCAGATCGGCCGCGATCCGCTCCAGCGGCGCCGCTTCGACGTCGAGGTCACGGGGCTCGCTGCGTCGGGCCACCTTGAGCACCCGGGCCACCAACGGCAACGTCGGGGCCGTGATCAAGGTGTAGATCACCACGAGCACGAAGACGATGTCGAAGAGGCGGTCGGCGTCGGTGACGTTCTCGGACAGCGGGATCGTCGCGAAGACGATGGGAACGGCCCCGCGCAAGCCGGCCCAGGAGATGAAGGTCAGCTCCCGCCACGCCATCGGTTGGGCTGCGGCAGCGAGGAGTACCGAGAGCGGGCGGGCCACGAACGTCAGGAAGAACCCGGCCGCAACGGCCAGTCCGACGACCTCCCACGACAGCCGGCCGGGCGACAGCAGCAACCCGAGCATCACGAAGAGCCCGATCTGGGCCAGCCAGGCCATCCCTTCGGCGAACGAGCGGGTGGCAGCCCGGTGCGGAAGCTCGGAGTTCCCCAGGACCAGCGCGGCTACGTAGACCGCCGCGAAGCCGGAGCCGTGGATGCTCGCCACCGAGGCGTAGGCGAAAACCGTGATCGACAGGACGGCGAGCGGATAGAGGCCGGAGGACGGGAGCGCCGCACGCCGCATCAACCAGGCGCCCCCGAACCCGATCGCCAGGCCGCCGAGCACACCCACCGCCAGCTCGAAGACCACCATTCCGGCCGAGTACGCCAGGCCGTGGCTGCTACCGACGCTGACCAGCGTCACCAGCACCACGATGGGAGCGTCGTTGAGCCCGGACTCCGCCTCCAGGATCGAGTTCAACCGGCGCGGCAGGGGCACCCGTCGCAGTACCGAGAAGACCGCGGCAGCATCGGTCGGCGAGGTCACCGCGCCGAGGAGGATCGCGAGCTCCCAGCTCAGCCCGAGGGCGACGTGGGCGAACAGCGCCATCATCCCGACCGAGATGACCACTCCGAACGTGGCCAGGGAGGTGCCGATCCGGAGCACCGGCCGGATCTCGGGCCACTTCGTCGTCAGCCCACCCTCGGCGAGGATCACCACCAGGGCCGCGAAGCCCAGTGCGTTCGCGAGCTCGGCGTCGGAGAACGCCACCCCGAGCCCGGACTCGCCGATGCCGACGCCGATCAGCAGGTACAGCAGCAGACTCGGAAGTCCGGCTCCGGTCGATGCCCGCACGGCCAGGATCGCCACCAGCAGCACACCCGTGCCCGCCAGGAGACCCTGGTTGAGGGTGTGGACGTCGAGTGTCACGAGAACGGCACCTCGGCGATGGGGGCTGTGAACAGCAGTCTATCGGTCCGTGAGGCACCGATCGTGCGCGAGACGCCCTAGAACTTGTTCTAGTTTCCGCTTAGGCTTCCCCCATGAGCACCGCACTGCCTGCCGTCCTGCCTGCTGCCACCCTCGCCGACGACACCGAGGAGACCGACGTCCTCGTGATCGGCTTCGGCATCGCCGGCGGTTGCGCGGCCCTCGAGGCCGCCCGGTCCGGGGCGCGGGTGATCCTGCTGGAGAGGGCTGCCGTGTACGGCGGTACCAGCGCGATGTCCGGCGGCCACTTCTACCTCGGCGGCGGCACCGCCGTGCAGGAGGCGACCGGGCACGCGGACAGCGCCGACGAGATGTACAAGTACCTGGTCGCGGTCAGCGAGGAGCCGGAGCCGGACAAGATCCGGGTCTTCTGCGACGACTCCGTCGAGCACTTCAACTGGGTGGAGGCACTCGGGTTCGAGTTCGAGCGCAGCTACTTCCCGGGCAAGGCCGTGATCCAGCCCAACACCGAGGGCCTGATGTTCACCGGCAACGAGAAGGTCTACCCGTACCGCGACGCCGCGGTCCCGGCACCGCGCGGCCACAAGGTCCCGGTCCCCGGCGACACCGGCGGCACCCAGATGGTGATGGACCTGCTCAACGAGCGGCTCACCGAAGCCGGCGTCGAGGTCCGCTACGAGACCGGGGCCACCAACCTGGTCGTGCAGGACGACGCCGTGATCGGCGTGGCCTGGAAGAAGTTCACCGAGACCGGCGCGATCCGCGCGAAGGCCGTGATCGTGGCCGCCGGCGGCTTCGTGATGAACCCCGACATGGTCGCCGAGAACACCCCTGCCCTGGGCGAGAAGCTGTTCGTGCTCGGCAACACCTACGACGACGGGCTGGGCCTGCGCCTGGGCAGGTCGGTCGGCGCCCAGCTGAAGTTCATGGACGAGCCGTTCATCACCGCGCCGTTCTACCCGCCGTCCCAGCTGGTCACCGGCATCGTGGTCAACAAGGACGGCAAGCGCTTCGTGGCCGAGGACAGCTACCACTCCCGGACGAGCTACCACGTGATGCACCAGCCCGAGCAGAAGGCGTACCTGATCGTCGACTCGGTGCACATCGAGCACCCGTCGATGCCGCTCTGCCCGTTCATCGACGGGTGGGAGACGGTCGAGGAGATGGAGACCGCCCTGGGCATCCCGGCCGGCAACCTCGTCGAGACGCTGGGCAGCTACAACAAGCACGCCCACGACGGCGTCGACCCGGAGTTCCACAAGCACCCCGACTGGATCGCTCCTCAGGACACCGGCCCGTGGGGCGCCTACGACCTGACCCTCGGCAAGGCCCTGTACGCCGGGTTCACCCTCGGCGGGATGCGCTGCACCAAGGACGGCCAGGTCCAGACCGAGGACGGCAGCATCATCACCGGCCTGTACGCCGCGGGCGCCTGTGCCGCGAACATCGCCCAGACGGGAGCCAGCTACGCGTCCGGCACCCAGCTGGCCGAAGGCTCCTACTTCGGTCGTCGCGCCGGGCGGCACGCGGCCGGCCTGACCGACTGATCAGGCCTCCTGGGCCCCGCGGCTACGATCTCGGGGTGCCGCACCCCGTCCGTCTGCTCGCTGCCGCCCTCGTGCTCGCAGCCGGCTTCGCGACCACCGGCTGCGACAGCGGGACCTACGTCGACGGCACGCCGGGGCAGGCGCAGTCGCGAGCAGCCCTGGGCTGGTCGAGGGTCGACCCGGTCGCGATCGACCTGCCCACCGCCGAGCCGGTCATCGACGGCGCCACCGCCGCCGACGGGAAGCCCGTCCTGGTGAACATCTGGGCGTCCTGGTGCCCCCCCTGCAAGAAGGAGCTCCCGCTGCTGCAGGAGGTGGCTGCGGGCGGGCGGCTGCACGTGATCGGCTTCAGCCGGGAGCGCAGCAAGGACAACGCCCTCGAAGCCCTCCGCACGGCGGGGGTGACCTATCCCAACTGGCTCGACGGCGACGCCAAGATGGCCCTGGAGCTCGACGGTCGGGTGCCGTTCAACTCGGTGCCCTCGTCGGTCCTGATCCGGGACGGCCAGGTGGTCGCCGTCCACATCGGGGAGTTCAAGTCCCGCGACGACATCCTGAAAGCACTGGAACTGCGATGAACCGGCTCAGACTGACCGCGACCGCGATGGCTGGCGCGCTGCTCGCCCTGCTCGTCCTCACCGGCTGCGGCAGCAGTCCGAGGTCCGTGGATCTCGCAGGCACCGTGGTCGACCCGCCGTACGGGGTCTCCGACGTGGCGCTCACCACCGACGACGGCAGGCCGTGGTCGATGAGCAAGGACACCACCAAGGCGCTGACCCTGGTCTTCTTCGGCTACACCCAGTGCCCCGACATCTGTCCCGGAGTGCTCTCCGCGATCGCCTCGGCCCTGACCCGGCTGACCCCCGAGCAGCAGGCCCAGATCGAGCTCGTCTTCATCACCACCGACCCGAAGCGGGACACCCCGGCGGTGCTGAAGGACTACCTCGGCCGGTTCAACCCGTCCTACCTCGGCCTCACCAGCGACCTGGCGACCGTCGGGAAGGTCGCCGAACCGCTGCACGTCTTCGTCGACGCCGGCGACCAGCTGCCCAGCGGCGGCTACGACCCGAACAGCCACGGCACCCAGATCTTCGGGATCAACGCGAAGCACGAGGCCCCGATCTTCTGGGGGGCCGAGACCTCACCGGCGCAGTTCGCCGACGACTTCCGGTTCCTGATCGACGAGAAGCCCGAGCGCCTGCGGGGCCCGAACAGCTGAGGCCGGCCAGCGGCCGGGAGACGTGGCAGCACGCCTCCCGGCCGCGCAAGGCGCTTGTCAGCCCTTGTTCTTTCCCGGAGGGGTGCGACCCAGCTTGATCTCGCTGACCACCACGGTGCCCGGCTGGTCGGCCACGATGAAGGCGTAGCTGGTTCCGGTGACGCCGGTGTAGTCGGCCGCCAGGCCGTAGAAGCCGTTGCTGTCGGAGATGATGCAGCCCGGCTCCGCCAGGTTCACCACGCCGTCGAGGTTGGCGTCACAGGCAGCGTCGACGTAGGCGTAGCCGCCGCCGGCCAGCGGCACCGAGATCCGGGGCGAGCCGCCGCCGACCGTTCCGGCGTACGTGTAGGACAGGACCAGGCTGCGTACCGGCAGCCCGCCCAGGCTCTGGTTCTCGACGTAGACGCCGGAGTAGTCACCAGGCTCGGGGTTGGTCAGGGTGAAGGAGCTGCCCTGGCGGACGCAGGTGCCGTTCCCGGACCCCTCGGACGCCCCGTCGAAGCACAGCAACGGGTTGGACTTGGGGCTCGGCGCAGCCTGGGCCGACGTACCGAGCGAGACGGAGGCGATCGCGACGAGCGCCGCCCCGGCGAGCAGTGCGGTGAGACGTTTGAACATGGGATCTCCCTGGGTTGTGCTGCGGCCACGCTGACCGCACACCCTGGGTTAGGCAGGTCTGGTCCTTCTCAAACGTTCTGGGGCGGTGCTGGGGCGGTCGGGCTATACCAATCCCGGCCGGCTGAATCAATCGCGTCCCTGCCGGCGCTGGTATGACCCCGGTGCTCACGAGCGCCGGCCTCGGCGCGGACCGTCCTGACCGTCTAGCCTGAGCCGGTGACAGACCGAGCGGCACAGCAGTGGCAGGTGGCGAGCCGGGCGAACGTCCCGCCGTTCCACGTCATGGACCTGCTGGCGGCGGCGCAGCGCCGCGCGGCCAGCCACGGCGACCTGGTCAACTTCGTCGCCGGTCAGCCGTCGACCGGGGCCCCGCGCGCGGTGCGCGAGGAGGCCAAGCGGCTGCTCGACGAGGACCTGCTCGGCTACAGCGTCGCGACTGGGATCCCGGAGCTGCGTACCGCGATCGCCGACCACCACCGGCGCACCTCCGGGATCGATGTCACCGCGGACGACGTGGTCGTTACCACCGGCTCCTCGGGCGGCTTCCTGCTGGCCTTCCTGGCGGCGTTCGAGCCCGGCGACCGGGTGGTGATGGCCCGGCCGGGCTACCCCTGCTACCGCAACGTGCTGACCGCGCTCGGGTGCGAGGTGGTGGAGATCGACTGCGGCCCGGAGACCCGGTTCCAGCCGACCGTCGACGCCATCGCGGCGGTCCCCGGACCGATCGCCGGGGTGGTGATCGCCTCGCCGGCGAACCCCACCGGCACGATGATCGCGGCCGACGAGCTGGCGGCGATCGCACGCTGGTGCGAGGACCACCGGGTCCGGTTGATCTCCGACGAGATCTACCACGGCATCACCTACCCCGTGCCGGTCGAGGACGGCCGGCACGGCCTGCCTGGAAGCCACACCTCCTCGGCGTGGCAGACCTCGCGCACCGGCATCATCTTCGGCTCGTTCTCCAAGTACTTCTCGATGACCGGGTGGCGACTGGGCTGGATGCTCGTCCCCGAGGACCTGCGCCGCCCGGTCGACGTCCTGACCGGGAACTTCACCATCTGTCCCCCGGTGCTCTCCCAGCACGCCGCCGTGGCTGCGTTCACCGACGACGCGTACCGCGAGCTCGAAGGGCACATCGTCCGGTACGCCGGCAACCGGTCCCTGCTGCTCGAGGGGCTTGCGCGACTCGGCATCGACCGGCTCGCCCCCGCGGACGGCGCCTTCTACGCGTACGCCGACATCGGGCACCTCACCGACGACAGCCATGCCTGGTGCCAGCAGCTCCTGGCCGGCACCGGCGTCGCGGTCGCTCCCGGGATCGACTTCGACACCGTCCACGGCCACCGGTACGTCCGGTTCTCGTTCGCCGGCAGCGCACCGGAGATCGAGCGCGGTCTCGATCGACTCTCGGACTGGCTCGGGTGAGCCTGACCCTGACCGGGATCGCCCTGCACCCGGTCAAGAGCACCGCGATCCGCCCGGTCGGCTCGGCGGTGGTGCGGCCCGACGGCCTGGCCGGGGACCGTCGCTGGATGGTGGTCGACGCTGCCGGGAACCTGGTCAGTGCCCGCGAGCTGCGCGGCCTGTTCCACGTGGTCGCCGACACCCCGGAGACCGAGGCCGGCTTGGCCGGCCTGCGACTGCGAGCCCCCGGGCTGGACGTCCTCGACGTCAGCGCCCCGACCGGCGAACGGGTCCCGGTCCGGATGCACGGCCACGACCTGACCGGCCGCCCGGCCGACGACGAGACCCACGACTGGCTGGGCCGGGCCACCGGTCGGACCGGTCTGCGCCTGGTCTGGTGCGAGGACCAGACGCCGTACCCCGACAGCGGGCCGGTGACACTGGCCTCGTCCGCCTCGCTGCGGCAGCTGAACGACTGGATCACCCACGGCGCGCTGGAGCGGGGCGAGACCCCGGTCGCCGCCGTGCCGATGGACCGGTTCCGGCCCAACCTCGTGATCGACGGCGACGTCCCGTTCGAGGAGGACGGCTGGTCCGGGCTCCGGATCGGCGAGGTCACCTTCCGCGCCCCGAGGCGGGTCGACCGCTGCGTGATGACGACGATCGATCCCGTCGACCTGACCTCGACCAAGGAACCGATCCGGACACTGGCCCGGCACCGGCTGTCCGAGCAGGCGACCTGGTTCGCGATCGCGCTGGTTCCGCTCGGGACCGGCGTGATCACCGTCGGTGACCCCCTGACGGTGCTGTGACCGTGCTGTGACGGTCAGCCGTCGTCGCTGAAGATCGTGGCCAGCACCTCGCGCCGGGTCAGGGTGACTCCGTACGGCCGGTCCAGCACCACCCGCAGGTCCTCGGCCCCCTCGACGAGGTCGTCGTCGACCACCGGGACCGTGATCCACGCCGTCCGGACCCCGCGCGGGAAGATCACCGTCCGGTTGGCCGGGGTGAAGTCCGTGCCCGCCCTCGCTGAACCGGAGACCGTCTGCAGCCGGACCCGCACGGACCGGGTCGTCGGTCGGTCCAGCTGGAGTCGGATCCGGACCGGCGCGGGCCCGTCCTCGGTGCCGGGGAGCGCGGTGGCGCGGACCACCGGGCGAGGGGGCGCGACCCCGCCCTTCGGCCCGAGCGCCGCGAAGCAGTACCCCAGCTGCCGGGCCCGCGCCACGATCAGCGGAACGGCCTTGGCCGAGCTCGGCGAATTGGTGATGCCGTCGTGCTGCAGGACCACGTTGGTGCCGTGACGGCGCAGCCCGGCGATCACCCGGTGGGCGATCCGCCGCGGACTGCCGCCGGTCCAGTCCAGGGAGTCGATCGACCAGAGCACCGGGTACAGGCCCAACGCCCTCACGTCACGGCGGATCCGCCGGTTGGTGGCGCCGTACGGCGGGCGCATCAGACTGGTGGCCACCAGCTTCTGGGCCGTGAACTCCCGTCGGGTCCGGGCCAGCTCCCGGCGGACGGCCCGGTCGCCGAGAGCGGTCAGC
Organism: Propionibacteriales bacterium; assembly: GCA_026392455.1. Taxonomy (GTDB): domain Bacteria; phylum Actinomycetota; class Actinomycetes; order Propionibacteriales; family Nocardioidaceae; genus Marmoricola. The sequence continues at coordinate 50,171 of JAPLCB010000006.1, read as the reverse complement.
TGCTGGTGCGACCAGGTGTGGTTCGCGACGCTGAATCCGGCGCGCTGCACGGCTCGGGCCGTCGCCGGCGCGGACCGGACCCGCGAACCGACCATGAAGAACGTTGCCGGGACGTCCAGACGCTTCAACGTCCGCACCAGCCCCAGGGTGACCGACGCCGAGGGCCCGTCGTCGAAGGTCAACGCCACCAGGCCGGAACGGCACGCTGCCGACGGCGCGCCGAACTCGACCGGGACCAGGGCCGACGGCACTGCTGCCGCCACCGGGGACGCGACGACGCCCGACGCCGGACTGGTGGGGGCGGCACCGCGCGGCACCGCCAACGCAGCCAGCAGCAGCGCCAGCGCCGCAGTGAGGGCTCCGATCCGAGCGCGGTGCATGAGGTCAGGATCTCAGGCGAGACGGGCTGGTGCGCGGACATCCGCGCAATCGGGCGCGCCTACGTCGCAGTCCCCGAGCACCGCGGTCAGGGCAGGTATTCGACGCCCTGCAACGGACGGATTGGGACCCGGGTGTGCTGACCAGACCAGGCCTTGTGACGTCCGCCGCGGCTCCTACCCTCGACCTGTCACCTCCCACTCCAAGCAGAGGACCACCATGCCCCTCACCTCCCACTCCGCCCTGGTGCGCAGCCTCGCTGCCGCGGCCACCGTCGGTCTCGCCAGCGCCGCCCTCCTGGTCGGCGGCCCCGCCCAGGCCGCGAGCGACCCGATCATCACCGTCAATCCCACGGTCGGCGCCCCGGCCAAGCCGTCCGGCCCGCCGGTGGCACCGTTCGGCTTCGCCCTGACGTCCAACGGCGAGATCACCACGTTCTCGCTGGCCAACCCGTCGCAGTCGTCGGCCAAGGCGATCTCCGGGATCCCGGCCGGTGCCAGCATCGTCGGCATCGACGAGCGGCCCAAGACCGGAGCCCTCTACGCCGTGGTGAAGAACGCCAGCGGATCCGGAACGGCGTACACGATCACGCCGGCCACGGGTGTGGCGACCAAGGCGTTCGACCTGGTCGCCGTCGGGACGACCACGCCCACGCAGCTGTCCGGTTCCCGCTTCGGCGTCGACTTCAACCCGTCGGCGGACGCGCTGCGGATCACCAGCGACACCGGCCAGAACCTGCGGGCGCTGCCGAGCGATCGCGTGGTGGCCTCGGTCAACCGCGTCGCTGGCGACACCTTCACCGACCTGGCCCTGAACTACGCCGGGGTGACGGCGACCGGCATCGAGGCCTCGGCCTACACCAACAACGTCGCGACCACCGGTGGCGCGACCGCGCTCTACAACGTGGACGCGGCCAAGTCGCAGCTGACGCTGCAGAACCCGCCGAACAACGGCACCCAGACCGTCCCGGTCCCGCTGGCGCTGAACGGCCGACCGGTCTCCGGCCTGGACATCAACACCGTCGGCGGCGTCAACACGGCCTACCTGGCCACCCAGAACAACGTCGTCCAGGCGATCCCCGCCAACCCGGTGGAGGCCCTCCTCGCGACCCTGGGCCTGGCCAAGGCGCGCTCGTACCCGGTGGTGAACCTGTCCACGGTCGACCTGACCACCGGCGCGCTGACCTCGGTCGGCAACTTCTTCAACAACACCGTGATCGATATCGCTGTCGACACGCCTGCTCCCTGAGAGCAGCAGCACGAGCACGGAGCGGCCCCTCCCCGGCACCGGGGAGGGGCCTTTCCGTGTTCTGGGCACTCAGGCCGCGAGCCCCCCGGTGAGGACATCGACCAGGTTGTCGACGAAACCATCGTGTCCGAGCCGCTGGCGGTCGCCTCGATCGCGGGAACGCGCCCGCTCGGCCAGGGCGCCGGTCAGGAAGGTGACCATCAAGGCCGCCCGCTCGCGGGCCAGTGCCCGGCCCAACCGGGGAACCAGCAGCGCGTCGAGGCGTTCCAGCTGGAGCCCGATGGTGGTGCCGACGAGAACGGCGTTGGGCTTCCCGGCCCCGACCCCGGACCAGGCCGCGAGCTGCTCGGTGATCCGGAGGAAGTCGCGCCCTTCCGGCGTCTCCAGCAGGTCCGCCGTGGGACCGACGATGGTCCGGACCACCTCGTGCAGGTCGGCGCCGTCCCGCGGCGCCTCGCGGCGCGCCTCCATGGCCGCCATGTGCTGCTCGACGATCGCGACCAGCAGGCCTTCCCGCGAGCCGAAGTGGTAGCCCACCGCGGAGTCGTTGCGCTGACCCGCCTCGCGGACGATGTCGCTGAGCTTCGCCCCAGCGACCCCGTCACGGGCGAAGTACTTCTCCCCCGCTCGGAGCAGCAGTGCTCGGGTCTGGGTTGCGTCGCGGGCCACAGTTCCAGATACTAACGAGACCTCTATTAACAAAGACCGTTAGAAGGTTCCGCGTGACCGCCCCGGTGTACGACCCGCTCGACGTCGCCTTCCTCGCCGACCCCTACCCCGCCTTCGCCTGGCTGCGCGAGAACGAGCCCGTGCACCACCACCCCGCCGACGGCAGGGCCCCCGGCTTCTGGGCGCTCTCCCGGTTCGAGCACATCTGGGATGCCGTCCGCAGACCCGACCTGTTCTCGTCGGCCCAGGGCCTGACGTTCTTCGCCGACGAGATCGGCCAGCTCGGCATCCCGCCGACGATGGTGATGCTGGACCCACCGGTGCAGACCCAGCTGCGCAGCCTGATCGGTCGTGGCTTCACCCCCAAGCGGGTCACCGTGCTGGAGGACCGGATCCGTAGGTTCGTTCGGGACCGGATCGCCGAGCTGGAACGCCGGTGGTCCGACGGCGAGCCGGTCGACCTGCACCTGCACTTCTCGAGCACCATCCCGACGTACGTGCTGGCCGAGCTGTTCGGGATCCCGCTCGCCGACCAGCACCGGTTCGCCCCGTGGGTCCACGCCCTGACCCAGCTCCAGAACGACGGCTTCGCCCTGGACGCTGCCGGGAGCTCGGGAGGCGCAGCGCTCGCAGCGATGGCCGAGATGATGGAGTACTTCTCGGGGGCCATCGCCGCCCGCCGGTCGCAGCCCACCGACGACCTGCTCGGCGCGCTGGTCGCGGCCTCGGTCCCGGGGCCGGACGGCGAGGCCCAGCAGCTCTCCGACTGGGACATCCTCGGGTTCTGCTTCGTCGTGGTGGCCGGCGGCAGCGACACCACCGCCAGCCTGATCTCGCACGCGGTCACCCTGCTGGGCAGCGCCTCCGACCAGCGCCAGCTCCTGGTCGACGACCCGACCCAGATCTCCGGCGCGCTGATCGAGTTCCTCCGCCTGGAGTCCTCGGTCCAGGGCCTGGCCCGGACGACGACCGCGGACGTCACCGTCGGCGGCACCACCATCCCGGCCGGCGAGAAGGTGATGATGCTCTACGCCGCCGGCAACCGGGACCCCCGCGAGTTCGGTCCGACCGCAGACCTCCTCGACATCCGACGCGAGATCACCCGGCACCTGTCCTTCAGCAGCGGACCGCACTTCTGCATCGGCACCCACCTGGCCCGCCTGCAGGCCCGGGTCGCGCTCGAGGAGCTGCTCACCCGGCACCCGGCGATCACCGTCGACGAGTCCGCCGGGACCCGCCACCAGTCCGCGTTCGTGCGTGGCTGGTTGAGCCTTCCGGTCACGCACCTCTAAAGTCGACGTACCCGGACCGTGGGGGTCCGTTCGCACCCGGAGGTTCCATGAAGCTCGCTCGCGCCCTCGCGCTCGCCACCCTCGGTTGTGCACTCCTGGTGCCCGTAACCGCTTCCGTGGCCCAGTCGGCGTCGCTGCCGAACCGCGCGACCACGACCGACACGACCGGGGACATCGTCTTCGTCCGCGTCGCCGGCGACCAGGTGCTGCCGGGAGGCGCCGCCAAGAAGCGCACCATGGGCGACATCCGGACCGTCCAGGTCACCCACACCAAGACCGCGATCCGGGTCTTCATCAAGTACGTCGAGCTCAACCGGGTCGGCGTCGACCACTTCCACGTCGTCCAGTTCCGGACCCCTACCCGGTCCTACGAGGTCGACCTCTACGCCACCACCCGCGCGTGGCGCGGCGACCCCGCGCTGTACACGGCGTCCGGCAGCAGCCCCCGGTGCACCCTGGCCTGGAAGCTGGACTACGACCTGAACACCGCGCTGATCTCGGTCCCCCGCAGCTGTGTCGGCAACCCCACCTGGATCCGCGCCGGCGCGGGGATGTCGAACACCTACGGCGACAAGCGGTACGCCGACGACGGCCTCACCGCCCAACCCGCCGGGCGCACCCTGACGCTGGGGCCGCGCCTCTACTCCTGACCTACTTCTTGGTCAGGAAGGCGACCATCGCCTCGCGCGCCTCGTCGGACCCGAAGAGCCTGGCGCTGAGGGCGACCATGTCGTCCGCGTTCGCCTCCAGGAAGGCCAGCACGTCCCGGGCCAGCACCTTCTTGGTCTCGCGCAGGCCCTGGGGGTGCGCCTTGAGCAGCTCGCCGCAGGTGGCCGCGACGGCGTCGTCGAGCTCGGCGGCCGGAACGGCCCGGGTGACCAGACCCATCGCTGCGGCCTCGGCCGCGTCGAAGGTGCGACCGGAGAGGAACACGTCGGACGCCGCCCGGCTGCTCAGGCGCGGGACCAGCGTCAGCGAGATCACCGCCGGAGCCAACCCCAGCCTGGACTCGGTGAGCGCGAAGGTGACGTCGTCGCTGCACAGCACCAGGTCGCTGGACGCCACGATCCCCAGGCCCCCGGCCCGGACCGGCCCGGCCAGCCGGGTGATCACCGGCTTGGGATGGGTGAGGATCACCCGCTGGAGCTCGACGAGCGCGCCGGCCCCCTCGGTCATCGACCCGGTCGCCGCCTCCGAGAGGTCGGCCCCGGAGCAGAACACCCGGTCGGCCGAGCGCAGCACGACCACCCGGACTTCGTCGTCGTCGGCCGCGATCTCGAGCCGGCCGAACAGCTCTTCGATCAGCTGGCGCGAGAGCGCGTTCCGGTTGTGCGGCGAGTCCAGGGTGATCGTCGCGACCCCGTCCTGCACCTCGTAGTGGACCAGCTCGTCAGTCATGGCTCGTCTTTCGTTGAGTAGGGCCTAACACGCACTCGAGCGGGGCCTGACACGAACACAAGGCCCGTTTGAACCGCGTGTCAGGCCCTTCTCGACTTAGTAGGACTTGGGGAGACCCAGGCTGTGCATCGCGATGAAGTTCAGGATCATCTCCCGGCTCACCGGGGCGATCCGGCCCAGCCGGGCAGCCAGCAGCATGTTGCCCAGACCGTACTCCTGGGCGAGCCCGTTGCCGCCGTGGGAGTGGACCGCGACGTCGAGGGTGTTGCACGCCACCTCGCCGCCGGCGTACTTGGCCATGTTCGCGTACTCGCCAGCCCCGGCGTCGTCCCCGGCGTCGTAGAGCGCCGCAGCCTTCTGCATCAGCAGCCGGCCCTGCTCGAGCTCGATCTTGGACTTCGCGAGCGGGTGCGCGATCGCCTGGTGGGTGCCGATGACGTCCTTCCAGACCTTGCGGGTCTTGGCGTAGTCCACCGCCTTGCCCAGGGCGTACCGGGCCATCCCGAGCGACATCGCTGCCCCCATGATCCGCTCGGGGTTGAGCCCGGCGAACAGCTGCCAGATGCCGCCGTCCTCGTCACCGACCAAGGCGTCCGCAGGCACCCGGACGTTGTCGAAGAAGAGCGTGAACTGCTTCTCGGGCGCATGGAAGTCCATCGGGATCACCTGGCGCTCCAGGCCCTTGGCATCGGTCGGTACGACGATCAGGGCGGGCTTCAGCTTGCCGGTCTTGGCATCCGCGGTCCGGGAGACCACCAGGATCGCGTCGGCCTCGTCGACCCCGGAGATGTACGTCTTCTGACCGGTCAGCACCCACTCGTCACCGTCGCGGGTCGCGGTGGTGGTGATCTGGTGGCTGTTCGAGCCGGCATCCGGCTCGGTGATCGCGAACGCCATGATCATCGACCCGTCGGCGATCCGCGGCAGGAAGTGCTGCTTCTGGGCCTCGGTGCCGCAGCGGGCGATGATCGTGCCGCAGATCGCCGGGCTGACCACCATCATCAGCAGCGGGGCCCCGGCCGCGGACAGCTCCTCCAGGACCGCGGACAGCTCGGCCATGCCGCCACCGCCGCCGCCGTACTCCTCGGGGATGTTCACGCCGAGGAACCCGTGCTTGCCCATGTCCTGCCAGAGCTCGGTGAGCTTCTCGCCGTTGCGGGTCTTCTCCGCAACATAGCTGTGGCCGTAGCTGCCGGCCAGCTTGGAGACCGCCTCACGCAGGGCGGTGAGCTCGTCGGACTCGGTGAACGGGGTGACGGTCATGCTTCTTCTCCTTCGTCGGAAACCTCTGCGGGGGCACTGCTCTGGACGACAGCGAGCACGTCGCCCGCGGAAACCTGCTGACCCACCTTGACGGCGATCTCCACGACGCCGTCACCAGGGGCACTGATCGAGTGCTGCATCTTCATCGCCTCGAGGACGAGCAGGGTCTGACCCGCCTCGACCTCGGCACCGGTCTCCACCGGAACCGCGATCACGGTGCCGGGCATCGGCGCCAGCAAGGATCCGGCGCTGACCTGGTCAGCCGGGTCGACGAACCGGGGCTGCACCCGGAACGAGGCGGCGCCGCGACCGGAGTCGACGTGCACGCCGGTGCCGACGATCCGGACGCTGTGCGCGACCCGGACGCCGTCGACCTCGAGCACGACCTCGGTCGGGCTGGCGAGGATGACGGAGGTTCCGTCGGCCGGGAACGCATACCCGTTGCGGCCGCCGTACCACTCCACGACCAGGTCGTCACCGCCGCCGAACGGTGCCAGCACCGTGCGTTGCGGTTGCGAGACGACGTTGCGCCACGCGACCGGGATCGCCTGCTGGACGGTCCGCGCGGCGCGCTCGGCCTCCGCCAGGGCCACGGCTGCGGCCTGGGCCGCGGTCGTGGTGTCGGCGACCGCACCGGCCAGGTCGAAGGTGCCGAGGAAGTCGGTGCTGATGTCTCCGGCGAGCACGTCGGCGTCACGGAGCAACCGGACCAGCAGGTCGCGGTTGGTCACCAGCCCGTGGATCCGGGCGCGCTCCAGGATCCCGGCGAGGGTGCGGAACGCAGCCTCGCGGGTGGGACCCCAGACGATGACCTTGGCGAGCATCGCGTCGTAGTGGGTGCTGACCTCGCTGCCGGACACGAAGCCGCTGTCGAGCCGGCTGCCGTAGGTCAGGAACGGCGTGAACTCCGACTCGCACCCGATCTCGAAGGTGTCCAGGACACCGCTCTGCGGCTGGTAATCCGCTGCCGGGTCCTCGGCGTACAGGCGGACCTCGACGGCGTGCCCGCGCGGGTCGCTCGGGGCCTTCGGGACGGTCCCACCCTCGGCGACCCGGATCTGCGCCTCGACCAGGTCGATGCCGAAGACCGCCTCGGTGACCGGGTGCTCGACCTGGAGGCGGGTGTTCATCTCCAGGAAGGAGACCTTGTCGCCCCCCGGAGCGGTGGAGACCATGAACTCGACGGTGCCGGCGCCGACGTACCCGATCGCCGCGGCCGCGAGGCGCGCGCCGTCGTGCAAGGTCCGTCGGGTCTCGTCGGTCAGCCCGAACGCCGGTGCTTCCTCGACGACCTTCTGGTGCCGGCGCTGCAGCGAGCAGTCGCGCTCACCGAGGACCAGCACGTTGCCCTGGGTGTCGCCCACGACCTGGACCTCGACGTGCCGCCCGTTCTCCAGGTACGGCTCGCAGAAGACGGTCGCATCACCGAACGCGGAGGCCGCCTCGTCGGAGGCGAGCTGCACCTGACCGGGAAGGTCGGCGAGGTCGCGGACGATCCGCATGCCGCGACCACCACCCCCGGCGGACGCCTTGACCAGCAGCGGCAGGTCGGCCTCGGTCGCGGCCGCCGGCTCGATCTCGCCGAAGACCGGGACGCCGGCATCGGCCATCAGCTTCTTGGCCGCGATCTTGGAGCCCATCGAGTCGATCGAGTCCGGGGTCGGGCCGATCCAGGTGAGCCCGGCGTCGATCACGGCCCGGGCGAAGTCGGCGTTCTCCGACAGGAAGCCGTAGCCGGGGTGGATCGCGTCCGCGCCGGCCTTCTGCGCCGCCTCGATGACCAGGTCGCCGCGGAGGTAGGTCTCGGCGGGGGTGCTGCCGGGCAACCGGACCGCGAGGTCGGCTTCACCCACGAAGGGCAGGTCGCGGTCTGCGTCGGAGTAGACGGCGACGGTGCCGATCCCCAGACGTCGGGCGGTGGTGAAGACGCGTCGGGCGATCTCGCCTCGGTTCGCGACCAGGATTCGCTGGATAGTCATTTCTCTCATCACATCCGGAAGACGCCGAAGCGGTCCGTGCCCTCGACGGGGCGGTTGTTGATCACGGACAGGCAGATGCCCAGGACGGTGCGGGTGTCCCGCGGGTCGATGACGCCGTCGTCGTAGACCATCCCCGACAGGAAGTACGGCATCGACTGCTCCTCGATCTGCGCTTCGACCATCGCCTTGACAGCGCCGAAGCCCTCCGCGTCGAAGACCTGTCCCTTGGACTCGGCCGACTGCTTGGCGACGATCTCCAGCACCCCGGCCAGCTGGGCCGGGCCCATCACGGCTGACTTCGAGCTCGGCCAGGTGAACAGGAACCGCGGGTCGAACGCGCGCCCGTTCATGCCGTAGTTGCCGGCGCCGTACGACGCCGCCATCACCACGGTGATGTGCGGGACCTTGGAGTTGCTGACCGCGTTGATCATCTGGGCCCCGTGCTTGATGATCCCGCCCTGCTCGTACTCCGCGCCGACCATGTAGCCGGTGGTGTTCTGCAGGAAGAGCAGCGGTACGTCGATCTGGTTGGCGAGCTGGATGAACTGGGTCGCCTTCTGGGCCTCCTCGGAGAAGAGCACCCCTTGGGCGTTGGCCAGGATGCCGACCTGCTGGCCGTGGATCTTCGCCCACCCGGTGACCAACGAGTTGCCGTAGAGCGGCTTGAACTCGTCGAACACGGCACCGTTGGTCGCACTGCGACCGTCCGCGATCCGAGCGATCACCTCGCGCGGGTCGAAGGGTTCCTTCAGATCGGTCGGGATCAGGTCGAGCAGCTCCTCGGGGTCGTGCTCCGGCTCCGCGAAGGCGACCGTGCTGGTTGAGGTGCGAGCGGAGCGAGCCTCGAAACCGCCCTTCTTCTGCTGGTTCAACCGACCGACGATCCGCCGACCGATCCGGATCGCGTCGTACTCGTCGACCGCGAGGTAGTCGGCGAGGCCCGAGGTGCGCGCGTGCATCTCGGCGCCACCGAGCGACTCGTCGTCGGACTCCTCACCGGTGGCCATCTTCACCAGCGGCGGGCCGCCGAGGAAGACCTTCGCCTTCTCCTTGACCATCACGGTGTAGTCGCTCATGCCGGGGATGTAGGCGCCACCCGCGGTCGAGTTGCCGAAGACCAGGGCGATCGTCGGGACCCGGGCCGCCGACGACCGGGTGATGTCGCGGAACATCTTGCCGCCGGGGATGAAGATGTCCTTCTGGGTGGGCAGGTCAGCACCACCGGACTCGACCAGCGCCACCGTGGGGAGGTTGTTCTCCTCGGCGATCTGCGAGGCCCGGAAGCCCTTCTTGAGCGTCCACGGGTTCGACGCACCGCCCTTGACGGTGGGATCGTTGGCGGTGATCAGGCACTCGACGCCCTCGATCACGCCGATGCCGGTCACGACGCTGGCGCCGACGGCGAAGTCCGATCCCCAGCCGGCCAGCGGAGACAGCTCCAGGAACGCCGTACCGGGGTCGATCAGCAGCTCGATCCGCTCCCGCGGGAGCAGCTTGTCGCGCTGGTGGTGCCGGGCGATCGCCTTCTCGCCACCACCGAGGACGGCCTTGGCGTGCTCGGCGTCGAGGTCCGCGATCTTGGCGAGCATGGACTCGCGACGGGAGAGCGGCTCGACGAGCTCGACGTCCGGAGCAGTGGTCATGATGCGTATCCCAACAGTCGTGCAGCAAGGTCGGTGAGGACTTCGGTGGCGCCGCCGCCGATCGGCAGGATCCGGGAGTCCCGGTAGTGCCGCTCGACCTCGGTTCCGTGCATGTACCCGGCGCCGCCGTGCAGCTGGACGGCCGCGTCGACGACGGCCTCGCAGGCCTCGACCGCGGTCTGCTTGGCCAGGCACGCCTCGGCGATCACGTTCTCACCGGCAACGTGCCGGGCGATCACCTCGTGGGTGTAGCTGCGCGAGATCTCGACCAGGCGCCGCATCTCGACGAGCTTGTGCCGGACGACCTGGTTGGCGATCAGCGGCTTGCCGAAGGTCTCCCGGTCCCGGCAGTACTGGGCAGTGAGGTCGAGAGCGCGCCCGGCGACGCCGTACCCGTGGACCGCGAGGCCGATCCGCTCGACGACGAACTGCTCGGCGATCTGGTAGAAACCCGAGTTCTCAGCACCGACCAGGTTGGCCGCGGGCACCCGGACGTCGACGTACGCGAGCTCGGCGGTGTCCGAGCAGTGCCAGCCCATCTTCTGCAGTGACCGGTCGACGGTGAAACCGGGGGTGCCCTTGTCCACGACGATCAGCGAGATGCCGGCGTGCCCGGGCCCACCGGTGCGGACCGCGGTGGTGACGAAGTCCGCGCGGACGCCGGAGGTGATGAAGGTCTTGGCGCCGTTGATGACGTAGTAGTCCCCGTCACGGACCGCGGTCGTGGTGATCCCGGCGACGTCGGACCCGCCGCCCGGCTCGGTGACGGCCAGCGACCCGATCAGGTCGCCGGCCAGGGTCGGACGGACGTAGCGGTCGACCAGGTCGGCACTGCCGTTGGCGATGATGTGCGGCAACGCGATCCCGTGCGTGAAGAGCCCGGCGGCCAGGCCCGAGGAACCCCCCGCTGCGAAGAACGCCTCCTGCATGGCTGTCATGTCGGCCAGATCGCCGCCCTCACCGCCGGCCTCCTCGGGGAAACCGAGCGCCAGGATGCCGGCCTTGGCCGCCACCTGGTGCAGGGACCGCGGGATCTCGCAGGTGTCCTCCCACTCCTGCAGGTGCGGCACGATCTCCCGCTCGACGAAGGTCCGGACGCTCGCCTGGAGGGCGAGGCGGTCCTCGGTGTAGAAGGTCATGGCGTTCTCCTCGTCGGGGTCAACTGCACGTTTCTGACGGAACAGCCCGCTGCAACAGGCTGTCGGCCCGGTTTCACACCAGCTGGCGTGAAACCGACACGACTCACAAGAGCTCCTCGGGGATGTGGACGTGCCGGGAACGCAGCCACTCCCCGACGGCCTTCGCCTGGGGGTCGAACCGGGTGCTTGCAGCGACACCGTCGCCGAGCAGCCCACGGATCAGGACGTTCACGCCGCCGAGGTTCGGCAGCGGGTAGACCTCGACCGCTAGGCCGGCGGCTTCGGGCAGGAACGTGCGGATCGCGTCCGGGGTGATCAGGCGGAGCAGCCAGGCGATCCGCTGCTCGCGGAGATCAGCAGCGGCACCGGCAGCCTGTCCGATCCAGAGCCCGACGTTCGCGTCGCCGCCCTTGTCCCCGGAACGGGCGTGCACGAAGGTCCCCAGCGGGTGCACCGAGGTCGGCGCGTCGGCAGGCACGGCCAACGGGTCGACCACGGCCACGACGGACGGCAGCTCGACCGCGGTCGCCGGAGCCTCGATCACGAGCTCGGTCCCGTCCCACAGGTGCACCTTCTCGGTGACCTCGGACCGGTCGACGTACTCAGGTCGGTAGATCCCGTACGGCGACCCCCGGCCCGGCGGCGCTGTCAGCGTGAAGCCCGGGTACGACGCCAGGGCGAGCTCGACCGCAGCGGCCGTGAACGTCTTGCCCACCGCATCGGCGGACGGGGCCTTGACGGTGACCCGCAGCAGGCAGGAGGCACCTTCCTCGGTGTCCGCGTCGGGCAGCGGCAGGGCACCCAGCGACCAGTCGACACTGGCGGGCGGGTTCGCGGCCAGCCGCTCGTCGAGCTGGGTCCGCAACCACGCGGCCTTGGCCTCGATGTCGAGCCCGGTAAGCACGAACTCCATCTGGTTGCGGAACCCACCGAGCTCGTTGACGCAGACCTTGAGCCGCTCCGGCGGCGGCATGCCGACCACACCGCTGACCCGCACCCGGTCGGCACCGTCGGGCTCGAGCCGGATCGACGTCAGGTCGGTGGTCACGTCGGGGCCCAGGTAGAGGGTCGACTGGATCTCGTAGACGAGCTGGGCGGTGATCGTGTCGACCGAGACCCGGCCGCCGGTTCCGGCGTGCTTGGTGACCACGAACGAGCCGTCCGCGGCGACCTCGGCGAGCGGGAAGCCGAGCGGGGTGGCGTCGCGCGGCAGGTCCAGGAAGCCGGAGAAGTTCCCGCCGGTGGCCTGGGTCCCGCACTCGATCACGTGCCCGGCGACCACCGCCCCGGCCAGCTCGTCGTACGAGGTCCGCGTCCAGCCGTGGTGCGCGATCGCGGGCCCGACCACGACCGAGGCGTCGGTGACCCGGCCGGTGACGACGATGTCGGCACCCTCGTCCAGGGCACGGGCGATCCCGAAGGCTCCCAGGTAGGCGTTCGCGGTCAGGGCGTTGCCCAGACCGAGCTCCGCAGCGCGCGGCGCCAGGTTGTCGCCGTCGACGTACGCGATCTTCGCGTCGAGGCCGAGCACCGTCGCAACCTCGGTGAGCTTCGCCGCGAGCCCGGCCGGGTTCAGGCCGCCAGCGTTCGCGACCAGCTTGACCCCGCGCTCCAGCGCGAGCCCGAGGCAGTCGGCCACCTGGGCGACGTACGTGCGGGCGTAGCCGAGGCTCGGGTCCTTGAGCTGGTCCTTGCCCAGGATCAGCATCGTCAGCTCGGCGAGGTAGTCACCGGTCAGGTAGTCCAGCTCGCCCCCTTCGAGCATCTCCCGCATCGCGGTGAGCCGGTCGCCGTAGAAGCCGGAGCAGTTTCCGATGCGGGCTGGACCAATTCGGGCTGGGCCGATCCGAGCGGCGGTCATCAACGGCCCTTCCCCGACGGGCCGGCGAACGCCTGGGCGATGTCGAGCCAGCGATCCACGTCGGCCCCGTTCGCGACCAGGTCGAGGTCGCGACGGTTCGCCCGCTGGGTGACCAGCAGGCAGAAGTGGTACGCCGACCCGGTCAGCGTCTGGGCCGCGTCCTCGGGCCCGTAGGACCAGACCTCTCCCGACGGCGCGACCAGGTCGATCCGGAACTCCTCGGTCGGCGCGGCGAGCTCGTGGACCCCGAAGGAGAAGTTCCGGGTCCGCACTCCCAGGTGGGCCACGTGCCGGATCCGGTCAGTGGGCTGGTAGGTCACCTCGACAGCTTCATGGATGTCCAGGGCGTGCGCCCAGGTCTCCATGAACCGCGCGGTCGCCATCGAGGCCGGGCTCATCGGCGGTCCGAACCAGGGCAGCTTCTGCCCCTCGGGGTACTCGCGCAGCATCGTGGCCAGGGCGGGCCGGCCGTTCTTCCACCAGGTGAGGATGTCCGCTCCGGGCTGGGCAGCACCTTCGGCCGCTGCGGTGTCGACGAAGCCTTCGGGGTCCTCGAAGGCTCGCAGGACTCCTTCGTCCCAGGCCTCCTTGTCGGTCCCGGCGATGATCGCCGCTTCGTCGGTCCAGGCCAGGTGCGCGATCGTGGTGGCGATGTCCCAGCCCTCGGCCGGAGTGGCGGTCCGCCAGCCGGCCTCGTCGAGACCGGCGACCAGGGCCTCCAGCGCGTCGCCCTCGGCCGTGAGGTCGGCGAGAACGCCCTCCAGCACCGGGTTGGATCTCTGGTTCACGAGCTCTCCTTGTTCCTGCGGGGCAGTTCTTCTTCCAGCACGACGGCCCAGCGGTCGAGGATCCTCGAACGCCGGGCCCGGTCGTTGCTGATCGTGTTCGCCAGTCCGAGACCGCGGATGAGGTCGAGGGTCGCCTGGACCAGCTCGCGTGCACCGGCCTGGGACTCGTCGGCGTCGAGCATCGCGACGGTGAGCTTGTGGGTCTCGCGACCGGTGGTCTGCTCGAACGGCCCGAGGGCGGCCAGCAGGGCCTGGTCGGCCCGGGCTGCCACCCAGAGCTCGAGAGCCGCGACGAAGACGTCGGAGGTGAAGTGCTCACCGAGCATCTCGAGCACCGCCCGGGTACGGCGCCGACCGGTCGGCAGGGTCGCCGCTGCCTGGGCGAGCTCGTCGCGCCGGACCAGGGCCAGGTGCTCGACCGCAGCGACGACCAGGTCGTTCTTGGTCGGGAAGTGGTGCAGCTGGGCACCGCGGCTCACGCCGGCCCGCTGGGAGATCAGCGTGGTCGACGTACCGGCCCAACCGTGCTCGGCGAGGCAGCCGACGGTCGCCTCGAGCAGCCGCAGCCGCATGGCACGCGTCCGCTCCTCCTGGGACACCCGGGTGGTCGTCACCGGAACATCCTGAGGGCTAAAACAACAAACAGTCAAGCCTGACTTTTAGTCGTGGCCGGAAACAGAACTCCGCACGGACGGCTGCCCGTGCGGAGTTCCGCTATGCCGTCAGGCCCCGATCAGGGGACCTGCACGACGACGGTGGCACTCTTGCCCGCGTAGGTGATCACGTAGACGTGGGTACCCACCGTCTCGGTACCGAGCGGAATGTAGAAGCTGCGGCCGATCACGCTGCTGCCCTTCAGCTTCACCCCGTTCTCCAGGACCTGGATGCTCCCGGAGACCGGCAGCGGCGCGTTGGTCTTCCCGGAGAGCGTCACGGTCGGCTTCGTCGCCGTCCCGCCCTTGGTCACCGTGACGACGAACCCGTCGTCGACCGGAGGTGCGCCGACCGTGATCGTCACCGAGCTCGCGACCGCGGCGTGTCCGGCGTCCTTGACGGTGTAACCGAAGGAAGCCGTCCCGCTGAACCCGTACGCAGGCGTGAAGGTCGCCTGGTCCCCGGCCAGCGAGACGGTGCCGTTCGGGGTGGTGCCGACCGTGTAGACCAGCGGGTCGCCATCAGCGTCCGCTCCCGCGAGGGTGACCGTCTTGGCCGTCCCGAACGCCGTCGTCGCGGAGACCGGAGCAGCCGTCGGGGCAACGTTCGGCGGGGTGCCGACGAACGTGTAGCGGGTCGAGCCGACGGTGATCGCGTTGATCACGCCGTGACCCTCGACCCCGGACCCGAGCGACCAACCGGCCGCCAGGACCTTGGCGTTCGGGAAGACCCCGCGCCATTCCGAGAGCTGGCCGTGGTTGTCGGACCCGAAACCGCCGCCGTGCTGCGGGGCGTCCGCCTTCACGAACACCGAGGAGCCGTTCGACAGCCACCAGTCGGTGCCGTAGAGCACAGTGCCGTTGGCGTACTTCGGCTCACCGACAAGGATCCCGTCGGCGGTGCCGTCGTTGTCGAAGTCGACGACGAGCTGGGTCGACGGGAGCAGCGCGCCCGCGTAGTTGCTGTAGTCCAGGGACGGCTCGCCGGCCTGGCTCAGCGGCAACCCACCGGTGGAGAAGTACCCGGCCGACTTGGCCAGGCTCGGGTTCGGCGCGAGCACCGTCTGGATCTCGATGCCTCCGGTCGGCAGGAACGTGTTGGTCCCCTGGGCGCGGGTCTCGGTCGTGTTGACGTCGGCCTGGGACAGCACCGCGCTGGTCAGCGCCGGCGCGGCCGCGAACGTGTAGGTGTCACCGGCGATCACGAAGTTGTTGATGAAGCCGTCACCCTTGGCGCCGGAGCCGAGCGACCAACCGCCCTGGATCACCCGGGCGGCCGGGAAGTTCGCCTTCCACTGCGCCAGGGTCCCGTGGTTGTCGGAGCCGAAGCCACCGGTGTGCGACGGGGCACCGTCCTTGACGAACTGCTTGGACCCGTTGGAGGCCCACCAGTCGTTGCCGTAGAGCGCCGTGCCGTCGGCGTACGTCGGCTCCCCGACGAGGATGCCGTCGATGTTGCCGTCAGCGTTGAAGTCGACCTTCAGCTGCAGCCCCGGACGGGTCAGGTTCGGGCCGATGTTGGGGTCCCAGGACATCGTCGGCTCGACGGCCGCGACCGCGTTCAGGGTGCGGTTGACGTCGAAGTAGCCAGCAGCCTTGTCGGTGCTGGTCGCACCCTCGGTGTAGACGCGCACCTTGCCGCCGGCGAAGACGTTGTGCCCGGTGGCCCGGGTCTCGGACTGGTCGACCAGGTTGGCGGTGACGACCTTGGTGGCCGCCTGGGCCGGCGCGGTACCGATCACCAGACCTGCGGCGACCACGGCGCCGACGACGACGCCGACCGGCACCCGCAGTGACTTCATCGCGCGGTGCTTTGCGCTGTGATGAGTTGGAGACATGGTGGGAGAACCTCTCGTGAGAGAACCTGACCGACCCGTCGACAACGGCGCCGGTCCCCGAATTTCGGAACGTTCTTCTTCGAAACTAAGCACTGCCTCCGACTTCTGGCCGAACAGGGCTAGACCGATTTGCTAACGATCTGGGCCAGTGGTCGCGACATTCACCCGATTTCATGACAAACCTCGGGCCGGTGCTCGCCATGACGCTCCTGAACACCGCGATTCGGACACGATGTCCGGCTACCAGTAGATTCGCCCCATGGCGAGATCCCGGACCGACCGGTCCGATCTGAGGCGCTTCGGCATCGCCGTTGCGGTGTTCTCCCTCGGCTGGCTCGTCCTCGGCCTGCTGTACAGCGAAGACATCGCCCTGGTGCTGCAGCGCACGCCCACCACCAAGAACGGCTGGCTCTTCATCGGCTGGCTGGTCGGGGGTCCGCCGTACGCGCTCACGGTGCTGCTCTGGTTCGAACGCCGTCGGTTCAGCCGCCCGGCCCGGACGGCCTGGACGATCGTGCTCGCCTTCTGGATCGGCCTGAGCTTCTTCATCGGCCCGGCGCGGATCATCGGGCCCGACGAGCACTTCGGTACCGCTGCCCTGGTCGGCTTCCCGCTGAGCTTCGGCTGGGTCTGGGGGACCTTCTCGGCAGCCCTGGTGGCTGCGGTCGCCGGGATCAGCGTCCTGGTCCTGAGTCTCACCGTCGAGCCCCGCCGGGCCCGCGAGCTCCTCACCAGCCGGGCCACCCGAACCGTGCTCGAGCGGCTCTGGCTGGTCGCTCTGGTGGTTGCCCTCGGCATCGCCCTGTACGGCGGCGAGGGCAAGGGCATCTTCAACAACGGGATCTAGCCCGACGCCGCGTGGACTCGGTGATGGACAAGTGCCGACGTAGCCAACAGAATCACCTGCAGGGGGGACACCCTGCGCGGCTCCGGCCGCCACGAGAGGAGTCTGTGGATGTTCGGCAAAGAGTCCGGCGACAACACGCGGATCAAGCAGCTCGCGAAGCTGGACCGCTTCAGCGGGTTCAGCGACGACGAGATCAAGATGGTCGTCGAGGCAGCCACGTACCTGACCGTCCCCGAGGGCTGGGCGATGATGTCCGAGAACACCCCCGCCGACAAGGCCTACCTGATCCTCTCCGGTGAGGTCTCGGTCCGCCGCGGCGGCGACGAGGTTGCGCGCGTCGGCGCCGGCGACCTGGTCGGCGAGATGGCCCTGGTCAACCACAAGCTCCGCTCGGCGACCGTGGTCAGCGAGACGCCGCTCGAGGCGCTGCACTTCACTGCCGAGACGGTGGCCGAGCTGAACGCCAAGATCCCGCACTTCTCCGCGGCCCTCACCGGGGCCACCGAGGAGCGCCTGAAGCAAGACTCGAGCGACTGAGCCCACGGGTCCACCATGTCGATCCCTGCCCAGCGCGTCCCGGAGACTGAACCCGCCGGCCAGCCTGAGCAGGAGGGCGAGACCGTCCCGACGAACGATCCCGGGCAGTAACCTGCGCTCGTGAATCTATTCGAGTTCGAGGGTGCGAGCCCGACCGTGCACCCCGAGGCCTTCGTCGCACCGACCGCGACCCTGATCGGTGACGTGACCGTCGAGAAGGGCGCCAGCGTCTGGTACGGCGCCGTGCTCCGGGCCGACATCTGCACGATCATCGTCCGCGAGGGCGCCAACATCCAGGACAACTCGGTGGTGCACGGCGCCCCCGGGACCACGGTCGAGATCGGCGCGAACGCGACCGTGGCGCACAGCTGCGTGGTCCACGGAGCCCTCGTCGGTGAAGGCGCGCTGCTCGGCAACGGCAGCACCATGCTCGACGACGTCGTCATCGGTGCCGGGTCCTTGATCGCGGCCGGCTCGCTGCTCACGCCGGGTACCCAGATCCCCGACGGAGTTCTGGCAGCCGGCTCACCGGCCCAGGTGAAGCGTCCGATCGAGGCGGGGTCGATGGCCGAGTTCTGGCTCGTCGGCAACCCGCCGTACTACCAGGAGCTCGCGCAGCGGCACCTGGTCGGGATCACCCCGCTCTGACCCCGAGCGGGCACAGATGTCCCGCCGAACAACGCCGAGAGGGCGCAGATGTCCCACTTCGCTGGGACATCTGCGCCCGGTCGGCGTACCTGGGCGGGACATCTGCGCCCGGTCGGCGTACCTGGGCGGGACATCTGCGCCCGGTCAGAGGTGTTTGAGGGCGGTCTCGGCGGCGTTGAAGCCGGACATGCCGTGCACCCCACCGCCGGGGGCCGTGGCCGAGGAGCAGAGGTAGACCCCGGGGATGCCCAGCTTGTAGGGGTTGAGCCCGGCTCGCGGGCGGAAGACGATCTGCCGGGCCGTGTTCGCGCCGGCGCCGATGTCGCCACCCACGTAGTTCGCGTTGTACGCCGCCATCTCGCTCGCCGACCGGACGTAGGTCCCCACGATCCGGTCCCGGAACCCCGGTGCGAACCGTTCGATCTGCGCGGTCAGCGCCTCGGTCGCATCCTCGGACGAGCCGGTGTACCCCGCGGGAACGTGCGCATAGGCCCAGAGCGGATTGATCGAACCGGCGCTGCGCGTGGGGTCGGCCAGGTACTGCTGCCCGATCAGTGCGAACGGACGCTCGGGCATCTCGCCGCGGGCGGTCGCTGCCTCCACCGCGACGATCTCCTCGGCGGTCCCACCCAGGTGCAGGGTCCCTGCCCGACGGCAGTCCTCGTTGGTCCAGGGCACGTCGCCGTCGATGGCGTAGTCAACCTTGTGCACCGCGGGCCCGTACTGCCAGCGGCCGAACGCCCGGCGGACGCGTCCCGGCAGCAGGTCCCCGTACAGGTCGAGGACCGCGGACGGAGCCAGGTCGAGCAGCACCACCTCCGGTTCGAACCCGAGCACCTCGTTGAGCTGGGCCCGTGAGGTGACCCGGATCCCGGTCCGCACCGTGCCACCGAGCGACTCCAGCAAGCCGGTCAGCGCCCGGGCGATCGAGATCGATCCGCCCTCGGCGACCGGCCAGCCGACGGCGTGACCAGCGGTGCCCAGCAGCATCCCGACCGAACCGCTCAGGGGTGTGTCGAGCCGGCCGAAGGCGTGCGCAGCAACCCCCATGTACAGGGCTCGCGCCGGGTCGTCCTTCCAGTGCTTCATCGTCCAGGTGGCCGGCAGCAGCGCCTGCGGCCCGAACCTGCCGAACGCGACCGGGTGCCGCGGCAGGTGCACAGCCGGGCCGAAGGCATCCACCACGATCTTGTCGAAAGTCCGGACCAGCGGCTCGAAGACCCGGTGCCACGAACGGGCGTCAGCGCCGATGGTCGCATCCGTCTCGGCCATGTTCCGGGTCACGATCCCGGCCCGGCCGTCGTCGAGCGGGTGCGCGAAGTCGACCTCGGGCCACTTCCAGACCAGGCCGTGCGCGGCCAGGTCCAGGGAGCTGAGGAACGGCGAGGCGATCGCGGTCGGGTGGAACGCCGAGCAGTCGTCGTGCAGCAGTCCGGGAACGATCCGCTCGCTGGTCCGGGTGCCGCCACCGGCCACGTCGGCAGCTTCGAGCACGGTCACCTCGAGGCCGGCCTGGGCCAGCCGGACCGCGGCAGCCAGACCGTTGGGCCCGCTGCCGACGACGACGGCTCTGGTCATGCGCACCCCATCAGGTCGTCTGACCGGTCGTCAGCGTCTGCTGACGAACGTACGCCGGCGCGGTCCAGGTCGTCGTCAGCGGGACCGGTCCGTTCGGGAGCCACGGCTGCTCGGCGACGCAGTCGGAGACGTTCCAGGTGCCGCGCTCGACCACTCCGAGGGCAGCGTCGATGACCCGGTACTCCTGGGGCGGGTTGAGCCACGGGGTGCGCTGCGACTCGCAGTAGGCGACCACCAGGTCCCCGGGCGCCAGGTTCAGCCGCTTCTGGATGGCCGCGACCATGCGCTCGTCGTGCAGGTGCCCGTCGCCGAAGTTCCAGCCGAGGACCGTGTTGCAGACGAACTCACCGTCGCGGATGGTGCGCGACTCGATGTCGTCGAGGTGGGTGCGCGCGACCGAGAAGAGACCGCGTCCCTGGCTGTGCAGCGCCCGCCACGAGGTGACCTTCTGCAAGGTCATCTCCGCGTCGTCCTTCTCGTACGGCGTGGGCAGCATCCGCTGCAGCTGGTCGATCTGGTTCTCCACCAGCGGCAGCTCGTTGAGCCGCGCCTCCACCCCAGGCTTCATCAACCAGATCGCCGAGGCCCAGTTGCCGGCGTACTGGCGCATCGAGGGCAGGAAGGAGACCAGGTCGGGGCGCAGGTTGCCCAGGACCGGTCCGAACAGCAGGAGGGCGAAGACCGGGATCAGCAGCAGCGGCTTGTCGAACTCCCAGATGTTGTAGACCGACGCGTCGAAGCCGTCCCCGAAGCCACCCCAGAGCACGATCGCGATGTAGCCGAAGTAGACGTTCCACTCCAGCGGCACGGCGAGCGGGAACGTCGAGGTGATGAAGATGTGGAACAGCAGCATCGCGATCGCCCCGAGCATCGCGATCGTGTTGTTGGTGGTCAGCAGCAGCGTCAGCGGGATCAGGATCTCGATCGTGGTGCCGCCGACGTGCGCCATGAAGAACGCCAGCCTGCTGGGCCGCAGGTCCTCGGGGAACGAGCGGTAGTGGGCGCGCTTGAGGAACTGCGGCTGGCCGGGCTGGTTGGAGACCATCGCCGGGACCACGTTGGAGAAGTGCAGCCCGAGCTTCGAGGTTCCGGCACCGATCCAGACGACGCAGATGATGATCTTGAAGGCGACCACCAGGTCGAGGAAGTCGCCCGCCGAGGCGTCGGACTGCAGCGCGATCGCGCCGAGGGTCGCGGAGAACAGCATGATCGGCAGGTACTGCTCGGAGCGGGCTGCCAGGAAGATCACCTTGTCCCGCAGACCCATCAGCGGCATCGCGACCAGGATCGGGATGAACGCGTACGCCGGCACCAGCTCTTGGGGGCCCGTGCCCGCCGGGAGGTTGAGCACCGGATCTGCCTGGACGGCGAGCGGGTAGACCAGCGCGGCCAGGACCGCCAGGTAGAGCAGCACGTCGAAGACCGTGCGCTCGTCACCCCCGGTGCCCGGAACCCGGGTGGGCCACGGCGCCATCCGCAACGTTCCCGGGCGGAGCCAGTAGCGGACGTTGCCCATCATCGGCGCGAAGTGCCCGCACAACGGTCCGAACGCTCCGCCGAGCCCGAGGACCTCGAGCAGCATCAGGTAGATCGCCAGCTTCTGGTAGACGACGATGTTGTCGAACCAGGTGCTCGCGTCGGTGAAGTCCACGCCCGCGGTCGTCCACGAGGTGATCGCCAGTCCGACCCCGAAGTACAGGCCGAGCATCTTCAGCACGTAGACGACGTGCAGCACCCGTGGCGTCCCGAAGCCGTCGTCCACCCAGTGCGTGGCCAGGATCCGGACGCGTTCGCTGAGCGGCAGTGTCAGGAAGACGGCAGGCTCGACGGGCTGCTCGCTCGGCGTAAGGAATCCCATGAGGCTGAGACTAGAGCGCCGCCGACTCCGTTGACATTGTGCTCGGGAAACAACAAGCAGACGATTTTATCGACTCCTCGGGACAGTTTCGGCCGATCCTTTGGTCTGCCACCATGAAGCATGACCTCTGAGGACGACTTCGCCAGTCGCACGGCTGCCCGTGTCACCGCGACGGCGGACCGGATGTCGGGCAACCTCACCCAGCTCTCGCAGGACCTGTACGGCGTCCTGGCCGGCGCCATCACCGAGCTCCAGGGCGACCAGGTGATCCTCGAGATGCTCCGGGCCAGCATCGAGAGCAACCTGGAGACCGTCGCCCAGGTCGTCCGCTACGACCTCGCTCCCGCGGAGATCCAGGCACCCCCGGCAGCGGTCGAGTACGCCCGCCGTCTCGCCCAGCGAGGCATCTCCTCGACCGCTCTGCTGCGGGCGTACCGGCTCGGGCAGGAGCAGGCCCTCGCCTGGAGCCTGGACCGGATCGCCGCGGAGGAGCCGGACCCGTTGGTCGCCTACACCGCGGGGCAGACGTTCACCGCGATCACCTTCCGCTACATCGACGCGGTCTCCGAGCAGGTCCTGGTCATCTACGAGGCCGAGCGCGAGCGTTGGCTGGCGAACCGGAACACCGTCCGGGCCGCGATCCTGGCCGACCTCATCGATGCCCAGGCCCTCGACGTCGGCGCAGCGGAGGCAGCCCTGGGCTACCGGCTGCGCCAGCACCACGTCGGCGTCGTGCTGTGGCAGGCGGACGACGACTCGGCCAGCGAGCTGCGGGACCTGGAGCGGCTGCTGATCCGGCTGGCCCGGTCGCTGGGCAGCACCGGCCAGCCCCTGTTCGCCGCCCAGGACCGGGCAACGGCCTGGGGCTGGATCCCGCTGGGACGCAGCACCCGGTGGACCGGGGAGCCCGACACCGGCGACCTGGCCGCAGACGGTGTCCGGATCGCGCTCGGGGCCCCGGGTGCCGGTCCGGAAGGCTTCCGGCAGTCCCACCTCGATGCACTCCGGGCCCAGTACGTCGCGACGCTGGCCCAGGACCGCGCTGCCGCGGTGACCGCCTTCAGCCAGGCCGAGGTGCGAGCGGCCGCTCTGCTCGCGGTCGACCTGGAGAGCACCCGGCGCCTGGTCGGAGACACCCTCGGCGGCCTCGCCGAGGACACCGAGAGCGCCGAGCGTCTGCGCGAGACCCTGCGGGTCTTCCTGTCGACGCGGAACAGCTTCGCCGCGACCGCTCAGCTGGTCCACCTCCACAAGAACACGGTCAAGTACCGGGTCGACCGGGCGGTCGAGGCACGAGGACGGGGCCTCGACGAGGACCGGCTCGACCTGGAGCTGGCCCTGATCGCCTGTCGCTGGTTGGGCACGGCGGCGCTCCCGGTGTTGGTGCCCCAGCACAACGCTCGCGGCTGATCTGGTGCGCCGGGCACGTACCTCCGAGACCCACCGGAGCACAGGCTCGTCGTATCGATCCGACGACGAGAGGAAAGACCGTGGGAGAGCTCATCAAGGCCTTCGCCCCGATCATGATGTTCATGCTGGTGCCGCTGTGGATCCCGCTGGTCGCCATCGCCGCCGGCGCCGTCAGCGACCGGCTCAAGGAGTCTTGAGTCCTGCGGCTACCGTGACGGCGTGAACGATCCCGCCCGCGTCCGTCTGCTGTTCCGCGCCGTCGCCTTCGCCGAGGCCTGTTCCTGGCTCGGCCTGCTGATCGGGATGTACTTCAAGTACGTCCCGGCCGACGGCAACGAGATCGGCGTGAAGATCTTCGGCCCGATCCACGGCGGCATCTTCCTGGCCTACCTGCTCGCCACCCTGGTGGCCCGCACCGCGTTCCGCTGGTCGCTGCGGACCACGGCACTGGCCGCCATCGCCAGCATCCCGCCGTTCGCGACGGCGCTGTTCGAGGTGCTGGCGGACCGGGCGGGGCTGCTGGAAGCGCCCGACGACGGCGCTGAGTCCGCCGCGGTCTGACGACGAACTTTTTTGACCCGTTCGTGTGACCTGGGTCATACGTCGGTGCCAAGGTGGCCCGATGACCCCTCCCAGGTTTCTCCGCGCCGTCGTCGCGGCCCTGATCGCGGCCGGAATGTTCCTGGCCGTCACCCCGTCCGCCGGTACCGCGGCGGCACCGTCCCCGACAGCCCCGTGCGACGCGATCAGCCCGATCGCGATCCCCTGCGTGGCGCTGGGCAAGACCTTCGACGCCGTCGGAGCGGAGTGCCGGCGGGCCGGGATCCCCGACACCCTCTGCTCCCTGCCGCTGGCACACAGCGTCACCCAGGCAGCGCGGGACGCGTACCGGTCGTCCTGGGTGCACCGCACCGCCCAGTTCCAGTACGAGCTGAGCGATCCGGTCGCCTTCCGTGACGTGCAGTGGATCGGAACCCACAACTCGTTCAACGGCCTGTCCTACCCGTTCACGGTGTCGCGGGCCGACTCCAACCAGCAGCTGTCGCTGACCCAGCAGCTCGACATCGACGTCCGCTCGCTCGAGCTCGACCTGCACTACGTCCCCGGCATTCTCGGCCTGCTGGGTCCGAAGGTCGTCACCGTCTGCCACGGCCAGGGCGCCGAGGTCGGCAACCTCGGGTGCACCACGGAATCGTCGTTCGCGAAGGTGCTCCCGGAGATCGCCACCTGGCTGAACGCTCCCGCCAACAGCGACGCGGTGATCCTGCTGTACCTGGAGGACGCGGTGAAGGATCCGGCGGCGTACACCTCGATCCTGAGCACGCTGGCCGCGGTGCTGAAGCGACCGAACGGCACCAGCCTGGTCTACCGACCGAACCCGGCCGACCGCGCGGCGAACGGGTGCGTGCCGCTCCCGCTGGGAACCTCGCGCGACGACGTCCGCGCGGCGGGCGCCCGGGTGGTCCTGGTCGGGTCCTGCGCACCGGGCTGGTCCAGTGCGGTCTTCGACTGGAGCAGCGCCCACGTGGAGAGCGGACAGGCGTCCGCGTACCGGGCATTCCCGGCGTGCGACGCGACCTACGGACCGGGCGTGTACGCCCAGCAGGTGGTGCGGTACTTCGAGGACTCCACCCTGGTCTCGACGCTGCTCGACCCGCAGCGGCCTCCGGTGAACCCCGAGGGGTTGTCACCGGAGAAGGTCGAGGCGATGACGAACTGCGGCGTGAACCTGTTCGGTTTCGACCAGCTGCTGCCCGAGGACGGACGGATCCAGTCGACGCTGTGGAGCTGGGCCCCGGACGAGCCGCGCGCCGGCGCCGGCGGGTGCACCGCGCTGGGTGCGGACGGCCGGTGGATCGCATCGCCGTGCACCGAGGTTCGTCCGGCCGCGTGCCTGAGCGGCGCCACCTGGACCGTGACCGCAGCCGTCCCCGCCGCCCAGGCTGCCGCCGCGTGCCAGGCGATCGGTTCGACGTACGGGGTGCCGCGGACCGGCGACGCCAACTCCCGGTTGCACGACGTCGCCGGCGCTTCCGGTGCCTGGGTCGACCACTCGATCACCTGATCAGCGGCCGCCGGCCGGTCAGAAGAGACCGATGAACGCGCTTCCCGTCCCGGCGAGGTGGTTCGCCGACTCGGCTGCGGACGCCTTGTAGTTGACCCCCAGCGCGATCGAGACCGGGCCCACGGTGCAGGTCGCGACACCGCTGGCGTTGGTGGTCGCCTTGCAGCCGCTGGTCGGCGCGCCGCCGTCGATCCGGGTGGTGACGACCACCCCGGGGACCGGGAGGCCGGTGATCACCGACTTCACGGTGCTGGTGTAGGTGATCTTGAGCGTCAGCAGGCTGACCAGCCCGGAGGTCGACCTCGTGGTGACCACGATCGGCGCCTTGGCCACCGTCAGCGACCGCGACACCGGCTCGGCGGCGAGGTAGTCGTCGCTGCCCGCCTGGGTCGCCGTGACGGTGCAGGTGCCGGCCGCCACCGGGCGGGCCGACGCGCCGTCGATCACGCAGACGTCCGGCGTCACCGAGGCGAACGCGACCGCGAGTCCGGAGTCCGCGGACGCCGTCAGCGGCACACTGGCAGCGCTGAACGTCGTGTCGCCGGGCTGCGCGAAGGAGATCTGCTGTGCCGCCTTGGCGATGATCACCGTCTGGACAGCAGCGCCCGCGAGGTAGCCCTGCGCCGCAGCCTGGGTCGCCCGGACGATGCACTCCCCGGTGTGCAGGAAGCTGACCACGGTGCCGGTGATCGAGCACGACCCGAGGGAGAGCGGGTCGACCGAGATCACGACCGGGTTGGTCGAGCCACCCCCGGTGGCCGTCACCGCGTAGGTGCCGCCGACGACCGGTGACTGCGGGATCGAGGTGAAGGTGACGTTCTGGGCGGCAGGCACGGTGCAGTTGATGGTGCCGCGCCGCAGGGAGTTGCCGCCGGTGTCGCCGTCGTCGGACCAGAGGACCTCCTTCTTGCCGGCGACGCAGCGCGACTGCGGCGCGATGGCCAGACCCTCGTTGTTGAGGTTCGGCATCCCGGCCGGGCGATCGAAGGCGGTGTCCACGACGAAGGCCCCGGAGGCGTCGATCTTGAGCTGCGAGGTCTTGCCGTCGTGGGTGTCGTCGGTGACCGCCCAGAGGCGCTGGCGCTCGGGGTCGAAGTTGACGTCGGCGAGGTGCTCGAAGCCACTGTCGATGGTAGCGATCTTGTGCGAGGTGACTCCGTCGGCGTCGAGCGCGAACCCGATCAGGTCACCGGTGTCCTCCACGGCGACGAAGTAGAGCCCGGACCCGTGGGCCGGGTAGGTCGCCGGGTTGTACGGAGCATTCGTGCTCTCGTCCTTGAAGCCGTTGCCGACCAGGTAGCTGTCCGGCACGAACGCGACGCCCTCGAGGCCCAGGTTCGCTCCCGCCGCCGGGATCTTGCTGGTCAGGTCCCACTCGGACGTCGGCAGGATCGTCGACCCGGTCGCGTTCGGGTCGAAGCGCAGCACCGACATCCGGCTCACGCCGCTGGCGTCGTTGTTCCGCTCGGAGGCCAGGTAGACGAAACCGTCCGGACCGATGGTCAGGCCCTCGGTGTCGGGGCCGTTGACCGAGGTCGGTGTGGCCGTGTACTTCGGGTCCTTGGGCCATCCCGCCGCCGGGACCCAGGTGTTGCTGGCGTCGCGGACTAGCTTGAAGAGGGTGCCCTTCTTGTTCTGCGCGGCCCAGAGCACGTCCGGGTCGGCAGGGTCGAAGGTCAGCCCGGAGAGGTCCTGCAGGAAGGTCGCCGACAGGTCGGCGGTGGTGACGGTCTGGTCACCGGGCCACGGCGTCGTCTCCAGGCCGGGGCAGGAGTTGGCAGCACCCTTGGTCGATGCCCTGGTGTCCTTGAAGTCACCGACGCCGTCCTTGCACCGGCCGTAGGTCTGCAGCGCGGCCGTGGTCCAGGCGTACGACTCGACCAGCGTGCCGGTGGTGTCGAGGAGTCGGACCGCGTCGGCCCCGCCGAGACCGAAGACGAACTGCGCCTCGTCGAGAACCAGGTAGCCGTTGGCGGCGATCGTCGTACCGCTCGGGATCGTGTACGGCGACTCGCCGCTGTCCTTGACCGACCAGCCGCCGAGGTTGACCGGCGCGGCACTGATGTTCTTCAGCTCGATCCAGTCACCGGGCGTACCGCCGCTGGACTCGACCTCGTTGATCCGGACCGGGCTGCAGGCGTTGGCCAGGCCACGGGTCGACGTCGTGGTCGTGGTGAAGGCACCGGTGCCGTCGGGGCAGCGGCCGTAGGTCGTGGCCGCGTGGACGGTCCAGGCGTAGGAGTCGACCTGGGTGCTGCCGTTGGGCAGGAAGAGGGTGGCGCTGTCCGCGCCTCCGAGACCGAAGCCCGGGGTCTGCGCGATCTCGGTGTAGATGGCGTAGTAGCCACCGGCCGGGATGCTGGTGCCGTTGGGGACGACGACCGGGGTCGAGGTGTGCGCCGGGTCGTTGTCCAGGATCTTCCAGCCGGACACGTCCACCGCGGTGGTGCCGTTGTTCCTCAGCTCGACCCAGTCCGCGACCTGGTCGCCGTTGGACTCGACCTCGTTGATGGTGACGTTCGGCGTCACCGGTGCGACCACGCAGTTGTTGGGCAGTCCCTTGGTGGCGTTGCCGGTGGTGACGAACGGCCCGGTCCCCTGCGGGCAGCGGCTGTAGCTCTTGCCGGCCGGCGGGTGACCCGGGTAGACGTACGAGTCGACGACGGTGCCTCCGGGCGCGAACAGCCGCACCGCGTCCCCGTTCCCGAGGCCGAACAGGAACTCGACACCCTCGCCGCTGATCCCCTTGATCGCGCCGGCGGCGATGCTGCTGCCGGCCGGGAACGTGTACGAGTTCGTCTCCGAGTTGTCCTTCAGGACCCACCCGGCGAGGTCCACCGGAGCCGTGCCGGTGTTGATCAGCTCGATGAAGTCCGGGTTGTTGGAGGAGAACTCGTTGATCCGCACGTCGCCGTCGGCGGCGAAGGCCGGGGTGACCAGCACCAGACCAGCGGCCAGGATCGCGGCGAGGCCGATCAGGGCGGGAACGACCAAACGAGTGCGGAAGGTGTGCATCAGGTGCGACCTCGGGTATCAAGACGTCAGCAGGGCAAGCCGAACGTCACAGCCACGAGCGAACGCAGGGTGAACCGGCACCGACGCCTCGGTGTGGGAACAGCGGACGTTCGCCCGAAGTCGGGCGCAGTGGACAGCGGGTGGCCAGCGGGCCTACGGCTGCGGGTCCTCCGCGGCGCCCCAACCGTCGTCCTCACCGTCGTCGACCTGCTCACCCTCGTCGGGGCGGTTCTGGGCGTAGAGGTGGGTGAACGTGGTGAATCCGATGATCAGGATCCCGAGCACGAAGCCCCAACCGTCCTGCATCCAGGCCGCCGCCACGATCACGGCCGCGCCGCACCACACCCCGAACGGCACCTGACCCAGCGATGTGAACACGCCCTGAGTCTGCCAGGTTCATGGTTCCCTTGGCCGATGAGCACCGGACGCGAGGCCCTGACTGCCACCTTCCCCGAGGTCGCCGGGATCTTCGACCAGATCGCGGGGCTGCCGAGACCTCCTCGCGAGGACCCGGCGGTGGCCGAGTTCGCCGACCAGTTCGGCCTGGACGTCGCCGCGACCGACGGCAGCCAACGGGCTGCGTTCTACGCCGCGACCGGCGACCGCGCCTTCGCCGTCGTCCAGGAGATCTACGTCGCCGACTTCGTCCCCCGGGTCCGCTCGGTCCTGGACGCCGTGCTCGGCGCTGGCAGCTGGCCCGCCCCCGTCCCGTACGACGGCGACAGCTGGTCCCTGCTGGAGTCGTTCATGAGCGCGGTCGCCCGACTGCGGCACCTCGACCTGACCACCACCGAGCTGGTCCGCCTGCGCGGTGCCCGACTGCACGACTGCGCCGTCTGCAAGTCCCGGCGCAGCCAGGACGCGATCGCCGACGGTGCCCGCGACGAGGACTTCGACGCCGTCGACGACTGGCCGTCCAGCAATCTGCCCCCGGCAACCAAGGCTGCCCTCGGCCTGGTCGACGCGCTGGTGCTGACCCCGGACGCGGTCACCGACGAGACGGTGGCCGCGGCGCGGACGCACCTGACCGAGGCGGAGGTCCTCGAGGTGGTCCTGGACGTGATGCGGAACGCGGCGAACAAGATCGCGGTCGCCCTCGGCGCGGACGCGGCCACCGTCGCCGACGGGGTCGAGCTGTTCACCACCGACCTCGACGGCAACCTCACGGTGCTCGAACCGACCGTCCTCGAAGGATGCTGAGCCCCGAGCGCGACCTCTGGTCGCACTACGAACCGGTCCACGCGATCGTCTACTTCGACCCGGCCGTCTCGGGTTGCCTGGCCGACGCCGGTCTGCACGGCTTCTGGAACGGCTACTTCGCCGGCCGGGCCGCACCGCTGGGGGCCGTCGCCGCCGCACCGGTGACCGCACTCTTCTTCGGCTTCGCCCCGGAGATGGTGGCGAAGGCCCTCCCGAAGGTGTGGTCACGGATCACCCCCGCCCAGGCGGTCGCGAGCCGGCTCGAGGCGGTGTCCCGCACCTTGCACCCGCTGATCTCCGACGGCAGCCTCGCCGATGCCCGGCGGGTCGCCGACCTGCTGGTCCGGGCAGCCGAAGCCGCCTCGTACGACGGTCGCGCGCTGGCTGCTGCCTGGGTCGACGTGGACGTCCCCGACGACCTGGCAGGGCGGCTCTGGTGGGCCGCGACCGCGCTGCGCGAGCACCGCGGTGACGGGCACGTCCTCGCGGCGACGCTGGCCGGACTGTCCGGCCTGGAGACCTCGATCACCCACGTCGCCGACGGCCCGCTGGCCCGGGAGACGCTGCAGCCGAACCGCGGCTGGACCGACGCCGAGTGGGACGCCGCAGCCGACAGCCTGACCGCCCGGGGACTGCTGGAGCCGGGCGGCCGCGGGCTGACCGGGACCGGCCGCGACCTGAGGACCAGGATCGAGGCGGACACCGACCGGCTGGCCAGCGGTCCGACCGCGCTGCTGGAGGCCGAGGGCGCCCTGGTCCGCCAGGTGCTCGGCGGCCTGGCGCGGGCGATCGCCCGGGCCGGGTCGCTCCCGGCCGGCAACCCGATGGGAGTGCCGTTCCCCGCGGGTTCCTGAGCACGCGCAGGTGAACGGACCAAGGCGTGAAATCGCATTCGAGACCAACGGGTTCTGTCTAGACTTCCGCGCATGTCCAGTGAAGTCGAGCTCGGATCCGGGCTCGACGAGCGCGAGCCCTCGAAGACCGCCGTCTCCGGAGCCGACAAGCCGTTCACCAGCCGGGCCCACCGGCTCCGAGCGATGGTCGTCTACGTCGGCGCGTTCGTGCTGTGGACCGCGTTCATCGGTTTCCCGAACGACCCGATCGGGGTCTTCCTCTGGATCTGGGCCGCTGGCATCGCCTGGAACATCGACGCGCCCTGGTCCTACCACCGCAGGTTCCCGGCGGACTGGTGGCCGGTCCTGGCCGGACTAACGGTCTACTACTTCAGCCGGGCGCTGGCCGACAACCTCGGCGTACCGGTGCACAAGCAGATGCCGATCGACGTCGACCGCTGGCTGAGCCGGACGTTCGGGTTCGGCGACCAGCTGCCGACCGAGCAGCTGCAGCACGCGTGGTGCGCGGTCCCGTGCGTGACCGAGACGCCGACGCACTGGTACGACCTGTTCTTCAGCATCACCTACGGGACCCACTTCTTCCTCGGCCTGACCATCGCGGCGGTGCTCTGGGTCCGCAACCGGGAGTCCTGGAAGCGCTGGATGCGCCGCTACATCGGGCTCAACTTCGCCGCCCTGTTCATCTACTTCCTCTACCCGATGGCACCCCCGTGGATGGCCTCGGACGAAGGCCTCACCCCCGAGGTCCACCGGATCACCAGCCGCGGGTTCTCCGCGATCGGCCTGGAGCGCGCGAACATCATCCTCCAGGGGGTCGGCAACAAGGTGGCCGCGATGCCGTCCCTGCATGCCGGGGTGACCTTCCTGATCGCGTTCTACGCGATCCAGCGGCTGCAGAGCGGCTGGCGCTGGCTGCTGCTGCTCTACCCGCTGGCGATGTCGACAGCACTGGTGTACTTCGGCGAGCACTACGTCATCGACGTCCTCGCCGGTGGCGTGCTGGCCGGTCTGGTGATGGTGGCCGCGTCCTGGTGGGAACGCCGGAACTCAGCCGCGTAGGGCGGGCGCGAGCCAACGCTGCAGGTAGGCCCGCAGCTGGGGGCCGGAGCGTCCGGGCTCGCCCGGGTCGAGGACGAACGACTGCAGCGTCCGCAGCAGGTGCTCGACCAGCTCGGCCTGGGCCTCGTCCCCCGGCCCGATCGCCGTCCAGTCCACCGGGAAGCTGGTCAACCACGCGCGTCCCAGCGCGATCGCCGACGGGGTGGTCAGCCCGGCCACCGTCGCGGTGATCCGGCCCGGAGCGACCAGCCGGTTCAGGGCCGGGTCTCCCCGCAGGTGCTCGTAGACGTACGCAACGATCTCGACCGCGGCGTCCGCGGCGTCGCCTCCGGTTCGGGCCAGGTGGTCGATCACGTGCTGGACGAGCTGGCCCTCGAGCTCGGTGACCGCCTCGGTCGCGGCAGCGTTCAGCAGGTCGTCGGTCGTGGGGAAGTACCGGTAGACGGTCTGCCGGGTGACGCCCAGCAGCTCGGCGACCTCGGAGATGTGGGTGCTGCCGGCTGCGGCGAGCCGAGCCCGGGCGGCTGCCAGGATCCGGGCCCGGGCTTCGTCGGCATCCTGGGGCGGACTGCCGTTCCAGCCGTGCGTGCGCATGCGCCGACCATACACTTTCGCAACTATGTACATACAGAAGTCTTGATCTGTATGGTCGCACCATGACTTCCGCACCGATCATCCCGACCGGGTTCGACTTCACCGACCCCGACACCAACCTCGCCGGCGTCCCGTACGACGAATTCGCGGCCCTGCGACGCAGCCAGCCGGTGTTCTGGGTCGAGCAACCTGCCAACGCCCGGGCCGGCATGTCCGAGGCCTCCGGGACCGGCTACTGGGCGGTGACCAAGCATGCTGACGTGCTGGCGGTCTCCAAGAACAACAAGGTCTTCTCCAGCCGCGAGAACGGGGTGATCATCCGGAACCCGGAGACCTCGACCCGGGAGTCGATCGAGATGACCCAGGTGGTGATCATCAACCAGGACGCGCCCGAGCACACCCAGCTGCGCTCGATCATCAGCCGCGGTTTCACCCCGCGCGCGATCAACGCACTGGAGGAGGGCCTGGATCTGGTGGCCCGCCGGATCGTCGCCGACGCGGTCGCGACCGGCGGCGGCAACTTCGTCGACCAGGTCGCCTCCCAGTTCCCGCTGGAGGTGATCGGCGACATGCTCGGCGTACCGGCCGAGGACCGCCAGAAGATCTTCGACTGGACCAACCAGATGACCGGGGCCGAGGACGCCGACCTGGCACGCGAGGACAACGACCCCGCGGCCGCCGCGGCCGAGGTGCTGATGTACTCGATGATGCTCGCCGCGGACCGCCGCGAGAACCCGCGCGACGACATCGTCACCAAGCTCGTGAACGCCGACGTGGACGGGCGCGGCCTGACCGACGACGAGTTCGGCTTCTTCGTGATCGCGCTCGCCGTCGCCGGCAACGAGACCACCCGCAACGCCACCACCCACGGCATGAAGGCGTTCTTCGACCACCCCGACCAGTGGGACCTGTGGGTCAGGGAGCGGCCGAGCACCATGGTCGACGAGGTGATCCGGTGGGCCACCCCGGTGACCTCCTTCCAGCGCACCGCCCTGGAGGACACCGAGGTCGGCGGCGTCGAGGTCCTCGCCGGCCAGCGGGTCGGCCTCTTCTACGCCAGTGCGAACTACGACGAGGACGTCTTCACCGACGCGCACACCTTCAACATCCTGCGCGACCCGAACCCCCACCTCGCCTTCGGCGGCCACGGCGCGCACTACTGCATCGGCGCCAACCTGGCCCGGACCGAGATCCGGATGATCTTCGACGCACTGGCCGACCTGGCGCCGGGCATCACCCGGACCGGGCCCGAGAAGCGGCTGCGGTCCGGCTGGCTCAACGGGATCAAGGTGCAGCCGGTCTCCTACTAGCAGCCCAACTGCTGGTAGAGCCTCGGACCTGTGGAAGCGCGGTTGCGCGCCGACGCGGAACACGGCACCTTTGCCCTCTTGTTCCCAGAAGATCAGAGGGCTCCGTACTTCTAGAAATTGTGCTACACAGCGCTACACTTGACCCCGTGAAGACGATCAGCCAGCGCGAGCTGCGCAACGACAACGCCGAGATCATGCGCGGGGTCGAGGACGGCGAGACGTACGTCGTCACCCGGCACGGAGTACCGATCGCGCGGATCGTCCCGTACAGCGTGCCGTCCGATCTCAAGATCGACCGCCCTGCGACGAGGCGAGGTCCCTTGTCCGAGTTCCCCCGGATCACCTCGTCCATCACCAGCGAAGAGATCCTCGACGATCTGCGCGGCGGCGACCGATGAGTCGGTGGTACGTCGACAGCTCTGCCGCACTGAAGATCGCACTCAACGAACCCGAGTCTGCCGCGCTCGCCAAGACGATCGACGACGCCGATCCTCAGCTTGTCGGGTGCTGGCTGCTGGAGACCGAGATGCTGCGAGCGGTCCCCCGCAACCCGGACCTCACCTACGAACAGGTAACTGCGGCTCTGGAGTTCATCGATCTCGTCGAGACGCCCCGATCGACCTTCCGCGAGGCGGGCTACCTTCCGGGACACCACCTCAGATCGCTGGACGCGGTTCACCTGGCCGCGGCCGTTCAGGCCAGCGTCGACGCCATCGTCACCTACGACCACCGGATGGCCGAGTCGGCGCGGGATCTCGGCATCAAGGTCCTCGCCCCCGCCTGAGCGTCGGTCGGCCCTGCCAGACTCCCCCGCATGTCCTGCACCCTCCACGACTTCACCGACCTGGCGGCACAGCTGCCCGAGGTCGGCCAGCGCGATTCAGGGAAGTGGATCCGGTTCGACGTTGCCGGCCAGGCCTTCGGCTACCTCTGGCCGGCGACGAGCACGGTCGGGCTGAAGCAGACCCTGACCGAGCAGCTGATGCTCGTCGCCGAACGCCCTGACGTCTTCGAGATCCAGTACACCTCGGGCGCTTTCGGCTGGGTCGTGGTGCACCTGGCGAAGGTCGAGCGCGACGAGCTCGCCGAGCTGACCTTCGAAGCGTGGCGGCTGAGCGCACCCGATGCTCTGGTCGCCGACCGGGCCGACCAGCTGCCCGAGTAGTGGCGCGCGTCGCACCGTCCAGAAATGGGCACAGGTGTCGACAAAGGCCGCGCGCTGTTAACCTCGGTCGCGCCCCGCAGACACATACGAGGAACGAGCTCCCATGGTTGACGTCAACACCGCCCTGGACGCCGCTGGCGTCACCAACCCCAAGGTCCGCGAGTACGTCGCGTACTGGGCCGAGCTCACCGGGGCCGCCAACATCGAGGTCGTATCCCCCGCGGACGACGCCCGCCTGATCGCCGAGTGCCTCGAGGCCGGCGAGCTCGAGCCGGCCGGCGAGGGCCTGTACTACTCCCGCAGCTACCACAAGGACACCGCGCGCTCCGAGGAGCGCACGGTCGTCGCGACCAGCCGCCCGAGCGACAAGGGTGAGTACAACAACTGGCGCGACGCTGCCGAGATGACCGCGCTGCAGAAGAAGAACATGACCGGCGCCTCGGTCGGCAAGACCATGTACGTCATCCCCTACCTGATGGCTCCGGTCGGCAACGCGCTCGCCCCGTGGGCCACCGGCGTCGAGCTGACCGACTGCCGCACCGTCGTGCTGCACATGATCCGGATGGCCCGCGTCGGCGTTCAGTACATCAACGACCTCGAGGACCCGAACCAGTTCGTCCGCGCCGTGCACGTCACCGGCGACCTGGAGAACCTGGGCCAGGGCACCCCGGAGGACTCCCGCTACTTCGTCACCGTCGCCGACGAGCGCACGATCCTGCACTACGGCTCGTCGTACGGCGGCAACGCGCTGCTCGGCAAGATCGCCCACGGTCTGCGCCAGGCGGCGTACGACGGCTGGGTCTCGGGGAAGTTCCTCGCCGAGCAGTACATGCTCATCGGGATCCACGACAAGGAGACCGGGAAGGACTACCACATCTGTGGCGGCTTCCCGAGCGCCTCGGGCAAGACCAACCTCGCGATGATGCTGGCCCCGGACGTCCTCGGCGACCGGTACCACGTCTCCTTCTACGGCGACGACATCGCCTGGCTCTGGGTCGACGAGGCCAGCGGCAAGCTCTACGGCATGAACCCGGAGTACGGCGTCTTCGGTGTCGCCAAGGACACCAACGAAGGCACCAACCCGACCGCCCTGGAGTCGATCGCGCCCGGCACGGGCGCCATCTTCACCAACATCGCCTACAACACCATCACCCACGAGGTCTGGTGGGAGGGCCGCACCCCGCAGCCGCCGGCCGAGGTCCACGGCTGGGTCGACTGGCTCGGCAACGCGATCGCCGACCGCGAGCACAACGACGACTCGCCGTGGGCGCACCCGAACAGCCGCTTCACGACCACCCTGGACAACGTCCCGAACATCGCCAAGGACTACGACGCCCCGACCGGCGTCCCGATCGACGCGATCATCTTCGGCGGTCGCACCCGTGACCGCGAGCCGCTGGTCCGGGCCATCCACGACCTCGCCGAGGGCGTGTACGACGGCCTGACCCTGGGCGCCGAGGCGACGGCCGCGGCCGAGGGCACCGAGGGCGTCCTGCGCTACGACCCGATGTCCAACCGCCCGTTCATGGCGTACGGCGAGGGCGACTACGCGCAGCACTACCTCAACGTCGTCGGCGCGGCGACCGAGCAGCCGATCTTCGCGCACGTCAACTGGTTCCAGCGCGACCCCGAGGACGGTCACTTCCGGTGGCCCGGGTACCGCGACAACCTGCGCCCGCTGCTGTGGCTGCTGCAGCTCAAGAACGGCGAGGTCAAGGGCCGGGAGACCGCCGTCGGGATCATCCCGACCCGCGAGGAGCTCAACCTCGAGGGCGTCGACATCAGCGACGAGGACCTCGAGGCGATCCTGACCATCGACGTCGACCGCTGGAAGCAGGAGATGGGCTACCGCGAGGAGCACCTCAAGTCCTTCGAGCGGCTGCCCGAGGAGATCTGGGAGGCGCACCGACGCGTCACCGCCGCCCTCGAGAACGAGGTCTGAGCCTCACCCGTACGTCGGTCAGAACCCCCGGTCAGCCTCGCTGGCCGGGGGTTCTGCCGTTCCGGCTCAGGACCGGGACAGCCCCGCCGATGGGTTCATCGCCATGACGACAGCCCGACGCCTTCTCCACCACACCCTGGGACGACCGCCCCAGCGGTTCTTCACCGAGTGCTCGCTGGCACGTCGGGCCTGGGAGACCGCAGGGTGCGCAGCGGTCTCCGGAGCCGTCACCGGCTTCACCCTCGGCTGGAACCTCTGGTTCTACCTGGCGACCGCGGGGATCGCCTCGGTCGCCGGCATCCCGGCCGCGACCCAGCACCGGACCCTGAGCGGCGCAGTAGCCCGGACCACGATCGGCGGATTCGTCTGGGCGGCCGCCGTCCTGGCTGTCTTCGAGCTCACCGGGAAGACCGCCGTCACCCACCTTCCGGATCCGATCGGCTGGTACCTGGTGATCGCCACGCTGCCGGCCACGGCTGTCGGTTGGGGCGTCTGGCTGCTGGCCCGCCGGCTGCAACGGACGGAGCTCCACCTGGAGCCGCACCACCCCCACACTCCGGCACTCCGGTGGTCGCCGCCGCTCGAGGTCCGCGAGGCAGCCTGAGACTGTGGATCATCGGTTGTGACACGTCGCGTGGCAGTCGATGCTGGATCCATGACGACTGCATCCCAGATCGGTACCATCGATCCCGTGAGCACCCAGATCGCCGTCCGACTGCCCGAACACCTGGTCGCCTTCCTCGACGAGCGCGTCGCCGGTGGCGAGAAGTCCCGGGCGGCCGTGGTGGTGAAAGCACTGATGAAGTACCAGCGCCAGCTGGCGGCCGAGCATGACGCACGCATCTACCGCGAGCAAGGCGATGACGATCCTGAGCTGGACGTGTGGATCGCCCACGGCGCCTCGGATCCGCTGGATATCGACTGATGCGGGCCATCCACCTCGTCCAGGTCGACAAGACCCGGCCCGCGGTCATCCTGACTCGGGAATCCGCCCGAGCCGAGATGACGAAGGTGACGGTTGCTCCGATCACCTCCCGCATCCGGGGGCTGCGGACCGAAGTCCCCCTCGGACCGGCCAACGGACTCGACGCGGATTGCGTGGCGTCGTGCGACAACCTGGTGACCGTTCGGAGATCGCAGGTCGGTCGCCTCGTCGGATTCCTCCTCGACGAGCAGGAGCCGACGCTGGCCCAAGCCCTGGTCGAAGCCTTCGACCTCGCCGTCGAGGAACTCCCCCGCTAACCCTGGTCCGCGACACCTTCGAACAGCGCGACCGCCCCTGCCAGCCGGGCCTCCTCGTCCGCCGGCCGTGGCAGCACCGCCCGGATGACAGCCTCGCCGTCGAACATGTGCACCACCGAGGTGGCGGCCAGCCGGGCCAGCCCGGGCTCGACCTTCTGCGCCAGCGTCGACGCCAGCGCGAGCTCCTCGATGTTGTCGTAGAGCCAGATCGCCACCGGGGTGAGCTGCTCGCGCAGGTGCTCGTCGGTCCGGGCCGCGATCAGCAGCTCGAACCAGACCGCGTTGATGTCGGCGCGGGCCCGGCTCCGGGCGAAGACCAGCTGCTCCTCGATGGTGGCGGGCCCCAGCGACCGGAACCCTTCGAGGTGGCGGCGACCGACCTCCTGCGCCGCCGCGACCACGAGGTCGAGGCGGGAGTCGAAGTGCCGGAACAGGCCACCCTTCGACACCCCGGCCCGGGCACAGATCTCCCCCAGCGACGCCCGGTGGTACCCGAGCTCCTGGATCGTCTCGATGGTGGCTTCGACCAGCGCGGCCTGCGTGCTCGCCGACCGTTCGGCCTGGGTACGGCGACCGACCGCTTCCGCGGTC
The DNA here is from genome assembly GCA_026392455.1 of Propionibacteriales bacterium. Classification (GTDB taxonomy): domain Bacteria; phylum Actinomycetota; class Actinomycetes; order Propionibacteriales; family Nocardioidaceae; genus Marmoricola. The sequence continues at coordinate 12,107 of JAPLCB010000006.1, read as the reverse complement.
ACGAGACCTTCTGACCGGCCTTCAGGCCAGCCCTCAAGAACCGGCCGGTCCGCTTCGACCCGAGCACGTCGGCGGCGACCCCGTCCCCGAAGACGTACTCGCCGCCCACGAACACCGCGTTCACGGCCCGGTCGTTGCGGTTGACCATCCGCGGCAGGTTGTCGAAGGCCGGGACCGGGTTCTCGTGGTAGCTGTCGAGGTCGTCGTCGAGCGCAGCCGGGTCGAGGACCACCAGGTCGGCCCGGTCGCCCACCCGGAGGTAGCCCGCGTCCAGCCCGTACCAGTCCGCCAGCTCACCGGTGAGCCGGTGGACCGCGTGCTCCATCGTCATGAACGCCCTGCCAGCCTGCTCGGCGTCGTGCGCGCGTCGCAGGAAGCGCAGGCCGAAGTTGTAGAAGGCCATGTTGCGCAGGTGCGCCCCGGCGTCGGAGAAGCCCATCTGGATCCCGTCCAGGACGCTGAGCTGGTTGAGCACCTCGGGCCGGTAGTTCGAGATCGTGGTACGCCAGCGCAGCTTGGTGCCGTGCTCGACGACCAGGTCGAGGAAGGCGTCGACCGGGTGCAGCCCGCCGCGCTCGGTGCCGACCTGTCCGAAGGTCTTGCCGATCACCGAGTCGTCGGGGCACTCGGTGATGTCGGCGTCGAAGAAGTCGCGGTGCCACACCCGCAGCCCGAACTTGTTCTCGTAGTCCTTGCGGAACTTGCGGCGGTACTCCTCGTCCTGGAGCAGCCGCATCCGCTCGACGGCGTCGGCCAGGTGCAGTGCGGCAGCGCCGGTCCCGAACTCCTCGAAGATGACCAGGTCGATGCCGTCGGCGTACACCTCGAACGGGACCGGCAGGTGCTGCCACTTGAGGTCCCCGCCGAGCTTCTTCACGGCCGCGGAGGTCGGGCCCATGATCTTGATGGCGAACTTGTTCGCCTTCAGGTCGGCCGCCGAGAGCAGGCTGAGCTTGAGCTTCTTGCGGCCGATCCCGGTGGAGGCCGAGAACAGCCCGGCGAAGCTCATCGGGTTGCCGATGTCAGGCCCGGCCTGCAGCACCCGGTCACGCTTGCGCAGGTGCTTGTAGAGCCGACGGCGCTCGCGCCCCTTGGCGTACGTCGACGGCAGCGTCCGGGACCGGCACACCTCGCCGTCGAGCTTGTCGAAGAGGAGCTCCTGGGCCGACATCCCCAGGAAGCCGGCGTCCAGCGCCTCGGAGAGCTTGGCCTCCATCCCGGCGAGCTCGCGCTCGGTCGGCCGGACGCCCTTCGTGGTGGCCCGGTCCAGACCCATCTCGGAGGCACGCAGGTCGGAGTGCCCGATGAAGGCGGCGATGTTCGGACCCAGCGCCAAGGAGTCGATGTAGTCGGCGTACTCGGCCGCCGAGGTCCACGACCCGTGCTGCTCCACGGCCTCGATCACGTGCCGGCGCGGGATCGCCTCGACCCGGCCGAAGATGTCCCCGGCGGTCGTCGGGTCGACGTGCACCGTCGACAGCGAGCAGGAGCCGAGGAAGATCGTGGTCATCCCGTGCCGGACCGACTCGGCCAGTGCGGGACCGTCCAGGATCTCGACGTCGTAGTGGGTGTGGATGTCGACCATGCCCGGGGTGACCCACTTGCCGGTCGCGTCGATGACCCGTGCACAGCCGGTCTCGTCGAGCGGTTCCTTCGACACCGCGACGACCCGTCCGTCGCGCACGCCGACGTTGAGGACCGCAGACGGTCCGGTGCTGCCGTCGAAGACGCGGCCGCCCTTGATGATCGAGTCGAAGCTCCCAGAAGAGGTCATGGAAACATTGCAACCGATCGGTCTCTAACTGTCAAGACCTTGTCGTCCGACGTGTGCGAGCATCAGCCATGACCTCCTCCACGCTGGCTGCCCTGCAGGCCTGGCGAGACGGCGGGAAGGTGCACTCGGTGGCCGGCCGCGACGTCTTCGTCCACGACACCGGCACCGGACCCACCACCGTCCTGATCCACGGCTTCCCCGGATCGTCCTTCGACTGGGCGGAGGTCGTCGACCTGCTGGGTGGCCGGGTGATCGCGTTCGACCTGCCCGGCTACGGGTTCTCGGACAAGTCCCCGACCGCGTCGTACTCGCTGTTCGACCAGGCGGACATCGTCGAGGCCCTCCTCGCCCAGCTCGGGACCGGTCGCTGCAGGATCGTCGCCCACGACATGGGGGACACCGTCACCGCCGAGCTGGCCCATCGCGCGAACAACGGCACCCTGGGCTTCGACCTCGAGCAGATCGTCCTGACCAACGGATCCATCTTCATCGACCAGGCCCAGCTCACCCGAGGGCAGCGGCTCACCCTGAGGCTCCCCGACCGGGTCTCGTCCTTCTCGATGCCCACCTTCGTCCTGCGCCGCAGCCTCGGCGAGAGCTTCGCGCGCTCAGCACCGGCACCCGCGGGGGCGATCGACACCCTGATCGCGGCGATCCGGCACGACCGCGGGGACCGGCTGATGCCACGCCTGATCCGCTACATCGAGGAGCGCCGGGTGCACCAGGACCGCTGGACGACCGGGTTCGTGGACTTCGACGGACCGCTGGCCCTGGTCTGGGGCACCGAGGACCCGATCGCCGTGCTCGCGATGACGGACCGGATGAAGGCGTTGCGGCCGAGCACCACCGTGGTCGCGCTGCCCGGGGTCGGGCACTGGCCCTCGATCGAGGCGCCGGCCCTGCTGGCCCAGAGGATCAGCGAGCAGCTGGGTTAGAGCGAGTCGGGGATGACCAGCGTCTCCGGGTCGGCGTACGGCGGGATCGCCGCCAGCGCGGCCTGGACCAGCGCCGTGGTGGCCAGCAGCTCGGCCTTGCGGCGCAACCGGCCACCGTCGTCACCGGTGTGCGCCTCGACCGCTTCGCGCAGCTGCGCGCTGGTGAACGTCGGACGCTCCCCGACCACTCGCGGGACGTCCGGGAGCGCAGCCAGGATCGGCAGCACCGTCGACCCGAGCGGCTCGAGCAGCTGGTAGCGCCCGAAGCCCCCGAGGTCCGCCCACGCCTGGTCGAGATCCACCTTCCCCTTGCGGATCTCCTTGGACCCCGCGGCGAAGGCCGCCTTGGCGACGCCGTTCACGGCAGCGGTCAGCTCGGCTTCGGAGAAACGCATGGCACCAGGATGTCAGGCCCGCTGGACGATGTTCCACCCGATCCAGCCCGGGCGCCTGCCGAAGAGGTGCGAGCCAAGCGAGCCTCAGAGCCCGAAGCGCTCGGGACCGGCGTACACGACGCACCGGTCGTCGCGGGCGAAGCCGACCAACCCGATCCCGGCCTCGTCGGCCAGGGACACCGCCAACGACGTCGGCGCACCGACCGCGACGATCACCTCGACGCCGGACACGGCAGCCTTCTGGACCAACTCGAACCCGATCCGACCGCTGAGCACCAGGACCGGCCCGACCGGCGTACCGGCCAGCACCCGGGACCCGACGACCTTGTCGACGGCGTTGTGCCGACCGACGTCCTCGCGGACCACCAGCGCGGCGCCGCCAGCATCGAAGAGCCCGGCGGCGTGCAGGCCCCCGGTCCGGTCGAAGCCGGGTTGGTGCTCGCGCAGCCGGCCCGGCAACGTGCGGACCAGCGGGAGCGGGACCACCGTGGACCGCCCGGTCGCACCCACCTCGCGCAACGCGTCGCCGATCGAGGTGGTGCCGCAGACGCCGCAGGCCGAGCTGACCGCACGCGCCGCCGGGAGGTACGCCGGGGACGAGGCCACCGTGACGGTGACGACGTTGAACTCCTCGACCGGGGCGAGGTCGGCGTCGGTGCAGTACGCGACCGACACGAGCTGCTCGGGGACGATGACGCGCTCGTGGACCAGCCAGCCGACCGCGAGCTCGAAGTCGTGGCCCGGCGTCCGCATCGTGACCGCCAGCCGCTCGGCCGGGGCGCCCGGCCAGGACAGCCGGATCTCCAGGGGCTCCTCGGTCGCCAACCGGTCCTCGTGACGGGTGAGGTCCCCGGCGCGGTCCTCGACGACCCGGGTCCGCACCGTGGGGCCCGGCCGTCGGGCCCGGGCAGAGCCGGGCTGGTCGACGGTGGTCATACGACTACCCTAACGAGATGGGACACGACGAGCCTGACCTCGAGGTCGGACCGCCCCAGGACCACGCCGCCGGCACCCGTGCCGTCGCGATCTCGCTGCAGCAGGCCGTGAAGCAGATGGGCCCGACCCGGACGGCTCGGACGCTGAGCCGCCTCAACCAGGTCGACGGCTTCGACTGCATGTCCTGCGCCTGGCCAGACCCCGACCCCGAGCACCGGCACACCGCCGAGTTCTGCGAGAACGGCGCCAAGGCCGTCGCCGAGGAAGCCACCCTCAAGCGGGTCGGCCCGAAGTTCTTCGCCCGGCACAGCATCGGCGAGCTCGAGGAGCACGACGAGTTCTGGCTCGGCAAGCAAGGCCGGATCACGCACCCGATGGTGAAGCGCCCCGGGGGCACCCACTACGAGCCGATCAGCTGGGACGACGCCTTCGCCCTGGTCGCCGAGCACCTCAACGCCCTGGACTCCCCCGACGAGGCCGTCTTCTACACCTCGGGGCGCGCGTCGAACGAGGCCGCCTTCGCGTACCAGCTGTTCGTCCGCGCCTTCGGCACCAACAACCTGCCCGACTGCTCGAACATGTGCCACGAGTCCACCGGGGTCGCTCTCGGTGACGCCATCGGGATCGGCAAGGGCAGCGTCCACCTCACCGACCTGTACGCCGCCGAGCTGATCGTGATCGCCGGCCAGAACCCCGGCACCAACCACCCCCGGATGCTCACGGCCCTGGAGATCGCCAAGAAGCGCGGCGCCCGGATCCTGACGATCAACCCGTTGCGCGAGGCCGGGTCGACGAACTTCCGCAACCCGCAGACCCCGCGCGGAGTGATCGGCCACGGCACCGACCTCACCGACGTCCACCTGCCGATCAAGCTCAACGGCGACCACGCGCTGTTCCGGGCCATCGGGCATCTGCTCGTCGAGTGGGACGCGATCGACCACGAGTTCGTCGCGGCCTACACCGACGGCTTCGACGAGTGGCGCCGCGAGGTGGCCGCGCTGGACTGGGCGCAGGTCGAGGAGCTGACCGGGCTGAGCCGCGACCAGGTCACCGAGGCAGCGCGGATGATCGCGGACTCGAAGGCGACCGTCTACTGCTGGGCGATGGGCCTGACCCAGCACCGCAACTCGGTCGCCACCCTCCGCGAGGTCGTCAACGTGGCGCTGACCCGCGGCGACATCGGCAAGCCCGGTGCCGGCCTCTGCCCCGTGCGCGGACACTCCAACGTCCAGGGCGACCGGACGATGGGGATCTGGGAGAAGCCCCCGCCGGCGTTCCTGGACGCCCTCGCTGCGGAGTTCGACTTCGAGCCGCCGCGGGCCCACGGCTTCGACACCGTCGAGGCGATCGAGGCACTGGCCGACGGGCGAGCCAAGGTGTTCATCGCCTTGGGCGGCAACTTCGTCCAGGCCGCACCGGACACCCTCGTCACCCGGGAGGCGATGGGACGGGCCGAGCTGACCGTGCAAGTCTCGACGAAGCTGAACCGCTCGCACCTGTCCTGCGGCCGGACCGCGCTGATCCTGCCGACGATCGGGCGCACCGAGACCGACGCGCAGGCCGGCGGGCCGCAGTTCGTCACCGTCGAGGACTCGATGTCGGCGGTGCACGCCTCCCGTGGACGCCTCGCCCCGGCGAGCCCCGAGCTGCGGTCGGAGGTCGCGATCGTCACCGGTCTCGCCGAGGCGACGTTCCGCGGACGAGACGGCCACGGCGGCGCCCGGATCGACTGGGCCGGGCTGCGGGCCGACTACGCCGTCATCCGCGACCACATCACCCGGGTGGTCCCGGGCTTCGAGGCCTTCGAGGAGCGGGTGCAGACGAAGGCCGGCTTCACCCTGCCGCACCCCCCGCGCGACGGCCGGGTCTTCCCGACCATCACCGGAAAGGCGCGGTTCGCCGCGGGGCCGCTCGTCGGCCTCGACGTCCCTGACGGTCACCTGGTGCTGCAGACCCTGCGCAGCCACGACCAGTTCAACACCACCATCTACGGTCTCGACGACCGGTACCGCGGCATCAAGAACGGGCGCCGGGTGGTCTTCGTCAGTCGCCAGGACATCGAGCGCCTCGGCCTGACCGACGGCCAGTATGTCGACCTGGTGGCCACCTGGGACGGTGACGACCGCGAGCGTCGGGCGGACTCGTTCCGGGTCGTGGAGTACGCGACGCCGGTCGGTTCGGCGGCGGCGTACTACCCGGAGACGAACCCGCTGGTCCCGCTCGGGTCCCGGGCGGTCGGCAGCAACACCCCGACGTCGAAGAGCGTGCTGGTCCGCCTGGTGCCTCGCGCCGAGGATCCGATGTCCAACTAAGCATGATTTGAGTTATTTGCCCCATAACTTCCGATTCCGCAGTGCGTTATCTCCTTCAACCGCACAGTCCACGGATGGAAGAGGTCCACCCCATGCTTCGCACTCGCTTCATGACCGCCGGTCTCGCTGCCGCCGCCGTCGCTTCGACGATCACCCTCGCGTCACCGGCCACGGCCGCTCCGGGCGATGCCCGTGACTGCGGCCTGCCGGCCGTCCCCGCCGTCACCCGGACCGTGGTCGTCGACCCGGTCTTCGACACCGTGCCGGCGGTCGCCCATACCGAGTGGCTCTGGGCCCGCGACCGGAACGTCGACGAGCTCGAGTTCGTCCGCGTGCTGAAGGAGGCCCGGACCGAGATCGACTGGGGCCGCGAGGTCACCGGCCCGATCGAGTACCTCTTCACCAAGATCGTCGTCGACGTCCCCGCCGTTCCCGCAGTCCCGCCCACTCCGGCGGTCCGCCACGAGGAGACCTACGAGATCACCCCCGCGGTGACCCAGCTCCTGGCCGAGTACCGGCACCAGGTCACCGACGACCTCCGGTGGGAGAGCGACGACTGGGGCGCGCAGAACGGCAACGGCAAGGGCTGGGTGAAGACCGGGAACACCAAGCTGGAGATCATCAAGCCGGCCGTGACCGGCACCCGCTGGGTCATCGACGTTCCGGAGATCCCGGGGAAGCCTGCCGTCAAGGCCGTCACCCACGAGGAATCGCTCTGGGCCGTCGAGAACCCGGGATCCCCGTGGTCCGGCCCGCACGACCAGCGGGCGGGTGCCAGCAGCACCGAGTACACCACCACCGACGGCTCCCAGCCGGCGGGCAACGGCTGGTTCGCCGGCAAGACCCGCCACTACGACGCGGTCACCGAGACCGGGTGGGCCGAGACGATCCCGGCGGGAACGACCCCCACCGGCGCTACCCGGGTCGCCCGCACCGAGAGCGAGGAGACCACGGCCACCTCGGCGCTGGCCCCGGACGGTGACGGCTGGACCAAGGTCGACGGCTCCGAGGTCACCATCACCGACACCGAGGCCCAGCAGGTCCTGGTCATCCCGGGCTCGGTCACCCAGGTCGTCGTCACCCCGGAGGTCCCCGCGTCCGAACCGTGCGTGGCTCCCCCCAGCGAGGACGACGGCCAGGAGCCGGCCGCCGAGGCCCCGCAGGCCGGACCGGTCGTCGCCGCCGAGGTCTCGCCCGCGTCGGTCCTGCCCAACACCGGAGGCGTCGCCGGCTGGATGATCCCCGCCGGACTGCTCACGGCGCTGGCCGGTGCGGCCGTCGTCCGGACCTCCCGGCGGGGCACTGCCCGACCCTGAGAACGCCCCTGAGATGACCCCGCGCCCGGGCCGGTCGACACGAAAGTGTCACTGGTCCGGGCGTTCGGTCTAGACAGAAAATGCGATGTTCCGGAACCGCCCAGACCAATCTGGTCCGGTTCCGGAACCGGCAATTCCGGCAGGCCTTCCGCGTTCGCGCAGGTGAGCGCGGTGCGAGCGCCTCCTGCGGCATCACGGACCCGGTTCCGGACAGTCGCCGGGCTCTTGCGAGACCCGCGTCCCGGTGCCAACGTCCGAATGGCAACGGGGACCAGGCGTGCCGCCCGGGGGGAGTTGCGGTTCCGCAAGTTCGGGGTGGACGCGTCGTACCTCGGCGTCGTCCATGCGGATGACCAGTGGCACGTCAATCTGCCCGAACGCAAAGGACAACTCCCGTGAAAGCTCCCGCCCACCTCCCCTCGGTGAGTCGACGCCGCAAGCTGGTCGGCCTCGCCGCAGCCCTGACCCTCGGCCTCAGTGCCGCCCTGATCCCCGCGATGTCGTCCGGCGTTGCCGCCGGACCGTTCGAGATCGACGGCATCGTCCCCGGCACGCCGGTCCCGACCGTCCTGCCGGACCCCTCCGGCGCTACCAAGGAGCTCGGCCCGCTGAACTCCAGCTCGACCAAGATCGGCGTCATCCACAACGCACCCCTGCCCGCCCTCGGGCTGACGAACCCCAACGGCCAGGTCGACCTGCGGCAGGCGTGGCTGAAGACCGGCAAGGACGGCGGCACCGGTGACGACTGGCTGTACTTCGCCTGGGAACGCGACGCCAACAGCGGCAGCGGCTTCATCGCCTACGAGTTCATGAAGGACGCCGCCCCGGTGGCCTGCGCCTACGACACGGCCACGGCAGCCTCGCTCACGAACACCTGCAACCCGTGGAAGAACCGCAACGGGGGCGACTTCATCCTGCTCTGGGACCAGCAGGGCGGCAGCAAGGACCTGTACGTCCGGACCTGGAGCGGCGTGAAGCCCAACCTGGTCCTCGGCGCTCCGGTGCTGCTCACGGCCGCCCAGGGCCAGGCTGCCTACAGCGCTGACGGGTTCCGGGGTGAGGCGGCGATCAACCTGACCACTACCGTCTTCGGCGGCAGCAAGGCGTGCCGGTCGTTCGCCAACACGATCCCGAGCACCGTCACCGGAAACTCCGACTCCGCGGACTACAAGGACACGATCCTCAAGCAGGCCCCGCCGATCAGCAACTGCACGTCGACCACCACCACGGTGCCGAAGCAGGGCGACGGCGTCACCGCGATCCCCAACGAGGGCCTCGCCCTCGGGGCGAACGGGACCACCGTCACCGACACCGCCACGGTCGGCCTCGTCGGCGGTACGGCGACCCCGGCCGGCTCGGTGAAGTTCTACCTCTGCAAGGTCGACCTGCCGGGTGTCTGCGACACCGGCGGCGACCTCGTCGCGCCAGCGGTCGCGCTCAGCGGAACGTCGTACCCGGTCACCGTGACCTCTCCGGTCGCGACGGTCACCGAACCCGGGCGCTACTGCTGGCGCGCCGAGTTCAGCGGCGACCCCGCGAACGGGATCCCGGGGTCCAGCGACTCGACCCTGGCGACCGAGTGCTTCGTGATCCAGGCCGTCCCGGTCTCGCTGACCACGACGCAGACCTGGGTGCCGAACGACTCGGCCACGCTCACGGCCCCGGCCGGCGGCAACCTGGCCGGCTCGGTGACGTTCACGCTGTACCGCTCAGCGGACTGCAGCGGCACCTCGGTCTACACCACGACGGTGCCGGTCTCGGGGACCTCACCGCAGACGGTCGGGACGTCGAACACGACAGCGCAGACCACGTCCGGGTCCTTCTCCTGGAAGGTCAGCTACAACAGCACCAACGCTGCCCAGAAGCCGATCGCAGCGAGCTGCCAGGAGACCTCGGGCCTGACCGTGACCAACGGGGGGACGGTCACCAGCTCCTGAGATGACCGCCGGCACCGGGGTGACGCGGCTGTGGCTGCGTCACCCCGGTTTTGCCTCCCCGAAACGTTACGAAAGACCGGAAGCAGGCCGACTAAGAAGGGTATGAACTCCCGCCGGCCCACGCTCGTGACCACCCTCGGCCTCGCGGCCCTTCTCGGGATCGGCGGGCTCGGCCCGGCCCACGCCGAGGGCGGGCCACCGACCATCACGTCCGTGACCCCGAACCCGGTCGCGGTGGACGGGACGCTGACCGTCACCGGAACCGGGTGCGCCGCTGCCTCGCCGGTGTCGATCCGAATCTTCCCGACCATGGGCGGTCCGCAACCGATCGAGCTCGACAGCGACAACAGCGGCTGGGTCGCGGACGAGCTCGGCGACTTCAGCCGGGGTGTCGACCTGGCGAGCCAGTTCAGCGCCGGCGCCGAGCTGGGGGTGGTGGCCTCCTGCACCGCTACCTTCGACGAGGCCCAGATGAGCGACCCGAACGCGGCCTCGTTCGTGCAGGTCGCCCTGACGACCCCGGTCGTCGACGTCACCGTCGCCGCGACCGCCAGCTACGCCGCGCGGCCCACGGTCACGGTGACCACCACCGACGCACCGGGAACCCTGAACGTCACCCTGGACGGCAACCCGACGCCGATCTACACCAGCACCACCGGACCGTTGGCGCACACCTTCCGGCTGCCGGCTTCGCTCGCGGTACGGAGCCACACCGTCCAAGCAGTCTTCGACCCGGTCTCCGGCGGCGCCCCGACCGTGACCGACACCGCCGGCATCGTGATCACCAAGGCCACCTCCCGGGTCGGACTGTCCCGGACCACCACGGCCAAGGCCCGGGTCGGCACCCGGGTGAAGATGACCGTGACCCTCGCGTCGGCAGGACCACGAACCGGCACCGTCGTGATCAAGGACGGCACCGTTGCCCGGCTGACGTTCGCGATGCGACCGGCCGACAACGGGCGCCGGATCGTCTACGTCACGCTGCCGCGAACCGGAATCCGCAAGCTGACCGCCCGGTACGCCGGCAGCAGCAGCGTCCTGCCCGCGACGTCACGGATCTTGTCGGTCACCGTCGTTCGCTGACCTGTCGTCGGCCGACGCGGAAGAACCCCGCGGGGCCAGCCAGTTTCCGGCCTCGGCTCGACTGGTGAACGCTCTCTGCGCCCCTTGCTGGTTGAGGTGCGCGGACTCTCGCTACCCACTGCTGGTTGAGGTGCGAGCGCAGCGCCGTCCCCCGCCTGCTGGTTGAGGTGCGAGCGCAGCGAGCCTCGAAACCCCCGCACCCGAAAAGAATCCGACACCCATCTCGCATTACGAGACGATCTGGGGTGTTCTGGCCCCGTTTCTGTCGGTGGTCGTCCGTAACGTTGGACCCATGCTCGACAACGACCTGAACCTCCCTCCGACCGCACGCCGGCGCAAGCCGCGACGGTCGCTGGCGGCTGCTGCCGTGCTCGCCGGAGCCCGCGCCGCGCAGGTCGACGCCCACGCCGCTGAGGCCCGCAAGCTCGCTGCCGCCGTCGAGTGGGCGGCGTTGCACGCGGTCGAGGACGAGGATCTGGCCGAGACCTGGGGCGACACCCCGATCACCCTGACCGGCGAGGGTGCACCCCTGATCGGACGGGGGTGTGTCGCGGAGTTCGCCGCCGTGATCGGGACCACCACCAACGGCGGCCGCGCCTACCTGGCCGATGCCGTCGAGCTCGCCCACCGCCTCCCGGCCGTCTACGCCCGGATCCAGGCCGGGACGCTCCCGACGTTCAAGGGCCGCCGCATCGCTCGGGAAACCACGATCCTCCCCGAGGACGCCGTGTTGGACCTCGACACCCGGATCGCGCCTCTGGCCGGGAAGCTCAGCGCTGCAGCCACCCAGAAGATGATCGACGAGACGATCGCCGCGGTGATGCCCGACTACGTCCAGGACCTTGCTGACAACGTCAGCAGGCCCCAGGTTGTGGTCGACCACCGACAGGTGTCGTTCCAGGGCACCAGCAGCGTCTACGGAGCCCTGGACCTCGCCGACGCCCTGGACCTCGACGCCAGGCTCGACCAGGAAGCCCAGGTCCTGAAGGACCAAGGCTGCGAAGCATCTCTGGACGCTCGGCGTGCGATGGCACTAGGACGGTTGGCCCGCGGCGAAACCTCCAGCGCTCCGGGGACCGGCCGGGCGGTGACGCTCTACGTGCACTTGCCCGCCGACACCACCAACCCGACCGCGTGGGTCGAGAACGGTGGCGGGCACCTGCTCACCCAGACCCAAGTCGCCGGCTGGTGCGCCCAACCCGACGTGAAGGTCACCATCAAGCCGGTCATCGATCTGGCGGAACGGGTCACGGCAACCAGCTACGTCGTCCCCGACAACCTCAAGGAGCACCTCGAGCTCCGCGACCGGACGTGCGTGTTCCCGCACTGCGACAAACCCGCGAGGGGTTGCCAGAAGGACCACACCCACCCCTACGACCAAGGCGGACCGACCAGCAGCGAGAACCTCGGAAACCTCTG
>JAPLCB010000005.1 GCA_026392455.1 Propionibacteriales bacterium | reverse complement strand
GTGCACGTACAACGTCACCGCCCTGCCGGTCCCCGGAGCGCTGGAGGTTTCGCCGCGGGCCAACCGGCCGAGCGCCATCGCACGCCTGGCGTCCAGAGATGCTTCGCAGCCTTGGTCCTTCAGGACCTGGGCTTCGTGGTCGAGCCTGGCGTCGAGGTCCAGGGCGTCGGCGAGGTCGAGGGCTCCGTAGACGCTGCTGGTGCCCTGGAATGACACCTGTCGGTGGTCGACCACAACTTGGGGTCGGCTGACGTTGTCGGCGAGGTCTTGGACGTAGTCGGGCATCACCGCGGCGATCGTCTCGTCGATCATCTTCTGGGTGGCTGCAGCGCTGAGCTTCCCCGCCAGAGGCGCGATCCGGGTGTCGAGGTCCAACACGGCGTCCTCGGGGAGGACCGTGGTTTCCCTCGCGATGCGGCGGCCCTTGAACGTCGGGAGCGTCCCGGCCTGGATCCGGGCGTAGACGGCCGGGAGGCGGTGGGCGAGCTCGACGGCATCGGCGAGGTAGGCACGGCCGCCGTTGGTGGTGGTCCCGATGACCGCGGCGAACTCAGCGACACACCCCCGTCCGATCAACGGGGCCCCGGGGCCGGTCAGCGTGATCGGGGTGTCGCCCCAGGTCTCGGCCAGATCCGCGTCCTCGACCGCGTGCAACGCGGCCCATTCGACGGCGGCGGCGAGCTTGCGGGCCTCAGCGGCGTGGGCGTCGACCTGCGCTGCGCGGGCTCCGGCGAGCACGGCAGCAGCCTCCAGCGACCGCCGCGGCTTGCGCCGGCGTGCGGTCGGAGGGATGTGCAGGTCGTTGTCGAGCATGAGGTCAACGCTACGGACGACCACCGACAGAAACGGGGCCAGAACACCCCAGATCGTCTCGTAATGCGAGATGGGTGCGGGATTCTTTTCGGGTGCGGGGGTTTCGAGGCTCGCTTCGCTCGCACCTCAACCAGCAGGCGTGGGGACGGGTTTCGAGGCTCGCTGCGCTCGCACCTCAACCAGCAGGCGGTGGGACGGGTTTCGAGGCTCGCTGCGCTCGCACCTCAACCAGCAGGCGGGGACGAGAGCCCTGACACCTCAACCAGCAACGGGCGCCAAGAGCGCTCGCACCTCGACCAGCAGCTGGGTGTCAGCCGGCCGCTCGGGCCAACCAGTCACGGCCGACCTTGTTCTCGGCCCGCAGCGCCTTGCCGAGCATGTCGCCGATGACGCCCTCGATCTTGCCGCCGACCAGCGGGATCGAGGCCTTCACGTCGACCTCGACGACCTCGGTGGTGCCGCCGTCGACGGCATTCAGGACCACGGTGCCGAGCATGTCGCCGGGCTTGCCCGGGATGGTCACGTGCAGGGACGCCTTGGTCGGGGACGTCCACGACTCCGACTGGACGATGTTGATCTCGTCGCCGACGAACTTGCGGGCGAACGACGGCACCTCGGTCGCGGGCCGGTGCTGGTCGACGGTGACGTCCATCCCGGTGCTGGTCGGGGTGATGGTGATGTCGCGGCGGGGGAAGCGCTGGAACTCGCAGACCGCGTCGCGGAACTCCGGGTCGGAGAGCATCGCGTAGACCTCGGCCGGGGTGGCGTCGTCGTACCGCAGCTCGTAACGGACCTTCTTCGTCATCAGCGGTCTCCTGCCAGCCAAGCGGCGCCCACGGCGCGTTCCTTGTCGAATCCTTCGGTGGTGAGCTGCCCGACGAGCTTCTCCAGCTTGCCGCCGATCAGCGGCACGCTCGCCTTGACGTCGAGGTCGTAGGTGAGCACGCAGCCGGTGCCCTGCGCGGTGATCGATGCGGTGCCGTTGATGCTGGTCGGCTTGCCGGGGGTGTCCACGGTGTACGCCGCGGTCGATCCGCTCCAGACCTGGGTGGTGATGGCGCGGGTCGAGTCACCCGCGAACTTCTTCGCGAACGAAGGCACCCCGACGACCGGCTGCTCGGTGTCTACGACGACGCGGGTCGCACCGCCGTCGGCCTCGACGGTGGCGAGGCTGGAGATGGCCTCGGTGGCCACAGCGACCTTGTCCCAGAAGGCGGGGTCGGTGACCATCGCCAGGACGGCGGTCGGGTCGGCGTCGTAGGAGAGCTCGTGACGGAGTTTCATGCAGACATCATGGAGGATCCCACCCGGTGCGCCTAGGTTGGCCTCATGAACGCCACGCCGGAAAGTTTCGTCAGCTTCGGGGAGGACGGCGCACAGCTGACCTACGGAAGCTACCTGCGACTGGGTCAGCTCCTCGACTCCCAGCATCTGGAGTCCGACCCGCCGGCCCACGACGAGCTGCTGTTCATCACCATCCACCAGGTCTACGAGCTGTGGTTCAAGCAGCTCCTCCACGAGGCGGGCACCGTCCGTGACGCCCTGGTCGCCACCGACTCGGCCAGCGGTGGACGGGACCTCTGGTTCTGCCGGCACCTGCTCACTCGGATGCACGTCATCGAACGCACGCTGGTCGGTCAGATCGACGTCCTGGAGACGATGACGCCCCAGGACTTCCTGCAGTTCCGCCAGCGGCTGGCTCCGGCCAGCGGGTTCCAGTCGGTCCAGTTCCGCGAGCTCGAGTTCCTCTCCGGCGCGAAGGATGCCGGTTACCTGGACCGGTTCAAGGGGCTCACCGACCACGAGCAGCGCCGGCTCGAGCAGCGGCTCGCGGAACCGACGCTCTGGGACGGTTTCGTCCACGTCGTCGCCGAAGCCGGGTTGGACACCTCCGACGACGTGGCACTGACCGCGTCGCTGCGGCACGTGGCTCACCACCGCTCGGAGTACTCCGACCTGTGGGGCCTCGCCGAGGGACTGCTCCAGCACGACGAGCTCGCGGCGGCCTGGCGCGCGCGGCACGTGGTGATGGTCGAGCGGATGATCGGCGCGAAGACGGGGACCGGTGGTTCCAGTGGAGCCGAGTACCTGCGCGGCCGGTTGGCGATGAAGTACTACCCGCTGCTGTGGGAGCTGCGCTCCGCCCTGTGAGCGCTTCCTCGGAGGCCGACAGCGGGGCGGGTTGTCCGTGACGGCCGCGGGTCCTAGCCTCGAAGGGAGGGCACGACGACGTGTCCGGACTCTGGTGAGGTGGTACCGACGGTGCCTGATCTGTTGACCCGGTTGACCCGCGCCTACTACCGGCACGTCGCTGCCGAGGACCTGGCGGACCGGAGCGAGGACGACCGCACTGCCGCGGTCGCGCACCACCTCGGCACCGGTGGTCTCCGGCGCCCGGGGACGGCGACCGTCCAGGTCTTCACGCCGGCGGACTCGTCGGCGTCCGGGCGCACCGTGGTCGAGGTCGTCACCGACGACATGCCGTTCCTGGTCGACTCGGTGACGATGGCCCTGGACCGCGCCGACCATGCCGTTCACCTGGTGCTGCACCCGCAGCTGGTCGTCCGGCGGGACCCGGCGGGTCGCCTGACCGAGGTGCTCGACGACGGGTCGGACCGAGCGGACCGGGCCGACACCTCGCCCGACGACCTCGGTCGCGAGTCCTGGATGCACGTGGAGATCGACCGTCTCGACGACGCCGAGCATGCCGCGCTCGCCGAGCTGCTGGAGCAGGTGCTCGCCGACGTCCGCGCTGCTGTTGCGGACTGGCCGCCGATGCTGGACCGGCTTTCCGCGGTGGTTCGGGACCTGGAGGAGAACCCGCCGCCGGTGCCGGCCGAGGAGACCGCCGAGAGCGCTGCCTTCCTGCGCTGGCTCGGGGAGAACCACTTCACCTTCCTGGGCTACCGCGAGTACCGGTTGGTGCCCGGGCACGGGACGGAGCAGCTGCTCAGCGTCGACGGCACCGGCCTGGGGATCCTGCGCGGTGACGACCACACGCCACGGCCGCTGGTCGGTCCGGCAGCGGCCAAGGCGCGGGAGAAGTCACTCCTGGTGCTGACCAAGGCCAACGCCCGGGCCACGGTGCACCGCTCGGTCCACCTGGACTACGTCGGGGTGAAGGTCTTCGACGCCCACGGCGAAGTGGTCGGGGAGCGGCGCTTCCTGGGCCTGTTCTCCTCGGCGGCGTACGCCGAGTCGGTGACCCGGGTCCCGCTGGCGCGGGTCAAGGCCCGGCAGGTGATCGAGGCGGCCGGCTTCGAGCCGATGAGCCACGCGGCCAAGTCGATCATGGACGTGCTCGAGAGCTATCCCCGCGACGAGCTCTTCGCCACCCCGGCGGCCGAGCTCGGGCCGATCGCCGAGGCGGTGACCCACACCCGGGAACGGCGCCAGCTGAAGCTCTTCGTCCGTCCGGACGTCTACGGGCGGTTCTGGTCGGTCCTGGTGTACCTCCCGCGGGACCGCTACAACACCGGGGTCCGGGAGCGGATCGCGGCGGTCCTGCTCGAGGAGCTCAGCGGGGAGTCGATCGAGTACACCGCCCAGGTCGGCAGCTCCTTCGCTGCTCGGCTGCACCTGCTGGTCCGGCCCCGCGCCGGCGTCGAGCTGCACCGGGTGGACCAGGCCGGGCTCGAGCAGCGGTGCGCCGCGGCGGCCCGGTCCTGGCGCGAGGACCTCACCGTCGCGGTCCACCACCAGTACGGCGAGCAGCGCGGCGCCGTGCTCGCCCGGCGGTACGCCAACGCGTATCCCGAGGCCTACAAGGAGGACTACCCGGCCACCACGGGGGCGGTGGACCTCGGCACGCTGGAGACGATCGAGGGGGACGACGGGATCGCCCTGTCGCTGGTCGAGGAGACCCCGGGCAACGCCCGGCTCAAGCTGTTCCGCGTCGGCGAGCAGGTCTCGTTGTCCCGGATCCTGCCGATCCTCACCTCGATGGGTACCGAGGTCGTCGACGAGCGACCCTACGAGCTGGAGAACCTGCCGCGCCCGTCGTACATCTACGACTTCGGGCTCCGCTACCGCACGGGCCTCCCGCTGGACGCCCGTGATCTGTACGCCGACGCAGTGGCTGCGGTGTGGTCGGGACGCACCGAGTCCGACGGCTTCAACAGCCTGGTCCTGGGAGCCGGCCTGAGCTGGCGTCAGGCGATGGTGCTGCGGGCCTACGCGCGGTACCAGCGCCAGGCCGGGACACCGTTCGCCCAGGAGTCGATCGAGGACGCCCTGCGCGGGAACGTGGACATCGCCCGCTACCTGGTGGCGCTCTTCGAGGCGCGCTTCGACCCGCACGCCTCCGGGGACCGCGACCGGGTGTGCCGGACGATCGTCGAGAAGGTCACCACGGCGCTCGACGACGTGCACAGCCTGGACGACGACCGGATCCTGCGTGGATACCTGACCGCGATCCGGGCCACCCTGCGAACGAACTACTACCAGTCCGGTGCTGACGGCGAACCGCACCACTACCTGGCACTGAAGTTCGACCCGCAGCAGATGCCCGAGCTCCCCGAGCCGCGCCCGAAGTTCGAGATCTTCGTCTACTCGCCGCGGGTCGAGGGCGTGCACCTGCGGTTCGGCGCGGTGGCCCGTGGCGGACTGCGCTGGTCGGACCGCCGCGACGACTTCCGCTCCGAGGTGCTGGGGCTGGTCAAGGCGCAGATGGTGAAGAACACCGTGATCGTTCCGGTCGGTGCGAAGGGCGGTTTCTACCCGAAGAACCTGCCCGACCCCAGCGACCGCGACGCCTGGCTGGCCGAGGGGATCGCCTGCTACCGGATCTTCATCGCGGGGCTGCTCGACCTCACCGACAACCTGGTGGAGTCCGACCAGGGAAGGGTCGTCGTACCGGCACGGGACGTGGTTCGTCACGACGCGGACGACACCTACCTGGTGGTGGCCGCGGACAAGGGCACGGCCACCTTCAGCGACATCGCCAACGACGTCGCGGCGTCGTACGGGTTCTGGCTCGGCGACGCCTTCGCCTCCGGCGGGTCGGTCGGCTACGACCACAAGGCGATGGGGATCACCGCACGTGGTGCCTGGGTCTCGGTGCAGCGGCACTTCCGCGAGATGGGCACCGACTGCCAGAACGAGGACATCACCTGCGTCGGGATCGGGGACATGTCGGGCGACGTCTTTGGCAACGGGATGCTCTGCTCGGAGCACATCCGGCTGGTCGCCGCCTTCGACCACCGCGACATCTTCCTCGACCCGTCCCCGGACGCCGCGGTCTCGTACGCCGAGCGCACGCGGCTGTTCGCGCTGCCGCGGTCGTCGTGGAAGGACTACGACAGCTCCCTGATCAGTGCCGGCGGTGGGGTGTTCCCCCGGTCCGCGAAGTCGATCCCGCTGAGTCCGCAGGTCCAGCAGGCCCTCGGCACCGAGGCTGCGAGCCTGACCCCGGCCGAGCTGATCCGGGCGATCCTGCTGGCGCCGGTCGACCTGCTCTGGAACGGCGGGATCGGTACCTACGTGAAGGCTGCCGCTGAGTCCGACGCCGATGTCGCGGACAAGTCGAACGACGCGATCCGGGTCAACGGTGGCGACCTGCGGGTGCGCTGCGTCGGCGAGGGCGGCAACCTCGGGTTCACCCAGCGCGGCCGGATCGAGTACGCCGGCCAGGGTGCCGGCGGTCAGGGGGGTCGGATCAACACCGACTTCATCGACAACTCCGCCGGCGTGGACACCTCCGACCACGAGGTCAACATCAAGATCCTGCTCGACCGGGAGGTCCGGCAGGGGCAGATGACCGGTGCCGAGCGCAACGACCTGCTGGCGTCGATGACCGAGCAGGTCGCCGACCTGGTCCTGGCGGACAACGTCGACCAGAACCTGGCCCTGGCCAGCGCGGTGTCCCTGGAGCCCGCGCTGCTGCACGTGCACGAGGACTGGATGCGCGAGCTGGAGCGGCGCGGGCTGCTCAACCGTGAGCTGGAGGCCCTTCCCAGTCGACGGGAGGTCGCCCGTCGGATCGAACGCTCCGAAGGCCTGACCTGCCCCGAGCTCTCGGTGCTGCTCGCGTACACCAAGATCGTGCTGGCCGACGACCTGCTGACCAGTGGTCTCTCGGAGGACCCGTTCCTGCGCGGCGACCTCTACGGCTACTTCCCCCTGGGGATGCGTCAGGACTACCGGGCCGGGATGGAGGAGCACCCGCTGCGCAACGAGATCGTGGTGACCCGGCTGGTGAACCAGCTGGTCAACAGTGCGGGCATCACCTACCGGCACCGGCTCGCTGGCGAGACCGGGGCCGAGGTCCGCGACCTGACGCTGGCGAACTTCCTGTCCCGGGAGTTCTTCGGAGCACGGACCGTCGAGGAGCGGATCGCCGTCCACGATTACCACCTCGACGCAGCGCTGCAGACCCGGATGCGGCTGGAGGTGCGCACCCTGGTCGAGCGCGCCAGCCGTTGGCTGGTCAACAACCGGAGGCTGCCGCTGGACAGCGAGTCGGTGATCGCGGAGTTCGAGGTCACCGTCGAGAAGGTCACCGCGGCGCTGCCCGACCTGATGACGGGCGCCGAGCTGGCTGCGTTCGAGCAGCGGCGCGACCGGTTGGTGAGGGCGGGGGCCGCGGCTGACCTGGCCATCGCGGTGGCGGTCTGCCCGCCGGCGTACATGGTGCTGGGGGTGGTCCAGAACGCCACCCGGGCGCAGGTCGACCCGGTCGAGGTGGCCCGGCTGCACTTCGCCCTGGGCGAGGTGCTCGGGCTGCCGGGCCTGGTGGCCCGGATCCTGGCGCTGCCGCGCAACGACCGCTGGCAGACGATGGCGCGGGCCTCCCTGCGCGACGACCTGCACTCGGTGCACGCCCAGCTCACCAGCCAGGTCCTGGCCGCGGCCGAGCCCGGGATGGGGGTGCAGGAGAGCCTTCAGGTCTGGGAGCAGGCCGAGGGGGTCGCGCTGGACCGGGCCGCTGAGGTGTTCACCGAGATCTGCAGTGACGACGACGCCGACCTGGCCCGGATGTCGGTCGCGCTGCGGGTGCTCCGGTCCTTGCTGGCGGCGCCCTGAGAACGACCGGGACAGGCTAGGTTTCTCGTCATGAACACCGCAGACCTTCCGGCTAGCGACCTGGTCCAGCTCACCCGTTCGGGTCAGGTCACCGCGACAGCGGTCGTGGAGGACGCCCTGGCCAGGATCGAGAGCCGCAACCCTGGTCTGAACGCGTTCTCGGTGGTCCTGGCCGAGCAGGCCCGCGCTGCGGCCAGCGCCCTCGACGAGCTCTGTGCCGCCGGCGGCGTCCTGGGACCGCTGCACGGTGTCCCGGTGGCGATCAAGGAAGAGCTCGACGTCGCCGGGTGCGTGACCACCTTCGGCGGACGTGGCAACACCACGCCGGTGGCCGCTGACGGCGAGGTCGTACGCCGGCTCCGGGCAGCCGGTGCGCTGATCGTCGGGAAGACCCGGATGCCGGAGTTCGGGCAGTGGCCGTTCACCGAGTCCGTGGACGGCGGGATCACCCGCAACCCCTGGGACCGCAGCCACACCCCGGGCGGCTCCAGCGGCGGCACGGCAGCGGCGGTGGCTTCCGGGATGGTTCCGGTCGCGATCGGTGGCGACGGTGGTGGTTCGATCCGGATTCCTGCGGCGTACTGCGGGCTCTTCGGACTGAAGCCGACCCGTGGCCGGGTCACCAGCGACCCGATGGAGCACCTGTGGTGGGGGCTGGGCACGACCGGCCCGCTGACCCGTACCGTGATGGACTCGGCGATCGCCTACGACGTGATCCGGGGGAACCTCGCCTCGGACCGCTTCACCGCCCCCGAACCCGAGCGCAGCTTCATCGCCGCAGCTGGTTCCGACCCCGGACGCCTGCGGATCGGTTGGTCCAACGTGCCCGTCGCGCCGGGAGTGCGCCCGGCGCCGGAGCATGCCGGTGCGGTCGAGGAGACCGCCCGGTTGCTCGCGGAGCTGGGTCACGACGTCCGTCAGGTCGACCCGGGCTACCCGGACCCGACCGGGCCGTTCGTCGCGCAGTTCCTGGCCGGGGTCCGTGCCGAGGCCGACGCGATGGAGAACTTCGGCGCCCTGGAACCGCGCACCCGGCAGACCTACCGGCTCGGTTCCTGGGTCACCCCGCAGATCCTGGAGAAGGCGTTGACCGCGGGGGAGAAGGTCTCCGTGCGGGCCAACCGGGTCTTCGACGGGGTCGACGTGCTGCTCACCCCGACGATCGGGCCGCGTCCGCGGCGGGTGGGGGCCCTGAACCGCGGCGGCACGGTGACGATGGCGCTCCGGTCCCGCCCGGTCGTCGCCTGGACCGCGTTGTGGAACGTCACCGGCAACCCGGCCGCCTCGGTCCCGACCGGCCTGGCTCCGGACGGTCTGCCGGTGGCGGTCCAGCTGGTCGGCCGGATCGGTGACGAGTGCACGCTGCTCGCCCTCTCTGCCCAGCTCGAGCGGGCCCGGGGCTGGCCGCTGCTGACCGACCCTGACCGGGACTGACCCGCGTGGCCGCTTTCTCGCCGCTGGTGATCACTCCGGTCGCGTTCCTGCGTCGGCACGTGGTCGGGCGGGTTCGGGACCTGCCGAGCCCGTTGGTCGGGCGGACCGTGCTGGTCACCGGGGCCTCCTCCGGGATCGGTGAGGCGACCGCGAGGGCCGTCGCGGCGCGCGGCGCCCGCGTCCTGCTGGTGGCCCGTCGTGCCGACGACCTTGCCCGGGTCGCTGCCGAGATCGAGGAGACCGGGGGATCAGCGGCGACCTACGTCTGCGACCTGACCGACCCGGCCGCCATCGACGGGTTGGTCGCGGCGGTGCTGGCGGACCACGGCAGCGTCGACTACCTGGTCAACAACGCCGGCCGCTCGATCCGACGTTCCCTGGAGCTGTCCTACGACCGGATGCACGACTTCGAGCGGACCATGGCGGTCAACTACTTCGGGCCGGTGCAGCTCACGCTGGGGCTGCTCCCGGTGATGCGGGCGAGGAAGTTCGGGCACGTGGTGAACGTGGTCACCTGGGGCGTCCAGATCAAGGCCCCCAGGTTCGCGGCCTACATCGCCTCGAAGACGGCGCTGGACACCTTCAGCCGGATCGCGGGACGCGAGACCTTCGCCGACAACGTCACCTTCACCAACCTGCGGCTCTCCCTGGTCCGGACCGACATGATCGCGGCCACCGACGCCTACGAGCGGTCGCCGGCCAAGACTCCCGAGCAGGCAGCACAGCTGATCGTCCGGGCACTGGAGGACCGGCCGCTGACGATCAGTACGTCGGTCGGGATCGCGGCCGAGGTGCTGAACCTCCTCAGCCCGCGGCTGATGGACGCGCTCGCCGCGGCTGGAGCGAGCCGGTTCCCGGACTCGCCGGCAGCGCGGGGGATCCGGGCCGGGGAAGACTGACTAGTTGTGGACGCCGAGCTCGTCGGCGTACACGATCACGTTGCTCTCGTACTCGCGGCCGTTCCAGTCGATGCAGGTGACCAGGACCAGCCGGTAGTCCTCCCGGTCCTGACCGAGGACCTCGAGCTTGTGCTTGGCCAGCTGCGCCTTCGTGTAGACGAAGACCTTGGTGACGGCGTAGTCGACGGTCCCGCGCTTGGTCCTGACCTGGACCAGGCCGCCGGGCCGGAGGTCGCCGAGGCGGTTCATCACGCCACCACCGGTGTGCACGGTGTGGCCGGTCAGAACGGTCTGACCCCGGGTCGCCCCGGGCTTCGCGCTCCCGGTCCAGTAGCCGACCTCGGTGAAGTCCGAGGGCGGGCTGAGGACGCCGTCGGTGCGCAGGTCGATCGGCACGATCGGTGCGTTCAGCTTGATCGACGGGATGATCAGCAGCTCGGGGTTCGCGACCTTGCCGAGCGGGTGGTACTGCGAGTTGTCGCCGTACCCCGGACCGGCCGAACCGGCCCCGGGGGAGGGAATGGCAAAGCCGGCGATCACCATCGCGAGGATGAGCACGAAGAGTCTCTTGCTCACGCCTCCGACGCGATCGCCGGCTTTGCTTGGGTTCATCTAGTGGTACAGCGTCACTTCACCAGCATGCGGCGGTAACCGATGAGGCCCGCCGTGCCGGCCAGCGCCATCAGCGCACCGGTGGCAACCAGGACGTTGCGCGCGGTGTCGCTGCCCTGACCGGAGACACCGGAGTCGACGACCGTCGGCACCGACGGGGTCGGGTCATCGGTCGGCGTCGGCTCGGAGACCGTCTTCTTGCCGTTCGGGCCACAGGTGACCGTACCGATCTGGGCCGCGACCAGCGAGCTGCCGGTGAACTGAGCAGCGGCCGGGAGCAGCTGCAGGTCCAGGGCGGTGATCTCGATGGTGTCCGAGGTCTTGGTCTGCTTGTTCAGGGTGATGTCCAGGATGTTGTCCTCCAGCGGCGACAACGCGTCGGCAACCTGGGCGACCAGGGTGTCGACCAGCTGGGTCTGCACCGTGTCGACGATGCCGGCCAGCGGCTGGGCCAGACCGTCCAGGGTGGTGTTCAGGTCGGTCTGAACACCGTCGAGGACCGCGTTCAGCACGGCGTCGAGGTCGGTGAGGACGTGGGTGTTCGGCGGCGGGTTGGCCGGCAGGTTCACCAGGTCGATGTCAGTCCCGGCCACGCTCAGGGTGAGCTTGGAGTCGACGATGTTCGCTGCGCCCTCGGCGGTGCCGGGAGCAGCGGTGCAGTGCGCGTAGACCGCGCCGAGGGTTCCACCGAGGCCGGTGTTGCCGAGCGGGGCGAGCGCGCCGCTGATGGCGTTGGTGACCGGGCCGAGCAGCTGGGCCAGGAACGGGTTGAGGGCCGACAGGCCGCCGATGGCGGAGGTCGGGTCGATGGCGGTGGCGCCGGTGAGGTCCAGGTTCGCGATCGACAGACCGACCGGGTCACCCGGGGTCAGGCAGTTGGAGTCGCCGACGTTGGCCGCGAAGCCCGCGCCCTCGCCAGCGATACCGCCACAGGCTGCGGAGACGCCGTCGCCGTTGCTGGCGACCTTGGCCTGGGCCTCCTGGGCCAGCACGCCGACGTTGAGCAGGCTCTGGCCGCCGAGGACGCCGACGATCGGGTTGGTCTCGCCCGTCTTGGACTCGTCAGTGCCGTCGTTCGTGGCGTTGACGGTGCCCGAGCTGGTCGGGCTGCCCGCGATGGACAGGGTGAGGGCGTTCGAGGACGCCTGCGACACAGGGGCCGCGGCGAAGACAGGGGCGATAGCGAGCATGGAGACAGTGACTGCTCCCATGACTGCGCCAGATCGCAGCATTCGACGGTTCAAGGTGATTCCTCCCGGCAGGGCACCGCTCTTCCGCGACACCGAATATGGATGCAGGCGCTCGTCGTCGAGCACCCAACATTCTGGACTGATCGTAGGAGGTTTGGCACTGGTGTTGCAAAATAAGACCCGGGTTGCGGTGATATATGTCGCTAAATCGGTCGAAAATGCAATTTTTGTGCTGATTCGGTCAGGATGCCTTCTTCGCAGACTTCTTCGCGGCCTTGGCGGTGCCCGTCTTCGCCGCCGTCTTCCTGGCCGGCTTCTTGGTCGCCGCGGCAGGCTCCGGCGCCGTCTCTCCCCGGGCGGCCTTGGCTGCGTCGACGCTGCGCTGCAGGGCGGCCAGCAGGTCGACCACCTCGCCGGTGCTCTGACGGGCAGCCGGGGCCGACGCGACCTCGCCGCCGTCGATCTTGGTCTGGACCAATGCCTCGACGGCCTCGCGGTAGTCATCCTCGAACTCGGACGGATCGAAGTCGCCGGCCAGGGTCTCGACCAGCATCGTGGCCATCTTGGCCTCGGCAGGTTTGGCGTCCTCGAGGTCGACCGCCCCGAAGTCGGGGGTACGGATCTCGTCGGGCCACATCATCGTCTGGAGCACGATCACGTCGTCGCGGACCCGGAGCACCGCCAGCGACATCCGACTGCGCAGCGAGACGGTCACCAGCGCCATCCGGTCGGCGTCCAGGAGCGCCTGGCGTAGGAGCGCGTACGGCTTGGCCCCGGTCTTCTCGGGCTCCAGGTAGTACGACTTCTCGAAGAGCATCGGGTCGATCTGGTCGCTGGGGACGAACTTCTCCACGCTGATCTCGCGACTGCTCGACGCGGGCAGGTTCGCCAGGTCGGCGTCGTCGAGGATGACCATCTCGCCGTCCTCGGTCTCGTAGCCCTTGGCGATGTCGGCGTACGCGACCTCCTCGCCGTCGAGCGAGCAGATCCGCTGGTACTTGATCCGGCCGCCGTCCTTGGCGTGCACCTGACGGAACGAGATGTCCTTGTTCTCGGTGGCCGAGTACAGCTTGACCGGGACACTGACCAGGCCGAACGAGACGGCACCCTTCCAGATAGCGCGCATGCACCCAGGATGGACCGCTGGGACCAGCAGCGCCAGTCACGCGAGCTGCCCCACGCGTCACAGGTTCCTCACAAGGTCTGCGAACGGCTCGCACAGCCGGGCCCGCCAGGGTCGGGCGCATGCCCTCTCCCTCACGTTTCTCCCGGCTCCGGGCCCCTCTGGGCGGCGTACGCCGCCGGTGGTGGCTGGTCGGTCTCGTCCTGCTCGCCCTCGGCACCGCGGGAGTCGTCTGGTTCTCCTGGGTCCGGCCCGACCCGGCCCCGCAGTCCCAGTCGATCACCCAGACCGTCAGCCGCGGCACCTACAAGTCCACCGTCTCCGCGAGCGGCACCATCACCCCGGTCAAGGATGCCGACCTAGCGTTCTCCTCCTCCGGCACGGTGACCGCCGTCCTCGTCGACGTGGGCGACACCGTCAAGAAGGGGGACACGCTGGCCAAGATCGACGACACCGCTCTGATCGCCCAGCGTGACGCCGCCCAGGCCCAGGTCACCGCTGCGCAGACCCAGCTCGCCGAGGACGCCGGCGGCACCTCGGCCCAGCTGAGCGCGGACCGGGCCTCGCTGGCCTCGGCGGAGTCCCAGCTGGCCCAGGCGCAGGAGGCGGTCGACGAGGCCACCCTGACCGCGCCGTTCTCCGGCCAGGTCAGTGCGGTCGGCGTCGACGTCGGAGACCGGGCGGGGAACAGCTCGAACCAGCCGGCCTCGACCGGGTCGGGCTCGACGGCAGCGGTCTCACTGATCACCCCGAGGAGGCTGCTGGTCGCCGCGTTCGTCTCGGCCGCCGACGTCAGCGCGCTGAAGAAGGGCCTCCAGGCCGAGATCACCCCGACCGGAGGTGGCGAGGTCGGGTACGGCGTCGTGACCGAGGTCGGCTCGATCGCCTCGGCGTCCGACAGCGGAGCCGCCCAGTTCCCGGTCACCATCGAGGTCACCGGACAGGCCTCGAACCGGGTGACCGGCCTCTACCCGGGGTCGAGCGCGACGGTGGCGATCACGGTCAAGCAGGCCAACGACGTGCTTACGGTGCCGACCCAGGCGGTCCGCTCGGCGAACGGTGAGACCTACGTGGTGGTCGTCGACGGCGACCGGAAGACCAACACCCCGATCACCATCGGAGAGTCCTACGGGGCGCAGACCGAGGTGCGCACCGGTCTGACCGAGGGGGCGGTCGTCGAGCTGATGAGCTTCACCCGACCGCGCGGGTCGGGGAACATCGGCCAGGGCGGCGACGGCGGATTCCGGCTGCCGCCCGGTGGCGGCCAGTTCCAGCCCCCCACCGGTGGCGGTTCCGGCCCTGTCTTCGGGAGCGGCCCGTGAAGGCCCACGGGGCGGACGCCCGCCCGATCCTCGACCTGACCGGCGTCCGGAAGACCTACAGCACCGGCGCGGTGGCGGTCGAGGCCCTGCGCGGGATCGACGTCCAGATCAACGCCGGTGAGTACGTCGCGATCATCGGGCCCTCGGGCTCCGGCAAGTCGACCCTGATGCACATCCTGGGCTGCCTCGACGTCCCGACCGAAGGGCGCTACGAGCTGGCCGGCCGCGACGTCAGCGACCTGGACGAGGCCGAGCTGGCCGCGATCCGGAACCGGGAGATCGGTTTCGTCTTCCAGCAGTTCAACCTGCTGGCCGACATGACCGCGCTGCGCAACGTGGCCCTGCCCCTGGTCTACGCCGGGGTCCCCGGCCACGAGCGGGAGCGGCGAGCCCGTCAGGCGCTGGAGCGGGTCGGTCTCGGCGACCGGGCCGACCACCGCCCCGGCGAGCTGTCCGGCGGGCAGCAGCAGCGGGTCGCGGTGGCCCGGGCCCTGGTGACCGAGCCGGCGATGATCCTGGCCGACGAACCGACCGGCAACCTGGACTCGGTCTCCACCGACGACGTCCTCGGACTCTTCGCCGAGCTGCACGAGGCCGGTCGCACCATCGTGCTGATCACCCACGACCACGAGGTGGCCGAGCAGGCCGAGCGGGTGCTCACCATCCGTGACGGCGAGATCAGCGAAGCAGTGGTGGTCCCGTGACCTGGTTCGAGACGCTGCGGACCGCGGGTGACGCGGTCCGGGCGCACCGGCTCCGGTCGCTGCTCACCATGCTCGGCATCGTCATCGGCATCTCCTCGGTCGTGCTGACGGTCGGCCTGGGCCTCGGCGCCCAGGACAAGGTCCGCGACCAGATCGACGCGCTGGGATCCAACCTGCTGATCGTCTCGCCCGGCAGCAGCACCGGCACCGGCGGCGTCCGTGGCGGGTTCGGGTCGTCGTCCATGCTGACCCTGGCCGATGCCGAGGCGATCGCCGACAAGGCGGTGGCCCCGGACGTGGCCCGGGTGGCGCCGACCACGTCGACCACCACCTCGCTCGCCGCGGGCACCACCAACTGGACCAGCCGGCTTGTCGGTACGACGACGACCTGGGAACAGGTGCGCTCGCGGACGCTGGCCTCGGGCCGGTTCTTCACCGCCGACGAGCTGACCACCGGCGCCGACGTGGTCGTGCTCGGCCCGGACACCTCCAACGAGCTGTTCAGCTTCGGCAGCCCGGTCGGCCAGACCGTGACGGTCAACGGCGCCTCGTTGACGGTGATCGGGGTCCTGGAGGCCTCGGGTGCCACCACCGAGGATTCCAACGAGGACGACCTTGCCGTCGTACCGATCACGACCGCGCAGCGGCTGGGCGGCTCGACGAGCATCGCGATCGCCACGATGTACGTCGAGGCGACCTCGGCGGACACCCTGAGCGCTGCCTACCAGGAGGTCAACGCGGCCCTCCTCACCGCGCACGACGTGACCGGTGAGGAGGCGGACTTCAGCATCGCCACCCAGGACGCGCTGCTGGAGACGGCCAACTCGACCAACCGGACGATGACCATCCTGCTGGCGGGGATCGCGGCGATCTCGCTGCTGGTCGGCGGTATCGGGGTCATGAACATCATGCTCGTCTCGGTGACCGAGCGGATCCGCGAGATCGGTCTGCGCAAGGCGCTGGGCGCCACGCCCAGTGCGATCCGTCGGCAGTTCCTGATCGAGGCCTCGCTGCTCGGGGTCTTCGGTGGCGTGATCGGCGTCAGCATCGGCGTCGTCGGCACCGTGGTCCTCCCGGACCTGATCGACCAACCCGTCAGCATCTCGGCACCCGCGATCGCGGCGGCCCTGCTGGTCGCCCTCGGGCTCGGCGTCGGCTTCGGCGTCTACCCGGCCAGCCGGGCTGCCCGACTCACCCCCATCGACGCACTGCGCAGTGAATAGGAGCACCACCATGACCAGCACACCCCACCTCTCGACGATCGGTTCCCGCACCCGGGCAGCCCGACGGATCGCTGCGGCCTGCGGCGTCGGCGTCCTGCTCGTGGGCGCCAGCGCCTGCGGCAGCGACCCGGCGCCGGCCAGCCAGGGCGCCACCACCAGCGAGGACGGCGGCGCCGGTCCGTCCACCAGCCGGCAGGGCCAGGGGCAGCGTCCCGGAGCCAGCGGCAGGATCGCCGCCGTCGCCGACAGCACCGCGCAGGTGCAGTCGAGCGATTCCGGTCAGGTGGCGGTGACCTGGAACGCCACCACCACCTTCACCCAGCAGGTGAGCGCGAAGCTCGCCGACATCAGCGTCGGGGACTGCGTGATGGTGACCAGTGCCGACGGCGACGGTGCGGCGCCCCAGGACTCGGGCCAGCCGCCGACCCAGCCGACCGCGGTCACCGCGACCTCGGTGCGGATCTCGGAGCCGGTCGACGGTTCCTGCACCCCGACCTTGGGGTCCGGTCCCGGCGGCGGTCCCCAGTTCCAGGGGGGCGGCCCGCCGGGAGGTCAGGGCGGGACCCCGCCGAACGGTGTCCAGCTCCGCGCTCCGGGCGGCGCGTTCGGTGCGGTGACCTCGGTCAGCGGGAGCGGGCTGGTGGTCGCCTCGACCCGGTTCGCCCCTCCGCAGGACGGCTCCGGCACACCGAGCCAGGAGACCGTCGACGTCACGGTCACGGTGACCGGCACGACGACGTACTCGACCACGGCGAAGGGCTCCGCGTCCGACGTGGAGGTCGGCCAGTGCCTCCAGGCCACCGGCGAGGCCGACGACACCGGCGCGATCGCGGCGACCCGGATCGCGGTCACCGCGCCGGTCGACGGCGAGTGCGGCGCCGGACCTGGTGGATTCGCTCTGCGCGGTGCCGGCCCGGGCGCCGAGACCGGTCAGGCCTTCTGATGTCACGCACGCGACGGCTCCGGCTGCCCGTCGCCCTCGCCACGGTCGTCGTCCTCGGTGGGGGCGGGACGGCGTACGCCGCCCTCGGTCAGGACGACGAGCCCCGGTACCGGACGGTGGCGGCGACGACCTCCGACGTCGAGCAGACCCTGTCGTCGAGCGGAGTGGTCGACGCGGCCGCCCGGGCCGACCTCGGCTTCGGGACCGACGGGACCGTCGCCCGGCTGAGGGTGGCGCTCGGGGACACCGTCAAGGCCGGTCAGGTGCTGGCCAGCCTGGACACCACCGACCTCGACGCCGCGGTGACCGACGCCGAGGCCGGGGTGGCCAGGGCGGTCGCCCAGCTGGCGTCCGACCGTGCGGCGCAAACCGCGTCGGTCTCGTCGGACAACGGCAACGGCAACGGCCCCGGTAACAGCCAACCGACACCGCCGTCGTCGAACGGGAACGCCGCTCTGCTCAAGCAGCTCACGGCGCTCCAGGACGGGGTGATCAACGCGCAGAGCGCGGCGAGCCAGGCGCTGGCGGCGGCGAAGACCGCACTGACCACCCAGGTCGAGGTCTGTGCGGCGCTGGACACGGCCGTCGCTGACCCAGCCGGTGAGGTGCGTTCCACCCCGGCCGACGACGCGTGCGCCGTCGCTCTGGCCGGGGTCGCGGACCAGCAGCAGGCGGTCAGCGAGGCCCAGGACGCGGTGGCCACGGCGCTCGACGCCCTGGCTGGCGCCCTGACCAAGGCGCTGGCATCGGCCACCGGTGCCTCGGACGTTCCCTCCCGTGCGACGCGTACCGCCGCGACCCCGGAGGCGCCCAGCAACGGCGGCGCCACCGTCACCGCGGCCCGGCTCGCCTCGGACCAGGCCCAGATCGAGCAGGCGGAGGCCGACCTGGTCACGGCACAGCAGAACCGGGCGCAGGCCGTCCTGCGGTCGACCCGCTCCGGCACGGTGGCCGCGGTCGACGCCGCCGCCGGTGACGCCGTCACCGCGGGCACGACGGTCGTCACCGTCGTCGGCGGCAAGGCCGTGACCGTGGTGGGCAGCGCGACCGAGACCCAGCGCGACCAGCTCGAGGTGGGCCAGCGGGTCCGGGTCACCGTGCCCGGCTCGACGAGCGCGGCCGACGGCCGGCTGACGGCGATCGGTCTGGTCGCGGACACCTCGTCCGGCTCGGCGGCCTACCCCTTCACGGTCACCGTGGCGGACCCGGCGATCGCTCTGCCGACCGGGTCGCGGGCGCTGCTGGAGGTGGTGGTCTCGACGGCGTCCGAGGTCGTGACGGTGCCGACCTCGGCCGTCACCCGCACCGGGGACGCGGCGACCGTGCAGGTGATGAACGGCAGCAAGGTCACCCGCACGGACGTGACCTTGGGAGCAGTCGGTACCCGCACCGTGCAGATCGCCAGCGGCCTGTCGTCGGGACAGGAGGTCGTGCTCGCCGCGATCGACGACCCGATCAAGGGGGCAGACTCCGAGCTGGGCAACCGAGGCGGCTTCGGTGCGCCGCCGAACGTGACCTTCCGCGGGCCTGCCGGCGGCGGGGGCGGACCGGTGACGTTCTCCAGCAGGCAGTGATCGCCCTGACAAGATGGGCCCATGAAGCCGATGCTCGCGACCCGGGGCGATCACGTGCCCCGGGGGCGCGAGTGGATCCACGAGGTGAAGTGGGACGGCATCCGGGCACTGGTCGAGGTGACCGGGACCCGGGTACGGATCACCACGCGCAACGAGAACGAGGTCAGCGTCGCCTACCCCGAGCTGCAACCGCTGACCGACTGGGCCCGTGCCCAGGGCCATGACCTGCTGCTCGACGGCGAGATCGTCGCGCTGGGATCCGGCGTGCCGTCGTTCAGCGACCTGGCCGACCGGATGCACGTCCGCGACGCGGCCAAGGCCGCGCGGCTGGCCGAGCGGAACCCGGTCACGCTGCTGGTCTTCGACCTGCTCCGGCTCGACGGTGCGGACCTCGCGTCGAAGCCGCTGAGCGAACGGCGCGAGGCGCTGCTGTCGCTCGGCTTGGATGCCCCCGACGTGAACCCGCGGAGCGCCTGGCAGGTGCCCCCGACGTACGACGACGGGGAGGTGCTGCTCGAGGCAGCCGAGGCCCAGGGGCTCGAAGGCATCGTGAGCAAGTTGGTCTCCTCTCCTTACTACTACGACCGCCGCAGCAAGGACTGGCTCAAGTTCCCGATCCGGCCGACGGGCTCCTACGTGATCGGCGGCTACCGGTACGAGACCGGCAGCGACGCTCGTCTCGGGGCGGTGCTGGTCGGTGAGCCGACGGGGGACGGCCTGGTCTTCCGGGGGCGGGTCGGCTCCGGGATCGCCGGGAAGGCCGGCCAGCGCCTCGGCGAGCTGCTGCGCGACCGGGTCGTCGACGAGTCGCCGTTCAGCGAGCCGCTCGGCCGCCTGGATACGGCCGGCACGGTCTGGGTACGTCCCGACGTGATCGTCGACGTGCAGTACCTGACCGTGACCAACGACGGGCGGCTGCGGCAGCCGGCGTACCGCGGGGTCCGGGCCGACCTGACCCCGGCCGACCTGACCCCGGCCGACCAGGGAGGTGACCGCTGATGCCCGAGCGCCAGGAGGTCCAGGTGGAGGTCGACGGCCGGGTGCTGACCCTGGTCAACCTCGACAAGGTGATGTACCCGCGGACCGGGACCACCAAGGGTGAGGTCCTCAATTACTACGCCCGCATCTCGCCGCTGCTGCTCCCGGTGCTCGCCGACCGGGCGGTGACCAGGATCCGGTGGCCGCACGGCACCGGCGACAAGTCCTTCTTCGAGAAGAACGTCCCTGGCGGGACCCCGAAGTGGGTCCGGGTGGTGAAGGTCCCCACCTCCGGCTCCCGTACGGCCAGCAAGGAGGAGGGTGAGCTGCGGTTCCCGGTGGTCGACTCGGTCGCCACCCTCACGTGGTTGGCGAACCTGGCTGCTCTCGAGCTGCACGTGCACCAGTGGACCGTGGACTCCCAGGGACTGCCGGTGAACCCGAACCGGATGGTGATCGACCTCGACCCCGGTGAGCCCGCCGGTTTGATGGAGTGCTCGCAGGTGGCCCTGCTGGTCCGCGACCGGTTGGCTGCGGACGGTGTGGAGACCCGGGCTGTCACCAGTGGCTCCAAGGGCCTGCACCTGTACGCCGACCTCGACGGCTCGCGGACGTCGGACGAGGTGCGCGACTACGCCCACCAGGTCGCTGAGGAGCTGGAGAGCAATCACCCGAAGCTCCTGGTCTCGCAGATGACCAAGGCCCGCCGCGGCGGCAAGGTGTTCTTCGACTGGTCCCAGAACGTCGGTGCGAAGACGACGATCTCGCCGTACTCGTTGCGCGGCCGGGACACCCCGACGGTGGCAGCGCCCCGCACCTGGGCGGAGATCGAGACCGGTGCCGACGACCCGCTCGGGCTCGAACAGCTGCGGTTCGAAGAGGTGCTCGAGCGGGAGCTCTGAGCGGCTACCTGCTCTTCAGCTGCTCCTCGATGGAGTCCAACCGGGCGAGTAGCTGCTCCAGGATGGCGTCCTCGGCCCGTTCGACCGACTCGATCTCGCGCATCCGGCGCAGCAGGTCGAGCTCGGCGAAGAACCACGCGACGACCGTCGCGGTGATCACGCCGACCAGGGCCAGCCCGGTGACCATCAGGAAGCTGGCCACGAACCGTCCGCCGGTCGTCACCGGGTGGTGGTCGCCGTACCCGACGGTGGTGACGGTTTCCATCGCCCACCACAGAGCGTCCGGGTAGTTGCGGATGTTCGAATCTGCCGCGCCCCGCTCGATCAGCCAGATCGCCCAGGAGGTCGCGGCGACGATCGTGCTGGTGGCGATGGTGACGGCGACCATCACCCGGAGGTGGAGGACGCGAAGACCGGGCCCGTTGGCAGCTCCCATGGTGTTCATGGGTCCATGATGGAACAGCGGGGCGCCGCTGCTGAGAAGAAGTAGCCGGGGTTATCCACAATTCCTGTTTCCGGGGTTACCGGCGCTCGCTGGCCCTGGGTAGGAAGGCACTTCCTCCTCGGGAAAGTGCGGTCCTCACGATGTCCCAGACCACCTCGGTGCCGCCTGGCACGGCGTCGTTGCGCGACAGCCTTCAGGCACAGCTGCGCGCCACCGTGCGGCGGACTTCCCTGGACCCGCTGGAGTTCCCCGAGCGGGTGCGTGCACTGGCGGCCGAGGTGGTCGCCGAGCACGACCGGCTCAGCCTGAACGGCTCCCAGGTGCCGGTGCCCGACCCCGCGGGCATGGTCGAGGAGCTGGTGGCCGGGGTCTGCGGCTTCGGGCCGCTGCAGCGCTACCTCGACGACGACGAGGTGGAGGAGATCTGGATCAACGACCCGAGCAGGGTGTTCGTCGCTCGTTGCGGGAAGCACGAGCTGACCACGACGATCCTGAGCAGCGACGAGGTTCGCGAGCTGGTCGAGCGGATGCTCAAGCAGAGTGGCCGCCGACTCGATCTGTCATCGCCGTTCGTGGATGCCCGGCTCCCGGGCGGGCACCGGTTGCACGTCGTGCTGGAGGGGATCAGCCCGGGCTTCGCGGCCGTCAACATCCGCAAGTTCCTGTTGCGCTCGGCGCGGCTGCGCGAGCTCGTCGACCGGGGTTCGCTCTCCGGTCAGGCGGCTGCCTTCCTGGAGGCCTCGGTGGTGGCTGGGCTCTCCGTCGTGGTGGCGGGGGCGACCCAGGCGGGCAAGACCACCCTGCTCAACTCGTTGGCGGCGGCGATTCCCGGCGGTGAGCGGGTGATCAGCTGCGAGGAGGTCCGCGAGCTGTCGGTCGGCCACCCCGACTGGGTCGCTCTGGAGTGCCGGCCGCCGGGGCTCGAGGGCACCGGGGAGGTGAGCCTGCGCGACCTGGTCCGCGAGACCTTGCGGATGCGTCCGACCCGGGTCCTCGTCGGCGAGGTGCGCGGAGCCGAGGCGCTGGACCTGCTGCTCGCCTTCAACGCCGGTCTGCCCGGGATGGCGACCCTGCACGCCAACAGCGCCCGCGAGGCCCTGGTGAAGCTCTGCACCCTGCCGATGCTCGCCGGCGAGAACGTCTCGGCCGGTTTCGTCGTGCCGACGGTGGCAGCCTCGGTCGACCTGGTGGTGTTCCTGCGGATGGACGCCGACGGCGTACGTCGGGTCCACGAGATCGTCACCGTCCCGGGCCGGTGCGAGGGCGGCGTGATCGAGACCGAGACCCTGTTCGTCCGGCACCAGGGTCGGTTGGTCAGGGCGGCCGGCGTCCCCGCGCGGGCCGAGGCCTTCGAGCGGGCCGGGCTCGACCTTGCCGCCCTGCTCAGGGACGACAGCTGATGGGGGCGGTGGTGGGTCTGGCCTTCGGGCTGGGCGTGGTGCTGCTCGGCTCCGCGCTGCTCGCGCCGGCCGGTTCTCGGCGCCCGGCCCCGACGGTTCTCGTGGTCGACCTGCTGGCCCGGGCCGGGATGGACGGAGTGCGCCCGCGCGCGGTGACCGGTGCGGCGGCCGCTCTCGGTCTGGTCGTCGCGCTGGTGATGCAGGCGCTCTCCCGCACTCCTCCGATCGCCGTGGTCTTCGGGTGCCTGGCGGCGTACCTGCCCGTCGCCTACCTGCGCGGGCGGGCGCGGCGCCGGCAGCGCGAGTTCGCCGAGGTGTGGCCGGAGGTGGTCGATCACCTGGCGTCGGGGGTGCGCGCCGGGCTGGGACTGGCCGAAGCACTGGCTGACCTGGCCGATCGCGGTCCCGAACCCTTGCGACCTGCCTTCGCGGCCTTCGCGCTCGACTACCAGACGAGCGGACGGCTCGCTGAGTCCTTGGATCGGCTCAAGGCCCGCTTGGCCGACCCGGTCGGGGACCGGGTGGTCGAGGCGCTGCGGATCGCCAGGGAGGTCGGCGGCGGTGACCTCGGCCGGCTGCTGCGGAACCTGGCGCAGTTCCTCCGCGAGGACGCCCGGACGCGTTCGGAGCTGGAGGCCCGGCAGGCCTGGGCCGTGAATGGTGCCCGGCTCGCGGTCTCGGCTCCGTGGCTGGTCCTGCTGATGCTCTCCTTCCAGTCCGCGGTGATCCGGCGCTACGCCAGTACGGAGGGTCTGCTGGTCCTGGGGACCGGTGCGGTGACCTGTCTCGGTGCCTACGCCCTGATGTCCCGGATCGGGCGGCTCCCGGTTGAACGCCGGATCCTGTCGTGATCCCCGCAGCCGGGGCAGGGGCGATCCTGGGGGCTGCCTTCGGTGCAGGGTGCTGGCTGGCTGCGTCCCGGGCGCTGGTGGTCCGGCGCACCTCGATCGGCGAACGTGTGCTGCCCTACCTGCGGGACCTGCCGACGACTCCGGTCCCCGCGGCGGCCCGGAGTCGTCGGCAGGCCGCGCTGGCCGTTCTCGGCACTGCGGTGGATCGGGTGCTCGGCGGTGCTGCCTCGATCCGGACCCGGCTCGACCGCAGCGGGTCGACGCAGTCGGTCCACGACTTCCGGATCGAGCAGGTCGTCTGGGGGTTGATCGGGTTCGTTCTCTGTGCCGTTCCGTCGGGACTGATCGCCGTGCGTGATCCCGGTCGCGGTCCGGCGCTGTTCGTGACCTGTGCCGCAACCTTCGTCGGCGGGGTGCTGCTGCGCGAGAACCGGCTCAGCGCGCAGGTCCGGACCCGCGAGCGCCGGATCCTGGAGGAGCTGCCGGTCGTTGCGGAGCTGCTGGCCCTCGCCGTCGCCGCTGGGGAGAGCCCGCTGGGCGCGCTGGACCGGGTGGTCCGTCGCTCCTCGGGCGAGTTCGCCCGCGACCTGCGCGACCTGATCGCCCGGACCCGGACGGGGATGCCCCTGGCCGAGGCGCTGGACCGGTTGGGGGCGCGTTCCGGTCTGGCGCCGGTGACCCGGTTCGCCCACGGGCTGGCGGTCGCGGTCGAACGGGGCACCCCGCTGGCGGACGTCCTGCACGCCCAGGCCGGTGACGTCCGGGAGGCGGCTCGTCGGTCGCTGATCGAGTCGGGCGCGCGTCGGGAGGTCCTGATGATGGTTCCGGTCGTCTTCCTGATTCTGCCGACCGTGGTCGTCTTCGCGTTCTGGCCGGGGTTGGTGGGCCTGCGACTGGTCTCCGGGTGAGGTGCACCCGGTGAGTCACGAATCAGAAGGAGAGCGTCAGTGAAGATCCTGGAGCGATGGACCCGACAGCGCAACGAGCGGGGCGATGTCCCTGGGTGGGTGCTGATCACGGTGATGAGTGCCGGTCTGGTCGCCGGCTTGTGGACGGTCGCCGACGACCGGCTGGGGGTGATGCTGGGTGCGGCGCTGGACTCGGTCGTCCGGTGAGTCGGGGGCCGCGGTCGTCGACTTCGTCCTCGTCTCGTTGGTCCTGCTGCCGCTCTTCCTGGGCCTGGTCCAGGTCGGCTTGGTCCTCTACGTTCGTACCAGCGCGGCCGCCGCAGCCACGGAGGGGGCGCGCTTCGCGGCGCGGCTCGACCAGGCTCCCGCGGACGGGGTCGTCCGAGCACGGTCCCAGCTGGACGGCGTGATCAGCGACCGGTTCATCGAGGGCATCGAGGCGCGGGACACGTTCCTGGACGGGTGGGGGGTCTGCGAGGTGGTGGTCCGGGTCCGGGTGCCGCCGCTCGGGCTGTGGGGCCCGGGTGTCGGTCTGACGGTCGCCGGCCACGGGATCCGGGAGATCGGCCCGTGACCCGGCGGCGCGGCCAGGGCGGTACGGCGATCGTGGAGTTCATCTGGCTGGCGCTGCTCCTGCTGGTGCCGCTCCTGTACGTCGTCCTGGCCGCCGCCGAGGCCCAGCGCACGGCCTATGCCGCGTCGGCCGCGGCTCGTTCGGCGAGCCGCGCGTTCGTCGAGGCTCCCGATCAGCGGAGCGGGTGGGAGCGGGCGCGCCGGTCCGCGGAGCTGGCCTTCGCCGATCAGGGCCTGGACACGGCGCGGTTGCAGGTACGGATCACCTGCCGGCCGCGGCCCGTCGACTGCCTGTCGCCGGGGTCGGTGGTCACGGCCGAGGTCGGGGCGGCCGCGGTCCTGCCGCTGATGCCGTCGATCCTCGGGGACCCGTCCCCGGGAATCGCGATCACGGCCGAGCACCGCTCGCCGTACGGTACCTTCCGGGCGGCTCGCCCGTGAGGCCCTCCGAGCGCGGATCGGTGACGCCACTGATCATCGGGCTGGCGCTGGTGGTCGCGCTGCTGGTGGCGGTCGTGGTGGATGCGTCGGCGGCGTACCTGCGGCGCGAGGGGCTCAACGCGCTCGCCGATGCGGCGGCGCTGGCGGCCACCGACGGGCTCCAGGGGGAGCGCGCCTACCTGACCGGGCTGGGCGACGGGCTCGTGGTCGATCCCGGGTCGGCCCGCCGCTACGTGGCCGAATTCCTGATCACGTCCGGTGCGGTGCAGCGCTACCCCGACCTGGGTTGGACCGTCGAGGTTCGCGGTCAGCGGGTGCTGGTCCGGCTGCGGGCGTCGTTGGACCTGCCGCTGCGCGCTCCCGGGACGGCCCGGCGTACGACGGTCACGGGCAGCTCCTCGGCGGTGGTGACCGTCGGTGGCTGATTCCGCGCTCCGCCGCAGATGCCGGTAACCTTCCCGGTTGTGGCTACCCGCGATTACGACAACGAGATCAAGCAGCTCCAGGCGACGATGGTCACCATCGGCAAGGTGCTCGACCTCGACGAGATGCAGCGGGAGATCGCGACCCTCGGTGAAGAGGTCGCGGACCCGAACCTGTGGGACGACCAGGCCAACGCCCAGCGCGTGACCGGCCGGCTCTCGCTGCTCCAGGGCGAGGTCGACCGGTTCGGTGCGCTCAGCTCGCGCCTCGAGGACGTCGAGCTGATGATCGAGATGGGCACCGAGGAGGGGGACGAGACCACCCTGGCCGAGGCCGACCACGAGCTGATGCGGATCGCCAAGGCCGTCGAGGCGCTCGAGGTCCGCACCCTGCTCAACGGCGAGTACGACGCCCGCGAGGCGATCGTGTCGATCCGGTCCGGCGCCGGCGGTGTCGACGCCGCCGACTTCGCCGAGCAGCTGATGCGGATGTACACCCGCTGGGCCGAGCGCAACAAGTACCCCGTCGAGGTCTTCGACGTCTCCTACGCCGAGGAGGCCGGCATCAAGTCGGCCGAGTTCGCCGTGCACGCGCCGTACGCCTACGGGACGCTGTCGGTCGAGTCCGGCACCCACCGGCTGGTCCGGATCAGCCCGTTCGACAACCAGGGCCGTCGACAGACCAGCTTCGCCGCGGTCGAGGTGATCCCGCAGCTCGAGCAGACCGATGACATCGAGGTCGACGAGAACGACCTGCGGGTCGACGTCTTCCGCTCGGGCGGTCCCGGCGGCCAGTCGGTCAACACCACCGACTCCGCCGTCCGGCTGACCCACATCCCGACCGGCACGGTCGTGTCCTGCCAGAACGAGAAGTCGCAGCTGCAGAACAAGGCCTCCGCGATGGTCGTCCTCAAGGCGAAGCTGCTGGCGCTGAAGAAGGCCGAGGAGGCTGCGCTCAAGAAGGACCTCAAGGGCGACGTCCAGGCGTCCTGGGGTGACCAGATGCGCAGCTACGTGCTCAACCCGTACCAGATGGTCAAGGACCTGCGGACCGAGTACGAGTCGGGCAACCCGCAGTCCGTGCTCGACGGCGACATCGACGGTTTCCTGGAGGCCGGCATCCGCTGGCGCCGAGGAGCGGAGTCGAAGTAGAAACACCGAGACCTCCGGCTTCCCCGGGACCTTGGGGTCCACGACCTAGACTCGGACGGGTGGTCGGAAGCCCGACGCGTGGCGCCTCGTTCGCGGAGCGGCCGCGTGAACCTTCCCTGCTCCCGATACCGACCACGCCGACACTGTGATCCGATTCGAAAATGTGTCCTCGACCTATCCAGGTCAGAGCCGCGCTGCCCTCAACGACGTCACCGTCGACATCGAGAAGGGCGAGTTCGTCTTCCTGGTCGGGGCTTCCGGCTCCGGGAAGTCGACCTTCCTGCGTCTGGTGCTGCGCGAAGCGCGCCCGGACCACGGCCGCGTCTACGTGGCCGGCAAGGAGATCAACCGGATGGCGAGCTGGAAGATCCCGGGGCTGCGTCGCAAGATCGGCACCGTGTTCCAGGACTTCCGGTTGCTGCCGAACAAGACCGTCAGCGAGAACGTGGCGTTCGCGCTCCAGGTGATCGGCAAGCCGAAGAGCCACATCAACGCCGTCGTGCCGGAGACCCTCGAGCTGGTCGGGCTGGAGGGCAAGGGCGACCGGTTGCCCGACGAGCTCTCCGGTGGTGAGCAGCAGCGGGTGGCGATCGCTCGGGCCTTCGTGAACCGCCCGCAGATCCTGATCGCCGACGAGCCGACCGGAAACCTCGACCCGAACACCAGCGTCGGCATCATGAAGCTGCTCGACCGGATCAACCGGACCGGGACGACGGTGATCATGGCGACCCACGACGCCGGCATCGTCGACCAGATGCGCAAACGCGTCATCGAGCTGTCCGACGGCAACCTCGTCCGCGACCAGTCGCGCGGCGTCTACGGCTTCCAGCACTGAGGAGGACAGCTCATGCAGATCCAGTACGCCCTGTCCGAGCTCAAGAGCGGACTTCGTCGCAACGTCTCGATGACGGTCGCGCTCGTCGTGACCATCTTCATCTCCCTGACCCTGGTCGGGATGGGCCTGCTGCTGAACGCCCAGGCCAACAACGCACGCGAGACCTGGGGCAGCAAGCTCCAGATCACCGTGCAGCTGTGCACCGATGCCTCGCAGGCGCCGCACTGCTCCGACGGCGAGGTGACCGCGGCGCAGAAGACCCAGATCGTCTCGGTCCTGGACACGCACCCGCAGGTGAAGGGCTACACCACCCGCAGCAAGGAGCAGGCGTACGAGATCTTCAAGAAGATCTACTCGCCGCGCGACAACGTCGAGCGGTCGGTCTTCGAGGCCGTCACCCCGGACAAGATGAACGAGTCGTACCTGGTCAGCCTCAAGGACCCGAACAAGTACGCCGGGATCGAGGACGCCCTGTCCGGGATGGAGGGCGTCGACCACGTCCAGGACCTGCGTGACGTGCTGGAGCCGATCTACTTCTGGATGAACATCTTCAAGTGGGGAGCGCTCGGCGTGGCCGGGTTCCTGCTGGTGGCTGCCGTCCTGCAGGTCAGCAACTCCATCCGGCTGGCGGTGTTCGCCCGGCGCAAGGAGATCGGGATCATGCGCCTGGTCGGTGCGTCGAACCTCTACATCTCGCTGCCGTTCCTGCTCGAGACGCTGGTCGCCGCGCTGATCGCGATCACGCTGTCGGGAGCCGCGATCGGGGCGTTCATGCAGTTCGCGGTCTACGGCTGGTTGCGGGAGAACAGCCGGGTGATGGCCTGGATCGGTTGGCAGGACGCGTTCACGGCCGGCTGGCTTCTCGCCTCGACCGGCGTGCTGCTGACGGTGGTCCCGACACTCGTGATGACGCGCAAATACCTCAAAGTCTGAGCCCGGTCGGCTACTGTCACACAAGTTCACTTCTTCCCCAATTTGAACAGGTCGGCTCGTGGAGCTTCTTCCCCGCACGTCCCGATTCACCCGTCGTCGTGCCTCCTGGACGCTGGCTCTCCTGTCGACGGCCGGACTCGCTCTCGGACCGGCGTTGCTGCCGGCCCAGGCCGACGACCTGCGTGACAAGAAGAACCAGGCGCAGCAGCAGGTCAAGGCCGCCCAGGACCACCTCGAGGACTCCAGTGCCGCGCTCACCCGGGCCACCCGCAAGCTCCAGGCGGCGCAGGCAAGCCTGGTCAGCGCCCAGCAGCGGCTGGCGACCACGCAGGGTCAGCTGACGGCTGCGCGGGCCCAGGACGCGGCCATGCAGGCCAAGCTGGCCCGGGCCCAGGCCGACCTCGAGGCGGCGGTCGCGGCGGTCGCGGCAGGGGAGATCAAGGTCGCCGAGCAGAACGACGCACTGAGCCGCCTGGCGATCGCGAGCTACTCCTACGGAGACCCGAACCTGGTCAGGATCTCGGTGCTGCTCAAGGGCAGCGACCCGAACGAGATCGCGGTCCAGCTCGGGGCCCTGGACAACATGCTCGACGAGCAGACCACCCTGCTGCAGGACCTCCGGACCACCCAGGCGCTGCTCGAGGTCGAGCGGGTCAAGGTGGCCCAGGCCGAGGCTGCGGTCGCCGAGCAGCGCGAGGCCGCTGCCGCGAACCTGGTCCGCAAGCAGGAGCTCGAGCGCGCGGCCTCGGCGGCCCGCAACCAGGTAGCGGCCCTGGTCACGGCCCGGCGCGGTGCTGCGGTCGCAGCGGCCTCGGTCCGGGCAGCCGATCGTCGGATGCTCGCCGCGAGCAAGCGCAAGGAAGCGCGGATCCAGAAGCTGATCCTGGAGCGGGCCAAGAACCAGAACAACGGCGGCAGCTACAACGGTGCCGGTGACGGATTCCTGTTCCGACCGGTGCCCGGCGTGATCACCTCGCCGTACGGCTACCGGGTGCACCCGATCTACGGCTACTACAGCCTGCACGACGGCGACGACTTCAGCGCGCCCTGCGGTACGCCGGAGCGGGCCGGTGCTGGTGGGCGGGTCATCTCGGAGTACTACTCCGACGTCTGGGGCAACCGGCTGTACCTCGACGTGGGTCGGGTCAACGGCAAGCAGATGACGCTGATCTACAACCACATCAGCTCTTACAAGGCGCGCACCGGCGACCGCGTCGCCCGCGGCGAGGTGGTCGCCTACTCGGGGACGACCGGCTGGTCGACCGGCTGCCACCTGCACTTCACCGTGCTCATCGACGGCAACCCCGTCGACCCGCAGAAGTACATGTGACCTGCTGGTTGCCGGGCCTGAGAGACTGGTTCCCATGCCCAAGGAAGTAGGGCGCAAGCTGATTGCGCAGAACCGCAAGGCGCGTTACGACTACCACATCGAGGACACCTTCGAGGCCGGCCTGGTCCTCGTCGGCACCGAGGTGAAGTCGTTGCGTGAGGGGCGAGCGACCCTGGGCGACGGTTTCGCGGAGATCCACGAGGGCGAAGCCTTCCTGCACGGGGTTCACATCCCCGAGTACACCCAGGGCACCTGGACCAACCACGCGCCGCGCCGGGTCCGCAAGATGCTGCTGAACCGTCACGAGATCGACAAGATCGACTCGAAGATCAAGGAACGCGGCTTCACCCTGGTCCCGCTGTCGCTGTACTTCAAGGACGGCCGGGCCAAGGTCGAGATCGCCCTGGCCCGTGGCAAGAAGACCTACGACAAGCGGCACGCCCTGGCCGCCCGCCAGGCCGACCGGGAGAAGCAGCAGGCAGTCGGGCGTCGGGCCAAGGGCTACGAGTGACGCAGCCCTCGGGGTCCCTCGGGTTCGCCGACCTCGGCATCCCGGGTCTGTACGACGTCCACGTCCACTTCCTGCCGCCGAACATCCAGGCTGCGGTCTGGCGCGAATTCGACCAGGCCGGCCCGAAGATCGGCCGGGAGTGGCCGATCCGCTACCGCGGCAGCGTGGCCGAGCGGGTCGAGCAGCTCCGCGGGTTCGGTGTCCGGAAGTTCAGTGCCCTGCCGTACGCGCACAGGCCGGGGGTCGCGACGTACCTGAACGACTGGGCGCGCACCTTCGCGGCCGAGGTCCCGGAGAACCTGCGGTCGGCCACGTTCTACCCCGAGACCGGTGTGGCGCAGTACGTCGCGGACGCGGTCGCCGACGGAGTCGAGCTCTTCAAGCTGCACACCCAGGTGGGGGAGTTCCTGCTGGACGATCCGCGGCTGATGGAGACCTGGGAGCTGCTGGAGGATGCCGGTACGCCGATCGTCGTCCACGTCGGGTCCGGCCCGGTCGGCAACGCCTTCACCGGGCCCGAGCACCTGGAGCGGCTGTTGCGGCTGTTCGGCGACCTGCGGGTGATCGTCGCCCACCTCGGGGCGCCGGAGTTCGCCGAGTTCTTCGACCTCGCCGAGACCTACGAGCACACCCGGTTGGACACGACGATGGTCTTCACCGACTTCTTCGTCCCCTTCCCGGACAGGTTGGTGCCGAGGTTGGCCGGGCTGGGCGACAAGATCCTCTACGGCAGTGACTTCCCGAACCTGCCGTACGACTACCGGCACCAGCTCGACGGGCTTGCCGGGCTGCTGGGTCGGGCGCCGGGGCTCGACGAGGAGTGGCTGGCGAAGGTGTGCTGGCACAACGCCGCTGCCCTGCTGGGCGAGTAACCATTCGTACTTGTCGCAGCTGCCCCCTAGACTGGGTCTACAACTCAAGAGGGGCTGATTGGTTTCGACTAGGGACGTTTGTCCCAGGAGAAGCGGGTCGAGAAGCCAACGTCATCTCGTAAATGTCCGTTGGAAACCTATAACTGCCAACTCCAATCGCAGTTCCTTCGCTCTCGCTGCCTGAGCAGTGATCGAAGCGTCAGACCGGGCATCCGCCTTCGTCCCGGACCCTGGCGTCATCTAGAAGGCTTGCTGATCAACTTCCGTGGGGAGGGTTGATCGGGACTTAATCCCGACTGAGCCCGTCGGCGCACGTGTCTGTGCAAGCGCCGGGGCCGAGAAAAACGACCATTGCAGACTGCACCCGGAGAAGACCTGGCACGGCGCTCGAGGACGCGGGTTCGATTCCCGCCAGCTCCACGCACCACAAGCCGGGCCGGTGGGGACACCGGCTCCAGCCCTCTTGGACCAGAGCCTCCGCGGTACTCCGCGGGGGCTCTGGTGTTGTGCGTGCACCACTGGTTCAGCGCGCAGGACGACCCCTCAGGTCGTGATCACCAGATCGGCCCGCCCGCGGACCTGTTCCGCGGCGAAGTACGCGTCCTCGGCAGCGGCCCAAGCGTCCCAGTGGTCGGCGAAGGTGTCGCCGTCGCGGGTGAGCGCACGTTCCTTGCGGACCGACGGGTCCGCGTCGACCCAGACCAGGGTGGTGGTGACCACGGCCAGCGAACGGGAACCGGCGCCGACTCCCTCCAGGAGCACGACCGGGGCTGCCGGAACGACGACGTCCTCGACCGGGTGTCCCAGCACCCAGTCGTACCGAGGGTGATGTCCGGGTGCGCCCGAGGCCAGGGGTGCCAGCAGTGTCGACAGGATCCCGGGCAGCTCCGGGACGCCGTCCCAGCCCGGGCAGAGGTCGTCGGTGTGCACGGTCACCGTCTCG
Organism: Propionibacteriales bacterium; assembly: GCA_026392455.1. GTDB lineage: Bacteria > Actinomycetota > Actinomycetes > Propionibacteriales > Nocardioidaceae > Marmoricola. Next base: position 23,466 of record JAPLCB010000005.1, on the reverse strand, counting down.
GTGAGCCGGGCGACCTCGCGGGCCAGGGTGCTCTTCCCGGCTCCGGACGGTCCGTCGAAGCAGATCAACCGGGTCCCGCCCAGGGACGGCTCCTGGGCCCAGGCGTGCTCCAGGACCTGCTCGGCCGCGGTCACCAGGCGCAGCCGAACCCGCGGTAGGACTTCACCGTCTGCGTGACCGCCGCCCCCTGGACCAGGTGGACGAGGTTGGTGTGCTCGGCGATCTCGCCGGACTTGGCGTGCCGGAACCAGACCCAGTCGCCGACCTGCAGGTCGGCGGTTCCAGGACCGGTCAGCGGCGACTGGACCTCGCCGGCCCCCTCGAGGCCGGTCAGGGCGAGGCCCGGGGGAGCCCACGGGGTCGGTGCGCGGTCGGGTCCGACGGGGCCGCTGGCGATGAAGCCGCCCCCGGCGACCGTCACCACGTCCGGGCCCGGGCGGCGTACCACCGGGACACCGAAGAAGGCGGCGGGGCGCGGCGCGAAGCTCGCGTAGTGGTCGAAGAGGGTCGGCACCAGCAGTCCGGAACCGGCGGCGATCTCGGTGACGGCGGCGTCTGCTGCTGTCTCGGCGACGCTCCCTGACCCGCCGCCGTTCCAGAACTCCAGCTCCACGATCTCGGTTAGGGCTGCCGCGATCGCACTGCGGCGCTCGGTCAGCTGGGCCATCGAGGCGGACTTCATCCGGCGGACGACGGCCGACCTGAGCCGCTGGCCCGGGACCGTGTCCTGCACGCCGGCGACCTGTCCTTCGTAGGTCATCACCCCGACCAGGGTGAAGCCCGGCCGGGCCTGGACCTGCTGCGCCAGCGCTACCACGGCCGCAGTGCTCTGCAACGGCGAGCGCTTGGGGCCGACGTGGGCGGGACCGACGCGGAACCCGGCGTCGACGTCGAGGGCGACCCGCACCTCGCCTCCCGGGTCTCCGGGGCCGCCGCGGCATCCGTCGATCAGGTCCAGGTGCGCTGCGTCGTCGACCATCACGGTGACCGCTCCGAGTGCCGCCGGCGAGGCGAGCAGGCGGCGTACCGATCCGCGGTCGACGGTGGGATAGGCCACGACGACGTCGCTGCTGATCTGCTGCTCCACCAGCCACAGGGCTTCGCGCAGCGAGTACCCGAGGACTCCGGCGAACCCGGGCCGCGCGAGGGCGCGCTCGATCAGTGCGGGAACCCGCAAGGACTTCGACGCCACCCGGACCGGGAGCCCGTTGGCGCGGGCCAGCAGGTCGGCCGCATTCGCGTCGAACGCGTCCAGGTCGACGACGACCATCGGCGTGCCCGGGTCCTCCAGAGCAGCGACGGCCCTTCCCAGGCGCTGGGCGAGCTGGCGGCGCACGTCGTCGTTCATGGGTCCACCCTACGAAGACCGGACCGGCTTTTGAGACGATGACCGGCGTGCCGATGGAACGCGTGATCCCCGACCCCGGTTTCGCCGACGACGACGGTTCGGCCGCGGCGTCGGTCACCGCCGCGCTGGCGGCCTTCTCCGCCGGCTCCGCCGGCGCGACCAGCACCCTCGCCGCGCTCCAGGACTCCCGGGTGCTGGTGCCGGTGCTGGCCGTCCTCGGCGAGGTCGAGTACGACGAGCAGGGGCTCGCGCACGACAAGACCAGTGACATGGCCACCGTCCTGATCACCGGGCGCGACGGCCGCACGGCGCTGCTGGCGTTCACCTCGTCCCACGCGCTGGCCGCGTGGAACCCCGAGGCCCGCCCGGTCGCCGTCGAGCTCCGCAAAGCGGCGCTGTCGGCCATCCAGGACGGTGCTGCCGCCCTCCTGGTCGATGTCGCCGGCCCGGTGCCCTTCCCGATCGAGGACGACGACCTCCGGGCGCTGGCCGAGGGCCTGGTCCTGGTCCGGGTCGCCGGTGGGTGGGGTTGGGCGAGCGTGGTCCCGGGAGCGTCCGAACCGCCGATGTGACCAGGACGCTCGGAGCCTGTACCCTGGGGGATGACCGATCAGGCGCTCCGGTGCCCGATCTGACAAGTGGAGGCCTCCTCCCACCCGCATCGACCGCTCGCTCCGCTGTTCGGGAGAGAGTTCGAAGGTCGTCGGGTCCGGTCCAGCGGATCGTCCGTGCGACGAATTCGTTGATTCCAGGGGCTTCCACGTGTCGACGTGGAGGCCCTTCGTCCGTGAGGGGTGTTCGGGTGGTCGACCCAGTGACACGACCCAGGAGGACACATCAGCACAGAGCTGCGCATCAACGACCGGATTCGGGTTCCCGAGGTCCGGCTCGTTGGCCCCAACGGTGAGACCGTCGGCATCGTGCCGACCGACCAGGCGCTGAAGCTTGCCCAGGAAGCGGACCTCGACCTCGTCGAGATCGCTCCGCAGGGCCGGCCGCCGGTCTGCAAGCTCATGGACTACGGGAAGTTCAAGTACGAGAACGCCCAGAAGGCCCGTGAGGCTCGCCGGAACCAGACGAACGTGGTCATCAAGGAGATGAAGCTCCGACCGAAGATCGACGCGCACGACTACGAGACCAAGAAGGGTCACGTCGTCCGCTTCCTCCGCTCCGGTGACAAGGTCAAGATCACGATCATGTTCCGTGGTCGCGAGCAGCACCGTCCCGAGCTGGGCTTCCGGTTGCTGCAGAAGCTGGCCGAGGACGTCACCGAGCTGGGCTTCGTGGAGTCCTCGCCCAAGCAGGACGGTCGCAACATGATCATGGTCCTGGGTCCGCACAAGAAGAAGGCGGAAGCCAAGGCGGAGGTCAAGGCCGAGAAGGTCGAGGCCGCGGCCGAGAAGGCCGCCGAGCAGGCAGAGATCGAGGCCGAGATCAAGGCTTCGCACACCGGACCTGCCGCGCAGAAGAAAGAACGTAAGCGTTCAGAGAACCTCGATCCTGAGATCGAAGCCTGAGAGAAGGAAACACAGATGCCGAAGAACAAGACCCACTCCGGAGCCAGCAAGCGGTTCCGGGTCACCGGTACGGGCAAGATCCGTCGCCAGAAGGCCGGCCTGCGCCACAACCTGGAGAAGCAGTCCTCCAAGGTGAAGCGGCGCCTGTCGGGGACCACCGAGGTCGCCAAGGCCGACGTTCCCCGCGCCAAGAAGCTGCTCGGTCTCTAAGGCCATCGAGCTACCAACTCTGCTCAAGATTTTCCCGAAGGAGTAACACAAGATGGCACGCGTCAAGCGGGCGGTAAACGCCCAGAAGAAGCGCCGGGTAGTTCTCGAACGCGCCTCCGGCTACCGCGGACAGCGCTCGCGCCTGTACCGCAAGGCCAAGGAGCAGGTCACCCACTCGCTGGTCTACAGCTACAACGACCGCCGCAAGAAGAAGGGCGAGTTCCGCAAGCTCTGGATCCAGCGGATCAACGCCGGTGTCCGGGAGCAGGGCCTGACCTACAACCGCTTCATCCAGGGCCTCACGCTCGCGGGTGTCGAGGTCGACCGGAAGATCATCGCCGACCTGGCCGTCAACGACCACGCCGCGTTCGTCGCGCTGGTCGAGGTCGCGAAGGCTGCGCTGCCCGAGGACGTCAACGCTCCGGCCAACGCCTGATCGTCTGCGTTGAATTCTCTGGGTCACCTCTCCGCGGTCCCGCTCCTCACCAAGACGAGCGGCCGCATCAAGGAGGCCAGGAAGCTCGGCCGCCGCTCGGATCGCTCCGAGCGGCGGCTTTTCCTTGCCGAAGGCTGGAAGACCGTCGCGGAGGCTGCCCACGTCCCGGGCTGCCTGGTCGAGGTCTTCGCGACCACTGAGGCCGCCGAGGCTCACCGAGACCTGCTGGGCGGCCTCGGGGTTCCGGTTCACCTCGCCGACGTCGACGCCGTTGCCTCGCTGTCGGGCGCCCAAACGCCCCAGGGCATCGTCGCGGTCTGCCGGTACGTCGACAGGCCGCTGGTCGACGTCCTGGCGGGCGAGGTCGTGGTGATCTGCGCGGACGTCCGCGACCCGGGCAACGCCGGCACCATCATCAGGACCGCGGACGCCGCCGGCGCCGGGCTGGTGGTCCTGGCCGGCACCAGTGTCGACCCCTACAACGACAAGACCGTCCGCGCCACGGTCGGCTCGCTCTTCCACCTCCCGATCGCCACCGGGGTCGAGGCCCTCGACGCCGTGGCCACGGTGCAGGCCGCCGGCTACCGGGTGCTCGCAGCGGACGGTGCCGGTGAGCTCGACCTGTTCGCGGATGCCGACCGCTTGACCGGCAAGATCGCGTGGCTGTTCGGCAACGAGGCCCGGGGGCTTCCTGCCGAGCTCGCTGCGGCGGCCGACGGCCGGGTCTCGATCCCGATCTACGGCCGCGCCGAGAGCCTCAACCTGGCGACCGCGGCAGCGGTGTGCCTCTATGCGAGTGCCCAGGCCCGTGGCACCGTAGGGACATGACGTCATCCTGGTCCTTCCCGCTCGGGCTCGTGCTGGTGCTGATCGGCGGGGTCTGGGGCGCTCAGGGTCTTGGTTGGCTCGAGGGTTCGCCGATGACCGACGAGACGCTCTGGGCGGTGGTCGGACCGGTCGTGATGGTGATCGGCGTCCTGGTCGCGGTCGCCGGTCTCAGGAAGAGGGAGTCCTGAGTGCCCGACTACACCAGGCTGCCGGCGCCGGTACGGCTGGAGGACACGGTGGCCGAGGTCGAGACCCGGCCGGTCCCGGACCCCGAGGGCGGGACCAACCCGGAGACTGCCTTCCTGATCCGCAACGCAGGCTGACGCTAGCCTCGAGCAAGCTCGGGCCCTCGGTGCTCGTCGCTGCGCTCCTCAACGCGCCTCGCTACGCCGGCAACGGAGCAAGCTCCTTGCGGCTCCGCTCGTTCACGTAGCCTCGACTCGTGATCCCTGACGAGCGCGATCTGTGGGACGAGCTGCCCGACGGCGTGCTGGTCGCTGACGGCGACGGTCGGGTGCTGCTGGTCAACGCGACCGCGCGACGCATGCTGGGCGACCAGGCGCACCCGGGTGCCGAGCTCGCTCAGGCCCTGACCTTGCAGGACCAGGATTCGGCCGACTGGTACGGGCAGGTCTGCCCCTACGAGGGCCTGAGGACACGGACCGGCATTCCCGAGCAGTCCTGGCTGCTCCCGGACGGATCCGAGGTCCTGGTCACGACCCGGCTGTCGCGCAGCGAACCGTTGGGACCGGTGGACCGGGTGAGTCTGGTGATCCGTTCGGGCCGCGGTCGGGCCCGGCTCGACCGGGAGCGCTCGGACCTGGTCGCGACGGTGGCGCACGAGCTCCGGTCTCCGTTGACCGGGGTGAAGGGGTTCGTGACCACCCTGCTGAGCAAGTGGGACAAGCTCAACGACGACCAGAAGAAGCTGATGCTGACGACGGTGGCCACCGACGCCGAGCGGTTGTCCCGGTTGATCACCGAGCTCCTCGACGTGGCCCGGATCGACACCGGCCGGCTGCCGCTGTACCGGCGGGACCTCGACGCCGGTCCGCTGATCGAGCGGGTCGCCGAGTCGGTCCGCTCCGGCACCAGCCGCACGATCGAGATCGACCGGCCCGAGGGGCGCGCGGCCGTCTTTGCTGACCCCGACAAGTTCGTCCAGGTGGTCACGAACCTGGTCGACAACGCCGTACGGCACGGCGAGGGCACCGTCCGGGTCGCCGTCGAGCAGGGCCGCCTCGGATTCCGTCTGGTGGTCGACGACCAGGGTGAAGGCATCCCCGAAGCCCTCCGGGCCCGGATCTTCACGAAGTTCTGGAAGCACGGGACCCGGGGTGGGACGGGCCTGGGCATGTACATCGTCAACGGGCTGGTCCGGGTGCACGGGGGTGAGCTCCGGATCAGCGACGCGCCTGGCGGGGGAGCCCGGATCGCCGTCGACTGGCCCGCGGCGGACCCACGGCCCTGACGGACCTAGACTCATCCCCGTCTTTACCCCGTCGAGAGGCATCCATGAGCGGTCCGAACAGCTCCTACGATCCCGTGCAGGTGACCCCGCTCGGGGAGGAGCAGGTCTGGGCGATGCGCGACCAGGCGCTCGCAGCGGTCGAAGCGGCCGCCGACCTCGACGCGCTCAAGCAGGTCCGCACCGACCACGCAGGTGACCGGTCGCCGCTGGGGCTGGCCAACCGGGAGATCGGCGCACTGCCCCCGCAGGCCAAGAAGGACGCCGGGATGCGGATCGGTCAGGCCCGCGGAGCCGTGAACCAAGCGCTCGCCGCCAGGCAGGCGGTCCTCGAGGTCGAGGCCGAGGAGCTGATGCTGGTCACCGAGACCGTCGACGTCACGCTGCCCTGGGACCGGAGCCCCCGTGGCGCCCGGCACCCGATCACGATGATGTCCGAGCGGATCGCCGACATCTTCGTGGCGATGGGCTGGGAGGTCGCCGAGGGGCCCTTGGTCGAGGCCGAGTGGCTGAACTTCGACGCCCTGAACCTCGGCGCCGACCACCCGGCGCGCACCATGCAGGACACGTTCTGGACCGAACCGGCCGAGAACAACGTGGTGCTGCGCACCCACACCTCGCCGGTCCAGGCGCGCACCATGCTGACCCGGACCCCACCGATCTACGTGGTCTGTCCGGGCCGGGTCTTCCGGACCGACGAGTACGACGCCACCCACAGCCCGATGTTCCACCAGGTCGAGGGCCTGGTGATCGACGAAGGCATCACGATGGCGCACCTCAAGGGCTCCCTGGACCACATGCTGGCCGCGCTCTTCGGCGAGGGCGTGGTGACCCGGTTCCGGCCGTCGTACTTCCCGTTCACCGAGCCGAGTGCCGAGATGGACCTGATCTGCTTCGTGTGCAGAGGGACCGGCCACAGCGTGCTGGAGGGCAACGGTGAGGGAACCTGCCGCACCTGCCGCGGCGAGGGCTGGATCGAGCTCGGTGGTTGTGGTGTGGTCAACCCGCGGGTCCTCACTGCCTGCGGCGTCGACCCGGACCGCTACACCGGCTTCGCCTTCGGCTTCGGTATCGACCGCACCTTGATGTTCCGCCACGGCGTCGAGGACCTGCGCAGCTTCTTCGAGGGCGACGTCCGCTTCTCCCGCGCGTTCGGAACGGAAATCTGATGAAAGCCGCCCTGTCCTGGATCCGCGACTTCGTGGACCTGCCCGCCGACGTGACCGTCGACGACCTCGCCGCGCGCCTGACCACGCTCGGTCTCAAGCTCGAGGCGCTGGAGAAGCCCGGCGCGGACGTCACCGGCCCGTTGGTGATCGGCCGGGTCCTGACCCAGGTGCCGGAACCGCAGAAGAACGGCAAGACGATCAACTGGTGCACCGTCGACGTCGGAGCAGCGAACGGCACCGGTGAGCCGCAGGGCATCGTCTGCGGTGCGCACAACTTCGCACCCGGCGACCTGGTCGTCGTGGTTCTGCCCGGTGGCGTGCTGCCCGGTGGCTTCGAGATCTCCGAGCGGAAGACCTACGGGCACCTGAGCGCCGGGATGATCTGCTCGGCCCGTGAGCTCGGCCTGGGCGACGACCACGACGGAATCATCGTGCTGCCGCCGGACGCCGGCGCTCCTGGCGACAGCGTGCGCGACTACCTTCTCCTGGACGACGACGTCATCGAGTTCGAGATCAACCCCGACCGTGCCTACGCGCTCTCCCTGCGCGGGGTGGCTCGCGAGGCGGCGCTGGCTACCGGTGGCGCGTACACCGATCCGGCCCTGCGGCAGACCCCCGCCCCGAACGCCGACGGCTACCCGGTGGTCATCGACGACCTCGACGGCTGCCCGGTCTTCGTGGCGCGGACCGTCTCCGGCTTCGACCCGGCGGCGACCACCCCGCGGTGGATGGCCCGTCGGATCCAGCACGCCGGGATGCGGCCGATCTCGCTGGCCGTCGACATCACCAACTACGTGATGCTCGAGCTCGGGCACCCGATCCACGGCTACGACGCCGACAAGCTCACCGGTCCGATCCGGGTGCGACGCGCGACTGCCGGGGAGAAGCTCACCACCCTCGACGGTGCCGAGCGAACCCTGGCAGCCGAGGACCTGGTCGTCACCGACGACTCGGGACCGATCGGCCTCGGGGGAGTGATGGGTGGCGAGACCACCGAGATCTCGGCGACCACCACCAGCATCCTGGTCGAGGTCGCCTCGTGGAACCCGGTGGCGATGTTCCGCACCGGCAAGCGCCACAAGCTGACCTCGGAGGCGGGCAAGCGCAACGAGCGCGGGGTCGACCCGACCATCGGTGAGGCGGCTGCCGACCGGGTGGTCGAGCTGCTCGTCGAGCTGGGCGGCGCGACCGCCGACGCCGGTGTCACCAAGGTCGGCACGGCGCCGGAGCAGCCCACGGTGACGATCTCGGCGGACCTCCCGGCCCGGATCACCGGCATGGAGATCTCCGCGGAGACGACGGTCGCGCACCTGGAGGCCGTCGGGTGCCGGGTCGACCGTGCGAGCGGTTCGTCCGAGCTCACCGTCGTACCGCCGCCGTGGCGCCCGGACATCACCGACCCGTTCGACCTGGTCGAGGAGGTAGCCCGGATCGTCGGGTACGACACGGTGCCGTCCGTGCTCCCGCCCGCGCCGGCCGGACGCGGGCTGACCAGTGAGCAGCTGTTGCGGCGGCGGGTCGGACGTACTCTCGCCGGGGCCGGGTACGTCGAGGTGCTGACCTTCCCGTTCGTCGGCGAGCAGGCCTTCGATGCGCTGTCGATCCCCGAGGACGACGTCCGCCGGACCGCCCTGCGGTTGGCGAACCCGCTCTCGAACGAGGCTCCGTTGATGACCACCACGCTGCTGCCCGGGGTGCTCGAGGCGCTGGCGCGGAACGTCGGCCGGGGCACCACCGACGTGGCCCTCTTCGAAGCGGCTCCCGTCACCTTCCCGCACGTCGGTGCCGTCGCGCCGATCCTGGCGGTCGACCGACGTCCGACCGAGGCCGAGTGGGCCGAGCTGAACGCAGCGCTCCCGGACCAGCCGCTGCACCTGGTGCTGGCCCTGGCCGGCGAGGTCGAGCTGTCCGGCTGGTGGGGGGAGGGTCGCAAGGCGGCCTGGTCCGACGCCGTCGAGGGTGTCCGCCGGGTTGCTCTGGCACTCGGCGTCGAGGTCGTCGTGCGCGCAGCCAGCCAGGCCCCCTGGCACCCGGGACGGTGCGCGGAGATCCTGGTGGAGACCGCCGACGGTCCCGTCAGCCTGGGCCATGCCGGTGAGCTGCACCCGCGGGTCTGCGCCGCGACCGGCGTCCCGGTCCGGACGGCTGCGGCGGAGGTCAACCTCTCGGCGCTGATCGCGCAGGCCGTGCTGATCGTCCCGGCCCCCGACTTCTCGACCTTCCCGGTCGCGAAGGAGGACGTGGCCCTGGTGGTCGCCGCGGACGTCCCGGCGGCCGCGGTCGCCAGGACGCTCCGCGAGGGTGCGGGTCCGCTGTGCGAGTCGGTCCGGCTCTTCGACGTCTACACCGGAGCCCAGATCGGCGACGGCCAGCGTTCGTTGGCGTTCGCGCTGCGCTTCCGGGCGCCGGACCGGACCCTGACCGAGGCGGACACGGGGGCTGCTCGGGACGCAGCGGTGGCGCTTGCCGCTGTCCGGCACGGCGCCGTCCAGCGCTAGCCCTTCTGGGCGCCGGTCAGCTGGGCGACGACGACCTGGTACTTCCCGGTGCGCTGGTCGTCGCGTCGGTCGAACAGGATCCCGACCAGCACCAGCCGGCCGGGCTTCTCCTGGGTGAACTCAGGCCTCCTCAGCAGGCCGGATGCGGGGCGCGGCGTCGAGCTCGTGACGGTGTACCGCAGGACGGCTCCGCTCTGGGTCCGCAGGGTGATCACGTCACCGGTCCTGACCCCGGTGAGGCCGGCGAACGCACTCGCCCCCCGGGTGTAGACCTTGCCGATCAGGAAGACGGTGTCGGTGCCGGGGCTGGCGGGCGTTCCGCGGGAGCCCCAGCGGGCCGCCTCGGCGGTGCTCGCCGCTTGGAAACCGCCGGAGCGGGCTTCGATCGAGTCGTCGAAACCGACGTCGAGGCCGCGCACGGTCAGCCGGCGGGGACCGGAGGCGGCGATGCGGGTCAGTGCCGGCGCAGCCGTGGTCGCGGGCCGGGAGGGTGTCGTGGCGGCGGCGGACGGCGTCGGGGAGCCGCTCGGCGTCCGGGTCGACGTGACGTCCGGGATCGGCTTGTCGTTGGAGCCGCCGCCGGTGCCGTCGTCGAGCACCTTCTGGCTACCGAGCCAGAGGGCCGGCAGCAGGGCTACCCCCGCCGCGATCGCGACGCTCCGCCGGGACAGGCGCGCCGGGGCCTTCTTCCGTGACGGGTGCCCGGAGCGCGCCACCGGCTCCTTGGGGTGCGTCGCGCGGTGACTGCCTGCCAACGGGGTTCCTGGGTGCTCGGCTCTGGTGGAGTCGTTGAGTTTAGTGCCCGACGTGCGACGCGCGGCGCGAGGCACGTCATAGCGAGAACATGCATAGTTATGTATAGTCATGCACATGAGTTCGATCAAGGTCGCGGTCGCCGGAGCCAGCGGGTACGCCGGTGGTGAGGTCCTGCGCCTGCTGCTGGGCCACCCGGACGTCCAGATCGGCGCACTGACGGCCGGGTCCAACGCCGGCGAGTCGCTCGGTGCGCTCCAACCGCACCTGGTGCCGCTGGCGGACCGGATCCTCCAGGACACGAACGCGCAGGTGCTCGCCGGGCACGACGTGGTGTTCCTGGCGCTTCCCCACGGTCAGTCCGCCCAGTACGCCGCGGCCCTGGGCCCCGACGTGGTGATCATCGACTGCGGTGCCGACTACCGGCTGACCGATCCCGCCGTGTGGGAGAAGTTCTACGGCACCCCGCACGCCGGCTCGTGGCCCTACGGTCTGCCGGAGCTCCCCGGTCAGCGCGACGTGCTCGCCGGCGCCACCCGGATCGCCGTGCCGGGGTGCTACCCGACGGTGTCATCGCTCGCACTCGCGCCGGCCGTCGCCGCCGGGCTGGTGGACCCGTCCGACCTGGTGATCGTCGCTGCGTCCGGGACCAGCGGTGCCGGCAAGGCGGCCAAGACCAACCTGCTCGGGAGCGAGGTGATGGGCGCGGTGTCGGCCTACGGCGTCGGCGGGGTCCACCGGCACGGTCCCGAGATCGTCCAGAACCTCGCGGCGCTCACCGCTGGTGACGTGAAGGTCTCGTTCACGCCGCTGCTGGTGCCGATGCCCCGCGGGATCCTTGCGACCTGCACCGCCAGGGTCGCCGACGGCGTGACCATCCACGACCTCCGTGCTGCCTACCTCGAGGCGTACTCGGACGAACCGTTCGTCCACCTGCTCCCCGACGGCCAGTGGCCGACCACCAAGGCGGTGCACGGTTCGAACAGCGTGCACCTGCAGCTGGCGGTCGACACCAGTGCTGGTGGGGTCGGCGCCGGCCGTCTGGTCGTCGTCGGCGCGGTCGACAACCTGGCCAAGGGCACCGCCGGTGCCGCCGTCCAATGCATGAACCTTGCGCTCGGATTCCCTGAGACCGCGGGCCTTTCCACCGTGGGAGTTGCGCCATGACCGTCGAACCGAGTGCCGAAGCAGGCACGTACACGCTGCACCAGTACCCCGAGAAGCTGGTGGTGGCCTCGCTCGCCCCGGGGGCCGACGTACCCGAGTGGGCGGAGTCTGCCTCGCTGTTCGCGATCATCGCGACCGCGTCGGAGACCACCATCGTCTGCGCCGGACGGTCGGTCCCGAAGAAGGTCAAGCAGCACGGACCGTTCACTGCCTTCGCGGTGGCCGGGGAGCTCGACTTCGCGCTGACCGGTGTCCTGCACGGGCTGCTCGGGCCGCTGGCGGAAGCCGGGATCAGCGTCTTCACCGTCTCGACCTACCCGACCGACTGGATCCTGGTCCCGACCGAGCGGGCTGAGGTCGCCGCTGAGGAATGGCGACGACGTGGGCACACCGTTGCCATCGCCCCCCTCGTCAAGCCTCCCAAGAAGTAGGAACTCCCATGAGCGTGACCCACCCCGCCGGCTTCACCGCTGCCGGCGTCCCCGCCGGCCTGAAGTCCACCGGCGCCCAGGACCTCGCCCTGGTCGTGAACACCGGCCCCAGGTTCGACTCGGCCACCGTGTTCACCGCCAACCGCTGCAAGGCGAACCCGGTGCTCTGGAGCCAGGAGGTCGTCAAGGACGGTGTCGTCAAGGCGGTCGTCCTGAACTCCGGTGGCGCCAACTGCTACACCGGGCCCGAGGGATTCCAGACCACCCACGCCGTCGCTGAACAGGTCGCCGGCGGTCTCGGGATCGGCGCGATCGACGTCGTGGTCTGCTCGACCGGCCTGATCGGCCTGGTCAACCCGCGGCAGAACCTGCTGGACGGGGTGGATTCCGCTGTCGCCAGCCTGAGTCCCGACGGCGGCGCTGATGCTGCCGCCGCGATCATGACCACCGACACCGTGTCCAAGCAGGTCGTCGTCGAGGGGGCGGGCTGGAGCATCGGCGGGATGGCCAAGGGGGCGGGCATGCTCGCCCCGCAGCTCGCCACGATGCTGGTGGTCATCACCACCGACGCAGCCGTCCCGGCAGCCGAGCTGGACGTCGCGCTGCGGGCTGCCACCCGGGTCTCCTTCGACCGGCTCGACTCGGACGGCTGCATGTCGACCAACGACACGGTCACCGTGATGGCCAGCGGCGCCAGCGGCATCACGCCGACGGCCGACGACTTCACGCACGCCCTGACCCAGGTCTGCACCGACCTGGCGATGCAGCTGCTGAAGGACGCCGAGGGGGCCGACCACGAGATCGCGATCACCGTCCTCAACGCCGCCTCCGAGGACGACGCCGTCGAGGTCGGTCGCAGCGTGGCCCGCAGCAACCTCTTCAAGGCTGCCGTCTTCGGTCGTGACCCGAACTGGGGCCGGGTCCTGGCCAGCGTCGGCACCACCGCGGCCGCCTTCGACCCGGCGGACCTCGACGTGGCCATGAACGGCGTCTGGGTCTGCAAGCAGTCGACACCGGCCGAGGACCCCGCCGGGGTCGACCTCGAGGGCCGCGAGGTGACCGTCACGATCGACCTGAAGGCCGGGTCGCAGCGGGCTACCGTCTGGACCAACGACCTGACCCACGCCTACGTCCACGAGAACAGCGCGTACTCCTCATGAGCGAGAAGATCCCGGTGACCGAGAACGAGATGCGCCCGGCGGTCGAGCCTGCGAAGGCTGCGACCCTGGCGGCGGCGCTGCCCTGGCTCAAGGCGTACCACGGCAAGATCGTGGTGGTGAAGTACGGCGGCAACGCCATGGTCGACGACGAGCTGAAGAAGGCGTTCGCCGAGGACATCGTGTTCCTGCGGATGGCCGGCTTCAAGCCGGTCGTCGTCCACGGCGGTGGGCCGCAGATCTCCAAGATGCTCGACCGGCTCGGTATCAAGAGCGAGTTCAAGGGCGGGCTGAGGGTCACCACCGACGAGGCGATGGACGTCGTCCGGATGGTCCTGGTCGGGCAGGTCCAGCGCGAGCTCGTCGGCCTGATCAACCAGCACGGTCCGCTCGCGGTCGGCCTGTCCGGCGAGGACGGCGGCCTCTTCACCGCCAAGCGCACGAACGTGATCATCGACGGCGAGGAGGTCGACCTCGGCCTGGTCGGCGAGGTCGCCTCGGTGCGCCCCGAAGCAGTCCAGGACGTCATCGAGGCCGGCCGGATCCCGGTGATCTCCTCGGTCGCGCCGGACGAGGACGGTGCCGTGCACAACGTCAACGCCGACACGGCGGCGGCCGCGCTCGCCGCAGCGCTCGGCGCCGAGAAGCTGCTGGTGCTGACCGATGTCGAGGGGCTCTACCGCGACTACGGCAACAGCGACGACGTCATCGGGGAGATCAGCCCTGCCGCACTGGCCGACCTGATGCCCTCCCTGGAGAGCGGCATGGTCCCGAAGATGCAGGCCTGCCTCGACGCGTTGAACGGGGGAGTCCCGCGGGCGACCGTGGTCGACGGTCGTGAGCCGCACGCCGTGCTGCTCGAGCTCTTCACCGACGAGGGCGTCGGCACCCAGGTGATCCCGGGTGTGGTCACCAAGATCAGGAAGGCGAAGGCGACCTCATGACAGACCCGACTCACCCCGACCTCAAGGCCCGGTACGCGGGCGCCCTGATGAACACGTTCGGCGAGCCGAAGCTCGCGCTGGTGCGCGGTTCCGGCGCCCACGTCTGGGACGAGGACGGCCGCGAGTACGTCGACCTGCTCGGCGGTATCGCCGTGAACGCGCTGGGTCACGGCCACCCGGCCCTGGTGGCCGCGGTGACCGAGCAGATGCAGACGCTGGGCCACATCTCGAACTTCTTCACCTCGCCGCAGCAGGTCGGGCTCGCCGAGAAGCTCCTCGAGCTGGTCGGTGCGACTGCCGAGCGCCCCGGTCGGGTCTTCTTCACCAACTCCGGCACCGAGGCGAACGAGGCGGGCTTCAAGATCACCCGGCGTACCGGGCGGACGCACGTCGTGGCGGCCGAGAACTCCTTCCACGGCCGGACGATGGGCGCGCTCGCGCTCACCGCCAAGGCCGCCTACCGCGAGCCGTTCGAGCCGCTGCCCGGCGACGTCACCTTCGTTCCCTACGGCGACGCCGACGCGCTCGCCGCGGCGGTGACCGACCAGACCGCTGCGGTGATCCTGGAACCGATGCAGGGCGAGGCCGGTGTCCTGGTCCCGCCGGACGGGTACCTCGCTGCGGCCCGTCGGATCACCCGCGAGCGCGGGGCGCTGCTCTGGCTCGACGAGATCCAGACCGGGATCGGCAGGACCGGTGCCTGGTTCGCGGCAGCGACGGAGCCCGACGTCGCCCCCGACCTGGTCACCGTGGCCAAGGGCCTCGGCGGTGGCATCCCGATCGGTGCCTGCATCGCGCTGGGACCAGCGGGAGCACTGCTCGAGCCGGGCAACCACGGCACCACCTTCGGCGGCAACCCGGTGGCCTGTGGCGCCGCACTCGCGGTGATCGCCACGATCGAGGCCGAGGGCCTCCTGGAGCGCACCGTGGTGCTCGGCCAGAAGATCCGCGACGGTCTGGCAGCGGATCCACGGGTGGTCGAGGTGCGCGGCGAGGGACTCCTGATCGGCCTGACGCTGAGTGGGCCCGTCAGCGCTGAGGTCGGCGCGGCGGCCCAGGCTGCCGGGTTCATCATCAACGCGCCCACCCCTGAACGGATCCGGCTGGCGCCGCCGCTGGTCCTCACCGACGAGGACGCTGCAGCGTTCCTGGCCGTCTGGCCCAGCCTGCTCGACACGGCTTTCGGAGGCGAACGATGAGGCACTTCCTGCGTGACGACGACCTGACGCCGGCCGAGCTGGTCGAGGTCCTTGACCTCGCCGCGGAGCTGAAGGCCGCGCCGTACGCCCACAAGCCGCTCGAGGGCCCGCAGACGGTCGCGATCATCTTCGACAAGCCGACCCTGCGCACCCAGGCCTCGTTCGTCGCCGGCATCGCCGAGCTCGGCGGGAACCCGATGGTCGTCGACGGCAACCTGGCCCAGATCGGCACCCGCGAGTCGATCGCCGACGTCGCCCGGGTCCTCGGCCGGCAGGCCAGCCTGATCGTGTGGCGTACCCACGACCAGTCCAGGATCGACGAGATGGCTGCGTACGCCGGCGTCCCGGTCGTGAACGCGTTGACCGACCAGTTCCACCCGTGCCAGACGCTGGCCGACCTGCTGACCATCCGGGAGCACAAGGGTGACCGGCCGGGGGGCCTGGCTGGTCTGACGATGACGTTCCTCGGCGATGCGGCCTGCAACATGGGGCACTCGTACCTGCTCTCCGGCGCGGCGGCCGGCATGCACGTCCGGGTCAGCGGGCCGGACGGCTTCCAGCCGGACCCCGAGATCCTCGCCCGAGCTCGGGCGATCGCCGCCGGGACCGGCGGGAGCGCGGAGATCGTGCTGGACCCGGAGGCTGCCTCCGAGGGTGCCGACGTCCTGATCACCGACACCTGGATCTCGATGGGCAAGGAAGCCGAGTCGTCCGACCGCGCCGAGGTCTTCCGCCCGTGGCAGCTGAACGAGGACCTCCTCGCCCGCGGTGCGGACGACGCGATCGTGCTGCACTGCTTGCCTGCCTACCGCGGCAAGGAGATCAGTGCCGGGGTCCTCGACGGTCCGCAGAGCGTGATCTGGGACGAGGCCGAGAACCGTCGGCACGCCCAGAAGGCGATCATCACCTGGTTGACCCGATGACGGCCGGGAACAACGGGCAACCTCAGATCCCGCTCACCAAGAACGCGCGCCAGCAACGCATCATCGAGATTCTCGCCACCGAGCAGGTCCGGTCGCAGACCGAGCTGGCTGACCTGCTGGTCGATGCCGGTGTCCACGTCACCCAGGCAACACTGTCGCGCGACCTGGTGGAGCTGGACGCGGTCAAGGTGCGACTCTCCTCCGGTTCGCTGGTGTACGCCGTGCCAGCCGAGGGTGGTGACCGGACCCCGGTCGTCGGCCGGGAGTCCGCCGCGTCGGAGGCCCGGCTGGCCCGCCTCTGCGCCGAGCTCCTGGTCTCGGCCGACGCGTCGGCCAACCTCCTGGTCCTGCGCACGCCGCCCGGCGCGGCGAACTTCCTGGCCTCGGCGCTGGACAAGGCAGAGCTGGGAGCGGTCCTCGGCACCATCGCCGGCGACGACACCGTCCTGGTGATCTCCCGGGACCCGCTCGGCGGCGATGCCCTGGCCACCCGACTTCTCGCGCTCGCCAACGGCGAGCACCCCGACCACTGACCCACCTGCTGGTGGAGGTCCGGGCGGGCTGCGCCCGCCTCGAAACCACGCGACTGGAACGAGGATCTGATGACCACCGAAGGAACCACCAGCAAGGGCAAGCTCTGGGGCGGCCGGTTCGCCGGCGGTCCCAGCCCGGAGCTGGAGGCGCTGTCGCGCAGCACGCACTTCGACTGGCGCCTGACGCCGTACGACCTTGCCGGTTCCCAGGCGCACGCCCGGGCGCTGCACGCGGCCGGTCTGCTCACCGATGCCGACCTGACCGAGATGCAGCGCGGGCTCACCGTGCTGGGGGAGCGGTTCGCCGCCGGAACGCTGCTGCCCGACCCGAGTGACGAAGACGTGCACGGGGCCCTGGAGCGGATGCTGCTCGACCAGATCGGCCCCGAGATCGGCGGGAAGCTCCGCGCCGGTCGCAGTCGCAACGACCAGATCGCCACCCTGTTCAAGGTCTTCCTGCGCGACCATGCCCGGATCGTCGCCGGCCAGGTCCTGACCCTGGTCGAGG
Organism: Propionibacteriales bacterium; assembly: GCA_026392455.1. GTDB lineage: Bacteria > Actinomycetota > Actinomycetes > Propionibacteriales > Nocardioidaceae > Marmoricola. The sequence goes on along the minus strand of JAPLCB010000005.1, from coordinate 6,377 downwards.
CGCTGGCCGACCAGGCCGAGACCCACCTCGGGGCGATCATGCCGGGGCGTACCCACCTCCAGCACGCCCAGCCGGTGCTGCTCTCGCACCACCTGATGGCGCACGCCTGGCCGCTGCTCCGCGACGTCGACCGCCTGGCCGACTGGGATGCGCGGGTGGCTGCCGAGTCGCCGTACGGCGCGGGCGCTCTGGCCGGCTCCAGCCTCGGGCTCGACCCCGAGCAGGTCGCCGCCGATCTCGGCTTCACCGGCTCGGTCGCGAACTCGATCGACGGTACGGCGGCGCGCGACTTCGTGGCCGAGTTCGCCTTCGTCGCCGCGATGATCGGTGTCGACGTCAGCCGGATCGCCGAGGAGGTCATCCTCTGGGCGACCAAGGAGTTCGGTTTCGTCGAGCTCGACGACGCCTACTCGACCGGGTCGAGCATCATGCCGCAGAAGAAGAACCCGGACATCTCCGAGCTGGCGCGCGGCAAGGCGGGGCGTCTGATCGGTGACCTGACCGGGCTGCTGGCGACGCTGAAGGCGTTGCCGCTGGCGTACAACCGTGACCTCCAGGAGGACAAGGAACCGGTCTTCGACGCCGTCGACACCCTCGAGGTGCTGCTGCCCGCCTTCGCCGGCCAGATCGCCACCCTGAGGTTCGACACCGACAGGATGGCCGAGCTGGCCCCGCAGGGCTTCTCGCTGGCGACCGACATCGCCGAGTGGCTGGTGCGCGAAGGTGCGCCGTTCCGGATCGCCCACGAGGTCGCTGGTGCGTGCGTCCGCCGGTGCGAGGAGCTCGGCATCGAGCTGCACGAGCTCAGCGACGAGCAATTCGCCGCGATCAACCCGGGTCTGCTGCCGGCGGTCCGCGAGGTACTCACCGCCGAGGGCTCGGTGGCGTCGCGCACCGGGCGTGGCGGGACTGCTCCGGTCCGGGTGGCCGAGCAGCTGGCGGAGCTCAGAGCCAGGATTGCCGCAGCTCGCGCGTTCGCCTAGTCGTCGATCCCGGCGAAGTACGCCTCGCGCACGAACTTCGGGACGCAGAGGCACCACGCCTCGGTGAGCAGTTCCCCGAGCTCGACCAGGTCGAGCTCGGCCAGCCGGGCGGCGACCCAGTTGTAGCGCAGGTCGGACGCGCGCGGGAGCAGGAACTTCTCGGGCTCGCCGGCGATGAGGGCGTCGCGCTCGTCCCGGGGGAACCCGAACCCGAGCCTGGTGCCGTCGCCGGAGACCGCGGCGAAGACGAGCCTGCCGACCTTGTACTTCGTCGCCTCCTTGGTCTCGGTCTCGAAGGCGCGCGGGAGGGCGAGGGCGATGTCGCGGACGTCCTCGGCTGTGACCGGCATGGGTCCACGATGCCAGGCCCGACGAGGAGGTCCTGACAACGGAACTAGAACGCGTTACAGTTTCTCCATGACTCTGCCGTCTTCCCTCACGCCCGAACTGCTCGCCCGGCTGACCGGCATGGTGGTCTCCACCAGCGGGCGCACCTACGAGCTCACCGAGGTCTACACCGGCGACAAGGTGCTCGACCTGCCGCAGTCGAGTCCCGAGGACGTCGAGACCGCGTACGCCGTGTCCCGCAAGGCCCAGGCGGTGTGGGCGTCCTGGCCGCTGAAGAAGCGCATCGACGTGATGAAGGCGTTCCACGAGCTGTTGCTCGCCAACGGCCTGATCATCGCCGACCTGATGCAGGTCGAGACCGGCAAGGCCCGCCGGATGGCGTTCGAAGAGACCTGCGACGTGCTGATGGTGACCAGCCACTACATCAAGGCGGCGCCGCGGATCCTCAAGGAGAAGAAGCACGGGGGTGTCGTCCCGCTCGTGTCCACGTCGACCGAGGTGCGGCTGCCCAAGGGCGTCGTCGGGCTGATCTCCCCGTGGAACTTCCCGTTCGCCACCAGCCTCTCGGACGCGATGCCGGCGCTGATCGCGGGCAACGGCGTCGTCCTCAAGCCTGACAACAAGTCCACCCTGAACGTCGCGTACGGCGTCGGGCTCCTCTACGAAGCCGGTCTGCCGGCCGGGCTGATCCAGATCGTCTGCGGCGAGGGCCCGGACATCGGTCCGACCATCGTCGACAACGCCGACTACGTGATGTTCACCGGCTCGTCCGCGACCGGCCGGACCATCGGCGCCCAGGCCGGGCAGAACCTCACCGCGTGCACCCTGGAGCTCGGCGGCAAGAACCCGCTGATCGTCCTGGACGACGCGAACCTCGACGAGGTCATCCCCGGCACGATCATGGCGGCCTTCCTGAACACCGGTCAGGCGTGCATGCACATCGAGCGGATCTACGTCTCGGAGAAGCGGAAGGACGAGTTCACCCAGCGCTTCGTGCAGGCGGCTCAGCAGATCCACGTCGATGCGACCTACGACTTCAGCCCCGACATGGGTTCGCTGGTGTCGGTCGCCCAGCGCGAGCGGATCGAGTCCCACGTGGACGACGCGGTGTCGAAGGGCGCGACGGTCCTCACCGGGGGCAAGGCTCGGCCCGACCTCGGTCCGGCGTTCTACGAGCCGACCGTGCTGACCGACATCACCCCCGACATGATCCTGGCGAAGATGGAGACGTTCGGACCGGTCACCTCGATCTACACCTACAAGACCGTCGACGAGGCCGTCGCACTGGCCAACGACACCGAGTACGGCCTGAACGCCAGCGTCTGGGGCGGCGACCTCAAGGCAGCCGAGGCCGTGGGGCGTCGGATCGAGGCCGGCAACATCAACATCAACGACGGCCTGGCGGCGTCGTACGCGTCGAAGAAGAGCACCTCGGGAGGCTTCAAGATCTCGGGCCTCGGGAGTCGTCACGGCGACGCCGGCATGCTCAAGTACACCGACGTCCAGAACGTCGCGGTGCTGAAGAAGCAGGTGCTGTCCAACCCGCCGGACACCGACTGGACCGCACAGGTCGACAAGACGGTCAAGGGCCTGCGGTTCATGCGCAAGCTCGGGATCCGCTGATTTCCCGCTGGTTGAGGAGGTTGCGCAGCAACCGTCTCGAAACCCGGTTCGTCCTGGCGGCGCCGGGTACGGCAGGCTTGCCCCGTGACTGTTGACCCACACCTCCTCGACGACCTCGAGTGGCGGGGCCTGATCGCCCACTCCACCGACCTCGATGCGCTGCGTGCTGCGCTGACGGCCGGGAGCGTGCGGTTCTACGTGGGCTTCGACCCGACGGCGCCGAGCCTGCACATGGGGAACCTGGTGCAGATCCTGACCGCGCGGCGCCTCCAGGAGGCCGGGCACACGCCGTTTGCCCTGGTCGGCGGTGCCACCGGGATGATCGGCGATCCGCGCGACTCCGGCGAGCGCTCGCTGAACTCCTTGGACACCGTCAAGGAGTGGGTGGACCGGGTGCGCGGGCAGATCGAGCCGTACCTGTCGTTCGACGGGCCCAACGCGGCGACGATGGTCAACAACTACGACTGGACCGCGTCGCTCTCGACCATCGACTTCCTCCGCGACATCGGGAAGCACTTCCCGGTCAACCGGATGCTGGCCCGCGACGTGGTGAAGTCGCGGCTCGAAGCCGGGATCAGCTACACCGAGTTCAGCTACATCCTGCTCCAGTCGATGGACTTCCTGGAGCTCTTCCGCCAGTACGGCGTCACGCTCCAGTTCGGTGGGTCCGACCAGTGGGGCAACCTGACCGGGGGCGTCGAGCTGGTACGCCGGGCCGAGGGCGGCAAGGCGCACGCGTTCGCGACACCCCTGATCACGAAGTCCGACGGCACCAAGTACGGCAAGACCGAGGGCGGCGCCCTCTGGCTGGATCCCGAGATGCTCTCCCCGTACGCGTTCCACCAGTTCTGGCTGAACGCCGAGGACGCCAAGCTCGGTGAGCTGCTCCGGGTGTTCACCTTCCTGGGTCGCGACGAGATCGAGGACCTCGAGGCGCAGACCGCCGAGAAGCCGTTCCTGCGGGCGGGTCAGAAAGCGCTGGCCGACGCGGTGACGACCCTGGTGCACGGTGCCGCGGAGACCGAGAACGCCAAGGCGGCCGCCGCCGCGCTCTTCGGCGGGGCGGACCTGCGTGATCTCGACCCGGGGACGCTCGGAGCCGCGTTGAGCGAGGCCGGCTCGGTCCGGGCGCCGGCCGGTACGTCGTACGTGGACCTCCTGGTCGAGACAGGTCTGGTGAAGAGCAAGGGCGACGCCCGGCGGACGATCAACGAGGGCGGCGCCTACCTCAACAACGAACGGGTCACGGACCCCGACCTGGTCCCGGGACCCGACGACCTGGTCGCCGGGAACTGGCTCGTGCTCCGCCGCGGCAAGCGCAATCTCGCCGGGGTCCAGCTCGGCTGATGACCGGTCCCGGCCTCACCTGGCTCGCGTCGCTCGAGGAGCAGGCGCGCAGGACGCTGCCGCCCGAGGTGTTTCGCTACTACATGCAGGGCGCGCGCGACAGTGTCGCGGCGGCCGAGGCCCGAGGAGCGTGGACCCGGTTCAAGGTGGCCCCCCGGATCTTCGCCGACGTCCGTGACCCGGACCTGGCGACCGACTTTCTCGGGTGGACCGCGACATCGCCGTTCGGGATCGCTCCGACGACGCTGCAGAGAGCTGCGGATCCCGGGGGTGAGGTGACCATGGCGGCGGCAGCGCGATCCAGCGGCGTGCCGGTGGTCGTCTCCAGCAACGCGACCGCCTCCTTTGCCGACATCGGGGCCACGGGCGCGAACTGGTGGTTGCAGGCCTACCTCCCGGCCGATCGGAGTCTCGCGGTGCCGATGCTCGCGGCGGCGGTGGAGGCGGGCGCACGGGCGGTGGTGCTCACCGTGGACACCCCGGTGGTCGCGACCAAGTACGACCAGGGAGCTGTCTGGCGCAGCACGCCCGCGGCGTGGGTCCGCGCCAACCTCGGAACCGCGGCTGACGCGCCAAAGGCACAGAACCTGGGGCCGGCGGACATCGGCTGGCTCCGCGACCTGACCGGGTTGCCGGTCGTGGTCAAGGGCGTGCTCCGCCCCGAGGCAGCCGCTGCGGCGGTGATTGCGGGTGCTGCTGCCGTGTGGGTCTCGAACCACGGCGGACGTCAGCTTGATGCGGCGGTAGCGACCGCCGACGTGCTGGGTGCCGTGGTCGAGCGGATCGGGGGAGCCGTTCCGGTGTACGTCGACGGGGGAGTGCGCAGCGGAATCGATGCGCTGATCGCTCTTGCGCTCGGCGCGAGCGGCATCTTTCTGGGCCGACCACCCCTGTTCGCCCTCGCCTGCGCCTCCGAGGAAGGGGTCCGTCGACTTTTTTCGGACCTGGCCGAGGAGCTGGCGGAAGCCTTGGTGCTGTCCGGATGTGCCACTCCGAGGGAATCTCGGGGTCTGCTGGCGCCTCGAACCGGAACGACCGCGCTGTAGTTCGTACCGACCGCCGGACGCTCGAATCGGGCCGCCGCCGGCAAGCACGGCACTGAGCAGGAACCAGAAAACCGCCTCTGACCTGCGACAAGACAGAATGTGGCCCGGGCCACACCGACTCGATTTGACGGAACCGAAACAGACCCATAATGTTCTCCATGTCGCCCCGAGCGGCGGGACACAAAGCCGAGAGGCTGGGTGGCCGGCCCGGGAAGACCACCCCCCTTGCAACTCAGTTCCAACGAGTCGGAAGGTGTGCGCGCACTAGCGGCCACTGACCAGCTGATCGGAACAGACCGGCGCAAGGGAACCGGGCCAAGAAGCCGATTTGACTCGGCAAGCCAAGACCGGTAAGTTTCACCAGGTTGCCCCCGAGCAGGTCGAGAGACCCGGCTCCGGTGCGCGCTTGATCCTTGAGAACTCAACAGTGTGCCAAAAGTCGACGAATTAGTTTGATACCCGTCTGACTGTTTCGTCCGGTTCGCCGGGCGTTAATGGTCGACGGATTCCTTTGGTAAGAAACGATGATTCCGACAATAAAATGTCGGCGATTCGGTCTCTTGCCAGGAGAAACATCTATGAGATTTGGCAGAGCACTTCGGTGGTCTGTCAGCTAGATTTCAATGGAGAGTTTGATCCTGGCTCAGGACGAACGCTGGCGGCGTGCTTAACACATGCAAGTCGAGCGGTAAGGCTCCTTCGGGAGTACACGAGCGGCGAACGGGTGAGTAACACGTGAGCAATCTGCCCTTCACTTTGGGATAACTTCCGGAAACGGAAGCTAATACCGAATACGACCACTTCACGCATGTGATGGTGGTGGAAAGTTCCGGCGGTGAAGGATGAGCTCGCGGCCTATCAGCTTGTTGGTGAGGTAATGGCTCACCAAGGCTTCGACGGGTAGCCGGCCTGAGAGGGTGACCGGCCACACTGGGACTGAGACACGGCCCAGACTCCTACGGGAGGCAGCAGTGGGGAATATTGGACAATGGGCGAAAGCCTGATCCAGCAACGCCGCGTGAGGGATGAC
>JAPLCB010000007.1 GCA_026392455.1 Propionibacteriales bacterium | reverse complement strand
GCATCGGCCAGGTAGGCGCGGCCGCCGTTGGTGGTGGTCCCGATGACGGCGGCGAACTCCGCGACACACCCGCGTCCGATCAGGGGTGCACCCTCTCCGGTGAGGGTGATCGGGGTGTCGCCCCAGGTCTCGGCCAGATCCGCGTCGTCAACGACATGAAGGGCGGCCCACTGGACCGCGGCGGCGAGCTTGCGGGCCTCAGCGGCGTGGGCGTCGACCTGCGCGGCGCGGGCTCCGGCCAGCACGGCAGCAGCCTCCAGCGACCGCCGCGGCTTACGCCGCCGCGCGGTCGGAGGGAGGTTCAGGTCGTTGTCGAGCATGGGTCCAACGCTACGGACGACCACCGACAGAAACGGGGCCAGAACACCCCAGATCGTCTCGCAATGCGAGATGGGTGCGGGATTCTTTTCGGGTGCGGGGTTTCGAGGCTAGCTGCGCTCGCACCTCAACCAGCAAGCGGCAGCCAGTGGCTCGCCCTGGAAGGATGACGCCCATGCCGACCAGCGTCGCCACGGCGAACCTCCTGTTCCGCCTCAGCCGCACCGATGCCGCCCGTGCGCTTCGCACCGTGCTCGCCGAGGAACCCGACCTGGTCGGCCTGCAGGAGTGGTACGTGTCGCGGACGGACCTGCTTCGCCGGACCGGAGACGTCCTCCTGGTTCCCTCGCACGGACTGCTTCGCCTCCCTGCTGGTCGACCGGGGTACCACTGGGTCGCCACCATCGGTGCCGGCTGCGCCGTCGGCGCCCGCACGGACCGGTTCGACCTGGTCGAGGGTCGGTCGGTCCTGCTGAGCGGGCTGGGCCGAGCCGAGCGCGACGACTACCCCTTCGGTGCCGAGCCTCCCCGGATCGCGGCCCTCGGCATCTTCCGTGACCGCGAGGTCGACCGCACCATCGCCCTGATCAGCTACCACTTCGTCGCCGGCGCCCAGACCGGCGGGGCCTACCGGGCCGATCGCCCGCTCCTGGTGGCCCGGCACCGCCAGGAAGTACGCCGGGTCGAAGCCCTGGTCGCGGACCTGCAGCAGGACGGCCACACCGTCTACGCGGTCGGCGACGCGAACTTCCACCTGCTCCCGCTGACCGGTCTGACCTCGTCCTGGACCGGGCGGGAGGACGGCCCCGCGACGATCGGTCCCGGCACCCGCAAGATCGACGACGTCCACGGCCCGGGTCCCGCCACTTCGGTGCGGCTGATCAGCACCCCGTCGGACCACCGCGCGGTGATCGCGGTCCGTCCGGACTGAGCCGTACCCCGTACGGCCCCGGCTCGTTGGACGCTTCATGCGACGCGTCCTGGCCCCGAAGCTCCTCACCGCGCTCACCGCGCTGGCCACCCTCACCGTCTTGTCCACCTCGACCCTCGCGGCAGAGGCGGACACCGCCCCCGAGCCGGGCACGCCGGCCTACCTGGCGCGAGACCTGAAGAACGTCGTCGACTCCTACGGACGGGTCACCGGGCCGGGCGGCCAGCTCGCCAACCCGAACTACCTGCCCGCGCTGGTCAGCGGAGCAACCCTGCTCAGCGCCGTCCAGCTGCTCAACCAGGCGGCGGACCCGCTCCGCCCTGTCCTCAGCGCCGGACAGCTGGTCCCCGGGTGGAACATCGGCAACCCGTTGCGGGCCGGGTGGAACGGGACCCGCGGAACGTCGAAGACGGTCTCCTACCTCAACCGGTACGGCGCCAAGATCCGCGGCACCGTCTACGCCCCCAAACCGGGTGCGAAGGATCCGTACACCGGCCAGACCCTGTCGGGTCCCTACCCCGGCGTGGTGATCACCCCGGGCTCGATCCAAGGTTCCGAGGGCATGTACGTCTGGCTGGCCCAGGACCTGGCCGAGCGCGGCTACGTCGCGCTGACCTACGACGTCCAGGGCCAGGGGACCAGCGAGACCCTGCCGCACACGACGGGCGAGGCCTACCCGTTCTGCAACCTCTTCGCAGCCCCGGTCGACGGCAACATGAGCGGCTGCCCCGGCGTGCCGTTCCAGCAGATCGCCAACTTCACCACCGGCACCACCGACGCCCTGGACTGGTTCCTGTCGGCCGCCAACCCGTACGCCGCCCAGATCGACCGCGCTCCGGACACCCGGAGCGTCACCCCGGGTCGGACGACGAAGGTCGCGATCATCGGTCACTCGCTGGGCGCCGCCGCGGTCTCCCAGGTCCAGGCCGACGACGACCGGGTCGGGGTCGTGGTGGCGCTGGACAAGCTCGCCGGGGCTGGCAACGTCCCCGCGGTGCCCGCACTCGCGATCCAGTCGGAGTACTTCCTGAACCCGGTGCCGTACTTCGCCACCGGCACCAGCGGCCCGATCCCCTCGGGCTCCCCTGACGGTCCGGACCCGATGCGGGAGCGCCGTGCCGGTTTCGACACCTGGGCCGCGGCCGGCGTCGACTCGATGCTGATCGTCCCGCGCGCGTCGACCCACCTGGAGTACACCGACATCCCGTACGTGCTGCCCGCCAGCCGCAACGGCCAGGGCCTGACCAGCGCCTACGTGCAGCTCTGGCTGGACAAGTACCTCAAGCACGTCGACAACGACGCGGCCCTGCTCGGCACCAGCTTCAGCTACCTGGAGCCCCGCGGCAAGGGGGTCTGGGCACCGGTGAGCATCAGCCGGAACACCGGCCTGAGCATCTACTACTGCTCGGCGTACGACCTGGCAGCGGGTGGTTCGCAGGTCCGGAACCCCGATATCGCCGGGCTCGGAGGCTGCGCCCCGTGACCCGCCGGCCGGCAGCGCCGGGCAACCCCCGATATTCCGAGACCAAACTCTCATCTCCTGGCATGCATCGCCGTACCGCGACGACTAACCTTGACCACGAAGTCACCACCAGCACCGCATCGGAAGAGGCGAATCACAGCCGTGCCAGAGTCCACTGAAGGCAACCCCCTCGAAGCGTTCGGAGCCAATGACTGGCTCGTCGACGAGATGTACGAGCAGTACCAGCAGGATCCGAACTCGGTGGACCCGGCGTGGTGGGACTTCTTCGCCACCTACAAGGGCACTGGCGCCGCCACGAACGGCGCCGCCCCGGCAGCGGCCCCGGCCCCGACCCCGGCCCCGACTCCGGCCGCGGCTCCGACTCCGGTGGCAAGCCCGTCGCCCGCTGCGGTGACTGCTCCCCCGGCCGCTCCGGCGGCGGCCCCGGTCCCCAAGGAGCCCGCCAAGGCCGCGGCCCCGGCCGCGACCGACGAGGCCAAGCACACGGTCCTGCGCGGCATCCCGGCCGCGACCGCCAAGAACATGGACATCTCGCTCGCGGTCCCGACCGCGACCAGCGTCCGCAACATGCCGGTCAAGCTCCTCTGGGACAACCGGATCGTCATCAACAACCACCTCAAGCGCGCCCGTGGCGGCAAGGTCTCCTTCACGCACCTGATCGGGTACGCCATCGTCTCGGCGATCCGCACCCTGCCGGAGATGAACAACACCTACGCCGAGGTCGACGGCAAGCCGACCATGGTGACGCCCGCGCACATCAACCTCGGCCTGGCCATCGACCAGCAGAAGCCGGACGGCACCCGTCAGCTGGTCGCGCCCTCGATCAAGGGCTGCGAGTCGATGGACTTCGCCCAGTTCTGGACCGCGTACGAGGAGATCGTGCGCAAGGCCAAGGACAACAAGCTCACCATGGACGACTACTCCGGCACGACGGTCAGCCTGACCAACGTCGGCGGTCTCGGCACCAACAACTCGGTGCCGCGGCTGATGCAGGGCCAGGCCGCGATCATCGGCGTCGGCTCGATGGACTACCCCCCGGAGGCCCAGGGCGCTTCCGAGGAGACCATCACCCGCAACGCGATCAGCCGGGTCATGACGATGACCTCGACGTACGACCACCGCGTCATCCAGGGCGCCCAGTCCGGCGAGTTCCTGCGCCGCGTGCACCAGCTGCTGCTCGGTGAGGACGGCTTCTACGACGAGATCTTCCGCTCCCTGCGGATCCCCTACGAGCCGATCCACTGGGCCACCGACATCTCGACGAACCACGACGAGGACGTCAGCAAGCAGGCCCGGATCCTCGAGCTGATCCACGCCTACCGGGTCCGCGGACACCTGATGGCCGACACCGACCCGCTGGAGTACAAGCAGCGCAGCCACCCCGACCTCGAGATCGCCAGCCACGGCCTGACCCTGTGGGACCTGGACCGCGAGTTCGCGACCGGCGAATTCGGCGGTGCGCGCAGCTTCATGAAGCTGCGGACCGTCCTCGGCATCCTGCGGGACTCCTACTGCCGGACCGTCGGCATCGAGTACATGCACATCATGGATCCCGAGCAGCGCCGTTGGATCCAGGAGCGCGTCGAGCAGCCGCACCAGAAGCCGCCGCGCGAGGAGCAGCTCCGGATCCTGCTCAAGCTGAACCAGGCCGAGGCCTTCGAGACCTTCCTGCAGACCAAGTTCGTCGGCCAGAAGCGGTTCAGCCTCGAGGGTGGCGAGACCACCGTCCCGGTGATCGACGAGATCTGCGAGGCTGCGGCCGAGGTCGGCCTCGACGAGGTCACCATCGGGATGGCGCACCGCGGCCGGCTGAACATGCTCGCCAACATCGTCGGCAAGTCCTACAACCAGATCTTCCGCGAGTTCGAGGGCAACATCGACCCGCGGACGGTCCAGGGCTCCGGCGACGTGAAGTACCACCTCGGCGCCGAGGGTGAGTTCACCGCCGGTTCCGGCGACACCATCAAGGTCTCGATCGCCGCGAACCCGTCCCACCTGGAGACCGTGGACCCGATCCTGGAGGGCATCGCCCGGGCCAAGCAGGACGTGCTCAACCGCGGCATCGAGTTCCCGGTGCTGCCCCTGCTCATCCACGGTGACGCCGCTTTCGCCGGCCAGGGCGTGGTCGCCGAGACGCTGAACCTGTCCCAGCTGCGCGGGTACCGCACCGGCGGCACGATCCACGTCGTGGTCAACAACCAGGTCGGTTTCACGACCTCCCCGGCCTCGTCGCGGTCCTCGCTGTACTGCACCGACGTGGCCCGGATGGTGCAGGCGCCGATCTTCCACGTGAACGGCGACGACCCGGAGGCCTGCATCCGGGTCGCGCGGCTCGCCTTCGAGTACCGCCAGGCGTTCAACAAGGACGTCGTCATCGACCTGGTCTGCTACCGGCGACGTGGTCACAACGAGGGCGACGACCCGTCGTACACGCAACCGCTGATGTACGACCTGATCGAGCAGAAGCGCTCGGTCCGCAAGCTCTACACCGAGTCCCTGATCGGCCGCGGCGACATCACCGTCGAGGAGGCCGAGCAGGTCCTGCTCAACTACCAGCAGCAGCTGGAGCGGGTCTTCACCGAGGTACGCGAGGCCGACACCAAGCCGGACTCCTGGACAACCGTGCCGGACTACCCGGACAAGCTCGCGACCGGCGAGGCCAGCACCGCCATCTCGGTCGAGACCATGAAGCGGATCTCGGACGCCTACGTCAGCCCACCCGAGGGCTTCACCGTGCACCCGAAGGTGCTGCCGCAGCTGCAGCGCCGGGCTGCGGCGATCAACGAGGGGCCGATCGACTGGGGCACCGGCGAGATCCTGGCCTTCGGCTCCCTGCTGATGGAGGGCCACCCGGTCCGCCTCGCCGGCCAGGACTCGCGACGCGGCACCTTCGTGCAGCGGTTCGCGACCATCATCGACCGCAAGAACGCCTCGGAGTGGACCCCGCTGTCCAACCTGTCCGAGGACCAGGCGTCGTTCTTCGTCTACGACTCGCTTCTCTCCGAGTACGCCGCCCTCGGTTTCGAGTACGGCTACTCGGTCGCCCGCCCGGACGCGCTGGTCCTCTGGGAGGCCCAGTTCGGCGACTTCGTCAACGGTGCCCAGATCGTCACCGACGAGTACATCACCGCTGGCCAGACCAAGTGGGGTCAGCAGTCCGGCGTCGTGATGCTGCTGCCGCACGGGTACGAGGGCCAGGGCCCCGACCACTCGTCGGCCCGGATCGAGCGGTTCCTGCAGATGGCGGCCGACGACGCGTTCGTCGTCGCGCAGCCGTCGACACCCGCCAGCCACTTCCACCTGCTGCGTCGGCACGCCCTCGGCGAGGCCCACAAGCCGCTGATCATCTTCACCCCGAAGTCGATGCTCAAGCGCAAGGAAGCCGCATCGCAGCCGGAGGCGTTCACCCAGGGCTCCTTCGCCCCGGTGATCGGCGAGGGCACGGCCGACCCGTCGAAGGTGACCACGGTGCTGCTGTGCAGCGGCCGGATCACCTGGGACCTGATGGTCGAGCGCGCCAAGCGGCAGGGTGAGGACCCGACGACGGCCGTGGTCCGGGTCGAGCAGCTCTATCCGCTGCCGGTCGAGGAGCTGAAGGCCGAGCTGAGCCGGTTCCCGAACCTGCGCAGCGTCCGCTGGGTCCAGGACGAGCCCGCCAACATGGGCCCGGCGCCGCACTTCCGCCTGAACCTGTTCGACCAGCTCGACCAGGACGTCGCCCTGATCTCGCGGAACCAGTCCTCCTCCCCCTCGGTCGGGCAGCACTCCCGGCACGTCGAGGAGAACAAGTCCTTGATGGACCAGGCGTTCGCCTAGGAGCTCGCGATGTACTTCACCGATCGTGGCATCGAGGAGCTCGAGAAGCGCCGCGGTGACGAAGAGGTCACCGTGGCGTGGCTGGCCAACCAGCTGCGCGACTTCGTCGACGTGCACCCGGACTTCGAGGTGCCGATCGAACGGTTCGCGACCTGGTTGGCCCGGGTCGACGACCCGGACGACGACTGACGCTGCGGCTCAGCCGGCCAGCAGCACGACCAGCGCCACCGCCACCAGGACCACCAGCACGCTGATCAGGACGGCTGCGCGTCTGTACGACGACCGCGGGGGCAGCGCCGGGGCGGCCCGGGGCGACCGTTCTCCGGGCTCCGTCGGCTCCTCCCCCGACCGGACCTGCGCAGCCTGCCCCACGGAGGTCTCCTGGGTGACGCCCGCGGCGATCGTCACCAGAGCGCTGCGGAGATCAGCGACCATGCTTCCCAGGTCGGGGTAGCCGACCGCGGGGTCCTCGCTGCGGGACCGCGCGACGAGCCGGTCGAGGACAGCAGACCCGGCCTCGGCGCAGGTGAGCAGGTTGCCCAGCGCCACGATGTCACCGGCGCGGGTAGCCACGGTCCCGGACTCCGGGTCCGGCGCGAGGAGCTTCGCGCGCAGCCCGCCGTCGACATCAGCGACCTGGACGAGGTCGGGCGAGATGCCTCCGTGACCACGGTCGGCCGCTGCGGACCGCTGGAGCTCCACGGCGAGCTGGAGCACCAGGTCGACCGCGGCGTACGGGGTCAGCGGGCCGTACTGGTCCAGCCACTCCTGGAGTTGTCGCACACCTCACACTACCTGGACGTAAATCTGACAGAACAGACTGTCAGAATCTGTCCTAGGATGCCGCCATGACTCTGCAGTGGATCTCCTCGCCGACCTCGGGCGACGTCACCTACCCCGAAGCCCCCTGGACCATGACGGGCCAGCTGTGGCTCTCGCTCTTCAAGGTCCGCGCCGGGGACCACCCCGACCGCGAGCCCGGGATCTACGGCGTGGCGCTGGTCAACTACGAGGACCCGAGCCCGCTGACCTACGGCGAGCTGCTGGTCGCCCGGCCGGTGAACGGCGCCGTGAACATCACCGACATCTGGGTGGACTCGGTTGCCTCGATGCACGGCGGCCGGGACCTGTGGGCGATCCCCAAGGACCTCTGCGACTTCAGCCTGACGGTGACCCGCAAGGGCCCGCTCACCCGTGCGCTCTGGACCACCGAGCTCGACGGCGTCCCGATTGCCACCGCGTCGTTCAGCGATGTCTCCCGCGCGGTGCCGCGGCTGCCGTTCAAGGGCAAGACCTGGCAGCAGCGTGCCAACGGTGACGAGGTCAACGCTGCGCTGGTCGGTTCGTCCAAGGCAGCACCGTGCCGAGCACGCTGGGACTTCAACCCCGACGGCGCGCTGGGGTGGCTGGCCGGCAAGCGCAGCATCGCCTCGTTCCGTCAGGCCGACTTCACGATGTCGTTCGGCTAGAGAGCCTCGGAGCCCGGAGCCGCGTCGGACACCGCTCCGGACACCGCGCCGGAGTCGGCAGCCGCCCGCTTGCTCGCCTCCCGGATCTCGAAGAGATCGGTCGCCAGACCGCCGACAGCCTTGGCCACGTCACCCACGGCGCCGACCAGGATGTTGGTCACCTGGCCGACGGCGTGAGTCGTGGCCTCGACACCGTCCTGAATCGCGTCCTTGCGGATCTCGGCCTTGCTGATGTGGTCCTTCATGGGGTCCAGTCTGGAGGGCCGTAGCGACTTGGGCAACGTGAGGATCCTTACGGCTGCCCGGTCAGGCCGCGACGGACTCGTCGGCACTCGGCGACTCGGTCCGGTTGGTCTTGGGCTTGCCGTTGGGGAACGACAACCGGACGATCTTCTTCGCCACGGTCCACAGCTGGTGGGTCAGGCCACCGGTGTTGTACTCGATGCCGTACTCCTCGCACAGCTTCTTCACCTCGACCGAGAGCTCCGGGTACCGACGGGCCGGGATGTCCGGGAACAGGTGGTGCTCGATCTGGTGCGACAGGTTGCCGGACATGATGTGGAAGAGCTTGCCGCCGGTGATGTTCGCCGAACCCAGGAGCTGGCGGTAGTACCAGTGTCCGCGCGACTCGTTCTCGCACTCCTCCTCGGTGAACGTCGCGACGCCCGCCGGGAAGTGTCCGCAGAAGATGATGTTGAAGGTCCAGATGTTGCGGACCACGTTGGCCACCGCGTTGCCGGCCAGGGTCGAGAGGAACAGCGGACCGGTCAGCGCCGGGAAGAGCACGTAGTCCTTCAGGACCTGCTTGCCGACCTTCTTCACGATCGGCTTGCCGACCTGCTTGGTCTGCTCCCAGGTGCGCTCACCGGACCGGATCCGGTCCACCTCGAGGTCGTGCAACGCAACGCCCTCCTCGAAGAAGATCATCAGCAGGAACGCGTACAGCGGGTTGCCCAGGTACTGAGGGGTCCACTTCTGGTCCTCGTCCATCCGCAGGATGCCGTAGCCGATGTCGCGGTCCTTGCCGAGGATGTTCGTGTAGGTGTGGTGGATGTAGTTGTGGCCGTACTTCCAGTTCTCGCCCGGGGCCATCGTGTCCCAGTCGTAGATCCGCGAGTTCAGCTTCGGGTCACCCATCCAGTCGTACTGGCCGTGCATCACGTTGTGGCCGATCTCCATGTTCTCCAGGATCTTGGAGACACTGAGCGCCGCGACGGCGAGCGGCCAGGCCGGGGGCAGGTAGAACAGCGCCCGGCCGGCGATCTCGAACTGCTGCTGGCGCTTGACGATCATCCGGATGTAGTCGGCGTCTTCCTTGCCGAGCTTGCCGAGCACCTCCTGGCGCAGCGCGTCCAGCCTGTCGCCGAACTCGTCGAGCTGCGCGGGGGTCAGGTTCGGGTTCTTCGGGTCGCTGGCGCGGACGGTGGAGCGCTTCTTCGCCTTGGCCTGGGCCTGGGTCGGGATGTCAGTGATGGTCATGTCGAACTCCTTGTCGTGAAGGGTGTCGGTGGTCAGAGGTCTCAGAGGTCCACGGCGCAGTCGCCGACCGGCGCGCTCACGCAGATCCGGACTTCCTCGTCGGGCAAGGAGGACTCCTCGCCCGTCAGCACGTTGCGGACGGTGCCGTCGGTCTTGGTCTTGACGCAGGAGAAGCAGATGCCCATCCGGCAGCCGAACTCCGGCTTGAGACCCAGCGCCTCGGCCTGCTCGAGCAGGGTGGCGCCGGTGTTCTCCGCGGACTCACCGGACCGGGTGAAGGACACGTCGCCCCCAGCAGCCCCCGTGCTGAACGCCGGTGGCTTGAAGAACTCGACCCGCAGCCGGGCGTTCTCCTCGCCGTACGCGTCCTTGACGAGCTCGATCAGCCCGCCCGGCCCGCAGGCCCAGGTGTCGGTGTTCTTGAAGTCCGGCACCAACCGGCGCAGCTCGAACTCGCTGAACACCTGGTCGCCGTAGCGCAGGTGGACGTCGATGTGGTTGTCGGCCTCGGCGATCGCGGCCAGCTCGTCGGCGAAGATCTGATCGGCCTCGCTGCGCGCGAAGTGGATGAAGGTCACCTTGCGGTTGGCCTTCGCGTCGTAACCGTCGCGCAGCAGGGTCCGGGCGATTGACATCGCCGGCGTGATCCCCGAGCCGCCCGTGATGAAGACCAGGTGGTTGTTCGTCGGGGTCGCCGCACTCTCGTGGATGGTGAAGTCGCCCTCGGCCTGGCTCAGGTGCAGCATCTGGCCGACCTGCGCCTCGTTGACCAGGAACTTCGACACCTGACCCTCGTCGTTGGCCCGGATGGTGAGCGTGATCCGCTCACCGGGCAGGGACGCGGCGGACGAGATCGAGAAGCACCGCGTCATCCGGCGCGCAGAGCCAGGGAGCTCCACACCGACCTGGACGTACTGGCCGGCGCGGTGGCCGCGCCAGGTGCTGGTCGGCTGCAGGGTCAGGGTGGCGACCGGGGCGGAGCCCTCGGCGTTCGGGTTCTCCCGCTTGATGTCGACGACGCGGGCTCGAACCTCCGTGGCGACCCACATCGGGTTGAACATCTCGAGGTAGCGGTCCACACCGTGCGGTGAGGTCAGCGCGGCAACGGCCTTCGAGCCGAGAAGCTTGGTTGTGATGCTCATGAGTGGTCTCCTTTCAGTGAACGTGCGTACACTGAAACTATGACCGCAACCTCAACCACGGGTCAAGCGAGTGGCAACGTGATGCCCAACACGGTGCACATCCGTACACCGAAACGTGTCCCGGACAATCTCGCTACCCTGATCCCCGTGAACGTGAGCCGTAGCGACCAGAAGGAACGCACCCGCCGCGCGATCCTCGACGCCGCCCTGCGCCTGACCGAGGACACCGGACTGGCCGGACTCTCGCTGCGCCAGGTCGCCAAGGAGGTCGGCATCGTCCCGACTGCGTTCTACCGGCACTTCGACTCGATCGACCAGCTCGGACTCGCCCTGGTCGAGGAATCGTTCGGCTCGTTGCGCGCGATGATCCGCGACGTCCGCCAGGGTTCACCGTCGTTGGGCCAGATCGTAGACAGCTCGGTCAGCGTCCTGAGCCAGCACGTCCGCGACGAGCGCGCACACTTCGGGTTCATCGCCCGGGAGAAGTCCGGAGGCTCCCCCGTCGTACGCGACGCCGTGCGCCGCGAGTTCCAGCTGTTCGAGCGCGAGCTCGCCACCGACCTCGCCCGGCTCCCGATGGAGCACTGGTCGACCGAGGACCTGAGGATCCTGTCGAACCTCATCGTCGGCTCGATGATCGCGACGTCCGAGGAGATCCTCGCGGCCGAACCGCGGGACCTCCCCGACATCACTCACCGGGCGCGGACCCAGCTCCTGATGGTGATCGTGGGAGCGCTCAACTGGAAGTCGAGCGCGTCTCACTGAGATCGGGCCCCACTGCGCCTTCGGGCTGACCGTGGACCGGCGCCGTCACGGGCAACCGGTTCGGCAGCAGGGTCGCCAGCACGATCACGCCGAGCGAGAGGAAAGCGCTCAACCCGAAGGCCCACTGCATGCCCCCGTTGTAAGCGGCCAGGCCCGAGAACCCGTCGTTGCTGAGCGAGTCCTGCCGCGCGGTGAGAACCGCAACCGAGAGAGCAGCGCCCATCGCGCCGGCAACCTGCTGGAGCGTGCCCAGCAACGAGCTGGCGTGCGAGTACAGCTGGGGCGGTACGGCTCCGAGCCCGAGCGTGAAGACCGGGGTGAAGACCAGCGCCAGGCCGACCATGAGCAGGATGTGCGCCCCCAGGATCAGGACGTACGGCGTGTTCAGGTCGATCTGGGTGAACAGGCCCAGCGCGATCGAGATCCCGATCGAACCCGGGATGATCAGCATCCGGCCACCGAAGTTGTCGAACGCCTTGCCGACCCGGGGGCCGAGCAGCCCCATCGCCAGACCGCCGGGCATCATCAGCAGGCCGGTCTTGAGCGGCGTGAGGCCGCGGACGTCCTGCAGGTACAGCGGGACCAGCAGCATCGACCCCAGGAAGCCCATGAACGCCAGCGCCATCAGGACCAGGGACAAGGTGTAGGTGCGGTGGTTCAGGGTGCGCAGGTCGAGCAGCGGCGAGCCGCCGTCCTGGAGCCTGATCTGACGCCACACGAACAGCGCCAGCACCACCGCGGCACCGCCGACCAGCACGTACGGCGGGACCGGAGCGTCGTCGCGGCCGATCAGGCTGAGCCCGTAGACCAGCCCGCCGAACCCGAGCGCCGAGGCGATCACGCTGACCACGTCGATCGAGCCGGCCGTCGGCTCGCCGACGTTCTTCAACCGGGAGAGACCGGCGCTCGCGATCATCGCCGCGACCGGGAGCACCAGGATGAACATCCAGCGCCAGGACAGCGACGAGAGGATCAGGCCGGAGACTGCCGGGCCGAGAGCCGGCGCCACCGACATCGCGAGCGTGACGTTGCCCATCACCCGACCGCGGTCGTTCTCGGGAACGACCGACATCAGGGTCGTCATCAGCAACGGCATCATCACCGCCGTGCCAGCCGCCTGGATGACCCGGGCCACGATCAGCAGCCAGAACATCGACGCCGGAGTGGCAGCGGCCAGCAGGGTGCCGGTGCAGAACACGATCATCGCGAGCGCGAAGGCCTGACGGGTGGTGACGCGCTGCAGGAAGAAGCCGGTGACCGGGATGACCACCGCCATCGTGAGCATGAACGCCGTGGTGAGCCACTGGGCGGCGCCGTTCCCGACGTTGAAGTGGTCCTTCAGATCAGGAATGGCGTTGATCATGATCGTCTCGTTGAGGATCACGATGAAGGTGGCGGCGACGAGCCAGCGCAGCACGGCGATGTCGCCCGAGCTGGTCTTGGCTCCGCCGGGAGTGGCCGAGGTGTCGTGTGACATGGAGGTCCTAGAGAAGTCGGTTGCGGCCGGGACTGGACTACGCCCAGATCCGTCTGTCACAGGGACGACGAACGAGATCGAGCGAATACGACACCGGCTAGGGCACGAACGTAATCGACGCCACCGACATTCCTCGAACGATTTACACGCTGTTCACGTCGGAGCGCGGGTTCAGACCGGGCGCAACGTGATCTCGGGCAGCACCGCATCGGCGGGGAGGTCCAGGACGTGCAGGATCGTCTCGGTGACCGTGCTCGGACGGATCCAGCGCGACGCGTCGTAGGTGCGTCCTTCCTGGTCGTGCACCTTCTGCTGCATCGGGGTCGCCGTCCGGCTCGGGAAGACCGACGTCACCCGGACGCCGTGCTCCGCTTCCTCGGCCCGCAGCGAGTCCGCCAGGGCCCGGAGCCCGAACTTCGAGGCCGCGTACGCCGACCAGGTCGCGTTCGCGACCAGCCCGGCCGACGAGTTCACGAACACGACCGTCCCGCGCGCGCGGCGCAGAGCCGGGAGCAGGGCCGCGGTGAGCACCGCCGGGGCGGTGAGGTTCACGGCGAGCTGGCGTCGCCAGGTCTCCAGGTCGAGGTCCGCCACGGTGGACAGGTCGACCGTCCCGGCCGAGTGCACCAACGAGTCCAGCCGGGGCAGGTCCGCCGCTGCCGCCCAGGCGAGCACCGCCGCGGCATCGCCGAGATCGACGACGTCGCGGGTCAGTCGGACGACCCGGTCGCCACGCTCCTCGAGCCGGTCAGCCAGATCGGCGCCGATCCCCGAGGCCGCGCCGGTGACCAGGTGAACTGCGCCGCTAGAGGACACGGGTTCCGTACATCTCCCCCAACGGGTCGGAGATCAGCTCGAGCCGGGCACCGTTGGGGTCGCGGAAGTAGATCGAGCTGCCGCTCTCGCTCTGGTACTCCACACCCGCGGCCTCGAGCCGGTCCCGGAGCACCAGCCACTGCGCCGGCTCGACCGAGATCGCCACGTGGTGCAGGCCTCCGAGCACCTCGGCGTACGGGCCGACGTCGAGGCCCGGGAAGTCGAAGAACGCGATCAGGTTGCCGTTGCCGATGTCGAAGAAGAAGTGGTTCGACCCCGGGTAGTCCCGGTTCTCGAAGATGTCGGTCAACGGGAACCCGAGCAGGCCCTGGTAGAAGTTCACCGTCTCCTCCACGTCGCGGGCGACGATCGCGAAGTGGTGCAGACCTCGTGCCGTCGAGGCAGGTCGTTCGGTGTCGGGCAGCAGATAGGTCGCTCGGATCCGCTCCCGGGCTGCCTCGATCGCGGGCAGGTCGATCTCGGGCATCGCTCCGTCAGACATCGAGGCCTCCTCCGGTCCAGTGCTCGCGGCGCGCGAGGTCCGCCACCTCGACCCGCCGCAGCTTGGTCAGCTGACGTATAGGCTTGCCCATCGGGACGACGCACGCAACGGCGTACGTGTCGGGGAGACCGAGGAGCTCCTTGATCGCGGGCTCCTCAGCGACGGCCATCGTGGTGATCGTGCCACCGAACCCCTCGTGGCGCGCGGCCAGCAGGATGTTCCAGACCAGCGGGTAGACCGAGGCACCGCTGATCAGGCCGATCCGGTCGAGGTCCTGGTCGATGGCGGCGACCTCGGCGAGATCGACGCAGACCACCAGCACCACCGCTGCCGCCAGGAGCGGCTCGGTCAGCGCGTCAGGGACCTCGGTAGCGGCGATCTCCTCGGCCGTCAGCGAGGTCGGCGTGACCGGGTTCCACGGCCCCTCTCCCGCGGCCCGCTGGGCGAGGTAGCGCCGGGCCCCCTTCTGGGTCAGCCGGACCAGCGCCTCACGGGTACCGCGTTCACGGACGACGATGATCTGGGTGCCTTGGCGGTTGCCGCCGCTCGGCGCGAACCGGGCGTTCTCCAGGATCGTGGCCAGGTCCTGGTCGGACAGCGGGTCGTCGGTGAACTCCCGGACCGCCGCGGTGGTCCTCATCACGTCGTACAGGTCCATCGGTCCTCCGGGTGGGTCGGTCAGCGGGTCAGGACGATCTTCCCGAAGACGTCCCCGCCGGCGATGGCGGTGAATCCGTCCGCGGCCGAGGTCATCGGGATCTCCGAGTCGATCAACGGTCGCACACCGGTGGCGTCGAGCATGCTGATCAGGCTGGCCAGCTCGGTGGAGGAACCCATCGTCGAGCCGATCACCCGCAGCTGCAGGAAGAAGATCCGGGTGAGCTCGGCGTCGGCGAGGTCCGGGCCCGAGGTGGTTCCGGAGATGACGATCGCCCCGCCCGGGCGCAGCGCCCGGATCGAGTGCGTCCAGGTCGCCTTGCCGACGGTCTCCATCACGGCGTCGACCTTGACCGGCAGCCGGGCTCCGGACTCGAAGACCTCGTGGGCGCCGATCTCCAGGGCGCGGGCCCGCTTGGCCTCGTCCCGGCTGGTCGCGAGCACCTTCAGCCCGGCAGCACGGGCCAGGATGATGAGAGCCGTCGCGACACCACCGCCGGCCCCCTGGACCAGCACCGTGTCCCCGGCCTTCAGCCCGCCCTGGGTGAACAGCATCCGGTACGCCGTGAGCCAGGCGGTGGGCAGCGTGGCCGCCTCGGCGAACGAGAGCGACGCCGGCTTCGGGATCAGGTTCCGCCTCGGGACGACGACGTACTCGGCGAAGGTGCCCTGGTGCAGCTCGGAGAGGATCGACCGCCGGGGGTCGAGGGTCTCGTCGCCGGCCCAGAGCGGGTCGTTGATGATCGCGTGCACGACGACCTCGTTGCCGTCCTCGTCGTACCCGGCCGCGTCGCAGCCCAGGATCATCGGCAACCGGTCCGCGCGCAGGCCGACGCCCTTGAGCGACCAGAGGTCGTGGTGGTTCAGCGAGGCAGCCTTGACGGTGACCTTCGCCCAGCCGTCCGGGACGACCGGGTCGGGGCGCTCCCCGACGACCAGTCCGGACAGGGGGTCCTCGGTCGAGAACTTCTCGGCGTAGACAGCGAACATCCCGCGAGACTACCTAGCGGCGTGCCACACCGTCTCGACGGGCCGCCTCAGCGACGGCAGCGGCCACGGTCGGACCGACCCGAGGGTCGAACGGCGACGGGATGATGTAGTCCTCGCGCAGCTCGTCGGAGACGATCGCGGCCAGCGCCTGGGCAGCAGCGAGCTTCATCCCCTCGGTGATCGCGGTGGCCCGGACGTCGAAGGCACCCCGGAAGATGCCCGGGAAGGCCAGCACGTTGTTGATCTGGTTCGGGAAGTCCGAGCGCCCGGTGGCCACGACGCGGGCGTACTTGTGCGCGAGGTCGGGGTGCACCTCGGGGGTCGGGTTGGCCAGGCCGAAGATGATCGCCTCATCGGCCATCGAGGCCACGACGTCCTCGGGCACGCTGCCGCCGGACAGCCCGATGTAGACGTCGGCGCCTTCCATCACGGCCGCCAGCGAGCCCCACCGGCCGGTGGTGTCCGCGGTGTCCGCGGCCAGCGAGCGCTTGCTGGCGTTCATGTCGGCGCGGTCGCGGTGCAGCACTCCGGAACGGTCGAGCACGGCGATGTCCCGGTAGCCGGCGGCGAGCAGGATCCGGGTCACCGCGACGCCGGCGGCACCGGCGCCGGAAACCACGATCCGGACGGTGTCGTGGTACTTGCCGGTGAGCTTCATCGCGTTCTCGAGCGCCGCCAGGGTGACCACGGCGGTGCCGTGCTGGTCGTCGTGGAAGACCGGGATGTCGAGCGCCTGCTTGAGACGCTCCTCGATCTCGAAGCACCGCGGGGCCGAGATGTCCTCCAGGTTGATCCCGCCGAAGCTCGGCGCCATCCGGATGATGGTCTCGATGATCTCCTCGGTGTCGGTGGTGTCCAGGCAGATCGGGATGCCGTCGATGCCGGCGAACTGCTTGAACAGCACCGCCTTGCCCTCCATCACCGGCATCGCGGCCCGCGGCCCGATGTCGCCCAGCCCGAGCACGGCGGTGCCGTCGGTGATCACCGCAACGGTGTTCGCGGTCCAGGTGTAGTCCGGGTAGATCGAGGGGTCCTCGGCGATGGCGGTGCAGACCTCCGCCACTCCGGGGGTGTAGGCCAGCGACAGCTCGTCAGGCCCGTTCAGCGCCACGGTGGCCGCGATCTCCATCTTGCCGCCCTCGTGCAGCACGAAGACCGGGTCGCTGGCACGCCCCTCCCTGGCGTCAGGCGCAGGGTCGACAGGGGAAATCTGGTCAAATGCAACCATCAGGTTGGCTCTCTCGTGACATCGGGAAGTCAACGGGTGACTCCGTGGGAAGCAAGGGCGAAGTGGAGCAGGCTGCTCGACGCTGACCTTGGTTTGGGTCCACGGAGTGCCAGAACTGGGGGATCTCCCGACCAAATGGTCTCACAGGACACCACCCGGCACCCAGGCGCGGTCGGTGAATGTGGCCGACCCGACACCCAGGGGTCGCGACTCAGCCCCGCAGCGGCCCAGGGCGCGGCCAGACCCGGGCCCGGACCACCGCGACCAGCGCGTCCGGGTCGATCGCTCCCCGGTGGCGGGAGTCGACTCCTTCGGCGGGGTTGTCGCTGAGCAGGAACCACCCCAGCGAACCGGGACGCACCTCCGCGGCGTACGCGATCCGCTTCACGGCGAGGGTGCCGTCGGCGAACCGGGCGAGCACCAGGTCACCGGTCGAGCCGGGCGTGCCGTACCGGACCAGCAGCAGATCACCGGGCTGCAGCGTGGGGATCATCGACCGCCCGGTCACCCGGGCGAGACCCCAGATCCGCCGCGTCCGCACGCGGAGTAGTGTCGCAGGTGAACCCCACTGATCCACCAGAGAGGACCTGAGCATGTTCGCGCGTCTGTTCGCCCCCACCGTCGAGGTCTCCGCGCACTGCGACCTTCCCTGCGGCGTGTACGACCCCGCCCAGGCTCGCATCGAGGCGGAGTCCATCAAGGCCCTGATCGCCAAGGTCGCCGACAACGACGACCCCGACTTCCGCACCCGGGCACTGATCATCAAGGAAGAGCGCTCCGAGCTCGTCAAGCATCACCTCTGGGTGCTGTGGACCGACTACTTCAAGGCCCCGCACTTCGAGAAGTACCCCCAGCTGCACACGCTGGTCAACGAGGCCACCAAGCTCGCCGGTGCCGGTGGCACCAAGGGCAGCCTGGACGCGGCCGCGGCCGACGAGCTGCTCGCCAAGATCGACGCCATCGCCGAGATCTTCTGGGAGACCAAGAAGGCCTGAACGACGTGAAGGCCTTCGCCGTCGCGAACGCCTTCTCCCGAACGGGGTCGACCACGTGTGGTCGGCCCCGTTCTGCGTGTGCACCCTCACCTAAGGTAGGAACCATGCACCCAGACGCCGAGGTTCGCCTGCCCGCGGAGACCGCGTACGTCGCCGTCCTCCGGATGGCGACTGCCGGGATCGCCGCCCGACTCGACTTCACCCTCGACGACCTCGAGGACCTGAAGATGGCGGTCAGCGAGGCCAGTGCGCTGGTCCTGGCGGACGCCACCCCCGGCGGCAGCCTGGCGGCCCAGTACTTCCTGGAGGAATCGCGGATCGTGGTCGAGGTCAGCGCTGACGTCGCCCAGCCGACCGTCCCCGATCCGGAGAGCTTCCCCTGGCAGGTGCTCTGCGCCACCGCGGCGGACGTCACCGCGACGACCGCGGGCGACCGGCTCGTGATCGGCCTGAGCGTCGAGTCGTCCACCAGCACCAGCTCCTGACGATGACCGACGAGAGACCGCCGCTCGGCGAGACCGTCCGGGAACGCAGTCGTGCCCTCTTCGTGGAGCTGGGCGACTGCGCCGACGAGGCCGGAGCGCACGCCGCGCGGACCGCGCTGATCGAGCTGCACCTGCCGCTGGTGGACCACTGCGCCCGCCGCTTCACCCAGCGCGGCGAGCCGTTCGAGGACCTGGTCCAGGTCGGCACGATCGGCCTGATCAAGGCGGTCGACCGTTTCGACCTCGAGCGCGGGGTCGAGTTCTCGACGTACGCGACCCCGACGATCATCGGGGAGATCAAGCGTCACTTCCGGGACAAGGGCTGGGCCGTGCGGGTTCCCCGACGCCTCCAGGAGCTGCGGATGTCGATCGCGGTCGCGACCGGGGAGCTCTCCCAGTCGCTCGGACGGTCACCCACCGCCCGGGAGATAGCCGAGCGGCTCGACGTCAGTGTCGAGGACGTGCTGGACGGGATCGAGTCCGCCCATGCCTACGCGACCACGTCGCTGGACGCCGGGCACGGGACCGACGACGCGCCGACCTGGCTGGACACCCTCGGGGCCGACGACGAGGAGATCGGGCACGTCGAGCTCCGGGAGTCCTTGCGCCCCCTGATCGAGAGACTGCCCGTGCGCGAGCAGCAGATCCTGATCCTGCGGTTCTTCCGCCAGCAGACGCAGTCCCAGATCGCCGAGACGGTCGGTATCTCGCAGATGCACGTGTCCCGGTTGCTCAACCGCACCCTGGAGCAGCTGCGCAACCAGATCGAGACCTAGTAGTTCAGGGCCTCGACGCTCCGCGGGTGCAGCATCCCGACCAGACCGATCACCGCCGGGACCGCCAGCACGACCGAGATCCACCCGGTCTCACCACCGCGGAAGTTCCACGCCAGACCCAACGACATCAGCTGGGCCAGCATCACCGGCCCGCGGGCCCACGACCTGACGCGGGCCAAGCCCCAGGCACAGGCCACCATGCCGCACCCGAACGCCACGAAGAACAGGGCCGTCGTCGCCCCCATCACCGCACGGGCCGACGTGATGTTGAGTGCCTCCGCCGCGCCGAACACCACCGCGAAGAGCCCTTGGGTCGCGACGACGACCGCGGCGACCTTCAGCGGCACCGGAGCCGGGCGATTTCGAGGTTCAGCAGTGTCGGGATCCACAAGTGAGAAGCCTAGTCGCATCGAAATCAGTACAAACCACGGGCTTGGGCGCCGGAATCAGTCATATTGTGATGAAGGTGACCTGTGTGGGGTCTTGTGGTCGTGGCCCAGGGTTGCCAATATTTGCAGGTACCTGCGCCCAGCCCCGCTCGACGTAGGCACGCCCCCTGTCCAGACCCGATCGGTCTGGCTCCAGGTCCGACCTAGTGAATCCGTTCACACACCAGCAGAACAGGAGCTCTCCGCCATGGATTGGCGCCACCGCTCCGCGTGTCTCGATGAAGACCCGGAGCTGTTCTTTCCCATCGGCAACACTGGGCCGGCCATCCTCCAGATCGAGGAAGCCAAGCAGGTGTGCCGCCGTTGCGACGTGCGTGAGCAGTGCCTCGCGTGGGCGCTCGAAGCTGGGCAGGACCACGGCGTCTGGGGCGGACTCAGCGAGGACGAGCGACGTGCGTTGAAGCGCCGCAACGCCCGGGCCCGGGTTCGCACTGCCTGATCAGGGCGGCGTCACCGGGGAAAGGTGAACTCCACCGACGTTCCGGCTCCGTCCTCACGTGGTCCGATCGTGAGTGCTCCGCCGATCTCGGCGACCAAGGTCTGCATGATCGACAGCCCGAGGCTGCTGGAAGCCTCCAGGTCGAAGCCCCCCGGAAGTCCGATGCCGTCGTCACGCACTCCGACGACCAGGTCGCCGGCCGCCGGACCCGAACGTGCAGTCACCTCCACCGCCCCGGAGCGTCCGTCCGGGAACCCGTGCTCCATCGCGTTCTGAAGCGCCTCGACCAGCACCATGGCCAGCGGGGTCGCGGCGTCTGAGCTCAGCGTCCCGAACGACCCCGTACGCCGCAGCCGCACGGAACCTTCGTGACCACCGACCTCGCTGACCAGCCCGAGCAGCTGATCGGCGATGGTGTCGAACTCGACCGCCTCCTCGAAGCTCTGGCTGAGGATCTCGTGCACCACCGCGATCGCACCCACCCGGCGTACGGCTTCCTCCAGGGCCTCGCGGCCGCTGGTCGACTCGATCCGGCGTGCCTGCAACCGCAGCAGCGCCGCCACGGTCTGCAAGTTGTTCTTCACCCGGTGGTGGATCTCCCGGATGGTCGCGTCCTTCGTCACCAGCTCGCGGTCACGCCGCCGCAGGTCGGTCACGTCGCGCAGCAGGATCAGACCGCCGGTCAGGGTGCCCGCCGGTCGTAGCGGGATCGCCCGCACGATCACGGTCGCCTCCCGGTTCCCGACCTCGCAGTCGCGTGGCATCTTCGCCCCGAGCACGGCACTGATGGTCTCCTCGTCGGGACGCATCGAAGCAGGCACCAGGGAGCGGGTCACCTCGGCCAGGTCCTGGTCGGCGAGATCGGTGGAGAGCCCGAGCTTGCGGTACACCGAGAGCGCGTTGGGGCTGGCATAGCTGACCCGACCGGCTGCGTCGACCCGGATGAACCCGTCACCGACGCGCGGGGTGTCAGCATGGTCCGAGCGCTCACCGGCGTACGGGAATGCGCCGCGGGCGATCATCTGGGTCAGCTCGCTCGCCGTCTGGAGGTACGACAGCTCCAACCGACTCGGTGTCCGTACGCCGTGCAGGTTCGTGTTCCTGCCGACCAGAGCGATCACCCGATCACCCCGCCGGACCGGGATTGCCTCGACCCGGACCGGTACGTCGTCACGCCACTCGGGATCCCCGTCGCGCGCGATCCTGCCGGTGCTCAGGGCCGAGTCCAGGAGCGGCCGGCGACCGGACGCGACGAAGGTCCCCACGACGTCGTCGACCAGGGCCGTCGGACCGGTGGTCGGTCGCATCTGCCCCGCCGCCCAGTACCCGCTGCCGTCACGCGCCGGCAACCACAGGACGAGGTCCGCGAACGAGAGGTCCGCGATGATCTGCCAGTCGGCCTGCAGCCGGGCCAGCCACACCAGGTCGCCCTGGGTGAGATCGGTGTGGGCTCGGGCGAGCTCCGGCAGGGACGGCACGCGTTGGAGCCTAGCGAGCGTCCGAGCTTGCTCGTGACCGAGTGGGCGACTGAGCGTTGACGAGCGCAGCGAGGATCACGCGATGGAGCCTACGCGCACGAGCGGAGGCGCAAGGAGCTTGCTCCGTTGGCGGCGTAGCGGGAAGTGTTGACGAGCGCAGCGAGGATCACGGGGTCGGGGCAGAGGGCCCGAATGCAACAATCGGGCCATGTCCTCGGGATTTTGGGAGCAAGTGGTTGCCGACGGCTTGGCCGTGCCGGACGACCGGTCACTGGTCGAGATGACCGAGGAGCTGACCCGGATGCTCGGCGATCCCGATCCCGAGGTGCGCGACGGCATCGCCTTCCCGGCCCTGGCCACCTGGATCGACGAAGGCATCTACGACGACCTCCTGGTCGGACTGGGCGACGGGATGACGCACGGCCTGGCGTACGGGCTGGGGCTGACCGACGACGACTCGGTCTTCCGGCGGAGCTTCTCGGCACTGGTCCTCACCGAGTGCATCGACCGGAGCACCAGCCAGGGCCTTGCCGGTCCCGACGTGCTGCTGCGCTGGGGCGACCGGGTGATGGGGTGGCTCGCCCGGGAGCAGGACTTCCGGGACTTCGTGCCGGGCAAGGGCTGGGCCCACGCACTCGCCCACGGGGCCGACGCGCTGGCCGCGCTGGCCAGGTCGCCGTACCTGGGGCGCCTGGAGCTCACCGTGATCCTCGACGTGATCGCGGACCGGTTGTTGGCCGACACCGACGCCTTCTGGGTCTGCGGCGAGGACGACCGCCTGGCACTCGCGACCGTTCAGGTCCTGCAGCGCAACATCCTCGGCCTGGACGTCCTGGAGCCCTGGGTGGCCCGGGTCGCTGCCGGGGCCCGGGGCCGCGGAACCGCCGACCAGCACCCGTTCCGGGTCGCCGGCAACGTCCAGGGCTTCTTGCGCAGCCTGCACCTGCAGCTCGCCCTGGGTGCCGAGCGCCCGTCGGTACGGACCGACCTGCTGCTCACCCTGATCGTGCACCTGCGCCGGATCAACCCGGCCTACTTCCCTCCCCCGCGAGCACATTGACCGCTAGCGTCAGCGTCATGACTGCTGACGCCAAGACCCCTGGATCCCCTGTCGAGGCCCACGCCGGGCAGCACGCTGTCGCGGTCGCCCGCGCCCACGGGGTCGACACGATGTACACCCTCTCCGGAGCGCACGTGTTCCCGATGTACGACGGCGCGGTCACCGCCGACCCGCAGATGCGGATCCTCGACGTCCGGCACGAGCAGACCGCCGCGTTCGCCGCCGAGGCCACCGGGAAGCTGACCCGCAAGCCCGGGCTGGCCGTCCTGACCGCCGGGCCTGGCGTCACCAACGGCGTCAGTGCGATCGCCCAGGCCCAGTTCGCCGGGTCTCCGATGGTGGTCGTGGGTGGCCGTGCCCCCGCGAACCGCTGGGGCACCGGCTCGCTCCAGGAGCTCGACCAGCCGCCGATCCTGGCTCCGGTCTCGAAGCTGGCCACGACGCTGCACACCGCGGCCGACGTCGCCGACGGGCTGCACGAGGCCTTCACCGTCGCGGGCGCATCGCACCGCGGACCGGTCTTCGTGGACGTACCGATGGACGAGTTCTTCAACACCGCAACCGTCGTGCGCCCGAGCGTCACGGCCGCGACCCCGGTCGCCCCGGACACCGATGCGCTCGCCGGGATCGCCGCCCTGCTGGCCGGTTCCAGCCGGCCCGTGCTCATCCTGGGCACCGACGTCTGGGCCGACGGTGCCGAGGTCGCGGCGCTCCGCCTGGTCGACGAGCTCGGCATCCCGACGATCACCAACGGCATGGGGCGCGGCGTCGTGCCGGGCGGGCACCCGCTGCTGGTGACCAAGGCTCGCGGCCAGGCACTCGGCACCGCCGACCTGGTGATCGTGGTCGGCACGCCCTTGGACTTCCGGCTCGGCTACGGCATCTTCGGCGGACCCGAGAAGAACGCCGGCGCCCCGTTCGCGCGTGTCGTGCACCTGGCCGACTCGGCCGGGCAGGTGTCCGGGCACGCCGAGCTCGCCGGCTCAGCGGCCGGGGACCTGACCCTCGTCCTGGACGGACTCGGTGAAGCGTTCGACCGGCTCGACCGCCCGGACTGGAGCGGCTGGGTCAGCGGCCTGGCAGACACCTGTGCGGCGACCAACGCCCGTGACGCCGACCTGCTCGGTGCCACCGCTGAGCTGATCCACCCCGCCCGTATCTACGGCGAGCTGCTCCCCCGGCTGGCCGACGACGCCATCGTGATCGGGGACGGCGGCGACTTCGTGTCGTTCGCCGGCAAGTTCGTGGAGCCCCAGCGTCCGGGCGGCTGGCTCGACCCCGGTCCCTACGGCTGTCTCGGGGCCGGGATGGGCGGCGCGATCGCGGCCCGGCTGCACCGCCCGTCGGCCCAGGTCGTGCTGCTGTACGGCGACGGGGCGGCCGGGATGTCCCTGATGGACGTCGACACCCTGGTCCGCCACAACCTGCCGGTGGTGATGATCTGCGGCAACAACTCTGCCTGGGGCCTGGAGAAGGGGCCGATGCAGTTCCTCTACGGGTACGACGTCGCCGCCGATCTCGCCCCCGCCACCCGGTACGACGAGGTGGTCCGGGCGCTCGGCGGAGCCGGCGAGCTCGTCACCGACCCGGCCCAGATCGGACCGGCCATCGATCGCGCGTTCGCTGCGAACGTGCCGTACCTGGTCAACGTGATCACCGACGTCAACGCCGCGTACCCGCGCGCCACGTTCGGGATCTAGCGCCGGTCGGCCTAGAGCCGGTTCATGAAGCGCTCGGCTTCGACGACCACCCGGGTGACCTCACCGGAGCCGAGCAGCTTGCCTCCCGGTTCACGGGCGCCGACCTCAAGACGGACCAGCCGACCGTCGACGTAGACGGCGGTCGCTGTCACGATCACGGTCGCCCCCACGGTCGAGGCGGCCAGGTGCTCGAGGGCGACCCGGGTGCCCACCGAGGTCGCCGGAGGTTCCAGTGCGAGCACGTCGCAGGTGACGGCCTCGCACCAGGCCAGCAGGACCGGGGTGCCGAGCACCGGCAGCGACCCGGAGCCGACCGCCGCAGCCGTGTCCGCCTCGGAAACCACGAACTCCCGGGTCGAAGTTCGACCCAGGAGCTCGGTGTGTTCAGCCATCGCGTGAGAACGAGTCTCAGGCGTTGGGGCGCTTTCCGTGGTTCGCGCCCTTCTTCTTGCGAGCGCGGCGCTTGCGTCCGGTCTTACCCATGGGTCCTCCTGAGAGCTGGTTTCCGCATGTGTGTACGCGGAGCGGCGTACATCTTCTCAGGTATCACGCCGTCGCGCGAACCCGGTCCGACCCGTGGGAGTCAGGGGCCCTCGAGACGCGCGTCGATGCTGATCTGGACCTCCCGGATCCGGAACAGCACGCGTTCGCGCAGGTCGTTCGGCGCCTGCTCGGAGCACGACCTCGCCACCAGCGACTTCACGGTCCGCTCCAGGTCGTACTTGGCCAGGCAGGGACCGCACTCGTCGAGGTGCTTCTGGATGACCGCACAGTCGGCCTGCGGCATCTCGTTGTCGATGAACGTGAAGATCTGGTGGATCACCTGGGAGCAGTCGGTGTCGTGGTCGTGCGCGCTCATGAGGCTCCCTGGGAACCGCTCGGGGTGAGGTCGTTGTCGCGCACGTAGTCCGAGAGCATCTCGCGCAGCTGGCGACGGCCACGGTGCAACCGGGACATGACCGTTCCGATGGGGGTGTCCATGATCTCGGCGATCTCCTTGTAGGGGAATCCCTCGACGTCGGCGAGGTAGACCGCGAGGCGGAAGTCCTCGGGGAGCTGCTGCAGCGCGTTCTTGACGTCGGAGTCGGGCAGGTGTTCCAGCGCTTCCATCTCCGCGGACTTCAGCCCGGTGGAGGTGTGCGACTCGGCCCGAGCGAGCTGCCAGTCCTCCACGTCCTCGGCCATCGACTGCTGCGGCTCGCGCTGCTTCTTGCGATAGGTGTTGATGAAGGTGTTCGTCAGGATCCGGTACAACCACGCCTTCAGGTTGGTGCCGGGCTTGAACTGGTGGAAGGCCGCAAACGCCTTCGCGAAGGTCTCCTGGACGAGGTCCTCGGCATCCTGGGGGTTGCGGGTCATCCGCATCGCCGCGGAGTAGAGCTGGTCCAGGAACGGGAGCGCGTCGGTCTCGAAGCGGAGCTGGCGCTCTGCCTCGGTCTCGTCAGCCCTGGTGTCGACTGCCTGCGGTGCCTCTGTTGATTCGGTCATCGTCGCCAAGACTACCGAGCCTTCCGGTGAACCGGTGCCCGTCGGACGCTCCAAAGTGGCCAGCATCGTCGGTCTCCCGTTCTCGTCGTCCTCGACGGCGCGCTGCCGTCAGGGGTGACAACAACTGCTCAGCCGGTGCGATTCCCGGCGATCTCGCGGACGATCCAGTCCAGCGTTGCCTCCCGCACCACCGCCAGGGCGTCGTCCTGGCTCAGCGGCGCACGCTTCGGAACCTTCATCCCGTGGTCCGCGGCCGGTACGACGGCCAGCTCGACGTCGTCGGGAAACTCCTCCGGGCGCCCGAACGGGTCCCGCTCACCCTGCACCACCAGGGTCGGGATCCCCGCTCCGGTCAGCTCGTCGAGACGGGACTTCTCCGGCTTCCCCGGCGGGTGCAGCGGGAACGACAGCGCGAGCACTCCAGCCGCTCCGACCCGGGCGCCGATCCGACAGGCCGAGCGCGCTCCGGCGCTCCGTCCTCCCAGGACCAGCGGTCCGCCCGGCTTCAGTGCGGCCAGGACCGCCAGGTAGGTCTCGTCGATGACCGCGGGGCGGGGCGCGAGCTTCTTGCCCTGGACCCGCCACGGCATCTCCACCAGCGACACCGAGATCCCCTGACCCGGCAGGTCCGCAGCGATCCGCACCAGGTCAGCGGCATCGACACCGCCCCCGGCACCGTGGGTGAGGACCAGGGCAGCCACCGGCTTCCGGGCCCGGTACCCGAACACCCGGGCGTCACCGACCGGGGTGCCGACCGTGCGCTGCGTCGGCATCAGACCAGTCCGTCCAGCGGCAACGGCTCGAGGAGCTCGGGGCCGTTGTTGGCCACGTTCGAGACCAGGGTCGAGACCGGGAACGCCTCCAGGGTCCCGGGAGCGGCCGGCCGTAGCAGCCCGAGAAGCTCCGGGGTGGGGCGCGGAGCCGGGTCGAGCCAGTCGTCGTAGGCGTCCCGGGTGAGCATCAGCGGCATCCGGTCGTGGATCCGACCGAGATCATCGGTCGCCTCGGTCGTGATCACCGTGCAGGTCCACTTCCACCGCAACGGATCGTCGTCGGCGCGGGTCGGGTCGCGCCAGAGCTCGTAGAGCCCGGCCATCGCGAGGATGGACGAGTCCTTGGGGCGGATGAAGAAGGGCTGCTTCTTCGGCTTGCCCGACTTCGTTCCGCTCTGCGACAGGCCGGCGTCGGTGGCGTACCACTCGTAGTAGCCGTCGGCCGGCAGGATGGCGCGACGGCTGGCGAACGCCTTGCGGAACGCCGGCTTCTCGGCCACCGTCTCCAGTCGGGCGTTGATCATCCGGCTGCCGATCTTCGGGTCCTTCGCCCAGGACGGCACCAAGCCCCAGCTCAGCACCCGCAGCTGACGCTCGGCCGGCAGGTCGGGAGAACCCGTGCCGTCACCGCTCGGGCGCGGCGGCCGGGTCAGCACCGCGTAGACGTCCTTGGTGGGTGCAACGTTGTAGTCGGCCGCGAGGCGAGGCAGGTCAGCGCCTGGCGGCAGGGCCGTACGCAGCTCGAACTCCTCGACGATGTCCTCGGGATCCATGCTCGAGGCGTAGCGGCCGCACATGGGGCCAACTCTAGGGTCAGCTGCGTCGTCAGACGTGGTGCCCGGCAAGGCGGAGGAGTGAAGGCGTCCTTCGGCGCAGCGCAGCGGAGCGGACGTCGAACGACGACAACGCAGCCGGGTGCCGCGGATGGCGGCGCAGATCAGGTGCGGGCGAGCTCGTCGAGCAGAGTCGAGGTGGCCGACGGACTCGTGGGCAGACCTTCGATCCAGACCCGGACGACACAGTCGGCGGGAGTCGCCTCGACCAGGAGGTCGCGCAAGGTGCTGACCCGGGTGCCGAGGTGCTCGGACCGCTCTGCGACGAC
Organism: Propionibacteriales bacterium; assembly: GCA_026392455.1. GTDB lineage: Bacteria > Actinomycetota > Actinomycetes > Propionibacteriales > Nocardioidaceae > Marmoricola. Next base: position 88,375 of record JAPLCB010000007.1, on the reverse strand, counting down.
CAGCAAGCGGCTCGGGCTCGCCTCGCCGATGCTCTCCTCGCCCTCGAAGACGAGCCGGACCTGGCTGGCGACCTGGGCCATCACCAGGGCGCTGCCGAAGCGGGCCTCACGGTCGCCGCTGCTGAGCAGCGGGACGTCGACGACCACCAGGGCGTACCCCAGCTCACCGCGATGGCCACGGGACTCGGCGCCGCGCTGGATCTCGGCGAGGCGACCGCGAACGTGAGCCAGCGTGGCCAGCCCGGTCAGCGGGTTCTCGCAGGAGACCTCGTGCAGGTAGCCGAGGGTCTCGTCGCTCCAGGCGATCCCCAGCGCCCGGGTCGACTCGAAGTCCGGCTCGCTGGCCGCGACCAGTGCAAAGGTGGACCGGAGATCGTGGAGCGCTTCGCTCAGGTCGATCCCGTCGCGGGCCAGATCCCGGCCCACCACTGCACAGGCGGCGTGAGCGTCGGTGCCTGCGGCAAGAGCTTCCCCCACTGCCACGAAGCGTGCGGGCAATTTCTGCCGCAGGCGTTCGGACAACTCCTTGCTCTTGCCGCCGGTGGCTCCGGTCCTTCGCGACCTCGTCGTGAAGAGTCCCATCACCATGTCCTCCGGGCTCACTGTTCCCCAACGCGTTCGGTCCTCCCCGACGATCGAACGCACCTGAGAAACGGCGGACGCGGGGCTTTATGACGCTGAACCGAGGATAATTGTGGGAACTTTGAATTTCTCCGGAACGCGCCGATGTGTCGCAGCCGTGAAACACTGGCGTCACCTAACTGCTTCTCACCCGTTATAGAGTCAAATGACCGTTATGGACCGCCTGCCCGGCCAGGGCGAGTTGAGCGACGCCGAGCTGATCTCGAGCGTCCGCGGTGGTGACGTGTCCGCGTACGGCGATCTCTTCTCGCGGCACCGTGACGCCGCCACCCGGCTGGCCCGCCAGCTCGTCTCGGCGCCCGATGCCGACGACCTGGTCTCGGAGGCGTTCGCCAAGGTCCTGAACGTGCTCCTGGCCGGCGGTGGCCCGGACGTAGCCTTCCGTGCCTACCTGCTCACTGCGGTCCGCCGGCTGCACGTCGACAAGATCCGCAGCACCAACCGGGCGATGCCTACCGACGACCTGACCCCGTACGACGAGGGCGAGCCGTTCAAGGACACCGTCATCGCCGGGTTCGAGGGCGGCGTCGCGGCCCGCGCCTACGCCAGCCTCCCCGAGCGCTGGCAGCTGGTGCTGTGGCACCTCGAGGTCGAGGGGCAGAAACCCGCCGAGGTCGCGCCCCTGCTCGGGATGACCCCGAACTCCGTCTCTGCGCTGGCGTACCGGGCCCGCGAGGGACTGCGACAGGCCTACCTGCAGATGCACTCCGCGGACATCGGTGACTCCGAGTGCCGTTGGACCCACGACAAGCTGGGCGCCTACGTGCGCAAGGGCCTGTCGCGTCGGGACGCTGCCAAGGTCGAGGAGCACCTGAAGAACTGCCGCAAGTGCACGGCCCTGTTCGTCGAGCTGTCCGAGGTGAACTCCTCGATGGCCGGCGTGATCGGCCCGGTCGTGCTCGGCAGTGCCTCGGTCGCGTACCTGGGCAGCGCGAAGGGTGCCAGCATCCTCGGCGGATTCGTCGGGGGGTACGTCGACAAGGCGTCGGCCGGCGTGGTGACCGCCTTCGGCCGCGCCCGGGACGTCCTGGTCGCGCAGGGCCGGATGGCGGTCGGGATCGGTGGTGCCGTCGCACTGGCCGGTCTGGCCACCTTCGCCGTCCTGGTCGTCAACTCCGGCGACGACACCCCGCCCACGTTCGCCGACCCGCGGATCGGTGCGACGAACCCGCTCACCCCCGGCCCGACCAGCAGCCCCACCCAGCCGGTCGATCCCACCCCGAGCGAGAACCCCGTGGTCACGCCGAGCGACGGGCCGACCACGTCCGGCGGCTTCACCCCGGTGGTCCGCCCGCCGAGCTCACCGAGCAGCCCGACCTCGCCCACCGATCCGAGCAGCGGTCCGAGCACCCCGCCGGTGACCCCGCCGGTGACCCCACCGGTCACCCCGCCGGTCACCCCGGTCCCGAGCTCCGCGGACGTCAGCGCCCGGCTCGCGTTCAACACCCAGCTCGGGCTCCTCGGTGCGCCGGACTCCGGCACCCTGGGCAACCTGACCGCCGAGGCCGCTGGCTTCCCGGCCGGCACGACCGGGTGGCTCAAGGTCCAGGTCTTCGGCGGGACCCTGACCCAGATCGGTACTGGGTGCGTCCCGACGGCGACCGGGGGCAGCGTCGCGCTCCCGACCGTGGCAGCACTACGCTCCGCAGCCGCGTCGCCGCAGACGGGCAGCACCATGGTGTGCCCGATCGACCCGAACAGCCCGCCGGTCTCGTTCATGGTCAACGGCCTGCCGGTGACTGCGTCCGCGACCGTGATCGGGCCCACCGACGTGGCCGACCCGAACACCCGGAACAACCGCGACAGCGTTCTCCTCGGGCTCCTCTGAGCAGCGTCCGGTCCGCTCTCGGTAACCTTCGGGGATGACCGACGCAGCGACGGACGACCTCTGGGCAGCTCCGCGCGCCCGGGTACCGGTCGACCTCCGGGTCGAGCTGCCGGGTTCGAAGTCACTGACCAACCGTGAACTGGTCCTGGCCTCGCTGGCCCAGGGTCCCGGCGACGTACGACGAGCGCTGCGGTCGCGGGACACCGAGCTGATGGCGTCCGCTCTCAGCGCCCTGGGTTCACCGGTGGACGTCCACGGGCCCGACTGGCACGTCTCCCCCGGGATCGACCGTGCGGCTGCCCCGGCGGAGGTGGACTGCGGCCTGGCCGGCACCGTGATGCGGTTCGTCCCCCCGCTGGCTGCGCTCCGGAACGGGCCGACCGCGTTCGACGGCGACCCGCACGCCCGGACCCGGCCGATGGCCCAGATCCTGACCGCCCTGCGCGGCCTGGGCGTCGAGGTGCGCAGCAAGACGGATGCGTTGCCGTTCACGGTCACCGGCGCCGGCTCGATCGCCGGCGGCACCGTGGTGATCGACGCCTCGGCCTCGAGCCAGTTCGTCTCCGCGCTCCTGCTGGCTGCTCCCCGCTACCAGGCCGGGATCGAGGTCCTGCACGAAGGGCCACCGGTTCCCTCGCTCCCGCACATCGAGATGACCGTGGCCTGCCTGCGCGCCCGCGGGGTCGTGGTCGACGACAGCGAACCGAACCGGTGGCGGGTCGAGCCCGGCCCGATCGCCGCGCGCGACGTGGCCATCGAGCCCGACCTCTCCAACGCTGCTCCGTTCCTGATGCTGGCCCTGACCAGCGGCGGTTCGGTCACCGTTGCCGATTGGCCGCGGGCCACCACCCAGGCCGGGGACGCGCTGCGCGAGATCCTGGTCGCCATGGGCGGCGAGGTCACCCTCGACGACACCGGCCTGACGATCACGGGCAGCGGTGCGATCCACGGCGTGGACCTCGACCTGCACGACGTCGGTGAGCTCGCCCCGGCGATCGCCGCCCTCGCTGCCCTGGCCGACTCGCCGTCGCACCTGCGCGGGATCGCGCACATCCGTGGCCACGAGACCGACCGGCTCGCTGCCCTGGCGACCGAGCTGACCCGGCTGGGCTCGGACGTCACCGAGCACCCGGACGGGCTCTCGATCCGTCCGGCGACCCTGCACGGCGGCGCCTTCCGCACCTACGCAGACCACCGGATGGCCCACGCCGCAGTGGTGATCGGGTCCGCGGTCGACGGCGTCCTGGTCGAGAACATCACTACGACCTCGAAGACCTTCCCGGGGTTCGAGCACCTGTGGGCCGACCTGCTGAGCGGGTCCTGACCCGTGAGCCCGCGCTACGACGAGTTCGACCCGGAGTCGTTCGACCGGCCCCGCCGACGGACCCGTCCGCGCACCAAGGACCGACCGACCTACGACGACGCCGTCCCGGCCCGGGTGATCACCGTCGACCGCGGCCGGTTGACCTGCCTGATGCCGGACGGCAGCACCGTGATGGCGATCAAGGCCCGACCGCTGGGGCGCAAGGGCGTCGTGGTCGGCGACCACGTCCGCCTGGTCGGCGACACCACCGGCGACGACGGGAGCCTGGCCCGGATCGTCCTGGTCGACGAGCGGACGACCACGCTGCGGCGTACGGCCGACGACACCGACCCGGTCGAGCGGGTGCTGGTGTCGAACGCCGACCAGCTCGTGATCGTCGCGGCGCTGGCCGACCCCGAACCACGGCCCCGGCTGATCGACCGGGCGCTGGTCGCGGCGTACGCGTCGGGGATGGAGCCGTTGCTCTGCCTGACCAAGGCCGACCTGGCCGACCCGGAGAAGCTGGTGTCGATCTACCGACCGCTGGGCGTCCCGTACGTCGTCACCGAGAGGGGCGCCGACGTGAGCGACGTCCGGGCGCGGCTGGTCGGCCGGACCAGCGTCCTGGTCGGCCACAGCGGCGTCGGCAAGTCCACCCTCGTCAACGCCCTGGTGCCGACGGCGATGCGCTCGGTCGGGATCGTCAACGCGGTCACCGGCCGGGGCCGGCACACCTCGACGAACGCGCTGATGCTGCCGCTGCCGTCCGAGCAGGGGCCACCGGACGGCTGGATCATCGACACCCCCGGCATCCGCTCCTTCGGGCTGGCGCACGTCCAGCCCGACCAGCTGATCGAGGCCTTCCCCGACCTGCACGAGCTGTGCCGGTCGTGCCCGCGCGGCTGCACCCACGGGTTCGGCGAACCCGAGTGCGGCCTGGACGAGGCCGTCGGCGACGAGCGGGACCGGGTGGAGTCGTTCCGCCGACTGCTGGCCACCCGCGACGTCCGAGAAGGCGACTGAGTAACGAGCAAGCTCGGACACTCGGTAGCCTCGACCCATGGCCCTGGACTACACCGACGACCTCCGGCTCGCCCACGTCCTTGCCGACGATGCGGACGCTCTGACGATGGCGCGGTTCAAGGCGCTGGACCTGCACGTGATGACCAAGCCGGACCTGACCCCGGTCACCGACGCGGACCAGGCGGTCGAGGACGGGCTCCGCCGGACGCTGTCCCGGGCGCGTTCACGCGACGCGGTGCTGGGCGAGGAGCAGGGCTCGGTGGGCCACAGCCAGCGGCGTTGGGTCGTCGACCCGATCGACGGGACCAAGAACTTCGTCCGCGGCGTCCCGGTGTGGGCGACCCTGATCGCCCTGATGGTCGACGAGGAGGTCGTCGTCGGCGTCGTGTCCGCGCCGGCCCTGAACCGGCGCTGGTGGGCGGCCAAGGACGGCGGGGCCTGGACCGGTACGTCGCTGCTGCGCGCCTCGGCGATCCAGGTCAGCGACGTCTCCCGGATCGAGGATGCCTCGTTCTCGTACTCGTCGATCGAGGGCTGGGAGGAGCGCGGTCAGCTCGACGACTTCCTGTCGCTCGCGCGCCGGTGCTGGCGCACCCGGGCCTTCGGCGACTTCTGGTCGTACATGCTGCTCGCCGAGGGGGCCGTCGACATCGCCGCCGAGCCCGAGCTGGAGCTCTACGACATGGCAGCACTGGACATCATCGTCCGTGAGGCCGGCGGCATCTTCACCTCACTGGCAGGTGAGCCCGGCCCGACCGGTGGCAACGCGGTGGCGACCAACGGCAAGCTGCACGACCAGGCGCTGGCCTTCCTCGGCTCGATCGACGAGGAGTCCCGGCACGCCGAGCGCGGCGGCGGGACGGTCCACGACCTCGCCGACCGCCGCAAGCCCGCCGAGGACTAGGCGAGCCGGGCCTTGCTCAACGAACGGCGAGCAGGTCCACCACGAAGATCAGGGTCTCGCCGGGCTTGATGGCACCACCGGCGCCACGGTCGCCGTACCCGAGGTGCGGCGGGATGACCAGCTGGCGACGGCCGCCGACCTTCATGCCCTGCACGCCCTGGTCCCAGCCGGCGATGACGCGGCCACCACCGAGCGGGAAGACGAACGCCGAACCGCGGTTGTACGACGCGTCGAACTCCTCGCCGGTCGAGTGCGCGACGCCGACGTAGTGGACCTCGACGTTCTGACCGGCAACGGCCTCGTCGCCGTCACCGACGACCAGGTAGGTGATGACCAGCTCGGTGGGCGCCGGGCCCTCGTAGAAGTCGACCTCGGGCTTGGTGCTCATAACAGCTCTTTTCGATGAGTTGGGGCGGAACAGACGACGGATCACGCGTTGGGCAACAGGTCGGTGCCGGCGCCACGGCGGCGCTTGGCCGGGTCGACGGACACCGGGGCGGCGTCAGCGGGGTCGGCGGCGGCGTCCGGGGCGCCCAGGACCACGAAGCCGTTGTCCTTGATCAGCGCGAGGTCGTCCTCGGCCGCCTGGCCCTCGGAGGTCAGGTAGTCGCCGAGGAAGATCGAGTTCGCGACGTGCAGGGCCAGGCCCTGCAGCGACCGCAGGTGCATCTCCCGACCGCCGGCGATCCGGATCTCCTTGTCGGGCGCCACGAACCGGGCCATCGCCAGGATCTTCACGCACCGGGTCGGCTCCAGCTCCCAGGTGTTCTCGTACGGCGTCCCGTCGAACGGCATCAGGAAGTTCACCGGGATCGAGTCGGAATCGAGGTCGCGCAGGGCGAAGAGCGCCTCGACGAGCTGCTCGTCGGACTCGCCCAGCCCGGCGATCAGCCCGCTGCACGGCGACAGCCCGGCCGACTTCACCTTGCCGACGGTGTCGACCCGGTCGGCGTAGGTGTGGGTCTGGACGATGTTGTCGTGGTGCGACTCGGCGGTGTTGATGTTGTGGTTGTACGCGTCGACACCGGCCTCCTTCAGCCGCTCGGCCTGACCGTCCTTGAGCAGGCCGAGGCAGGCGCAGATCTCGACGTCGGGGTGCTCGGCCTTGATCGACCCGACCATGTCGGCGACCCGGTCGATGTCCTTGTTCGTCGGGCCGCGTCCGGCCGAGACCATGCAGACCCGGGTCGCCCCGCCCTTGAGGCCGGCAGCAGCCTGCTCCAGCGCCTCGTCGGTCTGCAGCCACTTGTACTTGAGGATGTCGGCGGTCGACCCGAGCGACTGCGAGCAGTAGTTGCAGTTCTCGGGGCACAACCCCGACTTCAGGTTCACCAGGTAGTTGACCTTGACGGTGTTCCCGAAGTGCGCACGGCGCAGACGACCCGCAGCTGCGACCAGGTCGAGCAGCTCGTCGTCGTGGGCGCGGAGAACTGCGAGAGCGTCGTCGGCACTGGCCGGCTTTCCGTCGAGAACACTGCTGGCAAGCTGGTCGAACATCGAAGTCATGGGCTCAGTATGCCGTGAGGCCCGGGGGGCCGAGCGACCCGTCTTACGTCTGGTGCACGTACGAATCGAGCTGGTCGCGCTCGAACTCGACCTGGTCGATGTAGCTCTTGACGATGTCGCCGATGCTGACCACCCCGACCAGGCGTCCGTCCTCGACGACCGGGAGGTGCCGGATCCGGCCCTGGGTCATCTGCACCCGGGCGTCGTCGAGCGACGTGGACGGCTCGCAGGTGTGCACCACGCTGGTCATGATCGACCCGACCGTGGCGCTCAGGATGGCGTCGTCCCCGTTCAGGTGGCGGACGACGTCGCGCTCGCTGACGATGCCGTCGACGCTCGCGCCGTCAGCGCTGACGATGGCGGCGCCGATGTTGCGGGTAGCCAGAAGGCCTACCAGCTCCCGGACGTTTGCGTCCGGGCTGATCGTGACGATGTCCTGGCTGGCCTTGCCGGCAACAACTTCGCTGATCTTCATGCAGGCGAATCTAGTGTTCGCGGGCGGCAATGCCAACGGTCTGGCCGTGCACAGTCACAGTTTCTCCGACGACCAGCTGGCGACCGCGCCGGGTCTCGACCTCACCGTTGACCAGGACCTCACCGGCGGCGATGCGTTCCTTCGCCTCGGTCCCGTCGTCGACGAGGTCGGCGAGCTTGAGCAGCTGACCGAGCCGGATCATGTCGTCACGGATCTCGACGAGCCGCACCTCGGGCTCGCCCTGGGGCTTCTTGCGGCGTCCGAAGATCATGAGAGCAGGCTACTGATCGCGTGGATCGTCACCCCGACCAGTCCACCGACGATGGTGCCGTTGATCCGGATGAACTGCAGGTCACGACCGACCTGGAGCTCGATCCGGTCCGCCGCCTCGCGGCCGTCCCAACGGGCCACGGTCACGGTGATCACCGCCGTCAGCTCACCGCCGTAACGGCGGACGCCGAACGCAGCCGCGTCGCTGGCCCAGAGGTCCACCTTCTGCTGCAGCACGGTGTCGACCTGCAGCCGGGCGCCGAACTCGACCAGCGCCTCGGCAGCACGGGCGCGCAGCGGGCCCTGGTCGTCCGCGAGAGCGTCGAGCAGCGCCTGCTTGAGTGCGTCGAACACGGCCATCCCGCTGGCCAGCAGCTGGGGGTGCTCGAGCAGGCGGTTCTTGAGCCGCTCGGCCCGGGCCTGGGTGTCCGGGTTGGTGAGCAGGTCGTCGGCAAGCTGCTCGAGCAGGCTGTCCAGGGCGTGCCGCGCCCGGTGCTGGTGGTCGTTGCGGATGTCGGCCAGCCAGCGGACCGCCTCGAGGTGGATCCGGTCGGTGACGACCTCGTTCAACCGGTCGGGCGCCCACCACGGAGCCCGCTCCCCGACGACGGCGGTAAAGGTCTCCTGGTTGTGGATCAGCCAGTGGTGCCCCTCCTCGAGGACGAGGTCCACCAGGCCGTGGTGCGAGTCCTCCCGGAGGATCTCGCTGAGCAGGTTGCCGGCGATCGGCGAGATCGGCTCGTTGACCAGCCGCGGGATCAGGACCTCGGCGACCACCGTCTCGACGTCGCTGTCCCGGAGCCGGTTCAGCACGACCGTGAGCAGCGAGGACCCCTCGGCCACGACCCGATGCGCGTGCGCCGGCTCGCTGAGCCACTCCCCGGCCCGCTCGGCGATGCTCGCCGCGGCCAGGCGCTCGCGGATGATCTCCTCCTGCAGGAAGTTCTCCTGGACGAAGTCCTCCAGGCTCTTCCCGAACTCGTCCTTCTTCCGCGGGATCAGCGCCGTGTGCGGGACCGGCAGTCCCAGCGGGTGCCGGAACAACGCCGTCACGGCGAACCAGTCCGCGATCGCGCCGACCATGCTCGCCTCGGCACCGGCGTTCACGTAGCCCCAGAAGCCGTCGCTGTCACGGGTGAGCAGGTAGACCGCGGCCGCGAACAGCAGCAGGCCCAGGGCCACCGACTTCATCACCCGCAACCGCCGTCGCCGCTCGGCATCAGCAGCACCGGGAGGGAGGACCATCGGGATCGTCGTAGGCGTCGTCATCGCTCTGCGGACGCTACCGGAGTCCCGAAACACCCGTACCCGGACAAGTCGTCCGTACGGCGACCTGATGTGGCCTAGGCTTTCAGGGTGCGTACCTCCCTGCGGACGGCCCTCGGAGCCCTCCTGACCACGGTCGTGGTCCTCAGCGTCCCTGTTGCCTCGCTCGCCACGCCTGCCGTGGCAGCCCCGGAGAAGGCCGTCCCGGCGGCCCGGCACTACTCCCCGGCCGAGGCAACGGCGATCTTCGAACGTCTGCAGGCCGCCCGGTCGCCGAAGCGGCTGGCACCGCGCGAGCTCGGCAACCCGCTGCCCCGCCGGGACCTGAGCCTGCTGATGCGCGACGCCCAGCTGGCCAAGAGCTCGATGACGGCCCGGCAAGCCTCGATCATCGACAGCAACAACCGGCCGGTCGACGACAGCGTCGGCTGCCAGTCGGACACGGTCGGCGGAGTCCTGGGAGTTGGCGCTCGTACGTGGGACGTCGTCGAGAGCGCGCACTTCTGCATCCACTACACGCCCACCACCAGCCTCTCGGCCTCGAACGGGGGTGCCACGCCGACCCAGGCCCAGACCACCGCCAACACCATGGAGTACGTCTTCGCCAAGGAGGTCGCCGGACTGGCCTTCAACCCCCCGCTGCGCGACTCGGACAACCTCTACGACGTCTTCCTGGACCAGATCGGCGACGAGGGCTACTACGGCTTCTGCACCACCGAGACCGGCACCACCCTGTCCACCGCGTGGTGCGGCCTGGACAACGACTTCTCCGTCAACGAGTTCGGCGCCCCGCCGCTCAACTCGTTGCGGGTCACTGCTGCCCACGAGTTCTTCCACGCGATCCAGTTCGCCTACGACGCCGGCGAGGACGACTGGTTCATGGAGGGCACCGCGGTCTGGATGGAGGACCAGGTCTACCCGGCGATCAACGACTACCTGCAGTACCTGAACTTCAGCCAGTTGCGGAACTGGAAGCAGTCGGCCGACTTCGCCGGGTCGCTGCACCGCTACGGCACGGTGATCTTCTGGAAGTTCCTCTCCGAGCGGTACAAGGACGTCAACATCATCCGCCAGGTGTGGAACTCCGCCCGGGTCTCGGCCGGTTCTCGTCGCTCGGTCGCCGCGGTCGCGGCGGTCCTCAAGGCCAAGGGCAGCTCGCTGCCGGTCGAGTTCGCCCGGTACGGCGTCTGGAACACCCTGGGCGCCGGCACCTACGCCGACCGCTCCAAGTTCCCGATCTTCCAGGCGAGCGGCTGCAACAACGTCCGCTGGTGCGCGTGGGCCGGCGGCACGCTGACGCGGTCCTCGCGCGACACCGGCACCCTGAGCGTCAAGCTCAACCACCTGTCGACGGCCCCGCTGATCCTGCGCACCGGTTCCACCCTGCCGACCCGGTCGAAGCTCCGGATCAGCGTCAACGGCCCGGACACCTCGCGCGGCACCCAGGCCCGGGTCCAGATCCGGTTCAAGAGCGGCCGGGTCACGACGTACGTGATCCCGCTGAACAGCCTCGGCAACGGCTCCAAGGTCGTCGGCTTCAACCGGACCTACGTCAGCTCCGCGATCGTCACCCTCAGCAACGGCAGCGCCGGCTTCAACTCCCAGGCCTTCAACGTCCGCTCGCGGGCGCTCTACTGACCCGGACTGGCCCTAGGCTCACCGCCATGAGTACTCCTGCCGAGATCGGCCTGCAGCGTTGGCACGCCATCGTCGAGTCCCGTGACCCGGCCCAGCTGCCCGGAATGATCGCGGCCGACGCCGTCTTCCGCTCCCCCGCGGTGCACACGCCGCAGGAGGGTCGCGAGGTCGTCTGCGCCTACCTCTCGGCCGCACTGGTCGTCCTCGGGCCCGAACTGACCTACACCGACACCTGGCAGCGCGAGAACGACGCCGTGCTGCACTTCCACACCGTCATCGACGGTCTCCAGGTCGAGGGCATCGACATGATCACCTGGGACGACGACGGCGTCATCACCGCCTTCACCGTGATGATCCGCCCCTTCAAGGCCCTCGAAACCGTCATTGCCGCGATGGGCAAGCAGCTCTTCGGCTAGCACGGATTTCGAGGCTCGCTTCGCTCGCGCCTCAACCAGCATCGGGCAGCCGGCGTCAGCGGTCAGCCCACCCAGAAGCCGCGGTTGCCGCCGTAGAAACCGGGGAACCCGCCCATCCCGAAGTCGTCGGAGGAGGCCCGCCGGCCTCCGCGCGATCCCAGGTAGCTGCCGACGACGGCGGCCCCGAGGTCGTCGAGCTCGGGCGCGACCACCCGACCGTCGACCCGCTTCGCCATCTGGTCGATGAACCGTGCCAGTCCCGGGTCGTCACCGAGCCGGAAGAACGTCGTCTGGGCCCCGAGCCGGCCGGCGTTGTCGAGCTCGCGGACGCTGTAGGCGATCGTCACCGGGTGCGGCGGGTAGGAGAAGTACACCTGCCCGTCGGACTCCAGGTGCGAGGTCGGCTCGCCGTCGGTGACGATCAGCAGCACCGGCTGGGCGTTCGGGTGCTTGCGGAAGTGCCGGTTGGCCAGCAGCAGCCCGTGGTGCAGGTTCGTGCCCTTGGCCCACATCGAGTCCAGGGCGGTGAGCTCCTCGATCTCCATCACCTGGGCGTGCCGGCCGAAACCGATCAGCTGCAGGTGGTCGCCGCGGAACCGGCTGCTGACCAGCTGGTGCAGGGCCAGCGCGGTCCGCTTCATCGGGACCCAGCGACCGTCCATCGCCATCGAGAACGACGTGTCGACCAGCAGGGCGACGGCCGCCTGGGTACGGGCCTCGGTCTCGTGCACCTCGATGTCGGCCATCTCGAAGAGCCGAGGTTTCGAGGCTCCCTGCGGTCGCACCTCAACCGGCGAGGGCCCCTCGGCACGGCGACGTACCGCGTTGAGCACCGTGCGCGGGATGTCCCAGGGCTCGGTGTCGCCGAAGGCCCACTCGCGCGACGAACCACTGCGCTCCCCGGCCGCACCGGCCTGCCGGAGGTCCCGCTGGCCCTGACGGCCCGACAACCGGGTGGAGACGTCCTTGAGCAGCGCCTTGCCGAGCTGGCGCATCGCCTTCGGGGAGAGTCGGAGCTGACCGTCGGAGGTGCGCTTGAGGTAGCCGGAGTCGCGCAGGGCCTTCTCCAGCTCCTGCAAGGCCTTGGCGTCGACGGCGGCCTCGTCGCCGAGCTGCCGGGCCAGCAGGTCCAGGTCGAGGTCGTCGAGCCGGGCGCCGCCGTAGGACTGGGAGAGCTGCTCGGAGAGCTGGTCGAGCTCGGCGAGGTCCTGGAAGGCGCCAGTGCCGTCGCCGAGACCGAGACCCTCGCCCTCGCCGAACTGCTCGGAACCGGACCAGTCCTCGCCGGGCCGGAGCGCCTGCAGGTTCTGGTCGAGACGGTTGAGGCCCTCCATCAGCTGGGGGGACCCGAAGGCCTGGGCCGACAGCTCCATCAGCTCCTGGCGCTGCTCGGCCGTCATCGAGTTCATCATCCGCTGGGCGGCAGCCGAGCGCTCGGCGAGCGCATCCATCAGCTCGTCGATGTTCCGCGGGTTCTCCGGGAAGTAGGAACCGTGCTTCTCCATGAACTCGGCGAAGTCCTCGGGGGTGTCGATCCCCAGCCGGTTCTTGTCGAGAAGGTCGTTGAGGTCCGAGAGCATCGCGTTGATGGCCTCCCGGTCCTCCTCGGTGGCGCCCTCGAGGGCCTGCTTCATGCCCTTGAAGCGCTGGTCGAGCATCTCCCGGCCGAGCAGGTCCTTGATCTTCTCGTAGTCGGCGCGGGCCTGTTGGCTCTGCCAGTCGTACGACGCCAGCTCGCTGACAGCGGCGGCCGTGGACGGTGGCAGCCCGTCGAGCTGGAGCTCGCGGAACGCCCGATCGCCGTCGTCCATCTCGACGTCGCGGGCCAGCTGGCCGCGCTCGGCCAGCAGGGCCGAGTCCAGCAGCTCGCGGACCTCGTTCAACGTCCCGTCCAGGGAGTGCTTGCTCAGCAGCTCGGCGCGCTTGCGGGCCACCTCGCGGGCGAGCTCGTCGAGCCCGCGGCGATCGCTCCCCCCGCGGCGGAGGAACTCGGCCATCGCCCGCTCCGGGGACCGGCCAGCCATGACGTCCTCGCCGATGTGGTCCAGTGCCTCGGCCAGGTCGACCGGAGGTGCCAGCGGGTCGGGGCCGCCGGCGTACCGGGCGTACCGTGCCCGCCGCGACCGCCGTCCGCCCGGTCCCTGGTCAGCCACGGTAGACCGTGGCTCCGTCGTCGGACTCGTCCTTGGCGACCTTGCGGGCCAGGTAGAGGCCTTCCAGGGCGAACTCGATCGCGCCGGCCCGAGCCCCGTCGGTCCGGGCGCCGAGCCGGTCGGCGATCTGGTCGTAGAGGTCGGACTCGCTCACCTCGGTGGGCGGCAGCGCGGGCAGGCTGGCCAGGAAGTCACCGGCGGTCACCTGCTCACCCGTGGTGACCGCAACGCCCTCGACCTCGAGCTCGGTCACCAGGGCGGCGAGGTCGAGGCCCCCGAGGTGGGCCCGGACCGCCTCGGCGGTCGCGGTGCGCAGCAGGTGCTGGAGGATCTCGTCCTCGCGACCCTCCTCGCCGGACTCGAACTCGATCTTGCCGCCAAGGACCTCGACCGCGGTCTGCAGGTCGACCACCCGGGCCACCGCATCGGGCTCGCCCTGGGACGTGGCTCGGTGCAGCGCGGCGGCAGCGATCGTCTCCGCCCCGGCGATCGCGAACCGGGCGCTGACACCCGACCGTTGGTCGACCGACTGGCTGGCCCGCAACGCCCGGGTGAACCGGGCGAGGATCTCGATCAGGTGGTCGGGGACCTCGGCGACCAGGTGGGCCTCCTGCCGGATCACCGCGATCTCGTCCTCGATCCGGATCGGGTAGTGGGTACGGATCTCGGCGCCGAACCGGTCCTTGAGCGGGGTGATGATCCGGCCACGGTTGGTGTAGTCCTCGGGGTTGGCGCTCGCCACCACCAGGAGGTCCAGGGGCAGCCGCAGCACGTAGCCGCGGATCTGGATGTCGCGCTCCTCCATCACGTTGAGCATCGCGACCTGGATCCGCTCGGCCAGGTCCGGCAGCTCGTTGATCGCGACGATGCCGCGGTGGCTGCGCGGGATCAGTCCGAAGTGGATCGTCTCCGGGTCACCCAGGGAGCGGCCTTCGGCGACCTTCATCGGATCCACGTCACCGATCAGGTCAGCCACGCTGGTGTCCGGGGTCGCCAGCTTCTCGGCGTACCGGTCGTCCCGGTGGCGCCAGACGATCGGCAGGTCGTCGCCGAGCTCGGCGGCGCGGCGCAACGACGCGGTCGTGATGGGCTCGTACGGGTGCTCCCCCAGGTCGGCTCCGGCGATCACCGGCGTCCACTCGTCCAGGAGGCCGACGAGGGTGCGCAACAGGCGGGTCTTGCCCTGGCCGCGCTCGCCGAGCAGCACGATGTCGTGACCGGCGATCACGGCGCGCTCCACCTGCGGGATGACGGTGCTCTCGAAACCGTGCAGACCCGGCCACGGGTCGCGTCCGTCGCGCAGGGCGGCCAGCAGGTTGCCTCGCAGCTCTTCGCGCAACGTCTGCTGGACATGGCCGGAGGCACGGAGCTCACCGACGGTGGCGGCGCTGGGACGGGGGCTGGGGGAAACCGAAGAAGTCACTCCTGCAGGCTACTCACCCGCCGAAGTCAGCGAACCCGAACCACGAGGTACTTCGAGTAACCCTCGGCGTTGCCGTGGCCGGCGTTCACCTTCACGTAGAGACGCTTGGTGCCGGTGTGCGGGAACCGGGTGGTCAGCCGGAAGGTGCCGTCGGACCGGACCAGCCCGACCGCGACCCGGGTCATCTCCAGACCGGGGGCGAAGGCCGGCTTGTCGCCGCGCCAGAGGCTGACCCGGCTACCCGCCTTGGACGGGGCGGTGCGGCCGACCACCACCAGCTGCTGCTGGCGCCGGAGGGTGGCATCGGTTGCGTGTGCGGTCACCGGGCTGCCGACGAAGGTGACGTACGCCGCCGAGGTGGTCGCCCCGTGCTCCACGTTGCCCGCGTACGACCACCGCACCACCGACGTGCGTCGCAGGACCGCCTCCGCCCGGGCGTACCCGGCATCGTCGGTCACGGCCTGGGCGACCGTGATGAAGGTGCTGCTGCCGTAGGGGCGGGCCGAGAGCGTCACCGGGACACCGGCGACCGGCTCCTGACCCTCGTCGACGAGGGTCGCGGAGAAGGAGAACGACGATCCGGCCACCGGCGGCGGCCCCTCACCGGCGACGATTCCGATCTCGAAGTGCGACGGGACCGTCAGGACTGCCTGCGCGGCACCCCCGGCCACCACGACGGCACCGACCAGGACCAGGCCAAGCAGGACTCCCGAGACACGACGCATGGCACTTCCTCTGCTCAACCGTTGCTCACAACGCGAGCCACGCTACCGTGATCTGCCATGGAACCGCTGACGTCCTCCACAGTCTGTGCCTGCGGATCGGCGACGCCGTACGACGCGTGCTGCGGTCCCCTGCACCGCAACGAACGTCAGCCGAGCGGGGTCGAGGAGCTGATGCGGTCGCGCTACAGCGCCTACGCCGTCGGCGCGCTGGACCACCTGTTCCGCACCTGGCACCCCCGCACCCGTCCCGATGACCTGACCCCGGACGCCGGACTCGTCTGGACCGGCCTGGAGGTGATCCGCAGCGAGCAGGGCCCGAGCGCGGGCTCGGTGGAGTTCCGGGCGCACTGGTCGGTGCGCGGACAGACCGGCGTCCTGCACGAGCACAGCCGCTTCGAGCTGCGCGCCGGCCGCTGGGTCTACGTCGAGGCCGTGGAGGGCTGAGTCCCCGGCGAGCTACGTGCAGGCCCGCTTGATGAACGCGTCGAGCGCGACCAGGTGCTCACGCTCGTCCGGGCTGGTGGTGCGGGTGAGCTCGTCGAGCTGTTCGTTGGACGTGGCCGAGTTCATCCGGTCCACCAGCTCGATCAGTCCCAACCGGGCCGCCGGGCTGATGTCCGGCGGCGCCCCGACCTTGACCAGCGCCTCGAGCGCGGCCTTGCGGTCCTCGAAGGCGCCGTTCCGGTTGGCCGCGAACTCCTTCCCGGCGACGCAGAAGTCCGCGGTCGAGGCGTTCGCGAGCAGGCAGGTCAGCTGGATGTAGACGGTGAGTGCCGTCCGGTGCTCGGACTCGGCAGCACTCAGGCTCTGGCTCTTGCGGAGGAACTCGGCCGCGTCGTCGGAGTCCTCCATCCGTGCGACGAGCTCGACGAAGCCCTCACGCGCCGGCTTGTCGATGTCGGTCGGCGTTCCCACCTCGGCCAGGGCCTTGATCGCCGCCTGCCCCTCGGAGAACGGCACGTCCTGGAGCGCCGAGAAGCGCTCGCCGGCCTGGCAGAAAGCTGCCTTCGAGGCGTCCGCCGGCACGTCCTCGCAGCCGACCAGGGCGGCGCTCGCGAAGGCGAGCAGCAACGCCAGCACCGCGATCCGACCGCGACGCCCGAATACCTTGAGCACGAATCTCTCCCCAGGAACGACCTGGCGTCACCGTAGCGGAAGCAGCGGGTTCAGCAGGTAGAGGGCTCCTCCGAAGAGCCCGCTGATCAGGTTCACCAGTCCCCCGGTGCCGCCGTTCGGGCCGCCCGGCGGACCCACCGGGACAGTTCCCCAGGTGCCCACCACGGACTCCGGGACGAAACCGTGCCGGACCCGCTGCGGGTGGTCGCCGACCGGGAGGAAGGCGAGCTCGGCCCCGGTGTTGAAGTCGAGCACCGCGACGGCGTCGGAGTCGCTCAACGAGATCCAGCAGGTGTCGCCCAGGCCCTCGGTGGTCCAGTACGGCTTCAGGTAGTCGTGCCCGGTGGTGTTCTTGTCGTAGATCCGGGCCTCGCCGGTGGCGCGGTCCACGAGCGCGGCGTAGTCGTCCATCGTGCCCGCGGCGCACAGCGTCGTACCGGCTGCGTTCATGGACAGGCCGTGGTGGGCCGAGTCGTTGACGTAGTTCTCCAGCGGCAGCGTGGGTACCCGGTTCGGCAGGTTGATCAACCGGGTCACTCGGCCGACCCGCGGCTCGGGGATCCCACCGGCCTTGTAGGTCACCTTGCCGTCGATGTCTGGAGCCTGGGTGTCGAACTCGACGATGCCGTGGAAGTAGGAGACCTGGAAGTAGATCCAGCGCTGGTCCGGCGCCACTGCCATCGGCCGCACGGCCGCGCTCATCCCCTCGTACCCGGCCTCGGCCAGCTCCTTGCCCATCTCCCAGCGGTACTTGATGGAGAAGTCGGAGTTGTCCACGATCTCGTACCAGCGGTCGCCCTTGATGGCGTCGTGCAGCGGGCCGATCTTGACCGGTCCGACCGAGTTCTGGTCGCCCGGCAGGTACACCTTGCCGATCGAGGCGTGGTAGATCAGGTCCCCGGCCGGGGAGTAGTTGTTCTCGTGCGGGGTCTCGCCGGACACGAACGAGCGCAGCCGGTCGCCCATCTTGATCTGCTTGCCGCCGACGGTCTCGTCGACCATCGAGTACTCGATCACCTGCGCCTTGGTCGAGTCGCTGACCAGCAGCCGGCGACCGTCCGGGGAGACCCCCATGTGGTCGGTGCGGTAGCCGTCCATCTGCTGCTCCCGCACGATGCTGTCGGTGCGGCCCGCCGACGCCTTGGCCAGGTCGATCCAGACCACGTCGGCGAAGCTCGGCCGCGACACCGCGACGTACCGGCCGTCGGCGGTGGTGAACATGTCGTCGACGTACTGGTCGTGGCCCTCGCCGGGACCCTGCTGGATCAGGTAGTAGTACGCCAGCTTGTCCGGGCTCTTCTGGATGTCGGCGATCTCGGCGGCCTTGTCCGGCACGAAGTCGATCCCGGTCCGCAGCAGCGTCCGGGTGTTCGCATCCACGATGGTGACGGTGCCGGCCCAGTTGTTGCCGACCAGCATCACGTCACGCAGCGGCACCGCCGTGGCCGCGGCGGCCTTCGGGTCGCTGGGGCCGAGATTGGTGACGGCCAGGACAGCGACCAGGGCGAGCAGGGCGGCAGGAGCTTTACGACGCATGGTTCTTCAACGATTCCGCGCCGGTCCGGTCACGCCGACGGACCGCAACCACGAGCACCGCGAGCAGCACCAGAACCGCGAGACCGCCCGCGCCCAGGGCCCACCACAACGCCCCGGAACCGTCGTCCTGGCCGTTCGCGCTGCGGTCGCCGGAGAACCCGGACCGGTCCTGCGCGGCCGTGCTCGGCCCGTCGGACGCAGACCCGCTCGCGGCGGGCGTCGGGGCCGTGGTCACCGTCGGGGTCGCGGTGCTGTTCTGCGCCCGGTCGCGCTCGATCTGCTCCTGGACCTCGTCCGGGGTCGAGGGCTGCGGGAGCGTGCTGCCGGAGCTGCTCGGCGTCACCACGAACACCGGTCCCGGCGGCAGGGTCTGACCGCCGAACGGGTCCCCGGGCTGGGCCGTCGGACCCGGCGTGAACGAGTCGTCAGCCGACGCCACCGCGCTCGTCCCGAGGGTGAGCGCCACCACTGCGAGCAGCAGCAGGATCCGTCGCATCACCGGGATCAGCGCGCGACGATGACCGAGGAGCCGTGACCGAAGAGGCCCTGGTTCGCGGTGATGCCGACCCGCGCACCCTCGACCTGACGGCCGGCGGCCTGCCCGCGGAGCTGCCAGGTGAGCTCGCAGACCTGGGCCAGCGCCTGCGCCGGCACGGCTTCGCCGAAGCAGGCCAGACCGCCCGACGGGTTGACCGGGATCCGGCCGCCGATGGTGGTGTCCCCGGCCCGCAGCAGCTGCTCGGCCTCGCCCTGCTTGCAGAGCTGCAGGTCCTCGATCCAGTCGAGCTCGAGCGCGGTGGAGAGGTCGTAGACCTCGGCCACGTCGACGTCGTCCGGACCGATCCCGGCCTCTTCGTAGGCGGCCTGGCCGATGGACTGCTTGAAGGTGAACTCCGGCACCCCGCCCGCCGACGACTCGGTCGACATCAGCGGCATGTCGATCACGGTGTTCGGGAAGGTCGGGGTGACCGTCGAGATCGCCTTGATCCGCACGTCGCTCAGGCCGTGCTTGCGGGCGTACTCCACCGAGCAGAGGATCACCGCGGCCGCACCGTCGGAGGTGGCGCAGATGTCGAGCAGGTGCAGCGGGTCCGCGACGATGGCGGAGCTGAGCACGTCGTGGGCTGCGACCTCCTTGCGGTAGCGCGCGTTCGGGTTGCTCAGGCCGTGCTTGGCGTTCTTGACCTTGACCTGGGCGAAGTCCTCGCTGGTCGCGCCGTAGAGGTCCATCCGGCGGCGCGCGTAGAGCGCGAAGTACGCCGGGTTGGTCATCCCGAGGAGGCGGAACCGCAGCCAGTCGGGGTCGTCGTAGCGCTCGCCGGCGTTCGGGGCCAGGAAGCCCTTCGGCGTGGTGTCGGCGCCGACGACCAGGGCGACCTCGGAGAGGCCGGCGAGGATCCGGGCACGGGCGGTGTCCAGCGCCTGGGCGCCGGTGGCGCAGGCGGCGTACGACGTGGCGACGCGGGCACCGTTCCACCCGAGGGCCTGGGCGAAGGTGGCACCCGCGACGTAGCCGCCGTACCCGTTGCGGACCGTCTCGCCGCCGACGATCAGGTCGACGTCGGCCCACGGGATCCCGGCGTCGGCCAGCGCAGCGCGAGCCGCGACGACGCCGTACTCGACGAAATTCTTGCCCCACTTGCCCCAGGGGTGCATGCCGACTCCGGCAATGGCGACATCGTGGGACATCAGGCCTCCTTGGTTTCGACAGGCTCGACCGGCACGGGGCGCCAGCGCCAGATCGTCCGGTCGCCGGTGTCGTCGGTGTAGAGGGTCTCGACGACCAGCTCCATCTCGTCCCCGACCTGGAAGTCGTCGACCGTGTACCCGTCGGCGACCTGGCCGAGGATCACGATGCCCTCGGGGACCTCCACCGCCGCCAGCGCGAAGGGGACGTAGGGGTCGGTCGGCGCGATGTACGGCGCCGGCGGCTGGTACTGCGCGTCGGTGTAGGACCAGACCCGGCCACGGCGCGACAGCTCGGTGTCGGTGAACTCGTCGCCGTTGCAGGCGGGGTTGCGGCAGAAGCCAGCCGTGCGCGGGAAGAACACCGTGCTGCACGTCGTGCACGCCGAACCGATCAGGGCCGGCTCGGGGCCGGTGGTGAACCAGCCCTCGATGGCCGGTGTGGTGGCAGTCATGGAATCCCTCTGGAGCGGTGGGTGAGGAGGGCCGCCAGGCCCGTCCCGAAATCTAGAACGTGTTCTCACTATCTCACGGGTGCGGTCCGCGAAACATCCGTGTGCCACAGTTTGACCGTGCTCGACGCCACCGCTCTCGCCTGGATCCTGGCCGGGGCGCTCGTGATCGCCCTGGCTGCGCTCGGAGCCGCGGTGCGGGCCCTGATCCGCACCCGGGCCGAGCTCGCCGAGGCCGCCGCCCGGATCCCCGCGGCGCTGCCCGAGAACCCGACCCAGCGCGCCGTGCTCACCGCCGGGACCGCGGTCCGGTCGGTGTTCGAGGCCGTCAACCGGGTCCGCGAGCAGGGGGTCGGCGGGATGCTGGTCAGCACCCTGGAGGACTTCAACCGGTGGGCCGCCGACCAACGGACGGCGATCGGCCGGATGGCCGCGGACGACGGCACCGTGACGATCTTCTTCTCCGACATCGAGAACTCGACCCTGCTCAACACCCAGCTCGGCGACGCCCGCTGGATCAAGGTGCTCGGCGCCCACGACAACCTGATCGAGACGTACGTCGAGAAGTACCGCGGCCTGATCGTCAAGAGCTTCGGGGACGGCCACATGGTGGTCTTCAGCACCCCGGAGCTGGCGATCGCCGCATCGCTGGAGATCCAGCGCGCGCTCGGTGCGAACTGGAACCGCAGCCGCGAGCTCCGCCGGACTCCGATCCGGGTGCGGATCGGGCTGCACACCGGCACCGCGATCGAGCGCGACGGCGACTACTTCGGGCAGAACGTGGCTCTGGCGGCCCGGGTCGCCGGACAGGCCCAGGGTGGCGAGGTCCTGGTCACCGGCGAGATCGTCGGCGCTCTCGAGGGCGTCTACGAGTTCACCCCGGCCGAGTCCGTCGAGCTCAAGGGGTTCGACGGGTCCTACGACCTCTGGCACGTGATCGGATCGTCATGAAGGAGCAGCGATGCGTCTGAAGCTCGGCCGACCCGACCTGGCCGCCCACGCGGACCTCTTCGACGTACCGACGGCGGGCGGGCCGCTCAGCGCGACCTTCCTCGGGGTGAGCACGATCCTGCTCGACGACGGGGTCTCCGCGCTGCTGACCGACGGCTACTTCAGCCGTCCGCCGCTGCTCGACGTCGCCATCACCAAGATCTCCCCGAACGTCGGCCGGATCGACGCCTGCCTCGACAAGGCCCTGGGGACCCGGCGGCTGGAGGCCGTGATCCCGGTGCACAGCCACTTCGACCACGCCCTGGATGCGGCCGTGGTCGCGCACCGCACCGGCGCCCGGCTGATCGGCGGCACCTCGACCGCCCAGATCGGCCGCGGCGGGCGGCTGCCCGAGGAGCGGATCACCGTTGCCGTACCGGGCGATCCGATCACCCTCGGCGCCTGGACCGTCACCCTGGTCGAGTCCGACCACTGCCCGCCGGACCGGTACCCCGGCGAGATCACCGCGCCGGTGGTCCCGCCGGCACGGGCGGCGGCGTACCGGTGCGGGGAGGCCTGGTCGGTCCTGGTCGACCACCTCAGCGGTCCGAGCACGCTGATCCAGGGCAGTGCCGGCTTCGTCGCCGGGTCCTTGACCGGCCGGCAGGCCGACGTGGCCTACCTGGGCGTCGGGCAGCTCGGGCTGCAGAGCGAGGAGTACCTGACGTCGTACTGGACCGAGACGGTCCGGGCCGTCGGCGCCCGCCGGGTGGTGCTGACCCACTGGGACGACTTCTTCGCCCCGTTGCCGATGCACCCGAGCGACAGGCCGCTGCGCGCGCTGCCGTACGCCGGGGACGACCTCGACGTCACTCTCGCCGTGCTGGGCCGCCTGGCCGACGCGGACGGTGTCCACCTCTCGTTGCCGACCCTGTGGCGGCGCGAGGATCCCTGGACTCAGTAGCGCAGCGCACCCGGGGCCGAAGCCGGAACCACCGGGTTCCGGGGCGGCACCGGAGCGAGGCGCCGGTAGGCCCCGCCCAGCGGCGGCCGCGGGTCGCTGTCGCCCTTGTTGGGCCAGAACGCCACGGCGCGCTCGGACTGCGCCGTGATCGTCAGGGACGGGTTCACCCCGAGGTTCGCCGAGACTGCAGCACCGTCGATGACGTGCAGGCCGGGGTGCCCGAAGACCCGCTGGTAGGGATCGACCACCCCCTCGTCCGACGTCAACCCGATGACGGCTCCGCCGAGGTAGTGCGCGGTCACCGGCTGGTTGAACGGATCGGCCATCGACCCGCGCGGCTCGCCGCCCATCTTGGTCGCGAACATCCGGGTGATCCGGTGCGCGATCGGGATCCAGTCAGGATTGGGGTCCCCGGTGCCCTGCCGGGTCCGGAACCTGGTCCCGAACCAGCCGCGCTGGACGTACGACGTCACCGAGTTGTCCAACGACTGCATCACCAGGATGAACGCCGACCCCTCGGCCTTCTGCTTCATCGTCATCAACCGCACCTGCGTCAACGGATGACGGAGCAGCTGACCGAGCAGCCGCAGCACCCGCCGCGGCCCTCCGTCGATCAGCGGCGCACTGCTCGACAGCAACGCGTCCTGGCCCGGGCCGTAGCGGCAGATCTCCACGTGGGTGTGCGGCTCGGGATGGATCGACGCACTGATCGCAACGCCGTCCGCCATGTCGCGCCGGGTCCGGCTCATCACCATCAGGCCGGCCTCGGAATTGGTCCGCGACAGCTCGCCGAGCCGCGGCGAGAGGTCCGGCAGCGCGCCGCTGCGCTTGAGCCGGTGGAGCAGCTTCTGGGTGCCGAGGGCAGCGGCCGAGAAGACCACCTGCTCGGCCGTGAAGGTACGGCCCCGGCGTCCGAACCAGGCGTCCGACGCGACGGTGCTGACCTCGAAGCCCCCGGCGGCCCGGGGGCGCACGTCGGTCACCGTCGTCAGCTCGTGGACCTGCGCGCCGGCCTGCTCGGCGAGGTACAGGTAGTTCGTCAGCAGGGTGTTCTTCGCATTCGTCGGGCATCCGCTGAAGCAGCGCGCGCAGAAGGTGCAACCGGTCCGTTCCGGGCCGGCGCCGCCGAAGAACGGGTCGCTGACGGTCTCGCCCGGCTCCCCGAAGAAGACCCCGACCTGGGTCCGGTGGAAGGTGTCCGCGACCCCGAGGTCACGGGCGACGTCGAGGAGGAGGTCGTCGGCCGCACTGGTACGCGGGTTCTCCGCAGCGCCCAGCATCCGCCGGGCCTGGTCGTAGTACGGCGCGAGCTCGCTGCGCCAGTCGGTGATGTGGGCCCACTGCGGGTCGGTCCAGAACTCGTCCAGCGGCTCGTACAGCGTGTTGCCGTAGATGATCGAGCCCCCTCCGACCGCCGCGGCGCTGACGACCGTGCACGTCCCGATCGGGCTGATCCGCATCGTGCCGGTCATCTTCAGCCGCGGCAGCCAGACGAGCTTGCGGGGATCGCTGCTGGTGTCCGGGAAGTCCTCGGGGTTCCAGCGCCGCCCGGCCTCGAGCACGCCCACGGCGTACCCCTTCTCGGTCAGCCGCAGCGCACTCACACTGCCGCCGAAGCCCGACCCGATCACCAGCACGTCGTAGTCGAGGGTCGGGGCCACCGGTCCAGGGAACCAGAACCCCCGGTCCACCGGACGGTTTTCAGCGGAGCAGGTAGCGGGCCAGCAGGGTTCCGTCCTGCTCCAGGAGAACCGCGAGGTCGAGCTCGGCACCGACCGACTCCCCCGTCAGGATCCTGGGGTGCACGCCGGCGATCGCCCGGGGAACCACGGTGAGACAGAGCTCATCGGCAGCACCGGACGCGATCAGGTCGCGCAACAGGTGCGGTCCGCCCTCGCTGAGCAGGTTGGTCAGTCCGCGCGCGACCAGGGCCGCCTTCAAGGCGACCAGGTCGACCTGGGTGTCGCCGACCACGATCACCTGGTCGGCCCCGAGGGTCTTCGTGGCCTCGGCCCGACCCGGCGCGCTCGCACACACCGCGAGCAGCACCGCGCCGGGTTCGGCGTCCCGCAGCTGGTCGGGCACCCGACCGGCGTGGGACACGATCACCAGCGGGACGTCAGCGACCCGGTACCCCTCGGTCCGAGCTGTCCCCGCACCCACCACGATGGCATCCGCCTGCGCCCGCAGCGCGTCGAACACTGCCTTGTCGGCCTCGTTGTTGATCGACCCGCTCGTGCCGGACTCCCCGTTGGCGGCGCCGTCCACGGTGCTCACCATGTTCACCCGCAACCACGGCAGCCGCGGCGGCCGGTAGAGGTCGACGAGACTCTCGCTGGGGGCGGACGTGGTGTCGATCAGGACGCGCACGTGTACCTCGTCACCCAGTACTGGACGCCGTAGGGCGCCGCGTCGTAGTCGGTCTCCGCGCTCGTCGTCACCAGGCCTGCCAACGCGACGAGGGCCGACGCGTCCGGAGCCCAGAGCTCCCCGGCCAGGTCCAGGTCGAGGTCGGCCAGCGGCCCGAAGTCCCCGGTACGCAGCGCTGCGCCCACCAGGGCGTCGAAGCCCTCGGCCCGCTCGTCGAAGTGTCCCGGCGCCTTCTCGGTCCGGGTCGCAGTCCCGTTGGCGACGACCAGCAGCCCAGGGCCGCTGCCGCGGTAGTCCCCGAGCAGCTCGTCGCCGATGCGTTTCGCGGCGGGGGTCGCGCCGCGCACCGCCGCCGGCCCGTCGGCCAGCAGCCAGGCGACAGCAGCATCCACCGAAGCCCGCAGGTCGGCGATCGGGTCCTCGATGCTGGTGTAGTCGGGCAGCAGGGCCAGGGTCGAGGGGACCAGGACGACTCTCATGCCAACCCCCGGATCGCGCGCTGCGGCGGCCGCCGACCGGCAATCGTGTTGACCATGTCGACCACCTGCCGGGTCTCGACGACCTCGTGCACCCGGTAGATCCGGGCTCCCGCCAGGGCACTGATCGCGGTGGCCGCCAAGGTGCCGGTCAGGCGTTCGCCGACCGGCAGGTCGAGGCTCTCACCGACGAAGTCCTTGTTCGACAACGAGACCAGGACCGGCCACCCGGTGGCGACCATCTCGTGCAGCCGACGGGTGAGCTCGAGGGAGTGGAAGGTGTTCTTGCCGAAGTCGTGCGCGGGGTCGATCACGATGCTGTCGCGGGCGACGCCGGCCGCCAGAGCGCGAGCGGCGTAGGCCGTGGTGTCGGTGATCGCGGCGGCAACCACGTCGTCGTACTCGACCCGGAACGGACGGGTCCGGGGGGTGGCACCGCCGGTGTGGGTGCAGATGATCGCGGCGTCGAACTCGGCCGCGACGTCGACCAGGGCGGGGTCGGCCCCTCCCCAGGCGTCGTTGAGGACGTCCGCGCCGACCTCGCAGACCGCGCGGCCGACGCTGGCGCGCCAGGTGTCCACCGAGATCACCAGGTCCGGGAAGGCGTCGCGGACCCGGGCGACGAACCCGACCACCCGGGCCTTCTCCTCGTCAGCATCGATGAAGACCCCGGGCGCGGCCTTGATCCCGCCGATGTCGACGATCTCGGCACCCTCGTCGACCACCCGGACCACCCGGTCGAAGGCCTTGTCCTCCGCCCAGGTCGCTCCCTTGTCGTAGAAGGAGTCCGGGGTCCGGTTGACGATCGCCATCATCAAGGTGGCGTCATCGGCGAACGACTGCCGGCCGAGCTTGAGGGTCATGCCTGCTCCAGGTAGGTGTTGGCCGGCGGGCGCTCGCTGATGTCGACGTACCGGGTGCGCGGAGCGATCACGCCGTCGACCGGGAGGTACTGGCGCAGCGGCAGCGGGAGGTCACCGGCTCCGTGCGGGTGGGTGCGGCTCCACACCGCTGTCAGGATCTGGGTGCTCATCGCCCCGAGGTCACGCAGCGCCTGGTGACGGTGCGCACGGCGCCCCAGGTCGACCTGGGCGATCGCGTCGACCCCGACGAGCCCGACGGTGTCGATCAGCGCGGCCGTCTCGACGGCGTACCCGGTCGGCACCGACAGCCGGCTGAACAACGACCGCCGCACGGCCCACTCACCGGCCAGCGGCTGGACCAGGCCGGCGAGCTCGGGGAACAAGAAGTTCAGCAGCGGACGGGCGACCAGCTCGGTGACCCGCCCGCCCTCGTACGCACCGTCATCCTCGGAGCCATCGGCCAACGGACGTTCGTAGTAGCCCTTGACGAGCTCGATCTCGGGCCGCAGCAGCAGCGGGCCGAGCAGTCCTGGAACGAAGTGGGTGTCCCAGTCGAGGAGGTCAGCGTCCATGAAGACCAGGACGTCCCCGGTGGTGACGAAGAGCGACTTCCACATCGCCTCGCCCTTGCCGGTGGCCACCCCGAGCTCGGGCCGGATCTCCCCGGCCCGGTAGACCGCGGCGCCCGCTCCCTCGGCCACGGCGAAGGTGTCGTCGGTCGAGTCGGAGTCGATGACGACGATCTCGTCGAGCAGGGCGGTGGTCTCCATCAACGCCTCCCGGACCCGGGTGACCACGTCGCCCACCGTGGCGGCCTCGTTGCGCGCCGGGACGACCAGGCTCACCCTGGTGCCGCTGGCCGCCTTGGCCGCGACCAGGTCGGTCAGCGCCTGGTCGCACCAGGAGCTGGTGTTGGCGGCGAACCAAGCGTCGACGGGACTCACGGGTCGAGGCTACGCGAACGAGTGGAGTCGGCACGGAGCTTGCTCCAGTGCCAGCGGAGCGACGAACACCGAGTGCCCGAGCGTGCTCGTGACCGAGTGGCCGAGAACCCGTTGAGGAGCGAAGCGACGATCACGGAGAGACCCTAGCGGGCGAGCACCAAGCCCTGCTCAACCGAGTGTCGGCCCCTGCTCAACAGGGGTGAGCGGCGTCCCAGAGCTGGTCGGGGATGACCTGGTCGACGAACGCGACGATCTCCTCCAACGCCTGGGCGGCCTCGGGGACCACCCCGGCGGCAGCCTGGAAGACGTGCACCTGGTGGTCCCAGACCTGCAGCTCGACGTCGACACCGGCAGCGAGCAGCGACGCGGCCATCGCCTCGGCGTCGGGGAAGACCATCTCGGCCGAGCTGGCCTGGATCAACGACGGCGGGAGTCCGTGCAGGGCCGCCGCGCTCGGGCTCGCGGGGAGCGCGTGCGGCTCGCCGGCCCGGCGGGAGGCGCGCAGCACCACCTCGGCGAGGCCCTCGAAGCAGTGCTTGGGGAACAGCGCGCAGGTCTCGGCCGAGTCCGCCGCGACCTTGGCGGTCCCGTCGAAGTCGATCAGGGGCGAGAGCGCCACCAGTCCGGCCGGCAGCGGCAGGCCGGCCGCCTGAGCGGCGAGCGCGACCTGGAACGTCAGGTACCCACCGGCCGAGTCACCCATGATCACGACCTGGGACGCCGGGACGCCGGACTCCAGTACGTAGCGGTAGGCCTCGAGACCGTCGGCGATCGAGGCACTGACCGGGTGCTTGGGGAGCTGGCGGTAGTTGACGGCGACGACGCTGGCACGGGTGTCCTCGGCGATCCGGGACATCAGCTGGCGGTGCAGGAAGCGACCGCCGACGACGAAGGCACCACCGTGCAGGTAGACGATGACCCGGTCCTCCACCGACGGCGTCCGGAGAACCTCGGCGGTGCAGGTCGGCAGCTCCATCGGCTCGAACGTCGTCCCGGGAACGGGCCGCAGGGCCAGACCCGCGTAGTCGGCGAGGAAGTACGGCCACGGCGCCAACGGCACCCAGGCCCAGACCGAGATGAACGGCTTGACCGTGCGGGACAGGACACCGGCAAGCAGAGCCGAGCGGTAGCTCCCGCCCCCGAACTCGGTCCGCGGGACCCGGGTAGGGGCCACCTCCACGACGTCGAGGTCAGAGACCAGACGCAACGGCACCGTTGCCTGCGAAACCATGCTCATCAGCGACCCTTCTCCGACACCGGCCAACCACCGAAACGTACCGGCACGCTGACCAAGAATTCGGCAGATCCGCTATCTACGTAAGGGAATTCCGTCGAGAATATTTCCGGCGGGAACCCTGGATCTGTCGCTCAGGCCGTGGTACGACGGGCCGCCCGGCGCTCGCGCCACTCGGCGACCCGCCAGGCGAGCACCAGACTGAGCGCCTCCCGGGCGATCGAGCCGGACATCTTCGAGGTTCCCTCGGTCCGGTCGGTGAACGTGATCGGCACCTCGGTGACCTTCAGACCCCGCTTGGTGGCCTTCCAGGTGTTCTCGATCTGGAACGAGTAGCCGTTGGACTCGGAGTCCAGGACGTCGATCGCCTCCAGCGAGGCGCGGTTGAACGCCTTGAAGCCGGCCGTCGTGTCCCGGACGCTGGTGCCCAGCAGCAGTCGGACGTAGAGGTTGCCCCCCTTGGAGATGAACCGGCGGTGCCAGCCCCAGTGCTTCACGCCGCCACCCTTGACGTAGCGGGACCCGACCGCAATGTCAGCGCCCGCCCGGTCCGGTCCGGCGAGGGCGGCGAACAGGGCCGGCAACCGCTCGGGCGGGTGCGACAGGTCGGCGTCCATCTGCGCGATCTGGTCGTACCCGGCGTCGAGCGCCCAGGCGAACCCGGCCCGGTAGGCGCCGCCGAGACCGCTGCGTCCCGGCCGGGTCAGCAGGTGCACGCCGTGGCCGAAGTGCGGGTGCCCCTGGACCAGGGCACCGGTGCCGTCAGGGCTGTTGTCGTCGACGACCAGGACGTGGCACTCCGGCGCAGCGGCCAGGACGGCGTCGATGGCGCGCAGCACGTTGGCAGCCTCGTTGTACGTCGGGATGACGACGATCCGACGCGGCGGCGTCGAACCTTGGGGGGCAGAAGTCATGGGCTGCACTCTAGATGACCTGCGCCGCGCGCCCGCTCGGTCCGACCCGGCCCTGTGGGTGGAATCACCCTGGACGAACCTGCCACGATGGGCCGATGCAGCAGATCCGGATCGACCTCCCCGCCGTGTCGCTCGCAGCCCTGACCTGGGGTCCGGTCGACGGCCCGCTGGCGGTCCTGCTGCACGGTTTCCCCGACACCGCCCACACCTGGCGGCACCTCGGGCCCGCGCTCGCCGCCGAGGGCTGGCGGGTGGTGGCACCCTTCCTCCGCGGGTACGCGCCGTCCGAGGTCCCGGCGGACGGTCGCGGGGACGTCGCCGCACTGGTCAGCGACGTGCTCGGCGTGCACACCGCCCTGGGAGGCGGGCCGGACGCCGTCCTGGTCGGCCACGACTGGGGAGCGATCACCGCCAACGCGCTGGCGGCGCACGAGGACTCCCCGTTCGCCAAGGTCGTCGTGCTCTCGGTGCCGCCCCTGGCCGCGATGGCCGGGCCGGGGAGCGCCGGCGTCCTGAGGATCCTTCCCCGGCAGGTCCGCAACAGCTGGTACATCTTCTTCAACCAGGTCCCCCGGCTGCCGGAGCGCCACCACGAGCGTCTGGTCCGCAAGCTCTGGCGCGACTGGTCACCCGGGTACGACGCCAGCGCCGATCTCCCCGACGTCCTCGCCGCGATGGCCGGTCCGGCGAACCGCAGCGCGGTGATCGGCTACTACCGCGCCTTCGCCAGCCCGTTCGGACCGCCGGCGCAGTACCGGCGCTGGAAGGGGGCCGAGCGGCGCCTCCCGCTGGTTCCACTGCTCTACCTGCACGGCGCTGACGACGGCTGCCTGGATCCGCGGCTGGTCGCGCTGGCCGAACCGCACCTGCCGGCCGGGAGCGTGGTCGAGCTGGTTCCCGACGCCGGGCACTTCCTCCAGCTCGAGCAGCCGGACCTGGTCAACCACCTGATCCTGGACTACCTCGCCGGCTGACCCCAGCGGGTCACAACCAGGGCAGCTTCGGGTTGAGGGGCGCTGCCGCGAACCGGGTGCCGTCGGAGTCGACCTGGATCGCTCGCCGCCGGTCGGCGAAGGCGGCGATCACCAGCGCAGCGACGAATGCCACTGCCATCAGACTTCCGAAGATGAACATGGCAACCATGGCGAACCTTCTTCCTGCTCGGTGACGGCCCTGGGCGGGCCGTCACTGAGGTATTCGGAGCGGCGGCCGATCCGGATGTGATCCAGGTCACCCAACGGCCGCCGGTCGACCGGATACCGTCAGCCCGTGCCCACCTCGGACAGCTCTCGCCGCACCCAGGCGGAGCGCCGTGCCGACAGCGAGCAGCGGCTGATCCAGGCGTCCGTCGAGCTGATCGTCGAGCAGGGCCTGGAGAACACCTCGCTGGCCGACATCGGCCGCCGCGCCGGCGCCAGCCACGCGCTGGTGAACCACCGTTTCGGCTCCAAGGACGATCTCGCGGCCCGGATCATCGAGGTTGCGACCGAGTACTACGCCCGGATGGCCGAGGATCGGGTCGGGCGGCTCCGGGGGCTCGATGCCGTCCTGGAGATCGGGGACGTCTACCTCGACCTCGTCGTCGGGGCCAACCCGTTGGGACGGGTGCACGTGATCCTCTGGAGCGAGGCGATCGCCAACTCCGCCGGGCGCCGCGGTTCCCAGATGGAGTGGGACCGCCAGTTCCGGGACTTCCTGACCGGGCTGATCCAGCGCGGTATCGACGACGGCAGGATCCGCCCGGACGTCGCGGTCTCGGAGACCGCCCTGACGATCGTCGGCATCCTGCGCGGGATCGCGATGCAGCTGATGCTCGACGAAGGGATCAGCCTCGCCGGGGCGAAGGACCTGGTGCGGTCGTTCGTCCTGGCTGAGCTCCGCCCGAGCGCCTAGAGAGCGTGAACGACCGGCGCGGACCTCAGCGTCCGGTCCAGGTGCCCCAGGACGACCTGGGTGACGGTTTCCGCGGAGCCGGCTGACGGGTCCAGGATCAGCTGCAGGGCGACGCCGCGGATCATCCCGACCAGCACCATCGCGGCAGCCTCGGGGTCGATCCCCCGTCGGATGCTGCCGTCCTCGATCCCGGTCGCGATCATCGCGACCAACGCGGACCGGAAGACCCGGTCCCACTCGGCGCGGTACGGGCGCCTGCCGGACCCGTGGGCGAGGGTCTCGCTCCACACCAGCAGGTGGACCCGGGCCACCGGGTCGGGGCCGAGCACCAACCGCAGGTACGTCTCGACCACGATCCGCAGCGCGTTGAGGCCCTGGTGCTCGCCGACCTGGGTGACGGTGGTGTCGGTGAACATCCGGACGGCCTCGTCGTTCACCCGCTCGACCAGGGCGTCCTTCGAGCCGAACCGTGCGTGCACGAGCCCGTGGCTGTACCCGGCACGTCGACCGATCGCTGCCAGGGACGTGCCTTCGATCCCGCGCTCGACGATCAGCTCGGCGGTGGCCCGCAGCAGCCGCTGGTCGCTCTCGGCCCGACGCTCCGCCTGGGTGCGCCGGGCCTTCGATCCGGGCCCGGCCTGGGCCGGGACGGATGCCCGGTCGACCTGGTCGCTCGTCAGGACTGGCAGAGCCTGCACGGGATCAGGTCCGTGATGTCCGAGCCGGCCGGCTTGAGGTCCTCACGACCAGCGATCAGGTCGCAGTCCGTCCGGTGCACGGTCTTGCCGCGCCCGGCAACCACCAGGGTGGCCGCGGCGGCGTCCTTGGCACGGGCCGGAGTCGGGACCGGTCGGGTGACCGTGGCCGTCGCGGCAGCGGCCGGAGCGACCACCGAGGCCACCTCGGCCGGAGCAGCGTGCGCCGCCGGGGCAGCCGGGGCAGCCAGGGCAGCCGGGGCCTCGTTGCGGGCAGCGGACTCGGCCAGCAGCATCAGGGTCTCGGCCAGCTTGTCGGCCGACTCCCGCTGGTCCGCGGCGATCCGGGCCAGCCAGGACCCGAAGTACAGGAAGCCACCGGCGAAGGTGATACCCAGACCGAGGATGCCGCCGGAGACCAGGTAGGAGGTCTGGTCGTACTCGTAGGGCGTGTTGGCCACGCCGTACCAGCCGAGGCCGATCACGATCAGGCCGCCCGGCAGCAGGACCGCGCCGGCGATGAAGAGCACCTGGTGCAGCTTCTGGGCGGCGTTGCCCTTCAGCGGGGCGACCCCGTCCCGGCTGGCTGCACGCGGCATCGTGTCCCGCTTCGCAGCGACGACAGGGGCTTCAGCGTTGATGGTGGTCATCTCATACCTTCCTCAGGTCAGGGATGCCGGCCTTGAGGCCGTGTGCACAGGCGGCGGCTCCGCCGAACAACAGGTTCCCAGCAGTGGTGATGTACCAGCCCAGGGCGCTGGCCAGCAGCAGGCCCCCGACGATCAGGGCCATCGGGATGCTCCCCAGCGGCGGCAGGCCCGGGATGTCGGCGACGTTGGTGACCGGCGGCAACGGGTTGACCACCGGCGGGGTCGCCTCCGGAGCACCCGGGTCGACGATCGAGCCGGTCGCGTCGGTCGGCGCCAACGGCGCGACCACCGGAGCTTCCGGGGTGTCGGTCGGGGTCGTCGGGGTCTCCGGGAACGGCAGCGCCTTGACGGTCTGGGCGTTGGTGATCGCCGAGCCGAGGACCAGGTCGATCCGCGGGTGTGCCTCACCGAGCGCCACGATCAGACCCTTGAGAATCGCGGCCTGACCCGGCAGGTCGGGCAGCCCGTTGACCAGGTCGGCGAGCGGGAGCTTCGGCAGCAGCGCGGTCAGCGGCGTGGTGTCGATGCTGATCCGCAGCCCCTCGGCCGAGATCGCGCCGACGGCGCCGTCCTTGGAGGCGACCGACTTGCCCATCTCGAACTTGATGCCGAGCGCGGCGAGCGCCTTGACCGGGTCGTCGGGCAGCCCGGGGATCGGGGTCTGGTTGCCCATCGCCTCGAAACCGGTTCCGGTGTAGCCGAACTTGTTCCCGGCCACGGTCATCGCGCCGATGGTGATCGACTTGGTGGTCTTCGCGCCGCCGGTGACGTTGCTGGTCGTCTTGGTGACGACCTCCACGCCGTCCAGCTTCACCAGACCGGCCAGCAGCGCGACGCTGCCCAGCCGAGCGGTCGCGGTGGCCACCACGCGGTCGGCGTCGGCCTCGTAGGTGGTCGTGGAGATGCTCTCCATGCCGCCGGCCGCCACGATCACGCCCAAGGCTCCCAACGGGCTCGAGCTCGGCGCCGCGTCACCGGGCTTGCCGGTGGCGGTCCCGAGCAGCAGCCCGGCCAGTGCCGTCGGGTCGCCCTGCAGGATGTCGAGCAGGTTCGGCGGCTTGGCGTCGCCGTTGGTGCCGCCCTCGGTCACGTCACCCGTGGTGCCGTAGCCGACCTTGGCGACCGCCTTCTTGTCGCTGGTGCTGACCCGCCCGACGCTGCCCGGCAGGAACTCCTGGCTGGCGGTCGCGGTGTCCCCGGGGGACTGGGCGTTGACCTGGGCCGGGTAACCGCCGTCGGTGAGCTGACCGGGAAGGCCGAGCTGCTCACCGAACGTCTTGAGACCCTCACCGACACCGTCGCCCGGCCACATCGCCGAAGCGCGAGCAGTGCCGATCGGGCCGGTCGCACCGGCCACCTTGGTGTAGGAGAAGTTGAACTCGATCTGCGGCGACGCCGGGATCGGGATGGCAGCCTCGTAGATCTCGACCCGCAGCGGCGTCGCCTGGGCGAAGGTGGTGAACCCGGCGAAGTCGGACGCTGCCACCGCCGGCTGCAGGGAGGCGGCGCTACCGCCGACGAACAACCCCATCACCGCCAGGGCCGCCAGCGAGCGCTTGGTACGACGGCTCGCCGTAGCGACCCGACGGGCAACCGTCTTGTCGTACAGGGTCTTCTCGGACTTCTCGTTGCATTGCACGCAGGTCATGCGGCACCCCCCAGTATTACGTCGGCCATGATCTCGCCGATCTCGTCAGGCTCGCCGGTCGCGACGACCCGGCCACCCGTCATCACAGCAGCGTAATCGGACACCCGCAGTGCCGTCCGGGCAAATTGCTCGACCACCAGGATCGAGACCCCGGACTGGGCAATCCTCCCGACGGTCTCGTACAGGTCGTCGACGATCAACGGGGCGAGGCCCATCGAGAGCTCGTCGAGCAGCAGCAGCGCCGGGTCCGACGACAGTGCGCGGGCCATCGCGAGCATCTGCTGCTCGCCGCCGGACATGGTGCCGGCCAGCTGGTAGCGGCGCTCGTGCAGCCGCGGGAAGTAGGAGTACGCGGTGTCGAACACCTTGTCGGCGGCGACACCGGCGTACGACATCAGCAGCAGGTTCTCCTCGACCGTCAGGTTCGGGAAGACGCTGCGACCCTCGGGGATCGTGGTCAGACCGGCCCGCGCGAGGTCGTCGGGCTTCGCGCCGGTGACGTGGACACCGGCGAGGTGGATGTCGCCCGAGGTCTGCTCCATCTGGCCCGAGATGACCTTGAGCAAGGTGGACTTGCCGGCACCGTTGGGTCCCAGCAGCGCCAGCACGGACCCCTTCGGGATGGTCAGGTTGACTCCGCGGAGGACCTCGATCCGACCGTACGCCGCGTGGATGTCGATGACATCGAGGATCGGGACACTCACTGCGCTGCTCCTTCGGTGACGGCATCCAGGACCGCGGTGTCGTGGTTGCTGTCGTTCGTCGGGCCGTCCGGGTCGACCGGCCCCTCGTCGGAGTAGCCCAGGTAGGCCTTCTGGACCACCGGGTTCTCCCGGATCTCCGCCGGCGTGCCGTAGGCGATGATCGAGCCGAAGTCCAGGACGTGGATCTCGTTGCAGACGCTCATCACCAGGTCCATGTCGTGCTCGACCATCAGGATCGTGACGCCTTCGCCGGCGAGCTTCTGCAGCAGCCGACCGAAGTCCTCGGTCTCGGACTCGTCCAGGCCCGAGGAGGGCTCGTCGAGCAGCAGCAGCCGCGGCTCGCAGGCCAGCGCCCGGGCGAGCTCGAGCAACCGGGCGGTGCCGGTCGGGATCGAGTCGGCCCGGTCGCCTGCGTAGCTGGAGATACCGACCAGCTCCAGCAGGTCGTGGACCTGGTTCCCGGTCGAGGCGAACATCCCGCGCAGCCCGCGCTTGATGTCCAGGGCGACCCGGACGTTGTCGGCCACGGTCAGCGACCCGAAGGCCTCCAACCGCTGGAAGGTCCGGCCGATCCCGCGCTTGGACCGCCGGTTCACCGGCAGCCGGTTGATGTTCTTGCCGTCGAACATGACCCGGCCCGAGGTCGGCGTCTGGAGACCCGTGACCACGTTGAACGTGGTGGTCTTCCCGGCACCGTTCGGGCCGATCAGACCGGTGATGGTGCCGGCCTCGACCTGGAAGTTCGCGTGGTTGACGGCGGTCACGCCGCCGAACTGGACGACGACGTCGTCAACGTGCAGCAACGGCATCCGAGTCCACCTCCTGGTTGGTCTCGACGGGTCCGGGTGCGATGGGTTCGTCCTCGTCCTCGGCGGCCCGCGGCTCGCGGGACTTCAGGGCGAGGCCGGGATAGCGCCCGGCCAGGAACGGGTAGACCGTGGTCTGGATCCAGCGCGGGAAGCCGAACAGCTTGTTGGCCAGACCGTTCGGGTCGCGACCGATCACCACCGCGCCGATCCCGATCAGCACGAAGAGCAGACCGGCGACGTCGGGGTAGGTGGCCTGGGCCTCGGGCAGGTACATCATGAAGACCCCGCCGAGCAGCGCACCGGTGACCGACGTGACGCCCCAGATCACCGCGAAGAGCAGCAGCAGCAGGCTCTGGAAGTAGATGAAGTCGGCCGAGCCGACGGCCTGACGCAGACCCGCGAAGAGGGCACCGCCGAGACCGGCGATCCCGGCCGAACCGGCGAACAGCGCCACCCGGAACCAGCGCTGGTCCAGCCCCAGGGTTCCGCAGGCGGCCTGGCTGTCGCGCATCGCGATCAGGATCCGGCCCAGCGGGCCCCGACGCAGGGCGAGGACCAGGACCGCGACCAGGACGAAGAACACCGCCATCATCACGACGTACTGACGGTTGGTGTTGAACTGGTAGCCCAGGATCGACAGGCGCTTGGCCTGGAGCAGGTTGGCGAACTCGAACGCGAACGGCTGCACGAAGATCAGCTTCTCCATCAGCTGCGCGAACGCCAGCGTCGCCAGAGCCAGGTAGAGCCCCGTCAGCCGGAGCACCGGGAACGCCACCAGCGCACCGACCCCCGCCGAGATCAGGACCACCAGCAGCAAGCCGAAGAGGTTCGGCTGGTCGATCTTGCAGTAGGCGATAGCGCCGACCCCGGCGAAGGTGAACTGCGCCAGCGACACGACGCCGCCGTACCCGGTCAGCAGCACCAGCGAGAGCATCACGATGCCGTAGGTGGCGGCCGTGCCGACCAGGAGCAGGTTGGCGTTCGACATCCCGCTGGACGCCACGAAGACCACGACCAGCAGGCCGGCCCCCCAACCGAGGCTCTTGGTCAGGCTCGGCACCGGTGCAGCGACCAGGCCCTTCACCTGACCGATCCGCAACGGGGCCTGGGGCAGCAGCACCAGGATCAGGGCGAGGAACAGTGCCGGGACGACGGCCGGCAGACCGGTGAGGTACTTGTCGCCGGGCAGGTACTGCAGGTAGCCGACCAGGTACGACGACGCCAGGCCGAGCAGCAGCGCACCGACGTAGGTCAGCGGGAGGCTGGTCAGCTTGCCGAGCATCGCCGCTGCGTACGCCGAGATCACCAGCAGGGTGAGGCCGAAGTACTCCAGCCCGACGATCGGGGCCAGCAGGATGCCGGACAGTGCGCCCAGCGAGGTGCCGACCGCCCAGGAGAGCGCGGCGACGGTCTTGGGCTTGCCGCCGTACAGCTCGAGCAGGTCGGGGTTGTCGACGCTGGCGCGCATCGCGGTACCGACCCGGGTCCGGGTCAGCAGCACGTACAGTCCGGCCGCGACGATCCCGGACAGCACGATGGTGATCGCCCGGTGGTAGCTGAGGTTGATGTCGTCGCCGATGCTGATCGACTTGCCGACGAAGAACTCCGGCAGCACCCGGGCGTCCTCGGTGCTCCAGATCTGCTGGGCGACACCGATCAGCGCCACCAGCATGCCGACCGTGACGACCAGCGAGACGCCGATCGGGGCGCTACCCAGGCCGCGGGTGAGCACCCGCTGGAAGAACACCCCGAGCAACGGCGCGACCACCAGGAGCACCAGGATCAGCGAGAACCAGACCGGGAGACCCTGCTTGACCGAGAAGTCCCAGTAGAGGAAGCCGAAGACCATGCCGACGGCACCGTGGGCGATGTTGAACACCCGGGTGGTGCTGTAGGTGAGCACCAGGCCGCTCGCGGCGATCGCGTACGCAGCGCCGGTGAACAACCCTTCGAGGGTGTAGCTGATGAAGGTACTCATCCGGTCACCGCCCCACGCTGGCGCCGCTGCAGGTGTACTTCGTCGATCCCAGCGGGACGAACTTGCCACCCTTGACCTGCATGAACCGGATGCAGGACGGCGAGTGCTTGCCGCCGACGTCCATCGGTCCGTGCATCCCGCCACCGGTCCAGGCACGCTGCTTCCTGATCGCGGCGATCAGCGAGGCTCGGTTGAGCTTGCCACCGAGCTTGATCGACTCCTCGACGAACAGCTTGGCGGCCGACCAGGCGAACTCGCCGAAGAAGGTCGGCTGGGCGCCCGGGGCAACCTGCTGGAGCCACTGCTTGTAGAGGTTCAGCTCGGGCTGGCTCTCCTCGAGCGGGGTGAAGTTGATGAACAGGAAGACGCCCTCGACGGCGCTGCCGCCGGTCTTGAGGAAGCCCTGGTCGTAGACCGACGGGTCGTACAGCCGGACCTGCGGCTTGAAGCCGGCGGACTGCATCGCCTGGGCGAGCCGCACCGACTGCTGGTAGGCGCCGATGAACTGGACCCACTTCACGCCCTTGCTCTTCATCTGCTGGACGTAGGGCCCGTAGTTGAAGTCGGCGACGTCGATGGCCTGGGTGTAGACGAACCGCATCCCGCGCTGCTGCTCGACCTTCTGCTGGTACTTCGCGTTCTCCGCGGCGGCACCGGCGTTGAGGTAGAGGAAGGCGGCGTTCTGGCTGGCGTCCTTGTAGTTCTTGACGAAGTAGTCCGGGACCGCGTTGGAGAACTCGTGCTTGCCGGTCGCCTGGGCGCCGAAGCAGGTACTGCAGTCGTTGCGGTCACCGGTGACCGACGAGGTCCGGATGTCCGGCAGGCCGCAGCCCTGGGCCACGCCGGCGCCGCCGGAGTCGAAGGCCGACATCGAGCCGACCGCGGCGAAGACGCTGTCGCAGAGCTTCTGGTACGACGCCTGGTCGGCACCCGCGTCGGTGCGCGAGTCCAGGGCCTGGGTCAGCGCGAGCGAGCGGCCGCAGATCTTCGACGTGGCGTTGAAGTAGGCGACGTAGGCCTTGGTGGCCTGCT
Source organism: Propionibacteriales bacterium (assembly GCA_026392455.1). Taxonomy (GTDB): domain Bacteria; phylum Actinomycetota; class Actinomycetes; order Propionibacteriales; family Nocardioidaceae; genus Marmoricola. Next base: position 49,909 of record JAPLCB010000007.1, on the reverse strand, counting down.
GGGCCGAGGTGAACAGGCCGGGCACCGGTCCGGAGATGTCCGCGGAGTTGCCGATCTGGATCTGGGTGTCGGTGATGCCCTTGGAGTTCTTGAAGCCGGCACAGGACGCCGCCTTCACGCCCGGGGGCGGGCTGGTCGTGCCACCACCGGTGCCACCCGTGGTGCCACCGGTGGTCCCGGTGCCGCCGGTTCCGCCGGTCGTCCCGGTTCCTCCGGTCGTGCCGGTCCCACCCGTCGTACCAGTGCCACCGACGACGCCGGTGCCGGGATCCACGACTCCGCCGGCGACTCCGCCTGCACTGGTACCGGCGAGCCCGGCGTTGGCCGACCTCACGGCTTCCGGCTCCAGGGCCGATCCTCCGCATGCCGTGGGAACAGCGAGCGCGATCGTCATCGCTCCGATTCCCAGCAGCCGACGGGTCCGGGCGGATCCCACAACGCTTTGCACAGCCGTACTCCTGACGCCAGTTCTTCCAGGTGAGGACAAACCAGAAAGTAGATGTTCATCACATAACTGTCCGACGAGCAGAAAGTTACTTTCTGGAACGTGTTCTATTCCGGGAGTATGCCGTCCCCGCTCCCCTGCCGAAACCCCTGGACCCAAACTTTGTCGGGATTCCGACAAAGCGGGCGATGCCTCGACGCCCCCGGCGAACCCACGAGGGTCCGAAGCCTCCGCCGAGAAGAGGTCCTCGATGCAGCCCTCCACGACCAGCGGTCCCACCGCAAGCGTGAGCGGCGTGTCCTGCGCCGACGGCGACGGCTCGGTGAGCATCACCCTGACCGCCGGGGACGGTGGGGACGCGTTCAGCGTCCCGATCGACGACGCGGGGTACGGCGGCAGCGACGCGCCGATCGACGTCCCGGCGAACCAGAGCGTCGAGCTCGTGGAATCCGGACTAGACGACGGCGACCACCGGATCGCGGTCGACACCGCGGTACCGCCCGCCAGCGAGGCCGAGCCGGAGAACCTGGCCGACGAGACCCGGGCCGTGTCCTGCGACCCGGCACCGGTCGGGGCCTACACGAACGCGAAGGGCAGCATCGCCGGGAGCTGCAGCTTCGAGCTGCGGGTGACCGCGAGCAACGCCCCGGTCGGCGGCAACACCGCCGATCTCCAGCCGGTGGACTTCGCGCTGAAGATCGAGCCGTTCGCGGACTCGGGCGGCGACGACCCCGACGTCGCCCCCGCCCTGGCCGACCCGATCACCCTGGACACCTTCACCCTCGACGCCGGGACCCCGACCTACGAACGCTCCTTCGCCCCCGACGAGATCGGGCAGGTCGGCCTGGTCACCCTGACGGCCGGCGAGACCGTCGTCGCCTCGGACTACTACGACGCCGGATGCGTCCTGTCGACCGCCGGAGCGGGCTCGGGCGAGGTGTCCGGGCCCGGCGTTCCGAACACGGGGGCCTGACCGCACCGGCCGCCGCCGACTGGGGTTGTTACCGTCGACCCCGATGAGCACCATCACCGAGATCCACATCGCCCCCGGTCGGCGACTGCCGATGAAGTCGGTCGGCAGCGTCCAGGCCGAGGCCGGTCGCGGGCTGGTCGGCGACCGCTACCACGGCGCCAAGCACCGGCACGTGACCCTGCAGTCGGCCGAGCAGCTCGACCTGGCGGCCCACGCGCTGGGACGGCCCGTTCCCGCGGTCGGCACCCGCCGCAACCTGACCGTCGACGTCGGTGTGGTGCCGACGGCCCCGGGCACCCTGATCAGGATCGGCCCGGTCCTGCTGGAGGTGGTCCGGGTGGCAGCCCCGTGCCGGCTGCTGGACGACGACCTCGGTCCCGGGGCGATGGCCGCGCTGCGCCGCCGGGCCGGCAGCTGCTGCCGGGTGCTGGCGTCGGGTCACGTCACGGTCGGCGACCCGGTCAGCTGGGGCGACCCGATGCTGGACCTGACCCCGTGACAGCCGCCGAACGACGGTCGGTGACCTACGTGCTCCCGGTCCACGACGAGGCCGCCAGCATCCACGCCTTCCACACCGGCCTCGTGGCCGCGACCGCCGCGCGACCGGATCTGGACTTCGAGTTCCTGTACGTCGACGACGGCAGCACCGACGGCTCGCTGGAGCAGCTCCTCGGGCTCCGCGCCGCCGACCCCCGGGTCAGCGTGCTCAGCCTCGCGCGCAACTGCGGCCACCAGATCGCGGTCACGGCCGGTCTGGACGCCGCCACCGAGGCCGATGCCGTGATCGTGATGGACACCGACCTCCAGGATCCGCCGGCGGTCAGCATCGAGATGCTCACCCTCTGGGAGGGCGGCGTCGACGTGGTCTACGCCCAGCGTCGCAGCCGCCAGGACAGCGCCTTCAAGCGCGCGACGGCGTACGGGTTCTACTGGTTGCTGGACCGGATCGCGTCGATCGAGACCCCGCGCAACGTCGGCGACTTCCGTCTGATGGACCGTCGGGTGGTGGCCGAGGTCGGCCGGTACCGCGAGCACGACCGGTACCTGCGCGGCATCGTGGCGCACGTCGGCTTCCGCCAGGAGGCTCTGCTCTTCGACCGCGACGCCCGCTACGCCGGCAGCTCCAGCTACCCGCTGCGGACGATGCTGACCCTCGCAGCGAGCGGCATCTTCGGTTTCTCGACGACGCCGTTGAAGATGATCTCGCGCCTCGGGATCGCCATCTCCGGCTTCAGCGTGCTGCTGGCGGCGTACGTGCTCTACGTCCGGCTGTTCCGCCCCGAGGACTCGGTCCCCGGCTGGGCGTTCCTCGGCGTCGGCATGTTCCTGCTCGGCGGCCTGCAGCTGATCATGATGGGCGTGATCGGGAGCTACCTGGGACGGGTGTACGTCGAGTCCCAGAACCGCCCCCTGTACGCCCTGTCACTGGTAGCCCGCGGCTCTGTTGAGTCGGGCCCGCCGCGCGCATGAGAGGGGGGGTCCGCTGGACGCGTGTCAGCGAAACCCCCGACTCGCGTGCGGGTCAGGCCCTGCTCAACGGGGGGTGAGGACGACGACCGGGATCTCGCGCTCGGTCCAGGCCTGGTAGTTCTCGAAGTCGGCGTAGAGCTCGACCAGCTTCGGCCACAGGGCCGCCCGCTCGGTCCCGTCGGCGGTGTGCGCCAGGACGTCGCGCACCTCGCCCTTGATCTGCACCTTCGTCGCCGGTGTCGCGACCAGGTTGGCGTACCACTGCGGGTTCTTCGGGAGACCGCCCTGCGAGGCGACGATCACGACGTTCGGACCGTCGAGCAGGTAGAGCAGCGGGGTGGTGAACTGCTTGCCGCTCTTGCGGCCGACGTGGTCGAGCAGCAGCGTGGGGACCGGCTTCTTCCAGCCGGCCCCGATCCGCCACTTGCCCCCGATCCGACCTTTGGTCAGCCGGTAGACCCGGACGTGGGCCTTGCCGACGTACTTCAGCACCTTGGGGATGATCGGCGAGTCGAGCTGGTCGGGGCGGGGCTGGGTGGCCATGTCAGGTCCTCTTGTCGGCAGCACGCTTGCGCTGCTTGTTCACGAATCGGGTGGAGGCGTTGCGGGTGAAGCCGGGGGCAAGACGCTGGAGACGGTAGGCCATCCGGGCCTGGAACGGCTCGATCACGACCGCCTCGCCCGCCGGGATCGCGGCCAGCACCCGGGCGGCGAGCGCGGCCGGCGCTACGGGGTGCCGGACGCCCTGGCCCTTGAGGTAGTAGTCACGACCGGAGATCCGCCCGATCTCGCCCTGGTCCAGGATCGGGGTGTCCACCGCCGCCGGGCACACCACCGTCACCCCGACGCCGTACGCCGCGGCCTCGGAGCGCAGCGCTGCGGAGAGACCGACGACGGCGTGCTTCGTGGTCACGTAGGACGTGATCAGCCCGGCCGCCATCAGCCCGCCCATCGAGGCGGTGTTGACGATGGACCCGGACCCCTGGCGGATCATCTGCGGGTACGCCGCCGCCACTCCGTGCACGACGCCTCGGATGTTGACGTCGATGATCTGGTTCCACTGCGCCAGGGTGATGTCGGTGGTCTCCCCGATGAAGGTGATGCCGGCATTGTTGAACAGCAGGTCGAGCCGGCCGTGCTCGGCCACGGTGCTGTCGACCAGCGCCTGGACCGCGGCGGCGTCGGTGACGTCGAGCGCGCTGTCCCCCGGCCCCGGCGCCAGGTCGGCGGCAACCACGGTGGCACCGGCTGTCCGCAGCGCGGCGACCAGGGCGGCGCCGATCCCCGAAGAGCCCCCGGTGACGATGGCGACCTTGCCGTCGTACCAACCGGGCGGGATCGCGCGCGACCGGCTCATCCGAACGCCTTCATCACGTGGGTCTGCAGGTCGGGGTAGCGCATCAGGTGCGCCCCGCCGTTGATGTCCAGGACGTCCCCGGTGATCCAGGCGGAGTCCGCCGACAGCAGGAAACGCACCGCGGCGGCGATCTCGGACGGCTCCCCGCTGCGACCCAGGGGCGTGTTCTCCAGGTAGTCGTCCTCGATCCCGGCGATGTCCATCGCCGGCGCGGTCAGCGGGGTGATCACCAAGCCGGGCGCGACCGCGTTGACCCGGACCTTGCGGGCCGCCAGCTCGAGCGCTGCCACCTGGGTCAGCATGTTCACGCCCGCCTTGGCGGCGCAGTACGCCACCAGACCACCGCCGGGCTGGCGTCCGTTCAGGGACGACAGCGTGACCAGGGAACCCCCGTCAGCGACCCGGGACCCGGCGTGCTTGAGGACCAGGAAGGCCCCGGTCAGGCAGACGTCGAGCACCCGGCGGAACTCCGCGGCGTCGTGGTCGACGACCGGGCTCAACGTGCTGACGCCCGCACAGTTCACGACCCCGGTGAAAGCGCCGTGCTGCTCGACGACGGCGTCGAAGAGCGCCGCGACCGAGGCCTCGTCGGTGACGTCCACGACGATCGCGTTCTCCGGCCCGTCCGCGGGCAGGGCCAGGTCCGCGACGACGACGGTGTGGCCGTTCTCGCGCAGGTCCTCGGCGGTCGCCCGGCCGATCCCGGACGCTCCGCCGATGACGACGGTGGTGAGGCTCATGCGTGCTCCTGACACTTGTCGGTATTGATTGACACGTGTCAAACCTAGCGCCTAATGTGGCCTGCGTCACCCCCCAGAATTCCGGAGGCTCCGTTGTCCCACCACCCCAGCACAGCCGTCATCGGCGCCGGCATCAGCGGCCTGACGGTCGGCAAGATGCTCAGCGACTACGGCGTCCCCTACACCTGCTTCGAGTCGTCGGACCGGATCGGTGGCAACTGGGCCTTCGGCAACCCGAACGGGCACAGCAGCGCGTACCGCTCGCTGCACATCGACACGTCCAAGGAACGACTCTCCTTCCGGGACTTCCCGATGCCTCCGGAGTACCCCGACTTCCCGCACCACACCCAGATCAAGCAGTACCTCGAGTCCTACGCCGACGCGTTCGACCTGAAGGACAACATCGAGTTCGAGAACGGGGTCACGAGCGCGACCCCGATCGGTGAGAACGCAGGAGGCGGTTGGGACATCCTCGACCAGGCCGGGACCACCCGCCACTTCGACCACCTGGTCGTCGCCAACGGCCACCACTGGGACCCCCGGTTCGCCGAGTTCCCCGGCGAGTTCACCGGGGTGTCGATCCACTCCCACCACTACATCGACCCGAAGGCCCCGCTGGACTTCTTCGGCGCTCGGATCCTGGTGGTGGGGCTGGGCAACAGCGCCGCCGACATCGCGGTGGAGCTCTCCAGCAAGTCGCTGCAGACCCACGTGACGCTCTCCACCCGGTCCGGCGCCTGGATCGTGCCGAAGTACGTCTACGGCAAGCCGGCCGACACGATGTACCGCACCACGCCGTACCTCCCGCTGCGCTGGCAGCGCAAGGTGATGCAGCTGGCGCAGCCGATGAACGGCTCGAACGGCGCCCTGTACGGCCTCAAGGAGCCGAACCACAAGTTCTTCGAGGCGCACCCGACCCAGTCCGTCGAGCTGCCGCTGCGGCTCGGGTCGGGCGACGTGATCCCCAAGCCGAACATCTCGCTGCTCGACGGCACCACCGTGCACTTCGAGGACGGCACCAGCGGCGAGTTCGACATCATCGTCTACGCCACCGGCTACAACATCACCTTCCCGTTCTTCGACCGCGACTTCATCAGCGCGCCGGACAACCACATCCCGCTCTACAAGCGGATCTTCGCCCCCGGCATCGAGAACCTGAGCTTCGTCGGGTTCGCCCAGTCGACCCCGACGTTGTTCCCGTTCGTGGAGAGCCAGTCCCGCCTGGTGGCCGCCCACCTGATCGGTCAGTACGCCCTGCCCGGCGTCGCCGAGATGGAGCAGACGATCAAGGACGACGAGGAGAAGTACATCGGCCACGTGCTGAAGACCGCACGGCACACCCAGCAGGTCGACTACTTCATCTACGAGCACGACCTCCGGGCCCGGGAGATCCCGGCCGGCAGGAAGCGCGCGCTCGCAGCACGATGAGCGAGCAGATGAGCGAGGCCGGCGCCTGGAACCGGCTGGTCGACCGGCGCGGGGCCAACCGCGGCGACGACCGCCGTGATGCCCTGCTGACCGCGCTCGACGAGCTGCTCCGCGAGCAGAGCCTGGACGCGGTCAACGTCGCCGACATCTCCTCGCGGGCCGGCGTGACCCGGTCGGCCTTCTACTTCTACTTCGAGTCCAAGGCGATCGCCGTGATGGCGCTGATGCAGGATCTGTACGACGCCGCGGCCCGTGCCAACGAGCTGCTGGTCAACGCGGAGGGCGAAGCGGACGAACGCGTCCGCACCGCGATCACCGGACTCTTCGACTCCGTCGACTCCAGCCCGCACACCTACCGGGCCCTGCTGGAGGCGCGCGCCTCCAGCCCCGCCGTACGGCAGATGTGGGACGCCGGGCGGGCTGACTTCGCCGCCGTGATCGCCGGGATGATCAGCCGCGAGCGCACGGCCGGGCGCGCGACCGACGGGCCGTCCGCCGCCGCGCTCGCCTCGGTCCTGCTCGACCTCAACGACCACGCCGTCGAACGGCACTCGCTCGGCTCGGGCCCGCCCCGTGACGAGCACATCGAGACCCTGACCTTCCTCTGGCTCAGCAGCATCTACGGGCCGACGACCACGACCCACCCCTTCAGGAAGAAGAAGTGATGAACCCGCAGAACCTCACCTTCACGTCGCAGGGCACCACCTGCGCGGCCTGGCACTTCGCGGCTTCCGACGAGCGCCTGGCCACGGCCGCCGGACGCCCCGTCGTCGTGATGGCCCACGGACTCGGCGGCACCAAGGACTCCGGCCTCGCGCCGTTCGCCGAGGCGTTCGCCGCCGCCGGCCTGGACGCCCTCGTCTTCGACTACCGCGGCTTCGGCGAGAGCGAGGGCCTTCCGCGCCAGACGGTCTCGCTCCCCGGCCAGCTCGAGGACTGGAGGGCCGCGATCGCGGCCGCGGGGAAGCTGCCCGGCGTCGATGCCCAGCGGATCGTGCTGTGGGGCGAGTCGCTGGCCGGCGGGCACGTGCTCAGCGCCGCCGCAGACCGCACCGACATCGCCGCGGTGATCTCGGTGGTCCCGATGGTCGACGGTCTGGCGGCCGGCCTGCACGCCACCAGGTCGCACACCACCCGCGAGCTGCTCAAGGCCACCGGCGTCGGGATCGCGAGCAAGGTCGCGGTCGCCCGTGGACGCGACGCGAAGATGATCCCGATCGTCGCCCGCCCCGGCGAGGTCGGAGCGCTCACCGTGGCCGGAGCCCTGGAGGACATGCTCAGCATCGCCGGACCCACCTGGCGCAACGAGATCGCTGCGCACGTGACCCTGGAGCTCGGAACCCGCGCACCGGCGAAGGCCGCCTCCCGGATCAACGCCCCGGTGCTGGTGCAGATCTGCGACTTCGACCAGAGCTCTCCCCCGCATGCCGCGGCCAAGGCCGCGTTCGCGGCCCGGGCCGAGGTCCGGCACTACCCCGGCGACCACTTCGACACCTTCCCGGGCAAGCCCTTCCACGAGCCGGCCGTCAGGCACGCAGTGAGGTTCCTGAGCAGACACCTCGCCCCGGATCTCGAGGCAGGCCCCAGCGGGCCGGCACCTCAGCCAGCAGGAGCGGAGGCGACCCGTGGCTGAGACCGTGCAGCAGCTGGTCCGCGCCCTGGCTGACAGCAGCTCGGTCGGTCTCGCGTTCGAGGACCAGTCCTGGACCTGGGCCGAGACCGTCGGGGACGCGGCCGCCCGCGCCCACGTGCTCGCCGGCTGGGCGGCGCCCGGCCGCCCGCTGCACGTGGGAGTCCTCCTGGAGAACACCCCCGAGATGATCCGCGCCCTGCTCGCCGGGGCCATCGGGGCGCACGTCACCGTCGGCATCAACGCGACCCGGCGGGGAGAGGCGCTCGCGGCCGACGTCCGCCGGGCCGACTGCCAGGTCCTGCTCACCGACGCCGAGCACCTGCCCCTGCTGGACGGGCTCGACCTCGGCGGCGCCCGGGTCGTCGACACCGGCGGCCCTGAGTGGGGAGCGTGGGTCGCCGAGGCACCGCGGACCACCGAAGGCTTCGCGGAGGTCGGCGCGATGGACACCTTCATGCTGATCTTCACCTCCGGCACCAGCGGTGAGCCCAAGGCGGTCCAGGTCAGCAACTTCATGGTGGTGATGTCCGGGAGCGTGCTGGCGGACAAGTACTCCCTGACGCCGGCGGACACCTGCTACTGCGCGATGCCGCTGTTCCACTCCAACGCGATCATGGCCGCGTTCGCGCCCGCCCTGGCCGGGGGCGCGACGATCGCACTGGCGGCGAAGTTCAGCGCCACGAACTTCCTCGCCGACATCCGGCACTTCGGGGCGACGTACATGAACTACGTCGGCAAGCCGCTGGCCTACGTGCTCGCCACCGCCGAACTCCCCGACGACGCCGAGAACCCGCTGCGCACCGCGTTCGGGAACGAGGCCTCCGACCGCGACATCCGCGAGTTCGGTCGCCGCTTCGGCTGCACCGTCTGGGACGGCTTCGGTTCGACCGAGACCGCGGTGATCATCACCCGGACCGACGACACCCCGCTCGGGTCGATCGGCCAGCCGTTCGACGGCGTCGCGGTCTACGACCGGGAGTCCCGGACCGAGTGCCCGCGGGCGACCTTCGACGCAGCGGGTGCCGTCACCAACCTCGACGCCTGCGTCGGCGAGCTGGTGAACACCCAGGGTGCCGGGTTCTTCTCCGGCTACTACAACGACGAGAAGGCGACGTCGGACCGCTTGGACGGCGGGATGTACTGGTCCGGCGACCTCGGCTACCGCGACGAGGCCGGCTTCATCTACCTCGCCGGCCGGACCGACGACTGGCTGCGGGTCGACGGCGAGAACCTGGCCGCAGCACCGATCGAGGCGCTGCTGCTGCGGAACCCCGCGATCAGCCAGGCGGCCGTGTACGCCGTCCCGGACGAGAACGTCGGCGACCAGCTGATGGTGACCGTGGTGCTCCGCGACGATGCCGTCCTGGAGCCCTCCGCCTTCGAGACGTTCCTTGCCGAGCAGCCGGACCTCTCCCCCAAGGCCTGGCCACGGTACGTCCGGCTCGCGACCGAGGTGCCGACGACGGCGACCAACAAGGTCCTCAAGCGAGAGCTCCGGAGCCAGGGCACCGCCACCACGGACCCGCTCTGGGAACGTGCCGAGCGCGGCCGCAGCTACACCACCGTGACGGTGGGGACGGGCACCCCGTGAAGGTCGCCGTGACCGGGGCCGCCGGCTACCTCGGGCTGAACGTCGTCAACGCCCTGGTCGCCGAGGGGCACGACGTCCTGGCCATCGACCGGGTGCCCTGGATCTCGACAGGCTCGACCAGCAGTGGCTCGGTGACCTCCCAGGTCGTCGACGTGCTCGACGAGAAGGCGATGACGCGGGCCCTGGACGGGGTCGAGGTGGTCCACCACCTGGTCGCCGTGATCAGCCTGCGCCAGGAGGACCCGGTTGCCGAGAAGGTGAACATCCACGGTGTCGGCACGGTCGCCCGAGCCGCGCTCGCGGCCGGCGTACGACGGATGGTGAACTGCGGTTCGCTGGCCTCCTTCGACTACGAGAAGGGCGGCACCGTCCACGAGGGTTCCCGCCGGTCCACGGACCCGGGCCTGCCGGTCTACCACCGGTCGAAGTACTACGGCGAGGTCGAGCTGCTCAAGGTGGTCGACGCCGGTCTCGACGGCCTGACCTGCAACCCGACCGGGATCTACGGCCCGGTCGACCACCCCGAACGACTCTCCCGGATGAACGTCAGCCTGCACGCCGCGGCCTGCGGGAAGCTCCCGGCGAGCGTGGCCGGGATGTTCGACATGGTCGACGTACGCGATGTCGCGCGCGGGTTCCTGCTGGCCGCCGAGAAGGGCCGCACCGGCCACAACTACCTGCTCGGCGGGCACCGCTTCGACCTGTTCGAGGCGCAGGTCCTGGCCGCCGGGTACGCCGGCCAGCGAGGTCCGCGGCTCAAGATCCCGATGCGGCTGCTGGAGACCGTGGCGCCGTTCGTCGATCCGATCGCCCGGCGCTTCGGATCGGAGTCGTTCGCCCCGGCCGCCCTGGAGAACATCACGATGAGCCCGGTCGTCGACCGCACCAAGGCCGGCGCCGAGCTCGGTTACGAGCCGCGGCCGACCGAGGAGACGATCCAGGACCTGGTCGCGTTCTTCTCCGCGAATGGCATGCTGCACCGGTGACCGAGCAGACGCCGCCAGCACTCCCCGATCTCGTACCCCTGCCGGACCGCGGTCCCAGCAACCGCCTGGTCCTGGTGGTCCTGGCCGTCGTCCTGATCGGTGGTCTGGTCGCCGCGGGCATCCTGATCGCCACCGACGCCGGCAACGAGGACCCCCGCAGCACCCGGCTCGTGGGCGGGTGCGGATCGGTGATCAGTCGGCCCGTGGCCGGCCAGGCTCGGCACGCCGAGCCGCCGGGGAAGGTCGTCTACCCGGACGCGCCACCCGCCTCCGGCGACCACTGGCCGGCACCAGCCACCTTCGGGCGCCCGTTCTACGGAGCCGACCGGCCTGCGGTCGAGGTCCTCGTCCACAACCTCGAGCACGGCTACACGATCGCCTGGTACGACGAGACCGCCGCCGCGGACGCCGATGCGATGGCCGCCCTCGAGAGGATCGCCGCGGACTACCAGGCCGCGGGCGAGCGCTTCATCGCTGCACCCTGGTTCGCCTCCGACGGAGCACCGTTCCCGGACGACGCCCACATCGCCCTGACCCGGTGGTCGGCCGACCCGGAGGACACGGCGGCCGTGAGCAGCCAACGGGGGAACTGGTTGTACTGCGGCGCTGTCGACCCCGACGCCATCACGTCCTTCTTCACGACCTGGCCGAACGCGGCCTCCGCCGAACCCGGACTGTACTGAGAGCGAGCACGATGATCCTGGCCCCCTCCGCCCAAGCCTTCCCCGAGCTCGGTTGCTACGGACTCGCCGGCCACTCGGCGACCCCTCGCGACCTGATCGAGGAAGCTCGTGCGGCCGAGCGACTCGGCCTCGGGTCGATCTTCCTGTCCGAACGCTTCAACACCAAGGACGCCGGGGTGATGGCTGGGGCAGCGATCGCCGCGACCACGACCCTGGGCATCGGCACCGCCGCGACCAACCACAACACCCGGCACCCGCTGGTGACCGCGACCATGGCGACCACCGCCCACCGGCTCTCCGGCGGCCGGTACGCCCTCGGGCTCGGGCGCGGCTTCGGGCTGCTGTTCGACCTGATGGGGGTCCCGAAGGTCACCAGCGCCCAGCTCGAGGACGCGATCGGGATCTACCGGCGGCTCTGGCACGGCGAAGCGGTCGCCGGGCACGACGGGCCCGCCGGAAAGTTTGCCTACCTGAACCAGGACTCCTCCTTCGACGAGGACATCCCGGTCCTGATGATGGCGATCGGCGACAACAGCCTCGACCTCGCCGGGCGGATCGCCGACGGCGTCGTGCTGCACACGTTCTTCAGCGACGAGACCCTGGCCCGGGTGGTCACCCGGGTCCGTACCGCGGCCGAGCAGGCCGGTCGCGACCCGGCGTCGGTCCGGATCTGGTCGGTCCTGGCGACGGTCACCGACGACCTTCCCGAGGAGCTCAGGCTGCGCAAGCTGGTCGGACGGCTGGCCACCTACCTGCAGGGCTACGGCTCCGCCCTGGTCACCGCGAACGGCTGGGACCCCGCCGACCTGGAACTGTTCCGCAACGACCCGCTGGTGCAGGGGTACCCCGGCGCTTTCGACGCGATCGGCACCACCGAGCAGCTGACCTACCTGCGCGACGAGGTGCTGCCGGCGCACTGGTTGGCCGCCTCGGCCACCGGTACGCCCGCCGAGTGCGCCGGTCGGGTTCTCGACCAGTTCGATGCAGGCGCCGACTCGGTGATCCTGCACGGTGCCACCCCGACCGAGCTCGCCGGTGTCGTCGACGCCTGGCGCGGGATCCGACCGGCCGAGAAGTTCACCGACCTCCCGACGAACCCGGGACTGACCCCTGCAGGAGTGCTGCGCTGATGACTCTCACCACCCAGGAACCGATCGGGTCCGTCGAGGAGCTCACCGCTGCTTGGCTCAGCGAGGCGCTGGGGCAGGAGGTCACCGGTTTCGACCACCACGTCGTCGGGACCGGGCAGATGGGGTCCTGCTACCGGATCCGGCTCACCGGCGCTCCCGGCCTCCCCGGCAGTACCCTGCTGAAGCTGCCGGCCGGCGACGCCGCCGCCCGGTCGATGGTGGCCGGGGCCTACCGCTCCGAGGTCCGCTTCTACACCGAGATCCTCCGCACGGTCGGCATCCGTACGCCTCGGTGCTACGCCACCACGGCGGTCACCGAGGACGGCCGGTTCGCGATGCTGCTGGAGGACATGGCACCGGCGGAGCAGGGCGACCAGATCGCCGGCTGCACCCCCGAGCAGGCCCGTGAGGCTGCGGTGAACCTCGCCGGGCTGCACGGCCCGCGCTGGTGCGACCCGACCCTGCTCGACATCGACGGCATCACCCTGAGCGGTCCCGAGGACGCTGCCCTGCTGGCCTCGGTCTACGGACCGGCGACGGAGACCTTCTTCGAACAGCTCGGCGATGCCCTGAGCCCGGAGACCCGGGAGACGCTGCTGGCCTGCGTGCAGGTCGCCGAGGCCTGGTCGCTGGCGCGGCAGTCCGAGCGCTTCGGCCTGGTCCACGGGGACTACCGCCTCGACAACCTGCTCTTCGACGAGTCGCCGGGCGGCAGCGTCAGCGCGATCGACTGGCAGACGCTGAGCCTCGGCCTCCCGGTGCGCGACCTCGCCTACCTGCTCGGGACCGGACTGTCGGTCGCCGACCGTCGCGAGCACGAGCGCAGCATCGTGGCCGACTACCACGCCGCGCTGCTGGCGTACGGAACCGGTTCCTCGCCCCTGGCGGACTACGCGCTGGAGACGTGCTGGGAGGACTACCGGTTCGCGATGCTGCAAGGTCCTCTGGTCAGCGTCTTCGGGTGTGCCTACGGGACCCGGACCGAACGCGGGGACGCGATGTTCGCGGCCATGGTCGAACGTTCCTGCGCCGCCATCCGCGACCTCGGCACCCTGGAGCTGATCGGATGAAGCTCGACCTGCAGCTCGACGGCCGCCCGGACGAGGCGGCGACCCGCGCGCGCACGCTGATCGAGGCCGGGGTGGACGGCCTGTTCACCTTCGAAGGACCGCACGACGTGTTCCTGCCGCTGATCACGACAGCAGCAGCGGCGTCCGTCGGCTTCCTGCCGCCCACCGACCTGATGACCAACGTGGCGATCGCGATCCCGCGCAGCCCGATGCACCTGGCGAACATGGCCTACGACCTGCAGCTGCTCTCCGGCGGCCGGTTCCGGCTCGGGCTGGGTTCGCAGATCAAGCCGCACATCGAGAACCGGTACGGATCGACCTGGAGCAGGCCGGCCGCGCGGATGCGCGAGACCGTGCTCGCGGTGAAGGCGATCCTGAACGCGTGGCAGGACGGAACCCGCCTGGACTTCCGCGGCGAGTTCACCAAACACACCCTGATGCCCCCGACCTTCGTCCCCGGCCCGAACCCGTACGGCGTGCCGCCGGTGCTGCTGGGCGCACTCGGCCCGTTGATGACCAGGACCGCGGCCGAGGTCGCTGACGGCCTGCTGGTGATGCCGTTCCACAGCCACAAGCACGTGCAGGAGCGCACGTTGCCCGCTGTCGCCGAAGGCCTCGAGCTGGGCGGCCGCGAGCCCCTCTCCGCACGCCAGTTCGACCTGTATCCCCAGGCGATCGTCGCGATGGGCGACACCCCCGACGAGATCGAGGCCGCGACGTTCGGGGTCAAGGGCCTGCTCGCCTTCTACGGGTCCACCCCGGCGTACAAGTCGGTGCTGGACATCGAGGGCTGGGGTGACCTGCAGCCGGAGCTGAACGCGCTGTCGAAGACCGGCGACATCATGACGATGATCGACCTGATCGACGACGACGTGCTGAGGACGCTCGCGGTCGTCGGCACCCCCGCCGAGTGCGCCACCGAGATCAAGCGCCGCTTCGGTGACGTGGCCGACCGGATCTGCACGTACTTCCCGGGCAGCACCCACCCACCGGAGACGATCCGGGCCCTCGCGACCGCCCTGAAGTAGCCGACCGGGCGCAGATGTCCCGCAGATCTACGTCGACCGGGCGCAGATGTCCCACCTGAGTGGGACATCTCAGCCCGCTCAGCGTCATTGCGCGGGACATCTGCGCCCTCTCGGCGTCAGAGGGGGACGGCGAGGGTGGTCTCCTCGAGACGTCCGCGCAGGAGGACCGGGTCCAGCAGCTGCCACAACCGCTGCTCGCCGTACCCGGCACGATCGACGATCCGCTCCGAGGCAACGACCCGTTCGGGACGTTCCTTGGCCTGCTCGGTGAGCCGCGCGGCCTCGTTCACCGGGTCGCCGATGACCGTGTACTCCAGCCGTTCGGTCGAGCCGATGTTGCCCGCGATCACCAGACCGTGCGACACCCCGATCCCGGCGTCCAGGTCCGGGACCTCCTCACGCAGGCGCTTCGCCATCGTCCGGGCCGCGGCCAGGGCCGACGCCGCCGGGTCGTGCAGCTCCAACGGTGCGCCGAAGATGCAGAGCGCGGCGTCGCCCTCGAACTTGTTGACCAGCCCGCCGTGCTCGGCGACCACGGAGACGACAACCTCGAAGAACCGGTTCAGCGCCGCCACCACCTCCCCCGGCGAGCGCTCGGCAGCAAACGTCGTCGAGCCGATGACGTCGACGAACAGGGCCGCGCACTCGCGCTCCTCGCCACCGAGCGCGACCCCCTGGGCCAGGGCCAACCGGGCGACGTCCTCGCCGACGTGCCGTCCGAAGAGGTCGCGCAGCTGCTCGCGCTCGTTCAGGGCGCGGACCATCGAGTTGATCCCCGCCTGGAGCCGGCCGATCTCGCCGGGGTCGTCGACCGTGACGTGCACCGACAGGTCACCGTCCTCGATCGCGGCCAGGGCCTCGGTCAGCTCGCACAGGGGCTCACCGACGGACTTGGCGAACAGCAGGTTGGCGAAGAGCCCGGTGACCAGGGCACCGAGGCCGATCACCAGGGTGCTGAGCGACAGCTTCTCCAGCGACACCCCGGACTCGTTCGCGAAGGCCACCATCAGCACCAGCCCGAGCACCGGCACACCGGTGGTCAGCCCCCAGATGAACATCGCCCGCTCGCCGACGCCGCTGGTGAGCCGGTCCCTCGACGGCGGCGACAGCTCCAGCACGCGCGCGGTGGCCGACCGGAACAGCCGCAGGCACAGCAGGTACACCGTCGCCGCGGTCGCCAGCCCGCTGATGATCACCGCACCACCGACCTGGACGGCGTAGTTGACGCTGACGTCGACGTTCGCGGCGAAGAAGATCACCGTCGAGACGATCCAGGTCACCACTTGCATCCAGAACAGCCACCAGGGCAGGGCCAGCGTCGCCTCGCGCTCCTCGGCGTCGGGCGGAGCCCCGCGCACGGTCCAGTCCAGGGCGTGCTTGGCCCGCGGGGTCGCGATCGCGCCCAGCACGATCCAGCTGGCGACCACGCAGGCAACGCCGAGGACGATGTTGCTCCGCTCGATCGCCGGGGTCGAGACCGCGTCCGGGAACGGCAGCACCAGCAGGTAGTCGACCATCAGCGTGGTGGCGCCGACCAGGTTGGCGAACCAGATCAGCCCGATCACCTGGTAAGGGCGCACGCCACGGATGTCAGGTCCGTGGATGCCGTGCAGCTCGTAGAGGCGTCGCATGGTCGAAGCGTGGCGGCTCCGGCTCGCGTTGGCAACGCCTCAGAGGGTGCCGAGGATCCGTTCGCGCTGCTCGGCGTACTCGGCCTCGGTGACCGTCCCGGCGGTCCGCAGCTGCTCGAGCGCCTCCAGCCGCGCCGCGACGTCGGCCGCACCGGTGACGTCGGTCGCCGGCAGGGGCTGGTCCCACCCGATCTCCATCCTCGTCGGGTCGTCCGGCCCGACCACCAGGGCACGGAACCCGTCGCCGACCCGGAGCGCCCCCATCGAGGTGAACGGAACCGTGGCCTTCTTGGTCACCTCGTACGGCGCCAACGCCGAAGCCTGGTCCGGCACGACCTGGAAGACGAACTCCAGGCGCGGGCGCTCGTTGACGAACGTGCCGGTCTCGCGCACCGACAGGATCCGCAGGGTGGCGGGCACGTCCGGAACTCCGAGCTGGTCCCCGACCGTCTGGACGGCACTACCGAGCAGGTAGAGCACCGACCCGATGCCGCCGACTCCTGCCGCCAGCCCACCGACCACGATCGGGAGCCAGCGCCAGTCGGCGTGCTCGGCGTCGATCCCGAGGTCGAGGAGGCCGACCAGCAGGGACGGGACGGCGAGCAGCGCCCAGAGCAGGGTGCCGTACGCGAACGTACGACCGTCGATCGGGGGCGTGGTGCCGGGCACCGCCTGCCGCAGCTCCTGCAGACGCCTGCCGTCGCGGCGCACGACCGGTCCCAAGAGGGCCCAGTAGACACCGATCCCGAGCAGGCCCGGCAGGTCGAGTCCGATTCCGATCACCGCGGTGATCACGCCGAGGGCAGCCAGCTTCATGGCCGGAGGCTACCGAGCCTGAGCAGGAAGTCGTGCAGGATCCGCGCGGTCGCGCCCCAGATCAGGTGCTCGCCCATCCGGAACGTCGGGGTGCGCACCGGGACGCCCTTGGACCACAACCGCTCGGACCGGTGGGCGGCTCGGAGGTCGTCCAACGAGAACTCGAGCACCTGGGCGACCTCGCGCTCGGCCCGCACCCAGTCCAGCCCGGCGGGAACCTCGGCCACGAACGGGTAGATCGTGAAGTTGCTGACGAAGGTGCCCAGCGGCGGCAGAGCCCCCAGGACGCGCACGACCTCCCGGGAAAGCCCGATCTCCTCCTCCGCCTCACGCACGGCGGTGGTCACCAGGTCCTCTCCGGGGTCCTGCCGACCGCCCGGGAAGGAGATCTCGCCTGCGTGCTTGCGCAGGTCGGGGTCCCGCTCGGTGAAGACGGCGACCGGACCGCGGTCGGTCCAGTAGAGCGGGATCAGCACGGCTGCGTCCACCTTGCCCGGCCGCGGCCCCTCAGGCACCAGCTCCCGGGATTCGGCCGGGGAGATCAGCGCGCCGGCGATGTTCTCCGGTGTCACCGGGCGACCTCAGAACAGAGCAAGGTCGTCCGCAAGCAGGGGGGCCGTCGGCGCTTCCAGGTAGCCGTGCGCCGCCAGGACGTGGACGTACTCGGGATCGGCGACCCCGAACTGCTGGGCCATGCCGAGGCCGTGCGCCTTCTTCCGGACACCGACGAGTCGTTCGGTGACCCCGGTGGCGGAGATCCCGAGGCGGCGGGCGGCGGCGTCGATCGTCAGGGCCATCGGCGTCGGTAGCGGGGGCCAGGCAAGGTGCTCGGCGAAGACCATCTGCACGGTCTCGCGCTGCAGGTCGGTGAGCGGCACCGGGAGCGCGTTGGCCACCGTCACCCCGGAACGCTGCACCGGGATGCGTGGCCCGTCGGCCGCGTCACCCTCGACGATCACCCAGTAGACCCGGGCACCGGGCACGTCGAGCGTGGTGGCCCCGATGACCCGGATCCCCACCCGCCCGGCGATGACCTGGTTCTCGGTCCCCGGCGGCAGGTAGCGGGTGCGGGCACCCCACGGGTGCACGGCTGCGCCGTTGAGGTTGTTCACGGAGAGCTCCATGGCACCCCGCGCGGTCGTACGGAGCCGGACCGCGACCCGTGAGATCGACGGGTCCTCGGGGTCGTCCGCGATCAGCAGATCTCCCTCGCGTCCGATCTCGAGGTGCTCACCGAACGGGACCTCAGCGGCGACGGCGTCGGTGAGCGGGTTCCCGTCCTTGTCGGTGGTCATCACCACGACCCGGACCGGGCGCTCAGCCGACCGAGCATCGTCCACCATCGAGCCCTACTTTCCTTGAACCGTGAAAGGCCATCCTGCTGAACCACAGGATGGTCGTCAACGAGCGGACGTGATGGGATCAGCCTCGTGTCCGGTCCCCCGCCTCCCCGATCCCAGACCTGGTCGTTGTCGACCGGGGTCGAACGTGACCACTGGGACCGCTGGAGCGCGCTCGTCCTGGCAGCTCGGCACCCGGCACTGGCACGCATCGAGGGCGCCACCCGCGACGAGGACACGGCGACCCTGACCCTGCTCGACGGGGGCTCCGAGAGCATCGCGGACTGGGCGGAGCGCGTTCGACCGTCGGTACCCGAGCGGCTCGCCGTCCTCCGCGCCGCAGCAGCCGCGCTCGACGCCCTGTACGCCGGGACGGCCGACGTCGCGGGCGTCGCGCACGGAGCCGTCAGCACGACGTCGATCCGGGTCGCGGCCGACGGCTCGGCCCGGGTGATCGGCTTCTCGCCCTGGGTCAGCGACCTCCCGCAGGATGCCCGGTTCCGCGCCCCTGAGCTGGGCAGCGGCGCGCCCAGCACCCGGGCCGGTGATTCCTACGCCTTCGCGCGCACGGTGGCGGAGGTGCTCGGCGGGGCCGAGGCGGCCGAGGCGGAGGACCCGGCCGCAGTGGTCCGCGCCCTGCGCGCCAGCCCGGACACCCGCCGACGGGCCCGGCTGATCAAGGCTGTCGGCAGTGCGTTGACCGACCCCCCGGAAGCCCGCCCGCACCCGTTGACCTCCTGGCTGGCGGCAGCGACGGACGGCACCGTGGCCACCGAGATGACCGGTACGGCGGCAGTGCCAGCAGACCCGGTGCCGGAAACGGTGGCACGGGCCCTCCCGCGACGGGGACGCGTGCTCGCGCTGGCCGCTGCGGCGGCCGCGGTCGTCGTTGCCGGGCTTGCGCTGTACCCGGACCGCTCGCCTGCGACCAACCCGTCGACCCCGGCCGACCCGGGACCGTACGTGATCACGTCGACCTGGGCCCCGGCCTGCGGTGCGGGGTCGGGCACGGCCGGCGCCGTCGACCTCGCCGCCCTGCACGGACCGCTCACGGCCGTGGACCTGGACTCGGCCCCGGACCAGGTCGCCGCAGGACGGTGGCACAACGGTCGGCTGCTGATCCGGCTCTCAGCCGGTCCCGGCCACGTGGGGGACCAGGTGGCCAGCGTCGAGATCGAGCGGGTCTCGCTGGACGTCGACCCGCCCGCCTGGCTGGCCAGGCCGGCGCAGGACTGCGACGTCGGGCCGTCCGTCGACCAGCGTTACGCGGCCGACCTCGACACCACCAGGACGACGCTGGTCGACCCAGGACCGTCCAGCCGGTTCGCCCCGCACGGCGCGTTCAGGCTGACCAGCACGCCGGTCGTGATCGGCATCGATGCAGCCGCGTGCCGCGGGAACTACCTCTGGAGACCGGTGATCCACCTGGTGAACGGCGCCCAGAAGATCACCCGGCCCCTGCCCGCGGTCTATCTCTACGGACAGAGCCGGAACCTCACGACCTACCAGCTCGGGACCGACGGCTCCGCGCCGCGACGACTGCTGACGGCCGGGGCGTCCGGAGAGGACCTCCGGTGCGGACTGGACTAGGCAGACCCCAGCACGGTGCTTCCTGCTCGCAGCGGGCTGCTGCCATGATCACCCCCGTCGAGACGAAGGGGGGTGCGAGTCGTGAGTGATGCCGACTTCTGGGTAGGACCTGTCGACGAGCCCGATCGCTACCGCCTCACCCACCTGCTGGGTTCCGGCGGCGAGGGCGAGGTCTGGCGGGCGACCCGTCCCGGCCACGACGTCGAGGTCGCCATCAAGATCGACGCCGTCCCCGAGGGCAGCGACCGCGGCTGGGAGGCCCGGCTCGCCACCATGGCCACCCTGCGGGTCGAGGGGCTCGTCCGGATCGAGGAAGCGTTCGTCGGGACGGTCCGGCACCGTCTCGACGACGAGCACCCGATGACTCCCACCCACCGGTACGTCGTCATGAACCACGTCGACGGGATCACCTTGCGCAGCTGGCTCGACGAGCATCCCGATGCGCCGGCCCGCGATCGGATCAGGATCCTGCGTCGAGTCGCACGCACCCTCTCGACGCTGCACCACCGTTCGGGGACCGAGGGCTCGATCACCCACGGCGACGTCAAGCCCTCGAACGTGATCATCGACCGCACCGGCCGTCCGGTGGTCGTCGACCTCGGTCTGCTGCGCCCCACCGGCTCCGGCCCGGTGAGCGGCCACAGCGCGGCGTACTCGAGCCCGGAGCTGCGCAACCCGGACAGCACGCCCAGCCCCCAGGCCGACACCTTCTCGTTCGCGGTCACCGCCATGGAGACCTTGACGGCCCTCACCCCGCCGTTGGCCGCCGACGGCACCCTGGACCTGGCGGCGACCCGGGCCCGGATCGCGAACGAGCCCGCCCTGAGGTTCCGACCGGCCCTGCGCCGCCAGCTGCTGCGAAGCCTGTCGGCGTCCCCCGAACGACGCCCCCCGACCCCGGTCCGCGTCTTCGCCGGTCGCTCCGCGGCAGCGGTCGCGGTGCCCCTGGTGCTGGTCCTGGGCCTGGCCGGCTCCGCGATGGCCCTCGGCGCCGACGGCGGGCCGTCGGCGGAGCTCGCCGAGTCGGGTCCCACCGCGAGCGTTGCCGGTCCGACCCGCACGCAGCGGGCGGCCGGGCAGGGCACCAGAGCCCCGAGCGCGAGCCCGACACCCGGCGGGACCCCGACCCCGGTGGTCCGGACCCTGATTCGGGACGACGGCCGCTTCCTGAGCGGCGACCTGGTCGGCGGCACCGCCGAGTACAGCGCGGACTGCGGCCCGTGGGCCAGCAACGTCGTCACCGACCCGTTGCCGGCCCTGAGCACCTGGGGGTCCTCGTCGTTCTTCGTCAGCCTTACGTCGAAGCACGACCTGCAGGTGCTGAGCGTGACGGCGAAACCCGTCAAGGCGCCAGGCCCCCGGCTGCTGAGGCAGAACTTCGGCGTGACCTGCCTGATCGACCAGGTCTCGCCACCGGTACCCGGCGGGGAGTGCCCCAGCACTCCGCCCAAGCCGCACTACCGGCTGACGACCCACTACGCCGCCGACGCCGACCGGCGCACCTGGAAGGAAGACGTCAAGCGCCGCGACCCCCGACCCTTCGGTGTCATGGGCCACGAGTGCAGCCCAGCCAGCGAGCTGGCCATCGACATCGACGACTGCCGGACGAACGTCGACTACGCGATGACCGTGAGGTTCCAGCTCGACGACGACCCGCTGCACTACTACGAGCGGACGTTCCCGCCGATGCGTCTGCGCGCCCGGATGAACCGCGGCAAATTCAGGACGACGATCCAAGGATCGATCCAGCACACCGTGCCGTTCTCCGGCGGACCGGTCCGCTGCGGGGTCCCGTCGGTGCCCTACCGCGACCGGCAGATCGAGGTGTTCTCGCTGCTGTTCAAGGGACTCCGCGAGGTCCGTGCCACCAACCCGGACCTGAGCCGGACCGAGGCGGTGCAGCGGATCACCGAGCTGCTGGCCCCACCCGAGTTCTACCGGATGGCCGATCCGTACACCGCAGCCAAGATCCTCGCGGTCTGCGCCCGCGCCGACCTGGACAAGCAGCGCTGGCGCGGAACCTGCGGGCCGCCCGACCCGGAGCCGAGCGGGGACCCGAGCCCGACCCCCTGATCAGCTCTTCGCGTCACCGAACGGCTCGTCGCGCTCCCGGACCGCCTCCCGGAACCCGACGTCGCCGGCACGGTCGACGAAGCGGTAGCCCTCGGCAGTGTGCCGGGCGATCCCGTCGAAGACCGTGCTCACCATCCCGCTGGTCGCGACCCCCTGGGCGAGCAGGGCACTGTTGAGCGCGAGCTTCACCATGATCAGCTGGTTCACCGGCATCTGCGCGATCCGCTGGGCCAGGGCCTCGGCCCGCTCGTCGAGCTCGTCGGCCGGGCAGGACTCGATCGCGAGCCCCCACTGGACGGCCTGCTTGCCGGTGATCAGGTCGCCGGTGAGCAGCAGCCGCTTGGCGCGCTGGTCACCGATCCGGTGCGCCCAGAGCCCGGTGGCCGGGACTCCCCAGACCCGGGTCGGTGGGTAGCCGATCCGGACGTCGTCGGCGCAGATGATCTGGTCGCAGTGCAGGGCGATGTCGGTCCCACCCGCGACGGCGAAGCCGTGCAGCTTGGCGATGGTGGGCTTGTTCGCGTGCAGCAGGCTCGCGTACCCGCGGTTGAACCGGCTCATCATCTGGTAGTCGACCATCGGGTCCCAGGTGCGGGAGGGATCGTGATTCGCGAGCTGGACCGCCGGGTCGAGCACGGAGTCCGAGCCGGAAGAACCCTCGACCCCCATCGACCCCTCAGCAAAGACGCCCAGGTCGTACCCGCCGCAGAAACCCTTGCCGCGCCCGCTCACCAGCATCACGTGCACGCGGCGGTCCACGTCGGCCCGCTCGACGGCGTCGGCCAGCTCCACCGGAGTGTCCGCCGTGATCGCGTTGCCCTGCTCGGGTCGGTTGAACGTGATCCGCGCAATCCGGCCGTCGACCTCGTAGGTCAGGGTCCGATACTCGCTCACCCGTCAGCTGCCTTCGGGCAGCGCCCGGTCCAGGATGCCGGCGAAGTCGGACCCGGCCGGCAGCGTGCCGAACGCGAGCCCGCCCTGCCCGTCCAGCCGACTGGCGCAGAACGCGTCGGCGACAGCGTTGGAGGAGTGCCGGACCAGGAGCGAGCCCTGCAGGACCAGCGCCATCTGCTCGACCAGCATCCGCGACCGGATCTCGATTCCGTCCAGGTCGGTGAGCTCGTTGCCCAGCCGCGCGACTGCAGCGTCGAGCCGAGAGTCCCTCCCGGACGCCAGGGCCAGCTCGCCCATCAGGGCGTCCAGGGAAGCCGGCTCACGCCCCAGCGCACGGAGTACGTCGAGCGCGTTGACGTTGCCCGACCCTTCCCAGATCGAGTTGAGCGGCGCCTCCCGGTAGAGCCGCGGCATCGGCGAGTCCTCGACGTACCCGTTGCCACCGAAGCACTCCATCGCCTCGGCGGTGAAGGCGGCGCCGCGCTTGGTGACCCAGTACTTCCCGATCGCGGTGGCGATCCGCCGGAACGCCTGCTCGCCCTCGTCACCTCGGATACCGCGGTCGGCAGCGCCGGCCAGCCGCAGCGCCAACGTGGTGGCGGCCTCGGACTCGACCGCGAGGTCGGCGATCACGTTGCGCATCAGCGGCTGGTCGATCAGCGTCTTCCCGAAGGCGGCCCGGTGCGCAACGTGGTGGCCGGCCTCGACCAGCGCCTTGCGCATCATCCCGGCGGACCCGGTGACGCAGTCCAGACGGGTGCAGCTGACCATCTCGATGATGGTCTTCACCCCGCGTCCCTCCTCGCCGACCAGCCAGGCCACGGTGCCGTCGAACTCAGGCTCCGAGGAGGCGTTGGAGCGGTTGCCGAGCTTGTCCTTGAGCCGGACGATCCGGAAGGTGTTCCGGGTGCCGTCGGGCAGGATCCGCGGGACCAGGAAGCAGGACAATCCTCCGGGCGCCTGGGCGAGGACCAGGAAGACGTCGCACATCGGCGCCGAGGTGAACCACTTGTGACCGGTGAGCGTGAACACCCCCGGCTCCGCGGTCGGGACCGCCACCGTCGAGTTGGTCCGGACGTCCGAGCCGCCCTGCTTCTCGGTCATCCCCATCCCGGCGAGCAGGCCGCGCTTCTCGGTCGGGATCCGCAGTCCCGGGTCGTAGACCCGGCTGGTCAGTCCCGGCTCGTAGACCGCTGCGAGCTCCGGGGAGTTCCGCAGCGCCGGGACGACGGCGTACGTCATGGTGATCGGGCATCCGTGACCGGCCTCGGTGTGCTGCCAGGCGAGGCCACCAGCGGTGCGGGCCACGTGAGCGCCCGGCCGCGGGTCGACCCACGGCGCACCGGCGCCGCCCTCGGCGACGGAGACCCGCATCAGGTTGTGCCAGGACGGGTGGAACTCGACCTCGTCGATGCGGTGGCCGTACCGGTCCACGGTGCGCAGCTCGGGCTCGAAACGGTTGGCGTCCTCGGCCCAGCGTTGCGCTTCCTCGCTGCCGGCGAGCTGTCCGAGCCGGCGGACGTCACCCTCGGCCCAGCCGGCACCCTCGCGGTGCAGCCCCTCGATCAACGCAGCATCGGCCGACGCGTCGTACGGAGCGAGCGGAGGCGGCTGGTTGGTGACCTCGTGCGGGGACGTGTCGGGACGTTCGATGCTCGTCGTCATTCCGCTAGTATTACCAAATCGAAACAACCGTGACAAGAGTGTAAGGGAGACGCATGCGCCCGCTGAGCGCCCGTTCGGTCGTGCTGAGCCTCCTGCTCGGGTCGCACCCGCCCGAGCTGCCGGTCCGGGCGATCGTCGACGCCGGCGAGATGTTCGAGATCGCCGAGCCCACGCTGCGGGTGGCACTGACCCGGATGGTGGCGCACGGCGACCTCGAGCGGACCGACCGGACCTACCGCCTCAGCACCCGACTGCTGGACCGGCAGCGTCGCCAGGACGCCGCTCTCGCAGCGGCCGGCCCGTGGGACGGCAGCTGGGAGATGGTCGTGGTGACCTCCACGGGACGCAGCGCCGCCGACCGCGCCGGACTCCGCAGCACCCTCTCCGAGCTCCGGCTGGCCGAGCTCCGCGAGGGCACCTGGCTCCGGCCGGCGAACCTGGGCCGCGCCCTGCCCGGATGGCCGACCGACCTGATCAGCACCTTCAGCACCACCCCGGCAGAGAACCCCGTCGAGCTCGCCGGCCGGCTGTGGGACCTGAGCACCTGGAACCGCACCGGTCGGGGCCTGCTGGACGACATCGCCGGCGCACGCACGGCGGCGGAACGCCTGACCGTGGCCGCCGCCCTGGTGCGGCACCTGCGCACCGACCCGGCCCTGCCCGCCGAGCTGTTGCCGACCGACTGGATCGCCCCTGCCCTGCAGGCGTCGTACGCCGCGTACCAGCAGGAGCTGATCGCCTCAGGTCTCCAGGTCGAGGTCGCGACCGGCTAGTCGGGCGCCTGCATCGACCCTGTGCCTCCACAGGGTGCTCGGGGTTCTCCCGCGGGGATCCGCCGTACCTGTGGATCCACAGGATGGTCGACCCGTCGGCCCGCTGGTGTCATCGATCCAACGGGCAACCGCCCGGGTCTTTCAGAAGGAGCACCCCCCATGTCGACCACCTCCTCCCGTTCCCGCCTCCGCCGGTACTTCGACCTCAAGCGCATCAGCGCGGCAGCCGTGATCGCCGCCGCCGTCGTGGCCGCGATGCCGGCGGTCGCGTTCGCCGACCACGGCATCTCGACCACCGCCACCGTCAACATGCGCAGCGGCCCGTCCACGTCCTACGCGATCATCGGCTCGGTACCGAGCGGCGTCTCCCCGACCTACCTGTGCTGGACCGAGGGCCAGAGCATCAACGGCGTCAACGTCTGGTTCAAGGTCACCTACGGCGCCACCGGGTTCATCTCGAGCTACTACGACAACTCGAGCTACACCACCAACTCCCAGATCACGTCGAAGTACGGGATCCCGAACTGCAGCACCCAAACCTCCACCCCAACCGCGAGCGATACCCGGATCTGGGTGGGCGCCCCGTTCCGAGGCACCTGGGTACCGATCAACTCCGACTGCGCCGGGGCACAGTTCCCGTCTTCGTGCTCGCGACCGGCGGTCCACCACTGGCTTAACTCGGCCGCGGCCCCGTCCGGTGACTGGGCCGTCGACCTCGGTGCGCCATCCGGCACCGCAGCCATCTTGTACGCAGCACCGCAGTCGTCGAGCCTGGCGGTGACCGCCAAGGTCGATCGGATTCGAGCGGCGTGCAGCAGTGGGGTCGTTGCTGACGGCGGGTACGCCGTCACGGTCGGCCTGTACTCGGGATCAACGCGAATCGGCTCCGCCACGTACGCGCACATCCAGCCGGCAGCAGGCCTTGCAGAAGGACAGACCGTAAACCGATGGGGCGCAAACTTGGGCACCGTCGGTAGCTACCGCTACCGGCTCGCGAGCGGAGCCGTCAATGGCTGCTGGCAGGGCGCCCACCTGCACTTCCAGCTGTACTCGTCGACGAACTACGCGTGCTACAACCGAGGCTGGGCCGACAAGCAGGCCATCGCACCGTCGAACTTCCTCGGCTTCACCGGCGGCCAGGTTGCGACCGGACCCCGCCAGGCCTGCGCCTGAAACATCAACGGCGGAGGGGTTCCCACGGGAGCCCCTCCGCCGTTGTCGCAGTTCATCCAACGGACGAGCGGAACCCGCGCAGCCGCTGGCTGTTGAGCACCACGAACACCGACGACAGCGCCATCGCTCCCCCGGCGAGCATCGGGTTCAGCAGTCCGGCCGCCGCCAGCGGAAGGCCGGCCACGTTGTAGGCGAACGCCCAGAAGAGGTTGCCGCGGATGATTCCCAGCGTCCGTCGGGACAACCTGATCGCGTCGACCGCGACCCGGAGGTCTCCGCGGACCAACGTGAGATCGCTCGCCTCGATGGCGACGTCCGAGCCCGTCCCCATCGCGATCCCCAGGTCGGCCTGGGCCAGCGCCGCGGCATCGTTCACCCCGTCTCCGACCATCGCCACCACGTTGCCCTCGGCCTGGAGCCGCTTCACGACGGCGACCTTCCCGGCCGGGAGGACACCGGAGATCACGTCGTCCACGCCGATCCCGACGTCCGCCGCGACCGACCGGGCCGCCGCCTCGTTGTCGCCGGTGAGCAGCACCGGACGCAGTCCCAGGCGGCGCAGTCCGGCGATGGCCTCGCCCGAGGTCGGCTTGACCTCGTCGGTGACCACGATGCTGCCGATCCGGGTCCCGTCGCGGAGCACGTCCACCGTCGTCCCCTGGGTGGCGGCCTCGGCGCGGCGAACCTCGACGACCGCGCCCTCGACGATGCCCCGGACCCCGACCCCCGGCGTGCTCACGAACTCCGTGACCGCCGCGAGGCGCTCCGGTTCGATCCGCACGATCGCGGCCGCGATCGGGTGCTCGGAGGCCTGCTCGACCGCCGCGGCCAGCCGGACCACCTCGTCGGGCGAGACACCCTCGACCGGCTGCACCAGCGACACTGCCATCACCCCGGTGGTCACGGTCCCGGTCTTGTCCAGGACGACGACGTCGACCATCCGGGTCGCCTCCAGGATCTCCGGACCCTTCAGCAGGATCCCGAGCTGCGCGCCACGACCGGTCCCGACCATCAGTGCCGTCGGCGTGGCCAGTCCCAGTGCGCACGGGCAGGCGATGATCAGCACCGCTACCGCTGCCGTGAACGCTGCCGACGGCTCCTCGCCCAGACCGAGCCAGAAGCCCAGGGTCGCGACCGCGAGGCCGATCACGACCGGTACGAAGACCCCGGAGATCCGGTCGGCGAGCCGCTGGACCTGCGCCTTGCCGTGCTGCGCCTCGGCGACCAGACGGGCCATCTGAGCCAGCTGGGTCTCGGCGCCGACCCGGGTCGCCCGGACCACCAGCCGACCGCCGACGTTGGCCGTCGCGCCGACCACAGCGGCCCCGGGTCCGACGTCCACCGGGACCGACTCACCGGTCAGCAGTGCCGCGTCGACCGCGGAGGCACCGTCGACGACGACGCCGTCGGTGGCGATCTTCTCCCCGGGCCTGACCACGAACACGTCACCGACCACGAGCGTCTCGATCCCGACCCGCTCCTCGTGGCGCTGACCGTCAGGGGCGTCGCGGAGGACAGCCACGTCCTTCGCGCCGAGGTCCAGCAGTGCACGCAGGGCCGCCCCGGCGCTGCGCTTGGACCGCGACTCGATGAACCGACCGGCCAGCAGGAAGGTCGTCACCCCGACGGCGGCCTCGAGGTAGATCGCGGAGCTGTCGTGGGCGCGCTCGACGGCGAACGAGAACGGGTGCGTCATCCCGGGCCGGCCGGCGTCCCCCCAGAAGAGGGCGTAGACCGACCACCCGAACGCGGCCAGGGTCCCGACGGAGACCAACGTGTCCATGGTGGTGGCCCCGTGACGTGCGTTGACCCAGGCAGCGCGGTGGAACTGCGCGCCGCCCCACACCACGACCGGCGCCGCCAGGGTCAGCGAGAGCCACTGCCAGTTGGTGAACTGCCACGGCGGCACCATCGCGAGAGCGATCACCGGGATGCTGAGCAACGTCGACACCACCAGTCGGTGCCGCAGCTCGTCGACGGCGTCCGGGGCGGGTGGCTGGTCGGCCGCTGCCGGGAGGGATGCGCCGTAGCCGGCCGCCTCGACGGCTCCGATCAGGTCCGCGGTGCTGACGGAGTCCGGGAAGTCGACCCGGGCTGTCTCGGTGGCGTAGTTCACCGAGGCGCTGACACCGTCGAGCTTGTTCAGCTTCCGCTCGATCCGGTTGGCGCACGACGCGCAGGTCATCCCGGTGAGCTCGAGCTCAGTGGTCGCCATGGCCGCCCTCCTCGTGCTCCACGGTCCCGCCCGGCGCTGCGTCCAGGACGAAGGTCGCCGTGCGGACGGCTCCGCGGTGACGGAAGTCGAGGAACAGGTGGTACCCGCCCACGGCGGGGACCTCGACCCCGAACGGGATCTCCGGTCCGGGCGGCCCGTCCCCGGGGTGGGCGTGCAGGTACCCCAGGTCGCTGTCGCGGATCACCACCAGGTGCCCGTACGCCCCCAGGTACGGCTCCAGGTCGGTGACCGGGCGCCCCTGCGAGGAGACCCGGAACTCCAGGTCGGAGCCGCTCCCGGCGGCCAGCGACCCGACGGCCTCGACCGTGTAGCCGGCCTCGGTCCAGGTACGACGCTCCCCGCCCGGTTCACTCCCGGCCGCGACCGGGGTCCCCGCCACGGTGACGTCGGCATCGAGCACCTGGAGGTCACCGCCGGCCGGCTGGAAATCGGCGTACAGCCGCCAGGAACCAGCGTCCAGATCGGCATCCACCGCCCAGCGCCCGGCTGCATCCATCGCGGGGTGCAGGTGCCGGTAGGACCCGAAGTCCTTCCGGACGGCGATCAGGTGCAGCGGCTTGTCGTGCCGGATCGTGAAGTCGGTGACGACCACGTCGTCGTTCGCCACCACGTCGAACCGGATCGGCACCGGCGACCCCGCGACAGCCGCGCCCGCGGTCAGCCGGAGGCGGTAGCCGCCGTCGGCCGGGGCATCGTCCTCGACGAGCTTGCCCAGCCCGAGGCCGGCGGCGAAGAGAACCACCAGCCCGGCGACGAAGGCTCCGACCCGCACCGGCGTCGTCATGAGAGTGCGTAGCCGGCCTCGACGACAGCAGCGCCCACGGCGGCGTCGTCGAGCGGCTCGTCGCTGGTCACGGTGACGAGCCCGGTGTCGAGCACCACCGTCACACCGGTCACCCCGGGGATCTCGGAGATCTCCTCGGTGACCGACGCGACGCAGTGCCCGCAGGTCATCCCGGCAACGAGGTAGCTGGTCGTGATCACGACTTCACCAGCCTCGAGATCGCGTCCATCGCTTCGGTGAGCTTCTGCTCGCCCTCGGGTCCGCCCGCCCGGACCGCGCCGACGACGCAGTGCCCGAGGTGCTCCTCGAGCAGACTCAGCGAGACCGCCTGGAGCGCCTTCGTCATCGCGGAGACCTGGGTCAGGATGTCGATGCAGTAGGCCTCCTCGTCGACCATCCGCTGCAGACCACGGGCCTGGCCTTCGATCCGACGAAGCCGTTTGAGGTAGGCGTCCTTGTTCCCGGACGCGAGGTAGGAGTGTTCGGTCATGAAC
This sequence comes from Propionibacteriales bacterium, assembly GCA_026392455.1. Classification (GTDB taxonomy): domain Bacteria; phylum Actinomycetota; class Actinomycetes; order Propionibacteriales; family Nocardioidaceae; genus Marmoricola. Next base: position 19,906 of record JAPLCB010000007.1, on the reverse strand, counting down.
CGATCATATACCCCTAGGGGGTATCTATCAACCGAAGGACGCGGGCCGCTTCTCCAAGAACGAACGGACGCCCTCGACACCGTCGGCACTCGCAGCAAGGTTCCTGATCGAGAGGCTCTCGGAGCGGAGGACCGCCTCGGGAGCAGGCTCCGCAGCATCACGGACCAGCTTCTTCGTCGCGGCGAAGGCGAGCGCGGGCCCGGCGGCGAGCGAGGCTGCCAGGGCATCCGCGGCCTCGGTCAGCTCGTCGTTCTCGTACAGGCGGGCGACCAGTCCCGCTGCCAGCGCCTCCTCGGCGTCCATCACGTCGTTGAGCAGCGTCAGCCGCAGCACCCGGTGCAGACCGAGGGTGTTCACCAGCAGGCTGGTGCCACCGTCGACCGAGAGACCGATCTTGGTGTACCCGAGACTGAACTTCGCCTTGCGCCCGGCGAGCACGACGTCGGCCGAGGCCGCGAGCGGGAACCCGGCACCCGCCGCCGGACCGTGCACCACCGAGATCACGATCGCCGGGTTGCGGACCAGGTCGCTGATCACCCGGTGCAGACCTTCGGCCAGGTCGTCGATGTAGGCCGCGACGTCGTCCTGGCTGCCGAACGCCGCCAGGTCACCGCCGACACTGAAGAAGCGCCCGGTCGAGGCGAGCACGATCACCCGCGCCGAGTCGTTGCCGGCCCGGCGTACGGCTGCCTGGAGCTCGACGATCTGGTCGGCATGGATCGGGTTTCCGCGGTCGCCGTCGTTCAAAGTGATCCGGGCGACGCCGTCGGCGTGGGAGTAGGAGACGTAGGTGCTCATGGCCTGCAGCCTAGACAGCGTCGACCGACCGATAGCCTGCGGGACCATGACCACCGAGTCGAAGTTCGATCCGACCCAGAGCGGCGACCTGCGCGACCTGCTGGAGCTCGAGCAGATCGAGGAAGACACCTTCCGAGCCAACTACGTGTTCGAGGAGGACTGGCCGCTGTACGGCGGACAGGTCGCCGCCCAGGCGTTGCTCGCCGCTGGACTCACCGTCGGGGCCGACCGCCTCCCGCACTCCTTGCACGGCTACTTCCTGCGTCGGGGCGACGCGTCCCGTCCGACGATGTTCAAGGTCGACCGGGACCGCGACGGCAGCTCGTTCTCGGCCCGTCGCGTCGTCGCCATCCAGCGCGGTGAGGTGATCTTCTCGGCATCCTCCTCGTTCGCCCGCCCGGGGAACGAGATGGACCGTCAGGCACCACAGCTCCCCGCGGTGACCCCGCCCGAGGAAGGACTCTCCTGGGTCGCGCCGCGGATGTTCTCGCTGGAGGTGAGCATCCCGCCCGAGGACGGCGTGACCGCCTGGCCGTCGCGGTTCTGGTCGCGGTTCACCACCGAGATCGGTGACGACGTCCTGCTGAACGCCGCCGCGCTGACCTACCTGTCGGACGTCTCCGCCGACATGCACGCCTTCGACACCCAGGGATTCATCCCGGCCGCCAGCCTGGACCACGCGGTCTGGTTCCACCACCCGGCGCGGGCGGAGGACTGGATCTTCAGCGACTACTCCGCGCGCGCGATCGCCGGGAACCGCGGCATGTACACCGGCTCGTTGTTCGACCGCTCCGGGCTGATGGTGGCGACCGTCGCCCAGGAAGCGCTCTACCGACAGTTCAAGCCCGACGTTCTGGGCTGAGCGCCCCCGGTTGATCAGACGTCGGTGACCCGGACCCCGGCGTGCGCCTTGTAACGGCGGTTCATGCTGATCAGGTTCGCGGTCAGCGCCTCCACCTGGTGGGCGTTGCGCCGGCGACCGCCGTACACGCCGCGGACCCCCGGGATGGTGTCGGCCAGGGCCTGGACCAGGTCGGTGGCCTCACGCTCGTCGCCGAGGACCAGCACGTCGGTGCCGAGATCGGTGACGTCGGGGTCCTCGAGCAGCACCGCGGAGACGTTGTGGAAAGCGCCGACCACGGTGCTCTCGGTGAGGATGGCCGCCGCCTGCTGGGTGGCAGATCCTTCGGCGACCGGCAGGGCGTAGGCACCCTGCTTGTCGAAGCCGAGCGGGTTGACGCAGTCGACGACGATCTTGCCGTCCAGGACCGGCTTGAGCTCGGTCAGCAGCTCGCCGTGGCCCTCCCAGGGCACGACCACCAGGACGACGTCGCCGGCCTCGCTGGCACCGCGGTTGTCCGAACCGGTCACGGTCGCGCCGATGGCCGCCGAGAGCTCGGCAGCGGCAGCCTCACCCTTCTCGGCGGTCCGGCTGCCGAGGACGACCGTGAGACCGGCCTGGGCGAACCGGCGTGCCAGGCCGCGGCCCTGCGGCCCGGTCCCGCCGAGGACGGCGATGGTCAGGGTGGAGAGGTCGACAGGGGTCGGCTCGGGCGAGGCGTCAGTCACGATGAGTACTCCTAGTGGTGGTGGTCAACATCTTTCACGGCAGCCCGACCGGGGTCGCGACCGGGGGTGCGTTCAGTCATCGACCGGGACCAGACCGGTGCCGACCAGGTCTGCCAGCGCCGCGTAGGCAGCGGCGTCGGTGAGACCGGTGGCCGCCTCGATCCGGCCAGCCTGGATCGCCGCCATCACCTCGGCCACCGCAGCGCCGACGAAGCGGGCGTTGACCGAGCGCAAGGTGCCTGCAGCCACCCCAGTCGCGACGATGTCCTGCACCCGCTGGGCAGCGCGCCGGGTGTTCTCCAGGTAGAGGTCCCGAGCGGGTGGGTACTCGGCGAGGTCGGCGTAGAACTGCTCCGAGGCCGGCGCCAGCTCGTCGGCGACCGCCGCGAGGTACGCCTGCAGTCGGAGTCCCGGGTGCGACTGCGCCTCCACGCGGGTCTCGATCCTCTCGGCTGCGCGCTGGAAGTAGCGCCGGACCGCGGTCAGGATGATCTGCTCCTTGCTGGACGCGACCAGGTAGAGCGAGGAACGGGAGCAGTGCAGCTCGGCCGCGAGCTCGCCCACCCCGAACGCCAGGAACCCGTCACGGAGGTACAGGTCGATCAGGGCATCGAGAAGCTCGACCCCGCGGGACGGGGAGACGGGACTGGAACGACCGGCAGCCATGCGGGTAGAGTACCAAACCAGATACTCTGGTACTCATCTCATTACCGAAAGGTCCACGATGCCCGCACGTCGCGTCCTTCCCACGGCCGAGGCCGTCGACCTGCTGAGCCTGGTCCGCGAGCTCGCGGCCCGCGAGCTGAAGCCGTTGGCGGCAGGGGCCGAGCGGGCCGAGGAGTTTCCCCGGGAGGTGTTCCGGCTGCTCGGGCGCACCGGCATCCTGGGACTGCCCTACCCCCAGGAGTACGGCGGCGGCGGCCAGCCGTACGAGGTCTACCTCCAGGTCCTGGAGGAGATCGGGTCGGTCTGGTCGAGCGTCGGGGTCGGCGTCAGCGTGCACGCGCTCTCCTGCTTCGGCCTGGCCACCGTCGGCACCGACGAGCAGCGCCAGGCGTGGCTGCCCGACATGCTCGGCGGCGAGCTCCTCGGCGCCTACTGCCTCTCGGAGGCCCACGCCGGCTCCGACCCGGCAGCGATGCGGACGTCAGCCAGGCTCGACGGCGACCACTACGTGCTCAACGGCGCCAAGGCCTGGACCACCCACGGCGGCCAGGCCGACTTCTACAAGGTGATGGCCAGAACCGCTGGAGAGCCCGGCGACCGATCCGGGGTCAGCTGCTTCCTGGTCCCCGCCGACACGCCGGGCCTGAGCGCCGACGTCCCGGAGGAGAAGATGGGCCTCACCGGTTCGACCACCGCGACGATGCTCTTCGACAACGTCCGGGTCCCGGTCGAACGTCGTCTCGGCGCCGAGGGTGACGGCCTGAAGATCGCCCTCGCGGGCCTGGATGCGGGCCGCCTCGGCATCGCCGCCGTCGCGGTCGGCCTGGCTCAGGGAGCGCTGGACACGGCCGTCACCTACGCCCAGGAGAGGGAGAGCTTCGGCCGCCGGATCATCGACCACCAGGGCCTGAACTTCGTCCTGGCAGACATGGAGGCTGCCGTGCAGACCGCGCGGGCAGCCACCCTGCACGCAGCCCGGCTCAAGGACGCCGGGCTGCCGTTCAGCCGGGAGGCCTCGATCGCCAAGCTGGTCGCGACCGACAACGCCATGAAGGTGACCACCGACGCCGTCCAGGTCCTCGGCGGCGCCGGCTACACCCGGGACTTCCCGGTCGAGCGCTACATGCGCGAGGCGAAGGTGATGCAGATCTTCGAGGGCACCAACCAGATCCAGCGGATGGTGATCGGCCGGTCGCTGGAGAGGCCGGACGCGAGCATCCTGCTCAGCCCGGCAGGCTAGCCAGCCACTCCTCGATCGCCTCGGCGACCCGCTCCCAGCCGACCTCGAGCATCAGGTTGTGGGCCATCCCGTCGAAGATCTGCGCAGTCGTCCCGTACGCCGCCGCCGTCGCCCGGACGTCCGCGGGCGGGAAGATCCGGTCCTCGGCGCCGCCCAGCACGAGCATCGGTGCCCGGCCGCGGATCTTCGTCCGCCGCGGGAGCGAGAGCACCATCATGTCCAGGAAGGCGCGGTACGACTCGTTGCCGAGGGCGGCCGAGTAGCGCGCGACGGCGGCGTCGTCGAGCGCGCCGGAGTAGAACATCTCCCGGGTCCGTTCGGGGCCGCGCACCAGCGGGTACAGGTCGAAGGTGGACAACGACCGGAGCAGGCGGCCCGGGTGCCGGCGCGCGAGCCCGGCGACGACCCCGATGACGCCACGAGGCGGCACCGACGCGACCAGCACCGCACCGGCAGCCGGGTGCTCCTCGAGGTACTTCTGCACCACGAACCCGCCCATGGAGTGGCCGACCAGCACCGGCGCACGGCCGATCCGGTCGACCGCAGCGGCGACGTCCGCGACGTAGTCGGCAACCGAGTGCCAGCCCAGGCGCGGCGCACCGGCTCCCTCGCGGTGCCCCCGCAGGTCCACGGTGTGCACCTCGTGACCCAGCGCCTCGAAGTAGCCGGTGACGTGCTCACGCCAGCACCAGGCGCCGTGCCAGGCACCGTGGACGAGCAGCAGCGGTGGCCGGCTCATCGGTCACGACCCGTCGGCAGCTCGGAGTCGCGCATCGCTCCCCAGTTACCGACGATGACGGCCACCGGCGGGATCACCGCGGCTACCACGCTCATCGCCACCGCGACCGGGACGGACCAGAACCGCACCACGTTCCACGCGAGCAGGATGAGCACCACGCAGGTGCCCATCATCCAGAAGTAGGCGCGTCGGCGCGGTGCTCGGTCCACGGTGCCGACCTAGTCCCGCTCGCTGGCGATCCACACGACGGTACGTCGGGCGATCTCGGCGCCGACGTCCTCCTGGACGAAGTGGCTGCCGTCCAGCCGGTCATGGGGCTGGCCGGCCGCTCCGGGAACGTGCTCCTGCAACGGCTTGTCGGCCTTGCCGAGGATCGGGTCGTGCCGGCCGAAGAGGGTCAGGAACGGCTTCTCCCAGCGACCGAGAGACTCCCAGGCAGCGGTGTTGGCCGCTGCCGCGGGGTCCTTCGGGGAGGTCGGCACCAGACCCGGGAAGGTCCGCGCTCCCGCCTGGTACTTCGAGCTCGGGAACGGGGCGTCGTACGCCGCCCGTTCGGCCGGGGACAACGACCGCTTGGTGCCGAAGTCGACGATCCGGCCGATCGGGAAGAGCGGCGAGTACGCCGTGAACCCGCGCCACACCTTGAACGCCGGGCCGGGGTCGCGGTCACCGGTCGGGAGGAACCCGTTGGCCACCACGATCCTGGCGAATCGGTCCGGGTTCTCGGCAGCAAGGCGGAGCCCGAGCAGCGAGCCCCAGTCCTGGCAGATCAAGGTGATGCCGCGCAGGTCGACCGCCTCGAGCCAGGCCGTCAACCAGTCCATGTGCTGCTGGTAGGAGAAGATCCCGCGCGAGGTCGGCTTGTCGGACTTGCCGAAGCCGATCAGGTCGGGTGCCACGGCGCGCATCCCGGCCTCGGCGAAGACCGGGATCATCGACCGGTAGAGGTAGCTCCAGGTGGGTTCGCCGTGCAGCATCAGCACCGGGGCCGCGTCACCCGGCCCCTCGTCGACGTAGTGCACCCGGAATCCGTCGACCTCGATGTAGTTCGGCTCGAACGGGTAGTCGGGCAGGTCGTTGAAGCGGGCGTTGGGGGTACGCAGGGAGTCCTTGCGAGTCATCGGGCGTCTCCTAGGCGGACGGGTTGGCGACCACGCGGTCCCGCGTGATCGAGGCGAGATCGGCGGTCCCCGAGAGCGCCATGGTCAGGTCGAGCTCGGCGATCACGTTGGCGACGACCTCGGTCACCCCGAGCTCCCCGGCCAGCGCCAGGCCGTACATGTACGGCCGACCGAGCAGCACCGCGTCAGCACCGAGCGCGAGCGCCGTGAAGACGTCCGCCCCGGTCCGGATCCCGCTGTCCAGCAGGACGGTCGGGTCGTCCCCGACCGCGTCGCGGATGGTGACCAGCGCGTCGAGCGAGGCGATCGCGTTGTCGACCTGGCGGCCGCCGTGGTTGGAGACCACGATGCCGTCCACGCCGGAGTCGAACGCCCGCTTGGCGTCGTCGGGGTGCAGGATCCCCTTGAGGACCACCGGCAGCTGCGTCCGCTCCCGCAAGGTCGCGAGGTGGTCCCAGCTCAGGCCGGGGTTGGAGTAGATGTCCAGGAACGTCTCGACCGAGGCGCGCGGCTCGGGCGAGCGCAGGTTGGCCGCGAAGGACCCCGGGTAGTTCCGGGTCATCGAGAGCAGTGTCTTGATCGCCCCCACGGTCACCTCGGCCGCTTCCCTACCCGCTCCGGCAGCGGCAGCGATCCGTTCCCGCACGATCTCCAGGAACCGCGGGTCCGACGTGTACTGCGCGATCCCCTGGCCGCGGCTGAACGGCAGCGAGCCGAGATTCAGGTCCATCGGCCGCCAGCCCAGCAGGGTGGTGTCCAGCGTGACCACCAGGGCCCCGGCCCCGATCGCCTCGGCCCGGGAGATCATCGAGTCGACGAGGCCCTCGTCGGTGCTCCAGTACAGCTGCACCCAGCGTGGGGCGTCACCCATCGCGGCGGCGCAGTCCTCCATCGGGTTGCAGCCCTGGTTGGAGAAGACGTACGGGACCCCGTGGGCAGCGGCACCGCGGGCGATCTTCAGGTCGCTGTCATCAGCCATCAGGGCACCGGCCCCGATCGGCGCGAGCAGCACCGGCGCCGGCAGCGTGGAGCCCAGCAGGTCCAGCGACAGGTCGCGGGTGGTGTTGCCGTGCGCCATCCGCGGCACGATCGCCCAGCGGTCGAACGCGGCCCGGTTGTTGCGCATCGTGCGCCCCTCGCCGGCTCCGCCCGCGACGTACGCCCATCCGGTGGGCGTACTGGCCTCCCGGGCCCGCTCCTCCAGGGTCGCGAAGTCCGCCGGGACCGCCGGCACGCGCCCGAAGACACCGGCACGGTAGATCGACTCCTGCCGGGTACGGCCAGGGCCGCGGTTGCTGGCGGGCTGCTCTGCTGGGGTGCTCACGGAGATGAGCCTAGTGATCCCGACGTCGGGACCCTGGATTCGTAACAAATGTCCGAGTCGTTCGTTGAACCAGGTGTAGGACCGCTACGGACAAAGGACCCCGCGATGCACGCTCTTCCCGCCCCTGAGCTGATCAACGCACTCGTCGAGAAGCTCGACGACCGGCTGCTGCGCACCGGCACGGACCGGGTCTGGATCCTGAAGCTCTGCTCCGAGGCGATCGCCTTCAGCTGGACCCTGAGCAAGAAGCTTCCCGACGGCCACGTCGGCCAACGGGCCCGCAACTCTGCCGCGCTGCTGCTCGAGCTGGGCGCGCCGGAGATGTCACCGGACCTGCGCGACCAGATCGCCCTGGCGTGCGAGGTCATCGCGATCGGCGCCCGGGCCGACTGGATCTCGGAGTAGTCCGGACCCGCGGGGATCAGGCCGCGGAGACCTGGACGCCCTTCCAGAAGGCGACCCGCCCGGCCACCATCGAGGCCTTCTCGTACGGCTCCGGGTAGTACCAGGCCGCGTCAGCGTTGACCTGACCGTCGACGGTCACCGAGTAGTACGACGCTGCGCCCTTCCACGGGCAGACGGTGTTCTTCGCGGAGCCGGTGAAGTACTCCCGGTTCAGCGAGCTCTCCGGGAAGTAGTGGTTGTTCTCCACCACCACCGTGTCGTCGCTCTCGGCCAGCACGGCACCGTTCCAGGTTGCCCGCATCGTCATCGTCGTCTCCTTCGAGGGGGTTCTGGTTTCGAGCGTACGAGGCAGTACCTGATGGCACGATGACCTCCGTGACCGTCGATCTGTACGACCGTGCGTCCTGGCGCGGAGGTGCCCCGCACTCCACCTTCGCCGAGCTCCGGCGCACCGACCCGGTGCACTGGCAGGAGATCCCGGGCCAGGCCGGCTACTGGGCGGTGCTGCGGCACGCCGACGTGATCGCAGTGTCCCGGCAGCCGAAGGTCTACTCGGCCGAGCAGGGCGGCATCCTGCTGGAGGACATGGACCCGACCGCGCTCCAGCAGCTGCGCTCGATGCTGCTGGCCATGGACCCACCGAGGCACCAGCACCACCGCAAGCCGCTGACGGTCCCGTTCGGCAAGCCCCAGATCGCGACCCTGGAGACGCGGGTCCGCGACATCTGCCGCGACATCCTGGCGGGTATCGCCGAGGGCCCCGACGGAGCCGTGGTGGACCTGGTCCACGATGTCGCCAGCTCGCTGCCCACCCGGGTGCTCGGCGAGGTGCTGGGGCTGCCGGAGGAGGACTGGGACCACCTGCACCACCTGGCCGCCCTGTCGGCCCGCACCATCGGCGAGTCCGCGGACCACGAGGGCATTGCCGCGGTCTCCGAGCTCGCGGTCTACGCGATCGGCCACGCGGCCCGCCGCCGCAGTGCCGTCGAGAGCGGGGAGCCGCCGCCGGACGACGTGACCTCGCTGATGCTCGCCTCGGAGATCAACGGGACCGCGATGGACGACCTCGAGTTCGCGCTGCAGTTCGTGCAGCTGTTCATCGCAGGCAACGACACCACCGTCGGCATGCTCGCCAACGGCCTCGACGTGCTGCTGGAGCACCCCGACCAGCTGGCGCTGCTGCGCGCGGAGCCCGAGCTGATCGGCGGCGCGGTCGAGGAGATCGTCCGGTACGCCGGACCGCTGCACTACTTCCGGCGCACCGCCATGGTCGACACCGAGCTCGGCGGACAGCAGATCCGCAGCGGCGACAAGGTGTGCCTCTACTACACCTCGGCGAACCGGGACGAGGCCGTCTTCGAGAACCCGGACGTCTTCGACGTACGACGCGCGCCGACCAAGCACGTGGCGTTCGGGTTCGGCGAGCACTTCTGCCTGGGGATCCACCTGGCACGCCTGGAGGGCCGGATCTTCTTCGAGGAGCTGCTCGGCACCTTCGCGCGGATCGAGCGCGCCGGCGAACCCACCAAGATCTGGTCGAACTTCAACAACGGCCTGGACCACCTGCCCGTGCGCCTGCGTCGTGAGGACCACCGTGCCCCGTAACGAGATCACTCCGCTCCCCCCGCTCGCCGAGGGCATCGGCCTGCCCTGGGACGTCGCCGTCGACGACGCCGTCGGCGAGCTCGCGCGGGCCAGGGCGACGTACGGCGACACCTTCGTCGTCGAGAGCGGCCGCGACCGGTACCTCTTCACCTTCTCCCCCACCGGGGTCGAGTCCTTCTACGCACTGCCGGAGGAAGCCGCGAGCAAGGGCGTCGCGGACTACCTGATGCTGCGCCGCAAGCTGCCCGAGGAGATCTTCGACGGCCGGCGGACCCTGCCGGGTTCGCTCTTCCGCAAGGGCGACGTGGCCAACTACCTGGTGAACCTGCAGGCCGCGCTGACCACCACCACCAGTGAGCTCGGCGGGTCCGGGACGGTGGACGTCTTCGCGGTGACCCGGCGCCTGGGCCATCGGATGGGGCTGGCGTCCTGGGCCGGACCGGGCAGCGCGGAGGGCGCCGAGTTCGAGCGCCTGGTTGCTGCGTTCGACACCCTCGACGGCTCCGACGCGTTCGTGCACCCCGACGCGATGGCCGCCGTGGCCGCGTCCGGGAAGTCGGCCGAGATCGCTGCCCTGGCCGAGATCACCGAGGTGGTCGGGACCGCGCTGGACAGCCTGGACAGCGCCCCGGATCCCGACGGCCAGTCGCTCTTCGCCCGGATCGTCGACGCCTGGGACGGCGAGCCGCCGGAGGTACGCCGCCGCGGGGTCGCCTGGGACGTGGCCCTGATCCACATCGCCTCGATGTCGAACCTGGCCGCCGCGCTGGGCTGGGCCCTGGTCGACCTGGTCGAGCACCCCGCCGCCGCTGCCCGCGTCGTCGACGGGGACCGCGCCTTCACCGACCAGTGCACCTTGGAGTCCACCCGGCTGGCCCAGCGCTCGATCATGGGTCGCACCGTGCTGGCCCCGGTCGAGTTCGACGACGGCACCACCACGTACTCGGTCGGGCCGGGGGCCACGATCGCGACGCTGCTCCCGCTGACGAACACGTCCGCGGCCCCGGGCCTGGAGCAGTGGAAGCCCGAGCGCTGGAACCGGAGCCGACTGGCCGACACCAGCGCCCTGGCCTCGCCGACCCTGGTCACCGCGTTCGGGCACGGGAAGCATTCCTGCCCGGCGCAGCCGTTCTCGCTGGCTGCGATGTCGATGGCGGTCGCGCACCTGCTGACGACCTACACGCTGGAGCCGGGCTGGTCGGCGTACCCACGGCCGGTGCCGGCGCAGATCGGTGGGGTGGCGCGGGCCGACACGTCGTGCTTGCTGCACTACCGAAGTCGTTGAAACATAAAAGAAATATTTGCTCGCACGGCTAAATGAGACCCGGACCACAGACAACGCTGGTCCGGTGCGCCTACCGTCGATCCATGAGGCTGCACAAGGACACCAAGGCCCGGCTGATCCGCTCGTTGCCGCTGTTCGCCGACTGCACCAGCACCGAGATCGCCGAGGTGGCCGCCATCGCCGACGAGCTCGTGCTGCGGCCGGCCCGGGTCCTCGCCCGGGAATCGGCCGAGGGCCGCGAGTTCGTCGTGATCGTCAGTGGCACCGCCACCGTGCACCGCGGGCGGGAACCCATTGCGACCTTGGAACCTGGCGACTTCTTCGGTGAGATCGCCCTGCTCACCGGAAAGCCGCGGACGGCGACGGTGATCGCACGCACCGCTGTCCAGGCCCTGGTGATCGAGGGTCACGCGTTCATGACCCTCCTGGAGCACTCGCCCGGGATCCGCGCCAAGGTCGAGAGCGCCCTGGCCGAACGCCTTCCCAGCGCCGGATAGGTCACCTCAGGGGCAGACAGGAGACCCGCGCCGGGTCTAGGTTCTGCCCATGAGGTTGCACAAGGATGCCAAGGCCGAGCTGATCCGTTCCCTCCCGCTGTTCGCCGACTGCACGCCGCCCGAGGTGGCCGAGGTCGCAGCGACCGCCGACGAGATCGACCTGCGCGCGGGCCGGAGGCTGGCCACCGAGCACGCCGACGGTCAGGAATTCGTGGTGATCATCGACGGCACCGCGACGGTCACCCAGGGTGACGAGGTGATCAACCACCTCGGACCCGGCGACTTCTTCGGCGAGATCGCCCTGGTCACCGGGCAGCCCCGGACAGCGAGCGTGACCGCCGACTCCGACGTGCACGCGCTGGTCATCGAGGGACACGCCTTCCGGCGCCTCTTGGAGGACGCCCCCGACATCCGCGAGAAGGTCGAGGCGGTCCTCGCCAAGCGCACTCAGTCCAGTGACGGGTAGTCGGTGTAGCCGACGGCTCCACCGCCGTAGAACGTCGCACCGACCGGCTCGTTGAGCGCTGCCCCGGCCCGGAACCGTTCGGCCAGGTCCGGGTTGGCGATGTAGGCCCGGCCGAATGCAGCCGCGTCGATCAGGCCGGCTTCCAGCAGACGCTCGGCCTTCTCGACGGTGTAGTTGCCGGCGCCGACGATGGCGCCACCGAAAGCCCGGCGCAGGTCGGTCCGGAACTCGTCGGTCAGCGCGGGGCCACCCGCCCAGTCCGGCTCGGAGAGGTGCAGGAAGGCCACGTCGCGGCGGTCGAGCTCGGCCGCCAGGTACAGCCCCATCGGCAGTCCGGCATCGTCATCCAGACCGTTGAACGAGCCCTGCGGCGAGAGCCTGATCCCGATCCGGCCCGGTTCCCAGGCCTCGACGACGGCGTCCACGACCTCGAGGGCGAACCGTGCCCGGTTCTCCTGGGTGCCGCCGTACTGGTCGGTGCGGACGTTGCTCACCTCGCTCATGAACTGGTGCAGCAGGTAGCCGTGCGCACCGTGGATCTCGACCAGGTCGAAGCCGGCCTCGCGGGCGTTCACCGTGGCGCGGCGGTAGTCCTCGACCGTCGCGGCGATCTCGTCGGTGCTCAGCGCCCTCGGGGTCGGGCAGTCGGCCCGCAGCGGCTTGGAGTCGGGGCCCTTGATGGTGGCGCGGTTCCGGTAGGGCAGCGCCGACGCCGACACCGGCAGCCCACCGTCGTGGAACGACTCGTGCGAGACCCGGCCGACGTGCCACAGCTGGGCCGCGATCCGGCCACCCTCGGCGTGCACCGCGTCGGTCACCGTCCGCCAGCCCTCGACCTGCTCGGCGCTGTAGATACCGGGCGTGTCCATGTAGCCCTTGCCGATCGGCGAGATCTGGGTGCCCTCGGACACGATCAGGCCAGCGCCGGCCCGCTGCCGGTAGTACTCGACCATCAGGTCGTTGGGGACGTCACCCGGAGGGGTCGCCCGCATCCGGGTCAACGGCGCCATCACCACCCGGTGGGCGAGGTCGACCGAACCGAGGGAGACGGGCTTGAAGAGTGGAGAGGTCACCGGGCCTCCAGGGCCGCGGTCAGCAGACCCACCATGGCCTCGGTCTGCAGGTCCGCCGAGGACACCGCGTCCTCGTCCGAACCGTCCAGCGCCCGAGCGGCCAGACCGGCCTTGGAGTCGATCAGGTCGGCGATCCGGGCCTCGATCGTCTGGGCCGCGATCACCCGCCAGGCCGTGACCGGCTGGTCCTGCCCGATCCGGTGCACCCGGTCGATCGCCTGGGTCTGCTCGGCCGCCGTCCAGGAGAGCTCGGCCAGGACGACGTTGGAGGCGACCTGGAGGTTGATGCCGACGCCGGCCGCGGTGAGCGAGCAGACGATCACGGCGACGTCCGGGTCCTTCAGGAACGCCTCGATGTTCTTCTCGCGGACCTTCGGTGTCTGGTCGCCGCGGATCGAGGAGTACTTGATGCCGCGCTTCTCGAACAGCTCCTGGGCCGCGTCCATCACGTCGACGTGCTTGGCGAAGAAGACCACCTTGCCGACGCTGCGCGCCAGCTGCGCGGTGTAGTCCGCCGCCAGCTCCGCCTTGGCCTGACCGATCCGTCGCATCAGCCCGAAGACGTTCTCGCCGGTCGATTCCTCGGTGTCCTCGCGCTCCCAGGTGGCGACGCGACGGACCAGCTCGTGGTCGATCCCGGAGAGGTCGTGCTCGTGGTGCCCTGGCTTGCGGGTCGCCACGGCACTGTCGTAACGGGTGACCAACCGGCGGGTGAGCTCCCGCTCGGCAGCGCGGATCGAGCGGCCCGCTTCCCCGTCCAGCTCGACCGGCATGTCGGCGATCCGGCGCTGCGGAATGTCCTTGGCGACGTCGATCTTGCGACGTCGGACGATCCCCTGGTCGATCACCGCACGTCGCGCTGACGGGAAGAAGCCGGGATCGAGCGGGGTCAGCCCCTTCTCCTCGAGCGCATCCATCAGGGCACCCAGCGGCCTGCGGTCGTCGATCCAGCCGAGGAACTGCCAGATCGCCCGGAAGTCGTCGATGTCGTTGATCAACGGCGTCCCGGTCAGCGCCATCAGGAGCGGTCGGGCCATCCGTTCCCGGATGCTGGCCGCGATCTCCAGGACGTGCTGGGACCGCTGGGAGGTCTTGTTCTTGATGAAGTGGGCCTCGTCGACCACCATGCCCTTGAACCCGAGCTCCTTGAGCCAACCGACGTGCCGGTCCAGGATCTCGTAGTTCACGATGATGATGTCGGCGAAGCCGTCGATCGAGTCGCCGTCACCGTGGATCACGGTGGCCGGGTGCCGCGGGGTCCAGCGCTCTGCCTCGCGGGCCCAGTTGGTCTTCACGACGTTCGGGACGACGACCAGCAGCGGGTAGGCGTTGGCAGCCTGCGCGGCGAGCAGCGCCTGCGCGGTCTTGCCGAGGCCCGGCTCGTCAGCGAGCAGGAAGCTGCGGTGACCGGCTGCTGCCGCGGCGATGGTGCCGGCCTGGTGCTGCATCAGCTCGAGCCCTTCGGGCACCCGGACCGGGATCGGGGCCGGGAGCGGCATGCAGGCGATCCCACCGCCGTCGGCCTCCTCGAACGAGCGGAACAGCGGGCCGAGGAGCTCCCAGCGAGCCAGCTCGCTGTGCCTGCTCTTCTTGTGGGCAGCGGCCGCGAAGTCGGGGACCAGGAACGGGTTGGCCAGCTGACGGGCCCGGACTGCCTGGGGGATGACTCGCTTCTCGACCGGCGCCGGCGGGGCATCGGGGTCGGCCTCGGCCTCCTCGACGACATCCTCCTCGGGAACGTCCATCCCACCCTTGGTCTTGAGCTCACGGATCAGTGCCTTCGCGGCGTCGGTGATCATCGCGTTCTCGTCGAGCAGCTCGAAGAGCCGGGAGTCACGGGCCGCCGTCTGGGCAAGGATGGTGGCGATGCCGTCGAGGCGCTTGAGCTCCTCGCCGCGCTTGCCCTCGGTGAGCTCGGTGTCGGTCTTGATCCGGGTCCGTTCCTCGCGGGCCAGCAGGGCGACGACCTGGAACTTGGTCCGGACAGCCGGGTCGATCGAGCGGCGCTCGACCGCGGCCTCGACCTCGCGCACCGCCCGGGCGAGCTGCGGGATGACACCGCTGTCGTCGCGACCGCGACCGCGGCCGTTGCTCCGGGCGGTGTTGCGTCCCTGGTTGTTGTTCCGGGGTGCAGTGCGGCGAGCGCCTTGCCGGCGCTGGCTCCCTTGAGCCACGGGCCCGTCCTTCCCGCACAGAGTCTGGTGACGCTGAGCGCATTGGTTCGTGCCCGGTGAGGGGCACACTGATCGCCGACCGGTGCGGAACCGCGAGAGGGGGCGAACTCGATCCGTTCCGCTTCACTTCCGAGCGGGCGACGGTCTGGGCACTGCAACAGTGCCGTGCACCCATAGTACC
The DNA here is from genome assembly GCA_026392455.1 of Propionibacteriales bacterium. GTDB lineage: Bacteria > Actinomycetota > Actinomycetes > Propionibacteriales > Nocardioidaceae > Marmoricola. The sequence goes on along the minus strand of JAPLCB010000007.1, from coordinate 4,763 downwards.
CGGTGCCGGCGATCGAGGGGGAAGTTCCCTCAGCCGCGACCGGCCTCGAAGTCGGCCTTGAGGTTCGCCAGGGTCTTGGCGATGTTGCGGCGCTGGAAGTCCGAGAACAGGTTTCCCCGGGTCGCGACCTTGTCGAACGCCGCAGCCGCCCAGTCGGGCCACCCCGTGCGGAGGTCGGTCCAGGTCTCGGTGACCCGGGTCCCGGACCCGACCGGCTCGAACGTGTAGGACCAGCTGGCGATCTTGCCGCGCAGACGCGGGTTCTTCACCCCGATGGCGAGGACGTCGAACGCGAACACCTTCCCCGGCTCGGCGGCGGTGACCTGGCACCGGGTCGTCCAGCGTGCGGCCCCTCGTTTGTTGGTGCCGTGGAAGACGTCGCCGACGGTCAGGGGCTTCCCGGCCCCGAGCGGAGCCCCGGTGTTCTCCGGGCTCCAGCGCGGCATCTGTGCCGGATCCGAGACCTGGGCCCAGATCTTCTCGGGAGCTGCGGCCACTTCGACGGAATCGCTGACGATCATCGGTCTACCCATGCCCGCGATTGTGGCAGGCGCTACGCCGCGCGCTGACGGCGACTAGCCCAGCGGAAGGCCGACGTCGGTCCGGGCGCTGATGGCCGCAGTCGCGTCGGTGCCCAGGGTGATCGAGACGTACCCGGTCTGCAGGCCCGTCTTCGTGTCGAAGTACTGCAGCCGGATCGAGACCGGCTTCAGCGGGATCGACAACGGCGCGGAGAACCGGTTGAAGGTGGGGCTGTTCTCGGCTCCCCCCGAGGTCCCGAGACGATCCACCACCGTCCAGGTGACCTTGTCGGTGTCGGTGTTCCAGATGACGAAGGGCCCGATCGAGCGGTGGCTGTGGCCGACGTCGACCGTGCCGGGCGGGACGTCGGGGATGCCGTCGTCGTACGGGGTGGTCTCCCGGCCCACGGTCCGGTCGAGCTCGTTGAGGCTGCCGATCCCGAGGTAGGCCGCTGCCGCCACCGCCTGGTGGAAGACGGCGATCCCGGAGGACCGGTCGTCGACCACCTCGGTACGCAGCTTCTGGCCGATCTCCTGCTCGGTGGTCCCGGACTCGTTCGTGACGGACCCCCCGAAGAGGGTCTTGAACTCCGGATCGTTGGCGACCGAGACCCGGAAGCCGGCGATCTCCCGGGTTTCCTGGTCGGGCACCAGCATCCCGTGGTCGATCATCTGCTCCACGGTCTTGTCGGAGTCGTGGTCGCCCTTGACGGCCACCGTCGGGACCCCCGGCAGGCCTTGTGCTTCGCGCTGCACGAAACCGTCCTCGGCCACGGTGCCGTTGGAGGTGATGTCGCCCGCGATCGTCCGCAGGACCACCGCCTTCTCGCCCAGCGCTCGGAGCAGCGCCGGATAGATCCGGGTCCGCACGGCGGTCCCGACGAAGCTCCCCTGCGGATCGGCTTCGGCGATCACGATGCGTTCACCAGCGCGGGGCAGGATCTCCCGACCGGCCTGGCCGAGCGCGATCGCGAAGCTGGCGGCGACCTGGTCCTCGTACTGGTCGGCGGCCTGACGCAGACGCTCGGTGTTCTTCTCGATGAACGGTTGGACCTGGGCGGCGATCTCCCGGGTCTGCGGACTGCTGAAGCTGAGCTCGTCGACCTGCGGCAGCGGGTAGATGACCCCGACGTCCGCCGATCCGGGCCAGTCCCGGAAGGCGTACCCGGCGTAGGCCGTGGACGCGGTCAGCGCGGTGGCCACCAGCAGGGTCGGCCACATCACGGCGCGCACCCGCGGCCACGGCGTCAACCGACGCGCGAGCCGGTGCCCCCACCAGGGCAGCTCGTCGTCGCCGACCGGGCGGCCGTTGCGCCGGACGGCGACCACGATCAGCAGGCCGAGGGCCGTCAGGAGTGCCTCGGTCCGCAGGAACTCGTTCCGGAACTCACGCAGGAAGGCGTGTCCGTAGGCGACGGCCACCGAGTCCGGGTCGTTGATCAGGACGGCGTTGCGCTGGATGAACTGCCGGTCGACGTACGACGACAACGTCGAGCCCGCCTCAGGAGGGTCGGTGACCCGTACGCAGGCCCCGAAGCCGAACCTGCCGGTCTGCTCCCAGTACATCGAGCCGAGCACCCCGGTGTCCACCTGGGAGAAGCCGTTGTGGCACAGCGAGACCTCGACCGGCACCGTGCCGAGGCGATCGGTGAAGCGGACGTTCTCGACCGCCTGCTCCAACGCCAGCGGCGCCGCGACCAGGGCCACCCCGAGGACGCAGAAGAACGCGGCCAGCAGCGCGCGCGGGCGAATTCGCCCACGCAGCTTCGCGACCACACTCATGTCCGCATCAGACCCGTTTCAGCCCCACCGACGCACACCCCTGGGTCAACCCGTCCAGCCCGAAAGCCTCGACCGGACCGAGACCGCCACTGGCGAGCATCCCGGAGCCAGCGGCACGGATCGCTCCCCACGCCAGGATGTCCGCGGTGAAGTCGTAGGGATCCGGACCCGTCATCGTCACGGTCGCCAGCACCTGACCGGTCGAGGACCGCGCCTCAGCAACCATGGTGTGGGTCGAGCGGGCCCGCGAGGCCGCGTCGGGACCTCCGGTGGAGCCCTTCACGAACCGAGCGGCCGCCTTGCCGCCCAGGGCGCGCACGGCTGCCGACTTGCGAATCGGAGTACTGAGCGCCGTACTCGTCGCCATCACCCGGGCCGCAGCCGGAGGCACCCCGAGGAACACACCGACCTCCCGCAGGGTCGGATGGATCGCGGCCAGGCCGAAGTGCTCCGAGCCCGGGAGGCTGACCCCGGTCAAGGATTTGCCGGCGACGTCGAAGGTGCGTCGGCGGCGACCAGCCCGCTCGACCTGGACCCGCCCCTCACGGAGCGCGAAGCCGTCCTCGAGCATCATCCCGGCGATGGAGGCGTTGGTCCCGCCGCTGGTCTTGAAGCCGACCGGGAAGTAGCCCACGTCGACCGCGGTCGCTTCCGGTCCTGCCTGCGCCAGCGCGAGCGCGGCGGCCAGGTTGCCGGGGACGTAGTCGAACCCGAACGCCGACAGCAGCCCGACCCCGTGGGACGCGGCAACCGGGCCCCAACGCTCGAACACCTCGCGGATGAACGGACCCTCACCGGTGGAGTCGAAGTAGTGAGCACCCTTCTCGACAGCGGCCCGGACAGCGGGCTCGCCGAACCGGAGGAACGGGCCGACGGTGCTGATCAGGACGTCACCGGGCTGGACGGCATCGATCACCGAAGCGGGCCGGGAGACGTCAGCCACGACCGTCTCCAACCCGCCGAGCTCGGTCGCGAGCGCCTGGACCCGCTCGGCGCTACGCGCCACCAGGACAGGACGTGCGCCCTGGCGCACCAGGCTGCGGGCAGTGAGGTCGCCGGTGTACCCGGTGGCTCCGAAGAGCAGGATGCGTGCGGTCATGGACGCATCCTGGCAGACCCGGCCCACGTCCCGAACCACGCGGATCAATCACCACGCAGCAGGAACGGCAGGCCTCCCCGCCGGAGCAACGGCCGGTCGACGTACGACATCCCCACCAGGGTGCCGTCGCCCCCGACCCGGACCTCGTCACGGACCCAGCGCCACGGTCGCGGCGCGTCGGCGGCGTACGTGATCACCACCGCGGGCCGTCCGTCGGCCAACCCCCGTCCCAGGACCGCCCGCATCGCGAGCCGCTCCTCGAACCCACCCCCAACGTGGGTCGAACGGATCAGGTTGACCCCGGTCAGCTCAGCGGGTCCAGCCCAGGCGAACCGCTTGCCGTGCCAGCGCGGCAGTCCCACCAGGCCGAGTCCGGCCGGCGCGACGTGCCGCAACGGGGCCACGAACTCGGCCCGCAGCACGCCGACGAGGTCGTCGAGCTCCGGGGCCGGGAGGCCCGACCAGGTGCGGATGAGCCGATAGGCACCGGGCGCCTTTGATCGCATGAACCGAGGGTAGTGCCGGTGCGACCACCCCGGACGAGCACCTGTCTGCTGAGTGCCGAAGGGCCCGCACAGGTAACTGTGCGGGCCCTTCGAACTTTGTAGCGGGGGCAGGATTTGAACCTGCGACCTCTGGGTTATGAGCCCAGCGAGCTACCGAGCTGCTCCACCCCGCGTCGGTGAACCGAACATTACCTGCTCGGGTGGGAAGCCCCCAAATCGGGGTGCCAAATCGCGGCAGCCTCAGCTGCCGGGTGGGTCGACCGGTCTGGGGATGAGGTCGTGGGTGCCGTGGTGGTCGCGGAGGAATTGGTAGCCGTGGGGTGACCGCCAGAGATACACCCCGGTATCGATCTGGGTGTAGGTCCAACCGGCGTGGGTCTTCAGGTTGTGGTGGTGCTGACACAACGACCCGAGGTTCTCCGTGGTTGTCAGGCCACCCTGATCGAAGGGCTGGGTGTGGTCCTTCTGGCAGGACCTCGCGGGTTTGTCGCAGTGCGGGAACACACACGTCCGGTCGCGGAGCTCGAGGTGCTCCTTGAGGCTGTCGGGGACCACATAGCCGGTCGACGTCATCTTGGTGGCCAGATCGATCACGGGTTTGATGGTGACCTTCACGTCGGGGTTCGCGCACCAGCCGGCGTCCTGGGTCTGGGTCAACAGGTGCCCGCCACCGTTCTCGAGCCACGCGGTCGGGTTGGTGGTGTCGGCAGGCAGGTGCACGTACAACGTCACCGCCCTGCCGGTCCCCGGAGCGCTGGAGGTTTCGCCGCGGGCCAACCGGCCGAGCGCCATCGCACGCCTGGCGTCCAGAGATGCTTCGCAGCCTTGGTCCTTCAGGACCTGGGCTTCGTGGTC
>JAPLCB010000009.1 GCA_026392455.1 Propionibacteriales bacterium | reverse complement strand
GCATCGGCCAGGTAGGCGCGGCCGCCGTTGGTGGTGGTCCCGATGACGGCGGCGAACTCCGCGACACACCCGCGTCCGATCAGGGGTGCACCCTCTCCGGTGAGGGTGATCGGGGTGTCGCCCCAGGTCTCGGCCAGATCCTCGTCCTCGACCGCGTGCAACGCCGCCCACTGGACGGCGGCGGCGAGCTTGCGGGCTTCAGCGGCGTGGGCGTCGACCTGGGCGGCGCGGGCTCCGGCGAGCACGGCAGCAGCCGCCAGCGACCGTCGCGGCTTACGCCGCCGGGCGGTCGGAGGGAGGTGCAGGTCGTTGTCGAGCATGGGTCCAACGTTACGGACGACCACCGACAGAAACGGGGCCAGAAAACCCCGAATCGTCTCGTAATGCGAGATGGGTGCGGGATTCTTTTCGGGTGCGGGGGTTTCGAGGCTCGCTCCGCTCGCACCTCAACCAGCAGGCGGGGGACGGCGCTGCGCTCGCACCTCAACCAGCAGGCGAGGGGACGGGTTTCGAGGCTCGCTCCGCTCGCACCTCAACCAGCAACGGGCGGCAAGAGCGCTCGCACCTCAACCAGCAGGTGGGGGCAGGTTCAGGCCTTGTTCGCCGCCAGCAGGTCGCGGATCTCCTCGAGCAGGGCGATGTCCGCGGGCTTGCCCTCGGCCTCGGAGGGGAAGAACTTGGCCTTGGCCTTCGTGTACGGCGTGACGATCGCGAAGTAGACGACGGCGGCCAGGATCACGAAGGCGACCACGGCGTTCAGGAACGCGCCGAAGGACTTGGCGTCGTTGCTGAAGTACTCCGATGCGCCCTTGGGCATCTGGTCGGTGAGCCAGGCCACGAAGGAGCTGACCACGGTGCCGAACGCCGTACCGATGATGACGGCGACCGCGAGGTCGACCAGGTTGCCGCGCAGTACGAATGCCTTGAAACCGCTCATCTGACTCTCCTCTGACCCGGGACGGTGGGTTCACGGTGACGGGATCCGGAACCGCGGCACACGCTACCGGTTCCAAATGACGTTGAGAAAGAGACCGGCAGCCGCGGCCGCGATGTCGACGGCCTCGTCGGACGGAACCGCGAACACCACGAGTCGGCCGTCGAGGCCGGTCGCGTTGCTGCCGGAGGCCGGGGGAGGAACTGCGAGGACCACGACGTCGGTGGCGATCCGGGTGCCGTGCCGTGGCTGCTGGGGGTCGCTGGCCACCAGGTCGACCCGGTCGCCGGCCCGGAGCAGCCCGGCCGCGTCCGCGTCCGGGACGCGGAGCGGGACTGCGGAGCGACCCGGATAGCCGACCAGCTGCGGGTTGCCCAGCAGGCGAGTCGCGGTCGCCACCTCGCCGGCGCCGACCGGTGCGGCCAGGATCCGCCCGTCCAACGTGGCCAGGTCGTGGGCTGCGCGCGGCACCGAGTCCGCTGGCACGGGGACCGCCCGGAGGTCGTCGGCGTGCAGGACCGTTCCGCTGGAAAGGTCGCGCACGGCGACCCAGACCGTTGCGTGCGGTGGCTCCGGCGGACGTACGGCGGTCACGGCGGCCCAGACCGCGACGCCGGCGGCGAGCGCAGCCAGGCCGCGTCGGTGGATGAGGAGGTGGCGGCGTACCTGGCTGACGGCATTCAGGGCTGACGGCATCGGGCCACCGTAAGCAGCACCGGCCGGTCCTCGCCGAGCCGATCCACAGGTCAGGTGGCCGGTGGCCGGGGACGGCTCAGGCGGAGGCGGTCGTGCTGGTGCTGCTCGACGAGCCACCGGAGTCCGAGGACGTCGACGAGCTGCTCTCCGTGGTCGTCGACGACGCAGCGGGAGCGGCCGGCGAGGTCGAGCTGGTCGATCCGCGGCTGTCGTTGCGGTAGAAGCCCGAGCCCTTGAAGACCACCCCGACAGCGTTGAACACCTTGCGCAGCTTGCCGTCGCACTCGGGGCAGACGGTCAGCGAGTCGTCGCTGAAGCTCTGGACCGCTTCGAAGAAGTGGCCGCAGTCGGTGCAGGAGTACTGGTAGGTGGGCACGGCGTTCCTTGGGGTGCAGGGTGGGTCGGCGCGGGGCTGGCACTCAGTGGTGTCGAGTGCCAATCGTACCCGTGAGTGCCCGGAATCAGAACCGGAGCAGACGTTCCTCGGTGACCGCCGCCAGCACCCGGCGGTCGTGGTCGTCGTACGGGACCTCGTCCAGCACCTCGGCTTCGTTGAGGACCACGCAGGTGAAGGTCCCCACCGGTACCCGGCCCAGGGCTCGGTCGTACGAGCCGCCGCCACGTCCGAGACGCATCCCGGTCCGGTCGACGGCGAGGCCAGGGACGATCACGGCGTCGACTCCGGCCACGGCGTCGACCCCGAGCCGGGGCGTCGTCGGCTCCAGCAGGCCGCGTGACGCGCGGGCCAGCGAAGCCGGTGACTCGTACGCCGCCCAGTCCAGGTCGTTGTCCGGCTGGAGCACCGGGAGGAGCACCCGTTTGCCGGCGGCGCGCAGGGCGTCCAGCAGCAGACCGGTTCCGGGTTCACGTCCGACCGACACGTACGCCGCGACGCAGGCCGCCCGACGGATCTCCGGGGCAGCCAGCAGCAGCTCGCTGACCTGGGCTGCGCGAGCGGCCAGGACGGCGACGCCGAGCCGTCCGCGAGCGGTCATCAGCTGGTCTCTCTGGGCCAGCTTTCGGGCCTCGTTGTGTTCCATCGCAAGAACAACCCTACGATCGATGGCATGAACGATGCAGGAAGCGGGCCGGGGCTGCGGCTCGCTCGCGAGAAGATGGCAGCGGCCGACGTCGAACCGCTGGCCGTCGACGTCTTCGCCCACTACTTCCGGCTCCTTGAGCGCGGTGAGACCGGGATGATTCCGGAGTCCACCATCGAGCCGCTGGCGATGCCGTCGATCGATGACCTGGAGGTCTCCGACGAGGACGGCGCCCAGGCCCTGCGGGTGACCGCGGTGATCAAGCTGAACGGTGGGCTCGGGACCTCGATGGGGATGGAGCGGGCCAAGTCGCTGCTCTGCGTCCGGCGCGGGCTCTCGTTCCTCGACATCATCGCCCGGCAGGTCCTGCACCTGCGTCAGGAGCACGGTGCGCGGCTCCCCATTCTGTTCATGAACAGCTTCCGGACCAGTGCCGACACCCGAGCCGTGCTGGCCCGGTACGACGACCTCGCGGTCGACGGCCTGCCGCTGGAGTTCCTGCAGAACAAGGAGCCGAAGCTCCGCGCCGACGACCTCACCCCGGTCACCTGGACCAAGGACCCGTCCCTGGAGTGGTGCCCGCCGGGGCACGGCGACATCTACACCGCGATGACCGCGACCGGCCTGATCGACCAGCTCCTCGAGGCCGGCTTCAGCCAGCTGTTCATCTCCAACTCCGACAACCTCGGTGCGGTGCCGGACGCCAAGCTGGCGGGCTGGTTCGCCGGCTCGGGTTCGCCGTTCGCGATCGAGGCGGTCCGACGGACAGCCTCGGACCGCAAGGGCGGCCACTTCGCGACCCGCAAGAGCGACGGTCGGATCGTGCTGCGCGAGACCGCCCAGACCTTGCCGGAGGACAAGGAGGCCCTCGGCGACCTGACCCGGCACCAGTTCATGAGCACGAACAACATCTGGATCAACCTGGTCGCGCTGCGCGACGAGCTGGCCAGCCGTGACGGGATCCTCGGGCTGCCGCTGATCCGCAACACCAAGACCGTCGACCCGGCCGACCCGTCGAGCACGCCGGTCGTGCAGATCGAGTCGGCGATGGGGGCCGCGATCGAGATCTTTGCGGGGGCGGCGACCATCGAGGTGCCCCGGTCGCGGTACGTCCCGGTGAAGACCACCAACGACCTCCTGGTGCTGCGCTCGGACGTCTACGAGATCGGGCCGGACTTCGTGCTCGACGCTGCCGGGGTGGTGCCGTTCGTCGACCTCGACGGTGTCTATGCGCTGGTGGCCGACTTCGACAAGCGGTTCAAGTCCGGGGCGCCGTCGTTGCGGGACGCCGAGTCGTTCGTCGTCACCGGCGACTGGGACTTCGGCGAGAACGTCAAGGTCGTCGGTTCGGTGAAGCTGAGCGGCGAGCGCGGCCGGATCGACTCCGGCACCGTCCTGACCGACTAGCTATCACGAGCCCGGACTAGGGTTGCGTCATGGCACACACCACGGGGGACCAGGAGCCGATCAGTGTCGAGGAGCACCTCGAGCTGATCCTGAACCGGATCACCGAGCTGCCGCCCTACGACCAGCCGCTGCTGGAGACGCTGGGGCTGCCGGTGGTCGAGGACGTGATCTCGCCGCTGTCTCTGCCCAGCTTCGACAACTCCGCGATGGACGGGTACGCCGTCGTCTTCCGCGACGTCGCCGACGCGACCCCGGAGAAGCCGGTGCACCTGCCGGTGGTCGGGGAGATCGCCGCCGGCCAGACCAAGATCTTCGCGATGTCGCCCGGGACCGCCGTCAAGATCATGACCGGCGCCCCGATCCCGACCGGCTGCGACGCCGTCGTCCCGGTGGAGCACACCGACGATGGTCTGGCGAAGGTGCTGATCCACCAGGCGCCCACCGAGGCCCAGCACATCCGCCGCGTCGGTGAGGACGTCCAGAAGGGCGAGGTCATCCTGCACGCCGGCGACCGGATCGACGCCCGTCGCGTCGGGCTGCTGGCGTCGGTCGGGATCGGTCGGGTCGCGACCCGGCCGCGCCCCCGGGTGGTGATCATGTCGACCGGCTCGGAGCTGGTGGAGCCCGAAGGTGTGCTGGGGCGCGACCAGATCTTCGACTCCAACTCGTACCTGCTCGCGGCAGCGGCCCGGAACGCCGGCGCGATCGCGTACCGGGTGGCCGCGTCCCCGGACGACCCGACCGCGTTCACCGAGGCGCTCAGCGACCAGCTCGTCCGCGCCGACCTGGTGGTCACCAGCGGCGGGGTCAGCAAGGGCACCCATGACGTGGTCAAGGAGGCGCTCGCCTCGTTGGGCACGGTCTCGTTCCACGAGGTCGCGATGCAGCCGGGCAAGCCGCAGGGCTTCGGCGTCATCGGCGAGGACTCCACCCCGATCTTCACGCTGCCCGGGAACCCGGTCTCGGCGTACGTCTCCTTCGAGATGTTCGTGACGCCGGCGCTGCGCAAGATGATGGGCCGTGAGCCGTACCAGCGGTCGATGGTGCGCGCCAAGCTCACCGAACCGGTGAGGTCGATGCCCGGACGTCGCCAGTTCCTGCGCGGGTACTTCGAGCCGAAGGTGGGCGGGTCCACCGTCACGCCGGTCGGAGGTGCCGGGTCGCACCTGCTCGGCGGGCTCTCCCGCTCCAACGCGTTCATCGTGCTGGGGGAGGACGTGACCTCGGCGCAGGTCGGTTCCGACGTCCCGGTGATCCTGCTGGACCGGGACTACTGATGAGCGACTCCTCCGGGTTCACCCACCTCGACGAGACCGGCGCGGCCCGGATGGTCGACGTCTCCGGCAAGGAGCCGACGGCGCGGGTCGCCGTCGCCACCGGCCGGGTCCTGGTCTCGCCGACCGTGGTCGGGCTGCTGCGGGGTGAGCGCCTTCCCAAGGGCGACGCGCTCGGGGTGGCCCGGGTCGCCGGCATCATGGCGACCAAGCGGACGCCGGACCTGATCCCGTTGTGCCACCCGCTGGCGATCTCCGGGGTCGAGGTGGACCTCGAGGTCACCGACGACGCGGTCGAGATCACCGCGACCGTGCGGACCGCGGACCGTACCGGGGTCGAGATGGAGGCACTGACCGCTGTCTCGGTTGCGGCGCTGACCGTGGTCGACATGGTCAAGGCCGTCGACAAGGCAGCCGTCATCACCGACGTACGGGTGGAGTCGAAGACCGGCGGGAAGAGCGGTCCGTGGCAGCGCCCGTGACGGACTCGCTCCGCGCCACCGTGGTGGTCGCCTCGAACCGGGCCGCCGCGGGCGTCTACGAGGACACCACCGGCCCGTTGATCGTGGACGCACTGGTGGCCGACGGCTGGACGGTGACCGGGCCGGTGGTCGTACCCGACGGTGACCCGGTCGGTACCGCGATCGCCGACGCCCTGGCCGCTGGTTCCCGTGCGGTGCTGACCACCGGCGGGACCGGTCTGACCCCGACCGACCTGACCCCCGAGGTGACCCGACCGTTGCTGGACCGCGAGGTGCCGGGGATCGCGGACGCGATCCGGGCCTACGGGCTCGCGAACGGAGTGCCGACCGCTGCGCTGTCCCGCGGGCTCGCCGGTGTCGCTGGTGCTGCTCTGGTGATCAACCTGCCGGGGTCGCGCGGAGGCGTGAAGGACGGCCTGGCCGTGGTGATGCCGCTGCTGCGGCACGCGGTCGAGCAGGTGTCCGGGAGCGACCACTGAGCGCCGGCCGGGCCTGGCCCGCGGTGCTGGAGCACGGCCGGTTGCGGTTGCGGCCGTTGTCGGTGCGGGACCGTCGCGCCTGGCGACGGGTCCGGGAGCGCAACCTGGTCTGGCTGTCTCGCTGGGACGCCACCACCCCACCGGGGACCGATGTCCGGCCGCGGTCGTTCTCGGCGATGGTCCGGACGATGCAGCTCGAAGCACGCGAGGGCCGGCAGCTGCCGTTCGCGGTCGAGTACGACGGCGAGTTCGTCGGCCAGCTGACGGTCAACAACATCACCCGTGGTTCGGGGCAGTTCGCCTCGATCGGCTACTGGATCGACGAGCAGCACGCCGGACGCGGTCTGATCACCCGGGCAGTGGCGATGGCGATCGACCACTGCTTCTTCGTCCTGCGTCTGCACCGGATCGAGATCGCGATCCGTCCGGAGAACAAGGCATCGTTGCGGGTCGTGGAGAAGCTCGGGATCGCCGAGTACGGGTTCGCCCCCCGGTTCCTGCACATCGACGGGGACTGGCGCGACCACCGGTTGTTCGCGATCACCCGCGAGGAGTGCCCGAAAGGCATCTCGGCACGTCTCTCCGGCTGAAATCCCACGAGTCCCACGAGTCCCCTCGCGACACACCGTTCTGCTTGCGTCACGCTGGCCCCACTCGCTCCTACGCTCGTCCCGTGGACATGTCAGGCGTCATCTTCGTGCTACTCGCCATCGGGTGGGCCGTCTATCTGCTGCCCAAAGCGCTCAAGCGCAACGACGAGCTCGACCGGAGCCGTCCCGTCGAGGAGTTCTCCAGCGCCGTGCGGATCCTGGGGCGCGGAGTCGCCCAGAAGGTGGCCGCCCCCAAGGTTGAGGTCGAGGTCGAGCCGGTGACGGTCGCTGCGCCGGTCGCCACCATCACCCGCGAAGCGGCCCGTCGGGCGGCCCAGCGTCGCCGCCGGGTCCTGGCCCTGCTGCTGACCACCCTGGTCGCCGTCACCGTCACCAGCTACCTCGGCTACACCCCGTACGCCGTGACGGCGGCTCCTGCGCTGCTGATCGTCGCGTTCCTGGCAGTCGCGCGACGTACTGTCCGCAAGCAGCAGGCCCGTCCGGCCCGTCCGGTCGCCCGTCCGGTCGAGAACGTCGAGACCGAGCTGGACACCGAGGCCGAGCTCGACACCGAGGACACCCAGGGGCTGTCCCGCCAGGAGCTGGCCGAGGCCGTCGCCCAGATCGCCGAGCCGGTGCTCGACGAAGGCGCCCTGTGGGACCCGTTGCCGGTCACGCTGCCGACGTACGTCAACAAGGCCCGGGCGCGTCGTACGGTCCGGACCATCGAGATCACCGCAGCCTCGGTCGGAGTCACGTCCTCGGGTCACGACGCCGCTGACAGTGCTCTCGCGGCCGAGGCCCGTGAGGTCGAGCAGCAGGCTGCGCTCGACGGGCTGGACGTCGAGACCGAGGCCCGCAAGGCTGCCGGAGCCTGACTGGTCGAGGATCGGACACCGGTTTCGGAGTCCGGCGGGTGCGGTGGTAACTTTTCCTCTGCATCAAGGGGCTGTGGCGCAGTTGGTAGCGCGTCTCGTTCGCAATGAGAAGGTCAGGGGTTCGAATCCCCTCAGCTCCACCAAACTTGCAGGTCAGGGCCGATGCCTGTCATCCCGAATTGGGGGGCAGCATGGCTACTCCGCGTTTACTCCGCACATTGGGCCCAGCCGGGCCGCACTCATCGCCCGGTCTCGGGCACTCTCGTCGGCTCCCGGATGTCCTCGCACACCTGAGGGTCATGAAGACCGAGACGATCCGAGACAGTTCCGCGAACGCCACGACGCTGTCGCTTGTCGACGGCGTCCTGTCCCTCTCCGAGCTCTGCACCCAACTGCAGGTCAGCGCCCAGACGATCTACGACCTGCGTAGCCAAGGACGGGGGCCTCGCGGCTTCCGGGTCGGCCGCGAGTTGCGGTTCCGTGTAAGCGAGATCGATGCGTGGCTGACCCGGCTGGAGAGCGAGGACGACCGTCGCCACCAGCTGAGGGGCCACTGATGGCGCGCCCTCGCACTCCGGTGGGCGCCTACGGGTCGATCGCGGTACGTCGCCGCGGTGACCGGGTGATCGCCGAGACCCGGTTCCGCGACGCGGACGGCCGGATCCGGCACGTTCGGGTGTCCGGACGAACCGCGGCGCAGGCACGGCAAGTCCTCAAGGAACGGCTCCTGGATCGGCCCACGTTTGGCAGCGCCAGGGTCCTCACCTCGCAGAGCAGCTTCGCCGATCTGGTCGAGGTGTGGCTGGCCGACCTCGACCTCCAGCGACTCGCTGAAGGGACCAAGCAGAACTACCGCGACCAAGTGCGCCTGCATGTCCTTCCGGCTTTCGAGCACTACACGCTCGCGGAGGTCACCACAGGCCGAGCCGAATGGTTCCTGAAGTCTCAGGCTGCGATCTCCTCCTCGCGAGCCCGGCAGTCGCGGACCCTGCTGAATCTGTTGTTCGGGTACGCGTTGCGGCACGACGCGGTGGCGCGTAACCCCGTTGCTGGCACATCGCCGCTTCGCCATCCCAAGAGCCAACCGAAGGCCCTCACGTTGGAGCAGATCGCGGCCATCCGCGCGGCCGCCGCCAATTGGCGCACGGGGCCGGGTCAGCCGGGGCCCAAGCCCGACGGCCAGGTCCGCGACATCATCGAGGTTCTGCTGGGGACGGCCATGCGGCCCGGAGAGGTCCTGGCGCTGCGGCCATGCGACGTCGAGGACTCCTCGACTGGCATGGTCATCGCAGTCAGCGGGACCGTCGTCCAGCGCAAGGGCGCTGGCGCCGTCCGCCAGGGTCGTCCGAAGTCGGATGCCTCGGTCCGCCGCATTCCGGTACCGGAGTTCGCCGCTGGGGTGATCCGCCGTCGGGTTGCCGGGGTTCCGCCGGCGCGGACAATCTTTGCGAACCGGAACGGGGGACCGCTCAGTCCCTACAACGTGCGGCGCACGTTCAGGGAGTTCCTCGCGTCCGCCGGGCTCGCTGACTCGGGGATCAGCCTGCGCTGGTATCGACGGACTGGAGCTACCGTGATCGCCCGCGGTCTTGGCAGCGACGCGGCAGCGGCGTTCCTCGGACATACCTCGTCGGCGATAACCGAGGGCCACTACATCGAGCGCGACCGTGCGGTCGACCCAACGCCGGCGGCTCAGTTGGAGCGGACCCTTCGCCCGGAGAATCCGGATCAAACGCTGCTCGCGTTGCCTGCGGCTGCCGGGGAGGAGCAGTTGCTTGCCTCGGTCGACGACGATCCGGACGTTGGGGACGTGGCGTAGCTGGTCATCGCGCGAGGGCGCGAAAGGCGTCCGGCGTCACCCACTCAAGCCCGGCTTCAGCACGAATCTGGCGCCAGCGTCGCTCAACGTTGTTGACCTGGTGCCAGGTGTCGTTGCGCGTCGCGAAGACCGCATCCAGTTCGTTCCGCCTGCCGTGTTGCTCGCGGCGCCGAAGTACTTCCACCCCAAAGGTGGTGAGCCCGAGGGTGCGCGAGGTTGGAAGCGTCTTTCGGTAGGTTCCTTTTGCGGTCTCGGTCTTGATGGTCGCGTTGATGACGACCTGGCGCGCGTGCAGGTCGATGTCGCTCCATCGAATTGCGAGGACTTCGCCGATCCGGGCGCCGGTTGCGAGCATGAGGTCGATGATGTCGGCCAGATCGTCCGACGACTTCGGCCCTGGCCGGTCCTTGGTCATCCACGTGCGCACGGCGTCCCGAGCTGCCTCGAGGTCAGCCAGTGTCAGAGTCCGGGGTGCCGTCTTGGGACGGCTCACGCTCAGCGACCCGCGGACCGGGTTCACTGCGATTGCGCCATCAGCCACGGCGGCGTCGAGCATCGCGCCAGCGATGACCTTCGCCTTGCGCTGCCGGTTCGTGCTCTGGGCTCCGAGGCGAGCGAGCACCTCGTTGATGCCGTCCGTAGTCAGCGCTGAGATCGAATCGTCGCCCAATGCGGGTACGACGAGCTTGCGCAGCACCCGCTCGTACTCGTTGATCGTGGCGGCCTCGAGTCGGCCCTCGGCTCGCAGCCGGACCAGCCAGATGCCGACCAGCTCAGCGAGTGTCATGTCTGAGTTGATGGGAGAGGTCACTTCTTGCTCCTTCGATGACGTGGACAGGGTTGCCCTCATCGAGAAGGTGTGACGTTGCGACCTAGCGACCTTGTGGATCATGCGCGCCGGGGCGGTCCTCTGGAACGGGTAGTGCCATCTGTAATGCAATGTATTACAGTCAGACCAGGCCGCCGGTGGCACTAGAAGGAGAGCGGCGATGGCAAGGATCGACGAACTGCTTGAAGCCGAGGCGGTGGCAGCCGAGATGGCCGAGGCCGACCAGGATTCAGCGGTACGTACTGACGTACGGATCACGCGCGGCCACTCGCGGTCCCGGACCCTTCAGGTTCGCCTCAACGACCACGAACTCGACCAGCTCACCGCGTATGCCGACCAGCGCGGGCTCCCCGTCTCGACGGTGGCCCGTCTGTTTCTGCTTCAAGCGCTCTCGCCGGCAGACGACCTCCATGCTGTCTTCGACCGGATCGAGCGTGATCTCTCGAACATTCGGCGCGAGGCGTTGAGCACTAACGCCCCCGACACGTAGCCGGCCGAGGGTCGAGGATTACACCTCAAATCCAGAGGGTTCCGGTTCAAATCCTGCCTGAGTCAGTTCTGCTCGATGGGTTCGTACAGCTCCATCTGGCCCTCGGAGCGCCCTCGCCCTTGCGTCCACGTTTTCTCGCACGTTCTACCGGAGTCCCGGCCGGCCCGTTTGCCACGGACCGGTCGACGGGCCTGGGCAAGCGCGAGAAGGCTCGGGGACGCTGCCGACAGGGGCGAGTCGGACCGAGTGGATCGGTGACCTAGCGCTGGGCCGGACCGTTCCTTCGAGTCACGAGCGCTAGTCGCGCGAAGCAGAAGGCATATGCGAGCGAAATCTGCTCACCCAGCTAGGGGATGCAGTCCTAGTCGAATGCCGGCGGATCCAGAGTCGTCTTGGCGCGTCCCACGAAGCCCCATGGAGTTCAGTCCTCGGCGCTGGCAGCGGCTCCCTGGGCGATCAGCTTCATCACCGAGTCATCGGTCAACGTGGTGACGTCGCCGATCTCACGGTTCTCGGCGACGTCGCGGAGCAGGCGGCGCATGATCTTGCCGGACCGCGTCTTGGGCAGCTCGGGGACGATCATGATCTGGCGGGGCTTGGCGATGGCGCCGATCTCGTGGGCGACGTGGTTGCGCAGCTCGGTGACGATGTCCGCTCCGCCGTCGCCTGCGGCCTCGCGCAGGATCACGTAGGCGCACACGGCCTGGCCGGTCATCTCGTCGGTGGCACCGACGACCGCGGCTTCGGCGACCTTGGGGTGGCTGACCAGGGCGGACTCGATCTCGGTGGTGGAGAGCCGGTGGCCCGAGACGTTCATGACGTCGTCGACGCGGCCGAGCACCCAGACGTCTCCGTCGATGTCCTTCTTGGCGCCGTCGCCGGCGAAGTACATGCCCTTCCAGCGTGACCAGTAGGTGTCCTTGAAGCGCTGGTCGTCGCCCCACAGGGTGCTCAGCATCGAGGGCCAGGGCTCCTTGATGACCAGGTAGCCGCCGGAGCCGTCCGGGACGGACTCGCCCTCGTCGTTGACCACATCGGCGACGATCCCGGGGATGGCTCGCATCGCCGAACCGGGCTTGGCGGCGGTCACGCCCGGCAGGGGTGAGATCATGATCGAGCCGGTCTCGGTCTGCCACCAGGTGTCCACGACCGGGGCCCTGCCGCCACCGATGGTCTCCCGGTACCAGATGTAGGCCTCCGGGTTGATGGGCTCGCCGACCGACCCGAGCAGGCGCAGCGAGCTCATGTCGTGCTGGGCGGGGATGTCGTCGCCCCACTTCATGAAGGTCCGGATGGCGGTGGGCGCGGTGTAGAAGATCGAGACCTTGTACTTCTCGATGATCTCCCACCAGCGGCCCTTGTGGGGGGAGTCCGGGACGCCCTCGTACATCACCGAGGTGGCCTGGTTGGCGAGCGGGCCGTAGACCATGTAGGAGTGCCCGGTGACCCAGCCGATGTCGGCGGTGCACCAGTAGACGTCGCTCTCGGGCTTGAGGTCGAAGATGCCCCAGTGGGTATACGCCGCCCCGACGAGGTAGCCGCCGGTGGTGTGCAGGATGCCCTTGGGCGTGCCGGTCGACCCGGAGGTGTACATGACGTAGAGCGGGTGCTCGGCGTCGAAGAACTCGCATGCGTGCTCGGTCGAGGCGGACCCGACCGCGCCGTCCCACCAGACGTCGACGTTGTCGTCCCAGGCCACGTCCTGGCCGGTGCGCCTGACGACCAGGACCTTCTCGATCAGGTCGGTCTTGGTGCGGGCCTCGTCCACGGCCGGCTTCAGCGCCGAGGGGGCGCCGCGACGGTAGCCGCCGTCGGCGGTGATGACGACCTTCGCCTGGCAGTCCTCGACCCGGGAGGCGAGCGCGTCTGCGGAGAAGCCGCCGAACACGACCGTGTGCGGGGCCCCGAGCCGGGCGCAGGCCAGCATCGCCACGACCGCCTCGGGGATCATCGGCAGGTAGATCGCGACCCGGTCGCCGGTCTGGACGCCGAGCTCGACCAGCGCGTTGGCGGCCTGGCAGACCTCGTCCTGGAGCTGGGCGTAAGTGATGTCGCGAGCGTCTTCACCGGGCTCGCCGACCCAGTGGAACGCGACCTTGTCGCCGGCCCCGGCCTCGACGTGCCGGTCCACGCAGTTGTACGCCGCGTTGAGCTTGCCGCCGACAAACCACTTCGCGAACGGCGGGTTGCTCCAGTCCAGGACCTCGTCCCACCGGGTGTCCCAGGTCAGCCGGTCGGCCTACTTCTCCCAGAAACCTAGCAGGTCCGCGGCAGCCTCGTCGTACGCCGCGGCGGTCAGGTTCGCGTTCGCCGCGAACTCGGCCGGCGGCTCGAACCGACGGTCCTCGGTGCCAAGGTTGGCCAGCGCTTCGTTGCTCATCTCAGGACTCCTCCTCGCGCCGAACCCACGGCGGACCATGGAGACATTGGCGGCTGTGCTTCAAACGAATGACGTGCAGTTCCAGCAATGGCGGGTGTCGGCGGCCTCAGGCTTGGTTTCGCGGCCGACGCTCGCGCGCCTGCGCAGATGCCGCCGCGATCCCAGCTCGTCCCTCGTCACTGCGTGCCCGCTCGCACAGCTGCAAGGCCTCGGCGCGCAAGCGGGTATCCGCTGCTGGCTCTGCCGCGTCGCGAAACAACCTTCGGCACGACGCGTAAGCGTCAAGCGACCCTGACAACAGTTGCTCGACCAGCTCCTCGGTCGCCGGGGAGAGCTGATCGTGGGACACGACTCGGGCGACGAGTCCAGCTTCCAGTGCCTCTCGGGCGCTCAGGGTGTCGTTGAGCAGGGCCATGCGCAGCGCACGATGCAGCCCGAAGGTGTGTACCAGCATGCTCGCGCCACCATCGACCGAGAGCCCGAGCTTCGTGTATCCGAGCATGAACGATGCGGATTCGGATGCGATCACGATGTCCGCGACTGCGGCGAGTGACAGCCCGCCGCCGACCGCCGGGCCCTGGACCGAGGACACGACGACGGCGCTTCCGGCCAGCAACTCGCTGATGAAACGGTGGAAATCGTGGGCTGCATCGTCCAGGTAGCGGTCCGGTTCGCTCGAGTTGCCAAGCGCACTTAGATCCCCGCCGGTGCAGAAGAACCGCCCGGTGCTGCTGAGCACAACGACGCGTGCGCCGTCGCGGCGTGCGTTGCGGGCGGCATCAGCGAGCGCTGCCGTGACTTCAGCGTTGATCGGGTGACCGCGCGCCGGGTCGTCCAGCGTAATGCGGGCGCAGCCGTTCTCGACCGTGTACCTGACACTCATGCGTACCTCACGAAGGCTCGGAGAAGGCGTCCGCGCACGATGCGAGAATCCGCCCGAAGATCTGGGTGAATACGGCGGCAGCCACGTTCTGGGCCACTGCAGGGCCTGCGAAGCGGGATGTCCACACCACCCGGGTGGAATTCGGACCGCTCGGGTGCAGTCCGATTTCGGCCCCAAGATGCCGCAGCGGTGGCAAAGGGGAAGTGATGACGTAGCCGAGCAGCTCGTGCTGTCGGTGCGCAGTGACCTGCTCGCGCACCACCCCGAGCGGGGTCAGGAGATCTCGCACCGAACCCACGCCGAATCGAGAGTGGGTGCCGGTGCGGTGCTCGACCATGAAGGCCGGCAGGCCGCGGAGGAAGTTGTGGCCGTTCTCGAGCCAGGCGAAGACGTCCGCGGCCGACGCCGGGATCTCGCGCTCCACCTGCACTTCGCGGGTCGACTGCAGTGCCGTCAGACCCAACCGGCCCCTCCAGGAGCCGCCGTCCACGAGATTCCCCACAGTGCGAAGCATCTTGGTCTTCGAGGCCGAGTAGGGGAACCCAGCCACTGCGCCGACCACGGAGAGCTGAACCCGGTTCTCCGTCATCGCCTGCGAGCGGGTGTACTTCAGAATGCCTTGGCGTCCGCCCAGGCGGGCGCCCACCCCCGACGACTTCCATCCTGATTGGGGAATCGGATGGCACAACAGATGGGTGACTCCGTCGTTGATGTTGACGGTGCCGACCTCGAGTCTCTCAGCAACGGAACGAGCGACATTCCTGTCCCGGCTCCACACACTTGCCGAGAGGCCGAAAGCAGAGTCGTTGGCCAGTCGAACCGCGTCCTCATCCGAGGAGAACCGCATGATTGGCAGCACGGGACCGAAGGTCTCGTCGGTCATGACACGCATGGTGTGGTCGACGTCGGTGAGCACGGTGGGTTCGTAACCGAGCCCGACTCCGGTGACCTGACCGCCACATCGAAGGTGAGCCCCGTGGGCCAAGGCGTCCGCGACGTGATCCGTCACGATCTCAAGTTGCTGCGGGGTGATGAGGCCCGTCACATCGCTGTCCGGGCCAGAGCCGTCCTGACGGAGTTCACGCACTCGCTCGACGACCGCATCGACGAACTTGTCATGAACCGAGTCGTGGACGTAGACCCGCTCGGTCGCGACACACATCTGCCCCGAGTTCACCATCCCGTTGAAGGCAATACTTGCTGCGGCCTGCTCCACATCGGCATCCGCCATCACGATCGCGGGATCCTTACCTCCGAGCTCCAGGCTGTACGGCTTCAGCTGTGCTGCCGCCCGGGTCGCAATGGCGATGCCGGTACGGGTCGACCCCGTGAAGTGCACGTAGTCCACGGCGTCGACAACGGCCTCACCGGTTGGTCCGGCGCCGTGGAGAACGGTGAAGACCGGCGGCGCACCGATCTGGCTCCAACCGTCGACCACTGCCGCTGTGGCAAGAGGTGTCTGTTCGGACGGCTTGACCACGACCGCTGCTCCTGCCAGCAGGGCCGGGATGGAGTCCCAGAGGAACATTGCAATCGGGAAGTTCCAGGGGCTGATCACGCCCACGACCGGATACGCGACATGTCGCACCCGGAGCTGCTTCATCGCCGTGAGCGGGCTGGACGGTCGGGGTGTGTCGTCGCGCAGGAACTCCTCGGCGTGGGACGTGTAGTAGCGCAGCGCGGCGAGGCTCGAGGCGATCTCGATCGTGAGTTCGGCAACGGGCTTTCCGGTCTCCTGCTGGAGCAGCCCGTTGACCCGGTCTGTGTTGTCGAGGAGCCAGTCACGGAATCGGTGCATCCATTGCACCCGTTGCGAAACTGGCAGAGCGGACCACGCCACCTGCTCATCCCGCAGCCCGGTCACGACTCGTCGAACATCGTCCGCAGTCGCTTCTGCCACGAGGTCGAGGAGGCTTCCGTCGAGCGGGTTGTAGACCTCGAACGATCCGCTTCCCGAAATGGTGCTGGTTGTCATGGGATGTTGCCTTCCTGGCTGAGCTGGGTACGCCGGTCGCTGCGTGACGTGCGCTTGAATCTGATGAAGTCGGCGGCTTCTCTTACGGCCGCTCTCCCTTCCGGGATGAACGGGTGGAGCACCTGGAATGCATGGACTTGCCCTGGCCAGACGTGAAGCTCGCACGGCTGGCCTGCGTCCTCCATGGCCCGGGTGAAAGCGAGCGCGTCGTCAACGAACATCTCGCGTCCGCCGGCGTGAATCAGGATCGGTGGTAGGTCTGGTCCTGCGACCCGGCACACGTCGACCCGATGGTCGGTGCTGTCACTCCCGTCGAAGTAGCGGCTCATGACGTCGTAGGCGGTGCTGCGCGGGAACATCGGATCGACCACGCGACAGGCTCGGGCGATCGCCATGGTGCCGTCGACGATCGGTGACAGCGCGACCACCGACCCAGGCATGGGCAAACCGGCTTCTCGGAGGTCCCCGAGAAGCCCCAAAGCCAGATGGCCCCCTGCCGAGTCGCCGACAACGGCGATATTCGCGGCACTGATCCCCTGATCCAGTAGCCATCGGTATGCCCGCAGGGCGTCTTCGTTCGCTGCGGGGAATCGAAACCTCGGCGCCATGCGGTAGCGCAACGCGAACGCAGATCCTCCGACAGCCTCGGCCAAAGAGGCCACAAGGTGACGGTGTGTCGATGGTGAACAAAGTGAGTACCCGCCGCCATGCAGGTAGAAGACGACAGGCGCGTCGGGGAGCACCGGTGCCCCTATCCACTCGCCGATGACTCGTTCGCCCATCGGCGTCGCCGCGTCCACCGGGCGCGCAGCAACCCGATGAGTCAGTGCATCCGCGACTTTCGTCCACGTCGAGCGAAACGGTCGCACGAGCACCGGGCTCACCAAAGCCGGTGCGGCCACTCGTGTCGCGCCAAGGAGAGCGAGCGCTGTCATCCGACTGGATATCGACGGGGGCATCAGACCTCCTGGCTCAGTTCGGCGGCTCGGCTTAGCCTGCGCGGTCGATACTGAGCCTGTATTGGCGTTGTGTCAATAGAATGGGTGCTCCATCACGTTGGCCACGTAGAGCGGGTTGTTCTCTGGCGGAGTCGCTGAGGGGCGCGTGGTTTGTCGACGTTTTGGAGGACCGTCAATGCTTGCTGGTGGGCAACCCGTGAGGGTGCCCACCAGCAGCTCTGGATCGTCAGAGGTTCCGGCGTCTTGCGAGCATTCGGATCCCGTCCCTGGGGCGGAGGGTGAAGGTCGTCTCCGGCACGACAGGGTGACCGGGCACCAGGTCGAACACGTGGTGCTGACTGAGGGTCGCCGCAATCATGACGGCCTCGAGCAGTGCGAAGTTGCGACCGATGCAGATCCGCTTGCCGTGCCCGAAGGGAATGTAGGACGAGCGTGGACGGTCCTTGTCCGCTCCGGGCAGGAATCGGGACGGGTCGAAGCGACTGGCGTCAGACCAGAATCGAGGATCCCGGTGCACGTGTTCGACCACGATGTTCACTGTCGTGCCGGCCTTGACCAGGTGTCCACCGATCAGGTCGTCCTCGAGCGCCTCGCGGGTGATCATCCAAACCGGCGGGAACACGCGCATGGATTCCTCCAGGCAGGCAGTCGTCCACTCGAGCTTGGACACGTCCTCCAGGGTGACGGTGCGTCCCTGCAGCACCTCGTCGACTTCGTCCAACATCTTCTGGCGTGCGTCCGGATTCAGTGCCAGGAGGTACCACAGCCAGCACATGGCGTTGGCTGTGGTCTCGTACCCGGTGAGCATGAAGGAGATGGCCTCGGCGCGGGTGCGTTCGTCAGTCATCCGACCCTGATCGTCCTCGACCTCGAGCAGGAGATTGAGCAGGTCCGGCGAATCCGATGGGTTCTCGAGTCGTTCGCTGAGGACCTTGTCGGCTGCGGCGTCGATTACCCGCGCGACCTCCTGGAATCCCGAGAACGGGGGAGGCGTCGGAATCGTCTTGCTGTGCAGCACCTTCCACAACGTGGACGACACGATCTTGGGGGGATCGACGAAGAACCACAGCCGCGAGATCCAGGTGCCTTTGCGAAGGCCATTGGTGATGAGCTCAGCGGTGTCGTCGCCGAAGAATCCCCGGAAACTTCGGCTGAAAAGCGAATGGCCAGCGACCTCCAGGGTCAGATCCGTCATCCACTCGACCATCTCGACCTCGCCGCCATCGGGCAGTTGGTCGAGCTTGTCACGGAACTCCTTGACGGTTCCGACCATGAGCGGCAGGAGCGCGTCGACATGCTTCTTCTGGAATTTGGGATTGATCATCTTCCGGTGCCGCGACCAGGATGGGTCGTCGTCGGTGAAGAGGCTCAGGCCGAGCACGCCCTTGAGGGGCTCGTAGTCCGCACCTTTCGGGTAGTTCTCGCGATGAGTGATCAGCACACGGTCGATGTCATCCGGATGCTGAATCGAGACATAGCGTCTCTGGCCGACCCGCCAGCGGGAAAAGTCGTGACCCTCGAGACGTGCAACCATCCCGTCCTCGCGCCCGAATCCCTTGAGCAGGACGTCGCGGGACATCGTCCAGGTGTTGTGGTGCACGGTGGTCGCCTTCTTCGGTGTCGGCGCCGGGATCGCCGCGTCGAGGCCTTCAGTCGGACCCTTGCCCATCGGGCAGGTCTGCGGCTCCACCACTTCTTGCGAACTCATCGCGTACTCCTTGATCTTGACTATGACTGTCTCCTACATCAAGACTGTTGCAGGACACGATCGTTGTCAACAGGACGCGGGTCACTCCCGCTCGACCAGGAGACGAAACATGGCATCCCGAAGCAGCACGGCGACTGAGGCACGGTCCTCGAACTACAGCGAGGAGAAACTGGAAAGGGCGCTCGAACGGCACACCATGCTGAAGGGCAGGGCTCCGCAGATCGTCCGAGGTAACCGTTCGCAGGCTGAGCGCGTCTATTCCGAGGATGAACTCAACGCCAACGCGAAGACGTGGTTCCGCGAGTTCGAGACCCAGCTCGAGTTCTACGCCAAGCTCGGCCACGACGTCAGCTGGGTGCTGGATTGGACCAAGAAGTGGTGGTACTCCTGGCTGGTTCGCGACATGGAGGTCGCCGCTGAGATCTGCACTGCGGACATGACGTACAAGGACCCCGTCTGTTTCGGCAAGCCGCTGGTTGGGTTGGACGAGTTCGTCGCCTACAACTTCGCGTTCTTCGACGCGATCCCGGACCTCCGCTACGACCCGCTGCCGGGGCAGTCGTTCCTGCAGATCAACCCGGACGGCACCGCTCAGATGATGGTGCGGTACATCGGCACCGGCCACTGGGACGCGCCGCTGAAGCTCTACCCGTTCGACAAGACCGCTCCGGCTCTGCCTGGGAACGGTGCGTTCATGCAGTGCTCGGCCGTGGATCGGTACTACTGGGACGCCGATCACAAGCTCTATCACGGCGAGACCCTGTGGGACGGCTTCGACGTCATGCAGATGTCGGGCATCTTCCCGAAGGCCGAGAGCCTTCAGTTCAAGCTGCTCATGAACGGTCTCAAGGTGCCGAGCGCGGCGGCACGCCTTCGGCGACTTCTCCCCTGAATCTCGGACTGAGGGGTACGGGCGGTGGGCGCCCGCTGGATGCGGGCGTCCGCCGCGACAACGGAGGGGCCATGAAGGAACAGCGTAATTTCCGGGGTCAGACTCCCGAAGAGCGGAAGCAGCGGCGTCGACTCAAGCTCATCGACTCGACTCTCACCGTCATCCACGACGGCGGTCTCACTGCCCTGGGCGTTCGTAGCGTTCTCGCCGAGGCGAATCTGTCGAGCCGCTACTTTTACGAGAACTTCACGAGCATCGACAACTTGCTGATCGAGGCGACCCGGTCGGTTGCGCAAGAGCTCCTGGCGGCGGGGGTTCAGGCCCTGGTCTCGGATGATGTGCCACCCGCCGGGACGGCTGATGACGAGCTTCTTGCTCGATTCCGGGGCGGGCTGGCAGCTGCGCTCGAAGTACTTCTCGCCGATCCGAGAAAGGTCGCGCTGATGGTCGCGGCCCGGGCGGGAGGACCGCTCGTTCGCCAGGAGATCCATCAGAACCTCACCTTCCTGGTGGCAGCCGCCATTCTCGACCAAGCTGGCGCCCCCGAGCTCGGCTTCGACGAGTCCAGCACCCTCTACGCCGCGGGAGGTCTGGTGAATCTGACCATGGCATTTGTCTCGGGCCAGCACGACATCACCCCCGAGCACCTCGTCGATCGCCTTGCCCGATTCACGCTGGGGGTCCTTAGGGCCAGTCTCTCCTCACCTGGCAGCTGAGCTCAAAGGCCGAGCCCGATGGTGCTGCGACGTTCTTGCGGCCTGGGCTGACGTAAGTCCACCGTCAGCCCAGCGACTCGAACTGATCAGGTGCTCTGTGCAGCCATGCCATCGACAACGATCGCCAACGTCAATCGGGCGAGGCTCTCGACAACCTCGCCACGACTCATAGCGATATCTCCGGAGACAAAGGCCATCACCAAGTTCACCAGCCCTCCGGCGGCGTAGAGAGTGCGGGCTTCATCGAAGCCGACGCTTGCTGCGTCAGCATCCCCAAGGATGTTGGTTTCCAATAGCCGTGTCAGATGCTGACGAACGCGCTGCCCGCCGGCCGAAGCCGCGACCATGAGTGCGATCTTGCGGGGATCGTCGAGGAGTACGCCGAGAGCCGCATCGATCCCCGCTCGAAAGAGATCGAGGATCTCGAATTCCGAGGCGGTCTCCGGCTCGAGACCGGGCGCGTGCAAGGTCTCGAAACCAACTGCCAACAGGTCAAGCGCGACTGCTTCGCTCGCGGCGATGAGCAGGTCATCGATGTCATCGAAGTTCTCGTAGAAGTATCTGCTGGAGAGATTCGCCTTGCTGGTGACGCTGCGGACGCCGAGCGCGGGCAAGCCACCTTCATGGACCAGGCTGAGTGCGGCATCAATGAGTTCGCGCCGACGTCGCCCCTTGCGCTCGTCTGGGGTCTCGCCCATGAAGTTCCGCTTCTCACCCATGGTACGAGTGTCTCACGCTCTCTACGAGGCGGGCGCAACCGCCATCTTGACAACTATCGTCTCTTACATGGACTCTTAGTGAGAGTCAGTCGTAGTCAGGATGCCGGAGGTGACACGAGATGCCTGTCCTCGCGCTTCTCCGCGCCCCGTGCAAGGCGGACTCATGACAACTTCCTTGCAGCGGTTCAGAGCCGCCAACGGTGCTCTCGACGCGGCCGGCCTGCGTCGCACGCTGAACGCGAGAGCGGCTTCCGCGGCGCTGCTCGACCTGGCCGGCAACGACTACCTCGGACTTGGATCGGACGATCGCGTCATCGAAGCGGCGGTCGAAGCGACGCATATCTGGGGCGCCGGGGCCACGGGTTCACGCCTCGTCACCGGCACCACCGCTCTGCACGACGAGCTTGAGCGCGAGCTCGCCGACTTCCTCAAGGCCCCGGCGGCACTGGTCTTCTCCTCGGGCTACCTTGCGAATCTGGGCGTCCTCACCGCGCTCGGCGGACCTGACGTGACCATCGTTTCCGACGCCGACAACCACGCGTCGGTCATTGACGGATGCCGATTGTCCGGCTCCGTTATCAGGGTCGTACCTCACGTTGACGTTGATGCTGTCGGCGCGGCACTGGCAGCGGTCGACACCCCGCACGCGATGGTGGTGACCGATGCGGTGTTCTCGGTCGCCGGTGACCGGGCGCCTCTCGCAGCCCTTCATGCGGTCACCAGGACACATGGTGCGCTGCTGGTCGTCGACGAAGCGCACGCGCTCGGAGTGATCGGCCCCGAGGGTCGCGGCGCGGTGGAAGCGGCAGGTTTGGCCTCCGAACCGGACGTCGTACGCACGGTGACGCTCTCCAAAGCTCTGGGTGCGCAGGGCGGCGCAGTCCTTGCCGCGCCGGAGGTGATCGATCTGCTCGTCAACTCTTCGCGTCCGTTCATCTTCGACACCGCACTCGCCCCGGCATCAACCGGCGCAGCGCTGGCGGCGCTGCGCATCCTCGAAGCCGAGCCTGGGCGGGTCATGGCTGTCCGTCGGGTGGCGTCACGGCTCGCGGACATGGTCCGTGCGCGCGGGGTGGAAACCGTGCATCCCGCCGCTGCGATTATCCCGGCCTACCTGGGTGACCCTCGACTGGCGGTTGCAGCTGCCTCAGTCTGCCTCCGTGCTGGTGTGCGGGTCGGGTGTTTCCGCCCTCCGGCTGTACCCAAGGGTCGCGCATGCCTCCGTCTTACCGCGCGCGCGACCTTGACGGAAACGGACCTTGCGCACGTGCGCACCGTCCTGGATGACGTACTCGTCGGCGATGGCGGCGAGACCGATTTGTCGCGGCTCACAACCGCGGGCAACAGCTAGGAGAATCATGCATATTTTGGAAACCGCTCGGGAGCAGGTACTGGAACGCGGTGTCGGTCTGACCCAGGAACAGGCGTTGGAGTGCCTGGAATTGCCAGATGAGCAGGTCGATGCACTGCTGGACCTGGCCCATGAGGTTCGACTCAAGTGGTGCGGGGACGAGGTCGAGGTCGAGGGGATCGTGTCCCTCAAGACTGGCGGCTGTCCCGAGGATTGCCACTTCTGTTCGCAGTCCGGGCTCTTCGATTCGCCGGTCCGCGGCGTCTGGCTGGACATCCCGTCATTGGTCAAAGCAGCGGAGGAGACCGCCGCGACCGGGGCGAGCGAGTTCTGCATCGTCGCAGCGGTGCGTGGACCCGACGAGCGACTGATGCGTCAGATTCGCGAGGGTGTTGCGGCGATCCAGGAGGCCGTGGACATCAACGTCGCCTGCTCGCTAGGGATGCTCACCCAGGAGCAGGTCGATGAGTTGGTCGAGATCGGCGTCCATCGCTACAACCACAACCTGGAGACGGCGGAGTCCTACTTCCCGAAGGTCGTGACCACTCACTCGTTCGAGGAGCGTTGGGAGACGTGCGAGATGGTCCGTGAGGCAGGCATGGAACTGTGCTCCGGGGGCATCGTGGGGATGGGCGAGACGCAGCAGCAACGTGCTGAGTTCGCGACGCAGCTCGCGTTGTTGGATCCGGACGAGGTTCCTCTCAACTTCCTGAACCCCCGTCCGGGAACGCCGTTCGGTGACCAGGAGCCGATGTCGGCGCTGGACGCACTTCGTACCGTTGCCATGTTCCGGCTAGTGATGCCCCGAACGATCCTGCGTTTCGCAGGCGGACGCGAGATCACCCTCGGAGACCTCGCCGAACGTGGCGTTCGAGGTGGCATCAATGCCGTGATCGTGGGCAATTACCTGACGACCCTGGGGCGCCCGGCAAACGAAGACCTGGCGATGCTGGCCGATCTCAAGATGCCCATCAAGGCTCTGGCCAAGACCCTGTGACGATGTACTGCGACCGCTGCGGCGAGCCGGTCGGCGCCACCACACACGCGTCTTGCCTCCAGGCGCGGGCCTGGGAGCCGCCACGGTTCTGCCCGGAGTGTCACCGCCGGATGGTTGTCCAGGTGACACCCTCTGGATGGACGGCGCGGTGCAGCGTGCACGGGACCCTCGGGCGGTGAGTCGATCCCGTTCGGGCGGGAAGCGGCATGTCGGTTCGCGCGATCATGCACTCGTGCTGGGAGGGAGCGTGGCTGGCCTGCTGGCTGCCCGAGTCCTCAGCGATCACTTCGCGCGGGTGACCGTGGTCGAGCGTGACGACCTAGCGACTTCTGGGGACCGGCCTGGCGTTCCGCAGGGACGCCACGTGCACGCGCTGCTGCCGCGAGGCCGGGAGATTCTCGAAGGCCTCTTCCCGGGTCTTGGTGCGGAGGTCATCGCCGCCGGCGGTCTGGAATGTCAGGCAATGACGGAGGCTCGGATGGTCTTCTACGGGCACGCCTTGCAGCAGGTCGATGCTGGCTACGCGATGCTCCAGGCGAGCCGGCCGGCATTGGAATGGGTCGTCCGGCAGCGAGTTCGTGCCCTGCCCAACGTGACTTTCCTGGACCTGCACGAGGCGCTCGGCCTGAGCGCTCTCGGTCCCGCGGGTGCGGTCAACGGAGCTCGGGTCCGCGCACTCGGAGGGAGCGAGCACACCGTCTTCGCAGACCTGGTGGTCAGCTGTCTCGGCCGTCACGGCCCGATCCTGGACTGGTGGGACAGCCTCGGCTACGAGCTGCCGAGCGCTGAGGGTGTGGCGATCGACATGAAATACGCCAGCAGGTACGTTCGCCTCGCGCCCAGCTCGCTGTGCCGTGACAAGCAGGTGATGGTCGCGAACGCAGACCCAGCCCGAGGACTGGCGCTCTTCGCGGTCGAGGGCGACCGGCACATCCTCACCCTGGCCGGCTACGGTGCGGATCATCCGCCGGATGACGATGAGGGCTTCTGGCAGTTCGCGGCGTCGGTGGCGCCCCCGGACGTCTGGGAGGCGTTGTGGGCTGCCGAGCCTCTCAGCGATGTCACCTGCTACCGCTACCTTGCTAACGAACGTCGACGGTTCGAACATCTGCGTCGCTCTCCCGTGGGACTGCTCGTGATGGGGGACGCAGTGTGCAGCTTCAGTCCCGCGTTCGGGCAAGGCATGACCATGTCAGCGGTTCAAGCCTCCGTGCTGGCCGACGCGCTCGCTGCCGGAGACGGTGAACTCGGCAGCCGCTTCTACCGTGGAGTTGGCGGCGCGATCAATGACGCGTGGCTGCTGACCAAGGTCCTCGAACTGTCGATGCCGCATGTCGAGAGCGGCCCGGCCGAACGGGTTCTCCTTGGCTCCTTGACTCGCGCGGCGCTGGCCTTGGGTCAATGCAATCCTGTGGTCGCACGGCAACTTGCCCGGACGGCAGGGCTGCTGGATCCCCTTCACGCGGCGGTCCGTCCGCGGGTCGTTGTCGGTGGTCTCGCGGCAGCAGGCCCGCTGCTGGCGGCCGGGTTGCGAGATCTCGTCCCCGGGACTCGACAAGACTCCGCGGTGTCCGGGTTTGATGCGGTTCCTCGGATTCGGGCTGCCGGTGTCCATCGCTTGCGCGTGTCTGCGGTGCGCGCCGACACTCCGGACAGCGTGCTGATCGAGTTCGAGCTTCCGCCCGGGCTTGCCGCGAGATTCGAGTACGTGGCCGGACAACACCTGGTGATCCACGGCTCAGTGGGAAGTGAAGGCGTTCGGCGGAGCTATTCGCTCTGTGATCCGGGATCCTCGGGTCGGGTTCGGATCGCCGTGCGTGCCGCGGACTACGGGGCCTTCTCAACCCTCGCCACCACCACGTTGTCCGCAGGCGACCACCTGTACGTCTCTGAGCCCGCAGGGACATTCTGTCTCCCAGCGCTTACCGAAGGGACCCGCCTGGCAGCGGTGGCCGCGGGCAGCGGCATTGTGCCGGTACTCGCGATGCTCGGAACGGCGTTGGCCGCGGACCTGGGCGTACGCGCCGTTCTGCACTACGGAAGTCGGGACCTTGCGCACGTGATGTTGGCTGAGGAGGTGACAACCCTGGTGGCACGTCACCCGGACCGGCTGCGGGTGATCCACCATCTGTCTCGGACCCGCCGGGGGAGTCCCTTGCCGAACCGTCCGGGCCAAAGCTATCGACGCGGTCGGATGACAACGGTCGAGCTCCTCGGGGAGGAGGCCGACCTGTGGCTGCTCTGCGGGCCGCGGCCGCTGTTGGTGGAGGCTCGGCAGGGGTTGCTTGGCCAGGGGGCGACGCCACCCGTTGTGTTGACGGAACTCTTCGAAACGCGAGCGGCCAAGCCAAGATCGATGGACACCGCCGGCCTGCGGTCTTACGTCAGCCTGGATGGCGCGGGACCCTCCCTGGAGTTCGAGATGGATCGCAACGCTCTCATCCTCGACGAGGCGATCGGGATGCGTCCGGACCTGCCTTACTCCTGCCTGGGTGGGGCCTGCGGCGCCTGCCTGGGGACAGTCGAGTCCGGCACCGTCTCGATGGGCGACGACCCGTTGCTCGCGATCACTGCAGATCAGCGCGCCGCTGGCCAGGTGTTGGTGTGCCGGTCGCGTCCAGCTTCCGACGAGGTCCGGATTCGTTTCGTGCCGTGACGCCGTCAGCCGCCGCGGTGCTCGACTTTCATTAACATCCTGGCCAGGTCGCGATCGCGCAGCAATTGCGAGTCCACGACCGGGTTGAGTGCTCCACGCAGCCAGCCGTACTGCTGCCAGCCGGCGGGAGCGATCGTCGACTGGGCGCGCGTCCGGATCCCGTCGACTAGCGAGCGCGCTGCCTGCTCCGGGGAGATCCGCCGGTTCAGCGGCCACGGCAATTTCGCGCCCAACTCCAGACCGAACTCGTCAGTGTCCAAGGTGTCGTGGGTCATCGCGGTATCGACCACACCGAAGTAGGCAATCTGGGCGCTGGCGCCGTGTGGGGCGAGCTCGATCCGCAGGGCACGACCCAATTGCTCGACGCCAGCCTTGCTGATCATGTAGGAGCACCCGCCCGGTCCGGGGGAGAACGCGGCAGCTGAGGAAACCACCACCATGTGCCCCTTGCTCTGGATCACCGGTTCGACGGCCGCGCGGACAGTGTTGAACACGCCGGTCAGGTTAATTCCGATGACGCGGTCGAAATCGTCGTCTGCCATCACGCGGAGCGTCGCTGGGACTGGTGCAACGCCTGCATTCGCTACCACGACGTCAAGGGAACCGAAGGCAGCCACGGTCTCCGCAACCGCGGAGCGCATCGCGTCTCGGTCGCGCACGTCCGCGCCGAGTCCGATCGTCCGACCTCCGATCGATGCGGCGGCCTCGACGGCGCGAGCTTGATCGACGTCGACGAGGGCGACCTGGGCGCCGTGACGGTGCAGCAGCCGACCGACCTCTAGGCCGATGCCCTGGGCCGCGCCCGTGACAAGGGCGGAGCGACCGCTGAGGTCGAACGAGCGAGACAGGAACGGAAGGACCATCGAGACTCCTGGTGTGGATTAGAGGACGGTGCTGTGCGGGCTCGTGCTGGCCCCGGTGGTGAGCAGGTTCCGGTACATCGCGACCATGCGCTGGTAGTCACCAGGCCTGGACATCATCACCGCGGCACTGGTGAGGCCGCTGCTGAGCGCGACAAGGGCTCGAGAGAGATCGAGACGGTCCTCGGCGTTCCGCGCGAGGGCCGGGGGTGCGAGCTCGGCGATCTGGTCGAAGAAGGACCGGAAGCTTCGCATCGTGGCCTGCAGTGCGGCGGCAAGTTCTTCGTCGCGGGTGACTTCGACCAGAACGGTCATCACCATGGCGGTGAGCTCTCGGTCAAGGGAGTACAGGGTGGCGAACCCGTTGAGCACCGCATCGACCGCAGCGTCGAAGTCCTCGACTCCGTCGAGGGCTGGCCGGAGATGATCGAGACCGCGCGCGTAGCAGTCCTCGGCAATCGCGACGAAGAGTCCGGCTTTGCTTCCGAATCGCTGGTAGATCACCGGGGTCGAGACCCCGGCCGTCTCGGCGATCTCACTCACTGCGACGCCGGCGTACCCGCGGTTCGCGAACAGCCGCAGCCCCACGCGCATCAGCGTCTCTCGTGTGTCCAGGCCCTCGGCTGCTCGCGGCCGACCGGGCATGCGCGGAGCGGCGTTCGCGCGAGAGTGAGTCGGCATCGTCTTCCTCTCAGACCAATCGAGCCTTGCCTCTTGCGGCCGAGCGTACCAGCAACTAAATTAGCGCTCATTAACTTTGGAGGACATATGAACGCAGTTGCAGCCGTGATCGCCGACCTGGTCGCCGAGAGCGAGGAGCTTGACGCGCTGGTTGCGGATATTGAGCCGGACCGGTGGAGCATCATGACCCCCGCGAAGGGGTGGACGATCGCCCACCAGATCGCCCATCTGGCATGGACCGACGAATTCGCGCTCCTCGCAGTGACGGATGAGCCTGCCTTCAGGGCTGACTTGCAGCGAGGTCTCGGCGCCGCTGCGAGCGTGGACGAGTACGTCGACTCCTGCGCGGAG
Organism: Propionibacteriales bacterium; assembly: GCA_026392455.1. Classification (GTDB taxonomy): domain Bacteria; phylum Actinomycetota; class Actinomycetes; order Propionibacteriales; family Nocardioidaceae; genus Marmoricola. Next base: position 475,732 of record JAPLCB010000009.1, on the reverse strand, counting down.
GCAGGGGCACGCAATGAGCCCGGCGACCTGCTTCGCGACTGGCGGGTAGGTCGCGACCGTCTCGCCACGGCCTTGGCAGCCGTCCCAGCGGGGACAGTACTGCCTTGGTTGGGTCCGTCCATGAGCCCCGCCTCGATGGCGACCGCACGATTGATGGAGACCTGGGCGCACGGACAGGATGTTGCCGACGCGCTCGGTGTCGACCGGAAGCCGACGCAGAGGCTCAAGCATGTAGCTCACATCGGTGTCAGGGCACGTGCGTTCGCCTACGCAGCCAACGGGCTCGATGCCCCATCGGTCGACGTGCGGGTAGAACTCGTTGCGCCCGATGGGGACCTATGGACCTGGGGTGACGCTGACGCGGAGAACCAGGTCAGCGGGCCGGCATTGGATTTCGGCCTGTTGGCAACCCAACGACGGCACCGGGCGGACCTGGCGCTGGTCACGACCGGGGCTATCGCCGACCAGTGGCTCGACATCGCTCAGGCCTTCGCGGGACCGCCGGGTGCCGGTCGTGCGCTAGGACAGTTCAGCTGAGCGCCGCCCCACCTCGATATCAGCCAACCTCCCGACTTGAAGGCGACGGCACATGACGACCTTGCAGAGCACCCTGGACACCCGATCGGAGGACTTCGCGGGTCTTCGGAGCGACATGCTCGCGAAGATCGCTGAGCTCGAGGACGAGCACGCGAAGGCGATTGATGGTGGTGGTCCGGAGTACGTGGCGAGGCACCGCAGGCGTGGGAAGTTGTTGCCGAGGGAGCGGATCTCGTTGTTGGTGGATCCGGATACGCCGTTCCTGGAGCTCTCGCCGTTGGCGGCGTGGGGCACGAAGTTCCACGTGGGCGCGAGCATCGTGACCGGGATCGGGATCGTGGAGGGTGTGGAGTGCGCGATCATGTCGCACGAGCCGAGCATCAAGGGTGGCACCCAGAACCCCTACACCCTGAAGAAGTACCTGCGGCTGGCGCAGATCGCGGCCGAGAACGGGTTGCCGTTGATCAACCTGGTCGAGTCCGGCGGTGCGGACCTGCCCACCCAGGCCGAGGCTTTCACGCCGGCCGGCGCCATGTTCCGGGGTATCAGCCGGGCGTCGGCGGCGCGGCGTCCGGTGATCTCGATCGTGTTCGGCAACGCGACTGCGGGTGGGGCGTACGTGCCGGGGATGAGCGACTACGTCGTGATGATCAAGGAGCGCTCGAAGGTGTTCCTGGCAGGGCCTCCGTTGGTGAAGATGGCAACGGGGGAGGAGTCCGATGATGAGACGTTGGGCGGTGCGGAGATGCACGCGCGTCATTCGGGTCTGGCTGACTATCTGGCTGATGACGAGCTGGACGCGCTCCGGCTGGGTCGCCAGATCGTGTCGCACCTGAACTGGCGTAAGCAGGGGCCGGGGCCGTCGCGTTCATCGGTGGAGCCGGTCTATGACGCCGAGGAGCTGCTGGGTCTGATTCCCACGGACTTGAAGCGGCCTTTCGATCCGAAGGAGGTGATCGCGCGGATCGTGGACGGGTCGGACTTCGACGAGTTCAAGCCGCAGTACGGCACTAGCCTGGTCACCGGCTGGGCGTTCGTGCATGGGTTCCCGATCGGGATCTTGGCCAATGCCCGTGGTGTGCTGTTCAGTCAGGAGGCGCAGAAGGCCACCCAGTTCATCCAGCTGTGCAACCAGACCGACACTCCGTTGTTGTTCTTGCAGAACACCACCGGCTACATGGTCGGTGCTGAGTACGAACGCAACGGGATCATCAAGCACGGCGCGATGATGATCAACGCGGTGTCCAACAGCCGGGTCCCGCACATCACGATCAACATGGGTTCCTCCTACGGTGCCGGGAACTACGGCATGTGTGGGCGCTCCTACGATCCGCGGTTCTTGTTCAACTGGCCCAACTCCAAGTCGGCGGTGATGGGTGGTGAGCAGCTGGCCGGGGTGCTCTCGATCGTTGCCCGGCAGTCCGCGGCAGCCAAGGGCGCGGACTTCGACGAAGACGCCGATGCCGCTATGCGGACCACGATCGAGGAACAGATCGAACGCGAGTCGCTCGCGCCGTTCCTGTCCTCGCGGCTCTTCGACGACGGCATCATCGACCCCCGCGACACCCGCTCCGTGCTCGGCCTATGCCTCTCTGTTGCCCACAACGCCCCCGTCGCTGGAGTCCGCGACGGCTACGGCATCTTCCGGATGTGAGGAAAGCACCATGATTCGACGACTTCTCGTCGCCAACCGCGGGGAGATCGCCTGCCGGGTGTTCCGCAGTTGCCGCGACCTCGGTATCGCCACGGTCGCCGTCTATTCGGACGCGGATGCGCGATCCGCGCACGTCGCTGCGGCCGATACAGCGGTGCACCTTTCGGGCAATGCGCCGGGAGAGACCTACCTCCGGATCGATCGCATCATCGCGGCTGCGCTCGCGAGCCACGCCGATGCGGTTCACCCGGGCTATGGCTTTCTCTCGGAGAACGCAGACTTCGCACGAGCTGTGATCGATGCCGGCCTAACCTGGGTCGGTCCGCCGCCCGCGGCGATCGACGCGATGGGCTCGAAGATCGAGGCCAAGAAGCTGATGGAGAAGGCCGGGGTCCCGATCCTGACCGAAGTCGAACCGGGGCGCATCACGCCCGACCAGTTGCCCGTCCTGGTGAAGGCATCGGCCGGCGGTGGCGGTCGCGGGATGCGAGTTGCGCGCACGGTCGAGGAGCTGCCGGCCACGGTGGCGGCCGCGAGCGAGGAGGCCGCGTCCGCGTTCGGTGACCCCACCGTGTTCTGCGAGCCGTACCTCGAGAGAGGACGGCACATCGAGGTGCAGATCCTGGCCGACTCGCACGGCACGACCTGGGCCTTGGGGGAACGTGAGTGCTCGATCCAACGTCGCCACCAGAAGGTGTTGGAAGAGACACCGTCGCCCATGGTTGACGCTACGTTGCGTGAGCAACTGTGCAGCGCGGCGGTCGCGGCCGCCGAGGCGGTCGATTATGTCGGTGCTGGCACCGTGGAGTTCCTGGCAAGCGACGACGGGCGCTTCTACTTCCTGGAGATGAATACCCGTCTCCAGGTTGAGCACCCCGTCACCGAGTGCGTCACGGGTATCGACCTCGCCGCCTGGCAGTTGCGCATCGCCGCAGGCGAGGCTCTCCCGGATGGCGGTGCGCCAGGCTTCGAGGGCCATTCGATCGAGGCGCGTCTGTATGCCGAGGATCCGGCCAACGATTGGCAGCCCGCTGCCGGGCTCCTACACTGCCTTGAAATTTCCGGCGCGGACGCAGAATTCGCCCGCCCCGTACGTCACGGCCTGCGCGTAGATGCGGGTTACCGGACCGGCGACAGCGTCAGTACGTACTACGACGCGATGCTGGCCAAGGTGATCGCTTGGGCTCCGACGCGAGCGGAGGCGCTAGCCCGCCTAGCCGCTGCGCTTGAGGGCGCCAAGCTGCACGGTGTCACCACGAACCGCGACCTGCTGGTGAGACTCCTACGTCACGAGGAGTTCTGCAGTGGCGACTTCGACACCTCGTTCTTCGATCGCCACGGCCTGGACACGCTCGCCGCACCGCTCGTCTCCCCAGAACTGCAGCGAGCGTCCGCGCTCGCCGCCGCGCTCGCCGATGCCGTGGTCAATCGACGGAACATGGGTCACCTTGCAGGTTTGCCTGGCGGCTGGCGCAACGTGCCTTCGGTCGCCGAGCGCAAGGAGTACCTACTCGGGGAGGAGACGGTCGCGATCGACTATCGCTGGACTCGCGACGGTCTCCGCCCTGACGGCTACGAGGCTGTCGGGGTCCTCGACGTTGAGCCTGGGCTCGTGACGCTGGAGGTCGAGGGCGTGCGTACTGCCTTCACAGTCTCGGTCTACGGAGATGACGTGTTCGTGGACAGTGCTGCCGGCTCCGTGGCGCTACGGAGGGTCGATCGCTTCCCTGACCCCGCCAAGCAGCACGCCGCGGGAACCTTGCTCGCCCCGATGCCGGGGACGGTCACCGGGGTCCACATAGCCGACGGCGACGAGGTCACCGCGGGACAGCCGTTGCTCACCCTGGAGGCCATGAAGATGCGTCACAGCATTGCTTCACCGCATGAGGGCGTCGCGACGGTCAACGTCGTGGCCGGTCAGCAGGTCGACGCCGGCGCGGCACTCGCCGTGGTCAGCCCTGTCGAGGAGCCGTCCTCGTGACTGAGCTCGCACACCTCGAGGTCATTGATGGCGTCGCCACGATCACCCTCGACTCGCCGCGCAACCGCAACGCAATGAGCCGCCAGCTGACCACCGAGCTCAGCGCGCACCTCGCTACGGCTAGTGCGGATACGGATGTCCGGTTCATCGTCCTGACACACACGGGCACGGTGTTCTGTTCCGGGGCGGACCTGGCCGAATCTCAGGTGGGCTCGGCGACCACCGGCACGCGGGCCGCGGTGCAGCTCGTGCGCCAGATCGTGGAGGCGCCCCAGCCGGTTATCACCGTGCTTCGCGGGCCGGTGCGTGCCGGAGGCACCGGGCTGGTCGCCGCGTCGGACGTCGCGCTGGTCGCCGACCACGTCGACTTCGCGTTCGCCGAGGTGGCCATCGGCGTGGTGCCAGCGATCATCTCGATCCCGCTGCTGCTCAAGGTCGACGTGCGTGCGGCCAGCCGTTACCTCCTCTCCGCCGCACGCTTCGACGCGGCGGAGGCCGAACGGATCGGCCTGGTCACCAAGGCAGTACCGGCCGACGAGATCGACGCCGTGCTGGAGAAGGAGCTGGCCGTCTTCCGGCGTACGGCGCCTAACGCCGTCGCGGTCACCAAGCGGATCCTCAACCGCTCGATGCGCGAGGCCCTGGACCGCTACGGCAACGAGATGGTCGAGCTGTCGGCCGAGATGTTCGCCACCGAGGAGGCTAAGGCCGGAATGCAGGCCTTCCTTACCAAGACCGCGCCGCCCTGGGCGCCCTGAGCGAGAGCTGACACGTCATGAAGATCGGCTACAACATCCCCGCGCCGCAGATGATCACGGCCGACGTGGTCCGTGAGATCGAGGCGATGGGGGTTGATTCCGTCTGGGTTCCAGAGGCCTACGGTTACGACTGCCTGACGCCGCTCACCTGGGTGGCGGCGCACTCGACCCGCCTCCGCATCGGAAGCGCCATTGTGCAGATGGCAGCGCGCACTCCCACGGCGACAGCCATGGCCGCGATGACGCTGGACCAGTTCTCCCAAGGCCGGTTCTCCCTGGGTCTCGGCGCGTCCGGGCCGCAGGTGGTCGAGGGCTGGTACGGCCAGCCCTATGCTCGTCCACTGGCGCGCACGCGGGAGTACTTCGACATCGTCCGAACCGTGGTGGCGCGCGAAGTGCCCCTGGAGTACCACGGCGAGTTCTACAGCCACCCCTACGTCGGCGGGACCGGACTCGGCAAGCCGCTGAAGTCGATCGCCCATCCGCTGCGTGCCGACCAGCCCGTCCTCCTCGCGGCCGAGGGACCCAAGAACGTGGCGCTCTCCGCGGAGATCGCCGACGGCTGGATCGCGATGCTGCTCGGTCCCGGCAACGACGCCTACTACCGGGGCTGCCTAGACGAGGGCTTCGCCCTGCGCAACGCGGAGCGCAGGCCCGCTGAGGAGTTCGAGGTGATCACCACCATGCCGGTCGTGGTCGACGACGATGTCGAGACCGCTGCCGACTCCGTTCGCGAGTACCTCGCCCTCTACGTCGGCGGCATGGGAGCCAGGGGCAAGAACTTCCACTACGACGTAATGGCGCGCCTGGGCTACGAAGAGGTCGCGGAGAAGGTGCAGGTTCTGTTTCTGGACGGGCGCAAGAAGGAGGCCGCGGCCGCCATCCCAACAGCGATGGTCGAGGAGGTGGCCCTGGTCGGTCCACCGGCCAAGATCCGTGACGACCTGCAGGCCCTGGAGAGCACGGTCACGACCACGGTCGCGGTGCTCGGCGATCTCCACGCGCTCCGCACCGTCGTCGAGTGCCGGTCGTAGGCACCGGCGGAAGTGAGCCGAATCGTGGCTGAGAAGGGTGAACACGCCGAGATCATGAGGGCGCCCGTGGATGAGATCCGCGCGGCACTGATGGATTTCGAGGCATATCCGCGATGGCAGGCGGGGGTCACCGAGTGCACCGTCCTCGAGCGCGACGAGCAGGGCCGCGGCTCGCTGGTCGACCTCGTCCTGGACGCCAAGGTCCGCAAGATCCGCCTCGTGCTCCGGGCGAACTACACCGAAACGAACAGCCTCAGCAGCAGCCTGGTGCGAGGTGACGTCAAGTCCTACACGGGCCGCTACACGTTCGTTCCGGTGGAGGACAGCACCACCCAGGTCACGCTCGAGATCGAGTTCGAGCCGGGATTCTTCCTGCCCAAACAGGTGCTCAAGGTGGTCCAGGACCAGATGCTCAAAGCCACGCTGCGCGAGGTCCGAGCACACGTCGAGCGCTGAGCGCCAACCTGGGCGGCGCCCGTAAAGAGGCGTGGCCCAGAACCCAGCGCCCCCCTGGGACTGCCGCGTTCGACTGAGTTCCCCGTCTGGTGGCATCTGCGCTGCCCTACTTGGGGTGCGTGAGGGTGGGCGGTCAGCTGAGGCGGTGTCCCGCTGCTCCGACCGCCAGGTGGGCGAGCTTGTCGGTGAGCCCCTCGCGGTCGAGGTCGAGCTCCCCGGCGATCCAGGCGACGATGAGCTGCGCAGTTCCTGAGGTGACGTAGAGGGCCGTGGCTCGGTCGAATCCCAGCTCTGCGGCTTCCCGCTCGGCGAGGATGATGTCGGTCACCAAGGCGATGCGCTGGCGGAACGCCGCCTGGAGAACTGCCGGTCCGCCCCCGGCCACGCTCAGCAGCGTTGCCTTGCGGGGGTCGTCGAGGATGATGCTCAATCCCACGCCGATGATGTGCCGGGCTCGGACCAGGCGCGACCGACGAGGGCTGTCGTGCAGGGCTCCCGGTCCCGCAAGCAGGAGTTCACCGAAGATGGTGTCGAGGGCAGCGATGAGTACCGCGTCCACCGAAGCGAAGCTCTCGTAGAAGTAGCGCTGGTTGAGGTTGGTGTGGGTGCACAGGCTACGTACGCCGACAGCCGCGACGCCGTTCTCCTGGGCGATGGTCAGGGCGGCGTCGATGATGGCGTCGCGACGGCGGGAGCGACGCTCGTCGGACGTCTCACCTTGGACGGTTCGTGAACTGGCGATGGCGCCAGTCTAGTCGCCGCGCGAGCCCCTCCTTGCGGAGAATCGGAACTGTTGGATACAGGTGTAGCCAATCTCGCCCGCGCCAGTCTAGGCTACATATGTAGCCAACACGGTCGGGGTCGACCCGGCCGAGAACGGAGTGAACAATGGCGTCGTCCACATCGAGGAAGCCGGCCCCGGCATCGACCATCGACTACGAAGCGCGGTTCCAGCATGCGCTCAGTCGCTTGAGCATCAAGGGAGAGGTTCCGACCGTCATCCAGGGCAACCGCTCGGCGCCGGAGCCGGGAATGACCGAGGTACAACTGCAGCAGCGGACCCGGCAGCTCTTCGGCGAGGTCGAGGCGCAATGCGCCTTCTACACCGAGAAGCTCGGCAACGATGTTATGTGGGTCCTCGAGTGGCTGAAGAAGTACTGGTCGGCCTGGAGTGGCGGCGTCCATGAGGACCTGGTCCGCGAAACGGTCGCCGAGGACTGTCAGTACAAGGACCCGCTGTCCTTCGGGCGCACTATGCACGGCATCCAGGCCTTCATCGATTACAACCAGGCCTTCTTCGACGGCATCCCCGACCTGGCCTACTACCTGATCCCGGGGGAGGTCTCTTTGCAGGTCTCGCCCGACGGCGACGTGATCTTCATGGGCCGCTACGTCGGCTGCGGCCACTGGGACAACCCGCTGCGGATGTACCCCTTCACCCCGGGCTCTCCCGCCATCCCGGGCACTGGCGCCTACGTCCAGGGGTATGCAGTCGACCGGTACCACCTCGATCCGGTGACCCACAAGGTCACCCGTGGTGAGACGTTGTGGGACGCGCTCGAGGCGCTGCAGCTGCAGAAGCTGATGCCCAGCGACACCAGCCTGGCGTTCAAGGCACTGGTCAAAGGCGGTCAAGTCGCGACCCCGGCAATCCGCATGAGCCGCAAGCTTCCGTTCATCGGCGGTGTCTGAGCAGTACACGCCCTAATAAGGAACCCTGCAGGCAAGGAAGGGCCCCGGTCGGTTGCTTGACCTGGGCCCTTCTTGTGCGTGAGTGATTCTCTTGAGAGAGGCAAACCGTCAGGCAGTCAGTCGGTTGTCGGCTGCTGAGCCTGGTCGACGAGAGGCTCTGCGCGGCGACGGAAGGTGACGCGGCCGCCCAACTTCGGGCCGAACGTGAGTCCGCGGCTGAGCCAAGCCTCGCCGGGAGCGCTGGTGGCGATGAGCTCGAAGCGGTCGAGGATGAGAGGGAGGATCGTCTCCATCTCGAGCTGGGCGAAGGCTGCGCCCAGACAACGTCGGGTGCCGCCGCCGAAGGGGAGCCAGACCGTCGATTCCACGGCTGCGCCGAGGAATCGGTCAGGGTCGAAGCGGTGCGGTTCGGGGTAGATTTCGGGATCCTCGTGGATCAGCAGGATGCTGCCGACCACGATCGTGTCCTTGGGGATCGACCACCTGCCCACGCGGGCGCCGTCTACCTTCGCGGCACGGCCGAGTCCGTCGATCACGGGTCGCACCCGTTGCACTTCGGCGAGCGTTGCCTTGAGGTAGTCCCGACGGCCCGCTGAGAGGTCCTGCTCCAGCCGTGCCACGGCCTCCGGGTGGCGGACCAGTCGCTCCAACGCCCACGAGAGCGTGCTCGCGGTGGTCTCGTGCCCTGCTTCGAGAAGCGTCAGCAGCTCGTCGCCGATGCGGCTGTTGCTCAGGGCGCTGCCGTCGTCGTAGCGAGACTGCACCATGATGGCCAGCACGTCCGACCGCTCGGCCAGACCCGGATCTGCCTGGGCAGCGGCGATCAGTCGGTCGATGATGACGTCGTAGCGGTCCCGGCCCTTCTGGAAGCGTTCCCAGGGGTTGAGCCCGAACAAGGGCCTGTTGGGGATCGGCAGCGCGAAGAGCTTCTGGCCGAAGGACATCCACCTCGGGAGCAGCACCTTCAGCTCGTCGAAGTCTCGGCCCTCGGCCCCGAAGACGGCGCGGAGGATGATGTCGAAGGTGAGCTCCATGAGCGGTTCCCCGACCGAGAACGGCTCGTTCTCAGGCCAGCGCGCGATCGCCTCGCGCGTCAACGCCGTGATCACGTCCTGGTGAGCGTGCAGACGTCGCCCGTGGAAGCACGGCGTCAGCAGCTTGCGTTCGTTGCGGTGCTCCTCCTCGCTCAACGCGAAGATCGAGCCGGGGCCGAGGATCCTTCCGAGGTTCGGATCCGTTCGACCGAACTCAGCGGTGTTGTGGACCAGCTCGCGCACTTCTGAGGGGTCGGAGAGGACGACAAACGTGCCGTAGGTGAGCGCACGGAAGCTGAACGCGCTGCCGTGGTGGCGCCGGAGGTGGCGGGCCGAATTCACCCGCGCCAGGGCGACGAGTCCAGTCTGGACGAGGACTGGTGCCTTGGCCTTCGGCGGCATCACGATCTCCGGGCTCATCGCGCCGCCGCCTCGAGCCGGACGGGCACACCGCTCATGTGGGACATGCCCGAGAGCGGCTCGAGATCCTCGACTCGAGGCGAGTTGATGGCATTGACGTTGGTGCCCCCGGCGGCGTTGGCGATCTGCCAGCCCGCGTCACCGTGTCCCCAGCCGTGCGGAACGGCGATCGTGCCTTGTCTGACGTCGTCGGTCAGCGCGGCAGGAACTTCGCCGGCACCCGTCGCCGAGATGATGCGCACCACGTCCCCGTCAGTGATCCCCAACTCGGCGGCGTCCTTGGGGTTGACCAGGGCACGTTGCCGCCGCTTGGGATCGAGGTGCTTGGGGGTGTTGTGCATCCAGGAGTTGTGGGTGCGGATCTCCCGCCGGCCGATTAGTCGGTAGGGGTACTCGGTGTCGGGCTGTTGCTCGTTGGCCAGGCGCCGCAAGGCCTCCTGGATGCGCCGGTCGGCTAGGTCTACACGGCCGCCTTTGATGCGCGACCGGAGTCTTCCGGTCTCGATGTGCGGGGCCAGCACCCGACCGTGCGGCTCCTTGCGGAGGGCGGCCACGGAAAGCCCGCCGGGGCGCAGTCCGAACCAGTCGCCGTCCTTTCCCGAGCGGAGCAGCAGATCGACCACGAGCTCGGGCGTGAGGCGCCCGTTCAGAGGGCTCAGCAGCTTGTTGGCCAGTCTTGCGAAGCGCTTGGGAACGAAGGCGCTGAGAGGGAGCCCGGCCAACGGAGAGAAGCCAAGCTCCCGGGCGATGTCGTCGATGATCTCCCAATCAGGTCGCGCCTGGCCGCGAGGTGGGACCACCGCGTCGGTCCATTGCATGAACGGAGTCAGGTGAAGGTCGAGGGCCACCAGGACCGCGTCGTCGCGTTCGTACATGGTTGCCGCAGGCAGGATGTAGTCGGCTGACCGGTGGGTCTCGTTCAGGTAGATGTCGATGGCGACCTGAAGGTCGAGGCGGTGCAGCGCCTGCTCCAGCTCGACAGAGCCCGGAACCGACAGCACAGGGTTGCCGGCAGACACGATGAGCGCCCGCAGCTGACCAGGTCCAGGGGTGTTGATCTCCTCGGCCATCAGAGGGGCAGGCATGTGGCCGATGACCTCGGGGAAGCCTCCGACGCGCGAGTGTGCCGTCGCGTAGCTGGCTGCTCCGATGCGAGAGCCGAAGCTGGCGAAGTTGATCGGTCCCTCGCCGAACACCAGTCCACCGGGGCGGTCCAGGTTGCCGGTAACGAGGCACAGGGTGTCGAGCAGTACGTTGACCAGGGTTGCGTGACGGCCGAGGCAGGCGCCCGTCCGACCGTGCACCGCTGCGGACTTTGCCGTGGCAAGGTCTCGAGCGAGCTGGCGAACCTCGTGCGCAGGCAGACCTGTGCGGTCGATGACAGCCTCGGGGGAGTACGCCAGGGCGGCGTCGCGAATGATGTCGATCCCCTTGGACTGGCGGGCGATCGCCTTGCTGTCGGCGAGCCCTTCGGTGAAGATCACGTGCAGGATGGCCATCAGCAGCCACGCGTCACCATCGGGTCGAACCCCGATGTGCTCGTAGGCACGAGCCGTTTCTGTACGACGGGGGTCGACAACCACGACGCGTCCGCCACGCGCGACAACTCCGTTGTACTTCTCCCGCAGGTTGCCCCCGCTCATGATGCTGCCGCGGGAGACGAGTGGGTTGGTGCCGACAAGAAGGACGAAGTCGCTCCGCTCGACATCGGGCACAGGGATGACCAGCGGGCTTCCGTAGATCAGGGCAGAGGCCACGAAGCGGCTCGAGGTGTCTTGAGTATTGGCCGAGTAGAGGTGCTTGGTGCCGAGCCCCTTCACGAAGCCGGTCGCCCAGATACCGTGGCTGTGGCTGAAGCCGGCCGGGTTCCCGACGTACCAGCCGATCGACTCGGCGCCGTGCCGGTCGCGGACGGCACGCAGGCGCTGCCCGATCTCCGAGATCGCGGTCTCCCAGGAGATCTGCTCGAACGTGCCGTCCGACGTACGTCGCAAAGGGTGGATGACACGGTCCTTGTCGTTGACCACGTGGACCATCTCCAGACCCTTCGGGCAGGAGAAACCCTTGGTGACCGGGTTGTCCTTGTCCGGGCGCAAGGAGACGAGCTTGCCTTCCTCGACGGTGGCGATCATCCCGCAGGTGGGCTCACAGATGCGGCAGAAGCTGACGGTTTCCACGGGGGCTCCTCCTCGTGACGGGTGGGTTGCTGGATGAGGTGGAGAGTCAGGCGGTGAAGCCGTCCATGGACGACAGCACGCGCAGCATGACCTCGTCGGCCCCGCCCCCGATGCTGATGATGCGTTGGTCGCGTACGAAGCGGGTCGTCCAGGTCTCCTCGATGTAGCCGATGCCACCGTGCACCTGCATGCACCAGTCGCCGACCTCACGTACAAGCCGACCGCCTTTGAGCTTGGCGATGGTCGCCATCCGGGTGATGTCCTCGCCGGCAACGTAGGCGTCGGCGAGAGAGTGGCAGTAGTTCTTGAGCAGGTCGACCTCGGCTGCGAGCTCGGCGTACCGGTACTGCAGGTACTGGTTGGCGGCGAGCGGCGAGCCGAACACCTCGCGCTGAAGGGCATAGGTCTTGGTGCGTTCGAGAGCCTGGGTGCAGGCGACGTAGATGGGGTACATGCCCCAGGTGCGTTCGACGACGAACTGGGACATCTGCTGCTGGAACCCTCGACCGATCTCACCGATGGTGTTCTGCACGGGCACGCGGACGTCATCGAAGCTCAACAGTGCCGTGTCCGAGGCACGCATACCGAACTTGTCGAGCTTCTTCGCAACGCTGAAGCCTGGGGTGTCGGACGGAACCACGATCTGGGTCATGCCGCGGTGGCCGCCCTCGTCGGAAGTGCGCGCCAGGACGCAGACCCAGTCGGCCTGGATTCCGTTGGTGATGTACATCTTCGAGCCGTTGATCACCCAGTCGTCACCGTCGCGGCGCGCTCTCGTGCGCAGGCCAGCGACGTCGGAGCCGGCATCGGGCTCGGTCACACCGATCGCGGCGACCATCTCACCGCGCATGGCGGGCGCGAGGAACTGGGCCTTCAGTTCATCGCTGCCGTGCTCGGCCAGGGATGGGGTGGCCATCGCGATTTGCACCCCGACAGCCAGACCGAAGGCGGCGATCGAGCAGCGACCGGTCTCCTCTCCGAGCACCATGGTGAAGGAGTGGTCCGCGCCTTGGCCGCCGTACTTCGGGTCGTATTCCAGACCCAGAAGTCCGAGGCTGGACATCTCCTTGAAGAGTTGATGGAGGGGCATCATCCCTTCGCGTTCCCAGTCGTCGGCGAACGGCTCGACGCGCTCCTCGATGAAGCGACGAACGGAGGTGCGGAAGGCATCGTGCTCGGGGGTGAACTGCATGGTGCGGCCTCAGTCCTCAGGGCAGACCCGTGCAGCGTCGACGCTGCGCAGGGGGGCATGGCGGCGGGTGGTGAAGGAGTAGTCGTCGAGGGGGAAGTGCTTGCTTCGCCAGGTGTCCTCCACGGTCAGACTGGCCCGCAGGGGGACATCTCCGTGGCGGTCGAAGTAGTAGCTGTTGGCGGTGTCGCAGCCGGCCTGCCAGAAGACCTGGCGACCGCGGCGGCCGATCATCTCGTCAAAGAAGCGCTGCTCGGCCTGCACGGTCACCTCAACCGCGGTGGCACTCTCGTCCTTCGCCCGCTTGAGGCATCGGACGATGTGGGTGGCCTGGTGCTCGATCAAGCCGAAGTACGACGCCCCGTTCCACGCATAGGGACCGAGCACGAAGAAGTAGTTGGGGAAGCCGGGGACGCTGGTGCCGTGGTAGGCGCGGTAGCGGTTCTGCTCCCAGAACTCATCGAGGTCGCGACCCGAACGTCCCATAACGGGGTACTTCGGAAGGTTTCCCGGCTCGTACACCTTGAAGCCGGTGGCCAGGATCAGCACGTCAACCTCGTGGATCGCACCGTCAGAGGTTTGAACTCCGGTAGGGGTCACCCGCGCGATCGACGTCGTCTCCAACGCGACGTTGTCCCGGTTGTACGCAGCGAGATAGCCATTGTGGAAGCTAGGACGCTTGCAGCCCAGCGGGTAATGGGGCGTGAGCTTGTCTCGGAGATCAGGGTCGTGCACCTGCGACCGTAGGAATGCGCGGGCGGCGTACTCAGAGACATTCGCGATGTGCAACGGCTTGTGGAAGTGTGCGGTCACGGGGAAGGCCAACTCGACGAAGGCCTCGCTCGTGGCGCGGGTCGCCCAGCGCAGCGGTGGCACTCGCTTGAGCGCAGTCCGCAGCGGTCCCGGAAGCGGTACGTCGCCCTTGGGTAGGCACCAGATGGGCGTGCGCTGGAAGACGGTCAGATGATCAACGTATTCGGCGATGGTAGGAATGATCTGAATGGCCGAGGCGCCAGTGCCCACGATCGCGACGCGTTTGCCGCGCAGGTCGACGCTCTCGTCCCAACGCGCTGTGTGAATGGTGACACCCGCGAAGTCGTCCAAGCCGCCGATGGCGGGGCGCTTGGGCACGGTCAGCACGCCCGTGCCGTCGATGATGTACCGCACCCGCCGGCTGTGTCCATCCTCGAACGTGACGACCCAACTATCACTGTCCTCGTCAAACCGCGTGTCGCCGACTCGCACACCGAAGGTTGTCCGGCGAGGCAGGTCGTGTGTCTGAGCCAGGTTCTCGGCATACGCCCGAAGTTCGGCGCCCGGAGCATAGGAGCGTGACCAGTCGGGGTTCTGGGCGAAGGAGAACTGGTAGCTGAACGAAGGTACGTCGACGGCCACCCCGGGGTAACGGTTCCAGTGCCAGGTGCCGCCGAAGCCCGCAGCGTCGTCCACCAGCGCGAAGTCGTCGATGCCGGCGCGGCTCAGTGCGATCGCCGTGCCAATGCCGGAGAAGCCGGCGCCGACGATGAGCACCTCGTGGTCCAGGTTGTCAGTCATTACTTCTCCTTGAAGTGGTGTGGGAGGACGGTGCCCCCCGGAGTGCGATGTCGTCGGCGGGACCGAGGGAAGCCGCCGCCGCCGCGTCGCCGTCACAGCAGGTCACGCAGCACCGCAGACGCGCCATTGCGCCAGGTCGTGCGTTCGTCCCGCTGCCGCTTGCGTTTGCCTCCGCGCGGTCGTTGCTGGCTCGTGCGCAGCGAGCGCCAGAGGCGAGCCCACCAGGTCCTGACGCCCTCCATCAGGCGCGGGGATAGGCGATCATCCGCAGCCCGTGACTCGGACGCAGGCTCGGTAGGGCGAGCGGGTCCATGTTCTGGCCCGGCACCGTCTCGAAGGTGTGGGTCTGGCTGAACAGCGCGGCCATCAGCGTCGTCTCCATGATGGCGAGGTTGCGACCGATGCAGGTTCGTGGTCCGCCACTGAACGGGAAGTACGCGCCACGGCTGCGGTTTGCGGCGGCTCCGGGCATGAATCGTGATGGATCGAAGACTTCGGGATTGGGCCACCAACGCGGATCACGGTGAATCAAGTAGGTCGGCAGGATCACGGTCGTGCCGGCCTTGATGTGGTGGCCGCCGATGACATCATCTTGGAGCGCCGTTCGCGGGCTGAACCAGACCGGCGGGTACAGCCGCATCGCCTCGTCGACGCAGGCAGTTGTCCACGGCAGGTTGCGCAGGTCACCCGCTGTGGGGGCCCGGCCCTCCAGGACGGTGTCGACCTCCTCGAGCATCCGGTCACGGGCCCAGGGGTTCTGCGAGAGCAGGTGCCACATGTAGCTCATCGTGGTGGCCGTAGTCTCGTGGCCTGCGAGCATGCCCACCGCCGCCTCTGACCGAACCCGCTCCGGCGTCATGGTCCCGTCGTTCATGGCCTTGATCATCAGGTTGAGCACGTCGGGAGTGTCGGTGGGGTTGGCGATGCGGTCTGCAATGACGGCGTCGACACCCCCCAGGACCTTCTTCATCGCCTTCTGGAGGTTTGACAGGGGCGGCGGGACAGGCGCGCTGCTGTGGAGCAGAGCCCAGAACGGCTTGTCGAGCCATCCAGGCGGTTTGGCCACCATGATGAACCGAGCGAAGGTCATCACCTCAGTCAGGCCCCCGGTGATCCACCACCCGAGGTCGTCGGGGAAGAACTTCTTGAAGTCTGAGTTGAAGATCGCGTTGCCGACGATGTCGAGGGTCAGTTCGACCATGATGTCGTTCATCTCGATCTCCGCGGGCTGCTGCGGCAGCGCGTCCACGGCTTTCACGACAGGCTCGAGCATCAGGTCGTAGACGTTCTCGAGGTGCTTGCGGGTGAACATCGGGTTGAGGATCTTGCGGTGTTGCTTCCAAGAGTCCCCGTTGTCGCTGAAGATGCCAACGCCGATCGCGCCGTCCACGACGGCGAAGTCAATCGACTTCTCGTAGCGGTCCGGATGTTCGAAGACGATGTGCTCGACGTACTCGGGGCGGGTGAGCGCGACGAAACGGCGAAGCCCCACACGGAAGCGAGTGACGTCGTGGCCGGCCATTCGAGCGTAGATGCCGTTCTCGAAGCCCCATCCCTTGGCCAACGCCGACATGTTCACCGGCAGGAGGGGCAGCCGCTGGGAACGGGAAGGTGTGGGCATGGTCTGAACGCCAGCACTACTGCCTTCCTGGGGGTCGTGCTCGATCGGGCACGCTGAAGGGTTGCTCACGGAGATTCCCTTTTCACTTGCCGCCGACGAGGGGGAGCTTGCGTCGCACCTTGGTCGCGACCGACGCAACGCTGCCTGCCTTGACCAGGCTCTTGAACACCAGACTCTCGTCACTCGGCAGAGCCTTGATCAACTGGAGGGCGTCCAACGGGTCCCACAGGGTCTCGCCGTGGCTCATGACGCCATCTGCATTGAAGTGGTAGCGATCCACCGGATAGAGCTGGGTGAAGGCGCCGTTTCCCGGGATCCCCTTGGAGCCTGGGGTGAATGGGTACATGCGAAGGGGCTCGTCCCAGTGTCCGCAGCCGACGTAGCGCGCCATGAAGAGGAGCTCGCCTGAGGGTGTGACGTTGATGGCGGCCATGCCCGGAAGCGCGTCGTAACGGAGATCGGGTGCGGCGTCGAAGAACGCCTGGTTGTAGTCGATGAAGGCCTGGACACCGACCATCGTCCGGCCGAAGGACAACGGGTCCTTGTAGGACACCGTGGGGGAGAGGACCTCCCAGACAGCGGCCTCGTCGATGCCGCCGCTCCAGGCGGCCCAGTACTTGCGCAGCCAGTCGTTGAACCACATCACGTCGTGCCCGAGGTTGTCGGTGTAGAAGCGCAGTTGCTCCTCCGTCTCGCGGAAGAACTGCTGCGTTCCGGCAATCAGCTCCTCCTCGTTGAGGCAGCGGACGGCCTCGCCGCGGTTGCCCTGGAGGTACGTCGGCGGCGCCTTGCGCAGGATACGGCGGCCCAAGGCGGCGTCGTACTTGCGCTCGTCCTCGAGCTGCTGGGCTGACTTGCGGGTCTTCGTAGGCACGGGTTCCTCCAGGGTTTCGGCATCGTTGCCGCTGGTTGTCTTGGCGCTTGTCGACGATGTGTTGACCACGGTCGTCTCTTAGATCAGATGCTCATGCAGGCATCGGTCGTTGTCAAGATGCGAGCAGTTAATGCATGCGTGTCGCCTACGTCATGTTGACAACGAGCGTCTCTCGTAAGGATGCTGATGTTGACGACGACTGTGAGCAGGAAAATGCTGGCCGAAAAGGGCTGGCGCGCACCCCAGTCTCATGGCGAGAAGGAGCCCCCGATGACCGCTCAGCAGGATGCCGACGCCCCTGCACATCCGCGGTACGCCGTGGTCGGTGCCGGCCCGGCAGGGATCTACGCGACCCAGGGTCTGTTGACGACGACTCCGGAGGCGCGGGTCGATCTGATCGAGCGACTTCCTGCGCCCTTTGGTCTGATCCGGTACGGCGTGGCGCCAGACCACGGACGGATCAAGAACGTGATCCGAGCCTTGGAGCCGGTGCTCCAGGATCCCCGTGTCCGACTATTGGCCAATGTGGAGTTCGGTCGCGATGTCGGCCTGGCCGAATTGCGGTCGTCCTACGATGCAGTCGTCGTGGCGACCGGCGCACTCCGGGATCGACCGCTCCCAGTGCCCGGCGCGGAACTCGACGGGGTTCACTCCGGCGCTGACTTCGTGTCTTGGTACGCCGGTCACCCGGACGGTCCGACGGAGTGGCCGTTGGCGGCGCGGAGCGTCGCGGTCGTCGGAATGGGCAACGTCGCGGTCGATGTGGCTCGGATCCTGGCGAAGTCGAGCGGAGAACTCAGGTCAACCGACATGCCTGTGCAGGTGCTTGCAGCGCTCGCCAATAGTGCCGTGGAGGACGTCCACGTCTTCGGGCGCCGGGGTCCAGCGCAAGCCAAGTTCAGTCCTCTCGAACTGCGCGAGCTCAGCGAATCCACGACCTTCGACGTGATCGTAGATCCTGCCGATCTCCTTGACGACCCGGTGACTCGGGCTGCTCGTGAGGCATCGAAGATCACCGATCAGGTGGTGAGGACGGTGGAGTCGTACGCAGCTCGCCCGCCCCACGGGCGAGGGCGTCGGTTGTTCCTCCACTTCTGGGAGGCGCCGGCCGCCGTGCTGGGGTCCGAGTCCGTCGTCGGCCTCCGAACCGAGCGCACCGTGCTCGACAACGACGGGAATGCGGTGGGGACCGGGCAACTCACCGATTGGCCGGTCCAGGCGGTGTACCCGGCAATCGGCTATCGCTCCGACGCGGCTCCAGGCCTACCGTTCGACACCGAGCATGCAGTCGTGCCGAACGTCCAGGGACGCGTCGACGGACTTCCCGACGTCTACGTCACGGGCTGGTTGCGCAGAGGCCCGGTCGGTCTGATCGGTCAGACGCGCAGCGACGCTGCTGAAGTCGTCGCCTCGATCGCCGCCGACCGAACAGCTGGAGTGTGGACCGCTACGTCAGGTGTCGACCTGGTCGACACCCTCGCCGCTCGTGGACACGGTGTCGTCACTTGGTCCGGTTGGGAACTGATCGACGACCTCGAACAACGCCTTGGCCTCGCTCAGGGACGTGAGCGCTGCAAGGTCACGGACCGTGCGGAACTACTCGCGACGGCCGGGGTGCACCGGGCCGCGCCGTTGACGATCTGCTGAGAAATCCTCAGGAGGAGAGAAAGGAGCCCGAGATGGGCGACTACCGAGTGTTCATGTGTCTGCAGTGCGGCCTCGAGTACGACGAGGCCGCGGGCTGGCCGGAGGAAGGCATCGCAGCGGGGACGCGCTGGGCAGACGTGCCCGAGGACTGGTGCTGCCCAGACTGCGGAGCAGCGAAGACCGACTTCGACATGGTCGAGATCGAGCGTTCCTGACGTGAGGCGCTGCCGGGTCTGGAGCCTCAGTCGGCGACGGCGCACCTGCAACCACGACCCAAGGAGAACTGATGAAGCTGCATATTCCCTCGATCGACTCGCTCGTGCGTCCGGTGCTCGGACGACCTGCCCGCATGGACCTACGCGGAAGGACCGCCCTGGTCACGGGCGCAGCGCAGGGGATCGGGTTCGCCACCGCTCGCAATCTGGTCGGCCGCGGCGCACGGGTCGTCCTCGTTGATGTTGACCGGTCACTGCTCGACCAGGCAGCGGGATCCCTCGGTGTCGAGAACGCCGTCGGGGTCGAGGCGGACGTGCGGGATCGCGCGGCGATGGCCGAAGCAGTCGCGCGTGCTGTCGCGCACTTCGGTCGCCTCGACATCGTGGTGGCCAACGCTGGTGTCACGCCGGTGCCGGCGACCATCCGATCGATGGATCTCGATGACTTCGATCGGGTCATGGCCATCAACGCCGTTGGTGTCGTCAACACGCTGAAACCTGCGCTCGATCAGGTCATCCGTCACGGCGGGCACGTCACGGTGGTGTCCTCGGTCGCCGCGTTCGCGCCCGGTGTGGGCGCTGCGGCGTACGGCGCCAGCAAGGCTGCTGTCGAGCAAATCGGGCGTGCTCTCCGCATCGAGCTCGGCATCACCGAGGCGACGGCCGGGGTCGCGTACTTCGGCGTGGTGGATACCGCGTTGGTGCACCAGGCGTTCGACGCCGATCCACTTGGCCGTGAGGTGAACGCGATGTTGCCGTTGCCGATGCGTCGCCGGATCCGTCCCGAAGAGGCGGCCCAGGTTCTCGTCCAAGGCATCGAGAACCGAGCCCCCCGGACGATTGCCCCCAAGAGCTGGGAGCCCTATCTGCTGATGCGCGAGGTCGTCAACCGCACCCTCGATGACCGTCTCCGCACCAGTCGGACGATCCAGGACCTGATGCGCGCGATCGAGAATCGACTCGACTCCGCGAACCGGTAGGAGAGGCCGGGTAACGGCTCTGGACCGTCTCTCGGTCGTACAGGCGTTCCTCGGAACTCCCTGCTTGCGACCCGTCTCTCCGTCATATTGACAGTTAGCCAATTATAGGAGATCGTCTGTTGGCGTTTAGTCAACAACTGCGAGCAGTAGGGAGGCGGCGTGGCACCCACCATGACCCCGGAAATCGAAACCGAGATCGTCGACCTGTCCGCAATGGCGCGGGAATTCTTCACACGCGAGGTTCTGCCGCGGCGCGAGGAGTTCTACGACCAGGGTTACCCCGACCGGGAGCTCTACCGCCGCGCGGGCGACCTTGGCCTTCTCTGCATGTCGATTCCGGAACAGTACGGGGGTGGCGGAGGTACGTTCGCCCACGAGGCCGCGCTCCTCACCGAGCAGGTCAAGGCTGGCGAGACGAGCATGCAGCTCGGTGTGCACACGGGCATCGTGCCGCACTACGTGCTCGCGTACGCCTCCGAGGAGAACAGGAGCCGGTGGCTCCCGAAGCTCGCTTCCGGGGAATGGGTCGGCGCGATCGCGATGACCGAACCCGGGACCGGCTCTGACCTTCAGGCGATCACCACGCGCGCCGTCCGGGAAGGTGATGACTACCTGATCACCGGGTCGAAGACCTTCATCTCCAACGGGCGTCACTGTGACCTGCTCATTATCGCCGCGAAGACGGATCCGGCGATGGGCGCCAAGGGCGTGTCTTTGATCGTTGCCGAAGTCTCGGATGACACGCCGGGCTTCCAC
Source organism: Propionibacteriales bacterium (assembly GCA_026392455.1). Lineage (GTDB taxonomy): Bacteria > Actinomycetota > Actinomycetes > Propionibacteriales > Nocardioidaceae > Marmoricola. Next base: position 455,153 of record JAPLCB010000009.1, on the reverse strand, counting down.
CGCGGTCGGGTCTTGAAGAAGATCGGCCAGAAGGGACAGGACACCACCGAGCTCTCGTTCGACGGACTGCGAGTCCCGGTCGCGAACCTCCTGGGCTCGAGCGAGGGCCAGGGCTTCATCCAGCTGATGCAGCAACTGCCCCAAGAACGCCTCATCGTCGGGGTGGCGGCCGCGGCGACCATCGAGGCGGCGGTCGCGGAGACGATCGAGTACACGAAGACGCGGGAAGCCTTCGGGAAACCGCTCTTCACACTGCAGAACACCCGTTTCGAACTCGCGGAATGCGCCACGATCGCAGCCGTTGTCCGGACGTTCGTCGATGACGCCGTTGCTAAGCATCTGCGTGGCGAGCTCGATGTGCGCACCGCGGCAATGATCAAGTACTGGACGACTGACCAGCAGCACGCCGTGGTCGACCGCTGCCTCCAGCTGCACGGTGGCTACGGCTACATGGAGGAGTATCAGATCGCCCGCCGGTGGGCTGATGGACGGATCGCCCGCATCTACGGCGGTGCCAACGAAGTGATGAAGGACCTGATCGCCCGCACTCTCTGAGTAGTTCAGACGTGCCGGCGGGTCGGGCACGTCTCCATCCAGCCTGAAAGGCAATTCCTTGAACGAGGCGTATATCTACGAGGCGATCCGCACCCCGCGGGGGCGCGGCAAGAACTCGGGTTCCCTGCACACAGTCAAGCCGGTCGACCTGGTGGTGGGCCTGATCGACGAGTTGCAGTCTCGGCACCCCTCTCTCGACCCGGCGGAGATCGACGACATCGTGCTGGGCGTGGTCTCGCCGGTCGGTGATCAGGGCGCAGACATCGCAAAGACTGCGGCCTTGAAGGCTGGCCTGCCCGCGACCGTGTCGGGCGTCCAGCTCAACCGGTTCTGCGGTTCGGGCCTGGAGGCAGTCAACACCGCAGCGCAGAAGGTCCGCTCCGGCTGGGACCAGCTCGTGATCGCTGGTGGCGTCGAGTCGATGTCGCGGGTTCCGCTGGGGGCTGACGGCGGCGCCTGGGCGCTCGACCCTCAAACGAACTACGACACGTACTTCATCCCGCAGGGTGTCTCGGCAGATCTGATCGCCACCGTTGAGGGGTTCTCCCGCGAGGACTGTGACAGCTATGCCGTGCAGAGCCAGCAACGGGCTGCGGCAGCCATCAGCGGCGGCTACTTCGCCAAGTCGCTGGTGCCGGTGCGCGACCTCAACGGCACGATCCTCCTCGACCACGACGAGTTCGTCCGGCCAGACACGACGCTGGAGTCGCTCGCGGCTCTCAAGCCCTCCTTCGCCTCGATGGGGGAGGCCGGTGGCTTCGATGCGGTCGCGCTGCAGAAGTACCACTGGATCGAAGGCATTGATCACGTCCACCATGCCGGCAACTCGTCGGGGATCGTCGATGGCTCCGGCCTCGTTCTTGTCGGCAGCGAAGAGGCGGGCCGGAGGGCCGGCTTGACCGCGCGGGCACGAGTGGTCGCATCCGCGGTGAGCGGGGCCGACTCCACGATCATGCTCACCGGTCCGGTGCCTGCCAGCGAGAAGGTTTTGGCTATGGCGGGCCTGAAGGTGGAGGACATCGATCTCTTCGAGCTGAACGAGGCCTTCGCATCAGTGGTCCTCAATTTCGCGAAGAAGCTGAACGTTCCGAACGAGAAGCTGAACGTCAACGGCGGTGCGATCGCACTGGGCCACCCGCTCGGAGCGACCGGGGCAATCATCACCGGAACGATGGTCGATGAGCTCGAGCGTCGCGGCGCGCGCTATGCCCTGATCACCCTTTGCATCGGCGGCGGCATGGGCATCGCCACCATCATCGAACGAGTCTGAGAGGCCACCTATCGTGACTGCGAACACTGCCGCCACCGGCGTTGACAACATGATCACCTGGGAGGTCGGTGAGGACCGGATCCTCACGCTCACGCTTGATGACCGGACTCAGCAGACGAACACCATGAATGAGCGGTTCGCTGCCGATCTCGGCGCCACCGTGGCCCGCCTCGAGGCGGAGAAGGACAGCTTCGACGGCGTCATTCTCACCTCGGCCAAGGAGAGCTTCGTCGCCGGCGGAGATCTCGTGCTGCTGATGGAGTCCGGGCCCGAGGACGTCAAAAAGATCGCCGACGGCCTGGATCACTACAAGGACTGCTTCCGACGGATCGAACGACTCGGTCGGCCGGTGGTCGCGGCGGTCAACGGGACGGCCCTTGGTGGTGGCTTCGAGGTCGCCCTCGCGGCGCATCGGCGGATCGTGCTCGATGCGCCGGGCACGCTCGTGGGGCTGCCTGAAGTCACGCTCGGCGTGCTTCCTGGAGCGGGCGGGGTAACCCGGGTGGTCCGCATGATCGGCGTGGTGAATGCCATGCTCCAGGTCATCGGTCAGGGCCAGCGGATGAAGCCTCAGCAGGCTCTCCAGGTTGGCATTGTCGATGAAGTGGTCTCGACGTCCGAGGAGATGTTCGCTCATGCTCGAGCCTGGATTCAGGCGAACCCCGATGCGTCGCAGCCCTGGGACAAGCCGGGGTATCGCATTCCAGGAGGCTCGGCATCATCATCGGCTTTGGCGGCGAACCTGCCGGCATTCCCGGCCAACCTGCGCAAGCAGTTGAAGGGTGCGCCGATGCCGGCCCCGGCAGCTGTTCTGGCAACGGCCGTCGAGGGCGCGGCAGTCGACGTCGACAGCGCCTTCCGAATCGAGACCCGCTACTGCGCCAACCTGATCTGCGGCCCGGTGAGCGGAAACATGATCAAGGCGCTCTTCTTCGACATGAACAAGGTCAACAAGGGCACCTCACGCCCGGCCGGGTATCCGGAGCGGAGGCCGGAGAAGGTAGCCGTTCTTGGAGCGGGAATGATGGGTGCCGCCATCGCCTATGTCACCGCTCGTGCTGGCGTGACGGTAGTACTGAAGGATGTCAGTCTGGAGGCTGCGGAGCGGGGTAAGGACTATTCGCGCAGGTTGCTGGACGCCGCCGTCGCCAAGGGCCGTCTCTCGGAGCAGTTGCGCGAGGAGGTTCTCGGGCGGATCGTTGCGACAGACAACGTTGCTGAGCTCAAGGGCTCGGACTTCGTGGTCGAGGCTGTGTTCGAGGACCTGGAACTCAAGAAGTCCGTTCTCGCGGAGGTTGAGCCTTACTTGAGCGATGACGCGCTGATCGCAACCAACACCTCGGCCCTCCCGTTGGGCGAGATGGCCGCTGCTGTTTCGCGACCGGAGGACTTCATCGGTCTGCACTTCTTCTCGCCGGTCGACAAGATGCCGCTCCTGGAGGTCGTGGTGGCCGACGGAACCAGCGCTGAATCTCTCGCCCGTGCGTTCGACTTCGCTCGCATCATCAATAAGACGCCCATCGTCGTCCGAGATGCCTACGCCTTCTACGCGAACCGCGTGATCGGTCAGTTCGTCGATCAGGCGCTGTCGATGCTCGGCGAGGGAGTGCATCCGGCAAGCATCGAACAAGCGACGACCCAGGCCGGGTTCCCGGTGGGCGCCCTGGCGCTCCTGGACGAGGTCAACATGCGGACGACGATCAAGATCCAGGAAGGGATGATGGCCGACCAGGGGGAGTCGTACGTGACTACTCCGGGGACCTCGATCCAGCGCCGCATGGTCGAGGAGTTCGACCGCCCGGGCCGGGCCGCCGGTCGAGGCTTCTACGACTATGCCGACGATGGTGCACGGCTCGGGCTCTGGCCGCAACTGGTCGACGAGTACCACCGATCGGAAGTCGTCATTCCGTTCGACGACCTCAAGGAACGCCTTCTCGTGGCTGCTTCTCTGGAGGCTGCTCGTTGCTTGGAGTCCGGCATCATCGGCACGGTGGAGGAGGCGAACGTCGGGTCCATCCTCGGTATCGGCTTCCCGGCCTGGACGGGCGGCGCTCTTCAGTACATCAACCAGTACGACGGCGGTCCGGCCGGATTCGTCGCCAGGGCGGACGCGCTCCGCGCCACGTATGGCGACAGGTTCACGGTGCCCGCGTCGTTGCGGGACCGTGCAGCCTCCGATCAGCCCTACTGCTGAGTCGGTGGATATCGCTGCGCCAGGCAGTCCGCGACGAGGCGAGCCGGTGTCGACGTTCGACCGTGTCGGGGTGATCGGATGCGGCCTGATGGGAGCCGGGATTGCGGAGGTCTGCGCGCGAGCCGGCCAGGATGTCGTGATCGTGGAGTCATCGCGGTCTGCAGCTGATCAGGGCCTCCTACGCCTGGAAGCATCGTTGGCCCGTGCAGAGGCCCGGGGCAAGATCGAGAGCGCGGCCGTTGTCCTCGGGCGGATCCGGATGTCGGAGTGCCTCGACGACCTGGCTGATCGAGCATTGGTGATCGAAGCAATTGTGGAAGACGAGGGAGCGAAGGTCGATCTGTTCAGTCGTGTCGACCAAGTCCTGGTGGACCCGGCGGCGGTACTGGCATCCAACACGTCCTCGATCCCGATCATGAAGCTCGCGGTCGGGACCTCTCGTCCCGAGAACGTCGTCGGGATTCACTTCTTCAACCCCGTGCCGGTCCTGCGCCTCGTCGAACTGGTGCCCAGCCTGTTGACTTCCCCGGACACAACGGAGCGGGCTCGTGCCTTCGTCGAAGAGGATCTGGGCAAGCATGCGATCGACTGTCAGGACCGGGCCGGGTTCGTCGTGAACGCACTCTTGATTCCGTTCATACTTTCGGCGATCCGGATGCTGGAGTCCGGGTTCGCCACCGCCCCGGACATCGATCATGCGCTCGTCCTCGGCGCCGCCCACCCACAGGGACCGTTGGCACTCGCAGATCTGATCGGGCTGGACACCACCAAATCGGTTGCCGATTCTCTTTACGAGGAGTTCAAGGAACCTCTGTATGCCGCACCACCCCTCCTTCAGCGAATGGTCGATGCCGGTCTGCTAGGCAGGAAGGCGGGCCGCGGGTTCTACACCTACTGACGCGCCGATCAGGCCTCGGTGACCTTCGGCAGTACGGATCGCACGATCGCGATCACAGATTCGACCAGCAGGACTCGGACATCCTCACGCTCCAGGGTGCCGTCGCGGACCCATTCACGCGTGGCACCCTTGACGAGCTGCAGATAGCTTCTGAAGACGGCGTACTCACGGGAGTTGGGGCCTGGGTCGGGAAGGCCGAGGGCGGCGATCATGGATCCCGCGCTGACATCGTCGGCGCGGGCGAGAATCGCTCCGACCTCCGGGTCAGTTCCGATCCCTTCGGCGCGAGACACCGCGACGAACGTGCGCCCGTGCTGACTGACCGCTTCAAGGAAGTGATCGACGCCGATCTCGGCGCGCTTGCGGATCGAACCGGGCCTACTCACCGGCGTCATATCTGACGCTTGCAGGTCGATCCGAGTCTCGGCGAGCATTTGCCGAACGACTTCCAGGTAGATCCCGCGCTTGGTTCCGAAATAGTGATGAAGGAGCCCGCGGGTCACCCCGGCCTCGTCCGCGATATCGCCGGTCGACACTGCGTCGTAGGGGCGCTCGCCGAAGAGCCGGACCGCGCATTCGAGGATCTGTTCGCGACGCGCGTCCGGTTCGAGGCGACGGTGCGGCTCGGTCTTCGGGTCGCTGGTCATCGCCCTACCTTCTCATGGGTTCGGTCGCATTCTTCGACGAATCGTTGACAGAATGCTAACAGGCGGTCATGATCTGTTGGCGAACTGTCAACAGATTGGAAGCCCATGTATCTCACCCAAGGACTCCATCGCTCGGTGCGGAACACGCCGGATGCGGTGGCGACTGTCTTTGGCGATCGAGTCCGCACGTTCCGCGAGCACGGAGATCGGGTCGCCCGTTTCGCCGGAGCCCTCCAAGGGCTTGGTGTCGGTCCCGGCGATCGAGTCGCGATGCTGTCCTTGAACAGCGATCGTTACGCCGAGTACCTGCTGGCGGTGCCGTGGGCTGACGCGGTCCTCAACCCGGTCAACATCCGGTGGAGTCCAACTGAGATCGCCTATTCGATCAACGATTCCGACACCCGGATCATGCTCGTCGACGACGCATTCGCCCCGATGGTCCCCACCCTGCAGGCGCAGTGCGAGGCGCTCACGACCGTGGTGCACTGCGGGGACGGTCCGACACCGGAAGGGATGCTGGCCTACGAGGACCTGCTCGCGGAGAACTCGCCGATCGAGGACGCCCGGCGAGCGGGCGACGCGCTGGCTGGACTGTTCTACACCGGCGGCACCACTGGTTTCCCCAAAGGCGTGATGCTTTCGCACACCAACCTGGTCACGTCAGCCTTCGGTGCCGTGGCCTCCGGCGCACTCCTGTCTTCTGGAGCTGTGCTGCTGCACGCTGCGCCGATGTTCCACCTGGCGGATCTCGCCGCCTGGTGCGGGCAAGTCATGGTCGGTGGGCGCCACGTCATGGTCCCGTTCTTCGACCCCAAGGTCGTCTGCGAGGCAGTCCAAGCTCACGAGGTCACAGACGTACTCCTAGTGCCGACGATGATTCAGATGCTCGTCGACTTCCCGGAGGTATCTTCCTACGACCTCTCGTCGCTCGATCACATCCTGTACGGCGGATCGGTGATCTCCGAGGGAGTGCTGCAGCGGACCATGGCACTCCTTCCCGATGTTCGGTTGGCACAGGCCTACGGAATGACTGAGCTCGCTCCCTTGGCGACCCTGCTGCTGCCGGAGGACCACCACGGTCCGTACTTGAGAGCAGCGGGCCGAGCCGCTGTGAATGCCGAAGTTCAAGTCCGTGATCCTTTCGGAGCGGTCTGTCCGCCCGGTGTTGTCGGAGAAGTGTGCGTTCGCGGAGGCAACGTCATGCAGGGCTACTGGAACAGGCCCGAGGAGACGTCCGCTGTCCTTCGTGACGGATGGATGCATACCGGCGACGGCGGGTACATGGACGAGGATGGCTACCTCTTCGTCGTCGACCGGATCAAGGACATGATCATCAGTGGCGGGGAGAACGTCTATTCCGCCGAGGTCGAGTCCGCGTTGTCCCAGCACCCAGCCGTCCTGCAATCCGCGGTCATCGGTCTGCCGGACGACGAGTGGGGCGAGCGGGTGCACGCTGTGGTCGTCCAGGCGCCAGGTGCCGACGTGACGGCCGAAGAACTTCGCGAATTCACCAAGGGCCTCATCGCCGGCTACAAGGCACCGCGCAGTGTCGACTTCGTCTCCGAGCTCCCGATCTCCGGGGCCGGCAAGATTCTCAAACGAGAGCTCCGACTTCAATATTCAGAGCGCGAAGGCGTTTCTCAATGAGCAGTCCGGTGATGGCCGGAAGGCGAGTGGGCGCAGACCTTAAGGGTCGCTTCGATGCCGGCGTCGCGACAAGCGGGATGCTGGTCGTCCTCGCCGTCGAGTCGGTTACCTTCCTCGTTTCGGACATCATCGGACGTCGCTTTTCCTGGTCCGAGTTCCTGCTTCAAGCCTGGTTCATGGTCCGGGTTGCCATGATGCCGACGATCCTGGTTGCGATCCCGTTCGGGATCATCACCTCGGTCCAGATCGGAGCCGTGGCCAACTCGATCGGTGCCACCTCGTTCTCCGGCGCCGTGAATGGGATCGGTGTGCTTCGGCAAGCCGCACCGTTGGTCACCTCGCTCATCATTGCCGGTGCGATCGGCTCGGCGGTATGCGCGGACCTCGGGGCGCGTACCGTCCGAGAAGAGATCGACGCGATGAAGGTCATGGGCATCAATCCCGTCCAGAGACTGGTCGCGCCCCGTGTTGCCGCGACCGTCGCTGTCGCTCTGCTGCTGAACGTCATCGTCGCCTTCACCGCCATGGCAACAGGCTTCCTGCTCAATGTGGGGAAGGGCACGATCTCCTCGGGCTCCTACATCGGGTCCTTTGTAGCCTTCTCGCAGACCTCGGACCTCTGGCTCGCCGAGTTCAAGGCCGCGTTGTTCGGGTTCGTGGCGACGACCGTGGCTGCGCACAAGGGATTGAGTGCCTCCGGCGGCCCCAAAGGTGTGGCAGACGCGGTCAATCAGGCGGTAGTACTCAGCGTGATCCTGCTCGCCGTGATCAACACAGGTCTGACCCAGGCATACATCATGCTCGTTCCCCAAGGCCTTGGCTGATGTCGTCGACCCTTGAGTCGTCATCAGCCGTGCGGGTCGCCGCCGAGAGCGCCGTAGCCGGGACGCTGAACTGGGCCATGACTGTCCTCGCGTCCTTCGGGGACTTCTTCGAGTTCTCTCTGACGGCGCTTACCGATGTTCCCGACACGATCCGTCGCTATCGTGACGAATGCCTGCGTCAGCTCTCCGACATTGCGTGGGGCACCGGGGCGCTGATCGTCGGCGGGGGGACCATCGGCGTGATGGTGCTCTTGTCGATCTCTGCGGGGACGTCGCTAGGAATCGAGGGGTTCAACGGGCTCGAGTTGGTCGGCCTCTCCCCGCTTGTCGGATTCATCTCTGCGACTGCGAACACCCGTGAACTTGCACCGTTGGTTGCCGCCCTCGCCTTGGCATCGCAGATCGGATGCCGGTTCACGGCTCAGATCGGCTCGATGCGCATCAGCGAGGAGATCGATGCTCTCGAGGTGATGGCGGTACCGCCGATGAAGTACCTGGTCAGTACGCGGGTGCTCGCGACAACCGTCGCGATCGTTCCCCTCTACCTCATCGGACTGCTCGGTTCCTACATCGCCTCCGAGGTCACTGTCGTCCTGCTCTTCGGGCAGTCGCCAGGACAGTTCGATCACTATTTTGTCGCCTTCCTCCAATCTCGCGACGTGCTGTATTCGGTGATCAAGGTGATCGTTTTCGGCCTCTTCATCGGGTTGATCCACACCTGGTATGGGTTCCGGGTCAGTGGCGGGCCGCAGGCCGTCGGCGAAGCGACCGGTAAGGCGATTCGCGCCAGCATCGTCGCGGTCGTGGTGCTCGACATGATCATGACCGTGCTCATGTGGGGCGGCGACCCCGGATTCCGGATCTCGGGATGATTCGCGCGATGGGATTCTTCTGCGACCGGTCAACTCGGCGTGACCGCACCCGCCGTGAGATGGCCCTTCGAGGCTTGGTGGCGGTGATGGCCACTGCGTTGGGCATGGCCCTGCTCTTCGCTAATGCCCAGGGACGATTCTCCCAGGCGCCTAGGGTCCAGGCCGTCCTCGACGATATCGGGGGCTCGCTGGGTCTGGGATCAGATGTGAAGTACCACGGCGCGATCATCGGCAAGGTGACCGGAATCGATCCTCGAGTGGGCGGAGCACGGGTCGAGCTCACCCTGGAGAAGACCGAGATCGGTTCTGTTCCCTCCAATGTCGTCGCTCGCGTACTGCCGGCGACCGTCTTCGGCACGTCCTACGTCGACCTCACCGTGCCCGGCAGAAAGAGTGGGTCTGCGCTGAGCACGGGGGCCATCCTGGCCCAGGACCGGACTCAGGCGACGGTGGAGTTGCAGAAGGGCCTCGACAGTATCGACGGCCTCGTCAAAGCGCTCGGGCCAGCGAAGTTGCAGGTAGCGTTGACGTCGATCTCGCAGGCCCTTGACGGGCGCGGTGCGCAACTTGGACGCTCCATCGACCTGGCCAATTCGTTGCTGGGCCGCTATCTCCAGCGATTCCCGGTCCTCGCGGACGACATCGACCTCCTGGCGACGAACCTGGAGACCGCTCAAGCGATCGCCCCGCAGCTCATGACGACGATCGCGGACGGACTCGTCACGGCGCGCACGCTTAGCGAGCAACAGGGTTCTCTTGCGGGCCTGCTCAGCGCGGGTCTTGGACTCACGGGATTGTCGAACCAGTTCCTGCAACGCCACGGCGATGCGCTCGTGCGCGGTATCCGGCAGGCCGACGGCGTCATTGACGCCACCTACGACAACAGGGAGCTGGGGATCATCGGATCATTCGGAGCCAACTACACCCTGGCAACCAGGATCCCTCAGGTCATCGGGCCGAACGGCATTGTCCTGAAGGCCGGGATCACGGTTCTCGGGCCGGGGTACTACACCGCAGCGGACTGCCCAACGGTCGGCAATCGACGGGGGAGGTGCTGACCTGATGGTGAAGGGTCTGAGGAGTACCACGATCAAGCTGGTTGTCGTCGCATTGATCTCCTTGCTGGCGTTCAACATCATCTACTCCACTATGCAGGACCGGGTCCGTGGTGGGGCGCAAGTCAACTACTCCGCGGACTTCCGAGACGTCAGCGGGCTCCGCGTCGGCGACAACGTCCGGGTCGCGGGGGTTCAAGTCGGCAAGATCACCGGGATCCAGGTCGACGGGCGGCATGCCCGGGTGGCGTTCAGCCTCCTGCACACACAGCCATTGCTCGACTCGACGACACTGGTCATTCGCTATCAGAACCTGCTCGGGCAGCGCTATGTCTCTCTCCAGCAGGGACCCAAACTTGGTGATCCGGTCAAGCCGGGAGCGACGGTTCCGCTGTCCCGGACCGACCCCGGGTTCGACCTGACCTCATTGCTGAACGGGTTCAAGCCGCTTTTTGACGTCCTCAAACCAGCCGCGGTGAACGAGCTGGCGCGGACCATCGTGCAAGTGATGCAGGGCGAAGGCGGGACCGTCGAGCAACTGCTTGCCGAAACGACACGGCTGACCAGCTTCGTCGCCGACCGCGACCAGGTGCTCAACTCCGTCCTGGTCAACCTCACCCCGGTCTTGCAGGACCTCGGCTCTCAAGGTGGCCAGGTTCGCACTGTCGTGCGTGATCTCCGCTCGGTGATGTCCGGCCTTGCGCGACAACGCCAGTCAATTGGTCGGTCGGTCGCCGACATCGACCGGATGCTGACCTCGACCGCCGCCTTGTTCGCCGAGGCCGAGGACCCGACGACCAGCATGATCCGAAGCCTGAACGAGAGCGCAGGCATGTTTGCCACCAATGTCCGTTCGGTCGAGGGTGCGGTGACGAGCTTCCCGTTGATGATTGCCCTCCTCGGTCGGGTCACCTCCTACCAAAACGCGGCGAACATCTACGTCTGTCGAATCGCTCTGCGACAAGGGCCCACCCTCCTTTCTACGACGCCTGGCCTGCCGTCATCGAAGGTCTGCCGACCATGAAGTCACTCTCCCAACAGGATCCGCGCCGCATTGGTTTCGCCGCCCTCGGCGCTCTGGTGGTGCTCGCCGTCGTCGTCACGGTGCTCTCCACTGTTCATTGGGGCGAGCGCTCCTACACCGCGCATCTCGCGAACACCGGAGGGCTACGCGCAGGAGAGGACGTCCAGGTCGCTGGCGTACTAGTCGGCCGGGTGCGGTCGATCACGCTCGGCCCGCAAGATGTTGTTGTCGAGTTCGGGGTGGATTCTGGTGTTCAGCTCGGTCGCGACACCACCGCAGCGGTCCGGGTCGGGACGTTGCTTGGTACCCACTACCTGGCCCTTGATCCTCAAGGATCCGGCGATCTTCAGAACGACACCATCGCGAGCGATCGGACCTCCGTTCCGTACAACCTGCAGGATGTCATCGACAGCGCCAGCGGAATCGCTGGCAAGTTGGATGCCCCGGGTATCGCCCGGGCGCTTACTGCCGTGAGCGACGCGATGGAGGGCAGTAGGACGGAGTTCGGCCCGGCTCTGAAAGGGATCGCTGCGGCATCTGACGTGATCGCGAGTCGCAGCAACCAGATCGGCGAACTGTTGACGGCTGCCCGAGGGCTGGTGCACGAGGTCAATGCGGGCAGCGGGGACCTGGTGCAACTCCTGATCCAATCGACCCAGGTGCTCGATGAGATCCGCACACGTAGGTCAGAGATCCACGGACTTCTCGTGAAAACGACAGCGCTCTCGGACTCAGTGATCCGGACGGTCGGGACGACAGATCAAGAACTGAGCCATGCCTTGAGCAGTATCAACGAAGTTCTAGCGACGTTGCGCCGACAGGATCGGACGCTGCGCTCAGGGATCAGTCTCTTGGGTCCCGCGGTGCGCTACCTCGCCAATGCGTTCGGAGACGGACCGTGGCTCAGTGGATCGATCGACAGCGTGGTACCGGATCCGTTGGTGTGCAAGCAGAAAGGAACGTGCTGATGACGTGGGTACGGACGCGCAAGCGGGCTCTCCTTGCTGTCGCCCTGGCAGGCATTCTTGCTCTCGTCGGGCTCGCCGTCGTAGGACCAGCGCGTGCGGACAAGTCCAACCTGACGGTGACCTTCGCCGACACGGCAGGACTCTTCGTCGGCAATGACGTCGGAATCCTGGGCGTGCCCGTCGGAAGGGTGAAGTCGATCGACCCGGATGGGGCTGTGTCGCGCGTCGTTCTGGAAATCGAACATGGAGTTAAAGTGCCGGCAGGCGCCTGGGCATTGATCGTCTCCCGGTCGGTAGCGACCGACCGCTACGTCGAACTGACGCCTCGCTACACGAGCGGGCCTGTCCTGTCGTCAGGCACGACGATTCCTGTCGAACGGACCAAGACTCCGGTGGACTTCGACGAGGTACTCGATTCTGTCCACGACCTGGCGACGGGTATCTCGGGCTCGGGGCCGACTCGGCAGGCGATGTCACGTTTCCTCAAGGCCAGCGCCGACACCTTCGGGCCACACGGCGCGGACATGAATGCCGCCATCATCAACTTGAGCACCGCCGTCGACGGCATCTACGGCCAGCGGGACAACCTCTCGGGGACCGTGACCGAGCTCGACACCCTGGCCGAGGTTCTGGTTCGCAACAAGGGCGCCGTCGAAGGTTTCCTCGACTCGATGGCCTCAACCACCGAGATGCTCGCGGCCGAGCGCACGAACTTCGAACGAGCTGTGACCAAGTTGCGAAAGGCTGTCATGGTGCTGTCCGACTTTGCGCAGCGAAACGCTGACGCGATCCGGGTAGCCGCGCGTGATGCCAGCGGAGTTGCGGACACGCTGCTCGCCCACAAGTCCTCGGTGGCCGAGTTCCTGCGGGTGATGCCGATCGCTGTCGAGAACATCGCCAACGCACGGGGACCCGAAGGTTTTCGCCTTCAGTTCCCGATTGGAAACGCCTTCCAGAACCAGTTGAAATCACTGCTGTGCGGCGCGGTCCCGCTCCCCGGCCTCTGCGCAGTGATCGGGGCAGTGCCCTTCGAGGACTTCTTCAACGCGCTCTTTGACAACCTCCACGGTCTGGGCGGGAAGTGACTCGAGACATGAAGTTCCTCCTCCCACGGGTTGCGCTCGGCTTGATTCTCCTTCTAGGGGTATGGGTCGTTCTCGGACGAAGCTACGACGCGCGCGACCTTCCACTACCAGGGACCACGGTGTCAGGTCCGACCATCGCGATCACTGCCGAGTTCGACGATGCGCTGAACCTCGCCGTGGGCGCCAAGGTGAAGGTCGACGGGATCGATGTCGGACGGGTTTCTGAAATCAGCACCCGCGACTTTCGGGCTCTCGTGCACCTCAATATCAAGACTTCAACCAGGGTCCGACAGGGGGCGACAGCCCGCCTTCGCTACAACACGCCGCTCGGCGAGCTTTTTGTCGATGTTGCGTCACCGCCCTCAGGTCGGGTGTTCGTGGCGGGCGATGTCATCAAACCTCCCAACGCGACCACCGCTCCCACGGTGGAGGACACCCTGGCTCAGGCTTCGCTGTTGATCAACGGCGGCGGCCTCAACCAGCTGCAGACGATCACCACTGAGGTTCAGGCCGCAGTCGGCGGGCGCGCGGGCACCCTCCGTCAATTCATCGAACGAAGCGCGCTCTTCCTGCATCAGGTCAACTCGACCACGGTGAATGTCGACCGCGCCCTGAAGGCCCTTGCAGGCGCATCGGCAGCGGTGAACGCTCGACGCGATGTGGTCCGCCAGGCACTGGTCGACATCCCGCCCGCAGCGCGCGCGCTGCGGGCGAACACCGACAAGTTTGTGGCGCTGCTGGAGCAGACTGCGGCCCTGAGCCGAAACGCGGACGCTCTGGTGGGGGCAAGTCGTGACCAACTACTCCGCTTGGTCAGACAGCTCGGGCCAGTCCTTGATTCGTTCTATTCATTGCGCGACCGGTTCGCTTCGAATCTTGACGCCTTCACCAAGACAGTCCGTTTGATCAACAAGACTGTGCCCGGCGACTGGGTTCCACTCGACGTTCAAATCGTTCCCAGTTCCACGGCCTCCGGCCTGCTCGGCTCCCTGCCCGGTCTCTCCGGTCTCCCCGGCCTCCTCGGGCTGAGCCGAACTACGACGGGCCAGGAACTGCCGTGACCAGTTGGAAGTACCTAAACCGGCTCTATGTCAGCCTCTACGGCGTTATTGCCGTCTTCGTGGTGACCGCCTCGTACTTGGTCTCCCAAGTCCTGGAGATCCCGATTCTTCACCAGCCTGATCGGTACGTGGTGATCATGCCGACGACCGGTTCGCTCTTCGAGGGGTCGGCGGTCACCTACCGGGGAAACAGAATCGGCAGGATCACGCGAATCCATGTGGGACGTGACGGGATGATCGAGGCCACCGCGACGATCACTGAGGCAGTGGATATTCCGAGATCATCGAGGATCAAGGTTCGATCGCTCTCCCCGGTCGGCGAACAGTACTTGGACTTCCAGCCGGCCACCGCGTCCGGTCCCTACTTGAAGTCCGGCGACAGGATCACAGCCACCGCCAAAGACCTGCCCGAGACGTTGTCGTCAACCGTCGTCGCGATCAGCAACTTGCTGGACCAGATGAATCCGGCCGACGTCGGCAGGGCTTTGGACGGCATCAGCACAGCACTCAACGGCACCGGGGACGACATCGCCCGGCTCGCCGATCAGGGTTACGGGCTCCTCCAGACGCTCGATCGCTACTGGCCGGAGTCACGGCGTCTCGCGGACAACGGAAATGTGCTCCTCCAGGTGGGTGCGGACTATGCCCGCAAGATCCGCATCGTGGTGCGCTCCAGCGCTGAGATCACGGCCTTCTTAAGGCGCTATGACCCCACGCTGCGTTCGCTCCTGACCGCGGGCCCTGGCGAGGTGGCCAGGATCCGCGATCTGCTCGCGCTTGCTGAGGAGGTGCTGCCGCCCTTCTTGGACCGCGTCAACGAGGTCACTGCACTGGTGAATGCCTATGACCCGCACTTCCGTGCGTTGCTGGCCCACTATGCGAAGGGCATCAACAGCCTGGCGACGGCAGCGTCTGACGGAGCGTTGAACGGGATGATCATCGTGGCGACCGAGTTCCAGTGCCGCTACGGGTCTCCAAAGCACGACCCGACTTCATTGACCACCCATCCGGTCTACACGGCCGGGAAGTGCAACGCGCCCGCCGACCGGATGTTGCGCGGCGCAGAGCGGGCTCCCGGCCCCGTCGCTCCCTAATGCAACGGCCCAGCCGTCACCAGGGCCGAACACTGTCCACCCAGCTGGACATTCCATCCAGTGTCCTGTTTCAGGACCTTGTCCCCGAGAAGAGCGACACCCTCATGAACCGGCTGCACGTCCCGCGTCACCCCCTTCGTTTGGTCACCGCTTCGGCGCTGTTCGACGGGCATGACGCGTCCATCAACATCATGCGGCGCATCTTTCAGTCGCAAGGGTGTGAGGTGATCCACCTCGGGCACAACCGCTCGGTTGCCGAAGTGGTCGATGCCGCGCTTGAGGAAGACGTCCAGGGCATCGCTGTCTCCTCTTACCAGGGCGGGCATGTGGAGTACTTCGAGTACCTGGTCGACCGACTTCGTGAGAAGGGCGCCGGCCATATCAAAGTGGTCGGAGGAGGCGGAGGCGTCATCGTTCCAGCCGAGATCGCGCGCCTTCGCGAGAAGGGCGTGACCATCTTCTCTCCCGAGGACGGCCAGCGGATGGGCCTGGTCGGCATGATCAATTCCGTCGTCGCCGATTGTGACTTCGACCTCTGGGCAACTCAACAGGTTCGTGCGCCCGAGATTCTGGCGGGAGACCGGATGGCGATTGCGCGCGCGATCACCGGGGCTGAGCAAGGTGCACTCGAGGCGGACTTGCTGGCTTCGGTGAAGGCCGCGGCCGCTTCCCGGGTCGTACCGGTAGTCGGCATCACCGGTACCGGTGGGTCGGGCAAGTCCTCGCTGACCGACGAGCTGATCCGGCGCTTCAGGTTGGATCAGGAGGACAAGCTTCGGATTGCAGTGATCGCAGTCGACCCGACCCGCCGCAAGGGGGGAGGCGCGCTGCTCGGTGATCGGATCCGCGCAAACGCACTGGACGGGGACCGGATCTTCTTCCGCTCCCTCGCCACTCGCGGCGCCCATGAGGTCCCCGAACACCTCGGTGATGTCATCGAGGTCACCAAGGCCGGAGGATTCGACCTCATCGTGGTAGAGACACCCGGCATCGGTCAGGGCGACGCCGCGATCGTGCCGTTCGTGGACGTCAGCGTCTATGTGATGACGCCGGAGTTCGGCGCCGCTTCGCAGCTGGAGAAGATCGACATGCTCGACTTCGCCGACGTAGTGGTGATCAACAAGTTCGAGCGGCGAGGCGCGAAGGACGCGCTGCGCGACGTCGGGCGCCAGATGGTCCGCAACCGGGAGGCGTTCGGCAGCAAGCCTGAAGACATGCCGCTCTTCGGCACCAGTGCGGCAACCTTCAACGACGATGGCGTCACAGCCCTGTACCAGCACCTGGCCGGGATGCTCGCCGAGCAGGGGCTCGCACTAGAGGAAGGCGCGCTGCCACGCGTCAGCACCAGGCACTCCTCGACCATCCGGCAGGTCGTCCCCAGCGACCGGGTGCGCTACCTGGCCGAGATCACCCAGACAGTTCGGGACTACCACCTCCGCACGAGTCAATTGGTCGATGCCGCCCGTCGGGTGCAGCGGCTCGCCGAGGTGAGCCGGGAGTTGGGTGAGGACGAGCAGGGCGGCGTGATGGCCCACCTAGCGCTGGCACGCGACGAGCTCGACCCAACGGTCCGCAAACAAATCCAGGAGTGGCCGGCTGTGGTAGCCGAGTACGCCGAGAAGCCGTGCCGCGAATCGCTGTCGGGTACTCGAGTGCCGCGGGTGTCGGTTCCGAGATACGTCGATCACGGCGAACTGGTGAAGTTCTGGCGGTGCGAGAACTTGCCCGGCAGATTTCCCTTCACCGCAGGTGTCTTCCCTTTCAAGAGAGACGACGAGGACCCGGCCCGAATGTTCGCAGGCGAGGGCGACCCGGCCCGCACCAACCGCCGCTTCAAGCGCCTCTCCGAAGGACAACCGGCGACCCGGCTCTCCACGGCGTTCGATTCTGTGACCCTCTACGGTCGCGATCCCGACCCTCGACCCGACGTCTACGGCAAAGTCGGTACCTCCGGTGTCAGCGTGGCGACCCTGGACGATATGAAGGATCTCTACGCCGGGTTTGACCTGGTCGATCCAACAACCAGTGTGTCCATGACGATTAACGGCCCGGCGCCGACGGTTCTGGCCTTCTTCCTCAACACGGTTGTCGATCAGGAGATTGCCGCATTCGTTGAGAGCGAGAGGCGAGCTCCTGATGCCGATGAGCGCATCGAGCTCCGCAGTTTCGCACTGGCGAACGTCCGTGGAACTGTCCAGGCCGACATCCTCAAGGAGGACCAGGGCCAGAACACCTGCCTCTTCTCCACGGAGTTCTCGCTGCGGATGATGGCGGACATTCAGGAGTGGTTCATCGAGAACAGCATGAAGAACTTCTACTCGGTGTCGATCTCCGGCTATCACATCGCTGAGGCCGGGGCGAACCCGATCAGCCAGCTCGCCTTCACCCTTGCCAACGGATTCACCTATGTCGAGGCCTACCTGGCGCGAGGGATGAGCATCGACGACTTCGCACCGAACCTGTCCTTCTTCTTCTCCAACGGCATGGACCCGGAGTACTCGGTTCTGGGCCGGGTGGCCCGGCGGATCTGGGCTGTGGCGATGAGGGAGAAGTACGGCGCGAATGAACGTTCGCAGAGGCTCAAGTACCACGTCCAGACGTCCGGTCGGTCGCTGCATGCGCAGGAGATGGACTTCAACGACATCCGCACCACCTTGCAGGCGTTGATCGCGATCTACGACAACGCCAACAGCCTGCACACCAACGCCTACGACGAGGCGGTGACCACGCCGACGGAAGAATCCGTTCGCAGGGCGCTGGCGATCCAACTGATCATCAACCGGGAGTGGGGTCTCGCGATGAACGAGAACCCGCTGCAGGGGTCGTTCATCATCGAAGAGCTCACCGACCTGGTCGAGAATGCAGTGCTCACCGAGTTCGACCGGATCAACGAACGAGGCGGCGTGCTCGGCGCGATGGAGACCGGCTACCAGCGCGGGCGCATCCAGGACGAGTCAATGCTTTACGAGCACCGAAAGCACGACGGATCGCTGCCGATCATCGGGGTGAACACCTTCCGCAAACCGCACGCGGACGATGCCATCGAGCAGGAGATCGAGCTGGCCCGTGCGACCGATGCCGAGAAGCAGTCGCAGCTCGAGCGGGTGCAGGCATTCCAGGCGACCCATCGCGACGAGGCAGCTGTCGCGATTGCCCGGCTCAAGGACGCGGCGATGGGCGGCGAGAACGTCTTCGCCGTTCTCATGGATGCTGCCCGGGTCTGCTCGCTCCAACAGGTCACCGAGGCGTTCTTCGAGGTGGGCGGCCAGTACCGCCGCAACGTCTGATCTATCACTCGACGGTGCAGCCAAAAGTGTTTGGCAATTCACTTACCTGCCGACGGTCAGTGCGTTGTTGCCAGCTGCGGCAATGCCGATGGCCAAGATGTGTCCGCAATCGGCTGGCTTTGTGAATGACGATTCACTAGGATGATGTCAGGCTTTGAAAGAAAGGGTCGCGATGTCTGTTCTTACGTCCACGCTGGACACGTCCGATGCGGAGTACGCGCGCAATCGGCAGGTCCAGCTAGATGCGCTCGCGGATCTGGAGCGTGAGCTCGACCTAGTCAGGGCTGGCGGGGGAGAGCGCTATGCGCAGCGCCACCACGCGCGCGGGCGACTACTTGTTCGAGAGCGGCTTGAACTGCTGCTCGATCGGGACGCACCGTTCCTGGAACTGTCATCGCTCGCGGCGTGGGGCAGTAGGTTCACGGTGGGCGCCAGCATCCTCACCGGGATCGGAGTCGTCTCGGGTGTCGAGTGCATGATCCTGGCCCATGACCCAACGGTCCGCAGCGGCGCGATGAACCCCTTCACCCTGAAGAAGAACCTGCGCGCACTCGACATTGCACGGGAGAACCGGCTGCCAGTTGTGTACCTCGTCGAGTCGGCGGGCGCCGACCTGCCGACGCAGTCCGAGCTCTTCGTCGACGCCGGCAAGATCTTCCAGAAGCTCACGAACCTCTCCGCCGAGGGGGTCCCGACGATCGCGCTGGTCTTCGGGAATTCGACCGCCGGTGGAGCCTACGTCCCGGGCATGTGCGACTACTGCGTGCTGGTGGACGGACAGGCCAAGGTGTTCCTCGGCGGTCCGCCACTGGTCAAGATGGCGACCGGCGAGGACGCTGACGACGAGCAGCTCGGCGGCGCTCGCATGCATGCCGAAGTATCCGGCCTGGCCGACATGTTCGCGGTCGACGAGCGTGATTGCATCAGGATCGGACGCGAGATTGTGGCCGACCTCGGGTGGCGCAAGCTCGGCCCCGGGCTGAGTTCCGTTCCCGAGGAGCCGCTTTACGACTCGGAGGAGTTGCTGGGCATCACACCGGAAAATTTCCGCACACCGGTGGATCCCCGCGAGATTCTGGCGCGCGTCGTCGACGGCTCCCGCTTCAGCGAGTACAAGTCCCGCTACGGCACCAGCCTGGTTACCGGATGGGCGACCATCCACGGCTTCCCGGTCGGGATCTTGGCGAACCACCGCGGGGTGATGTTCAGCGAAGAGGCCAAGAAGGCCGCCGAGTTCATCCTCCTCGCGAACCAGACAGACACACCGTTGATCTTCCTGCAGAACACCACCGGATACATGGTGGGCACGTCGTATGAGCAGGGCGGGATCATCAAAGACGGCGCCAAGATGATCAACGCGGTCGCGAACAGCACGGTGCCGCACATCACGATCAACATCGGCGCCTCCTTCGGGGCGGGAAACTACGGCATGTCCGGGCGCGCCTACGACCCGCGACTGATGTTTGCCTGGGTCAACGCGCGTCTCGCGGTCATGGGCGCACAACAGCTCGCCGGGGTGTTGTCCATCGTGGGCCGCCAGGCGGCGGAATCGGCTGGCCGCGAGTTCGACCTCGACGCGGACGCCCGGCAGCGGCTGGCGATCGAGGAACAGATCGAGAAGGAATCGCACGCGTTCTTCACCACCGCGCGGATCTACGACGACGGAGTCATTGATCCTCGCGACACCAGGACGGTCCTGGGGATGGCGCTGTCCGCCGTCCACTCACAAGTGATCGAGGGACGCCGAGGTTTCGGCGTCTTTCGGATGTAGGGAAGCGTCATGGCCAGAATCACCAAGCTGTTGATCGCGAACCGGGGCGAGATTGCCTCGCGTGTTATCCGATCTGCGCGCAGTCTCGACATCGCGACGGTCGCGGTCCACTCCGAGCCCGACGCTTCGGCCCCCTTCGTCTTGGAGGCGGACGAAGCTGTCGCGCTTCCCGGATCTTCGGCTGCCGAGACGTACCTGCGACCCGAGCTGATCATCGCGGCGGCTCAGTCGACAGGTGCGCAGGCCATCCACCCCGGATACGGCTTCCTCTCCGAGAACGCGGAGTTCGCCGAAGCCTGTGCTGACGCGGGATTGATCTTCGTCGGTCCGCCACCCGATGCGATTCGCGCGATGGGTTCGAAGACGGCTGCCAAGGAACTCATGGCGGCGGCCGGCGTACCCGTGCTCCCCGGGATCTCGATCGAGGACGGGGAGGTGGCCACCGAGGTCCTCGAGCGAGCCGCGAACGAGATCGGATTCCCACTCCTGGTCAAGGCTGCGTTCGGCGGCGGTGGCCGTGGAATGCGTGTGGTCAACGGCCGTGATGAGCTCGCAACTGCAGTCGAGGGTGCCCGCCGGGAGGCCGTCGGGGCTTTCGGCAACGGCGCCGTCTTCCTGGAGCGCTTGGTCCAACGGCCGCGTCACATCGAGGTCCAGGTCTTCGCCGACAACCATGACAACGTGGTGCATCTCTTCGAGCGCGAGTGCTCGATCCAGCGGCGCTATCAGAAGATCCTCGAAGAGGCCCCGTCCCCGGTAGTAGATGGCTCTCGACGAGACGCACTCGGCGCGGCGGCCGTCGCCGCAGCACGCGCCATCGGCTATCGAGGCGCCGGGACCGTCGAGTTCATCATGGACGTCTCGGGCGAGTTCTTCTTCCTCGAGGTGAACACCCGCCTCCAGGTCGAACATCCGGTCACCGAGTTGGTAACCGGCCTTGACTTGGTTGCCCTCCAGCTCGCGGTTGCTGAGGGCAAGGTCCTTCCCGAGGCGGCACTTCGGCCGACGCTACGAGGGCACGCGATCGAAGCCCGTCTGTACGCCGAGGACGTCGCGGCTGGGTATCTGCCCTCGACAGGTCGGCTCGACCTGTTTGAGATCCCGGACCGTCCAGGAGTGCGGGTCGACGCGGGCTTCCGAACCGGGGACGAAGTCAGTGTCTTCTACGACCCGATGCTGGCGAAGGTGATGGCTTATGGCGAGGATCGTGAGCAGGCGGTCCGGCTGCTTGCGCGAACACTGGCCGACTCGAGAGTGCACGGGGTCGTCACCAACCGAGACCTCCTCATTGGGATCCTTCGCGAGGACGAGTTCCTCGCCGGCGACATAGACACCGGCTACCTGACCCGCCATGATCCGACGGTTCTGATGGCGGGCGACCCTCGACTTGATGTGATCCATCCCCTAGCCGTCGCACTTGCCGACCAGGCGCAGCGTCGGGCTGGGGCGGTCGTGAATCCGGCGGTTCCCTCGGGGTGGAGGAACGTGCCGAACCAACCGCAGGAGGTCGCTTACCGCTGCGGCGAACGCGACATCCGGGTCCGGTACCGGATTGACCGGGACCGAGTGGCCGCCGAGGTTGAAGGCGTCACCCTCGGCCCCGTTCGGATCCGCTCAAGTTCGGCGGACTCGGTTGATCTCGAGGTCGCCGGGATTCGTCGCACGGTCCGGATTGCTCGTGCGGGATCGATTCGCTACGCGGACTCGGTGCTCGGCAGCTCGACGCTTGAGGAGCAACCTCGCTTCCCGGAACTGGAGAACGCGAACACAGCTGGCTCCCTGGTCGCTCCAATGCCGGGGACCGTCGTCCGTGTCATGGCCGAGGTCGGTCAGTCGGTGGCAGCCGGCGACGTTCTGATCGTGCTGGAGGCGATGAAGATGGAGCACCAGGTCAAGGCCCCACATCCCGGAACGGTGGTCCAGGTGGGTGTGAGTGCCGGCCAAACGGTCGACCAGGGGGCGGTCCTCGCGATTGTGGCCGACCCGGAGGAGGAATCATGAGCGCGCGCACTGGAGCAACTAGTCCCGGGAAGGCCGCGATCCGCGACCAGGTGGTTGCCGATCTCCGGGCCGAATCGGCTGATCTGATTCGGATTCTCGATGGGCTCGTCGACGGAGATTGGGCTCGGCTGACGCCGGCCGAAGGCTGGTCGGTCGGAGATCAGGTGACCCATCTTGCGTTCTTCGACGATAGTACCCGCTTGGCGATCACTGATGTCGAGGCCTTTGCCGCGCAACGAGACGCCCTCCTGAAGTACGGGGATGAGTTCCCCGATGTGGTCGCGGAGAGGTACCGGCCACTCCCGGAGGCGGAGGCTCGCTCTTGGTTTGAACGCTCGCGCGCGCGTCTGCTGGACACCTTCGCAGACGCAGACCCAAGTGCACGCCTGCCCTGGTTCGGGCCGGATATGGGCGTGATCTCATCGGCGACGGCGCGCCTGATGGAGACCTGGGCGCACGGGCAGGACATCGCCGACGCGCTCGGAATCGAGCGAGTGCCGACAGCACGCCTACGCCACGTTGCGGACCTTGGCGTTCGTACGTTTGCCTTTGCTTTCCAGCTCAATGGCCGCCCCGTC
Source organism: Propionibacteriales bacterium (assembly GCA_026392455.1). GTDB lineage: Bacteria > Actinomycetota > Actinomycetes > Propionibacteriales > Nocardioidaceae > Marmoricola. Next base: position 432,322 of record JAPLCB010000009.1, on the reverse strand, counting down.
CCGGAAGTGCCCGTGCACGTCGAACTGCGAACGGTCGGCGGTGAGGTGTGGACCTGGGGTGACCCGCACGCCGACGACCGAGTCACGGGCCCTGCCCTGGACTTCTGCCTGGCCGTTACCCAACGCCGCAATCCGGCTGACACCGGTCTCACGATCTCTGGTGAAGTCGCGCTGGAGTGGATGACGATCGCACAGGCTTATGCCGGTGCGCCGGGGCCTGGACGGCCCGCAGGCTGGGCGCACGTTGCGACAAGGAGCGTGGTCCGATGAGACCCGTCAGGATTGGAAACGTCTCGGGATTCTACGGGGACCGGCTCGCCGCGATGCGTGAGATGGTGGACGGCGGCCCCGTTGACGTGGTGACCGGCGACTACCTCGCTGAGCTCACCATGCTCATCTTGTGGAAGGCTCGCCGGAAGGACCCGGGCGCCGGGTTTGCGAAGACCCATCTGATCCAGCTCGAGCAGGTGCTCGGGACGGTCCTCGACCGGGGCATCAAGGTCGTGACCAACGCTGGCGGCCTGAACCCTGCAGGGTTGGCCGAACAGATCTCCGTGCTCGGAGACAGGCTCGGCCTGGCGCCGAAGGTGGCGTTCATCGAAGGTGACGACTTGACCGATCGGATGCAGGAGCTGATGGCCAGCGGCCACGACTTCACGCATCTCGACCGGGGCACTTCGTTGCGCGACGAAGGAGTCGTTCCGGTCACTGCCAACGCGTACCTCGGTGCTTGGGGGATCGTGGACGCGCTGACTGCCGGTGCCGACATCGTCGTTTGCCCTCGCGTCACCGACGCATCGCTCGTTGTCGGTCCTGCTGCGTGGTGGCACGGCTGGAAGCGCACCGATTTCGACGCTCTGGCCGGCGCTGTTGCGGCAGGACACGTGATCGAGTGTGGGCCGCAAGCGACGGGTGGCAATTACTCATGGAGCCACGAGCTCCCTGACTCCCGGACCCCTGGATTCCCGATCGCGGAGGTCGCCACCGACGGCTCGAGCGTGATCACCAAGCACCAGGGCACCGGAGGCGTTGTCTCGGTCGGCACGGTTACCGCGCAGCTTCTGTACGAGATCGCCGGTCCCGACTACGCAAACCCCGATGTGATCGCGCACTTCGACTCGGTGGAGCTGACCCAGGAAGCAGTCGACCGGGTTCGCATCGACGGTGCTCGAGGGTCCGCGCCCACGGGCTCGCTCAAGGTTGCGATCGACTTCGTCGGCGGCTTCCGCAATACGATGACGCTGGTGTTGACCGGCCTGGACATCGAGGCGAAGGCCGCCGCCGCCGAGCACAGACTGTTCGACCTGCTCGGTGGTCGGGAACAGTTCGATGACGCGGACGTGCAGCTCCTCAGGTTCGATCGTCCCGATGCGCCGACCAACGCTCAGGCAACGGCTCACCTGCGCATCACCGTGAAGGACTCAGATCGCTCCAAAGTGGGACGCCGGTTCGCTGACGCGGTGATCGAGATGGCGCTCAGCGGGTATGCCGGCGTCCACACGACCACTCCGCCGACCGATGCCGCGGAGTTCGGAGTCTACTGGCCGGCGTTGGTGGCCGCCGAGGCCGTTACCCAGGAGTTGGTCCTGCCTGACGGAACTCGCGCAGTGATCGAGCACACGCCAGCCGGCGTGGCCGAGCACGCTGGCGCGCCGACGGTGTCGATTACCCGGCCCGCGGGTGAGGCAACGCAGCGAGCGCCGCTCGGAACAGTCTGCGCAGCCCGGTCGGGGGACAAAGGTGGAAACGCGAATGTCGGGGTGTGGTGCGCAGAAGCCGAGCACTACGCCTGGTTGCAGGACTACCTGAGTGTTGAGAGGTTCAAGGAGCTTCTGCCTGAGTCTGCGGGTCTCGAGGTGCGCCGCTACGACTTGCCCAATCTCTTGGCTCTAAACTTCGTGGCGATCGGTCTGCTCGGGAACGGCGTCGCGGACTCAACCCGTCCAGATCCCCAGGCCAAAGGCCTCGGAGAGTATCTGCGCTCGCGATACGTCGACCTCCCCGGTTCGTGGGTTGTCGCAGCCGACGGTGGTGACCCACGATGAGCGCTGTGACGACCCCGCGCGCAGGTGCCTCCAAGACTCCGCCGATGGTGGGTAAGGGGACGGGGCGGACCCGTGATCCGGCGCGGAAAGAGCGCATCCTCAGCGCTGCCGCCGACCTGATGTCGCTCGACGGCTTCCACGCAGTATCGATGGAGCAGGTCGGCGAGGCAGCGGGGATCACGGCCTCGGCCATCTACCGGCACTTCCCGGGCAAAGCCGCTGTCCTGGTCGCAATGTTCGATCGGGTGATCGATGGCCTGCTTGCCGAGAGTGCCCGGCTTGCGGATGAGGCGCCGAGCGATCCGCGTGAGGCCCTGCTGCGCTTGATCGATGCTCAGATCAGTTTTGTGGTCGCGGACCGGAATGTCGCGCAGGTGTACTTCCGGGAGGTCGGTCACCTGCCAGAACAAGACCGCCGCAATCTCCGTCGGAAGCAACGGATGCACATCGAGGAGTGGGTGCATCTGCTGACCGAGTGGGATCCGGACATCGATGACGCTGGCGCCCGCACGGTCGTGCACTGTGCGATCGGCGCGGTGCAGTCCACGCTGAACCACGATTCTGGACTCCCCGACGATCGGCTCCGGTTGATCCTGCGCAACGCGGCGATGGCAGTGCTCACCACTGCGGCACCAACCGCGCCGCCCCGTTCGTGAAACCCGTCCTACCCGTGTCAGCCGCCTGGAATGCCAAGTGCGAGCACAGAGACCTGAGAACCAGGAGACTTCCATGAAAACCCACGACACTTCATCGGCTGCACACAGTTTCGGCCTGAGCGAGGAACAGCAGAGTTTGTTGAAGGCCGCCGACGACTTCGGCCGCAGGGAACTCGGACCTCTCGCCGAGCGAATGGACAACGAGGAGTGGTGGCCCGAGGACCTGATGGAACGCTTCGGGCGTGCCGGGATGCTCGGTGCCACCATCAGCCCGGGATATGGCGGCGCGGGTATGGGCTATCTCGAGGCTGGCCTCGTCCTTCAGGCTTTTGCGCGCTGGAACCCAGCAGTAGCGCTGAGTTGGGCGGCGCACGACAATCTCTGCGCCAACAACATCTACATCAATGGCAATGAGGACATTCGAAAGCGCTTCCTGCCCAAACTCTGTAGCGGTGAGTGGGTCGGCTGTCTTGGGCTGACCGAGCCCGGCGCCGGGTCGGATGCACTCGGATCGATGCGGACCCGGGCGGTCCGCGACGGGGACGTCTACCGGATCTCGGGCTCGAAGTTGTACATCACGAATGGCCCTGTAGCGGACGTGTGCCTGCTGTACGCGAAGACGCAGCCCGACCGGGGATCGAAAGGCATCACTGCCTTTGTGGTCGAGACCGACACGCCTGGCTTCCAGGTTGCCCAGAAGTTGGTGAAGATGGGGTTCCGTGGGTCGCAGACCTCGGAGCTGGTCTTCGAGGACATGGTCGTGCCCGTCGGCAATATCCTCGGTGAGGAGCACGAGGGCCACCGTGTGGTGATGTCCGGGCTCGACTACGAGCGGGCGATGATCGCGCCGATCGCTGTCGGTGTCGCGGAGCGTGCTCTCCAACTCTCGGTCGAGTACGCGGGTTCGCGTGAGCAGTTCGGCGCACCGATCTCGACCTTCCAGATGGTCCAGGCGCGTATCGCTGAGATGTACGCCGAGATCGAGGCAGCAAAGGGCTTGTGCTGGAGAGTCTTGGCCGAGTGCGATCAGGTCGACGAGGCCGAGGCAGGGCGGGGTGAGATCCACGCGCTCACCGCAGCTTCGGTCATGTTCTGCTCGGAGGTCGCTAACCGGGTCCTGAACCACGCGTTGCAGGTGCACGGAGGATCTGGCTACATCTGGGAAACCGAGATCAACCGGCTCTTCCGGACGATCAAGCTGCTCGAGATCGGCGCGGGAACGACTGAGATCCGCAAGTTGATCATTGCGGGAGAGCTTCTCCGATGAGGATGGGGTTCGCGCTGTGACGAGCCCTATCGGTGCGTCGTCGTGACGGGTCAGGGTGAACGCGCCCTTGACGGGGGCGAAGGTGTCGACGTGCTGGAAGGTTTCCGATCACTACTTGGTACGGCGTTGCGCTCCACAGTGACTGTCGCAGGTTGGTACGAGCGCCAGACGCTTGCGCTCCTCCGTGAGCGCATGGACACCGTAGCCCCTTCGTCGGCAGCAATGACCGCTCGCCACATCGACCAGGAATCGCTAGGCGGCAAGCTCCGAGGCCTGTTGGAGCGAGCGCTCGAGGACGACACCAGCTCAAGCAGGTCGGACCTGTTCCACCACCTCCTCGACGGACTGGTCCCTGACGAAGCACGAATTCTCGGCGCCCTCTCGGACGGCTCGGCATCCCCCATGATTCACATATTTCAGAGGACTCGAGGAGGGAGCACTGGTGAGGCCGTGCTGCAGAACATGTCGCTCATCGGAAAGAGCGCGAACCTGACCCTGCCCCAGATGACTCCGGTGTACGTAGGCAGGCTGAAGTTGATGGGCCTTGTCGAAGAAGGGCCAGAGGATTCTCGACTCAAGACTGAATACGAGATCCTCGCCGCGGACACCATGGTGCTGCGGGCGATTCGAAGGGCCACCCATGGTCCGATCCCCCCTCGTGTGGAGAAGCGATCGCTTCAATTGTCGCCCCTCGGCGCGGACCTTTGGCGTGCAGCTCTGGACGACTTCCGGTGATCGCCGCCATGGTGCCGTTCGTCCAGAGTTGGTCCGAGATTCGCGTTGATGTCGGTAGTCACTGGCTGATCTACCTCTCGATGCCTGCGATAGCTGCACTTGTTGGGTACGGAACCAAGCTGGTGGCGCTGCAGATGCTGTATCGCCCGCTCCAGTTCCGGGGCGTAGGGCCCTTGGGATGGCAGGGTGTGGTGCCGCGCCGAGCTGGGAAGACCGCCTCAGTGACGATCGAGATGCTGACCGAGGAACTACTGCGGCCAGAGGAGATCCTGGACAACATCGATCCTGCGGAGCTCGTCGAGGAACTCCGAGAGCCACTCACCGAGATCGTCGACGACCTCGCGCGACTGCTGTGCCAAAAGGTCCGTCCTGGACTCTGGGACTCCATTCCCCAGGTCGGGCGCAACGCCATCCTCGCCCGGATCCGCCGCGCTGCGCCGGGAATCGTCGACAACCTTCTAGTCGACATGCGTCGCGACTTGGGACGGTTCGTCGACCTCCAATACCTCGCCGTCACCATCCTGGTCCGCAACAAGGAGCAGTTGAACGCTCTGGTTCGTGGGATCGGGCGGGCGCCGATGAAGTTCATCCGCCGGAGCGGCATCTACTTCGGGCTCCTCATCGGATCGGTACAGATGGTCGCGTGGGCCTACTTCCACAATCCTTGGATCATGCCGGCCTTCGGCTTCTTCGTCGGATTCGCCAGTGACTGGCTTGCGTTGAACCTGATCTTCGTTCCCAGGAAGCGAAGGAAGATCTTTGGCCTGTTCCCTGTGCACGGCGTTCTCCACAGCCAGCGCGACCAGATCACTCAGGACTACGCCCGAATCCTCGCCAACGACATCTTCTCTCCGGAGGTCCTCCTCGAGGGGCTTCTCCACGGACCGACTTCGGACCGACTCCTTGCGGCCATCGACAAGGAGGTCTCGGCCGCGCTTGACGATCAGCTTGGGTTGGCTCGTCCGGCGGTCACTATCGTGATCGGGACATCGGGGTATCGACAACTCAGATCTACCGTGGTGAACCACCTAGTCGACAGGATTCCCGAAACCATCGCGCACGCTAAGGACTATGCCGCGCGGACCTTGGGAATCGAACAACTCATCATCGACAAGATGAACCAGCTTTCGCCAGCTCAGTACGAGGGGATCCTGCGTCCTGTCTTCAAGGAGGACGAGCTGCTCATGGTCACAGTCGGTGCAGTCCTGGGCTTCGGAGTCGGAGAACTTCAGTTGCTCATGGTTGAGCACTACGGACGATGACTCCACCTGAGTTCCCGACACTAGCTCGGTGCAGGGGATCGCGAGAACGCCAGAGCTTGTGCTTCGCCCCTGCGAGACCTCATGTTGCCAAACCAGTCAGTCGGGATCGGTCGGCGGCGGCATCATCCTGCGGTACCTGGCCACAACCGTTCGCTCGAACGTGACGGCGATAGCGATCAACGTCGCCGTACGCAAGGCGTGGAGGGCTTGGACCTGGTCGAAGCTCCCAGATTCTTCGAAGTCAAGTCCGGTGGAGCCCAGTTCCCCGACTTCCCACAATGCGGTGAGGTCCGCTGTCAACCGTTCGACCGAACGCTGGGCGGCCGTGTTGGCGGCAACGATCACGTCCAGCGGAATGCCCAGAGTGTGAAGCTCCAGAGCGGCGTCGATGGCATCTGAGGCCTCGAACTCCGAGGCCTGGCCAGGCCGGAGGGCTCGGCTCGCGACGAGCCATTCGATGGCGCTCTCATCAAGAGACCCGGCGGCCGATCGTTCGAGATCACGACGATCGATGGGCGACCACTGATCAGCCGTCCACACGGCGATGAGCGCATGAGAGGCGCCGAGCGCGTCGCAAGGTACCCGCTCGGTGAGAAATCCGTCCTGGATTGCCTGAAGGGTCAAGCCGTGGGAAAGGAGCGCACGAACTTGCTGGAGGCGGTGCCGATGCCTACGACCGAACACCTTGCGACGACCCTCTCGGTCGGGCGCGGGGAGGAGGCCTCTGGTGAGGTAGTAGCGCACAGTCCGGACCGATAGCCCGCTCGCTCGGGAGAGTTCGTCGATCGACATCGACCCAGCGACGTGAAGCGGATTGTTCGAGGCCATGGCAGTCCTTGGAGAACGATCACGGTGGCAGCGGGTGGCTCGCGGGCGGCGACTGGAATCCTGCAGTTTGATTCGGGGAACGTGGGTCTGGACGGGATGTTGCGGCCGAACGTGGATGGATACGATTGCCACCCAGCCCCGCGGAACAATGTCCAGCGGGGCTGGGTGCACCCAGGATTGACCTACGCCGGGAAGCCCTCGCCGCTTGTAGCCCTGTCCTTGAGCCACTGAGTCGGGGCGAAGCGGTCGCCGTACGCCGCAGCGAGCTCCTCGGCGCGGGCGACGAAGCCGGGGAGGCCGCCTTCGTAGTTGGTCATGAAAGTGACGGTCCCGCCGGATATAGCTGGGAAGCCGATACCCATGATCGAGCCGATGTTTGCAGCGGCTGCGGATTCGATGACGCCCTCCTCGAAGCAACGAGCCGTATCGAGGGCCTCGGCGAACATCATGCGATCCCGGATGTCCTGGATCGGGATCTGGGTCTCGCTGACGGGGAATAGTTCAGCGAGTCCGCTCCACATCGAGAGGCGGTGACCGTTCTCGTCGTAGTCGTAGAAGCCAGCTCCACGAAGCCGGCCGGGGCGGCCGGCTTCGAGCATCTTCTCCACGATCGCCGTGCCGGGGTGATCCATGAAGCTCTTGCCATCGGCCAGGGTTGCCTCTCGGGTCTCCTTCGCGATCTTGGCCATGAGCTCGAGGTTGAGCTCGTCGGAGAGCTGAAGCACTGGCGCTGGGTAACCAGCCGAGGTCGTGGCCCGCTCGATGCTCCAGGGGTGGACACCCTCGGCGAGCATGGCCATGCCCTCGTTGATCATGAACCCGATGACGCGGGAGGTGTAGAAGCCGCGGCTGTCGTTGACGACGATCGGGATCTTCTTGATGGCCAGGACGTAATCGATTGTCTTGGCCAGCGCGGCATCCGACGTCTTGGCGCCGCGGATGATCTCGACCAGGGGCATCTTGTCGACGGGCGAGAAGAAGTGGATGCCGATGAAGTCTTCTTGGCGCTTGACGCCCTCGGCGAGGCCGGTGATGGGGAGCGTGGAGGTGTTCGAGCCGAGGAGGGCGTCCTCGGTCACGATGTGCTCGACCTCTTGGAAGACCCTGTGTTTCAGTGTCGGGTCCTCGAAGACCGCCTCGACGACCATCTCGCAACCTTTGAGGTCCTCGGGATCAGCCGTCGGTGTGATGCGGGCCAGGATCTCGTCGGCCTTGTCCTGCGTGATTCGACTCCGCTTGACCTGCTTGGCGAGCAACGTGGCGGAGTAGCCTTGCCACGGTCAGCAGCCGCTTGGGTGACGTCCTTCAGCAGGACCTCCATGCCTGCGACGGCCGAGGTGTAAGCGACGCCTGCGCCCATCATGCCGGCACCCAGGACGGCGATCCTGGTGGGTTTGAACGTGTCGTAGCCCTGCGGACGCATTGAGCCGCTGTTGAGCGCCTGCAGGTCGAAGAAGAAGGCCTGGATCATGGCCTTCGAGACGCGCCCCGTGCACAGGCCGGCAAAGTAGCGAGCCTCGATCTTCTCCGCGTTGGCGAAGTCGACCTGGGCGCCTTCGACAGCTGCCGCGATGATCGCGCGCTGCGCCGGGAACGGCACCCCCTTGGCCTGCTTGCGCACGGTGCCGGGGATGGCGGGCAGCATGCCGGCGATCGCCGGGTGGCTCGGAGAACCACCGGGGACCTTGTAGCCCTTGCGGTCCCACGGCTGGGTTCGGGCGTCCTCGTTTTCCTGATTCTCGAGGATCCACTTCTTGGCGGTCGGGATCAGGTCGTCGACCGAGTTGACGACCTCGTCGACCAAGCCCTTGTCGAGAGCCTTCTGGCCGCGGTACTTGGCTCCCGTGGTCAGCACATCCATCAAGGCGGTCACCAGGCCAAGGAGCCGCACAGTGCGGGTGACGCCTCCGCCGCCGGGAAGCAGGCCGAGCTGCACTTCGGGAAGACCGACCTCGGCGCCGGCCAGTAGGACACGACGGTGAGTGGACAAGGCGATCTCATAGCCACCGCCGAGGGCGGCACCGTTGATGGCCGCTACAACCGGGACTCCGAGCGTCTCGAGCCTGCGCAGATCGGCCTTGATCTCCATCGATTCGTCGTAGACGCGCTGCGCGTCGTCAGGTCCGATCGTCAGCAGCTGATGGAGGTTCCCACCCGCGAAGAAGGTCTTCTTGGCGCTCGAGATCACTACGCCGGTAACGCTGCCCTCGGAGACCTCCCGCTCCAGCTGGACCAGTGCGGCCCTCATGCCTTCGACGTACACCTCGTTCATGGTGTTCGCGGAAGCAAAGGGGTCGTCGAGGATCAGGTTGACGATCGAGTCGGCGTCCTTCTCGTAACGCACGCCCAGGTTGGTAGTTGGCTTAGTTGCGGTCTCAGACATTTCTGGTTGCTACTTTCCGGTCGCGGGGAGTTCAGACGAGTTCGACGATGGTGGCGATGCCCATGCCGCCTCCGACGCAGAGCGTGGCGAGGCCGCGCTTCTGGTCGCGACGCTCGAGCTCGTCGATGAGAATGCCGAGAATCATCGCGCCGGTCGCACCCAGTGGGTGCCCCATCGCGATGGCGCCGCCGTTGACGTTGACGATCTCGGGGTCGAGATCGAGGTCGCGCGTGAAGCGCATCGCGACTGCCGCGAAGGCCTCGTTGATTTCGAAGAGGTCGATGTCCTTGACCTCGAGACCGGCCTTGGCCAGCGCCTTGCGGGCAGCCGGGGCCGGACCGGTCAGCATGATCGTGGAGTCGGCGCCGGAGACGGCGGCAGCCACGATACGTGCACGCGGAGTCAGGGCGAGGTCCTGACCGATCTGCTCGTTGCCGATCGCCACCAGGGCTGCACCGTCGACGATTCCGGAGGAGTTGCCGGCGTGGTGGACGTGGTTGATCTTCTCGACCCAGTGGTACTTCTCCAGCGCGACGAAGTCGAAGCCTCCCTGCTCACCCATCTCGGCAAACGACGGGCGCAAGCCAGCGAGGGACTCCACTGAGGTCCCGGGCTTGATGAAGTCGTCCTTGCTTAGGACGGTGAGGCCGTTGTGGTCGCGCACAGGGACCACGGACCGCTCGAAGTAGCCGTTGGCCTGTGCCTTGGCGGCGCGCGCCTGCGATTCGGCGGCGAAAGCGTCGACGTCTTCGCGGCTCCACCCCTCGATCGTCGCGATCAGGTCGGCACCGATTCCCTGAGGCACGAAGCTGGTCCGGAACGCAGTCTCCGGATCCAGTGCCAGAGCCCCGCCGTCAGTGCCCATCGGCACCCGGGACATCGACTCGACACCACCGGCGAGGATCAGGTCCTCCCAGCCACCGCGGATGCGGGCCGCGGCCTGGTTGACGGCCTCCAAGCCAGAGGCGCAGAAGCGGTTGAGCTGGACACCCGAGGTGGTGTCGGGCAGACCGGCCGCCAGGGCGGCAGTCTTCGCGATGTCGCCACCCTGATCGCCAACTGGCGACACGACCCCGAGGACGACGTCATCGATCCGCTGGACATCCAAGGATGGGTTGCGCGTCTTGATCTCGTCGATGAGACCCGTGACCAGATCGATTGGCTTGACCGAGTGCAACGACCCGTCCTTCTTGCCCTTGCTGCGGGGCGTGCGCACCGCGTCGTACACGAATGCTTCGTTGGCTGGTGCCATGTGAACTTCCCAACTTCCTTGAATCCGATGCGGGCGTTGTCGCCCCACGCCAACAGGCCCTGCGCCGATCCGCGGACAACAGCGAGTTGAGCCTTGTTGGCTAACTATCAATAGTTTGGGAGTCTGTTGGCTAACTGTCAACAGAGCGACCCAATCAGATCCACCCCGCCATGAGCTCGTACGTCAGGTGCGACGACACCGGCCGGTCTTCGGCCCAGGCTGAGGAAGTTGGGCGTCTGTCCGCCCTGCGGCACGTCACCCCGACACAGGGTTGCTGGATCCGCACCTACTCCGCGGAATGAAGTCGAGAAGAGCCGAGATCAGCCGTGCTGCTCGGGTAAGATTGTGAGCGACAACGACACTGATGTCGGGTGTCGGCCCAGGTCAGAGCAGGTGTGGCCGAATTCTTCCGAGATTCGGCGACGCGTTGAACAGGCTTCCTCGCAATGAGAAGGTCAGGGGTTCGAATCCCCTCAGCTCCACCAAAGAAGCCGATCCGCGAGGGTCGGCTTTCTGGTTTCCGGGGTAGCGCACTGCGCCGATGGCAATGAGAAGGTCCGGGGTTCGAATCCCCTCAGCTCCACCACATCGACACCTGAGGTTCCTGGCTGGGACCCAGGAGGTATCGGATCAGAGCGGCATCGCACCCGGGTTCCGTGGTGGGCGCTGTGCCGCGGTCCGCACCTCTCAGTGGTTGCAGGACGCGATGGACTCCGGGGGTAGGTCGAACCAGCGCAGGTGCTCGAAGTCGGCCGAGACCTGGGTGCCCGCACCGCCCAGCTCGGGTGGTACCACCTCGGCGAGCAGGCGGGCGCCGTCTGCGAGGTGCTCGGCGAGGGCAGTCTCCGGGGCGGTCTGCGCGCCTCGCGGGTGCTGCATCTGGCCCTCGGGGGAGTAGCTCACCTGGCTGAGGCGCAGTGGTGGCTCGACCAGTCCCTCTCGGTGGATCCAGATCCCGGTAGCGGGATCGAACCGGTACTCACCGAGCATCCGCCAGCCGTCCCGGGCCACCAGCTTGACCGCCTCGACGATGTAGTCGAAGACCGCCTCGGAGATGAAGTAGTTGAAGCTGATCCGGACCCATCCCGGCTTGATCCCCTCGCAGCCACGGGTGATCTCCCGCTCGAACTCGTGGGACCGCTCGATGTCGATCCCGAGCAGCCGGTGTCCGTACGGTCCGGCGCACGAGCAGCCGCCGCGCGACTGGATCCCGAACAGGTCGTTGAGCAAGGAGACCACGAAGTTGTGGTGCAGGTACTTGCCGGTGGGCGTCCGGATCACGAACGAGACGATCGAGAGCCGCTCTGCGTCCAGGTTCCCGAGGATCTCCATGGTGGGTTCCGCGGCCCAAGCGGCCAAGGCCCGCTTCAGGAAGTGCTCCTCGCGTTCGCGGATCACCTGGATGCCGACGGACTCCTTGAGGTGGAAGACCAGGCCGGCGCGGATCGATTCCACGATCGCCGGGGTGCCGCCCTCCTCGCGCTGGGCGGGATCGGTCAGGTACCGGTGCTCGTCGGGGTTGACGTAGGCAACGGTGCCGCCGCCGGGTACGTCGGGCACCCGGTTGGTCAGCAGCTCGCGCCTGACCACCAGGACACCGGGGGTGCTCGGCCCGCCGATGAACTTGTGCGGACTCAAGAAGATCGCGTCCTTGTAGCAGAGCGGGTCCTCGAGGTCGGGCCCGTACATCTCGATGTCGACGTACGGCCCGGCCGCTGCGAAGTCCCAGAACGACAGCGCGCCGTACCGGTGCAGCATCGAGGAGATCGCGGCGGTGTCGCTCAGGATCCCGGTGACGTTGCTGGCTGCTGAGAAGGTCCCGATCTTCAGTGCTCGGCCGGCGTACTTCTGCAGCTGCGTCTCGAGCTCGGCCAGGTCGATGTGGCCGTCGGCGTCGGCCGGGATGGGGACCAGGTCGGCGATCGATTCCCGCCAGGGGATCTCGTTCGAGTGGTGCTCGTAGGGTCCGGTGAAGACGACCGGTCGCTGATCGGCGGGTATCGACGCAGCGAAGTGGTACTGGTCCTCGAGGTTCGAGGGCAGCCGGAGGCCGAGGATGCCGATCAGCTTGTCGATCGCCCCGGTGCAGCCCGACCCGGCAAAGATCACCACCGTCTCGTCGTCGCCGCCCACGGCGTCGGAGATGATCGATCGTGCGTCCGAGCGCAGCCGCGTGGTCTGCAGCCCGGTCCCGCTCGACTCGGTGTGGGTGTTCGCGTAGCTGGGCAGGACCTCGTCGCGGATGAAGTCCTCGATGAACCCCAGCGCCCGTCCCGAAGCGGTGTAGTCGGCGTAGGTCACGCGTCGAGGTCCGAACGGTCCCTGCATCACGTGATCGTCGCCGATCACCGACTCGCGGATGCGACGCACCAGCGGGGTGTCGGCGGGATCGGTGGTCGAGGAATCGTCCATACCGCGAGCATAGGTTCGATCCGGTCCAGGTCGCGTCCCGGTGCGGTTCACAGGAGCGTGCGCCAGTAGGACCAGAAGCGGATCAGGATCAGGACCACGACCAGCAGGTACCAGGATGCGACCGCGAGGTAGCGCCAGTCCCACAGCGCCCGGCCGATCGTGCGGACCGAGCTCCTGGGTGACGAGGCGGCCGCCCAGAACGTGGGCCAGAGCCAGATCAGCGGCGAGATGGCCCACACCACCAGGCACCACGGGCACAGCGCGCCGATGGTGTACAGGCTCTGGAACGCGAGCCAGTGCACAAAACCGAAGCCGAGGAACGAGCCTGCTGCCGCGCCGACGAGCACCCAGCGGGGGAGCACCACCTGCGCTGCGAGCAGGACGCCGAGGGTGGCGATGACGGCGAACCCGACCAGGCCGAGGAACGGATTGGGGAACCCGAACGCGGAGGCTTGATCGGTCGTGATGACCGAACCGCAGGAGAGGACCGGGTTGAAGTTGCACGACGGGACGAAGTCCGGGTCCTCGAGCATCTTGAGCTTGTCGACCGAGAGGAAGAACGCGGCGACCAGACCCAGCGAGGACCAGAGCGCGAGCGAGATCCCGCCCAGCCGGGTTGGCTCGTACGCCGCAGGAGCCTCGTCGATCTCCGCCGTCATGAGGTCGACGCCCCCGCGACGGCGGCCGCCACGGTCGCAGCGCTCGGCCGCTCGACCAGGACGTCGTTGACGAAGACGGTCGGTGTTCCCTCGACGCCACCGTGGCCCAGGGTCGAATCGGTCTGGGCCTTCACCCAGTCGAGGTAGGTGCCGCTGGTGATGCAGTCCCCGACCGTGGCGCCGGCAGCAGCGGCCCGGGAGACCAGTGCGCCGGAATCGAGGCCCTTGGAACCCTCGGCAGGCTGCTCGGTGAACAGGGCGTCGTGGAACTTCTTCCAGACCTCGGGCGTCGACGTCGCTGCGACGCAGACCGATGCGTTCAGGGCGCGACTGGAGTAGTTGGTCGTGAATGCTCGGTCGAGGAAGGCGATCCCGCGGTACTCGACCTTGACGTCGGTTCCTGTCGCGTAGCCCGCGAGGAGCGAGCCGGCTTCCTCCTCGAAGACCTTGCAGTGCGGACAGCCGAAGTCCTCGACCACCGTCACCGTCACCGGTGCCGACGCGTTACCGAGCACCACCCCGCCCGTGGCGGTCAGGTTCGGCGGCGTCGCGGCCGGCGTCGTGTCGTCCTGGGACTTCAGCACCGCGATCGTGGTGCCGAGCACGGCGACGACCACGACGAGACCGATGCCGAGCTGGATCAGCAGCCGGCGGCGCTTCTCCTGGCGGCGTCGCTCGGCGATGATGGTCGCCGACCTGACGCGTCCCGATCGGTTCGAGGTCGACACGGGTCAGGAACCGGGTCGGGCGTCGACCGAAACCGCCGTCGGTGCGCCGCTGAACGCGCACCCGGAGCTGAGGCCGAGCTTGGCGAAGATCACCGCGGCCGGGCAGAAGCCGGTGACGCTGGACTGAAGCAGGTTGAGGCCGACGAAGGTGGTCAGCAGCAACCACCAGGTCGAGACCAGGGCGGTCAGTGCCACGCTGATCAGGATCATGGTCCCGGCCAGTGCCAGGACGGCGCGGTCGATGTTCATCGTTCCCCTCCGTTGCTTCCGATGATGCGGCGCAACCAGGACGTGGTCGTGCCGGTGTCTGCGGTCGTGCTCTGGTGGCCGGTGCACCACTGGTCCGCGGGGACGCGGGCCTTGACCTGGGCCACGTGGGCGCCGCAGCCCGACCAGGTGGTCTTGTCGCAGGTCCGACAACGCACTGCTCTGCACATGGGTGGCTCCTCTCAGGCCGGCGCTGCGCCGGACTCGGTGTCCTCGGCAAAGCCGCAGAACGCGTCGTACGCACGCGGGCCGTAGATGGTGGCGGGGCCGCCCTTCATCAGGAAGGTCACGCCGATGGCCTCGGCCGCCTCCTGCCGCGACGCCCCGGCCCGGGCTGCGCCCTGAGCGTGCGAGGCGATGCAGCCGTCGCAACCCTCGACCACGCCGATCGCCAGCGCGATCAGCTCCTTGGTCTTCACGTCGAGCTCACCGGCCGTGAAGGCTGCCTTGTGCAGCTCGCCGAAGCCCTTGTAGACGTCAGGGATGGCCCGGCGGAGCTCACGGTGCAGTGGTGAGAGCTCGGCCAGAACGTCCTTGCCGTGCGGGGAGTGGGTGGTGGTGGTCATGGTGGTGTTCCTTTCGTGGGTCAGCTGTGAGTGGTCAGTTGTGGGCGAACTTGATGTTCGGCAGGACCCGGGTGAGCCAGCGCGGGGCCCACCACGCTGCCTTGCCGGTGAGTCGGAGCAGGACCGGCAGCAGCACCAGGCGCACCAGGAACGCGTCGAGCAGCACCGCGACGCCGAGGATGATTCCCATCTCCTTGGGCGGCAGCGGACCGGAGAGGGCGAAGGTGAAGAACACCGCCACCATCACCGCGCCGGCGGCGAAGATCACCCGGCCCGAGTGCGCGACCGCGCCGATCATGGCCTCACGAGGGTCGCCGCTGTGCTCGTAGTGCTCCTTGGCCGAGGCCAGCAGGAAGACCGTGTAGTCCATCGCGATCGCGAAGATCATCGCGAAGAAGAACACCGGTGCCCACGCGTCGAGGAATCCCTGGGACTCGAAGCCGAAGAAGCCCGCGCCCCATCCTTCCTGGAAGACCAACCGTGCGACCCCGAAGGCCGCAGCAGTGGAGAGCAGGCTCACCAGGGTGCCGAGCAGGGCGATCAGCGGGGCGCCCAGGGCGACCAGCAGCAGCAGGAATCCGAGCGCCAGGATCACGCCGATCACCAGCGGGGTCGAGGCGTCGAGCTGGGTCTTGAGGTCCAGGTTCTCCACGGCCGCGCCGCCGACCAGGGCCGAGGGGGGCAGATCCGCCCGCAGACGGTCGACGGTGGCCGCCAGCGCTGGGTCGCTCGGGTCGACCTTCGGGACCGCCTGGATGAGGGCGAGTCCACTGCCGTCGTTCGCGGTCGCTGCGGGCATGGTGCCGGAGATCCCGGGGTCGGCCCCGATCACCGTGGCCGCTTCTGCCGCCTGGGACTGCTTGACGACGATCTGGAGGGTTCCCGGCGCTCCGTCGCCGAAGCTCTCCTTGACGATGTCGTACCCGATCCGGGCCGAGGCGTCCTCGGGCAGCACCTTGATCGAGGGCATCGCCGTGTGCAGGCCGAAGATCGGAGCAGCAAGAGCGACCAGCACGACCAGGGAGCCGAGGCCCCAGACCAGCGGACGCTTCCAGAGGCGTTCTCCCCAGGCGGCGAACGTGGGGGAGCGGTGCTCGCCCTGGTGCACCCAGGGGAGCGAGAACTTGTTGATCCGGTCGTCGAGCTTGAACAGGACCAGCGGCAGCAGCGTCAGGGTGGCCCCCAGGACGAAGAGCACGGCCAGCATGATGCCGCCGGCCATCGACCGGAACGACGGCGACGGCACCAGCATCACCGCGGACAGCGAGATCAGCACGGTGGCTCCGGAGAGCAGCACCGCCTTGCCGGCGGTGTCCATGGTCTCGGCGATGGCCTGGCGGGGCGACTCGTGCGACCCCATTCTGGCGGCGCGGAACCGGACGACGAGGAACAGCGCGTAGTCGATCCCGAGAGCGAGGGCGAACATCATCGCGAAGTTCATCGCCCAGATCGAGACCGGGACGAACTGGTTGATCAGCACCAGCGAGCCGGCGGAGGCGACCAGTCCGGACAGAGTCAGCAGCAGGGGCAGCCCCGCAGCGACGAGTGCGCCGAACGCGAGCACCAGGATGGCCAGGGTGACGGGCCAGGAGAACATCTCCGACTTCAGCATCGCGCTCAGGTTGGCTTCGTTGAAGTCCGACCACAGCAACGAGGCTCCGGTGGGGTTGACGCTCACGCCGTCGCGGGAGAGGTCCTGCAGCGGTCCCTTCAGGTCGTCGGCGACCCGCACCATCTCGTTGGTGTCGGCGCCGGCGCCGGCGAGCAGCACGGCGGTCTTCTGGTCCTGGCTCAGAGTGGCCCCGGGCTGCGGCTGGATGACCTCAGCGATCCTCGGATCCTTCTGGAGGATGGCCGTTGCGCGGGCCAGCACCTCGGCCCCGACCCCCTGGGTCACCGGCCCGTCGGTCGAGCGGACGACGACCTGGATCGCCGAGCTGGCGTTGCCGCCGAAGTGCTCCTGGGCCAGGTCCCGTGCCGCGACCGAGTCCGAGCCGTCGGCCTGCCAGCCGGCGCCGGAGAGCTGCGTCTCGACCTTCGGGGCGAAGATTCCCAGTCCCACGATCAGCAGCAGCCAGACGGCGGCGGTGACCCGACGGTGACGCGTCACCCAGACGCCGAGCCTGCCGAGGGGGCCGGGGGAGAACCCGATCTCCGGGTCGGTCTCGGGGCCAGTGGAACGGGAGTCGGTGACAGTCATGGTTCTCTCTCTCTTCGGGCCGGTACTCGAATACCCTAGGGGGTATCTGTCATTCTGGTCAAACACCCCCCGGGGTATTCTCATTCCCCTCGTCGCGACGGAGTTCCAGATGGCCGCCACCGCCCTCGCGGCGGGCGTCGTACGTGGTCGTCCAGCTGGCGGAGGCCTCGAAGTGGCCTGAAACCGAACTGCCTACCAGCGGCGCAGGTCGGCGCTGGTCCGGGTCTCGGTGCGCAGGGGGATGCGATCGTTCACGATGGCTTCGACGTGCAGGTAGCCGCGCTTGAGGCCCTGGATGTACGGGGTGTGCCACCTGTTCTCGGCAACCTTTGAGGAGGTCGTGATGTAGCTGTTGAACGGCATGGACCTCGTAGCGGCGAAGGTGCGTTTGCCCTTCACCCACCGCTTGGTCGTGAAGTTGTAGCCGTACCAGGTGCCGTTCCGCTTCTCCCAGACCCGAACGGTCACGCCGCGATCGGCCAGACCGATGCCGGTGTCGTAGGCGCCTCCGCGAATCCGACGCCAGGCTGCAACCTTGTGGACGCGCGCCGGGCGGGTGATGCGCAGGACCGGGGCCTTCTCGTCACTCTTCACTGTGATCGTCGGCAGGGGCACGATCGTGGTGTTGCCGTCGCCGTCAGTCAAGGAGACGTTCGGTGTGTACGTTCCGGCACTGGAGTAGATGATTCGCTTTGGCCCCGTCCCGGTCCACGGCTGCGGCGCCAAGCCGTTCCCGAGATCGATGCTGCGAGAGATCTCGGCGCTCGGGGTGTGATCGTCCGAGATCGAGGTCTGGGTGATCAGGAACGGAGCATCCCGCGTGTCGGCGTATCCCGATTCGCCGTCCTCACCCTCGACGAACCCGCGCAGGTGCCCCGAGGTCGAGTCGAGGGAGTAGGTCCCGTCCGGGTGGCCGGGCTCCGCCGCCGACACTGCCGTCGTCGTGCTGACGGCCAAGAACACCCCGGCGGTGATCGCGCAGATCATTCGACTCTGCTTCACCTGTGACCCCTGTACGCCCGAGTGTGTCCGTCCGACTCAGTAGATGCGCGGGGGCAGGAAAAGTAAACCGGTCAGCGTCCTTCCCCTCCTGGGCCCGCGATCCGTGAAGCCACTGGCAAGTGTGCCATTGACCAGTGGCAGAGTTAGTGATCTAGTACCCGGGGTCGGCCTGCCGGCCGGACCCGTACCAGTCCCTCAGCTCAAGGAGAGCCCATGACCGCGCGCACGTCGCCCTGGATGGATCAGGACCTCGAGGACTTCCGTGACCTCGCTCGGACGTTCTGCGAGAAGGAGATCAAGCCCAACTCCGAGACCTTCATCCGCAACAAGCAGGTCGACCGGGAGCTGTGGAACAAGGCCGGCGCCCTCGGCCTGCTGTGCGCCTCGATCCCCGAGGAGTACGGCGGTGGTGGTGGCACCTTCGCGCACGAGGCCGTCCTGATCGAGGAGCAGGCGCGGGTCGGTGACAGCAGCTGGGGGGCGTCCCTGCACAGCGGCATCGTCGCCCACTACCTGCTGCACTACGGGACCGAGGAGCAGAAGCAGCACTGGCTGCCACGGCTGGCCAGCGGCGAGGTGGTCAGCGCCATCGCGATGACCGAGCCTGGTACCGGGTCGGATCTCCAGGGGATCCGGACCAAGGCGATCCGCGAGGGTGACGAGTACGTCGTCAACGGGGCCAAGACCTTCATCACCAACGGCGCCCAGGCCGACATGGTGCTGGTCGCCGTGAAGACCGACCCGTCCGAGGCTGCCTCCGGAGTGTCCCTGGTGATCGTGCCGACGGATGCCGAGGGTTTCCGCCGCGGCCGGGTGCTCGACAAGATCGGGATGAAGGGCCAGGACACCTGCGAGCTGTTCTTCGACGACGTCCGGATCCCGGTGACCAACCTGCTGGGCACCGAGGAAGGGCAGGGCTTCGTCCAGCTGATGATGCAGCTGCCCCAGGAGCGGTTGATCGTCGCCGTCAGCTGCGTGGCGTCGATGGAGCTGGTGCTCAACCTGACCCACGAGTACACCCTGAGCCGCACCGCTTTCGGCAAGCCGATCTTCGCGTTCCAGAACACCAAGTTCGTGCTCGCCGAGGTCGCCACCGAGGCCCGGGTGTGCCGGTCGTTCATCGACGACTGCATCACCTCCCACCTGGCCGGTGAGCTCGACATCCCGACGGCGGCGATGGCGAAGTACTGGTCGTCGGAGCGGGCCCAGAAGGTCGTCGACCAGTGCCTGCAGCTCCACGGGGGCTACGGCTACATGGAGGAGTACCCGATCGCGCGTGCGTGGGCCGACCTGCGGGTCAGCCAGATCTACGCCGGCACGACCGAGATCATGAAGGAGATCATCGCCCGGTCGCTGCCGGCGCCGAGCTGATCACCCCCGTGGGCCCCCGGAACCTGAAGCGGTTCCGGGGGCCCTTCGGGTTTCTCCAACCGGTGGCTCAGGAGGAGATCGCTGTGCTCTCCGGTGCGGCCGTGCGGACCTCGATCTTGCGGGGCTTGGCCTTCTCGGCGACCGGGATCGTCAGGCGCAGGACGCCGTCGGCGTACGCGGCGTCGATGCGCTCGAGATCGAGGTTGTCGCCCAGCACCAGCTGGCGGCTGAAGAGGCCGCGGGGCCGTTCGGTGGCCAGCATCTCCCAGTCGCCGTTCCGGACGACGCGCTCGGCCCGCACGGTCAGGACGTTGCGCTCGACGTCCAGGTCGATGGTCTCCTTCGTGACGCCCGGGAGGTCGAACTCCAGGACGAAGGCGTCGCCCTGACGCCAGGCATCCATCGGCATGACCGCAGGACGGTTGGTCGTCCCGGCGAGCTGGTGGCTCAGTCGTTCGAACTCACGGAACGGGTCTGCGGTGCGCAGCAACATGACATGTCCTCCTTGTCGTCAGGTAGCCAGAGGTGTACTGGCTGTTATAGGTTTTATGTAGCACAAGCCATAAGTCCGAAGCAAGGGGTGTGCCATGACCGATCCGACCCGAGGGGTGTTCGCCATCTCGGTCGCCGCCGAGCTCGCGGGTACGACGGTGCAGAACCTGCGGGCTTACGAACGCAGCGGGTTGGTGGAACCGGGGCGGACCGACGGCGGGTCGCGGCGCTACAGCCAGAACGACGTCGACCGGCTGCTCAGCATCCGCGAGATGCTCGACGCCGGCCTCAACTCGGTGGGGATCGAGCGGGTGCTCGGGCTGCAGGCCGAGGTCCTGCGGCTTCAGGCCGAGCTCGTCCGGCTCGGGCACCCGGCCTCGGCCACGCCCCGCACCACGTAGACCTCGCCGGTCTCGCGGATCCCGTTGTGCTGATCGGCTCCATCCGGTTCACTGGGCCCGGGGACGGGACGCCTTCGCTGGAGGCCGAACAAGGGGGTACGTCGTGGCGCTCGATCGTCGGTTCGTCCATGTCTCGCGGGCAGCGGTCGCGCTGCTGCTCGTCCTGGTCGCCCAGGTTCTCGTCGTGATCACTGGATCGGGTGCGATCCAGACGGCCGGCGCGGTCCCGGCCTCGTGCAAGCGGCCTGCCAACGGGTTCGTGCCGTCCCGCGCGGAGATTCCGGCGATCGGCCGGACCGTGAAGGTGATCCAGGTCAAGCGCACGAGCAGCGGCCAGGTCGGTGCCGGCCCGGTGACCCAGGAGGGCAAGTGGCTGATGGCCATGGACCCGCAGACCAAGCCGGCCAGCAGGAAGGGCAGCGTGATCCTGTCCGGTCACACCTGGCCCGACGGGTCTGCCCTCGGCAACGCGATGCTCCGCGACCTGCACCGGGGTGACGGCATCGTGCTGACCGGCAGCAACGGTCGACGCGCCTGCTACCGGATCACCGAGCGGACCAGCTACCCCGTCGACGAGGTGCCGCGGAACAAGGCGTTCCGCTACTGGGGCCCCGAGCAGGTCGTCATCGTCGCGTGCTCGGGGAAGCGGCTCGGTCCGGGCAACTGGACCCGGCGCACGATCTGGTACGGCGTCCCGGTGGCCCCGACGCCGCCGCCCCCGGCGCAGCCCCCGGCCGAGGAAGAACCGCCGAGCCTCCTCGGCGGGCTTCTGGGCGGACTGCTCGGCTGACGCAGTTCAGCGCTAGCAGGTTCGAAAGTGTCACACTCCGCGGACGGTAGTTCTATACAGATACGCCGAAGTCTCTGAACCGGCGCGAGATCTGTTTGACGGTCCGTCCCGCCCGACCTTGAATCAAGTTGCACCCGTCCCGGTCTGACCCCTCCCAGGTACCAGGCCGCGGATCTCGGGCGCACCTACCGCCATTCAAGGGGTTGTTCCATGCGTACCTTCCGTCTCCTGCTGGTCACCGCGCTCGCTGCGACCGGGTTGAGCATCGCCGCGCAAGCGCCGGCCAGTGCAGCCGGGGCCACCGTGGGTGGGTTCTCCCAGTGCGAGAACGGCGCCGGCACAGCCCTCGGTTGCGTCGGTGGCTGGGTCAACGGGTCGCTGCAGTCGAGCAACTCGCACTACACCGAGGACGACGTGGTTCCGCAGCGAGCGCTGATCAACCTGCCGGCGGACAGCCTCGAGCACTCCTTGACCTTCACCTACCAGGATCGCAAGGGCAGCATCCACGCGTACGACTCGCTGGCGACCTGGAACAGGACGTCGGTCGCTGCCCTGCCCTGCCAGGGGTTGGCCGCTGCCCTCTGCGCGGGCGTGCCGGACACCTTGCAGATGACCGAGGACCCGACGCTGAGCGTCCCGCCGGCCGGTCCCGGGATCTCCACAGCGCCGCGGGACCACGACCTGCCCGACGCCGCCCGTCAGTGGACGATGTACGGCGCCGACCTCACCAGCGACACTGCGCCGTCCCACGACTCTGCTGCCGCGGGCGACGACCTGGTCACGGTGACCGTCCGGTTCCGGAACACGACTCCCGGCACGGCGAAGACGGCAGTGCTGCTCTTCGGGGGTCACCTCGCGGTGGGCGCTCCGGCCACCCTGCCCCGGTCGTGGGGGGCCGGATTCGGTGCGTCCTCGGTCTCCGGTGGCCCCTACGCGTTCAAGCTCGACAAGGTGGACGGCGCTTCCACCGGGGCGACCGCGAACTCGATCCAGGGCGGAAGCGCGGTTGCGCCCGTACCGCCGGCGGCGTACACGATCACCAAGACCGCGAGTGCCACCACGGCCAGCGCTGGCGGTCAGATCACCTACACCGTCACGGTCACGAACACCGGTGGCCAGCCCGGGACGACGACCTTCACCGACGACTACAACAACAACCTGACCAACGTCTCGACCCCGTCCGGCTGTACCCAGGGCTCCGGGGCGATGACCTGTACGACGAACCCGATCGCCGGCAACGGCGGCACCCAGGTCTTCACCTACACCGCGAACATGCCGGCCTCCTTCTCCGGCGGCGTGAACACCGGCGGATGTACGGGCGGGACCTACCCGGTCAGCAACACCGCCACCCTCGCGGCGAACCCGAACAACACCACGAACACCTCGGCCACGGCCCTGGTCTGCGTCAGTGCTGCCGCCCAGTTCGCGATCAGCAAGACCGCCAGCACCACCACCGCCACCACCGGCCAGGTCGTCAGCTACGCGATCACCGTCACGAACAACGGGAATGCCGCCGGCTCCACCAGCTTCACCGACACCTACGCCGTCACTCCCGGCAGCGTGACGATCTCGGGGACCGGCGGCTCCTGCTCGGCGCCCGCCCTCGGTTCGATGGCCTGCACCACGGGTTCGATCCCGGCCGGTGCCAGCCAGACCTTCACGTACGACGCCACGATGCCGGCGTCCTTCGACGGCGGCACCGCCTGCACGGGCGGCTACCAGGTCGCCAACAAGGTCACCATCACCGGCGGCCCGTCCGCGACCGTCAACGTCTGCGTCCAGGCAGCTCCCGCCTTCACCGTGGTCAAGTCGGCCAACGTCAGCGTCGCGAACCCGGGTGACGTCGTCACCTACACCCTGAAGGTGACCAACACCGGCACCGCCTCCGGAACCACGTCGGTCACCGACACCCCGGCGGCCGGCATCACCCTCGGCACCCTGCCTCCCGGTTGCGCGTCTGGCCCGAACGGCTCGTTCACCTGCACCACCGGCCCGATCCTGGCCGGCGCCAGCACGAACATCGTCTACACCGCGACGATGCCGAGCACCTTCGACGGCACCCCGGCGACCAACGGGTGTGCCGACGACACCTACGCGATCACCAACACCGCCACGATCGGACTCAGCACGTCGACCAAGACGGTCTGTGTCGGCGCGGTGGCGACGTACGAGATCACCAAGGCCGCGACCCCGGCCACCGCCGTCCCCGGCCAGGTCGTCACCTACACGGTGGCTGTCAAGAACACCGGCATGGCGAGCGGGTCCACGTCGTTCGTGGACGTCTACGACAGCAGGATCACCCCGACCCTGCCGACCTCGCCGAACGCTGGTTCGTCGTGCACCCCGGGCGCTGGGAAGTTCACCTGTGCGACCGGCAAGCTCGTGGTCGGCGCCACCGCGACCTTCACCTACACCGCAGCGATGCCGGCCACGTTCGGTGCGACCTCCGGAGGATCGGGCTGCGCGACCGGCACCTACCCGGTCCGCAACACCGCGACCCTCGCCAACAGCAACCTGTCCGGGTTGGGCGTCGTCTGCGTCGCGGCCGCGCCGAAGTACGAGATCAGCAAGACGGTCTCGCCCAAGGACGCGTTGCCCTCCGACCTGGTCACCTACACCGTCACCGTCAAGAACACCGGCGCCGCTTCCGGGTCCACGTCCTTCGTCGACGACCACGACAACCGCCTCACCCTCGGTGGGGTCACGATCCTGCCGAGCGGTGGCACCTGCTCGCCCGGAGCCGGTGTGCTGAACTGCACCACCGACCTGATCCCGGCCGGCGCGCAGCAGACCTTCACCTACTCGGCGCGGGTCCCGGCGACCTACAGCGGCGTCACCGGCGGGGGGACCTGCACGTCGTCGCAGTACCGGATCGCCAACAGCGCGGTCCTGGGCACCCTGCCTCCGGCCACCGCGGACGTCTGTGTCACCGCCGCCCCGAGGTTCGTCCTCGACAAGTCGGTGTCCGACGAGTCGGCCGCTCCCGGTGACACGGTGACCTACACGATCACGGTCAGCAACACCGGCTCCGCTGCTGGCGGGACCACCTTCGTCGACGACTTCGACAACCGCCTGGACTCCTCGATCACCGCACCGACCGGCTGCACCAAGGCCGACGGCAAGCTGTCCTGCACCACCGGGACGATCCTGGCGAACGGCTCGGAGACGTTCAGCTACTCAGCGGTCCTGCCGGCGACCTTCACCGGTCCGGGCGGTGGCGACTGTGCGCCGGGCCAGTACGCGGTCAAGAACACTGCCGGGATCCCGAGCGGCTCGTCCGACAGCGTGCTCGTCTGCGTTGCGGCGGCTCCGACGTTCACGATCACCAAGACGGCCACCCCGCAGACCGTAGGTGTCGGCTCCACCGTGACCTACACGGTCACCGTCACCAACACCGGCCCGGCGTCGGGCTCGACCGGGTTCGTCGACGACTACGACAACCGGTTGAACCCGACTGTCCCGAACGGCTGCACCAAGGCCGACGGCAAGCTCAGCTGCACCACCGGCGACATCGCGTCCGGTGACAACCAGGTTTTCACCTACACCGCGGTGATGCCGGCAACGTTCCTCAGCACGGCCCCCACGGGCACCTGTGCTCCCGGGGCCTACGGCATCGCCAACGACGTGACGCTCGACGGCGGTGCCTCGACCGGCGCCCAGGTCTGCGTCAGCGCGGCACCGGCCTTCTCGGTCGCCAAGTCCGTGGACGACGCCAACGTCCTGCCCGGCGAGAGCGTGACCTACACGATCAAGGTCACGAACACCGGCACCGCCGGTGGTTCGACCACCTTCAGCGACACCCCGGACAGCCGGTTGTCGCCGTCCAGCGCGGTCTCGACCCCGTCCGGCAACACCTGCGCCCCCAGCGGAGCGGTCGGAGCCCGGGTCTTCAGCAACTGCCCGACGGGCGTCATCGAGCCCGGGGCCAGCCAGAGCTTCACCTACACCGCGCAGATGCCGGCCACCTTCACCGGTGAGAGCGGCGGCGGGGACTGCGACCCGGGCGAGTACCAGGTCGCGAACACGGTCACGGCTGGTGGTTCGACGGCCAGCCAGGACGTCTGCGTCGCGGCGGCGGCAACCTTCACGGTCAAGAAGACCGCGGACAGGTACCAGGTCAATCCGGGGAGCACGGTCAGCTACACGGTCGTGGTCACGAACACCGGCACGGCCGCCGGGTCGACGTCCTTCACCGACGACTACGACGCCACCGCAACCGTGACGGCTCCGGCCGGCTGCACGGTCGACGCCGCGAACACGGCGTTCAGCTGCACCACTGGCACCATCAACGCCGGCGAGTCGCAGAGCTTCACCTACAGCGGCGTCGTCCCGATGACGTTCGTCGGTAGCCCGGACAGTGCTGCCTGCACCCCGCCCGCGTTCGCGATCATCAACAAGGCAACGCTCGCGAACGACCTCGTCGACAAGGTCACCGTCTGCGTGGCCGCCGGTCCGGAGTACACGATCACCAAGGCCGCGGACAGCAAGCTGGTCGAGGTCGGTGCACCGGTCAGGTACACGGTGACGGTCAAGAACATCGGCAGCGCGACCGGGGCCACCACCTTCACCGACACCCCGGACAGCCAGTACGACCTGACCGGGGTCACGGTTGCGGGCTGCCTCCTGGCCAACGGGACGTTCACCTGCAGCACCGGCGACCTCGACCCGGGCGTCTCCAAGGTCTTCACCTTCGACCTGACGGCGCCGGCGAACTTCACCGGCACGCCGGGCCTGGGCACCTGCGACGACGACCGCTACCTGCTGGCGAACTCGGCCATGCTGAGGAACGGTCCGACCGTCTCCGACGACGTCTGCGTCGCCGCTGCGCCGGCCTACACGGTCACCAAGACCGCGGACGAGACCCTGGTCGACGCTGGTGACACCGTCACCTACACCGTCACCGTGACGAACACCGGCACCGCGGCCGGCACGACGGACTTCGTCGACGACTACGACGACCGCCTGACCCTGTCCGCCGTCGACATCTCCGGCTCCGGCGGCTCCTGCTCGGTCGCGGACGGGAACCTGAGCTGCAGCACGGGCACGATCAACGCGGGCGGCACCCAGACCTTCACCTACGCCGCGGACATGCCGGAGACCTTCACCGGTACCAGCGGCGGCCGTCTCTGCGACCCGGGCCGCTACGCGGTGATCAACAGCGTCAACGGCTATCCCGACGCTGCGGTCATCGTCTGCGTCGCTGCTGCTCCGAGGTTCACGGTGACCAAGACCGCGGACACGACCTCGACCACCCCCGGTCAGGACGTCACCTACACCGTCGTGGTGACGAACGAGGGCAATGCCACCGGCAGGATCATGGCCGTCGACGACTACGACCCGCGCCTCGGCGTCGTCGGGGCTCCGTGCCCCCAGGGCCCCAGCACGAGCCTCAGGTGCGAGACCGGCCCGTTGAACGCCGGTCAGAGCGCGACCTTCACCTACACCGGCAGGCTCCCCAGCTCGTTCGACGGGCCGACCGGCGGCGTCGGCTGCCCGGCGGACCAGTACCGGGTCCCGAACACCGTGACCCTCGCCAACGGTGCCAGCGCGACCGTCGTGGTCTGCGTCGACGCGGACGCGGCGTTCTCGATCACCAAGTCGGTCGACGACGAGTCCGGTGAGCCCGGCCAGACCGTGGAGTACACCGTCACGGTCACCAACCTCGGCAACGCCGCCGGTGGGACGTCCTTCGACGACGACTACAACGACCGGTTGAGTCCGACCCTGCCCGACGGGTGCACCGACAACACCGGCTCGTTCACCTGCACCACCGACGTGCTGGCCGCTGGTGCGAGCCAGGACTTCGTCTACACCGCGAAGCTGCCGGCGACGTACCCGGCGGTCTCCGGCACGAACGGCTGCGCCGACGGCAGCTACGGGTTCGAGAACACCGCGACGCTCGAGTCCGACGGACCGTCCGCCACGGCCCGGGTCTGCGTCGCAGCTGCGCCTGACCTGAGCATCGACAAGACGGCCCAGCCGACCTCGGTGAAGACCGGTGACACCGTCAGCTACACGGTCGTCGTCACGAACTCCGGCCCGGCCGCGGCTCCCGCAACCACCTTCGTCGACGACTACACCGACACCCTGACCGACGTCACGCTGCCGGCAGGCTGCGTCCAGGGCAACGGCCAGTTCACCTGCACCACCGAGGTGATCGAGTCCGGCAAGGACCAGACCTTCACCTACTCGGCGAAGATCCCGGCCTCCTTCACCGGTGACTCCGGCGGTGCCGACTGCCCCGACGGTACCTTCCCGGTTGCCAACGCGGTCAACGTCACCGGCGGGCCCTCGGACGACGTCACGCTCTGCGTCCCGGCAGCGCCGAAGTTCACCGTTGCCAAGACCGTCGACACTGCGGTGGTGGACCCGGGCGCGACCGTGACCTACACGGTCACCGTCAAGAACACCGGCGACGCCTCCGGGTCGACGACCTTCACCGACGACTACGACGACAGCCTGGACGCGACCATCAGCGTCCCGGCCGGCTGTGCCAAGGTCGACAAGACGCTGCAGTGCTCCACCGAGGTCCTGAACGCTGGTACCTCGCAGCCGTTCACCTACTCGGCCCAGGTGCCGACGACGTTCGACGGCACTCCCGGTGGTGGCGACTGCACCCCGGTCCAGTACCGGATCGCGAACTCGGTCACCAGCACCAGCGGAGCGTCGGCGGCCCAGGACGTCTGCGTCACCGCGGCGCCGAAGTTCGTGGTCGACAAGACGGTCGACAAGCCGCAGGCAGAGCCGGGTGACACCGTGCACTACACCGTCACCGTGACCAACACGGGGGCGGCAGCGGGCTCGACCACCATCGTCGACGACTACGACAACCGTCTCGACCCGACCGTCCCTGCGGGCTGCACCAAGGCTGCCGGCACGCTCAGCTGCGACACCGGGAAGATCCTGGCCGGCGGTTCCACGAAGTTCGAGTACGACGCGGTGCTGCCGCTGACGTACTCGGGTGACTCCGGCGTCGACCCCTGTGCGCCGGGTCAGTACTCGGTGGCGAACGAGGTCACCATCGGCGACGAGGTGAAGGCCTCCCAGACGGTCTGCGTGGCCGCTGCCGCGAAGTTCACCGCGACCAAGGTCGCCGACGACACCACGGCGGACCCGGGGCAGCAGGTCACCTACACGGTCACGGTGACGAACACCGGTTCGGTGGCGGGGACCTCGACGTTCGTCGACGACTACGACAACCGCCTCGACGCCACCATCACGGTCCCGACCGAGTGCACCAAGGCCGGCGGCAAGCTCACCTGCACCACCGGGGTGATCGAGCCCGGTGCCAGCCAGAAGATCACCTACGCGGCGACCATGCCGGCCACCTTCACCGGACCGTCGGGTCAGGGCGGGTGCCTGGTCGGCGCCTACCCGGTCAGCAACTCGGTGGTGCTGGGTGGCGGTGCCAACGCTGCGGCCACGGTCTGCGTCGCCGCTGCCGCGAAGCTCGGCCTGGTCAAGAGCGACACGATCGACACCACCGGGTTCGGTGACCAGACGATCACCTACACGCTGACCTACACCAACTCCGGAACGGCGGAGTCCCTCGGGACTGTCGTCACCGACCAGCTCCCGGCCGGTACCGGGTTCGTGTCCTGCGCGCCGGCCTGCACCACGCCCGGCAACCTGGTGACCTGGAACGTCGGGGCGGTCGCTCCGGCTGGCGGCACCGGCACCGTCCAGCTCGTGGTCCGGGTGACCAGCAACCAGACCTGCGTGATCACGAACGTCGCCCAGATCCGGGCCAACGAGGTCACCACGACGTCGTCGAACACGGTCACCACCAACGTGGTCCCGCAGCCGGACACCGCCAACGCGAAGTCGAACGGGTCTGCGGTCGGTCTGTCGATCCGGACGTCGGGCCTGCTCGACCTGGTCGGCCCGATCGTCGGGGGGCTGTTCACCAACAACAACACCCTGGCCCTCAGCCGGGCGTCGAGCAGCCAGAGCGGCCCGGGCGGGCCGTCGACCGGGAGCGACTCGCTGCTGAGCGTCAAGCTGCCCAGCAACGGTTCGCTGGCCAGGGCCGGCGTGCTGACGGCGACGAGCGCGAGCGTGGTGACCCCGGCTCCGGCCGAGGCCCGCACCACCACCACCAGTGAGGTCGCGGGGGTCTGCCTGATCCCGGTGGGCGGGCTGTGCACGGTCGAGACCGGGACGGTCCGCGCGGTCGCCACCACGATGGCGAACGGCACCTATGCGGCCGTCAGCACCGCCGGCTCGACGATCCAGAGCCTCAGGGTTGCGGGGGTCGCCGTCCCGGTGGACCTCAACCAGACCACCACCATCCCGCTGAACAAGGCCGTCTTCGGTCCGAACAGCTACGTGGCGATCAACGAGCGGACCGGTTCGTCGGGTCTCTCGGGTCAGAAGTACACCGCTGACCAGAGCGTGGCGATGATCCACGTGAAGATCACCGGTCTCCTGCTCGGGGTCCAGGCTGCGGAGATCTACGTCGCCCAGGCCACCTCGCACAGCGAGTTCCCGAAGACCTTCCTGTGCGCGGGGGCGAAGAACCAGTCGGTCAGCGGTCACGCCTACACGGCGCGGCTGTACACCGGGCCGATCCTGGCCGACCTGATCCAGGGCTACGCCCAGGTCTCGCCGCTGGGCGGGGTCGAGACCGAGCACGTCGCGCAGGCAGTGATCCCCTCGACCGGGGTGGTCGTCAACGCCAAGGTCGCCGACAGCAGCTCGGCCGGCGCGTTCACCGCCTCCGGGAGCACGGCTCGGAGCTGGGCCGAGGTGACCGGTGACGGCACCAAGCCCGCCTGCGTGCTGAGCTACGTCAGGGACTGCGTGGCCACGGCGACGTTGATCCGTTCCGAGGTCAACTCGGCGGCCAGTGCGAGCGGGTCGACGTCGAAGGACACCGGCACCTCGTTGGTAGGTCTCTCGGTCCTCGGGATCCCGATCGCGGGAACGCCGGCGCCCAACACCACGATCGCGCTGCCGGGGATCGGCTTCATCGTCCTCAACGAGCAGTTCTGCGACAACGGCGCTGCGGTCAGCCACACCTGCACGGCGAGCGGCCACACCGGTCTGACGGTCCGGGCGGTCCGGGTCGTCGTCACCGTCGCGAACAACCTGCTGGGCCTGACCCCGGGTGTCGAGCTGATCGTCGCCGAGGCGCACGCAGACACGACCTTCGGCTGAGCGCAGGGATCGTCGGCCGGTGTGAGATCCTCGGCGCCATGAGTGCGCGCGAGGTCGACCGGCCGATGATGGTGCTGGCCGTGCTGTGCGCGATCCCGGTGCTCGGTGGCGTGGCCCTGCTGCTGGCCGGCGGTTCCCAGGCCCTCGGGTTCGCGCTGGTCGGCTTCTTCGGATCCGGTGTCTGGGTGCTCGGCCGCAAGGCGCTCGAGGCGCGGCACCGCTAGCCGGGTCCCGGGACCTCGTCCTCGTCGCGCAGCCGCGGCTCGGTCCGGTTCTCCGGTCGGATGCCGTGCTTGTCGGCGTAGAAGGCGCGGACCAGGTCCATGTCCGCGCGGACGTCACCGGTCGGGTGGAAGGACGGCCCCATCCCCAGGGTGCGGGTCGGGCCGTCGACGAACCCGAGCGCGATCGGCAGACCGGTCTGCTGGGCGATCCGGTAGAAGCCGGGCTTCCAGTACTCGCCCTTGCTGCGGGTGCCCTCGGCGGCGATCGCCAGCAGGAACTTCTCGTCGCCCTCGGCCAGCGCGAGCAGCGCCCGGATCGCCGCTCCGGGGTCCTCGCGGTTCAACGGGACAGCGCCGGTGCTGCGCAGCACCCAGCCGGTCGCGCCGGTGAAGTAGGTGTGACTGACCAGGGCGTGCGGCTGGATCCCGTTGGCCCAGGCGATCAGCACCATCACCGCCCAGTCCCACTGGGACGTGTGCGGGGCGCCGACCAGGATGCCGCCCTCGGGGACGTCGCCGACCAAGCGCCAGCGGGTGATCCGCAGGGTGCTCCGGGCGAACGCGCGACGGATCCTCATCGGAGTCCGACCCGGTCGCCGGCGAACTTCTCCAGGTCGCTGCGGACCTCGTCGCTGATCGGCCAGGAGGCGTCGGTGGTGCGGTCCCAGAAGACGAAGGTCGACTCGGCGATCAGGGCCGGCGGATGGTCGGCGGCGACCCGGAGCTCGGTGGCGACCGTGAACGACGTCCGGCCGATGACCGGGACCCAGAGCCGGACCAGGAAGGGTCGGAACGGTACGAACCGCATCTCCGCGTGGTAGTCGACCCGCTGAGCGCCCATCAGGTCGACGACCCCGGCAGGCTTGCGGTGCAGCAGTCCCGGCCCGGCGCCGGGACCGTGGACGTCGGCGAACAGGAAGAACTGGATCCGGGCCTCGTCGATCACCCGGACGGCTTCGACGTTGTCGACGTGCCCGCCGACGTTGATGTCCCGGAACCGGGTCTGGATCTCGCAGTCGAACCGCTCAGCGGTCATCAGCCGAAGGTCAGGTCCGCGTCGCCCCACCAGGCGCGCATGCTGCTGATCAGGCCGTCCTCGGTGAACTTCATGTTCTCCAGCGGCTCCATGATCGCCACCCCGGCCCCGGTGTCGGTCTCGATGTGGAACTGGAACGCGGCCTCGCCGCCGCAGGTGCGGATCGTCTGGAGCTCGGTGGTCACGGTCATCGGCTCGAGAGTGGCGTAGAACGCCTGGATCGCCTCGCGGCCCACCAGCGGAGTCGCGCCGACCGGGTCCTCCAGGACGGCGTCGTCGGCGTAGAGGGCGGCGATCTCGGCGGCGGTTCCGTTCGCGACCAGGTCGAGGTAGCGGCGGACGGTGGTCTCGGCTTGCTCGTTGCTGATCGGCATAGAACATGTTCTATCACTGGGGCCCTGGATGGGACAGGATGACCTCCATGAGCGCGACCTGCGAGAAGGCGGCCGAGGAAGTCACCCGCGGCCTCGGCTTCGACTGCCACGACGTCAGCCCGGTGGTCTCGGTGCACAACCCGTTCGGCCTCGAGCACTGGACGATGCCGGTGCTCGAGCTGGTGGTGATCAGCGGAGCGGTCTTCGCGCTGGTCCACGCGGTCCGGCGTTACCGGGCCGGTGACCCGATCAACCTGGCGCTCTGGTTCGCCTCGCTGGTCTACCTGTTCGTCACCGAGCCGCCGCTGTACTTCCCGGAGTGGTTCGGCCTGGACCAGCAGTACGGCTTCATCTTCGCCCACAACGTCTTCAGCGTTCAGTTCATGTGGGACCGGTTGCCGCTCTACATCGTCGCGTTCTACCCGGCGATCAGTGCCGTCGGGTACGAGGTGGTCCGGGCGCTGGGGATCTTCCAGCACCGCGGAGCGCTGGTGGGCGCGGTCGCGGTGGCGTTCGTCTGCCAGGTGTTCTACGAGATCTTCGACATGGTCGGCCCGCAGCTGAGGTGGTGGGCCTGGTACGACGGCAACGACAAGGTCAACCATCCCGCGCTGGCGGCGGTCCCGATGAACAGCATGCTGCTCTTCGCCTCCGCCTCGATGGGAGCGCTGGCCTTCCTGGTGGTGCGGATCGTCGGTTCGCGGGACCGGTCAGGGGAGTCTCGGCGGGGGTGGTCGCTGACCTGGCGGGTGCTCGCGGCCGGTGTCCTGACGCCGGTGACGATGGGCCTCTTCGGGATCCCGTCGGGGATCTTCGGTGGTGAGACGCCGAACATCACCGCGCAGGCCTGGGTGCTCGGGATCGAGCTCGGCCTGGTGTGGCTCGCCGGCGGCTGGATCCTGGCGACCCACGTCCGGCGCCGGGCGGCGTACGTGGTCGAACCGCTGTCCTGGTTCGCCCGGATCTACCCACCGGTCTACCTGGCGGGGATGGCGGTCGCCTGGCTCGGGGCGCTGCCGGCGTTCCTGGGGGCGACCGACGGGATCACCGAGGACGGCACCCCGATCGGGAGCGGCTGGTACACGATCGCCTGCTTCGCCGGAGCCTTCGCGGTGCTGGCCGTGCTGCACACCGGGCGAGCCCGGAGCAGCCCGAGGAGCACGGAAGCCGGATCCGAGGACCCGGCTCCCGTGTCGTCCTAGCCCGGCTCAGTCAGACGACGTGGACGGGTCGCCGTCGACCGCGGAGGCGATCCGCGGCACGATCTCGTCGAGGTAGAACGGCAGGCTGAGCACCGTCACGAACGAGCTGGCGACGTAGACCGGGTCGGTGTCGTCGTCGCCGATGAACAGGTCGCGTCCCTCCCGGGCGACCGTCAGGTTCGGGTACGTCGGCACCATGTCGGTGGTTGCCTTCCGACCGTTGACCCAGAGGACGAAGTCGATGTCGACCTCGTCGGCGTTCTCGGCGCTGATCGAGACGCCGAAGTCCCCTTCGTCGGTGTACGTGCGCAGGCTGTCGGGGAACACGAAACCGAGGTCACCCAGCAGGCGTCCTCGTGGGTCGGTGTCCTTGTACAGGAAGATGCCTTCGTACGCCGCCGCGGTCACGGCGGTCTTGCCGGCGAGCTCCGGGTGGTCGTCCTTCGCCTCGGCGATCTTCGCCTCGACGTCGGCGATCATCTGCTCGGCCTCGGCCTTCTTGCCCATCGCAGTGCCGATCAGCTCGGTCTGGTTCTGCCACGTGGTGGTGTAGGCGATGTCACCCTTCGGGCCGGCGACCACCGGGGCGATCTTCGACAGCAGGTCGTAGTCCTTCTGGGTCATTCCCGAGTAGACGGCGGTGATCAGGTCGGGCTTCAGTGCGGCGATCTTCTCGAACTGCTTCTCGTCCTTGAGGATCTCGGGCCGCTGGCCTGCTCCCAGCGGGTTGGTCGCGGCCGCGAACTCGTCGTCGGCCCAGGCGAAGATCCGGCCGTCCGCCTTCCCGAACCACTCGGTGACGGCCACCGGGACGGTGCCGAGCCCGAGAACGGCGTCCTGGTCGGTCAGGCCGACGGTGACGATCCGCTTCGGCGCGGAGGGGATCACCGCGGTCCCGAACTTGTGCTCGATGCTGACCGGGAAAGCATCGGTGCTCGCGCCTGAACCCGCGGCGTCGTCCGCGGACTCCTCGGAGCTGCCGCACGCGGTCAGGGTCAGGGCCAGGGCCACCGCGCCGGCCAGGGCAGCCAGTCGGGACGTCTTCATGGTTCTCCTTCAGTACGGGCAGCCTTACTTGCCACCGTATGAGGTTAGGCTAACCTAACTTCATGACCACCATTGCACCGTCCCGGGAGCGCCCCGCGCTGGCCGGCACGACGGCGGCTGCGGCCGCCCCCCGACGCCGCCTCGTCCTGGGGCTGGCCGTCCTCGGGGTCGTCCTGCTCGTCGCGATCGCCGCGAGCCTGGCGATCGGGAGCAAGCCGCTCGGGCTCGGCACCGTCTGGCGGGTGCTCGGCGAGAACGACGGCTCGGACGCGGCGATCATCGTCCACGAGCTCCGGCTTCCGCGGACCGTTCTGGGAGTCCTGGTCGGTCTCGCGCTCGGGATGGCCGGCAGCCTGATGCAGGGCCACACCCGCAACCCGCTCGCCGACCCGGCGCTGCTGGGGATCACCGCCGGCGCCTCGGTGGCCGTCGTCGCGGCCATCAAGTTCCTCTCCGTGACCAGCCCGATCGGTTACGTCTGGTTCGCGATGGCGGGGTCGGTGGTCGCAGCCGTCACCGTGTACCTGATCGGTTCGGGGGTGTCGCGGACCCCAAGCCCGTTGTCCCTGGTGCTCGCGGGGACTGCGGTGACCGCGCTGCTGGTCTCGTTGACCACGTCGTTGCTGGTCAACGACCTCACCACCATCAACGCCTACCGGTTCTGGATCGTCGGGTCCCTGGCTGGTCGGGGGATGGACGTGGCCACTCAGCTGGCGCCCTTCCTGATCGCCGGGGTCGTCGTCGCGCTCGCCCACAGCCCGGCCCTGAACCTGCTCTCGCTGGGCGACGACATCGCCCGCGGGTTGGGGCAGAACCTCGGCCGCGCCCGGGCGGTCGGGCTGCTCGCGACCACGCTCCTGGCCGGGGCCGCCACTGCGGCCTGCGGGCCGATCGCGTTCGTGGGGCTGGTCGTCCCGCACGTCGCGCGTGCCTGGACCGGCCCCGACTACCGGTTCCTGATGCCGTACGCCGGACTCCTCGGCGCGATCCTGCTGCTCGTCTCGGACATCGTGGGACGGGTGGTCGTCCGACCCGGCGAGCTCCAGGTCGGCATCGTGCTCGCGCTGATCGGCGGACCCTTCTTCATCGCGCTGGTCCGCCGCCGGAGGCTGAGCAGCCTGTGAGCACGCACCTCGTCGTCCGCACGCCGGTGCTGTCCGGCAGGGTCCCCGTCCGGTCGGTGGCGGTCGCCGTGCTCGGGGGGTGCCTGCTGGTCCTCACCCTGGCCTGGAGCATCGGGGCCGGCGACTTCCCGATCCCGCTCGCGGACTCGCTCGCCGTCCTGGCCGGTGCCGGCGACCCGGCCCACCGGTTCGTCATCACCGAGCTGCGGATGCCGCGAGCCGCCGTGGCGCTGGTGGTCGGCGCCAGCCTCGGCCTCGCCGGGGCGCTGTTCCAGACGTTCGCCCGCAACCCGCTGGCGTCCCCGGACGTTCTCGGCATCACCGACGGGGCGTCGGTCGGCGCGGTCTTCGTCATCGTCTCCGGCAGCTCCGCCGGGGTCCTGGCCACCGGGATCAGCGCGCTCGGGGTCGCCGCCGCCGCTCTCGCCGGCGCGCTGCTCACCGCTGCGGCGCTGTACCTGTTCGCCTGGCGGCGCGGGATCGACGGCACCCGGTTCGTGCTGATCGGGGTCGGTCTGGGTGCGGTGATGACGGCCGGGGTCAGCTGGATGCTGAGCAAGGCCGCCATCTACGACCTGCCCGCAGCGTTCACCTGGTTGGCCGGCTCGCTGGCCGGTCGCGGCTGGCACGAGGTCACCCCGGCGTTGTACGCCCTGGCGGTGCTCGGCCCGGTCGCGATCGTGCTGAGCCAGACCCTGCGCGTCCTCCAGCTCGGCGACGACAGCGCGCGCGGCCTCGGCGTTCGGCTCCAGGTGGCTCAGCTCAGCATCCTGCTGGTGGCGGTCTGCCTGACCGCGTTCGCGGTCTCGGCTGCAGGCCCGATCGACTTCGTCGCCTTCGTGGTGCCGCAGATCGCGCTCCGGCTGGTGGGTGGCTCGCGCCCGCCGCTGATCAGCTCGGCGATCCTCGGTGCCCTCCTCGTCCTCCTGGCGGACACCGTCTCGCGGGTGGTCCTGCCCACCGAGCTCCCGGTCGGCGTCGTCACGGCGTTCGTCGGCGCGCCCTACCTGCTCTGGCTCCTGACCCGCACCAACCGGAAGGTATCCGCATGACCCGCCTCCAGGCCGTCGACCTCAGCGTCGGTTACGGCGACCGTTCGGTCGTCACCGACCTCGACCTCGCCGTCCCCGACCACGCGATCACCACGGTGATCGGCCCCAACGGGTGCGGGAAGTCGACGATGCTGCGGGCCCTGGGGCGGCTGCTGCGCCCGACGGTCGGCCACGTGGTCCTGGACGGCCGACGGATCGACGAGATCTCGACCAAGCAGGTGGCGCGCGAGCTCGCCCTGCTGCCGCAGGCCCCGATCGCCCCCGAGGGCTTGGTGGTGCGCGACCTGGTCGCCCGGGGTCGGCACCCGCGGCAGTCCTGGCTGCGGCAGTGGTCCGCCGACGACGAGCAGGTGGTCGCGCAGACGCTCGACTGGACCGCGATGACCGACCTCGCCGACCAGCCCGTCGACCAGCTCTCCGGAGGGCAGCGGCAACGTGCCTGGATCGCGATGGCGCTGGCGCAGCAGACCGACCTGGTCCTGCTCGACGAGCCGACCACCTACCTCGACCTCAGCCACCAGATCGACGTCCTCGACCTGGTCCGGAGGCTGAACTCCGAGCACGGCCGCACCGTCGTGATGGTGCTCCACGACCTGAATCTGGCGGCGCGGTACAGCGACCACGTCGTCGCGATGCGCGACGGGGTGATCGTCGCGGCGGGACCGCCGGCCGCGGTGATCACCCCGGACCTGCTCCGGGAGGTGTTCGGGCTCGACGCCCTGGTGATCGACGACCCGGTCACCGGCAAGCCGCTGGTCGTCCCGATCGGGTGCGTCTAGCGGGCTGCGTCGCCCGTCTGCACCCGCCACAGTGCGGCGTAGGCGCCGTCGATCGCGAGCAGCTCGTCGTGGGTGCCGGCCTCGGTGACCAACCCCCGGTCCAGCACCCAGATCCGGTGGGCGTGCCTGACGGTCGACAGCCGGTGCGCCACCACCAGGGTGGTCCGCTGGGCGGTGGCGCGTTTCAGCGAGCGCTGGATCGCGGCCTCGGTCTCGTTGTCGACCGCGCTGGTGGCCTCGTCGAGGACGACGACCGCCGGATCGCGCAGGAGCGCCCGGGCCAGGGCCAGGCGCTGGCGCTGGCCGCCCGAGAGGGTCACCCCGCGTTCGCCCACCCAGGTGTCGAACCCGCCCGGGAGCTCGTCGATGAAGTCCCGCGCCGCGGCAGCCTCGGCGGCCTCGACGATCTCGTCGTGGGTCGCGTCGGTGCGGCCGTAGGCGATGTTCTCGCCGATGGTGCCGGCGAACATGTAGACGTCCTGGGCGACGTACCCCATCGACCCGCGCAGGGAGTCCCAGTCGAGCTCGCGGACGTCGGTGCCGTCGAGCAGCACCTGCCCGGTGCGGGGGTCGTCGAAGCGGAGCACCAGCCGCAGCAGCGTGGACTTGCCCGACCCGGTGGCCCCGACGATCGCGTGGGTCTGGCCGGCCGGGACGACCAGGTCGATCCCGTGCAGCACGTCGGGACCGTCGCTGTAACCGGCGGTGACCCCGCGCAGCTCGAGATGGCCGCGGACAGGACGGGGAACCGACACGGTGCCGGCCCGGACCGTGATCGGCACGGCGAGCAGCGCCAGGATCCGGCTGGTCGAGGCCCGCCCGCGCTGGTAGAGGTCGAGCACCTCGGCGATGTCGGTCAGCGGCCAGAGCAGTCGCTGGGTCATGAAGACCAGCACCGAGTAGAGGCCGACCTCGAGGTCGCCGCGCAGCACCGACCAGCCACCGAGCAGAAGGGTGCAGGTGAAGCCGGCGAGGATGGCCATCCGGACCAGCGGGACGAATGCCGCCGAGGAGCGGATCGCGTCGGTGTTGGCGTCGCGGTAGGCGCTCGAGACACGGGCGATCCGGTCCCGTTCGCGGGCCTCGGCGGTGAAGGCCTTGATCGTGGCGATGCCGGCCAGGTTGGCGCTGAGAGCTCCGGACAGGTCGGCAACGGCATCGCGGACCCGGTCGTAGAGCGGCTCGAGGCGGCGTTGGAAGACCAGCGAGCCGATGATGATCACCGGGATCGGGAGGAACGCGAAGAGCAGCAGGGTCCACGACGACGCCGCGAAGACGGCGCCGACCAGCAGCACGTTCAGGGTGGTCTGCAGGATCGAGGGAGCGCCGACGTCGAGGAAGCGCTCGAGCTGGTTCACGTCGTCGTTCAGGGTCGCCACCGTGGAGCCGCCGGAGCGGGACTCGTGCCAGGAGAGGTCCAGGTGCTGCGCGTGGTCGTAGGCGTCGACCCGCAGGTCGTGCTCGATCCCTTGCGCCAGCCCGCGCCAGAGGACCGCGGCGACGTACTCGCTCGCGGACTCGATGATCCAGACGGCGACGTTGATCGCGGCCAGCCAGGCGAGCTGGGCGTACCGGGACTCCACGCCCAGGACGTCGCCGGCCCAGGAGCCCTGGCCCCGGATGACCACGTCGACGGCTGCGCCGATCAGCAGCTCGGGCACCACGTCGGCGACCTTGTTGATCGTCGACATCGTGACCGCGGCGACGAACCGGCCGCGGTAGGCGCGGTAGCGCAGCCACAGGGCGCGCAGCGGTTCGTCGGGGGAGAGGGGTGCGGGGGAGGTGGGCCGGGTCACCGGGCGCATCCTGTCAGACGGAGGCGGAGATCAGTTAGGTAAGCCTAACTTATTCGAGTTAGGGTTACCTAACTACTACTGCTGTCTTCCGGAAGGCTTCTCGATGACCACGTCGCTCCCGCTGGTGCACGCCTCGCTCGAGGCGCTGAGCGTCGACCGGATCTCGCCGTCCTTCGTCCGGGTTGTCCTGGGCAGCCCCGAGCTCGCCGAGTACGGGATCGAAGGCCCGCGCTACGACCAGCGGATCAAGCTGGTCTTCCCCGGGGACCACATGCGGACCTACACGATCCGCGACGTCCTCGGGACCGGCCGCGAGACCCGCTTCGTGGTCGACATCGTGGTGCACGAGGACGGGCTGGCCGGGCCGGGCGGCGGGTGGGCGCTGAGCGCCGTGCCGGGTGACCGGGTGGACGTGCTGGCACCGCGGCGCGGGGTCCCGTACGGCGGCATCGAGTTCGCGCCGTCGCGGACTGACGACCTGCTCCTGGTCGGTGACGAGACCGCCCTGCCGGCGATCGCCAGCATCCTGACCGACCTGGCCGACCTGGACGCACCGAGCTGCGGGCGCGTGTTCGTCGAGGTGCCGGACGCGGCGGACATCGTCGACCTGGCGGTGCCCCCCGGGGTGGAGGTGTGCTGGCTGCCGCGCGGGGACGCCGACCCGGGCACCCGGCTGGTGCCGGCGATCCGCGAGCACTTCGGCCTGGGAGCAGGGGCAACGGCAGCCAGGTGGGCCACCGACGCCGAGATCGACCCGGATCTCTGGGAGACGCCGACCTGGTCGTCGTCGGGGGATCCGACCGGCACCGTCGGCGACGGGTCCCGGGTCCACCCCGAGCTGGTGAACCTCTACGCCTGGATCGCGGGGGAGTCCCGGATGGTGACCACCCTGCGGCGGGCGCTGGTCGACGAGCTGGGGGTCGAGCGTTCCCAGGTCGCCTTCATGGGGTACTGGCGCAAAGGTGTCGCGATCAAGTCCTGAGGTTCCGCGTGATGGTGGCTTCCGCAGGGGGTTCTCCGGAGTAGGTGGACGTTCCACGACTCAGGAGGACCCATGCGAAACAGTTCCCGGATCATCACCAGCGGCATCGTGGCCGCCCTGCTCAGCACTCTCGGACTGGCGCTGGCCCCGGCTCAGGCCGCCGACCGGGACGGCAACGTCGACCCCAACGAGCTCGCTTTCTACTTCCTCTCCAAGGCTTTCACGGGGTCGAGCATCTGCTCCGGGTCCAAGTCGGACTTCGCGACCGCGAAGAAGACCCTCGACGGCTACCGGTTCCTGAGCTCGGGGACCGGGCAGGGCCAGTACGTGAAGAACAACGCGACCTGTGCCTACAGCTGGCGCGACATCGACGCCCGGGTCTACTACAACTCCTACTGCACCGGTGCCTCCGACCTGGTCCGCCCGTACCGGTACACCGACCTGGTGGCGACCTGGAACGAGAACGCCTCGTTCAAGTGGCTCAACGGATTCGACTGCACCCCGTGAGCGCTGCTTCCGGCCGAGCTCTGGCGACGCTCTCGGTGCTGGTGGGGATCCTGGTGGCGGGCTGCGGTCCCCAGCAGGGCGCCGGGGCGACCGAGGTCCGGGACACCCCGGCGGGACCGAGCCCGGCGAGCCCGGCGTACGACGCGGCCTACCCCCAGCTCGCCGCGTTCCCGGTGCGGCCGTACCTGCTCGTCGGTGGGGAGTCGTACGACGTCACCGCGGCGGAGAACCTGCTGGCCGGTGCCTGCATGGCGCGCTTCGGCTTCACGGTTCCGCCGTACCGCAAGGACCGGGAGTTCCTGGTGGCCGAGCAACGTGAGGCAGACCTGAACACCTACGGGCTGAACGACCTCGACCGGGCACGCGCCTACGGTTACCAGGACGCTTTCGTGCGGCAGTCGGGGCGCCCTGACGCCGGGGCCGGAGCCGACGGTGGCCCGGCTCGGGCCCAGAGCCCGGCCTTCACCCTGGCGATGGTCGGCTACGCGGTCGCCCACTCGCTCAATTCCGGGGTCGCCAGGCCCCGGGGCGGGGACTTCCTGCCCTACGGCTGCATCGGCGAGGCTCGGGAGACGTTGTGGGGCGACCCGATGCCGGCCGAGGACGACGTCGCCCGCGCCATCAACGTCGGCTCCTTCATCAAGGCCGAGGCCGACCGACGGGTGATCGACCTCTTCGCCCGCTGGTCCTCGTGCATGAAGGGTCGTGGCTACACCTTCGGGCATCCCTTCGGCCCGGCCAAGACGCCCTGGCCCGGGCGAGGCTCGGCCGGGCCGCCGTCGCCCGCCGAGGTGAGCACCGCTCTGGCCGACGTCGGGTGCAAGCGCCAGGTGGACCTGGTTCCGCGGTGGAGTGCGATCGTCGCGGAGTACCAGACCAGGGCGATCGAGAAGCAGGCGCTGGAGCTCCAGGAGGCCCGGGCGAAGATCGACGTGGCCCTCAAGAACGCCAATCGGGTCCTGGCAGCCGGAGACCGGTGAGACCTCCGTCCGTGGACCTGAGGACACGGTCCCGCCTGCTCCTGGTGGTGGCCGCGGTGGCTGCCCTGGCGACCCTCGTCGGCTGGGTGGTCGGGTCCCGGGTGACGTCGACGGCTGACCGCGCTGCCGGGTCGCGGGCGCCGGCGCGGAGCGTGATCACGGCGCCGGTGGAGATGCGTCGGTTGTCGACGGGCATGGTGACCCGCGGTGTGGTCGGCTCGCTGGCGACGGCGTCGGGGGTGCCGGTCGTCGGCCCGGCTGGCGTCGCCCGCGCGATCGTCACGGCGGTCCCGGTCAGGGTGGGCCGCTCGCTGGCCCCTGGCGCCGTCGTCCTGGAGGTCTCCGGCAGCCCGGTGTTCTTCCTTCCCGGCCGGATCGCGCCGTACCGCGACCTCGGGGTGGGCGACCGTGGGACCGACGTCCGGCAGCTCCGCCGCGGACTGGCCCGGGCTGGTCTGAGATCGACCGATGAGCCGGGCACCTACGCCGTGAGCACCGCCCGCGCGGTGCGTAGGCTCTTCGCGCGCCACGGGTACGTCGCACCGGCCGGTGGTGCCCGGTTCCCGATGTC
Source organism: Propionibacteriales bacterium (assembly GCA_026392455.1). GTDB lineage: Bacteria > Actinomycetota > Actinomycetes > Propionibacteriales > Nocardioidaceae > Marmoricola. Next base: position 390,173 of record JAPLCB010000009.1, on the reverse strand, counting down.
CGGCGTCGTCTTCGTGGCGGCCGAGCGTGCCTCGGTGACGCGGGTCGCGGCCAGGATCAACCAGCCCCTCGCCGACGCCGAGATCGGCCTGGCGACCGGCGACCTGGTGGTCCTCGTCGACGTCGAGCCTGCTGCGGCCGACACGATCGTCGTCGACGCGACCGTGGAGCTGACCGCCGAGCTCCTGGGGGAGACGGAGCGCGGGACCGTCACCCGGCTCCTTCCCGGTGGCGGGGAGCGACCGCCCCGGGCCGTCGTCACCACGAACGCCACCCTTCCTGCTGGCTGGGCCGGTCAGGACGTGCGGGTGGAGGTGGCCTCCCGGCTGACGGCCGCGGAGGTGCTGGCGGTCCCTGTCAGCGCGCTCTTCCGCGCCGGGGACGGGACGGTCGAGGTGGTGGTGGTCGCCCCCGGCGGCGAACGTCGCCCGGTCGAGGTGGGTGTCGGCGCGACCGCCGGTGGATTTGTCGAGGTGGTGCCGCCCCACCCGGAGCAGCTGCGTCCGGGCACGGACGTCCTCGTCGGGACCCGGCGATGAACCCCGAGGTCCCGACCGTCGAGCTCGTCGGAGTCTCCCTGACCTACGCCGGCCCCCCGGTCGTCGCCGCACTCCACGACGTCGACCTCCGCCTTCGGCGCAACGAGTACGTCGCCGTCGTCGGCCCGTCGGGGTCGGGCAAGTCGACCCTGCTGAACATTCTCGGGCTCCTGGACCGGCCGACCGGCGGGACCTTCCGGCTCAGCGGGATCGACGTCTCCACGCTGCCGGAGGCGGACCGGGCAGCCCTGCGCGGTGAACGGATCGGCTTCGTGTTCCAGTCCTTCCACCTGCTCGAGCACCGGACCGCGGTGGAGAACCTGCTCGTGGCCACGCTCTACCGACCCACGAAGGTCGGTCGCGCTGACCGGGTCGCCCGGGCCGAGCAGGTGCTGACCCGGGTCGGGATGCGCGAACGGATGTACGCCCGGCCAGCACAGCTCTCGGGCGGCGAGCGTCAGCGCGTCGCGATCGCCCGCGCCCTGATGAATGCTCCGGACCTGCTGCTGTGCGACGAACCGACCGGGAACCTGGACAGCGTCAACGCGGCGAAGGTCCTCGCCCTGATCGACGAGGTCCACCAGGCTGGCCAGACGGTGGTGGTGATCACCCACGATCCCGTGGTGGCAGCCCGGGCCGAGCGTCGGATCGCGATCACCGACGGCTCGGTCACGGAGTCGGGGTGAACCGTTCCAGGATCTCCGCGCGAGACCTCGTCGACGAGTGCGTCGCGGCACTCGTGGTGAGACCGGGCCGGACCTGCCTGACTGCCCTCGGAGTCGTCCTCGGCATCGGTACCTTCGTCAGCGTCGTCGGCCTGGCGGCCACCGCGTCGGGCCAGATCGGCGAACGCTTCGACGTCCTGGCGGCCACCACTGTTCTGGCCAGCGACGGGCGCGAGGACCTCGGTGAACGGTTCCCCATCCCCCCGGACGCCGATGCCAGAGCCCGTTCGCTGAACGGGGTGCGGGCCGCGGGGAGCCTCTGGACCGTCCGCCAGCCCGGGCTCGGCCTGGAGGGTGCTCCCACGACCGACCAGCCCGTCACCCTCGACCTGATGGCCGTCTCCGCCGGCGCCTGGGAGGCGCTGCAGCCCCGGGTCGTCGAGGGACGCACCTACGACGAGGTCGCTGATGCGGCGGGTCTCCACGTCGCCGTGCTCGGCAGCTCGGCAGCGGTGCGGCTGGGGATCAGCACGCTCGAGACCCGGCCGGCCATCACCATCGACGACGTCCCGTTCACGGTGGTCGGCGTCGTGGACGACGTCGTCCGCTCGCCGGAGGTCCTGCTCGCCGTCAGCATCCCGCGCGGAACCGCCGAGGCGATCTGGGGGCAGCCGCAGCCGAACGCCGCTGCGACCGAGGTCGTCAGCACCGACCCGGGTGCGGCGACGCAGGTCGCCGACGAGCTTCCGTACGCCCTCAGTCCCGAGGCCCCGGGTTCGCTCCGGGTGACCCCGCCGCCGGACCCGCGCACGTTGCGGGACTCGGTGGCCGGTGACCTGAACACGCTCTTCGTGGTCCTGGCCCTCGTGTGCCTGCTGGTGGGCGCGGTCGGGATCGCGAACACGACCCTGGTCGCTGTCCTCGAGCGGACGTCCGAGATCGGGCTGCGGCGGGCGCTCGGGGCGACGCCGCACCAGGTCGCCACCCAGGTGATGGTGGAGTCGGCGACCTTGGGCGGCCTGGGGGGTCTGGTGGGGACCAGCGTCGGGGTGGTGGTCGTGGTGACCGTCTCGACGGTGCGGGAGTGGACCGCCGTGATGTCCCCGCTGCTGACCTTCGGTGCGCCGGGCGTCGGCGTGCTGATCGGCACCCTTGCCGGTCTGTACCCCGCTCTGCGGGCGGCGCGGATCGAGCCGAGCCAGGCCCTCCGGCAGTGACGCGGGCCACCCCGCCTGGCAGGCTGGCTCCATGTACTTCATCGTCGTCAAGTTCGAGACCCTGCCGGAGTGGACCGACCGCTGGTTGGACCTGGTCGCGGAGTTCACCGCAGCGACTCGCGCCGAGCCGGGCAACTTGTTCTACGAGTGGTCGCGCAGCGTCGAGAACCCGCACGAGTTCGTGCTGGTCGAGGGCTTCACCGACGACGGTGCCGGACCGCACGTGACCAGCGACCACTTCAAGGCCGCGATGGCGGCGCTGCCGCAAGCGCTGGCGTCGACCCCGAAGATCATCAGCCGGCAGGTCGACGGCGCGGGTTGGGAGCCGATGGGGGAACTCTCCGTCGACTGACTGCGTTGTCGGTGCGGCTGGCTAGGGTCGGTCGTACCGACGGCCCCCAGGCGTCGGTGACGTCTCGGTGGGGAAGGGGTGATCCGATTGGCCGACATGATCAGCGCGACCGGACTGGTCAAGCGCTACAAGGGGGTCGAGGCTCTCCGTGGCCTCGACCTGAGTGTCCCGGAGGGCCGGGTGCTGGCTCTGCTGGGGCCCAACGGCGCCGGCAAGACCACGGCGGTGCGGATCCTGGCGACCTTGATCAAGCCCGACGGCGGATCCGCCACGGTGGCCGGCAGTGACCTGGCCACGGACCCCGAGGGTGTCCGTTCCAAGATCGGGCTCTCCGGCCAGTACGCAGCGGTCGACGAGCACCTGACCGGGTTCGAGAACCTCGAGATGGTGGGCCGGCTCTACGGGCTCGGTCGGGTCAGGTCGCGCGAGCGGGCTCGTGAGCTGCTCGAGCGGTTCGACCTGGTCGAGGCGGGGGACCGCCCGTCCAAGACCTACTCCGGCGGCATGCGACGCCGCCTCGACCTGGCCGGTGCCCTGGTGGCGGAGCCGGCCGTGCTGATCCTCGACGAGCCGACCACCGGCCTGGACCCGCGCAGCCGCCAGCAGATGTGGGAGGTGATCCGCGAGCTGGTCGGTGCCGGCGCGACCCTGCTGCTGACCACCCAGTACCTCGAGGAGGCGGACCGGTTGGCCGACGACATCGTGGTGATCGACCACGGCCGCCAGATCGCCCGAGGGACGGCCGACGAGCTGAAGGCGCAGACCGGTGGCGAGCGGGTCGAGGTGGTGCTCACCGATCCGGACGACCGGGAGGCTGCTCTCGCGGTGCTGCGCGAGGTCGCTGTCGGTGAGGTGCAGGTCGAGGACCGCACCCTGCTCGCTGCGGTCTCCGGAGGTGCGGCGTCGCTGGGCCGGGTGCTCGCCGGCTTCGCGGCCGCGGACATCGAGGTCCTCGACATCGGCCTGCGTCGGCCGACCCTGGACGATGTGTTCCTGACCCTGACCGGCCACGCGACGAAGGAGGAAGCATGAGCGCCGCCTCGCGGGCCCTGGTGGACGGCTGGGTGATCACCAAGCGCAACCTGATCAAGATCAAGCGGGTGCCCGAGGTCCTGATCTTCGTCCTGGTCTCGCCGATCATGTTCGTGCTGCTCTTCGCCTACGTCTTCGGCGGTGCCATCGACGCGGGCGACGGCGTCGGTTACAAGGAGTTCCTGATCGGCGGGATCTTCGCCCAGACCGTCGTCTTCGGGGCGACCTTCACCGGCGCGGGCCTGGCGGAGGACATGCAGAAGGGGATCATCGACCGGTTCCGGTCGTTGCCGATGTCGCCGGCTGCCGTGCTGGTCGGGCGGACCACCTCCGACGTCGTCTACAACGTGCTGTCGCTGATCATCATGGCGCTGACCGGGCTGCTCGTCGGGTGGCGGATCCGCGAGGGCGCTCTCGACGCCCTGGCCGGGTTCGGTCTGCTGCTGCTGTTCGCCTACGCGATCAGCTGGGTGATGGCCTGGGTCGGTCTGATGGTCCCCAGTGTCGAGGTGATCAACAACGCCTCGTTCATCGTGATCATGCCGCTGACCTTCGTCTCCAACGCCTTCGTCCCGCTGGAGTCGTTCTCCGGTGGTCTGCGCACGGTGGTCGAGTGGAACCCGGTCTCGGCACTGACCCAGGCGGCCCGCGAGCTCTTCGGCAACACCGGGGCGGTCCCGACGCCGGACGCCTGGCCGCTGCAGCACGCCGTGCTCTACACGCTGCTCTGGGTCGTCGGCATCCTGCTCGTCTTCGTGCCGCTCTCGGTCCGGCAGTACCGGCTGTCGACGGCGAAGGGTTGACCGTGCGGTCCCCGGTGCTGGAGAACCTGGACCCGGACGAGCGGGCGGCAGTCCTGGCAGCAGCCCGGAGCTGCTCGTTCGGCACCGGCGAGGTGGTCTTCAGTGCGGGGGACCCGGCGGAGTCGGTGCACCTGGTCGTGGCCGGGCACCTGGCCGTCCGGGTGTCGACCCGGGACGGCGACCTGGCCACGTTGAGCATCCTGGGTCCGGGGGCCTGGATCGGGGAGCTGTCGCTGTTGCCCGGGCTGGCGCCGGCGACCCGGTCGGCGACGGTGCTGGCCCTCGACCCGGTCGAGACCTTGGCACTCTCCCGCTCGGCCTTCGGTGCGCTCTGCGAGCAGCACCCGCGGGTCGAGCGCCTGGTGGTGGCCCTGATGGCCGAGCGCATCCGCGAGCTGAGCACCGACCTCCTCGAGGCCCGGTACGTCGGCCTTGACCGCCGGGTCGCGAGCTGCCTGCACCGGCTGGTCGACGTCTACGGCACCGACCGGGCCCGAGCCGTGATTCCGTTGACCCAGGAGCACCTGGCCGGACTCGTCGGAGCGGCTCGTCCGCGGGTGAACGAAGTCCTGCAGCGGCTGGTCGTCGAGCAGGTCGTCGAGCTCGGCCGCGGGAGGGTCGTGGTCACCGACCTGGAGGCGCTGGCGCGCAAGCTCGACCTCTGAATCCTGCGTCCGTTGTGTCACCCGGGGAACAGACCGGCCTGCTGGCGCGCGACATGCTCCCTGCATGGAGACCTCGCGATGACCGGCGTCATTCTCGCCGGCCTGGCGCTCGGCCTCCTGGGGACCCGCATCCTGTGGGTCACCACGCGCCCGGAACCGGACGACAAGGGAGACACCTCATGGTGAACCGCGGAATGACCACGGGCGGCCCGCCGCCGAAGGCCAACCTTAAGCAGGAGATCCGTCTGCTCGGCTCGGTGCCGTCGCTGGCTGACGCGCCGGCTGCCACCTTGAAGGCGATGGTCGAGGCCGGCTACGTCGTCCGGGTCCGTCCGCAGTGGACCCTGCTCGCCGAGCGCACGGCGCCCGAGCGTGCCTACGTCCTGCTCGACGGGCTGGTCGACGTACGTCGCTCCGGTTCCGAGCTCGGACCGTGCCGCCCCGGCGAGATCCTCGGCGAGCTGGGCATCGTCCAGCACCGGCTGCGCTCGGCGACCGTCGTGACCCACGACGCGGTGACGGTCCTGCACCTCGGCCGGTCAGCGTTCGAGGAGCTCCGCGCGACCCACCCGTACTTCCGTCACGTCGTCGGCGAGGCCGTTCTGCGCAAGGTGGGCTGATCAGTCCAGGCGTACGACGGTCCGCCCGATCGACCGCCGCTGGAGGTGGTCGTCCAGCGCAGCCGCGGCCTCGTCGAGGGCGACGACCCGACCCACGTGCGGGGCGATCGAGCCGGACGTCAGCAGGGCGCCGAGGGCCGCGTGCACCTGGTCGCCCTCGGCGCGGGTGTAGGGGTTGAAGCCGAACCGGCGCATCCCTGGGTCGACCTGGTCGACCCAGGCGCCGAGCACGCCGACGATCGAGAAGTTCCCGATACTGGCCATCCGCAGCGGCCGGCCGGTCATGCCGTTCTGGTCGTCGTCGGTGAAGCCGACCGGCAGGTACCGTCCGCCGCGAGCGACGCAGGTCCAGGACCTGCCCACGAAGTCACCGCCGGCGAGGTCGCAGACGACGTCGGCCCCGACGTCGCCGGTGGCCTGGAGCGTCGCCTCGGCGAAGTCCTCGGCGGTGTGGTCGATGACCAGATCGGCTCCGAGGCGGCGGCACAGGTCGGCCTTCTCCGGTGAGCTGACCGTGGCAATCACCCGGGCGCCCAGCGCCTTGCCCAGCTGGATCGCCGCAGTGCCGAGGCCCGAGGCGCCCGAGATGACCAGCAGCGTCTCGCCCTCCTTGAGGTCGGCCCGGACCACCAGCGCCAGGTAGGTGGTGTGGAACGGGAGCAGGAACGCGGCGGCGGTCGGGTCGTCGAGCGAACCGGGCGCCTCGAAGACGCCCGCGGTCGGGGCGGTCGTGTACTCCGCGATCCCGCCGAACGCGTCCTTGGAGACCCCCACCACCCGCTTGCCGATCCAGGACTCCGCGCCCGCGCCGGCGTCGGTGACCACGCCGCACACGTCCATGCCGAGGGTGAACGGCGGCGGCTTGGGGACCGAGACCAGGCCGCCCTGGGCACGCAGGATGTCGTTGAAGTTCAGGGCCGCGGCCGAGACCTTGATCAGCACCTCGCCCGGCCCGGCGACGGGTACGTCGACGTCGTTGACCGACAGGACGTCGAGCGGGTTGCCGTGCTGGGTGACCTGCAGCGCGCGCATCCGGTGCCTCCGAAGCTCTAGACAGAAATGTGAGACTCAGTATCATCTTCTGAATCATGTCTGTCCAGGAGATCGAGCCGGGCCGCCGCGAACGCAAGCGGGCGGAGACCCAGGCGCGGATCGCGGAGGCCGCGGCGCGCCTGGCCGGCGAGCATGGGATCGCTGCGACCACCGTCGACGACATCGCCGCCGCGGCCGGGATCGGCCGAGCGACGTTCTTCCGTCACTTCGACTCCAAGGAGCTCGCGATCGCCACCGGGCTCTCCGACGTGGGGGCGCACGTCCTGGCCGACGTGATCCGGGCGGTGCCCGCCGACCTCGGACCGCTCGACGCGATCCGCGCGGCGTACGCACACCTCGGGGAGAACTTCGACGAGCTGCGTCCGATGTTCCTCGAACAGGCCCTGCTGTCGAGGTCGTCCTCGGTGCTCTTCGCCTGGACCCTGCACCTGTACGTCGACTGGGAGACCGCGATCGCCGCGGCGATCGAGCCCCGTTTCGGCGACCTCGCCGAGGCCGACCCGCGGCCGCGGATGCTCGGCGCGCTGACCATGGCTGCCGCCCGGCTGGCCTGCGACGTCTGGGTCGCTGGCGGCGGTCACGGCGATCTCCCCGCACTCATCCAGACCCACCTCACGTCGATCGACCTCGCACCAGCCCACCTCACCCCAGGAGTGTCATGACCGAGACGAACGCCCCCGAATCCGTCGAGCAGCGCCGGGAGCGCTTGGTGGCTGCGGCCATCGAGGCCGCCGGCGCCGACGACTTCGGGGCCGACACCTGGCGCGAGGGCCTGGACATCTACCTCGCTTCGCTGGCCGAGAGTGCCCGGCTCAACGAGATCGGCGTCGGGGTCGCCGACGACGGCATCGTCGGGGACCTGGCCACCCGGCTGCGGATCGAGGCCTGGCGCAAGGAGCACCCGGCTGTCGCCGAGCAGGAGATCCGGCAGCCGATCATCATCGTCGGCCAGCCGCGGACCGGTACCACCATCCTGCTCGACCTGATGGCCCAGGACCCCGCCAACCGGGCACCGCTGAGCTGGGAGGTCGAGCGGCCGGTGCCGGCGCCTCGGACCGCGACGTACACCACCGATCCGCGGATCGCCGAGGCCCAGGCGCAGTTCGACCTGGTCGACTCGTTCATCCCCGGGTTCGCGTCCTTCCACGAGCTCGGGGCCGAGCTCGCCCAGGAGGACGTCCGGATCTTCACCAGCGACTTCAAGTCGATGCAGCACTCGCTGCAGTTCGAGGTGCCGGCGTACAACCGGTGGCTGCTGCACGAGGCCGACATGACCCAGGCGTACGCGTGGCACCGGCGGTTCCTCCAGCACCTGCAGTCCGAGCACCACTCCGAGCGCTGGCTGCTGAAGTCACCGGCGCACCTGTGGGCGTTGCCGGAGCTGATGAAGGAGTACCCGGACGCGATCGTGATCCAGAACCACCGGGACCCGCTGAAGGTGATCGCCTCGCTCAGTGCCCTGGGCGCCTCGCTGCGGGAGATGACCACCGACCACTTCGAGGTGACCCGGCTGGCGGCCCAGTACAGCGAGGACATCCTGCTCGGCCTGGACCGGGCGCTCGAGGCCCGGGCGTCCGGTGTGTTCGGGGGCGGTCAGGTCCTCGATGTCCGTTACCAGGACATCAGGCACGACCTGATCGGCGCGATCGGACGGATCTACGACCAGCTCGGCTGGGACCTCTCCGCGCAGACCGAGGCCCGGATGCGCGCGTTCCTGGCGGCACACCCGGGTGACCAGAGCGGCAGCCTGAAGCGCTACACCTTCGCCGACACCGGCCTGGACGAAGGTGAGCTCCGCGAGCGGGCCCGCGCCTACCAGGAGTACTTCGACGTGGAGTCGGAGCCGCTCGACTAGGAGAGTCCCAGGTCGGTCGGTGGGCCGACCCCGTGATACTTCGCCCGGAGCGGTGTCGTACCCGGCATGACCGAAACCACGTCGATGCCCCCTGCCCCCGACGGTGCTGCTGAGATCGCCCGGGCTGCCTTCAGCCGCTGGCAGTCCAACGACCAGGAAGGCGCCCTCGGCGGGCTGCGCGATGCCCTCGCCCAGGGTCACGACTGGGCGGCGGTCCTGCTGGTCTGGATGCTGATGCAGCGGGGGATCCCCGGGTTCGAGGAGGCGGTTCCGTACGCCCAGCAGGCCTCGGCCAGCGGACGTCCGTGGGCAGCCGCCCACCTCTTCAACAACATGATCGGCAACGTCCCCAACGCCCCGCAGCTGCTCGAACCAGCGATGTCCCTGCTGGACCACTCCGCCCCGTTCTGGACCGGGTTCGATCCTGGCGGTCAGGCGTGGAACCTGTTGGCCAACGGCCAGGTCGACGCCGCCGTCGTGATGCTGAACGCGCGGTCGCCGTACCCGCCGATGCCGGCCGACCTCCGGTTGATCGTCGACCAGGCTCGCCGTCAGTCCGACGGGCTGAACCAGCTCGCTGCGCGGACCCACGAGCTCGTTGCCGCGTTCGACGCTGACGCGGCCCGGGGTCAGGAGCTGATCACCCGGACCCTCGAGGACCTGGTCACCAAGGCCCAGCAGGCGGGTCTCCTGGTCACCGACGTGAACCTGAAGTCGGTCAACGCCCTGTTCGACGCCGACGCGAAGCGGAACGAGGGTGAGTCGAAGATCGCCTACCGCGCTGGTCTGGGCGTCCTGTGCGTCGCAGCCCTGGTCGCGGTGACCCCGCTGTTCCTGCACTACCTGGGGAAGGGGGCGGACTACTCCCAGTCGGCCTTGCTCGCGGCCCACGCCGGTTCGACGGCCGCGCTCGCCGCCGTGGCCGGGGTGCTGCTCGCGCGGGCGCGGGGACGGGACCGGGCCCGGCAGCGCGCCCAGGACCTCTCGACCGCGATGGGCACGATGATCGCCTACAGCGGGCAGATCGTGAACGAGGAGGAGCGGCAACGGTTCATGCTCACGATGGGGCAGCTGGTGCTGCACGCCCACCTGCAGGGCGAGCGCGGGTCCGCCGAGGACCCGATGACCGGGCTTGCGGCGCTGCTGACCGCGGTGCGGGGCCCGGCTGCCCCTGCCTAGCGGTTCGCCGTCAGGCAGGAACGACCCGGAAGCCGCGGTTCGAGCGGCGCCTGCGGGCCAGGGTCCGGGCGCGCTGGAGGCGGCGGACGAGGGTCGGGTCGTGGTCCAGTGCGGCGGGCAGGTCGATGATCGCGTTGAGCTCGCGGTAGTAGGCGACCGGTGTCATCGCGAGCTGGTTCTCGATCTCCACCGCCTTGCCGCCGGTGTAGCGCCACCACTGCCGTTCGAAGTCCAGGACTGCGCGCTGTGCATCCGTAAGGGCGACCATGGATCCACCCTGCCACGGGTCGGGGAACGGTCTGGTTTCGGGTCGTTGAACAGTGTGTTTCAGAGGCTGCACAGTGGTCGGGTGTCAGATGTGTCACAGCCGACTTCACAGGCCTGAAACATTCCCGAGACGGACCGGGAACCCGTGAGCCCTAGGTTTACCGAGGCGCTGAGTGTGGCGCTGCTCCGCTCTCATCTACCTAGGGGTGCTCCTTGACCGGTAACAACGTCCGTCTGCAGGCCATCAAAGACGTCGAGGCCTACGTTCCTCCGACGCCGATCCACCCGGAGGAGACACCGGGCGACATCTTCGGCGAGAACGTCTTCAGCATCTCGGTGATGCAGCGGCGCCTGCCCAAGACCGTGTTCAAGTCGGTGCTCGCCACGATCGAGCGCTCGGAGCCGTTGGACCCGCTGGTGGCCGACGCCGTCGCCAGCGCCATGAAGGACTGGGCGATGGAGAAGGGGGCGACCCACTACGCGCACGTCTTCTACCCGCTGACCGGTCTGACCGCCGAGAAGCACGACTCGTTCCTCGACCCGGTCGGCGACGGAACCGCGTTCGCGTCGTTCTCCGGCAAGACCCTGATCCAGGGCGAGCCGGACGCGTCCAGCTTCCCCAACGGTGGCCTGCGCAACACCTTCGAGGCCCGCGGCTACACCGGCTGGGACGTGATGAGCCCGGCGTACGTGCTGGAGAACCCGAACGGCAACACCCTGTGCATCCCGACGGTCTTCATCTCGATGACCGGCGAGGCGCTCGACCACAAGACCCCCGTGCTGCGCTCGCAGCAGGCGATGGCGGTCCACGCCGAGCGCGTCCTGCGGCTCTTCGGGCACGACGAGCCCGAGCGGGTGGTCGCGTACTGCGGTCCCGAGCAGGAGTACTTCCTGGTCGACAGCCACTTCTTCCTGGCCCGCCCCGACCTGCTCAACGCCGGTCGGACCCTCTTCGGCGCCAAGCCGCCGAAGGGCCAGGAGTTCGACGACCACTACTTCGGGGCGATCCCGGAGCGGGTGCTCGGCTTCATGATGGACACCGAGCGGGAGCTGTTCAAGCTCGGCATCCCGGCCAAGACCCGGCACAACGAGGTGGCGCCCGGCCAGTTCGAGGTCGCGCCGATGTTCGAGCGGGCCAACGAGGCCTCGGACCACCAGCAGCTGCTGATGACCACCTTCAAGACGGTCGCCAAGAAGCACGGCATGGAGTGCCTGTTCCACGAGAAGCCGTTCGCCGGCGTCAACGGCTCGGGCAAGCACGTCAACTTCTCGCTGGGCAACTCCCAGCTCGGCAGCCTGCTCGTCCCGGGTGACAACCCGCACGACAACGCGCAGTTCCTGGTCTTCTGCGCCGCGGTCATCCGGGCGGTGCACCAGTACGGCGGCCTGCTGCGGGTCTCGGTGGCCTCGGCCTCCAACGACCACCGGCTCGGCGCCAACGAGGCCCCGCCCGCGATCATCTCGATCTTCCTCGGCGAGCAGCTGGCCGACGTGTTCGACCAGATCGCCAAGGGCGGTGCGACCCGCTCGAAGGAGAAGGGCACGCTGACCATCGGCGTGGACACCCTGCCGGACCTGACCAAGGACCCCGGTGACCGCAACCGGACCTCGCCGTTCGCCTTCACCGGCAACCGGTTCGAGTTCCGGGCGCCGGGCTCGCTGCAGACGGTGGCGGCTCCGATGGTCGTGATCAACACGATCATGGCCGAGGCGCTGGACTACTGCGCGACCAACCTGGAGGAAGCCGTCGCGGCGGGGACCGACTTCAACGAGGCCGTGCAGACCCTGCTCGCCGACATCGTCGCCGAGCACGGCTCGGTGATCTTCAACGGCAACGGGTACTCCGACGAGTGGCCGGTCGAGGCCGAGCAGCGGGGGCTGAAGAACCTGCGGACCACGGTCGACGCCCTGCCCGAGCTGATCTCCCCCGAGGCCATCGAGCTGTTCGGCAAGTACGCCGTCTTCAACGAGCGCGAGATGCACTCGCGCTACGAGATCGGGTGCGAGCAGTACATCCTCACCGTCGGGGTCGAGGCCAACCTCACCCTGGAGATCGGCACCACCACGGTGCTGCCGGCAGCCATCCGCTACCAGACCGAGCTGGCCTCCAACGTGGCTGCTCTCAAGGCCGCCGGCGTCGAGGCGGACCTGTCCACCCTGCAGTCGGTCTCCGCGCCGATCGCTGACCTCCGGGCCGGCCTGGCCACGCTGGCTGCCGCGATCGACCACGAGCACGACGAGGACCCGCTGGTCACCGCCACCGCGCTGCGGGACACGGTGCTGCCGGCGATGCTCGCCGTGCGGACGGCCGCGGACACGCTCGAAGGTCTGATCGCCGACGACCTGTGGCCGCTGCCGACGTACCAGGAGATGCTCTACATCTTGTAGCAGAGTTCGTCCCTCCCGACGACAGGTGGGGTCCCGGCGTAGCGTTCGCGTATGCGTCTGGGACTCCACCTCGTCAATTTCGGGTTCGACGGGGCGGTCGGACCGGCGCTGGCCCGGACCGGCGCAGCGGTCGAGGAGGCGGGTTTCGACAACCTCTCGGTGATGGACCACCTCCTCCAGCTGGAGTTCATGGGTCCGCCGAGCAGCCCCGTGCTCGAGGGCTACACGACGCTCGGCTTCCTCGCTGCCCACACGAGTACCGTCGACCTGCAGCTGCTCGTCACCGGGACCACGTACCGCCACCCCGGGGTCCTCGCCAAGATCGTCGCCACCCTCGACCAGCTCTCCGGGGGGCGTGCGGTGCTCGGGCTGGGAGCAGCCTGGTACGAGGCCGAGCACCGTGCCCTCGGGGTACCGTTCCCGCCGCTGGCCGAACGGTTCGAGCGGCTGGAGGAGACCGTCCAGATCGTGCAGCAGATGTTCTCGCCCCAGGACGGCCCGTACGTCGGGAAGCACTACCGGCTCGACGCGACGGTCTGCTCCCCGCCTCCGGTCCGACCGGTGCCGCTGATGATCGGCGGCTCCGGGGAGCGGCAGACCTTGCGCCTGGTGGCCCGGTACGCCGACGCCTGCAACCTGTTCGCCAACGACGTGCTCGGCCCGGCCGGTGCGGCCGCGAAGCTCGACGTGCTGCGCCGTCACTGCGCCGACGTCGGTCGGGACTACGACGCGATCGCCAAGACGGTGCTGTGGACCGGCGACTGCGACCCGGTCGGCTTCACCGAGAAGATGCGCCCGTACGCCGACCTCGGCGTCACCGAGGTGCACGTGATGCACCTCGGCAACCAGCCGTGGGACCTGGTGCAGGCACTGGCCGGTCAGGTCGGCGCGCTGCACGCCCTCTGATCAGCCGCCGGCGCGCGCGCTGGGGCTGCTGCCGGGGTAGGTGTCGGGGTCGATCTCGATCCCGCCCTCGTAATAGCTCGAGCCCTCCTCGAAGCCGTCGCTGAAGCCCTGGCTGAAGCTGTCCTTGAAGGCGTCCAGGTCGAAGTTGTCGATGGCTCTGGTCGCATACTCGATCACGGTGGCCCGCGGGTCGACCTGCCAGCCGCCGTCCGCCTGGTGCAGGATCACCCAGATCGAGTCGATCCCGGTCTGGTCCTTGACCTCGTCGGGGATGCAGTCGTTCGTGGTCCCGGAGTCGCCCTCGTCCTGGGGTGAGTCGCTGCTCTCCACGCAGGTCCCGTCGAGGGTCGCGTAGCCCTCCTCGCCGTCGATGGTGCCGGAGAGCTTGCCGTGCTTGATGGTCAGCCGGCCGCGGTCGTCGCCGAGGTCCTTGAAGTCGGTGTCGAGGTCGCTGACCTGGAGGTCAGTGCCGTTGGTGCCGTCCAGCTGGTCCTGGAGGACGTCGGTGAACGGGCGCAGTGCGGCCACCTCGTCCGCGGGGAGGGCGGCGAAGATGTTCTCGACGCTGTCGGTGGAGATTGCCTCGACCAGGACGGCGAGCGCGCCCTGGGGGTCCTTCGACGTGCGCGGCTTCGGGGCGTTCTCCTCGGAGACCTTGTCGAAGTCGGCGGCCGTCAGCGGGTCGAGTTCCTCGCTCTCCAGGATGTACTCACCGGCAGTCGCGATCGGGGACACGAACCAGCGCCCGTCCTGCTTGATGGTGGTCAGGAAGACCTTGTCGTCCGAACCGAAACCGTCCTGGAGGACCTCGCTGATGTCGATGCTCCTGAGCTGGTCGCGGGCGTCGGAGTCCATCTCGTCGTACAGGTTGCGGTACGTCTCCGGGAGCTTGTCCTCGTCGACGGTGACGGCCAGGGTGCCGTCCTTGATGTAGACCCGGGCAGCGTTCTCGCCGCGCTCGGAGACGTCCACCTTCAGGTCGGTGAGCTTGATGGAGACCGCCTCGAGGACCTTGCCGTCGGCGTCGGAGGCCAGGCCGGCGTCAGCGACCTTCTTCTGCAGGCTGTCGTAGACGTCGTCGAAGCCTTCGGTCTCGCCCGGGTTGAGCATCCGCAGGGCCTCGACGCCGTCCTGGTCGGCCACGGCCTGGAGCATCTGGGTGACCGCGTCCTCGGGGGTCCCGGCGCCGGCGCGGTCGAAGAACACCGTGTACGCGAGGAAGGCACCACCAGCCAGGGCAGCCACGACGGCAGTGGCGCCCAGGACCTTCGCGAGCCGGCGACCGCCGCCGCCCGGCTGGTCGGTGGGCGCGGTCGGCGCACCGAGGTACTGGTAGTCGATCTCCTCGGGGGCCGTCGGGGCCGCCGGGGCAGCCGAGGCCGCAGCGGCGGCGTCGAGGGGCTTCCCGCAGGCCTGGCAGAAGCGCTGGTCGGGGGTGGCGCTGGCAGCGCCGCAGTGCGAGCAGTAAGGCATGGCGGTGTCCTTCGGCTAGCTGGAGGGGAGAAGCACGCTGGCCGCGAGGAGGCTGGTACCCGTAACGCAGCCGAGCCATGCTAACAGCGCCCCAGGGCCGAAGTCGGTGATCCGGAAGCCGGTCAGGTAGTGGGTCAGAGCCACGGAGACAGCCAGCGCAGCGACAGCTGCGAGAACCCGGAACGCCTGGGTGACCCGGTGCATCGAGAACGCGGAGGCGCAGAGCACCAGCCCGACCGCCGGCAGCATCAGCAGCAGCCAACCGGCGAAGGTCGGTGCCAACGATCCGACGTCGCCGGAACGGATCAGGGCGGACGCGTCGATGGTCGAGGAGTGCGACAGGGACCCGGTCGCCGTCCACGGGACCACCGCCTGAACGAACCAGAGGGCACCGGTGGTGAACCAGCCGGCCGACAGCGCCAGGGTGAGCGCGGTGGGGTGCCCGTTCTGGGTCATCGTGGGCTCTCGCTCTCCTCGGTCTCCGGCACCGGGTCAGGGGCCGTCCGCGTGCTATGTTACGGGCCATTTCGGGGTGCCTTGCGGCGACGAGGAGCAGCAGTGAGCGACAGTTTCTGTGGTCAGTGCGGGGTGCCGGCAATGCCCGGAAACTTCTGCCGCAACTGCGGTGCGGCCCTGGCGGCCCCGTCCGTCGCTCCGGTTCCGGCCACGCCTGCTCCGGCGGCGCCGATGGTCAACCCGTTCGCCGGCCTGGCTCTGACCGACGTCGCCCGGGACCTCGGCGCACTGGTCCTGCTCTTCGGTGCGCTCGCGCTGCCGTGGGACGTGGAGTCCCAGGGCCTGGGTGACGGCTCGGACCGGTGGTGGGTCGTGGTGGCGACCATCGTCTCGGCTCTCTCCGTCGGGGTGCCGTACCTGGTCAGGCTCGAGCTGGTCCCCGGATGGGGAGCTCCGCAGTCGCGCCTGGTGAAGTGGGTCGCGGCAGTGCCGTACCTGGTCGGCGTGCTGGCTGTCCTGGTCAACCACCTGATCCACGTCAACGACAACTTCGAGGGCATCCTCGGCCCCGGGGTCGGTGTCGGCCTGGCTGGCGCACTGCTGGCGGCCCAGGTCCGCGGCTTCGACGAGGAGCCGACCGGGGTGGCAGACGGCGCCTGGCGCACGGCGCTGTTCGCCGTGCTCGGCGGTGGGACCGTGCTGGTCGCCCTGACCGCGCTGGTCAGCATGGCGCTGGACTTCGGTGACGTGGTCTCGGTGCCCTTCCTCCTCGGCTACACGGTGCTGCTCCTCGGTTCGTACGTCGTGGTCGTCGTGCTGCCGTTCGTCGGCTTCCTCAGCGGTGGCCGGGAATGGGGCCGGGTGCTGGCCGTGGTCGGGTTCAGCATCGTGACCACCCAGTTCCTCGGCGGTGCCAGCGACAGCGAACCGCTCTTCGCGGCGACCGGCGAGGGACTCAAGGACGTCTTCGGCGTGTTCCTGGTCGCCGCCGGGACGGCGCTGCTGGTCTCACGGCCGATCCAGCGGCGGCTGCTGGTCCAGCCGCCGATCGAGTCCTGGGTGAGCACCGCCCGGAGGGCGAGCACGGTGCTGGCGGTGGCGCTCGGAGTCTCCGCAGCCGGTCGTCTGCTGGTGCTGGTCGCCGGTGACACGACCACGGGGACGGAGGTCGTCGCCCTGGTCCTGCTGGTCCTCGGTGCCGCGGTCGGGGTCGTCGTCGGTGCCCTTCTCGGCGGTGACCCGGACCGGGCCAGGCCGGTCGTGGTCGGGCTGGCCGGCGGGGTCCTCCTGCTCGCGGTCGTGGAGATCGCGGTCGCCCGCAGTGGTGAGTGGGGCTACCTGGTGACGCCGGCCGAGGCGGTCGGGTGGTTCGCGATGCCGGGCCTGGTCCTGTTCTCGTTGCTCTACCCGCAGGAGATCCGCGCGACGTTCCGGCCGATCGCCGGGACGCCGCACCACCAACCGCCGCAGCCCCCGGTCACTCCCTGACCAGTGCCGAGCAGCTGTTCTTCGGTGCTTTGCCGGCGAACCGTGCGCCCAGGAACGCCACCGCGCCCGGGGCACCGGCGATCGTCTGGCTGATGTGCTCGGTGAGGTAGTCCACGACCTGCTGGACGACGACGCCGTCGTTGCAGTAGCGGCGCAGCTGCTTGCGGGCGGTCGCGATCGGCGCAAGCTGGTCGAACATCGCGTGGTACTCGTAGACGGGGGCGCTCGGCGTACCGGGAATGCCGGACGGGCTGTTGCTGTGCAGCAGCTCGACGACGGCCGGGGCGTTCATCGCGCCGGGGTAGGCCTCGATGTCGGCGTAGTCGAGGAACGGGTAGCGCGCCACCGCGTCGGCGATGCAGTCACCGGAGGCCGCGGCCACCTTCTGCTTGCCCTCGGCGCTGAGGTACTGCCCGAGGTCGTACTCGGGGAAGGCCCGCAGGGGCCCGTTGACGCCCATCGCGATGGCCCCGCCGTAGACGGTCCCGTTGAACTTGTCGATGGTGTCGCGGATCTCCGAGACGAAGCCGCCGAGCGCGACGGCCTGCAGGTTGATCTCGGGTGCGTACGACGGTTCGAGCTGCGCTGCGATGCTCGCGGCGAAGCTGCCGCCGGAGTAGCCCCAGAGCCCGACCGGTGTGCTCGCCGGGAGCCGGGCCTCGGTGAAGGCCAGGGAGGCCCGGACGCCGTCGAGGACCGCCTGTCCCTCCAGCCGTCCGGCCAGGAACTGGGACTCGGGGCCTTCGTAGTCCGGCGCCGAGACGGCCCAGCCGTTGGCGATCGCCATCATCATCAGGCCGACCTCCGCCGACGCTGCTCCCGCCTGGAGCGCGCCGGCGCGCAGTCCGTACGACGGTGCGCACCTGCCGGCGACGCCGTCCTCGGCGGTCTGGTAGGAGACCAGTGGTCGCGCGCCGGTGCCCGTCCATGCCGCTTTCGGCACCATCAGGGTGGTCACCGTGGCGGTCGGGGTCCCGTGGGAGTCGCGGGTCTTGTAGAGGATCTGCCAGGCGTCGGTCGGGGCGGGCACCACGTAGGCGAGGGCGGTGATCCGGCGCGAGGAGATCACTGCTCCGTCGGCGTAGGTGGCGACGTCCGCGGGGACCGCGTAGAAGGGGTCGTCCTCGGGGACCGGGACGCCACCGGCGCCGGTCGCGGGCGTGGTGAGCGCGGGTCCCGCGAGCGCGGTGGTCACGGCCAGGGCCAGGGCGGCGAGAACGGTGGTCGAACGCTTCATCGGTGGTCCTTGTCTGGGTGAGGTCCCCTGACGGTACCGACGTCCGTCCTAAAAGAAAATGGATCGTTTCAGTTTTCCTCAGCGCACCAGCAGGGTCAGGGCGAGGTCGGCCAGCTGCCGCTCGAGCCCGGTCACGTCCGCACGCGGTTCCTGGCAGGCCCAGTCGTAGACGATCGCGTTCGCCGCGCCCGCCAGTGCCAGGGCCGCGAACCGGAAGTCCCGCGCCGTGGTCTCGCCGCGAGCGACGGCCGCGGTGCCCTCGGCCTCGATCAGCGCGATCAGCGACTCCCGGTAGGCCAGCCGGCGCTCCTCGACCCGGGGGCTCACCCCCATGATCTCGACGAACGCGATCTGGGCGGCGCGGATGTCCTCGACCGTCGGGCCGAGGTAGGCCATGAAGGCGTCCGGGACCCGTTCCAGCATCGGTCGGTCGGCGGACGCGCTGAGGGCGGTCGCCGCGCCCTCGAAGGATCGCCCGATGATCTGCTCGTAGACCCGGAGGAAGGCGTCCTCCTTGTTGTCGTACAGCTGGTAGAAGTGACGCGTCGAGACCTTCGCCTCGGTGCACAGCCGTTCCACCGAGGTCGCGGCGTACCCGATCGTGCCGAACAGCTCCAGCCCGGCCGCCAGCAGTCGACGGGTGCGCTCGGCGTCGCGTTCGTCGGGGGACCGGCCGGAGTACCGGCGCGCTGTGTCGCTCAGAGGTTCGCCAGCTCCCGCTTCAGCACCTTGCCGGTGGGGTTGCGCGGCAGCTCCTCGAGGAACAGCACGTCCCGCGGCGACTTGTACCGGGCCAGGTTGTCCTTCACGAAGTCCTGGACGGTGGCGGCGTCGAGGGTCTCGCCGGGCTTGAGGACGATGAAGGCGCGCAGCCGCTGGCCGAACGACTCGTCCTCGGCACCGAGGACCGCGGCGTCCGCGATCGCCGGGTGCGTCACCAGGAGCTCCTCGACCTCGCGCGGGAAGACGTTCTCGCCGCCGGAGACGATCATCTCGTCGTCGCGGCCGTCGATGTACAGCCGGCCCTGCGGGTCGAAGTGGCCGACATCGCCGGTGGCCATCAGGCCGTCGATGATGTCCTTGCCGCCGCCGCCGGTGTAGCCCTCGAACGGGGCCGTCGTGCCGACGAAGATGCGGCCGGTCTGCCCCTGCGGCAGCGGCTTGCCGTTCTCACCGAGGATCTTGATCCGGACCCCGAGGGTCGGGCGGCCGACCGAGGTCGGTGCCTCGCGGACGTCGGTCGGGGTGGCGATCGTGGCGACCGAGACCTCGGTGGACCCGTACAGGTTGTAGATCACGTCGCCGATCAGCTCGGAGACCTGCTTGGACACGGCTGCCGGCAGCTGCGAGCCGGCGGTGAAGGCGCACTTCAGCGACGTGGTGTCGTAGCTGCCGAGCTCTTCGGGGCCGAGCTCGACCATCCGCTGCAGCATCACCGGGACCACGCAGATGGTGCTGGCCCGGTGGTCGCTGATGTCGGCGAGCATCTGGCGGGGGTCGAACTTGGTCCGCAGCACCAGCTTGTTGCCGACCGAGATCGCCAGCAGGGCCAGCAGCAGGCCGGTGCCGTGGAACAGCGGCGGGCCCATCACGGTGGTCTCGCCGGAGCGCATCGGCATCCGGTCCAGGACGCCGCCGGGGATGGCGAATCCCTTCGGATCGGCGCGGGGGGCGCCCTTGGGAGTGCCGGTGGTGCCACTGGTGAGCAGCACGATCCGGCCGGGCTTGGCAGGAGCGGAGGGCAGTGCCGGGGACCCTTGGGCGATCAGTCGGTCGAGGTCGTCGACCGAGGCGCCGGCGACGTCGACGACGTACTTCCCGAACCTCGGCTCCACGCCGGCAACGGCCTCGGTGAACTCGGCGTCGTGGATCAGCAGGTCGACGCCCTCGCGCTCGCAGACCTCGGTGGCCTGCCGCGAGGAGAACGAGGTGTTCAGCCAGAGGCTGCGCAGGCCGGCCCGGGAGGCGGCGAAGCCGACCACCAGGGGAGCACGGTGGTTCTTGCAGAGCATCGCGATGCCGTCGCCGGGCTTCAGGCCGAGGGCCAGCAGGGCGTTGGCGAGCCGGTTGATCAGCTCGTCGAACTCGGCGTAGCTGATCTCGCCGCGCTCGTCGGCGATCGCCGGTGCGTCGGGGTGCCGGATCGCAGCGAGGTGGACCGCGGAGCCGAACGGGCCGAACGAGCGCAGGGTCTTCAGGATCTCCACGGTCTTCAGCGGCGACGACCCGCCGATGGCGCCTGCCTTCAGCAGAGCGGTGAGGGCCCGGGCTTCGATGCCGGCACGGTTGATCAACTCGGCGGGGTTGGGCATGGGTCTCCTTGACCTGGGAAGAGCCGCGGTCGTCTCCGCTACTGCTCGCCGAGCAGTATGCCCACGCGCAGGCTGGTTCGGAAGTCCTGCGCGGTTTCGCGTGATCGGGTCGTCGCCGCCGTGTTCTTCCCGGTGACTTGATCACCTGTCCTGAGGAGTACCCCCGTTGATCACCCGCACCGGCCCGAACCGCTGTTTCGTCCTCGCCGTCTTCGTCGCGCAGTTCCTCGCCGTGCCGGTGCTGGCCGCGTTTCGCTGAGCCGTGACGGCGGTCTCATCTTAGGTAAGGCAAGCCTGACCAAGTGCTATCGTTCGGGCATGGGAAAGGCGCTGAAGCTTCCGAAGACGAAGTGTTGTGTGTCGAAGTCGCGGTGCGACCGCTGCCCCATCCGGATGCTCAAGGACGGCGACCTGCCGAGCGGCTACGGTGTGCACAAGCGCGTGCTCGTGCGGGTCGATCCCCAGGGCCGCCCGCTGTCCAAGAAGCCCGCGAAGAAGTCTGAGCTGGCGACTGCCGCGAAGATCCAGAAGAAGTCGGGCAAGAAGAAGTCCAAGGCTGCCTGATGCCGACCGGGAGGACCCTGCCGTGACTGCACCCCGTTTTGCCGAGCAGCTCAACGAGCAGATCGGCAACGAGTTCGCTGCCCACCAGCAGTACGTCGCGTGCGCGATCCACTACGACGCCCTGACGATGCCGCAGATGGCGTCGTTCTTCTACGCCCAGGCCCTGGAGGAACGCGACCACGCGATGATGATGGTCCAGTTCCTCCTCGACACCGACTGCGAGGTCCAGATCCCCGGGGTCGACGCGCCGAGGACGTCCTTCACCTCGGTCGTCGACCCGATCGAGCTCGCCCTGGCGCAGGAGAAGAGGGTCACCGAGCAGATCTTCGCGCTCACCAGGACCGCCCGCGAGGAGAACGACTTCGCCGCGGAGCAGTTCATGCAGTGGTTCATCAAGGAGCAGGTCGAGGAGGTCGCGACCATGAACGACCTGCTGACCGTGGTGACTCGGGCCGCGGACGACGTCAACGCGATCGAGGAGTACCTGCGCCGTGAGCAGGGCGCCGGCGGGGCCGGCGGGGCCGGCGGGGCCGACCCGACCGCCCCTCCGATCGCCGGCATCTGACCGTTGAGAATGGCCCGCCGCGCCGTTGAGAAGGGCCCGCCGCGCGGTTGAGTCGGGCTAGTGCTGGTGCGCGAAGACCTCGTCGTGAAGGCGGCGGGAGGTGTTCTCGTCGAGCCAGAGCACGTCGAGCACCCGGGTGTCGTCGACGTACCCGTCGGTCGACCACCGGTCGAACAGGGCGAAGTCCGCGGGGCCCAGGGCCGTCGTACGGGTCTCGGCTGCGCCCACGCGCGTGAACAGCAGCGCGAACTCGGTCGGCGAGGCCCAACGGCGCCACCAGAGAAAGCCTCCGCGGACCTCGGCGCGGTAGTCGGTCTCGACCAGGACGTGCCCGGCCACGACGTCGCCGTCCATCAGCTGCGCGACGCGGTTCCGGTACGGATCCAGGCGTGGATCAGGTACGGCGTCTTCGAACGACGGACTCCATGGCACGGTCTCGTCCTGCTTTCCCTGGGTACGGATGTTCAACAGCGCGGCGGGCCCTACTCAACGTGGCGGCGGGCCCTACTCAACGGGGCGGACTAGATCCAGCCACGGAACCAGATCCGCTGCAACCACTCGGCCCGGGTGAGCAGGCCGTCGGTGTAGATCGGCCAGAACCAGGCGAAGTTCACGATCACGGCGACGACGACGGCCCCCGCGACGATCGCCCCGGTACGCCGGCGCACGGCCGTGGCGTCCGCGCGCCCGAGGATCTCGCCGAGCACCATCACGGTCCCCAGGATCAGGAACGGCTCCCAGACGATCGCGTAGAAGCTGAAGATCGGCCGGTCGTCGAAGCGCAGCCACGGGAGCCAGGCCGACAGCGTCCCCACCACGACGATCCCGTAGCGCCAGTCGCGCTTGCCGATCCAGGCCACCACCGACCAGACCAGAGCGCAGGTGCTGAACCACCAGAGCACCGGAGTCCCGATCAGCAGGATCTGTCGCAGGCAGCTGCTGTCCGCTGCGGCGTCGCACCCCTGCTGCCCCGGGAGGATGCCGTTCTGGGCATCGACCCCGACCGGGCGGTTCAGGACGTTCCAGCCCAACGGGTTCGAGGCGTAGGTGTGGGTCGCGTTCGTCAGCCCCTTGGTGTGGAAGTTCCACAGATCGACGTGGTAGTTCCACAACGAGCGCAGCGACTGCCCGAGCTCGGGGAAGAAGCCGTGGGCGTCCTTGAGGATGTAGTTGCCCCAGTAGGGGCCGTAGGCGTTGCGCGACAGGTTCCGCTCGTAGACGTCGGCGTGCATCAACCAGCCCGTCCAGGACGCCAGGTAGACCACGAGCGGGAGCAGCACCAGGTAGGCCAACCCCGGCAGCGCGTCGACCACCGCCGACCGGCGGATCGATCGGGTGACACCGAAGGACCGGCGAGCACCGGCGCTCCAGAACCAGAACAGCAGCCCGAACGCAGCGAGGGGGTACAGCGAGGACCACTTCGTCCCGACGGCCAGCCCCCACCACAGGCCGGCTGCCAGCAGCCAGGGTCGCCAGAGGATCCGCGGCCCCCAGGTCGACAGCGGGCCGGCCTCGGCGACGGCGGCGAGCCGAGCCCGGAACCAGTCACGGTCCGCGACCATGCAGCTGACCGCGCAGAGCACGAAGAACGCTTGGAAGATGTCCAGCAGGGCGAGCCGGGACAGCACGAACTGGAGGCCGTCGAAGCACATCAGGATGCCGGCGACCAGGCCGAGCATCGTCGAGCCGGTGACCCGACGGGTGAGCCGGATCATCACGAAGACCATCAGGGAACCGATGATCGCGGGTGCCAGCCGCCAGCCGAACGGGGTCATCCCGACCGTCAGCTCGGACAGGCCGATCAGCCACTTGCCGACCTCGGGGTGCACGATCATGTCCGGGCTGTTGGTCCAGAGCCCGTCCAGGTTGCCGGCGATGATCCGGGAGTCCGCCTTGTCGACGTACCCGCGGGCGTAGCCGTTGTTGATCAGCGACCAGGCGTTCTTGGCGTAGTAGGTCTCGTCGAAGAGCAGGGCCTTGGGGTAGTCGAGCTTCCACAGCCTCAGGAAGGCGGCGACCAGGGTGATCCCGACCGTGGCGGCCCACGCGGTCACCGGATCGAGGTCGAAGGCCCGCGGTCGGGCTCGCTGACTCGCGGTGGGGACGACGTCGTCGACCGCGTTGCGCGACAGCGTCGTCATCGCGACCGTGGTGGTCGTCTCCGGTTCCGAGAGCACGCCGCAACCCTAAGGCGTGGCGCCCAGCGGGGCTGACATGATCGGGTCCATGACAGCGAGCAGCGGACCGGGAGTCCTGGTCCTGGCCGGTACGCCGATCGGCCGGGTCGAGGACGCGCCGCCGCGGTTGGCGCGCGAGCTGGCCGAGGCCGACATCGTCGCTGCCGAGGACACCCGGCGGCTCAAGCGGCTCACCGGCGACCTCGGGATCGAGCTGACCGGGCGAGTGCTCTCCTACTTCGAGGGGAATGAGGAGGCGCGGACGCCGTACCTGCTCGAGCTGCTCCAGGCCGGCAACCGGGTGGTGCTGGTGACCGATGCCGGGATGCCGAGCGTCTCGGACCCCGGCTACCGGCTGGTGGCCGCTGCCGTTGCCGCCGGCATCGAGGTCACCTCGGTGCCCGGCCCGTCGGCGGTCCTCACCGCGCTCGCGGTCAGCGGGCTCCCGGTCGACCGCTTCTGCTTCGAGGGTTTCCTGCCGCGCAAGGCCGGCGAGCGGACCCGCCGGCTGGTCGACCTCGCCGACGAGCAGCGTTCGATGGTGTTCTTCGAGGCGCCGCACCGGACCGAGGCCAGCCTGG
This sequence comes from Propionibacteriales bacterium, assembly GCA_026392455.1. GTDB lineage: Bacteria > Actinomycetota > Actinomycetes > Propionibacteriales > Nocardioidaceae > Marmoricola. The sequence continues at coordinate 365,780 of JAPLCB010000009.1, read as the reverse complement.
CGGCCATGGCTGACGCTCTGGGCGCCGACCGCCCGGCAGCGGTCTGCCGGGAGCTGACCAAGACCCACGAGGAGGTACGCCGCGGCGGGCTCGCCGAGCTGGCCGCCTGGGCTGCCGACGGTGTCCGCGGCGAGGTCACCATCGTGGTCGCCGGTGCTCCGGAGCCGGGCCCCGTGGACGACCCGGCGACGCTGGTCGCCTGGGTCGCTGACCAGGAGGCCCGCGGGGTCTCGCGCAAGGACGCGATCGCCGACGTCGCCCGCCGCGCCGGGGTGCCCAAGCGCGAGGTGTACGACCTCGTTCATGTCAAGCAGAGCCCCCCGAAGCAGAGCAGCAAGGCGGTGACCTGATGGGTGGTTCGAGCTCGTTCCGGACTGCCGAACGTGCCGGGCAGCGCCCGGAGCCGCCGGAGCCGTTGCCGCACCCGGTGATCGACAACCACTGCCACCTCGACATCGCGGCGCACGACGGTCCCGGGGAGCCGGTCCCGGTCGCCGAGGCGTTGGCCCGGTCGGCGGCGGTCGGGGTGCCCCGGATCGTCCAGATCGGTTGCGACCTGCCGAGTGCGCGCTGGGCGGTCGCGACGGCGGCCGACTTCCCGGCGATCGTGGCCGGGGTGGCGCTGCACCCGAACGAGGCGCCGCGCCTGGAGGCCCAGGGTCTGCTCGACGAGGCCCTCGCCGAGATCGCGGACCTGGCGACGGCGTCGGTGGTGCGGGCGATCGGGGAGACCGGGCTCGACAGCTTCCGCACCGGGCCCGAGGGTCGCGAGGCGCAGGTGCGGTCGTTCCGCCGGCACATCGAGCTCGCCCACGAGCACCACAAGACCTTGGTGATCCACGACCGGGAAACCCATGCCGAGGTGCTGGAGGTGATCGACGAGGTCGGTGCCCCCGACCGCTGGGTGATGCACTGCTTCTCCGGCGACGCCGAGTTCGCCGCCGCGTGCCTGGAGCGCGGTGCGTACCTCTCGTTCGCGGGGACCGTCACCTTCAAGAACGCCGAGCCGTTGCGCGAGGCGCTGCGGCTGGCTCCGCTCGACAGGATCCTGGTCGAGACCGATGCGCCGTTCCTGACGCCGGAGCCGTGGCGCGGCCGACCCAACGCGTCGTACCTGATCCCGACGACGGTCCGGGCGATGGCAGCCACCCGGGGCGACGACCTGGGCGAGCTCTGCCGGGCGATCGAGACCAACACCGAGACGGCTTTCGGCGGCACCTGGTAGCAGCGGCACCCGCGTGGCTCCCGCGTGGCTCCCGAGCGGCACCCGAGTGGGCTGAGTCACAAATCCGACATCCCGAGCGTGACCTATCGCACGTGGCCCCGCTCAGCAGGCCCTTCCGGGTTTGCTAACTCTTGCTAGCACTGTCAGGGTCGTGACCTGTTGGCCGGGAACGGGGAAGCAGTACAACCCGGACATCGCAGGTGGGACGTCCCAGGCGGGTATGAGCCGCCCGGGCCGCCCGGTAGCACCGCGATGAACGCCCCGTGGCCCGGAGAGTCCGAACATCGGAGACCCGTGCGCGCCACCCTCACGCACATCATCAGCAGTCGCATCCCGAACCGCTCCCGAATCTTGAACAGCCGGGCCGTCGTCATCGGCCTGGTCAGCACCATCGTCGTCGCGATCCTTGCGACCACCGTCGGCTACAGCGCCGCGACCAACCAGGTCACGGTCACCGTCGACGGCAAGGCCCACACCGTGCGCACCTTCGGCGACAACGTCGAGGACGTGCTGGCCGGTGAAGGCATCAAGCTCGCCCCCCGCGACGTCGTCGTGCCGGCCCCCGAGACCGCGGTCAACGACGGCAGCGAGATCTCGGTCCGCTTCAGCCGCCCCCTGACCGTCAGCATCGACGGGCAGCAGAGCACCCACTGGACGACCGCGACCAACGTCAGCTCCGCCCTCGTCCAGCTCGGCATCCGGACCGGGAACGCCGCGCTGTCGACCAGCCGTGGTGCCACGATCGACCGCCAGGGGATGCTCCTGACGATCACCACCCCCAAGCGCTTCCTGGTCAAGCTCGGCAAGGCCGACCGACGTCCGGTCAAGGTCGCCGCGCCCGACGTGCAGAGCCTGCTGAGCAAGCTCGGTGCGTCGTACGACGCCAACGACATCGTCCGTCCCGCCCTGACCGAGCCGCTCCAGGCCGGTGACAAGGTCACCCTGATCCGGGTCCACGCGGTGCGCAAGTACGTCGCCCGCGAGCGGGTCCCCCAGCCGGTGACCGAGCGCCAGGACTCCTCGCTGTACGTCGGCGAGCGCGAGACCGTCGAGGCCGGCCGGCCCGGTCTGCGATCGGTGACCTACCGGGTGGTCTTCCACAACGGTTCGGTGTTCAAGAAGGTCGTGCTGGCTCAGACCCCGCTGCGGGCTGCCCGGAACGCGGTCGTCAAGGTCGGCACCAAGCCGATGCCGGCCAGCACCGCCAACGGCGGCGCGTGGGACCGGATCGCCCAGTGCGAGTCCGGCGGCAACTGGCACGCCAACACCGGTAACGGCTACTACGGCGGACTCCAGTTCTCGTTGAGCACCTGGCGTGCGAACGGTGGTGCCGGTCGCCCCGACCAGGCCAGCCGTGAGCAGCAGATCGCGGTCGCTGAGCGAGTTCGCAAGGCTTCGGGCGGGTACGGCGCCTGGCCCCACTGCGGCAAGCTCGCGTAGCACCCTGTGCTGGTTGAGGTGCGAACGAAGTGAGCCTCGTTGTGCTGGTTGAGGTGCGAACGAAGTGAGCCTCGAAACTCCTGAGCCCCGTGTGGGCGGCACCGGGTTTCGAGACGGGCGTCAGAGCGCCCGCACCTCAACCAGCAGCAGGCCGTAGCCTTCTCTCGTGACCGACCGCGCCCGATCTGCCCCGACCCTCCTGGGGGCGGCGGAGATCCGGACGCTGGCGGCGGGGCTGGACCTGCGGCCGACGAAGCAGAAGGGCCAGAACTTCGTCATCGACGGCAACACCGTCCGCAAGATCGTGGCCGAGTCCCGGATCACCGCGGACGACGTCGTCCTCGAGGTCGGGCCCGGGCTGGGGTCGCTGACGCTGGCGCTCCTGGCTGTCGCGCGACGCGTGGTCGCGCTCGAGATCGACCCGTTGCTGGCCGGGGCGCTGCCGGCCACGATCGCTGCGCACGCGCCCGACCAGGTCGAGGCGTTCGAGGTGGTCCTCGCCGACGCCCTGCGGGTCACCGAGATCCCGGGGCCGGTGCCGACCGCGCTGGTGGCGAACCTGCCGTACAACGTCTCGGTCCCGGTCCTGCTGCACCTGCTGGCGCTGCTGCCGTCGCTGGAACGCGGACTGGTGATGGTGCAGGCGGAGGTGGCCGACCGGCTGGCGGCGGTCCCCGGGTCCAAGACCTACGGCGTGCCGTCGGTCAAGGCCGCCTGGTACGCCGACGTACGCCGCGCCGGCTCGATCGGGCGCAACGTGTTCTGGCCGGCCCCGAACGTGGACTCCGGACTGGTGGGCTGGACCCGGCGCGAGCCGCCGGCCACCGCGGCCACCCGCGAGCAGGTGTTCGCCGTGATCGACGCGTCCTTCGCCCACCGGCGCAAGGCGCTGCGACCGTCGCTGCGCGAGCTGGCGGGGTCGGCCGAGGCCGCCGAGGCGGCCCTGCAGCGGGCCGGCATCGACCCGATGACCCGCGGCGAGGAGCTGACCATCGACGGTTTCGTCGCGATCGCGGAGGCGCTGATGTCGCAGGAGGTCCGGTGATGTCCCGGTCGATCACGGTGCGGGCCCCCGCGAAGATCAACCTGCTGCTCGGGGTCGGCCCGGTCCGTGACGACGGCTTCCACCCGCTCGACACCGTCTACCAGGCGATCAGCCTGTACGACGACGTGACCGTGGCCGAGTCGGCTGCCTGGTCGGTCGACGTCGAGCCGATCGGCGACGTGGACGTCTCCGAGGTGCCGCTGGACGACAGCAACATCGCGATCAGGGCCGGGAAGCTGCTCACCGCGCACCACGGCATCGGTCGGCACGCCGCGATCGGCATCAGCAAGGGCATCCCGGTGGCCGGTGGGATGGCCGGCGGAAGTGCCGATGCCGCCGCGACCCTGGTCGCCCTCGACCGGCTCTGGGACCTGCAGACCACCGACGACGACCTGCTCGCGATCGCCGCTGAGCTCGGCAGCGACGTCCCGTTCGCGCTGATCGGGGGCACCGCGCACGGCACCGGCCGTGGCGAGCTGGTCGAGCCGGTGGCCGACCACGGCACCTGGTGGTGGGTGGTGGTCCCGAACGTCGAGGGGATGTCGACCCCGGCGGTCTACCGGGCGTTCGACGAGGTCGGGTCCGACGAGCACAGCGGTGGGAGCGACACGCTGGCCGTCCGGACCGCGCTGGAGTCCGGCGACCTCGACGACCTCGCCGCGGCGCTGCACAACGACCTGCAGGGTGCGGCCCTGGGTCTGCGACGGGACCTGGTGGTCACCGAGAACGCGCTGCGCCAGGCCGGCGTGCTGGCCACCCTGCTCTCCGGTTCCGGTCCGACCTTCCTCGGCCTGGTCGCCGACCAGGACCGGGCGCACCAGATCCGCGAAGCCCTGGTCGAGGCCGGGCACGACGGCGTCCTGGTGGCAACCGGTCCGGTCGCCGGCACCCATCTCGTCGACTACGTATGACCCGAACCGCCACGAGCCCTGGAGTCTGATGTCCAACCTGATCAACCTGGAGAAGGTCTCGAAGTCCTTCGGTATCCGGATCCTGCTCGACGAGATCAGTCTCGGTGTCGGTATCGGAGAGCGGATCGGCATCGTCGGCCGCAACGGAGACGGCAAGACCACGCTGCTCAACCTGATGACCGGGCGCGAGGAGCCGGACACCGGTCGAGTCTCGCGCTCCCGCGACCTGCACCTGGGGTACCTCGACCAGCGTGACCTGCTCGACGACAGCCACACCGTCCGCGAGGTGGTCCTGGGCGGGAAGGCCGACCACGAGTGGGCGGCCGACTCGACGACCCGCGAGGTCGTCGAGGTGCTGCTGGCCGGGATCTCGCTGGACCGGGAGATCCACGGGCTGTCGGGTGGCGAGCGTCGGCGCTGCTCGCTGTCGAAGCTGCTGCTGGAGCCCGACGACCTGATCATCCTCGACGAGCCGACCAACCACCTCGACGTCGAGGCGATCGCCTGGCTCGCCGACCACCTCAAGCGACGGTCGTCGGCCCTGGTGGTGGTCACCCACGACCGCTGGTTCCTCGACGAGGTCTGCGAGCAGACCTGGGAGGTCCACGACGGAGTCGTCGACCTCTACGAGGGCGGGTACGCAGCCTTCGTGCTGGCCAAGAACGAGCGGATGCGCCAGGCCTCGGCCAGCGAGCAGCGCCGGCAGAACCTGATGCGCAAGGAGCTGGCCTGGCTGCGTCGCGGGGCTCCGGCCCGGACGTCGAAGCCCAAGTTCCGCATCGATGCGGCCAACGAGCTGATCGCCGACGAGCCGCCGCCGCGCAACCGCCTCGAGCTCGAGCGGTTCGCGACCCAGCGCCTGGGCAAGGACGTCATCGACATCGAGGACGTCGACCTGGTCCGCGGCGAGCGCACCCTGCTCGACCACGCCACCTGGCGCCTCGGTCCCGGTGACCGGGTCGGGATCGTCGGGGTCAACGGGGCCGGGAAGACGTCGGTGCTGAACCTGATCTCGGGGGGACTGGCGCCGACCAAGGGGCGGGTCAAGCAGGGCAAGACCGTCGCGATGGCGCACCTGACCCAGAACGTGACTCCCGAGGACCCCACCGAGCGGGTCCTGCAGGCGATCGAGGGCATTCGCCGGGTCACGAGGACGGCGGGCGGGCAGGAGCTCACGGCGACCTCGATGCTGGAGCGGTTCGGCTTCACCGGCGACCGCCTGACCGCCCGGCTGGGAGACCTCTCGGGTGGCGAGCGTCGGCGGTTCCAGCTGCTCAAGCTGCTGCTCACCGAACCGAACGTGCTGCTCCTCGACGAGCCGACCAACGACCTGGACATCGAGACCCTGGCCGTGCTGGAGGACTTCCTCGACGGCTGGCCGGGCACCCTGATCGTGGTCTCGCACGACCGCTACTTCCTGGAGCGGGTCACCGACTCGATCTGGGCGCTGATGGGCGACGGCACGATCGGGATGCTGCCCAAGGGGGTCGAGCAGTACCTGGAGCTGCGCAAGGCACAGGCGTCCTCCACCCCGTCGGGTTTCGAGGCACCCGCTAGCGCGGCTGCACCTCAACCGGCGGGTGGGGCCAAGGCCAAGGTCGGCGGCGCCGAGGAGCGTGCTGCCCGCAAGACGATCTCTCGCGTCGAGAAGCAGATCGCCCGGTTGCTGAAGCAGGAGACCGAGCTCAGTGCGGAGATGGCGGCGGTCGCGGACGACTACGCGGCGATGGGGGCGCTGGCCGAGCAGCTGAAGTCGGCGCAGTCCGAGCGGGACGTCCTGGAGCTGGAGTGGTTGGAAGCGTCGGCTGTCCTGGAGCAGTAGTTTCGAGGCCAGCGCCAGGGCGCCGGCACCTCAACCAGCAGGGGGTGCGGGGGCGCCGGCACCTCAACCAGCACCTCGACCAGCAGGTACGTTGAGCGGGTGATCTCGACCGACCAGCTGCTGACGTTCGGGCTCGCGGCCTTCATCATCATCGTGATCCCCGGGCCGAGCGTGGTCTTCGTGGTGGGCCGGGCCCTGGCCTACGGCCGCAGCGTGGCGCTGGCCTCGGTGGTCGGCAACACCCTCGGGCTGGTCACCATCGTGCTGCTGGTGGCGCTGGGGCTCGGGGTCGTCGTGCAGGAGTCGATCGTGGTGTTCACGGTGCTGAAGCTGGCTGGCGCGGCGTACCTGGTCTACCTCGGCGTCGAGGCCGTCCGGCGGCGCAAGGAGTTCCTGGGTGCCGGCGGTCCCCAGGACACGACCGGGACGCTGGCCGGGTTGTCGACGGTTCGCGCGATCCGGCAGGGGTACGTCGTCGGGGTGTCCAACCCGAAGGGGTACATGATGCTGGCTGCGGTGCTGCCGCAGTTCGTCGAGCGCGGGGAAGGCCACGTGCAGCTGCAGATGCTGCTGCTCGGGCTGCTGGCCACCACGATCGGGCTGCTCTCCGACAGCCTCTGGGCGCTGATCGCGGCCCGACTGCGGTCCTGGTTCAGCTCCTCGGCGAAGCGCGGCGAGGCGATGGGCGCCATCGGTGGTGTCTCGATGATCGGCCTGGGCGTCGCCCTGGCGGCGACCGGGAGCAACACGCACTGAGCCGCTGAACCGGGCACCAGTCGCGCCCGCGCACAGCCATGGTCCAAAGTCTTTTCTGATACGCCGGCGTAACAGAAAGCTTTTTCGCTACCGCAGAGGACGCATCAGTCTCTTGAGCAGGTCGACCAGCTGACGCCGTTCGGTCGCGGAGAGCTCGCCGAGCAGGTCGGCCTCACTGGCGAGCAACGTCTCGAACGCGCCGTCCACCGCGCGCTTGCCGGCGGTGGTCAGGCCGACCAGGACCCCGCGCCGGTCGGTGGGGTCGGGGGAGCGGTCCACCAGTCCACGCTCGGTCAGCCGGTCGATCCGGTTGGTCATCGTGCCGCTGGTGACCATGGTCTCCTTCAGCAGCTGCCCCGGGCTGAGCTGGTACGGCTTGCCGGTACGCCGCAGCGCCGCCAGGACGTCGAACTCCCACGGTTCGATCGACTGAGCCGTGAACGCGTCCCGTCGGGCGAGGTCGAGCAGCCGGGCCAGCCTGCTGATCCGGCTGAACACCTCGACCGGCGCGAGGTCCAGGTCGTCGCGCTCGCGACGCCAGGCGAGCACCAGCTCGTCGACCTCGTCCGGCTCCATCCGAACATCTTAGTCAGAAAGATTCTTGACATCGAGAGAATCAGTCGCTCCGGTAGGCGGGCGCGCGCCGGCTCGGAGCGGGCTCGGTGTCGGCCAGCAGCGGCAGCGTCCGCGGTGCCACCAGGACCGAGAGCACCATCACGCTCGTCGAGCGCACCACCGAGGAGGACTGGTCGATCCGGACCAGGGTTCCTTGCAGCTCGGGGTGGGACCGGGTTGCCACCCGGCAGAGCACGTCGAACGACCCGGTGGTGACGTAGGCCTCGAGCACCTGGGGGATCGCAGCGAGGTCGCGGGCCACCTCGTCCAGCGCGCCCTGGGAGATCTCCAGGGTCACGTAGGCCTGGACCTCGTAGCCGGCCGCCGCGACGTCGAGGGTGGGAGCCCAGTCGACGATCACCCCGGCCTCGCCGAGACGACGCAGCCGGCTCGCGACCGTGGCCCGGGCGACCTTGGTCCGGCGCGACAGCTCGAGGTCTCCGGCCCGGGGGTGCTCGGAGAGCGCGGCGAGCAGCGCGATGTCGACCTGGTCGAGCTGGAGGGCTTCATGCATGTGTCTTGCTTATCAGATTGTGCAGTCAGAAGCGGAGATTGTGATCACATCTACCCATTATGACCATCGCCAAGTAGGCATGTTGCCGCCGTCACAGGAGACTGCTGTGCTGCTGGCATGGCACTCGCAGACACCCTGACCAGCGAGGAACGACTCGCAGAGCTCGACCTGGACGCGCTCAAGCAGCTCGTCGGCCTCGTCGAGTACGACGACGCTGCCGACCCGTTCCCCGTCACCGGCTGGGACGCGATCGTCTGGGTGGTCGGGAACGCGACCCAGACGGCGCACTTCTTCGTCTCGGCATTCGGCATGGACCTGGTCGCCTACGCGGGTCCGGAGACCGGCAACCGCGACCACGTGGCGTACGTGCTCACCAGCGGTTCGGTCCGCTTCGTCGTCCAGGGCGGCGTCGACCCGGGCAGCACGCTGCTGGACCACCACCGGAAGCACGGCGACGGCGTCGTTGACATCGCGCTCGAGGTCCCCGACGTCGACCGCTGCATCGCCCACGCGCGAACCGTCGGAGCGACGATCCTGGAGGAGCCGCACGACCTCACCGACGACCACGGGACGGTGCGGGTCGCCGCGATCGCGACGTACGGCGACACCCGGCACACCCTCGTCGACCGCAGCCGGTACGACGGCCCCTACCTCCCCGGCTACGTCGCTCGGACCTCGACCCATCTCCGGCGCGAGGGGGCGCCGACGCGTCTCTTCCAGGCTCTCGACCACGTCGTCGGCAATGTCGAGCTCGGTCGGATGGACCACTGGGTCGACTTCTACCGGCGGGTGATGGGGTTCACCAACATGGCCGAGTTCATCGGGGACGACATCGCCACCGACTACTCGGCACTGATGTCGAAGGTCGTCGCGAACGGCAACCACCGGGTGAAGTTCCCCCTCAACGAACCGGCGGTCGCGAAGAAGAAGTCCCAGATCGACGAGTACCTGGAGTTCTACGACGGCCCCGGCGCCCAGCACCTCGCGCTCGCGACCAGCGACATCCTCGGGTGCGTCGACGCGCTCCGCGCCGAAGGGGTCGAGTTCCTCACCACCCCGGACTCCTACTACTCCGACCCCGAGCTGCGGGCCCGGATCGGCGAGGTCCGGGTGCCCGTGGAGGAGCTTGCCAAGCGCGGGATCCTGGTCGACCGCGACGAGGACGGCTACCTGCTGCAGATCTTCACGCGTCCGCTGGGCGACCGCCCGACGGTGTTCTTCGAGCTGATCGAGCGGCACGGCTCGCTCGGGTTCGGCAAGGGCAACTTCAAGGCACTCTTCCAGGCGATCGAACGCGAGCAGGAGCTCAGGGGGAACCTCTAGCCATGGCGCACTACCAGCGCGTCGGGCACGTCCCGCCGAAACGGCACACCCAGCACCGCGCCCCCGACGGCAGTCTCTACTTCGAGGAGCTGATGGGCGAGGAGGGCTTCTCCTCGGACTCCTCGCTGCTCTACCACCGCCACGTCCCGTCGGCGGTCCTCGAAGCCCGTGCCTGGGACCTGCCCGACCAGTCCACCACCCCCAACCACCCGCTGGTCCCGCGCCACCTGACGCTGCACGACCTCGGGTCCGACGAGTCCTGGCGCACCACTGACGCCGTGACCGGACGCCGCCTCGTGCTCGGCAACGGCGACGTCCGGATCAGTTACGCCGTCGTCGGCGCGACCTCGCCGTACTACCGCAACGGGATCGGCGACGAGTGCGTGTACGTCGAGGCCGGGACCGCGGTGGTCGAGACCGTCTTCGGCGCGCTGGAGGTCGGCAAGGGTGACTACGTGATCCTGCCGCGGGCCACCACGCACCGCTGGGTGCCGACCGGCACCGGCCCCCTGCGTCTCTACGTCGTCGAGGCGAACAGCCACATCGCCCCGCCCAAGCGCTACCTCTCGCGCTACGGGCAGCTGCTCGAGCACGCGCCGTACTGCGAGCGCGACCTGCGGGTGCCGACCGAACCGCTGCTGCCCGACGGTGACGGTCCGACCGAGGTCTACATCAAGCACCGCGGCGCCGGTCCCGGCGGTCTGGCCGGGACCGTGCACGTGGTCCCGCACCACCCCTTCGACGTCGTCGGCTGGGACGGCTGCCTGTACCCCTACGCGTTCAACATCGCCGACTTCGAACCGATCACCGGTCGGGTGCACCAGCCGCCCCCGGTGCACCAGGTCTTCGAGGGCCACAACTTCGTGATCTGCAACTTCGTCCCGCGCAAGGTGGACTACCACCCGCTGTCGATCCCGGTGCCGTACTACCACTCCAACGTCGACTCCGACGAGGTGATGTTCTACGTCGCCGGCGACTACGAGGCGCGCAAGGGTTCGGGCATCGGGCCGGGCTCGATCAGCCTGCACCCCGGCGGTCACAGCCACGGCCCGCAGCCCGGGGCGTACGAGAAGTCGATCGGTGTCGAGTACTTCGACGAGCTCGCCGTCATGGTCGACACGTTCCGTCCGCTCGAGCTCGGCGAGGCCGGCCTGGCCAGCGACGACGGCGTCTACCTGACGTCGTGGACCCGGGAGCAGCCGTGAGTGCCGAGGCCAGCCTCTTCGGCCTGACCAACCTGCCGTACGGCGTGTACTCGGTCGGCGGGTCGGCTCCCCGGGTCGCGACCCGGCTGGGCGACCACGTCGTCGACCTGGCCACCCTGCTCGACGACGACGTCTTCGCCGGATCCAGCCTCAACCCCTTCATGGCGCAGGGGCCTGACCGCTGGGCGGCCGTGCGCGCTGCGGTGACGGCGGCCCTGGCCGACGGGCTGCCCGCCGAGGGCGTGCACCCGGTCGCGGACGTGACCCTGCACCTGCCGTTCGAGGTCGCTGACTACACCGACTTCTACGCCTCCGAGCAGCACGCCTCGAACCTCGGGCGGTTGTTCCGCCCCGACAGCCCGGACCCGTTGATGCCGAACTGGAAGCACATGCCGGTCAGCTACACCGGCCGGGCGTCCTCGGTCGTCGTCTCGGGCACCGAGGTCGTGCGCCCCTGCGGACAGCGGCTGCCAGCCGGAGGAGGGTCGCCCGAGCTCGGCCCGTCCGCGCGCCTGGACATCGAGGCCGAGGTCGGGTTCGTGCTCGGGGTCGGCAACGACGCCGGGACGCCGATCCCGGTGACCCAGGCCGAGCAGCACGTCTTCGGCGTGGTGCTCTTCAACGACTGGTCGGCACGCGACATCCAGGCCTGGGAGTACGTCCCGCTCGGCCCGCACCTGGGCAAGTCCTTCGCCTCGACGATCTCGCCCTGGGTGGTGCCGCTGGCCGCGCTCGCCGCAGCCCGGACCGCCACTCCCGAGCAGCGGCCGACGCCGCTGCCCTACCTGGCCCTGCCCGAGCCGTGGGGCCTGGACATCACGCTGGAGGTCGAGTGGAACGGTGAGGTCGTCAGCCGGCCGCCGTACGCCTCGATGTACTGGTCGCCCGCCCAGATGCTCGCGCACCTGACGGTCAACGGTGCGTCCACCCGCACCGGCGACCTGTTCGCGTCCGGCACGGTGTCGGGTCCGGGCCGCGACCAGGTCGGCTCGCTGATCGAGCGCGGCGGGGACTTCCTCGCCGACGGGGACGAGGTCGTGCTGCGCGCGACCGCCCCCGGGGCGAACGGAACCACCATCGGCTTCGGCGAGGCAGCCGGTCGGATCACACCAGCACGAACGAGGGAGCACCAGAGATGACCGCGATCGCGCAGGACCTTCCGCTGAAGGATCTCCTGGTCCGCTTCGAGGCCAAGCCGCCGGAGATCGTCTTCGAGTGGAACGACGCCGAGACCCCCGCGCGGGGCTGGGTGGTCATCAACTCGCTGCGCGGCGGTGCGGCCGGGGGCGGTACCCGGATGCGCCGCGGCCTGGACCGCAGCGAGGTCGAGGCGCTCGCCAAGACGATGGAGGTCAAGTTCACCGTCTCCGGCCCGGCCATCGGCGGCGCGAAGTCCGGCATCGACTTCGACCCGTCCGACCCGCGCCGCGACGGGGTGCTCGAGCGCTGGTTCAAGGCAGTCACCCCGCTGCTCAAGGCCTACTACGGCACCGGCGGCGACCTGAACGTCGACGAGCTGCACGACGTCATCCCGCTCACCGAGCGCTACGGCCTGTGGCACCCGCAGCAGGGCATCGTCAACGGGCACTTCGCCGCGGACGAGCGCGAGCTGGTGCAACGGGTCGGGATGCTGCGCCTCGGTGTCTCCAAGGTCGTCGAGGACGCCCGCTTCACCCCGGACCGGGAAGGCAAGTACACGATCGCCGACCTCGTCACCGGCTGGGGCGTGGCCGAGTCGGTGGTGCACTACTACGCCACCTACGGGACGGGGAGCGCCGGCACGGGGACGAGCGTCGCCGGCAAGCGGGTCGTCGTCCAGGGCTGGGGGAACGTGGGCTCGGCGGCGGCGTACTACCTGGCCCAGGCGGGCGCGCGCATCGTCGGCATCATCGACCGGGACGGGGGCCTGCTGCGGCCCGACGGACTCACCGCCGCCGAGGTGCACGCGTTGTTCGTCGGCAAGCAGGGCAACGGGCTGCGGGCGCCGGACCTGCTCGACTTCGACACGGTCAACGCGACGATCTGGGACACCGAGGCGGAGATCTTCCTGCCGTGCGCTGCCTCGCGGCTGGTCACCTACGACCAGGTGCAACGCCTCTGCGCGGGGGGTCTGGAGCTGATCTCGGCCGGAGCCAACGTGCCCTTCGCGGATCCGGAGATCTTCTACGGACCGATCTACGAGTTCGCCGACCGGACCGTCGGCGTGATCCCCGACTTCATCGCCAACTGCGGGATGGCGCGGGCCTTCACGCTGCTGATGGGCGGCATCGGCGAGGTCACCGACGAGGTCATCCTCGGCGACGTGTCCCGCACCATCGCCGAGGCGCTGGCGAGCTGCCACCGGCGTTCCCCGGCCCTCACCGGGGTCGCGGCAACCGCGCTCACCCTGGCGCTCGACCAGCTCGTCTAGCGCACCGAACCGGCACCGGGAGGAGTCACCATGTTCGAGGAAGCCCAGCTCTACTCGCCCGTCACCACGGACCAGAACGGCGAGGTCACCGTGCACCTGGTCGCGGGCCATCCCGGTCTGGACGACCCGGAGTACGGCCGGCGTCGCAACCAGATCGCTGCCGCTGCGCTGGCCTGGGCGCCGGGGACGCCGCCGCCACGGATCGAGTACACCGAGACCGAGCACGAGGTCTGGCGCACGGTCTGCGAGCACCTCGCGCCGCTGCACGAGCGCTACGCCTGCAAGGCGTACCGGGACGCGGTCGAGGCTCTGGACCTGCCGCGCGACCGGGTCCCGCAGCTCGACGAGGTGACCGCCGGGCTGCAGCCGCTCACCGGGTTCTCCTACGTGCCGGCGCCGGGGATCGTGCCGCTGGAGGAGTTCTACGGGTCCCTGGCCGACGGGGTCTTCCACTCCACCCAGTACCTGCGCCACCACGCGGCGCCGCTGTACACCCCCGAACCGGACATCCTCCACGAGGTGGTCGGGCACGGGAACCTGCTGGCTGATCCGCAGATCGCCGGGCTGAAGCGGCTCGCCGGCGCGGCAGCCCGCCGGGTGACGACGCCGGCGGCGCTGAAGGCGATCGCCGACGTCTTCTGGTTCACCCTCGAGTTCGGCGTCCTCTTCGAGGACGGTGAGCTGCGGGCCTACGGCGCGGGCATCTTGTCGTCGTACGGGGAGATCGAGGAGTTCCGCTCGATGCAGATCAGGCCGCTCGACTTCGCCGCGATGGCCACCCTCGAGTACGACATCACCCACTACCAGCGGGTGCTCTTCGCCGCGGCGTCCTTCGACCACCTGGTCGAGGAGGTGGGCGGTTTCTTCGCCGGCTGCGACGACGACACCCCGGCACGGCTCGGCGTCCGGGTCGGGGTGGCGTGACGGACGTCGGTGGTCGGAGTCAGGATGGACCCGTGATCGATCACTTCGGCGAGGCGTGAGCATGCGGGTCGTCCTGCTGCCGGGAGCCGGCGGAGCTGCGGCGTACTGGGACCAGGTGGTGCCGCTGCTGGAGGCCGAGGGCCACCAGGCGGTCGCCGTCGAGCTGCCGTCGGACGACGGGTCCGCCGGTCTGCCGGAGTACGTCGCGGTCGCGCACGCCGCCTGCGAGGGTGCGGACGAGCTGCTCGTGGTCGCCCAGTCGATGGGTGGGTTCACGGCGCCGATGCTCGTCGACCGACTGCTGCGCGAAGGGCGGACCGTCCTCGGGCTGGTCCTCCTCAACGCGATGGTGCCGCTGCCGGGGGAGACCCCGGGGCAGTGGTGGGACGCGGTCTCGTCGGAGGCCGCACGGGTCGATGCCGCCGAGGCCGGCGGCTGGTCGACCGACTTCGACCTGGAGACGTACTTCCTGCACGACCTCGACGAGGAGACGACCGCGCTGCTGCTGCAGGGCGGCAAGGACGAGGTGGAGGCCGCCTTCGTCTCGCCGTGCGACGTCCCGGCCTGGCCCGCAGTACCGACCCGGGTGATCGCGGCCGCGGGCGACCGGTTCTTCCCGCTGGCGCTGCAGCAGCGGGTCGCCCGTGACCGGCTGGGCGTCGAGCCGACGGTCGTGCCCGGTGGGCACCTGGCGGCGTTGTCGCACCCGGTCGAGGTGGCCCGGGCCGTCCTGCTGGACTAGTCCCTGATCTTCAGGCCGGGCTGGGCCTCCAGGCCGCTGAGCCCGTTCCAGGCCAGGTTGACCAGGTTCGCCGCGACGACCTCCTTCGCGGGCTTGCGGGCGTCGAGCCACCACTGCCCCGTGGTGCCGACCATGCCGACCAGCATCTGGGAGTACATCGGCGCGGCCTTGGCGTCGAAGCCGCGCTTCTTGAACTCGTCGACGAGGATGCCTTCGACCCGGGTGGCGATGTCGCCCATGATCGAGACGTAGGAGCCGCTGGCCGAGCCGAGCGGGCTGTCGCGGACCAGGATCCGGAAACCCTCCGAGGACTGCTCGATGTAGTCGAGCAACGCGAACGCCGCCTGCTCCAGCAGCAGCCGCGGGGACCCGGACGTCAGCGCGCCGCGCATCATCTCCAGCAGGTGGCGCACCTCGCGGTCGACCACGACGGCGTACAGGCCCTCCTTGCCGCCGAAGTGCTCGTAGACCACCGGCTTGGAGA
Organism: Propionibacteriales bacterium; assembly: GCA_026392455.1. GTDB lineage: Bacteria > Actinomycetota > Actinomycetes > Propionibacteriales > Nocardioidaceae > Marmoricola. The sequence continues at coordinate 350,364 of JAPLCB010000009.1, read as the reverse complement.
CCTCGGCACGGGCGGCGATCTCCTCGACCGAGGCGCCGTCGAAGCCCTTCTCGGCGAAGACGCTCCGGGCGATCTCGATCAGCTGCTCGCGACGTTCGGCCGCGGTCATCCGCAAACGGGTCGGGCGGGTGGTCTTGTCCTGGCGTGGGGGCATGGCGGAGGGGTCAGGCCGCCGTCGGCTGGGCGCTGACGAGCTTGGCCTCGACGCGCTCGGCCACCGGCCAACGCACGTCGGTGACCATGCCGGCCTTCTCGAAGAGCCAGATCAGCCGCGCCGAGGTGTCCAGCTGCCCGCGCTGGACGCCGTGCCGGGCACAGGTCGGGTCGGCGTGGTGCAGGTTGTGCCAGGACTCGCCCATCGACGGGATCGCCAGCCACCAGACGTTCGCGGACTTGTCGCGGGACACGAACGGGCGGTTGCCGATGGTGTGGCAGATCGAGTTGATGGACCAGGTCACGTGGTGCAGCAGCGCGATCCGCACCAGCGCCCCCCAGAAGAACGCGGTCGCCGCGCCCTGCCACGACCAGGTCACCAGACCGCCGAGGACGGCCGGCAGCAGCACCGAGAGCAGCACGAACGCCCAGAAGTTCTTGGAGATCCGGACCAGGTCGGAGTCCTTGAGCAGGTCGGGCGCGTACTTGCGCTGGACGGTCTGCTCGGAGTCGAAGAGCCACATCATGTGCGCGTGCCAGAAGCCCTTGGCCAGGGCTCGCACGCTGGTGCCGTACTTCCACGGGCTGTGCGGGTCGCCGTCGCGGTCGGAGAACTTGTGGTGCTTGCGGTGGTCGGCGACCCAGCGGACCAGGGGGCCCTGGACGGCCATCGAGCCGGCGATCGCGAGCAGGTTCTTGGTGAACCGGTTCGGCTTGAAGGACTTGTGGGTGAACAGGCGGTGGAAGCCGACGGTGATGCCGTGGCCGGTGAACCAGTACATCCCCGCCATGATCAGCAGGTCGGACCAGCCGAGCCAGCCGCCCCAGGCGACCGGGATCGCAGCGAGCAGGGCCAGGAACGGCACGGCGATGAAGATCCCGAGCGCGATCTGCTCGGTCAACGTCTGGACGTCGCCGCCCAGGGTGGCGTGCTTGACCGACGGCGGGTCCAGGGCAGGGGTGGTGGTCATCGTCCCACTTTCATACGGGGCCCGGTTCGCGCGGAGCCCGGGCGGGCCTCGTCCCCACCGGCATGGGAACGGTTGCCGGAACCGTAACCTACGGACCCGTAAGTACGCTGCGAGATGTCGCTTTTAGGACAGTCCGATCCCGGCGGGACCGGCGTGGGCCGGTGATGAAGAATGCAGCGGTGACCTTTCATGCGCTCTTCCGCCCCGAGGGTGACCTCCTCCTTCCGCAAGACATCGCCCGCAGTCCCTGGGCGGACAACCAGATGAACGGCATCGCCACCTCGGGGGTCCTCGCGCGTGAGCTCGAACGAGCGGTGGACGCGCTGGGGCGCTCCGACGTCAGGCCGGCGCGGTACACCGTGGACCTCTTCCGGGCGCCGAGCATGGGCCCGTGCAGGCTGACGTCGAACGTCGTCCGGGAAGGATCCCGGATCGTCCTGGTGGACGCGACCCTGGTCCAGGACGACCGACCGGTGGCCCGGGCCAGCGGGCTCTTCCTGGCGCCGACCGTCAACCCCGACGGCCAGGTCTGGCAGCCGGAGTCGGCCCCGCAGCCCCCGTCGGTCGAGATCTCGCCGATCTCCGACGAGCCGCGTCCGCCGTTGCTGAGCAGTGACGGGATCGGGTGGTCGGGGCAGTTCGCCGACCATCAGAACGCCCAGCGCAAGCAGACCTGGCAGCGGGCGATCCCGGTGGTCCTGGGCGAGGACACCAGTCCGTTCCAGTGCGCCGCCAGCGTCGCCGACGCGACCAGCCTGGTCGCCAACTGGGGCAGCGCGGGCGTGCAGTACATCAACAGCGACATCACCCTGTCGCTGTCGCGGCTCCCGGCCGGCGTCGAGCTCGGCCTGTCGACGGTGAGCTGGTCGTCGCACGACGGCATCTCGATCGGTACGGCGATCGTCTACGACCGGCTCGGCGCCATCGGGTCGAGCAGCGTCACCGCGATCGCCAACGCGCGCCGCGGGGTCGACTTCGAGAAGCGCGACCCGGTAGCGGCCGCGCACGCGCTCCGCGACGCTGCTGCGCAGGCCGCTGCCGGCGACCGATAGCCTTGCGGAGAAACTTTCCCCGGTTGGTCTGCCGGCAGGGCCCGCCTGACTTTGAATCAGGACTAGCGACGTAGGTTCGACTCCTACCCGGGGAGCGAACGAGAGAAGCCGAGCTTGCTCGTGCTTCCGAGAGAGCGACACCGGGGCGACGAGCGCAGCGAGGAGCGCACCCGGGGAGCGGCTGAGCGAGGAGCGCACCCGGGGAGCGGCTGGGCGCAGGGCTGTGGGTCGAACCCTGCGGTCGCCGGGTGAGATGTCATCGGCTGGTAAGGCGCGGGCGAGGTGGCTACGTCGCAGCACTACTAGCCTCGCCACCATGATGCGTTTCGGATCCGTGACTGGCGCAGGCCCTTCCCTGGCCCTCTGCGCCGTGCTGCTGGCGTGGGTCGCTGGCTGCGGCGGGCGCGATGCGACGGAGCCGGGCGCGGTCACCGCAGCTCAGGCGCGGATCGACGAGGTGAGCGCCGCAACAGAACGTTGGGCGGCGGCGGTGAGCCTCCGGGAGGCCCGGCTTGCCGCAGAGGAAGTGGCGAACCTGATCAGCGGACCGGAGGTGCCCGAGTACGGCGATACGGATCGCGACGGTCGTGTCGCCGGGGCGCGCGACCAAGGTCTGCTCCCCGGTGAGGGTGCCGGAGCGGGACTGGGGTTGGCCCTGGCTGGGTGTGCTGGCGCCCCTCTGCTCGGCGGGTCGTGGGCCGAGCCGCAGGAACGGTGGGACGAGCTGCGCGACCGGATCGCGCAGTGGCGGCCTGACAACAACACCTTCCCATCTCTGGAGTCCGAGGCTCTGCGCGTTGTCGGATGGGCGCGGCTGACGTTGCGGACCTCGTCACTCGCGGAGGCTTTGGAGTACTCCGGCCATGCTCGCGTGCACGTCGATGCGACCAGCGACGCGATCAGGGAGTGCGCGTGATGGCCGGCGAGCTGATCGCTGGCGGTCTCGCCGGGATGGTCATGGGGCTGGTCCTGCATCGCGGACAGCTCTGCTTCCACTCCACGATCGTCAACGCCCTGGAGGGGCGGGTGGCACTGGCCCAGGCCTGGGCGCTGGGGGTGGGCGGCGCGGCGGTGGGTCTTTCGGTGCTGTACCTCCTCCCCGGAACAGAGGATCTCAACACCGGGCTGGCGTTCCGCCCGGTGGCGAACAGCCTCGGCGGGCTGATCATCGGTACGGGCATGGTGGTGGCCCTGTCCTGCATCTCGGGGCTCTTCTACAAGCTCGGCTCGGGCATGCTCGGGGCCGGCGTAGGCCTGTTCGGCTGGGCGGCCGGTGAGCTGGTCGCCCGATCCATCACCGTGCCGGGGCCGACGGTTCTTGGTGACGGTGAGGACGGGACCCTGGCCGGGGTGCTCGGTCTGCCGAGGCTCCTGCTCGCTGGGCTGGTGCTCGTCGCCGTGGCGACCTGGGCCTGGAAGCGACCGGTCGCGGACGTCGGGTCGAACCGCTGGCAGTGGCGTCCCAGGACGCTGGGCCTGGCGCTCGCCGCGGCGATCACCTTCGGCTGGGTGACGGCCGCTCTGAGCGGCACCTCCTTCGGGCCGAGCTCGGTCGGCGCGGTTGCCGGGATAGCCGAGGGGTCCGCCAACTACTGGTTGGTCGCGTTCCTGATCGGGATCGTGGCCGGGGGAGCACTGAGCGCGGCCCGGGTCGGGGACATCGCGGTGCGGGGCGAGACCCCGGTGCGCTACCTCCAGCTCACTCTTGGAGGCTTCCTGCTCGGCCTCGGCGGTTGGATCGCGGGAGGCTGCAACCTCGGCCACGGTCTGTCCGGGGCGGCCCAGCTGAACGTGTCCTCGCTCGTCGTGGTGGCCGCCATGATCGTCGGGGTCTGGGGCAGCAGGCGGTTGCTGGCGTCGGGGCGCCAAGCCTGAGCGCTCCTTGAGCGGTCCTCGCTCAGCACGTTCCGGTGACGTCGTCGACGGTGTTGCCGAGGTCGGCCCGGGCGCGGACCGTGCCGCCTGGTCCGCGGGACCGCCGCTCGATAGGTCTAGGCGCGGTGCCGGGGAGCGGCCGCGATCCGCCGCGGGTGGAGCTCGGGGTCGAACTGGAGCGGCACCGCCGGGACGTCGTCCTGGCGGACGAGGGAGGCCCGCCGGCGCCCCATCCGTCGCAGGTCGTTGTTCGCAACGATGGCGACGACCGGTGCCGCGCAGAACGTGAGGCCCTTGGCCCCGACGGCGATCGCGAGCATCAGGGCGACACCGGTGCGGCGCGGTGACAGCGCGGCGATGGCGACGGCGGCGGCGATGGCGACGGCGGCGAGGTAGGTCTCCTGACGGGCCGCGGCCAGCGCGCCGCGCCAGTTGCTGCGCGAGCGGAACTTGTTGGTCCGGTGCCAGTCGTTGCTCAGGCCCAGGCTCGCGCGGACGCTGGCGACGGTGATCACCAGCGACAGGCTCGCGAACGCGACGATGGCGCCCAGCGCCTGGCCGACCGTGGCGCCGACGCAGCGGCGGTACACGAGGATCCTCATCACCCAGCTGGTCCCCAGCGAGGCCGTCGACGCGATCCACAGCTCGAACGGCACCTCCACGACTTCGCGGTGGGCCAGCAGCGACACCGCAGCGGCGACGCCGACGACCAGGGCGACAGCCCGGACGCCGATGCCCATGACGTCCAGCCCGTGGTTGGCGTGGTGCAGCTTCTGGGTCCTGTCCAGGGCACCCGGCCGACCGCCCAGCCGGGATGGCAGGAAGCGGCGCCAGTGGCGGCGCAGCTCCTGGACCGGGCCGTAGGTCCAGCGGAAGCGCTGCCGCCGGTAGCCCTCGAAGGTGTCGGGCACCAGTCCGCGCCCGTACGGCTCGGTGAGGTAGACCGACTCGTAGCCGGCGTCGTGGATCCGGATCGAGAGCTCCGAGTCCTCGGTCAGGCACCACTCGGCCCAGCCGCCTGCCTCGTCGAGCGCAGCCGCCCGGATCAACGACATCGTGCCCACGGTCAGGCCGGCACCGGCCTGGTCGAGGCTGACCATCCCGGTCTGGAAGAACACCGAGTACTCCCAGTTCGCCCAGGTCGCGAACCGGGAGCCTTCGTGGTCGCGGTAGGCGTGCGGCGCCTGCACGAACCCGGTGCGCGGGTTGCTGAAGTAGCCGACCGTCTCGCGCAGCCACCAGGGCTCGACGTGGTAGTCGGCGTCGACGACCGCGATCAGCTCGGCGTCCGGGTCCGTGTGCGGACGAGCCCAGTTCAGCGCCCCGGCCTTGGCGCCGTCGATGCCCTCGACGTGGAGGAAGCGGAACTGGGGACCCAGCTTCTCGCAGTGCTCCCGGACCGGCTTCCACAGCTGCGGGTCGGCGGTGTTGTTGTCGATGACGAGCACTTCGTAGTTGTCGTACTCGAGGTCGGCCAGCCGGTCCAGGGTGGCGATGACCAGGCCCGGCGGCTCGGCGTGGCACGGCACGTGGATCGAGACCCGCGGCGACTTCTCCGACTCGGGAAGGGGACCGGGCGGGGTCGGGGCTGCCGGCTCCCGCTGGAGCAGCGGACCCCAGCCCTCACGGGTGGTGACTACGGCGGACGGAAGCGTGATGGCCCCCAGACCGACGGCCGCCCACAGCAGGATGGCGGTGGTGCCGCTCAGCTCGAGACCGGCCAGGAACCCGATGCCCCAGGCGGTCGAGACGAACCCGAACGCCAGCCAGGCCACCCAGGCAAGGGCGCCGGCGGTTGTCAGGTCGGGCCGGCGCCGCCCGTACAGGTACCCCAGCCCGCCGATCAGCAGGACGGTGCCGACAGCGGGCCCGAGCAGCTCGCGGTCTGGCCAGACCAGATGGGCCAGGAAGCTCCCGACAAGTCCGGACGTCGCCGTCGTCCCGACGCTGGTCAGGGTGCCGCCGGACGGCCGCAGGCAGAGCAGTGCGACCGAGCCGATCCAGAGGGTCGCACCGATGACGACGACGACCCCGAGCGTGCTCTGCAAGGTTCCCCCAGTTCGTGCGCGCGCCGCGGTAGCAACCCGGCTGTCGACATCTACCTGCTACCTGTAGAGCGTCGGGGGCGCCGCAAATGTCACTTTTGGTGCACGGAGGCGCGACGACTGGGTCGCGACCGGGGTAGGCGCGACGTCGGTGGGACTGGGGAGAACTTCAGTCGAGCGGGACTGCGGGCTCGCCCTGCTCGGTTGCTCCGATGCGAGCAGCGGCGGAGTCGCGCCCTCGTCTGACCGGGACCAGGTTGGTCGCGGCGGCGTAGGCGAGGAGTCCCTTCTCGGGATGCTGCTCGAGGTACGTGAGCATCCTCGGCATCGCGACGAAGGCTGGCCGCCAGGTGCGGATCTTCCACGGCTTGTTGATCCTCATGCCGATCATGAAGACCACGACCTCGTCTCCCAGAGAGCCGACGTCGGCCGTGAACCGACCCTTGTGCACTGCCGCCACGGCGAACCTCCTGGAAGGATTGTGCTCCTTCTCAGGGCCGGTGACTACACGCTGTCAGCAGACGTTGGCGACGTCGTCGACGGCACTGCCGAGGTCCGCCTGAGCGCGGTCCACGGCGGCCTGGTCGACGCCGCCGCGGGCCGACGCGCGGGCCTGGTCGATCAGGGTGCCGAGGTCGCCGCTGATCTTCTTCAGGGACTGCTGCACCTCGCCGGTGACGGTTCCCGCCGCCGTGTCGATCGTCGCCTTGAGCGCCTTCAGTTCCCGCTGCGCTCCGCTGGTGTCGACTCCGAGGTCTTCGACAGCCGACCGGACGCTGTCCTTGACCGGCGCGACCGCTTGTCGGGCTGCTGCGCAACCGGCCGCGTTCGCGGCGTTGCCGAGTACCTCGTCGGCGCCTCCGCAGGCGGTGCCGCCCAGGAGGAGGAGGGCGGTCAGGGACGCGGCGGCGTAGGTGTTCTGCATGGGTCCAGTCTCGTTCACGGAGGCAAGACCCGGGAGGTCTTGACATTCCTATCAGTAATAGGCAAGAGTCCTATCAGTGATAGGCATTACCGCTGACGAAGGGGAGCAGGAACCAGATGGTCGTCGACAAGGTCGCCCAGCGCCGCGAGCTCAAGATCGCCTCGATCGTGGAGGCGGCCTGGGGACTGGCGCGTGAGCGCGGCATCCAGCTGGTCTCGCTGCACGCCCTGGCCAAGGAGGTCGGCATGCGGCAGCCGTCGCTCTACGCCTACTTCGACTCCAAGAACGCCCTGTACGACGCGATGTTCGCCCACGGCAACCGAGAGCTCGTCGCTCGGCTGTCCTCCCTCGATCTGCCCGACGACCCCCGGGCCGCCCTCAAGGCGTTCATGCAGGCCTTCGCAGCCTTCGCCGTGGAGGACCCGGCCCGCAACTCGCTGCTCTTCCGCCGGGTGATCCCCGGTTTCGAGCCGAGCGCGGAGTCCTACGCGGTCGCCGTCGACGCCCTGAGCCGGGCCGGCGCGGTGATGAACGCGGCCGGGATCACCGACCCCGGTGACGTCGACTGCCTGGTGGCGATGGTCGCCGGCCTGATCGAGGCCCAGCTCAGCAACGAACCCGGCGGCACCCGCTGGACCCAGCACCTGGACCGCATGGTCGACCTCCTGGCCGACGATGCCCACGAGAGGACCTCCCGATGAAGACCGACCACAGCACCCTCAAGGACGCCCGCATCGCACGGAAGGAAGCCCGTGTCCTTGCGACCGACGAGTTCGACAAGTTCGCCGCCCTGGTGGCCTCACTGACCCCGCAGGAGTGGGCCGCCGACACCGACTGCGTCGGCTGGGACGTGCGCAAGATGGTCCTGCACGTCCTCGGGTCCAGCGAGGCCCAGGCCTCCCCGCTGGTGTTCCTGCACCAGCTGCGCCGCGGCGTCCCGCTCAACAAGGAGATCGACTCGCACCACTGGGTCGACGGGATGAACGAGCTGCAGATCCGGGAGCGCTCCGGGCTGAGCAACGCCGAGGTCGTCGAGCAGGTCGCCGCCATCGGTGCCCGCGCCGTGAAGGGACGCTTCGGGACTCCGCTGCCGATGCGCTACACCCCGGTCCCGTTCGGCGACCCGATCGGCTGGAAGCCGGTGAACTACCTGCTCGAGGTCGGCTTCACCCGCGACGTCTGGGCCCACCGGATCGACATCCACGTCGCGATCGGCCGACCGATGGAGCTCGACCCGGCGCACGACGGCCGGTTGGTCGCCGACATCGTCGCCGAGTGGGCGGCGCTGCACGGCGAGCCCTTCGCGCTGACGCTGACCGGCCCGGCTGGTGGAACGTTCAGCCAGGGACAGGGTGGTGAGCGGGTGGAGATCGACGCCCTCGACTTCATCCGCACCCTGGCCGGCCGCCTGGTCGGCACCGGAGTGCTGCGGCACGTGCTCCCGCTCTGACCCGAACCGCGGCGACCTCGGCCGCCGCGTGCCAGAATCCGATCGTGCCTTCAATCGTGGAGCAGAGCGTCGAGATCGCGGCGCCGGTGGCCGAGGTGTTCGCCTACGTCGACGACCACACCAACACCCGTGACTGGATGTACGGCCTGCACGCGATCGAGCCGGTCGGCAGCCAGGTGCGCGGCGTCGGCGCCCAGTACGACGGCGTGATGAAGGTCGGCGTCTCGCTCACCTCGCGGATCCACTGCACCTCCTGGGAGCAGGACCGGCTGATCGAGTTCACCTCGGTCAAGGGGATCCGCAACACCCAGCGCTGGACCTTCACCGAGGTCGCCGCCGGCCGCACCCGGGTGGATGCCGTGATCAGCTACACGTTGCCCGGCGGCCCGGCCGGTGCCGCGATGGCCGCGGCGATGAAGCCGTTCGTCGGGATCGCGATCCGGCACACCAGCGAGACCCTGGTCCGCAACCTCGAGCAGCGGTCGCGGTGACGGTCGAGGACCTCGCCGGTACCGGCGCGCCCACCGCCCTGCGCCACGCCGACCTCGCGGTCACCCGGTACGGCGACCTCGGCACCGCCTGGCTGGCCGGGATGTGGCACGGCGACCCGCTGGCCGATGCGGTGGTCAACGACCCGGTCGGTCCGGCCGCTGCCCGGGAGGTGCGGACCGCGCTGGAGTCCGGGCTCGGTGCCGTCCAGGCCGCGTCCCCCACCGCCGCTGCCCTGCTTGAGCACCTCGCCAGCGAGCCGCCCTGGCTCGAGCGCGAGCGCCTCGACCGCGCCAGCGACGTCCTGGTCCGCTACTCGGCCCAGTGGGGGCTGGTGCTCGGCGCGGCCTCGCTGCTGGCCGGGGCCGACAACTGGATCGCGGCCCGGCCGCTGCTGCTGACCGGGCGTTACGGCACCCAGCCCGCGGTCCGCTCCATCGAGGTGGGGGAGTGGCTCTCCCAGGTGGTCCGGCCCGGCGGGATGGCTCTCGACGGTCCCGGCCTCAGCCGAACCGTGCGGGTCCGGATGATCCACGCCCACGTCCGCAAGCACATCCACCGGGCCGAGGAGTGGGACCACGCTGCCTGGGGGGTCCCCGTCCCGCAGCCCTACATGGCGTTCACGCTGGCCGAGTTCGGTCACATCTCGCTGGCGGCGATGGCCCGGCTCGGAGTCCGGCTCCGGCCCGCCGAGCTCGACGACATCTACCACCTGTGGCGCTACGTCGGGCACGTGATCGGCGTCGACGACGCCCTCAACCCGAGCGCCGAGGCGGACCACGTGGCGATCGAGGAGCTCTACCGGCTCACCTCGCCCGGGCCGGACCAGTACAGCCGTGACTTCGTCCGGGCGCTGACCGAGGGCTACCTCGCTCCCCAGCTCGCCACCGTGCTGCCGGGGACGGGCCCGTGGCGGGAGCGCACCGCGACGGCGCTGATGTACGGGATGTCCCGGGTCTTCCTGGGCGACGCCGCGGCCGACAGCCTCGGCATCCCCGACGGCGCGACCAAGCACGTCGTCCGGGCCGCCCGTCCGGTGCTCCTCGGGCTGGACCAGGCCCGTCTGCTGGTTCGAGGTCGGACCCGGGTCACTGCCGCCGGCTACCTCCACCGCGAGCGCGAGCTGGCTCGACTCAAGGCCGAGCACGGCATGGTGCACGACCTGGTCGATGCCGTCCCGGGTGCCGTCGGTCGGACCGACTGAGGTCAGGAGCCGAGGATCTCGGCGACCGCCGGGGAGCTGAAGAACGGCGCCAGCCGGACCCGGACCAGTCGGTCCAGCTCGCCGGACTCGTGCGCCGAGGCCAGCAACCCGGGCACGATCGCGGTGGCCTGGGCGACGATGTCGTTGCGGGTGATGTCCAGGTCGTCGAGCAGGGTCGTCGCCGGGTGCTCGCCGTACTCGGCGAAGAACGCGTCGACCAGGGCGTCGACCAGCGCGACCAGCGGTTCGGTCGGGGCGCCCGCGATCACGATGTCCTGGAGCAGGCCGGCAACCCGTTGGATGTCCTCGCGGGTGCCCAGCTGGTTGACGCGCACGACCGGCTTGTCGGCGTACAGGTCGAACACCTGGAGTGCCGCGTCCCGGGCCGTCGGGTCCTTCAACGTGTCGATGACGACCTTGTTCAGCCGGCGCATCGCGAACGTCGCGCCCTTGCCGGCGGTCTCGCCCAGGACCTGCTGCAGCTGCTTGTCCGCGGCGCCGACCACCTTGCCGGCGGCGCTCGTGCCGAACGAGACCAGCGAACCGAGGCCGGGGATCTTGTCGGCCATCGCCTGGTTGGCCTGCACCATGTCGCCGACGATCCGGCCGACGAACCGCGACGACAGGCCCGCGACCAGCGGGCTCTCGGCGATCTCGTCGAGGAACTTCTCGGCGATGTCGGTCATCCCGAGCACCTCGGAGACCAGGCTCTCGACGTTCTCCCGGTCGATCACGTCGGCCAGGGTGAACTCCTCGGCGGGGCCGTCGTAGGCCACCTCCGCCGCGGCCGCGACCAGGGTGCTCGCGGCAGCACTCGGGGGAACCTTGTCGAGCACCAGGTGGATCAGGTTCTTCACCGCGGAAGCCTCGACCAGGTCGTTCACCGACAGGCGGGAGCCGGTGGCGAGCAGCTCGTCGACGTCCTGGGCGATCAGGTCGGGCAGCTGCGCTCCGGTCAGCTGGTCGACGAGCCAGGCGACCTGGGCGTCGAGCAGGCGTTCGGCCAAGGGGGAGGGAGGCATGCGCCCAAGAGTAAGGTGAAGTGCTTGTCCAGCGTCGACGAGGAGGATTTGTGCCGCAGGATCTGACGATCATCGTGCTGGCTGCCGGTGGTGGCACCCGGATGAAGTCCAAGACGATGAAGGTGCTGCACCCGATCGCCGGCCGGAGCATGGTCGGGCACGTCCTGCACGCCGCCGCCGCGCTCGACCCGACCCGGATCGTCGCGGTCGTGGGCAACCAGCGCGAGCAGGTCGCCCCCCACATCGAGGCGCTCGTCCCGGGCGTCGTCCTGGCGGTGCAGGAGTCCCAGGAGGGCACCGGTCACGCGGTCCGGATCGCCTGGGAAGCGCTGCCGGTCGAGGCGCGCACCGGCACCGTGATCGTCGCCTACGGCGACACCCCGCTGCTGGAGGGCGGTTCCCTGGTGGCCTTCGCTGCCGCGCACGAAGCCTCGGCCCACGCCGTCACGGTCCTGACCGGCGTCGTCGCCCGGCCGGACGGCTACGGCCGGATCGTCCGCGGTGCCGACGGCGGGGTGGAAGCGATCGTCGAGCAGAAGGACGCCACCCCCGAGCAGGCCGCGATCGCCGAGATCAACAGCGGGATCCTGGCCTTCGACGCCGACTTCCTGGACGCAGCGCTGCCGCGGCTGAGCAACCAGAACGCCAACGGTGAGTACTACCTGACCGACACGGTCGGCCTGGCTCGAACCGACGGCCGCACGGTCGGAGCGTTCGAGCTGGTCGACGTGATGCAGACCGAGGGCGCCAACGACCGCGTCCAGCTGGCCGCGCTGGCCGCCGAGATGAACCGCCGGATCGTGGAGAGGTGGATGCGCGAAGGCGTCACCGTCGTTGATCCGACCAGCACCTGGATCGACGCCGACGTCGTGCTCGCCGCGGACGTGACCCTGCTCCCGGGGGTGCAGCTGCTCGGCACCACCGTCGTCGCGGAGGACGCCGTGATCGGCCCGGACTCCACGTTGAAGGACGTGGAGGTCGGCGCCGGCGCGACGGTCGTCCGGACCCACGGGGAGCTGGCCGTGATCGGTGCGGGTGCCACCGTCGGACCGTTCTCGTACCTGCGGCCGGGCACCGAGCTCGGGACGGACGGCAAGATCGGCGCCTTCGTGGAGACCAAGAACGCCCAGATCGGTGTCGGCGCGAAGGTCCCGCACCTGTCGTACGTCGGCGACGCCACCATCGGCGAGGGCGCCAACATCGGCGCCGGCACGATCTTCGCCAACTTCGACGGAGTCGCCAAGCACCGGACCGTGATCGGGGCGCACGCGAAGACAGCCAGCAACAACACCTTCGTCGCGCCGGTGACCGTCGGGGACGGGGCGGCGACCGGGGCGGGCAGCACGATCCGCAACGACGTCCCGCCCGGTGCGCTCGCGGTGACCAGCGGTCCGCAGCGCCACTTCAAGAACTGGGCGCAGAAGAACCGCGCCGGGACGGCTCAGGCCAGAGCGGCTGAGGCTGCTGAGGCTGCTGGGACGGACGACTAGGGTCCGTGGACGGATTGTTCGTCCAGATGCTGGCACGTAGGTCGATGTGGTTGGGGCCTCGGGCGTCCGTAGGTGAGAATCGTCCCTGACTGGACCCGTGGTGCCGAGGAGCTGCCCAGCGTGAGCGAGATCAAGAAGACGACCGAGAAGAACCTGATGGTCTTCAGCGGCCGGGCACACCCCGGCCTGGCTGCCGAGGTCGCCAAGGAGCTCGACATCGATCTCGTGCCGACGTCGGCGTACGAGTTCGCGAACTCGGAGATCTACGTCCGGTACGAGGAGTCCGTCCGTGGCTGCGACGCGTTCGTGATCCAGAGCCACACCGCTCCGGTCAACGAGTGGATCATGGAGCACCTGATCATGGTCGACGCGCTCAAGCGTGCGTCCGCCAAGCGGATCACCGTCGTGATGCCGTTCTGGGGCTACAGCCGCCAGGACAAGAAGCACCGGGGTCGCGAGCCGATCTCGGCCCGGTTGATGGCCGACCTGTTCAAGACCGCCGGCGCCGACCGGATCATCACCGTCGACCTGCACGCCGACCAGCTCCAGGGCTTCTTCGACGGTCCCGTCGACCACCTGATGGCGCTGCCCATCCTCACCGACTACATCAGTGCGAAGTACGGCGACGGGCACATGGGGCAGCTCGCCGTCGTCTCGCCCGACGCCGGTCGGATCAAGGTCGCCGAACGCTGGTCCGAGCGCCTGGGCGGCGTACCGCTGGCCTTCATCCACAAGACCCGGAACATCGACCGGCCCAACGAGTCCGTCGCCAACCGGGTCGTCGGTGACGTCAAGGGCCGGATGTGCGTGCTGACCGACGACATCATCGACACCGGCGGCACCATCGTGAAGGCCGCCGAGGCCCTGATGAAGGACGGCGCTGCCGGCGTCATCATCGCCGCTACCCACGCGATCCTCTCCGACCCCGCCGTCGACCGGTTGAAGAACTCCCCGGCCGTCGAGGTGGTCATCACCAACACCCTGCCGCTGGCCCCGGAGAAGGAGTTCGACAAGCTCACCTGCTTGTCGATCGCCCCCCTGTTGTCGCGGGCGATCAAGGAAGTGTTCGAGGACGGCAGCGTCACGAGCATGTTCGACGGGCACGCGTAGCCGTCAATTGCCACGGAGGCCTGCCCGGCTGATCTGTTCGACCAGGCCTGGGTGGCAACCGAGGTCAGAGCACCGGGCCGGGTGTTGCCAGGAGCAGCCACGTCCGAGGCGCGGCCATCTGGCGGGATCGGTCGATCGCCGCACGGATGCGGTCCAGCAGCAGTGCGGTGTCGGCGAGGTCGGCGCCGACGACCCGGAACGGCTCTAGGCCAACACTGCGGAAACGATCGTCGCGCCGCAGGTCCTCCCGATGCTGGTCCCGCGAGCGGTGGCCCGCGCCGTCGAACTCAGCGACCACGGCGTGCTCGACACTGAGCAGGTCGGGCCGACCGATCAACCGTCCGCTGGCATCGGCCACGGGCCAGTTGCACCGGGGTGGCGGCAGACAGGCATCCAGGGTCCACACGAGCCGGAGCCTGGACTCCATCGGCGACATGCTCCGGGCGTCGGCACGAGTGAGTGCCGTCCTCGCCCGGGTCACCCCGGGCCAGCGGTCCTTGGTTCGGAGGTACTGGTCGAGCTGGGACACGGTCACTACTCCGGCCGCGAGCGCCATGTCGGTCGCCACCACAACAGCGCGAAGGTCCGAAGCGCGTCGAGCAGCGTCGAACCACGCCCGCTCCGGGGTCGTCACCGTGATGCCTTGCGCCTGGCAGCGTTCGTGGTCGCCGAGCCTCTCCCGGTGAACGACCGTGCCGGCCAGCACACGCAGTCGCGTGCCCGGCGGCACCACCAAAGGGACGGGCAGCTCCCGTCCGTCGGGACCGCGGCCGTCGAAGTACCCGGCGCCGTGGAGCCGGAGGGCCGCCCAACCGGTAACTGCGCCTGACGGCGGTAGCCGGCTCGCTTCCTCGAGGACTCGCTGCTCCGGGATCCCGCGGTCCGCGGCTGCGGGGACGTAGGTGCTCGGCGCGGTCCAGCGCCAGGACGGCCCCTCCGCCTGCCCGGGGGTAGGTCCGGTGCGTCCGGACGGGTCGACCCTGACGGGTTGGACCAAGGTCGGGGGACGGGCACGCAATCGCCAAGAATCCATGGCCGGATGCTTGCCGTGCGGGATGCCGTCGTTCGGTTGCTACGGAGTCCCTGTGGAGTACCCCGTTCGAGTCGGGCTCTGTGGCAACCGGCGCTCGCTCGATTCGCCTTCCCTGCAAGGCCTCGCTAGTATTTCCAGGTTGCCTCGGCGAGGGAGCGCCCCGACAGGGATGTTCCGTGATCGACGCGGTCGGTTCGTGAATCCATGCACCGTGCCCTGTCGCGCGCGGTGCATGTCTGAATTTGGACACTGCGTGTCTCCGGGCCTCTCGCTCCGGGCAGCCACCGACGTGACCACACTGAACCCGCTCGAGGAGTCCCACCATGTCTGAAGACCTGATCAAGGCCGAAGCCCGCACCGAGTTCGGCAAGGGCGCTGCCCGCCGGATCCGCCGCGACAAGAAGGTCCCGGCCGTCATCTACGGTCACGGCAACGACCCGGTCCACGTGACCCTCGACGCCCACGACACCCTGATGGCGATCCGCCACGGTGGCGCCAACGCGCTGCTGAGCATCGAGGTCGACGGCACCGTCCAGCTCGCCCTGACCAAGCAGGTCCAGTCCGACCCGATCAAGGGTTTCCTCGAGCACGTCGACTTCGTCGCCGTGAAGAAGGGCGAGAAGGTCACCGTCGAGGTGCCGATCGTCCTGGTCGGCGAGGCGAACAAGGAAGCCTTCGTCCAGCTCGAGAACAACGTGGTCACCCTCGAGGCCGAGGCCACCCACATCCCCGAGCAGATCGAGATCTCGATCGAGGGCGCCGTGGCCGGCACCCAGATCGTCGCCTCCGAGCTCGACCTGCCGAAGGGCTCGACCCTGGTCAGCGACGCGGACCTGCTGATCGTCAACATCACCCAGGGCAAGTCGTCGGAGGCCGCTGAGGCCGAGCTCGACGCCGCGGTCGCCGAGAACGCCGGCCCGCCGTCCGAGGCCCCGATCCAGGACGCCGAAACTGAGTGACCCCGCTGTCTGGCTGATCGTCGGGCTGGGGAATCCCGGCCCGACGTACGCCGGCACGCGTCACAACATCGGCTACCTCGTCGTCGACGAGCTGGCCCGCCGGATGGGCGGCTCGCTGAAGTCGCACAAGTCCGGGCGGGCCGAGGTGCTCGAAGGGCGGCTGGCTCCGCCGGGCGCTCCGGCGCCGAAGGTGGTGCTCGGTCGGGCCCGCGGCTACATGAACGAGTCCGGTGGACCGGTCTCGACCCTGGCCAAGTTCTACGGGGCCGATCCGGCCCAGGTGATCGCGATCCACGACGAGCTCGACATCGACTTCGGCACGCTGCGGATCAAGTTCGGCGGCGGGGACAACGGTCACAACGGGCTCAAGTCGATGCGGGCATCCCTGGGCACCGGGGACTTCTACCGGGTCCGTGCCGGCATCGGCCGACCGCCCGGGCGCCAGAACCCGGCGGACTTCGTGCTCGGCAACTACTCGACCGTCGAGAAGAAAGAGCTGCCCTTCCAGATCGGCGATGCCGCGGACGCGGTCGAGTGCCTGATCGAGAACGGTCTCGAGGAGACCCAGCAACGGTTCAACCGCTGACCGTCGTCGGCGCTAGGCTCCGTGCGTGACTGACTTCGATCCCGGTACGCCGCCCCCCGAGGCCCTGGCCAACGACCACCTCTTCGCTGCCTGGACGGCCACCGCCGCCGGGACCCTGCTGCTGCAGATCCGCGAGAGCGGGCTGGAGGGCAAGGCGCTCAAGGATGCCGGCGACCTCGCCTCCCACGAGCTGCTGATGGGGCTGTTCGCTCAGTACAAGCCGCAGGATGCGGTCCTGTCCGAGGAGGAGCACCGCGGCACCAGCGGCGCGAACGACCGGTTGAGCACTCCGCGGGTCTGGATCATCGACCCGGTCGACGGCACCCGGGAGTACTCCGAGCCGCCCCGCGACGACTGGGCCGTGCACGTCGCGCTCTGGGCCCGGCTGGATTCGGGGGAGGGTGCCCTCGTGGCCGGCGCCGTCGCCCAGCCCGGCTTGTCGCGCACCTTCCACACCGGCCAGCCGCCGGTGGTTCCGGCCCGGACCGCGCCGCGTCCCCGGATCGCCGTGTCCCGCACCCGGCCGCCGGCCTTCGTCCAGGCGCTCGCCGAGGAGATCGACGCGGAGCTGGTGCCGATGGGCTCCGCCGGCGCCAAGGTGATCTCGGTGGCCCGCGACGTCACCGACGCCTATGTGCACGCCGGCGGTCAGTACGAGTGGGACTCCGCTGCTCCCGTGGCGGTGGCCCGGGCGGCCGGTCTGTTCACCAGTCGCGTCGACGGCACCGAGCTGCTCTACAACCAGAAGGAGGTCCGGCTGCCGGACCTGATCGTCTGCAGGCCCGAGCTGGCCGAGCCGATCCTCGACTTCATCCGCCGGCACGGGACCGACTGACCCGACATGGGCGCGACCGATGTCCGTCCGGTCCTCGGGTCCGTCGCCGAGCTGCTCGCTGGTGCTGACCAGCGGATGGTGATCGACAGCCCCGGCAAGTCCGGCGCCGTGCTCGAACGGGTCCGGATCGACGGCCGTTGGCAGGTGGTGAAGTACCTCGACGAGGACGCCGACTGGACGTTGCGGGCAGCGGGGATCAGCGGCGGCGCCGTGGTCGAGGCGTGGCGCCGGGGGCTGCTGGACCTGCTCCCGGACTGCCTGGTCCAGCCGATCACCGCAGTCGCTCAGGACCAGGAGCGGCCGACGCTGGCGGCCCTGCTGATGGACGACGTCGCCGAGCACCTGGTGCCGGCCGACGACAGCCTGCTGCCGTCGGTCCAGCACCAGCGGTTCGTCGACCACATGGCTGCCATGCACGCGACGTTCTGGTCCGGGGAGCACCCGATCGACGTCGTCTCCGCCACCGACCGCTACCTGGAGCTGTCGCCCCGGATGGCGGCCGCCGAGGCGGCGCTGGGGTCCGACCACCTGGTCCCGAGACTGGTGGCCCAGGGTTGGCCGCTGCTGGCCGAGGTCGCGCCCCGGGCTGCCCGGGTGCTGCTCCCGCTCGCGCACGATCCGAGCCCCTTGGTCGCAGCCCTGGCGACGACGCCGCAGACCTTCGTCCACGGCAACTGGAAGCTCGACAACCTTGGCAGTACCCCGGACGGGCGCACGGTGCTGCTGGACTGGGAGCTCCCCGGTCGGGGAGCACCGTTGTCGGACCTGGCGTGGTACCTGGCGATCAATTGCCGACGGTTGCCGACCAGCAAGGAGGAGACGCTGGCGGCGTACCGGGACGCGCTCGAGCGGCACGGGGTCGCGACAGCCGGGTGGTGGGAGACCCAGGTGCGGCTGGCCCTGCTGGGTGCGATGGTGCAGTTCGGGTGGGAGAAGGCGCTCGGCGGGTACGACGACGAGCTCGCTTGGTGGGAGGAGCAGGTCCTGCTCGCGGAGCCGTTGCTGTGAGCGACGCGATCGAGCTGGAGGTCGACAACCGGGTGGTCCGGATCTCCAACCCGGACCGCGTCTACTTCCCGGCGCGCGGCGAGACCAAGCTCGACCTGGTCGAGTACTACCTCTCCGTCGGCGACGGCATCGTCAACGCCCTGCGGGACCGCCCGACGATGCTGCACCGCTTCCCCAAGGGGATCGACGGCGAGAAGGTCCACCAGAAGCGGCTGCCCGCGGGCGCTCCGGACTGGATGGAGACGGTCCAGGTCTACTTCCCGCGCTGGAAGCGAACCGCCGACGAGCTCTGCGTCACCGAGATCGCCCAGGTGGTCTGGGCGGTCCAGATGAGCACGGTCGAGTTCCATCCCTGGAACAGTCGCAAGGCCGACGTCGAGATGCCCGACGAGTGGCGGATCGACCTCGACCCGGGACCGGACTGCAGCTGGCAGACGGTGCGGCGGGTGGCCCACGTGGCCCACGAGATCCTCGACGAGCTCGGTGCGGTGGGGTACCCGAAGACCAGCGGCGGTTCCGGGATGCACATCTACGTCCGGGTCCGTCCCGACCAGGACCACCAGGGCGTGCGGCGTGCTGCGCTCGCCTTCGCCAAGGAGGTCGAGCGGCGCAGCACCGAGGTGACCACGGCCTGGTGGCGCAAGGACCGTGACCCGGCGCACCTGTTCGTCGACTACAACCAGAACGCCCGCGACCACACCATCGCGGCGGCGTACTCGGTGCGCGGCAACGCCGACGCGACCGTGAGCGCGCCGATCACCTGGGACGAGATCGACGACTGCGAGCCGGGGGACTTCACGATCGCGACGATGCCCGACCGTTACGAGCACCTCGGCGACCTTCACCACGACATCGACGACCACGTCTACGACCTGGCGCCGTTGCTGGCGTGGGCGGACCGCGACGAGACGTGACCAATCGGTCCCTTTTGCGTTGATCCTGCTGTGAAGCGTCGCGTCGTGTACGTCGTCCTGTCCGTGGTCGTCGCCCTGCTCGGGCTGCCGGCGGTTCCGTCGTACGCCGAAGACCCCCCGTCGATCACCCTGACCGCGGACCGGGCGGTCTACACCTACGGGCAGTCGGCGCGGTTCTCCGCGGTCGTGCACGCGATGAACCTCGACTACTACTTCCAGGTGCAGTACGCGGGTCAGACCCAGTGGCGTCAGGTCAACTACCGCGGCAACGTGAACGACGACGTCGTCGAGAGCACGCTGTCGGCGTACGTGAACATGAAGGTCCGGGCGCTGCTGGTGGACAACAAGGGCACCAGCGACCCGGCCGACGACACCGTCTCGGTCGAGGTCGCCCGCAGCGTCCCGGTGCGGGCGCGGATCAGCACGGCCCCGAGCGGCTACTACACGAAGTCCGGTAGCTACGCCCTGATGAGCAAGTACGCGGCGAAGTTCCGCAGCCAGAGCGCCCCGGCCTATCCCGGGAAGCGCTGCCTGCGGCACCAGGTGCAGCGCAAGTACGCCTCCGGCTGGAAGCTGGTGAAGACGAGCGCCTGCATCGTCGAGGGCAAGCAGGGAGTGGTCGACTGGAAGTGGACCGGGACGCACCCGTCGCGAGTGAACTTCCGGGTGCGGGCCACGTTTGCCGGGGACACCTTCAACCGGGCGAATGCGGGAGCCTGGGTGTACTTCCGGTTCCGCTGAGCGCGCGAACCCTTTAAGTGACAGGCGCAACTGTCAGTTTACAGAGCATCCTATTGTGTCAAGTTACCGGCGGGTTTAGGCTCCGTTCATGAGTGTTAACCCCTCGACCCAGCTGCCAGCGGACCCCGAGCACGACCCGCGGGCGTCGTACGCCTTCGAGCCGGAGTACGTCGCCGCCCTGACCAACCGGCTGATCGCCACGACGGGCCGCGGAGTAACCTCCTACGCGCCCGCCACCGGGCAGCCGCTCGCAGTGATCCCGCAGTCGAGCGGGGACGACGTGGCCGAGGCGTTCGCCCGCGCGCGACGTGCCCAGAAGGCCTGGTCCCAGACGTCCCTGGACCACCGTGCCGAGCTGCTGCTGCGGCTGCACGACCTGGTCCTGGACCGTCAGGACGAGATCATCGACCTGATCTGCTGGGAGTCCGGCAAGGCGCGCAAGCACGCCTTCGACGAGCCGTTGCACATCGCGCTGACGGCCCGCTACTACGCCCGGACGGCGCACCAGCACCTCGACACCGAAGGCCGGATGGGCGTTATTCCGGGCCTGACCCGGGCCGAGGTCAACCGGATCCCCAAGGGCGTCGTCGGCATCATCTCGCCGTGGAACTACCCGTTCACGATGGCGCTCTGCGACGGCATCCCGGCCCTGCTCGCCGGCAACGCCGTGGTCACCAAGCCCGACGCCCAGACGATGCTGTCCGCCCTGCTCGGCGCCCAGCTGCTCGAGGAGGCCGGCTTCCCGAAGGACCTGTGGAACGTCGTCGCCGGACCGGGCCGCGAGCTCGGTACGCCGATCATCGAGCGCTCGGACTACATCTGCTTCACCGGCTCGACCGCCACCGGCAAGATCATCGCGCAGCAGTGCGCCGACCGGTTGATCGGCTGCTCGCTGGAGCTCGGCGGCAAGAACCCGATCCTGATCCTGCGCGACGCGGACCTCGACAAGGCCGCCGAGGGCGCCGTCCGGGCCTGCTTCTCCAACGCCGGGCAGCTCTGCGTCTCCACCGAGCGGATGTTCGTCGCCGACCAGGTCTACGACCGGTTCAAGGAGAAGTTCGTCGCGGCCACCCAGGCGATGAAGCTGTCCGCCGGTCTCGAGTGGGGCAGCGACATGGGGTCGCTGATCAGCCAGGACCAGCTCGACACCGTGACCGCGCACGTCGAGGACGCCGTCGCCAAGGGCGCTGTCGTGCTTGCTGGCGGCAAGGCGCGGCCCGACCTCGGACCGTTCTACTTCGAGCCGACCATCCTCGAGGGCGTCACCCCGGAGATGACCTGCTTCGGTCACGAGACCTTCGGGCCGGTGATCAGCCTGTACCGGTTCGCCGACGAGACCGACGCGATCGCCCGGGCCAACGACGGTGAGTACGGCCTGAACGCCTCGGTCTACACCCGCGACGTCAAGCGCGGCCGGATCATCGCGCGTCAGATCAAGTGCGGCACGGTGAACATCAACGAAGCCTTCGGCGCGACGTTCGCGAGCATCGACGCCCCGATGGGTGGGATGCGGGAGTCCGGGATGGGTCGCCGTCAGGGCAGCGAAGGGATCCACCGGTACACCGAGACCCAGGCCGTGGCCTCCCAGTCGGTGCTGAGGTTCAGTCCTCAGTTCGGCCTGTCCGACGAGCAGTACGCCAAGATGATGACCGTGAGCCTGCGGCTGATGAAGAAGATGGGAAGGGCCTGATGTCTCAGAGTTCCACCGCGAAGAACTTCGACTTCGACGTACTGATCGTCGGATCCGGGTTCGGCGGATCGGTCAGTGCGCTGCGGTTGACCGAGAAGGGCTACAAGGTCGCGGTCATCGAGGCGGGTGCCCGGTTCGAGGACGCTGATTTCGCCGAGAACTCCTGGGACGTCAAGAAGTACCTCTTCCGTCCCGAGGTCGGCTGCTACGGCATCCAGCGGATCGATGCCCTCAAGGACTGCATGATCGTCGCCGGTGCCGGCGTCGGTGGTGGTTCGCTGGTCTACGCGAACACGCTGTACGAACCGCTCGACGCGTTCTACTCCGACCCCTCGTGGGCGCACATCACCGACTGGAAGCAGGAGCTTGCGCCGTACTACGACCAGGCCAAGCGGATGCTCGGTGTGGTCGAGAACCCGCTGAAGACGCCTGCCGACGACCTGATGAAGCAGGTGGCGGACGGCATGGGGGTCGGTGACACCTTCCACCCGACTCCCGTCGGTGTCTTCTTCGGTGGTCCCGGCGAGACCCACCACGACACGATCAAGGACCCGTACTTCGGCGGTGCCGGACCTGACCGGGTGCCCTGCAAGGCGTGCGGCGAGTGCATGACCGGCTGCCGGCACAACTCCAAGAACACCCTGGTCAAGAACTATCTCTACCTCGCCGAGCGCAAGGGCGCCCGGGTGATGCCGCTGACCACGGTGACCCGGATCGCTCCGCGGTCCGCGGACGGCTCCGGTGGTTTCGACGTCGACCTCAAGTTCACCAAGGCCAAGCGCGCCACCGCGCGCTCGACCCGGACCCTGACCGCGCAGCACGTGATCGTGGCCGCTGCGTCGCTCGGCACCCAGCGGCTGCTGCACAAGATGAAGGACGAGGGCCACCTGCCCGGTCTCTCCGACCGGCTGGGCTACCTGTCGCGGACCAACTCCGAGTCCATCCTCGGCGTGATCGCCCCGACCGACAGCAAGGTCGACTACTCCCGCGGGGTGGCCATCACGTCGTCGTTCCACCCTGACGAGCACACCCACATCGAGCCCTGCCGCTACGGCAAGGGCAGCAACTTCATGTCGCTGATGCAGACGGTGCTCACGCCGGGCGACACCGTGGGACCGCGCTGGAAGGCCTGGCTCAAGGAGATGTGGTCCGAGCGCAAGAACATCTTCGAGCTGTACGACTTCAAGCACTGGTCCGAGCGCACCACCATCGCCCTGGTGATGCAGACGGTCGACAACTCGATCACGACGTACACCAAGAAGATCCCGGGCACGAAGATCAGCTACATGACCTCCAAGCAGGGTCACGGCGAGCCCAACCCGAGCTGGATCCCGGTGGCGCACGAGGCCGCCCGGGACATGGCCGACCTGGTCGGCGGCAAGGCCGGCAGCTCGATCGGGGAGCCGTTCAACCGGCCGCTGACGGCGCACTTCATCGGTGGTTGCACCATCGGCGACTCGCCCCGGACCGGCGTCATCGACCCGTACCAGCGGGTCTACGGCTACCCGGGCCTGCACATCGCCGACGGCTCGGCGATCTCCGCGAACCTCGGGGTCAACCCGTCGCTGACGATCACCGCGCAGGCGGAGCGGGCGATGTCGTTCTGGCCCAACAAGGGCGAGGAGGACCCGCGTCCCGCCCTGGGGTCGGCGTACGAGCGGATCGCTCCGGTCGAGCCGGTCTCGCCGGCTGTTCCGGCCAGTGCTCCGGGCGCGTTGCACCTGCCGATCGTGGCGGTTTCCTAGCCTGCTGGGCGAGGAGGGCCGGCACGGCACGTCTCGAAACCATTTCGCCAACTGATCAGAAAAAACTTTGAAACCTGCATAACCCTCGCCTGGGGCACTCGTTTATCAGTGCAGATCGGGTGCATTGCTCCCTCCCAGGCCCGATCTCGACACGGTTCACACCACGTGGACAATCAGGGCCCAGCCTCCCTCCCTCCCCGGCTGGGCCCTGAGTCACGTTTTAGGGCCACCTGCTGGTTGAGGTGCGGGCGCCCTGGCGCTCGCCTCGAAACCCGGTGGGCCCCACGGTCGCCTAGTTCGACCCACCTGCTGGTTGAGGTGCGGGCGCCCTTGCGCTCGCCTCGAAACCTGGTGAGTCCCACGGTCGCCGATTTCGACCCACCTGCTGGTTGAGGTGCGGGCGCCCTGGCGCTCGCCTCGAAACCTGGTCGGGACGGTCATCTGAACCGCCGGGAACGTGCCCCGCGCTCGCCGATAGACTCGGGCCCCACACCCGTTGCTGCAGAAGGGGCCGGCTTTGACCGACCACGACCTCGTCCTTGTCGTTGACTTCGGGGCGCAGTACGCCCAGCTGATCGCCCGCCGCGTCCGGGAGGCCCGGGTCTACTCCGAGATCGTGCCGCACACGATGTCGGCCGCGGACATGCTGGCGAAGAACCCGACCGCGATCGTGCTCTCCGGTGGTCCGTCCTCGGTCTACGAGGACGGGGCCCCGCAGCTCGACTCCGCTCTGGTCGACGGCACCGTTCCGGTCTTCGGGATCTGCTACGGCTTCATGGCGCTGGCCCAGGCGCTCGGCGGCGAGGTCGCCCACACGGGACAGCGCGAGTACGGCCGGACCGACGTCGCGGTGCTGGAGTCCGGCACCCTGCTCGCCGGCCTCCCCGAGACCCTGGTCTCGTGGATGTCGCACGGTGACGAGGTCACCGCTGCGCCCGACGGGTTCACCGTCAACGCCCGGTCACCGCGTGCCACGGTGGCCGCGTTCGAACACCTCGAGCGGAGGATCGCCGGGGTCCAGTGGCACCCGGAGGTCCTGCACAGCGAGCACGGCCAGACGATCCTGGAGCACTTCCTCTACGACATCGCCGGCTGCACGCCGACCTGGACCAGCTCCAACATCGTCGAGGAGCAGGTCGAGCGGATCCGTGCCGAGGTCGGCGACGCCCGGGTGATCTGCGGGTTGTCCGGCGGCGTCGACTCCGCGGTCGCGGCGGCGATCGTGCAGAAGGCCATCGGTGACCAGCTCACCTGTGTCTTCGTCGACCACGGGCTGCTGCGCAAGGGCGAGGCCGAGCAGGTCGAGAAGGACTACGTCGCCGCGACCGGGATCGACCTCAAGGTCGTCGAGTGCAGCGAGCAGTTCCTCGGGTTCCTGGCCGGTGTCACCGACCCGGAGGAGAAGCGGAAGATCATCGGCCGCGAGTTCATCCGGGTGTTCGAGCAGGCCGAGCGCGAGGTGCTCGCGACCCCCGGACCGCCGGTGAAGTTCCTGGTCCAGGGAACCCTCTACCCCGACGTCGTCGAGTCCGGTGGCGGTGAGGGTGCGGCGAACATCAAGTCGCACCACAACGTCGGCGGTCTTCCCGAGGACCTCGAGTTCAGCCTGATCGAGCCGTTGCGCACCCTCTTCAAGGACGAGGTCCGCGACGCCGGCCGCCAGCTCGGCCTCCCCGAGGGCATCGTCGGACGGCACCCGTTCCCCGGCCCCGGTCTGGCGATCCGGATCGTCGGCGCGATCGACGCCGAGCGCCTGGAGATCCTCCGCGACGCCGACGCGATCGTCCGCGAGGAGACGTCGGCGGCCGGTCTGGACGGCGACATCTGGCAGTTCCCGGTGGTGCTGCTGGCCGACGTACGGTCGGTCGGCGTGCAGGGTGACGGCCGCACCTACGGCCACCCGATCGTGCTCCGCCCGGTGTCGTCCGAGGACGCCATGACCGCGGACTGGAGCCGGCTGCCGTACGAGCTGCTCGAGCGGATCTCCACCCGGATCACCAACGAGGTCAAGGACGTCAACCGGGTGGTACTCGACATCACCAGCAAGCCGCCGGGGACGATCGAGTGGGAGTGACCTCGTCGCGCTGAGCCGCAACCGTCACCTCGAGGCGATGGCCTGTTCGAGCGCGAGCCGGGCGATCCGGACGACCTCGTCCAGGTCGTTCCCGGCCGGGAAGAGCTGCTGGTTCTGGGCGAACAGCTGCACCAGTCCGTCCCCACCATCGCCGCCGACGATCACCGAGCTGCTGCGCTTCGCGTTGCCCCGCTTCGCGGCGAGGTAGCCCAGCGTCATCAGGGCAGTCGGGGCTTGGGCCTCGGCCGGTACCCAGACGATCACCACGTCGGCGTCGAAGGCGGCTGCGCACTGCCAGTCGTAGGCTCCGCGCCTCCCCGGAGAGCCGGCCTCGAGGCCGGCCCATCGTTCGTTGCGCGGATCGATGATCGTGATGTCGAGGTCGGCGTACGCCGCGATGACGTCGTCGCGCCAGCCGGTACCGGTGTCCTCGAACGGCCCGGCCAGGAACAGCGTGGTCGTGGCCTTCTTCTGGGCAGCGGTCAACCGATCAGGCGCGCTGAGAATGGTCGGCATCAGAACTCCTCGTTCGTGCTGCTTCCGGCCTGCCGTCCGGTGCCCGGAGGCCACGCAGAGGGGACTACGTGGGCCGAGCATATTCGCGGCCAATCCCGATCAGCTCGATCGACGGAGCCTCAGGCTGCACCTCGGGTTGGGGCGGGCGGGCTGCGCTGTCCCCAGAACGGGGGGCGATTACCGGGCAGTGTGGGCTGAACGCGACTTCGTGGTTCTCGGCCGGCGGGATGCCGAATGGGCGAGTCCGGGCTGCTGTCCGACGTGCCGTTTGTACCGCTTTTGGCAGGCAGCCGAGACAGGAAGCGGCGTCCGGGCCGAAGCCTCGGTAGAGTCGTGCTGCCGTCCCGAATATCACCGAAGGGCCCACCTCCGCCGATGAGCCTGCTCAACCGTCTGAAGTCTGCTGTCCTGAAGCGCGTCGTCGCGCGGACGGGCGGCATCGACCTCACCAAGTTGGACAAGGTGCCCGACAGCCTGGCCTGGCCGCTGGGCCGTGACGGGCTCGGGCCGACCCAGCGGCTGACCGCGACGCGCGAGCAGGACCCGGTCCACAAGATGACGTCGTTCATGGGGCTGGAGATCTGGTTGATCACCGGGTACGACGAGGCCCGCGAGGTCCTCGGGAACGTCAACCACTCGACCGACATCAGGCCCTTCATGGGGAAGAGCGGCGACGTGGAGAGTGGTGACATCGGCGGCCTCGGCTTCACCGATCCACCGGAGCACACCCGCCAGCGGAAGCTGCTCACGCCCGAGTTCACGATGCGCCGGCTGTCCCGGCTCAAGCCCGGCATCGACAGCATCATCGCCACCCAGCTCGACGAGACCGAGGCCGCCGCGGCGGCGTCCCCCGACGGTGTCGTCGACCTGGTGCAGACCTTTGCCTTCCCGGTCCCGTTCCTGGTGATCTGCGACCTGCTCGGGCTACCGGCCGAGCGGCGCGAGACCTTCCGCAAGCTGGGGAATGCCCGTTTCGACGTGACCGAGGGCGGGGCCGGATCGATCGGCGCGATCGGTGGCTCCCGTGAGTTCCTCCTTGCCGAGACCGCTCGGCAGCGGCTCGATCCCGGACCGGGCCTGATCGGTCAGATCATCCGTGACTCCGGTGACCAGATCAACGACTTCGACCTGGGCGGGCTGGCGGACGGCGCCTTCAACGGCGGCATGGAGACCTCCGCGTCGATGCTCGCCCTGGGCACCGTGATGCTGCTGCAGGACCGACAGCTGTGGAAGTCCCTGGCCGAGGACCCGGACAGCGTCGAGGACATCGTCGAGGAGCTGCTCCGGCAGCTGGCGGTCGTCCAGGTGGCGTTCCCGCGGTTCGCCAAGGAGGACGTCGTCGTCGGCGGGCACCTGATCAAGAAGGGGTCGGTGATGCTCGCGCACCTGCCGACCGCCAGTCGGGATCCGCGCTCGACGCCCGGTGAGGCGATGTGCCCGGTGAAGGAGTCCTCGAACCACCTCGCGTTCGGGCACGGCCTGCACCGCTGCGTCGGCGCCGAGCTGGCGCGGATGGAGCTGCGGGCCGCCTACCCGGCGCTGGCGCGCAGGTTCCCCGACCTGGAGCTGGCGGTGGACCCCGGCGAGCTGGAGTACCACGCGAAGTCGATCGTCTTCGGGCTGGAAGCGCTGCCGGTCACTCTGGGTGGTTGAGGTGCAGCCGCGCTCGCGGGTGCCTCGAAACCTCTAGCCCGCCAGCAGGTCGGTCGCGTCGATCGCGAGCACCAGCGCGCCGACCATCGAGGCCCGGTCGCCGAGCGCGGCCACCAGGACCGGTGTGCTGGAGGTGCCGGCCAGGACGTGCCGGCGCAAGCCCAGCCGGGCGGACTCGAGCAGCAGCTCTCCGGCATGGGCCATGTCGCCGCCGACCAGGATCACGTCCGGGTTGATCAGGTTGGTCACCGTGGCCAGGCCCCAGCCGAGGTGCAGGCCGGCGTCCTCGAAGACCCGCAGCGCCGAGACGTTGCCCTGCTGCGCGGACTCGATGATCGCGTTCACGTCGGCGCCGGGCATCTGGTCGGCCATCATCGTCAGGGTGGTGCCGGTGGCGGCGTACGCCTCGAGGCAGCCGCGGCTGCCGCACCGGCACAACGGTCCCTGTTCGTCGAGGGTGAGGTGGCCGATCTCGCCGGAGGTTCCGGCGCTGCCGCGGAACAGCTTGTTGTCGAGGATCAGGCCGGCCCCGACCCCGGAGGAGACCTTCACGAAGACGACGTTGGCGTGCCCCTGCCCGTGGCCGTGCCGGTGCTCGGCGAGGGCGCCGAGGTTGGCGTCGTTCTCGATCAGGACGTCGACCCCGAAGGTCGAGGCCGCCTCGTCGCGTGCATTGACGCCGACCCATCCGGGCAGGATGGCTGAGCTCATCACCACGTTGTCGGAGATCGGCGCGGGCAGCCCCATCCCGATGTTGCGCAGGGCGCCGGGATCTGCCCCGATCCGGTCGAGGAGGCCGGTGAGGATCGTGTGCGCCAGGGTCAGGCCCTCGTGGTGCGAGTGGCCCGACGCGATCGGCTGCCGGGACTCGGCGAGCACCTCGCCGGACATCTCCGCGACGGCGACGGCGACGTGGCTGTGACCGAAGTCGACGCCCGCGACGAGCCCGGCGCCGCGAGCGATCCGGACCGAGGTGCCGCGGCGGCCAGCACCGGGGACCGTGTCGACGATGCCGGCAGCCGCCAGCTCGCGCACGATGGTGGACACGGTTCCGGCGGCCAGCCCGGTCTCACGGGTGATCTCGGCCTGGCTCGCCGGTTCGATGCCCCGGTCGAGGAGGACCGCGAGCACCCGGCGCTGGTTCGCGACCTTGAGCGACCCCGCAGAGCCGGGGGCCGCCCCGCGGAGGGTCACGTCGGAATGCATGGGTGAACTGTGCTGCATGGGATCGCTTGTCGTCAAGGACAAGGTATTAGAAGTTTGAAGTAACGATTTGAAAGAAGTTTGCGTTCAACCATTGACGACTACGGTGTGACCCAGCACACTCAGTGGAGCCGAACGGGCCTCTGGCTACCGCCTAGCCCTCACCCCCCACAGGAGGAACCCCGTGTCATCTCTCATCCGTCGAGGCGCCATTACCGGCGCCGTCGCAGTACTGGCCATCAGCGGGCTCGCCGCCTGTGGCTCTGACGACAGCAAGGACAGCTCGGGCTCCGGCGAGGTCAACGCTGCGTGCAAGCTCGACAACCCGCCGAAGAGCGCCGCGCAGGCGCCGGCGGAGGGAGCTGATCTCGGAACCGCCAGCGGCAAGGTCGGCGTGATCCTGCCGGACACGACGTCCTCGACCCGGTACACCCTCTACGACAAGCCGCTCCTGGCAGCAGCCTTCAAGAAGGCCGGCATCAGTGCCGACATCCAGAACGCCCAGGGCTCGGTCTCCAAGTTCGCCCAGATCGCGCAGAACATGATCGGTGACGGCGTTGACGTCCTGATCATCGACTCGATCGATGCCGCCTCGGGCGCCGCTGCCGCGAAGGACGCCGCGGACGCCGGAATCAAGGTCATCGACTACGACCGGGTCAACCTCGGTGGCACGTCGCCGTACTACGTCTCCTTCGACAACGAGGACGTCGGTCGCCTGCAGGCCCAGACCATGGTCGACTGCCTGAACGCCCAGGACGTGAAGAACCCGAAGGTCATCATGATGAACGGCGGTACCGACGTGGACAACAACGCGGTGCTGTTCCAGAAGGGTGCCCACACGGTTCTCGACCCGCTGAAGACCAGCGGCGCGCTCGACATCGTCGGTGAGCAGACGGTCCTCGGGTGGAAGAACGAGAATGCCCCGCAGCCGTTCTCCCAGGCGCTGACCGCGGCTGGTGGCGAGATCCAGGGTGTGATTGCGGCCAACGACGGCATCGCGAACGCGATCATCGGCGGCCCGCTGACCGACACCGGTCTGGTCAGTCACGTCGTGATCACCGGCCAGGACGCCTCCGTCGAGGGTCTGCAGAACGTCATCACCGGCAAGCAGAGCATGACGATCTTCAAGGACGTCAAGCTCGAGGCCACCGCGGCCGCCCAGCTGGCGATCGCCCTGATCCAGGGCAAGAACCCCGCTGACGTGGGCCTGACCCTGGCGGACTTCGCCGACCCGAAGGCTGCTGACCACAAGATCCAGGCCCTGCTGCTGCCGGCCCAGGTCATCACCCAGGCCAACGTGCAGGACGTCATCGACTCCGGAGCATTGACGGCCGCCGAGCTGTGCAAGAACATCGAGGCAGACTGCACCAAGCTCGGTATCTCCTGACCCACCTCGTCACCGTGGTCGGGCAGCGATCCTGCCCGACCACGGTTGCGACTCCCGTAGACCTTGACGTCCCGCGACCCGCACCGGAGGGTGATCTTGTGACCGAACCGATTCTGCAGATCAGCAAGCTGAACAAGAGCTTCGGTCCGGTCCACGTCCTGCGCGACGTCGACCTCAACGTGTACCCCGGGGAGGTCACGGCTCTCGTCGGTGACAACGGCGCCGGCAAGTCGACCCTGGTCAAGTGCATCGCCGGGATCCACGGGGCCGACTCGGGCGAGATCCGCTTCGAGGGTCGCCCGGTCACCCTCACGGACCCGCGCGCCGCGACCGGCCTGGGCATCGAGTTCGTCTACCAGGACCTCGCATTGGCCGACAACCTCGACATCACCCAGAACATGTTCCTCGGGCGCGAGCTGCACAAGCTGCGCGCCTTCCTCTCCGACGGCGAGATGGAGAAGAAGGCACGAGAGGTGCTGGCCGGCCTGTCGGTCAAGACCGTCTCGTCGGTGCGCCAGAAGGTCGCCAACCTCTCCGGAGGACAGCGTCAGACCGTGGCCATCGCCAAGGCAGTCCTCTGGAACAGCAAGGTCGTCGTCCTGGACGAGCCGACGGCCGCCCTCGGTGTCGCCCAGACCCGGCAGGTCCTCGACCTGGTCCGGCGGCTGGCTGACCAGGGCCGCGGCGTCGTCCTGATCTCGCACAACATGAACGACGTGATGGAGGTGGCCGACCGGGTCGCCGCCCTCTACCTGGGCCAGGTGGCGGCCGAGGTGATGACCAAGGACAGCAGCACGACGCAGATCGTCGAGCTGATCACCGCTGGCCGTAGCGGCGACATCGGCCTCGCGCCGGCCGCCGCCAACGAGAGCATCTGAGGAGCAGAGATGACCCCCGAGCCTCCCGAGACCGTCGGCGCCGCAGGCACGCTCCCGACCAACGACCGGGGCAGCTTCTCGCTCGACGTCGAGGAGCGAACCATCCCGATCGCCATCCGCGAGTGGATCGGTCGCCTGCGTACCGGAGATCCCGGAGCCCTGCCGTCGGTGCTCGGCCTGGTCGTCCTCGGCCTGATCTTCATGCAGGTCAGCGACAAGTTCCTGTCCCGCTACAACATCGGCAACCTGCCCGGTCAGGGCGCCTACATCGCGGTGATCGCCCTGGGGCTGGTCTTCGTGCTGCTGCTCGGGGAGATCGACCTGTCCGCAGGTACTGCGGGCGGCGTGGCCGCCGGGATCGCCGCGATCGGGATCTTCAACGGCCAGCTCAACGGTCAGCTCCCCGACCTCCTGTACTGGTCCCTGGTCGTCGGCCTGGCCATCGCTGCGGCACTGGCCGCCTGGCTGAAGGCCTGGACCGGGTCGGTGGTGATTGCGATCGGCTTCGTGCTGGTGGTCACCAACCTCACCCAGCACGTCGTCCCGGGCATCATCGCCGCGGTCTGCATCGGTGCTGCGATCGGCACCCTGAACGGGTACCTGGTCGCCAAGGTCGGTATCCCCAGCTTCGTGGTGACCCTGGCCCTGTTCCTTGCCTGGCAGGGGGTCGTCCAGTTCGCCCTGAAGGGGCAGCCGGTGCCGGTCGGTCAGGTCAAGCTCTGGCACGACCTGACCTACGGGACCCTCAGCGTGCTGTGGAGCTGGGTCTTCATCCTGGTGCTGGTCGGCGGGTACCTGGCGTACACGTTGAACACCTCGATCCGCGCGAAGCGGGCCGGCCTGGCCCACGACGCGCTCGCCCTGGTCCTCCTGCGCGGTGGGATCCTGACGGTCGTCGCGGTGGTCGTGACGATCCTGGCCAGCGACAACCGCGGCCTGAACCGGTACCGCGTCGTCGACGGCATCCCGGTGCCCGCTGCCATCGTGATCACGCTGATGGTCATCTGCACGCTGCTGCTGACCAAGACGACCTGGGGTCGGCACCTGTACGCCACCGGTGGCAACGAGGAGGCTGCGCGACGAGCCGGCATCGACGTCGTCCACATGAAGGTGACCGCGTTCATCCTCTGCTCGGCGTTCGGCGCCTTCGGAGTGGTCATGCTCTCGTCGTACCAGTCGTCGGCGTCGCTCGACCTCGGTGCCGGGAACACGCTGCTCTTCTCGGTGGCCGCGGCCGTCATCGGCGGTACGTCGCTGTTCGGCGGACGCGGCAAGCCGCGGGACGCTGTCATCGGTGCTCTGGTGATCGTGATCATCCCGAACGGGCTGCTGCTGCGGCCCAGTCTCGACGCCCAGTGGCAGCAGGTCATCACCGGGATCGTGCTGCTGCTCGCGGCGGCGGTCGACGCGATCAGCCGGAAACGGTCCAAGCGCGGCTGACGGCGGAGAGGGGCGCGCCGCGCCGGTCGGCGCTGGGTCTGGTTCAGCGGGGGAGAGGGCGACCGTACGTCGTGGTGCGTTCCACCACCGGGCGGTTGATCCCGACGCCGATCTCGACGAGCTCCTCGACGGTCTTCGCGGATCCGTGCTCGGAGCCCGCCATCCGGGAGATGGTCTCCTCCATCAGGGTGCCGCCGAGGTCGTTGGCGCCGGCGTTCAGCATCGCGCGGGTGCCGTCCGGGCCGAGCTTCACCCAGCTGGTCTGGATGTTGTCGATCCGGCCGTGCAGCAGGATCCGGGCCATCGCGTGCACCGCGAGGTTGTCGCGCAGCGTCGGACCGGGACGCGCGACACCAGCCAGGTAGATCGGCGCCGAGTGGTGCACGAACGGGAGCGGCACGAACTCGGTGAAGCCGGCGATGCCGTCCTCCAGGTTCTTCTGCTGCATCCCGGACAGCACCCGCAGGTGCTGGACCCAGTGCCGGGGGTTGTCGACGTGGCCGTACATCATCGTCGAGGACGACCGGACCCCGACGCGGTGCGCGGTGGAGACGATCTCGATCCAGGTCTTGGTCGGCAGCTTGCCCTTGGTCAGCACCCAGCGGACCTCGTCGTCCAGGATCTCCGCTGCGGTGCCGGGGATGGTGTCCAGGCCCGACTCGCGGGCCTTGATCAGGAAGTCCTCGAAGCTCAGCCCGGTCCGCGAGGACCCGTTGACGATCTCCATCGGGGAGAAGGCGTGCACGTGCATGTCGGGGACCCGCTTCTTGACCGCGCCCGCGATGTCGAAGTACGCGGTGCCCGGGAGCTCGGGGTCGATGCCGCCCTGCATGCAGACCTCGGTGGCTCCCAGGGCCCAGGCCTCCTCGGCGCGGTCGGCGACCTGCTCCATCGACAGCGAGTACGCGTCGGCGTCGGTACGCCGTTGCGCGAAGGCGCAGAACCGGCAGCCGACGTAGCAGACGTTGGTGAAGTTGATGTTCCGGTTCACCACGTAGGTGACTGCGTCGCCCGAGACCTGCTTGCGCAGGTCGTCCGCCAGCCGGATCACCTGGGCGAGCAGGTCGCCCTCGGCGGTCATCAGGGTGAGGGCGTGCTCGTCGGAGAGGTTGCCGGGGTCCTTCTCGGCGGCCCTGAGCGCCGACAGCCCCTCGCTGTCGGCCCGGCTGGTCGTCGTACGGGGGTGCTTCTCGTCCGGGGCGATCGCGTTCTTGAGCTCGTCCCAGTCGCCGTACACGTTCTCGAAGTCGCTGCGGACCTCGGCACTGCGACCCTCGGTGTCAACGGACGCGTGCAGGTCGGTACGACCCGTTCCGCCACCGACGGAGGCGAAGCCACCGTCCGGCTCCTGCCAGGGCAGGCCGCTCGGACGCCGGGTGCCGTCGGTGATCTCGCTCGACACCAGGCCGTCGTCGCCGGCCAGTGCGGCGACGTGGGCCGACACCCGGGGGTCGATCCAGGGCTCGCCGGCGCGGACGAACTCCGGGTGAGCGGTCAGTCGCGCCTTCAGGGTGAAGCCGGCGCTGGCGGTGAGGTCGCGCAGCCGGTCCAGCGACGGCCAGGGGCGCTCGGGGTTCACGTGGTCCGGGGTCAGGGGCGAGACGCCGCCCCAGTCGTCGACCCCGGCTCCGAGCAGGGCCTGGCACTCCGCCAGATCCACGAGGTTCGGGGGAGCCTGCAGCCGGACCTTGGGGCCCAGCAGGATCCGGGAGACGGCGATCGCGGCGACGTACTCGTCCAGGGCGAGGTCGTCGGTGTGCCGCATCGCGGTGTCCGGCTTGGCCCGGAAGTTCTGGATGATGACTTCCTGGATGTTGCCGTACTGCCGTGCGACCCGCCGGAGGGCGAAGATCGACTCCGCGCGTTCCTCGAGGGTCTCGCCGATGCCGATCAGCAGGCCGGTGGTGAACGGGACGCCGAGCCGACCGGCGTCCTCGAGCACCCGGAGGCGAACCTCGGGGTCCTTGTCCGGGGAGCCGTAGTGAGCCTCGCCCTTGGTCTCGAAGATCCGCCGCGACGTGGTCTCCAGCATCATCCCCATCGAGGGCGAGACCGGCTTGAGCCGGTTCATCTCCTCCCACGACATCACGCCCGGGTTCAGGTGCGGGAGCAGACCGGTCTCCTCGAGGACCCGGATCGCCATCGCGCGGCAGTACGCCAGCGTCGAGTCGTACCCCTCCTCGTCGAGCCAGGCCTGGGCCTCGGGCCAGCGGTCCTCGGGACGGTCTCCGAGGGTGAAGAGCGCTTCGGTGCACCCGAGGGCTGCGCCCTGGCGGGCGATGTCCACGATCTCGTCGGGGGACAGGAACATGTCCTGACCCTTACGGCGCAACTGGCCGGGGGTCTCCACGAAGGTGCAGTAGTGGCACTTGTCGCGGCAGAGCTTGGTGATCGGGATGAACACCTTGGGGGAGTAGGTGATGACGCCGGTGCGTCCGGCGTCGGCCAGGCCCTTGTCGCGGATCCGGGCGGCGACCGCGGTCAGCCGGACGAGGTCCTCGCCGCGGGCGGTCAGCAGCGCGGTGGCCTCGTCCTGGTCCAGGGCAGCGCTGCGCTCGGCGCGTACCAGTGCGCGACGAACCTGCTGGGCGGTGATGCTCATCGTGCTCAGGCTATCCGGGGAGTCGGGTCGGTGGTGCAAAGACTCATAGAGTGGTCAACGAGAATTGTGCGGGGGTATTCCCGTGGTCGGCACCAGCGCCTGCAATTGTTGCTGCCGGGGCCTGCCGGACACCCGTCCGCCCCGGCAGCAACAATTGCAGTGGACCGTGCATTGATCAGCTGATCAGGCCCTTGAGCTCGGCGATCATGGCGGTCGGGTCGGCGCCGACCGGCGTCACGTTCAGGCTGGTCACGCCGGTCTCGGCGAACGCAGCGATCCGCTCCTTGATGTACGACGCGGGGCCGACGAAGTTGGCCGCCTCCAGCCACTCGGTCGGGACCAGCGCCTCGGCTTCCTTCTTCTTGCCCGAGAGGTAGAGCTCCTGGATCTCGGTCGCCTCCTGCTCGTACCCGTACGCGCAGGCGAGGTCGTTGTAGAAGTTCTTGCCCTTCGCGCCCATGCCGCCGATGTACAACGCGAAGATCGGGCGGGCGAAGTCCAGCAGCGCCTTGGTCTCCGGGCCCGCGCCGATGGCCAGCCTGCCGCCGGCCACGATGTTCAGGCCGCCCAAGGAGGGGTCGCGCTTGGCGGTGCCGGCAGCGATCGGGTCGCCCATCACCTGGCCGATCTTCTCCGGGTAGTACAGGTGCGGCAGCAGGCCGTCAGCGATCTCGGCGGCCAGCTCGACGTTCTTCGGGCCCAGCGCTGCGATGTAGATCGGGACCTCGGAGCGCTCCGGCTTGGTCAGCAGCTTCAGCGCCTTGCCCATGCCGGTGACGGCCCCCTGCTCCTTGGACAACGGGAGCTTGAACTCGCCGTCCGAGGTCAGCGGCTCGCGGCGCATCCCGGCGCGGATGATCTCGACGACCTCGCGGGTGCGCGCGATCGGCTTGGAGTAGGGCACGCCGTGGAAGCCCTCGATCACCTGCGGGCCGGAGGCGCCGAGGCCGAGGATCGCGCGTCCGCCGGAGACGTTGTCCAGGCCGGCGGCCGTCTGGAGCAGGGCGCCAGGGGTGCGCGAGTAGATGTTCATGATCGCCGAGCCGATCTCGACCGTCTCGGTCTTCGCAGCCAGGTAACCCATCAGGGTGGGGGAGTCGAAACCGTAGGCCTCGGCGACCCAGACCGTGTCCAGGCCGGCCTTCTCCCAGGCGGTCACCTGGTCCGCGGCGCTGCGCGGGTTGCCATCGTACATGAGCATGGTCGAGATCTTCATCTGCAGCCTTGTCTGGTCGTGAAGGTGAGCGGGGACGAACTACCGTGACAGTAATGCTGTCACGGTCCGGGCGCCAGCACCGTTCGTGTGATCTGGACCCCTAGAACGAGTTCCAGGACCTTCTCAGGCGGCACTCGCGATGTCCGGCGGCAGGATCAGCTTGGCGACGCCACCGAGCTTGCGGGTGAAGCGCACGTGCTCGGCGTACGACGCCAACAAGTCCCAGACCGTGGTGTGGGCGGTCCAGGGCAACGGTTCGTCGCCGATCCGCCAGCGTGCCCCGAAGCTGATCCAGACCGGCGTCCAGTCCGCGGCGAGGTCCCAGTCGCCCTGGTGGGCCTCGATCATCCCGCGCCGGACCTGGAACGCCTGCCGAGGACCGTCCTCGCAGATGGGGGCCGTCCGGATCGGCCAGACCCGCAGGTCGAGCGCCATCGCTGCCAGCTCAAGGTCGGGCAGCACCCCGGGCGCGACCAGGACGGTCGCGACGTTCTCGTGCGGGGTGCGTCTCACCGCAGCACGCTAACCCCGCTGTCGCGACTCGTCCAGAGGTCCGCGGTCGTGGTTCTCAGGCGTCCGTGGAGACGATCTCCGGCTCCCGGTCGAGCTTGCTCGGCCACCAGATCTTGCCGCCGAGGTCGAGGTTGATCGCCGTCACGAGGACCGACCGGACGATCATCGTGTCGAGCAGGACCCCGAGCGCGACGGCCACCCCGAGCTGAGCCAGGAAGACCAGGGGCAGGGACCCCAGCACCAGGAAGGTCGCCGCCAGGACGAGACCGGCCGAGGTGATCACGCCACCGGTCGAGGACAGGGCGATCAGGGAGCCCTTGCGGGTCCCGTGCGTCATGGTCTCCTCGCGGACCCGGGTCATCAGGAAGATGTTGTAGTCGATGCCCAGGGCGACCAGGAACACGAACGTGAACAACGGGAACCCGGGATCGGCGTGCGCGAAGCCGTCATTGCTCTCGAAGATCGAGAGCCGGGTGAACACCTCGGTGAACAGCAAGGTCGAGATACCGAGGGCGGCACCGAACGAGAGCACCACCGTGCCCATCAGGATCAGCGGCGCGAGCAGGGCACGCAGGAGCAGGACCAGGATCAGGAACACGACGACCAGGACGATCGGGATGATCACCTTGTTGTCTCGCTCGGAGGCGATCTTCGTGTCGAGGTAGAACGCGGAGCCACCGCCGACCAGGGCGTTCGCTCCGGAGACCTTGTGAACGGCGTCCCGGGTCGCCTCGACGATGTCGAAGGCCTGGGTCGAGGAGATGTCTGCCCCGACGGTGGCCTCGAAGTAGGACCGTCCGTCACCCACGTCCTTGACCTGCGTCGGTGCGCCGAGTCCCTCGACCCCCGCGAGCGAGGCCTCGACGTCACTGATCCGGTCGCTGTTCGCGACGACCTGGACCGTGTTGGACGTGTCCGAGAGACCGTGGTCGACCAGCAGCGACTGCCCCTGGATCGAGTCGAACTTCTTGGTGTAGGTCTCCTCGGTCGACAGGCCGGACGGGTCGAGCTTGAACAGGCCCAGGCAGGCGATCAGCAGAATCCCGGTGGTGGCTACCCAGATCATCCGCGGTCGCGGCGTGATCGCGGTGCCGACCCGGGCCCACAAACCGGCACCGGTCGGCTCGGGGGACCCGAAGGCCGGACGCTTGGGCCAGAACATCCAGCGTCCGAAGATCACCAGCAGGGCCGGCAGCAGGGTCACCATGATCAGGAAGGTGACGCCGACGCCGACGGCGAGCACCGGCCCGAGGCCGGCGGTCGAGTTGAGGTCGGCAAAGACCAGGCAGAGCATGCCGATCACGACGGTGGCCGCACTGGCCAAGATCGCCGGTGCGGCCCGGTGGAGGGCGAACGCCATCGCCTCGTGCCGGTCCTCGTGGCGGCGGAGCTCCTCCCGGTAGCGCGCGATCAGCAGGAGCGCGTAGTCGGTGCCGGCCCCGATCACCAGGATGCCGAGGATGGACTGGCTCTGGCCGTTGACCGTGAGATCGGCGTACTTCGCGAGCAGGTAGACGACGCCTCCGGAGATCATGTAGGCGAAGCCGGCGGAGATGATCGGCAGCACCCACAGGACCGGGCTGCGGTAGGTGAACAGCAGGATGATGATCACGACGAAGAGGGTGATGAAGATCAGGTTGGTGTCGATGCCCTCGAAGGCTTCCGCTGCGTCCGAGGCCTGACCACCGAAGCCGGCCAGGTGCACGTCGACGCCGTCGATCGTCGACAGGGCCCGGACCTCCTTGGCGGCGTCGGGGATGTCCTGCCAGCCGTTCTGCCCGAAGTTGAAGGTGAACGCGACGAAGGCGACCTTGCCGTCCTCGGAGAGGAGCGCAGGGACCTTCGCCCCGGTGGCCTGCAGGGCCTTGGCCTCGTTGGGGGAGAAGGCACCCTGGGCGGTGACGCCCGTGATCTTCTCGATCTCCTTCGCGTCCTCGTCCATCGCGGCCAGGTCGCCAGCGGTCAGCCCGGAGTCACGGTGGTAGACGACCAGGGTCGGGATGTCGTTGGGGTCGACGGTGCCGGTGAGCTCCTCGACGACCTTGGTCGACTCGGCCGACTGGGGCAGCCACGAGGACGCCTCGTTGTTCTGGACGTCGATGAGCTTGCTGTTGAGGGGCGCCATGATCCCGACCAGGATGATCGCGCCCACGAGCACGACCCACTTGGTGACGGGTCCGGTCAGCCTGCCTGCGATCTGTCGGTGCATGACAGGTATCGAACCAGAAACCACGGACAGCGCGCCTCGGGGTTTCCCCTGAGATCCTGCTTCGGTCTAGCCAGCAAGGCCCTCGACGACCTCGGCTCCCGGCAGCAGGGCCAGGATCCTGCCGGGCAGGACCAGCTTCGACCCCCGGATGCCGGAGCCGATCAGGACGGTCCCGATCTCCGGAACCCGCGAGTCGAGCAGCAGCCGCCATCCCGTAGGCAGTCCGATCGGGGTGATCCCGCCGTACTCCATCCCGGTCTCGGCGACCGCGCGGTCGTGGTCCAGGAACGAGCACTTCCGTACGTCGAGCAGCCGCTTGACCCGGTCGTTCACGTCCGCGCGGGTGTCCCCGCGAACGACGCAGGCGGCGATCCGCTCGTTGCCCTCGCGCTTCCCGGCCACCACGACGCAGTTCGCTCCAGCCTCCCAGGGGACCCGGTACACCTCGACGGTCGAGGCGGTGTCGGCCAGGGCCGGGTCGATCTCGACCACCCCGACGTGCTTGGCGTGCTCCCAGGTGCGGAGCAGGTCAGCGACCGGTGCGCCGACGAGATCGAGGCGGTCCAGGGCCGGGCTGGTGGTCAGGGTGCCGAGAGTGTGGATGCCGAACATGAAAGGCACCGTAAACGGTCGGTTGTCCGGCGGGACACCTGCTGTCCACCGAAGCCGGTCACGCTGATGCCATGGCCTCCCGCCCCTCCCGCCGCCTCGGAGACCCTCTGGTGATTGCTCACCGGGGTGCGAGCGGACATCGTCCCGAGCACACCCTCGGCGCCTACGAGCTCGCGTACCGGCTGGGCGCCGACTCGGTCGAGCTCGACGTCGTCGCGACCAAGGACGGTGTCCTGGTCTGTCGGCACGACCTGGAGCTGTCCCGGACCACCGACGTCGCCAGCCGCCCGGAGTTCGCGCACCTCAAGCGCAGCATCGAGGTCGGCGACGGGGTCGAGACCGGCTGGTTCGTGCACGACTTCACCCTGGCCGAGCTCCGTGAGCTCACCACCCGGGAGCGGTGGCCGCGCAAGCGTGCCGGGAGCGCGGCCCACAACGGACGCTGGCCGATCCCGACGCTGGCCGAAGTGATCGCGCTGCGCAACGCCGAGTCCCAGCGGACCGGCACCCGGCTCGGGATCCACGTCGAGCTGAAGTCACCCGGACGGCTGCGCAAGGAGGGCCTCTGGCTGCCTGAGCTGGTCGAGAACCCCGAGACCGACGACCTGACCTGGATGAGCTTCAGCACCCGGGCGCTCGAGGACCTGGC
The DNA here is from genome assembly GCA_026392455.1 of Propionibacteriales bacterium. Classification (GTDB taxonomy): domain Bacteria; phylum Actinomycetota; class Actinomycetes; order Propionibacteriales; family Nocardioidaceae; genus Marmoricola. The sequence goes on along the minus strand of JAPLCB010000009.1, from coordinate 310,115 downwards.
TGCGTCGCGTTCCTACAAGATCTTCGACGAGGCGCCTACCGGCAAGGACCTCAGCAAGATCGTCGACCTGGCAGTCGGGGTCGCCGTACGGCGCAACGCCGTCCTGCCGCTCGACGTCGCCGGCCGGGTCGGCGAGCCGTCCAAGCTCGTCGCCAAGGCCCACAAACGGGGCCTGGACGTCCTGGTCTGGACGCACCGGGCCGAGAACCAGTACCTGCCGTCGAACCTGCGGATCGGTGCCGCGCCGCACGGGCACGGCGACGCTGCCGGTGAGGCAGCGTTGCTCCTGGCTTCGGGGATCGACGGACTGATCAGCGACTTCCCGGAGATCGCCGTGCTCGGCCGCCAGCGGCTCCCCGGGATGGCGCTGGCCCGCTAGCTCTTCGGGGTCCGGCCGGTGAGGGTGCCGGCAACGCTCCCGGTGAGGCCCTTGACCAGCTTCGCGCCGGGGATCATGTCGAGCTGGCTGAACGTCGCGTTGACCAGGGCCTCCACCCGTTGGACCGCATCGCGGGCGAGCCGGATGTCCTCCTGGGTGGCCGGGAGTCCCTCGATCACCGGCAGCACCTTCTTCATGCCTTCGGCGGTCCGGTCGATGCTCGGCAGGATCTTCCCGATCTGGGTGGCGGCGCTGTCGAGCCGCGCGCTGACCAGGGCGATCTGGTTGACCGTGGTCTCGGTGATCCGCATGATCCGGCGGACGTCGTCGATCATCCCGGACTCGACGGCCTGGGTCAGGGCCACCACGAGCGGGCGGGCGTCGCGCATGAACCCGATCGACTCGTCCAGGAACGTCTCGGCCTTGCCGGCGACCCGCACGGTGGAGGCCACGCCGTCGGTGCTCAACGTGACCAGGGCACCTGCGAAGCCGACGACTGCCCGGGTGAGCGGGGGCTGGTCCTGCCAGGGCTCGGTCATGGGGCAACCGTAGACCTCAGGGGGTTTCGAGGCGAGCGCTGGCGCGCCCGCGCCTCAACCGGCAGTGGGGGAGGCCGTCAGCGGACGCGGAGCTTGCGGAGCAGCCTGAGCTGGCCGTTGGTCAGGCTCACGAACTTGTCGAGGGCCATCGAGGCCGGCGGGCCGAGAGCCATGCCGCGCTGCTCGGCCACGGTCTGGGCCTCGGTGTACTTGCGGATGCCCTCGGCGCCGTGCCGACGCCCCAGACCGCTGTCACCCATGCCGCCCATCGGGGCCTCGATCGAGCCGGCTGCGGCTTCGGCGCCGTCGTTGATGTTCACCGAGCCCGAACGGATCTGGGCCGCCATCGTCCGGGCGGTGTGGGTGTCCTTCGACCAGATGCTGGCCGACAGGCCGTAGCTGCCCTCGTTGGCCAGCGCGATCGCCTCGGCGTCGGAGGAGAAGGGGTACAGCGAGATCACCGGCCCGAAGGTCTCCTGGTGGCACACGGTCATGTCGGCGGTGACGCCCTCGAGGATCGTCGGGTCGTACATCAGCGGGCCCAGGTCCGGTCGGGCCCGGCCTCCGGTCAGGACGGTGGCCCCGGCGGCGCGGGCCTGCTCGACGTGCTCGGCGACGGTGGCCAGCTGGGCCGGGGAGGCCAGCGAGCCGATGTCGACGGTGTAGTCGAAGGTCTGCCCCAGGCGCAGCGACTGGGTCGCGTGCACCACAGCGGTCCGGAACTCGTCGTACACGTCGGAGTGCACCAGTACCCGCTCGGTGTGGATGCACATCTGGCCGGTGTTGGCGAAGGACGAGGCGACGCACCCCTCGGCGGCCTTGGCAACATCGGCGTCGGCCCGCACGATCAGCGGGTTCTTCCCACCCAGCTCCAGGGACGCACCGATCAGCCGCCGGCCGGCCTGCTCGGCGACGATCCGGCCGGTCGCCGTCGAACCGGTGAAGCCGATGTAGTCGACCTCGCCGATGAGTGCGGTACCGACGACGTTGCCCTCGCCGACCACGACCTTCCAGAGGTCCGTCGGCAAGCCGGCGCGGCCCATCAGCTCGCGCGCGAGCAGCAGCGTCAGCGCGGTCTGCGAGTCGGCCTTCGAGACCACCGCGTTACCGGCGAGCAGGGCCGGTACGGCGTCGCCGACGCCCAGGTAGAACGGGTAGTTCCACGGCGAGATGATCCCCACGACGCCCTTGGGCACCCGGGTCTCGGCGACCTTGGTCAGGCCGGGGACGGCACCCCGGACGCCCTTCGGCGCCAGGTACCTGGCGCCCGCCCGGGCGTAGTGCCGGGTGATGTTGGCGACCTGGAGGATCTCCTGCCACGCCGTGAACCGGGCCTTGCCCATCTCCCACTGGATCAGGTCGATGATCTTGTCCTGCTCGGCCAGGAACAGGTCGTGGAAGTTGAGCATTACCTGCGCGCGCTCGCGGAAGTCCCGCTTGCGCCAGGCGACCTGAGCGAGCCGGGCGGCCGCCACGGCCTGGCGGACGTCCTCGGCGGAGCTCACCGGCAGGGTCACGATCGCCCGCGAGTCGTACGGCGCGTACGTCGTCACGGACTCGGTCCCGGCCGGGTCGCGCGAGACCCGGCCGGCGAGGTCCGCGAGCACCTCGTCGGTCACCCAGGAGGGGCGTGCCGACGGGATGTCGACGTGGCGCAGGTGGTTCTCGACGATCGCGGTCATGGGGTCCTCAGTCTTCGTAGAGCGCAGTGATCTCGGCCGCGTAGTTGGTGTGCACCACGCGCCGCTTGAGCTTCAGGGTGGGGGTGAGCTCGGCGGACTCGGCGGTCCACTCGACCGGCAGCAGCTTCCACTTCTTGACCTGCTCGGGGCGCGACAGCCGCTCGTTGCACTTCTCCACGGCCTGGCCGACGAGGCCGAGGATCGCCGGGTTCGTCGAGAGCGCCGTCAGGTCGGCCGCTGCCTCTGCCTCGATGCCCATCTTGCCGGCGACGATCGGCGCGACGTCAGGGTCGAGCGTCAGGATCGCGACGACGTACGGCTTGCCCTCGCCGTACGCCAGGGCGTGGCCGACCAGCGGGCTCTCCTTGAGCATGTTCTCGATGTTCGACGGAGCGATGTTCTTACCCGCCGAGGTGATGATCAGCTCCTTCTTGCGGTCGACGACCTTGACGAAGCCGTCCTCGTCGATCTCGCCGATGTCACCGGTGTGCACCCAGCCTTCGGCGTCGATCAGCTCGGCTGTTGCTTCCGGGTTCTTGTGGTACCCGGTGGTGGTCACCGGTCCTCGAGCCAGGATCTCGCCGTCCTCGGCCAGCCGGACCTCGATCCCGGGCTGGGCGCGACCGACGGTGCCGAGACGGAACGCGCTCGGGCCGCAGGCGGTGACGGCGCCGCAGGTCTCGGTCATCCCGTAGATGTCGTAGATCGAGAAGCCGAGTCCGGCGAAGAACCGGGCGGTCTCGATCGGCATCGGCGCCGAGGCGCTGCCGGCCCAGGCCACCCGCTCGAGACCCAGCATCGACTTCATCGGGGTCAGGACGGCGGCGTTGACAGCGTCGAAGCGCGCTTGGAGCTCCGGGCTGGTGGTGTTGCCGTACTGGAGGGACTCGACGTACTCCAGACCGGTGGCCATCGCGTCGGCGACAGCCTTCTTCTTGTTCTCGTCGGTCTCCATCGCCAGCAGGCCGCCGATCCCGGTCTGGATCTTCTCCCAGACCCGGGGGACGCCGAAGAAGCGAGTCGGCTTGACCTGTCCGAGGGAGGCAACCAGCAGCGCGGGGTCGGCCACCAGGTGCAGGTGCCCGCCCATCACCTGGGGGAGGTAGATGCCGAGGACCCGTTCGGCGATGTGCGCGTACGGCAGGTAGGAGACCGTGACCAGGTCCTCGTCCTCGCTGGCACCGACGGTCTTGTCCGTGCTGGCGACCTCGAAGAGCACGTTGCGGTGGGTGATCACCACGCCCTTGGGGTTCCCGGTGGTCCCGGACGTGTACAGGATCGTGGCGGGCAGCTCGGGGGAGATCGCCTGCCAGCGCTGGGCGATCTCGGCGTCCAGCTCCGAGCGCAGCGACTGACCCCGCTTGACCAGGTCGTCCCAGGTGATCGCGCCGGCGGGCGCGGCCGTCGGGTCGATCACGACGACTTGCGTGGGAGCAGCGGCCGCAAGGGCGTCCGACCAGCGCGCGACGTGGTCGGCGTTCTCGAGGATCACCACGGCCGGGGTGGAGTGGTCTGCGACGTACGCGACCTGGCTGGGGGAGAGGGTGTTGTAGATCGACATCCCGGTAGCGCCGGCGTGCATGGCGCCGATGTCGGCGAGGATGTGCTCGATCCGGTTGGTCGCCATGATGGCCACCCGGTCGCCGGGCTCGACGCCGAGGTCGATCAGGGCAGCAGCGACGTCGAGGCCCTGGTCGCGCAGCTCGTTCCAGCTCAGGGTGCGCCAGTCGGTGCCCTCGACGCCGACCTTGTCCGAGTACGCCGGGGCGTCGCCGAGGCGGGCAACGGTGTCGGCGAAGGCGTGGGCGATGCTGCGGCCGGCGATCTGCGCGTCGATCTCGGCGCGCTCGGCAAGGACGTCGGTCATGTCTGCTCCTGCTGCGTTGGCTCAACTGGGTGTGGCGGGGGTCACAGTGTCTTACGGGCGTGAACGTACCGGGAAGGGGTGAGGTTCCCGAGCCGCCTAGTAGCTCTTGGGGAGCCCGAGCATCGAGGTGCCGATGTGGGCCAGCACCAGCTGCTCGGAGACCGGGATGTTCTTCCCGATCCGGGCGTCGCGGAACATCCGCTCGACCGGGTACTCCTTGGAGTACGCCATCCCGCCCAGGGTCTGGAAGGCCTGATCGGCCGCCTCCCACGCGACCTGCGCCCCGGTGAGCTTGGCGACGTTGGCCTCGTTGCCGCACATCTGGCCGTTGTCGAAGAGCCAGGCGGCCTTGTAGGTCATCAGGCGGGCCAGCTCGGTCTTGGCCTTGATCTGGGCCAGCGGGAACTGGATCGCCTGGTTGGAACCGATCGGGCGGCCGAAGACGATCCGCTCGCGGGCGTACTGCGCGGCCACGTCGAGGGCGGCGTCCGCCGAGCCGACCGCGCCGGCCGCGGCCAGGATCCGCTCGGGGTTCAGCACGTCCCACAGGACGCCGAAGCCGTTGTCGGCCTCACCGAGGACGTTCTCGGCCGGCACCCGGACGTCGTCGAAGAAGACCTGGGAGGACTGCAGGATGTTGCTGCCCATCTTCGGGATCGGCGTGTAGGTCAAGGTGCCCGCAGCGAGGGCCTCCTTGACGTCGATGAGGAACAAGGTGAAGCCGTGGGTCCGGTTGCCGCCGGCCGCCTTCGCCTCCGCAGCCGGGACGGTGCGGGTGACCGCGACCATCCAGTCGGCACGCTCGACGTTGGAGATCCAGACCTTCTGCCCCTTGATCAGGAAGTCGTCCCCGTCGCGGCGTGCCTGGGTGGTGATCTCGATGGCGTTCGACCCGGCGTCCGGCTCGGTCAGCGCGAACGAGAACTGCAGGTCGCCCGAGGCCAACCCGGGCAGGATGCGCTGCTTCTGCTCGTCGGTGCCGTGCCGGACCAACGTCATCGCGCCGAAGCCGGGAGTGGTCACGTAGATGAACGTGCCCTGGGTGCCGCCCGAGGCGCAGAGGGTGTCGTTGGCGACGGCGAGCTCGAGGAGGCCCTGGCCGCCGCCGCCGTACTCCTCGGGGATCGACAGTCCGAGCCAGCCGCCGTCACCGAGGTCCTTGAACACCTCGTCGGGGAAGCGGTGCTCCTCCTCGCAGCGCGACCAGTAGGCGTGGTCGTACTTCGCGGCGACAGCGGCGACGCCGTCCCGGACGGCGATCGCGGACTCAGGCAGGTTGAAATCCATGGGGCACTCTCTTCGTCAGGGTGGGGTCGCCGCTGTCGCAGCAGGGGTCAGAGGCCGAGGGAACGGCCGATGATTTCCTTCTGGATCTCGGTGGTGCCGCCGTAGATGGTGGAGATCCGGCTGTCCAGGTAGGCCTTCGCGATCGGGTACTCCAGCATGTAGCCGTAGCCGCCGTGCAGCTGCACGCCCTGGTTGACCAGCTTGTTCTGGAGCTCGGTGGCCCAGTACTTCGCCATCGAGGCGTCCGCCGTGTCGAGCTTGCCGTCGAGGTGCTTGCGCAGGCAGTCGTCGATGAAGACCTGGGTGATCTTCGCCTCGGTGGCCATCTCGGCGATCGTGAAGCGGGTGTTCTGGAACTTGCCGATCGGCTTGCCGAAGGCCTCGCGGGTCTTGGCGTAGTCCAGGCACAGCTCGACGATGTAGTTGCAGGCGGCAGCCGCCTGGGCCCCGATGATCAAGCGCTCCTGGGGAAGGTTCTGCATCAGGTAGATGAAGCCCTGGCCCTCTTCGCCGAGCAGGTTCGCCTTGGGCACGACCACGTCGTTGAAGGAGAGCTCGGCGGTGTCCTGCGCGTGCAGACCGATCTTCTCCAGGTTGCGGCCGCGCTCGAAGCCCTCCATCCCGCGCTCGACGACCAGCAGGCTGAAGCCGAGGTGCCCGGCCTCCGGATTGGTCTTGGCGACCACGATCACCAGGTCGGCGTTAATGCCGTTGGAGATGAAGGTCTTCGAGCCGTTGAGGACGTAGTGGTCACCCTTGTCGACGGCGGAGGTCTTGATGCCCTGGAGGTCGCTGCCGGTGCCGGGCTCGGTCATCGCGATCGCGGTGATGATCTCGCCGCTGACGCAGCCGGGAAGCCAGCGCTGCTTCTGCTCGTCGGTGGCCACGTCGGAGATGTAGGGAACGATGATGTCGGTGTGCACCGAGAAGCCGAGGCCGTTCGCTCCGGCGCGGGCCTGCTCCTCGGACACGATCACGTTGTAGCGGAAGTCGTCGACCCCCGGACCGTCGTACTCCTCGGGGACGTCGAAGCAGAGCAGCCCGAGCTCGCCGGCCTTGGTCCAGACCTCGCGCGGGACGATCCCGTCCTTCTCCCACTGGTCGTGGAACGGCGTGACCTCCTTCTCCATGAAGGAGCGGACGGTCTTGCGGAAGTCCTCGTGTTCTGCGGTGAAAATATCGCGCATGGGGCTGGGCGGCCTCTCGGGTTCGGGTGTCGGGAGATGCTGACAAGGTAACTGTTACAGCAATACTGTCACGATACAAGGTCGGGGTAGCGGGGTCCACGAAGGGCGCCTCGAACCTGCCAGTTCTACTGTTACAGTCGCACCGTGCCAGTGGGGCCGCCCGCTTCTCGGGCCCCGGCGACGTCGAAGGAGGACCGATGAGCACAGCCGCTGCCGACGGGTCCGTCGACGCCGTTCCCGCATCACCGGACGCGTCGTACACGGTCGACGAGCTCGCCGCCGTCACCGGGATGACGGTCCGCACCACCCGCTACTACGCCGGGCTGGGGCTGCTGCCGCCGCCGATGCGTCGTGGCCGGATGGCCTACTACTCCGCGCAGCACCGGGCCCGGCTCGAGCTCATCCGCGCGTTGCAGGACCACGGCTTCACCCTCGCCGCCATCGAGAAGTACCTGGCCAAGATCCCCGCCGACGCCTCCGTGGAGGACCTCGCTGTCCAGCGTGCGATGCTCACCAGCTGGAAGACCGGCGGGCACGAGGTCGTCACCCGCAAGCAGCTCGAGGCCCGGGCCAACCGCAAGCTCGACGACGACGCCCTGACCCGGCTGATCGCGACCATGTCGGTCGAGGAGACAGCCGACGGTCGCTACGAGATCTTGCCCGCGTTCTCGGTCGGACTCCAGGTCCTGGACCTGCCGATCCCGGTCAACTCCATGGTGGCCGCCGGCGAGGCGATCAACCGGCACATGGAGGAGCTCGCCGACGAGCTCACCAACGTGCTGCGCGACCAGGTGCTCGCGCCGTTCCTGGAAGGCCCCAAGACCGAGGCTGACAAAGCCGAGTTCGAGCACACCATGGCTCGCCTGCGCCAGCTCACCCTGGAGGCCGTCGTCAGCGGGTTCCAGCGGGCGGCGAACCAGGTGATCACCCGCTCTCTGTCCCGCTGACGGTTTCACACCAGCTGGCGTGAAACCGACCCGCCAGCCGGTTGCAACATGCTGGCGGGTCAGTTTCGTGCTGGTCAGGTTGCCTGCGGGGTGATCGCCCAGGCGACGACGTACGCGATCAGCGCGGCCGGGAAGCCGACGACCAGAGCGACCACCGCGGCCACCCGCACCAGCGTCGGGTCGATCCCGAAGTAGCGGGCCAGTCCGCCGCAGACTCCGGCGATCATCTTGTCGTCGTTGGTCCGCAGCAGGCGCTTGGGCTGGGGGGCGGCTTCGTGGTTGCTCATGACTCGTCCTTCTCGGTGTGCAGGATGGTGGTGTCGTCTGACAGCGCCCTGGTGGCGGCGGCGGGGACCAGTTCGGTGCGAGCCCGTCGCTGGTTCACCAGGATGGCGACCAGGCCGACCACGCCGGCGCCGATCAGGACGGCCGGGAAGCCGAGGGCCAGGTCGGGGACGTCGGTGCCGCTGGCCTCGCCGATCAGCCACATCGCGGCGAGGCCGGTGAAGATCAGGCCGAAGATCAGGTGCGCAACCCCGACAGGTCGCCGGGCCGGGTGGGTGGTGTTCTGGCTCATCGTTGCTCCACGGTGATCTGGCCGACCCGGACCTCGAGGTCCAGCTCGAGGGGCGGAAGGGTGTTGGCAGGTGAACCGGTGATGGTGCGGCTGGCCTGGTCCTCGATGCCGCCGCCGTCGTACCCGGGGATCTTGATTCCTCCGGCGAACCCGGTCTCGGCGTTGATCTGCACGTTGAGGCTGCGCGGGACGATCACTGTGATCTCTCCGGCATTCAGGTGCAGGTCGATCTCGCGACCGGCCAGCGCTTCGACGTCGGCAACGTCGGTCAGGTCCAGCTGGATCCGGCCCATGTGGACCTCGTACTCGGACTGGACCTCGGTGGAGGTGAGCGGGTTCGCTTCCAGGTTGCGGCCGTCGAAGTTGAACGTACCGAGGACGGTCGCTGCGGCGAGCGCGACGGTCGAGACGATCCCGAGCAGGATCAGGCCACCGGGTCGACCGACGAACGAACCGACCAGCAGCATCACCCCGGTCACGCCCAGCGCGACCGCGGGGTAGACGCCGGCGGTGACCTGGGAGGTCTGGTCGATGATCCCGACAGTGCCGAGAGCGATAGCGATCAACGCCAGGGTGGGCCAGAACCAGAGGATCCCGGTTCGCTTCGGGTGCGGCGGAAGCAGGGGCGGGGTGACCGCCGACGGGTACCACGCCGGCGGGGCCTGACCGGTCCCGTACTGCTGGGTCATCTGCTCGTTGACGCGCTCGGTCACCTGGTCGGTGACCTGCTGGCTCACCTGCTGGGCGTACTGGTTCCAGTCGGTGCCGGGTTGCGCGCGGCGGACGGCCCGCTTGTCGCGGGCGATCACGACCACGGCGATCACCACGGCAATGCTGGCGATCGGCCACCCGGCGCCGAAGCCGTTGAACGAGTCGCCGATCGCGAGCAGCAGCGCGATGCCCGCAGCTGCGAGGAGCAGGATCTTCCGGGCGTCGGTCCCGATGTTGATCGTGGCCTTCTCCTTGCCCTCCTCGGGCACGAAGAACCAGCACACGGCGTAGATCAGGACGCCGGCGCCGCCGAACAGGGTCAGCACTGCGAGCAGGACGCGTATGACGGTCGGGTCGATGTTGAAGTGTCGACCGAGGCCACCGGCGACGCCGGCGATGTAGCGGTCGGACACACTCCTGCGCAGTCGGTCCAGGTCCTGGTGCGGCGGCGGCAGGGTCTGCTGCTGGGGAGACCCGCTGTTCGGGTCCTCGGTGGTTTGGCTCATGGCTCCATCGTGGTCCCCGCGGCGGCCGCTGCCTATCGGGGACGCCCCTGATTCTGCGTCGGGGTCAGGTCTCGGGGTCACACCTGATGCCCCGGGCTCACCCCTGATGCCACGATGGGTCCATGAGCACACCAGCGCCCGGGCACCTGAGTGCCGGATCGGCTCCTGCCGGCGTGCGCAAGGCGTACCGGAACCCCGACGACAGCGCGGTCGGCGGGGTGGCGTCCGGGCTGGCCGAGCACCTCGGGCTGCCAGTCACGACGGTGCGGATCGGATTCATCGTGGCCAGCGTGATGGGTGGCTTCGGGGTGCTCTTCTACGCGGGTCTGTGGATCTTCCTCCCGGTGCAGCGGCACTTCGACGATGCCCCGCCCGGGATCGCCGCAGCGGACCGCCAGGGCAAGCGGCCGCGGCGCGGGTTGAAGCTCGCCGACTACGGCCCGCTGATCGCGCTGGCTGCGATCGGGGTCGGGTTCTGCCTGCTGTTCGCGATGATCAGCGGCCAGGGCCAGATCCTGGTCCCGATGATGCTCGCCGTCGGTGGTGTCGCCGTGCTGTGGCGCCAGGCCGACGAGGCGCAGCGCGAACGCTGGGTCGACTCGACCGGCAGGATCAGTCTGTTCCGGGCCGTTGTGGGTCAGGGCGGGCCGGCGCCGTACCTGCGGCTCTTGATCGGGGTCGCGATGGTGATCTCGGCGATCATCGTGGTGTCGATCGGCGGCGGTGGTTGGGGCGCCGTCCGCGACGTCGCGGTCGCGACCGCGCTCGGTCTCCTGGGGATCGCGTTGATCGCCGGCCCGTGGCTGCTCCGGCTGACGTCGGACCTCAGCGAGGAACGTGCCGAACGGGTCCGGTCCCAGGAGCGCGCTGACGTGGCCGCACACCTGCACGACTCCGTCCTGCAGACCCTCACCCTGATCCAGAAGTCGGCTGCAGACCCCGTCGCCGTCGCCCGTCTCGCACGAGCCCAGGAACGTGACCTGAGATCCTGGCTCTTCGACTCCTCAGGTGGAGACGCCACGACGCTGGCGGCTGCCCTGCGCGAGCTTGCCGGCGAGACCGAGGACGCGTACGGCGTACCGGTCGAGGTGGTCTGCGTCGGTGACCCCGCCGTCTCCGACGACCTGCGCGCACTGGTGCTGGCGACCCGGGAGGCCGTGGTCAACGCAGCCCGCCACTCCGGGGCAGCAAAGGTGGACGTCTACGCCGAGGCCGGCACCGAGTCCATCGCGATCTACGTCCGCGACCGCGGCACCGGGTTCGACCCGGACGCGATCGCGGGGGACCGCCACGGCGTCCGTGACAGCATCGTCGAGCGGATGCGCCGCCACGGCGGCTCAGCTGAGGTCCGCAGTACGCCGGGAACCGGCACCGAGATCCGTCTGACCCAACCGATCCTGAAGGACTGATGGCCGTGCCGGTGAAGCACAGTGTCGTGATCGTGGACGACCACGCGATGTTCCGCGCCGGCGTACGGGCCGAGCTCGGTGATGCGGTCACCGTGCTCGCGGAGGCTGCTGACGTCGACCAAGCAGTGGCAGCCGTGATCGCCGGGAACCCCGAGGTCGTCCTGCTCGACGTGCACCTGCCCGGTGGTGGTGGTGCCGAGGTGATCCGGCGTACGGCGGGGAAGGCACCTGGCACCAAGTTCCTGGCACTGAGCGTCTCGGACGCAGCCGAGGACGTGATCGGCACGATCCGTTCAGGGGCTCGCGGCTACGTCACCAAGTCGATCACCGGCGCCGAGCTCGTCGATGCGATCGACCGGGTCGCTGCCGGTGATGCCGTATTCTCCCCGCGGTTGGCCGGTTTCGTACTGGACGCCTTCGCCGGGACCGTCGAGGTGGCCGCCGTCGACGAGGACCTCGACCGGCTGACCGAGCGCGAGCGCGAGGTGATGCGGCTGATCGCCCGGGGCTACTCCTACAAGGAGGTCGCCGGCGAGCTGTTCATCTCGATCAAGACGGTCGAGACGCACATGGGTGCGGTGCTGCGGAAGCTGCAGCTGAGTTCGCGGCACGAGCTGACCCGTTGGGCGAACGAGCGCAGGCTGCTCTGACGCTGTCGGTTTCACACCAGGAGGTGTGATTCTTGGCGAAACCGTCGTTGCAACAGGCTGTCGACGCGGTTTCACACCAGCTGGCGTGAAACTGTCGCCGTCTCAGCCAGGCAGCAGGGTGGCCCACGCAGGGCGCCAGGCGGCACTGCGCTGCTGCATCTCCCAATTCAGGGCACGCAGGGTCGGACCCTTGCCGGAGTACCACGACGGCAGGCTGTCGAAGGCCCGGGCGATCGTGATCCGACCGGACGCAACCCTGACCTGGGCGGTGATCCAGGCGCCGGACTCGTCGCCGGCCTCGGCGCGGTGGAGCTCGCGCAGGATGTTGCCGAGGCTGACCTGGAGGGCCTCGGGCAACCAGGGGGCGTCGTCGAGGGGCTGCAGGTCACCTTGGTTGACCAGGACGGTGTGCTGGAAGCTGATCCCCGGGTCGCTGACGCGGTACCACCGGGCCAGCAGGGTCGGCCGCTCGGGCAGCCCGCGCTCGCGCTCGACGGTGTCCCGCATCTGCCGGTGGATCTGGCTGCGCAGACGCTTGCGGATCGCACCCTGGGCGGACACGTGGGCCACGCCCTGAGCGGCCAGCAGCACCGGGTTCTCGGTCTCGCCGTCGCGCGCGGCGGCCACCAGGTGCGGGTCGGCCCGCAGCAGCGGGGAGAGCAGGTCGACGACCCCGTCGAACATGCCGGTCGTGCTGGTGTCCCAGCCGTCGCGGGAGTACCACGCCAGGAAGCCAGGTTTCGTGGTGCGGATCGAGCGCCAGACGGCGTTCGAGCTCGCCCAGTCCGGCGCGCCCTCGAGCACGTCGAGGTGCGCACTGATGGCGTCCCTGACCGATCCGCTGGCGGCGCCCCAGATGACCGCTCGGCCGCCGCCGATCCGCTGCATCCGGGCCCAGGAACCGCCGTAGGAGTAGGACAGCACGTGCTCGTCGGTGTCGAGCCCGGCCTCGGCTCCTTCGGGCAGGCGGTCGCCCGTCGCGAGCACCGCCCAGGACCACCAGAGGTCATCGGCAGACGCCAGATCGTCTGCTTCCATGGCGCCATTGTGCCGTGCGCGGCCGTGGTTGGGGAGTGTCGGCGCTACCGCAGCGCCTTCAGTCGGGGGTGACGTGCCAGCGCGGTGAACGAACGGAACGCAGGACCGTCCAGCGGGCTGGTCACCCGCCACTGGTTGGGCCTCGGTTGGTTGTCGCCGTCGACGTGGAAGTAGAGCAGCGCCTTCACCGCGGAGAACCGGTTCTGGTCGAGCTGGCTCCGGACGGCGTCGAGCCAGGCGCTCTGGGCGGTGCTGCCCGAGGAAGGGTCGTCGCCGGCACGCCGGTGGACCCCGGTCTCGGAGACCATCAGGGGCTTGCCGCGCGTTGCCGCGAACGTGTTCGCCTTCGCGAACATGCCGGCGAAGGACAGGTAGTCGGGGGAACGGGCGTACCCGTCGACCCCGATCCAGTCGACGTAGGTGTCGCCCGGGTAGAACGCCTCGGCGCGACCGTTGCTGAACGCCAGCCACGACGGGCACCACACGAAGGCGACGTTGTTCGCCCCCACGGCCTGGAAACGGCGACGCACGTGCCGCCACGCGGCCTTGTGCGTGCGGACGCCGACCGGGCCGGGGTAGCGCAGGTCGAACTCCCAGGTGAACCGGAGGAACACCGGCGTCCCCAGAGCCTTCAGCGCGCGCGCCTGGCCGTCGATCGCGGCGTCGCGCCGACCGGCAGCGATCTCCGTCAGCCGGGCCAGTGCGGCCTGGTCGTGGTCGGCGATCCCGGGGGTCTCGCCGCCGGCGTACGACAGCATCGGGATGCGGCCGGCCGCCTTGTCGCGCAGCATCCGGGTCCGCAACGGCGCCCACGGTGTCTCGGGCGGCTGCCGGAAGCAGTGGTTGATCACCGCCTTCCGGCCGATCTGGTCCTCCAGCTCCTCGGGCTCGGAGATGCCCGGCGTCGAGCGGGCGTGGAAGAGGCCGAAGTAGGCCCGGCTGTGGGCACGTCCGGCGGCGTCGCGGTAGTAGCCGGGGATCCGTGGTTTGCCGACCGTGGCGGCAGCGGCGGCGTCACCCAGGCCGCCGAGCGCGGCGAGGCCCGCGGTCGTCAGCGCTCCCGCAGCGCCCGTCCGCAGGAATCCCCGGCGATCCACACCCTCAGTCATTGCGGCGATGCTAGGTACAAATCGCCCGTCGTGGGGGCGTATCGCGTTACTGCGCCTCAGCGGCGAGCGAGGTGTCGACGAGCCACTCGACCGGTGCCCGGTCGTCGGTGTACACCGTGCCTCCGGTCAGCCCGGGACGCAGCCGAGCGGCGGTGGCACCGAGCACCGGGGCAAGGTCGGCCGGGGCGGTCGTGGCCGCGTTCCGCAACGCGTCCCGCGGGTCGCTGCCAGCGGTGCCCAGCAGGACCGTGCTCGTTGCGGTGACCGGGTTGCGCCAGGTGTTCTGCTGCCCGAAGGCCGTCGCCATCGTCGTGGTCAGCACCTTCTCGAGGGAGTCCGAGTCGCTGGGGTGGCCGACGTTGATGATCACCGCGCCTCCCGGGTTGAGGTGCTCCTTGACCAGCGCGAAGAACTCCTCGGTGGCCAGGTAGAACGGGATGTAGGGCTGCCGGTAGGCGTCGACCATGATCACGTCGAAGGTCCGGTCGGTCGCCTGGAGCCACGGTCGCGCGTCCGCGGTGTGGGTGTGCAGGTCCGGCGCGGTCAGGTCGAACTGGTCCTTGCCGACCTCGGTCAGCTCCCCGTCGATCTCGACGGCGTCGACGCGGGTGCCCGGGAAGTAGTGGCCGATCGCCCGGGCTGTCGTACCGGCGGCGTTGCCGAGGATCGCCACCGACCCGGGGGCACCTCCGCTGGGGGTGGTCGCCAGGGACAGCATCTCGTCCCAGTACCCGCCGACCAGCCAGGCGCCCGGGGTGTAGAGCGAGTGCACCGCGTGGCCCTCGTTCAGCTCCAGCGAACGCTGGCCGTCGTCGTCGAGGAGCACCCGGGCGTACTGGTACTCGGTCTCCTTCTCCCAGACCACCTTCTCGCCGTTCGTGGACGCCTTCAGGGTGCCGGTGGGGACGGCGACCAGGGCCAGGATCGCCAGCGGTACGCCGGCCGCTGCCAGTCGTCCGCGGGTCAGGTGCGGCAGTGCGGCGAGCGCCATCAGGGCCGCGAAGATCAGGAACGTACGGCGGGTGCCGACCACCGGGATCAGCAGCAGCGAGGACGCGAAGGTCCCGGTCAGGGAGCCGACGGTGGCGATCGCGGAGAGGCGCCCGGCGGTCCGGCCGGCATCAGCCACCGAGTCGACGGTCAGTCGCACGGCGTACGGCGAGACCATGCCGAGCATCAGCAGCGGTACGGCGAGCAGCACCCCGACCCCGACCAGGGAGCCCAGGAACGTCGCGGCGCTCAGCTGGTCGACGGCCTTGACGGACTGGCGCAGGAACGGTCCGCTGACGAACGGGACCACCGCGAGCAGAGCCGAGGCGATCAGGACGATCTTGGCCAACCCGGCCGGGCGCGGGTCCTTGTCGGCGTACCGGCCGCCGATGGCGTAACCGATCGAGAGTGCGACCAGGACGATCGCGATCGTGTTGGCCCAGACGATCGTGCTGGCGCCGAACCAGGGGGCCAGCAGGCGGGCCGCCGCGATCTCCGAGCCCAGGGTTCCGGCGCCGACCGTGAAGACGAGGACTTCGAGGGAGCGGGATCGGTTTGCCACGCGCGGAGCCTACCGAGCGCCCGAGTGTGCCCGAGGCCGAGTGGGCGCCGACGCGATGACGAACGAAGTGGGGATCACGCGGGGAGCCTACGGGGGAGGTGGGCGCGGGAGCGTCCTTGCGTCGCGTGATGCCGGGGCCCTGGCTGTGTCGTCCAGGGTGTCAGGGGCCGTAGGTCCTGCTCGACCGCAAGGAAGTCACCGTGTCACCCGAGGAGATCAGATTCCGAACCTGCGGCTGGGAACCTCGTCGAGCGGCCTGGTGGGGCCTCGTCCTCGCCCTGGGGCTGGTCGTCGGCTCGGTGGTTCCGTTGCTGATCGCCGGGCCCGACGACGGTGCCGTCGGACACCCTGGCCTCGGGGTGGGACCGACCGAGTTGGTGGTCCTGCTCGTCTGGTTCCCGGTGCTCTACGTCGGCTGCTTCCTCGGGGCTCTGGTCCTCCTGCGGTTCCGACGACGTTGACGATCAGTCCGGCGGGGTGGCGTCGACCGCCGGGCCCGCGAACCGCTCGGCCAACGCCGCCTGGATCTCGACGTGCCGCTGCAGGAACGCGCGCTCGTCGAGACGCTTGCGCCGCAGCCAGCCGGTGACCTCGTCGTTGCACTTGCTGGCGTTGCAGGACGCGCAGGCCGGGGCGATGTTGTCCAGGGTGTAGCGGCCCCCGCGCGAGATCGGCTGGACGCAGTCGCGCTGCAACGCCGTGTCGGTGGCCCCGCAGTACGCGCACCCGGCCCAGGCCTCCTGCAGGGCTGTCCACTGCTCGGGGCTGAGGTCGTGCTCGACCCGGTCCATCCGCAGCTTGCGGCGTCGCGCGTACCGCGCCTTCCGGGTCACTGCCATGACGGCAGCGTAGGGCCGGGCGACGGTGTCAGCGGGGAGGCTGGCACGACGGGCACCACCACACGGTGCGCTCCTGGCCCTCCGGGCCGAACTCGTCGACCAGGATCGGGGTCCCGCACCGCAGGCAGGGCCCCTGGCGCCGGTAGACCCAGAGTCGGCGGCCCGGTCGACGGTCGCCGGTGGTGACCCTGCTGGACCGGTCGCGGTGCAGCTCGAGCATCCGGTGGGCCAGCGCGACGATCCGGGGCAGGTTGGGCACCTCGGCGACCGGGGTCCGCGGCGCGACCCCGGCGACGAAGCAGATCTCGGCGCGGTAGACGTTGCCGACACCGGCCAGGTTGCGCTGGTCGAGCAGGGCCTCGCCGATGGACACGTGCGGCAGCCGGGAGAGACGTTCGACGGCGACCGCCGGGTCCCAGTCCGGGCCGAGCAGGTCCGGACCCAGGTGCCCGACCAGGGTGTGCTCGGAGCTGGTGGCCACCACGTCGAGCAGGACCGAGAAACCGATCGCGTCGGTCGACCCCGTGTGCAGCACCGCGCGCGCTTCGTGCTCGGGCCGGCGCCACGGCTTGCCCGCGGCCTGGACGTCCCAGCGCCCCTCCATCTTGAGGTGCGAGTGGATCGTGACGCCGCCATCGACCCGGGTCAGCAGGTGCTTGCCCCGGCTGACGGTCTCCAGCACGGTACGCCCGGCCAGGTCGGTGGTGGCCAGGCTCGGGATCCGGAAGTCCGAGGCGACCAGGACCTGGCCGTTCAGTGCATCGAGCCGGCGAGCCGTCTGCCAGACGGTGTCGCCCTCAGGCATCCTCAACCACGAATTCTGAGCCCCTTGCTCGTCGCCACGAAACCGGCCGACTCCAGGGCTGTCCGGATCGCCTCGGAGTCGGCGCCCAGGATATTCGCGCCGTCCGCCTTCTCGACGGTCAACGTGCCGAGGGCGCCGCGCCGGACCGCGGTGCCCAGGCTCTCGATCGCCGCGGCGGTCACGCCCTCGTCGGTGCCGAAGGTCAGCAGGGTCCGGCCGCCGCGCTCGACGTACAGGACCAGGTCGCCGCCGACCAGGACCACCAGAGCGCCGGCCTTGCGCCCGGGGCGGTGCCCGCCCTCGGCCCCGGACGAGGTACGTGGGGGCCAGGGCAGAGCGGCGCCGTACGGGTTGGCGGGGTCGGTGGCGGCGAGGGTGATGCCGACGAGCTTCTCGTCGGGGGCGGACGACCCGAAGGTGCGGAGCCGGTCAACCGCGCCCGCGGTCCCGAACTGGGCGGCCCCCAAGCCCTCGACGAAGTACCCGCGGCGGGCACGTCCGGACTCTTCGAACGTCGCCAGCACCCGGTACGCCGCGGCGAACCCGCCGGCTGTGCGCTCGCTCACCACGGCGCCCCGGGTCACCACGCCGTGCCGGTCCAGGAGTCCCTCGGTGGCCGCATGGGCCCGTCGGGTCGGGTCGGTCTCGACCTCGGGCAGCAGGAACCAGCGGCCCGCCATGTCCGGCGGACCTGTCCGGGTGACGGCAGGTGCTCGGCCCAGGCTGCTGCGCGAGGTGGTCACCCGGGCTCGTGGCGGGGTCCGGCGGGCCCGGTGGCTGGCCTTCCCCGTGCGGTTGAGGCCGCGCAGCGGGGCCAACGTGTCGTTGCCCAGGTGTCCGGCCCAGACGAGCTCCCAGACCAGAGCGGCCAGCGCGGAGTCGTCGGTGGACCCGAGCTGCTGGCCGAGCTGCCGGAAGAAGTAGGCGCCGCCCCCGGCCAGCACGTCGAGCAGGCGTTGCTGCTCCGCGGTCAGCTCCAGGTCGCCGGGCCCGGGCAGGGTCAGCGGAGCAGAGTCGGCCAGGTGCAGGGAGATCCAGCCGTCGGCGCCGGAGAGTCCTCCGTGCCCGGCCCAGAGCACCTCGCCGGACGCGGTCAGCTCGTCGAGGTAGGCCGGCTGGTAGTCGGCGACCCGGGACGGGAGCACCAGCGTCTCCAGCGCGGACGCCGGGACCGGGCAGCCGGCCAGCTGCTCGACCACCGCGATCACCCCGTCGGGTCCGCGCACCCCACGAGCAGCCCCGATCACCTGCTGCCACGCGGGCAGGAAGCGACCGAGCGCGGCCGGCTCGACGGGCTCCACCTCCTGCCGCAACCGGGCCAGGGAACGACGGCGGAGCTTGCGCAGCACCTCGGCGTCGCACCACTCGCTCCCCGAACCGGCCGGCCGGAACTCGCCTTCGAGCACCCGGCCCTGGGCTGCTAGTCGCAGCAGGGTCTGCCGGGCGACGGCGACTCCCAGGCCGAGCCGGTCGGCCACCTCCGTCGTGGTGAACGGGCCGTGGGTGCGGGCGTACCGACCGATCAGGTCGGCCAGCGGGTCCTCGACGACCTCGGTGAACGCGTCCGGGGTGCCGGCCGGGACCGGGACGCCGAGCCCGTCGCGCAGCCGGGCCACGTCCTCGACGACCGCCCACCGCGGGGTGCCCGCGATCCGGACCTCCACGATCCGGCGGGCCTCGGTGAGCAGGGCCAAGGCATCGGCGACCTCGGCCGGACTGCTGGCGGAGCGCTCGTTGACCTCGTCGGTGCCCAGCGGCCCGATCATCCTGATCACGTCGACGATGCCCTCGGTGCCGCGGGCGCGGCGGTCCTCCGCGGTCCGCTGCAGCTCGGCCTCGACCTCGGCGAGCACCTCGAGATCGAGCAGCTCGCGGAGCTCGGCACGGCCGAGCAGCTCGGCGAGCAGGCCCTGGTCCAGGGTCAGCGCGGCGGCGCGGCGTTCAGCGATCGGCGAGTCGCCCTCGTACATGAAGGCGGCGACGTAGCCGAAGAGCAACGACTGCGCGAACGGGGACGCCCGGTGCGTGGACACCTCGACGAGCTGCACCTGCCGCTCGGCGATCCGGCGTTGCAGACCGACCAGGGCCGGCACGTCGTAGACGTCCTGGAGGACCTCGCGGACCGTCTCCAGCACGATCGGGAACGACGGGTAGCGCGAGGCGACCTCGAGCAGCTGGGCCGACCGCTGGCGTTGCTGCCACAGCGGCGAACGACGGCCGGGGTCGCGCCGTGGGAGCAGCAGGGCCCGCGCGGCGCACTCCCGGAAGCGGGCCGCGAACAGCGCCGAGCCGCCGACCTCGGTGGTGACGATCTGCTCGATCTCGTCGGGTTCGAAGGCGATCAGCTCGGCGCCCGGAGGGTCCTGGTCGGTCTCCGGGATCCGCAGCACGATGCCGTCGTCGGCCGCCATCGCCTGGGCGTCGGTCCCGTACCGCTCCCGCAGCCGGGCATTGATCGCCAGCGCCCACGGAGCGTGCACGGGGGTGCCGAAGGGCGAGTGCACCACCAGGCGCCAGTCACCGAGCTCGTCGCGGAAGCGCTCCAGGACGATCTGGCGGTCGTGCGGGACGGCGTTGGTGGCCTCCTGCTGCTCGGTCAGCAACGCGACCAGATTGCTCGCTGCCCACGCGTCCAGGCCAGCGGCGACGGCACGGGCCGTGGCCTCCTTCGGCTTCATCGCGGCGAGCTCGCGGGTGAAGGCTCCGATCGCCCCACCCAGCTCGGCCGGGCGTCCCAGCGAGTCGCCGGTCCAGAAGGGGAGTCGGCCGGGTTGACCGGGAGCCGGGGAGACCAGGACCCGGTCGTGGGTGATGTCCTCGATCCGCCAGGTACTGGTGCCCAGGGTGAAGAGGTCGCCGACCCGGGACTCGTAGACCATCTCCTCGTCCAGCTCCCCGACGCGCCCTCCGCCACGACGCGGGTCGGCACCGACCAGGAAGACCCCGAAGAGTCCGCGGTCGGGGATGGTGCCGCCGCTGGTCACCGCGAGTCGTTGGGCCCCCGGCCGCCCGGTGACGGTGCCGGCGACGCGGTCCCAGACCACCCGGGGCCGGAGCTCGGCGAACTCCTCGCTGGGGTACTTCCCGGCGAGCAGGTCCAGGCAGGCGTCGAAGACGCTGCGCGGCAGTCCCGCGAAGGAGGCCGCACGACGGGTCAGGGCGTAGAGGTCGTCGACGGACCACTCGTCGACCGCAGTGGCGGCGACGATCTGCTGGGCCAGCACGTCCAGGGGGTTGGTCGGGATCCGCAGGGCCTCGATGCCGCCGACGCGCATCTGCTCGACCGCGACGGCCGCGGGGATCAGGTCACCGCGGTGCTTGGGGAACAGCACGCCGCGGGAGGTCTCGCCGACCTGGTGCCCGGCTCGCCCGACCCGCTGCAGGGCGCTGGCCACCGAGGGCGGCGACTCGATCTGGATGACCAGGTCGACCGCGCCCATGTCGATGCCGAGCTCCAGGCTGCTGGTCGCGACGACGCAGGGGAGCCGGCCGCGCTTGAGGTCGTCCTCGATGATCGCCCGCTGCTCCTTGGAGACAGACCCGTGGTGGGCCCGGGCGATCGTCGCGGGAGCGCCCGCGCTCTGACCTGATTGAGCCATCACCTCGGCCGGCGGGCGGTGGGCCCCACGCCCACCGGGCTCGATCCGTGCTCCCTCGCTCCGCTCCTCCGGTGCGTTCGGGCCCGGTGTGCTTCCTTCTCGCTCCGCCGCGATCTCGTTCAGCCGGGCGGTCAGCCGCTCGGCGAGCCGGCGGGAGTTGGTGAACACGATGGTGGAGGTGTGCTGCTCGATCAGGTCGACGACCCGCTCCTCGACGTGCGGCCAGATCGACCCGGATCGTCGGGGGTCCTGCGACGAGTCGTCGCCCGTCGGCGACTCGCCCAACGCGGTCAGGTCCTCGACCGGGACGACGACCTTGAGGTCCCAGGTCTTCTCCGAGGCCGGGGCGACGATCTCCACCGGGGCGTGGCCGCCGAGGTAACGGGCGACCTCGTCGATCGGTCGCACCGTCGCGGACAGACCGATGCGCTGGGCCGGTCGCTCGAGCAGCTCGTCGAGACGTTCCAGGGAGAGCGCCAGGTGGGCACCGCGCTTGGTCCCGGCGACGGCGTGGACCTCGTCGAGGATCACGGTCTCGACGCCGCGCAGGGACTCGCGGGCCTGGGAGGTGAGCATCAGGAACAGCGACTCGGGCGTGGTGATCAGGATGTCCGGCGGGCTGGTGCTGAGCCGGCGGCGGTCGGCCGGGCTGGTGTCGCCGGACCGGACGCCGACGGTGATGTCCGGCAGGCTGGTGCCCAGCCCCTCCTCCTGCAGGCGCTGCGCGGTGTGCCGGATGCCGGCCAGGGGCGCCCGGAGGTTGCGCTCGACGTCGACGGCCAGGGCCTTCAGGGGCGAGATGTAGAGCACCCGGCAGCGCTGGAGCTTCTCGGTCGGGCGCGGCTCGGTGGCGATCCGGTCCAGCGACCAGAGGAACGCTGCCAGCGTCTTGCCGGATCCGGTCGGCGCGACCACGAGGGCGTGCTGCCGTGCGGCGATCGCGGCCCAGGCCCCGGTCTGAACGGGGGTGGGGGCCGCGAAGGCAGCCTGGAACCAGGTCCGGGTCGCCTCGCTGAACTGGTCCACCCGTCCATCATGGCTCAGCGCGCCGACAGTGCCGAACGTGCTCCTCGCTCGTTGACAGTGCAGCATGAGCACGGAGCGGAGCATGCTGGACAACCGCCCCATACCCAAGGGTATGGTGAGCGCCCGAACGGACGAGGAGCACCATGGCATCGACGGAACCAGGCCTGCGCGAGCGCGCGCTGGTCGGTCTCGACGGCCTGGGCCTCTTCTTCGGTTTCGTCGGGGCGGTGGTCCGCGGGTTCTTCGTCGTCCCGTTCGCCTGGCGCGAAGCGGTCGACCAGGGCTGGCAGATCGCCCGGGTCGTGATCGTCCCGACCGCCCTGGTGTCGATCCCGCTGGGAGCCGTCGTCGCCCTCCAGGTCGGCAGCCTCACCCAGCAGCTCGGCGCCCAGAGCTTCGCCGGTGCGGCCTCGGTGGTCTCGATCCTGCGCGAGGGAGCGCCCCTGGCCACAGCGCTGCTGCTCGCCGGTGCCGGTGGCTCCGCGATCTGCGCCGACTTCGGCAGCCGGATGATCCGCGAGGAGATCGATGCTCTGCGGGTGCTCGGCATCAACGTGATCAACCGGCTCGTCGTCCCCCGGGTGCTCGCTGCGATGGTGGTCGCGGTGCTGCTGACCGGGCTGGTGATGGGCGTCGGCATCGCTGGCGGTTACGTCTTCAACGTGGTCCTCCAGAACGGCACGTCCGGGGTGTACGTCGAGTCGTTCCGCGCCCTGGCCACCCGCCCCGACCTCTACGCCAGCCTGCTCAAGGGACTGGTCTTCGGGGCGATCGCCGCGGTCGTCGGGTCCTACAAGGGCCTGCACGTCAAAGGGGGGCCCAAGGGTGTCGGCCAGGCCGTCAACGAGTCCGTGGTGATGACCTTCCTGCTGCTCTTCGGTGCCAACTACCTGATGAGCGTGGCGTACTTCCAGCTGTTCCCGAGCGGCGGCTGAGATGGCCCTGATCGACGTCGGGGGTGCGCGCTCGAGCCTGCGCCGGCTCGGCCACCAGCTCGAGTTCTACGGCAGCTCGCTGCGGGCCTCGCCGCGGGCGGTCACCCGGTACCGCCGCGAGACCCTCAAGGTGCTCTCCGAGATCGCGCTCGGCAGCGGCGGCATGGCCGTGGTCGGCGGCACCGTCGGGGTGATGATCGCGCTGTCCTTCGCGATCGGGGCCGAGGTGGGGCTGCAGAGCCACTCCACCCTCGACCAGATCGGCGCCACCAACTTCTCGGCGTTCCTGTCGGCGTACTTCAACACCCGGGAGTCCGCCCCGCTGATCGCCGGGGTCGCGCTCGCCGCCACCATCGGCTGCGGTTTCACCGCCCAGCTCGGGGCGATGCGGATCGGTGAGGAGGTCGATGCGCTGGAGACGATGGCGGTGCCGTCGATCCCGTTCCTGGTCAGCACCCGGATGGTGGCCGCGGTGATCGCGATCGCCCCGCTGTACGCGATCGGCCTGTTCGCGTCGTACCTGGCCACCAGGACCGTCACCACCGGCTACTTCGGCCAGTCCACCGGGACGTTCGACCACTACTTCAGCCAGTACCTGTCCCCGGCCGACGTGGGGTGGTCGTTCCTGAAGGTGCTGGTCTTCGCGATCGTGATCATCCTGATCCACTGCTACTACGGCTACTTCGCGACCGGTGGACCCGCCGGCGTCGGGGTCGCGGTCGGTCAGGCGATCCGGACGTCGATCGTGGTGCTCACGGTCAGCGACTTCTTCATCTCGTTCGCGGTGTGGGGCTCGTCCACGACCGTCAGGATCACCGGATGATGCCGCTCGCCGTGCTGGCCGAAGCCCCCCGCAGGGCCCGCCGGCTCGAGCTCGCCGGGCTGGTCTACGTCCTGGTGGTCGGGCTGCTGGTCTGGGTCTCGATCGCGTCGTACCAGCACGTCTTCGACGACGACGTCACCGTGACCGTGGACGCGCGGACGGCCGGGTCCCAGCTCAACGTCGGCGGCGACGTCCGGATGAACGGCGCCATCGTCGGACGGGTCTCCGCGGTGGACGCGGTCGCTGACCGGGCCCGGGTCACCCTGCAGATCGATGCCGACGATGCCGACCGGATCCCCGTCGACGTCGTCGCGCGGATCCTGCCGACCACGCTGTTCGGCCAGAAGTTCGTCGAGCTGACCTCGTCCTCGACCACCGCTGCCGGGCACCTGGTCACCGGATCGGTGATCCGCGAGGACACCTCGGCCGAGGCGACCGAGCTCACCGACGTGATCGACGACCTCGACCCGGTGATCACCGCGATCCGCCCCGACCAGCTGGCCGGTGCACTCGGCGGCCTCTCCCAGGGCCTGTCCGGCCGGGGGGACGACCTGCGCCGGCTGATCGCCGACGGGGGCAGCTACCTCGGGGCGCTGAACGCCCGGACCCCGCTCTTCGAGAAGGACCTGGGGCTGCTCGAGTCCGTCACCGGTCAGTACGCCGACGCCACCGCCGACTTCCTCTCGGTGGCCCGCAACGCCACCGTCACGGCTCGCTCGGTCCAGGTGAGCGACCTGCCGTCCTTCATCTCCTCGCTCTCCGCTGCCTCGGTCTCCGGAGACGACCTGCTGGCGGCCAACGCCGCGAACCTGGCTGAGGTGGCCCGGCTGAACCGCCCGACCCTCGAGCTGCTCGCCGAGTACTCGCCGGAGCTCGTCTGCGTGATCGGTGGCTTCCTGGAGGTCGAGGCACGTTCGGCCGAGCAGATCAGGAACAACGCGTTCCAGGGGCACTTCACCATCGGTGCCCAGGCGCGCGGCTACACGCCGGCTGACAAGCTCGTGCTCGGCGACCTCGGTACCGGGCCGGCCTGCCGCGGGCTGCCGAAGGCGCCGATCCCGTACGGGCCGGTCGACCTGAACGACGGCGCCGGCGACACCAGCCTGACGTCCTTGCTCTTCGGGGGTGGCAGCTGATGGCCGCCGCGAGGACCCGACCAGGGGGCCTGCCCAGCACCGGCGGTGCGGCCGCCCGGCTGCTGCTGTTCGCAGTTGTCTCGATCGTGATCACCGCGACCATCGCAGCGACCATCCGGCCCTTCGGGGCCAGCAACCCGCGGCAGACCTACCAGGCGGTCTTCGCGTCGGCCAGCCGGCTCGCGCCGGGCGACGACGTCCGGGTCGCCGGGGTCGGCGTCGGCAAGGTGACGGCCGTCGGGGTGACCAGTGATGCGACCGGCGTTGCCGCCAAGGTCACCTTCGACGTCGACGACGACCTGCCCCTGACCAGCACCACCCGCTTGGAGATCCGCTACCTCGACCTCGCCGGTAACCGCTACCTGGCACTGCTCGACGGGGCGACGCCCGGCTCCGTGCAGCCGGCGAGGCAGGTCATCGCACGCGACCGGACCCAGCCCGCGCTCGACCTCGACGACCTGCTCGACGGCTTCAAACCGCTGCTGGTGGCACTGTCGCCGGCCGACGTGAACAGCCTGACCCTGGACATCGTCCGGACCCTGCAGGGCGATGGTGCGACCGTGCAGAACCTGATCGCCCGGACGGCGTC
Organism: Propionibacteriales bacterium; assembly: GCA_026392455.1. Taxonomy (GTDB): domain Bacteria; phylum Actinomycetota; class Actinomycetes; order Propionibacteriales; family Nocardioidaceae; genus Marmoricola. The sequence continues at coordinate 284,923 of JAPLCB010000009.1, read as the reverse complement.
CCTGACCACCGGGCTGGCGCGCCGCGACGAGCTGATCGGCAGCGTGGTGTCGAACCTCAACGTCGCGGTCGGCTCGGTGGCCGACCGGCACGGTCAGCTCGAGGAGCTGATCAGCCAGCTCCGGGTCCTGGTCGGGGGGTTGGCCAAGGACCGCACCAGCGTCACCGCCGCGATCGGCCACATCGACACCATGACCGGGCTCACCGCCGACCTGCTCCGCGCGGCCCGGCCGTCGACGAAGGCCGACATCGCCGCGCTGCGCAAGGTCGCCGGGACGCTGGCCTCCCCGCTCGGCAAGGCTGAGATCGACCATGCCCTGGACCACCTGCCCGACAAGCTCGCCCGGTTGGCGGCGACGGCGTCGTACGGGTCCTGGTTCAACTACTACGTCTGCGGGATGCGGGTCACGCTGGGGGCCGGGTTCCCCGGGCTGGACGCCTGGATCAACGAGCAGCTCTCCCAGATCCACGTCGTCGACACCGCAGGGCGGTGCGCGCCGTGAGCGGCTGGCGGGACCGCCCGGCGTACCAGGGAGCCATCGGTCTGGTGATCACGCTGCTGGTGGTGCTGGCTGCGCTGAACGCGGGGCGGCTGCCGCTCATCGGTCAGGGTGGACGGGAGGTCAGTGCCCGCTTCACCGACGCGTCCGGGATCGAGGCCGGCGACCCGGTCGAGGTGGCCGGTGTCCGCGTCGGCCAGGTCGACGAGCTGGCGATGGGGCGCGGCTACGTCACCGTCCGGTTCAGCGTCCCCGACGACCTCGCCCTCGGTGACCTGACCACGGCCCGGATCAAGGTCGGGAACCTGCTGGGCAGCAAGTTCCTCCAGGTGATCCCGGCCGGTACCGGCACGCTGCGCGGGTCGATCCCGGTGGAGCGCACCGCGCCGGCGTACGACGTCACCCAGGCCCTGGGTGATTTCACCCGGACGACCGACCCGATCGACACCGGGCAGCTGGAGCGCGCGCTCACCGCGATCTCGTCGACCTTCGACGGCGCTGGTCCCGACGTCCGAGCCTCGGTGCGGGGACTGTCGACGATCGCCCGCACCATCGCCGACCGGGACTCCGACGTCGCCGCGCTGCTGACCCGGTCCGAGCGGCTGACCGCCTCCCTGGACGGCAGTCGTGGTGACATCGCCGGCCTGGTCCGTGACGCCGCGGACCTGCTCACCGAGCTGGACCGGCGTCGTGACGCGATCCACGGACTGATCGTGCACACCACCGGGCTGGCCAAGCAGCTGCGCGGCCTGGTGGCCGACAACCAGGCCCAGCTGACCCCGGCCCTGACCGCCCTGGCGGCCGTGACCGGTCAGCTGGAGGCCCGGCAGGACGACCTGACCGCGACGGTCTCGGCGGTGGCCACCTTCGCGCGGGTCTTCGTCAACACCATCGGCGGCGGGCCCTGGTTCGACTCCTACATCGGCAACGCCCCCGACTCGCTGCGGATCGAGGGCGAATGAACCTCCTGGACCGGCTGCGAACCCTGCCCGTCGCGACCCTGCTGACGGTGCTGGTGCTCACCCTGATCGGTGGGTCGCTGCTGCTCACGTCCGGTTCCTCGACCCGGACGGTGACGGCCGAGTTCGACCGCACCGTCGGGCTCTTCGTCGGCTCGGACGTCCGGGTGATGGGCATGCGGGTCGGCAAGGTCACCGAGATCACCCCGTACGGCACCGCTGTCCGGGTCGAGATGTCCTACGGCAGCGAGTTCAAGCTCCCCGCCGACGTCCAGGCGGTCCTGATCGCGCCGTCGGTGATCGCCGACCGGTTCGTCCAGCTGACCCCGGGCTACGTCGACGGGCCGGTGCTCGCCAGCGGTGCCGTGATCGGGATCGACGACACCCGGATCCCGGTCGAGCTGGACGAGTCGCTGCGGGTGACGACCGACCTGGCCACCGCCCTGGGGCCTGACGGGGCCAACCGGAACGGCGCTCTCGCGGCGGCCCTGAAGACGATGGCCGGCGTCCTGGACGGGACCGGCAAGCCGACCCGTCGGGCGTTGCGGGACCTGGCGGCGGCCACCGACGTGATCAGTGCCGGGGCCGAGGAGCTGGGCAGCACCGTGAAGAACCTCAGCGGTGTGACCGGCACCCTCGCCCGGTACGACGCCGACGTCCGCACCTTCAACACCCAGCTCGGCGCGGTGTCGGCGTCCCTGGCCGGCGACTCGGAACGCCTGTCCGACCTGCTCGCCACCCTGGCCGGGACCCTGGGCGAGGTCACCACCTTCGTGCAGCGCAACCGCGGTCTGCTCACCTCCAACGTCGAGCAGCTGGCGTCGGTCGCGTCGGCGCTGGTCTCGGAGCGGAAGGCGCTGAGCGAGATCCTCGACATCGCCCCGCTGGCCTTCACCAACCTCACCGAGACCTACGACGCCCAGGCGCAGGCGGTCCGGACCCGGGCCAACTTCACCGAGGTCGCCCGGGTGCTCGACCAGGTCATCTGCGACACCTTGAAGAAGCAGGCCGGAGCCGCGGTCGAACCGCTGTGCGCGGCCCTGCGGACGGCCTTCGACCAGCTGGACCTGCGTGGCGGTCTGCCGGCCGCGCCGTCGTCCCCGGTAAGCGCGAAGCCCTCGGCAGCCGGGACGCCGCGACCGGTGGCGGCCCTGCTCGGAACGCTGTCGCTGCCGTTCCTGGGAGGTGCCCGGTGAGCCGCCGGACAGCCGGGACCGCAGCCCTGCTGGCGCTGCTGCTCAGCGGCTGCGGCTTCGCCGGGATGCAGGACCTGCCGCTGCCCGGCGGGCCCGACGTCGGCGCAGACCCGCTGGTCGTGACCGCAGAGTTCACCGACGTGCTGAGCCTGGCCCGCGATGCCACCGTGAAGTACGACGACGTGACGGTCGGCAAGGTCGCCGAGATCGGTCGCGACGGCTGGAACGCCCGGGTCACCCTGAGGCTGCGCAGCGACCTGGACCTCCCGGCCAACGTGACCGCCCGGATCGCGCAGACCAGCCTGCTGGGTGAGAAGTACGTCGAGCTGGCGGTACCCGGAGCCGCCTCGGGCACCCTGGTGTCCGGTGCCACGATCGCGTTGGCCAGCACCAGTCGGGGCCGCGAGGTCGAGGAGGTGCTCGGCGCGCTGTCGCTGCTGCTGAACGGCGGCGGGATCGCCCAGCTCAAGACCATCACGACCGAGCTCGACACCGCGTTGGGCGACACCGAGGCGACCAAGACCTTCCTGCGCGAGCTCAACGGCTTCGTCGGCACCCTGGACCGCAACCGCGCGACCATCATCTCGACGTTGGGCAACGTGGACCGGCTGGCCGGGCAGATCGCCGACGACCGGTCCACCGTGGCAGCGGCGCTGGACACGATCACCCCGGCGGTCCGGACGCTGGCCGGCCAGCGGCAGGAGCTGGTCGCGATGCTGGACCACCTCTCGGACTTCAGTCAGCAGGCCAGCACCCTGGTCCGCCGCTCGGGCGCCGACCTGGTGGCTGACCTGAAGGCGCTCGAGCCGGTGCTCGCCCAGCTGCAGAAGGCCGGCGACGACCTGCCCAAGGTGCTGGAGACGGTGCTGAGCTTCCCGTTCCCCGACGAGGTGCTGAACGCGGTCAAGGGCGACTACGTCAACCTCGACGTGCTGGTCGACCTGACCCCGTTGAGGCTGATCGGCAATCTCGTCGGCGACGACGAGAAGCTGCAGGACCTGCTCGGCGAGCAGACGGCCCCGGCTCTGCCGGTGCCGTCGACGACCCCGCCCACCAGTGGGCTGGGCCAGCTGCTCGGCGTGGTCAACGGACTGCTGGGAGGCACCCGGTGACCCGCGGCGTACGGATCCGGCTCTGGGTCTTCCTGGTCATCTCCGGGATCGCGATCGTCAACGCCGGTGCCCGCTACGCCGGCCTGACCGACGCGTGGTTCTCCACGACGTACACGGTCTCGGTGCAGCTGGAGGAGAGCGGCGGGCTCTTCGAGCGCGGTGAGGTGACCTACCGAGGGTTCACCGTCGGGCGGGTGACCGACCTGGAGTTCCGCACCGACGGTGTCACCGCGGTCCTGGCGATCAAGAACAAGTGGAAGATCCCGGCCGACGACCTGACCGCGGAGGTGCACAACCGCTCGGCCGTGGGCGAGCAGTACGTCGACCTGGTCCCGCACACCAACGACGGGCCCTTCCTGGCGGACGGTGCGGTGATCGGTGTCGGGGCGACCTCGACCCCGGTCGACGACCAGGAGCTGATCGTGGCGACCGACCGACTGCTGCGCTCGGTGGACCCCGAGGCGCTGGCGACCGTCGTCGACGAGTCAGCGGCCGCGTTCAGCGGAGCCGGGGACGACCTGGGCCGGTTGTTCGCCAACTCCGAGAACATCCTCGCCGAGGCCCAGGACGCGCTGCCGGCCACCACGGCGTTGCTCCGCGACGGCGCCGTCGTGCTCGGCACCCAGAACGAGCAGGCCGACACGATCGCCACCTTGCTGGGCGACCTGGTGAAGGTCACCGGCGTCTTCGCCACCAACGACCCGCAGGTGCGGGCGGTGTTCACCGACGGGACCCTGGCGGCCCGTCAGCTGCAAGCACTGGCCGACGGGCTGGACCCGGGGCTGGCGGCGCTGCTGGACCCGCTGGTGATCTTGTCGGGGATCGGTGCTGATCACCGCGACGGTCTGGAGGAGACCCTGGTCGCCGTGCCGTGGGCGCTGGCCAGCGCGCAGACCCCGGGCCGCGACGGCCGGGCCCACTTCACCTTCGTCGGCGGTGGGAGCCCGACGCCGTGCCGCCTGGGTTACATCCCGGCCGAGCAGTGGAAGTCGATCCACGACCCGACGCCCTCGAAGCTCCCCGCGGACATCGGCTGCCGGGAGCCTGCCAGCGTCCCGCGCGGCGTCACCCGTTGAGAGGGGCGTGCCGCGCGCTTGAGATGGGCCCTACGCTCCGTACGAACCTCCGGGCCCGACTGAAAAGCGCGGCGGGCCCGACTGAACAGCGCGGCAGGCCCTTCTGAACAGTGCGGCGGGCCCGACTGAACAGCGCGGCAGGCCCGACTGAACAGCGCGGCAGGCCCTTCTCAACGGATCAGGCGAGGGCGACCATCTCGTGCAGCGTGTGGCCGGTCCGGGTCTGCTTGACGACGCCGTCGGGGGTGTCCTCCCAGACGTCCAGGACGAACTTCGAGTCGAAGCGGAAGTAGCCGGGGCGGCCGACGAGCGTGCGGATCAGCGGCTTGATCCGACGGATCACCGGGACCTCGTCGAGCAGGTCCTGCGAATCGATGATTCGCTCGACGTCCAGGCGGAGGTTGAACGTGCCCGGCGAGCTCAGCTCGACCCAGGTGGGGTACTCGCGGTTGGCGTTCTCGTGGAACACCATGGGGCCCTCGGTGAGCTCGACCTCGCCGGTGCTCAGCACGATCTTGTCGTTCTTGGCGAGCATCACCGGCTGCGAGCGGTGGTGGTCGAACCGCTTCTGGGTCATCACGTTGGCGAAGAGGAACGAGTAGTCCTCGACGTACAGGCGGCCCCAGTGCCAGCGCTCGATGATCCGCTTCATGTCGCCGGCGCCCCAGTTGTGGTCGGCGTACCCGATGCCGGCGGCGTCCAGGGTCAGGTCACCGATCTTCACGGTTCCGGTGATCCGGGCGCGCGGGGCCGCGACGACCCAGCCGAAGGACTCCTTGGCGTTGTAGTGCGTCTCGCCCTTGCCCGGCATCCAGCTCGGCAGCTCGTTGTGGAAGGCCAGGTCGAAGACGACGTCCTCCTCGGCCATGAAGAGGTGCTGCACCGGCAGGGCGCCGGAGCGGTCGACCCAGCACTTGTTCGGACCGACCTGGGCGTTGACGTCGTCGAGCGCGAAGCTGGCCTCGGTCTTCGGGTAGTGCGCCCGGACCTGTCGCTTGGTGCCGTCGGGGGAGTAGATCAGCAGCTCCACCGACGGCTTCGCCCACGGCGGTTCTTCCGGCCGGCGCTTGGTGATGAAGCCGACGACGGTGTGGCCGGTGTCCAGGCGGGCGTCGAAGTACCAGTGCTCGAAGGCGAGCTTGCTGGTCGACGGGTGCAGCCCGTGGTCGACGGGCTGGACCTCGGTGATGAACGAGTCCTGCGGGCCGGGCCCGTTCCAGGCCTCGACGATGGCGGTCTTGCTCAAGGTGATTCCTCACTTCGGTGGTGGTTGAGGCGCGAGCGCAGGGCTTGTCCTGAGGTGCCGTGAACGAGCCTCGGAGGGAGCCTCGGTACCTGGCTGGAGCTAGCGACGCAGCCCGGAGGACGCGTCGAAGGCGGCCTCGCGGCCTTCCATCTGGGCCTCGTACCAGCTGCGCCGGTGCTTGACCATGACCTTGTTGTGCAGGCCGCCGAGGCCGGGCAGGCGACGCAGCAGCTCGGTGACCGTGATCAGTGGCCAGCGCAGCACCAGGATCAGGACCCAGGGGAAGGCCCGCGGCAGGTCGTACGGCTTGCGGGTCGCCGGCGCCATCCAGACCCCGCAGTACGCCGCGATGATCCGGTAGCTGTACGCCGACCGCAGCCGCTGCAGCCGGGTCTGGCCGGGGCGCGGGGCGAAGGCCGCCGGGAACGACTCGATCAGTTCCTTGCCGTGCTGGCCGGAGTCGTAGGACCGGGCCGCCGTGGACATCGCCAGCACCTGGAGGCAGTCGCGGACGGTCGTGGGCCGCCACTGCGGCTGCACGCCGAGCAGGTGGCCCTGGTACTGGTTGAAGTGCAGCAGAGCGCGCATCTCCTTCGGCGTGGTCTGGTAGCCCAGCACCCACAGCGCCATCGCGGGGGCGATGCTGCCGCCGATCTGGGTGAGCATCATGTAGGTCTGGCTGATCGGCAGGCCCCACTTCTCGCTGTCCCACTCGGGGTGGTCCTCGACCCGCTTGCGGACCGCGACGTGCATGATCCGGACCAGCATCGCCGTGGTCCGGCCCTCGGAGCCGGGGGTGAAGAGGGCCTCGGCCTCGGAGGTGTCGATCCAGAACTTGCAGGACTCCAGGAACCGTCGCAGTGCGTTGTCGCCGGCATACCCGCCGGCCAGGGACAGCGGGGTGGCGACGCCGCTCTCGGTGTAGATCTCCAGGGTGATCACGCCGGCGACGTTGAAGAGCATCGTCCCCCAGCGTCGCCAGATCTCCGCCCCGAGCTCGACCTGGTCGCGGTCGACCCAGTCCGGCACCGTGTCGAACTCGGCAAACAGGTCCTTCATCGACTGCGGTGCGTCCTCGACGGCATCGATGCCGTCGGCGAGCGCCCGGGTCAGCATCGCCCGGCCCTTCTGGTGGCCGCCGGGACCGGAGAAGACCTCAGCCACGAACCGCTCGGCGACCGGGTCGCCGCCGTACAGGTCGTCGAGGAGGAACCGGGCGTGCTCATCGGTCGGGAAGAGTTCGTGGCCGAACAGCTTCTTGACCAGCTTCTCGCGGCTGCGCCAGGCCGGTTCGTCGCGGGCTTCCCAGTACCGGAAGTGCGTGGGTGCGCGCCATTCACGGCGGTCGACGTCGGGAGTCGTCTCAGCGGTCATAACTCCATACCCTAAGGTATGGTCAGCCGGTCAGCAACCGTCCGCACCCTCGCTAAGGTGGGTCCCGTGACTGCGAGCGCCTCCTCCAGGTTGTCCATCGACGACTGGACCGAGCGCGCCCTCGCCCTGCTGATGGACGAAGGCGTCGGGGCGATCAAGATCAACCGGCTCTGCCGTGAGCTCGGGGTGACCAAGGGCAGCTTCTACTGGCACTTCGCCGACCTGGACGCCTTCCTCGCCGCGATCGCGGAGAAGTGGTGCGCGGAGACCCGCGAGGCGTTGAGCGGGCTCTCGGAGCTGCACGCGCTGCCTCCGCTGGAGCGGATCCGGGCGATGGCGCTGCGGCTGATCGACGACCGCTCCTGGAGCGTCGAGCGGGCCTTGCGCGAGTGGGCCAAGGACGACGCCAAGGTCGCCGTGGTGATCGTCGAGGCCGACCAGTTCGTCTTCGAGCTCGTCCAGGCCGCCCTGCTGGAGCTCGGCCACTCGGCGCAGGACGCCCGGCTTCGCGCCGGCCTCCTGGTGTACGCCGGCATCGGGTTCGCCCACGGCCAGGCCTCGTTGCCGCAGCCGACGGCCGACGACATCGAGAACCTGATCACCTTCCTCAGCAGCGAAGCCCAGCCCTAGGTCCTGGCGGGACATCTGCGCCCGGTCGGCGTCTTGCGGCGGGACATCTGCGCCCGGTCGGCGTCTTGCGGCGGGACATCTGCGCCCGGTCGCGTACCCAATTTGGTCTACTAAGAAACCTAACTCGATCAATTGTGTATAGTTTCGCCCCGGGACGAGTTCGGGCTGGTCCACGCGTCACCGTGACCGGGTGGGGTGAAGACCATGGAAAGGACCGTCCATTGAGTGACTCGACTCCCCGCCCGGGAGCCGGGGGCGACCTCCTCGAGCGCGACGACATCCCTCGCCAGGTGGCGACCCGGTTGACCCTCCAGGACCGGATCTTCGTCAACGGTGTGCGTTCGGTCGGTCTCCTGGTGCTGGTGATCGTCTCCTCGATCGGCATCTTCCTGGGGATCCAGGCCGGGCCGACGCTGAGCCACTACGGGTGGTCGTACTTCACCGAGTACCGGTGGCTGCCGAGCCAGGACATCGTCGGGATTGCGGCGGTCGTGCTCGGGACCATCCAGGTCGCGGTGATCGCGCTGCTGTTCGCGTTCCCGCTGGCCCTGCTCAGCGCCCTGTTCATCACCGACTGGGCTCCGGGCTGGATGCGGCCGACCCTGATCCGGCTCACCGACCTGATGGCCGCGGTGCCCGGGATCGTCTTCGGGCTCTGGGTCCTCGTCTTCGTCCAGCCGCACGCCACCCACGTGGCGCACTGGCTCAGCAAGACCTTCGGCTGGATCCCGCTGCTCCACGTCCGGACCGACACCGACTACCCGATCTGGAGCCAGGCGCCCGGCTACCCGTCGTACGCCGGCTCCGCGGCGATGGCCGCCATCGCGGTCGCGATGATGATCTTCCCGATGGCCACCTCGGTCATGCGCGAGGTCTTCTCCGAGGCGCCGGTCGGCGAGAAGGAGGCGGCGATCGCGCTCGGCGCTACCCGCTGGGCGATGGTCCGGACCGTGGTCCTGCCCTTCGGCAAGAGCGGCGTCGTCGGCGGGACGATGCTGGCGCTGGGGCGCGCGCTCGGCGAGACGATCTCGGTCGTCCTGATCATCTCGCAGACCTTCGAGCTCAAGCCGTACGTCCTGGAGGCGGGTACGTCGACCATCTCGGCGCTGATCGCCAGCGGCTTCAAGGAGGCGTCACCGTCCCAACTCTCGGCCCTGCTCACCGCAGGTTTCGTGCTGTTCTGCATGACCTTGGTCGTCAACACCGGCGCCGCCATGGTCGTCGCCCGCGCCCGCGGGAACGAGGTGACCGAGCTGTGACCACCCTGGTCGAGCCGCCGGTCCGCGAGTCGGACGCCGAACAGCCGCGACTCCCCGGACGCCGCCGGGCCGTACCCGTGGTGCCCGAGGGCGCCGAGGTCCTGCGCCGCCCCCGGTCGCGCACCCGCGACGACGTCCTGACGTCGGTGGCGGCAGCAATCGGGTCGCTGGCCGCGGTCTGGTTGCTCTACACCAAGCTGCTGCCCTTCGACGGCAAGATCGGGTTCGTCGTCTGCTGGTACCTGGCTTTCGTCCTCTTCTACGCCGGCCTCAGCGCCCTGACCCAGCCGCGGCACGTCGTCGTGGACCGGGTGGTGACCACCGCCGTGATCGGTGGACCGGCCCTGGTCGGCGCCGCACTGCTGAGCACGGTCGTGGTGATCGTGGCCAAGGGAATGCCGGCGCTGGTGCACCCGAACTTCTACCTCGACGACATGGCCGGCGTCCGGCCGTCCTCGGACTTCGACACCGGTGGCATCGCGCACGCCATCGTCGGCACCGTGATCGAGGTCGGGATCGCGGTGGCGATCGCGATGCCGCTCGGGCTGCTCACCGCGATCTACATGTCCGAGGTCGGCGGGCGCGGTGCTCGGTTGGTGCGAGCCGTGGTCGAGGCGATGACAGCCCTGCCCTCGATCGTGGCCGGTCTCTTCATCTACACGGTCTTCATCGTGAAGCTCGGCGTCCCGAGCAGCGGGTTCGCCGCTGCGCTCGCGCTGGCGGTGATGGCACTGCCGATCATGGCGCGGGCCAGCGACGTGGTGCTCCGGGTGGTGCCGGGCGGGTTGCGCGAGGCGTCGTACGCGTTGGGGGCCACGAAGTGGCAGACCGTCTGGAAGGTCGTGCTCCCGACGGCTCGCCCCGGTCTGGCGACCGCGCTGATCCTCGGAGTCGCGCGCGCCGTGGGGGAGACCTCCCCGGTGCTGCTGACGTCGGGTGCCTCGACGTTCATGAACTCCGACCCGTTCCACAACCCGATGAACTCGTTGCCGCTGTTCGTGTACGCCTCGGTCGTCTCAGGCAACCCGAACGCCGAGGTGCGCGCCTACGCCGCCGCGACGGTGCTGCTGGTGGTCGTGCTGTCGCTGTTCGTGCTTGCCAGGTTCGTCGTCAAGCCCCGCGTCGTCAAGACGCGTGTCGTCACAGAGAGGAAAGACCGATGATCGGCTCGCGGAGGTTGTTGCGCACCGGAGCGGTCGCGCTGTCAGGGATCCTGGCGCTGCTGGTCGGGCCCAGCGGCGCGCAGGCCGCTGCCGCGCACGCGCTGATCCAGGGCTCCGGGTCGAGCTGGGCGGCCAACGCCATCAACCAGTGGGTGGCTGACGTCGAGAACCAGGGACTCCAGGTCGTCTACACCGCGAATGGTGCCGCCCAGGGGCGCAAGGACTACGCGAACAAGTCGACCGACTTCGGCGTCACCGACTCGCCGTACCGGGGTCAGGACCCGACCACGGGCGCGCCCGACAACTCCGGCGGACGTTCGTTCGCCTACCTCCCGGTCGTCGCCGGCGGGACGTCGTTCCCGTACAACGTCAAGGTCGGCGGCAAGGCGATCCGCAACCTGCGGCTGTCCGGCGAGACCGTCGCGAAGATCTTCACCAACAAGATCACCAACTGGAACGACCCGCAGATCTCCGCGGACAACAACGGCCGCACGCTGCCGTCCATCCCGATCATCCCGGTGGTGCGCGCCGACGGGGCCGGTGTCACCAACCAGTTCACGACGTGGTTGACCAAGGAGTACCCGGCGATCTGGAAGGCCTGCAACGGAAAGGCCGCACCGACCGACTACTACCCGACGAACTGCGGTGCCGCCAACGGACCGCAGAAGGCGCAGACCGGGTCGGACGGCGTCATGAACTACGTGAAGTCCGAGAACGCCGTCGGTTCGATCGCGATGGAGGAGTACTCCTACCCGCTGATGGCGAACTTCCCGGTTGCCAAGCTGCTCAACAAGGCCGGCTACTACACGTTGCCGACGCAGTACAACGTGGCGGTCGCGCTGACCGCGGCCCAGATCAACAACAATCCGGCCGACCCCAACTACCTGACCCAGAAGCTTGACCGGGTCTACGTCAACCCCGACAAGCGGACCTACGCGCTGTCCTCCTACGTCTACGCGATCATCCCGACCGCAGCCGACGACAAGCGGTTGAGCTCGACCCCGAAGCGGCAGACGCTCGCCGACTTCCTCTACTACTCGATCTGCCAGGGGCAGTCCGAGATCGGTCCGGTCGGGTACTCGCCGTTGCCGATCAACCTGGTCAAGGCCGGGTTCGAGCAGATCGCGAAGATCAAGAAGGCGGACCCGGCGGTCGACCTGACCAGGCGTGACGTCAGCACCTGCAACAACCCGACCTTCATCGCGGGCAAGCCCAACGTGAACCACCTGGCGCAGATCGCCCCGCAGCCTCCGGCCTGCGACAAGATCGGAGCGGACCCCTGCGCCGAGGGTGTTGGTTCTTTCAACAGCAACCCGGGATCGACCGGCACCAAGGCTGGGACCGGCAGTGCCGGCACCGGTACCAACGGGACCGGCACCGGTACGACGGGCGCGACCGGGGCGACCGGTGGTGCCGGCGGGCTGGTCCAGGACCCGGTGACCGGGCTCCTGGTGCCGGCCTCGGGGCAGATTGCGCAGGCCGGCGACGCCGTGATCGTGCCGACCACCCTGGACGCCGGCCAGTCCGACGGAACCTCCGCGGTGCTGACCCTGCTGGTGATCGGCCTGTTCCTCGGGGCCGTTGTCACCCCGGTCGGCGTCAGCCGCCTGGTCCGACGGCGCGGGGAGCTGTGATGAGCCTGCTGTCGCGAGCACGCGCGCTGCCGAGCGGCGCCCAGGCCCGGATCGCCCTGGTGCTGGTGGCGGTGCTGTTCGCCGCCGGCGGGATCGTCTTCGCCCCGGTGGTCACGTCGACCACCGGTGCGGCCGACGCGGCTGGCGCGGTTGCCTTCAGCCAGACGAAGAAGATCGCGCGGACCGCGATCGCGGCTGACGACACGGTGACGACGGTGGCCGACTACGACGTCAAGCTGACCGTGTCGCAGACCACGAACCTCCGTGGGCGCCAGGAGGTGGCCGTCCGGTGGACGGGAGCGCATCCCAGCGGTGGCCTGGTCAGCGACGTGCACTCCGGGGCCGGAGTCGGTGTCGAGTATCCATTCGTGCTGCTGCAGTGCCGAGGTGTTGAGAACCCGGGTCGCGGGCAGACCAGGGTCCGACCGGAGACCTGCTGGACCCAGACAGCCCAGGAGCGGTTCCGCAAGGACACCTCCACCCGCTGGCCGGCCTGGCGCTCGGACGCGTTCGCGACCGCCGCCGAGCGCGAACGGCACGTCGGAGAGCCCGAGCCGCGGCCGGACGCCTGCGGCCGGCTCGCGCCGGCCGAGCGGTGGCTGCCGTTCATCGCCAAGAACGGCACCGTGTACCAGGGCGGTCCGACCCCGCTGGCCGACTGTGTCGGAATGGCGCCGGAGTCCGACGAGGTCGGGTCCGGGAGCCTGCCCAGCAACACCACCTACGGCGTCACCAAGGCCGACGGCAGCGGCAGTGCCGACTTCGCGGTGTGGACCTCCAGCGAGAACGCCTCGCTCGGCTGCACCAGCACCGTGGACTGCTCGCTGGTGGCCGTCCCGGTGGTCGGGATCAGCTGCGACCCGTACGGCACCAAGCTGCCGGTCGCGGCTCGGCCGACCGAGGCCGAGGCGACCGAGGCAGCCGCTCAGTGCGCCCGGCCCGATGCCTACGGAGCCGGTCAGGAGCACACCGACGCAGTCGAGACGAACCTCGCGACCGCGGGTGCGCTGTGGTGGGCGCCGTCGAACTGGCACAACCGGATCACGGTGCCGCTGAGCTTCGCCGGTTCGGACTCGATCTGCAAGGTCGTCGGCGGCGGCAAGCCGCAGCCGGTCTACGGGTCGGTCGTCCTCAACGAGCTGACCGCTTCCTGGCAACCGCGCTTCTGCACCGACAAGGGCCTCTTCCCGTTCGTGCACGTCCAGTCCTCGGAGGTGGCCTCGCGCAACCTGCTCGCGGTCGGCAACATCGAGGCCGCTCTCGGGTCGCAGCCGCTGGAGTCGCCCACGCGCCCCACGGTGCAGGCGCCGATCGCGGTCGGTGGCTTCGGTGTGGTCTTCAACGTCGACAACGCCGACAAGTCGCCCCGGGAGTCGCTGCGCCTCAACGGCCGGCTGCTCGCCAAGCTGCTCAGCCAGTCGTACCCGGCGCTCGACATCGTCCGGACCGACTACGCGGCTCTGGCCGGGAACCCGATGAACATCACCGTGGACCCGGAGTTCAAGGCCCTCAACCCCGGGATGAAGGCGGACTCGGCCAACGCGACCGCAGCCACCGTCCAGATCCTCTCGGCCGACTCCGACCTGATGTGGTCGGTGACCCGTTTCCTGGACTCCGATCCCGAGGCCCGGGCGTGGTTGGACGGCACCCCGGACCCGTGGGGGATGAAGGTGAACCCGGCGTACAAGGACATCGAGCTGCCGACCGAGGCCTGGCCGCAGCTGGACACCTGGATCGCACCGGACTCGTTCATCGCCAGCGACAGGAACTTCTGCTACTCCAACAGCCCCTCGCCGGTCCTGGGCCTGGTCTCGAACCCCACGGCGAACCTCGGGTCGATCGCGCTGAACATCCAGTACGCACTGTCGGCGGTGAACTTTGCCTGCGAGGCGGGGGATCGCGGTGACATCAGCCGTCTGGGTCTGAAGAAGCTCGGTCGCCAGCTCGTCGGTTCGCGGATGGTGCTGGGGCTGTCGACCCTGTCGGCCGCCGCCCGCTACAACCTGCGGCTCGCGTCCTTGCAGACCACCTCGACCGTCCCGGCGGGCGAGCGGTTCGACGACGGGGCCGGTCGGAGCTTCGTCTACCCGGACCCGGCCGGGCTGCGGAACGCGGCCAAGTACATCAAGCCGGACGACGCGGGGGCGTGGACGTTCGACTACTCCGCGCTGCGCTCCGGTGGCGGGGCCACGGCGTACCCGGGTCTGGTCCCGGTCTTCGCCGACGTCCCGACCGAGGGTGTCGAGCCGGAGGCGGCCGGGAAGCTTTCCCGTTTCCTCTGCTACGCCGCGACCACCGGCCAGGAGGCAGGCTCCGCGAACGGTGAGCTGCCGGCCGGGTACCTGCCGATCACCGCGGCCAGCGGCCTGGAGGTGCTCCGGGCCTACACGGTCCGGGCCTCGCGACTGGTCAAGGCGCAGACCGGTCAGCTGCCGGGCAGCAGCGGGCCGGCCGGGAAGTGCAGCACCGCGTTCGAGGCGGCCCCCGCGGTCGACCCGACGCCGGCGCCGACCACCCCGGTGGCCGGACCGGGCGGCGGCACCGGGGTGCTCCCCGACGTCGCTGTCTCGCCGAACCCGGGTCAGCCGCAGGCCGGCCCGGCCGCCACGGTCACGGCGCCGATCCAGCTGGTGAAGACCAAGCGGGACTACTCGCCGCTGGGCAACCTCGGGTTCCTGGTCGCTTTCGGGCTGCTGTTCGCCTCGTTGGTCGGCGGTGCAGGTCTGCGGCTGCTGCCGCACCGTCGCGCGATCGCCGCGGAGGTCAGCGCCCTGGTCCGTGACGGGCTGCGGAGGGTACGACGATGAGCACGCTGACCCCGCCCGCGACCACCGAGGTGCACGCCGGGGAGATCGACGCGTCGCCTCCCGGCGGCGACCGGCGCGCTGACCTGCCGGCCCTGCTCAGCCCGGTGATGCTGGCGCTGGCGATCCTGCTCGCCTGGATGCTGGTCTACCTCCTGGTGCTCAGCGGTTTCGAGAAGTCCCACGACCAGGACCGCCTCTACAACGAGCTGCGCTCGCAGCTCGCCGAGGGCACGGCACCGGTCGGGGCTCCGATCGTCGCCGGTGAACCGGTGGCGCTGCTGAGCATCCCCGACGTGGGGGTCGACAACCTCGTGGTCGTCGAGGGTGGCCGCAGCGAGCAGCTGAAGCAGGGTCCGGGCCACGCACTCGGGACGGTGCTCCCCGGGCAGGCCGGCTGGAGCGTGGTGACCGGTCGGTCCTTGACCTTCGGCGCCCCGTTCGGGCGGATCGACGAGCTCCGCGCGGGCGACGACATCCGGGTCACGACCGGTCAGGGTGAGTTCACCTTCGAGGTCACCGGGAACCGGACCGAGGGGGAGGAGATCGCTGCTCCCGCACCCGGCGAGGCCCGGCTGTCGCTGGTCACCTCGGTGGGTGACGGGTGGCTCTCCTCGTTGCGTCCTTCCGAGGTGCTCTACGTCGACGCGAAGCTGCTCGGCAAGCCGGTGGTGGCCGGCCCGGTGACCGGTCCGGATCCGCAGGGGATCGGGATGAGGGCCCGCGCGAGTACCGGGCAGCTGGCGTTGCTCGCCGTGGCGGTGCAGCTGTTGGTGCTGGCGCTGATCGGTGCGGTCTGGGCCTGGTTCCGCTGGTCGCGGGTCGGAGCCTGGGTCACCGGTCTGCCGGCGGTCCTGGCCGTGCTCTGGATGGTTTCGTCCCTGGTTTCCCGCCTCCTTCCAGCATTGATCTGAAATGTGTACCAAGATGCAAGACTTACTACACAATCAATCCGTGAGCCCGTAAGGTCTGCACACCCCCCTCGAACTTCTGAGCTCGCGGCCCTTCGCGATCTCAAACTCGACTGAGTTAACTAAGAAAGGCAAGGCAATGCACAAAAAGAGGAAGGCCCTCGGCGTATCCGTCGTCGGTCTGGCAACCATCGGAGCCCTGCTGGCGCAGGCGCCCGCCGAGGCCGACCTGGCGCCGCAGCCCAAGGACGTCGTGACGGTGGGCTCGGACATCCAGCAGAACGCCTTCAACTTCCTGGCCGAC
Source organism: Propionibacteriales bacterium (assembly GCA_026392455.1). GTDB lineage: Bacteria > Actinomycetota > Actinomycetes > Propionibacteriales > Nocardioidaceae > Marmoricola. Next base: position 268,756 of record JAPLCB010000009.1, on the reverse strand, counting down.
GGGTACGGCGCCCTCCCGGGGTTCAACACCGCCGGCAACAAGTGGCGGCTGGTCAGCTTCGACTCCTCCGGGGACGCCCAGGGCCGCACCGCGTACGTCGACCCGGCCTCGTCCAACACCTACTCGGGCAGCCTCGACGGCGTCGCCGGTAACGAGGACTACGTCAAGCTCAACGACATCAAGGTGCTCAACCCGGCCGCCACCCTGGCCGCCGGCGCGCCGAACGAGGTCCGTCCTTCCGGTGGGAACGGCGGCATCACCGCACTGCTGCAGGACGGCACCAATCACTGGATCGACGTCGCTCGCAGCCCCAACCTGCCGACCGCGGCCCAGGGCGCCACCGCCGCTGGCGCTGCTGGTGTCGGCACCATCCACACCGTCCAGATCGGTCTCGACAAGGACCTGATCCTGACCTCGACCGACACCCACGCGCCCTCCACGCTGACCGTCGAGCAGGTCGCCTGGATCTACCGCGGCAAGAAGGCCGACGACACCCCGGTGCTCACCTGGGACGCCGTCGGTGGGACCGGGACCGACACGATCCTGCCGCTGACACTGCCGGCCTCGGCCGGGATGCGCGACGTGTTCCTGCGCCCGCTCGCGGCGTACTGGGGCCAGGCGTTCGGGACCACGGCGGAGAAGAACGCCTTCGTCACCAACTACATCACCAACCCGAACCGTCGCCAGGTGCAGCAGAACGACCCCACCGTGATCACCGGCCTGGCCAGCAACACCGACAAGCAGAACACCATCGTCCCGTTCCCGCGGGGTCGGTTCCGCCTGCTGCAGAACGGCTACTACGTCGACCCGACCGTCAACGGCACGGCGGGGGCGAACTCCTACACCGCCGCCAGTCGTACCCCGCTCAGCGTGGCCGGCCTGAAGCTGCTCGACGAGAACGGCACCAACCAGACCGGTGGCGCCTCGTCGTTCGTCGTGGACTTCCCGTACAACGCGATCTTCCGTGACTCCGACTACCAGTCGACGGCCCCGTGGCAGCCGGGCAGCACCTTGAACTGGGTGCAGGCGCTCTTCTACAACCCTGACGGTCCGGCACCGTTCGTCCAGACCGAGGCCGGGCAGGCGCTCCTGACGGCCGCGGGCATCACGCCGGCGTACGTCGACAAGGGCACCCCCTGATCCTGACCCGACGTCCACCACTGCGCCGAGAGCGAGCACCGATGAGTACATCCACCGAGAGCGAAGGTCCTGACCAGGCCGTCGCACCCGCGCGCGCGGACCGGACCAAGGTCTGGATCGCGATCGCGGCGGCGGGTGTGCTCGTCGGGCTCGCGACCGGCTGGTTCGTGGTCCACCAGGACCCCGAGGCGCCGTACACCGATCCTGCCGCGACCGGCACGTTGACGTTCTGCAACGTCGACGGGTCGGAAGTGACCCGAGGCTCCACCAAGGACGCACCGTTCGCCGACCTGGTCGTGGGTTCGACCGCGGTCGACGGACAGTACGCCCAGGGAGGGACCGCCACGTTGCTGGCCTACCAACCACGCGAAGGCGTCTCGCCCGAGGAATTCAGCGGTGGGCTCCTCACGAAGGCGACCACGGTGACCGATGTCGCGCACCCGTTCGCGCGGATCAGCGACAGGTCCACCACCCTGGCCGACTTCACGGCTGCCTACCCGGCGACCTGGGACGGCTACGTCCAGCTCCGCCTGGTCGTGGGCGGCGTTGGGGCGCCACCGCGCGCCAAGTACGACACCGCCGACGTCCGCATCGACGGCGACCGCTGGGAGCTCGTCACCGGTGGTGGCGGCGACTGTCGGGGCACGGCCCAGACAGCCCGGAACCCAGTGCCGTGACGCAGTCCCAGAACAAGCTCCCGGATCGCTCGACCGACCGAGTGATCCATCCAGATCCTTTGAGAGGAACATCGTGAAGACACGACTTCGCAAGCCGTGGGCAGTAGTAGCAGGGCTCGCCCTGTTCGCCACCACGGCCGCCGCTGGTGCCGCGTTCGCGGCCGGATTCACCGGAGACCCCGACGCGCTCGCCTGGTACAGCGCCGACGAGACCACCGTGACCGCCAACCCGGACCGTTCGGCCACCCCGCTGAAGTTCTACGACGCGGCGGGGGCTGAGATCACCTCCGGGCTGGTCGCTGCCAAGCCCTTCGTCCCGTACGCCTCGGTGGACGGAGACCTCCGCGCCGGGGACACCCACGCCTCGCTGTTCGCCTACACCGCGAACCCGAGCCTGGTCCAGGGCGCCTGGACCGGGTCCCAGCTGACCGGGGCGAACGCGTACCCGGTCTCCGGCGCTCCCGGCGTGATCGGCGCGGACCCGGCGGTCAAGGGGACGGCCGGTAGCGAGTCGCTCGCCGACTACATCGCGGCGTACCCGAACACGTCGAGCGCCACCGGTTTCGCAGGGGTCTACGAGATCCGTCTGCGCACCGGCAATGCCAAGGGCGTCGGGACGACGTACGCCTCGACGTACATCAAGGTCACTGGTTCCAGCTGGGCGATCGCTGCGTCGCCGGTGAACCTGACGCCGTCGACGACGGCCTCGGTGGTTCCCACCAAGGCCCGGTACGGCACCGCGTTCAACGTCAGCGCGACGGTGACCGTCGCCGGGACCCCGAGTCCGACCGGCACCGTGTCGGTCTTCAAGGGTGCGACGCTGCTCGCCAGCAAGGCGTTGACCAGTACCGGTCTGGGGAAGGCGACGATCACGGTCCCCGGAACGAAGCTGGTGCCGGGAACCAGTGCGCTGACGGTCAAGTACGGCGGCACCGGGACGATCGCGGCGAGCCAGGCGGCTCCCAAGAACGTCGTGGTCAGCAAGGCGATCTCGACGACCGTCGGCAAGATCTACGCGACGCCGATCAGGAAGGCGGTCGCTCCGAGGATCATCGTCACCGTCAAGGCCGCGGGCGTCCTTAAGCCGACCGGGACGATCCGGATCTACGTCGGCAGCAAGCTGCTCAAGACGGTCACGCTGACCGCCGCGACCAACGGCAAGATCACCATCACCTTGCCCAAGTTCCGGGCCGCCGGGACCTACCGGCTGGTGGCGAAGTACGCCGGCAGCAGCCTGGTCGGCGCGAGCAACGCGGCGCCGGTTTCCATCAAGGTGACTAACTAAAGTAAGTTACTCTTATTACAATCTGATGGTGCCGGGAGAGCCGCCCTCCCGCGCAGCCTCCCGGCACCATCACCTGACCAAGGAGAAGGCGACATGACCACCGCCGTACTGCCAGCTGTCGATTCCGGCGAGCCGGGTCTTGAGCACCCGGGCCAGCCGGGACGCTCCGGCTCGCTCCAGGCTCACCGGGTCTCGGCCTGGTTCGGCCAGCGCAAGGTGCTGGACCGGGTTTCGCTGGAGGTCCCGTCGGGCCAGGTGACGGCCCTGATCGGGCCCTCGGGCTGCGGCAAGTCCACCTTCCTGCGGATCCTGAACCGGATGCACGAGCTCGTTCCCGGAGCGCAGCTCGCCGGTGAGGTCCGGCTCGACGGCGACGACATCTACGACCCTGCTCGCAAGGTCACCGATGCGCGTCGGTCGATCGGGATGGTCTTCCAGAAGCCCAACCCGTTCCCGGCGATGACGATCTACGACAACGTCCTGGCGGGGTTGCACCTGACCGGCGTGAAGGTGTCGCGGTCCGAGCGCGACCACCTGGTCGAGACCAGCCTGGTCCGTGCCGGACTCTGGCTCGAGGTCCGGGATCGGCTCAAGCAGCCCGGCTCGGCGTTGTCCGGTGGTCAGCAGCAGCGGCTGTGCATCGCCCGGTCGCTCGCGGTCAACCCGCGGGTGCTGCTGATGGACGAGCCCTGCTCGGCCCTGGACCCGACCTCGACCCGGGTGGTCGAGGAGACCATCAAGGAGATCTCCGCGGACGTGACGATCGTGATCGTCACCCACAACATGCAGCAGGCGGCCCGGGTCTCCGACCAGTGCGCCTTCTTCCTGGCCGAGAACGGCGCCCCCGGTGTCATCGTCGAGCACGGCAGCACCGACGTGATGTTCTCCGCCCCCACCGACCAGCGCACCTCGGACTACGTCAACGGCCGTTTCGGCTGATCGAGCACCTCCCTCCAGACTCCTCGCGGTCGGTACCTGTCCTGGTCAGACGGGCGCCGACCGCGAGGTTCTTCGCGTCGTGGCCGGGTCGGCTCTGCCCTGATCCGCCCCGTGGCGAGTTCGTGCCGATCCAACCCCTGGACCCGGATCGGCGGCTATATTCCGCGAGGAGGCACGAAGTTCTGACGGGCACGAGTCGAGAAGGTTGTGATGGCGAGGTTCCCGGAAGTCGGCGATGCCTTCGGCGCGTACCGACTCGTGCGGGTGCTGGGGACCGGTGGCCGCGGCACCACCTACGAGGCCTTCGACGCCCGGCTCAGCCGGCAGGTCGCGATCAAGCTCCTCGACCCGGAGCTGACCGGTGCGCCCGGGTTCGGAGACCGGTTCTCCCGGGACGCAGCGGCGCTGGCGTCGCTCAACGCCCTGCACGTGACCCAGCTCCACGACCACGGCGAGCGCGACGGCTTCCTCTTCCTGGTCAGCCAGTTCGTCCCGGACGGCAACCTGGACGACTACCTGCGGGTGCACGGTCGTCCCGCTCCGCAGGTCGCCCTGAGCGTCGTCGGGCAGCTCTGCGAGGCCATCGCTGATGCTGAGTGTGCCGGCATCGTGGTCGACGACGTTGGTCCGAGCGACGTCCTGGTGCGGGACCGCGGCAGCGTTCTCTACGCCTACCTCGGGGTCAACGGCGTCCTGAGCGGCGCCGACCCGGGCCCGGGTGCGGTCCCGGCGCTGGGGCGGCTGCTGTGGCTGGTCCTCAGCGGCAGTGCTGTTGCCGCAGGCACGGAGGCGGTTCCGCAGCTGCCGGCCGGCGATCAGGGCCTCGACCGGCTCAACGAGATCCTCCGTCGGTCGGTGGCGGCTGCGTCCGAGGACCGGTACGACCTGTCCGGGCTGGCCGCGGCGCTCGCCGGGGTGGGCAGGTTGCCGGCGTCCCTTCCGGGTTTCGAGGCCAGCGCTAGCGCGCCAGCACCTCAACCAGCGGTCGTGGTCGAGCCGGTGCCGGCACCTCAACCAGCGGTCGTGGTCGAGCCGGTGCCGGAACCGGCAGTGGTCGTCGAGCCGCCGTCCGCGCCGGAGGTGAGGCCGCTCTTCGTCGACGAGGTCGGTGCCGACGAGCCGGAGCAGCCGGCGACCTCACCGGAAACGCGACGTGCCCGGGGGTGGCGTGCGCGTCGCAGCGTGGCCGCTCCGGCGGTCGAGTCCGCCGAGCCGGAGCCCGAGCCGGAGCCGGAGGCCCAGGCCGACCCTGAGCCCGCACCCGAACCTGCTCCCCGCGCCCGTCGTCGTGCGGACCGGGCCGCTGACCTGGGCTGGCTGATCCCCGGTGGTCTCCTGCTGGTGGTGCCGATCGTGCTGCTGGTCGTGGTGTTCGTCCTGGTCAACGGCCGGGGCGGTTCGAACTTCGGGAAGGCAGCGACCACACCGCCCCAGACGATCACCCAGGGTGAGGCCTTCACCTTCTCGGCGTTCAAGGTCGACGCCGGCTGGAAGGTCGTCACCGACTCCGAGCGCTGGCAGCTCACCGGGCTCTTCGCGCTGAACGTCTCGACGCAGCCCGAGACCGCGCACTTCACCGTGAAGTTCCGCAAGGGCAAGAACGCGTTGGTCGCCCTGGACTGCCGCACCGCCGAGCTGGTACCGGCGCAACGCCAGGCCGTCAGCTGCGTCGACCCGGCCAGTGCCGCCTACGACCCGGGCTGGGACTCGGTCACCGTCGAGCCGGCCTTCTGAGGCTGCAGCATCAGCTGGTAGACCCCGACGTCGATCAGGCGGTCCTGCTTGTCGCCGACCTCGCGCATCGTGCCGGCGTGCTCGAACCCGTGCGCCCGGTGCAGTCGGACGCTGGCCTCGTTCGGGAGCGCGATCAGGGCCAGCGCGGTGTGGAAGCCGTCCGCGCGGAGCCGGGCGACCAGCTCGGCGTACAGCCGGGTCCCCAGCGACCGGCCGCGGGCCGTCCGGTCCAGGTAGACCGAGGTCTCGCGGGTCCGGTGGTACGCGGGCCGGTCCCGGAACGGCGATGCGTAGGCGAATCCGAGGACGCCCTCGTCGCTGACCGCGACCAGGAACGGGTCGCCGGAACCGAGCTTGTGCTGCCAGTCGGCGAGCGGTCGTCGCTGGGTCTCGAACGTCGAGTACGCGTGCTCGGACTCGAAGGTGTAGATCTCGCCGACAGCAGCCAGGTCCGAGGCACGGGCTTCGCGGATGATGACCGAACTCATCGGCCCATGCTCCCATCGCCCCCGTGGTGCGGCAGACTTGCGCCCGGTAACGAGGTCAGGCCGGACCGTGGAGAGGAGGGCCGATGGCGAAGGAACCGAACCGACTGGTGGCGTGGTTCCGCACCACCCTGGACGAGCAACCCGTTCTGGGCCAGGCCCTCATCGCGGCGGCCGTCCTGGTGGCCACGGTCCTGCTCGGCGCGGTGATCGGCACCGCGGTCGCCGGCGGCGGCAGCAGCAGCGCTGGTGGACCCTCGGGCGTGGTCGGGCTCCGACCGGCCGTGATCGGTGAGCTGATCCCGGCGCCCCAGGCCGAGCCCGCCACGCTGGAGAAGCCGCGCGGAATGGGGTCGAAGAGCGCGGGGATCGCGCTGCTGGCGCTCTCCAAGGTCGACTCGGTCGTGACCGAGCAGGAGACCCGGCGGGCCCCCGAAGGCAGCCGGATGATGGCGTTCCGCGTCGGTGACTGGGACTGCGAGATCACGCCCTGCGCCTCCTGGGCCTCGCTCTCGCCGGTGATCTCGATCGACGGTCAGGAGTCCTCGCTGGAGGAAGGCAAGAGCACCTACGTGGTGGTCGTGCCGCCCGGGACCAACGACGTCTCGCTGCAGATCGACGCGGACGGTTTCCCGCAGTCGCTGTCGCTGCTGAGCGACGACACCGGCCAGAACATCACGGTGCTGGCCGAGCCGAGCCGGCTCGATCCGATCCCGGTCTCCCAGCGCTTCCGGCTCGGTGAGCGGACCAGCACCCCGCTGACGGGACCCGACGGCATGCCCACCGACGCGTTCTTCCGGACGGTCAGCATCGGCAACGTGCAGCGGCACTTCTTCCTGGGGCCGCTGACGCCCGGTTCTCCCGACAACGTGTTCCTGGTCGTCGCAGTGGCCTACACCTACGACGGTCAGGCAGGGTCAAGTGCCTTCGACCCCTCCGAGCTCCGGTTCGTGCTCTCCGGGGGACGGTCGGTGCCGGCGCGCGACCTGGACCCGGACCCGGCGGTGGTCACCCTCGGGTTCGAGGTCCCGGCCGGCGCCAAGAGCGGTTCGCTGGTGTTCGGGGGCGAGTTCGCCAAGCAGTCGACCACCGGTGTCGGCTACACCTCGACCCTGGAGACCCGCAGGGTCAAGGTCGACCTGGACCGCTGACCGCAGTCGGCGCTGGAAATCCCGGCGCGCCCGGCGTGCGGTCTGCGGCAGACTGGCGCCGTGGCCATCGAACCTGACACCAAGGACTGGACCTGGGTCCTGGACGAACCCTGCGCCGAGTGCGGGTTCGATCCCGCCGCCGTGGCGGTGACGGACCTCCCCGACCTGATCGAGCAGAACCTCCGCGGGTGGGACGGGGTGCTGACGGGTCCGGACGCGGCGGTCCGCCCGGCGGCCCACATCTGGTCCCCGCTGGAGTACGGCTGCCACGTCCGGGACGTGCACCGGCTCTTCGCCGAGCGGGTGCGGCTGATGCTCGACGTCGACGACCCGGTCTTCGCCAACTGGGACCAGGACGTGACCGCCGTCGAGGACCGGTACGGCGACCAGGACCCGAGGGTGGTGGCCGACGAGATGGCCGTTGCCGCCGCCGCGATCGCTGCCGTGTTCGCCGACGTCCACCCGGAGCAGTGGCAGCGGACCGGACGGCGCAGCAACGGGTCGGCCTTCACTGTCGCCTCCCTGGGCGCCTACTACCTGCACGACGTCGTCCACCACCTGCACGACATCGGTCGATGAGGCACACGGAGTTCTGGGAGCGCCTCGAGCTGGCGCTCGGGGTCGGTTATGCACGTTCGTGGGCGTCCCTGTACGTGATGGCCGACCTGGGCGGACGGACGGCGCAGGAGGCCCTCGATGCCGGCGAGTCGCCCAAGCAGGTCTGGCGCGCGGTCTGGGCGGCGTTGGAGCTCCCCGCGAAGGACCGTTGATGGCCGTCGCTGCTGCTGGCATCGTGGCGGTGCAACGTCGTACGGTCCGGACGTTGTCCGGTGCCCAGGCGTTCGGAGCCCTGGGGATCACGATCGGGGTGGCGACAGCCTCGCTGCTGGCCCGCGACCTCTCCGGCTCGGAGCGGCTGGCCGGCACGGCCCAGACCGCCCAGGTACTCGGTGCCGCCGGCGCGTCCTGGCTGCTGGCCCGGGTGATGGCGGACCGCGGCCGCCGAGCCGGTCTGGTCCTCGGGTACCTGCTCGGTGCCGCCGGTTCGGCGCTCGCGGTCCTCGCCGGGGTGCTGGAGTCGATGCCGCTGCTGCTGGTGGGGGCGGTGCTGCTGGGCTCGACCAGCTCGGCGAACTATGCCTCCCGGTACGCCGCCACCGATCTGGCGCCGCCCGACGGGCAGGGCCGGGCGCTGGCGATCGTGGTGTGGGCGACCACGATCGGTGCTGTCGCCGGCCCGAACCTGACCGGCCCGGCGGCAGACCTGGCCGACGCTCTGGGGATCCCGGTGCTGACCGGTCCGTTCGCCCTCGGCGCTGCCGGGATGCTGGTCGCGGCCGCGGTGCTCTGGGTGCGGCTGCGACCCGACCCCTTGCTGACCGCCCGGCAGATCCACGCGGATGCCGTCAGCGGCGGGACCGCGGTGGCGGCTGCCGCCCAGCCGGTCCGTGTCGTGCTGCGGGCCCGGCCGGTGCTGCTGGCGGCGATGGTCGCGATGGCGGCCGCCCACGCGGTGATGGTCTCGGTGATGGTGATGACGCCGTTGCACATGGAGCACGGGCACGCGTCGCTGAAGGTGATCGGTGTCGTGATCAGCCTGCACGTCCTGGGCATGTTCGCGTTCGCGCCGGTGGTCGGTTCGGCGACCGACCGGTTCGGTGCCGCCCGGGTCCTGGTCGTCGGGGGAGCGGTGCTGCTGGCGTCGCTGTACGTCTGCGCGCAGGCGCCCGAGGGCAGCTCGCCGGAGATCTTCGGTGGGTTGTTCGGCCTCGGCCTGGGTTGGTCGGTGGTCACCGTCGCGGCGTCCACGCTGGTCGCGCAGCACGCCCCGCTGGCATCGTTGACCGCGGTCCAGGGGACGGCTGACCTGGTGATGAGCCTGGCGGCCGCTGTCGGTGGTGGCGCCTCGGGGCTGGTCGTCGCGGCCTGGGGCTTCCCGACGCTGGCGGCCTTCGCCTCGATCTTCGCGTTCGTGGGTCTGCTGGCCGCCGTCTGGGCCGGCCGGTTGGCACCCGGCGACGGCCCGGCTGCCTGAGCAGGCGGCCCGGCCGTCCCGAACCGGTTTCGGCGCCCGTCCGGGCGGGTACCCGTTTCCCTGAACGGGGCGTCCCTCCCTCCCCTCATCGTGGGCGCCCCGTTCCTGGGCTCGTTCCTGGGCCCGAGCCGGGTCCCGGGGTGCCGCGACACACCGACGCGACCTGGCTGACTTCGAACACCTGTTCGGCTACGGTGTCTTCCACAGGCGGGAATCGCCGGCCACTCTCCACCGGTCCAGCAGGGCAGAAGTGAGTGTCGGGAGCCGCCTCTAGCGTCTGGCAGACACGAACTGCCGAAGACAGGCGCGCAGGACCTCGAGAGAAGGACGAAGACATGGCTGGAGCAGGCAAGACCGCGACCGAGAAGGACCGCGACAACAAGGACAAGGCCCTCGACATGGCCCTGGCCACGATCGAGAAGAACTACGGCAAGGGTTCGGTGATGCGCCTCGGTGACGAGGTCCGCGCCCCCCTCGAGGTCATCCCGACGGGCTCCATCTCGCTGGACATCGCGCTCGGCCTCGGTGGCCTGCCGCGCGGTCGGGTCGTCGAGATCTACGGCCCGGAGTCCTCCGGCAAGACGACCGTCGCGCTGCACGCCGTGGCGAACGCCCAGGCTGCCGGCGGCATCGTCGCCTTCATCGACGCCGAGCATGCCCTCGACCCCGACTACGCCAAGGCGCTGGGCGTCGACACCGACGCCCTGCTGGTCTCCCAGCCCGACAGCGGCGAGCAGGCGCTGGAGATCGCCGACATGCTGATCCGTTCCGGCGCGCTGGACCTGATCGTGATCGACTCGGTGGCGGCCCTGGTGCCGAAGGCCGAGATCGAGGGCGAGATGGGCGACAGTCACGTCGGCCTGCAGGCCCGGTTGATGAGCCAGGCGCTGCGCAAGATGACCGGTGCGCTGAACAACACCAACACCACGATGATCTTCATCAACCAGCTCCGCGAGAAGATCGGCGTGATGTTCGGTTCGCCGGAGACCACCACCGGTGGCAAGGCGCTGAAGTTCTACTCCTCGGTGCGTCTGGACGTCCGCCGGATCGAGACCCTCAAGGACGGCACCGACATGGTCGGCAACCGGACCCGGGTCAAGGTCGTGAAGAACAAGGTCGCGCCGCCGTTCAAGCAGGCCGAGTTCGACATCATGTACGGCAAGGGGATCTCGCGCGAAGGTGGTCTGATCGACGTGGGTGTCGACCAGGGCATCGTCCGCAAGGCCGGCGCTTGGTACACCTACGAAGGCGACCAGCTCGGCCAGGGCAAGGAGAACTCGCGCCAGTTCCTCAAGGACAACCCCGACCTGGCCAACGAGATCGAGAAGCGGATCCTCGAGAAGCTCGGCATCGGTGCGACCGTCGATGCCCCGGCCGGTGACATCGGCGGAGTCCCGAAGGTGATCGACCCCGACGGCATCGACTTCTAGGTTTCGAGGCTCGCAAGCTCGCACCTCAACCAGCAGTCGCTGCTGGTTGAGGTGCAGGCGCTAGGCACTGGCCTCGTAACCACCACCCGCTGGTTGAGGTGCAGGCGCTCTGGCGCCTGCCTCGAAACCCGGTGACCCGACAGGAGTCCTTTCATGCCCTCGATCTCCGATCCGCAGGACGTTGCGGCGCTCTTCGGGGTCACCCACGAGCCGGTGAACCTCACGGTCGAGAGCGGCGGCGCCAAGCGGCGCCGCCGCTCCCCGGAGCCGGCCGACTCCGAGCACGACCGCGATCTCGGACCTGAGGCCGACCCGGAGTCAGTCGGTCGCAAGATCCTGCTCGACCAGCTCACCGGACGTGCCCGCAGTCGGGCCGAGCTGGCGAAGAAGCTGGCGAGCAAGAACGTGCCCGACGACGTCGCCGGCACCCTGCTCGACCGGTTCGAGGAGGTCGGCCTGATCGACGACGAGGCGTTCGCTGCGGAGTGGGTGACGCAGCGCCAGGGCGGTAAGGGTCTGGCCCGTCGGGCCCTGGCCCACGAGCTCCGCCGCAAGGGCGTCGACGACGAGGTCGCCCGGGCCGCGCTGGACACGGTGGACACCGACGACGAGGTCGAGGCGGCTCGGTTGCTGGTGCAGCGCAAGCTCCGCTCGATGCGCGGGCTCGACCAGCAGGTGGCGATCCGTCGGCTCGTCGGGATGCTGGCCCGCAAGGGCTACTCCAGCTCGGTCTCGTTCCGGGTGGTCCGCGAAGAGCTGGACGCCGACCTCAACGATCCCGAGCACGTTGAGTAGGGCCTGACGCGCTACCGAGGAGGGCCTTGGGGCCCGTTGAGTCGGGCCCCACGTGAGTCAGCGGCATCCCGAGCCTGCAGCTTCGGCGTGGCTACCGAACCACGATCACGGCCCCGCGAGAGCTTGCCACTCGCCCGGTGACGACCCGTACCGTCCGGGTTGCCGGGTCGTAGCTCCATCCGCGACCGCCCGAGGTGGTCGCGCGGGGGAAGGTCGTGCCGTTGACGGTGACCCGGGTCGGTGCTGCGACCGCACGGACGTAGACGTCCCAGGTGCGGGCGGCCAACGCGCCCGGGAACGAGCCCCGAGCGGCGCCGATCCTCAACGTCGTCACCCCCCGGGCGCGTACCTGGTCGAACCGGGTCCGGGTGTGCTCGCCGACGCGGTACCCGAAGCCGCGCCCCGCATCGTCGTAGAGGGTGCCGGACCCCGACCCAGGGTAGGCCGTCAGCGTCAGCCTGCTCTTCGGTGCTGAGCCCGTCGCCAGCCCGGCGGCCTGGGTCGGCAGGACGCTCCCGGCGCGCACCAGCACCGGGATCCTGGACAGCGGGACGGTCAGGGTGACCGTCTGCGGCCCGTGGAACCTGCGGCCCGTCGTGTACTCGACCCAGTCACCCGGGGGGACCCACAGCGTCACCGGGGCCGGGGTGCCTGGCGCGGTCACGGGCGCGACCACCAGGTCGCGGCCGAAGGTGAACTGGCTCGGGTGCGCGTACGCCGCGGGGCGCCCGGGCCAGGCCAGGTACAGCGGCCCCGCCATCGGAAGGCCGGTGTCGACCGCCCGCCGCGCCGCCGTGTAGGTGTACGGCGCCAGCTGACCGCGCAGCGTGAGGGCCTGCGTGGCGGCCGCCCGGGTCGCGCCGGAGTACTCCCACGGCAGTCGGCTGCCGTGGTTGGAGTGCAGTCGGTCGAGCGGTTGGAAGGTGCCGAGCTGGAGCCAGCGCACGTAGAGGTCGTCGGGCAGAGTCGCCTTGGCGAGGGCGGCCGTCACGGCCTGGCAGCCGCCGACGCCGGGGGTCCCGTTGAAGCTCCCGATGTCGTGGCTGACGTACGGCAGGCCGATCGAGGACGCCGCCGCGGTCATCTCGGCCTCGAACGCGAGCATCGGCCAGGTCGCACAGGTGTCGCCCGTGAACTGGACGGTGTTGCGGTGCTCGGCCAGTGCTCCCGGCGTTCCCGCGCCGGTGCCGCGGTCGCCGTACTCGCCGTCGTTGACGTACGACGCGCCGATCCGCGAGAACGCCGGCCACCGTTGGCCCCGTGATCGTTGGTACGCCGCGTACCGCGAGTTGATCCAGGTGTCCGGCGACAGCCCGGGGGCATCGGCCACGCCGTCCGCGTTCTCGCAGCACCAGTCGAGCCAGAAGGCGTCGATCCCGGAGTCGGCAAACGTCTTGTGCAGGGCGAAGTACGCCGCCAGCTGCTTCGGGTCGGTCCAGTCGAAGACGTGACAGGTCCCGGTCAGGTCAGCCTGGAGAACCCGGCACTCGTTGCTCGACGGCAGCCCGCCGGCAGCCGAGTTCGCGGCCGGGAAGGCCGGGTCGTTGCTGTTGATCGACGGGTGGATGTTGGCGGCGAGGGTGATGCCACGCTGGTGCGCCCAACGCACGAAACCGTCGGGATCGGGGAAGAGCCCGGTGTTCCAGTCCCACCCGTTCCAGGAGAAGTCCATGCCCGGGGCTCCCACGGCGGTCGAGGCCACGGCTGCGCCGGTCGGGTCGTTGACGCGTTTGAAGTCGGTGTCCAGGGACAGGGTGTCCAGGGGGACCCCTTCGGCGTCGAAACGAGCGGCCAGGGACCTCAGGTCCGCGTCGGAGTAGGCGTAGTACTTCGAGTACCAGACCCCGAACGCGTTGCGCGGCAGCAGAGGAGCCGCTCCGGTGAGCGTGCGCAGGTCGCGGAGGGCGGCGGTGTAGTCGTGACCGTAGGCGAACGCGTACCAGTCCTGGTAGGCGCCGGCGCGCTGCGGGCGGACGGCGTACCCGTGCGCCGTGGTGGTCAGCAGGGCTGATCGGCTGTCGTCGAGCACGTACCAGCCGTCGCGGGTCAGGATCCCGTTGTTGAGCGGGACGGGTCCGGACTTCAGGTCGAGGGCGCGGGTCCAGCCACCGAGGAACCGGTGCGCAGCGCCTGCGACCGGTCGGACGACTCTCGGCTTGCCCTGGTCGAGGAACTTCAGGCGCAGGTCGGCGGCGTCGAAGGAGCCTGATCCGCGGCGCCACCGGAGCACCACGTCGGCGGTCCGGATGACCCGCCAGCCGTCCTCGACCGAGGTCGTGTACGCCGGCACCGGACGCCGGGTCCGGGGGACCGTCATCGTCGGACGGTTCTCGAACTTGCCGTCCGCGGCGAACTCGAGCCGGATCAACGACGGGCTGATCACCTGGAACCTGGCCCGTCCGTCGGTCACCACGCCGGAGCGGACGGCTCCGGTGGCAGACCCGGTGGTGCTGCCGGTGCTGCCGTTGCGAGCGTCGGCATCGGGGGCTGTCAGGGTGCCGAGGCCGATCGTCAGGAGCAGCGCTGCTGCTGCCCCGACGCGACGGCGCTGTCGAGTCATGCGGAGGACCTCCCTCGGATCGGCCACGACCGGTCAGCCGCCGAGCGCTGCCAGCATCCGCTTGCCCACGTCACTCAGGGTTCCGTGGGCATCGGCGACGCGGCACCACTCGCGGGTCATGTCGGCGAACTTCTGCGGGTTGTAGATGTCTTCCTCGCGGATCAGGTTGCCCTCGTCGTCGAAGGTCAGGATGGTGATGTTCGACTGCTCGTGGACCGAACCGTCACCGGGGTCGCGCATGATGTTGCGGACGTCGAGGATCACCCGGTTGGTCGGCGGGTCGAAGACGTACCAGGCCGGCGGGAAGCCGATCATCTCGCTGCCCGGGAACTCGGTCATCGTCTTGATGATCCAGGGGCGGATCTCCTCGCGCCCGTTGAAGTCGCCGTACACGTGCTCGGAGTAGGTGGCGTCCTCGGTGAACATGTCCGCGAAGGCGGACCAGTCGCGGGTCTCGCAGATCTCGTCGACCTTGGCGAGGTAGCGCTCGAAAGCGGACTGCAACATGTTCTCGTTTTGGCTCACCGCGCCATCAAACCATTCGCGGCAGAATGAGGGAATGGAGTTCGAGATTCTTCGTCGCCAGGTGCCTGGGGGGCAGTCGTGGGCGGTCGCGGCGGACCGGGCTCTCGGCCGGTTCGAGCACCTCGTCGGCCCCGTGCTGGCGGTCGACCTCTCGACCGAGTCGCTCCGGTTCCGTGCCGACCCGGAGAACCGCTACTCGGTCCGGCCGATGGTGCGCGGTGACTTTCCCGACCTGATCCGCTGGGTCAACGAGCCGCACGTGGCCCGGTGGTGGGACGAGCACCGGACGGCCGAGCAGGTCGAGGCCTACTACGGGCCCGCGGTGGCTGGAGACGATCCGACCCGGTTGTGGATCTGGGAGCTGAACGGGCGCTCGATCGGATTCGGCCAGGACTACCGGATCTCGGACCACCCGGACTACGCGCTGCTCTGCTCGCGCCCGGACGCGATCGGGTTCGACTACGCCATCGGGGAGCCGGCGTACGTCGGACGCGGCGTCGGGACCAGCCTGATCTGGGTCTACCTGCGCGACATCGTCTGGCCGGCGTACCCGGGGGCGCTGGAGTTCTTCGCGGCTCCCGACCACCGCAACGCCGGGTCGTTGCGGCTGCTCGCCAAGCTCGGCTTCACCCAAGGTCTCTGGTTCGACGAGCCGCAGGCCGACGGGCGGCCGAACACCGTGATCGGCTGCTCGCTCGATGTGGCGCAGGTCATGGGAGTGAATCCCTCGACAGTCTAGTTACTCATTAGTAACATCACAGCCATGGCTACCGTCGCAGACCTGTACAAGCAGGCCACCACCTTCCCCGTCGTCGGACCGCTGGTCGGGGAGCGGCTCTTCTCGCTGGCCTTCGCGCAGAAGGCGCCGTACTTCGCCAGCATCCACCCGCGGTTCACCGTCGTCGAGCCGAACCACGCCGAGCTGGTCATCCCCAAGCGTCGTTCGGTGCAGAACCACATCGGCACCGTGCACGCGATCGCGCTCTGCAACGGCCTCGAGGCAGCGATGGGGGCCCTGGCCGAGTCGACGATCCCGACGAACAAGCGCTGGATCCCCAAGGGCATGGACATCTCCTACACGGCGAAGGCCACCTCCGACATCACCTGCATCGCGGAGACGGACCCCGAGCAGTGGACCGGCGACAACCCCGACCTGCACGTCCGGGTCAAGGGTCTGCGTACCGACGGGGTGGTCGTCATCGAGGGTGTCATCAAGCTCTGGGTGACCGAGAAGCCCGGAACGTAGTGACGGGTTTCGACGTCCAGAGTCCGGCTGAGCCTGCGAAGCCGGAACCGACCGAGAAGCCCGGAACGCAGTGAGCCGAGTGCGACGAGGGTCACGTCAGGTCTCGTACCGGAGTAGGACGCGCGCCACGCGCTGACCCCGGCAGACTTCCGCCATGACCTCTCCTGCCGACGACCGCTCCGTCCTGGGCCGGCTGGCGCGCTTCACGATCGCCAGGGCGCCGTGGATGATCGGTGGCTGGCTGCTGTTCGTGATCGCGGTCAACGTGCTGGTGCCCCAGCTGGAGACGGTGGTCGCCAAGGACAGCACGCCTTTCGTGCCGGAGTCCGCGCCGTCGTTGCGAGCCGTCAAGGCGATGGACGCGACCTTCGGCAACGGGAAGAGTCGCAGCTTCATCGTCGTCGTCGCCGAGCGCAAGGGCGGACTGACCGAGCAGGACACCCGGTTCGTCACGACCCTGGCGTCGCGGCTGGAGACCGACACCAAGAACGTCACCTACGTCCAGGACCTCAGCGAGCCCCAGCTCCGGGAAGCGCTGACCAGCAAGGACGGCGAAGCGATCTACTTCCAGGTCGGTCTGCCCGGCTACACCGGCGCGCCCACCTCCGTCGGGCAGGTCGAAGGCATCCGGGACGATGCCGAGAAGGGGCGTCCGGCCGGGCTCGACATCAAGGTCACCGGCGCTTCGGCCACCGTCACCGACATGGTCGTGGAGGTCGAGAACAGCATCGTCAAGATCACCGCGGTCACCCTGGTCGGGATCGCGGTCATCCTGTTCCTGATCTACCGCTCGTTCGCGACCACGGCCTTCGTCCTGGGCATCATCGGGATCGCCCTGGGGGCGGCTCGCGGGGTCACGGCGCTGTTCGGAGACGTCGGGCTCTTCGACGTGTCGACCTTCACCGGCTCCTTCCTGACCGGAGTCGTCCTCGGGGCGACCACGGACTACGCGATCTTCCTGATCAGCCGCTACCACGAGCTGCGCCGTGAGGGCGTCGAACCGCAGCTCGCCGCCCGGCTGGCCTCCGCCCGGGTCTCGGCGGTGATCATCGGTTCTGCCCTGACCGTCGTCCTCGCCAACGCGTGCCTGGGACTGGCCCACGTGGGCCTGTTCCGTACGACGGGACCGCCGATCGCGCTGAGCGTGCTGCTGGCGCTGGGCATCTCGCTGACCCTGACCCCGCCGCTGCTGGCCCGCCTGGGTGCGCGTGGCCTCCTCGAACCCCGGGAGCGGCCGGTCGGCAACGGTGGCTGGGAGCGCCTCGGCAAGCAGGTCGTCACCCACCCGGTCCGGGTGCTCGCTGCTGGTGTGGTCCCGCTGCTCGTGCTGGCGGCGTTCTTCCCGGCGTTCGCTCCCAGCTACGACGAGCGCAGTCCGCAGCCCGAGGACACCGAGAGCAACCTCGGCTACCAGGTGATGGACGCGCACTACCCGAAGAACGAGGCACTGCCCGACTTCGTCCTGATCACTGCCGACCACGACCTGCGCAACCCCACCGACCTGGCCGCCCTCGAGCAGGCGTCGGCTGCGGCGAACCGGGTCGCCGGGGTCACCTCGGTCCGTGCGGTCACCCGCCCGACCGGTACGACGATCCAGCAGGCGTCGCTGGTCAACCAGAGCGGCCTGATCGGCGACAAGCTGGCCAGTGCCGGACAGCAGCTGCAGGCCGGCGAGGCCGGCGCGAAGAAGCTGGTCAACGGCGCGGGCCGGCTCGACGACGGCGCCGCCCAGGTCGCGGCCGGGGCCGGCGACGCTGCTGACGGAGCCGGCCAGCTCCTGACCGGGGTCGAGAAGCTGCACTCCGGCCTGGAGCGCCTGGCTGCGGGCTCGGGGTCGGCTGCCGGTGGTAGCGCCAAGCTGCGGGCCGGGGCAGACCAGCTCGCCGACGGACTGGCCTCGGCGGTCAGCCAGACCAGGCTTGCGGTGAACGGCCTGGGGCTGGCCCACGACGCTCTCAGCAGGAGCGTCACCTGCGGACTGGACCCGTACTGCCGGGGCGCGCGCGACGGCATCGAGAAGATCTGGACCGCCGAGCGAGACCAGCTCGTCCCGGGCCTGGCAGCCGCAGCCCGGGGCGCCCGCCAGCTCGCCGACGGTGCCGTCGACCTCGACACCGGGCTCGGCCGGATCCGCGACGGCCTGGCCGCGGCACGCTCCGGTTCGGGCCAGCTGCTCGAGGCCCAGCGGACCCTGAAGGAGGGCCTGGGCCAGCTCGCCGACGGCACTGGGCAGGTGGCCGACGCCAGCGGCCTGGTCGCAGGCGGGACCAAGAAGCTCGCCGGCTCGGTGACCGAGCTCCAGTCGGGCCTGGCGGCAGCCGCGGCGTACCTGCAGGGCGTCGCGAAGGCGACCCCGCCCGACAGTGGCGGGTTCTACCTCCCGCCGAGCGCGCTGAAGGACCCCCGGTTCGCGCTGGCCAGCGGTGCGTACCTCTCTCCGGACGGCCGCGTCGCGCGGCTGATCGTGCTCGGGGACTCCGACCCGTTCGGGCCCGAGGCCGCGGATCGCTCCGGTGACGTCACCGACGCGGTCGCCACCAGCCTGCGCGGGACCAGCCTGGACGGCAGTGCGGTGGCCGCGACCGGGATGGCGTCGACCAACGCCGACATCGCCGAGCTCTCGCAGTCCGACTTCCGGCTGGTGAGCATCGCGGCCCTGATCGCGGTCTTCCTGGTGCTGCTCCTGCTGATCCGCAGCATCGTCGCCGCCACGTTCCTGCTGGCCTCGGTGATCCTGTCGTACGCCGCCACCATGGGCCTGGCGATCCTGGTCTGGCAGATCATCGGGGACACCCCGATCGAGTGGACGGTCGCCTGCATCGCCTTCGTGCTGCTGGTGGCGGTCGGGGCGGACTACAACCTGCTGCTGATCAAGCGGGTCCACGAAGAGGCGCCGGACGGGTCCCGCGAGGGTGTCGCCCGGGCGGTTGCCCTGACCGGGGGAGTGATCACCGCCGCCGGGGTGATCTTCGCGGCGTCGCTGTTCGCGATGATGAGCGGGTCGGTGACCACCCTGGTCCAGCTCGGCTTCACGGCCGGGATCGGCCTGCTGATCGACACGTTCGTCGTCCGGACCCTGGTGGTGCCGGCATTCGCGGCCCTGGTAGGCCCGAAGCTCTGGTGGCCGGCGAAGGTGCCGGTCGCGGCCGACCCGGCCTGAGCGCCGAAGCAGCCCCGCACCCGTGCTGGTGCGGGGCCGCTTCCTTGCAAATTCTTGGTGGTGCTGCGGACCTGTTCGGAGGCTGCCCGTCTCACCTCAAATGTAAACCTCGATCCGGTCGCTGACCAGGGTCCGACCGCGCCGATCTGGACGCCGTGCTCATGGTTCCCCGGGGATGGTCAACGCCCGGCCGCACTGCCATCCTGAGCCCACCACATCCGCCAAGGAGGACCCTGCCATGCCCCGATCGATCACATCCGCCCTGACCGTCGTCGGTGCGGTCTGCGTGCTGGTGCTCGCCGCCAACACCGTCGCCATGGCCGCGACCGGGAAGAGCTTCCTGCTCGGCAAGATCAACAGCGCCAACCAGCAGACCAGCCTGGTCCGCACCACCGTCGGGCCTGCGCTCCGCCTGACCACGAAGTCGACCGCCAATGCACCGCTGACGACGAACGCCCGGGGCAAGGTCGCCAACCTGAACGCCGACCGGGTCGACGGCCTGGAGGGTTCTTCGCTGCAGACCCGCCCGATCGTGATCACGGCCGGGGGCGGGGGGAGTGCGTTCAGCATCGCCGTGCCGCTGGACCTGCCGGTCGGCACCTACCTGGTGAGCTACTCCGCGCGGCCGTCCACCGCGACTGCGTTCGAGTTCTCCTGCTGGGTCAGCGGCGTCGACCAGGCCGTGGGACGGGAAGGCGGGTTGATGGGCGGCACCGTGTTCGAAGCTCCTCCTGCGTTGTCGGGCGCCGGCCTCTTCACCTCCTTCGCGGAGGACAAGGGCTCGTTGGTCTGCTGGAGCAACAAGGGCTTCACCGTGAACCCGGGCGCGATCCAGGTCGTGGCCACCCGGGTCGACGGTGTGACCAAGCGTCCGACGATCACGCTGCCGTGAGGTGATCGGGTCGGGGTCCGCGTACCCTTGTCCGGTCATGTCTGAGACCCGCACCTACGAAGTCCGCACCCACGGGTGCCAGATGAACGTCCACGACTCCGAACGTCTCTCCGGTCTGCTGGAGACCGCCGGGTACGTGGCCGCGTCCGAGGGTGACCAGGCCGATGTCGTCGTCTTCAACACCTGCGCCGTGCGCGAGAACGCCGACAACAAGCTCTACGGCAACCTCGGGCAGCTGGCTCCGGTGAAGGCGAAGCGTCCGGGGATGCAGATCGCGGTCGGTGGCTGCCTGGCCCAGAAGGACCGCGACACCATCACCACCAAGGCGCCGTGGGTCGACGTCGTCTTCGGCACCCACAACATCGGCTCGCTGCCGGTGCTGCTGGAGCGGGCGCGGTCCCTGGAGGAGGCCCAGGTCGAGATCCTGGAGTCCCTGGACGTCTTCCCCTCCACGCTGCCGACCAAGCGCGAGTCGGCGTACGCCGCCTGGGTGTCGATCTCGGTCGGCTGCAACAACACCTGCACGTTCTGCATCGTCCCGGCACTCCGCGGCAAGGAGAAGGACCGTCGCCCCGGCGACATCCTGGCTGAGATCGAGGCGCTGGTCGCCGAGGGCGTGAGCGAGGTGACCCTGCTCGGCCAGAACGTGAACACCTACGGCGTGGAGTTCGGCGACAAGCTGGCGTTCGGCAAGCTGCTGCGGGCCTGCGGCGAGGTCGACGGCCTCGAGCGGGTCCGGTTCACCTCCCCGCACCCGTCCTCGTTCACCGACGACGTGATCGCGGCGATGGCCGAGACGCCGAACGTGGTGCACCAGCTGCACATGCCGTTGCAGTCCGGGTCGGACAAGGTGCTGCGCGACATGCGGCGCTCGTACCGCACCGACAAGTTCCTCGGGATCATCGAGCGGGTCCGCGCAGCGATGCCGGACGCGGCGATCAGTACCGACATCATCGTCGGGTTCCCGGGCGAGACCGAGGAGGACTTCGCCGGGACGTTGGACGTGGTCCGGCGAGCACGGTTCGCGAACGCCTACACCTTCCAGTACTCCAAGCGTCCGGGTACGCCGGCGTCCGACCTGCCCGACCAGGTGCCGCCCGAGGTGGTCAAGGAGCGCTACCTGCGGCTGACGGCCCTGGTCGCGCAGATCGCCTGGGAGGAGAACCAGACCTTCGAAGGCCGGACCGTCGAGCTGATGGTCGCGGTCGGCGAGGGCCGCAAGGACGCCGAGACCCACCGACTCTCCGGGCGAGCCCCGGACAACCGGCTGGTGCACTTCACCCCGGTCGACGCGGCCGGGGAGGAGCTCGCGGTCCGTCCGGGCGACATGGTCGACGTGCTCGTCACGCGTGGTGCACCGACGTACCTGGTTGCGGACGGGCCGGTGCTCGCGGTACGACGCACCCGGGCCGGGGACGTCTGGGAGGCGCGCAGCGCGGACCCGAAGCCCGCAGGTGTCTCGCTCGGGCTGCCGTCGGTCGGCGTCCCGGAGCCCCTGGCGGACGCGCCCGGCTGCCGTTAGGCGGAGGGCTCGGAGCTCGGGTCCTCGACGTTGGCCTCGGTGTCGGGGTCCTCGGGCTCGCTGATCGCGTCCGGAACGTCGTCCTGGTCGAGCTGGGCCGACGGGACATCAGGCGTCACGGCATCCACCTGGACGGGCTCCTCGACGGCGTCGACGCCGCCGGCGGCGTTGCCCTCGTCGGGGTCGGCGTCGATCTGCGGGTCGGGACGGGCACCTGTGTCACTCATGGTGAACAGGTGCCCGCTGTCCGTTGCCTCAAACGGTCGGAGGCTTCGGGTCGATGTCGTCGTCCTTGCCGTCGAGTCCGTCGAGGGCACCCTTGGCCTTGTCGATGCCGGTGGCGATCTTGTCGCCGTACTTGCCTCCGGTCTTCTTGTCGGCCAGTGCGCCGGCCTTGTCCAGGCCGTCGGAGATCTTGTCGCCGTGCTTGTCGACCGCGGCGGTCAGCTTGCTCTTGGCGTCATCGAGGAATCCCATGGTTGCTCCCGTTCCGAGTGAGGCTCCCGCGCCGGTCGGTGGAGGAGCGTGCCTGGATCATAGGCAGAATAGGGGCATGCGAAACGTGCCGATCGTCGCCGTTGTCGGCGCCACGGCATCGGGCAAGAGCGACCTCGCCCTCGACCTGGCCGAGCGCGTCGGCGGCGAGATCGTCAACACCGACGCTATGCAGGTCTACCGGGGCATGGACATCGGGACGGCGAAGCTGACCGTGGCCGAGCGGCGCGGAATCCCGCACCACCTGCTCGACGTGCTGGAGGTCACCGAGCCGGCCACCGTCGCACAGTTCCAGGCCTGGGCCCACGACCTGATCGCGGACTGCCGTTCCCGGGGTGTGGTCCCGGTCCTGGTCGGCGGCTCGGCGCTGTACACCCGCGCGATCCTGGACGTCTTCGACTTCCCGGAGACCGACCCGGCCCTGCGCGCCCAGCTGGAGGCGGACCTCCGGACCGAGGGCGTCGACGCGATGCTGCTGCGGCTGCGCGCCGTGGACCCGGCGTCGGCCGACCGGATCGGCATCAACGGCCGCCGGATCGTGCGGGCCCTGGAGGTCGTCACGATGACCGGGGGACCGTACGCGTCGACGCTGCCGCACCCGACGTACGCCGACCCGGACACGATCCAGATCGGGGTCGACATGGACCGCCCGACCTCGGACGCCCGGATCGCCGAACGGGTCGAGGCGATGTGGGCCGCCGGCTTCGTCGACGAGGTGCGGGAGCTGGAGGCCCGGGGCCTGCGCCACGGCGTGACCGCGTCGCGGGCGATCGGGTACGGGCAGGTGCTGGCCTACCTGGACGGCGGGATCACCGAGGCCGAGGCGCGCGAGCAGACCGTGAACCGCACCCGACGCTTCGTACGCCGCCAGGACGGTTGGTTCCGCAAGGACGACCGGATCACCTGGGTCTCGTACGACGATCCCGACCGGCTGGAGAAAGCGCTGGCCGCTGTGCGTCAGGTTTCATCGGCGGGTGCATGATCGGGTCATGGAATTCCGATACCTCGGCAACAGCGGCCTGAAGATCTCCGAGATCACCTACGGGAACTGGATCACCCACGGCTCGCAGGTGGAGAACGACGTGGCCGGCCAGTGCGTCCGGGCGGCGCTCGACGCCGGCATCACCACCTTCGACACCGCCGACGTCTACGCGAACACCGCCGCCGAGACCGTCCTGGGTGAGGCGCTCGCCGGGGAGCGCCGCGAGTCCCTGGAGATCTTCACCAAGGTCTACTGGCCGACCGGCCCGGGCGGCCCGAACGACAGCGGGCTGTCGCGCAAGCACATCACCGAGTCGATCAACGGGTCGCTGCGGCGGTTGAAGACCGACTACGTCGACCTTTACCAGGCCCACCGCTTCGACACCGAGACGCCGCTGGAAGAGACGATGCAGGCGTTCGCGGACGTGGTCCGCAGCGGCAAGGCCCTCTACATCGGGGTCAGCGAGTGGACGGCCGACCAGATCCGAGCGGGTGCAGCCCTGGCCAAGGACCTGAACATCCAGCTGATCTCCAGCCAGCCGCAGTACTCGATGCTCTGGCGGGTGATCGAGCCCGAGGTCGTCCCGACCTGCGAGGAGCTCGGGCTGTCGCAGATCGTCTGGTCGCCGATCGCCCAGGGTGTGCTCACCGGCAAGTACCTGCCGGGCCAGCCCCCGCCGGAGGGCTCCCGGGCCACCGACGAGAACGGTGGGTCGTTCTTCATCCAGCGGCTGATGACCGACGACATCCTCAACGCCGTCCAGGCGCTGAAGCCGATCGCCGAGGACGTCGACCTGACCCTGGCCCAGCTTGCCGTTGCCTGGGTGCTGCAGAACCCCAACGTCGCTTCGGCCCTGGTCGGTGCGTCCCGACCGGAGCAGGTCGTCGAGAACGTGAAGGCCGCCGGGGTGACGCTGCCCGAGGCAACGATGGTCGCGATCGACGACGTTCTGGGCGACGTCGTCGTCCGGGATCCGGGGATGACGGCCAAGTCTGCCCCGGCCGGTCGGCCCACCTGACTGTCGGCGCACGGTGCGAGCCTGACCCCATGCTGACCCAGTACTTCACCGCGTCCAGCCTCGACGGCTTCATCGCTGCCGAGCCCGAGGACGGTCTCGCCTGGCTGCTCACCCGCGACATCGACATGTCGGGGCCGCAGGGCTACGAAGAGTTCTTCGCCGACGTGGGGGCCCTCTGCATGGGTGCCACTACCTACCAGTGGCTGCTCGACCACCACGACGGCCCGTGGCCGTACGAGATCCCGGCCTGGGTGTTCACCCACCGCAGGTTCCCGCCCGCTGACGGCGACGTCACCTTTACCGCGGGGCCGGTCCCCGAGATCCATGCCGCGATGGTGGACGCTGCTGCGGGGAAGAACGTCTGGGTGGTCGGTGGCGGTGAGCTGGCCGGACAGTTCTGCGACCACGGGCTCCTCGACGAGGTCTGGATCCAGTACGCCCCACTGACGCTCGGGTCCGGGGCGCCCCTGCTGCCGCGGCGGGTGGAGTTCGAGGAGGTCGCGCTCGACCGGAACGGCGAGTTCACCTGCCGGAGGTTGCGGGTCAAGCGCTAGAGGCGCGGCTCAGGCAGCCGGCGCAGGATCTCGGCCAAGGCGCCACCATGCTCCTCGAGGGTCCGGCCATGTTCGTCGAGGGTCCGGCCGTGTTCGTCGAGGGTCTGCTGGATCGCAGCGGTGCGTTCGTCGAGGGTCTGCTGGATCGCAGAAGTACGTTCGTCAATGACCTGCCGGAGCTCGGCAGCGCGCCCGTCGATGTGGTCGTAGAGGTGCACGGTCTCATTCTCGACCCGTGTCAGCCTCCGGTCGAGGTCCGATTCGATCGTCATGCCGGTCAGGGTAGGAAGCACGAGGTCCGGGCCGCCAGAGCGCCATCTGAGCCTGTGGAGAACGTCGCCGTCCCCCGCCCTAGACTCACCTTGTGGACTACTCCTTCGTGTAGCGTCCTAGAACGCACATGAGGAGATTAACGATGGACGCTGTCATCTACGCCCGCATCAGCAAGGACAGTGCTGGGCAGGGGCTAGGAGTTCGTCGGCAGGAGAAGGCCTGTCGGGACAAGGCTACGGCTCTTGGGTGGACGGTGTCCGAGGTCTACGTCGACAACGACGTGAGTGCGTCGAGGAACGTGCCGAGGCCTGAGTACGAGCGCTTGATGGTCGGTATCCGGGACGGCGGTATTCGCGCTCTCGTGGTGTACGACCTGGACCGCCTGACGCGCAAGCCTGCCGAGTTGGAGGAGTTCATCACCCTTGCGGACGGCCATGGCATCGCGCTTGCCAACGTCTCGGGAGACGTCGACCTCACGAACGCCAACGGTCGCATGATTGCGCGCATCAAGGGTGCGGTAGCTCGACAGGAGGCCGAGCGGCTGAGCGAGCGGAGCAGGGCGCAGAAGCAGCAACGTGCCGAGATGGGCCTTCCGATGGCGGCGCGGTATCGCTTGTTCGGGTACACGCGGGAGTGGACCGTTCTGGAGGATGAGGCCGAGGTCGTCCGAGAGGTCTACCACCGAGTGCTCGCAGGTGAGGCCAAGAACACCATCAGCCGTGACCTTGCGGAGCGGGGGGTCAAGACGACGTCGGGAGCGGAGTGGAACCGAGGCCAGACGAACAGGCTTATCGCTCAGCCCATCTACGCAGGCATCTACATGTTGAAGGGCGAGAGGGTTGGGCACACCTCGGTCCCTTCCTTGGTGGATGAAGCCACCTACTCGGCAGTCAACGACGGGATGCAGCGGTTCGGTGCGGGGCACAACACCCGCAAGTACCTGCTGTCCGGGTTCCTGGTGTGTGATGTGTGCAAAGTCGGGATGGTCGGCAATCAGGCGGGCGGTCGGCGGCGGTATCGCTGCAACCACCTGGTGCCTGGTGCTTGTGGTCGCCTCTCCATCAAGGCGGACTGGGTCGATGACGTGCTGAACAACTACATGACGAACATGCAGGCCATCGACGTGGGCTCTCAGCAGCCGGAACAGCCGGACCTCGGGCCGCAGATTGACGCGGTCGACGCCGAGGTAGAGAGCTTGCATGCAGCGCACAGGGCTGGCGACCTGGGGCTCGAAGACCTGATGACGCTGTTGAAGGACCGTCGGAGCCGACGCAGTGACTTGGTCAAGGCGCAGGCCGAGGTAGTCGACCAAGCGACCTTCTACGACGGGGCGTACGAGTGGCAGGACATGGACCTTGCCGCTCGACGGGCTCGCATCGGGCACTACTTCCAGCACATCTTCCTCAGGCCAGTGACCAAGAGTGGTTCGCGCAAGTTCGACGAGAACCGGCTCTACGCCCTGCGTGCAGATGGCCGAGTCATGCATGGCATCGACTTCAACGTCATCAACCCGCTGACTGGCATGTACGTCGGGCAGTCGGGCCTTGTTGATGGTCGCCCCCCTCAGGAAGACGGTGTGAGGTTCGAGCCGCCTCCGAGGAGGGTGCGTCAGAAGCCGTAGAACGGCCCTGGGCGCGACGCCGGTATTCCGGTGGGTAGTTGGTCCATCCCTAGAGCCCGATTTCTGAGAGACGCTCTGAGTGGTGCGACCTTTAAGTGCTTAATTGAGTAAATAAGTATGGTATGATTGGTGCAGGGTTGGTTACAAGGCGACCCTGAGCGGCCCGACCGAAACGGATACCAGACGGCCGCGAGTCTGCATCACGCGTGAGTACTCGGAGCGCCGCTCACGCAGAGCCAGAGATGGTCGACCAGTTCGCTGGGTAGGTGCAGATGTCAGCCCGCGCGTGGTCCGGTGGAGAACACCGGCTCGGCAACTGCTTCATGAGATGTGCGATTCCGGACAGTGGCTGCGTGCGGCACACGGGATACCAACCATCAAGCATGAGGCAACTGGGTGCGAGACCCAGCCATCGGAGACAACCTGATGGGCATGTGCCGCTCGACTGAACAGACGACCCGTCTAAGTAGGTAGGGCGACGTGTGCCCATCATCAACAACAACAAAGCTGGATTGAAGGACTACCGGCGCGACCACAAGGCTCTGACCTGCACTGTCATCTTTATTAAGATAAAGTTGACAGATGGACCGCTGATGTGGGAAAAAGAGGCATGCGAGCAGTGGCGTACATCAGGGTGAGCACCGACCGGCAGAGCGAGAAGGGCTTCGGTCTGGATGTCCAGCAACAGGCCGTCAAGGCTTGGGCTCGCGCGAGCGGACACCGGCTGGTGAAGGTCTGCTCCGACGAGGGCTTGTCAGGTACCAAGGATGCGGCAGACCGACCCGGCCTTCGGGATGCCTTGAACCTCCTTCAAGATGGGGCAGCGGACGCTCTGATTGTTCCGAGGCTTGACCGCTTGGCGCGAAGCCTGAGCGTTCAAGAAGCTGCACTCGCCCATGCCTGGCGCTCCGGTGCGCGCACCTACGCCTGTGACGCCGGAGAGGTGATGTGCGACGACGCCGACGACCCGATGCGGACGGCATTGCGTCAGATGATGGGAGTGTTCTCTCAGCTTGAACGCTCGATGCTCACGGCCCGGATGCGGGCCGGTAGGCAGATGAAGGCCGACAAGGGCGGCTACGCCTTCGGTTCACCCCCGCTGGGCTACGAGGCTCATGACGGTGCGCTGGTAGCCAAGGCGGATGAGCAGGCGACCGTCGAACGCATCATGAGTCTTCATCAGGGCGGGAAGAGCCTCCGCCAGATTGCTGAGGTTCTGGCGGTCGAGGGACGCAGGCCCAAACGCTCAGAGCGATGGCATCCTCAGACCCTTGCTGGCGTCATCAAGCGGCAGGCCGGCTAGGCCCCGTGTCCTTCGCCTGAGTCGCTGCGCAGTTACGGAAGTCCGTAGCTCTTCTCCTTCGGCTAACCTCACGCTCATGGCGCGGACCCCCTCGGACTACTCGTGGTTGACCGCTTCGCACAACTCACCTTTCCCAGTCGCCGGGTGCGTCACTGTTGCGGTCGGTACGTCAATGCCTGCACTGGTGCAGGCTTTCGGCGGTGACAGCAGCCAGGAGGTCGCCTTCCCAGACCAAGGCGATGGAGGCACTCCCGCAATCGCCTCTTTCGGTGCTGGTGACAATGCCGCCGTCATCTTGGAGGTCGACGGCTTCGAGGGGTCACGGCCGGAGGTGTTGAAGGCCGCATCGCGCAAGGGCAAGGCAGCCAGCATCTTCTGGAACGTCAACGGCGTGGTGGTGTTCTCGTGCGCACGGCGCGGCAAGGTGCTCTGCTCGTTCGAGCTTCTGGACGATGTCCCTGAGGAACTCCCCAGGTCGCTGGTCAGCCTCGCGCAAACCGCATTGTCGGAGGGTGTCGACCCGGTCGCAATCGGAGCGGCGATGGTCGAGAAGTTTACGGGTGAACCGGTGAGTCGAACCGAAGTCGAGAACGCAGCGCGCGGCTACCCCATCGTGCAACGTGTAGTTGGCCTACCCGTGACGAGCGACGAGCTGACCGCACTACAACTCCCGAGCGCAACGACCGTGTCCGCAGTCCTCGCTGCGTCACCTGAAAGGCGCCGACGTGTCGCAGAGTGGGCCACCGAGCGAGTCATCGACATGGCGACGCTCACCCAAGACGATGCAGTACGAACTGTGCTCGACCAGTTCGGCTCAGGTGAGGTGCCCGCCCTGACCGTGCAAGCGACCCTGCTGGTGTCAACGACAGACCAACGGTGCATGGCCGCAGCGATACGCCTCGCATCAGACGGCGGCCCGAGCGAGGAACGCGACGCTCGGTATTGGGGCGTTCGCTACTGGGCGACGCAGGCTCTGCTCTACGCCACTCACCCCGACGACGTCACAGCTGTACTGGGTGCGCTCTACTGCGGACATGTCGCGTCAGGGCGAAGCGACAAGCACCTGTCGGACGCAGTCGCCCTACTTCATGACTGATACCGCTTAGTCAGGGGCGCACTATCTGGACGGCAGAAGGTTGGGAGAGAGGTGCTTTCGACCACCATGGCGCATTTGTAACATTTAAGACAAAAAGGAACAAGCAACTACTGGTATCAAGTCCGGGAGTGAAGCAGCTAAGCAGCGCCGTGTCATGGACGTTCAAGAATGCGGTCAGTTCGGCGGACGGTCGCCCCGGTACCGTTGCGCCCATGGACAACACGCGGAATCCCGACGTGCGCGTTTCGCGTGACTACTCCTTCGTCAAGGGACACGGCACCGAGAACGATTTCGTGCTGATCCCCGATGCCAGTGGCAAGCTCGACCTGACCGCGGAGCAGGTGGCGCGGATCAGCGACCGCCGGGCCGGCATCGGTGCCGACGGAGTGATCCGGGTGGTCCGCACGGACGCGACCGACGATCCCGCCGCCGTCGAGGCGCGGGGTCAGGCGCGCTGGTTCATGGACTACCGCAACAGTGACGGCTCGGTCTCGGAGATGTGCGGTAACGGCATCCGGGTTCTGGGCCTCTACCTCGTCACCCACGCGGACGTCGACTGGCGCGAACCGCTCCGGATCGCGACCCGCGCCGGCATCAAGACGCTGGTCTTCGACAAGCCCGACGACGGCCCGCAGCGGATCACGGTCGACATGGGCAGCCCGCAGGTCTTCGAGGAGACCCAGGTCTCCGTCGGCGACCGGTCCTGGTCGGCCTCTCGGATCAGCATGGGGAACCCGCATGCCGTCGCGTTCGTCGAGTCGCTCGACGACGCGGGCCGCCTGCTGGACGAGCCCGGGTACGACCAGGACGCGTTCCCCGAGGGCGTGAACATCGAGTTCGTCGTACGCCAGGGCGAGCACCACGTCGCGATGCGGGTGCACGAGCGCGGCTCGGGGGAGACCCGGTCGTGCGGCACCGGCGCCTGTGCGGTGATGGTGGCGGCTGCGCTCGCGGACGACGCCGAGCGCGGGACGTCGTACCGGGTGGACGTGCCGGGCGGCTCGCTGGACATCGTCTGGACCTCCGATGACCGGGTCCTGATGACCGGTCCGGCCGTCCTGGTCGCCGAGGGCTTCACCGACCTCTAACCGTCGACCGGGCGCAGATGTCCCGAAGATCGACGTCGACCGGGCACAGATGTCCCGGTTACTGGGACATCTGTGCCCGCTCAGCGTGCTGGAGCGGGACATCTGCGCCCGCTCGGGATCAGCGGGTGAGGATCAGGCAGGTCGTCGTCGCGTGCGCGATCAGCGTGCCGTCGGAGGAGTAGAGCTTGCCCTCCGCGGTGCTCTGGGTGCGACCTCGGTGCAGCACCGTTCCCGTGGCGCGGACCGGCCCCATGCCGGGCCTCATCGCGCGCAGGTAGTGCACGTTCAGCTGGGCGGTCGTGTAGCCGACGCCCGCCGGCAGCGTCGTGTGCACCGCACAGCCCAGGCACGAGTCCAGGATGGTCGCGGCGATCCCACCGTGGATCGAGCCGATCGGGTTCATCATCCGCTCGTCCGGACTGAGCTCGAAGGTGGCGAACCCGTCACCGACCTCGACCACGCCCATCCCGAGCAGGACCGCGATCCCTGGCGGCGGGAGCTCGCCGGCGACGATCAGCTGCATGGTCTCCAGACCGGTCAGCGAAGCGAGGTCGACCGTCGCGGTCATGCCAGCTCTCCGCGGGCAAGGGTGTCGAGGGCAGGCGCCTTGGCCTTGCGGGGGAGGGCCAGCGCGGCCAGCGAGGTCAGGACGCCCGTGATGACCAGCATCCACCAGATCCGCTGGAAGTGGTCCAGCGCGTTCAGGGGCGTCACCGTCCCGAGCAGCGCGACGGTCAGGGCAACGCCGAAGGTGGCGCCGAACTGCCGGATCGCCTGGTTGACGGCCGAGCCGGTGCCGAACGCATCGGTGGGCAGGCCCTGGACGGCAGCGCTGGTCAGGTGCGGGATGACCATCGAGACGCCGAGGCCGGCGAGCAGCGACCCGGGCAGCAGGTGGCTGGCCCAGTGCGGTTCGGTCCCCAGCACGGCCAGCATCCAGAGGCCGGAGGCGGCCCAGATCAGCCCACCGGGGACCAGCAGGGTGCGTTGTCCGATCCGCCCGGCCAGCCGACCGAACTGCGGTGCCAGCAGGATGACGACGGTCGGCCCGGGCATCATCGCCAGGCCCGCCTTGACGATGGAGTAGTCCCAGACGCCGGTCAGGAACTGGATCGAGGCGAAGAACATCGCGGTGAAACCGATGGTGAAGGACGCGGTGGCGATGTTGGCCCACCGGAAGGACCGGTCCTCGAACAGGGACAGGTCGAGGGCTGGGTGCGGGTGCCCCAGGGTTCGGACGACGAACCAGCCCAGCACGGCGAGACCGGCGGCGAACACGCTGAGGGTGCGCGCCGAGAGCCACTGCCACTGGTCACTCTGGACGATGCCGAGCGCGAGCAGGGTCAGGGCGCCGGCCAGCAGCAGGGTGCCGACCGGGTCCGGGAACCGGGCCCGGGTGTGCTCGCGGGACTCGGGGAGCAGCTTGAGGCCGAGGTACAGCGCGATGATGCCGACCGGCAGGTTCGCCAGGAACACGGCCGGCCACCCCCACGCGTCGACCAGCAGGGCCCCGACGGTCGGGCCGACCGCGGCGGCGAGCGCGGCGATCGCTCCCCAGATCGCCACGGCGACGGGGACCTTCGCCGGCGGGAAGACCGAGAGCAGGATCGCCAGGGAGGCGGGGACCAGCGCGGCCGCGCCGAGGGCCTGGATGATCCGGAAGACCACCAGCAGCCCTGCGCTCGGTGCGAGCGCGCAGAGCACCGAGGCGAGGGTGAAGCTCACCAGGCCGATCAGGAAGACCTTGCGCCGTCCGAAGCGGTCAGCCATCCGCCCGGCGGGTACCAACGCAGCGGCCAGCGCGATCGTGTACGCCGAGAGTGTCCACGACATCGTCGCGAACGACACGTCGGGGAAGCTGGCGCGGATGTCGTCGAAGGCGACGAAGAGGACCTGGGTGTCCAGGAAGACCATGAACGAGGCGAGGCTCGCCACGGTCAGTACGGCCCACGGGTTCACGGTGCGAGGAACCTCGACCGGGGTGGTGCTTGCGGTTGTCATGCCGAGAACCGTAGGGCGATTCAGTTTAGAAAAGCAACTGTTTGAAATAGAAAGTCAACCAAAGTATGGTACGTCACGTGCCCGAGAAGACGAAGCATGGGAAGACCTACGACCAGTACTGCACGATCGCCGCCGCACTCGACCTGGTCGGTGACCGTTGGACCCTGCTCATCTTGCGGGAGCTCTCCTTCGGCGAGCAGCGCTTCACCGACCTCAAGGCAGGCCTGCCGGGGATCGCCAGCAACCTGCTCACCGAGCGGCTGCGCGGGCTCGAGGACTCCGGGCTGGTCGAGCAGCACGTCCTCCCCGCCCCGGCCGCTCGCTCGGTCTACCGGCTCACCCGCGAGGGCGTCCGGATCCGTCCGGTCCTGCGGGCGGTGGCCCAGTTCGGGCTGCCGTACCTCGAAGAGCCGGTGGACGGCCAGGTGCGCCCACGGATGGTGGTCTTCGGTGGCGCCGGCGCGATGTTCGACCCGGTCGCCGCTGCCGGCGCCGACCTGCGGCTCCGGTTCGTCCTCGACGGCGAGGAGCACTGGCTCGAGGTACGCGGCGGCAAGCTGGTTCGTGCCGACACGTCCGCCGAGCCGGACCTGACCTTCACCGGGAGCGCTGCTGCGATGTTCGAGCTCGTCCGCGGCGGGGACCTCGGTTCGCTGGCACCCCGTCTGGTCGTGGAGGGCGCGGCGGCAGCACGCCGTACCTTCGAGCGCTGCTTCCCCGGGTTTCGAGACGTTCGCTGAGCGACCTCCTCGACCTCCTGGTTCCCCTCGGACCTAGGATTCCGCCATGGACATCAATGGAAGCAGTGCAATTGTCACGGGTGGAGCCTCGGGCATCGGTGAGGCGGCCGCTCGTGCCCTCGCCGCGCGGGGCGCGATCGTCGTCATCGCCGACCTGAACGCCGAGAAGGGCGAGGCCCTCGCCAAGGAGATCGGCGGCGCGTTCGTCCACGTCGACGTGACCAACACCGAGCAGATCCAGACCGCGGTCAACACCGCCGTCGAGCTGGCCCCGTTGCGTGCCGTGGTGAACTCGGCCGGCATCGGCTGGGCCCAGCGCACGATCGGCCGCGACGGCAACCCGGACTCCGCGCACAACCTGGACGCCTTCAAGAAGGTCATCGCGATCAACCTGATCGGCACCTTCGACGTCGTCCGGCTCGCGGCCACCGCGATGAGCCTCAACGAGCCCGGTCAGAGCGGCGAGCGCGGCGCGATCGTGAACATGGCGTCGGTCGCCGCGTTCGACGGCCAGATCGGCCAGGCGTCGTACTCGGCGTCGAAGGGTGGCGTTGTCGGCATGACGCTGCCGGTCGCCCGCGACCTGGCTGCTTCCGGCATCCGCCTGAACACGATCGCCCCGGGCCTCATCGACACCCCGATCTACGGCGAGGGCGAGGCGTCCGAGGCGTTCAAGGCGAACCTCGGCAAGAACGTGCTCTTCCCGGCCCGCCTCGGCGACGCGGCCGAGCTCGCCAGCATGACCGTCGAGCTGATCACCAACTCGTACATGAACGCCGAGGTCGTCCGGGTGGACGGCGGCATCCGGATGCCTCCGAAGTAGTCCCGGCCCGAACCCAAGAACGCCCGGCTGCGACCCCGCCCGAAAAAGGGGGTCGAGCCGGGCGTTCGTCATGGGCCCGCGAGAACAAACCGAGCGCCTCGAGTCTTCAGCTGCGCAAGCGAAGTCCCGAGGCGCTCTAGGTTCGTACCGGTGTTATGCCCCGAACGGATGCTCGGCAAACACGGGGAGCCGGATCAGCCGGCCCCGTCCGACGGCTGGTCGAGCGACGTTGCCGCATTCTCCTCGGCGACCTCGAGGCCGTCCGCCGGCTGGGTCTGGGGGTCGTCGCGCTCGTCGGGCAGGCCGTCGCGTCGCGGGGGCAGTTTCGGGTCGGTATCCGGGTTTGGTGGGGTCACCAGGCGGTCATACCCAGTCCAGCGTGGTCCATGCCACGAGAATCCCGTTGCGTCCGGGCCTACTCTGGAGGGCATATGACGAACGCAGACAAGCCTTTTGACCTCGCCGCGGAGCTCGACGAGACCGCCGGTTGGGAGGAGACCGAGGACACCGCCGGGGCCGCCTCGTCCGGGTACGACGAGCACGACCCCGAAGCGGTCAGCTCGATGGAGCTGGCCGAGCGGCACGCCCTGCGACGCGTCGTCGGTCTGTCCACCGAGCTCCAGGACATCAGTGAGGTCGAGTACCGCCAGCTGCTGCTGGAGCGGGTCGTCCTGGTCGGTGTCTGGACCGAGGGCACGGTGCAGGACGCCGAGAACTCGATGGCCGAGCTGGCAGCACTCGCGGAGACCGCCGGGTCCCAGGTGCTCGAGAACGTCTACCAGCGCCGCGACAAGCCGGACCCGGCCACCTACATCGGCCGGGGCAAGGTCGAGGGTGTCCGCGAGATCGTCGAGGCGACCGGCGCCGACACCGTGATCATGGACGGCGAGCTCGCGCCCAGCCAGCTGAGGAACCTCGAGGACAAGCTCAAGGTCAAGGTGGTCGACCGGACCGCGCTGATCCTGGACATCTTCGCCCAGCACGCGAAGTCACGTGAGGGCAAGGCGCAGGTCGAGCTGGCCCAGCTGTCCTACATGAAGCAGCGCCTGCGCGGTTGGGGCAGCAGCCTGTCGCGCCAGGCCGGTGGGATCGGTGGTCGCGGACCCGGTGAGACCAAGATCGAG
Source organism: Propionibacteriales bacterium (assembly GCA_026392455.1). GTDB lineage: Bacteria > Actinomycetota > Actinomycetes > Propionibacteriales > Nocardioidaceae > Marmoricola. Next base: position 234,062 of record JAPLCB010000009.1, on the reverse strand, counting down.
ACCGACCGACGTCGGATCAACGACAAGGTCGCCAAGCTCCGCAAGGAGCTCGCCCACATGAAGACCACCCGGGAGACCAAGCGCAGCGAGCGCCGTCGCAACGCGATCCCGAGCGTCGTGATCGCCGGGTACACCAACGCCGGCAAGTCCTCGATCCTCAACCGGCTCACCGACGCCGGCGTCCTGGTCGAGAACGCCCTGTTCGCGACTCTCGACCCGACCACCCGCCGGACGACCACCAGTGACGGCCGGGTCTACACGATGAGCGACACCGTCGGTTTCGTCCGGCACCTGCCGCACCAGCTGATCGAGGCGTTCCGCAGCACGCTGGAGGAGGTCGCCGAGGCTGACCTGGTGGTGCACGTGGTCGACGGCTCGCACCCGGACCCCGAGGGTCAGCTCGCCGCCGTGCGCGGCGTCTTCGCCGATATCGGCGCCACCTCGGTCCCCGAGCTGGTCGTGATCAACAAGGCCGACCTGGCCGACCCGATGGTGATCGCCCGGCTCCGCCAGCGCGAGCCGCACTCGGTGGTGTGCTCGGCGAAGACCGGCGACGGTATCGCCGAGGCGCTCGCCGCGATCGAGGCTGACCTTCCGCACCCGGACGTCGAGGTCCGGTTGCTGCTGCCCTACAGCCGGGGTGACCTGGTCAGTCGGGTGCACGACAACGGCGAGGTGCTCTCGGTCGAGCACACCGGGGAGGGCACGATGATCCACGCCCGGGTCAGCGAGGCGTTCGCCGGTGAGATCGAGCTCTACACGTTGGCGGGCCTTCCCGAAGGCGACTGAAACCCTGCTGACGCCCGCCAACGTCGGTAGGGTCGCGGCATGAAGTTGCTGGTGGTGCGGATCCTCGGGCTGGTCGTCCTCGCTGCGGTGATCGGGTTCGGCGCGATCAACGTCGAGGACACCTCGGCGGCGACGTCAGACAGCGCGGTAATCACGAAGTTCGATGCGGACTTCACCGTCTCCGCAGGCGGGACGCTCACGGCGGTCGAGACGCTGACGCTGAACTTCCCGGCCTCCAAGCACGGGATCTTCCGGTTGCTGGACACCCGCGACCAGAACAACCCCAAGAACCGGTTGCTGCCGTACGACATCAGCGTCTCCCGCGACGGTCGCAGCGAACCCTTCGAGATCGTCAACCAGAGCCGCGGCCGCTACAAGACCATCAAGATCGGGGACGCCGACAAGACGATCTACGGCTCGCACGTCTACCGGATCAAGTACAAGATCGACGGTGTCCTGAACCCCGGGACGGACGGTGCTCGGACCCAGTTCTACTGGAACCTGATCGGCGTCGGCTGGCTGAACCGGATCGAGACCTACGACCTCCGGGTGCACCTGCCGGCGGATGCCGGCCCGGTCCGCTGCGGCGTCGGGGTCGGGAGCAGTCCCGCGTCGTGCTCCGCCGGGAGCGGTCGCGACCTGCAGGTCAAGGACGCCGACGCAGACCTGTCCCCGAACACTCCCGTGACCGTGAAGGTCGGCCTGGACATCCCGACGCCGGCCGAGGACACCCGCCCCTGGTCCTCGTCGCTCGACCCGATCCTCGGCCGCAGCCCGGCTCTGCTCGGTGCGGTCGGGGTGCTGGCCCTGCTGGTCACCGTCGGCGGGTTCGCGCTCGGTCGCTCGGTGGGCGAGAAGACGCCGCCGTACCCGCTGCTGTACGCCCCGCCCGAAGGCGTCGGCCCGGCGCAGGCGGCCTACATCCTCACCGAGAAGGTGGAGACCACCGCGTTCATCGCGACGATGATGCACGCCGCCGAGAAGGGCGCGGTGAGCCTGAGCCAGGACAACGGCGGCTGGCACCTGGCGGCGAGCGACAAGCCCGAGGTCTGGAACCAGCTCGACGCGGTCTCGGCCCAGACCGGTGCCGCGCTCGGAGTGGTCACGCCCGGCGGGTCGTTCGACGCATCACCCGGGTCGGTGAGTGCCGGCAAGCGGCTCAAGTCCGTGCTGGCTGGTTTCGAGTCCGACACCGAGGGCTGGGCCAAGATCAACGGCCTGATGGTCAGCAGCGGTCTGGGAGGCTTCGGCGGGCTGGTGATCCTGGTTGCCGCCGGGCTGGCGGTCTTCCTCGGGGCGTTCAACCCGCAGAACATGTCCGTCCTGGCGCTGCTCCCGGGTCTGTTCGCGATCTCGGCGTTGGGCGTCGGTGTCTCCGGAGCGGGCACCAAGCGCACCGCGGCCGGCCGCGACCTGTGGTCCCGGGTCGGTGGCTTCCAGCGGATCCTCTCGACGCCATCGGCCCAGGACCGGTTCGACTTCTCCGGGCGGACCGAGCTCTACACCAGCTACCTGCCGTGGGCGATCGCCTTCGACTGCGCGGACGAGTGGGCCAAGAAGTACCGGGTCGAGACCGGTCAGGAACCGCCGACGCCGAGCTACTTCCCGGCGTACGCCGGCGCCCACACGGGGGCCTACGTCAGCCAGATGGTGAACAGCTTCGACTCGGCGGTCTCGTCGGCGATCTCGTCGTACGAGGCCACCCAGAGCTCGTCGTCCGGCGGCGGTGGCGGCGGCTTCAGCGGTGGCGGCGGCGGTGGTGGCGGGGGCGGTGGTTCCTGGTGAGGTTGAATGGTCGTAAGTCACGGACGAAAGAGGGAAGTTCATGCTGGTAGCACTGATCGTCGTCGGGATCCTGGTTCTCCTCGTCGGGTTCGTCGTCGTCGGCTTCAACAAGCTGCGGACCACCGACATCGGCGCCCAGGAGGCGCTCGGCGGCATCGACGTCCAGCTGACCCGGCGTGCCGACCTGATCCCGAACCTGGTCGAGACCGTCAAGGGGTACGCCGCTCACGAGTCCGGCGTCTTCGAGGCGGTGACCAAGGCCCGTGCCGGTCTGGCCGAGGCCGCCAAGGGCGACGACGTGCAGGCCAAGGCCGCCGCCGACCAGGCGCTGAGCCAGGCGCTCGTCCGGGTCAACGCGGTCGCCGAGGCGTACCCGGACCTGAAGGCGAACGTCCAGTTCCTCGACCTGCAGGCACAGCTCAAGGACACCGAGGACAAGATCTCGTTCGCCCGGACCTACTACAACGACGCGGTCGCGACGCTCAACAAGCTGGTCGTGACGATCCCGTGGATGTTCCTCTCCGGTCTGGCCGGGGTGAAGACCCGCGAGTTCTACGAGGCGCCGGCTGGCGCGGACACTGCTCCGCAGGTCAGCTTCGGGACGCCGGCCGCACCGCCGGCACCGCCCGCGCCGCCCGCTGCCCCGGTCGCACCGGTTGCTCCGCCAGCCCCGGTTGCTCCGGCGGCCCCGGCCGCACCCACGCCTCCGCCCCCCGCAGCCGAGCCGCCGCTGGCTCCCGAGCCGCCGACAGCACCGCCGGCCTGATCCTGGCTTCGGTCCGTGCTGGGTGAGGTGCGGGCGTCGCCGGGTTTCGAGGCTCGCTCCGCCTGCGCCTCAACCAGCAGCAGGCTCGCTCCGCCCGCGCCTCAACCAGCAGGAGGCGGCAGACGATCAGGTCTTCGCGCCGACCAGCTCGTTGCCCTGGCTGAGTCGCTGCGCGATCCAGATCGGGATGATCGAGGCGAAGATCAGTGCCGCCGCGACCACGTTGACCACCGGAGCGTCGTTCGGGCGGAACATGTGGTCCAGGATCCAGATCGGCAGCGTTCGCGACGTACCGCTGGTGAACGTGGTCACGATGATCTCGTCAAAGCTCAGGGCGAACGCGAGCAGGCCGCCGGCCAGCAGGGCCGAACGCAGCATCGGGAAGGTGACCAGCCGGAACGTGGTGAACGTTCCCGCACCCAGGTCCATGGAGGCCTCCTCCAGGTTGCCGCCGACCCGGCGCAGTCGGGCCAGGACGTTGTTGAAGACGGTCACGATGCAGAAGGTGGCGTGGGCGACCACGATCGTCCAGAAGCCCAGGTCGATGCCGAGCATCGACTTGAACAGGCTCTGGAACGCCAGACCGGTGACGATGCCCGGCAGCGCGATCGGCAGGATGATCAGCAGCGAGACCGCGTCCCTCCCGAAGAACCGGTACCGCTGCAGGGCCAGGGCCGCCATCGTCCCGAGGACCAGCGAGATCACCGTCGACACCGCGGCGACCTGCAGGGAGAGGCCGAGCGCGTCGCGCACCTCGGTGTTGCGCCAGGCGACGTTCCACCACTTCGTGGTGAAGCCGTCCGGTGGCCAGCTGAACGACCGGGAGGTGTTGAACGAGTTCACCACGACCAGGGCCAGCGGGGCGTAGATCACCAGCAGGACCAGGCCGGTGACGGCCGCCAGGGCGGCCTTCGCGGTGCGGGAGAGGATCACAGCTCGTCCAGAGCTCCTGTCCGGCGTACGGCGGCGAGGTAGACCAGCATGATCACCACGGGGATGGTCGCCAGCGCGGCCGCGAACGGCAGGTTGCTGCCGGTCAGCGCACTGTCGTAGACGGCGTTGCCGAGCAGCTGGTTGGTACCGCCCACGATCTTGACGGCGATGTAGTCGCCGAGGGTCAGCGAGAAGGTGAAGATCGACCCGGCGAAGACGGCCGGCGCCAGGATCGGCAGGATCACCCGGCGAAGGGTCGTGCCGCCGCGGGCGCCCAGGTCGGCCGACGCCTCCAGGACCGAGTCCGGGACCCGCTCCAGGCCGGCGAACATCGGCAGGATCATGTACGGCAGCCACAGGTAGGCCAGGGTGATCACGGTGGCCGGAAGGCCGTAGCCGAGGTGCAGCCCGAGCGGGTCGAGCAGGCTGTTGACCGGTCCGGTCGAGGAGAACATCGCCCGCCAGGCGTACGCCTTGACCAGGTACGACGCCCACAGCGGCATCAGCACGGCGATCAGCATGATCCGCTGCCAGCGCTGCGAGGCGACCTTGGCCATGAACAGGGCGATCGGGAACGCCACGATCGCGTCGATGACGGTGACCGCCACCGCGACCCCGATGGTGCGCAGCGTGATCGTCCGGTAGACGTCGAGGGTGAACAGCTGCTCGAAGTTGTCGGTGTTCCAGACCCTCACCAGGGTGTTGCTGAACTCGTTGGTGGTCCAGAACGCAGTGACGAAGAGCCCGCCGAGCGCGACCAGGTAGGCGACCCCGAGCCAGAGCATCGGCGGGGTGAGGAGCAGTCCCAGGCGGAGCCGGGGATGACGGTGCAGGACTCCCCGAGGCGCGCGCCTCGGGGAGCCCTGCACGGAGACCGGGGTGGAGGTCAGGAGACGCTCACCCCTTGATCTCCGTCCAGGCCTGGGTCCACTCCTGGTACGTCGTGCACTTCACGTCGGTCCGGCCGTCCAGGCAGGACGAGGTCGGTGTGGTCCAGTAGTGGATCTTCTCGGCGTACGACGCGTCACCGGCGTGGTAGGTCTCGCAGAAGCCCTTCTCGGCCAGTGCGCAGGCCTTGCCGTTGGCGGGCGACTCACCGAAGTACTGCGCCACCGCGGCGTTGGCCTTCGGGCTGATGATCTCGTTGAGCCACTGGTAGGCGCAGTTCTTGTGCTCGGACTTGGTGGCGACCATCCAGGTGTCCGACCAGCCGGTGGAACCGGAGTCGGGCAGGATCGCCTTGACCTTGGTGCCCTCACCCTCGGCGAGGCTGGCGATCACCTGCCAGGTGGTGCCGACGACCGAGTCGCCGGTCTTGAAGGCCGACTGCTCCTTGGCGTAGTCCGACCAGTACTCGCCGACGTGCTCCTTCTGCATCTTCAGCAGGTCCACGGCGGCGGCCAGCTGGTCCTTGTCCAACGCGTACGGGTCCTTGATCCCCAGGTCTGGTTGGGTGTTCATCAGGTACAGCGCGGCGTCGGCGATGTAGATCGGCGAGTCGTACGCCGTCACCTTGCCGGAGTAGGCGCTGGCGCCGTCGAAGACGATGCTCCAGTCGGTCGGGGCCGGCTTGACCTTGTCGGTGTTCCACATCAGCAGGTTGGCGCCGTAGCCGTGCGGGATGCCGTACATCTGGCCGTCGACGGAGTTCCAGGCCTTGTCCTTGAGGAACGGGTAGACGTCGGCGTAGTTGGGCACCAGGTCGGTGTTGACCGGCTCGACGGTCCCGGCCGCGATCAGCCGCAGCGAGGCGTCGCCGGAGGCGGAGACCACGTCGTACCCGCCGTCGGTCATCAGCTTGACGGCCTCGTCGCTGGTGTTGAAGGTCTTCACGGTGGCCTTGCAGCCGGTGGCCTTCTCGAACGGTTCGACCCAGTCCTTCTCGGCGTACCCGGCCCAGGACAGGATGCTCACCGCGCCTTCGCCGGCCCCGAGGCTCTCCTTCTGCGGCAGGTCCGGCGCCACGAAGCCGGCGGCCGACGGGCTGCTGCCGTCGTCGGAGCCGCAGCCCGACATCATCAGGCCGAGCGCTCCGATCGTGACGAGGGCGGTCAGGGTGCGTGTGCGTTTCATGCGGACTCCTCAGTGATGGCGGATGGTGCGGTGCTGAGCGTGGAGGCGAGCTCGATCACGTTCTCGGGGAGCCAGGACAGCCGGACCCGTTCGCCGCGGCCCAGGGCGGTGCCCGCGGTGGCGGTGTTCTGCCGCAGGACGGTCAGCGACGTCGGGTTCCCCCGGTTCTCCGGGTTGTCGGGGCCGTCGGGAACGTCGAGGTCGACCACGAAGTGGTTCGCCGATCCCAGGTAGACGACCTCGCGGATGACACCGGCCGTCGTCGCGGCTCCGTCCGGTACGTCGTCGAGGTGGATCTTCTCGGGACGGATGCTGAACGTCCCGTCGCGGCCGACGACGCTGCGGGCGGCTGCTCCGGTGAGCAGGTTCGAGGTCCCGACGAAGCCCGCGACGAAGGCGCTGTTGGGGGTCTCGTAGAGCTCCCGGGGGGTGGCGACCTGCAGGATCCGGCCGTCGTTGAAGATCGCGATCCGGTCGCTGAGGGTCAGCGCCTCTTCCTGGTCGTGGGTGACGAAGACGAAGGTGATCCCGACCTCGCGCTGGATCGCCTTGAGCTCGATCTGCATCTCCCGGCGGAGCTTGAGGTCCAGGGCGCCGAGCGGTTCGTCCAGGAGCAGCACGGTGGGCCGGTTGATCAGGGCCCGGGCCAGGGCGACCCGCTGCCGCTGCCCCCCGGAGAGCTGGTGGGGGCGGCGGTCGCCGTGGCTGCTCAGCCGGACGGTCTCCAGGGCCTCGCCGACGCGGGTTCGGCGCTCGGCCTTCGGGACCCTCTTGACCCGCAGGCCGTACTCGACGTTCTCCGCGATGCTCATGTGCGGGAAGAGGGCGTAGTCCTGGAAGACGGTGTTGACGTCCCGGGCGAAGGGTGGCAGGCCGGTGACGTCCTGGCCGGCGAGGCTGACGGTGCCGCGGGTCGGCTGCTCGAAGCCGGCGATCATCCGCAGCACGGTGGTCTTCCCGGAACCGGACGGTCCGAGCATCGAGAAGAACTCACCCTCCGCGATGGTCAGGTCGACGCCATCGACCGCACTGACAGATCCGAAGCTTTTTGCCAGGTCCGTCAACTGGATCGATGGTGAATTCGACCTATTAACCATGGATCCGAAGGTATTCAGGGTTTCCTCAGGTTCGCTAGCGATGTTGGCAACGAATAGGTATCGGTTGCGGGCACTGCACAGGCCGCCACCGCGTCGGCGAGCGCCGTACCCGGCTTGCCTTACCCTTCTCCCGTGTCCGACGCCCCCGAGAAGCTGACCGTCACCGAGGTCCTCGCGGCTGCGGTGGCGGCGGTCGGCGGCACCGAGCGGCCCGGTCAGGTCCGGATGGCCGAGGCGGTCACCTCGGCGATGGAGTCGGGCAAGCACCTCCTGGTCCAGGCCGGTACCGGTACCGGCAAGTCGTTGGGCTACCTGGTCCCGGCGCTGCTGCACCACGAACGCGTGGTGATCGCGACCGCGACGTTGGCGCTCCAGCACCAGCTGGTCGAACGGGACATCCCGGCGCTGGTCGCTGCGGCTGACGCCGTCCTGCACGAGAAGGCCACCTTCGCGGTCCTCAAGGGCCGGTCCAACTACGCCTGCCTGCACCGGGTCCGTGAAGGTGTCCCGGACGACCAGGGGGCCCTGGTGGACCTGCCGACCGGCTCGCTGGGGGCCGAGGTCGTCGCCCTGCGCGAGTGGGTCGAGGACGAGGCGAAGGCGGGTGGCACCGGCGAGAAGGACAACGCTCCGCGGCACACCGACCAGGTCTGGCGCCAGGTCAGCGTCAGCGCACGCGAGTGCGTCGGCGCCGGCAAGTGCGCGTTCGGCGCCGAGTGCTTCGCCGAGCGCGCCAAGGAGAAGGCTGCGAAGTCCCAGCTGGTCGTGACCAACCACTCCCTGCTCGCGATCGACGCGATCGAGGGCATCCCGATGATCCCCGAGTACGACGTGGTGGTGATCGACGAGGCCCACGAGCTCACCGCCCGGGTCACTCAGGCCGCCACCGACGAGCTCTCGCCGGGTGACGTCGAGCGGACCGCCCGCCGCTCGCAGCGCCAGGTCGACGGTCCCGAGGCCGACGACCTCGCCGACGCCGCCGACACCTTGCGCGACGCGCTCGCTGCTGCGCCCGGGGGACGGCTGGAGAAGGTCCCGCAGGAGATCGCCGACGCGCTGGTCCTGGTCCGTGACGCCTCCCGCACCTTGATCTCGGCGTTCCCGAAAGCCACGCCGGGAGCGGAGGCGGATGCTGCCGCGGTCCAGGCGAAGGGCTGGGCCCAGGAGCTCTTCGCCACGGCGGAGCGGATGTGCGCGGGGTCGGAGTACGACGTCCTCTGGGTCTCCGAGCGCGAGCTGCGCCACGGCGGGAACCGGCTCTGCGTGGCACCGCTGGACGTGGCACTGCAGATGCGCGAGCGCCTGCTCGCCGAGAAGACGGTCGTCTTCACGTCCGCCACCCTGATGCTGGGCGGCGACTTCTCGGTGGTGGCCGGCTCGGTCGGCCTGGACCGTTCGGGCAGCGGCACCACCTGGGACGGCATCGACGTCGGGTCCCCGTTCGACTACGCCCAGCAGTCGATCCTCTACGTCGCCAAGCACCTGCCGCAGCCCGGTCGCGACGGCCTGCAGAAGGCCCAGCTCGACGAGATCGTGGACCTGATCGACGCCGCCGACGGCCGCACCCTCGGACTGTTCTCGTCGCGCCGCGCTGCTGAGGCCGCGGCGGACGCGGTCCGTGAGCGGCTGCCGCACCTGACCACGCTCTGCCAGGGCGATGCCCAGCTGCCCGAGCTGACCCGGCAGTTCATCGGCGACCCGCACACCTGCCTGTTCGGGACGTTGAGCCTGTGGCAGGGGCTCGACGTGCCGGGGGAGACCTGCCAGCTGGTGCTGATCGACCGGGTGCCGTTCCCGCGCCCGGACGACCCGCTGATGTCCGCCCGGGCCGAGGCCGCCGACAAGGCCGGCGGCAACGGGTTCATGGCGGTCTCGGCGACGCACGCAGCCCTGCTGCTGGCCCAGGGCGCCGGCCGGTTGATCCGGACCACCAGCGACAAGGGGGTGGTGGCGATCCTGGACCCGCGGCTGGTCACCGCCCGCTACGGCAGCTTCCTGCGCGCCAGCCTGCCGCCGATGTGGATGACCACCGACCCGGCTGTCGTCCGCAAGGCGCTGACCCGGCTCAGCGGGCGGTAACGGCCTTCGAGTACGCCGACTTCGGGGACGCGCCCTTCTGGTTGTAGGCGACGACCCGGAACTTGTAGCGGCCGGCCGCAAGAGCGAAGGAGTACGAGCGGCTGGCCGGCTTCAGGGCTCTGGAGACCTTCGAGCTGACGATCTGCCCGCGTGAGTTCAGCCGGTACGCGACCACCCGGTACGCCGTGATCGCCGCGCCGCCGTTGTAGGCCGCAGCCCATCGGGCGAGCGCGGTCACCGGTCGCCCGCGGGCGCCGCTCGCCGCCGTCCCGATCCTGGGGGCTGACGGCTTGGTGGCGATCGCGAAGGTCACCGTGCGGCCCGGGGAGGTGCTGCCGTCCTCGGCGTACACCAGCGGGGTGATGGTGACGGTGTGGGTGCCGTAGTCGGAGTAGCTGAGGTTGACGCCGTAGGCGAAGTCCGAGGCCGGCAGGTCGTTGGTCTGGGAGCTCTCCTTGACCCGCCACGCCACCACCGCGGAGCCGCCCGGGTTGGCGCCGAGCTTCCAGGCGATCTTCGCGGTCAGCACGACCGTGCTCACGCTCAGTGTCGGCGGGACCGTCGGGGCCCACGAGCTGACGTGCCGGTCGAGGGTCCCCGGGACTCCGGGACCGGAGCCGTTGAAGGCGGTGACGCCGATCCTGAGGTCGACGCCGCCGGTGAGGGTGAGGGCTTTCGACGTCGTTCCAGCGGGTACCTCGAACGGGCCGCCGGGCACCCCGGTGATCCGGTAGCCGGTGACCGGAGCGCCCGCGGGCGCGGACCAGGTCAGGGTGCCGGCAGCCTTGGTGCTGCTCAGGGCCAGGCCGGTCGGGGAGCCGGGCTCGGTGCCGTTGGTCGCGACGCACCCGGTGATGCTCAGGGTGTAGCTGCCGATGCTGCCGTAGTCGCTGTACCCGGTCGCGCCCGCGGACCCGACCCCGTCGACCTTCACGTAGTAGGTGGTCGCGGTGCTGGGGCTGAAGGCAGGCACGTCCACCCCGGTCGCGACCGGCGGGTTGTCGGTGGTCTGTCCCGATGCGGGGTCGGAGAAACCCAGGGAGGCGCCGGTGGCGTCGAGGACGTCGACCCGCAGGTCCAGGGCGCTCCCGCTCCCGGCCCCGGTGGCGCTGATGGTGATGGCGTCGGTGCAGGAGCCGATCTCGTAGACGTCGTAGTCGGTCCGGGTGCTGATCGTGCCGTCGATGGTGAACGCTGTTCGGGCCCCCATCGTGGTCGCGGTGGCGATGGTGTTGCCGGCGTCGTCGGGGAGGGCCGGGACACCGCCGACGTCGCGGATCACGGCGAGGTCGTCCTGGGTGTTGCTCGCGCTCGCGTACTCGCCCTTGCTGAACTGCTGGATCGCGTTACCGCCTGCCCCCATGATCGGGCTCCAGGCGCCGGCGCCCTGGTAGTACTCCTCGTCCGGGGAGGTGCGGCCGTCGTGGACCAGTCCGAGGGTGTGGCCGATCTCGTGGCTGGCGGCGATCGCTGCGTCGAAGGGGTGCGCGTACTGGCGGACCCAGACGGGTTCGAAGAAGTCACTGTTGTCACGGGAGTCGTCGAAGACGTCCACGAACGCCACTCCGCCGCAGACGTTCGGGTCGCAGACCGGGTCGGAGTCGGGGTCGTCGGTGAACAGGACGTGGTCGCCGTAGGTCTGGTCGGCCGGCCCGTTGCGGTTGTACCCGCCGGGGCCCGGGTCGGCGGTGGTGACGTCCACGTCGAAGGTGGCGTAGGTCTCCGCGATCACCCGCCAGACCTCCTGGATGTACTCGTGCTCGGCGGTGTTGAAGGTCGACCCGTCGCTGTCGATGGTGAACGCGTCGTAGAAGCCGTCCGGGATCCCGTCGGGGTTGTACTGGGGCTCGTAGTTCCACCCGGTGCCGCTGACGTCGGCGCCGTTGAAGTCGAGGTAGACGGTGTGCTTCGAGCCGGGCCGGCTGTGCAGGGTGAAGGTCTGACCTTCGGGGACCACCAAGGCCTGCGCCGTGGTGGGGCTGGGTGCGGGCGGTGCCGTCTCCCGGCGTGCGTCGCGGTAGGCGAGCTTGCCGGTCGGGTAGATCACCGCGGTCGGATCGGTCCGCAGGATCTGGGTGAGACGCGCCGGGGTGAGGCTGTTGCGGTGGGCGGCCAGCGCCAGGTCGTCGCCGAGGGCGAGGATTGCGGCCCGACCGGTGGCCTGCTTCGCCAGGACGCGGGAGGGCCGGCCGGGCGTGACGTGCTGGTCGGTGACGGTCGAGGCCGTGCTGGTGCTCGGAACCGGCCGCGGAGCCGGGGCCGCCGCCAGGGCTGGGGATCCCAGCGCGGGGGATGCTAGGGCGAGAACCAGCCCGGCGACGACCGGAACCACGCGTACCCGCACCTGCCTCATCCTGCCCCTCCTACCGGGATGCGACCAGGTTCGAGTACGCCGAGTACGGCGACCTCCCGACACTGTTGTAGGCGATCACCCGGAACTTGTAGCTGCCCGCGGGAAGCGCCCAGACGTAGGAACGTGCGCTGGCCGGCCGCGCCGACGAGGTGTACGTCGCTGTCACCTTGCCGCCGACCAGCTTGGTGGCGACCACCTTGTAGCTGGTGATGCCGGCGCCGCCGTTGCTGCTCGGGGCGGCCCACTTCACCGTCGCGTTCCGGGTGCCGCCGACGGCCCCGGAGACGGCGGTCCCGATCTTCGGGGCGGACGGCTTGGTGGTGACCACGACCGTCTTCGGGTCGGACGTCAGCACGCCGGTGGGGTCATCGGCGAAGTAGGTCGGCCGGACGGTGAACATGTGCGTCCCGGCCAGCAGACCGGTCATCGTGGTCGAGGAGGCGGTCACGGTCTTGTCCGCGGGCGTGGCGCCGGGGCCGGTCCGGTCGACGTACCAGCCGGTGAGGGTGGCGTTGCCGGGGTTGGCGGGCGCGGCGTACGTCAAGGTGGCGGTGGTGCCGCTGCGAGTCACTGTCAACGTGGGCCGGGTGGTCGGTGCCCAGGTCGCGACGCGCAGGCTGACCGACCGGGTGGGGCCGAACCCGTTGCTGTTCTGGGCGGCGATGCTCAGCGAGTACGTCGTCCCGGGGACCAGGCTGGTCGCCGGGTACGAGGTCAGTGCGTTCCCGGTGTCGACGGTGCCGCCCGGGAGTCCGGTGATCCGGTAGCTGGTGATCGTGCTGCCACCGTCGGACGCCGGAGCGGTCCAGCTGACGGTGCCGGTGAAGCCCTTGGTCGCCGGGGTGGTGCTCGCGCTCGCCGGGGCCCCGGCGGCGGTGGTGGCGCGGGTGACGCTCTGGGGGTCGGAGGCGACGATCCCGTCGGTGTCGGTGGCCTCGTAGGTGCCGGTGACCGTGTAGGTGGTGACGCCGTAGGTGACCGGGTAGCTCGTGGTCAGCGTCCCGGGGGAGAGGGTCTCGTCGACCGGGCTGGCCCCGGTGCCGACCAGGTGCCAGCCGGTGAGCACGGCACCGCCGGTGTTGCTCGGCGCGGTCCAGGTCACCGTGGCGGTAGCGGAGGACAGGCTGGCGACCAGCCCGGGCTTGGTCGTCGGTGCCCAGGTGTCGACGAGCAACGTGGTGCCGGCTCCCGTCGTCGAGGTTCCGATGACGGTCGTGGCGAAGACCGTCACGGTGTACGGCGTCCCCGGGACGAGGTTGACGGCGTCGTACGTGGTGCCGGGCCCGGTGGTGTCGACCGTGCCGCCCGGCAGGCCGGTGATCCGGTACCCGGTGACCGGGTTGCCGCCGTCGGTGGCCGGTGCGGTCCAGCTGACCGTCCCGGTGGTGGTGCGCGGGTTGGCGGTAGCGGTGGCGGTCGTCGGCGGTCCGGGCAGCGAGCCGACCGGGGGCGGGCAGCCGGTGATCGTCAGGTGGTACCGGCCGACGCTGCCGTAGTCGGAGTACCCGGTGTTCGCCGGGTTGCCGGAGCCGACCCCGTCGACCCGGACCCGGTACGTCGCGCCCGACGTCGTGGAGGCCAGGGTGGTGGTCGCGTCCAGGCCCGTCGGCAGGTAGCCGATGTCGCCGGGCTGGGAGGTGTTCTGGCCCGACGCCGGGTCGCTGGCGGCGAGCAGGGTGCCGGCTCCGTCGAGGACCTCGACCCTGATGTCGAGACTCTGGCCGGAGCCGATCCCGGTCGCGGTGGCGGTGAGCGCGTCGGTGCAGGTGCGGCTGAGCGAGAAGACGTCGTCGTCACCGGCCCCGCTGATGACACCGTCGACCGTGTAGGTCTGCTGGTCGCCGAGCGCGGTCGGCGTGCTGCTGCTGCCGTAGTCGTCGCTGACGAGCAAGCTGTTCGCGGTACCGGTCGTGCCGTTCGCCCCGATCACAGCCAGGTCGTCCTGGCTGTTGTTGGCTCCGGTGTACTCGCCCTTGCTGAACTGGGCCACGGCGTGCTGGTTGGTCAGTCCCATGATCGGGACCCAGTTGCTGCTGCCCCCGTCGTAGTAGTTGGGGTTCGCCGAGCCGCCGTCGTGACCGAGGCCCAGGGTGTGGCCGATCTCGTGGGCGGCGTCGTGAGCCGTCATCTGGGCCGACCCGAACGTCTTCGACGAGAACACCCACGCCACCGTGTAGTTGGCGGTGTTGAAGACGCCGCTGCTGCCCTGACGGCCGTCGAAGAGGTCGTTGTAGGCGATGCCGGCACAGGCGTTGCCGCAGATCTGGGTCGGCGGGCTGGTGTCGTCGGTGACGACCACCTGGACGCCGTACGCGGTATCACCCGAGCTGCTGCGGGTCAGGGCCGCCTGCCCGGGGTCGGCCGTGGTGACGTTGATGTCGAACGGTGCGTACTTCTCCGCGACGATCCGCCAGGTCTTGGTGATGAAGTCGATCTCGGCCTGGGAGAAGTCGGTGCTGCCGTCGAGGGTGAACCCGGTGTAGGTGCCGGCAGCGATCACCGGGTCGCCGGGGGACTGGGCGTTGCTCCAGGCGCTGGTCCCGGGCAGGGTGACGCCGTCGAAGTCCAGGTACACGGTGCGGGTGGCACTCGGGCGGCTGCTCAGTACCGGCAGCGGCAGGCCGGCCTGGCTGGTGGTGAAGCTCGGCGACCGCTGGGGCTGCGGGACGAACCCGTCGGGGGCTTCCGGCGCCGGGTCGACGTAGTAGAGGAGGCCGTCGCCGTCGAGTCGGGCGGTGTCGTCGTTCGCCAGGATCTGCTGCATCTCGGACGAGGGCTCACTCGGCTGCTCAGCGGCGTACGCCGGAGCCGTGAACCCGAGTGCGGCCACGGTAAAGGTGCAGGTAAGCAGGCCCGAGATCCCCCGACGAAGGTGCATACGACCAGTCTGGCCGGGCTGCCGAGGGCTCGCCGCCTTTTGTCCGAATTGGGACCAGGGGGATCAGACCTTGCGCAGGACCGCGGTGACCTTGCCGAGGATGGTGGCGTGGGTGCCGTCGATCGGCTCGAACGCCGGGTTGTGCGGCAGCAGCCAGACCTGGCCGTTCTTGCGCTGGAAGGTCTTCACGGTGGCTTCGCCGTCGATCATGGCGGCCACGATGTCACCGTTGTTGGCGTCGGGCTGCTGGCGGATCACGACGTAGTCGCCGTCGCAGATCGCGGCGTCGATCATCGACTCACCGGCGACCTCGAGCATGAACAGGGTGCCGTCACCGACCAGGGACTTCGGCATCGGGAAGATCTCCTCGACGCGCTCCTCGGCCAGGATCGGGCCGCCGGCGGCGATCCGACCGACCAGCGGGATGTTGGTCGCGGTCGGGTTGGCGTCGCCGAAGCCGGTGACGTCGTGGCCGGACTCGTCCACGCTGGCCAGCGACCGGCGCGCTGCCAGGACGTCGGGGAGGAAGACCTCCAGGGCGCGCGGACGGTTGGGGTCGCGCTTGATGAAGCCCTTGGACTCCAGGACACGCAGCTGGTGGGCGACGCTCGACGAGCTGGCGAGCCCGACCTCCTCGCCGATCTCGCGGATGCTGGGCGGGTAGCCGCGCTGCTCGATGGCGTCACGCAGCGTGGTCAGGATCCGCTGCTGCCGGGGGGTGAGGCCGGTCGCGTCCGGGGGAGCGTCGGGGAGCTCGCGGATGTTGCTGCCCAGGTTGCTGCCGCTCTGGTCGTGGGTGCCGCCGTCTTTCGCCATGGACAGACCGTAGACCCATTCGCACCCGCATTTCAAACATATGTTCGATCCGCGTGTCGGCCCGACGCAGGATCATCTCCGCATCGTTGTTCGAACACATGTTCTTGACATTCTTCGAACACATGCTCTAACTTCGTACACATGTTCGATCGAACGTCTGATCGAGTCGTCGGTGAGGTTGTGTCGGCGGTCCCGGTTAGACAGTGGTCAACAGATCAGAGGGGTCGCCGAGAACCGACCACCAGCGCTGACCAGATCGAGAAGCAGGCGCTGGATCTTCCCCAGGAGGTTTCAAGATGAGCACGCTGAGCATTTCCCCCGCATTCGTTCCGAGCTCCGCGGCACTGCCGCGGCTCGGCCGGACCACGACCATCCGCCTCACGCAGCGCGGCCGGGTCGTCGTCCTCCTGACGGCGCTCCTCGCTGCCGTCGTGGTGATGATCAGCCTCAGCGGCTGGGCGACCGCCACCCTGTCCGGCGGCACGCCCGAGCCGGTCCGGATGGTCGAGGTCCAGCCCGGTGACACCCTCTACGGCATCGCCGGCGAGATCGCGAAGCCCGGCGACGTCCGCGAGATGGTGCACCGCATCCAGCGCCTCAACTCTTTGCCCGGTGGCGGTCTCTCCGCGGGCCAGCAGCTCGCGGTCCCGGCCAGCTGATCGGGTTCTAGAAACGTCCGACGACCCCCTCGACCCGGGTCGTCGGCATGTGTGGGAAGCGAAGGGGCGGGCCCGTGGGCCCGCCCCTTCATCCGTTTGTCTGCCCTGCAGGTTGAGGTGCGAGCGCGGCGGCTGCCCTGCGGGTTGAGGTGCGAGCGCGGCGGTTGCCCTGCGGGTTGAGGTGCGAGCGAAGCGGCTGCCCTGCGGGTTGAGGTGCGAGCGAAGCGAGCCTCGAAACCTCGAAACCTCGAAATCTCGAAACCCCTACCTGGTCCCGGCCCGTGCAGCCCCTTCGCTGAGGAAGAACTGCGCCGCCGTGTACGTCGCCATCACGGCTGACTCCAGAGCGTGCGGCGGGTTCTTCAGCAGGAACTTCCGGGTCCCCAGCAGCGAGTCCGACAGCATGAACAGCCCGGCTCCCAGCATCGTCGAGCGCCGAGCGGACCTCGGCAGAGCTGGGTCGAGCTGGGTGGCGGCAGCCAGGGTCGAGGCCAGCATCGCGGAGTACCCGGCGATCGTGGGCCCGAGCCGCTTGTCCTGCCGGGTCGCGCCGAAGATCATGCCGGGGCTCGTGGTGGCCCACAGTGCAGCGACCGCCTTCGGGCCGGGTTGCAGGGACGGGCCCCGGTTGCCCAGGAAGCCACTGATGTACGCCGCGTGCCCGACGGCGAACGAGCCGCTGCCCATCATGAAGTTCTGCGGCCCGTCGCCCAACAGCGCCAGGTCGCCGGCCCAGCCGCCTGCTTGAGCGGCCAGCGTGCTCGTCCGCAACGGCGAGCTCGCGGCCTTCGGGTTCGTGATCAACGAGGCAGCCAGCGTCGGCATCAGCAGCGGCTTGGTGAGGACTCGCGCCTGCTGCGCCCGTGGGTGCGTGGAACCGGAGAGCCACGTGTCGGTCGCGGCGAGAGCCACGTAGGCGAGCTTGAACCAGGTCGACGTACTGATCTTGGTCGGTGAGGGCACCCGCTGAATCTAGTCCCTAACCGGGTCCGGCAAGGTTGGGCACAGCCTCCACGACGCGCAGCGTTGCTGCTGGTCCGGTCGTGGTGACAGTGCCCGGTACGTCGGCCCACGCACCGCCGTTGGTGCGCCAGCGTGCGGTCCAGGTGATGGCGACCGTCGAGGTGACGTGGTCGTGGAGGTCGAGGTAGCGGTGGGTGACGGCTCGCGAGGGGTACGGGGCCCCGGGGGTGGTGGTCGTGGTGGTTGTGCCGTCACCCCAGGTCCAGCGGAAGCTGCTGGGGGTGATCGTGAGGTCGACGCGTTGGCCGAGGAGGGTGACCGAGCGGTCGAGGGGTTCGGCCTCGACGTGGAAGATCGTGTCGAAGTTGACGAGGGTCTTGTCCGCGGGTTGGGCGATGACGCGGAGGTGGGGGAGGGGGATGCGTTCGAAGGCGTGGGAGATGAGGGCTGGGGTGAGGGACCGCGGCTCCTCGGCGCGGCACTGATTACCGAGCGGCAGCCAAACGCCGTCCTTGAACCCGTACAGGTAGAAGACGAACTCGCCGGGTTCGCAGACTGCCGTCGCGTTGCAGGGACCGGCACCTGGCAGCACCGAGGGCACCAAGAGGTCGCAGGCTCTCGTCCAGAAATAGCTCTCGTACTCCGGATCCTTACCGTTGCCATGTCCAGACTGGTCAGATCCGGGAGTCGCTTGTTCAACCGCGACGACGAAGGCATCGTCGCCCGGTGTCGGTTCATTTCCGAAGGCGACCAGAACTGCGACCGTGATCAGCGCCCGCGCGATCATCGATCGCTCACGATGGAGATCGCCGTGACTTTCCACTGCGTAGGTCCGTACACGAGCGAGAACACCACCGACCGGGCGGCTCTTCCGGCGTAGTTGCGTGGTGTGGATGACGGCGTCTCGTACACCTGCTGAGAACTCACCTTGACTGTGCTGTCGACGAAGGTGATCCCGTCTTGACTGATGTTCGGTACTTGTCGGGCGGACAACACGATCCAGCCATCTCCGGTGATGCGGCCGCCGGTGCCATAGACGCGATCGATCAGGTCCGCGATCGCGTCGCACTGTTTGCACGCCCGGGCGAGCCTCCGGAGTTCGTGAGTCTTGCCGCGGTGGCTGACGTAGTTGATCAACGCCACGTAGTGCTTCACGAACGCCACGGCCCCCGCCTTGCTGTTCTCCGTAGCCGCCAGCGGCAGCGTCGGCGCCCCGGTCGGCGTACTGCTGGAGCTGGGCGTCGGGGTGGCTGATGACGCCCCCGGGCCTGGCCGCGAGGTCACTTGTTCACCACACCCGCCGACCACCAGGCACGCCACGATCAGAACCAGGAGATGACGTCGCACGAGCACCCCTTCCGAGACAGGGCCGGGGCCCACCGAGAGCGGACAGTGTCCAACGCACTGGAACCCGGTCGCTACGCCCTCGGTGGCATCTGTGGATAACGTCAGCCCATGGCTGGCTACTCAGGCACCCCGCTGGAGACGAAGCTTGGGGTCAAGGACGGGCAGACCGTCTTCCTGGACAAGCCGCCGGCAGGGTTCACCCTCGATGCGTTGACCACCACCCGGTTGCCGAAGCTGGCGGGGATCACGCTGACCTTCCACACCGATGCGGCGGCTCTCACTCGGCGATTGCCCACGCTGATCGAGCACACCGAGCAGGCCGGGATGATCTGGGTCTGCTGGCCGAAGAAGGCGGCCCGCAAACTCGGGTACGAGACCGATCTGGACGAGAACGTCGTCCGGCGTACCGGGCTCGAGGCCGGGGTGGTCGACGTGAAGGTCTGCGCGATCGACGAGGTCTGGTCGGGGCTGAAGTTCGTCCGGCGGTTGGCGGACCGAACCTAGAGCCGTCGCCGCCCGCCCTGGACCCGGGGCGGCTTCACCGGTTCCTCGCCCTTGAGCAGTGCCCTGAGCTTGGTGCCCAGGATCAGGGCCATGAACATGCAGGCGGTCGCACCGAGCGTGGCCAGGAACAGGAAGACCCACGCTGCTCCCTGCCCGTCGCGAGCGTTCCCGCCGAACTTGATGGCCTGGACGACCAGGAAGCCCCAGGCGATCAGGGTGGCGGTCACAGATCCGGCCAGGACGAGCATCGTGCGACCGTGCGGGATGTGCAGCTCCGGTTCGTCGTGATCGCCCGAGTGCCTGCCCATTCGGACATTGTGACCGAACCGCACAGTTCGATCCGGGAGCCGCTGCGGTGCGCCTGTGGAGAGTTGGAACAGGTGTCCGTTTAGCCCGGTAGATGGGGTGATGAGAACTGTCGGTGCATCCTGGAAGAGTGGTCGACACGCCGGACTTCGAGGGCGGTCCAAGGCTCTGACCTGCAGGTTTGGGTGTGCCGGAGAGCCGACGAAAAGTTTTGCGGGGTCCGGTGTTGCGTAGGTCACCCGAGAGGCTTAGGGTTCCACTACATCTAGTACTTACACCGATGTAGTTATCCACATCTAGTTCCACAGATCCACCGGGTTACCCACAGGAATTGCGAGTTTTACCGGGGGAATCCACAGGTTCGACCCCGTGTTTTGACTACATCGCCACCGCTGAGAGGAGGATCCGATGCACTGTCCGTTCTGCCGCAGTGTCGACACCCGGGTCCTCGATTCGCGAGTGGCCGAGGACGGCGGTGCGATCCGCCGTCGGCGCACCTGCCCGACCTGCGAGAAGCGCTTCACCACGGTCGAGCAGATGCAGCTCACGGTCCTCAAGCGCAGCGGCACCTCGGAGCCGTTCCAGCGCGACAAGGCGATCGCCGGAGCCCGCAAGGCGCTCAAGGGTCGTCCCGTGACCGAGGACGACCTGGCCCGGCTCGGGCAGACCGTCGAGGACACGCTGCGTGCTGGCGGTTGGGCCGAGGTTCCGGCCCACGAGATCGGTCTGGCCATCCTCAACCCGCTCAAGGCGCTCGACGAAGTTGCGTACCTCCGCTTCGCCAGCGTGTACCGAGGATTCGAGTCCGCAGACGACTTCGAGTCCGAGATCGCAGACATGCGAGCCGAGCGCAAGGCGCTCGAACCTCAGCCCACGGGCTGACCCAGAACGGCCCGGTGCATCGTGGGGAAGCGATGCGCCGGGCTACCACTTCCGGCGCCCGAGACCAGGCGTCAGCGCACCACCAGCACCACGAGCACCACCACCGCAGTACCACCGAGAAGCACGCCGACGAGAGCACTTAGGGGAACGACGCATGACAGAGATTGCCACCGGATCAGGCAAGACCACCGCCCGGCGCAAGGGCCTGAAGATCGACCGGGTCTTCAGCACCGAAGGCGTGCACCCCTACGACGAGCTCAACTGGGAGCGTCGCGACGTCGTCCAGACGAACTGGAAGACCGGCGAGACCGTCTTCGAGCAGCGCGGTGTCGAGTACCCCGACTTCTGGAGCGTCAACGCTTCCACGATCGTGACCACCAAGTACTTCCGTGGCGCCCTCGGCTCTGACGTCCGTGAGTGGAGCCTGCGTCAGCTCATCGACCGCATCGTCCTGACCTACACCGCGGCCGGCCAGGAGCACGGCTACTTCGCGACGGTCAAGGACAAGGAAACCTTCGAGCACGAGCTCACCTGGCTGCTGGTGCACCAGTACTTCTCGTTCAACTCCCCGGTCTGGTTCAACGTCGGCACCCAGTCTCCCCAGCAGGTGTCCGCGTGCTTCATCCTCTCGGTCGATGACTCGATGGACTCCATCCTCAACTGGTACAAGGAAGAGGGCTTCATCTTCAAGGGCGGCTCCGGTGCCGGCCTGAACCTGTCCCGGATCCGGTCGTCCAAGGAGCTGCTCTCCTCCGGCGGCACCGCGTCCGGTCCGGTCTCCTTCATGCGCGGTGCTGACGCGTCGGCCGGCACCATCAAGTCCGGCGGCGCCACCCGTCGTGCGGCCAAGATGGTCGTCCTGGACGTCGACCACCCCGACATCGTCGAGTTCGTCGAGACCAAGGCCAAGGAGGAGCACAAGATCCGCGCGCTGCGTGACGCCGGCTTCGACATGGACCTCGGCGGCGCCGACATCACCTCCGTGCAGTACCAGAACGCCAACAACTCGGTCCGTGTGAACGACGAGTTCATGCGCGCGGTCGAGGACGGCACCGAGTTCGGTCTGCGTGCCCGCGGCACCGGCGAGATCATCGAGACCATCGACGCCCGCGAGCTGTTCACCAAGATCAGCGAGGCCGCTTGGTCCTGCGCCGACCCGGGTCTGCAGTACGACGACACCATCAACGACTGGCACACCAACCCGGAGACGGGCCGGATCACCGCGTCCAACCCGTGCTCGGAGTACATGTCGCTGGACAACTCCTCGTGCAACCTGGCGTCGCTGAACCTGCTGAAGTTCCTCAAGGACGACGACACCTTCGACGCCCCGCTGTTCGCGAAGGCCGTCGAGCTGATCATTACCGCGATGGACATCTCGATCTGCTTCGCCGACTTCCCGACCGAGCCGATCGCTCAGACCACCCGGGACTACCGCCAGCTCGGCATCGGGTACGCCAACCTCGGTGCCCTGCTGATGGCGATGGGTCTGGGCTACGACTCCGACGGCGGCCGCGCGATGGCCGGCACCATCACCTCGCTGATGACCGGTGTCTCCTACAAGCGTTCCGCCGAGCTGGCCGGCGTCGTCGGCCCGTACGTCGGCTACGCCCGCAACGCCGAGGCCCACAAGCGGGTCATGCGCAAGCACCAGGCAGCCAACGACGTGGTCCGCACGTACGGCGTCTCGGACTCCGCCGTGCACAAGCTGGCCACCAAGGCCTGGGCCGACGTGCTCAAGATCGGTGAGAAGAACGGCTTCCGCAACGCGCAGGCGTCGGTGCTCGCGCCGACCGGCACCATCGGCTTCATGATGGACTGCGACACCACCGGCATCGAGCCGGACTTCTCGCTGGTCAAGTTCAAGAAGCTCGTCGGCGGTGGCTCGATGCAGATCGTGAACCAGACGATCCCGCGGGCCCTGCGCAAGCTCGGCTACCAGGAGGAGTCGGTCGAGGCGATCGTCGAGTTCATCGCCGAGAACGGTCACGTCATCGACGCGCCTGGTCTGAAGCTCGAGCACTACGAGATCTTCGACACCGCGATGGGTGCCCGGTCGCTCAAGCCGATGGGCCACGTCCGGATGATGGCGGCCTGCCAGCCGTTCCTGTCCGGGGCCATCTCCAAGACGGTCAACCTGCCCGAGACCGCCACGGTCGAGGAGATCGAGGACATCTACCTGCAGTCGTGGAAGCTGGGCCTGAAGGCCACGGCGGTCTACCGCGACAACTGCAAGGTGGGCCAGCCGCTGAGCGACGGCAAGTCCGACCAGGCCAAGAAGGACCAGGGCCAGACGGTCGACGAGGTCCTCGAGCCGACGGTCGTCGAGATCCACAAGCCGTTCCGCAAGCGTCTCCCGAAGTCGCGCGTCTCCCGGACGACGTCCTTCACCGTCGGTGGTGCCGAGGGCTACATGACCTCGGGTGCGCACGACGACGGCGAGCTCGGCGAGGTCTTCCTCAAGCTCGGCAAGCAGGGCTCCACCCTGGCCGGCGTGATGGACGCCTTCTCGATCGCCGTGTCGATCGGCATGCAGTACGGCGTCCCGCTGGAGACCTACGTCTCCAAGTTCACCAACCTGCGCTTCGAGCCGTCCGGCATGACCGACGACCCGGACGTCCGGATGGCACAGTCGCTGATGGACTATGTCTTCCGCCGGCTGGCGCTGGACTACATGTCCTTCGAGGAGCGGTCGGCGCTCGGCATCTACTCCGCCGAAGAGCGTCAGCGTCACCTCGAGACGGGTTCGTACGAACCGGTCGACGAGACCGGTGGCGCGGCCGAGCTGATCACCCACGAGGTCGAGGTCGTCCCGGCGTCCGAGCTGCCGACGCTCGCTGCTCAGGTCAAGGCTGCTCCGGTCGAGGTCTCCGACGTCGCCGAGGCGACGGCGCGGCCGACCGAGGCGCACACGACCGCCGAGCTGCTGGAGAAGATCTCCGGGACTGCGATCGACTCTCCGCTGTGCATGACGTGCGGGACGAAGATGCGTCCGGCGGGGTCTTGCTACGTGTGTGAAGGGTGCGGCTCGACCAGCGGCTGCAGCTGAGATAGGAAGTACGTTCGAAGGGCCCGCCTCCGGTTGGAGGCGGGCCCTTCGAACCTGTGCTGAATTGGACTTCGCCGAGCCGAGACGATCAACTGGTGAAGGAATTCGTTGGTTCCCACGCGACGGCGTCTACGGTCAAGCGCGCCTTGAGGCAGGAGCCGGGTGTTCATCGGGGAGCAGCGGCCGCTCTGGTCGAAGGCCCCTAGTCGGACGCCTCGTCATTAGATTCGAACTCTTCAATGGAAGAAGTAAATGGCACGATGTCCGACCCATCTGTGTCGCCGAACTCGGAGCCATCGCTCGGCGGAGCCGCATTGTCCGTGATCTGGAGGGGACCGGCCTCAGGTCTGGCCCACAGCTGGGCAGACATCTCAGCCAGACTTTTCCCGCGAATGGCGATGGAGTTTGAGCCCCAAAGGTTCTCGCCCGCGACTAGATCGGAAAAGCCGACTACAGCTCTCGTTAGCTTGTAGCTCGTGCTCTGATAGATCTCAGCCTTGAGCGGGAAGCGCTTGTTGCCCAACGACGAGTTGTTGGATGGTGACACGACGGTCAGGTTTCCGAGCGTGTGGAGCCAGCGGTCCTGAGTGGCCGTGAGGTCGTCGCCTAGTGCCTTGAGGTCTGCGATCCAGTCATTCGATGTCCTGCTCTGCGGCAGGATGTGTTCGACGCTCTGGTCGCTTTCGTCATAGCCAGGAATTAGGTCATACCCGAAGCTCAAGTCGAGTGTCCGCAAGATATGCGTCCGCTGGCGGACGTCGCCATAGTGATAGAAGTCGTGACTCAAGATGCCGACTTCGAGTTGCTGATCGTCTGGCCAGTCCTTCGGCACCGATGTAAGCGCCGTGACCAATCGATCTTCGACCGAACCCGCACCTTCGGAAAGCGGTCCGGCGGCGTTGTTCAGCTTCGTCAGCATGATGCCGAACATGCTGTTCAGGTTGTTCGGAGCAAGCTGGCACAGGAACCGGCGCACGAGAAAGCTCTCGATGTGCGCGATACAGCGAACGAGCTCGTCGTGGTCGCACCGCTCTGTCGAATGTTCCTCGAACAGCCAAAGCAGCAGGGGACGGGCGGTCTTTCCACCAGCCTTTGATAGGTGCTCCAACGCGCTCTTGAGAGCTGGTGTCGCTGCCTTCGATGGGTCCAAGATCTGAGCAAACGCCGGGGCGCGTCGCTTGAGCCGCTTTACATAGTCTTCCGCCGCAATGACCGTAGCGCCGACTTCGCGCAGCTCGGACTGGATCGTCCTGTAGGTGCGCTTCTGGAGTACGTTCGTTCCACGGGACACAACATCCGCCCACACAAACGCTTCCACGTCGAGGCGGTTCGGCAAGTGGGTCTTCTCGATAGGCAACCAGTCCTCGTTCAGGACGACCTCAGCCTTGACGCCTAGCGTCATGAAGATGTAGTTGCGAAGGAGGTCAAGTTGCGTAAGTGGCCGGCCCTTCGCGTTCAAGGACTCGAAGATGGCGTTCGTGTCGTCGTTGTTCTTGGTCTCGATCGCGATGACCGACATGCGATGCGCGAGTGCTTGCTCAAGAATCGCGGGATCGAGTGGGAACAGGCTCTCAAACCGCTTGAGTTGAACGTTGTTCTCCGGCACCGCTTTACGAGCCATCTCGGTCCTGAAGAACTGATACGCACGAAGCATGCGGTCGGAGTCGCCAGGCTCGAGGCCAAGGTCCTCAGTCCTTAGCTTTCCTGACCCAGCAAACTCAACGATGGCCTTGAAGACCTTCTCATCTGTCGATAGGGGCAGGAGGCGGAACCGTTCGTTACCTGCCTGGCCGTCGTTGATGAGGTACGTATTCGAGATCGTCCTGCGCTTGCTTTCTGCTTCCGCGGGCCCGTCTGCCTTCGATAGGAGGGTTCCCCAATGATCTCGCATTGCGCATATCGCCAGTAAGAGAGTCGTGATGCGTTGTTGGCCATCGATAATGTCGGATTTCGGCACTCCGAGGGCACTCGGTCCGGAGAGGACGATGGTTCCGAGATAGTGGGTCGATTGTTTGGTAAGGAGCTGCTCCTGAACGGCAGGCTCTTCTTCCCAAACAGAGTCGAGGATTGCGTACTGGGTGAGCAGATCGAGCCAAAGGGTTTCGCGCTCGTCGCGTTCCCACGAGTATGACCGTTGGAATGACGGGATCCGATACTGACGAGGTCCATTGATCAGACCAAGGAAGACCAGTGACTTGCTATCCATGAAAAGGTCCCCACTTTTGGTAAAGCTCCAGAGCTCGTTATCCTAGGAAGGGTCGACTGCCCGCGCAGTTGATCGACCATTTCGGTCGATTCAGGCCAACCAGCTGAAGCAAAGGCCAGGCCCGCTCCCTGCCTTGTATTCGTTGCCCAGATGTGGTCCGCCGAGAACGCGGTGGACTGGCGTCTGCGCGCACTCGGGATGCGTGTTTGGAAGGCGACAGAGTGTGGGACTCGGTCAGGACTTGGCGGTGGGGCCACCCACTGAAGCGGGGCGTAGTTGAGGGTGGTCGTCTTGGGGTATGGAGAGTCGGACCCTGGCTCGCGGCCAAGCGCCGCGCTGGCGCCTGCCGTCACGTCACCCGCACCATCAGCCTGAGTGCCCCGGTGACGTTCCTGCACGACGAGGCTGAGGTCCGTGACACGATCCTGCACGAGATCGCGCACGCCCTTGTAGGTCCCGAGCACCAGCACGACGAAGTCTGGCGCCGTACTGCCGTACGGATCGGGAGCACGGGCACCCGCTGTGTTTCCGATGACGCTCCTCGCGTGGCCGGAAACTGGAGGGGTACCTGCTCTGCGGGTCATGCCGTGGAGCGGCACAAGCGGCCGGAGCGGTTGCTGAGCTGCCCTCAGTGCAACCCGAAGTTCGACGTGAACCACCTTTTCGAATGGACTTTCCGGGGGCGCCCGGCAGCGATGCACCCGAACTACTTGGCCGAGCTCGAGGCGAAGATCGCGGGCCGACGGATCGAGCGCGTGCCGGTCGGCGACGTGGTCCGGGTCGTGGTACCCGGCGAGTTCCACGGGCGCGTCGGCACGGTCATCAAGCACGGGCGTACGAGTTATCACGTGCGCCTGGACGACGCAGTTCTCCGCGTTGTCTTCGCGGGAGCGCTACCGCTGCGGTCCTGACGTGTCGGGGGTCCCCTCTATCTTCAAGAGCGTCGGAGGGCAGCACGCCTGACCACCGACCTCCCGGTGTCCGGGTGGAGTCGCTGGACCCAGAATCCTGCGACTCCCCGGACACCGGTTCATCCACGAATTCCCGACTCCCGACGCCCGGTCGGGGAGTCTTGCGCACCCACCTGGAGGTACCCATGAAGATCAACGCACTCCTCGACGTCAACGTCGTCGCTCACGAGGCGGCCGACGAGGTCACCGTGCTGCTCGAGCTCGAGGCTCCGGCCTCGGTCGCCGACACCGCCCGTCCGCCAAGCTCTCTCCAGGTGGTCCTGGACCGCAGCGGCTCGATGGCCGGGGCCCCGCTCGAGGGTGCCAAGAAGGCGCTGATCGCGCTGGTCCAGCGCCTCGAGCCCATCGACAACTTCGGCCTGGTCACCTTCGACAACACCGCGCAGCTCGTCGTTGCGGCTGGCCCGCTGCACGACAAGGCCGCGGTGATCGCCGAGATCCAGCGGATCGATGCCGGTGGCAGCACGGACCTGGGTGCCGGTTACCTGCGCGGCCTGCGCGAGCTCCGTCGGGTCGTGCAGACAACCGGTGCTGGCGGCACCCTGCTGGTGATCTCGGACGGTCACGTCAACGCCGGCATCACCGACGCCGACGAGTTTGCGTCCCTGGCGTCGAAGGCTCACAGCGACCGGATCACCACCTCGACACTGGGCTACGGCCGCGGGTACGACGAGACCCTGTTGAGCGCAGTCGCTCGCAGCGGCTCGGGCAACCACGTCTTCGCGGCCGATCCCGACGCCGCCGGTGCGGCGATCGCGGCCGAGGTCGAGGGCCTGCTCGACAAGGTCGTCCAGGCGGCGACGCTGACGGTGAAGTTCGAGCCGACGGTCCAGATGTTGCGCCTGTTCAACGATCTGCCGGCCCAGCAGATCGCCGACGGCACCGTGATGATCGAGCTCGGTGACCTGTACGCCGCGGAAGAGCGCAAGGTGTTGCTCCGGATGCAGGTCCCGGCCCTCGTTGCTCTCGGCCTGGCCCGGGTCGCCACCCTCGAGCTCCAGTACGTCGAGCTGCCCGGTCTGATCGAGCAGAGGGTCTCCTTGCCGATCTCGGTCAACGTCGTGCCCGGTGATGAGCGCGGCGACCGGGTGCCGCACCCGACCGTTCAGTCCGAGGTGCTCTTCCAGGAGGCCCAGGAGGCCAAGCGGAAGGCATCGGAGGCCTTCGAGTCGGGCGACCTGGACGGCGGCGAGCTGTTCCTGGCGATGGCCGGCGGTCTGATCGGGGGAGCGCTCGCGATCACCCCCGAGGGGCTCGCCGACGCGGTACGGTCCGAACAGGAGGAGATCGACCGGATGCGCATGATGACCCGGCACCAGGACACCTCCTACATGTCCAAGATGACCCGGGACTCGTTCCACCAGCAGAACCGCAAACGGGGCCGTCGCCGGCCCACCAGTGCTCCGGAGAACCCGGACGAGAACGGAGCCGCATGACGATCGACCTGCACACCCACTCCAACTGCAGCGACGGCACCGACACCCCGGCCGAGCTGGTCCTCGAGGCGGCCAAGGCCGGATTGTCGGTCGTCGCTCTGACCGACCACGACACGACAGCCGGCTGGGTGCCGGCAATGGCTGCGGCTGAGCACCACGACATCCACCTGATCCGGGGTGTCGAGCTGTCGACGATGAACGAGGGGCGCGGCCAGCACCTCCTCGGGTACGCCTTGGACCCGGCGAATGCGGGCATCATCGACCTGCTGGGCCGGGGGATCGCGTCGCGGGACAACCGGCTGGCGCCGCAGCTCAAGCGGCTCGCTGAGCTCGGTCTGCTGATCACCGAGGAGCAGGTCCTGGCCCAGGCCCACGGTGATGCTGTCGGTCAGCCGCACGTCGTCTCGGCCCTGCTCGCCGCCGGGCTGGTGACCGATCGGAACGAAGCTCACGCGATGTTCGTACCCGGAGGGAAGGCGTTCGTCCCCCGCGACAAGGTCGACATCATCGATGCCATCCGGATCATCAACGCCGCCGGCGGAGTCACCGTGGTGGCGCACCCCCGAGGCCGGAAGAGCAACGTCTCCGAGCGTCGCTTGGCCGAGCTCCAGGAAGCCGGACTGCACGGGATCGAGGTGGGTCACATCGAGCACGACGACGAGGAGCAGGCCCAGCTCGACGCCATCGCCCGCAACCTGGATCTGGTCCGCACCGGCTCCAGCGACTACCACGGCACCGTCAAGCCGAACCGGCTCGGCTGCTACACCACCGACCCGGAGCAGTTCCAGCGACTGATGAGCCAGGCCGCTCACCACTAGTCACGCCCGGGCGCGCTTCCGCCGGTACACCCTGGCCGGCCGGCCCACACCGGACCCGTAGACCGGCGACCCGTCGCGGCGTCGTACGGGCTCCAGCAGTGGCTCCATCCGACGGTTGAACGCGTCCTTCGGCAGCTCGGCAGACAGCACGGCCTCGTGCACCGTGCGCAGTTCGGCGAGGGTGAACGTCCCACTCAGGAAACCCTCGGGGTCGGGACGGATGTCGCGGTACTTCTTGCGGGTCTCGTAGCTGTACGTCGGGATGTCTCGCGCCACCGACCAGCTGATCGTGGTGGGCGACCCGGCGATGGTCCGCGAGATCGGCGGGCCGACGGTGGCGGCGCGGCTCGGTATCTGACGCCGGGCCTCAGTGGCCGTTCAGAACGGCCCAGGCGATCAAGGAGTCGAGTCGTCGGATGTCCGCACCCTTGCCGACCTTGATCTTGATGTGACCCGCCCGGGTCCACAGCTCGAGCTCGGCATTCATGTCGAGGATCTTGCCGGCGTTCTCGGACGACCACATGTTGATGGCGCTGTAGGGCAGCGAGTAGATCTCCACCTTCTTGCCCGTCAATCCCTGGGCGTCACGAACGATCAGTCGTTTGGTGGTGAACACCGCGCTGTCGCGGAATGTCTTGAAGGCGGCGACGGCGGTCTCGCCCTCGACGAGCAACGGGAGCACGTCCTCGGGGACGGCAATCTCGTTCATGAACGTCCATGCGGCGATGACAGCGGCTTCCATGATTCCTCCTGATGAGTTCGGGAGGCTCGACTCTCGCAGCAACCGCCGACGCTTGGGACAGCTGTGTCGGAGGTCCTGCGTAGCGTCTGCTCCCGCCGGAGCGCCCCGGTGTCCCAGCCAGCATGTGGAGGCCCCATGACACTTCTCGCCCGCGAGGCCCGGGGATGACCTCGGGCTTCCTGGACAACCACGTCGCGCGTGCGTGGTTCGCATTCCGTCTCGACCTCGCCGAGCGGCTCGCCTCTGGCCCGGGCGAGCGGATCACGTTCGGGTACGGCGGCCAACGGAGCGTCTCGCTCTACCCTGGACCAGGTGGCGTCGTCATTCACGACGGAGATGACGTCGACATGTTCACGAGCGTCGACGAGGCGGCCATGCGGGTGAGCCAACTGCTGCACGACCGCGAAGGCGTCGTACACCCGGCCTTCCTGGACGCCGGGTCGCCGGTAGCCGCCGCCATCCGGGAGCCGGCACCGCTGCTGGGTCGGGCGTCGTCCCGCCAACTCCTCCAGGACTGGGTGCATGCCACCCTCGAGGCGGAGTTCCCGGGTCCGTTGAAGGTCTTCGAGAACGGCAACGTCGCCTGGCGGAACGAGGACGATCTGACCATCGTCGTACGCGCCCAGAACATCGACCGGATCGACCTCTGGGTCACGCTCGGGTTCGACGTGGACGTCCGCAAGGCCCATCGCACCGCCGACAAGCTCTCGGCGCAGCACGTGGGGTTCAACTTCCGGATGATCGGGACGGCCCTGGTGATGATGCAGTCGCTGGAAGCACGACCGTTCGTCCCCGAGCACCTGGTGAAGGCGCTGCGCCGGCACATGCGGGTCACCAACGAGCTGGGCTGGGTGCACGAGAAGATCCGGTGCAAGCCCGAACGCACGCTGGCCGGGACCACCCGTGTCGCCCCGGAGCTCCTGGCGCTGCTGCCGGTCGCTCGCAGCCTGGGGACCGCGGAGCTGGCCGACGAGCTGACCCGGGCCGCCGCGGGCGCCCGGGGTCGCCTGCGCTCCTGGAGGTCCGTCGCCAACCAGGCTCGGGAACAGGCCCGGCACCTGCCGCGTGGAGACGACGACCCGCACCAGGTCAACCGAAGCCTCCGGATCAGCTGGCAGCGGCTCGTGGACGGCCTCGACCTGGCCATCGCGCGCTGGACACCCTCGTGATCCAGACACCCCGAGGGCCGCGACGATTCCTGCGCGCGCCGTTCGCTCAAATCAGCACCAACGCGTCCGTCACTAGACAGACTGAACCGGTGACTCCCTCCCTCGGCGGCAAGCAGCGCCTCCCCATGGAACGGCTGGTCCGGCTGGTGGCTGTCCTGCACCAGTACGGAACCCAGGGTGTGCCCGCGAACAACCTGGTCGACATCGCCGGTTTCGACGGCGTCGACGCGGTCTCGCAACTGGCCCGGGAGTTCCGTTACCTCCGTGAGCTCGGCTGGCAGATCGACAACATCGGCGGCGAGGGCACGATGGGCATCTACCGGATGTCGACCGTCGACAACCGGCTCGCGGTGAAGCTCAGTCCCGAGCAGCAAGCCGCGTTGCTGCGTGCGGTGCTGCTCGCGAGCCGCGACGACCTGGTCGAGCGGCTCGGGCTCGCCCAGGGTGAACGTCCGGCCGAGGTGGTGGCCGCGGTTCCGGTCGCGGGGGACGCAGCGTTGTCGGTCGTGACCGAGGCGCTCCGGTCCGGCTGCCTGCTCCGGTTCCGGTACGCCGGCAGCGCACGTGCGGTTCATCCCGAGGCGGTCCGGGCCCAGAACGGCAAGTGGTACCTGCGCGGCCACGAGGAGGGCAGCGACATCGTGAAGATGTTCGTGGTGTCCCGGATGAGCGACGTCGTCCCCGACCCGACCGTGAAGGCGGTACGTCTGGAGACCGAGCGACGTACCGGGTTGCACCCGATGACCTGGCAGGTCGATCCACCCATCGACGTGCGGCTCTGCGCCTCGGTCGACTACGCCTCCGACGTCCGTCGCTGGCTCGGCACGCCGACCGAGGAGACCGAGTCCGTCGGCGACGTCACGTTCACCTACCGGGTCACGAACCGGTCCGCGCTGCGGGCCCGGATCTACGAGCTGGGTCCGCGGGTGCGGGTGCTCGGTCCCGAAGAGATCCGTGACGAGATCCTCGACGAGCTCGCCGTGATGGCAGGGGAGTGACGATGCCACCGAAGTACGTCGAACGCTTCGCCCGGCTGCCGGAGGTCTTCACGATCCTCGCCGCGCACCCGGACGGCCTGCCCCTGACGACCTTGGCCGACCGGGTCGGCGCGCCCGTCAACGAGCTGCGCGCGGACCTGCTGGCGTTCTTCTCCGCGGACCTCAACGGGTTCCTCGGGTTGACCCGCCCCAACTCGCTGGACTTCGTGGGCCCGGACGGGAGCAGCGACGTCGAGCCCGGCGAGGCGGAGGTCGTGCGCCTGGTCGACGAGCGCAACAAGGACGAGATCGGTGTCGAGTACATCGACGCCCGCGAGCTCGGGCTGATCTACAACGCAGCCAAGGCGCTGAGCGAGGTCGAGCCCGGCAACGAGGACCTCGCCGGGGCGATCTCGGTCCTCACCGAGACCATGTTCGGGGAAGCGATCGCGCCCGGTGACCCCGCCCGGTGGAACCGGCCGCTGCAACCGCTCCAGGATGCCGCCCGCGACCGGCGGCGGGTGCGGATCGACTACTCCCGGGCCTGGACCGAGGGTGTCATCGAGCGGACGATCGACCCGTACCGGCTGGTGCAGACCCGTCGCGGTTGGGAGGTCGATGCGGGCCCGCCCGACGAGAACGGCACACTGCGGACGTACCTGCTGTCGAACCTGCGTGACTTCGAGGTGCTCGACGAGACCTATGACGTCCCGTCGGACCTCGACGGGCGGCTCGAGGCGCAACGTTCCACCGCGACGGTCCGCCTCGAGATCCCGCACTCGGCCCGCTGGGCCGCCGACATGTACGCCGAGCAGGTGCACGTGATCGATGACGACGAGGAGTCCGTCGTCCTCGACCTCGATCTGCTGCCGCCGGTCGAGGGGCGGGTCGGTCTGTTGCTTCTCGCGGCCGGGCCGGACTCCCGGGTGATCCATCCGGCTGGTCTGATCGCCGAGGGTCCCCGGATGGCCGCGGAGCTGCTGGCGCACCACCGGCGCGGCTGAGGCTGCCTTGCTGGTCTCGACCGCGGCCGCTATGAGTCGTGCCCACTGACTAGCCTCGAGGCGTGACCTCCCACCTCCGCCGGATTCGGCGTCCCTGGATGCCGCTCGTCCTGGCCGCCACACTCACCCTCAGCGGCTGCTCCGAGCTGACCGCTGGCACCGGTGACCCGACCGCGACGACGGGCGCCCGGCCGACCGACGACCGGCCGAGCAAGCCCAACAAACCGACCAAGCCGACCAAGCCGACCAAGCCGAGCAAGCCGACCAAGCCCAGCAAGCCGAACAAGCCGAACAAGCCCCCAACCGCCGCCGCAGCAACCGCCCTCCAACGCCTGGCCCAGCTCGACCTTCGCCCCCGCCCGGTCGGCACCGCCGGTTATGAGCGCGACGCCTTCGGTCCGTCCTGGACCGACATCGAGGGCAACGGCTGCAACCAGCGCGACGACGTCCTGCTGCGGGACGTCCTCGACGGCACGGCCACGGTCCAGCAGCAGGGGAGGTGCGACCACGACGTCCTGGCCGGCACCTGGCTCGACCCCTACACCGGCCGGACCTTGGTCTTCACCGACCTCAAGGACCTCTCCCAGGCCCAGGCGATCCAGATCGACCACATCGTGTCGCTCGCCGAGGCCTGGGTGTCGGGGGCCCGTGACTGGTCCGACGGGCGTCGCGAGAACTACGCCAACACGTTGTCGGTGCTGCTGGCCGTCGACGGACCGACCAACGCCAGCAAGGGGGCGAGCGACCCGGCGGGCTGGCGGCCGCGCAAGGGCTACCAGTGCCGGTACGCGATCCGGTGGATCGCGATCAAGGACTCCTGGGACCTGGCGGTCGACCCGAGCGAGGTCCGGGCCCTGAAGGAGATGCTGGCGTACTGCTGAGCCAGCGTGCTCCAGATGATGTAGTAACGTTACCACATGCATGTGGTAGATGGTGTTGAGATGGTCGACGTGCGCGAGGCTGCCGCCTTGGCGTCCCGATCTCCCGAGACGATCCGGCGGTGGGTCTGGTCGGGCAAGGTGACCGCGACCAAGTACGGCACCAAGCTCTTGATCCCGCGGTCCCAATTCGCTCCGTCCGAGGTCGCACCCCCGAGCGGCCCGACACTCGCCGAGTGGGCGGCGGGGATCGCTGCGCGTGCTACCGAGCGCCCCTGGACCCCGGGGCCCAGCGCGTCTGACCTGCTGCTCGAGGACCGGGCGGAGCGGAGCCCCGATGCCCGTCCTTGATGCGAGCGTGGTCGTCGAGTGGATCTCGCCCGTCGTCCGGAACGACAGTCCCGAGAGTCGCCTGCTGCATCGTCTTGCGGCTGCGGACGTCCCGCTGCACGCGCCGCACCTGCTCATCCAGGAGGCGGGGAATGCCTTGCTGACGGGGGTCCGACGGGGTCGCTGGACCCCGGCCCAGGCCGACGAGGCCTTCGGCGAGCTCGACCGCCTCCCGCTGATCCGGCACGCGGTCAACAACGATCTCGAGCGTGCCTGGGAACTGGCCCGCCGCTACGACGAGCACCCGTTCTACGACATGGTCTACGTCGCCGTGGCGGAGCGGGTCGGCGACGTCCTGGTGACCTGCGACGAGCGCCTGCGGCAGCGGATCCGGAAGCCGGGACTGGTGGTCTCGCCGGACGAGTGGGTCACCGCCGGCTGAGCCGACCGGTCACCGTGCGTCGTACTCGTCGCGCCCGTTGCGGGGAAGGAACGAGTCGACGATTCCCCAGGCCGCGGTGAGGATCCCGGCGCCGGCGAGCAGCGTCCCGAGGACGCCGAAGAGGTCGAGGTCGGTGGCGAGGAACAGCGCGAACAGCGGCAGCGCGCCGGCGAACGAGAGCAGCATCCAGACTCCTGGCACCAGGGTCACACCCTGGTAGCCAATCACCCGGAGCCGGTACCACGGCGGCCGCGGACCGCTGCCCTCCCAGGACCGCGGGTCCCGGCTGTAGGCGTTGACGACCAGACGGATCCCGCCGAGACCGAGCCCGGCGCACAGCACTGCCAGGCCGAGTGCGCCCCAGGGTCCGCCGAACGGTTCCACGATGTCAGTCCAGGTCCCCGACGAGTCCGCGCAGCACCAGCGCCAGCATCGCCGTCAGCGACTGCTCGCGCTCGGTCGCGGGTACGCCGTACAGGGGTCCGCGCAGGTGCAGGACCGAGAAGCCGTGGACGGTGGACCAGCAGAGGATCTGCGCGGGGTCGCGCCGCTCGGGGGTCAGCAGACCGACGGTGACCAGGTCGTCGAGGACCTGGCCGAGCAGGTCGTAGGGGCCGAGGTCGTCGCTGGTGGAGGAGGGGTCGGCGGCGGGCTCGATCTCGGCCGGAGCGCTGGGGTCGACGGAGTAGACCGCGAACGCGATCTCGAAGAGTCCGGGCTCGGCGAGGGCGAACTCGACGTAGGCGTGCCCGACCTCGGACAGCAGCAGCACCGCGCGCTCGCGCGGGTCCGGTACGTCGACCGCGGACATCCTTCGGCGCATCGCCGCGGCGAGCCCGGCCATCGCCTGGTCGGCGACCGCCGTCATCAGCTCCTCGCGGTCGGCGAAGTGCCGGTAGGCGGCGTTGTGCGAGACGCCGGTCTGCCGGGCCACCTCGCGCAGGACCACACCGTCGGCTCCCTTCGACCGGGCGAGCTGGGCCGCGGTCTCGATCAGGGCGGCCCGCAGGTTGCCGTGGTGGTAGCTCATGGGGCCATCCTAGTCCGGTGTTGACAGCGACAACATACTCGTGGTCCACTCGTGCTCACCAAATGTTGTCACTGTCCACTTGGAGCCCCCGATGAACAAGAAGATCGGCATCCTGGCCACCGTCTGCCTCGCCGTGCTGGCCATCAACCTCGACACCACCATCGTCAACGTCGCGCTGCCGAGCATCTCCGGCGAGCTCGATGCCGGCACCCGTGAGCTCCAGTGGATCGTCGACGGCTACAACCTGGCGTTCGCGGCCCTGGTCCTCGCGGCCGGCTCGCTCTCGGACCGCTTCGGGCGTCGTCCCGCCCTGATCATCGGTCTCCTCGGGTTCGCGGCCGCGAGCCTGGTCGGCGGATTCGTCACTTCGGCCGAGTCGTTGATCGCTGCCCGGGTGGTGATGGGGGTCTTCGCCGCCCTGGTCTTCCCGACCACGTTGTCGATCATCAGCAACACCTTCCCCGACCGCAAGGAGCGCGCCGCAGCGCTCGGTGTCTGGGGTGCCGTCGTGGGGATCGGGGTCGCCGCCGGTCCGGTCACCGGCGGTGCGTTGCTCGAGCACTTCGCCTGGGGCAGCGTCTTCATCGCCCTGGTCCCGGTGGCCCTGATCGCTGCGGCGCTCGCCTTCGTGCTGGTCCCCGAGTCCAAGGATCCCAGCGTCGACCGGTTGGACTTCGCTGGCCTCGGACTCTCGGTCGCCATGCTCAGTACCGTGACCTACACGATCATCGAGGGTCCTGAGCACGGCTGGACCTCGGCTCCGACCCTGCTCGGCTTCGCCGCTGCTGCTGCGTTCCTGGTCGTGTTCATCGCGGTCGAGCGCCGCAGCTCCCACCCGATGCTCGACGTCACCCTCTTCCGTGACCCCCGCTTCAGCGCGGCCAGCGGTGCGGTGACGATCACCTTCTTCTCGCTGTTCGGGTTCATCTTCCTGATCACCCAGTACTTCCAGTTCATCCGGGACTACGGCACCCTCTCGACCGGCGCCCGGATCCTCCCGGTCGCCACCAGCATCGCCGTGGCCTCGGTGGTCGGGGCGATCCTGGCGCCCCGGCTCGGGACCAAGGCCGTCGTCACCACCGGACTGCTGCTGTTCTCGAGCTCGTTCCTGTGGATCAGCGCGATCGGTGTCGACGCGTCCTACGCGCAGGTGGTCGTCCCGCAGATGATCCTGATGGGCCTGGGCATGGGGCTGATCTCCACTCCGGCGACCGAGTCGATCCTGCAGGTCCTTCCACCCGCTCGGGCGGGGGTCGGCTCGGCGGTCAACGACGCCACCCGCGAGCTCGGCGGCACCCTCGGCGTGGCGGTGATCGGCTCGGTGTTCTCCTCGACCTTCGCCGCCCGGCTGCTCGACGGCCCGTACGGCGACCTGCCCGACGGGCAGCTGGCCGCGGCCGGTGAGTCGGTCGGAGTGGCGAAGGCGATCGGGGCGGGCTCCCCGGAGCTGACCGCCGCCATGCGCGACGCCTTCATGTCCGGGCTGCACGTCTCCTGCCTGGTGATCGGCCTGCTCTGCCTGTTCGGGGCCGTCGCGGCGTTGATCGCCCTGCCGGGGCGGATCGTGACACCGGAGCACAGCGAGGAGCTGGCGGCCGAGCTGGACCCCGTCGGCACCTGACCTCGTGGAGCCGGTGGATTCGCTCTGCGGGCTCGGGTGGTAGCTCGTCAGAATGGTGGTGCATGCAAGAAGCACGTGACACACGTTCTCCTTGGCCCGGACGATCCGGACCGTGCACGTCGAGGTCTTCTAGAGAATCGGACATTACGGACTTCTGCGTTTCTGCATCTCGCGTCCCGGGCGCGGCGTACCTTTCCACCAGTACGTGCCGAGGGGGCGCGCGGAAGACAGGCTCACCATGACTCATCAGATCATCGCGCGGGGGATCGTCGGCATCCTCGTGGCCACCGGTTCCGCGGTCGCCTTCAGCACCGGGGCCCAGGCGGCTCCCTCCGAACCGTGCAGCCCGGCCCTCGCGAAGGCGGCGCCGGCCGCGGACGTCGCCGCCACCAACCCGAAGGCCTTCCGGGCAGCCGAGGCGCGCAACGCCAAGACCGTCCCGGGGCTGGCCAAGAAGGCGCAGTCGGACCGGAGCCTGTGGCTCGACCGGTGCGGCTCCGCGTTCTACGTCGACGCCGGCCCGAGCGCGGGCGAGCGCTCCGCCGCGGTCGGCACCATGGGGGCTGCCACCGCTGCCGCGGGTCTGCCGCTGGCGGGTGTCCCGCTGGCCGACACCTTCACCCTGGAGTCCAAGCCCGGTTCGGCCCGCACCATCTACCTCGACTTCAACGGCGAGACCGTCACCGGCACGGCCTGGAACAACACCTACGGCGCCACCATCACCGCCGAGCCGTACTCCATCGACACCACCGTGAGCACCGCGTTCTCCGACGCCGAGCTCACCGAGATCCAGAAGGCCTGGCAGACGGTCGCGGAGGACTACGCGCCGTACGACGTCAACGTCACCCTCAAGGACCCCGGCACCGCTGCCATCGACCGGACCTCGTCGTCCGACCTCGTCTACGGCACCCGTGCGGTGATCACCAACGGCGGCGTCGTGTACGACGGCTGCGGCTGCGGAGGGGTGGCCTACGTCGGAGTCTTCAACACCACCGGCTCGAACCACATGTTCTACCAACCGGCCTGGGTCTTCTCCAACGGCACCACCAAGAACGGCAAGTACATCGGTGAGGCCACCTCGCACGAGATCGGCCACAACTTCGGCCTCAACCACGACGGCACGTCGACCGCGGGTTACTACTCGGGGTCGAGCCCGTGGGCGCCGATCATGGGGGCCAGCTACAGCCAGCCGATCTCGCAGTGGTCCAAGGGCCAGTACCCCGACGCGAACAACACCCAGGACGACGTCACCCAGATCGCGACCGGCGCTGCCTACCGCGCCGACGAGGACGCGACCGGGGCCGTCGCGCTCGGCAACGGTGCGGCCCTCAACGGGGTCGTGACCAAGGAGACCGACGCCGACAGCTACTCCTTCGTCGCTGCCGGTTCGACGACGGTCACCGTCGCGAACGGCAGTCCGTTCCCCGACCTCGACGTCCAGCTCCGCGTCCTGGACGCCAACGGCGCCCAGGTTGCCCTGGTGAACCCGACGGCGACCCGGGTCTCCGCGGTCCAGGCCAGCGGGCTGAACGCGTCCTACACGTTCACCGCACCGACTGCCGGGGCTGGTTTCACCGCCGAGATCCGCGGCGCCGGCCAGGGCACCGTGCCGAACGCCGGCGCGTACTCGACGTACGGCTCGCTGGGGACCTACCAGGTGAGCCTGGCGACCCAGACGCCGACCAACGCGGACCCGGTCGTGGTCACCGTCGGCTCGCTGCCTGACGGCACTGTCGGTACGGCGTACGCCGCGAGCCCGGTCTCCGCGAGCGGCGGGATCGCGCCGTACAGCTACACGGCCACCGGTCTGCCCGCCGGGCTCAGCATCAACTCCGGCACCGGAGCCGTCTCCGGGACGCCGACCGCCCCCGGCACCTACACCCCGGCCTTCACGGTCACCGACGCGCTGGGTGCTACCGGGTCCGGCGCCGGAACGGTCACCATCGCCCCCGCCCCGGTCGCGGTGGCCGACCAGAGCGTGAGCGCCACCGTCGGGACAGCCCTGTCACGCCAGCTCGTCGCGACCGGGGGGACCGGCAGCTACACCTGGTCGCTGTCCGGGGGCAGCCTGCCACCGGGCCTCGGGTTCAGCGCCGCCGGAGTCCTCTCCGGCACGCCCACGACTGCGGGCAGCTACTCCTTCAGCGCGACGGCCACCAGTGGCGCCGCGAGCGACGCCGGCACGGTCACCGTCACGGTTGCGCCGGCACCGGTCGTGTTCGTCACCGGGGCGACCTTGCCCCTCGGCAAGGTCCGGTCGGCGTACAGCACCACGATCAGCGTCAGCGGCGGCACGCCGGGCTACACCTGGGCCCGCACCAGCGGGAGCCTTCCGGCGGGTCTGTCGATCACCTACAGCGGAGCGGTGGCCACGATCACCGGGACGCCGTCCAAGCAGGGCAGCGCCACCTTCACGCTGCGGGTGACCGATGCTGCCGGCGGCGTCGCGACCCGGACGTTCACGCTGCAGATCAAGCGGTAGCCGTTCTGTCGTCGGTAACCCCGGGGTGACCGACGACATGGCATCCTCCTCGCATGACCAACCGCAAGATCCCTCGCGACCCGACCGACGACTACGCGCCCGCGGCCATCGAGGCGCGTCAGGCGTTCATCCGCGAGCAGACCGGGAGTGCCATCGACCACGTCTCGAGGTACTCGCTGGACCCTGGCACCCTGCCCGGCAACATCGAGAACTTCTTCGGGGTCGCGCAGGTCCCGATCGGGCTCGCGGGACCCGTGCTGATCAACGGCGAGCACGCGCAGGGCGAGTTCTTCGTCCCGCTGGCGACCACCGAGGGAACCCTGGTGGCGTCGTACAGCCGGGGGATGAAGCTGTGCCGGGAGGCCGGTGGGATCACCACCACGATCCTCGACGACAAGATGCAGCGGGCCCCCGTGTTCAGCTTCAACAACGCCCGCGAGGCGAAGGCGTTCGGCGTCTGGCTGGCCGAGAACTTCGAGCCGATCGCCGCCGCGGCCCGGACCACCACCAGCTCGGGCACCCTGGTCGAGATCCAGCAGTTCTCGGTCTCCAAGCTGCTCTACACCCGCTTCAACTACACCACCGGCGACGCCGCGGGCCAGAACATGACCGGCAAGGCGACGTTCGCGGCCTGCGCCTGGATCAAGCAGAACTACCCGCACGAGCTGCACTTCCTGCTCGAGGGCCAGTTCGCCACCGACAAGAAGACGTCGGTGGTGAACATGCTGCACACCCGTGGCAAGCGGGTCGTCGCCGAGATCACCCTGCCGGCCGCGCTGGTCGAGGAGCAGATGCACGTCACCACCGACAAGCTCTGGGCGGCCCGGATCCGCGGCCAGCTCGGCGCGATCATGTCGGTGACCAACAACAACGGCAACCACTCGGCCAACGGCATCACCGCGATGTTCATCGCCACCGGGCAGGACGTCGCGAACGTCGCGGAGTCGAGTGCGGCGTACGGGTTCTCCGAGCTGCTCCCGAACGGGGACTTCTACGCCTCGATCACGCTGCCGTCGCTGATCATCGCGACGTACGGCGGTGGCACCGGACTGGCCACCCAGCGCGAGTGCCTGGAGCTGCTCGGCTGCTACGGCGCCGGCGGGGTCTACAAGCTGGCCGAGATCATCGCGGCGACCGTGCTGGCCGGGGAGCTGTCGCTCGGGTCGGCGGTCGTGGCCGAGGAGTGGGTCCAGGCCCACGACGACCTCGGGCGCAACCGGGCCTAGAGGGTCAGCTGGACCGGTGAGATCGAGATGGCGTACGGCGAGCTCAGGGTCAGGACCTCCGTGCCGGTGACGGTCTCGGGCTCGCCGTAACGGCCGTCGACCAGGGTCCAGGTCGTGATCGAGGGGACTCCCGGGTCGACCACCCAGTAGTGCGGCGTCCCGGCGATCTCGTACCGGGCCTTCTTGAGGGTGAGGTCGATCTGCCGGGTGCTGGGGGAGAGAGCCTCGACGATCAGCAACGGCCGGAGGTCGTCTCCGGCGAGGCAGTTCGCCCGGGCAACCACCATGACGTCCGGTTGCACGACCGTGTCGTCGGCGAGAGCGACGTCCAAGGGCGCGCTGAGGACGATCAGGTGGTGCGGGCACGACCGCTGGAGCACCACCAGCAGCTGAGACACGGCGACCTGGTGCGGAAGGCTGGGCGACGGCGTCACGATCAGAGACCCGTCGATGAGCTCGTACCTGTGCCCGTCATCGGGCATCGCGTCCAGGTCCTCGCGGGTCAGGGTGCGGCGCTCGGGCAGTAACGACATGGTGACCATGGTGCCTCCTCCTGGACATGAGGAGAAGGATGCAGCGGACCTGTGCGACGCCGCTGCGGCAGTCCACAGGGCCCGACCCGCATCACCTCACGGGCAGCCGCCGGTCTTCCCGGTCTCGATCGTCGACATCGGCTCGGTGTCGTAGGTCGCCCACGCCCCCGACGAGTTGTCGACGCAGAGCTGGAACTCGCTGGCGTCCGGGTCGAACCGGTACGACGCGATGGTGTTGCCCGCCGACAGGCTCAGGTTGGTGAGCTTCGCCGCGGTCGCCCGGGCACCGGCGAGGTCCGACGGGTAGCCGCTGCCGAAGAAGACCTGCTCGAGCGCGACCGCGTACTCCTGGACGTCATCGGCGACCGACTGGACCTGCGCCGCGGTGGCCTCGGTGGCGGGCTTCGGCGCCGCCGAGGACGGTGCGGTCACCGACGGGACCGTGGTCGCGACCTCGCTGGGGGTGCTGGTGGCGGTTCCGGCGGTGTCGGTCGGGTCGGTCGGGTCGGAACCGCAGGCAGCGAGCACGACGAGGGCAAGGGCGGTGGCGGTGACGGCAACAGTGCGCATGGATCCGGTTCGACGCGGACGCCCCGAGCGGATTGCTCAGGCCCCGAACGCCGGCTTCTCCTTGGCCAGGAACGCGCGGACGCCTTCCTTGAAGTCCGGACCGTCGTAGATCTCCCCGAGCATGGCGGCGTCGAACGACGGGGGAGCCTCGAGCACCTCGGCCCGCGCGAACAGCTGGGCCTTGGTGGCCCGCATGGTCACCCCGGACGCGGAGAGCAGGCCGGCGACGACGGCATCCAGCTCGGTGTCGAGGTCGTCGGTCACCGACATCACCGCGCCGACCGCGAACGCGCGGTCGGCGGTGGTCAGCCGCGAGGTCAGCAGCATCTCCCGGGTCAGCGACTCCCCGAAGACCGCGACGCACCGGTAGACGATCGAGGCGGACAGGGCGTTGCCGAGCGTCCGGGCGATCGGGTACCCGAAGCGCGAGCCCGGGGTCGCGATCCGCAGGTCGCAGTGGGTGGCCACGGCCAGGCCGCCGCCGACGCAGGCGCCGTCGACCGCGGCGATCGTGACCTGCGGCAGCTCGAAGAGCGCGACCAGCAGCTCGCGGATGCTCTCCTCGTACGCCACGGCGTCCCGGTCGAGGAAGTCGGAGATCTCGTTGCCGGCCGCGAACGCCTTGCCACCGGCGCCGCGGAGCACCAGCACCCGGACCGAGGTGTCGTCGGCGAGCTCGTCGCAGAGCTCACGCATGCCGGCGTACATCGCGCTGGTGAACGCGTTGCGCCGCTCGGGCCGGTTGAAGGTGACCTCGACGACTCCGTCGTGGCGCTGGACCTGAAGCTCGTCAGTACTCACCCGCCCGAGACTAGGGCTTGCTCTAGGGTCGGTTGCTGTGAGGCCCCGAGACCCCGCCTACCAGGCCGCTGTCCGGGTCGTGGTGCGCGAGCTCTTCGACCGTTGCGCGAAGAGCCAGGGCCTGGTGCCGCCGCCCGGGGTGCTGCCCGGCCCAGCGGCCGACCCGGCCCTGGTCGCCGAGCTCCGGGAGACGGTGGCGTCGTACGACGTCGGCAGCATCGAGCAGTTCGGTTCGGCCTACGAGACCCTCCTCGACGCGCAGGACCGCAAGCACTCCGGTGCGCACTACACGCCGCGGGAGCTGGCCGACGAGGTCGTCGTGCACGCCCTGGCCCCGTTGGTCGCGGACCGGGCGCCCGAGGACCTGCTCGGTCTGCGGATCCTCGACATCGCCACCGGGTCGGGGATCTTCCTGCTGGCGGCGGCCCACCACCTGGTCGGCCTGCACCCGGACGGTCCGAGCCTGCGCGAGGTGGTCTCCACCTGCCTGTACGGCGCCGACGTCAACCTCACCACCGTCGAGGTCTGCCGGCTGTCGCTCTGGTTGGTCGCCGGTGACCAGAGGCTCCCGCTGGACTTCCTCGACGACCGGATCCGGCACGGGGACTCGCTCGTCGAGGCCGCCGGCATCGGGGACCGGATCCCGGTCGACTGGTCGGCCTGCGCCC
Source organism: Propionibacteriales bacterium (assembly GCA_026392455.1). GTDB lineage: Bacteria > Actinomycetota > Actinomycetes > Propionibacteriales > Nocardioidaceae > Marmoricola. Next base: position 190,882 of record JAPLCB010000009.1, on the reverse strand, counting down.
CCGAGGTGATGGCTGCCGGCGGCTTCGACGCGGTGATCGGGAACCCGCCGTTCCTCGGGGTGAAGAGCATCAGGGGTGCCGTGGGTCAGGAGGTCCGCGACCACTACGCGCGCACCCTGCTGGGCGGGGAGTCCGGCCGCTCGGACCTGGTGGTCTTCTTCGTGGCCCGGGCGGCGCTGCTGTCCGCCGGCGTGGTCGCGCTCGTCGTACCGGACGCGATCTCCGAAGGGGACAGCTCCCGGTTCGGGCTCGGACGTGCCCTGGCCGCGGGGTTCCGGCTGTACCGGGCGGAGACCTCACGGCCCTGGCCGGGCGCGGCCGGGGTCCGGATCGCGCTGATCTGGATGCGCCGCAGCGAGGTCGACCTGGAAGGCGTCCTGGACGGTGAGCCGGTGGCCTCGATCGGTCCGAGCCTGGGGCGCGCCGAGGTCCGGCACCAGCGGCGGCTGCTGGATCCGCCTGCCTGGATCCCCCCGGGGCACCAGGCCACGATCGTCCTGGGCAGGTCGCTGCTGCTCACCCGAGCCGGTGCCGCCGAGCTCGTCGCGGCCGACCCACGGATCGCGCCCTGGGTCCGGGACTACCTCAGCGGCGAGGACCTGGTCTCGGCGCCGGGTTCGGTCAGCTCGCGCTGCGTGCTGGACCTGGGTGGTGTCGAGCTGGCGACGCTGGAGGACGTGCCGGCGCTGGCCGGTGTCCTCGCCGAGGTCCGTGCGGAACGCGCTGGTCAGGTCGCGAGGTACCCGCAGCTGGCCGGACGGTGGTGGGGGTTCCTCAGCCCCGTCGACCGGCTCTACGAGTCGTTGGCCGGGGAGTCGGAGGCGATCGCCTTCTCCAAGCACGCCAAGTACATCTGGCCGGTGCTGGTGGCGACCGGCCCGGTGTTCAGCAACGGCACCGTCGTCTACCCGACCGCCGACCGGGGCGTCTACGCGTTCCTGGCCTCCACCCCGCACCGGCTGTGGGCGGTCGACCACGGGGGATCGCGGTTGAACCAGAGCTTCCGGTACAACCCCTCGCGGCTCCGCCGGACCTACCCGTTCCCGGACTCGGTGGAGTCCGCCCGCGACGCCGGCGATCAGCTCGCGGTCGCGGTCACGACGGCTCGCACGGCGCTGGAGGTCGGCATCACCGACCTTCTCAACCTGGTCCACGGCCCCGGTAGCGTCCCGCCGGAGATCGAGGGCGTCCGTGCGGCGGTCACCGAGGTCGACCGGGCGGTCCTCGCAGCGCACGGCATCGACGCCCCCGTGGTCCACGCGGTCCGGGTGGAGGCCGACCGGACCTGGTTCGGTCCGGATCCGGCGGCCGAGGCGGCAATCAGGGCGCGGCTGCTCGACTGAGCCGGGGTCCCGGTCTGCCTGTGGACGGGCCTGACGGGGAACCCCCGCGTCGTACCACCATCGGGCGATGACGCTACGACGACCTCCGATCGACCAACGCCCCGTCCGCAACGCCGCTGAGCTGGCCGAGGTCTGGGAGTGCGTCCTGGCCGGAGGATCGTTCCAGCAGCGCCTCGTCTGGATGCTCTTCTTCGACCGGTTCGACCGACCCGTCGGACCACTCCTGACGCTCGACGACCTGCCCGACGGTCCGTACGACGTCCCGACGGCCGACCTCGTCGGCCTCTGCCGGGAGTTCATCGACGGTCCCGGAGCGGCCAGCTCGGTGGCATTCCTGATGTCGCGCCCCGGCGGTGACCCGTGGACGGTCAGCGACCGTGCCTGGGGCCGGTTCCTGCTCGGTGCCGGCGAACGGCTCGGGGGTGGCTGGCCGACGTTCTGGGCGCACCGGCACCGGGCCGAGGAGTTCGTGCTTCGGTAGGGTCGTCCGGTGGCCGCCAGCATCCTGTCCTACCAGTCGACCGGGTCGATCCTGTCCTACCGGTCGACCGGGTCGATCCTCTCGATCGGAAGCATCGGGTCGTTCGCGTCCATCGGCTCGATCGGGTCGTTCGGCTCCGCGTTCGCGGTCGGGTCGTTCCTCAGCCTCGGGTCGGTCCTCTCCGGACGGTCGACGGTCTCGGTGCTGTCCTGGCGCAGTCGGGCCAAGGCCCTCGGTGCCCCGGAGGATCGTCCGTTCGGCCGATAGCCGCCCCACGGACCCAGCGGCACGCTAGGAACGAAGGAGGTCGCCATGACCCTGACATCCAGTCCCGTCGCCGTGATGCTGCCGATCAGTGATCCGGCCGAGGCCGAGGAGTTCTACGCCGAGCGCCTCGGACTGCCGTTCGAGGGAGCCAACAGCGAGCAGAGCCTGCTGTTCCGGCTCTCGGGCGGCTCCCAGCTGGTGCTGCTCCCGCGGCCTGACCAGGAGCCGTCGCCGAGCACGGCACTCAGCTTCGAGGTCGCCGACATCGCCTCCGCGATCGCCGACCTCAAGGACCGAGGGGTGACCTTCGAGGACTACGACCTCCCGGACTTCAAGACCGTCGACCACGTCTGCGTGATGGCCAGCGAGAAGGCCGCCTGGTTCAAGGACCCGGCAGGCAACGTGCTCTGCCTGCACCAGAACCTCTAGCTGACCGACGAGCCGAAGAACCGGGCCAGCACCGGGGCCGTCGCCTTGGCCCTGATCATGTGGGTCTGACCCTTCAGGGTGACCAGTCGGCCCGACGGCAGCTGGTCGGCGATCGCGGCCTGGGCGTTCTGCAGGTACGCCGGACTCTTGCCACCGGCGATCACGATCGTCTCCGGGGCGACCGAGCCGAAGTGACCGTCCGGCAGCGGCTCGCCCTGCTCGAGGTCGACCACGATCCGCAGGTCGTAGGGCAGCGTGTGCGCGACCGCCTTCAGCTTGTTCCAGACCGGGAACACGGGCATCAGCGCCAGCACCGGAGCCGGCACGCCGACGGTCCTCATGAACAGCTTCACCGCACCACTGCGGTCGTCGGCCTCGACCAGCCGCTCGAGCTGTTCGGGCAGGTCCAGCGGGTTCGGCGCCCGGGTGTCGTCGACGATGAACGGCGCCTCGTAGACGGCGAGCCGGCTCATCGGCACGCCCTGGCGCGCAGCCTCCAGGGCCAGCGCGGCACCTGAGGACGCGGCGAAGACGAAGGCGTCGGGTCCGACGGTCTCCAGCACGGCGACCAGGTCCTCGACCTCGCGCTGGACGGCGTACGGCTGGGTGTCGCCGCTCTCGCCGCGACCGCGCCGGTCGTAGCCGACGACCGAGAAGCTCTCGGTGAGTGCCGGGGTCAGGCTCTGGGCCGTCCCCATCCCGCGCTGGCACAGGGCGCCCTCGACGGTCACCACGACCGGGCCGGTGCCTCCCGCCTTCGACGGGCTGACCTCGTACGCGATCCGGGTGCCGTCGGCGGACACGGCCCAGCGCGTCCGAGGCTCGGTGGTGGTGGCGTTCGTCATCGGTTCTCCTCGGGGTTGGGACGGTCTCACCGGTACGTCGAGCGAGTCAGCCCGGTTCCGACACCGCGGCACGGTTCTTCTCGGCTCGCTTCTCCAGCAGGGTGCGTTCGCCACCGTTGCGGGTCCGCCGGGCGGCCTCGGTGAAGGCTTCCGCGGCACCCGCGTGCTGGCCTGCCCGTTCGAGCAGGTCGCCGTGGACGCTGGGGATCAGGGGGGAGTCGCCGAGGGCATCGGGCCCCAGCTCCTCGAGCACGGCCAGCCCGGCTCCGGGGTCGAAGGCGCGGCCGTGCGCCACAGCGCGGTTCACCTCGACCACCGCTCCCGGCGCGGCCTCGGCCAGGACGTCGTACAGGATCGCGATCCGCTTCCAGTCGGTGTCGCCCGCCGAGGTGGCCCGGGCGTGCTGGGAGGCGATCGCCGCCTGCAGGTAGTACCTGCCCACCGGGACGCCCCGGGCCGCGAGCAGCTCGGCCTGGGCAAGGGCGGCGAGGCCGCGTCGGATCATCGGCTGGTCCCACCGGGTCCGGTCCTGGTCGTCCAGCAGCACCGGCTGTCCGTCGGCGTCGGTGCGGGCGGAGATCCGTGACCCCTGGATCTCCAGCAGCGCCGCCAGTCCGTGCACCTCGGGCTCGCCCGGTGCCAGCTGCGCCAGCATCCGGGCCAGGCGGATCGACTCGCCGACGAGGTCGGCCCGGGTCCAGTCGTCGCCGGCTGTGGCGCTGTAGCCCTCGTTGAAGATCAGGTAGATCACCGCCATCACGTCGTCGAGGCGGCGGGCCCGGTCCTCGCCGGTCGGCAGCTCGAACTCGGCCCGCGCCTCGGTGAGCGCCTTCTTGGCGCGGGTGAGCCGTTGGCCCATCGAGGTCTCGGCGACCAGGAAGCCGCGGGCGATCTCGGTGGTGGTCAGTCCGCCGACCATCCGCAGGGTCAGCGCGGCTCGTGAGTCCGGGGTCAGCGACGGGTGGCAGCACAGGAAGATCAGACGCAGGACGTCGTCCTCGATGTAGTCGACCTGGTCGGTCAGGTCCACGGGATCTACCTCCCCACGCATCTCCTGGGCACGACCGAGCTCCTCGGTCTTGCGGCGCAACGTGTCGGCGCGGCGGATCTGGTCGATGCCGCGGCGCTTGGCCGTGGTCATCAGCCACGCCGCGGGGTTGTCCGGGATGCCGCGGTCGGGCCACTGCTCGAGGGCGGCCACCAGCGCGTCCTGGGCGAGATCCTCGGCCAGGCCCACGTCCCGGGTCATCCGGGTCAGAGCCGCGATCAGCTTCGCGGACTCGTCGCGCCAGGCGGCGGTGATGGCATCTGCGGTGGTGGCGGCGGGCACGGGGCCAGCCTAGGCGGGACCTGCTGGTCGAGGTGCAGGCCGTCAAGGCCTGCCAGGAAACCCTGGTGAGGCTCTGCGGGAGGGTCACCAGGTTTCGAGGCGGTTGCTAGCGCAACCGCACCTCAACCAGCAGGGGGCGGCAAGCAACCCCACCTCGACCAGCAGGGGGCGGCAAGCAACCGCACCTCGACCAGCAGGGGGCGGCAAGCAACCCCACCTCGACCAGCAGGGGGCGGCAAGCAACCGCACCTCGACCAGCAGGGGGGACGTCAGGCGTCGGCGGCCTCGGGGGCCTCGTCGGAGATCTGTCGCAGCGTGGCGACCATCGAGCACTCGGGCCAGTGCTTGGCGTGCAGGTCGGCGAACTCCTGCTGCCCGGCGATCGCTTCCTCCAGGGTGTCGTACTGCAGGATCGCCCAGCCACCGACGGCTTCCTTCGCCTCGGCGTACGGGCCGTCGACGCGGGTGGTCTCGCCCTGGCGAACGACGAAGTTCACCGCGTCCTCGAGGCCGAACAGTCCGCCACCGTCGAGGAAGTGGCCGAGCTGGGCCTGCTCGCCGATGTAGGCGTCCATCGCGTCGAACAGGGCCTGCGGCGGGTTGTCGTGGCCCTCTTCCATCCGAACGAGTCCCATGAAACGCGGCATTGTGATCAGTCCTTCTTCTGGTGGGGGAGTTGCTCTTCTGCCCGTACGTCGAACGGGTCAACCAGGTTCCGACATCGGGAGCGGAACTTTCTTCAGACGTCGTAGAGGTACCGGCTGGTCGGCACCAGGTCCAGTCCCTGGTCGGCCCCGAACCGGGCGACGCTGGTCATCAGCCTGGTGATCCGCCGGTTCAGCTCGGCGTCGTCCCCGCCGCTGCCGTAGAACACGTGCGGATCGGTCATCCCGCCCATGTCGAACAGCTCCTCGACGATCGCCGAGATCACCGGCGCTCCTGGGGTCAGGGCCTCCTCGACGACGTTCTGCACGTACCCGAAGGTGTGTTGGGTCTCCGAGGCGATCGCGGTGTGGCTGCCGAGCCAGATCTCCAGGTACTCCTCCTGGGACATGCCGTCCGGCCTGCGCAGGACGGCGACGTTGGCCAGGGCGTCCGCGCGCTCGCCGTACGGCACCGGCGGGGGCTCGACGGGCCGGTGCTCGGTGACCCGGTAGACGTGGGTGCCTTCGGCGATACCGGTCAGTGCGGCCAGCGTTGCCTCCGGATCGTCCGTCCAGGCGGTCACGAAACCGGTGATCGGTGCACCGGGGCCGAAACGCATCGCCGGAGCGACGGCGTCGTCGTCGAGGTTGACCTGGAGCGCGGTGGCGCCGGCCGCCGCCAGCCGCTGGTGCAGGGTCGGGTCGTGCAGGGCGGCGTCGGGGGCCGTCAGGACGGCGATCAGCTTGGTCACCAGAGCAATCTAGAGGCGCGGCTACGCCAGCGCACCCGGATCGTCGGGTACGTCGACCGAGTGCTCGACCAGCTGCTCCAGCGGCACCAGCTCCAGGGCACGCTCGCTGGTCGAACCGAGCACCACCGGGGCCGCAACACCGTCGGCGTACGCCTGCTGCCAGCGGGCGGTGACCACGCACCAGCGGTCGCCGGGGACCAGGCCGGCGAACTGCCACTCGGGGTGCGGTGTGACCAGGTCGTTGCCGACCGCCAGCTGGTGGGCGAGGAACTCGGCGGTCATCACCGCGCAGACCGCGTGCAGGCCGATGTTGTCAGCGCCGCAGGTGCAGGTCCCGTCCCGGTAGAACCCGGTCACCGGGTCGTTGCTGCACGGCTCGAGCTCGCCACCGAGGACGTTGCGTTCGGTCATGGGTCCCAGATTGCCACCGGGTCGCGATCGGCCGGGTCGAATCCAGCGTCAATCCGGGCCGTGTTCGGGGAATGGTCACCGCCGGGGGAGCATTATTCACACGTGAGCCGCTCCCGCCTGCCCTTCCTTGCCGCTGCCCTCGGCGCAACCGCTGCCCTGGTCTCGCCCGTCACGAACGCGACCCGGGGGTTGCGCCGCTCGATGGGCGCCAACCCCGAGGGTGACCCGCGGGTCACCTCGTCGCCGCAGTGGCGGGAGGGCGGTTTCGCGAACCGGATCGAGTCGCACGTCATCCCGGACCCGGCCAGCCAGGGGTCGATGGCGGTGGACTTCGCCAAGAAGGGGAGCATCGGTCGACCGGTCGGGCCGGTTCCGCTGGTCACCCCGGACCTGCCCGGTGCCGCCGCCGACTTCGGGGCCACCTGGCTCGGCCACGCGACCGTGCTGGTGGAGATCAACGGCCACTGGGTGCTGACCGATCCGGTCTGGAGCGACCGGGTCTCGCCCTCGGCCACGGTCGGCCCCAAGCGCAGCCACCCGGTGCCCCTCGAGCTGGCGCAGCTCCCGGCGCTCTCCGCGGTGCTGATCTCCCACGACCACTACGACCACCTCGACACCGCCACCATCGACTGGCTCGTCGCGCACCAGTCGATGCCGGTCGTGGTGCCGCTGGGGATCGGTGCCCACCTGCGGGCGTGGGGCGTGCCCGAGGCGCAGATCATCGAGCTCGACTGGGACGAGTCGTACTCGGTCCAGGTCGACGGGCTCCCCGACCTGGTCCTGACCTGTACCGAGGCGCGGCACTTCTCGGGCCGCGGCTTCACCCGGAACAAGACGCTCTGGTCGTCCTGGGTCCTCCAGGCCGGGGCCGGAGACCAGCGGCGCAGCGTCTTCTTCGGGGGCGACACCGGTTACACGCCGGCCTTCGCGGACCTCGGGGACCGGCACGGACCCTTCGACCTGACCGTGCTGCCGATCGGGGCCTACGACACCCGGTGGGGCGACATCCACATGAATCCCGCCGAGGCGGTGCAGACCCACCTGGACGTGCGGGGCCGCGTACTGCTTCCCATTCACTGGGCGACCTTCGACCTCGCGTTCCACAGCTGGTCGGCCCCGGTGGAGTGGCTGGTCGAGGCTGCCGCCGAGCACGGCGTCCAGCTCGCACTCCCGCGGCCCGGCGAGCGTTTCGGCGCCCACGGAGCTCCTCAGGAGCCGTGGTGGCGGCCGGTGGCCCGTTCCAGCAGGGCCGGCTAGCCGCTTTTCGACACCGGTGAGGACTGGTGAGGACTAGTGTCCCGGCGAGTCCGATCAAGTTCTCGCCGCGGCCCCCAGGAGTCGTCTCCGACGATTCAATGAGGGCTCTGCGCGCATTCTGTTGATCGGTTGCAGGCATGTTGCGATACGGAATGCGCCACTGCCCGGTGGCGTCCCTATAAGGTCGACGACTTTGTTCGCATTGACCAACTTGACCTGAGCAGATACCCGGCGGGGTCGATCGGGTGCCACGAGTCTCCTGATGTCGAGTTACCCCACCCCCGGGTTCGGGGCGAAGGAGGGGCCGCGCGACCAGCGTGCGAACCCACGCCACGCTTCAATTGCCGCAACTCGGGCGCGCATGGGCCGGTTTCCAGAAACTTGGGCCACAAACCGAGCGAGTTCGGGACCGTGGCAATAAAGTGTGCCGAAGTTCGTCCGCTTGCTGGGCGCCGTCGGTCAGCATTAGGAGCAGCCAGAGTGTCGTCCTACCCACCGCCACCGCCACCGCCTATGCGCATAGCGTCAGCAACAACCAATGGACTTGCGATCACCTCGCTCATCCTTGGGGTTGTTGGCTTTGTATGCGGTTTAACTTCTATCCCGGCAGTCATTCTTGGACATATCGCCATGGGCCAGATCAAGCGGCAGAACCAGGGCGGACACGGATTGGCAATCGCCGGCTTGGTCATGGGGTACCTCGTGATCGGGTTCGTCACCCTGTGCCTGATCATTCTTGCTGTTGCCCCGGAGACGTTCGAATGACCGGGGAATTCGCGAACCCGCCGACCGGTTGGAGTCAAGCGATGACTCAGATCGGCGACATCGGTGTTTCGGCAACTCAGGTGATCACGCCCGTTGGGACCTTTCCCTTGAAGGGAACCCAGTGGATCGTGACGGACCAGTCGCGAACCACGACCAAGATTCCAACAGTTGCGATCGTGCTTGCTGTGGTTTTCATCTGGGTTTGCTTCCTCAGCCTTCTCTTCCTACTCATGAAGGAGGAAGTAACCGAGGGGTATGTCCAGGTCGCTGTTAGCAACCCTGAACTTGGCCTCTATCACGTCGCGTCCATTCGGGCTGATGGCAACCAGACTTATGAGTACGTCACGCGCCAGGTGAACTGGGCCCGCTCGATCGCCGCTGCCCTTTGACCTCTTACGATCGCTCGCTACGCATCGCTTTTGGTGACTACTCTTAATCGCACAAGACGGCCCCGGGGTGATGCCCGGACGTTCCTGGGATTGGTCAATCGAAGCCGCCTTAGCCGCTGCAAGGGTTGCCCAATAGCTGCGATGTTTGCGCGAGTGCATGAGCCACAGCGCTCCTCGGCAACGCTCGACCATTGCAGGCCTCCGTCGGAGTACGGCGAACCGCCTGCCGCGTCCGGTCAGACGCATGCACCCCGATCGTCTGGTTCGTGAAGACGAACGGTGCGCTCAACGACTACTGGCGCTCCCTGGGAGCCCAGGGCTGATCGGCTCGGGACCCACGTCCGCTCCACGACGGCCACCGACCTGTTCAGGGTCGGTGGCCGTCGTCGTTGCGTCGGCAGCCCCCGGTAGCCTGACCCGGACATGAGCATGCAGTTTCCGATCCCTGGTCTTCCCTCCGTCGAGGCGCCGACCGACGCGCCGCAGGGGCGGCGCCGGCCCAGCCGGGAGGACCTGCTGGCGGGTCTCAACGAGCCCCAGCGCCGGGCCGTGGTGCACGAGGGTGCGCCGCTGCTGGTGGTGGCCGGCGCTGGCTCGGGCAAGACCCGGGTGCTGACCCGGCGGATCGCCTGGCTGATCTCCGAACGCAATGCGCACCCGGGCTCGGTGCTGGCGATCACCTTCACCAACAAGGCCGCGGCGGAGATGCGCGAGCGCGTCACCGACCTGGTCGGGAACCGCGCCCGGATCATGTGGGTGAGCACCTTCCACTCCGCGTGCGTGCGGATCCTGCGCAAGGAGATCACCCAGTTCGCTCGGCCCGTGGAAGACGGCGGGGCGGGCCTGGGTTTCAAGTCGAACTTCACCATCTACGACGCTGCTGACTCCAAGCGGCTGATGACCCTGGTCTGCCGCGACCTGGATCTCGACGTGAAGCGGTTCCAACCGCGCGCGATCCTGAACTGGGTCTCCAACGCGAAGAACGAGCTGCAGGACGCCCAGGACGCGGCGAAGGACGCGAAGAACACGCAGGAGGAGACCTACGCCGAGGCCTACCGGGTCTACCAGGAGCGCCTGCGGCAGGCGAACGCGTTGGACTTCGACGACCTGCTGATGATGACCGTGGTGCTCTTCCGCACCTTCCCGGAGGTGCGGGAGAGCTGGCGCCGCCGGTTCCGGCACGTGCTGGTCGACGAGTACCAGGACACCAACCACGCCCAGTACGCCCTGATCCACGAGCTCTGCGCAGACCCGATGGAGGAGGTCTCGACCGCGGAGTCCGCCGCTCAGCGGACGCCGCCCGCCGAGCTGATGGTCGTCGGTGACGCCGACCAGTCGATCTACGCCTTCCGGGGCGCCAACATTCGCAACATCATGGATTTCGAGCAGGACTTCCCCGACGCCGCCACCGTGCTGCTCGAGCAGAACTACCGCTCCACCCAGACCATCCTGACCGCGGCGAACGCGGTGATCGGCCACAACCAGGGCCGCACTCCGAAACGGCTGTGGAGCGACGCCGGCGACGGCGCCAAGATCGTCGGGTACGTCGGTGACGACGAGCGCGACGAGGCCCGTTTCGTGGCCGAGGAGATCGACCGGCTCACCGATGCCGGTTCCTCCCGGGCCGGCGACGTCGCGGTGTTCTACCGGACCAACGCGCAGTCGCGGATCTTCGAGGAGGTCTTCATCCGGGTCGGGCTGCCGTACAAGGTCGTCGGTGGGGTCCGGTTCTACGAGCGCAAGGAGGTCCGGGACGCCTTGGCGTACCTGCGGACCCTGGCGAACCCGGCCGACCAGGTCTCGCTGCGACGGATCCTGAACACTCCGAAGCGGGGGATCGGTGACCGGGCCGAGGCTTGTGTCGACGCCCTCGCGATGCGCGACCGGATCACGTTCTGGGAGGCGCTCCAGCACGCCTCGCAGGCGCCGGGGATCGCGAGCCGGTCGTTGAACGCGATCAACGCCTTCGTCGAGATGATCGAGCAGCTGCAGCAGATGGTTGAGGCGGGGGAGCGCGTCGACGTGATCCTGGAGAAGGCGCTCACCGAGAGCGGGTACCTCCGTGAGCTCGAGGAGTCCGAGGACCCGCAGGACGAGACCCGGGTGGAGAACCTGGCCGAGCTGGTCGCGGTGGCCCGCGAGTTCGCCGACGACCCCCAGCTCGGGCCCAGTGCGGATCCGGCCGACGGCTTCGACGCCGAGGGTTCGGTGGTCGAGCTGGCCGAGACCCCCCGCCCCGGTCTGACCGACTTCCTGGAGCGGGTCGCCCTGGTGGCCGACTCCGACCAGATCCCGGACAACCCCGACGGCGAGGGCGACGACGGCCAGGGTGCTTCCGGGGTGGTGACGATGATGACCTTGCACACCGCCAAGGGTCTGGAGTTCCCGGTGGTCTTCCTGACCGGCCTCGAGGACGGCGTCTTCCCGCACCTGCGGTCCCTGGGTGACCGCCCTGAGCTGGAGGAGGAGCGGCGCCTGGCGTACGTCGGGCTCACCCGGGCCCGCGAGCGGCTCTACGTCTCCCGGGCGGTGGTCCGCTCCGCGTGGGGTGCCCCCTCGCACAACCCGGCGTCCCGGTTCCTCGACGAGCTGCCGGTCGACCTGGTCGACTGGAAGCGCACCGAGGCCGACCAGACCCGGTGGAGCCGGCCGGTGGCCGGGGGCTGGGAACCCGGTTCAGCAGGCTCGTCCAGCGGGTACGCGGGCTCCGGTGCCCTGACCGGTCGCGGCCGTCAGCAGATGGCCAGTCGGTTCAGCAGCACCACGGCGGCGGCAGACGCGAAGAAGAAGGCCGTTGCCGCCCGGGAGATCCCGAACCTCGAGCCCGGCGACCGGGTCACCCACGACTCGTTCGGGCTGGGCACGGTGGTCACGGTCGAGGGCGCCGCCGACAAGGCGGTCGCGAGCATCGACTTCGGCGCCGACGGCGTGAAGCGGCTGCTGCTGCGGTACGCGCCGGTGGAGAAGCTCTAGCGCCGAGCGGGCGCAGATGTCTCAGCGGAGGGCTTCGTACCTACGGCGTGACGCCGTGGTACAGGAAGCTGCTGTACGGGTCGATCGGGTCGCCGCCGCCGGGTCGGACCTCGATGTGCACGTGCGGACCGGTCACGTTGCCGGTGCTGCCCACGTTGCCGATCTGCTTGCCCTGGATCACGGTGTCGCCGACCGAGACGCCGATCGCGGACTGGTGGCAGTACCAGATCTCGGTGCCGTCGGGGAGCGTCTGGATGGTCTTGTTGCCGTACGCGCCGTCGTACCCGGTGAAGGTGATGACGCCGTTGGCGACGGCGAAGATCGGGGTCCCGCTGGGGGCCGCGAAGTCCAGACCGGTGTGGTAGTGCGACCACAGTCCGCTGGACTGACCGAAGCGTGCGGTCAGGTGGTAGTTCTCGGTCGGGACGACCCAGAGGTTCTTGGCGATCTGGTCGGCGCGCTTCTCGGCGGAGGCGGCCAGGGCGGCCATCGCGTCGTTGCGGACCTGGTTCCGGGCGGCCACCTCGGCGGTGAGCTCCTGGTCGACCTTGTCCTCGAGAGCCTGTCGCGCGGTGTCCCGGCTGATCGCTTGGGCGCGGAGCCCTTCGCTGCTGGAGTAGCTGAAGGCGTCGGCACCGCTGAACGAGACCGGGGACGCGTCGGACACGGACTCTCCGGGACCCATCGTGACCGCGCCGCTCGCAGCGGCAGCGATCGCGAAGGCGCCGACGATGGTGGGGACGGCCGGGATCCGGCGGAACGGCTTGGCGGCCAGGTCGCGGCGGGTGGCCCTGCGGCGACCGGCGGCGCGGGCGCCGCCGACCGGGGTCGTCGCGACGCTGACCCAGGTCGGATCATCGCGCTCTGCCCGGTGGTTGCCCATGGTGTCCTTACGTTGCCCAGTGTGGTGTGCGTCGGCTCTCAGGGTCTCGCCTGGGAGCCGGCGTCCGGTCGTGGTGCAGTACGGCCGGTCCAAACAGTAACGGAACGGTCACGGCCTAGTGAAATCCGGATCGAGACCATCGTCGGCAAGTTCAACGACGCAGCGTGCGAGGAGTCACACAGGTCACGGCAGGTAACTAGTAGGGCCCCCTACTATCCGAGCGGGCGGGAGCGATAGCCTCTGCTCATGCTGCGCATCGTTGTCGCCAAGCCCGGACTCGACGGTCACGACCGGGGGGCCAAGGTCGTCGCTCGTGCCCTGCGTGACGCGGGTCACGAGGTCATCTACACCGGACTGCACCAGACCCCGGAGCAGATCGTGGAGACCGCGATCCAGGAGGACGCCGACCTGATCGGCCTCTCGGTGCTCTCCGGCGCCCACATGACCCAGTTCCGGCGGTTGATCGAGCTGCTGACCGAGCGGGACTCCCGCGACATCGTCGTCTTCGGCGGCGGGATCGTTCCCGAGGAGGACCTGCCTGTCCTCACCGAGCTCGGAGTGGCGAAGATCTTCACTCCCGGCGCGACCACCACGGAGATCACCGACTGGGTGACGGCGGCGTTCCCCGAGGGGTGACCGGTTCCACCCACTGACCCGACTCACGCAATCGGTGTCAACGGGTTTATGGTCAGCGGTGCGCCTCGATCGAGCCTGGTCCTTGACCGCCTCGACGCCCGGGGGCATCACAGACATCTAGTGGATGGGTAAAACCGTGGATCTGATGGAGTACCAGGCGAAGGAGCTCTTCGCCAAGCACGGCGTCAAGACGACGCTCGGCGTCGTGGTCGAGACCGCTGAGGCGGCCAAGGCAGCAGCCGAGCAGCTCGGCGGCGTGACTGTCGTCAAGGCGCAGGTCAAGGCCGGCGGCCGTGGCAAGGCTGGTGGCGTCAAGCTCGCCAAGACCGCCGACGAGGCCTTCGAGCACGCGTCCAACATCCTCGGCATGGAGATCAAGGGCCTCACGGTCAACCGTGTCCTGGTCACCCCGGCCACCCCGCCGGTCGAGGAGTACTACTTCTCGTTCCTGCTGGACCGTGCGAACCGTTCCTACCTCTGCATCGCCAGCGTCGAGGGTGGTGTCGAGATCGAGGAGGTCGCGAAGACCAACCCGGACGCCGTTCGCCAGATCCCGATCAACGCTCTCGAGGGTGTGACCGCCGAGAAGGCGGCCTTCATCGTCGACGACGCCAAGTTCCCCGCCGAGCTGCGCGACCAGGCCATCGAGATGGTCCAGAAGCTGTGGGAGGTCTTCGTCGAGGAGGACGCCACCCTGGTCGAGGTCAACCCGCTGGCCCGCCTCGAGGGCGACGTCCTCGAAGCCCTCGACGGCAAGGTCTCGCTCGACGAGAACGCCTCCGAGGTCCGCCACCACGAGCACGAGGCCTTCGAGATCCGCGACGAGGCCGACCCGCTCGAGGCCAAGGCCAAGGACCTGGGTCTGAACTACGTCAAGCTCGACGGCGAGATCGGCATCATCGGTAACGGTGCCGGCCTGGTCATGTCGACCCTGGACGTCGTCGCGTACGCCGGCGAGAACCACGGCGGCGTGAAGCCGGCCAACTTCCTGGACATCGGCGGTGGCGCCAACGCCCAGGTGATGGCCAACGGCCTCGACGTCATCCTGAATGACCCGCAGGTCAAGTCCGTCTTCGTGAACGTCTTCGGCGGCATCACCGCGTGCGACGAGGTCGCGAACGGCATCAAGGGCGCCCTGGAGATCCTCGGCGACGCGGCCGCCAAGCCGCTGGTCGTCCGGCTCGACGGCAACAACGTCGACAAGGGTCGCGCGATCCTGGAAGAACTCAACCACCCGCTCGTCACCGTCGTCGCGACGATGGACGGCGCGGCCGACAAGGCCGCCGAGCTGGCGAACGCCTGATTAGGGGACGAAAAATACTATGGCGATCTACCTGACCAAGGACAGCAAGATCATCGTCCAGGGCATGACCGGCGGGATGGGTGCGAAGCACACCACCCTGATGGTCGAGTCCGGCGCGAACATCGTCGGCGGTGTCAACGCTCGCAAGGCGGGCACCACCGTGAACCTCGGCGGCAAGGACCTCCCGGTCTTCGCCGACGTGGCGCAGGCGATGAAGGAGACCGGCGCTGACGTGTCCGTCGCCTTCGTGCCGCCGGCGTTCACCAAGGACGCCTGCATCGAGGCGATCGACGCCGAGATCCCTTTGCTCGTGGTCATCACCGAAGGGGTCCCGGTGCAGGACACCGCGGAGGTCTTCGCGTACCTGGACGGCAAGAACACCCGGATGATCGGCCCCAACTGTCCCGGCATCATCAGCCCGGAGCAGTCGCTGGCCGGCATCACCCCGCACACCATCGCGGGTGCGGGCCCGATCGGTCTGGTGTCGAAGTCCGGCACGCTGACCTACCAGATGATGCACGAGCTGCGTGACTTCGGCTTCACCACCGCCATTGGCATCGGGGGCGACCCGATCATCGGGACCACCCACATCGACGCCCTCGAGGCGTTCGAGAACGACCCCGACACCAAGGCGATCGTGATGATCGGCGAGATCGGCGGCGACGCCGAGGAGCGTGCGGCGGCGTACATCAAGGAGCACGTGACCAAGCCGGTCGTCGGCTACGTCGCGGGCTTCACCGCCCCGGAGGGCAAGACCATGGGCCACGCCGGCGCCATCGTCTCCGGCTCCTCCGGTACCGCGCAGGCGAAGAAGGAGGCCCTCGAGGCCGCCGGCGTCAAGGTCGGCAAGACGCCGTCCGAGACCGCCGACCTGATGCGCGAGATCATGCAGGGCCTGGCCTGACCAAGGCTTGAGCGAGCGACGGCCCCCGGGGAGACCCGGGGGCCGTCGTCGTTCTCAGGTGACCGCGTTGCGGACCTGGTGCTCCGGGCGCAGGTGCTCCTCGCCGTCCAGGACGCCGACCAGGTGCTCGACGGCGTCGTAGACGTCGGTGTGCGACACGTAGAGCGGGGTCAGGCCGAACCGGGCGATGTCGGGATCCCGGAAGTCGCCGATCACCCCGCGCGCGATCAGGGCCTGGACGACCGCGTAGGCCTGGGGGTGCCGGAAGGAGACCTGGCTGCCCCGGCTCGCGTGCTGGCGCGGTGTGACGATCTCGAGCTGGGGTAGCCGTTCGTCGAGGAGTCGGATGAACAGGTCGGAGAGCGACAACGACGCGGCTCGGACCTGGTCCATGGTGACGCCGTCGAACGCCTCCAGCGCGGTGTCCAGGGCCGAGAGGGCGAGGACCTGGTGGGTCCCCGACGCCCACTGGCCGATCCCCTCGGCGGGCTGGTAGTCCCGGGCCATCGCGAAGGGGGCCGCGTGCCCCATCCAGCCGGTGATCGGCTGCCGGGCGCCGAGACCAGGAGCCACCCAGGTGAAGGCCGGTGAGCCGGGCCCGCCGTTGAGGTACTTGTAGGTGCAGCCGACGGCGAAGTCCGCCCCGGCGCCGGTCAGGTCGACCGGGACCGCGCCGGTGGAGTGGCACAGGTCCCAGGCCACCAGCGCGCCGCGGGCCTGGGCGCCGGCCGTGATCGCAGCCAGGTCGTACATCGCACCGGTGCGGAAGTTCACCTGGGTCAGGTTCAGCAGGGCGACGTCGTCGTCGACCGAGGCGAGCGGGTCCTCCGGGTCGCACCAGCGCAGCTCCAGGCCGAGCAGGTCGGCCACCCCGGACGCGATGTAGCCGTCGGTCGGGAACGTCGACGGCTCGACGACCAGCACCCGTCGGTCGGGACGCAGCCGGGCCGCGGCCACCATCATCTTGAACAACGAGACGCTGGTGGAGTCACCGACGTGGATGTCCTCGCCCCGGGCCCCGACGAGCGGCGCGATCCGGCCGGCGACCCGGCCGGACAGGCCCATCCAGTCGCCGCCGCCCGCCGGCAGGGCGTTCCAGGACCGGATCAGCCCGGTGCCCCACTCGTCGGCCACCACCTGCGCCAGCCGGGCAGCCACCCCGACCGGCACGGCGCCCAGCGAGTTACCGTCCAGGTAGATCACCCCCGGCGGCAGCACGAACCGGTCACGGGTGTGGGCCAGGGTCGAGGCCTCGTCGAGCTGCTGGGCGTGCTGGCGGGTGGTCATTGCACCTCGAAGAGCCGGTCGCGGCTGCGCAGCACGAGCGCCTTGAAGGTCGCACCGGAGACGTCGTAGGAGCGCACCGGGGTCATCGTGACCTGGGAGACGTAGGCGCCGACCCGCGTGATGCCCATCCAGTAGGCGACCTCGTCGCGGTTCTGGGTCTGGTTCACCAGTCGCCACAGCGCGTACGGGGCCACCTTGCTCGTTCCGGGTTGGACGACCTGGGTCACGATCCGGCTGGAGAGCAGGCGCTTCTCGCAGGTCTTCATCCTGCCGGTCACCGAGGCGACGAACTTCGCGGCTGCCTTGGGTGACCCGAACCTGCCGAGGGTCTCGGTCACGCCGAAGACCTTCGGGGCGTTGTCGTTGGACAGCAGGAAGGTGCGGCTGGTCGGACCCGCTGCCCCGGCTTTCGCGAAGTCGGCCTTGTCGCACGGGGTCGCGGCGTTGTTGGGCACCGCGGGAACCGGCGCGGTGCCGTTCCAGAGCGCCTTGACGGTGGCGATCGCCGGGAGGTCGACCGAGGCCAGCATCCCGTTGACGTCGCCCGACGGGGGCGGCCGGGTGGCGGTGCTCGCGACCTCGCCGACGCACTCGCCGGCCGCCGGCGAGGAGCACAGGTTCCGCACCGCGGTGGTCAGCGCCGAGGTGATCGAGCTGACCGGGACCTGGGTGCTGGTGGTCACCTCGAGCACCATCGACACGGTCAGCTTCCCGGACCGCGCCAGGCCGACGGCGTACGACGGGTCCTTCTTCTTGGGACCCGCCAGCAGCAGCACCTGGGCCTGGTTGCCGACCTGGTCCACTGCGTAGGTGCGGAGCAGCTGGATCCGCGGCGCCCGGCAACCGGCGTACCAGGAGCGGGTGGTCCGGTACGCCGCCTCGGCCTCGACCGCGCTCCGGGAGATCTCCACCGACTGGACCAGGGTTCGCTTCGGGCCGCCGGAGGTCCGGAAGATCCGCACCAGCGCGCCGTCAGCGGCCTTGTCGGCGTACCGCTCCTGCTGGCAGGTGGTGTTCAGCCCGCTGGAGTTCTGGTCGTCGTTCTGCGAGGTCACCGGTTTCGCCCAGGCCTGGCCGGGCGCCAGGGCCCCGACCTGGTCCTCGGACAGCAGGATCGACCTGGTCTGCTTGATCACCTTCTGCGAGGCTGCCGGGTCGGCGGTACCGCTCGGCGCGCCGACCGCCACGAAGCTGCCGGCGGCAACGGTCAGCGCGGCGATCGCCACCGAGCCGGTGATCGCGAAATTGCGTCGGCGACGCAGCCCGTTGCGACGCACGATCGTCGGTCGCGGCAGCTTGACCGTGTCCACCGCAGCGCCGAGCCCCGTGAGCCGCGGGCCGATCGCCTCGGGGGCGCAGCCGAGCGCCTGGGTCACGGCCGCGGTGGCCGACTCCAGGTGCTCCTCGATGCGTGCGACCGGGAGGCCGACCTCGCGGCCGATCTGCTCGATGGTGAGGTCGGTGAGCTCGGTCAGCACCAGCGTTCGTCGCTGGGCGTCGCGCAGCTGGTGCAGGGCTTCGAGGGTGGCGGTCTGGTCGGCGTCGATGTGCCGCTCGCGGTGCCACGGGCTGATGGTGTGGCGTGCCTGGGCCCGGGACCAGGCACGCGGCCGGACCCAGCCGAGGGGATCGGCGGACCTGCCGACCTTGTCCCAGTGGTGCCGGGCCGCGACGTACGCATCCCGGACGGCGGTCCGGGACGCGGCGAGGTCGCCGGTCAGCGCGAACGTCTGAAGGATCAGATCGCGCCGGGTGCTGACGTAGAACTCGTCGAATTCTTCGGCTGTTGGCATGACGGTCCGAGGTTATCTCCTCGATGTCTCCCGACGAAGTGCCCGCCCTCCGCGTGGCACCCGCGAGCACCGTCCGACGATGGGCGAGGATAGGGCGGATGTCTGACGATCTGACCATCCGCTTGCGCCGGGGTTCGGGCACCCCGGGACCTTCGGGCCGCGCGCTGAGTGCGGCTGCGGCCCTGGGCGGCGTGGTTGCTGCGCTCGGCTCGTTGCTGCTCTGCCTGGCCCTCGCGCTGACCGCCTGGTACCTCGCTGACGCCG
This sequence comes from Propionibacteriales bacterium, assembly GCA_026392455.1. Lineage (GTDB taxonomy): Bacteria > Actinomycetota > Actinomycetes > Propionibacteriales > Nocardioidaceae > Marmoricola. The sequence continues at coordinate 171,926 of JAPLCB010000009.1, read as the reverse complement.
GCGCCCACGGTGACACCACCGATGCGCTCCGGGCCGGAGCGGACGTCTGGCTGATCGGCCACGGCTCTCGGTTCGTGCTCAACGGGATGCCCTTGGGCATCGTGCCGATGACCCTGACCGCACTCCTGCTGGTCGGGGCGTTCCGGTCCGGCCGCCGCGCGGCCGACCGGGCCGAGGACGGCCAGGACGACCACACCCTCGGACTGGGTGTCATCACCTTCGTCGGTGTCTACGTGGTGGTCGCGGTCGTGGTCTGTGTCGCGGCCTCGCAGACCGCCGCCGAACCCGGGCTGGGCCGCAGCGTCCTGGGGGCCCTTCTCGTCAGCGGCGTCGGCGGCGGCCTGGGGCTCGCGACCGGCACCGGCCGGCTCGAGGTCTGGACCGGCCGGGTCCCGGGCTGGGTCCGTGAGGTGCTGGTGGCCGCGCTGGTCGGTGCCGCTCTCCTCGCCGCTGCCGGTGCGCTGCTGGTGGCGGGTTCGTTGCTGGCGTCCTTCAACGAGGCGGCGAACGTGCTCTCGGGCCTGGACCTGAGCACGGGGGATGCGGTCACGCTGACCGTCGTGATGGCGCTGTTCGCCCCGAACGCGGCGCTCTTCGGCAGTGCGTACCTGCTCGGCCCGGGCTTCGCGGTCGGGTCGGTGGCCTCCGGGGTGGCTACCTCGGTCTCGCCCGGAGCGCCGGTCGTCCTGGGCGCCGTGCCGGCGGTCCCGCTGTTCGCGGCGCTCCCGGACCAGGGGCCGACGCCGGGTTGGTTGATCCTCATCTGCGGGGTTCCGGTGCTCTGCGCGGGCCTCGGCGTCGCACTGGCCGGCCGGAGCTCGACGCCGCTGCCGCTCGACCTGGCCGCGATCCGCGGCGCCGCTGCCGGCTTCGTCGGTGCGGTGGTGACGGCCCTGGCGATCACGGCCTCCGGCGGCCCACTGGGCGTCGACCGCCTGGCCGACGTCGGTGCTGCCGCTGGCGACGTCTTCCTGTTCGCGGTCGCCTCGATGGTGATCGGGGGTGCCCTGGGCGGGGTGCTCCAGAGCTGGTGGCAACGCCGCTGAGCCGCGGCTGACGGTAACCTTCTCCCGTGCCACAGCCCTCCCGCCTCGTCGTCCTCGTCTCCGGAGCCGGTACCAACCTGCAAGCACTGATCGACGCGTCCGCCGACCCTGCCTACGGCGCCGAGATCGTCGCCGTCGGTGCGGACCGGTCCGACATCGAGGGGCTGGCGCGGGCCGTCCGGGCCGGGATCCCGACCTTCGTGGTCAAGGTCAAGGACTTCGACGAGCGCGCCGACTGGGATGCCGCGCTGACCGATCAGGTCGCCGGGTACGCGCCGGACGCGGTCGTCCTGGCCGGGTTCATGAAGCTGGTCGGGTCGGCGTTCCTGGACCGTTTCGAGGGTCGGGTGCTCAACACCCACCCGGCGCTCTGTCCGTCGTTCCCCGGGACCAGCGGCCCCGCAGAGGCCCTGGCGTACGGCGTCAAGGTCACCGGCGCGACCCTGTTCGTGGTCGACGCCGGAATCGACACCGGCCCGATCATCGCCCAGACGACGGTCCCGGTCGCCGATGACGACGACGTCGAGTCGCTGCACGAGCGGATCAAGGTCGCCGAGCGGAACATGCTCGTCGAGAGCGTCGGCCGGATGGCCCGCGAGGGCATTTCCGTACAGAACCGCCGGGTTCGTTTCGGCTCCTGATCTCCTTTAGAATCAACCCACACGACTGGCGCAGGTGGGCAACCACCGGGGAGTGCCCCACTGAGTCATCTCAGACCCGGGGACCAGCAGTGCATCGAACGCCTGGGTGCACGCAGCACGACTGTGTCCCGCGAACCCCAGGAATGAGCCAGCATGAGTGACCAGATCCCGATCAAGCGCGCCTTGGTGTCCGTGTTCGACAAGACCGGCCTCGACGACCTGGTCCGTGGCCTGGTCGAGGCCGGCGTCGAGCTGGTCTCCACCGGCGGCTCCGCCGCGCTGATCGAGGAGCTGGGTCTCCCGGTCACCAAGGTCGAGGACCTGACCGGCTTCCCCGAGTGCCTCGACGGTCGGGTGAAGACCCTGCACCCGCGGGTGCACGCCGGCATCCTCGCCGACCGCCGCCTCGACGACCACGTCGCGCAGCTCGCCGACCTCGGCGTGGAGCCCTTCGACCTGGTGGTCGTGAACCTGTACCCCTTCGCCGCGACCGTCGCCGCCGGCGGCACCGTCGAGGAGATCATCGAGAAGATCGACATCGGCGGCCCCTCGATGGTCCGCGCGGCGGCCAAGAACCACCCCAGCGTCGCGATCATCACCGACGGCGCCGACTACGCCCGGGCCCTCGACGCGGCCCGCAACGGCGGCTTCAGCTACGACGAGCGCAAGGCGCTCGCCGCCAAGGCCTTCGTGCACACGGCGACCTACGACGTGGGCGTCGCGTCCTGGATGGGCAGCGTGCTGGTCGACTCCTCCGAAGGCACCGGCTTCCCCGCCTGGATCGGTGGTACCTACGAGAAGGCCACGGTTCTCCGGTACGGCGAGAACCCGCACCAGCAGGCCGCGCTCTACCTCAACGGTTTCGGCGCCCCCGGGCTGGCGCAGGCCGAGCAGCTGCACGGCAAGGAGATGTCGTACAACAACTACGTCGACACCGATGCCGCGCGCCGCGCCGCGAATGACTTCGACGGCCCGGCCGTCGCGATCATCAAGCACGCGAACCCGTGCGGCATCGCCGTCGGGTCGGACATCGCCGAGGCCCACCGCCGGGCCCACGAGTGCGACCCGGTCTCCGCCTTCGGTGGTGTGATCGCCGCCAACCGCCCGGTCAGCGTCGCGATGGCGCAGCAGGTGGCCGAGGTCTTCACCGAGGTCATCGTCGCTCCGGCCTACGAGGACGGTGCCGTGGAGATCCTCCAGGGCAAGAAGAACATCCGGATCCTGGTGGCCCCGGTCGACGGCGGAGCGCCGGTCGAGACCCGCCCGATCTCCGGCGGCCTGCTGATGCAGACCGTCGACCACGTCGACGCCGTGGTCGAGAACGGTGGTGACAGCCCTGATTCCTGGACACTCGCCACCGGCGAGGCTGCCGACGAGCAGACCCTCGCCGACCTGGCCTTCGCCTGGAAGGCCTGCCGGTCGGCGAAGTCGAACGCGATCCTGCTCGCCCGGGACGGCGGCTCGGTCGGCATCGGGATGGGCCAGGTCAACCGGGTCGACTCCTGCAAGCTGGCCGTCGAGCGGGCGAACTCGCTGGTCGAGGGGGTCGAGCGGGCCCGCGGTTCGGTCGCCGCCTCCGACGCCTTCTTCCCGTTCGAGGACGGCCCGCAGATCCTGATCAACGCCGGTGTGAAGGCGATCGTCCAGCCCGGTGGGTCGGTGCGCGACGAGCTGACGATCGAGGCCTGCAAGGCCGCGGGCGTGACGATGTACTTCACCGGCACGAGACATTTCTTCCACTGATCAAGGACGCGTCAGCGGACTTGATCGATGGTGGTTGAGCAGCGAGATCGGCTGAGCCTGCGAAGCCGATACCGAGCGTGTCGAAACCTGGTGAGATACGCACAGACTGAAATGACAGGATGATCCCGTGACCGCACAGAAGCTCGACGGCAGCGCCACCGCCGCCGCTATCAAGGGCGAGCTCGTCTCGCGGATCGCCGCGCTCAAGGACCAGGGCATCGTCCCCGGCCTGGGCACCGTCCTGGTCGGGGACGACCCGGGCTCGCGGTGGTACGTCAACGGCAAGCACAAGGACTGTGCCGAGGTCGGCATCGAATCCATCCGCGTCGACCTCCCGGAGACCGCCAGCCAGGAGGAGATCGAGGCCGCGGTCGCGGAGCTGAACGCGAACCCGGCCTGCACCGGCTACATCGTCCAGCTGCCGTTGCCGCGCGGCCGTGACGAGAACCGGGTCCTCGGGCTGATCGACCCGGCCAAGGACGCCGACGGCCTGCACCCGACCAACCTGGGGTGGTTGGTGCTCGGTAACGACGCGCCGTTGCCCTGCACGCCGTTCGGGATCGTCGAGCTGCTCCGCCGCCACGACGTCCCGATCGCGGGCGCCGAGGTGGTCGTCGTCGGCCGCGGTGTCACCGTCGGTCGTCCGCTGGGCCTGCTGCTGACCCGTCGGTCGGAGAACGCCACCGTGACGCTGTGCCACACCGGCACCGTCGACCTGGCCGCGCACGTGCGGAAGGCTGACATCGTGGTAGCTGCGGCCGGCGTACCCGGGATCATCACCGCCGACATGGTCAAGCCCGGGGCTGCCGTCCTCGACGTCGGGGTCTCCCGGGTCGACGGCAAGATCGCCGGCGACGTGGCCGACGACGTCTGGGACGTCGCTGGGTGGGTCTCCCCGAACCCGGGGGGCGTCGGACCGATGACCCGGGCGATGCTGCTCGCGAACGTCGTCTCGATCGCGGAGGCCGCGGCCCGTTGAACGACGCCACCGAGAGCGTCCCGCCTCCGCATCCTGAACGCCGGCGCCGGCCGTCGACGTTCGGTGGCCTGATCTACCTGGTCGTGGTGGCGGCGACGGTGGTCGGGCTCTGCCTGGTCGCGTTCGGACCGTGGCGCCGGGGGATCGCGCTGGTCGGGGTGGCCTTCCTGTTCGCCTCGGGGATGCGTCTGGTCATCAACGAGGGTGAGTCCGGGATGCTCCGGGTGCGGGGCCGTTGGTTCGACGTGGCCGCGCTCGCCGGCGTGGGCGCAGCCCTGATCGCCCTGGCCACCAACATCCCCGATCAGCCGGGGCTCTGATGGGCGCCACGAAGTTCGGGCTGGTGGGCACCGGCTACTGGGCGCGCGAGGTCCACGCCGCAGCGTTGGCGGCGCACCCGGGTGTCGACCTGGTCGGGGTGTGGGGGCGCAGCAAGGACAAGGCGGCCGCTGTCGGAGACCTCCACGGGGTAGCGGCGTACGACGACTTCGACGCGCTCCTCGAGGAGGTCGACGCACTCGCCTTCGCGGTGCCGCCGATGGTGCAGGACGGTCTGGCGCTGCGCGCTGCGGAGGCTGGTAAGCATCTCTTCCTGGAGAAGCCGATCGCGCTCGACCTGGCGGCGGCCGATGCCTTGGTGGCCGCCGTGCAGGCGCGTGGACTGAGCACCGTGGTGTTCTTCACCGCTCGCTTCGTCCCCGCCTGGGAGGCGTGGCTGGAGGAGACGGTGGCCTCGGCGCCCTCGGGCGGTCGTGCCGACTGGTTCTCCCACCAGGTGGGTGCCGACAACCCGTTCGCCTCGTCGCCGTGGCGTCGGGAGAACGGTGCTCTCTGGGACGTCGGCCCGCACCAGCTGGCCCAGCTGATCCCGGCCCTGGGTCCGGTGGTCGGCGTCGCCGGGAGCCGGGGAGCCGACGACCTGGTGCACCTGGTGCTCACCCACGAGAACGGGGCCACCAGCCGGATGTCGCTGGGGCAGAGCGTCCCGAAGCAGGCCGTCCGGGTCAGCGTCGAGTTCTACGGCGAGGAGGGTTGGCGCACCCAGCCGGACAATCCGCGCGACCTCGCGCTCGCGTACGCCACGGCGCTGGACGAGCTGCTCGACAACATCGCCGCCGGCCGGACGGCCCACCGCTGCGACGTACGCTTCGGGCGCGACGTCGTCGAAGTGATCACCCGCTGCGAGCAGGTCCTCGGTCCCCGTTGAGTGGGGCGCGCCGCGCCGTTGAGCAGGGCCTGCCGTGCCGTTGAGTAGGGCGCGCCGCGCCGTTGAGTAGGGCGCGCCGCGCCGTACGGACTGCTCGTGGTCGCAGCGATCTGCCCGAACGCGCGCAAGGCCCTGCTCGAGCCTGCGGCGGGCCCGACTCGCCCAGCGCGGCGGGCCCAATTCAACAGCGCCCCCGACCCGGAGGCCGAGGGCGCTGCTGAGGTGCTGAGCTGTTGAGGTGCTGAGCTGCTGGGGTGCTTCGGGTCAGATCAGGCCGAGCTCGGTGACCGCAGCCTTCTCGTCGGCGAGCTCGGCGACGGTGGCGTCGATCCGGCCGCGGGAGAACTCGTCGATCTCGAGGCCCTGGACGATCTCCCAGTCACCGTTCTTGGTGGTGACGGGGAAGGAGGAGATCAAGCCCTCCGGGACGCCGTAGGAACCGTCGGAGCGAACGGCCATCGAGACCCAGTCGTTCTCGGCCGAACCGAGCAGCCAGTCGCGGGCGGCATCGACGGTCGCCGAGGCGGCCGAGGCGGCCGAGGAGGAACCGCGGGCGTCGATGATCGCGGCGCCGCGCTTGGCGACGGTCGGGATGAACGTGTCCGCGATCCAGGCCTGGTCGCCCACGACCTCGGCGGCGTTCTTGCCGGCGATCTCGGCGTGGAAGATGTCCGGGTACTGGGTGGCCGAGTGGTTGCCCCAGATGGTGATCTTCTTGATGTCGGTCACCGACGCGCCGGTCTTCGCCGCCAGCTGGGAGATCGCCCGGTTGTGGTCCAGGCGGGTCAGCGCCGAGAAGCGCTCCTGGGGGATGTCGGGGGCGTTGGTCATCGCGATCAGGGCGTTGGTGTTGGCCGGGTTGCCGGTGACACCGATCCGTACGTCGGACGCGGCCACCTTGTTGAGCGCACGGCCCTGGGCGGTGAAGATCGCGCCGTTCGCGGAGAGCAGGTCGCCGCGCTCCATGCCGGGGCCGCGGGGGCGGGCGCCGACGAGCAGGGCCAGGTTGACGCCGTCGAAGATGGTCTCGGCGTCAGCGCCGATCTCGACGCCGGCCAGGGTCGGGAACGCGCAGTCGTCGAGCTCCATGACGACGCCCTCGAGGGCCTTCAGCGCGGGCTCGATCTCGAGCAGCTGCAGCTGGATCGGCTGGTCGGGGCCGAGCAGCGAGCCACTGGCGAGGCGGAAGAGCAGGCTGTAGCCGATCTGGCCGGCTGCGCCGGTCACGGCCACCTTGAGCGGTGCGGTCACGTCAACTCCAAAGCTGTGTTGGGGGTCGGGATACGACGAAGCGACGCTACCAGCGCAGTGGCAGCGTCGCTTCGTTCGGGTGGTCGGTGAGACTCGGCTCCGCCCGACCTGGTGCCTAGAGCAGGTCGAACCGGTCGAGGTCCATCACCTTGGCGAACGCGTACACGAACTCGTGGACGAACGCTTCCTCGGCGTCATCGCCCGCGTACACCTCGGCCAGCGCCCGCAGCTCGGAGTTCGAGCCGAAGACCAGGTCCGCCCGGGTCCCCGTCCAGACGACGGCACCGGAGGCGTCGCGACCCTCGAAGAGCTCCTCGGAGGAGTCCGTGGCCGACCAGGTCGTACCCAGGTCCAGGAGGTTGACGAAGAAGTCGTTCGTCAGTGCTCCCGGGGTCTTGGTCAGGACGCCGTGCGAGGAACCGTCGAAGTTGGTGCCGATGACCCGCAGGCCACCGACCAGCACGGTCATCTCCGGGGCGCTCAGCGTGAGCAGGTTGGCCTTGTCGATCAGCAGGTACTCCGCGGGGAGGCGGGCGCCCTTGCCGACGTAGTTCCGGAAACCGTCCGCGGTCGGCTCCAGCGCGGCGAACGAGTCGACGTCGGTCTGCTCCTGGGACGCGTCGGTACGGCCGGGCGTGAACGGCACGGTGACCTCGAAGCCGGCTGCCGCAGCAGCGGCCTCGACACCGGCAGCGCCGCCCAGGACGACGAGGTCGGCGAGCGAGACCTGTTTGCCCCCGGCGTTCGCGGCGTTGAAGTCGGCCTGGATCCCGGCGAGCGTGCTCAGCACGCGCCGCAGCTGGTCGGGGTTGTTGACCTCCCAGCCGTTCTGCGGCTCCAGGCGGATCCGGCCGCCGTTCGCGCCACCGCGCTTGTCACTGCCGCGGAACGACGACGCTGCCGCCCAGGCCGTCGAGACCAGCTCGGGTGCCGTCAGGCCGGACTCGAGGATCGTGGCCTTGAGGGCCGCGGTCTTCTTCTTGCCGATGACGTCGTGCGACAGCGCGGGGACCGGGTCCTGCCAGATGAGCTCCTCGGTCGGGACCTCGGGACCCAGGTAGCGCTGGATCGGGCCCATGTCGCGGTGGGTCAGCTTGAACCAGGCGCGGGCGAACGCGTCGGCGAGCTGGTCGGGGTTCTCCAGGAACCGGCGCGAGATCTGCTCGTAGACCGGGTCCACCCGCATCGCCATGTCGGCGGTGGTCATCATCGGGGCGTGGGTGACGCCGGCCCGGTGGGCGTCCGGAACGGTGTCGCTGCCGGCACCGCCGACCGGGTGCCACTGGTTGGCGCCCGCAGGGCTCTTGCCGAGCTCCCACTCGTAGCCGAAGAGGGTCTCGAAGTAGCTGTTGTCCCAGGTGATCGGGGTCGGGGTCCAGGCGCCTTCGATGCCGCTGGTGATGGTGTCGGCTCCCTTGCCGGTGCCCATCGAGTTCTTCCAGCCGAGGCCCTGCTCGGCCAGCGGGGCGCCCTCGGGCTCGGCGCCGACGAACTGCTCGGGGTCGCCCGCGCCGTGGGCCTTGCCGAACGTGTGGCCGCCGGCGACCAGGGCCACGGTCTCCTCGTCGTTCATCGCCATCCGGGCGAAGGTCTCGCGGATGTCGCGCGCCGAGCCGAGCGGGTCCGGGGTGCCGTTCGGGCCTTCGGGGTTGACGTAGATCAGGCCCATCTGGACAGCGCCGAGCGGCTTCTCCAGCTCGCGGTCGCCGGTGTAGCGCTCGTCGCCGAGCCAGGTCTGCTCAGGACCCCAGTAGACGTCCTCGTCGGCCTGCCAGACGTCCTCGCGGCCGCCGGCGAAGCCGAAGGTCTGGAACCCCATCGACTCCAGGGCGACGTTGCCGGCCAGCACCATCAGGTCGGCCCAGGAGATCGACTGGCCGTACTTCTTCTTCAACGGCCAGAGCAGCCGGCGGGCCTTGTCCAGGTTGCCGTTGTCGGGCCAGCTGTTCAGCGGGGCGAACCGCTGCTGGCCCGCTCCGGCGCCGCCGCGGCCGTCGCTGATCCGGTAGGTGCCGGCGCTGTGCCAGGCCATCCGGATCATGAACGGGCCGTAGTGGCCGTAGTCGGCCGGCCACCAGTCGACCGACGTGGTCAGGACCTCGGCGAGCTCCGCCTTCAGGGTCGGCAGGTCGACGGTCGCGAAGGCGCCGGCGTAGTCGAAGCCCTCACCGAGCGGGTTCGCGACCTCCGGGTTGGTCGCCAGGATCTTCAGGTTCAGCTGCTTGGGCCACCACTGCCGGTTACCGCCGCCCTCCGTGGGGTGCGAGGCGCGGACCGGGCAGCCCCCGGTCGACTCGTTCATCTCGCCAACTTCTGCATCGGGCTTGTCAGACACGGTGGTTCCTTCCAGGTGGGGGGATCAAGCGGTGACGGCTGTGCTGCAACCGGGGCAGGTGCCCCAGTAGATGACCTCGGCCTCGTCGATCGTGAAACCGTGATCGGTCGAGGCGGCCAGACAGGGGGTGTCGCCGACGGCGCAGTCGACGTCGGCGATGGAGCCGCAGGTACGGCAGATCAGGTGGTGGTGGTTGTCGCCGACCCGGGACTCGTAGCGGGCGACCGAGCCCGCGGGCTGGATGCGCCGGACCAGTCCGGCTGAGGTCAGGGCCTGCAGCGAGTCGTAGACGGCCTGGTGCGACACCTCGGGCAGCTCGACCCGGACAGCCTCGATCAAGGAGTCCGTGCTCGCGTGCGGGAGCGCGTGGACGGCGCCGAGCACGGCGACCCGCGGGCGGGTGACGCGCAGGTCGGACTCGCGCAGGAGAGCGGCGATGTCCGGAGAGGTCACGGACGCAGTCTTGCCCGCTTTCTTGAACGAGTCAAGATTCGAGCGAAGCGAGAAGGTTGAGGTGCAGGCGGTCTGCGCCTGCCTCGAAACCAGGTGAGGCAGGCGCAGGGTGTCCCCGCTGCCTCAGTCCTTCTCGCCGACGATCAGGGCGTGGCTGATCCCGGCGATGATCGCTCCGACCAACGGGGCCACCAGGAAGACCCAGACCTGCTCGAGGGCGTCGCCGCCGCCGAACCAGGCGACCCCGAGCGACCGGGCCGGGTTCACCGAGGTGTTGCTGATCGGGATCGAGATCAGGTGGATCAGGGTCAGGGCCAGGCCGATCGTCATGCCGGCGAAGGCCGGGGTCGCCCGCTTCGAGGTGACCCCGATGATCACGTACAGGAACATCGCGGTCAGCAACGTCTCGGCGATCAGCACCGACCAGAGCTCGTAGCCGCCGGGGGAGAAGTCGCCGTACCCGTTGAGGGCGAAGTTGTTCTTCGGGTCGAAGTCCGCCTGGCCGTTGGCGATCCCGAGCAGCGCGCCGCCGGCGGCTGTGGCGCCGAGGACCTGCGCCACGACGTACGTCGGCACGTCCTTCCACGCGAAGCGTCCGGCCGCGGCGAGGCCGACGGTGACGGCCGGGTTGAAGTGGGCGCCGGAGATGTGGCCCAGCGCGTAGGCGCCGGACACGACGGTGAGGCCGAACGCGAGCGCGACGCCGAGGTAGCCGACCTGCTGCCCGGCGAAGATCGCCGTACCGCAGCCGCCGAGGACCAGCCAGAAGGTGCCGAGGAACTCGGCTCCCAGGCGTGAGCCGCCGGTCGGAGGCGTACCCGGCTGCGTGGCCGTCGGCGGGTTGGTGAGTTCTGACATGACGTCTCCTTCTCAAAGGGCGGTGGAACCGACACTGTCGCGTAAAACAGTAGGCCCCCGAGACGCCTGATCGGGGGACGCCGGTGCTGCGATATCTTTCGAGGGTGACCGACTCCAACGCTGCCGCCTCGATCATCTACACCTACACCGACGAGGCGCCGCTCCTGGCGACGTACTCGTTCCTCCCGATCATCGCCGCCTACGCCGGTACGGCCGGTGTCGCGGTCGAGACCCGGGACATCTCCGTCGCTGCGCGGATCCTCGCCCAGTTCGGTCTGGCCGACGACGCACTGGGGGAGCTCGGTGCGCTGGCCAAGACGCCTGAGGCCAACATCATCAAGCTGCCGAACATCTCGGCCTCGGTCCCGCAGCTCAAGGCCGCGATCACCGAGCTGCAGAGCCAGGGCTTCGACATCCCGGACTACCCGGAGAACCCGCAGACCGACGCCGAGCGCGACGCGCGGGCGAAGTACGACCGTGTCAAGGGAAGCGCGGTCAACCCGGTGCTCCGTGAGGGCAACTCCGACCGCCGCGCGCCGGCGAGCGTGAAGAACTACGCGAAGACGCACCCGCACTCGATGGGCGCGTGGAGCACCGACTCGAAGACCAACGTCGCCACCATGGGCGACAAGGACTTCTTCTCCAACGAGAAGTCCGTGGTCCTCGGTGCTGACGACACCCTGCGGATCGAGCACGTCGGCGCCGATGGCACCGTGACGGTCCTCAAGGAGTCCCTGCCGGTGCTCGCCGGTGAGGTGGTCGACGCGACCTACCTCGATGCCGCCGCGCTGGACACCTTCCTGACCGCCCAGATCGCCCGGGCCAAGGCCGAGGGTGTGCTCTTCTCCGCCCACCTGAAGGCCACCATGATGAAGGTCTCGGACCCGATCATCTTCGGCCACGTCGTGAAGGCTTTCTTCCCGGCTGTCTTCGCCGAGTTCGGCGACGTCCTGGACGCAGCCGGCATCTCCGCGAACGACGGCCTCAACAGCCTTCTGGAGAAGATCAAGGGTCTGCCCGAGCAGGCCGCGATCGAGGCCGCGATCACGCAGGCGTACGCCGACGGTCCGGCGCTGGCGATGGTCGACTCGGACAAGGGCATCACCAACCTGCACGTCCCCAGCGACGTCATCATCGACGCCTCGATGCCGGCGATGATCCGCACGTCGGGCCACATGTGGGGGCCGGACGGCGCCGAGGCCGACACCCTCGCGGTGATCCCGGACTCCTGCTACGCGGGCGTCTACCAGACCGTGATCGACGACTGCCGGATCAACGGCGCCTACGACCCGTCCACGATGGGCTCGGTCCCGAACGTCGGTCTGATGGCCCAGGCTGCGGAGGAGTACGGCTCCCACGACAAGACCTTCGAGATCGCCGCGGCCGGCACCGTCCGGGTCGTCAACGCGGCCGGGGACGCCCTGATCGAGCACCAGGTCTCGGCGGGCGACATCTGGCGGGCCTGCCAGACCAAGGACGCCCCGATCCGGGACTGGGTGAAGCTGGCCGTCACCCGGGCTCGCGCCACCGGCTCGCCGGCGATCTTCTGGCTCGACGAGAACCGGGCGCACGACGCCAACCTGATCGCCAAGGTGAACGAGTACCTCGGCGACCACGACACCCAGGGCCTGGACATCTCGATCCTGGCCCCGGCCGCAGCGACCCAGGTCTCGATCGACCGGATCCGCAAGGGTGAGGACACCATCTCGGTGACCGGCAACGTGCTGCGTGACTACAACACCGACCTGTTCCCGATCCTCGAGCTCGGCACCTCGGCGAAGATGCTGTCGGTGGTCCCGCTGATGAACGGCGGCGGCCTGTTTGAGACCGGAGCCGGCGGGTCCGCGCCCAAGCACGTCCAGCAGCTGGTGAAGGAGAACTACCTGCGCTGGGACAGCCTGGGCGAGTTCTTCGCGCTCGCGGCGAGCTTCGAGCACCTGGCCACGACGGCCGGGAACGCCCGGGCACAGATCCTGGCCGACACCCTGGACCGCGCGACCGGCACCTTCCTCAACGAGGACCGTTCCCCGGGGCGCCGACTCGGCACCATCGACAACCGGGGCAGCCACTTCTACCTGGCGCTCTACTGGGCCGAGGAGATCGCCGCGCAGACCGAGGACACCGCGCTGGCGGCGGCGTTCGCGACGTTCGCCGGCAGGCTCAAGGACAACGAGCAGACGATCGTCGACGAGCTGCTCGCCGTCCAGGGGTCGCCGGCCGACATCGGCGGCTACTTCCGACCTGACGCGGCGAAGGCCGAGGCCGTGATGCGGCCCTCGACGACGCTGAACGAGGCGCTCGCCTCCCTCTGATCGCGACCGGTGCCCTGGGGTTCGTCCCCAGGGCACTGCGCGTCCCTGGAAGCGCCGCTCTGACCGGCGACGCCCGGCTCGCGCGCGCCCGGCATCCGGTGCGCGGTGGAGCTGCTCAGCTGAGGTCGGTCACCAGCCGTACGTACTTCACGGCGTCGTGCAACCCGTCACGGCAGATGATCGCGTGGCGCTCGAGCCCGACCTCCCGGAAGCCGCAGCGTTCAGCGACCCGGCGGGAGGCGGCGTTGTCCCAGGCGGACTCGAGCCGGAGCTTCCCGAAACCGGCACCACCGTCGGCCTTGGGAGTGAACGCGTGCTCCACGATCCGACGGACGGCATCGGCGATCGTCCCGTGTCCCCGTGCGTCCGGGTGCGCCCAGTAGCCGACCTCGGGGCCCGAGCCGCTGGTCAGGTCCATCAGCGAGACCGACCCGAGCAGCGCGTCAGTGCCCGGGTCGGCGACGGCCCAGTGCACCGCGTCCCCCGCGGCTTCCTGCGCTGCGTTGGACTCCAGGTAGGCACGGGCGTGCTCGTCGTCGTACGGCGTCGGCAGCATGCCCAGCCAGTACGACGTCTGCTCGTCGGAGCAGGCCGCGACGATCCGCGGTACGTCGGAAGGCCGGTGCGGGCGCAGGACGACTCTCTCGCCGGTCAGCGTCGGAGGGGTCGTCATGGATCAACCCTGCCCGAAGTTCTGGGCACTTCGGGCAGGGAACTGCGTGATGGGAGGTCGGGTCCGGGTGTCTTCCTGCTGAGAACTGATCCAGATACGGAGGCGGACATGGAGGATCACGACCAGCGACCCGGGGTCCGGGGCGACGACCGCAGGCTCGAGATCGTCGAGGAGTTCCTGAGCCGGATCGTGGGGCAAGCGGCTGCCGCCGAGCTCGAGATGGAGCACATCGTGGTCTGCCACGACTCCGAGACCGGCGCGGTGACCTACTCCGGCCCCTTCGCCGACGGGCTGACTGCCCTGGTCTTCGCCGAGGCGCAGTGCCGGGCGGACCGCGAGCTCAACGAGGGCGACCAGCTCAGGTTCAGCGTGGCCGCGCTCCACCCGGGGACGAACGCGTCGGCCTGCTAGTGCCGGCCGCCGACACCCTGCGGACCCGGCGCCCGATCGCATCGGGCAACTGAAACAATGGCCGGTATGCCCGACCAGCCCCGCCCTCGTGTCCTGTCCGGGATCCAGCCGACGGCCGATTCGTTCCACTTCGGCAACTACCTGGGGGCAACACGGCAGTGGGTCGACCTCCAGGACGACTTCGAGCCGTTCTTCTTCATCGCTGACCTGCACGCGATCACCGTCGAGCACGATCCCAAGAAGCTGGCCGAGCGGACCCGGGTCTCCGCGGCCCAGCTGGTGGCGATGGGCATCGACCCGGAGCGCTCGGCGATCTTCGCCCAGTCCCACGTCCACGAGCACGCCGAGCTGGCCTGGGTGATGAACAGCCTGACCAGCGTCGGTGAGGCCCGACGGATGACCCAGTTCAAGGACAAGTCCGCCAAGGGCGGGGAGGGTGCTGCCTCGGTCGGACTGTTCGCCTACCCGATCCTGCAGGCCGCCGACATCCTTCTCTACCGCCCGCAGTACGTCCCGGTGGGGGAGGACCAGCGCCAGCACCTGGAGCTCACCCGCGACCTGGCCCAGCGGTTCAACCACCGCTACAAGAAGACGTTCCCGCTGCCCGAGCCGTACATCCTGAAGGAGACGGCCAAGATCTTCGACCTCGCCGAACCGACCCGGAAGATGTCGAAATCGGCGTCGGGTCCCGGCGGGATCATCGACCTGCTCGACGACCCGAAGGTCTCGGCCAAGAAGATCCGCTCCGCGGTCACCGACTCCGAGACCGTGGTCAGGTTCGATGCCGAGGAGAAGCCGGGGGTCTCCAACCTGCTGACCATCTACTCGGCGCTGACCGGACGCACGATCGACGACCTGGTCGCCTCGTACGAGGGCAAGGGGTACGGGGACTTCAAGGGCGACCTGGCCGAGGTCGTCGTCGAGTTCGTGACTCCGTTCCGGAACCGGACCCACGAGCTGCTCGCCGACCGCGCGGAGCTGGACGCGATCCTGCACCGGGGCGCCGAGAGGGCCCGGGCGGTGGCAGCACGCACCCTGGCCGACGTCTACGACCGCGTCGGGTTCCTGCCCGCAGCGAGTGCCTCCGGTACGCCGGGCGCCCGGGGCGGGGCCTAGGAATGCTCACCATCGGTGTGTCGATCGCGGTCCCGGACCCGGAGGGTTCGGCGCTCCAGGAGTTCCGGGTCGAGCTCGGGGACCAGACGGCCCGGTACATCCCGACGCACATCACCCTGGTCCCGCCGACCGAGGTTCCCGCAGTCGCGCTGCCGGCGATCATCGATCACCTGGCCGAGGTCGCTGAAGGGCTGCGTCCGTTCGACGTCCGCCTGCACGGGACCGGCACCTTCCGCCCGACCTCGCCGGTCGTCTTCGTCGGTGTCATCGCGGGGATGGCGGAGTGCGCCGGCCTTGCGGCGGCCACCCGGACCGGTCCGCTCGCGGTCGAGGTGGACTTCCCGTACCACCCGCACGTGACCGTGGCCCACCACCTCTCCGACGACCTGCTGGACCGCGCGTTTACCGAGCTCGCCGGCTACGAGGCGGCGTTCGAGGTGGCGGAGTTCTGGCTCTACGTCCACGACGAGGATCACGGCTGGCGGCCGGACCGGGCCTTTGCGCTGACCGGGTCCTGAAACCACTCCGCCGGTTGGTACCGGAGCAGCGTCGTGACGCTGGCCCGGGACCAACCGGCCCGAGGGTTCATGGCTGAGGGGCGGGTGCGAGGGAGGAACCCGCCCCCCAACCGTCTAGGGGCTGGGTGTGAACAGCCGGACTGAGTACTCCGTACGGAGCGGGGTGGTGAGACCAGCCTTCTTGATCCCGGTCACGACGACCCGGTAGGTCTTGGTCTTGTCGAAGCTGGACGGCATCTGCCACACCAGGGTCGGCTGGCCGTACCCCGTGTGGGGGGCGTACCTCTTGACCGGGATCCGGGTGGTGCCCTGGTAGACGGCCACCTTGGCATAGGTGAAGCTGACGCTCTTCAGGCCGCAGCTCAGCGACCAGCGGCCGCCGGGCTCGAGCTTGTTCGGGAAGTAGCCGGCCGTCGGCCAGCCGACCCAGCGCGGGTTCGGCCGGTAGGCGTTGGTCGGGCCGATCACGGTCAGCGCGTTGGCGGTCCGGGTGCTCCCGGTGCCCATCACGGTCGAGAACGGGTTCAGGATCCAGCGCCGGTGGCCGGCAGCGGTGTTGGAGGCACCCGGGTCGTCCATGTAGAGGTCGATGACCTGGCCGGCCTTGATCGACGGGTAGGCGATCGCCAGGTTGGAACGGCCTGCGGACGCTGCTCCCGTCGAGGTCCAGCACTTCCAGCCGCTCGAGGGGCTGTGGCTCAGGGCGTCGTTGGCTTCCATGATCAGCGCGGCGCGTTGGGCCGACGAGTTCAGCGCGGAGGAGAAGCTGACCGGTCCCAGTCCAGCCATGGATCGGACGAAGTTCAGCGAGCTCAGCGTGCCGGCGTTCGAGCTCGCGGACGAGAGTCCGGGCAGGCAGCCGAGCACGCTGCCGCCGAGCCAGTCGATCAGCTGGGTCAGCCGCGGTGCGTACGTCGTGACGTACGCCGCGTTCACGGCACTCTTGCTGCTGGTGTCGATGGCCCGCGACCAGCGCGCGGTGACGCGCGATCCAGCGGTGACCGCGACTCGGGCGGGGCCGGCGACGGTCACGCTCGTGGCGGCATGCTCCGCGGTGGGCTGCTCAACAGCGTGGGCTCCAGCCTGGGTTGCCGATGTCGCAGGTCCCAGGATGAGCATGGTCATCACGGTCGCGCCGGTGAACTTGACGCTCCATCGTCCTTTGTTCTCCCTCATGGGAGAGAACTATACGTCCTAAATGTCCGATTTGACCATATATGTTACGAATGGGATGTGTGGGACCAAGGGCCCGCTCAGTGACCGTGCTTGATCGCGGTCCGCAGGTCCTTGTTGAGCTGGCTGATCACGTCGAGCGGGATCTCCTTGGGGCATGCCGCCGAGCAGGCACCGATGTTGGTGCAACCACCGAAACCCTCGTGGTCGTGCTGGGCGACCATGTTGGTGACCCGGGAGTCGCGCTCGGGCTGTCCCTGCGGCAGCTCGCCGAGGTGGGTGATCTTCGCCCCCATGAAGAGCGAGGCGGAGCCGTTCGGGCAGGCTGCGACGCAGGCGCCGCAGCCGATGCAGGTGGCCACGTTGAACGCACGGACGGCGTTGTCCCGGGGGACCGGCACCGAGTGCGCCTCGGGCGCGGAACCGGTGTTGACCGAGATGTAGCCGCCGGCCTGGATGATCCGGTCGAACGAGCCGCGGTCCACGACGAGGTCCTTCAGCACCGGGAAGGCGTCCGAGCGCCACGGCTCGATGGTGATGGTCTCGCCGTCGACGAACGAACGCATGTGCAGCTGGCAGGTGGTGGTGGTCACCGGGCCGTGCGCCTCGCCGTTGATCATCAGGCCGCACATGCCGCAGATGCCCTCGCGGCAGTCGGAGTCGAACGCGATCGGCTCCTCGCCCCGAGCGTTCAGCTGCTCGTTGAGGACGTCGAGCATCTCCAGGAAGGACATGTCGGCCGAGACGTCGTCGACGTCGTAGGTGTGCATCTTGCCGGCAGTCGAGGCGTCGGGCTGGCGCCAGATCTTCAGTGTGAGTTTCACTTGTAGCTCCGCTGCTTCATCTCGATGGCCGTGTAGATCAGTTCTTCCTTGTGCAGGACCGGCGTCTCCCCGGCGTACTCCCAGGCCGCGACGTACGCGAACTGGTCGTCGTGGCGCAGGGCCTCGCCGTCCTCGGTCTGCGACTCGCCGCGGAAGTGGCCGCCGCAGGACTCGCGACGGTTCAGCGCGTCGATGCACATCAGCTCGCCGAGCTCGAAGAAGTCGGCCACGCGGCCAGCCTTCTCGAGGCTCTGGTTCAGGCTGTCAGCGGTCCCGAGCACCTTCACGTTGCGGTAGAAGTCGTCCTTGAGACCGCGGATCAGGTCGATCGCCTTCTTCAGACCGGTCTCGGTCCGCTCCATGCCGCAGTACTCCCACATGATGTTGCCGAGCTCGCGGTGGTACGAGTCGACGCTGCGGGTGCCGTTGACGGTCAGGAAGTGCTCGATCCGGTCGGTGACCGACTTCTTCGCCTCGACGACCGCGGGGTGGTCCTCGGAGATCTTCTCGAACGGGCCGTCCGCGAGGTAGTCGCGGATCGTGTGCGGCAGCACGAAGTAGCCGTCGGCCAGGCCCTGCATCAGCGCGGACGCGCCGAGGCGGTTGGCCCCGTGGTCGGAGAAGTTCGCCTCGCCGGTCACGAACAGGCCCGGGATCGTGGACTGCAGGTCGTAGTCGACCCAGAGGCCGCCCATTACGTAGTGAACGGCCGGGTAGATCCGCATCGGCTGCTCGTACGGGTTCTCGCCGGTGATCCGCTCGTACATGTCCAGGAGGTTGTCGTACTTCTCCTCGACGCCGTCGCGGCCCAGGCGCTGGATCGCGTCCGCGAAGTCGAGGTAGACGCCGCGACGGACGCCCTCGACCTCGGGGCCGACGCCGCGGCCCTCGTCGCACATGTTCTTGGCGGCCCGCGACGCGATGTCACGGGGGACCAGGTTGCCGAAGGACGGGTAGATCCGCTCCAGGAAGTAGTCGCGGTCCTCCTCGGCGATGTCGCGCGGGTCCTTCTCGCAGTCGGCCTTCTTCTTCGGCACCCAGATCCGGCCGTCGTTGCGCAGCGACTCGCTCATCAGGGTCAGCTTCGACTGGTGCGCGCCGGAGACCGGGATGCAGGTCGGGTGGATCTGGGTGTAGCACGGGTTGGCCATGTAGGCGCCCTTGCGGTGCGCCCGCCAGGCTGCGGTGACGTTGCAGCCCATCGCGTTGGTCGAGAGGTAGAAGACGTTGCCGTAACCGCCGGAGGCGAGCACGACCACGTCGGCGAGGTGGGTGTCGATCTTTCCGGTGACCATGTCACGCGTGATGATTCCGCGGGCCGTCCCGTCGACCACGATCAGCTCGAGCATCTCGTGCCGGGTGTAGGTCTTGACCGTGCCGGCGGCGACCTGGCGCTCGAGGGCCTGGTAGGCGCCGATCAGCAGCTGCTGGCCGGTCTGGCCGCGGGCGTAGAACGTCCGGGAGACCTGGACGCCACCGAAGGAGCGGTTGTCGAGCAGCCCGCCGTACTCGCGGGCGAACGGAACGCCCTGGGCGACGCACTGGTCGATGATGTTCACCGACACCTCGGCGAGGCGGTAGACGTTCGACTCCCGCGAGCGGTAGTCGCCACCCTTGACGGTGTCGTAGAAGAGCCGGTGAGCGGAGTCGCCGTCCTCCTTGTAGTTCTTGGCTGCGTTGATCCCGCCCTGGGCGGCGATCGAGTGCGCCCGACGCGGCGAGTCCTGGTAGCAGAACGACTTCACGTTGTAGCCGGCCTCGCCCATGGTGGCGGCGGCCGAGGCGCCGGCCAGGCCGGTGCCGACGATGATCACGTTCAGCTTGCGCCGGTTGGCCGGGTTGACCAGCTTCGCCTCGAACTTGCGGGTCTGCCAACGGTCCGCGATCGGACCGCTCGGCGCCTTGGTGTCCTTGATCGGCGCACCGGGCGTGTAGTAGCCAGCCGCGTCGTCGGTGTCGACCTCGAGGGGGACGTCGTGCGACGGGTGGTTGGTCAAGGTGGTGTCGGGCATGTCGGTCATGAACGCGTCCCTACTTCTCGATGATGCCGAACAGGACGGACAGCGGAACCAGCGAGAATCCGCCGGAGATCAGCACGGCCAGTCCGAAGGCGCTCCGCTTGGCGAGCTTGCGGGTGCGTTCGCTCCCGGTCAGCCCGAGGGTCTGGGTGGCACTCCACACGCCGTGGTGCAGGTGGGCGCCGAGTGCGGCCATCGCGACCAGGTAGATGATCGTCAGCCACCAGGTGTCGAAGGTGTCGACCAGGAGGTTGTACGGGTCGTTGGTGGCGCCACCCGAGACGTTCACCTTGCCGACGGTGAAGTTCAGCAGGTGCCAGATGATGAACAGCAGCAGCGTCACGCCGCCCCAGCGCATCAGCCGGCTCGCGAAGATCGCGCCGGTGTGCTTCTTCACCTGGTACCGGACGGTGCGGGCGTTCTTGGCGCGCCGCCAGAGCTTCGTCGCGGCGTACACGTGGACCACCAGCGAGAGCAGCAGGACCGCGCGGATGATCCACAGGGCGCCCTCGTGGGGAAGCATCGGCTCGCCGAGGATGCGCAGGTGGTGCGCGTACTCGTTGAACTTGTCGTGCCCTGAGAAGGCCTTCAGGTTCCCGTACATGTGCAGGAGCGTGAAACCGATGAAGACGGCTCCGCTCACCGCCATCAGGATCTTGAGGAAGACCGTGCTCTTTGTCGCCTGCGCGCCCTTGACCAGGGTGCGCTCCGGATTATGAATCGCCACGAGTTGCACGGTAGCGCCACCGAGGACGAGGCACATCAGCGAGGGCCTAAATGAGCAGGTGATCAATCCCACGCTTTCCGGAGTGGCCCCTTCCGTCCCACGGGTTTAGCCGCCATAGTCGGTCCTGGTCCAGTGACCTGGGCCACATCGGCGTCTCACCACCGAGGGGTGCGCGCCGGGTAACGGACGCGGAGGTGTCGATGTCAGTCACGGACGATCGCATGAGCAACGGTGTCGGAGGCCCCACCCGGGCCGCGATCCCTGAGAAGACCTTGCGGACCGATCGGTGGTGGCTGGCGCCGTTGTCGACCTTCCTGGTCTTCAGCTCCTTCATCGTCTACGCCACCTGGCGGGCGTTCGCGGACAAGGACTACTTCACCGAGCCGTACCTGTCGCCGTTCTACTCGCCCTGCCTGGGTGACTGCGTCAAGGGATCCTCGGACTTCGGCCAACCGTTCGGCGGCTTCCCGCTCTCGGCCGCGCTGATCATCCTGATCTTCCCGCTCGGCTTCCGGATGACCTGCTACTACTACCGCAAGTCGTACTACCGGGCCTTCTGGCTCAGTCCGCCCGCGTGCGCGGTCGCCGAGCCGCACACCACGTACACCGGGGAGACCCGGCTGCCGCTGATCCTGAACAACCTGCACCGCTACTTCTGGTACGCCGCGATCGTCGTCGGCCTGATCCTCAGCTACGACGTGGTCCTGGCCTTCGGCCCGGCCGAGGGGGAGAGCGACGGGATCCACATGGGCCTGGGCACCTTGGTGCTGCTGGCCAACGTGGTCTTCATCTGGCTCTACACGCTGTCGTGCCACTCGTGCCGGCACGCGGTGGGGGGCCGGTTGCGGCACTTCTCCAAGCACCCGGTCCGCTACCGGCTGTGGACCTGGGTCTCGAAGATCAACGTCCACCACGCCAAGTTCGCCTGGTACTCCCTGTTCTCCGTGGCCGCTGCTGACCTCTACGTGATGCTCGTGGCCAACGGCACCATCGACGACCTGAGGTTCTTCTGATGACTGAGTCCGCAGGGCAGGACGGTCGGCACCCGATGACCGGGAACGCGCTGGACGGCAACGCCGAGGGCGGCATGGAGCGGCACAGCTACGACGTCGTGGTGATCGGCGCCGGCGGGGCCGGGCTGCGCGCCGCGATCGCCGCCCACGAGTCCGGCGCGAAGACCGCGATTGTCTGCAAGTCCCTGCTCGGCAAGGCGCACACCGTGATGGCCGAGGGCGGCATCGCCGCGTCGATGGGCAACGTCTACCCCGACGACAACTGGGAGGTGCACTTCCGCGACACCATGCGCGGCGGCAAGATGCTGAACAACTGGCGGATGGCCCAGCTGCACGCCCAGGAGGCCCCTGAGCGGGTGATGGAGCTCGAGGACTGGGGAGCGCTCTTCGACCGGACCGAGGACGGGCTGATCAGCCAGCGGGACTTCGGCGGCCACAAGTACGCCCGGCTCGCGCACGTCGGCGACCGGACCGGCCTGGAGATGATCCGGACGCTGCAGCAGCGCGCGGTCGCGCTCGGGATCGACGTGTACATGGAGTGCACGATCACCGACGTGTTCAAGGACCCGGAGTCCGGGGCGATCAGCGGGGCGTTCGGCTACTGGCGCGAGTCGGGCAGGTTCATCGTCTTCGACACCCCGACGGTGATCCTGGCCACCGGTGGCATCGGCAAGTCCTTCAAGGTCACCTCGAACTCCTGGGAGTACACCGGCGACGGGCACGCGCTCGCGATGCGGGCCGGGGCGTCCCTGATCAACATGGAGTTCGTGCAGTTCCACCCGACCGGGATGGTCTGGCCGCCCTCGGTCAAGGGGCTGCTGGTCACCGAGTCGGTCCGCGGTGACGGCGGGATCCTGAAGAACTCCGAGGGTGAGCGGTTCATGTTCAACTACATCCCGGAGTTCTTCAAGGCCGAGACCGCGGACACCATCGAGGAAGCCGATCGCTGGTACGACGACAAGAAGAACAACCGGCGTCCCCCCGAGCTGCTCCCGCGCGACGAGGTCGCCCGCGCCATCAACTCCGAGATCAAGGCCGGCCGCGGGACCCCCCACGGCGGGATCTACCTCGACATCGCGTCGCGGCGTACGCCGGAGTTCATCAAGAAGCGGCTGCCCTCGATGTACCACCAGTTCAAGGAGCTCGCCGACGTCGACATCACCGCCGAGCCGATGGAGATCGGGCCGACCTGCCACTACGTGATGGGCGGCGTCGAGGTCGACGCCGACACCCAGGAGAGCGCAGTCACCGGCTTGTACGCGGTCGGCGAGTGCTCGGGCGGCATGCACGGCTCCAACCGGCTCGGCGGCAACTCGCTCGGGGACCTGCTGGTCTTCGGCAAGCGGGCCGGGGAGTTCGCCACCACCTACGTGAACTCGCTCGGCAGCGACCGCCCGAGGATCGACGCCGCCGACATCAAGGCAGCCGAGAGGAGCGCGCTGGCACCGTTCGAGGTCGAGGGTGGCGAGAACCCCTACACCATCCAGTCGGACCTGCAGCAGTCCATGAACGACCTGGTCGGGATCATCCGGACGGCTGCCGAGCTGCAGCAGTCGTTGACCGAGATCGAGGGCTTCAAGACCCGGGCCAGGACGATGGTCGTCGAGGGGCACCGGCAGTACAACCCGGGGTGGCACCTGGCGATCGACCTGCGCAACATGCTCATCGTCAGCGAGTGCATCGCCAAGGCAGCCCTGGCGCGGACCGAGTCCCGCGGAGGTCACACCCGCGACGACTTCCCGGGCCCGAACGCCGAGTGGGGGACCAAGAACCTGGTGGTGAACCTGAACGCCGAGGGCACCGGCGTGGAGCTGCACGAGAAGCCGCTGCCGGTGATGCCCGCCGAGCTCACGAAGTACTTCGAAGGGAGCAAGTGATGGCGTACAAGCTGAAGCTCCGGATCTGGCGCGGCGACGCGGCCGGTGGCGAGATCAAGGACTACCCGGTGGAGGTCTCCGAGGGCGAGGTCGTCCTGGACGCGATCCACCGGGTCCAGGGCACCCAGGCCGGTGACCTGGCGGTTCGTTGGAACTGCAAGGCCGGCAAGTGCGGCTCGTGCAGCGCCGAGGTCAACGGCAAGCCCCGGCTGATGTGCATGTGCCGGCTGTCGGACTTCGCCGAGGACGAGACCATCACAGTCACCCCGATGCGCTCGTTCCCGGTGATCCGCGACCTCGTCACCGACGTCTCGTTCAACTACGAGAAGGCGAAGGAGCTCCCGAGCTTCTCGCCGCCGCCGCGCGACGCCGACAACAAGCGTCGGATGGCCCAGGTCGACGTCGAGCGCGGCCAGGAGTTCCGCAAGTGCATCGAGTGCTTCCTGTGCCAGAACACCTGCCACGTCGTCCGCGACCACGAGGAGAACAAGAAGGCCTTCGCCGGTCCGCGGTTCTTCCTGCGGTACGCCGAGCTCGACATGCACCCGTTGGACACCAACGACCGCCGCAACATGGCCCAGGAGCAGGCCGGCCTGGGGATGTGCAACATCACCAAGTGCTGCACCGAGGTCTGCCCCGAGGGCATCAAGATCACCGACAACGCGATCATCCCCATGAAGGAGCGCGTCGCCGACCGGAAGTTCGACCCGCTGGTCTGGTTGGGCGCGAAGATCGGGATGCGGAACAAGGACGACGACGGGCGCACCGAGCTCTGAAGCCGGGGCGGGACCAAGATCACCGACCCAGCGTCCACTCATCCCCATGAAGGAGCGCGTTGCCGATCGGAAGTTCGACCCGCTGGTCTGGTTGGGCGCGAAGATCGGGATGCGGAACAAGGACGACGACGGGCGCACCGAGCTCTGATCTGAGTACGCCGACTCAGGCGGAAGCCCGACGACCTGCGGCAGGCTGGTGCCCATGAACGAGAAACGAACCGTCCGCCGCATCGTCGCCTCCCTGACCATCGGGTCCTTCTCGGTCGCCGCCCTGATGGGCATCGTGGCCCTCCTCGGGTCCGGCGACTTCGGGGACGACCAGGCCCGGGTGCTGCTGACCACCCTGATCGTCGGGAGCGCGAGCATCTGCGTGCTCTGCTACCTGGCCACGGCGGGGACCCGGTGGGTCGCGGTCGGAGTCCTCGGCGGCATCGTCGCAGTCCTGCCCGTCAGCACGGCCCTGGTCCTGGTGTGGAGGCACTGGGACGGCAACGACGTGGACGGGCTGCTCCGGGCCTTCGGGATCGGGGTCGTCCTGGCCCTGACCCTCGCGCAGCTCTGCCTGCTGCTGGCCCTGGCCGGCGCGCGGCCTGGTCTTGCGCTGGTCCTCTGGGCGACGGTCGCGATGGCGGTGGTGGTGGCCGGCGTCGTCTGCGGGCTGATCACCGAGACCATCGACGGTGACATCTGGAAGTTCCTCGGCATCGTGGCGATCCTCGACGTGCTCGGCACCCTGGTGACCATCGCCCTGGCCAAGTTCGGGGGACGTACCGAGCCGGAGCTTCCCGACGGTCGGGTGCGCGCCACTCTCTCGGCGGCCCAGTCCGCGGCGATCAACGAGCGCGCGCGGCTCACGGGCCGCCCGGTCGAGGACCTGCTGGTGGAGGCGGTCGAGCACTACCTCCGCTGATCCCGGTCGGCGTTAGTCCTTGGCGCAGGACACCTGGAAGGTCGCCGCGCCGACATCGAAGCCGTTGGCGTTGGTGACGGTGACCTCGACCCGGAAGCTGCCGGTGATGTTCTTCGTCTTGTAGCCGGGGTCGGGCTTCGCCAGCTTGTTCTGCATGAAGGTTGCGGTGAAGACGTTGTTCTTCACGGTGCCTCCGATGAACTTGTCGACCCCGTAGTCCCCAACGATCTGGGCCGAGCCGCCCGTTGCGTTCCGCACAGTGGCGGTCACCGTGATCGTCTGGGTGCAGGAGTCGCCGCCGATCGAGCTCGGGTTGACCGAGACGGAGAGCACCTGGGGGTCGGCCGGCGGTGCCTTCGTAGTCGGGGCCTTGGTCGGTGCGGCCGTCGTGCTGGCGGTCGCGGTCGGCGTCGGCGTCGCGCTCGCCGTGGGGGAAGGTCGCGCCGACGGGCCACGGGACGGCTCCGGTGTCCCCAGCGCGGTCGCTGTACCCACCTTCACCGCCACCGGAGCGGACTGCTTGCCGCCGCCGGTCACGACCAGCACGTGCTCGCCGTCGGTGGCGTTCCAGGTGAAGGTCACCGAGGCGAGCCGGTCGTACGTTGCCAGGTCGTCCCGGGTGGCGACGTCGGTGCCGTCGACCTTCAGCGTCATCGAGTCCAGGGCGAGCTCGTCGGCCGCGTGGGCCACCACGGTCACCGGCCCCGGCGCGACGAAGGCCGTGCTGGCGGGGGAGTCGATCCAGAGCTGGGCCGGGGCGGCCGCGACGGTCTGCTGGTCGGGGACCGCGACGATCGCCGCGACACCGCCGACGGCGAGGACCGCAGGGACGGCGATCTTGAGGGCGAGGCTCGCACCGATCATCTGATCGTGTCCTGACTGTCCGAGGCGGCCCCGAGGAGGCCCTTGAGGAACTAGCATCGCACTGAGCGGACCTGGGTCCGGCCCTTCTCGGGAAGATTCGGTGCCCCGTGACTCGTCGCAATCTCTGGTACTCGGTGGCGCTGGTCCTCAGCGTCCTGCTCGTCGCAGTCGGTGTCTACCGCCAGGTCGACGCCCGCCGCGATCCGGCACCTGCGAAGAACGCGACGACGGCCCAGCGCGCGCTGGTACCCGCGCCGCTGACGGTGTCGCTGTCCGCAGCCTCGGACCGGCGGACGGCGGCTGTGGGCGCCACCACCTTCCTGGCGGTGAACGCCGCCGGCGCAACCATCTCCGAGGTCCGGGTCTACGACGGCGACGCCCTGGTCGGGGTCAAGCGGTTCACACCGGCCCGCAGCAACCGGGTCAGCGTCCAGTTCGGGTGGCCCGCGGTCCGTGCCGGTACCCACGTCCTGCACGCGGAAGCCACCGGAGCGGACGTGGCGCAGGTCGGTCACTCGGCCCCGCTGCGCCTCCGGGCCGCCGAGGGCCTGGTCCCGGCCGCCTCGGTACTTCTCCCCGGCAACGGCCGGACACCCACCGAGCTGGCGGCCGCGACCGGCGTCGCGGTCGGGGACCTCGTCTACCGCGGACGCAACGGCGCCAGGGTGCCGAAACCACCGGCTTTTCGTCCCCTGGCCGACGGCGTCGTCGCGCAGGCGCCGCTCGACCGGATCACGGCGGCGCCACCGAAGACCGCCCCCGTAGCAGCGCCGGGGAGGACCGCGATCACGGCCGTCCTGGACGGGTGCCGGGCCACGGTGACTCCGGTCGGCGACGGTCCGGTGTCGGTCTACGAGATGACCGGCGGTGGCGCCGGGTTCACGCTGCGCGGCTCGGCGTCGCCCGGAGCGCCCTACGCGACCGGGGAGCTCACCCCGGGAACCCACGTGTTCGTGGCCGGGCCCGCCGGTGCGCCGGCGGACTCGACCCCGGTCTCGGTCCAGGCGCCGAGCACCTGCCTGGCCGACGTCTGGTCGGGGAACGCCGCGCTCTTCGACGGCGAGCTGACCCTGCCGAAGTCGGAGCCCCGCGTCTGGGTCTACCTCGGCGTCGACGGCAAGCCGTTCCAGCGGATCCCGGCGACCGGCAGCGTCCCGGCCTCGTTCGGTACCGCCGACCTGGCGACCGTGATGCCGACCCTGGACGGCTCCCGGGTCAGGATGGAGGTCTGGCGTCCCGGGAAGACCGCGGCAGCACCGGCCACCCTGGTGGCCCGCTCGGAGTCGACCGGCACCGACGCGGTCTCGGTCCCCGACCTGCTTGGCGGGTCGCCGGCCGTCACGCTGCGCGCCACCAACACCAACGACAACCCCGTCGAGCTCGGCAAGCAGACGCTGTCCGTCCGCTTCACCTGGCAGACCTCCAGCCTGATCCCCGACGGGATGGTGTGGCAGGTCCTGGGCCGACCGTTGCCGACCACCGACCACAACACGGCCCCGCCGGTCCTGCTGGCCACCGGCTACAGCCCCCAGGGCGACGGCGGCGGCGTCAACCTGTCCTCCGACCAGGCCGGCACCTTCGAGATCCCGGCCGAGGTACTGCTGGCCGGCCGGCCGGCGGCCGACCAGGCCGGGACCCTGCTCTCCAAGGTCCCGACACCGTCGATGACCGAGCTGGTCAAGCCCGGCTCGTCGTTCGGGGTGACCCCGCTCAAGCCACCGGGCCCCGGGCAGATCCCGACCTTGGACGCCGGGATCGTGCCGATCCCGATCGGGGACGTCTACGTGCGGGTGCTGCCGGTCAACGGGGAGTCCGTGGTCGGCGACGCCAGCAACACCGTCGCGGTCACCCTCCCGCCGCTGGACGACAAGTCCGCGGTCTTCAAGATCGTCTCGTCGAGCTTCGATCCCGGTCGGGCAGCGAACGGGCAGCTCGCCGGCTGCGTCCGGATCACCGGCACCCCGACCACGTCCCCCGGATCGTCGTACCTCGGCTCGGTCTACACCCAGGACCGGACCTGGTGCCAGAGCGACTTCCCGCCCAAGAAGGGCCGTGGGTGCACCGGGTGGTGCCAGATCGCCAACGACGTCGGCTCCCTGGTCAGCTACGTCGGCAAGGTCTGGGACTACATCGCCTCGGCGTACAACACCGTCGTCGAGACCCTGATCACCGTGATCGCGAAGTTCAACCCGTTCTGCGCGACCGCCAGCGTGGCCAGTGCGATCAGCAGCTCGCCGTACGCCGACAGTGCTGCGTCCGGGTGCGAGGCGATCGGCGAGGTCGTGGGGTCCGTCGTGGTCAGCGTCGTGCTGTCCTCGTTCGGGCTCCCGGCGCGGCTGCCGTCGTCGAAGGAGCTCGCCGACGTGGCCCAGGGTGACCTCACCGGCATCGCCGTCGCGTACCTCGAGTCGATCGGGGTGCCCTGCAGCAAGATGAAGGTGGACGCGGCGACGGTCAAGACCGCCGGTGCCGCCGGAGTGGATGTCCCCGCCGGCGCCAAGAACGCCCAGGGTGACGTCGACGTCTGCGCGGCGATGATCCAGAAGGCGGTCGGAGAGATCCGGGGCCAGGTCAAGGCGGCCTCCCAGGCGGAGATCGCCAACGCCACCGGCCTTCCGGTGCCGCCCGAGCCGCAGTCGATGATCCGGGAGCCGCGCGGCCAGTACCAGGGGGCAACGGTCCAGCTCGTGGCCCGCCCGGTCGATCCCAACACCCCCCGGACGGCCCGCTGCGCCGCGGCGGCGGTCGGCGACATCCGGGACTGGAAGACCGGTCTCTACGGTGCGGACGAGCCCCGCGACATCCAGCAGGGGCACGGGTCGGTGCGGTTCCACCTGTTCGACAAGCTCGCCGGTCGCGAGCCTTGGTCGGTCGAGCTGCGGATGGCGCCGATCCAGGACCTGACCGCGTCGGAGATCATCTCGGTGCAGGTGTACTCGACCTGCTTCACCAACCCGGCACCGGCGTCGTTCCCCCGGGTCCCGTTGCGGCCGGCCCTCGACTACTGGTACCCCGGCCAGGCCGAGTAGGGGACGAGCCGAGCAGCAGTCAGACGGCGACGGCGACCGGCAGGCAGTACCCGACCAGCTCGTCGACGGCCTCGGACCAGGTACGGTCGCTGACCGAGCCACGGGCGTTCGCCGCCAGCCGCAGGCGCAGCTCCTCGTCGGCGACCAGGCGTGCCACCGCGGCAGCGATCCCGCCGGTACCGGGCCGGACCAGGACCCCGGTCCGTCCGTCGGCGACCAGCTCGCGTGCTGCGCCGGTCGCGAACGCGACGACCGGTACGCCGCTGGCCAGCGCCTTGCGCGCCGAGGTCAAGGTGCTGTCCTGCTTGCGTGGCTGGACCAGGACGTCGAGGGAGGCGATCGCCCGCGCCGTCTCCAGCCCGGTGGAGGCCCCGACGAGCTTCGCGCCGGCATCCTTGAGCGTTGCGGTCCCGGGGCCGGTCCCGAGCACGACCAGGCGGACGCCGTCCAGGGCGGCGATCCTCGCCAGCCTCCGGACGTGGTTCGACGTCGGTAGCCCGACCGGTCCGACGTACCCGACGACGCTCAGCGGGCCCCGCGGCGTCCCGACCTTCGCCCACCGGTCGTGCAGGTCGGCCGAGCGCAGACCCGGGTGGTGCTCGTCGGTCCGCACCCCCGGGCGCCAGACCTCGGTCCGGATCCCGGCCGCCGCCAGCACCCGGCCGCCCGAGGTGCTGCTGACCAGGGTCCGGCCGACCCGCGGGTGCAGCGGTGTCGGGTCGAGCACGACCATGGGGACCCCCAGAGTCTCCAGGGCGCGCATCGCCGCTGCCCCCATCGCGCGGGGCGTGAGGACCAGGGCTACGTCCGGACCGAACTCCGTCACCGTGCGGACCACGGCCGCTTGCGAGAACAGGGCCCGGGTCCGCAGTACCCGGGCGCCCTGGTAGCTGGTGCTCCCCGGGCCGGTGGTGAACACCAGGACGTCGTGCCCCGACGTGATCAGGGCGTCGGTGACGTGCCGAGCCGAATCGGCTGCCGGATCCGTCGCCGGGGCGAAGGACTCGCTGACCACCATGATTCTCATGGTCCGAGCCTGGGGGACCGAGTTCACCGGACGGTGAACACCGGGGAGGTGTCGGGTGAACCGACCCGAGGAGGACTGAGACGTCTCACACACACGTCCCGGCTCGCTGCTACCGACCGGTCGCCCTTATTCTGCGGACTATGACCTCACCTGCAGCCGCGCCCGAGGGTTCGATCGCCCTCGACTCCGGCCCCGAGCAGACCGTCGCCGACTGGGAGCACCAGGCCGCTGCGGTCCTGCGCAAGGCCGGACGCCTCGGCGAGTCCGATGCCGACTCCCTGGTCTGGGACAAGCTGACCCGGACGACCCTCGACGGCATCGCGATCACCCCGCTGGGGACCCCCGCCCTGGTCGCCGACCTGCAGACGTCGGGACGTCCCGATCGGGTGGGCGAGTGGGACGTCCGTGCCTACTTCGCGGACCCCAGCGCGACCAGCACGGCAGCCGACATCAGCCTGGACCTGAACAACGGGGTGACCTCGGTCTGGCTCGAGGTCGGTGCCGGCGGCGTGCCGGCGACCGATCTCGCCGCGGCCCTGGCCGGCGTCCTGCTCGACGTGGCGCCGGTGGTGCTCGACGCCGACGACCCGGTTGCGGCCGCGATGGCCTTCGGCGACGTGGCTTCGGGGGTGTCCCTCGCCGAGGGCACCAACCTGGGGGCCGATCCGCTGGGCCAGCTGGTCCGCGGTGGTCTGCCCGGCGACATCGACGGCGTGATCGCCGCGGTGGCGGACAAGGCTCGCGACCTGGGGTGCCTGGCGCTGGTCGTCGACGGGACCGCGGTCCACGACCTGGGCGCCTCCGACGTCCAGGAGCTCGGCTGGTCGCTGGCCGTCGGAGCCGCGTACCTGCGGTCGCTGGTGGCTTCCGGCTCCAGCGTCGACGAGGCTGCGGCGCTGATCGAGTTCCGGTACGCCGCCACCGACGAGCAGTTCCCGACGATCGCCAAGCTCCGCGCCGCCCGTCGGCTCTGGGCCCGGGTGCTGGAGCTCAGCGGCGTCGAGGAGGGATCGCGCCGGCAGCGGCAGCACGCCGTGACCTCGCGTCCGATGATGAGCAAGTACGACCCGTGGGTGAACATGCTGCGGACCTGTGTGGCTTCGTTCTCCGCCGGCGTCGGCGGCGCCGACTCCGTGACGGTGCTGCCGTTCGACTACCACCTCGGTCTCGCCGACGTCTTCAGCCGTCGGATCGCCAGGAACACCTCGGCACTGCTGATCCACGAGGCGCACCTGGCCAAGGTTGCCGACCCGGCCGGTGGCGCCTACGCGATCGAGAAGCTCACCGACGACCTCGCCGTCGCCGGTTGGGCCGAGCTCGGCGCGATCGAGGGCGTTGGCGGTGCGGCTGCGGCGGTCGCCGACGGATCGGTGCACGCCCGGATCGCGACCGTCGTCGCAGCGCGTGACCGCCAGATCGCCCTGCGCAAGCGACCGCTCACCGGGCTGTCGGAGTTCCCGAACCTGGACGAGACCCTTCCCGAACGTCGCCCGTACGCCGCCGGCCACCGCGCCGTCCAGCCGTGGGGCCACGCGTTCGAGGCGTTGCGCGACAACCCGGTCGGCACGGTCTTCCTGGCCACCATGGGGACGGTCGCGGCGCACACCGCGCGGGCCACCTTTGCCAGCAACCTGTTCGCCGCGGGCGGGGTCGGGTGCGTCAACCCGGGCCGCAACGACGACGTGGCAGCAGTGCTGGCGGCCTACCAGGGACCGGACGGCGGCCAGCCGGTGGTCTGCCTGACCGGCAACGACAAGGCCTACGCGGCCTGGGGCGGCGAGCTCGTCGAGGCGCTGCGCGCCGCGGGCGCGAAGCACGTGATCCTGGCGGGCAAGGCTCCTGAGGGAGTCGCGGTCGACGCCACCTGCGCGATGGGGGTCGATGCCCTCGACTTCCTGAACCGGACGAGGGAGAAGTTCTGATGAGCACGATTCCGGAGAGCTTCGCGGGGCTTCCGCTGGCCGGCGGCGGGGGTTTCGAGGCTCGCTCCGCTCGCACCTCAACCAGCACTCCCTGGGAGAGCCCCGAGGGGATCGCGGTGCTCCCGGTCTACGGCCCCGAGCACCTCGAGGGCCTGGACGCCCAGGACACCTACCCGGGGCTGGCACCGTTCCTGCGCGGCCCCTACCCGACGATGTACACCACCCAGCCGTGGACGGTCCGGCAGTACGCCGGCTTCTCGACCGCCGAGGAGTCCAACGCGTTCTACCGCCGCAACCTGGCCGCCGGACAGAAGGGCCTCTCGGTCGCCTTCGACCTGGCCACCCACCGCGGCTACGACTCCGACCACCCGCGGGTCCGCGGTGACGTCGGCATGGCGGGGGTCGCGATCGACTCGATCTACGACACCCGGGTGCTCTTCGAGGGCATCCCGCTCGACGAGATGTCGGTGTCGATGACGATGAACGGCGCGGTGCTCCCGGTGCTGGCGCTCTACATCGCTGCGGCCGAGGAGCAGGGGGTGAAGCCGGAGCAGCTCGCGGGGACCATCCAGAACGACATCCTCAAGGAGTTCATGGTCCGCAACACCTACATCTACCCGCCGAGCCCGAGCATGCGGATCATCTCCGACATCTTCGCGTACACCTCGCAGAAGATGCCGCGGTTCAACTCGATCTCGATCTCCGGCTACCACATCCAGGAAGCCGGGGCGACGAACGACCTCGAGCTCGCGTACACCCTGGCCGACGGGGTCGAGTACATCCGGGCCGGTCTCGACGCCGGGATCGACATCGACGCGTTCGCACCGCGGTTGAGCTTCTTCTGGGCGATCGGGATGAACTTCTCGATGGAGATCGCCAAGATGCGCGCCGCTCGCGCGCTCTGGGCCCAGCTGGTGGCGCAGTTCAACCCGAAGAACCCGAAGTCGCTCTCGCTGCGCACGCACAGCCAGACCTCGGGGTGGTCGTTGACCGCGCAGGACGTCTTCAACAACGTCCAGCGCACCTGCATCGAGGCGATGGCGGCGACCCAGGGCCACACCCAGTCGTTGCACACCAACGCGCTGGACGAGGCGATCGCGCTGCCGACCGACTTCTCCGCCCGGATCGCCCGGAACACCCAGCTGCTGCTGCAGCAGGAGTCCGGGACCACCGGCACGATCGACCCGTGGGCGGGGTCCTACTACATCGAGAAGCTCACCCACGACCTCGCCGCCCGTGCCTGGGCCCACATCGCCGAGGCCGAGGCGGCCGGCGGGATGGCCAAGGCGATCGAGCAGGGCATCCCGAAGCTCCGGATCGAGGAGGCTGCTGCACGCACGCAGGCCAGGCTCGACTCGGGCACCCAGAAGCTGATCGGCGTGAACACCTACCGGTTGGCCGACGAGGACAAGCTCGACGTGCTCTCGATCGACAACAACGAGGTCTACAAGCAGCAGCTCGCCAAGCTGGAGCGGCTGCGCGCGGAGCGCAACCAGGACGCTGTCGACGACGCCCTGCGAGCCCTGACCGACTCGGCGGCACGCGGGGCCTCGAAGGGTTCCCTGGACGGGAACCTGCTCGCGCTGGCCGTCGACGCCGCCCGGGCCAAGGCGACCGTCGGGGAGATCTCGGACGCCTTGGAGAAGGTCTACGGCCGGCACCAAGCGGTGATCCGTACGATCTCGGGTGTGTACAAGCGCGAAGCCGGCGACGACAGCAAGGTGGCCGCTGTGGTGGCCGCCGCCGACAAGTTCGCCGAGGACGAAGGTCGCCGCCCCCGGATCCTGGTGGCCAAGATGGGCCAGGACGGGCACGACCGCGGCCAGAAGGTGATCGTCACCGCCTTCGCGGACCTCGGCTTCGACGTCGACGTGGGCCCGCTGTTCGCGACGCCGGAGGAGGTCGCCCAGCAGGCGGTCGACGCCGACGTGCACCTGGTCGGGGTCAACTCGCTCGCCGCCGGCCACCTCACCCTGGTGCCGGCGCTCAAGCAGGCACTGGCCGACCTGGGTCGCGAGGACATCATGGTCGTCGTCGGCGGCGTGATCCCGCCGGACGACGTGCCCACGCTGCTGGAGATGGGCGCTGCTGCGGTCTTCCCGCCGGGCACCGTGATCGCCGAGTCCGCCCTGGAGCTGCTCTCGAAGCTGTCCGAGCGACTCGGTCACTGAGCGCGTGGCGCCACTGCTGCCCGACGTACCCGAGCTGGTTGCCGGCATCCGTGCCGGCAACCGGACGGCGGTGAGTCGCGCCATCACCTTGGTGGAGAGCTCGCGCGCCGACCACCGGGCCGCGGCCCGCGACCTGCTGACGGCGCTCTCGGACCGGCCGACCCCGACCGCGGTCCGGGTCGGCATCTCCGGTGTCCCCGGGGTCGGCAAGTCCACCTTCATCGAAGCCCTCGGCAAGCACCTGACCGCCGCCGGCCACAAGGTCGGGGTGCTCGCGGTCGACCCGTCGAGCGTCCGCACCGGCGGGTCGGTGCTCGGCGACAAGACCCGGATGGTCGAGCTCTCCGCCGACCCGAACGCCTACATCCGCCCCTCGCCGTCGGCCGGAACGCTCGGGGGAGTCGCCCGCGCCACCACCCAGGCGATGCTGGTGCTCGAGGGCGCCGGGTACGACGTGGTCCTCGTCGAGACCGTCGGCGTCGGCCAGTCCGAGGTCACCGTCGCCGGCATGGTCGACACCTTCCTGTTCCTGACGTTGGCGCGCACCGGCGACCAGCTCCAGGGGATCAAGAAGGGCATCCTGGAGATCGCCGACGTGATCGCGGTGAACAAGGCGGATGCCGTCGGCGGTGCTGACCGGGAGCTCGAGGCGAAGTCCGCGGCCCGTGAGCTCGCCGGCGCGCTGCGCCTGGTGTACGCCGGTGGCGACGCCTGGGTTCCGCCGGTGCTCACCTGCTCGGGCCTCGAAGGACTCGAGGTCGACACCGTCTGGCAACGGATCATCGAGCACCGGGCCCACCTCGGTGGGGCCGGACTGCTGGCCAAGCGCGCCGAGCAGCAGCTGGAGTTCACCTGGGCCCTGGTCCGCGACGAGCTCGCCGAGCGGTTGCGCCGTTCGCCGGGCGTCGCCGCGATCCGGGACCAGGTGCGTGCCGAGGTACTGGCCGGCGAGCTGGCCGCCCCGGTCGCTGCGGACCGGCTGCTCGCTGCCTACGACGAGGACCGACCGGGGGCCGAGCCTGCTCGCGCCCAACCCGACGGAGGACCTCGTTGACGAGCGAAGACGATGACCAACAGTAGGGTCGCACCTGTGTCCACCCCGGTGCCGAACGACGTGATCCCGCGCTTCACCGCTGCCGTCGACCGGCTCGCGCCCGAGCTGATCGAGGTCCGCCGTGACCTGCACGCCCACCCCGAGCTGTCGTGGCACGAGCAGCGCACCACCGAGCTCGTCGCCGACCGGCTCCGGGCCGCCGGCGTCCCGGTGACCCTGCTGCCCGGCAGCGGCCTGTACGCCGATCTCGGTCACGGCACCGGCCCGGTGGTCGCGCTGCGTGCCGACCTCGACGCGCTCCCGGTGACCGACCGCAGCGGCCAGCCCTGGGCGAGCACCGTCGACGGGGTCGCGCACGCCTGCGGCCACGATGTCCACACCAGCGCCCTGCTCGGGGTCGGGCTCGCGCTCGCCGCGGTGCTCGAGGAGGGGAGCGACCTCCTCCCGGGCCGGATCCGGCTGATCTTCCAGCCTGCCGAGGAGATCATGCCGGGCGGTGCCCTGATGAGCATCGAGGCTGGCGTGATGGAGAGCGTCCAGCAGATCTACATGGTGCACTGCGACCCCTCGTTGGACGTGGGGAAGATCGGGCTGCGCGACGGGCCGCTGACCGGTGCGGCGGACTCGCTCGCCATCGAGCTCAGCGGCAAGGGCGGCCACACCTCGCGTCCGCACCTGACCGAGGACCTGACCTTCGCGCTCGGCAAGCTGGTCACCGACCTGCCGGCCGTGCTGTCGCGCCGGCTGGACCCGCGGGCCGGGGTCAGCGTGGTCTGGGGGATGCTGCACGCCGGGTCGGCGATGAACGTGATCCCCTCCAGCGGCCGTCTCGCCGGCACCGTGCGGATGCTCGACGCGGTCGCCTGGGCCGAGGCCGAGACCCTGGTCAGGACGACCATCGACGAGCTGCTGGCGCCGTACGGCGTCCGTGCCGAGATCACCTACGTCCGCGGAGTTCCGCCGGTGGTCAACGAGGTCCGGGCGACCGGCGTCCTCGGCTCCGCGGTCACCGAGGTGCTGGGTTTCGAGGGCCTGGTCGCGACGGCCCAGAGCCTCGGTGGCGAGGACTTCGCGTGGTACCTCGAGCGGGCGGCCGGGGCGATGGCCCGGCTGGGCACCCGGACCCCCGGAGGACCTACCTACGACCTGCACCAGGGTGACCTGGTGGTCGACGAGGACGCCGTGGCGATCGCCGCGAAGGTGCTCGGTGCCACGGCCCTGCGCGGCAGCGAGCTGGCGTCCGACCACTTCTGAGGGCGCTCGGGCCGGTGCTTGGTCACTGGTTGATAACAAAGCCGGCTCTGGGTCGGGTCGTCCTATCGCGCGGCAGGAGGACGTGCATAGGGTGACGAAGATTCCGCGCCGTGCCGAGCGGTGCGCCCAAACATCAAGGAGGGCATCTTGCGTCGCTTGAGCAAGATTGCTGTGGTCGCACTGATCGCGTCGATGACGCTGACAGGTTGCGGCAAGGACGACAACAAGGCCAGTACCGGTGACGGTGCGAACGCCTCCAAGGACGTCTGCCAGTCCGCCACCGGCACCGGCCCGAAGGTCGGTCTCGCCTTCGACGTCGGCGGCGCGGGTGACCGCTCCTTCAACGACTCCGCGATCGTGGGCATGCAGAAGGCTGCCGACGACCTCGGGGCGACCTGCATCTCGGCCACGCCGGGCAGCGCCACCGAGAGCGACGAGGACCGGGCCGAGCGGCTGCGGACGCTGGCAGACCAGGGCTACAACCCGGTCATCGGCATCGGCTTCATCTACAGCGTCGCGATGAACACCGTCGCCGCTGAGTTCCCGGAGACGAACTTCGCGGTGATCGACGGTTTCGACCCCGACACCAAGCCGAACGCGAACGTCGCCTACCTCGGGTTCGCCGAGCAGCAGGGTTCGTACCTGGTCGGAGTCGCTGCGGCGCTGAAGACCAAGAGCAAGACGGTCGGCTTCGTCGGTGGCACCCGCGGTGACCTGATCAAGAAGTTCGAGGCCGGATACACCGCAGGTGTGAAGTCGGTCGACAAGAACATCAAGGTCCTGGTCACGTACCTCACCGAGGACCCGAACGACGGCGCCACCGGCTTCCAGAACCCGTCCGGCGGCAAGGTCGCGGCCGAGGGTCAGCTGGACAAGGGTGCTGACGTGATCTACCACGCGTCCGGCAAGTCCGGGAACGGTGTCTTCGAGGCCGTGACCGCGGCCGGCGACGGCAAGTTCGCGATCGGCGTCGACTCCGACCAGTACCTGACCGCGAGTGCCGACGAGCAGCCGCACATCCTCACCTCGATGCTCAAGCGGGTCGACGTGGCGACGTTCAACATGATCAAGTCGGTCGCCGACGGTTCGCCGTTGACGAGCTACACGACGTACGACCTGGCGCAGGACGGTGTCGGCTACGCCACCTCCGGCGGCTTCGTCGACGACATCTCGGCCCAGCTCGACGAAGCTGCCGCCAAGATCAAGTCCGGCGAGATCAAGGTTCCGGACAAGCCCTGATCGGGTAGTTCGCCCAGCACGAAGAACCTGAGCGAGCCCGGGGACGCCCCAGTAGGGTGTTCCCGGGCTCGTGTTCATTTCGACTCGTAGGTTTCGAGGAGGGTCATGGCAGCCGGCGTCGACGCTGGGAAGGCGACCGAGTCCGTTCGCGTCGTCGGGATCACCAAGCGGTTCCCGGGAGTGGTCGCGAACCACGACGTCTCGTTCGCGGTCACCGCAGGCACCATCCACGCGATCGTGGGCGAGAACGGTGCCGGCAAGTCGACCCTGATGAAGATCCTCTACGGGGTCCAGAAGCCCGACGAGGGCCAGATCGAGGTCAACGGGAAGCCGGTCACGCTCTCCACGCCCGCTGACGCGATCGCGCAGGGCATCGGGATGGTCTTCCAGCACTTCCAGCTCGCCGACAACCTGACGGTCACCGAGAACATCGTGCTCGGTGCGGAGAAGCTGCACGGGATCGGGGCCGCAGCCCGCGCCGAGATCCTCCGGATCTCCCAGGCGTACGGGTTCGGGCTGGACCCCGACGAGCTCGTCGAGTCCCTCGGCGTCGGCGAACGGCAACGGGTCGAGATCCTGAAGGTGCTGTACCGCGGCGCCCGGATCATCATCCTCGACGAGCCGACGGCGGTCCTGGTGCCCCAGGAGGTGGACGCCCTGTTCGCGAACCTCCGCGAGCTCAAGGCCCAGGGCAACACCCTGCTCTTCATCTCCCACAAGCTCGACGAGGTGCGCGCGGTCGCCGACGCGATCACCGTCATCCGTCGCGGAACCACCGTGGACACGGTCACCCCTGCGTCGGTCACCAGCCGCCAGCTGGCCGAGCTGATGGTCGGCAGCGAGCTGCCGTCGCCGAGCACCGAGGAGTCCACCGTCACCGACCGGGTGCTGCTGCAGCTCCGCGACATCGAGGTCCTCGACGCGGCCGGCCGCCCCGAGCTCTCCGGGATCGACCTGACACTGCACGCCGGGGAGGTCCTCGGCATCGCTGGGGTCGAGGGCAACGGTCAGACCGAGCTCGTCGAGGCGATCATCGGGATGCGCAAGGCGTCCCGTGGCACGGTCACCCTGGGTGCCGAGGACATCACCACCTGGTCCACCGGACGCCGTCGCGAGCTCGGGATCGGGGTCATCCCCGAGGACCGGCACCGGCACGGCCTGCTGCTGGACTCGCCGCTCTGGGAGAACCGGATCCTGGGTCACCAGACCCGGCCGCCGTCGGTCCGCGGCCCGTGGATCGACCGCTCCGGTGCCCGTGCCGACGCGGCCCGGATCATCGCGGAGTACGACGTCCGCACCCCCGGGATCGACACGTCGGCCCGGGCCCTCTCCGGCGGCAACCAGCAGAAGTTCATCGTCGGGCGCGAGATGTCCGGCGACCCGCAGCTGCTGATCGCCGCGCACCCGACCCGCGGCGTCGACGTCGGCGCGCAGGCAGCGATCTGGGACCACATCCGTGCTGCCCGGCGCGACGGTCTGGCGGTGCTGCTGATCTCGGCCGACCTCGACGAGCTGATCGGGCTGTCGGACAGCATCAAGGTGATCCTGCGCGGCCGCTTCGTCGGTGACTTCGACCCGCACACAGTGACGCCCGAGCAGCTCGGCTCGGCCATGACCGGAGCAGGGAGCGACTGATGGCTCAGCGGCCGACGAATCTGGCTCGCAGGGCCGGTCTGGGACTGATCGCGCCGGCGTTGGCGCTGGTGATCGCAGCAGCGCTCTCGAGCCTGCTGCTGGTGTCGACCGGTGACGACGTCGGCGGCTTCTGGACGACGCTGACCACCAAGCCCGAGAACCGCAACATCGTCAACATCCTCAACTACGGGCTGGTGCTGTACCTCTCCGGCATCGCCGCCGCGATCGGGTTCCGGATGAACCTGTTCAACATCGGTGTCGAGGGGCAGTACCGGATCGGTGCCTTCGTGGCCGCGGTGGTCGCCGGCGAGGCCTGGCTGCCGGGCAAGGCCAACATCGTCCTGGCCGTGCTCGCCGCCATGGTCGCGGCCGGTCTCTGGGCCGGGATCGCCGGTCTGCTGCGGGTCACCCGCGGCGTCAGCGAGGTGATCTCGACGATCATGCTGAACGCGATCGCCGGTCTGCTGGTCGGCTACTTCGTGCAGAAGGTCGGTGTCTCCACCGGAGTCAGTCGCTCCACCAAGGCCATCCCCGAGGAGTCCTGGGTCGGTGGCATCAAGCTCTTCGACGGTGTCCCGACCCAGCTGTTCGGGCTGGCGCTGCTGGCCCCGGTGGTCGGCGTCGTCTACTACGTCGTGCTGAACAAGACCCGGTTCGGGTTCAACCTGCGGGCCTCCGGCGCCTCGGAGACCGCTGCGGTCGCCTCGGGCGTCGACGTGAAGCGGATGATCATCGTCTCGATGGTCTTCTCCGGCGTGATCGCCGGACTGATCGGGATGCCGACGCTGTTCGGGTCCGCGCACAACTACGGTTCGTCGTTCCAGACCGGCATCGGGTTCGCCGGGATCGCGGTCGCCCTGCTCGGGCGCAACCACCCGATCGGGATCGCCTTCGCGGCCCTGGTCTTCTCGTTCCTGCAGGACCGGGCCGGGCTGCTGAACATCCTGGCCGGGATCTCCCCGGAGATCGTCGCGGTCACCCAGGGCATCATCGTGCTGGCCGTCGTGATCGCCTACGAGATCGTCCGTCGCTACCGCGCGAACCTCGAGAGAGCCCACGTCGCGCAACAGGTCGAGGAGGTCCGCGCATGAGTGTCGTCTCGTCCGTGACCGGTCCGAGCGTGCCGCCCCCGACCGAGGAGGTCGACAACCGCAAGCGGCTGGCGCAGTACCTGCTGATCGGCATCGGCGCGTTCCTGCTGGTCTCCGCCGCCCGGGTGATCACCGGGGCGCACGACATCGACTCGGCCGGCGCGCTGCGCGGCACGATCGTGGCCGCGGTACCGATCGCCCTGGCGGGTCTCGGCGGGATCTGGTCCGAGCGGGCCGGGGTCGTCAACATCGGCCTCGAGGGAATGCTCGTGCTGGGTGCCCTGGGCGCCGGGTACTTCGGCTACAACTACGGCATCGTCGCCGGTGTCCTCGGCGGGATGCTGCTGGGACTTCTCGGGGCTGCGGTGCACGCGCTGGCGACGGTCGTCTTCGGGGTCGACCACATCGTCTCCGGGGTCGCGATCAACATCATGGCGCCCGGCTTGGCGGCGTACCT
Source organism: Propionibacteriales bacterium (assembly GCA_026392455.1). Classification (GTDB taxonomy): domain Bacteria; phylum Actinomycetota; class Actinomycetes; order Propionibacteriales; family Nocardioidaceae; genus Marmoricola. The sequence goes on along the minus strand of JAPLCB010000009.1, from coordinate 131,322 downwards.
GGCGAAGTCGTTCTTCTCCGACACCCCGGGCGGTGGTCCGACCCAGTCGCCGCCGTTGGGCAAGCCCCCGGCGCTGACCATCGACGTCATCGCCGAGCCGGCCGCCGAGCTCGCCGACAAGCACTGGTTCGTGGTCTCCGACCTCGCGGCCGCGGTCGCCGCCGTGACCCGGGAGATGTCGGTGCTGACCCTGCTGGCGCTGGTCCTCGTGGTGGCGACCTCCTGGGTGCTGTGGCGGACCGCCTTCGGGCTGCGGCTGCGCTCGGTCGGGGAAGCCCCCTCGGCCGCAGAGTCGCTCGGCGTCAACGTCTACCTCTACAAGGTGATCGGGGTCGTCGTCTCCGGTGTGCTGGCCGGCTTCGGTGGTGCGTACCTGGCGACCGTCTCCTCCTCGGGCTACCAGAACGGCATGGTCAACGGCCTGGGGTACATCGGCCTGGCAGCGATGATCTTCGGCAACTGGCGCCCCGGGCTGATGCTCGCCGGTGCTGCGCTCTTCGGGTACACCCGGACCCTGCAGCTGCGGGGCGGGACCGACTCGTTGCACGCGCTGCTGCTGGTGATCGCGGTCGCCCTGCTGGCGTACGCGGTCTACCAGTTCCTGCAGGGCAAGCGGACCTCGGCGTTGATCACCGGGGGCTTCGGCGGCGTCTTCGGGGTCTGGTTCCTGGTGACCGACTCGGTCCCGGCCGAGTTCACCGGGATGGCGCCCTACGTGGCCACCCTGTTCGTGCTCGCCTTCTTCAGCCAGTCGCTGCGTCCGCCGAAGGCCGACGGGCAGATCTACCGGAAGGGATCGGCGGGGTGAACTTCGACTGGGACGTCCTCGTCGAGGCAGCCAGCAAGGCGATGAAGAACGCCTACGCGCCGTACTCGAAGTTCCCGGTCGGCGCCGCGGCCCGGGTCGCGGACGGTCGGTTCGTGACCGGCTGCAACGTCGAGAACGCGGCGTACGGCGTGGGCCTGTGCGCGGAGTGCGGGCTGATCTCGCAGCTGGTGCTCAGCGGCGGCGGCCGGCTGACCCACTTCGCCTGCGTCAACGGCCAGGGCGAGGTGCTGATGCCCTGCGGCCGGTGCCGCCAGCTCCTCTGGGAGCACGGCGGTCCGGATCTCGAGGTGCTCACCACGCACGGCGTGAAGCGGATGGATGAGGTGCTCCCGGATGCCTTCGGCGCCGACGACCTCACTTGACCTGAGCTCGGCCGCGGTGATCGCGGACCCCTACCCGTACTTCGCCCAGGAACGACGACGGGCCCCGGTCGCCTGGCACCCTGGCCTCGGGCTCTTCCTCGCCTTCGACCACGCCTCGGTGAGTGCGGTCCAGCGGGACCGCCGGCTCGGTCGGGTCTGGCAGGACCGGCAGCCGGCGGACTACCTGGCGCCCTTCAACGTGCTGCACCGCAACCAGATGATGGAGAACGAGCCGCCGGCCCACACCCGGCTGCGGCGGCCGGTGGCCTCCGCCTTCGCCCGCGGGCACGTCGAGCGGCTGCGCCCGCGGGTCCGGGCACTGGCCGCATCGTTGCTCGACGCGGTCGACCCGGCCGGGTTCGACGTCATCAGCGGGTACGCCGAACCGCTGCCGGTCCTGGTCATCGCCGAGCTGCTCGGGGTCCCGGCGTCGTACGCCCCGTCCTTGCGGGACTGGTCCCAGGCGATCGTCGCGATGTACGAGCCCGCTCCGTCGACCGACGTGGTGGCCGCTGCCGTCGCCGCTGCCGAGAACTTCGCCGGGCTGGTCCGCGAGCTGATCGCCGCCCGACGGGCCGCGCCGGCCGACGACCTGATCTCCGACCTGGTCGCCACCGAGCTGACCACCGACGAGGTGGTCGCGTCCGTGGTGCTGCTGCTCAACGCCGGTCACGAGGCCTCGGTCAACGTCTTCGGGAACGGGCTGACGGCCATGCTGCGCCGCGGGCTGGTCCCGGCGGCCGATCCGGCGCTCACCGTCGAGGAGATGCTCCGGTTCGACTCGGCGCTGCAGCTCTTCGAGCGGACCGCGCTGGAGGACGTGGACCTTGCCGGTGTCCGGATCGGGGCCGGGCAGAAGGTCGCCGTCCTGCTCGGGTCGGCCAACCGGGACCCCGACGTGTTCCCCGAGCCCGACGAGTTCCAGGTCGACCGGTCGGTCAACCCGCACGTGGCCTTCGGGGTGGGCGTGCACTTCTGCCTGGGCGCGCCGCTGGCCCGGATGGAGCTGACCGAGTCGCTGACCGCCCTGTTCGACCGGTTCGGCGCCCTGGCGCTGGCCGGTGAGCCGGAGCCGCGCGGCACCTTCGTCCTGCGCGGCTACCACCACGTGCCGGTAGCCGGTGCTTGAGGTGCGAGCGCAGCGAGGCCCCCGGCCGTGGACCGAGCCCCTGCTGCTTGAGGTGCGAGCGCAGCGAGGCCCCCGGCCGTGGACCGAGCCCCTGCTGGTTGAGGTGCGAGCGCAGCGAGCCTCGAAACCCGGTGACACGACAACGGAAGGCCCCCCATGAACCAGCACGACGCCGTCGAGGTCATCACCGCCAAGCGCGACGGCGGTGAGCTCTCGGACTCCCAGATCGACTGGGTGATCGATGCGTACACCCACGGCGTGGTCCGCGACGAGCAGATGTCGGCGCTGGCGATGGCGATCCTGCTCAACGGGATGGTGCCGCGCGAGATCAACCGCTGGACCGCGGCCATGATCGCCTCGGGGGAGCGGATGGACTTCTCGTCGCTGTCCCGACCGACCTCGGACAAGCACTCCACCGGCGGTGTCGGGGACAAGATCACCTTGCCGCTGGCCCCGCTGGTGGCGGCCTGCGGGGTCGCCGTGCCGCAGCTGTCCGGTCGCGGGCTGGGGCACACCGGGGGCACCTTGGACAAGCTCGAGGCGATCCCGGGCTGGCGAGCGTCGCTGTCGAACGCGGAGATGCTCGCCCAGCTGGAGAGCGTCGGCGCCGTCATCTGCGCGGCCGGGACCGGACTCGCGCCGGCGGACAAGAAGCTGTACGCCCTGCGCGACGTCACCGGCACGGTCGAGGCGATCCCGCTGATCGCGTCCTCGATCATGAGCAAGAAGATCGCCGAGGGCACCGGGTCGCTGGTGCTGGACGTGAAGGTCGGAACTGGTGCGTTCATGAAGGACCTGGACCAGGCTCGTGAGCTGGCGCGGACGATGGTCGGGCTCGGTACCGAGGCCGGGGTGCACACGGTGGCGCTGCTGACCGACATGGCGACGCCGCTCGGGCTGACCGCGGGCAACGCGCTGGAGGTGGCTGAGTCGGTGGAGGTCCTCGCCGGCGGCGGCCCCGCCGATGTCGTCGAGCTGACCCTGGCGCTGGCCCGCGAGATGCTCGCCGGGGCCGGACGCAGTGACGTCGACCCGGCCGACGTGCTGGCCTCTGGGGCGGCGATGGACTCCTGGAACGCGATGATCGCGGCGCAGGGCGGTGACCCGGCGGCCCGTCTTCCGGTCGCCCGGGAGACCCACGTGGTGACGGCTCCGGCCAGTGGCGTGCTCACCCGGCTCGACGCGATGGCGGTCGGCCTGGCGGCCTGGCGGCTCGGTGCCGGGCGGGCAGCACTCGGCGACGACGTCCAGGCCGGAGCCGGCGTCCAGTGGCACGCCCGCCCTGGGGACGAGGTGGCCGAGGGGACGCCGCTGCTGACCTTGCACACCGACGAGCCGGAGCGTTTCGACCGGGCGCTGGCCTCGCTGGAGGGCGGCTACGACATCGAACCCGGGGGTGCTGCCTTCGCGGCGACGCCGCTGGTCCTCGACCGCATCAGCTGAGGGCCTCGGCTCAGGGCATGAGCAGCACGACGGTCTCGGCGACGCAGGACGGCTTGTCCTGGCCCTCGACCTCGATCACGTACCTCTGGATCAGCTGCTTGCCGGTCGGGATGTCGGTGACGTCACCGAACGAGACCCGGGCGCGGACGTGCGCGCCGACCGGAACCGGGTTCGGGAACCGGACCTTGTTGATCCCGTAGTTGAGCTTGGCCCCGGGCGTCTCCAGGCTGAAGACCTGGGCACTGAACATCGGCAGCAGGGCCAGGGTCAGGTAGCCGTGCGCGATGGTCTGCCCGAACGGGCCGTCCTTGGCGCGCTCGACGTCGACGTGGATCCACTGGTGGTCGCCCGTGGCATCAGCGAAGTCGTTGACCTGCTGCTGGGTGATCTCCAGCCACTCGCTGGTCCCGATCTCCTGGTTCGCCGCGGCCTGGACCTCGTCGAGAGTGTTGAAGACGCGCATGTTCAGTTCTTTCTCCCCGTAGTGCTTTGATGAGTCGCATGGGAGAACTTACCGGTGAACAGCTTCGGGCCGTTCCCAAGGTCTTGCTCCATGATCACCTCGATGGTGGGCTCCGGCCCGCCACCATCCTCGAGCTGGCGGCAGCGGCCGGGCACCCGCTCCCGGCGGCTGACCCGGACTCGCTCGGTGCGTGGTTCACCCAGGCCGCCGACTCAGGTTCGCTGGAACGGTACCTGGAGACCTTCCAGCACACCGTCGCGGTGATGCAGACGGCCGAGAACCTGACCCGGGTCGCGCGCGAGTGCGTCGAGGACCTGGCCGCTGACGGCGTCGTGTACGCCGAGGTCCGGTACGCCCCGGAGCAGCACCTGGCCGGTGGGCTGTCCCTGGACGAGGTCGTCGCCGCGGTCCAGCGCGGGTTCGACCAGGGCCACGCCGCCACCGGCATGGTGGTCCGACAGCTGCTGACCGCGATGCGGCACCAGGCGAACTCGCGCCAGATCGCCGAGCTCGTGGTCAACCACCGCGATGCGGGGGTCGTCGGGTTCGACATCGCCGGGGCCGAGGCGGGCTACCCGCCGACCCGGCACCTGGACGCCTTCGAGTACCTGCAGCGGGAGAACGCGCACTTCACCATCCATGCCGGTGAGGGGTTCGGGCTGCCGTCGATCTGGGAGGCGATCCAGTGGTGCGGGGCCGACCGGCTCGGGCACGGCGTCCGGATCGTCGACGACATCACGGTGGTCGACGGTGTGCCGCACCTCGGGCGGCTCGCGTCGTACGTCCGGGACAAGCGGATCCCGCTGGAGCTCTGCCCGCACTCGAACGTCCAGACCGGGGCGGTTGCCTCGATCGCGGAGCACCCGATCGGTCTGCTCAAGGACCTGCGGTTCCGGATCACGGTCAACACCGACAACCGGCTGATGAGCGGAACCTCGATGAGCGCCGAGATGGGCGCCCTGGTCGATGCCTTCGGCTGGGTCCTCGACGACCTCGAGTGGGTGACGGTGAACGCGATGAAGTCGGCGTTCCTGCCGTTCGAGGAGCGGCTGGCACTGATCAACGACGTGATCAAGCCCGGCTACGCCCGTCTGGCGGGCTAGCGGTCGGGCCCGGGGACGGCGCTACACCGGCCGCAGGTCGATCACCCTGCGCAGCGCCGCCCGGTTCCGCTCGAGGCGGCGGGCCTCGTAGGCGATCGGGAAGTAGCGCAGGCGCTCGGGGAGCAGTGGTACGGCCCGGGCGACCAGCCAACCGAAGGCCTTGAGCTGCGCCTCCTGCTTCCGGGTCCACCGCACGCCGAGCTTCTGCCGAGCAGCCTGGGGCAGGGTGCCGACGACCGACAGGTGCTGGACGTAGCCGAGCGGGTTGGTCAGCGCCCGCCAGACCGGCGTGAGCAGGCGGGGGGTTCCGAGCGGCGGCCCCGGGTGCCGGACCCCGGTCAGGAAGTCCTGGGCCACGACGTTGTCGTCGAGCTGCTCGACGATCTTGGTCTCGAAGAACGCCACGAACTCGTCGTACGTCCCCGGGATCTCCTTCTCGGCGACCTTGAAGCCCCGCATCAGCTGCTTCATCTCCTGGTACATCTCGTCGACCTCGGTCCGGTCGAGGCGGCCCTTGCCGAAGTACTTGGCACCTTCGGTGAAGGCGTGCACCCCGGTCAGCAGCACCCAGGCCCACGGCCCGGAGGAGAGGGCCGTGTGCCGGACGCCGTTCGCGTCGACGGCTTCGAGGGTGGAGTGCATCTCCCGGAGACGCTCCACCTCGGCCAGCGACTCCTCGTCGGCGTACACCCACATCATCACCGACGCCAGGCTGCGCAGCCCGCGACCGATCGGGTCGGTGCGGAAGGTCGAGTTCTGGTCGACGACAGCGGCGATCGACGGCTCCATCACCTGGAGCAGGAACGCACTACCGCTGGTGAACGAGAACGTCACCAGGCCGACGCTGTCCCACATCAGTCCGCCGGGTTCAGCCAGACGGCGGGGGCGCTCGGGGGCGGGGCGACTCCCAGCAGCGGTCGACGGGTCCGGGAGGGTCGCGGTCATCGGTGTCCTTCGGGGGAGAGGCGGATGAAGGGGGCGAGGTGGTCGCGGACGAAGGCGCGGGCCTCGTCCTCGGTGAGGGGCTCGGTCGACGGGGTGAGGACCTCGGACTGGGCGAGCCGGGCCAGGCAGTCCGCCACCGGGCGCACGTCGTACGACGGCAGGTGCCCCTCGGTCTGCAGCCGGGTCAGGAACGCGGCGAGGTACTCGCGGCCGATCGCCAGGATCGGTTCGGCGTCGACGGTGATCTTGGGGAGCACCGTCTCGGGTTCGGTGGCCAGGACCCGCTGCAGCAGCTTGTTCGCCCGCAGCCGGGTCGCCACGGTGAGGTGGACCGCGGTCAGCTGCTCCAGCGGGGGAGTCGAAACGTCGACGGCGGCCTCGATCGCCGCCAGGATCAGCTCGGCCTCCCGGAGTCCGACGGCGGCGACCACGTCGGACTTCTGGGAGTAGCGGCGGTAGAGCGTCGCCGGGCTGATACCCGCACGTCGGGCGATCTCGGCCATGTTGGTGCGGCGGACCCCGAAGTCCAGGAAGGCCTCCAGCGCACCGTCCAGCACCGGGTTGCGGTCGGTCTTCTCGAGCGTGGACGGCATCGAGCTCCTCAGGTGAGAGATAATACTGAAACTCTCTCATCCTCTCACGCTGGGGTCAACGGTCCGACGGCCCGGGCCACCGTGCCGCGTTGCCTCCGGGCGAGGTGCGATCTCCGGGACGACGATCGGCTCGATCACGAGGACGTGCGCGCCCGCCTTCCGGGATCCGGGAGCACCCCGGGCGACGCACGACTAGATTTGTGTCATGACGCTGGCTCTCGGGGACATGGCGGCTCTCGCGCTGTCACACGACCCGGCCGCGGCTCTCGCCCAGATCGAGGCGCACCTGGACCTGGAACCGGACTGCCCCGAAGTGGGCGCGCTGCACGCCTTCGCCCTGGTGCTGACCTGCCAGTTCGATGCTGCCGCTGCCTGGGTCCCGGCGTCCGACGACGTCCTGGCCGGCGCCGTAGCCGGCTTCGTCGCTGCCGTCTGCCAGGCCGACGTGCCCTGCCCGGGCGGAACTCTGGAGCCTGGTTCGCCCTACGCCGGCCTGCACGCCTTCGTCGCCGTCGAGGCCGCGATGTCGGCCGGCCAGATCGCCCGGGCCGAGGTTCTCGCCCGCGCTGCCGAGCCGGAGCTGGTCGACGTCGACGGTGGCACCTACTGGGCGTGGAACCGGGTCGCACTGGCGCGCTCGCTGGCCTTCCAAGGTCGGTTCACCGAGGCTCGGGAGACGATCGAGGCCGCTCTGTCCGACCCTCGTCGATCCGCCTGGCCCGCGGTCGACCGGATCGCCCGCGGAGTTCGCGCCTTCGTCGCCGCGCACGAGGGCGACGCCGGCCCGGCCGGGGACTTCGTGCTCCGGCTGCGTGCGGAGCTGCCCGCGCCGACGACCTACCTGGAGTCCGCTGCGTTCGTGCTCGCTGCCTTCGCCGAACAGGCTGCGGGGCGTGCCGACGGCATCGACGAGCTGGTCCTGCACGGCGGCGGTGGCGCCTACCTGCCGCGCTACCAGATCGTCGACCGCGTCTACGTCTACGAGGTCCTGGTCGAGTCCGCGCTGGTGCGCGGCGACAGCACGGCAGCCCAGGTCTGGCTCGAGCGTGCGGAGGGGCTGCCCACCGAGGCACACGACATGGCGGGGGCCGCGGTTGCCCGCTGCCGTGCCCGGCTGGCGCTGGCCCTGGACGATCCCGCCACAGGTGTCCGCGAATCCGAGCTGTCCGGGCAACGCGCTGCCCTGGTGGGGGGATCCTTGGAGGTGTTCCGGTCGGCGCTGCTCCAGGCCGTGGCATCGCGCGCCCAAGGTGCGCCGGTCGACAGCGAGGGACTGGAGCAGATCGTGCGGCTGGCGGCTAGCACCGGTGCCCGGGTTGTCCGGGAATGGGCTGTCCGCGAGCTGTCCGCACGGGGGCGGCGTCTGCGCAACGTCCCCGGCCAGGGCTGGGACGGCCTGACCGACCGGCAGCGCCTGGTGGCCGTGCTCGCCGCCCAAGGTCTGCGGAACCGGGAGATCGGTGCTCAGCTCTTCGTGTCCGAACGCACCGTGGAGGGCCACATCGCGGCGGTCCTCGACGCCCTGGGTGCACCGTCCCGGGTGGGTATCGGTCAGCGGATTCCGGTCGAGTCGTTGGTGGACTCCCGGGCTGTCGACCTGCTGACGCCGCGGCAGCGTGGGGTCGCGGTGCTCGTCGCGGAGGGGTACTCGAACGCCGCTATCGCGACGACGCTCGGGATCAGCGAGAAGACCGTCGAGAAGCACATCTCCGACCTCTTCGCCCGGCTGCAGGTGCAGTCGCGCGCCGGGGTCGCAGCTCTGGTCAGGGCTGGTTGAACCTCAGACGCCCATCGGGTGCCAGACCGTCTTGGTCTCCAGGAACTTCGTCATCCGGTCCAGTGGCGGCGGTGCCAGCAGGTCCTCGAGCCCGGGCCGCCGGATCCGCTTGAGGTTCTCGGCCCCGGCCTCCTCGAGGGTCCGGGCCAGGTCGGGATCGGTCACCCCGGTCAGGTCGAGACCGTTGACGTCCAGGTGCGAGGCCAACCACGGGGCGATCTCGGCCACCGATCCGGTGAGGACGTTGACCACACCACCGGGCAGGTCGCTGGTCGCCATCACCTCGGCCAGGGTGATCGCGGTCAGCGGGTGCGGCTCGCTGGCGATCACGACGCAGGTGTTGCCGGTCGTGATCACCGGTGCCACCACACTGACCAGGCCGAGCAGCGGCCCGGCCGGGGCGACCACGGCGACCACGCCGGACGGCTCGGGCGCCGAGTGGTTCAGGTACGGCCCGGAGACCGGGTTGGCCCCACCGACGACCTGGGCGATCTTGTCGGCCCAGCCGGCGTAGAAGACCAGGCGGTCGATCGCTGCGTCGACGTACGTGCGGGCTTGCGCGGCGGTGATGGCCTCGGCGCTGCGCAGCTCGGCCTCGAACTGGTCGCGGCGCGACTCGGCGACCTCAGCGATCCGGTAGATCACCTGGCCCCGGTTGTACGCGGTCTTCGTCGACCAGCCGGCAAAGGCCGCGCGAGCAGCGCGAACGGCGTCCCGGGCGTCCTTGCGGGAGGCCTGCGACGCGTTGGCCCAGAAGGTGCCGTCGGCCTTGGAGACCGGGTAGGAGCGGCCGGACTCCGACCGTGGGAAGTCGCCGCCGATGTAGAGCTTGTAGGTCTTCTTCACGTCGAGTCGCGCCATCACCGGGCTCCGTCGTTCTTCAGGTAGGGCTCCAGACCGTGGCGGCCACCCTCGCGGCCGTAGCCGGACTCCTTGTAACCACCGAAGGGGGAGGCCGGGTCGAAGCGGTTGAAGGTGTTGGACCAGACAACGCCGGCCCGCAGCTGCGAGGCCGCCCACAGGATCAGCGACCCCTTCTCGGTCCAGACCCCGGCCGAGAGCCCGAACGGCGTGTTGTTCGCCTTCTCGATCGCCTCCTTCGGCGTCCGGAAGGTCAGCACCGACAGCACCGGCCCGAAGATCTCCTCCCGCGCGATCCGGTGGGCCTGGGAGACGCCGGTGAAGATCGTCGGCGGGAACCAGAACCCGGTGCTCGGCAGGTCGCACTTCGGGGACCAGCGCTCGGCACCCTCGGCCTCGCCGATCTCGGACAGCTCCCGGATCTTCGCGAGCTGCTCGGCCGAGTTGATCGCCCCGATGTCGGTGTTCTTGTCGAGCGGGTCGCCCACCCGCAGCGTCTTCATCCGACGCTTCAGCTTGGCGAGGACCTCGTCGGCGATCGACTCCTGGACCAGCAGCCGCGAACCGGCGCAGCAGACGTGGCCCTGGTTGAAGAAGATGCCGTTGACGATCCCCTCGACCGCCTGGTCGACCGGGGCGTCGTCGAAGACGATGTTCGCGGCCTTCCCGCCGAGCTCCAGGGTGACCCGCTTGTCGGTGCCGGCAACGGCTCGGGCGATCGCCTTGCCGACCTCGGTCGAGCCGGTGAAGGCGACCTTGTTGACGTCGGGGTGCGAGACGATCGCGCGACCGGTCCCACCGGCACCGGTGACGATGTTGACGACGCCCGGGGGCAGGTCGGCCTGCTGGCAGACCTCGGCGAAGAGCAGAGCCGTCAGCGGCGTGGTCTCGGCAGGCTTGAGGACGACGGTGTTGCCGCAGGCCAGGGCCGGGGCGATCTTCCAGGCCAGCATCAGCAGCGGGAAGTTCCACGGGATCACCTGACCGGCGACGCCCAGGGGCTGCGGGTCATCTCCGTACCCGGCGTAGCCGAGCTTGTCGGCCCAGCCGGCGTAGTAGAAGAAGTGCGCGGCGACAGTCGGTACGTCGACGTCGCGGGTCTCCTTGATCGGCTTCCCGTTGTCGATCGACTCCAGGACGGCGAACTCGCGGGCCCGCTCCTGGATGATCCGCGCGATCCGGAAGAGGTACTTGCCACGCTCCGCACCGGACATCTTCGACCAGACCCGGGTGTAGGCGCGTCGCGCCGCCTTCACTGCCAGGTCGACGTCGGCGTCGCTGGCCTCGGAGATCTCGGCCAGCACCTCCTCGGTGCTGGGACTGATCGTCTTGAACGACTTACCGGTCCCGTCGACGAACTCGCCGTTGATGAACAGCCCGTACGACGGCTTGATGTCGACGATCGAGCGGGACTCGGGGGCGGGGGCGTACTCGAAGGGTTGTGACTTGTTCGCCATCTCAGATCAGTCCAACGTCACGTAGTCGGGACCGGAGTAAGCGCCGGTCGTGAGCTTCTTGCGCTGCATCAGCAGGTCGTTGAGCAACGTCGAGGCGCCGAACCGGAACCAGTCCGGGTCCAGCCAGTCCTCGCCGGCGATCTCGTTGACCATCACCAGGTACTTGATCGCGTCCTTGCTGTGCCGGATCCCGCCGGCGGGCTTCACGCCGACCATCTGGCCGGTCGCCTCGCGGAAGTCGCGGACGGCCTCGAGCATCACCAGCGTCACCGGCAGTGTCGCCGCGGGCTGGACCTTGCCGGTGGAGGTCTTGATGAAGTGTGCGCCGGCCAGCATCGCCAGCCACGACGCACGGCGGACGTTGTCGTAGGTCTGCAGCTCGCCGGTCTCGAAGATCACCTTCAGGTGGGCACCCTGGCAGGCTTCCTTGACCGCGACGATCTCCTCGAACACCTCGAGGTAGCGCCCCGAGAGGAACGCGCCGCGGTCGATCACCATGTCGATCTCGTCGGCTCCGGCCTCGACCGCGTCGGCGGTGTCCGCGAGCTTGATGTCGAGGGCCGCACGGCCGCTGGGGAAGGCGGTCGCGACGGCGGCGACCTTCACCGCGGAGCCCTTCAAGGCCTTCTTGGCGATGGGCACCATGTCCGGGTAGACGCAGACCGCTGCGGTCGCAGGACAGGTCGGGTCCGTCGGGTCCGGTCGCATCGCCTTGGCGGCGAGGGTGCGGACCTTCCCGGCGGTGTCGGAGCCTTCCAGGGTGGTCAGGTCGACCATCTGGATGGCCAGGTCGATCGCGAAGGCCTTCGCCGACGTCTTGATCGAACGGGTTCCGAGCCCTGCGGCTCGCTGCTCGGCGCCGACCTGGTCGACACCAGGGAGGCCGTGGAGGAAGCGGCGGAGTGCGGCGTCAGAAGCGGTGGCCTCGGACACAGAACTCACCGTTGAGTTCGTGGTCGTCATCTCGGCCAGTCTAGGAGCGTGTTCGGACCACGGCTAATCCCGCGGCTAACGATTCGGAATTGCTCGGACTCGGACGGACAGGTCGCGGCGCGGCCCGCCGGAAGGCGATCGAGCCGTCAGGTTCTCGGGCATGGGCGTACTCGGGATCGTGGATGCGCCGATGGTGGAAGTGGCACAGCGGGACCGCGTTGCTGAGGTCCGTCCGGCCCCCGGCGGACCAGGGATCGAGGTGGTGGAGCTCGCACCAGGCGATCGGGCGGTCGCACCCGTCGGCGGCGCAGGAGTGGTGGCGGACCGTGAGCGCGGTGCGCTGGGCCTCGCTGAACAACCGGCTGCTCCGCCCCAGGTCGAGCGGGACGGTCGCGCCACCGAGGACCGCCGGAACCAGGCCCGAGGTGCAGGCCAGGCGACGGGCCTCGCCGGCGGAGAGCACGCCACCGGTGTCGAGGCGAGCCACCCGCAGGGCTCCTCGCAGGACGTCCTCCGCGATCGTGACGACCAGGGTGGCGGCGCTGCGCGGGTGCAGGTGGTCGGTGGGCAGGTGCTCGATGAGCTCGCAGAACGCCTCGCCGCGCGCCCGGGCCCAGTCGGTGCTGATCCCGACGTTGTCGCCGACCTGTGCCTGGGATGCTCCTAGCCGACCGCGTCGTGGCGCGGTGATGGTCTGCAGGATCTTGCGCAGGAGCTGCCCCTGGGCGACCGGGACGGTGAAGTGCCCGGTGACTGTGCCGTCCTCGTTGTCGTGCAGGGTCAACCGGACCTTCTTCTGGGCTGCTGCTTCCTCGGCAGCCACCAGGTCGTTCTCGTGGGCGTCGACGGTGGCCGGGTCGGTCTCGATCGCGGCCAGTGCCCGGCGGGCGGCCTTCCGGAGCGCCGACGGGCTGAGGGCGCGCGCCCGGGCGACCAGGTCGGTCTCGACGGTCTCGCGCTGCTGAGGAGTCACCGTGGGCGGGAGGTCGCGGTCGGCCCGGACGATCACGGCCGCGTGCTCCTGGGAGATCTCTCCGCCGGCCAGGGCTTGCCGGGTCGCCGAACGTCGGTCGAGCCCCTGCGCGAGCCCGACGTCGTGGTGCGCGCGGGCCTGATCTGCGTTCACCAGGCCGGCGGCCCACTGGCCGGTAGAGGCCGCGCCGGCCTGGAACGCCGTACGCGACCGGTCGGCCTCGGCCAGGACCCGGAGTCGCAGGGCCGCGATCCGGGCCTCAGCCCGGGTCAGCTCGCGGAGCAGCTGCCCCTGACCGCTGGGCCCCAGCCGGTCGACGGGAAGGTCCATCACCCGATCGAGGCAGGCGTGCAGCTCGGCCGCCGGATCGGCGGTCAGCACGTCAGCTCCTGGGGTCATGGGTCCATTCTCTGATCGAACACATGTTCGATCAAGAGGCGCGGCGAATCTGTGGAGAAGTCGCGCGACGGGCTCCTTGTGGGGAGCTGGCTCGGCGGCTGCTGCCTACTTCGGCGGCAACGACCGCGCGAACGCCACGCCCCGGTCGACCCAGGTCCGCAGGTCGGCGTCCGCGTCGACGTTCGCCAGGGTGACCCGGACCCACCCCTTCATCGGCCGGGTCCCCATCTCCATCCGCGCGACCCCGGGCTCGTTCACCAGGCCGTCGATCGCGGTCGGGTCGACCCGCACCATCAGGTCGCCCTGGTTGCTGGCACAGACCGCGAGGTTGCCGGAGACCAGGAAGGACACCCCACCGAACATCTGCTTCTCGGCGATCCCGTGCTCGCCGCCGGTGGCCACCCGCAGCCGCTCGGCCAGGTTCCTGTCGTACGCCACGGATCGCTCAGGTCCCCGGGAGTGCCTTCACCAGGCGGGCTCGTCGGCGGCGGGCGCTGATCCCACGGCCCAGCTCGCCGGTGACGAACCTGGTTGCCGCAACCGCCGCGTTCAGGTTCGGCTTCACCTCGAGCCCGGCGCCCAGCCGGCCGATCTGCGACTCGTACCACTCCGACTCGCCCGCGAACCCGATCGCGGTGGGCAGCGTGTAGCGGGGCAGGACCGTGCCCTCGGCGCCGGCCAGGAGCTTCGCCGGAAGGTCCGGGTCGATCGCGAGCGGACGGCCCAGGCCGATGAGGTCGACGCCGCCGTCGTCGAGCAACGACTCCATCACCGAACGCGTCCGGATCCCGCCCGTCAGCATGATCGGCACCCCGCCGGCGGCACTACGGGCCCGGCGGGCGAAGGCCGCGAAGTAGGCCTCCTTGGCGTTCGTCCCGGCACCGAGCTCGGCCACTTCGCCGAACAGGGCGGGGCTCTCGTACGTCCCGCCGGAGATCTCGATCAGGTCAACCCCTTCGGCGACGAGCAGCCGGATCACCTGCTCGGCGTCGTCCTCGGTGAAGCCGCCGTGCCGGAAGTCCGACGAGTTGAGCTTCACGCCGACGGTGAAGCCCGGGCCGGTGCTCGCCCGCGCAGCGCGGACCGCCTCGACCAGCGCCCGGGACCGGCCGGCCACGTCACCGCCCCAGGAGTCCGTGCGCTGGTTGACGTACGGCGACAGGAACTGCGCCAGCAGGTAGCCGTGGGCTGCGTGCACCTGCACACCGTCGAGTCCGGCCTGCTGGCAGAGCGACGCGGCCGTGCCGAAACCGGTGACGATCGTCTCGATCTCGGCCGGCTCCAGGGCTCGGGGTCGCGCGAACATGCCCATCATCGGGACGGCGGCGCTGGCGCTGGGGGCCACCGGGGTCGCCGCCAGGAACCGGTTGGTCTGCCGACCAGGGTGGTTCAGCTGGGCGATGACCGGGGAGGAGTCCGCGGCCGCGCGCAGCCGGCGGAGACCGGCGACGTCGAGGTGCGCGTCGGCCACGATGTTGCGGCTGCGCTCGAGGTAGCGCCGGTCGACCATCAGGTTCCCGGTGACCAGCAGGCCGCCCGCGGCTCCGCGTGCCCACCGGCGGTAGAGCGCCTCGTGCCGGACCGTCGGCTGGTTGTCCGCATCCGACAGGTTCTCGGTCATCGCAGCCTTCACGATGCGGTGCGGCAGCTCCAGACCACTGGGCAGGGTCAGCGGGGTGTCGAGTCGGGTCACGCGGTCATGCTTCCACAGCTCGGCCGACCGTCATCCACCCGAACGGCTTGCTGACCGCGGGGCCCGGGGCGTAGAACGCATCCAGGTCCGTCAGGGTGAACCCGGCGCCGGTCACCAGCGCCGGGATGTCGCGGGTCAGGTGGCAGCCGCCGCCGATCCGGCCCCAGACCGGCTGGATCCGCTGCTGCCAGGCTGCGACGGCGGTGTCAGGTGCGGCGGAGTGCTCGACGAAGTGCAGCGCGCCGCCCGGTCGAAGCACCCGTCGGAACTCGGCGAGGGCGCCGTCGAGGTCAGGGATCGTGCACATCGTGTACGACGACACCACCGCGTCCACGCTGGCGTCGCCCAGCACCAGAGCGGCACCGTCGAGGCCGACCCGGCGTACCGGCCGGCCGAAGTCGCCGACCGCCTCCTGGGCTCGCTGCCAGGCGAGGTCGGACGGTTCGACCGCGTCGACCCGGGTGACGCCCGACGGGTAGTGGGCCAGGTTGGTACCTGACCCGAAGCCAACCTCCAGCACCTCGCCGCTGACCCCGGCGCAGACCTGGGCACGCCAGCGGCCGGTCATCCGGTCCGAGCAGGTCACCTCGATCACCCGAGGCAGGATCCGGTCCTCCCAGTACGACATCAGAGCCCCGCCGCCTGCTGCAGGTCGGAGCGGATCGCGTCGAGGCGACCGGCCGCCGAGATCCGGGCGGCATCAACCCCGTCGGGAGAGTCCTCGACCGGCACCACGACCTCGAGGTAGCACTTCACCTTCGGCTCGGTCCCCGACGGCCGCACGATCACCCGGGCGCGGTCCGCCAGCGTGTAGCGCAGCCCGTCGGTCGCAGGGAGGTCGGCGGAGCCGAGTGCCAGGTCTTCGACGAGCTCGACCTGCAGCCCGCCGAGCGACGCCGGCGGCTCGGTCCGCAGCCGCGCCATCGTCGCCGGGATCTGGTCCAGGTCGGTGAACCGGACGCTGAGCTGGTCGGTGGCGTGCACGCCGTGCTCGCGTGCGATGTCGTCCAGGACGTCGCGCAGGGTCCGTCCGGCGGCCTTCTCGGCCGCGGCCAGCTCGCAGACCAGCAGCAGGGCCGAGATGCCGTCCTTGTCCTTCACCTGGTCAGGGTCGACGCAGTAGCCGAGCGCCTCCTCGTAGCCGAAGGCGAGGCCGGGAATCCGTCCGATCCACTTGAACCCGGTGAGGGTCTCCTGGTGCGGCTGACCTGCTGCGCGGGCCATCGCGCCGAGGAGGCTCGAAGAGACGATCGACTGGGCGTAGACACCCTGCCTGCCCTGGCGAAGGAGGTGGTGGGCCAGCAGTGCGCCGACGTCGTCGCCACGCAGCATCTGCCACCCGTGCGGCCCGGGCAGGGCGACGGCGCAACGGTCCGCGTCCGGGTCGTTCGCCACCACGAGGTCGGCTCCGACCTCGGCCGCCAGCGCCATCGCGAGGTCCATGGCGCCGGGTTCCTCGGGGTTCGGGAAGGCCACCGTCGGGAAGTCGGCGTCCGGAGCCGACTGAGCGGCAGGCTCGTGCGGTGCGGAGAAGCCGGCGATCTCCAGGACCTCCTGCACCGTCGTGCCACCGACCCCGTGCAGGGGGGTGTAGACGATCGTCAGGTCGCGCGGGCCCGGACCGACCAGGCTGGCGACCCGGTGCTCGTACTGCTCGACGACCTCGTCGTCGAGGGTCACCGCGGTGGTCCCGCGGGGGAGGTCGGCCAGGGGGCCGACCGCGGCGATCTGCGCAGCGATCTCGACGTCCGCGGGCGGGACGATCTGGCTGCCCTCGCCGAGGTAGACCTTGTAGCCGTTGTCCTGCGGGGGGTTGTGGCTGGCGGTCACCATCACGCCGGCGACGCAACCCAGCGCCCGGATCGCGTAGGCCAGCAGCGGCGTCGGCAGCGCCCGCGGGAGGACCAGGGCCCGGAGCCCCGCGCCGGTGACGATCTCGGCGGTGTCCCGGGCGAAGACATCGGAGTTGTGCCGGGCGTCGTACCCGATCACCACGGCGTCGTCGGAGCCGGCGCCGTGGTCCTTCAGGTACGCCGCCAGCCCGGCTGCGGCCCGGCTGACGACGACCCGGTTCATCCGGTTCGGGCCAGCACCCAGGGCGCCGCGGAGCCCGGCCGTGCCGAACTCGAGGGTGCCGCGGAACCGGTCGGCCAGCTCCTCGACGTCGCCGGCCGCGATCAGCCCCTCGAGCTCGGCTGTGGTCTCCGGGTCCGGGTCTTCAGCGGCCCAGGCCCGGGCCCGGGTGAGCAGGTCGGCTTCCATGGCTCGACCCTAGCCCTCCCGGGCCGATCCAGGTCCAGGGTCAGCCCAGGGCTGCGATGGCCGCGTCGTAGTCGGGCTCCTGGCCGACGGCCGGGACCAGCTCGCTGTGCAGCACGGTGCCCTCGGCGTCCACGACGACGACCGCGCGGCCGTACAGACCCTCGAACTTGCTGTCGGTCAGCGTGATGCCGTAGTCGGTCCCGAAGGTCGACCGGAAGCCGGACGCGACCGTCACGTTCTCGAGGCCCTCGGCCCCGCAGAAGCCCGAGAGCGCGAACGGCAGGTCCATCGAGACGTTGAGGACGGTGGTGCCCTCCAGGCCTGCGGCCAGCTCGTTGAACTTCCGGACGCTGGCCTGGCAGACGCCGGTGCCGATGCTCGGGAAGATGTTGAGGACCGTCGTACCGGTCAGGTCAGCGGAGCTGAGCTCCGCGAGATCTGCGCCGACGAGGGTGAAGGACGGGGCCTTCGAGCCCTGGGCCGGGAGGTCTCCGATGGTGTTTGCTTCTGCGTCACCGAACGCGATAGTTGCCATGGACCATTTCTACACGGTGACCTCGGGCCTCAGTCGACCAGGTCTTCGCCACCGACCGACGTGCCGTGGCGCACGAAGGGGTCCTTGTCGCAGTCCTTGCCGTTGGGGTAGTACCCGTCGAACGCGAACTGCTCGGTGTGCCGCAGCACGGTACGGCCCTTCTTGGTGAAGCCGAGCAGGGTCAGGCCGCTGTCGGTCCCGGCCTGCCAGCGTTTGCCGAGCAGAGCGACGTCGACGGTGTAGGCGTCCTCCTCGAGGACCACCCCCGGATCGGCGGACCCGGGCTTGCCCGGGAAGTTGACCGACGCGCAGCGGTCGCCCTGGCACAGCTCGAGCCGGAAGTTGTCGACGACCTTCCGGATGGCTGACGGGACCTGGATCCGGATGCTGCTCTCGCCACCGAGGGTGCTGCACCCGCCCTGCCCGCAGGCGGACAGCAGGGTCATCAGGACCCCGCTCGCGATCACGGTCGTCGTACGTCGGCCCATGGGTCCATCTTCTCTCATCGCAGGTGCTTGAGCGCTTCGCGGCGGGAGAGCGGACTGAGGTCGTGGGACGCGACGAAGGCCCGCACCCAGTCGGGGTAGGTCCGGCCGGCGTCGCGCAGGGCCCAGCCGATCGCCTTGCGGATGAAGAACTCGGGGTCGGCGGAGTTCGTCTCGACGACCCGTGCCAGCAGGTCCAGGTCGACCTGTTCACGCAGGCCGAGCTGTCCGATGATCGCCACCCGGCGGATCCAGAGGTTCTCGTCGGCGCTCCAGGTGTGCAGGACGTCGGCCATCACCTCCGGGTGGCTGCGCACCAGGTCGGCAATCCGGTGCGCCACCTCGTCGACGTGGTCCCACCAGGCCCCGGTCAGCACCATCTCCCGGTGCAGGTCGAGCAGGTCGAGGCGGTCCGCGGCCCAGCGCATCCCGAGCAGGTCCTGGGCGGCGTACCGCTGCTCACGGAACTCGGCGTGCTCCCACAGGTCGACGGCGGCGGCGAGACGCTGGTCGTCGGGGAACTCCTTCGCGGCCCCGCGAGCGGCCTGGCGCACGACCGGACGGCGGATCCCGAGGAACGGCAGCCCGCCGTTCTCGGCAACTTTCATGTACGCCGCCATCGGGCCGGCCAGCTGCGGGTCCGCGAGCCCGGCGAGGGAACGCCGGATATCGTCGCCGAGCTCGGTCGTCAACGTCGGGCGCGAGGTCCGAACACCGGGACGACCTTCGTAAAGGCGGCCGTGCGCGCGGCCCTGGTGTTGGCCACGGCCAGCAGGACGAGCTGCTCGGCGCGTTCCCGGGCGAAGGTCGCGCGGGCGCTGGCGTTCCAGGTCTGGTTGAACAGGCGCTTGGCCGCGGCCACGGAGTCGGGGGAGCGCTGCGCGATCTCGCGGGCCAGGTCGTGGGCGGCCGCCACCGGGTCGGCGGCGAGCTCGGTGACCAGACCGAGGTCGCTGGCCTCCTTGCCGCTGAGCATCTGCGCGGTCATGGTGAGCTTCTTGGCGGTGTCGATGCCGACCAGCTCGGCGATGCTGCGGATGCCGCTCATGTCCGGGATCAGTCCCCAGCGGGCCTCGAGCACCGACCACTCCGAGTCCGGCGTCGCGATCCGGAAGTCCGCGGCCAGGGCCAGCTGGAGGCCGCCGCCGTAGCAGTGCCCGTCGACCGCGGCGATCACCGGGACCGGTAGCCGCCGCCAGGCCCAGCACGCCTCCTGGAAGGTGTTGGTCCCGCGCCACGGCACCGGCACGAATGCCCTGACGATCCCGGTCGGGCTCCGCATCGCGGAGGCGAAGTCGAGCCCGGCGCAGAAGGAGCCGCCGTCACCGCTGATCACCACCGCGCGCAGGGTCCGGTCGCGGCGCAGCTCACGGGCGGTGGCGACCAGCTCGTCGAGGGTCTGCAGGGTGAGCGCGTTCAGCTTGTCAGGTCGGCTCAGCCGGACGTGGGCGATGCCGTCGTCGATGTCGTGCTGGACGTAGGTGCGGGTGGCCATGGCGGCAATGTTACCCGTGGGTACGGTCGCGGTCAGATCCGCGGGACGACCGCGCCGAGCAGGGCGCCCATCCGGGTCGCCGCGGCCTTGCCGGCCTCGAGGACCTCTTCGTGGTTCAACGGTTCCCCGGACATGCCCGCAGCGAGGTTCGTGACCAACGAGATCCCGAGCACCTCCAGGCCGGCCTCGCGGGCAGCGATCGCCTCCAGGGTGGTGCTCATCCCGACCAGGTGGCCACCGATCGCCCGGACCATTCCGATCTCGGCCGGGGTCTCGTAGTGCGGCCCGGGGAACTGGACGTAGACGCCTTCGTCGAGACCGGGCTCGACCTCCTGGCACAGCGCGCGGAGCCGCGGGCTGTACAGGTCGGTCAGGTCCACGAAGTGCGCGCCCACGATCGGCGAGCAGCCGGTCAGGTTGATGTGGTCGGAGATCAGCACCGGGGTGCCGGGGCTCCAGGTCTCCTTGAGCCCGCCGCACCCGTTGGTCAGCACGATCGCCCGGCACCCGGCCGCCGCGGCGGTCCGGACCCCGTGGACGACCGCGGCAACACCGAGGCCCTCGTAGAAGTGCGTACGACCGAGGAAGACCAGCAGGTTCTTGTCGCCAGCCCTGACCGAACGCAGCTTGCCGCCGTGGCCCTCGACCGCCGGTGCCGCGAAGCCAGGGAGGTCGGCGATGTCGATCTCGGCCACCGCCTCACCGAGGGCGTCGACGGCCGGCAGCCAGCCGGAGCCCATCACCAGGGCGATGTCGTGGCGGGCGACACCGGTCTTCTCGGCGAGGACCGAGGCTGCGTCCGCGGCCGCTTCGTGGGGAGTGCTCACAGTGCTCACGGTCGGGGAGCCTAGCCGCCGAAGGTGCTGCGGCAGGGGCGACGGCGCAGGGCGGCCACGTAGTCGTCGGGCGCGTCGGCCGCTTCGGCGGCGTCGGCGAGCGTCCCCAGGTACGTCGCCGAGGGCAGCCCGCCCTCGAAGGCGTCCAGCACGTAGACCCAGGCGACGACCTCGCCGGTCAGGGTCGAGACCCGGACCTTGGTCTTCCGGAACAGGCCGGTGTCGACGGACTCCCAGCCGTCCAGGGTGGAGGCGTCCTCGTCGGTGACGTCGTACAGGGCGACGAAGACCTGCTCGAACGGGTCCTGGACGATCGTGGCGAGCGCGCCGTCCCAGCCGTGCTCCTCGCCCCCGAAGGTCAGTCGCCAGCCGTCGAGCCAGCCGGTGCCGTGCAGGGGGGAGTGCGGACACCGTTCACCCATCCTGGCCGGGTCCAGGTTCGTCCCGTAGGCGGCATACAACGTCACGGGGGTCAGCGTAGGGCAGAAAGTCCGGGTGAACCGGGTCCGACGCGGGTAGGACACAATGGGCCGGTGACTCGAGTGGTGATCATCGGCGGTGGACCCGGCGGCTACGAATCCGCCCTGGTAGCGGCACAGCTCGGGGCCGAGGTCGTCGTGGTGGACTCGGACGGGCTCGGTGGCTCGGCCGTCCTGACCGACTGCGTGCCCAGCAAGACCTTGATCGCGACCGCTGAGCTGATGACCGACCTGGCCACCGCCCCCGAGCTGGGAATCGGCCTGGTCGACCCGCTGGCCCCGTCGTCACAGGTCCGGATCGACCTCGGGGTGGTCAATGCCCGGGTGCTGCGGCTGGCCGCCGAGCAGTCCGCAGACATCGGTCGGCGGCTGGAGCGTGAAGGTGTCCGGGTCGTCGTGGGGCGTGGCCACCTGGACGGCCCGGAGCGGGTCGTGGTGGCGCTGGCCGACGGCGGTAGCGAGACGATCGACGCGGACACGGTCCTGATCGCGACCGGAGCCGCGCCCCGTACGCTGCCCAGCGCTCAGCCGGACGGCGAACGCATCCTGACCTGGGAACAGGTCTACAACCTGACCGAGACGCCGGAGAAGCTGATCGTCGTCGGTTCGGGTGTCACCGGTGCCGAGTTCGCCAGCGGTTACATGGCGCTGGGCATCGACGTCGTCCTGGTGTCGTCGCGCGACCGGGTGCTGCCCGGTGAGGACGCCGATGCCGCCGAGGTGCTCGAACAGGTGCTGACCCGTCGCGGGATGACCGTGCTCAACAAGTCCCGGATGGAGTCCGTCGTCCGGGACGGGGACGGTCCGGACGCCGTCACCGTGACGCTGACCGACGGGCGTTCGGTCTCCGGCTCGCACTGCCTGCTCGCGCTCGGCTCCATCCCCAACACGGCCGGTCTCGGTCTCGAGGCCGCCGGCGTCGAGACCGACGAGGGCGGCTTCATCGCTGTCGACCGGGTCTCGAGGACCAGTGCTCGTGGCGTGTACGCCGCCGGGGACTGCACCGGCGTGCTGATGCTGGCCTCGGTCGCCGCGATGCAGGGCCGGATCGCGATGTGGCACTTCCTCGGCGACGCGGTGGCCCCGCTGGACCTGAAGAAGGTCTCCTCGAACGTCTTCACGTCGCCCGAGATCGCCACCGTCGGGTGGTCGCAGCAGGCCGTCGATGCCGGCGAGATCGACGCCGAGGTGGTCCGCCTCGAGCTCGCCGGCAACCCGCGGGCCAAGATGCAGGGTGTCCGCGACGGCTTCGTCAAGCTGTTCTGCCGCCCGGGCACCGGGATCATCGTCGGCGGAGTGGTGGTCGGGCCGCGGGCCAGCGAGCTGATCCACCCGGTCTCGTTGGCCGTGGCCGAGTCGTTGACTGCGGACCAGGTGGCCAACGCGTTCACCGTCTACCCGTCGAACTCCGGGTCCGTCGCCGAGGCTGCGCGACGGTTGCACCACCCGCGAACCTGACGTTCGCTCTGGCCACGGGCCCGGGCGGTCTGCCTATGATGGCGAGGCTCGTCGACCCCAACAGTCTCAGGTGCCCCATGCGTACTCGGATCGTGCTGCTCCTCGGCCTCCTCGTCGGCTTCGCCCTGGTTCCGGTCTCCCCGGCCCAGGCCGCGGCTGAACCCTGGGCTGCCTACGACGGCAACCTCAAGGCGGTCAGCCAGGGCAACGGGCACGGCAAAGGCCTCTCCCAGTACGGCGCCCAGGCGCACGCGAAGGCCGGCGAGACGACCGCCCAGATCCTGAAGTTCTACTACCCGGGGACGACCCGCGGAACGGCCACCGGCATGGTCCGGGTCTGGATCACCGACGACGCCGACAGCAACGTGATCGTCCGTCCGACCTCCGGCCTCCGGGTGGTCGACCTCGGCAACGGCAAGTCGTACACGCTGCCGACCACCGCGAAGCCGACTGCATGGCGTCTGACCGTCGTCGCGGGGAAGACCCGGGTCAACTGGCTCAAGGACGGGGTCTGGCACGGATACCGGCCGGCAGGTCAGCTCCTGACCGGTGTCGGTGAGTTCCGGTCGACGTCGAACCTGCTGAACCTCTACTACGGCGGCGCCAACCACCCGTACCGGGGGGCGCTGCGGCTGGACAAGGGTCACACCATCAACGTCGTCAACCTGGACAACTACCTCAAGGGTGTCCTGCCGGCCGAGGTCTTCACGACCTGGGAGCCGGCGGCGTTGCAGTCCCAGGCGGTCGCAGCACGGACCTATGCGGCCTTCGAGCGCGCGGCCAACCCGAACCGGAGCTACCACGTCTACGACGACACCCGGAGCCAGGTCTACGCGGGCTACGTGGCCGAGTTCCCGACGACGAACGCCGCGGTGACCGCGACGTCCGGCTGGGCGGTCTTCTACGCCGGCAAGCCGGCGTTCACCCAGTTCTCGTCGAGTAACGGTGGCTACACCGCCAAGGGCGGCTTCCCCTACCTGGTGGGCAAGGAGGACCCGCTCGACACGGCGTTCCGCAACCGCGACCTCTTCATCGGTCCGAACACAGCGGCCAAGATCCAGGCCAAGTACCCGGCGCTGGGCTCCCTGCAGCGGGTCCGGGTGCTGACCCGGGACACCGACCACCGGGTGCTGACGGTCGAGCTCGACGGCGCCAAGACCGGCACGATCGTGATCACCGGACCGGCGCTGCGATCGCTGATCGGGCTGCGGTCGACGTACTTCAGCTTCTTCTCCTGAACCGACTACCGTTCACCCATGACCCTTCCCAGCCCTGCCCCTGATCGTGCTGCCCTCGTCACCGGCGCCTCCTCCGGCATCGGGGCCGAGATCGCGCGCGACCTGGTCCGCCGTGGCCACCAGGTCATCCTGGTCGCCCGGACGGAGTCGAAGCTGACGGCTCTCGCCGCCGAGCTCGGCGCCGGAGCGCACGTGCTGGCCGCCGACCTGTCCGACCGGGCTGCCCGCGCTGCCCTTCCCGAGCGGGTCGCTGCGCTGGGGCTGACCGTGGACATCCTGGTCAACAACGCCGGGCTGTCGACGTTGGGCCCGGTGCACCGCAGCGACCCCGAGGCCGAGATGCAGATGGTCGAGGTCGACGTCCTCGCGGTCGTCGACCTCTGCAGCCGGTTCCTGCCGGGGATGGTGCAACGGGGGACCGGTGCCGTGCTCAACGTGGCCTCGACGGCGTCCTTCCAGCCGCTTCCGGGTCAGGCGGGCTACGGCGCCGGCAAGGCGTTCGTGCTCTCGTACACCCAGAGCCTGTCCGGAGAGCTGAAGGGCACCGGCGTCAGCGTGACGGTGCTCTGCCCGGGACCGGTCGACACCGGCTTCGGCGCAGCCGCCGGCTTCACCAAGGAGCAGGCCGACGACGCGCTGCCGGCATTCATGTGGATCCCGGCCGACGTGGTCGCGAAGACCGCCGTCGACGGGCTCGACCGCGGCAAGCTCGTGGTCATCCCCGGGGTCGGCAACAAGGCCGGCGCGGCGTTCGCCAAGATCACCCCGAAGCGGATCCTGATCCCGATCCTCGCGAAGCAGCACCCCGGCCTCCCCTGATTGTTGAGAGGGGCCCAACGCGCGGTTGAGTAGGGGCCTGTGCCGGCACGGCGCGACCTCGCCTGTGCGTCAGGCCCTTCTGGAGCGCGCGCCAGGCCCTACTCGACGGGGGCGATGGGCGGGCGCTGACCGGCGTACTGGAAGCGCTCCATCCTGGTCAGGGCGTGCGCTGCCCGTCGGTCCAGTCGCGCCGTCCCGCCGGGGAGGCGGCCGACCAGCTGGGTCCAGAGCACGTTCGAGGCGATCCGGTAGGCCGGGTACCAGGGCGGCCGCATCGGCTGGCCGACGTCGTGCATCCCGTGGCCCAGGTTGAGGAAGGTGGCCATGCTGAGCGACCGCTCGCGTTCGTACACCCGGCGCACCCCGGAGATCCCCGGCGCCCGGTCGTGCATCCCGATCAGCCCCGCTCCGAGCTGGCGGCTGGACTCCTCGGGGCCGGAGAACCCGGCGATCACGTTGCCGAGGACCCGGCGCCCGATCCGTTCGGTCCGCGGCAGCCAACGTTCGTCGACCCCCATCAGCCAGCCGACGTAGGACCACAGGTGCATGATCGCCGCGGCATCGGCTGCAGGGACCCGGATCCCGAGGGCGCGCGCCTGGAGCAGGTACGAGGTGCTGAACGAGCCGATGGTGCCGGCCCGGTCGAACTGGTTGATCGGTACGCCGCGGAACTCCCAGTCCCAGTCGTCAGCCCGCTCGAGCTGGTAGTTCACGAACGCGTGCATCACCCGGACGTGGACGCTCAGCTTCCAGCCGTCGCCGTCGCGCTGCATCCCGCCAGGAGCCGTGCAGGCGAGCCACCACTGGCCGGTCTCGCCGACCCGTTTCAGGGTCTCGTCGCCGATCCTGCCGGTGCGGACCAGGGGTTGGAGGGCGCCACCGCTGCGGTAGCCGCCGAGCAGCGAGCCGAAGGCCAGGATGTCGAAACCGTCGCCGCCGATCCGCCGGGCTGCTGCTGCCCCGCGTTCGAGCAGGGCGTCGTCGACCCAGTCGGGGCGGTTCTCGAGCGCGGCGAACAGTGTCCCCAGCGGTGCAGGCGCACCAGCCGGTACGCCGGATGCCAGCGCCTCGCGGAACGCCGGCATCGTGACGGCGTGGTCCTCGCGGACGGCCCGGACGAAGGTGTCGCCGAGCTCGTCGCGGCGCAGCAGTCCGGCTTTCAGGTCATCGAGCTCGGCGCCCGTCATCCGGGCACCAGGCCCGGCCAGCTGGAGCATCGGGCGGGCGAAACGCTCGGACCAGGCTCCTCCCGCGGCGTACCGGGTGGGAACGGCGTTCAGGGTGGCCGTCATCAGATCACCCGTGGTGGGCGGCGCAGTAGGCGGCACGTGGTGCCGGGTCCGGGCTGGCGAAGAGCAGCGTGATGAACCGGGCCTGCCCGGCGGCGTACTCGCTGATCTGCTTCTCGACCAGCGGCCGGAGTCCGGCCGGCGCGTTCGCGAGGGCCTCGGCATGACGCCAGACCACCTCGCGCCAGCCGCGCATGATCGCGCCGACGACCAGCTCGTCGACCGGGCCGAGGTCGAGCTGGTTGAACGCCGGGTCGAAGCGGGCCGCCTCCTCGTCGAAGACCGGGTGGTACAGCGAGTCGAGCCGCTGGTTGTAGGCGTTGTGGTCCGCCTTGTGCGAGGTGCCGTCGGCAGCGGTGAGGCCGACCTTCTCCAGGACGTGGGGGAAGTCGTTGTTGATGTGCGCGTTCATGTTCATCATGAAGTCGCCCAGCCCGGTCATGGCCCGGTCCTCGGTCGCCTGGAGCGCCAGCCGCCAGGCCTTGGGGACCGACGTCTTCCGACCGGCCTTCCAGGTGTCCATCGTGTCGAAGTACATCTGGGCGAAGGCGGCGTCGATCTGGGTCAGCCACGTCCGGTCGGCGAAGTAGCCGGTGTCAGCGGCAGCCTTCACGTTCTGGGTCACCCGGAGGTACGCCAGCGAGAAGATCGCGTCGTGGCTGCAGGAGCTCGCCAGCGGCACCAGCCGCCGCTGCATCTCGGTGATCACGTCCTCGATGCACGCCGGCTCGCCACCCGGGCAGACCGGCCCGGCGTACGGCTGGTACTTCGTCGGGTAGGCGGCCAGCAGGTTGACCACCGGGTCCAGGACGGCCGGGGTCAGCAGGGCAGCGAGCGGGTCGGTGGTCGCGGCGCGGGTCGGGGCGGCGACCGTTCCGAGGGCCACGGTCGAGGTGAGAGCCAGAACGGCAGCGGTGAGGGAGCGGCGGAAACGCATGGGATCAGACTAAAGTGAGCAAATGCTCGACTTCTACTCGCGTTCAGCAGGAATCTGATGCCTCCCGAGATCAGGCGCAGCCGACCGGTGCAGGCCCGGTCCCGAGCGATGGTCGAACGGATCCTGGACGCTGCTACTCGCGTTCTGGCCACCGGTGGCTACGCCCAGATGAGCACGAACCGGGTGGCCGACGAGGCCGGCGTCAGCATCGGGTCGCTGTACCGGTACTTCCGCGACAAGGACGAGCTGATCGCCGAGCTGCAGGCCCGCGCCTCTGCGGGCATCGTCGAGGAGATCACCACCGCGATGGCGGATGCAGCGGCCCAGCCGCCGTACGAGGGCACCCGGCACGTCGTCGCGACGCTGGTGGCGTCGCTGCGCGCTCGCGGTCCGCTGATCAGCGCGATGATCAACGAGGTGCCGCTCGGGTCGCACACCAACGCCCTGCCCGAGGTCGAGCGCGGGCTCGCCGTGTTCACCCGGATGTACGCCGTCCAGCGGGCGCCACAGCTGCCGCGCGAGGAGCTCGAGGCGAGGGTCTACCTGGCGATGGGGATCACCCTGAGCAGCTGCCTGCGGATCGCGCTGGAGAAGCCGGAGCACCTCGACGCCGAGCACCTGATCGACCTGACGGCCGGGATGCTGGCGCTGGGGCTGACCGTCTAGCTCAGTCCTTGATCTCGCAGAGCACCTCGCCGTTGCCGACGGTGGCGCCGACCTCGGCCGTCAGGCCGGTGATGGTGCCGGCCTTGTGGGCCTTCAGCGGCTGCTCCATCTTCATCGCCTCGAGCACCACGACCACGTCGCCCTGGGCAACGGTGGCGCCGTCCTCGACCGCGACCTTGACGATGGTGCCCTGCATCGGGCTGGCCACGGCGTCGCCGGACGCGGCGGCGCCGGCCTTCTTGCCCGCGGCACGCTTCGGCTTCTTCGAGGACCCGGCCGCTGCGCCGGAGCCGATGCCGCCGAGACCGGCCGGCAGGACGACCTCGAGACGGCGACCGCCGACCTCGACGGTGACCTTCTGGCGCTCGCCGGCCTCTTCTGCCTCACCAGCAGCGCCGCCGAAGGGAACGATCTGGTTGTCGAAGTCGGTCTCGATCC
The DNA here is from genome assembly GCA_026392455.1 of Propionibacteriales bacterium. GTDB lineage: Bacteria > Actinomycetota > Actinomycetes > Propionibacteriales > Nocardioidaceae > Marmoricola. The sequence goes on along the minus strand of JAPLCB010000009.1, from coordinate 103,425 downwards.
AGGTCGTGTAGACGGTGAACTCGCCCTCGCCGGACGGCGTGGACGCCCCGACCCAGGCCGGGTCGTTGACGATGACCTCGTGGAAGGTGATCGCAGTCGGCATCCCGTCGACCTCGAACTCCGACAGCGCCCGGCGCGAGCGCTCGATCGCCTGGGTGCGGTCCTTGCCGGTGACGATCAGCTTGGCGACGAGCGAGTCGAACGAACCGGGGATGGTCTCGCCCTTCTCGTAGCCGCCGTCGAGGCGGACACCGGGTCCGGCCGGCGGGTTCCACGCCGTCAGGGTGCCGGGGGCGGGCATGAAGTTGTTGCCGCCGTCCTCGGCGTTGATCCGGAACTCGATCGAGTGGCCGCGGATCTCGGGGTCGCCGTAGCCCAGCTCTTCGCCGGCCGCGATCCGGAACATCTCCCGGACCAGGTCGATCCCGGTCACCTCCTCGGAGACGCAGTGCTCGACCTGGAGGCGGGTGTTGACCTCGAGGAAGGAGATGGTGCCGTCGGCGGCGACCAGGAACTCGCAGGTGCCGGCGCCGACGTAGTTCGCCTCGCGCAGGATCGCCTTGGAGGACGAGTACAGCCGCTCGACCTGCTCGTCGGTCAGGAACGGCGCCGGGGCCTCCTCGACCAGCTTCTGGTGGCGGCGCTGCAGCGAGCAGTCGCGGGTCGAGACGACCACGACGTTGCCGTGCTGGTCGGCCAGGCACTGGGTCTCGACGTGGCGGGGCTTGTCGAGGAACTTCTCGACCAGGCACTCGCCGCGGCCGAAGGCGCTGACGGCCTCACGGACGGCGGACTCGTAGAGCTCGGGGATCTCCTCCAGGGTGCGGGCGACCTTGAGGCCACGACCGCCGCCGCCGAAGACCGCCTTGATGGCGACCGGGAGGCCGTGCTCGGAGGCGAACGCGACGATCTCGTCGGCATCCTTGACCGCGTCCTTGAGGCCCGGGGCGAGCGGTGCTCCCGCGGCCAGGGCGATCTGCTTGGCCTTGGCCTTGTCGCCCAGGCCCTCGATCGCCTCGGGGGAGGGCCCGATCCAGATCAGCCCGGCGTCGATGACGGCCTGGGCGAACTGCGCGTTCTCGGCGAGGAAGCCGTAGCCGGGGTGCACCGAGTCCGCACCGGACTCCAGGGCCACGGCGATGATCTTCTCGATCACCAGGTAGGAGTCGCCCGGGGTCGAGCCGTTGAGCGAGTACGCCTCGTCGGCGAGCCGGACGAACAGGGCGTCGCGGTCGGGCTCGGCGTACACGGCGACGCTGCCGATGCCGGCGTCCTTGCACGCTCGGATGACACGGACGGCGATCTCACCGCGGTTGGCGATCAGAACCTTCTGCAACGGACGAATCTCGGGCACGCTCAACTCCTGAAGTCTGAAGAATCCTCCGGGAGTCTATGGGTCCGCAGGTGCGGCCCGCCCCGGGGTCTCAGTTACCGGCCAGTCAGCTCAGCTACCGGGCTTGTAGACCATCAGGAACACGATCCCCGCGAAGATCAGACCGATCACGCCACCGGGCGCCGCAACCTTGCCGCGCAGCGTGTCGACGCTCTCGCCGGCGCCGATCCTGGTCGTCGCCGTCTCGAGCGCCGGCACCAGGACGCCGAGGGCGAGGCCGACCGCCACGACCCACAGGAGCGCGGAGACCCAGATGTACGGTTCCGAGATCTCGGCGACCTTGCCGGGCCCGTACGGGTCGTCCATGGACATCAGGCCGAACCCGAAGAACACCACCAGCAGCGAGGCGTACGCATAGATCGTGATGGTCCGGGCCGCGGTGGCGGTGGCACCGGCATCGGCGGTCCGCAGCCCCCGGACGGCGGTCGTCGACGCATGGACCAACGGCCCGATCGCGAAGATGGCGGTCAGCAGGTGCAGGGCGAAGAGGATCTTGAACATGCCAGCAGGCTACGTGAGGAGCCTCGAGGGTCAGGCCTGGCCCGGCGCCGCTGATCCGAGCACGTCGTCGGTGCTGATGATCCGCAGGTCCAGGTCGGGGGCGTCGGGGGCGGGTTCGCCCTTGATCGCCGCCAGCAGGCGGTTGACCGCGACCACGTTCAGGCTCTCGGAGTCCTCGTCACCCTCGGTGGGCTCCACCAGGGAACCGAATCCAACCAGGGCGATGTTGTTCTTGACCTGGACCAGGCTCATCCGCAGGTAGAACGGGAGCTTGAGAGTCTGCCCCTGCGGGCCGGGGATCGAGAAGCTGCCGGCGGCCTTCAGGTTCACCTGGGAGGTGGCACCGTCGGTCTGGTCCTTGTCGGTGGTGATGTCGAGCCGGATCCGGGTGCCGTCCTTGTCGGTGGTGTCGACCTTGGTGCAGTCCGCGAAGGCGTCCTCGAAGAGGGTGAAGCCCTTCTCGATGTCGTCGGTCGACTTCAGGCTGTACGCCGAGCTCATCACGAACGGCATCTCGAACTCGGAGTCGGCCTTGTACTCGACCTCGGCCTTCTCCTCGGCGTCGTCGAAGTCGCTCGCCCCGGACTTGTCGTCGAGCACCTTGTCGATGTCGTTGAGACACCCGAGGTCGGTGTCGTCGTCGCTGTTGTCGTCCTTCGACCTGTCCACGACGAAGGCATCGCCGAGGTCGTCCAGCGAGATGATCGCGTCCTTGACCTGGGCGGAGGTGAGCACCGTGGCCGCCGCGCCGGAGGAGGTGCTGGAGGGAGCGTCGGAGCCCGAGGAGTCGTTGGAGCCGTTGTCGCTGCCACCGCAGCCGACGAGGGCTGCGGCCAGGACGAGGACAGACGCGGTGCTGGCGATGCGGCGGATGCGCATGGGGAACCTTCCGAGTAAAGGGTTGCTGCGCCCTGACTCTAGGGAGGTCCACTCCGGTTAACAATCGTTAACCGATCGCCTAGACTGGGCCGCATGAACTTTGAGCTGGCTCCCGAACTCGAGGAGTTCCGTCGTACCGTCCGCGACTTCGCCGAGAAGGAGCTCGGCCCGCACGTCGCGCAGTGGGACAAGGAGCACCACTTCCCGGTCGAGGTGGTCCACAAGATGGGCGAGCTCGGCCTCTTCGGGCTCACCTCGCCCGAGGAGTACGGCGGCGCCGGCGAGCACGGCAGCTTCACCAGCCTCTGCGTCGCGATCGAGGAGCTCGGCCGGGTCGACCAGTCCTTCGGCGTCACCCTCCAGGCGGGGGTCGGACTGGGCATCAACCCGATCCTCACCTTCGGTACCGCCGAGCAGAAGGAGCGGTGGCTGCCCGACCTGGTGGCCGGCCGCACGCTCGCCGGTTTCGGACTGACCGAGCCGGGGGCGGGGTCGGACGCCGGGGCGACCAGGACGCGGGCCGAGCTCGACGGGACGGAGTGGGTGGTCAACGGTTCCAAGCAGTTCATCACCAACTCCGGGACCTCGATCACCTCGCTGGTCACCGTGACCGCCCGGACCGGGACCCGCCCGAACGGGACGGCCGAGATCTCCGCGATCATGGTCCCGGCCGGGACTCCCGGCTTCGTCGCGGAACCGGCGTACGACAAGCTCGGCTGGCACATCTCCGACACGCACCCGCTCAGCTACACCGATGCCCGGGTCCCGGCCGACCACCTGCTGGGGGAGCGTGGTCGGGGCTACGCCCAGTTCCTCGCCACCCTGGACGACGGCCGGGTGGCCATCGCTGCGCTCTCGGTCGGGCTGATCCAGGCGTGCGTGGAGCTCTGCACCTCGTACGCGCTGGAACGGACCTCCTTCGGCAAGCCGATCGGCGCCAAGCAGGGGGTCGCCTTCCAGATCGCCGACCTCGAGGTGATGCTGCACGCTGCCCGGTTGCTCACCTACCGGGCCGCTGCGCTGAAGGACGCCGGGGCTCCGGCCGACGCGTTCAAGCACGCGGCGTCGATCGCCAAGGTCTACGCCACCGAGTCGGCAGTCACCGCGACCCGGATCGCGACCCAGGTCTTCGGTGGCTACGGGTTCATGGAGGAGTACCCCGTGGCCCGCTTCTACCGCGATGCCAAGATCCTCGAGATCGGTGAGGGAACATCCGAGGTCCAGCGGATGTTGATCGCACGCGGACTCGGCCTGCCGGTCGAGTAGAACAGGAAGCTCGCCGGGATAGAGTCGGTGCCTGTGAAGGAAGAGTTGCTTTGCAGGAAGAGGGCCAGATGAAGCTCTTGGTCACGGGTGGTGCCGGGTTCATCGGCAGTCACTACGTCCGCTCGGTCCTCCGGGGTGCCTGGGGCACCGAGGAGCCCGAGCTGGTGATCATGCTCGACGCCTTCACGTACGCAGGCAACCGCGCGAACCTGGCCCCGGTGGCCGACGACCCCCGGTTGCGGATCGTCGAGGGCGACATCCTCGACCGGGACCTGGTCGACCAGCTGATCGGCGAGGTCGACGCCGTCGTCCACTTCGCGGCCGAGAGCCACGTGGACCGTTCCATCCTCGGCGCCCGGGACTTCGTGATGACCAACGTGGTGGGCACCCAGACCCTGCTCGACTCGGCCCTGACGCTCGGGATCGACAAGTTCGTGCACGTCTCGACCGACGAGGTCTACGGCTCGATCGAGACCGGGAGCTGGGACGAGGACGAGCCGCTGCTGCCGAACTCGCCGTACTCGGCGTCGAAGGCTTCCAGCGACCTGCTGGCGCGGGCGTACTTCCGGACCCACGGGCTCCCGGTCTGCATCACCCGCTGCTCGAACAACTACGGCCCCTACCAGTACCCCGAGAAGATCATCCCGCTCTTCCTCACCAACCTGGTCGACGGTGGCCGGGTCCCGCTCTACGGCGAGGGCACCAACGTCCGCGACTGGTTGCACGTCGACGACCACTGCCGGGGCATCCACCTGGTCCTGGGCCAGGGGCGCGCGGGCGAGATCTACAACCTCGGTGGCGGGACCGAGCTGACCAACAAGGAGCTGACGGGTCTGCTCCTCGAGGCGACCGGCGCCGACTGGGACAAGGTCGACCGGGTCAAGGACCGCCTCGGCCACGACCTGCGGTACTCGGTGGACATCTCCAAGAGCACCGCCGAGCTCGGCTACGAACCGCTGGTCGGCTTCGAGCAGGGCCTGGCCGACACGGTCCAGTGGTACCGCGAGAACCGTGCCTGGTGGGAACCCCTCAAAGCCCGCACGTCGGCGAACGGCTGAGCGCGGTGGGTCGTCGGCTACGTCGCATCGGGGGCGAGATCGCACGGTTCTCTGCCGTCAACGTGGTCGCGACCGTGGCCGCGGTGATCATCTTCAACGCGCTGGTGCACGGCGTGGGTGGCTGGTTCGGGGGACCGCTGAACGGCTACCCGTTGCCGTCGTTCCTCTTCGCGCACAGCGTCGGGATGTTCATCAGCTACTACGGCAGCAGCCGCTACGCCTTCAAGCACCGTCACGCGGCCGGGCCCGGCGGCGGGCTGGTGAACTACGTGATCATCAACCTGGCGTCGTTCGTGATCCCGATCGCCTGCCTGTACGTGACCCGCAACGTGTTCGGATGGGACTCGGTCTACGCCGACAACGTCTCCGGGAACGTCGTCGGTGCCGTGCTCGGTAGCGCCTTCCGGTTCTGGGCGTTCCGCCGGTTCGTCTTCACCAAGACGCCGACCGGCGTTGCCCTGCTGGTGCAGCACCCCGACGAGAGCCGGTTGCCCGACCCTCAGCGGTAGTCGTCGGACTCCAGCAGGCGCAGCAGGTACTTCCCGTAGCCGGACTTCTCCAGCGCCTCGCCCCGGACCCGGAGCTCGTCGTCGGACAGGAAGCCCTGGCGCCAGGCGACCTCCTCGGGAGCGCAGACCTTGAGGCCCTGGCGGTTCTCGATGGTCCGGATGAAGTTGCTGGCGTCGTTGAGCGAGTCGAAGGTGCCGGTGTCCAGCCACGCGGTACCGCGGGGGAGCACCTCGACCCGGAGCCGGCCCTGCTCGAGGTAGGTGCGGTTCACGTCGGTGATCTCGTACTCGCCCCGGTCGGAGGGCTTCAGGCCCTTCGCGATCTCGACGACGGTGTTGTCGTAGAAGTAGAGGCCCGGCACCGCGTAGTGGCTCTTCGGGTTCAGCGGCTTCTCCTCCAGGGAGATGGCGTTGCGGTCGGCGTCGAACTCGACGACGCCGTAGGCCGACGGGTCCGCCACCCAGTAGGCGAACACGGTGGCCCCCTGGACGTCCTGGATCTTGGTGAAGTCGCGCCCGAAGGACGGGCCGTGGAAGAGGTTGTCGCCCAGGGCCAGGGCGCAGGTGTCGCCGCCGATGAAGTCCTCGCCGATCGTGAACGCCTGGGCCAGGCCCTCGGGCTTCGGCTGCTGGGCGTAGGTCAGGTTGATCCCGAACTTGCTGCCGTCGCCCAGGAGCTCGGCGAACCGGCCGGACTCCGCCGGGCTGGTGATGATCAGGATGTCGTTGATCCCGGCCATCATCAGGGTCGACAACGGGTAGTAGATCATCGGCTTGTCGTAGACCGGGACCAGCTGCTTGCTGGTCACCAGGGTGATCGGGTGGAGCCGGGAACCGGTACCGCCGGCCAGGATGATTCCGCGCATGGGGGTCAGTATCTCGGGTTTGCTAGGTGGTGGTGGCGGGACGCCAGAACTCGTGCCAGATGAAGCCCAGCTCGTCGAACATCAAGCGCAGCAGCGGCACCGAGATGCCCACCACGTTGTGCGGGTCCCCGGTGATCCCGGAGACGTACGCGGCGCCGCGACCGTCGAGGGTGAACGCACCCGCGACCCGCAACGGCTCGCCGGTGGCGACGTAGGCCGCGATCTCGTCGTCGTCGAGGTGGGCGAACCGGACCTGGGTGGCTGCCGAGCGCGCCAGCCAGACCTCCCGGTGGGTGTCGATGAGGCAGTGGCCGGTGTGCAGGACGCCGGCGTTGCCGCGCATCCGCTGCCAGCGTTCGGTGGCGTCCGCCTCGTCGACCGGCTTGCCGAAGATCTCGCCGTCGAACTCCAGCACGGAGTCGCACCCGATCACCAGGGCGCGGGGCTGGTCGGCTGCCACGGCGACGGCCTTGAGCTGCGCCAGCTTGAGCGCGTACTCGGCCGGGTCCTCCAGGTCGACCTGGTCCTCGTCGACCCCGCTGACGATCACCTCGGGGTCCAGCCCGGCCGCGCGCAGGGTGGCGAGGCGTGCCGGTGACGCGGAGGCCAGGATCAGGCGGGCGGGAGCAACCATCGGGCTAGCGGGGAAGTCCGCTGGCGCGCCAGCCGCCGGGACCGTGCGGGTGCTGCGGGCGGACCCGACGGGCGTTGGCGGCCCAGACGGGCACCGGCTTCTTCGCCGGGGCCGCGGCGCCGCCCATCGCGGAGAAGACCGCGACGATCGCGGCGATCTCCTCGGGGGTGGCATCGGGCGTGACGATGCGCAGGACGGGGGTGCTGTCCGAGGACCCGGTGGCTGCGCTCACAGCGGGATGTTCCCGTGCTTCTTGGCCGGCAGGGTCGCCCGCTTGCTGGCCAGCAGGCGGAGCGCCTTGATGATCTCGGCGCGGGTCTCGTGCGGGCGGATCACCGCGTCGATGTAGCCCCGCTCGGCCGCGATGTACGGGTTGGCCAGGGTGTCTTCGTACTCCTGGATCAGCTCGGCGCGCCGCGCCTCCACGTCGCCGCCGTCGGCCTCGACAGCGGCGAGCGTCTTGCGGTGCACGATGTTGGCGGCGCCCTGGGCGCCCATCACCGCGATCTGGCCGGTCGGCCAGGACAGGTTGATGTCGGCGCCGAGGTGCTTGGAGCCCATCACGTCGTACGCGCCGCCGTAGGCCTTGCGGGTGATGATCGTGACCAGCGGGACGGTCGCCTCGGCGTAGGCGTAGATCAGCTTCGCGCCGCGGCGGATGATGCCGGTCCACTCCTGGTCGGTGCCCGGCAGGAAGCCGGGGACGTCGACCAGGGTCAGCACCGGGATGTTGAACGCGTCGCAGGTGCGCACGAACCGGGCGGCCTTCTCGGACGCGTCGATGTCCAGGCAGCCGGCGAACTGCATCGGCTGGTTGGCCACGATGCCGACCGACTTGCCCTCGACCCGGCCGTAGCCGATCAGGATGTTCGGAGCGAACATGGCGCTGACCTCCAGGAACTCCTGGTCGTCCAGGACCGCCTCGATGACGTCGTGCATGTCGTACGGCTGGTTCGGGGAGTCGGGGATGATCACGTCCAGCGACCGGTCGAGGTCGGAGATCTCAAGACGATCAGCCGCAGTGCCTTCGGGGTCGAACGACGGCACCGGGTCCAGGTTGTTCTGCGGCAGGTAGCTCAGCAGCGCCTTGGTGTACTCGATCGCGTCGTCCTCGTCGGCCGCCATGTAGTGGGCGTTGCCGGACTTGGTGTTGTGGGTGCGGGCGCCACCGAGGTCCTCCATCGTGACGTCCTCGCCGGTGACGGTCTTGATCACGTCAGGGCCGGTGATGAACATCGCCGAGGTCTGGTCGACCATGATGGTGAAGTCGGTGACCGCGGGGGAGTAGACGTGGCCGCCGGCGCAGTTGCCCATGATCAGGCTGATCTGCGGGATGACCCCGGACGCGTGCACGTTGCGCTTGAAGATCTCGCCGTAGAGGCCGAGGGAGACCACGCCCTCCTGGATCCGGGCGCCGGCACCTTCGTTGATGCCGACGATCGGGGAGCCGGTCTTCATCGCCAGGTCCATGACCTTGACGATCTTCTCGCCGTAGACCTCGCCCAGCGAACCGCCGAAGATGGTGAAGTCCTGCGAGAACACGCAGACCTGACGGCCGTCGACGGTGCCGTAGCCGGTGATCACGCCGTCGCCGTAGGGGCGGTTCTTCTCCAGGCCGAAGGCGACCGACCGGTGCCGGGCCAGCTCGTCGAGCTCGACGAAGGAGCCCTCGTCGAAGAGCATCTCGATCCGCTCGCGCGCGGTCTTCTTGCCCTTGGCGTGCTGCTTCTCGATCGCCTTCTCGGAGGCGGCGTGCACGGCCTCGTCGATGCGGCGGTCCAGGTCGGCGAGCTTCCCTGCGGTCGTGTGGATGTCGATGTCCTGGGGAACCTCGGTGCCGCCCGAAACTGCACTGCCGGGAACTGCGCTCACGCTGACACTCCTTTTGAGAACGGGTGGATCGTGGGCCAATCTAGTGGGTATGCCGACTCCCGATGCCGCCTGGTCACCCCTCGAACTCGACGAGCTGGTCACAGCCGCCGGGACCGGGTGGTCGGTGACCCTGCACGAGACCGCAGCCTCGACCAACCAGCTCGCTGCACAGGCAGCGGTGGCCGACTCGATCGTGGTGGCCGACCACCAGACCGCGGGCCGGGGCCGGTTGGACCGCTCGTGGGACACCCCCGCCGGGACCGCCCTGACCTTCTCCGCGGTGGTCGACCCGGGCCTGGCCGACCACGACTGGCCGCTGCTCCCGCTGGCCGTGGCCCTGGCCGTCGCCGACGGCGTCCGCCGAGCGGCCGAGGTGCCGGTGGAGCTGAAGTGGCCCAACGACCTGCTGCTGCGCTCGCCGGACGGTCACGAGCACAAGGTCGCCGGGATCCTGCTCGAGCGGGTACCGTCCGCGGCAGACCCGTCGCACCCGTTGGCGGTGATCGGGATCGGGATCAACGTCGGCCTCCGTTCCGAGGACCTCCCGGTCCAGACCGCGACCTCCCTGGCCATCGCCGGTTCGGGTGCGAGCCGGACGGAGGTGTTCGCCGGGGTGGTGCCCGCGCTGGCCACCGTCCTGGACGCGCTCCGGTCCGGTCCGGGCGCCGTGCTGGAGCGCTACCGGACCGAGTGCTCGACGATCGGGCGCGAGGTGACCGTCCACCTTCCGGACGGCGAGGAGCTCACCGGTACGGCCACGGGGTTGGACCGGAACGGGCGCCTGCTCGTCGGCGGCCGGGCCGTGGGTGCAGGAGACGTCGTGCACGTCCGTCCCGCGTGACATGATCTGGGCGTGGTCAAAAAAACCCTGAACCCCGGTGAAGAGATCATTTTCCACACCCGGACCCACGTCAAGGCCTTGTTCCTGCCCTCGCTGCTGCTCATCGTGATCGCGGGCGGATCCGGTTACCTCGCCAGCCTGCCGGACAGCGACAACGCCAACAAGTCCAAGATCTACCTCGCGATCGCGGTCGTTGGTGGCCTGCTCGCCCTGTGGTTCTTCGTGCGGCCGCTGCTGACCTGGCTGACGGCCACCTACACGGTGACCAACCGACGGCTGACCACCCACCAGGGCGTGATCACCCGGACCGGGCACGACATCCAGCTGGCCCGGATCAGCGACGTGTCCTACGAGAAGGGGCTGCTGGACCGGATCCTCGGCTGCGGCACCTTGGTGATCTCCGACGCCAGCGACCTCGGCGTGAAGCTCCCGGACGTTCCGGCGGTGGCCGACAAGCAGCGCATCCTCTCGGACCTGCTGTTCCAAGGTTCCGCGAACCATGACGGGACCTGACCAGGTCCCCACGATCGAGGACCTTGCCCACGCGCTGCTGGGTGAGGAGCCGCTGCTGCGGGCCAGCGAGATCGCGGCCGCGTCCGGTGTCAGCAACGATCAGGCCCGACGGCTCTGGCGCGCCCTGGGGTTCCCCGACGCCGGTGACCAGCCGGCGTTCACCACGGCCGACGTCGAGGCACTGCGCCTGGTCAACCAGACCGTGACCGAGTCCGGGATCGACTTCGAGACCATGCTGCGGCTGACCCGGGCGATCGGTCACACGGTCTCCCGGCTGGCGGACTGGCAGATGGCCACGATCGCGACCGCGTTCGACGAGTTCAGCGGGATGGACCTGACCTCGGAGAAGGCGCTGGGGGTGGCGATGGACCTGGTGAAGAACCAGGTCCCGAACTTCGACCACCTGCTGGTCTACGCCTGGCGCCGGCACCTGGCTGCCGCTGTGGGCCGGATCGACACGCTCGGATCGGCCGACGAGGACCTGCACGTCCCGCAGGCCACGGTCGGGTTCGCGGACCTGGTCTCGTTCACGGCGCTGAGCAACGAGCTGGACGAGCACGAGATCGGCGAGATGGTCGAGGCGTTCGAGACCCGGTGCTCGGACGTGATCGCCGACCACAACGGCCGGGTCATCAAGACCCTCGGCGACTCGGTGCTGTTCCTGGAGGCCGATCCGGTCCAGGCGATCGACATCGCCCTGGACATCATCCACGTCATCGGCGGCGACGACCGGATGCCCGACGTCCGCCTGGGGCTGGCCACGGGGCCGGTGATCATGCGGATGGGGGACGTCTACGGCCCGCCGGTGAACCTCGCCGCCCGGTTCACCGCCGTTGCCCGGCGCAACCGGGTGATCATCGACCAGCGCACCGCGGAGCTGCTGCCCACGACCGACTTCGAGTCCCGGCCGTTGCCGGCCCGCCCGATCCGCGGGTTCGGGGACATCCAGCCCGTCACGGTACGCCGCACTCGCCCGCGGCACTGAGGGCCGGGTTTCGAGGCTCGCTCCGCTCGCACCTCAACCAGCAGGCGGTGGAGCTCAGAGCACCCCGGCTTCTCGGGCCGGCTCGGCGTACGCCTGGGCCAACGACGACACCGACTCGTGGGCGTTGAGTCCCGACGGGTTCGGCACGACCCACAGGGTGGCCCCGGCGAAGACACCAGGCTGACGACCCGGCTTGGCGGCCGGAACCCCGAACGCGGACCGGTACGCCGTGATCCCCGCGACCGCGACGACCGTCGGTCGGCGCTCGGTGACGAACGCGTGCAGCTGCCGCCCGCCCTCGCGGAGCTCGGCCGCGGTCAGCTCGTCGGCGCGTGCCGTCGCCCGGCGGACCAGGTTGGTCAGCCCCAGCCCGCGGCCGGTGAAGTGCTCCCGGTCGGCGTCGGTCATGCCGGTCACCGGGTCGATCGGCTCGGTGATGATGCCGGCCGCGTAGAGGGCCGGGTAGAAGCGATTGGTCGGGTGCGCGAAGTGGGTCTGCACGGCTGCGGTCCAGAGGCCGGGGTTGATCCCGACGAAGAGCAGCCGGAGGTCGTCGCCGTACAGGTCGGGGACCTCGGTGTCGCGGAACGCGTCCAGTTCCGCCCGGGTGAAGGAAGCCACCGGTCCAGCCTAGATAGGCTCGCCCTGTGCCTGGAGACCTCGCCCCCAAGATCGCCGTGATCGGAGGCGGTCAGCTCGCCCGGATGATGGCCGAGCCCGCGGCCGCCCTCGGTGTTCCGCTGCGGCTGCTGGCCGAGGCCGAAGGAGTCTCCGCGGCCCAGGTCGTGCCCGACCACCGGGTCGGCGACTACACGAACCTCGACGACCTGCGGGCCGTGACCGAGGGCTGCGCTGCGGTCACCTTCGACCACGAGCACGTCCCGAACGACCACCTCCGTGCGCTTGCCGCCGATGGCCTGGCCGTGCACCCGGGGCCGGACGCCCTGGTGCACGCCCAGGACAAGGGCGTGATGCGGGCCGCCCTCGCGCGGCTGGACATCCCGTCCCCGCGCAACGCCGTCGTCGGGGATGCTGCCGACGTCGAGGCCTTCGGGTTCCCCTGCGTCGTCAAGACCACCCGCGGCGGGTACGACGGCAAGGGGGTCTGGTTCGTCGACGGGACCGCCGACTGCGCCGAAGCTTTTGAGGTAGCGGCGCGCACCGGGGTCGAGATCCTGGCCGAGGAGCTGGTCGACTTCCGTCGCGAGCTCTCCGCCCTGGTCGCACGCTCGCCGTCGGGTCAGGTCGCCGCCTGGCCGGTGGTCGCGTCCGAGCAGCGCGACGGTGTCTGTCGCGAGGTGATCGCACCGGCGCCGGACCTGTCGCCGCAGCTGGCGACCCAGGCCCAGCAGATCGCGATGAAGATCGCCGGCGAGCTCGGGGTCACCGGTGTCCTGGCGGTGGAGCTCTTCGAGACGAACGACGGCCGGATCCTGGTCAACGAGCTCGCGATGCGCCCGCACAACACCGGGCACTGGACCCAGGACGGCTCGGTCACCTCGCAGTTCGAGAACCACCTCCGGGCGGTCCTCGACCTTCCGCTGGGGGCACCGGACGCGCGGGCTCGCTGGACGGTGATGGTCAACATCCTCGGCGGCGACCCGGAGAACAGTGCTGCGGTGGCGCGGCTCTACGACGGCTACAAGCACGCCATGGCCCGGGACCCGTTCCTGCGGGTGCACCTGTACGGCAAGGAATTGCGCCCTGGGCGAAAGGTCGGCCACGTCAACGCCTACGGCGACGACCTCGATGATTGCCTGGAGCGAGCACGGCACGCAGCGGCGTGGTTCGCCGGCGACCTAGGAGAAGAGAGCGAATGAGCAACGTGAGCGTGGGCATCGTGATGGGCTCGGACTCGGACTGGCCGGTGATGAAAGCTGCCGCCGAGGCCCTCGCCGAGTTCGAGGTGGCCTTCGAGGCCGACGTGGTCTCCGCGCACCGGATGCCCGACGAGATGCTGGCCTACGGACGTGAAGCCGCTGGTCGTGGGCTCAAGGCGATCATCGCCGGTGCCGGGGGAGCGGCCCACCTCCCGGGCATGCTGGCCGCGGTGACCCCGCTCCCGGTGATCGGGGTGCCGGTGCCGTTGAAGTACCTCGACGGGATGGACTCGCTGCTCTCGATCTTGCAGATGCCTGCCGGCGTGCCGGTGGCGACGGTGGCGATCGGCAATGCGCGCAACGCCGGGTTGCTCGCGGTGCGGATCCTGGCGGCCGCCGATCCGGCGTTGCAGCAGCGGATGGTCGAGTTCCAGCAGTCGCTGCGGGACACGGCCCACGCCAAGGGGCAGAACGTCCGTGACCAGGCTGCCGCGGCGCCGCGCAAGGTCGGCTTCTAGGGCTCAGTCGTCGTCGGCCAGTGCCACGGAGTGCCACTGCGACCCGATCTCCAGCAGGCAGCGGGCGGCGTGCAGCCGGACCGCGGTGCCGACCCCGAGCTGGTGCGCCAGGCTCTGGTGGTGCCAGACCACGATCTCCGGGCCGTCCGGAGCGAGCCGGAGCCCGACGCAGAGACCGTTGACCTCCTGGACGACCGCGTTGCTCCAGCCGCTCGGGCTGGTACCGGCCAGGGTCGCCTGGACGGTGTGGGTGTTGTGTCCCGAGCCGAAGCTGGCGCAGCCCTGGGCCCCGCAGCCGGTCACCACCGAGATTCGTTGCTGCCCCACCGCACCTCCTCGAGACCGGGCACCTGACGCGACCCATTCAACGAGACCGCGGCCCGGTGAACCGGGTCGAAACCGGGCTTGCACCCAAGTCCGAACAAAGTCCGAACACCCGGGATTCATGGCAAATCCCTCATATCGTTCCGACGCCGCGCGTCGGCCCGGATTCGCCTAGGCTCTGTGGGCGAAGGAGGCCCGGGTGGGTGATCAGCACGTGGCGCCGGATTCGGACCGGCAGGCCTGGGACGGACTGGCCGCCGAGCTCCAGCGGTTCCGGAGCTCGGTCGGGAACCCGTCGTACGCGGAGATCGCGCGGCGGATCAGCGTCAGCCGCGAGGAGGCCGGCCTGAGTGCCCACGCGGCGCGGGTCGCCCGGACCACCGTCTACGACGCGTTCCGTTCGGGCCGAGCCCGCCCCAACTTCGCGCTGGTCCGGGAGATCGGACAGGCCCTGGGAGCCGGGGACGAGCAGATCGATGCCTGGATCGACCGCGGTCGCGATGCCGGGACCGGCTCTGCCCCGGTCGTCGTCGAGCGGGCCGCTCCCGGCAAGATCCTGGTTCTGGTGCTGGCGTGCGTCGCGGCGAACCTGGTCGGGCGCGAGCTGGTCGACTTCCTCGAGCTCCCGATCTACCTCGACATGATCGGGACCGCGGTCGTCGCCCTGGCCCTCGGTCCGTGGTGGGGCGCGCTGGTCGGCGGGACGACGAACGTCCTCGGGGTCGTCGGCAGCGGCTGGGTGTCGATCCCGTTCGGCATCGTGAACATCGCCGGCGCCCTGGTCTGGGGCTACGGGGCCCGCCGTTTCGGGATGGGCCGGTCCCTGCCGCGGTTCCTGCTGCTCAACGTGATCGTGGCGGTGGCCTGCAGCCTGATCGCCGTACCGATCCTGGTGGTGCTCTTCGACGGATCGGTCGGTCAGGGGCAGGACACCATCACCGCCACCTTCAGTCACCTCACCGACCGGCTCGTGGTCGCGGTCGGGTTCTCGAACATGCTCACCTCCTTGATCGACAAGCTCCTCAGCGGTTTCGTGGCCCTGGTGGTCGTGACGGTGCTGCCGGCCGGCCTCCGGATCGGCCTGCAGATGGTCGCGGTCGCACCCGCCCCGGAGGCCGCCGCGTGAGCGTGGTCGAGCTCGCCGGGGTCGCGGTTGCGGACCGTCCCGAGGACTGGCGGGCCGCCGGGTTCGTGGTCGGCGACGACGGGACCTGCCAGGTCGGTGCACTCCGGATCCGGCTGGTCGGTCGGGAAGCAGGTGCCGGCATCGTGGGGTGGTCGCTGCGCCGGGTGCCCACCGGGACGGTGGACGTGGACGGCGTGCCGACCGAGGTCTCCGGGGAGACCGCCGGCGAGGGGGCCGTTCACCCGAACGGTGTTGTCGGGGTCGACCACGTGGTGCTGCTCTCTCCTGACCTCCGACGCACGGTGGCAGCCTTCGGGGCGCTCGGCGTCGAGCCTCGTCGGCACCGGGACGGTGAGCTCGGGGGCCGTGCCGTCCGGCAGGTCTTCTTCCGCCTCGGCGCGGTGATCCTCGAGGTGGTGGGTTCGCCCGACACCGCCGTCGCGGGGCCGTCGACGCTGTGGGGACTGACCTACGTCGTCGCAGACATCGACACGGCTGCCGCCTTCTTCGGCGAGCACACGTCGCCGGTCAAGGACGCCGTCCAACCCGGGCGGCGGATCACCACCCTGCGCCACCGCGACCTCGGGCTCTCGGTCCGGACGGCGCTGATCAGCCCGCACCAGCGCGCCCGTGGGTGATCCGGGCGCGTACGCGCTGGTCGCCGCCGCCGTCCTCGGGATCAACCTGCTGCCGGCTTTCGGGCCGCCGACCTGGGCGGTCCTGGTGCTCTTCTCGATCCACGGGGATCTCTCCGACCCGGTCCTGGTCGTCGTGGGCGCGCTGGCCGCCGCAAGCGGGAGGATCCTGCTGGCGATCGGGACGCGCCGACTGGCCCGCTTCCTTCCCGAGCGGCACCGGGAGAACCTCGAGGCGGCCGGTGAGCTGCTGGCCCGCCGCCGCGGCCACAGCGTGGCGGCGCTGGCGCTCTTCGCGGTCTCGCCGGTGCCGTCGGCCCAGCTCTTCGAGGCGGCCGGGCTCACCGGGGTCCGGTTGGTGCCGCTCACGGCGGCGTTCTTCGTCGGGAGGACGGTCAGCTACGCGCTGTACGTCGGGGGAGCGGGCGCACTGAGCACCACCGACACCGGGGAAGTGCTGCTGTCCTCGTTGACCTCACCGTGGGGGGTGGCGCTCCAGGTGGTCCTGGTCGGGGCGCTGGTGCTGCTCGCGCGGGTCGACTGGCGTCGTCGGCTCGACGGTTCTTCGTAGGATGGGAACGTGAACGAGCAGCCCGTGACCATCTACACCGACGGCGGCTGCACGCCCAATCCCGGGCCCGGCGGCTGGGGGGCCGTCCTCCGGCAGGGCGACCACCTGCTGGAGCTGTTCGGGGGAGAGCCTGAGCAGACCACGAACAACCGGATGGAGCTGACCGCTCCGATCATGGCTCTCGAGGCGTTGAAGCGGTCGGTGGTGGTGCACCTCTACACCGACAGCACCTACGTCCGCAACGGCATCACGTCCTGGGTCGCCGGCTGGGCGAGGAACGGGTGGCGGACGTCGGCGAAGCAGCCGGTCAAGAACGTGGACCTGTGGCAGCGCCTGCAGGCTGCGTGTGCCGTTCACCAGGTCGAGTGGTTCTGGGTCAAGGGTCACGCCGGGGTGGCGGACAACGAGCTCGCCGACGTCCTAGCGACGCGCGGGATGCAGCAGGCGCTGGGGTCGTCCTAGGACGAGCCCGACGCCAGCCAGCAGTGCCGCCGCGCCGGCCCAGAGCAGCCAGCGCGCCGGCCCGCCGGTGCCGGGCAGACCGTTCCCGGCGTCACCGTCGCCCGGACCGGGCGGGCTGACCGACCCCGTCGGCAGCACGACGACGTTGAGGGTGTCCCGCACCACCGACGGCACCGCGACGTGGGTGCGCTCCGCTGCCGGCCGACCGGCCGCGGCAGGTGGCGTCCGCGGCGGAGGGTCGGTCACCGAGAAGCAGGTGGCCCGCACCGGGAGCCTCGTCGGCCGCCGTACGTCGGGAGCGACGAACCGGGACACGACCTGGCGGCCGGTGGTGGTGCGCCGCTCGCCGTTCCACTCGATGATCCAGGCGCACGACGTACGCGCCGACCCGGTGACCACCAAGGCCCCGCCGCTGCGGATCGCCGGACGGTTCACCGTCACGACGACGTCCCCGGTCCGCAGGGTCCCCTGCGGTGCTGCCGCCGCGGTGTCCGGGGGGAGCGCCAGGGCTGCCAGGAAGGCGACCAGGAACGCGGCGAGCGCCTTCATGGGGCCCAAGGGTAGGACCCCGGGGCGACGGGCCGGTGTACGCCAGGTGAACGGCGACTTCTCGTGTGCACCAGGCCGCGCCGCACTAGGGTCTCCTCATGATCCAGGGCTTCTCGCACATCGGCATCGGCGTCTCCGACCTGGCACGGTCGGTCCGGTTCTACTCCGAGGTCTTCGACTTCGTGCAGCTGTACCAGCTGGACTTCGAGAACAACGAGGTCGCTGCCACGATGGAGCAGGAGGGTGTCTTCCGCTCCGCGATGCTGATCCGCGACGACATCCGGATCGAGCTGCTGCAGTGGGTGGACGTCCCGGTCAGCGGCACCGGCGAGCGCAAGCCGATGACCGAGCTCGGGTTCACCCACCTCTCCTTCCGGGTCGACGAGATCGACGAGCTGACCGAACGGGTCCTCGCCGCAGGCGGCGCGGTGCACCCGCAGACGCTTACCTACGTCGGTGCCGAGGGCGCCCCGCAGACGGGCCTGCTCTACTACACCGATCCGGACGGCACCCGGATCGAGGTCATGACCAACGTGCCCGACCTCTCCGGGTTCAGCGCCGCCGACATCAAGGCGATGGCGGGCCAGTAGCTAGCGGGTGTGCCGGTCGATCGCCTCGACGAACGCGGCAACGTCGGCCTCGGTGGTGTCCCACGAGCACATCCACCGCACCTCGTCGGTCCTCGCGTCCCAGACGTAGAACCTGAAGTCGTCGGCCCACAGCGCTTCGCGGACGGCGGGCGGCACCGCGACGAACAGTGCGTTGGCCTCGACCTCCTGGGTGATCGTGAGCCGCGGGTTGGCGCGCACGCTCCCGGCCAGGTTCTGGGCCATCGCGTTCGCGTGCGCGGCGTTGCGCTCCCACAGCCCGTCGGTCAGCAGGGCACCCATCTGGGCGGCCAGGAAGCGGTGCTTCGAGGCCAGCTGCATCGCCTGCTTGCGGCGCCAGCCGAAGCCCTCGGTGAACTGCTCGTCCCAGAACACGACGGCCTCGCAGCCGAGGGCGCCGTTCTTGGTGCCGCCCAGGGAGAGCGCATCGATCCCGAGGTCGCGGGTCGACTCGCGCAGGGTCCTCCCCTGGGCTGCTGCCGCGTTCGCGATCCGGGCGCCGTCGAGGTGCAGCAGCATCCCCTCCTCGTGGGCGAAATCGGCGAGCGCGCGGATCTCCTCGGGGGTGTAGAGCGTGCCGAGCTCGGTGGACTGGGTGATCGAGACGACCCTCGGCTGGACGGCGTGCACGTCGCCGAAGTTGATCGCCCGAGGTGCCACCAGCTCAGGGGTCAGCTTGCCGTCCGGGGTCGTGACAGGGAGCAGCTTGCGTGACAGCTGGCGCTCGGGTGCGCCGCCCTCGTCGGTGTAGATGTGGGCGGTCTCCGCGCAGATGATCGCCTGGTGGGTCAGCGGGGCCAGCGACTCCAGCGACAGGATGTTCGCGGCGGTGCCGCCCCAGACGAAGAAAGCACGGGCGTCCTCGCCGAGGTGCTCACGGATGCGTTCCTCGGCCTGCGCGGTGACCTCGTCGTCGCCGTACGCCGTGACGTGCCCCAGGTCGTTGGCGGCGGTGATCGCGGCCAGCACCTCGGGGTGGACGCCGGCGTAGTTGTCGCTGGCGAAGGCGGTCACGCGGGGCTCCCGGCCAGGGCGGGAGCCAGCTTGGGCGCGAGCTGGGTGTAGAAGACGCTCAGCGGGAACTCGTCGTCGACGACCGCGTCCACCCAGGCCCGCGGCTCGGAGACCGACCGCAGCCCGGTCGCGCCGTCGGCCCACCGGGAGGTGACGGCGGGGGCCACGTAGGTACTGACGAGCTCGTGAGCAGACATCCAGTAACGCACCTTCGGAAGATCGATCCCGCAACGGTAGAGGGCCTCCACCTTCTCAAGAAGGTCCAGCACCGCGTCGGCGACTCCCCGCCAGTCGATCCGCAGGTGGTTGTCGGTCCACCGGACCGTCCCGCGGTCGTGCAGGAACCCGAAGAGCAGCTGACCGCCGAGGCCGTCGTAGTTACGGGTCCGGGTGCCGGTCACCGGGAACCGGAAGAGCCGGTCCAGCAGGATCGCGGTCTGCACGTGCCGGGCCACGGCCACCCCTTCCTCCTCCAGCCGGACCGCCTCGCGGAACGCCGTCAGGTCGCAGCGCAGCTCCTCCAGCGAGTACATCCAGTACGGCATCCGTTGGCGGATCATGAACGGGTCGAACGGCAGGTCCCCGCGGCTGTGCGCCCGGTCGTGGATGAGGTCCCAGAGGACGAACGCGTCCTGCGAGGTGGCCGCGGAGGACAGCAGCACCTCGGCGTCCGCGGGCAGGTTCACGCCCAGAACGTCGCAGGCCGCTGCGCAGACCCGGCGGAACCGCTCGGCCTCGCGGTCGCAGAAGATCCCGCCGAAGTTGTTCTCGACCGGGCCGGCCACGGCGAAGGTCTCGGGGAACAGCACCGCGCACTCGCTGGCGTACCCGGCCGTGTGGTCGACCAAGGTGACCGGGACGAACTTCGCGTTGTCGTAGCGGGTGCGTTCCAGCTCGGACAACCAGTCGGGCCAGGGCACCCGGACCACCAGCGCCTCCAGCCGGGTGTCGGGCGAACCGTTCTGGGTGTACATCCCGAAGAGGACCAGGTGCTCGGCGCCGTCGCGGCGGTCCAGCTCGGGGTGGAACTCGTGCAGCGCCCGGGTGAAGTCCATCCGTCCGAAGCCGCCGTCGGCCCAGGCGCCCAGGTCGTCGCGGACCGCCGCGAGGTAGGCCCGCTGGTGGTCGAACCGTGGCTGCAGGGCGACGACGGCTGCGGCGATCGCGGTGACCCGTCGGCGCAGGTCGGGGACGTCGTGGTGGTCGGTGTCGATGCTGCCATCGGGCTGCTGGAGAAGACGCAGCGCATCGACCTCCCGCTTCAGGTCCTGCCAGGCCGGGTCGGCGAGCACCGGCGCGGCCGGGGCCCCGGCTCCGGTCCGGGCCAACGCGGCGTGGGCCGCCCAGGTGACGGTGTCGACCCAGAGGTCGCGGTGGTCGAGGTCGCCGAGGCAGTCGTCCCCGAAGAGGTCCGAGTCGGCCAGGACGACGACCCGGCCCAGGTCTGCGGTGCTCGCGGCCATCAGGGTCGCGGCGGCGGGGTCGGCGTTCGCGGAGGTCCGCAGGACGGTGCAGGCCCGTTCGTCGTGGTGCAGGGTGCCGGAACGGTAGAAGGCCGCCTGCCTGACCCGGGCCAGCAGGTCCGACCGGACCAGCCGCCGGTCGGGACCGGCCTGTCCGAGCACCCATGCCGGGTTGTCGGCGTGCTGGTGGACGTAGTCGTAGACGGTGGTGCTCTGGAAGGTGATGCCGAACCGGGAGACCAGGTCGCCGAGGTTGGTGCCGTACTTGTCCTGCTCGGTCTCACCCATCACGACCAGGCCCCCGCCGCGACGGACCCAGGACTCGATGGCGTCGAGCTCGGCCGGGCTGAAGACCGGGGACCGGCCGTCGGTCTTCTCCCACCGGCTCTCCGACGGGTGCGCGATCACCAGGACGTCGACCGCTGCCAGGACTGCCTGGTCCAGCGGCCCCTCCCGGTGGGCGCCGACCCGCAGGCCGTGCCCGACCAGGGCTGCGGCTGCTGCTGCGTAGCTGGAGTCGGCCGGGTGGCTGGGCTGGAGCGTGCTGGCGCGCTCGAGCGAGATCGTCCAGGCCTCTCCGTGCGACTCGTCGAAGAGGACCCGGGGCATACCTTGAGCGTAGAGACCGGCGCATGCGGAGAACAATGCCGTTTTGCTGTCAGTGTGCGGGATAATCCTGCGCATGGATGCTCTTGATCGTCAGATTCTTGCGTTGCTGACCGAGGATGGGCGTCGGAGCTTCGACGACGTCGCCCGGGCCGTCTCGCTGTCCGGGCCAGCGGTGAAGCGTCGGGTCGACCGGCTCCGTCGCGACGGTGTCCTGCACGGCTTCACCGCGGTCATCGATGCCGAGGCCCTCGGCTACGGCACCGAGGCGCTGGTCGAGCTCTTCTACGCGCCCGGGGTGCCGCTGGACGCGGTGACCACGTCGCTGCGCCGGGTCCCCGAGGTGGTCGAGGCCTGGAGCGTCAGCGGCGACGCGGACGCGATCGCGCACGTCCGCACCCGCGACAACGCTGACCTCGAGCGGCTGATCCGGGCCCTCCAGGCCGACGGCGCGGTGGTGCGGACGCGGTCGCAGGTGGTGCTGTCCCGGCTGGTCCACCGCCGGGGAGAGGCGGACTAGTACGTCAGGTAGCCGCCGTCGACAGCCAGCACGGCGCCGGTGACGTACGACGCCTGGGCCGAGGACAGGAACAGCGCCGCCGGCACGATCTCGGCGACCGTGCCGAACCGCTTCATCGGGATGTGCGCGATCTGCTCGTCGACGATCGACGGGACCGCCGCCATCGGCGCGGTCATCGGGGTCTCGATGTTCCCGGGCGCGATCGCGTTCACCCGGATGCCGTCGCCGGCCCATCGCGCTGCGAGGTTCTGGGTCACCGAGACCAGACCAGCCTTCGCAGCCGCGTAGCCCGGGACCAGGGTGACGGCCCGGTACGCCGCCATCGACACCAGGTTGACCACGCTGCCACCTCCGGTCGCCTCCGAGGCGGCGAGGGCGCCGTGACAGGCGTGGGTGAGCCGGTAGCCACCGGAGAGGTTGGTCCGCAGCGCCTCGTCGAACCCGGCCGGGTCGTACTCGTCGAGGCCGCCCGCGAAGGTCGCGCCGGCGTTGTTGACCAGGACGTCGAGGCTGCTGAACGACGAGCCCAGGGCGATGACGTCGGCGTCCGACGTCATCGCGAGTCGACGGTAGGCCATCGCGGAGAGGTCGACGTCGTACTCGTCGGCTGATGCCCGGGTGCCGGTCACCGTGACCAGGGCGCCGGCGTCGCGGAACGCGGTGGCGATGCCGTGCCCGATCCCGCTGGTCCCGCCGGTCACCAGGACGGTGGTGCCGCTGAAGTCGAAGGCGATGCTGTTGCTCACGAGAGCTCCTCGATCTGACGGGTGAGCCAGGAGCTCTCCCAGAAGTTGGTGGACTGCTCCAGGAGCTGTTCGTGGGCGGCGCGCCGCACGGCACGGGCGCTGTCGGAGTCGACGAGCTCGGCCAGGTGGATCGCCTCCAGGGCGGCGCCCGCAGCGAGCTTCTCGGCGGCCCGGCCCACGATCGCCTCCGCGCCGGCGAGGTCGACGAGATCGGCGCTCACCGCGGACGCCGGTACGTCGTACAGCTCGGTGGTGGAGCTGTGGTGGAACCAACCGGCGTAGTTCTCCCAGATCGCGCGGACGTTCCAGCTGACCTTGCCGTACCCCTCGCCGATGTCGAGGTGCTCGGGGAGGCGGATCTCGCGCATCAGGGTGCGGACGTCCTTGCCCGCGTTCATGCCGGCGACCGTCTCGTCGTGGAGGTACTGGACTGCCTCGCGCAGGCGGACGAGCTCGCCGTCGATCAGCGCGGCACCGTGGACGGGATCGAAGTGCCCGGTGACCAACGTCTCGGCGCCGAGCGCGCGGACCCGTTCGATGGTGTCGATCACGGTCAGGGCGTCCCGGTAGCGGTCGCCGCGGATCGTGACCAGGTTCGGGACGTGGGCGAACAGCGGGCCGAAGGTGTTGCCGGAGAAGAGGATCTTCTCCTCGGGCAGCCACACCACCAGCGAGTCGGTGGTCTCGCCGCCCGGGACGGCGATCAGGTCCAGGGCGCGACCGCCGATGCACAGGGAGAGCTGGTCCTCGACGACGACCGTCGGTTGCGGTGACCCCTGGGCCTGCGAGGACTCCGGGAAGCGTTCGGCGGTCGCCGACATCCCCGCCAGCACCCGGTCCATGAACGCGAACGCCGAGTTCCGCACCCGGAAGGCGGCGAGCCGTTCGTTGTCGTCGCGCCAGGTCTGCCAGGCGGCCTGGGCGATCACCTCGGTACTGCCGTCGGCTTCGAGGAAGTGCTCGATCCCGCCGACGTGGTCGTAGTGCCCCTGGGTCAGGATCACCGTCCGGACCGGGGAGCTGTCGACCTCGTCGTACAGGGCCCGGTGGACCGCGCCCTCGAAGCCCATCCCGGTGTTGATCACCACCCGGCCGGCATCGGTGGTGATCAGGTAGGAGTTGGAGAGCCCGGGCGACATCCAGATGCCCGGGCCGACGGGCAGGGCCTGCTCGGCAGCGGCGGGGGCGAGCTCGTGGGCTCCAGGACGGGATCGCCAGATGCCGGCCATCAGCCCACCTCGTCGTGCGCCGCCATGGTGATCAGCACCTTGCCGCACTCCTTGGAGGTCTGGAGCATCTCCAGGGCATCACCGAAGCTCCCGATCGAGTACGTGTGCGTGATCATCGACGACAGGTCCTTGCGCGCGAGCAGCTCCAGAGCCAGCTCGAACCGGGCCGGGTACTCCATCGCGCCGCGGATGGTCAGCTGCTTCATCATCACCAGCAGGAAGCTGACCGGCACGTCCTCGTTGTGCACGGCCACCACGGAGATCCGGGCGTTCGGCTTGGCGTTGGCCACGATCTCCTGGACCACCGGCCCCACCGCGGTGGCCTCGATGAACGCGTCGGTCCCCGGGGTCGGGCCCATCATCGTCGGCACACTGCCGTGCAGCTCGGCGAGCCGCTCCCAGACCTTCTCGGCCTGCGGGTCGATCGCCTGGCTGGCGCCGAGTCCGAGGGCGAGCTCGCGGCGCTTGGCGGACGGGTCGATCGCGACGAGCCGGGTGACCCCGCGGTCGGCGAGGGTGGCGATGGCGGCGAGGCCGACCGGTCCGCAGCCGAAGACCGCGACCGCGTCGTCCACGGAGACGTCCGCCTGGTCGGCGGCGTTCATCCCGACCGCCAGCGGCTCGGCCAGGGCGGCAGTAGCCAGGTCGATCCCGTCCGGGACGGCGTAGAGGCGTACGTCGGCCTCCTTCACCAGGAGCAGCGGCGCCAGACCGCCTTCGGGTGTCCCGCAGCCGATCCGGCCGAGCTCGTCGTTGCCGGGCACGACGACGACCCGGTCACCGACGGCGTACCGGGTGACCTCGCTGCCGACCTCGGTGACCGTGCCGGAGAGCTCGTGGCCCAACGGCATCGGCGATCCGTCCGGCGTGAACGGACCGAGCTTGGCGAAGGTGAGGTCGCTGCCGCAGATCCCGCAGGCAGCCACCGCCACGACGGCGTCCCGTGGACCTGCGGTGGGTTCGTCGACCTCGTCGACCCGGACGTCGCCGACGCCGTGGATCCGGACCTGCTTCATGGTGTCTCCTGAGGGATGGCGAATCGATCGGTGTAGAAGCTGTAGCGCTCGTGCAGCGCTGCCGGGGCGACGCCGAAGTCGCCGGCCAGGTCGTAGACGACCCGCCCGTGCTTGCCGCGCGGGTTGGCGTCGAGATATCCCTGGAGCTGGCGCCGGGCTCGACCGGTGAGCTCGACCCCACCGGCTGCGTAGAACTGCTCGACGACGGCCAGGTCGTCCTTCATGCTCTGCCCACTAAATGCGTCAGCGAAGACCACGTCGATGCTCTGCTCGGCCGGGACCAGCGCGCGGTCCCGGACGCAGGCCTGCAACAGCCGTTCGATCCGGTCCACCCAGTACGCCGCCAACCCCGGAGCATCGACGCTGGTCCGACGGATCCGGTCGCCGTAGGCCAGCATCGTGATCGCTGACTGCAGCACCGCGACCGGGTCGCGGTGGGTGAAGGCCACGGTCGCGTCGGGGAAGGTCCGGATCAGCGGTCCGAGCTGTTCGAGGTGCTGCGGTGACTTCAGCACCCACTGCCGCGGACCGCGCAGGAAGGTGAGCGCCCGCAGGACGGTGAGCAGGTACCCGTAGTGGGCGTCCTGGTCGAAGCCGTAGTAGGCGTCGCGCCAGCCCGGGACCCGGGCGTGCCACTCCAGGGTGTACGACGAGAAGTCCAGGTCGAGCAGCTCGACCTCCTCCTCGATCGCGGCGGGGAACCGGTCGTGCATCGCCTTGGTCAGCGGTGCGATCGCCTGCTCCGAGGCGTGCTCGGCGGCGATCCGGGCGAACCGGGGGTCGAGCCCGTCGACGCCGGGCCCCTCGCCGGGCCGCGGGAACGGTTCCTGGCTCTCCCAGTACGGCAGGGCCCGGCGCCGGGAGTCCGCGGCGATCAGGTTGACCAGGTGGGTGGTGCCGGACCGGGGGAGCCCGACCACGATCAGGGGTGCGGTGATCTGGATGGCGTGGATCTCGGGGTGCACCCGGAGCAGCTCGTTCAGCAGAGCCCGGTTGGCCAGCAACCGTGACACCCGGTTCTTCTGCACCAACCGACCCAGGCTGCTCAGTCCGGCGTCGTCCTCCACGGCCTGCAGGTACTGCGCGACCCGGACCCGGTAGGCGGGGTCGCCGAAGTCGCTGCTCCCGGCGAGGGCGGTGGCGCTCTGGTGCAGGGCGTCGATACTCAGGTCGAGGTCGAGGGAGTCGGTGTACGCCAGGACGTTGCGCTGCGCTTCGGTGAGGATCGGCGACGCGAGGTCGTCGATACGGATCGGCTCGGGCACGCTGGGCATCCTTGCAGGATGCGCCCGGGTTTCGACAGGGTTTGGTGTGAGCCCTCTGGGTACGTGCTAAGTTCCGTACCTCTCACGTGCTGACGCCGCGGCCTGGGAGTGCCATTCCACCTGGCTCGGGCCGCTAGCGAGGACCTACCAGCCGTGACCCGTCTGCCTGAGCCCCTCCTTTCTGCAGCCCTTGCTGCACCCGTCCCGCTCCCCCTCGGTCGGCGGCGTGCCGTCACGGTGGCGCTCTGCTCCGCCCTCGGACTGATCGTCGCCAGCGTATCGATGCTCAACATCGCGCTGCCCGACCTCGCGCGCGGGACCGGGGCGGACACCACCGAGCTGCTGTGGATCGTCAACAGCTACGGGCTGGTCTACGCCGCCCTGCTCCTCCCGGCCGGAGCGGTGGGCGACCTGTTCGGTCGCCGCAGGCTCCTGATCGGTGGGCTGGCTGTCTTCGGCCTGGCCAACGCGGCGTCCTGCTTCACCGACACCCCCTCGGTCCTGATCGCGTTCCGGGCGCTCGCCGGCGCGGGGGCGGCGGCGATCATGCCGACGACGTTGTCGGTCCTGGTCGACGTGCACGCGCCCGCCGAGCGCGCCAAGGTCTACGTGATCTGGTCCAGCGTGGTCGGGGTCGGCAGCATCGTCGGGCTCGTCGTCTCCGGTGCGCTCCTCGAGCCGTGGTCGTGGGAGTCGGTGCTCGCGTTCAACGCGATCGCGGCTCTGGTGATCCTGGTCGTCTGCGTCGTGGTCACCCCGCGGGAGCAGACCGACGACGATCCGCGGGCCGACCCCGTCGGTGCGCTGCTGAGCGGCTTCGGCCTGGCCGGGGTCGTGCTGGGCGTGATCGAGGCTCCCGAGTGGGGGTGGACCGATCCCCGGGTGCTGCTCGCGGTCGGCAGCGGCATCGTGCTGCTGGTCGCATTCGTGGTCTGGGAATCGCGCCGCGACCGCCCGATGCTCGACGTGGCTCTGTTCCGACGGCGCGAGTACGGTTCCGGCTCGCTCGCGGTGTTGCTGCAGTGGTTGGTGGCCTTCGGCGCGTTCTTCCTGCTGTTGCAGTTCCTCCAGCTGGTCCGGGGGCTGAGCCCGCTCGAGGCCGGTACGACGATGCTGGCGCCGGCCCTCGCGATCGGCGCCTTCTCCCCGGTCGCCGAGCGGGTGACCCGGGTGATCGGCCCGGCGCCGGTCGCCGCCGTCGGCATGGTCGTGTGTGCCGCCGGGCTGGTGGCCGTCGCAGTCACGGACGCGGACACGTCGTTCTGGATCGTGGCATTGGCCCTGGTCCCGTTCGGTGCTGGCATCGGGATCACCAGCGTTCCGGCGACCGCCATGATCATGGACGACGCGCCGCCGAACGGCCAGGGCATGGCCAGCGCGGTGAACGACTCGACCCGTGAGGTCGGCGGAGCGCTCGGGATCGCCGTGCTCGGGTCGATCCTCAACGACCGGTACCTCTCCACGCTGCCGTTCGGGATCGCCGAACCTGCGCGCGACTCACTGGCCAGTGCGCTCGCCCTCGGGGACGCGACCACCTCCTCCGCCGCTGTCGACGCCTTCATGAACGGCTTCTCCGCGGCCTTGGTCGTCGCCGCTGCGATCCTGCTGCTCGGGGCGGTCGCCGTGGCTGCGTGGGGTCCGCGAGGGCGCGGCTCGGCAGGTCAGGACCGCGCCTCGGCGCTCACGTAAGTCTGGCCGCCAAGCGCTTGGCGTTCATGTAGGCGATCGACTCGATCGAGATCATCGGGTTCACCCCGGATGCGGTCGGGAAGCAGGAGCCGTCTGCGACCACGAGGTCCTTGACCTCCCAGGTCTCGCCGTCCGGGTTCAGGGCGGAGAGGTCGGGCGACCCGCCCATCCGGGCGCTGCCCATGATGTGCAGAGCGGCCAGGGCGAGCCTGGCGGGCGCCGCACCCTCGGCCCGGATCTGCGTCATGAAGGTTTCCAGGTTGCCGTTGCGGCCGGGCTCGTAGGCCATCGTCCGGTGGTGCGGAGAGATGATCCTGGTCGCGCCGGCGGCCTCGGCGATCCGGGCCGCGCCCTCGAAGCCCTTCATCAGCAGCTCGGTGTCACCGGGGGACAGTCGGTAGTTCACCACCGCCTCGCCGTCCTTGCCGACCTTCACGGTGCCGCCGGGGCCCTTGTCGCGCACGATGATCGCGACCACCAGCATGTTCTTGAGCTCCTGCATCCGAGCCAGGTGCTCAGTGCCGCCGCGCCAGTTCACGAAGCCCGACCCGAAGGCAGGTGTCATCGGGGCGGTCTCGAACAGGACCCCGTAGCCGTCGCCGTTCAGGTCGGTCCACTCGTTGACGTAGCGGGCCTGCATCGCGCCTTCCCAGGGGTTGACCGGCTCGGGCATCAGGCCGAAAAGGCCGGTGGCCGGGTGCAGCCGCAGGTGCCGCCCGATGTTCGGGTTCTCCAACCCGCTGCGCTGGAGCAGGGCCGGGGTCTGGATCGCGCCGGCGGCCACCACCACGGCCCGTGACTTCACGGTCAGCACGTCGCCGTTCGGGGAGACCGCGGTGACGCCGACGGCGCGGCCGTTCTCGACGGTCACGGTGCGGGCCCGAGCGCCGACATAGATCCGGGCGCCGTTGTCGGTGGCATCGACCAGCCAGGTCTTAGTCACCGACTGCTTGGCGCCGATCCGGCAACCCATCCCGCAGCGACCGCACTCGATGCCCTGGTCGCAGCCGATCACGTTCCGCGGCATCGCGTCGACGCTCCAGCCCAGGGCCTGCGCGCCCCGCTCGAGGACCTGGTCCCGGACGCCTGCTCCCGGGTGATCCTTGTTCACGCCGAGCCGGGTGTTGACCGCTGCCATCGCGTCGTCGTACTCGGAGGTGAGGAACTGCGGGGTGCCCAGGGCGGCCCACTCGGCACGCACATGGTCGGGGGTCGGGAAGGAGGTCGTGTAGTTCACGACGGTCCCGCCTCCCAGCCCGCGGCCGGCGACCAGCTGCACCTGGCCCTCGGAGGTGACTCCGGGGGAGCCCGCGTAGAGCTGGCTGAAGCCGGTGCGCTCGCTGCCGTCGAAGTCGCGGTCGTCGTGGTACTCGCCGGCTTCGAGGATCACGACGTCGAGGCCCGCAGCGGCAAGGACAGCGGCGGCGGTTCCGCCGCCGGCGCCGGAGCCGACCACGACCACGTCGCAGATGATGGTCTCGTTCTGGGTGACGTGCTCCGGCTTGAGCGTCGGGTCGGGAGCGTCGGGCAGCACGCCCGGAGGGCCCGGGTAGCCGATGCTGTCCCACAGGACCGGCCCACCGACGATGTAGTACGGCGCCAGGCAGGCGCCCTTCAGGGCCGCGAACAAGGCACGCTTCGGGGCCAGCCGGGAGTCCGACAGCGAGAGCAGCACGGCCTCGCGCTGGGCCTGGGAGAGCCGGGAGAACTTGCGCGGCCTCCCGGTCAGCAGGAACCCGAGGAAACGGGTGTCCCACAGCCGCAGCAGGGTCCGGAGCTGGTCGAGCTCGGCCTTGCGCGGGTTGGTGCCGGCCAGCTCGAGCGCGAACTCCGGGGCCCCGACCGCGCTGGCCGGCGGGATCGACCCGCCGTCCCCGGGAGCGAAGGTGTCGCTGATCAGCCGGAGGGCTTCGAGGTGCCGCGGTGAGAACGTCATGCCCGGACGCTACTGCCCCGGGTCGTGGTGCGGAAGGAACGCCACCCGGATCGCTAGTCTGTCCAGATGAGCAATTCCGTTGACAGCCAGCGCCGGCGGGGCCCCCGGGTCGATGTCGACGTGCCGGTCGTCCTCCTCGACACCGCCGAGCTGCTCTTCGGCACCGACGGTGTCGACAACGTCTCGATGCGTTCGGTGGCCCGGGAGGCCGGGGTCGCGCCCGCGGCGCTGACCCACCACTTCCCGAACAAGCGGGCGCTGGTCGAGGCCGTGGTGATGCGTCGCGGGCGCGCGCTGGGCGACGAGGTCCGGCGGCGGTTGCACGAGCTGCAGTCCCGCAAGGAGGTCAGTACCCGTGACCTCGTCGACGCGGTGCTGATCCCGTTCGTCGAGGAGATCAACACCGACCCCGAGAACGGCGTCCGCTGGCTCAAGGTGGTGATCACCCTGGCCCTCAACGGCGACGAGGTGATCGGGATGGCGATCGCGGACCAGGGCACCGGGACCGGGGACATCACGACCCTCTTCCTGACCGCGGCGTCCGCCGTTCCGCACCTCGACGAGGCCGCGGTCGAGCTCCGGGCCCCGATCGCGATGTTCTCGATGCTGACCGCGCTGGCCGCGGCCGACCTCGGTGGCTACGGCCGACCGGTCGGGCCCAAGGGCCTCGACCCCGAGTACGTCGCCCAGCTCGCGCTGTTCACCAGCAGCGGCCTGCGCGCCGGCTGACGCCGATCAGCTGAGCTTGACCTGCATCTCCTTGATGCCATTGATCCAGCTGTGCCGCAGGCGGACGGCCGGACCCCGGCGCTCGATCTTCTGGCACTGGTCGGCCAGGGCGTCGAACATGATCTTGACTTCCTGGCGGGCCAGGTTGGCCCCGATGCAGTAGTGCGCACCGTGGCCGCCGAAGGCCAGGTGCGGGTTGTGCGCGCGGGTGATGTCGAAGGTGTACGGGTCGGTGAAGACCTCTTCGTCGTGGTTGCCGCTCGCGTAGAACATGCCGACCCGCTGGCCCGCCAGGATCTGCTGCCCGCCGATCTCGATGTCGTTGATCGCGGTGCGCTGGAAGACGTTCACCGGGGTGGCCCAGCGGATGACTTCGTCCACCATGCCGGCCGGACGCTCCTTGACCCACAGGTCCCACTGGTCGGGGTTGTCCAGGAACGCGTTCATGCCGTGCGAGATGGCGTTCCGGGTGGTCTCGTTGCCGGCCACGGTCAGGATGATCACGAAGTAGCCGAACTCGTCGTCGGTCAGCCCGCGACCGTCCTTGTCGGCGGCCAGCAGCTTGGTGACGATGTCGTCGCGCGGGTTCTCCTTGCGGTCCGCGGCCATCATCATCGAGTACGCCAGGATCTCGGCGGCGGCCACGTCGGACTGGCCCTCGAACTCCGGGTCCTCGCCGGCGAGCATCATGTTCGACCAGTCGAAGAGCTTCTTGCGGTCCTCCTGCGGGACGCCGAGCAGGTCGGCGATCGCCTGCAGCGGCAGCTCGGCGGCGACCTCGGTGACGAAGTCCACGTCCCCC
This sequence comes from Propionibacteriales bacterium, assembly GCA_026392455.1. Taxonomy (GTDB): domain Bacteria; phylum Actinomycetota; class Actinomycetes; order Propionibacteriales; family Nocardioidaceae; genus Marmoricola. The sequence continues at coordinate 72,480 of JAPLCB010000009.1, read as the reverse complement.
TTGGCGAGCGCCTCGGCGACGATGTTGTGCGCGCGCTCGGTCATGATGTCGTCGAGGGCCGCGATCGACCGCGGCGTGAAGCCGCGGGAGATGATCTGGCGCGTCGAGGAGTGCTCCGGCGGGTCCTGGTTGAGCAGCATCACCCGCTGGAACTCGATCATCTCGCGCAGCATCCCCTCGGGGAACCGGATGATCGCGGAGTTCTCGGCGCTGGAGAAGTTCTTGCTGTTCTTCGAGACCGCGAGGATGTCCTCGTGTCGGGAGATGGCCCAGTAGCCGGTGCCGCCCTCCATCCCGTCCCGGGCGTTCTGCGGCTGCTCGACCCAGTGCACCGGCGAGGTCTGACGCGCGATCGCGTGCTCGCTGAGGGGAACCCCGGCGAGCAGGACGTCGGGGTCGGTGAAGTCGAAGCCCTCGGGCAATTGGGTCGCGGTCATGTCGCAGGTTCCTTGTCTCGGCACTGAGGCGGTCGAAGTCGGGGGACGGGCATTTGCGCAAGCGGACAAATAGCCGTTGGAAAATCTAACACGTGTGACCTGAGCCACGAAACGTTTCGGTAACGGCGAGGACCGTCCCTGCGGGCTGTCGGGTCCTTGACCACCTGCTCGGGCGAGGGCCATCCTGGAGCGACCGATCAGGAGGCACGCGATGGCGCCGTTCCGCGGAGGACTGCCACAGCTCGGGACCCAGGTCTACCTCACCGATTCCGGCCTCGAGACCGACCTGGTCTTCCACCACGGCATCGACCTGCCCGAGTTCGCCGCGTTCCCGCTGCTCGCCGACGACGCCGGTCGGACGCTGCTCCAGCAGTACTACGCGGCGCACCTCGCGGTCGCGGTCCAGCAGAACGTCGGGTTCGTCTTCGAGTCGCCGACCTGGCGGGCGAGCGCTGACTGGGGTCACCGGCTGGGCTTCGACGCTGTCGCCCTGGACGAGCTGACCAGGTCCTCGGTCGAGCTGCTGGCGAGCCTGCGCGACGGGCTCGACGACCTGGGCCCGAGCTTCCCGATCAGCGGGTGCCTGGGTCCACGGGGTGACGCCTACGCGCCGGAGGAGCTGATGACGCCGGCCCAGGCGGCGGCGTACCACCGACCGCAGGTCGAGTCCTTCGCGGCCTCCGAGGCGGACATGGTCAACGCGATGACGTTGACGCACGTGGGCGAGGCGCAGGGGATCGCGGAGGCTGCCCGGGAGGCAGGGATGCCGGTGGCGCTCTCGTTCACCGTCGAGACCGACGGCCGGCTGCCGGACGGTACGTCGCTCGCCGCAGCGGTGGCTGCGGTCGACGACGCCACCGACGGCTACCCGGCGTACTACTCGATCAACTGCGCGCACCCGACCCACTTCGCCTCGGTGCTCGATCCGTCCGAGCCCTGGACCCAACGCCTCGGCGGCGTCCGGGCGAACGCGTCCCGCGCCAGCCACGCCGAGCTGGACGACGCCGTCGAGCTCGACGACGGCGATCCGGAGGAGCTGGGTCGCGAGTACGCCGCGCTGCGCTCGCTGCTGCCCGGCCTGACCGTGCTCGGCGGTTGCTGCGGAACCGACGTCCGCCACCTCCGGAGCATCGCCGCGCACTGCACCTGACCCGACGGTCGGGTGACTATGCTCCGGCAGGTGACGACGTCGGGCTCGAGCAGCGGTGCGGCCGCCCACCGGCCGAACCGGCGGGGGAGCGAGACCCGGCAGAAGGTGCTGGAGTCGGCGTTGAACGCGCTGGCCACCGGTGACCCGAACGCGGTCTCGGCCAACCACATCGCCAAGCAGGTCGGCGTTACCTGGGGTGCGGTGAAGTACCAGTTTGGCGACGTGGACGACTTCTGGGCCGCGGTCCTGGGTCACATGGCCGAACGTCGCGGGGAGCTGGAGCTGCGTCCGGACCCCGGCGCGAGCGTGGAGGAGCGGGTCGGTCAGATCGTCGACCTGCTCTGGCTGGGCCTGGACACGCCCGACGTCCGGGCGATGGACACCCTGCGCAACGCGCTGCCGCGCGAACGGGCGGAGCTGGAGCGGTCGTTCCCGAGCACGGCTGCTCAGCTTGCTGCCTGGCAGGCCGGCTGGATCGAGTCGTGCCAGGCCGCGTTCGCCGATCTCGAGGTCGACCCGGTGCGGGTTCGTGAGATGGCCGCGATGATCCCCGGCGCGATGCAGGGCCTGACCGCGGAGCGGCACCTGTCCACCTACTCGAACATGGACGACGCCAAACGGGGCCTGCGCAACGCGATCGCGGCCTACCTCGCCGGGCCCTAGCCGTTGAGCGGCCTGATCACGTCCCGGGCGAACCGCTCCATGCCGTCGAGCTTCTGGTCCAGGGTGGCCTTGTAGCCGTAGTAGAACAACCACGGCATCGTCATCGCGTCGGTGACGCCGCCGGCCTGGGCCGCGGCGAACTGCTCCGGGGTGATCGCGTCGTTCAGGGCAGCGATCACGGTCGCCGGCTCGGTCACGCCGATCTCGGCCCGGAGCTCCCGCAGCCGGGTGGCGTAGCCGATCGCGTCCTGCGTCGAGGAGATGTCGCCGATCCAGCCGTCGTGCCTGGCGGCGCGGCGCAGGGCCACCTCGGACATGCCGCCGATCAGGATCGGCACCGGGTCCTGGGGCCGCGGAGCCATCGTCAGTCGCGGCGTCGGGTAGAGCGGACCGTCGCTCTGGACCCATTCCTCGCTCCAGAGCCGGCGCACCAGCGCGAGCCCTTCGTCGGTGCGCTTCCCGCGCGTCGTGAAGTCCTCCTCCAGGAGGTCGAACTCCTCGCGGCACCAGCCGACCCCGACCCCGAGCCGGACCCGTCCGCCGGACATCACCGCGGCGGTGCCGACCGACTTCGCTACCTGGTACGGACTGCGCATCGCGGCGACGTAGATCGAGGTGAAGAAGGTGAGGTTGGTGGTGACGGCGGAGAGCGCACCGACCAGCACCCAGGGGTCGGGCCACTCGCAGGTGCTGTCCCAGCGCCGGGAACCGTCGGCCTCGTACGGGTACGGCGTTGCCAGCGCCTCCAGGTCGACCACGTGGTCGGCGATCGCGAAGCTGGCGTAGCCCAGCTCGTCGGCGGCGACGGCGATCGGCTGGAGCTGGTCGGTGGGCAGCATGGCGCCCACGATTGCGAAGTCCACGGGCCGACCCTAGTGGCCGGGACAGTTTCATCAAGCCCTTTATGAAAAGTGTGGACGCCCTGCCGAGGGTGTGCCAATCTCAGCCCATGCCGTTTCCCCACCTGCTCGCGCCCGGTCGGATCGGCTCGATGGAGCTGCGCAACCGGATCGTGATGTCCCCGATGGAGACGATGTACGGCACTCCCGACGGGCTGCCCTCGGAACGGACGGTGGCGTACTTCGCCGCCCGGGCAGCGGGCGGGGTCGGCCTGATCACCGTCGGCGCCACCGGCATCGACCACCAGCACCCGGAGACGCCCGGCGGCCTCCACCTCGGCACCGACGCAGCCGTCGGTGCGCACCGGCGTCTGGTCGAGGCGGTGCACGAGCACGGGGCGAAGATCCAGCCGCAGATCGTGCACGCCGGTCCGGACGGCCTCGGCCCGGAGATGCACGGCGTCACGTCGCTGGGCCCGTCGGTGATCGGCTCGTACCTGACCGGTCGTCCCTCCGAGGAGATCAGCCTGCTGCAGATCGCGGGGCTGATGGACCTGTACAAGGCCGCGGTCCGACGCGCACGTGAGGCCGGGTACGACGGCATCGAGCTGCACGCCGCGCACGGCTACATGATGCTCGGCTCGTTCCTGGCTCCCCAGCGGAACCGGCGTACCGACGACTACCGCGGGGACCGGGTTCACGGCCGGCTGAAGATCGTGCTGGACGCCCTCGCCGCGATCCGGTCCGAGGTCGGCGACGACTTCCCGATCACCCTACGGATCTCCGGGTTCGAGCGGGTCGCCGGTGGTCGGCCGATGTACGAGACTGCCCAGGTCGCGCCGGAGCTGGTCGCCGCCGGGGTCGACGCCTTCCACGTCAGCGGCGGGGTGATCGACCGGCTGGTCAGCCGGATGGTCAACGGCTCCGACGACGGTGACGGCCTGAACGTCGGCGCTGCGGCTGCGGTCCGCGAGGCCGTCGACGTCCCGGTGATCGCCGTCGGACGCCTCCACGACCCGGAGCTGGCCGAGAGCGTGCTCGCGTCCGGGCGTGCCGACTTCGTGGCCCTGGGCCGTCCGCTGCTGGCCGACCCGGACCTGCCGAACAAGCTGCGGACCGGTGGCCACGTCCGCCGGTGCATCTCGTGCGAGAACTGCATCGACTCGTTGGAGATCCGGTTCTCCGTCGACTGTGCGGTCAACCCGCAGACCGGCCAGGAGGTCGAGCTCGCGCTGGCCCCCACCAGGGCTCGGCGGCACGTCGTGGTCGTCGGTGCCGGTCCCGGGGGGATGGAGGCGGCCCGCGCCGCTGCGGCGAACGGCCACCGCGTCACCCTCCTCGACCAGAACCGCCAGCTCGGGGGCGCGCTGCTGTGGGCGTCGATCGTGCACGAGGAGAACGAGCCGTTCCTGGACTACCTGCGCACCGAGATCGCGGCCAGCGCCGTCGACGTCCAGCTCGGCGTCCGCGCCGACGCCGCGGTGGTCACCGCACTCGCGCCGGACGCCGTCGTGGTCGCGACCGGTGGCCGGATCGCGGTGCCGCGGATCCCGGGAGACGGTCTGCCGCACGTCCTGAACGGCCCGGCCCTGCGCGAGCTCCTGGCCGGGCGGTCCTCGCCGGGCATGCCGTGGGTGCACCGGGCCGGCGCCCGCCTGGTCGCGGGTCGGGGGCAGCGGCTGGTCACGCCGTCCGCCGTACGCCGGGCGACCTCGGCCTGGATGCCGGTGGGCCAGCGGGTGGTGATCGTCGGCGGTGACCTGGTCGCGATCGAGTTCGCCGAGTTCCTGGCGAGCCGCGGCCGGACCGTGGCCGTGCTCGAGTCGGGCAGGGACATCGCGCCCGAGATCGGACTGAAGCGGAAGACCGAGCACATGCTGCGGCTCGACCGGCTCGGCGTCACCGTGCACGTGCGGGTGGAGGTGAGCCGGATCGTGGCGGGAGGCGTCGAGTTCACCCCGTACGGCGGCCGGGCGCGCACGCTCGGGGCCGACACGGTGATCCTCGCCGGGTCCGCCGGGCCGGACCTTGCCCTGGCCCAGGAGCTGACCGATCGCCTCCCCGGCGTACCGGTGGAGGCGATCGGTGACGCGACCGGCCTGGGCCTGATCCAGAAGGCGACGCTGGACGCCGCCCGGGTGGTCGCCGGACTGGGGTGAGGGCTCAGCAGCCGTCCCGCATCAGGCTCGGCTTCTCGCCCTCGGTGAGCTCGATGAAGGTGACCTCGTCGGAGTCCTCGGCATCGCCCGGAGCGGCGTCGACCAGGAAGCCGATCCAGCCGCCGGTCGCGGAGTCGCGGACCAGCACCCCCGTCTGCCCGTACCCGGCCGGGACCGCCTTGGCGCCGGGGTTCGCGGCGAGCACCTCGGCCAGCGTGCTGCCGACCTCCAGGCCCGACGCGGTCCTCGGCCCGGCCCGGTGGACGCCGATCGAGGCCACCTCGCCGTCGGCGAGGGCCTGGACGTCGAAGGTGGCGCCGAACGGCTGGGACCAGGTCAGCGGGTGGACCGGGCACCCGTCGACGCCTGACGCGGTGTCGGTCTCGAACAGGCCGGTGGCGGCGGCCTGGTTCCTGGTCATCCCGACCCTGACCGGACCGGCTGCCCCGGGGGCGAGGACCAGGTCGGCGGGGGAGGTCACCGTCCCGGGCACGTCGGTGACGGTCGCGGCCACCGGGGCTGCCGGGGCTGCCGTCGCGGGATCGGCACTGCCGCACCCGGTGAGGGCGCCGAGGCCGAGGGTCAGGCCGGTGGTCAGGGTGATGATCAGCTGCTTGGTCATGGTGCGTCCTGTTCGTGGGAGGTAGTCACCTCCCTAGATGCACCGAACGGCGAAAAGGTTGTCAGCCGACGACGCAGAGCACGTCGACCGTGATCGGGGTTCCCTGCGCCGCCGTGGTCGTCGTGGCTTTCGCAGCGCACTGGGCCGTGCCTCCGTCGGTCTGCGGACTGGTCCCGGTCACCTGGTAGTCGCCCGGGAGGACCAGGACCTTGAACCGGCCGTCGGGCCCGACCTCGTCGGTGACCCGGGCGCCGTTCTGCCCGGACAGGACCACCGTTCCGGCGACCGGGGTGGGGTCGGTGCCGGTGGTGGTCACCCGCAGCAGGCGGCCCTTGACCACGGCGACCGGTGCGATCGAGTCGAGGAACCCCGGGTCGGCCGAGTCGGACGGGGTGTCCCCGCAGCCGGCGAGGACGAGCGCACCGAGCACAGCGGTCGCAGCGGACGTGGCGGTCGAGAGCTTCACGCCCCCAGCATGGCGCATGCGAATCTGCTGGCGCTGCCGCCCACGGCCGCTCGATGAGGCCGAGGTACGCCCCCTGCTCGATCCCTGGGACCTCAGGTGAGCCGGTAGACCGCGATCTCGGTCGCCTTGACGACGAAGTGCGCCGGTGTTCCCGGGACGAGATCGAGGTCGGCCACGGCCGGTGCGGTGATGTCGGCGCTGAGGTGCTCGGACCGGACCCGGATCAGGTCGCCGAGCGGCTCCAGGTCGGTGACCACGACCGGGAAGCTGTTCCGCGGGCTGCCGGCCGCGTCGTCGAGGTGGACCGCGACCGACCGAGGCCGGAAGCTGGCCACCACCTGTTCGCCGGCCGCTGGTTGCGGACCCGCGACGATGCCGTGCAGCGCGGTTCCGTCGGCCAGCTGCACGTGGGTGCCGGTCCAGGTCCCGGCCGCGAGGTTGAGGCCGGCCAGCTGCGCCGCAAAGGAGCTGCGGGGGCGGGCGAGCACGTCGCGGGTCGGACCGTCCTCGACGATCCGGCCGCCCTCCATCACGATCACCCGGTCGGCCAGCAGGAGCGCGTCGAGCACGTCGTGGGTGACCAGGAGGGTGGTGCGCTCGGCCAGCACCCGCCGCAGCGTCTGCCGCAACGCCGGGGCGACCGCGACGTCCAGGGCAGCCATCGGCTCGTCCAGCAGGAGCAGCCGCGGTTCCGCGGCCAGCGCGCGGGCCACGGCTGCACGCTGCGCCTGTCCGCCGGAGAGCTGAGCCGGGCTGCGTTCACCGAGATCGGCGAGACCGACCTGCTCCAGCCAGTCGGTAGCGCGGGCACGTGCCGGTCGCCGACCCTGGCCCCGGCTGCGCGGTCCGAACGCGACGTTCTCCCGCACGCTCAGGTGCGGGAAGAGCAGCGGGTCCTGGGCCAGCAGGGCCACCTCCCGGCGGTGCGGCCGTACGTCGATCCCGCGGGCGGTGTCCAGCAGGTCCCGGCCGTCGAGCACGACCCGGCCGGTCTCCGGTGCCAGCAGGCCGGCGGCGACGGCGAGGACCGTGGACTTCCCGGCACCGTTCGGGCCGAGCAGGGCAACGGTCTCGCCGGGCGCGATCTCGAACGCGGCGACGACGTCGCGGTCTGCCACCTCGGCGGAGAAGGTGAAGCTCATCGCGTCGTCCGATCCGGTCGCGCGATCGTGATCACCACGACGGCGAACACCACCAGGACCAGGGCCAGGGCGACTGCGGCGTCCGGGTCGCTCTCACGCTGCAGGTAGATCTCCAGGGGCAGTGTCCGGGTGACTCCCTGGAGGCTCCCGGCGAAGGTGATCGTGGCGCCGAACTCGCCCATCGCCCGGGCGAACGACAGCACCGCTCCGGCCAGCAGGCCGGGCAGCACCAGCGGCAGGGTGACCCGGCGGAACACGGTGGTCGGCCCGGCGCCCAGGGTGGCCGCGACCCGTTCGTACTGGTCGCCGGCGGTCCGCAGCGAGCCCTCCAGGCTGACCACCAGGAAGGGCAGGGCGACGAAGGTCTGGGCCAGGACCACCGCGATCGTCGAGAACGCGATCTGGAGGTCCAGCACCTCCAGGGTGTGGCCCAGGAGGCCGCGTCGGCCGAAGGTGTAGAGCAGGGCCAGACCACCGACGACGGGCGGCAGCACCAGCGGCAGCAGCACCAGCGAACGGGCCACGGCCTGCCCCGGGAAGGTCGTCCGGGCGAGCACCGTGGCCATCGGGACCCCGATCAGGACGCAGAGCACCGTGCTGGCGGTCGAGGTGCGCAGACTCAGGGACAACGCGTCGCGGGAGGACTCCGAGGTGATCAGCGACCCGAAGTTCGCCCAGTCGACCTTGAGCACGATGGCGACCAGGGGCAGCAGCACGAACGCCGCCCCGAGACCCGCCGGGACGTAGACCCAGCGTGGTAGGCCGGTGCTCCGGGGACGGCTCATCAGGGCGCCGGTGCGAACCCGGCCGCGGCGAAGACGGCCTGGCCCTCGGTGCTGGAGACGAACGCCATGAACGCGGCGGCCAGGTCGGGGTTCTTGCTGTCCTTGAGCGTGGTGATCGGGTAGACGTTCACGGCGGACGCGGACTCGGGGAAGGTGATCCCGTTGACGCCGGCACCGGCCGCTCTCGCATCCGTCACGTACACCAGGCCGGCGTCCGCCTCGCCCGAGGAGACCTTGGCCAGGACGTCCTTGACCGACTGCTCCTCGGTGTCCGGCGCCAGGGTGATCCCGGCCGCCGCGGCCACGGTCGCTGCGGCGCTGCCGCAGGGGACCTCGGGTGCGCAGACGGCGATGGCGAGGTCTTGGTCCGCCAGGTCGTCGAGGGAGTCGACCTTGCCCGGGTTGTCGGGCGGCGTGACGATCTCCAAGGTGTTGGAGGCGAAGGCCACGGGGGTCGAGCCCTGGTCGGCAGACAGCTTGTCCATGTTCTTCAGGTCGGCGGAGGCGAAGACGTCCGCCGGGGCGCCACCCTGGATCTGGGAGACCAGGTCGGAGGAGCCGCCGAAGCTGAAGCTCACGGTCACCCCGGGGTGGGTCGCCTCGAACTGCTGGCCGAGCTCGGTGAAGGTCCCCGTCAGGGAGGCGGCGGCGTACACGGTCAGGGTCTGGTCGGAGCCCTTCGTGTCCTCCGCCCCGCAGCCCGCGAGCGGGACGGCGAGCGCCGTGGCGGCGACGAGGGCCAGGACGCGGGAGCGGCGCGGGGGTGTCATCACCAGTCCATCAGACCGCATCCAAGGTTGAAATATCAATGTTTGACCCGCAAAAGAGGATCACACGGCACTCTCCAATCCGCAGTTGCGTTGGTGGCGAACTAGGTCGGCGATCCCGGTAGTCTTCCCGAACGAGACGCGTCGTCTCGCTTTGCTCGGAGGATGGCTTATGGAGATGACCGCGTTCAAGCTCGTCGAGGTGACCGACGAGGAGGTCGACGAGATCGAGGCGCGCTACGGGCCGCTCGCCGAGGCGGTGCGGCACCTGGTTGACGCGACCATCCGGAGCCGCGCGGGGGACGACGTCGTCGGTGCGGCGGTGGAGCAGATCCAGGAGATCACGGCGCAGCTGCGCGCTGACCAGGTCGACGGTGCTGCCGGGGTCAACTACAACGCCACCGGTCGGGCCTGGAACTGGGGCAACGCGGCCGTCGGGCTCCGCAACGCCGCAGCGCCGCCGATGGACGTGGTCCACGACGCCGACGGTCGGATGCACGCCGACGTGCTGCTCGGTGCTGCGTACGAAGGGCCGCCGGGCTGCGTGCACGGGGGAGTCAGTGCGCTCCTGCTCGACCACATCATGGGAGTAACGGCGAGCGGCATGAACCGGGTCACCCTGACCGGCACGCTGACCTTGCGGTACGTCAACCCGCTGCCGCTCGGCGACGTCCGGCTCGAGGCCTGGATCTCGGGCGAGGAGGGCCGCAAGGTCTTCGTCGACGCGACGATCACGGGGTCCGCCGGGGTCGCTCTCGAAGCCCACGGCATCTTCATCATCCCGAGGTGGTCCGGGGACTTCGAGGCCGTCGTCGTGAACGACGCCGGTCCTACCTGAGGCCCCGGAGGACCATCCGTGCCATCTCGGTGGCCCCCCGTCGGGTCAGGTCCTGGTGCGCCTGGACCCGGAAGACCATGAAGCCGATGATCGCGTCGACGGCGTGGCGCCGCTGACCCGGTGTCGTGCGGAGGTCGTCGGCCGCCGCCAACCGGGCGGTGGCCAGCTCCTGGAGCGGACCACTGAATTTCTCGTGCAACCGGCGGGAGGTCTCGGGGCTCTCGATCGCTGCCGCCGTGAGCATCCGCAGGGTCGCCGCTCCGCGCGGTGATCCCAGGGAGGCTGCCAGGTCGCCGGCCCACCGGCTCAGGTCCGCGGCCACGTCGCCGGTGTTCCTCGGGGGGACGGGGCCGATGTCGTCGCGGTCCAGCAGGGCGTCGGCCACCAGGATCGCCCGGTTCGGCCACCAGCGGTAGATCGTCTGCTTGCCGACGCCGGCCCGCGCAGCGACGGCTTCGATGCTGAAGGCGTCCAGGCCGTTCTCGTGCAGCAGGTCGTTGGTGGCCTGCAGGATCGCCAGCCTGGCTCGTTCGCTGCGTCGGCGCGGTTGGTCTTCGCTCACGCCTGCAGCCTAGAGCAATCGACGATCAAACGAGACGCACCGTCTCGTTTGGTGTATCTTCGGCCCATGACCGATCCCGCGATCCCGGACGTCTTCGCCCCCACGACCCTCGGGCCGGTGCAGCTGCGCAACCGCACCGTCAAGGCGGCCACCTTCGAGGGCCGGACGCCGGACGGCCTGGTCACCGACGAGCTGATCGACTACCACCTGGCGCCGGCTCGAGGCGGGGTCGGACTGACCACGGTGGCCTACCTGGCGGTCGCGCCCGAGGGCCGGACCCATCGCGAGGTGATCGTGGTCAACGACGCCGCGGCTCCGGGTCTCGCCCGGATCGCCGCGGCGGTGCACGAGACCGGCGCCAAGATCGCCGGCCAGCTCGGGCACGCCGGACCGGTCGCCAACGGTCGGTCCAACGGGGTCCACGCGCTGGCCGCGTCGAAGATGCCGTCACCGATGAGCATGCAGATGATCCGTGCGTGCACCGAGGCCGACATCACCCGGATCACCCACGACTACGTCCGGACGGCACGGATCATGGCCGACGCCGGCTTCGACGTCCTCGAGATCCACATGGCCCACGGCTACCTGCTCAGCTCGTTCCTGGCGCCGCAGCAGAACCGGCGCAAGGACGGCTGGAACGGGAGCCTGGAGAACCGCTCCCGGTTTGCCCGGCAGGTCGCCCGCGCTGTCCGGGACGAGGTCGGGGACCGGGTCGCGGTGACCGCCAAGATCGGGATGACCGAGGGCTCGCCGGTCGGCTTCTCGATGCCGGAGACCGTCGAGTTCGCCCAGATGCTCGAGGCCGACGGAACCCTGGACGCGCTCGAGCTCAGCGCCGGCAGCTCGCTGCTGAACCCGATGTACCTCTTCCGCGGCGGCGTGCCGCTCAAGGAATTCGCGGCGACCATGCCGCCGGCGCTGCGCCTGGGGCTCAAGTCCCCGGTCGGCAAGCGGTTCTTCAAGTCCTACCCGTTCGAGGAGGCGTACCTCCGGGAGAAGGCGCTCGCCTTCCGGGCGGCGGTGTCGATGCCGCTGATCATGCTCGGTGGGATCAACGACAAGGCGACGATGGACCGCGCGATGGCCGAGGGGTTCGAGCTCGTCGCGATGGGCCGGGCGCTGCTGCGCGAGCCGGACCTGATCAACCGGATGCAGGCAGGGGAGACCACGCGGGGGGTCTGCAGCCACTGCAACCTCTGCATGGCCAGGGCTGCGGCGACCTCGGACAAGATCGGTGACACCCGCACCCGGTGCGTCGAGGTCGTCTAGCGGCCGGGTTACTCCTGCTCGTCGCCGGCGAAGGCCGGCTGACCCGGCGGGTTCACCACGACGAAGACGGTCTTGTTGACCGGGTCGACGACCATCGAGCCGGAGACGCGACCGTCGAAGACCAGGTCCCAGCGGACCTCCTCGTACGCCTGCGTGTACGTCACGTCGGTCCGCACGGTGTAGCCCATCTGCGGAAGCACCTGCTTGTAGAACTCCAGGACGTCGTCCGGCTCCGTGGTGAAGATGTCGAACTGCCAGGTCTCCTCGCTGGCGCCCGGGTCCTTGACCCTGGCGCCCTTCGGCACCGGGAAGCCTTGGATCGTCCTGGCGTCCGCGGCGGAGTAGATCACCCCGGCGCCGGGGACGGACGTCAGCTCAGCGGACGGCGAGATGGTGGCAGCGGCCCGGGGCTTCTCGAGCTTGAACTCCTTGCCGGTCTCCGGGTCCACCACCGGGGCCTCCTCGGTGGCGCTCGCCGTGGCCGTGGGTGCCGAGGACGCGGGCACGGCGGCCGGAGAGTCCGAGCAGGCTGCGAGCGCCACGCCGGTGAGCAGCGCCACAGCAGCCAACGGCAGTCCCCGTCGTCCCAGCACCTCTGGTCCCCCTACAGTCGGATGAGTTCTTTTCGACCGTACCCGACGGGATAGGCGCGATGACATTCGAGTTCGACCGGGACACCCTCCTCGAGCCCCGTGGTGACGGGCGGTACGACGCGGACCTCGCCCCCGGGTGGGTGGTCGGCGGCGGGGTCAACGGTGGCTACCTGCTGGCGATGATCGGCCGGGCGATCGCCGCGGAGCTCGCGGCGAAGGCGCCGGCCAAGGCCCACCAGGACCCGTTCTCGGTCAGTGCGCACTTCACCAGCGCGGCGGTGCCCGGGCCGGCGTACGTGCAGACCGAGCTGGTCCGTAGCGGCGGCCGGTTCTCCACCGTGCAGGCCCGGCTGGTCCAGGACGTCGACGGGGTGCCGGTGCCGCGGATCGCTGCGCACGGTACCTACGGGGACCTCGACAGTGCCCACGACCCGGCGTCGGAGGCCGCGGCGCAGGCTCTCGGGATCCGGCTCCCGGCGCCGGTGCTGCCACCGCCCGAGGAGTGCTTCGAGTCGCGGGACGCGCCACCGGAGTTCAAGAAGATCGCTCCGCTGCTCGAACGGTTCGGAACCCGCTTCGACCCTGCCTACGCGATGTGGTCGGTCGGTCAGCCGAGCAGGTCGGGGGTGATCCAGGGCTGGTTCAAGCTGGCGGACGAACGACCGCTCGACCCGATCGCCCTGCTGATGGTGCTCGACGCCCTGCCGCCGGTCACCTTCGACCTCGGCCTGCCCGGGTGGGCGCCGACGCTGGAGCTCACCGCCCACGTCCGCGCGAAGCCTGCGCCGGGTTGGGTCGTCGTGCGGCACGCCACCCGGACCGTTGCGGGCGGTCTCTTCGAGGAGGACTGCGAGGTCTGGGACTCGACCGGCCGCTTGGTCGCCCAGTCGCGCCAGCTGGCCCTGCAGCCGCGACCGGTGTGATCCCGATCGGCGCCACCGTCGTCGGCGTCGCCGTCCTGCGTTCCGGACGGGTTCTGGCGGCGCGCCGCTCCGCGGGATCCGCGGCCGGCGGGTGGGAGCTCCCCGGAGGCAAGGTCGAGGCCGACGAGACCCCCGAGCAGGCTGCTGTGCGGGAGGTGCTGGAGGAGCTCGGGTGCGTCGTCGTGGTGACCGGGTGGTTGGACGGCAGCGTCGAGATCCGGTCCGGACTCGCGCTGCGGGTGGCGCTCGCCGAGCTGGTCAGCGGCGAGCCGGTCCCGGGGCACGGCGACCACGACGCGATCCGCTGGCTCGACGCACCCGGGCTCGGCGAGGTCGAGTGGCTCCCGGCCGACCGGCCGTTCGTGGCCGAACTGGTCGCCTGCGGTGTCCTCGCGGGCCACTAGGGTTGCCGCATGACCAAACACCTTCTGCTCGTGCACGCCCACCCGGACGACGAGAGCATCAACAACGGCGCCACGATGGCGAAGTACGTAGCCGAGGGCATCGGGGTCACCCTGGTCACCTGCACCGCGGGGGAGATGGGCGAGATCCTGGTCCCCGAGCTCGAGCACCTCGCGCACGACCGTGACGACACCCTCGCCGACCAGCGCAGGCTCGAGCTCGAGAACGCGATGGCAGCTCTCGGCGTCACCGACCACCGGTGGCTCGGAGGATTCCAGAACTACCGGGACTCCGGCATGCAGTGGCACGAGGACGGCCACGCGGTCGCGGCCGACACCATCCACGAGAACGCGTTCTGGCACGCCGACCTGACCGAGGCTGCCGACCACCTGGTCGCGATCATCCGCGAGGTTCGCCCCCAGGTCCTGGTGACGTACGACCAGTTCGGCAACTACGGGCACCCCGACCACGTGCAGGCGCACCGGGTGGCCACCTACGCCGCCGCCCTGGCCGCGGTCCCGTCCTACCGGACGGACCTGGGTGCAGCGCACGACATCGCGAAGGTCTACTGGGTCGCGATGTCGGAGAGCTGGATGCGTCAGGGTCTGCGCCAGCTCCGCGATGCCGGCGACGAGACCACCTTCGAGGGGATGGACCCGGACGGCCAGCTGCCGCCGTTCGTCACGTCGGACGAGAACCTCGGGTGCGTCGTGGACGGGGTCGCGTTCCACGACCAGAAGATGGCGGCACTCGCGGCCCACGCCACCCAGATCAGCACCGATGGACCGTTCTTTGCCCTGTCGAACAACGTCGGGGTCGAGGCCTGGGGCTACGAGTTCTACCGGATCGCCAAGGGCACCAAGTCCGCGCCGTTCACCGAGCAGGGCCTGGAGACGGATCTCTTCAACGGGATCGACTGATTCCCAGATCCGCGTCATGAACCTGGCCCTCCACCGTTTCTAGTGCGACGGCCACTGCACCGGCCGTCACCGTCGCGCAATCGGGTGCGCCATCACGCTTCGTGGGGGTCCCGTCATGTTCTTTGCGCGCCTGAAACTCGCTGCCGTCCTGGTCGTCCTAGCCGGTCTCGGTGCCTTCTCCGCAGGGTTCGGGGTCCGCGCCGACGCGGCGTCCTCGCCGACCGCCCCGGTCTCGCCGTACGGGGCGAACGACTGGAGCTGCGAGCCCGACGCGGCGCACCCGTACCCGGTCATCCTCGTCCACGGGACCTATGGCGACCAGCAGTCGGTCAACGACTACCTGTCCTGGTACCTCTCAGCGACCGGCTACTGCGTCTTCGCCCTGGACTACGGGTTCTACGGGACCAACGCGATCAAGGACTCCGCCGCCGAGCTCAAGGTCTTCGTCGACCGGGTCCTTGCCGCTACCGGGGCCGCGAAGGTGTCCTTCGTGGGTCACTCCCAGGGCGGCACGATGCCGCGGTACTACATCAAGTACCTCGGCGGTTCGGCCAGGGTCGACGACCTGATCGCGTTCGCGCCGGGCAACCACGGCACCACCTGGCGGGCGTTGCTGACGCTGGTGCCGGGGTTCACCTGCCGCGCCTGCCAGGACCTGATGGTGGACTCCGACTTCCTCGACGACCTCAACGCAGGTGACGAGTCCCCGGGTTCGGTGAGCTACACCAACATCGTCACCCAGGTCGACACCGTGGTCACGCCGTACACCTCGGGCTACCTCGCGCCGGCCCCGAACGTCGCGAACATCAGGATCCAGGACTACTGCCCCTCGAACGCCACCCAGCACTACTACCTGCCGCTGGACCCGGCCTTCATCCGGTTCGCCGCCGATGCGCTCGCGCACCCGGGGCCGGCGAGCACGTCCTACCGCCCGAAGTGCTCCTGGTAGCCGACCGTGCTGACGGCGGTCAGCCCCGGGTGTGGTGGCGCTCGAACCCGAGGGCCGTCGCCAGGCCGCGGGCCGCGGCGTCGTCGGCGGGGAGCTCGGCCACCAGCACGCTGAGGCCGCGTTCTGCCAGGGCCTCGGCCAGCGCGGCGACGACCAGGCGTCGGACCCCGCGACGGCGGTGGCCGTCCTCGACCGTCAGGTCGGTGACCAGCGCCCAGTCGTCGTCGTGCCGGACGCGGGCGCGGGCGACGGGGGTGCCTTCGATCGCCACCGCCACCTCGAGCGCTCCGGCAGCGGGCTCGCTCACCTGCACCTCGCAGCCTTCACTGCCGGTCAGGGAACGGAGCAGCCGCGCGATCCCGACCAGCTGGACGTCGATCGCGTGCCCGGCGACGGGTTCACCGCGGAGCTGGTCGCAGCGGGCGTCCACGTCGTCCTCGGTGAGGCGCCGGAACCGGGACGGCCGCGGCGGAACCGGTTTGCCGGAGACGATGTCGGCGCGCGCGATCTCGGTCACGGTGCCGTCCTCGGACCGGATCGTGATGCTCTTCGTGCCCCAGGTCTCGCAGATCCCGAGCAGATCGGTCAGGGCCGGTCCGCCGCTCGGCCCGGTCTCGCCGCGCACGATCCGCCGCACCACGACACGGATTCCGACCACGTGCGGCCCCAGGTTGTGACCGGTCCCGGGCTCGCCAGAAAATTTGCTCGGGTGTTGAAACTCGGGACCGCCGTAAGAACCCACGTCCGGGATACTAGGCTTTGCCCCAGTCCAGTTCGGACTTGTGACCTCAGGAGGAACCAGGTGACCTACGTCATCTCTCAGCCTTGCGTTGACTTGAAGGACCGTGCGTGTGTCGACGAGTGTCCTGTCGACTGCATCTACGAAGGCAAGCGGATGCTCTACATCCACCCCGACGAGTGCGTCGACTGCGGTGCGTGCGAGCCGGTGTGCCCCGTCGAGGCCATCTACTACGAGGACGACGTGCCGGCGGAGTCGAAGGACTTCTACGACGCGAACGTGCACTTCTTCGACGACCTGGGCTCGCCCGGTGGCGCCGCGAAGACGGACTTCTCCGACAAGGACCACCCCCTGGTCGCTGCGCTCCCGCCGCAGGAAACCGACCACTGAGGGTCTCCGACCGGCTCCCGGACTTTCCCTGGGACCACCTGACGCCGTACGCCGACAGGGCGCGCGCGCACCCGGACGGGATCGTCGACCTCTCGGTCGGCACCCCCGTTGATCCGACCCCGGATCTGGTGCAGCGTGCCCTGGTCGCGGCGGCGGACTCGCCGGGGTACCCCACGACGATCGGCCTGCCGGAGACCCGGCAGGCCTGCATCGACTGGCTGCGTCGACGTTTCGGTGTCACCGGGCTGGGCCTCGACGGCGTCCTGCCGGTGATCGGTTCCAAGGAGCTGATCGCCTCGTTGCCGACCCATCTGGGCATCGGCCCCGGTGACCTGATCGTCCAGCCGGAACTGGCCTACCCGACCTACGAGGTCGGTGCGGCCCTGGTCGGTGCGCGGATCCTGGCCACCGACTCGCTGACGGCCGTCGGGCCGGAGACCCCGAAGATCGTCTGGATCAACTCGCCGTCCAACCCGACCGGCAGGGTGCTGCCGGCCGAGCACCTGCGCAAGGTGGTCGCGTGGTGCCGCGAGCGTGGTGTCCTGCTGGTCTCCGACGAGTGCTACCTGGAGCTCACCTGGACCGGCACCGAGCCTGAGCCGGTGCGTGCGGTCTCGGTACTGCACCCCGACATCTGCGGGGACTCGGTCGAGGGCATCCTGGCCGTTCACTCGCTGTCGAAACGGTCCAACCTCGCCGGCTACCGGTGCGCCTTCGCCGCGGGCGACCCGGCCGTGATCGCCGAGCTGCTCGCGGTCCGCAAGAACCTCGGCCTGCAGATGCCCGGACCGCAGCAGCACGCGATGGTCGCTGCCCTGGACGACGACGTCCACGTGGAGCAGCAGCACGCCCGCTACGCCGCGCGACGAACCCGGTTGAAGGCAGCCCTGGAGGCAGCCGGTTTCCGGATCGACCACTCGGAAGGCTCGCTGTACCTGTGGAGCCAGCGTCAGACCGAAGCGGGAGGCGAGCCGTGCTGGGAGACCGTCGCCTGGTTCGCCGACCGCGGCATCCTGGTGGCTCCCGGCGAGTTCTACGGACCGGCAGGTGCTCGGCACGTCCGGGTCGCGCTGACCGCGACGGACGAGCGGATCGACGCAGCGATCGACCGGCTGGGCTCGTAGACCCTGGCGGCTCGGCGGGTTGTTCGGCGGTCCACGCAGTGTTCACCCTCGCGACACCGGGTGGCAGGCAGCGGCTCCTAGCGTGACGACGGTGCGTCGAACGACGCACTCCGTCGTCCTGAGGAGTAGTTCCTGATGTCTCTTTCCAGCAAGCGTGGATTGGCCGCCGCGGTCGTCGCCGGGGTGACCGGGCTCGGCCTGATCGGTACCGCGGTCGCAGCCCCGGGCGGTTCGACCGGTCCCAGCAGCAGCGACGCCCCCTACCTGGTCCGGCACGTACCCGGGGTCACCGTGAAGAGCGTGCTCACCGCCGGCGACGTCGTCGGTGGTTACGCGATGGCCGGTACCCCGGACGGCATGGGGGCCTTCGACAACGGTGACGGCACCTTCACCCTGCTGGTCAACCACGAGTTCGGTGCCTCAGTCAGCGTCGCCCGCTCGCACGGCAACACCTCGGGCGCCTTCGTCTCGCGCTGGGTGATCGACAAGGCGACCCTGCGGGTGATCTCCGGACAGGACCAGATCACCAACCTGATCACCACCGGGTCTAAGAACCTCGACCGGCTCTGCTCGGCCGACCTCGCCCCGCTGTCGGCGTTCTTCGACGCTGCCTCCGGCAAGGGGTACGACGGCCGGATCTTCCTCAGCGGCGAGGAGGCCGGTGCGACCGGTCGTGCGATCGGCAGCGTCGTGGAGACCGGCGACAGCTACGAGCTTCCCGCGTTGGGCAAGGCAGGCTGGGAGAACCTGGCCGCGAACCCGGCCACCGGCGAGAAGACGGTCGTGGTGGGGCAGAGCGACGGCGGGACGCAGAACGTCTACGTCTACTCCGGCACCAAGCAGAGCACCGGCACCCCGATCGAGAAGGCCGGTCTGACGAACGGTTCGCGCCTGGCGATCGCGGTGACCGGGTACCCGACCGAGAACGGTGCGGTGGACTTCCCCAGCGCCCCGCAGCCCTTCACCCTCAGCACCACCGGCACGGCCTTCGACCGTCCCGAGGACGGCGCCTGGGACCCGCAGCACCCGAACGACTACTACTTCGTCACCACGGGCTCGATGACCAAGCACAGCCGTCTGTGGAAGGCGAGCTTCGTCGACGCGGCCCGGCCCGAGCTCGGCGGCACGATCACCAAGGTGCTCGAGGGCCCCGCTGAGGACTCACCGGCCTCGCCGGGTCCGAAGATGATGGACAACCTCACCATCAACGACCGCGGTCAGGTCCTGATCCAGGAGGACCCGGGCGGCAACGCCTACCTGGCCGGGATCTACCAGTACGACATCGCGTCGGGTGCGCTGCGCCGGGTGCTCGACCACGACCCGCAGCGGTTCGTGGTGGGCGGGCCCCTCTTCGACACCATCGACGAGGAGTCCTCGGGCATCATCCCGGCACCGTTCCTGGGTGCCGGGAAGTACCTGGTGGCTGACGAGAACCACACCAAGGTCGCCAACCCGGCCCAGGTCGAGAAGGGGCAGATCCTGGTCGTCAGCGTGCCGCCGGGCCAGCCGGTCCGCTGACCCAGATTCAGCCGCAGCGCAACGGCGGACGTCCGGTCGACCGGACGTCCGCCGTTGTCGTCGTCGGGAACCTCCCGAGACAGAGATCACGGCTCCAGCGGTTAACAGGCATTCACCCGCGAAATACTATGGACCCCATGGATTCTGACTTCCCGCTGTACGGACTGTCCGAGGAGCACCGCGAGATCCGCAAGGTCGTCCGCGAGATCGCCGAGGCCAAGATCGCCCCGTTCGCGGCAGCCGTCGACGAGGAGGCCCGGTACCCCCAGGAGGCGCACGACGCGCTCCTGGCCGCCGACTTCCACGCCCCGCACGTCCCCGAGCAGTACGGCGGTGCCGGCGCGGACGCGCTGGCCACCGTGCTGGTCATCGAAGAGGTCGCCCGGGTGTGCGTCTCCTCGAGCCTGATCCCCGCCGTCAACAAGCTCGGCTCGCTGCCGGTGCAGATCTCCGGTTCCGAGGAGCTCAAGGAGAAGTACCTGACGAAGCTGGCCGCCGGCGAGGGCGGCTTCTCGTACGCACTCTCCGAGCCGGACGCCGGCTCGGACGCCGGAGGGATGACCACCCGCGCGGTCCGCGACGGCGACCACTACGTCCTGAACGGCGTGAAGCGCTGGATCACCAACGCCGGTGAGTCCGAGTACTACACGGTGATGGCCGTGACGGACCCCGACTCACGCACCCGCGGGATCTCCGCGTTCGTCGTCGAGAAGTCCGACGAGGGCGTCTCCTTCGGTGCGCCGGAGAAGAAGCTCGGCATCAAGGGCTCCCCGACCAAGGAGGTCTACCTCGACAACGTCCGGATCCCTGCCGACCGGATCATCGGCGCCGAGGGCTCCGGGTTCGAGACCGCGATGCGCACCCTGGACCACACCCGGGTCACCATCGCTGCGCAGGCCGTCGGCGTCGCCCAGGGCGCCCTGGACTACGCGCTGGAGTACGCGATGGAGCGTCAGCAGTTCGGCAAGTCGATCTCCGAGTTCCAGGGCCTGCAGTTCCTGCTCGCCGACATGGGCATGAAGGTCGAGGCCGCCCGGCAGATGACGTACGCCGCGGCCGGCCGCTCCGAGCGCGGCGACACCGACCTGACCTTCTTCGGTGCCGCGGCCAAGTGCTTCGCCTCGGACGTCGCGATGCAGGTGACCACGGATGCCGTGCAGGTCCTCGGCGGCTACGGCTACACCCGGGACTACCCGGTCGAGCGGATGATGCGCGACGCCAAGATCACCCAGATCTACGAAGGCACCAACCAGGTCCAGCGGATCGTGATGGCGCGCCAGCTCCTCGCCGGCGTCCAGGCGATGCTCTGAGCTGAAGAACGAGCAAGGCCCCGTCCAGCACTGAACCAGTGCCGGACGGGGCCTTCGTGCTCGACGGGAACCGTCAGAGGATGTCGTCGACCTTCTTGGCGACCTTGTCCTTGACGTCCTCGATCTTGTCCTTGATGCTCGCCTTGGCCTGGTCGGTCTTGCCCTCGGCCTTCAGCGATTCGTCCCCGGTCACCGCGCCAGCGGCTTCCTTGGCGCGACCGGTGAGATCCTGGACCTTGTTCTCTGCACTCATGTTTGCCTCCTTGTAGGGACTTCGGAGGAGACTTACCCAGGACGTCCGGTCCTAGTCATGCAGGCAGCGGGACCCATCTCACACCCGCGTGGGGAACAAGGGCGCTCAGTAGATCTCCGGCAGGTCGCTGGCCCGCCCGGTGAACGTCGGGTCCCGCTTCTCGAGGAACGCAGCCACGCCCTCCTTGCCGTCGGCGATCGAGGTGTGCCACATCGCCAGGCTGTCGGCGCGGTGCGCCTCGATCGGGTGCGCGGCAGCGGAGTTGCGGTAGAGCATCTGCTTGGCCAGGGCGAGCGCGACCGGCGAGCGGCCGACGACGAAGGAACGCGCCAGCCGGTAGGCCTCGTCCAGCAGGTCCTCCGGTTCGTGGACCGACCGGACCAGCCGGCCGGCCAGAGCGGCCTCGCCGGTGATGATCTCGGCGGAGTAGACCCACTCCAGTGCCTGCTGGATCCCGACGATCCGGGGGAGGAACCAGGTCGAGGCGGCTTCGGGGACGATCCCGAGCCTGCCGAAGACGAAGCCGATCCGGGCCTTGGTCGAGGCCAGTCGCAGGTCCATCGCCAGCGTCATGGTGGCGCCGATCCCGACCGCCGGGCCGTTGATCGCGGCGATCACCGGCTTGGGGCAGGCGTGGATCGCCAGGGTCACCTTGCCGCCGGTGTCGCGGACGCCGGTGTGGAACGGCTCGTCGTACAGGTGGTCGCGGAGGTCGGCGGGCGTCGGGTTCGCGGACTCGTCGAGGCCGAAGACGTTGCCGGTGGCCGAGAGGTCCATCCCGGCGCAGAACGCGCGGCCGGCTCCGGTGACCACGATCGCCTTGATGCTGTCGTCGTCCGCGGCGTCGAGGAAGAAGCGTTCGAGCTCGACCGCCATCGTGACGGTGAACGAGTTCAGCGCGTCGGGCCGGTTCAGCAGCAGCGTCGCGATGCCGTCGGAGTCGACCGTGACGGCGAGGGTTTCGTAGGTGTGGTCAGTCACAAGATGAGTCCTGTCGGGGTGCAGAGGTTGGAACCGATGTCGTCGGTGCGGTCTTCCTTGATCAGCTTGAGCAGGGCGAGGGCCCGGTCGCGGTCCCAGTGGATCGCCTGGTCGCGGATCGGGATTCCGCAGGTCAGGCCATCGGTGCCGTTGACCTTCGTCATGGCCCGGGCGAACGTGCCGAGGGCGAAGATGCCGGTCCCGTCGCTGACCCGCAGCGTCGAGGTGCCGGCGTTGACCACCCGCGAGTAGCGCCACGGGTTGATCACCGTCCACGGCGAGACGACCTTCTTGCCCAGGGCGGTGACCACCTCGCGCTGGTGCTGGGCGCGGGTGATGTCGCCGTACTTCTGCACGTAGCGCGACCGCGAGTAGGCCAGCGCCGTGACGCCGTCGGCGTTCTGGCACCCCTTCTTGATGTTCAGGTTGGCCTTCTTGTCGCGCATCCGCTTCGTCGGGCAGATCTCCACCCCGTCGACGGCGTCGACCGCTTTGACGAGCCCGCCGAACCCGATCTCGACGTAGTTGTCGATCCGGAGACCGGTGTTCTCCTCGATGGTCCGGATCAGCAGCTTGGCGCCGCCGTACGCGAACGCCGCGTTGATCTTGGTGGTGCCGTAGCCGGGGATCGGGACCAACGAGTCCCGGGGGATCGACATCAGCACCGGCTTCCCGTCGCCGGTGTGCAGGAGCATGATCGTGTCGGTGCGCTGACCGACGTCACCGACCCCGCCGGCGCCGTACTTCTTCAGCTCCGCCCTGGTCAGGCCGTCGCGGCTGTCGGAGCCGACGATCAGGTACGTGGTGCCGGGCTGGTCCGCGGGCCGACCCTTGGCCGGGAACACGTCGACGGAGTCGATCTTCTTGACCGCTACCACCGGGACCGCGACCAGGTAGGCCACCCAGGCGAGCAGCAGCAGCGGGATGCCGAACTTCAGGATCTTCCCGATCGGCGGTCGGCGGCGACCGGCTCCGGCCGGGGGTCCCGGGGTCGGCGGTACCGGGGGCCCCGCGGGGGGACGCGACGGCCCGGGGGAGCGCCGGGAGGGTGCCGGGCTCGTCGTCGGGCCCGTGGTCGGGATCACCCGGGTCGCGTCGTCGTCGGCGCTGCTGCTGACCGGTCGCTTTCCGTGCAACCAGTCGTACTCGTCCGGGTCACCGGGGCGGTTGGGCATACCGGGACGCTACAGGGCCAGCGGTTCCGTACCGGAGACCTGGTCCGCCAGGTGTGCCGCCCGGTGGGTCGCCGTGGTGGCGAGCCGGAGGGTCTCGGTCACCAGGTCGCCGACCTGGGCCGGCTCGAGCAGGAACCCGTCGTGCCCGTACGGCGAGGTGATCACCCGCAACGGATCTGCTGCCGGGATCAGGTCAGCGAGCTCCTTCTGCTGGGCCAGCGGGTAGAGCCGGTCGGTGTCCACGCCCGCCACCACGGTCGGGACCCGGAGTCCGCCCAGGGCCGCGGCGACGCCACCGCGGCCGCGACCGACGTCGTGGGTGTTCATTGCCGTGGTCAGCGCGACGTAGCTGCCCGGGTCGAAGCGGCGGACCAGCTTGTCGGCCTGGTGGTCCAGGTACGACGCCACCTGGAAGTGGCCGTCGGTCCGGCGCTCGCGGCCGAAGCGCTGCTCCAGCTCGGCCGCGCTCCGGTAGGTGAGGTGCGCGATCCGTCGCGCGACCCCCAGGCCGGTGGCCGGGCTCCGCCCGGTCACTGCGTAGTCGCCGTCGCTCCAGTCCGGGTCGCCGGTGATCGCAGCGATCTGGGTGCTCTGGGTGCCGATCTGGTCCGCTGAGGCTGCGGCCGCCGAGGCCAGAACCAGCAGGGCGCCGACCCGGTCGGGGTGCAGCAAGCCCCACTCCAGGGCACGCATCCCGCCCATCGAACCGCCGAGCACGGCCACGAACCGCCTGATCCCGAGGTGATCGGCGAGCCGGGCCTCGGCCCGAACCTGGTCCCGGACGGTGATCGTGGGGAACCGTGAACCCCAGGGACGTCCGTCAGGGGCGAGCGAGGCCGGCCCGGTGGTTCCGCGGCAGCCGCCGAGCACGTTGGCGGCGACGACGTACCAGTGGTCGGTGTCCAGGGCCCTGCCCGGCCCCACCACGTCGCCCCACCAGCCCGGGGTCGGCTGGCCGGGACCGGCCGGCCCGGTGACGTGGGCGTCCCCGGTGAGGGCGTGCAGCACCAGGACGGCGTTGCGCGGCCGGTGCGTGCGGTCCGGGGTGCCCCACGTCCGGTAGGAGACCCGGAGGTCCTCGATCACGCCGCCGTTCTCAGGTCGGAAGGACCCGAGAACGGCGGTGCGCGCTGGCTTGAGGGCCATCGGCCTCAGGCCGTCTTCGCGGCCCGGAAACCGGCGTCGAGGTCGGCGGTGATGTCGGCCAGATTCTCCAGCCCGACGGCGAGCCGGACCAGGCCCGGGGTGACCCCGGTGGAGAGCTGCTCGGCAGCGGTCAGCTGGGAGTGCGTGGTCGAGGCCGGGTGGATCACCAGGCTGCGGACGTCGCCGATGTTGGCGACGTGGCTGTGCAGCTCCAGGGCCTCGACGAAAGCCTTGCCCGCCTCGACCCCGCCGGCGATCTCGAAGGCCAGCACGCCGCCGACGCCGCGGGGAGCGTAGGTCCGGGCCCGCTCGTGCCAGCGGCTCGACGGCAGCCCGGCGTAGTTCACCGAGAGCACCTCGTCGCGGCCCTCAAGCCACTCGGCCACCGCCTGGGCGTTGGCCACGTGCCGCTCCACCCGCAGGCTCAGCGTCTCGATGCCCTGGGCCAGCAGGAACGCGTTGAACGGCGCGATCGAGGCGCCGATGTCGCGCAGCAGCTGGACCCGTGCCTTGAGGATGTACGCGAGGTTCGCCCCCAGGTCGGAGCCGACGCCGAGGTCGCGGGCGTAGACGAGGCCGTGGTAGCTGGCATCCGGCTGGTTGAAGCCGGGGAACTTCTCCGGGTCCCGGCCGTAGTCGAAGCTGCCGCTGTCGACGATGACGCCGCCGACGGCCGCGCCGTGCCCGCCGAGGTACTTGGTGGCGGAGTGGACGACGATGTCGGCGCCGTGCTCGAACGGCCGGATCAGGTACGGCGTCGCGATCGTGTTGTCGACGACCAGCGGCACCCCGGCCTCGTGGGCCACCGCGGCGACCCCGGCGATGTCGAGGATGTCGATCTGCGGGTTGGAGATGGTCTCGCCGAAGAACGCCTTCGTGTTGGGCCGGACGGCGCTCCGCCAGGCGTCGAGGTCGTCGGGGTCCTCGACGAAGCTGACCTCGATGCCGAACTTGGCGAAGGTGTGGTGGAACAGGTTGTAGGTGCCGCCGTAGAGCCGGGCGCTGGAGACGATGTGGTCGCCGGACTCGGCCAGGTTCAGCAGCGCGAGTGTTTCGGCGGCCTGGCCGCTGGAGGTGAGCAGGGCCGCGACCCCGCCCTCGAGGGAGGCGATCCGGTCCTCGACGGCTGCCTGGGTCGGGTTCATGATCCGGGTGTAGATGTTGCCGAACTTCTTCAGCGCGAACAGATCCGAGGCGTCGGTGGTGTCGCTGAACGTGTACGAGGTGGTCTGGTAGATCGGCAGCGCCCGGGCGTGGGTGACGTCGTCGGGGCTCTGGCCGGCGTGGATCTGGCGGGTCTCGAAGGACCAGCCGGACGAGGCAGCTTCAGTCATGGGTCTCTCGCATTCAGTGACAGTGGGAGATTAAATGTACTAAGTCAATCGAGAAACGCAAGTTAAGAGATCGTGCCGCCCGGCTGTCGCCCCCGCTACCGTTTCGGGCATGGAGCCGCTCCCGCCGTCGTTCAGTGCCGTCACGTTGACCCTGCTGGCCGGTCAGACCCACGTGAACCTGCTCGGCAACATCCACGGCGGCGAGGTGATGCGCCTGGTCGACTCGACCGCAGGAGCCGTCGCGGGACGGCACAGCGGGGGACCGGCGGTCACCGCCGCGATGGACGAGATGGCCTTCCTGGCCCCGGTGAAGGTCGGCGACATCCTGCGCGCCACGGCGCAGGTCAACTGGGCCGGGACGACGTCGATGGAGGTGGGGGTCCGGGTCGAGACCGAACCCTGGAACCAGGCCGGCACGGCTCCGGTGCACGTCGCGTCGGCGTACCTGGTCTTCGTCGCGATCGGACCGAACAACGTCCCCCGACAGATCCCGGCCCTGGCACCGCAGACCCCGGACGAGATCCGCCGGATGCGCGAGGCGGAGATCCGGCGCTCGCACCGGTTGTCGCGCAAGCAGGAGATCCTCGACGACCGGGCCGGTCACCGAGAAGCGTGAACCCGTCCGGCGCGCCGTAACTCGTGTGCCGTATGTGACTGGTGATACTTGCGGCATGCAGTCCGCCCTTCCCCCGGACCACCGTGCTCAGCTCAGCAGGATCCGGTTCCGTCGCGCCGTCGCCCTGATGCTGATGACGTTGCTGCTCCCCGGGTCCGCCCAGATCGTTGCCGGCCGCAAGGAGGTCGGACGGGTCGCGATGCGGATCTGGTTCGGGCTGATCGTCACCGTGGTGCTGTTCGGCCTGATCGGGCTGATGTCGGACAGCTTCGTGCTGCACGTGCTGACCGGGGACCTCGAGCTGAACCTGATCCGGTTCGTGCTGATGGGTCTGGCCATCGGCTGGGCGTTCCTCTTCGTCGACGCCTGGCGGATCGGCGATCCCCTCGCCCTGGCGCAGAAGCAGCGGCTGGCCATGGTCGGGATCAACGGGTTCCTCTGCTTCTCGGTCTGCGGGAGCCTGCTGTTCGCCTCGCACCTGGTCTCGGTCGAGCGCAACTTCATCTCGGCGATGTTCGGTGACGGCCAGGCGGTCGCAGCCAAGGACGGCCGCTACAACGTGCTCCTGCTCGGCGGCGACTCCGGCGCGGACCGCTGGGGCCTGCGGCCGGACAGCATCTCGGTGGCGAGCATCGACGCCAAGACCGGCAAGACCGTCCTGTTCGGGCTGCCGCGCAACATGCTCAACTTCCCGTTCGCGGAAGGCTCGATCATGCACGAGCAGTTCCCGGACGGCTACGACTGCGGTCGTGAGTGCGAGCTGAACTCGCTGGCGACCTGGGCTGCTGACCACAAGGCGCTGTTCAAGGGCTACGACAACCCCGGGATCGAGGCCACCAGCCAGGCCGTGGAGGGGATCACCGGCCTGAAGATCCACTACTTCGCGATGGTCAACCTCAAGGGTTTCCGCAAGATGGTCGACGCCGTCGGCGGGATCAAGCTGAACGTGCGGGACCGGATCCCGATCGGCGGGGTCGGCGGACCTGTCACCGGCTACATCGAGCCCGGGGTGCGCAAGCTCAACGGTTTTGACACCCTGTGGTTCGCACGCTCGCGGGAGTCGGCGGACGACTACTCGCGGATGGCGCGGCAGAAGTGCGTGATGGGCGCGATGCTCCAGCAGCTCAGCCCGATGACCGTGGTCACGAAGTTCCAGGACATCGCCGAGGCCAGTGCCGAGCTGATCACCACCAACATCCCGCGCTCGGAGGTCCCGACCTTCGTCAAGCTCGCCGACAAGGCGCGCAGCCAGCCGGTCAAGACCGTCTCCTTCGTCCCGCCGCTGATCAACACCGGCAATCCCGACATCGCCAAGATCCAGCGTGCGGTGGCCAAGGCGATCGACCCGAAGGCGGTCGGCAGGAAGCGGGCGGGCACGGACCGAGCGACCACCGGCGGGGCGATCGGCAGCCTCCGCGCGGGGTACGCGGCCAACCAGTCCGACGATCTCAACTCGGTCTGCTGAGCCCGACTTCGTTAGGGTGCAACCCGTGCCCAGCGATCTGACCACCGCGAACCTGCCCGCTCCGCGGGTGGTGGCCGTGGTGGTCACCTGGAACCGTCGGGCGCTGCTGACCGAGTCGGTCGACGCGATCCGGGCCCAGACCCTGGCGCCGGTCGCGATCGTCGTGGTCGACAACGCGTCCACCGACGACACCGCCCGGCTGCTGGACTCGGCGTACGGCGAGTCCCTGGACGTGGTCCACCTCCTCGAGAACACCGGCGGTGCCGGCGGGTTCACCGTCGGCGTCGAGCGGGCCCTGTGCCATGCGCCGGACCTGATCTGGCTCCTGGACGACGACACCGTCCCGACCCCGACCGCTGCGGCCGAGCTGGTCGCTGCCTGGCAGAACTATCCCTCCCAGGAGACGGGGGGAGCGCGCCCGGCGGTGCTGGCCAGCCGGGTCGTCTGGACCGACGGCCGCGACCACCCGATGAACACGCCCCGCACCAAGCCCGGGGTCACCGCCGAGGAGCGGACCCGGGCGGCCGCCGTCGGGGCGATCCCGATCCGGTCCGCCTCCTTCGTGTCGATCATGTGCGACGCGGACGTGGTCCGGGAGCGAGGGCTCCCGGTCGCCGACTACTTCCTGTGGAACGACGACTTCGAGTACTCGACCCGGCTGATCCGCGACGGCGTCGGGCTGGCCTGCCCGTCCAGCGTCGTGGAGCACAAGACCAAGGTCTTCGGCTCCACCGACGTCGATCCGGGGGAGCGGTTCTACTTCGAGGTCCGCAACAAGCTCTGGGTGTTCTCGCGGTCGGCCGGTCTCTCGGTCCCCGAGCGCGGGTTGTACGCCGCCGCCACCGCCCGTCGTTGGGCGCGCACGTTCCAGGCGTCCTCGGACCGGCGCACGCTGCGCTCGGCGATGGCCCGCGGCCTGGTCGCCGGCCTGCGACGACCGCGACCGAACGCCGACGTGCTGGCCCCGGCCCGGCCGGCACCGGCCGAGGGCGTCAGCGGTGAACCCTTCACGCTGCTGATCAGCACCTACGGTCGCGACGACCCCGGGTACCTGCGCGAGGCCTTCCTCTCGTCGACCGAGCGGCAGACCCGGCCCCCGGCCGAGGTGGTGCTGGTCCAGGACGGGCCGGTCCCGGACCTGCTGGCCGCCGAGATCGAGCACCTGGTGGCCACCAGTGCCATCCCGGTCGTCCACCTGCCGCTGGTGGACAACATCGGCCTCGGGCCCGCGCTCGACGCCGGCCTGGCTGCCAGCAGCCACGAGATCGTCGCGCGGATGGATGCCGACGACATCAGCCGGCCGGACCGGTTCGCCCGGCAGGTCCCGGTGATCGAGGCGGGGGCCGACATCGTGGGTTCCGGGTTGGTGGAATTCGGCGAGTCGATCTCCGACGTCGTCGGCACCCGCACCCCACCGACCGACCCGGCGGAGATCCGTCGGGTGATCCGGTTCCGGGACCCGTTCAACCACCCGACCGTGGTCTACCGGCGCAGTGCCGTCCTGGCCGCCGGCGGGTACACCGACATGGCGCTGCTCGAGGACTACCTGCTGTTCACCCGGATGGTCGAGGGCGGAGCGGTGCCGGCCAACCTGGCCGAGCCGTTGGTCTACTACCGGGTCGGTGCCGGGGCGTACGCCCGCCGCGGCGGCTCGGACCTGCTGCGCAGCGAGATCCGGCTCCAGCGGCGTTTCCGGCAGCTCGGGATCACCTCGCGAGCAGAGTTCGCCCGCAACGTCGCTGTCCGGGGCGGGTACCGATTGGTCCCGGAGGGTGTGAGAAAGGTCGCCTACCGCCGCCTGTTGGCGAACCGGTCGGACGCCGTCCGCCGCTAGACTGACTCGGGCTCTTCCCTGGACGAAGAGCTTGACTGTGCCTTGATGGGCCTAGAGGAGTGTGCGTGGACCCCGATCTCGTCATCGTCGGATCCGGATTTTTCGGTCTGACCATCGCTGAGCGCTGCGCCAACGAGCTCGGCCTGAAGGTGCTGGTCCTCGAGCGGCGCCACCACCTCGGCGGCAACGCCTACTCCGAGCGCAACGCCGAGACGGGCGTCGAGGTGCACAAGTACGGCGCGCACCTGTTCCACACCTCCAACGAGAAGGTCTGGGAGTACGCCAACCGGTTCACCACGTTCACCGACTACCGGCACAAGGTCTTCGGCAAGTATCAGGGCCAGATCTACTCCCTCCCGCTCAACCTCGCGCTGATCAACCAGTTCTTCGGGAAGAGCCACACCCCCGACGAAGCCCGCGCACTGATCGCCGAGCAGTCGGCCGAGTTCGACACCGACAGCGCGGCGAACCTCGAGGAGAAGGCGATCAGCCTGATCGGGCGGCCGCTCTACGAGGCGTTCATCAAGGGCTACACCGCCAAGCAGTGGCAGACCGACCCGAAGGAGCTGAGCGCGGACATCATCACGCGCCTCCCGGTCCGGTACACCTTCGCCAACGGCTGGTTCAGCGACACCTACGAGGGTCTGCCGACCGAGGGTTACACCGCGTGGCTGACCAAGATGGCCGATCACCCGAACATCGAGGTCAGGCTGAACGTCGACTACTTCGACGTGAAGGACGACTTCCAGGGCCGTGTCCCGATCGTCTACACCGGACCGGTCGACGAGTACTTCGGCAACTCCGAGGGGCGCCTGTCCTGGCGGACCGTGGACCTGGAGGAGTCGGTGGTCGACGTCGACGACTTCCAGGGCACCGGGGTGGTCAACTACAACGACTCCGAGGTGCCGTTCACCCGGATCATCGAGTTCAAGCACTTCCACCCGGAGCGGGAGAAGACCCACCTGCCGGGCAAGTCGGTGATCGTGCACGAGTACTCCCGGTTCGCGACCGAGGACGACGAGCCGTACTACCCGATCAACACCGCGGAGGACCGCGAGAAGCTGCTCAAGTACCGGGACCTGGCCAAGAAGGAGCCGCTGACGCTCTTCGGCGGGCGTCTCGGCACCTACAAGTACCTCGACATGCACATGGCGATCGGGTCGGCGTTGTCGATGTTCGAGAACAAGCTGAAGCCGCACTTCACCGACGGCGTCCAGCTCACGTCGGGAGGCGTTGACGGTGAGTGAGACCACGGTGCGCCGCGTCCTGCAACGGTTCGTGCTGCCTGCTGACCGCGACCTGGACGTCGTCCCGCTCTACGTCGACACCGAGGCCGCGACCCTGGACGCCGACAAGGACGCCATCGGATCGAACAAGTCCGCCCAAGCGCTCAACAAGGCCTCGGCCCGGCAGGCGACGTCGTCGGGTACGGCGCTGCACCCCGACGACATCATCGACCGGCGCACCCTGCGGGTGGGACCGTCCTCGCGGATCTCGATGGGCACGTACTTCAACGGGTTCCCGGCCAGCTACTGGCGGCGGTGGACGGTCGTGGACCAGGTTCGCCTGGACGTCAGCGTCCGGGGCGCGGGCGCCAGCGTGATCGTGTACCGGTCGATGGCCAACGGTCGCTCGCAACGGGTCGAGGGCTGGACGTCCACCTCCAGCGGTACCAGCTCGGCGTCCTTCGACCTCACCCTGACGCCGTTCGTGGACGGCGGTTGGTACTGGTTCGACGTGGTCTCCGGCGACGAGGAGGTCGTGCTCACCGAAGCCACCTGGAGCGCCGAGGTGCCGGCCGAGCGGGCCGACACCGGCCGGGTCACCATCGGGATCACCACGATGAACCGCCCGGACTTCTGCGCCGAGCTGCTCGCCCAGATCGGCGAGGACGCCGACGTCCAGTCGCTGCTCGACGACGTGCTCGTGATGGAGCAGGGGACCCAGAAGGTCGTCGACGACCCGGCGTACGCCAAGGCCGAGGCCGCTCTGGGTGCCAAGCTGCGGATCATCGAGCAGGGCAACATCGGTGGCTCCGGCGGGTTCGCCCGGGCCCAGTTCGAGGCGCTGAAGGGCAGCTCGAAGTACGTCCTGTTCCTCGACGACGACATCGTCGCCGAGACCGAGAGCATCGTCCGCGCGGTGACCTTCGGCGACCTCGCCCGACGTCCGACGATCGTCGGCGGCCACATGTTCTCGATCTACCAGAAGGCTCAGCTGCACAGCTTCGGCGAGATCATCCAGCGGCACCGGTTCTGGTGGATGTCACCGAAGTCGTCCGAGGACCAGTGGGACTTCTCCGCGCGCAACCTGCGCAGCACCCGCTGGTTGCACCGCCGGGTCGACGTGGACTTCAACCCCTGGTTCATGTGCCTGATCCCGCTCGACGTGGTCCGCCAGATCGGCCTGAGCCTGCCGCTGTTCATCAAGTGGGACGACTCCGAGTACGGACTGCGCGCCCAGGCGGCCGGGGTGCCGACGGTGTCGATGCCGGGGGCTGCCGTCTGGCACGTCCCGTGGACCGACAAGAACGACGCCCTGGACTGGCAGGCCTACTTCCACCAGCGCAACCGGTTCGTGGCGGCCCTGCTGCACTCGCCGTTCCCGCACGGCGGCCGGATGGTCCGGGAGAGCATCAACCACCAGATCAAGCACCTGATCGCGATGCAGTACTCCACGGTCGAGCTGCGCCACCTCGCTCTGGAGGACGTGCTCGCCGGCCCCGAGGCCCTGCACGAGCAGCTCGGCACCCGGCTCGGTTACGTCCGGGAGTTCCGCAAGGACTTCGGGGACGCGCAGCTCGAGGCCGATCCGGACGCCTTCCCGCCGGTACGCCACTCCAAGCCGCGCAAGCGCAACGATTCGTCCGAGCTCCCCGGCCGCGTCTCGCAGCTGGCGTCCGCGGTGATCGGCGGCATCCGTCAGTTCCGTCCGGTGCGTGGTCTGTCGCAGGAGTTCCCCGAGCGGAACCTGCCGGCGATGGATGCCCGCTGGTACACGATGGCGACGCTCGACTCGGCGATCGTGAGCATGCCCGACGGGACCTCGGCCGCCTTCTACAAGCGCGACCCGGAGAAGTTCAAGGACCTGCTGGCCCGGACCGCGGCGATCCACGAGCGGCTGCACCGCGAGTGGCCGCAGCTGTCGGCCCGCTACCGCGAAGCCCTGGGTGAGATCACCTCGCCGGAGGTCTGGGAGAAGACTTTCGCCGACTCGATGAAGGACCGCACGTGAGCAAGGCTGCCGACCGGGCCCGACCCGACGACGTCGACGAGCGCGGACGGCGTCGCAACGCCGCAAAGCGCGCTCGGGCGCTGATGGAGAAGAAGGCCAACGCGATGCCGGTCGTCGAGGCCCCTGACGGTCCGCGACAGGTGCGGGTGGTCGAGGCCGAGCTGGTCGACCCGGCTCCGCACGGCGGGATCGCCGAGGTCTTCCAGCAGCGCTACCTGCTCAAGCTCATCGTGCAGCGCCAGCTCGCCCAGATGTACGCCGCCTCGGTGCTCGGGCTGCTCTGGTCGTACATCCAGCCGGCGATGCGGTTCGGCGTCTACTTCTTCGTCTTCGGCGTGGTCCTGAAGTCCCACGGCGGCAACACCCCGAACTTCGCGCTGCACCTCTTCGCCGGCATGGTCTTCGTGCACTACTTCTCCGAGACCTGGTCCAGCGGGACCCGGTCGGTGCGTCAGAACCGGGCGCTGCTGCTGAAGATGCGGATGCCGCGGGAGATCTTCCCGGTCGCGTCGATGGTGACCGCGATGTACCACACCGGTCCGCAGATCCTGATCCTGCTGGTGATCTGCTTGATCGTCGGCTGGGGCGTCTCCTTCACCTCGATCGCCGCGGGTCTGCTGGGTCTGGCGATCCTGCTGACCTTCGCGATGGCGATGGCGCTGTTCTTCTCGGCGCTGAACGTGTACTACAAGGACTTCCAGAACATCGTCGCGACCTTCACCCAGTTCCTGCACTTCATGGTGCCGATGATGTACCCGTACTCGACCATCGCGCGGCTCCAGGACAACCACCCGTGGATCTACCAGCTGTACATGGCGAATCCACTGGCCGAGTCCGTCCTGCTGATGCAGCGGTTCTTCTGGTACCCGACGGTGACCGACACCACCAAGGCGCCGCTGTCGGACCACTTCCCGCCCGACCTCTGGGAGCGTGGCCTGATCATGCTCGCCATCACCTCGTTGATGCTGTTCGGAGCCCAGAAGTTCTTCTCGCGGCTCGAGCCGAAGTTCCCGGAGCGTCTGTGATGACCGAATCGATCGTGGTGCACAACGTCACCAAGGACTTCACCCTGCAGTACCAGCGGGGCCTCAAGCAGATGGCGGTCGCCCGGGCGCGCGGACTGACCATCAAGGAGAACTTCAAGGCGATCAACGACGTCTCGTTCACGGTCGAGCAGGGCGAGTCGATCGGGCTGATGGGTCTCAACGGCAGCGGCAAGAGCACGCTGCTCAAGCTGATCAACGGCGTCATGCAGCCCGATGCCGGCACGATCCGGACCCGTGGCCGGATCGCCGGCCTGATCGCGACCGGGGCCGGGTTCCACCCGCAGCTGTCCGGCCGCGACAACCTGTTCCTCAACGGCGCGATCCTCGGCATGAGCGAGAAGGAGATCAAGTCGAAGTTCGACTCGATCGTGGACTTCGCCGAGATCGGCAACTTCCTCGACACCCCGGTCTCGCACTACTCGTCGGGCATGTACGCCCGGCTGGGGTTCGCGATCGCGATCCACGTCGACGCCGACATCTTCTTGGCCGACGAGGTGCTCGCGGTGGGGGACCGGCCGTTCAAGAAGAAGTGCGTCACCAAGATGCAGGAGATCCGACAGGCGGGCACGACGATCTTCTACGTCAGCCATGCCACCGCCTCGGTGCGGGCGATGTGCGACCGCGTTCTGGTCCTGGAGTCGGGCCACCTGAACTTCGACGGTGACGTCGAAGAAGGGATCCGTTACCTGCAGTACGACGACGATGCCGACGACATCGCCAAGAAGGGCACCACTGACGAGGAATTGGGCGCCGACATCTGATCGGACGCCCCAGCGCCACGTCTCACGACGCCGGGACGCTGGATCCGCGGGGGAGGACCTCAGTTCCTGCCTGCCCGGACCGATATTCTCTGCATTACCCGAATGCATTTTAATTACACCGTTGTAATTCACGAATTACAGGTTTGTAATTAGAAAGAATGCCTTCCCTAATGCTTGTTACTGGTGTGACACTTGGGACTCGTGTGAATAACTTCCCCCCTCACATGGAGTCAAAACAATGCGTTTTACGCGCGCTCGTTACATCACCATCTGTCAGCAGATCCTGGTTACCGCCGTCGTGGCAGCGGTCGGCCTGTCTGCCGCTGGGGTGATGACGCTGGAGATCGTCTCGCCCGAGGGTGGTACCTCGGCCGCGGACGCGATCAGGCGTGCTCCGGCCGTCAGCGCGCCCGAGGCCGACGTCGCGACCGCGCCGGTGACGCCGAAGGTCCGTGAGGTCGCGGTCTCGCCCCGGTCTGCGGCCACCGCCACCGCCAAGAAGGTGGCACCGCGGACCAGCAGCTCGGGCCGCACGGTGTCGGTCGTCTCCGAGCCGACCCCGGTGAGCGGCTACGCCACCGTCGGAGTCACCTGGAAGGCCGGCACCGAGCTGGCCGAGGACGACATCGCCGTCCAGGTCCGGACCAGGACCGGCGAGCACTGGTCCGGCTGGACCAGTGCTGCGTACCACGACGAGCACGGACCGGACGCGGGCACCGCGGAAGCTGCCCGGGCGGACCGTCCGGGAACCGACCCGGTCATCGTCGGTGACGTCGACGAGGTCCAGATGCGCGCGGAGACCGTCGACGGGCAGGCGCCCGCCGACCTCAAGCTCGCCGTGATCGACCCGGGCGTGTCACCGGTCAAGCGCGAAGCGGCCGCGATCGACACCGCACTGCTCCCTGCCGACGATCGAGACGCGACGAGTTCCGCGCCGATCAGCTCCACGGCAGGACTGGGGGGAACAGGAGAGGCTGCGGCCCTAGGGGATGGGGCCGCAGCCGACCTGGATCCGGTGGCGATGAAGCTGGCGCCCAAGCCGACGATCTTCTCCCGGGCCCAGTGGGGCGCCAACGAGAGCCTGCGCGACGCCGGGTCGCTGCGCTACGGCACCGTCAAGGCCGGCTTCATCCACCACACGGTCAACGCGAACAACTACACCTCCGACCAGGTGCCGGCCCTGCTGCGCGGCATCTACGCGTACCACACCCAGTCGCGGGGCTGGTCCGACATCGGCTACAACTACCTCGTCGACCGCTTCGGCCGGATCTGGGAAGGCCGCTACGGCGGCGTCGACCGGGCCGTCGTCGGAGCGCACACGTTGGGCTACAACGAGTACGCCTTCGCGATGTCGGCGATCGGCAACTTCGACGTCGCCGCTCCGCCGCAGGCGGTTCTGGACGCCTACGCGAAGCTCTTCGCCTGGAAGCTGTCGCTCTACGACATCCGGGCCGACGCGACCCGGCTCTACGTCAAGGACCGCTACCTGCAGGCGATCAACGGTCACCGTGACGTCGGTCAGACCGCCTGCCCGGGCCGCTACCTCTACGCCAAGATCCCGTCGATCCGCACAGCCGCCCAGGCGATCCAGAACGGCGCGCAGGTCCCGGCCGACCCGGTGAACCGGACCATGATCGCGGCCCCCAGCGGTCTGGTGCCGCCGACCACGAAGCCGGCGCCCGCCGTTGCCCAGCCGCGCGCCGAGAAGCCGGTGGGTCGCAACGTCGCCGGCAGCGCGTACGCCGATCTGCTCGTCAAGTCCGGCACGGGGGCGATCCGGGTGGTCCCCACCGAGGGGATCCTGAGCTACAGCGGCGCGATCGTGGACCGGGGCAACTGGTCCGCGTTCTCGACCATCACCGCCGTCGGTGACCTGACCGGCGACAAGCACTCCGACGTCATCGCCAAGAGCCGGAAGACCGGACAGGCGTGGGTCTTCCGCGGCGACGGCGCCGGGCACCTGATCCGCCCGAGCATCGGCGCGACCACCGCGTTCAAGCGGGTCTCCTCGATCATCGCCGCACGTGACTTCAACCGCGACGGCGCGTACGACGTCCTCGGGGTCGACGCGAAGACCACGGCGCTGCTGCTGTACCCGGGCAACGGCAACGGAACTTTCGACGCTCCCGTGGTGCTGCGCAACTCCTGGCCCTTCACCCGGACCACCGGCGTCGGTGACTTCAACGGCGACAAGCAACCCGACCTGATGGCCGTCTCCGGCGACCGGACCCTGTACCTGCTCACCGGGGCCGCCCGCGGAACCGCGCTGAACAAGGCGGTGCGCGTCGGCGCCATGGCCGCCCCCGTGACCGCACTCCTCGGGTGGGGTGACCTGTCCGGCGACGGCAAGGCGGACATCATCGTCCGGGACGCCGGCACCGGCCTGAGCCGGATCCGCTCCGGCACCGGGACCGGGGGACTGGGCACCGCCTACGGACCGTTCCGGTCGCTCACCGGCCTGAGCCAGGTCTCGATGTCGCCGATGATCGGCAGCTCGGCCGCCGACGTGGTCGGCCGCAACGGTGACGGGCACCTGGTGATCGTGCCGAACAACGGGCGCCGCAACCTCAGCGCCCCGCTCCCCGGCAACCTGACCGTTGCCGCTGCGACCCAGGTCCTGAGCGTGGGGGACTGGAACCGCAACGGCAACGCCGACGTGATGGTCCGGACCTCGGCGGGCAACCTGCTGGTCCTCTACCCGGGTCTGGGCAACGGGAAGTTCGGCCAGCCGCGCTCGATGGGGACCGGGTGGAAGACCGTGACCCGGTTGGCCCCGGTCGGGGACGTCACCGGGGACGGCTACCCGGACCTGATGGGCAAGATCGGCACCGGCCCGATGACGATCTTCCCGGGCAACGGCCTCAAGGCCTTCAAGGCCCCAGTACTTGCTCCGGCATCGCTGCGGACGTTCAACCAGATCGGGAGCGCCGCGTGGTCGCCCCGTGGGGCGACGTTCATCTCGAAGGACGGCTCGTTCGTGCCGTTGGTCGGGAGCGAGCCGAGCACCGCCCTGCGGGCGGCGAACGGCACAGCAGATCCGGCGTACGACTCCTACGTGGGCGCAGGGGACGTCAACGGCGACGGAGTCGCGGACCTGCTGGCCAGGGAGAAGGGAACCGGCACGATCTATCTGCTCCCGGGGAAGACATCTGGTGGGTTCGCCCCTCGGATGTGGGTGGCAGACGGGTTCGCCGGCTATCAGCTGATCGGCTAGTCAGTCGGTCAGTTCTCCCGCCCGCACGGCAACAGTGGACCGCTCACTCTGGGAGTGAGCGGTCCACTGGCCGTCGTCGGAACCGACCACCAGGACCATCGAGCCGGTGCCGGCCAGCAGTGACACCAGCAGCGCGCTGCCACCCGGCGAGAGCGGGTTGAGGTCGGTGATCACCCGGCGGTCGTCGGGCTCGGGGGAGCCGAGGTCGATCGGACGGTCCGGCGAGAAGACGTCGCTCTGCCCGGCCCAGAGGATGCCGTGGTCGAGGACCCCGTCGGGCAGCGGCTCGACGAAGCGGGTGGCGAACGGCCGTAGCGAGCAGGCCATCACGGTGCCGGCTCCCCGGGATCCCGCGAGGTCGTCGGGACCGACCACGGCCACCGGGGCGTCGAC
Organism: Propionibacteriales bacterium; assembly: GCA_026392455.1. Classification (GTDB taxonomy): domain Bacteria; phylum Actinomycetota; class Actinomycetes; order Propionibacteriales; family Nocardioidaceae; genus Marmoricola. The sequence continues at coordinate 34,461 of JAPLCB010000009.1, read as the reverse complement.
GTCCTGGTGCAGCCCGCAGGAGAGCAGGCCGCCCAGGAAGACGGCCCCCAGCCAGTGCGGTGGCAGGTCGATCCGCACGTCGTCACCGGGATCGAGCATCAGCTCCTCGACCAGCAGGTTCGCGGTCTTCGACACCCAGTTCGCATAGGTCGTCACCGAGAGCTCGGTCCGCTCCCCGGTCGTGTCGTCGTAGAAGGTCATGAACGGCCGCGACGGGTCGCGACGGAGGCGGGCGGCCAGGAGGTCGGGGAAGGTCGTCATCGCGACCAGGCTAGTCCCGGTGCTCGCGGGCCTCACCTGCACCCGGCATGATGCACCGCATGGATGACCAGCTGTGGGCCGTCGTACCGGCCGGCGGAGCGGGGACCCGGCTGTGGCCGTTGTCCCGCGCGCACGCCCCCAAGTTCCTGCACGACCTTGCCGGCAGCGGCCGGACCCTGCTGCAGGGGACCTACGACCGGCTCGAGCCGCTCGTCGGTGAGCGACTCCTGGTGGTCACCGGGGTCGCCCACCAGGACGCCGTCCGCGGTCAGCTCGACGGGCTGCCCGCCGACCAGGTGATCGCCGAGCCGAGCCCCCGGGACTCGATGGCAGCGATCGGACTGGCTGCCGCGATCATCGAGCGCAAGGACCCCGACGCGGTGATCGGCTCGTTCGCGGCCGACCACGTGATCGCTGATCCCGACGCGTTCCGGGCCTGCGTCGCGGAGGCCGCCCAGGTGGCCCGGACCGGGGTCCTGGTCACCCTCGGGATCGAGCCCGACTTCGCCTCCATCGGTTTCGGCTACATCAAGCTCGGAGACCGGCTCGACGGGTTCGCCACCGCCCACGCCGTGGCCGAGTTCGTCGAGAAGCCCGACGCCGCTACCGCCGCCGAGTACGTGGCGAGCGGTGACTACCGCTGGAACGCCGGCATGTTCGTGGCCCGGGCGAGCGTCGTGCTGGATCTGCTGGCTGCCGAGCACCCCGACCTGGCCCGCGACCTGCGCACCATCGCGGCGGAGCCGGCCGAGCTCGACCAGCGCCTGGCCGAGCTCTGGCCGGGGCTGACCAAGATCGCGATCGACCACGCGATCGCCGAACCGGCGGCCGCTGCCGGCAAGGTGGCGGTCGTGCCGGGATCGTTCGGGTGGGAGGACATCGGTGACTTCGACGCGCTCGACGGTCTCCTGGCCGGCGCCGGCTCCGGCGACGTCCGGGTGCTGGGTGACGCTGCCCAGGTGATCGCGGTCGACAGCACCGGCCTGGTGGTCGCGGGAACCGACCGCACGATCGCCGTCCTCGGGCTCCAGGACGTCGTGATCGTCGACACCGGGGACGCGTTGCTGGTCACCACCACCGCACACGCCCAGCAGGTCAAGTCCGTCGTCGACGTCCTGAAGGAATCCGGCCGCACCGACCTGGTCTGAGGCCCGACGACGAGACCCCCTGACCGCCGTGGCGGTCAGGGGGTCTCGTGCGCGCGGCTGCGGGTCAGTACAGGCCCACTTCGGGTGACTGCTCGTTGGGCCACTTCTTGAAGAAGTCCTCGGCCACGGTGCCGCTGACGCTGCTGCAGTACTGCCAGTTCCCGGCCTGCTTGGCGACGTCGCCGGGGTTGCTCGCGTCGGCGGACCACCGGGTCAGGGCCAGGTGCTTGCCGTCGGGGAACGCAGCGCCGTCGGTGGGCAGCCACGGTGCGGCGATGAAGCGTTCCTTGTTCAGGTTGTACTTCTCGGCGATGGTCTTCAGCTCGTCGAGCTGCCCACTGTCCTTGGCCAGGGTCTCGTCGTACCAGGCGATCGTGTACCCGTGCTCGAGGTTGTGCACCAGGGTGGCGACCTCGGGACGGTCGCCGGCCTCGTAGAAGAACCGGCTGAAGGTGGCCGGCACCGAGCGGTGGTTGCCGAACGCCGGCGGGGCATCGGCGTACGTGATCGGGGCGTCGTCGATGTGCTGAGCCTTGCTGGTGTTCGGCTTGCTCTCGATCGGGTTGCAGCCCGCTGCCGTGGCGCTGGCGCCGATGGAGGCCAGGTTCAGCTTCTTCTTCTCGGCCTTGTCGCGGCTGTCCTTGATGGCGATGAAGGCGGCGGAACCGATCAGTCCGGCGACGATCAGGACGCAGACCCCGAGGATCGCGAGGCTCCGCATCCGCTCCTTGCGGGCCTGCTCGGTCCGCATCTGCTCCACCATCGCGCGACGCTCGGTGTTCTTCTCACTCTTCTTGGCCACAGGGCTGCTCTCTGGTTCGGCGGTCTGAACGTAGGAAGTCTACGAAAGAGGAGCAAGGGATGTGACCGGGTCCACCCCAGGACTTCTCCGAGCGCCCGACCCAGGGTCCGGTCGAGCCTGCCAGCCGTAGGCGAACAGCAGGGTCTGCAACCGTACGTCGGTCGGGGAGATCGCGACCCAGGGGCCGCCGGGTCCGCGGGTCACCGGGAAGCCGCACTCCAGGAGCGCCGCCTCGAGGTCGGCTTCCGAGGCCGGTGCGCCGAAGGCACTGCGCTCGGTCCCCGCCAGCGCGGTGGCGACCGCCTCGCGGCTGCCGAGGCCGAACATGTCGGTGCCGATCTCCCGGACCAGGCTGCGGGCTCCCGGGCCGTCGAGGCCGGCTCCGAGGACGCGGTCGGCCAGCCCGCGCACGATGGTGACCGGTCGGCCACCGAGCTTCCCGCTGACGACCTCGGCGATGCCGGCGATCTCGTCGGCGACCGCGGGCGCGGTGACGGCGAGCTCGTTGCCGTAGGCGTCGCTGCGGCCCTCGAAGGAGACCATCGGCTCGATCCCGGCCGCACCGATGGCGATGTCGGTCTGTCCGTGCCGCCAGGCCCGTCCGGCGGTGTCGCTGACCAGGACCGCCACGTTGTTCCCGGTGCTGCGCAGCAGCTCGGCCCGGATCCGACGGGCGCTGGCATCCGGGTCCAGGGGCAGCAGCACCAGCATCCCGGGTGCGACGTTCGAGGCGTCGATCCCGGCGGCAGCCATCACCAGCCCGAGGTGGTTCTCCACGATGCGGGTCGGCCCGCGCCGGGCGACCAAGCGGACCGTCTCGGCCCGGATGGCCGTCTCCCGGTCGCCGGCGACGACCCGGCCCTCGGCCTTGCTGACCACCTTGCTGGTGATCACCACGACATCGCCGTCGGCCACGTGCGGGGCGCACACGTGGGCCAGGTCGGTGCCTTCGCCGATCTCGCCGACCCCGTCGGGCGCGAAGACCTCCAGTCTGCTCACGGTCCGGCCGGTCACGATCCGGCCAGGGCGATCACCTCGGCCACCATGTCGGCGGTGGCGTCGTGGTCGGTCATCATCAGGGGGACGGCCCGGGCCGGGATGCCGGCTGCCTCGATCCGCGGAACCAGGCCGGCGTCGACGGTGTCGACCAGCCAGCCGTCGAGCAGGCCGGACGCACTGCGCGCGCCGTAGTGCTCGGCGACGCCGGCCGCCGAGACCTCGACACCGATGATGCCCAGCAGCTGGCGGGCCATCCCGCGGACGTGGTCCGAGCCGACGATCCCGGAGACGCCGATCACCGGCGCGCTGGTGGCCCGCAGGTTCTCCCTGATCCCGGGGACCGACAGGATCGTGCCGACCGAGACCACCGGGTTCGACGGGGGCAGGATGATCAGGTCGGTGTCGCGGATCGCTTCCAGGACCCCGGGGGCGGGCGAGGACTTCTCGGCACCGATCGGCACCACCGAGTACGCCGGGACGCTCGCCTGGTGGCGGATCCAGTACTCCTGGAAGTGCACCGCCTTGCGCTCGCCGGTGTCCGGGTCGTCGATGGCGATGTGCGTCTCGATCCGGTCGTCGGACATCGGCAGCAGCCGGACCCCGGGCTGCCAGCGCCGGCACAGCGCCTCGGTGACCGCGGAGAGCGGGTAGCCCGCGTCGAGCATCTGGGTCCGGACCAGGTGGGTGGCCAGGTCCCGGTCGCCGAGACCGAACCAGGTCGGTTCCACGCCGTACGCGGCCAGCTCCTCCTTGGCGTGCCAGGTCTCGCCGGTCCGCCCCCAGCCGCGCTCGGTGTCGATGCCGTTGCCCAGGGTGTACATCACGGTGTCGAGGTCGGGGCAGACCTTGAGGCCGTGCAGCCAGATGTCGTCACCGGTGTTCGCGATCACGGTGACCTCGGTGGACGCCCCGGTGCGGTCGAGGAGGCGGAGCACGCCCTGGAGGAACCGGGCTCCGCCGACGCCGCCCGAGAGGACGGTGATGCGGGCCGGAACGTGCTGGTCGGGTGCCGGTGTCATGGGAGAAGTGTGTCCCTTCGCAGCTCGCCCACGTCGTGCACCCCGACCTCGCACCGGATACCGCTCCGCGGTAATAGCAGACGAGGGCTTGACTTAGGCGGTACGACAGGCATGTAATCACACCAGTGTGATTTTCAATCCCGACTCGCGTCGGTGATGAAGGTCACTCACACACATCGCGGCCCGTCAGGGTTGCTGGGTCGAAGGGGAACATCGTGCGGGAGCTCTATCTGCTCGACGACGAGGCTGACGAGAACGGTTGGCAGGAGCGTGCGCTGTGCGCCCAGACCGACCCGGAGGCCTTCTTCCCGGAGAAGGGCGGGTCCACCCGGGAAGCGAAGCGGGTCTGCCTGACCTGCGACGTGCGCGGCAGCTGCCTGGAGTACGCCCTGGGCAACGACGAGCGCTTCGGCATCTGGGGCGGACTCTCCGAGCGGGAGCGGCGCAAGCTGAAGAAGAAGGCCGTCTGACCGCCGCCACTCGCGGCACCTGGCGGCGTCGTCGTCGCTCGACCACCTAGGCTGACCCCTCGTGATCCTCGCTTCGCTCGTCCACGAGCTCTCGGCCCCACCCCCGGCACGGTGGTGACGTTGCCACCTCAGCGCTCCGTGCTCCGCTGGCACCGGAGCAAGCTCCGTGCCGACCCCGCGCGTGCGCGTAACCTCGGCTCGTGAAAGTCACCGCGCTCCTGGTCAGCCACAACGGTGCACGCTGGCTCCCAGCAGTGCTCGCTGGCCTGCACGCCTCGACTCGGCGGATCGATGCGATCGTGGCCGTGGACACCGGTTCGCACGACGACTCCGTCCAGCTGGTGGAGCATGCGATCGGCGCTCCGGTGATCTCCCTCGACCCGAGAACGCCGTACGCCGAGTCGGTCCGGGTGGCCCTGGAGAACGCTGCGCCGGCCGAGCCCGGTGAATGGGTCTGGTTGCTGCACGACGACGCCAACCCGGCTCCGGACTGCCTGGAGCTCCTGGTTGCCGCGGCCGGTTCCGCGGAGAAGAAGGTCGCCGTCCTCGGCCCCAAGCTGCGCGAGTGGCCGTCGCTCAAGCGACTGCTGGAGGTCGGCGTGACGTTGACCGGGACCGGTCAGCGCGAAACCGGGCTGGAGCGCGGCGAGTACGACCAGGGGCAGCACGACGAGCCGCACCAGGTGCTGGCCGTCAACACCGCCGGGATGCTGGTCCGGCGTGACGTCCTGGAGCAGGTCGGGCTCGACCAGTACCTTCCGGTGTTCGGTACCGACGTCGACTTCGGCTGGCGGGTGGCACGAGCCGGGTACGCGACCCGGGTGGTGCCGGACGCCGTGATGTTCCACGTCGAGGCCTCGCGCCAGGGCCGCCGGGACTCCGAGCTCGTCGAGCACCCGGGCCGTCAGGCCCGCGAGGGGGCCCAGTACACCTTGCTCGCCAACAGTCCTGGCTGGACGATCCCGTTCCGGTCGGCCCGGATGATCCTCGGCGGGCTGCTGCGGGCGGCCGGCCTGCTGCTGGTGCGCGCCCCTGGCGAAGCGGCCGACGAGGTCGCCGCCCTCCTCAACATCTTCAGCCACCCACGTCGGATCCTTCGGGCCCGCCGGGGCCGGGCAGCGGGAGCGGTCCTCGCCCACGCCGAGATCCGTCCGCTGCTGGCTCCGTTCTGGCTGCCCTACCGGCACGGGCTCGACTACGTCACCGATGTCGGGATCGCCGTCGCCGACAGTCTTCGTGAGCAGGCGGCCCGTCGGCGACCGCCAGGTGTCACCGAGGAAACCCCGTGGTTCGCTCGGCTGCTCCGGGCGCCGGCGCTGTGGGCCCTGGTACTCGCGGTCGTTGCAGGTCGTTCCTACCTCGACGGTGGCCCCCTGCACGGTGGGGCGCTGCTCCCAGCGCCGGACGGCGTCGGCCACTGGTGGCAGCTGTGGGCCGGGTGGCAGCACGACCTCAGCACCGGTTCGGACGCACCGGGACCGGCGTACCTCTTCGAGCTGGCCGTGCTGGGCACGGCCTTCCTCGGCAACGTCGAGCTCGTCCTCCAGCTCGTCTTCCTGCTCGCCGTTCCGGTGGCGTTCCTCGGAGCCCTGCGGTTCGGCCGCCGGCTCCTGCAGGGCACCTGGGCGCCGTTGTGGGCCGCGGCCGCCTACGGACTGATGCCGGTCGTCTCCGGGGCCGTCAACCAGGGTCGGCTCGGGACGGTCGTCGGTGCGGCTGTGCTCCCGCTGGTGGCCACGGCCGCGCTCGGCCTGGGTGCGGAGGGAACCCCGCGCTGGCGAGCGGCCTGGCGGACGGCACTGCTCACCGGCCTGCTGGTGGCCTTCGTCCCTCCGGCGATGATCGTGCTCGCGCTCCTGGTGCTGTTCGGCGTCATCAGCGGCGCGTTGGTGCTCGAGCGGCGCGAGCTGCTGGTCCTGCTCGGTGTTCCGCTGCTGATGGTGCTGCCCTGGGCCGTCGCCACCCTCGGGGTCCCCGGAGCGTGGCTCGTCGAGGCCGGACGCGCGGCGGCGCTGCCAGCGGACCCGTCCTTCGTCGATCTCCTCCTCGGACGCACCGGCGGGCTGGTCGAGGCGCCTGCCTGGATCGGGGTCGGGCTCCCGGTCGCCGCGCTGCTCGCGTTCATCCGGGTCGATACCCGGCCGCAGGTCCTGCGGGCCTGGGTCGTCGTCCTGGCTGCTGCCACGGTGCTCGCGGCGACCGCTCGGGTGCCGGTGGTGCTCCCCGGCGTGCCCTACGACTTCCGTCCGTGGCCGGGGTTCCTGCTGATCCTGATCCAGGGCGGGTTCGTCGTCGCGGCGGCGATCGCCGCCGACGGTGCGCTGAAGCTCCTGTCCGCGGCGAGCTTCACCTGGCGGCAGCCCGTCGTCGTCCTGACGGCCCTGCTCGCCGTGCTGGCCCCGGTCCTCGGCGGCTTCTGGTGGCTGGCCCGAGCCGATGACGGACCGCTGCGGAACTCCGCGACGACCGAGCTCCCGACGTACATCAAGGAGCTCGCGTACGGCAGCGACCTGGTCGGGGTCCTGCGGATCACCGGCGGCCGCAGCACCGGGATCGAGTACCAGCTGCTCCGCTCGGGTCCCGAACGGCTCGGTGACGACGGCGTGCTCGCCCTCACCGAGCCCGACCCGAAGTTCCGGGCCCTGATCGAACGGATCCTCTCCACCGCCCGCCCCGAGGACGCCGCCCTGCTGGCCTCGTACGGCGTCAAGTACGTCTACGCGCCGGCGCCGGTCTCCGGTTCGGTCAGCGGCGGTTTCGACGCGGCCCCGGGTTTCACGCCGGGCAGTGAGCCGAAGGCCGGTACCCGGGCCTGGATCGTCGAGGCGCCGTCGTCGTTGACCAGCGTCGACGACCACCGGGCCTGGCTGCGTCCGCTCTGGGTCCTGATCAGCGTCCTCACCCTGGTCACGGCACTGGTGCTGGCAGCGCCTGAGCGGCGGCGACGATGATGCGCGTCCGCCGCAGCGCACTGTTCAGCGGCACGGTGGTGGCCCTGAGCATCGGGATGCTGACCCTCGCGGGCACCACACCACGGGAGATCGGGCGTCCGGTCGGGGACCCGTCCCGGGTCCAGCTCGACTCCCGCACCTTCAGCTGCACCGGCGGCATCGCCGGCACCCGGGTCCGGTCGGGCAGCGTGCGCGCCGGCCTGGCCGCCGAGCGACGGCTGGGGTCCGGCGCGGAGCCGGTCGACGTCGTCGCCGACCGCAACGTGGCCGGTGGGGCCTTCGCGGGCCAGCAGGCCACCTCCGGCGCGTCGCTGGCCTGGCTACCGTGCCCGGAGCCAGCCGCGCGGTGGTGGTTCGTCGGCGCGGGCGGCGCCGAGAACACCCACGACACGGTGCTGACGATCACCAACCCGAGGGCCGGTGAGGCCAGCGTCGACATCGTCGTCTACGGGCCGAAGGGCCCGGTCCAGGCTCCGGACTTCCGCAACATCGCGATCGGGGCCCGCGGGACCAAGGTGATCGACCTGGCGAAGACGGCGCCCGCGATCGGCAACCTGGCGGTCAGTATCACGGCGACCCGCGGGCTGGTGGCCGTGTCGGCCGCAGACCGCTTCGCGCCGGGCTCGCTCGGCGCCTTCGCCCGGGAGTGGCTGCCCGCCCAGTCGCTCCCGTCGACCTCGGTCACGCTCGCCGGGATCCCGGTCGAGCGGGGTTCCTCCTCGCTGATGGTCGCCAACCCGGGTGAGGTGGACGCGATCGTCAAGGTCGAGGTGATCGGGCAGACCGGCACCTTCGTGCCCGAAGCCCTGCGCGAGTTCATCGTCGGCCCCGGTCAGGTGCGGACCGTGCCGATGGCCTCGGTGATCGACGGGACCCCGTTGGCGTTGAAGGTCAGCTCGGAGCAGAAGGTGACCGCCGCGGTCCGCTCGGTGAAGTCCGGGGACACCGCGTTCAGCACCGGCGTCGAACCGATCCGTGGCGGCACCGCCTTGGCGGTCCCGGACGGCAAGGCCCGGCTGATGCTCTCGTCGGTCCGCGACGCCAGCTCCGTGCAGGTGGCGTCCTTCGCCGCGGACGGCACCGTGCTCAAGGAGGTCACCGTCCCCGTCGCTGCGGCCACCACGTCGCAGGTCGTGCTTCCTGCTGGCACCCGCTACGTGCGGCTGCTGGCCGAGGATCCCACCGTGGTCGGTGGCCTGGTCGTGGTGGGCACGCGGGGGACCGCCACCGCCGGCATCGGCTCGTCGGTGCGTTCGGTGGTACTGCCCAAGGTCACCGCTGGCTGGTAGCACCCGCGGGTGCCTGCTACTCGACCTCGTAGCCGGGATGCACGTCCTCGGCAGGGATGCCGAGCACCTCGGCGAACTGTTCGACGACGACGGTGAGCAGGAGCGCCTCGAGATCGAAGGACGTCTCGGCCCGGTGCTCCAACGGCCGGCGGAACAGCACCAGCCGAGGGGCTGTGGTGGCGGTGCGGTCGAGGTACGCGGCCAGCGGGACGGTGCCGGCCTGCCAGGTCTCGGTGATGACCGGAACCTCCTCCACCGCGAGCTCGACGTCGCCGAGCTCGGCGAGCCAGCGCGAGACCACGGCGTGCATCACCCGCAGGGCGACGGTGTCGAAGTGCTCGGCGGCGTTGCGCCGGGCAGGCACGCCGGTCGGGGCGAGGGGCGAGGTGCCGAAGGCGGGACCGCGCATGCCACGGTCGTGGCGGTCGCGTCGCCGCGGTCCGGTCCGGCGCTCGGTCGGGCCCGCCGCGGTGATCGCGACCGGGAGTGCTGCAGCCGGGTCGGACGAGAAGCTGTCGTCGGTCACGCGTGGAGCCTACCGAGCGCCCGAGCTTGCTCGAGGCCGAGTGGGCGACATCGCGTTGACGAGCAAAGCGAGGATCACGCGTGGAGCCTACCGAGCGCCCGAGCTTGCTGCGGGTAGCCTGACCCGCGTGAGCCTGCTGCGTCGATGTTCGCGTACCGCGTGTGGTCGCCCCGCGGCGACCACCCTCACCTACGTGTACGCCGACCAGACCGCCGTGCTCGGCCCGCTGGCGACGTACGCCGAGCCGCACGCCTACGACCTCTGCGTCGAGCACAGCGAGCGGTTGAGCGCACCCCGCGGCTGGGAGGTGCTCCGGCTCGTCCAGGACGACCCGCACGCCCACACCAGCGACGACCTGCTCGCCCTGGCCGATGCCGTCCGCGAGGCAGCCGCGCCGCGCCCGGCCCGCGTCGAGCGGGAACCGTTCGAGATGCGGGAAGGCACCCGCAAGGGGCACTTGAGGGTGCTTCGTTCGGAGCCCGACCAGTCCGACTAGGGTTCGGGTCATGTCCACCGACCTGAACGCGTTCTTCAAGGCCTACGACGTCCGCGGCACCGTGCCCGACCAGATCAACGTGGACCTGGTCCGCCGGGTCGGGAACGCCTTCGTCGCCGTGATCGGCGACGGGCCGATCGTGGTCGGCTACGACATGCGACCGTCCTCGCCGGAGCTGGCGGCTGCCTTCGCGGAGGGCGCGACCCTGGCCGGGGCCGACGTCACCCTGATCGGCCTGGCCTCGACCGACGGTCTCTACTTCGCCTCCGGTCACCTGGGGCGCGCCGGCGCGATGTTCACCGCGAGCCACAACCCGGCCCAGTACAACGGCATCAAGATGTGCCGGACCCACGCGCAACCGATCGGGATGGAGACCGGCCTGGCCGAGATCCGGGACCGGGTGGCCTCGGGGGAGACCCTGACGGCGGACGTCCCGGGCACCGTCGACGAGCAGGACCTCCTCGCCGAGTACGCCTCCTACCTGCTGAAGCTGGCCCCCGTGACCGGCCGCCACCTCAAGGTGGCCGTGGATGCCGGCAACGGGATGGGCGGGCTCACCACGCCGGCGGTGCTGAGCCAGATCGACGCCGAGGTGATCCCGCTCTACTTCGAGCTGGACGGCACCTTCCCGAACCACGAGGCCAACCCGATCGAGCCGGAGAACCTGGTCGACCTGCAGGCCGCCGTGCGCGAGCACGGCGCTGACATCGGCCTGGCCTTCGACGGTGACGCCGACCGCTGCTTCCTGGTCGACGAGCGCGGCGAGCTGGTCAGCCCCAGTGTGCTCACCGCCCTGATCGCCGCCCGCGAGCTCGCGAAGGAGCCCGGGTCGGTGATCATCCACAACTTGATCACCTCCCGGGCGGTGCCGCAGATCGTCACCGAGCTCGGCGGCAAGCCGGTCCGCACCCGGGTCGGCCACTCGTTCATCAAGGCCACGATGGCCGAGACCGACGCCATCTTCGGAGGTGAGCACTCCGGGCACTTCTACTTCCGCGACTTCTGGCGCGCGGACTCCGGGATGCTGGCCGCCCTGCACGCCCTGGCCGCGCTGGCCGAGGGCGACGCGCCGCTGTCGGAGGTGCTGGCTCCGTACTCGCGCTTCGTGGCGAGCGGGGAGATCAACTCCGAGGTCGCCGACAGCCGCGCCGTGGTCGACCAGATCGAGACCGACTGGGGCACCCGTCCCGGGGTCACCACGGACCGCCTCGACGGACTGTCGGTGGTCCACGACGACTGGTGGTTCAATGTTCGCGCGTCCAACACCGAGCCGCTGCTGCGCCTGAACGCCGAGGGCAAGGACACCGCCACGATGCAGCAGATCCGCGACGAGGTCCTCGCCGCCATCCGTTCCTGACCCAGCCGTTCGTGACCAGGGAGTACCGATGAATCTCGACCCGAAGCTGCTCGACCTGATCGTCTGCCCGGCTTGCCACGCCTCGCTGGCGGTGGACGACCCGGCCGGTGAGCTGGTCTGCACGGGCTGCGGACTGGCCTATCCCGTGCGGGACGACATCCCGGTCCTGCTGGTCGACGAGGCTCGTCGGCCCGGCTGAGGGCGAGGAGGCGGCGATGAACTCCTTCGACGACGGACTGCTCGACGACCAGGACGTGCTGCGGCGCGCTGAGCCCGGCCTGCGGAACCTGGCTGAAGCCGGTTCCCGGGTACGCCGTGAGGCCGTCTCCGCAGCAGAGCCGTTGCAGGCCGCGGTGGCGCGGCTGGTCGAGTCCCGCCCGCGGGCCGTGGTAGCCGCGGGCCCGGACTCGCGCTTGCTCCGTGCCGTCCTGGAACCGACCTGCCCGGTGCCGTTCGTGGCCTGGCCCGGTGCCGGACTTCCCGGCTGGGCCGGGGCCCTCGACCTGGTCGTCGTGCTCGCCCCCGACGGGGCCGACCCGGCGACCGCTGCCGGCGTGGCCGAGGCGGTCCGCCGTGGCTGCCAGCTGGTGGTCGCCACCCCCGAGGACTCGTTGGTCGGACGGCACGTACCCGGCCGCTACTCGACCCTGCTGCCGACGGTGACCGGCGACCAGCTGGCCACCGCGACGGTGATGCTGGACCTCCTGGACCGGCTCGACCTGGGGCCCGACACCGACCCCGAGGTGGTCGCGACCGCTCTCGACGACGTCGCGCTGAGCTGTGGGCCGTTCCGTGACCTGGCGGTCAACCCGGCCAAGATCCTCGCCAGCGGGATCGCCGAGACCAGCCCGGTGATCTGGGGAGGCACCGTGCTCGCGGCCCGGGCCGCGCGCAGGGTGGCAGAGTCGATCCGGCGAGCCACCGGCCGGGCGGCCCTGGCCGCCGATGCCGAGCACCTGCTGCCGGTGCTGGCTGCGGCTCAGCAGGTCGACGTCTTCGCCGACCCGTTCGCCGACGAGGTGGCCGAGCTGCGACCGTCCCTGGTGATCCTGGACGACGGTTCGCCGGACCCGGTCGTCGCCGAGACCCGGCAGCGGCTGGTCGACCAGGCCGACGCCAACGGTGTCCGGATCGAGCAGGTCGGTACCGAGGCCGACGGTGACGTGGCCCGGTACGCCGCGCTGCTGGCGACCGGCACGTTCGCCGCCCGCTACCTGGAGATCGGGCTCGCGCGCTAGTGCTTCTGCTTCGTCGGGAGGACGTGCATCACGATGACCACGACCGCCCCGATCGCGAGCCCGAAGACGGCTGATGCGAGCGTGTTGGTCAGCCAGCCGACGACCGAGCTGAGCTCGTGCACGGCGTGCTCGGCCTCGTGCTGCAGGTGGTGGACCAGGTCGTAGGGCCCGTGCGCACCCAGGTCGTCCAGGCCGGCCAGCACGATGTGGCCGCCGACCCAGAGCATGGCGGCGACGCCGACGGTCGCGATCGTCGCGAGCAGTACCGGCATCGCCTGCACCAGCCCGCGCCCCACCTTCTGGACGGCGGTGTTCGAGCGACCGGCCAGGTGCAGGCCGACGTCGTCCATCTTCACGATCAGCGCGACCACCCCGTAGACCAGTGCGGTGATCCCGAGCGCCACGACGATCAGGATGAGCGCCCGGGAGACGAAGGGTTCGTTCTCGACCTCGTTGAGAGCGATCACCATGATCTCGGCGGAGAGGATGAAGTCGGTCCGGACAGCACCGGAGATCACCGTCTTCTCCTGCTCCTCGGCGCTGGCGCCCTCGAAGTGCTGCTGGGTCTGCTCGAGGGTCTCGCCGTGCGGGCCGTGGCCGGCGAGCCGCTCCCAGACCTTCTCGGCTCCCTCGTAGCACAGGTAGGTACCGCCGACCATGAGCAGCGGGGTCAGCAGGAAGTCGGCGAACTGGCTCAGCAGCAGGGCCGCCGGCAGGATGAGCAGCAACTTGTTGCGCAGCGAACCGACCGCGATCTTCTTGATGATCGGGAGCTCGCGCTGGGCCGCGACGCCCTGGACGTACTGCGGGGTCACGGCGGTGTCGTCGACGACGACACCGGCGGCCTTGACGCTGGCCCGACCGGCAGCGGCGCCGACGTCGTCGAGCGAGGCTGCGGCGAGGCGCGCCAGCGCGGCAATGTCATCGAGAAGTCCGAAGAGTCCAGCGCTCATGGGGTGAGCCTAGAGGCCCGCCCGCGACGCTCCGACTTCTGCCTCCCGAAATGGGGCCAACAGGTACGATGGGGACTGCGCCTCGCGCACGAGATCGTGGCCAGACGCCCAGAACTGATTCGTACAGGCTCTCGCCTGTCCTCATGTCGCTCGTCGACGCCATTTCAACCTGCAAGGACATTCACATGGACTACAAGGTCGCTGACCTTTCGCTTGCCGATTTCGGCCGCAAGGAGCTCACCCTCGCCGAGCACGAGATGCCCGGTCTGGTCTCGCTCCGTACGACGTACGGCGATGCCCAGCCCCTCAAGGGTGCCCGGATCGCCGGCTCGCTGCACATGACCATCCAGACCGGCGTGCTGATCGAGACGCTGGTCGCCCTCGGCGCGGACGTGCGCTGGGCCACCTGCAACATCTTCTCCACCCAGGACCACGCGGCGGCCGCGGTCGTCGTCGGCCCGCCGAGCACCGGGGGCACGGTCGAGGACCCGAAGGGCACCCCCGTCTTCGCCTGGAAGGGCGAGACCCTGGCGGAGTACTGGGACGAGGCCGAGAAGGTCTTCGACTTCAAGGACGCTGACGGCAACCCGGTGGGCCCGAACGTGCTGCTCGACGACGGCGGTGACATCACCCTGCTCGTGCACAAGGGTGTCGAGTTCGAGAAGGCCGGGGTCGTCCCGCCGCAGGACTCCACCGACAACGAGGAGTACAAGGAGGTGCTGCGCGTTCTGGCCGGTTCGCTGGAGAACAACCCGTCGCGCTGGACCACCATCGCCGCCGACATCAAGGGCGTCTCCGAGGAGACCACCACCGGCGTGCTGCGTCTGTACGAGCGCTTCAAGGAGGGCTCGCTGCTCTTCCCGGCGATCAACGTCAACGACTCCGTCACGAAGTCGAAGTTCGACAACAAGTACGGCTGCCGGCACTCGCTGATCGACGGCATCAACCGCGCCACCGACGTCATGATCGGCGGCAAGGTCGCGGTCGTCTGCGGCTACGGCGACGTCGGCAAGGGCTCGGCCGAGTCCCTGCGCGGTCAGGGTGCCCGGGTCATCATCACCGAGATCGACCCCATCTGCGCCCTGCAGGCGGCGATGGACGGCTACGAGGTCAAGCGCCTGGAGTCGGTCGTCGAGTACGCCGACATCTTCGTCACCACGACGGGCAACTTCGACATCATCAAGGTCGAGCACTTCGAGAAGATGAAGCACCAGGCGATCGTCGGCAACATCGGTCACTTCGACAACGAGATCGACATGGCCGGCCTCTCGCAGATCCCCGGCATCGTCAAGGACGAGATCAAGCCGCAGGTCCACCAGTGGATCTTCCCCGACGGCAAGAAGGTCATCGTTCTCTCCGAGGGCCGTCTGCTGAACCTCGGCAACGCGACCGGTCACCCGTCGTTCGTGATGTCGACGTCGTTCACCAACCAGGTGCTGGCCCAGATCGAGCTCTTCACCAAGATCGAGGAGTACCCGATCGGCGTCTTCGTGCTGCCCAAGCACCTCGACGAGGAAGTGGCGCGGTTGCACCTCGACGCCCTGGGTGTCGAGCTGACCGAGCTGACCAAGGCGCAGGCCGAGTACCTCGGCGTCGACGTCGCCGGTCCGTACAAGTCGGACCACTACCGCTACTGAGGTAGTGGAAAGATCACGGTGAACCAGCAGGACCAGGCCGGGCGGGCGCGCATCCTCGTCGTCGACGACGATGCGGCCCTTGCGGAGATGCTGTCCCTCGTGCTGCACAACGAAGGCTTTGCCAGCCGCATCGTTGCTCGCGGTGACGAGGCGTACGCAGCCTTCGTCGAGTACCAGCCTGACCTGGTCCTGCTGGACCTGATGCTTCCGGGCACCGACGGCATCGAGGTCTGCCGTCAGATCCGGGCCACCTCCGGTGTCCCGATCGTGATGCTGACGGCGCGCAGCGACACCGTCGACCTGGTCGTCGGCCTGGAGTCGGGTGCCGACGACTACGTCGCCAAGCCTTTCAAGCCCAAGGAGCTGATCGCCCGGATCCGCGCCCGGATGCGTCAGTTCGACGCGACCGCCCTGGAGCGGGTCGACATCGCCGACCTGACGATCGATGTCGCCGGGCACAGCGTGACCCGGCTCCCGACGGAAGCCGGCGGACAGCCCTCGCCGATCCCGTTGACGCCGCTGGAGTTCGACCTGCTGGTGTGCCTGGCACGCAAGCCGTGGCAGGTGTTCACCCGCGAGATGCTCCTGCAGCAGGTCTGGGGCTATCAGCACGCCGCGGACACCCGCCTGGTCAACGTGCACGTCCAGCGCCTCCGGGCGAAGGTGGAGCACGACCCGGAGAACCCGACGATCGTCGTGACGGTACGCGGCATCGGCTACAAGGCGGGCTCCGCCGACGGCACGGACCAGGCGCAGCAGACGGCGGATGGCAGCGGCGTCCCGGCCTGATCCTGTCGCCCCGGCAGGACCGGTGTCGCTCAGGTCCCGTGCCGGTCGCCTGCTGCGAGGCTCCTTCGGGTTCTGGCGCCGCTCGATCCGCACCCGGGTGGTGGTGGCGATCGTGCTGCTGGGTGCCCTGGTCGCTGGGTCGGTCGGTCTCTTCGTCACCCGTCAGATCTCCGACGGCCTGGTACGCACCCGGGTCAAGGCCTCGGTCGCCGAAGCGGTCGGCGAGACCGACTCGGCCCGGGAGCGGCTGGCTGCTGCCGGGAGCAGCGAGTTCGACCCCGACGCCCAGCTGCGCCAGCTGGTCGAGTCGCTGGTGGCCCGGGGCGCGATCCGCGGGTTCGAGGTGGTGGTGATGGGGCCGATCAGCACCGTGACCGCATCACCGGGGTCGTCGGGGATCCAGACCACGCCGGGGATCGCGGCCGACAGCGTCCCGGCCCGGTTGCGCACGGTGGTCGAGCGTTCCAATGCCACCTCCTGGACCTACACCCGGGCACGCCGGCTCGCCGACGACCCGGGGGAGGGCCAGCCGGCCGTGGTGGTCGGTTCCCGGGTCCTGCTGCCTTCCGACGGCAGCACCTACACGCTCTACTTCCTGTTCAAGATGACCGACGAGCAACGCACCCTCGACCTGGTCCGGCGCTCGTTGCTGACGTCGGGCGGCCTGCTGCTCCTGCTCACCGCTGGGGTCGTGCTGCTGGTCACCCGTCAGGTGATCAACCCGGTGCGGCTCGCCCGACGGGTTGCTGAGCGGATCGCCTCGGGCCGTCTGGAGGAGCGGATGCACGTCCACGGCGAGGACGACATCGCCCGGCTCGCGGTGTCCTTCAACCAGATGGCCGACGCCCTCCAGCAACAGATCCGGCAGCTGGTCGACCTTTCCCGGGTGCAGCGCCAGTTCGTCTCCGACGTCTCCCACGAGCTCCGTACCCCGCTGACGACCGTCCGGATGGCCGGTGACGTCCTGCACGACTCCCGGGCGGCCTTCGACCCGGTGGCGTCGCGGGCCGCCGAGCTTCTCCAGAAGGAGCTCGACCGGTTCGAGAACCTGCTGGCCGACCTTCTGGAGATCAGCCGTTTCGACGCCGACGCAGCCGGGCTCGAGCTGGCCGAGGTGAACCTGGTCGATGTCGCCCACCGGGTGGTCGACCAGTCGGAGGCGGTGGCCCGGAACCGCGGAGTCCAGCTGGTCCTGCGGGCGCCGATCCCGTGCATCGCCGAGGTCGACGAGCGCCGCATCGAGCGGGTGCTGCGCAACCTGGTCGCCAACGCCATCGACCATGCCGGGGTGCGCGGTGACTCCCGGGTGGTGGTCACGGTCGGCGCCGACGGGCACGCGGTCGGGGTCACCGTCCGTGACTACGGGGTGGGCCTGGCGCCCGGCCAATTGGCGATGGTCTTCAACCGGTTCTGGCGAGCGGACCCGGCGCGGGCGCGGACCACCGGCGGGACCGGCCTCGGGCTGGCGATCTCGCTGGAGGACACCCAGCTCCACGGCGGCTGGCTGCAGGTGTGGGGTGCCCCGGGCGCCGGCGCCCAGTTCCGGGTCACGGTGCCGTGCCGTGCCGGTGAGCCGCTGGGTCACAGCCCGTTGCCGCTGATCCCTGCCGATGCCCCGACCGATACGCCCGGGAGGCCTGCGTGAACCGTCGTCGCTCGCACGCACTGCCGGCGCTGCTGCTCGCCGCGGCCGTGGTCCTGGCCGGTTGCACGACCTTGCCCACCTCGGGCGAGGTGCGGACCGAACCGGGTGCCGCGGGAAGTGGTGCCGACCAGGCGCCGTACTTCGTGCCACCGGGTCCCAAGGCAGGCGCCGACCGCGAGTCGGTCGTCCGTGGCTTCCTGCTCGCCACCCAGGCCAACCCGCCGAGCACGTCGGTCGCGCGGTCGTTCCTGACCGAGAGCGCCCGCAGCACCTGGAAGCCCGCCGGCGCGATCGTGTACACGACGTCGAGCCTGGAAGCCGGTGCCGACCAGGTCGTGGCCAGGCTCGCCGGAGCGAACCGGATCGACCGACGTGGGGCCTGGGACGCGGCGGAGCGTTCACCGACGGTGGATCTCCGTCTCGACCTGGTCCAGGAACAGGGTGAGTGGCGGATCCAGAACCCGCCGACCTCGCTGCCGGTCCCGACGTCGTACTTCCGCAACACCTACCTGCCGTACCTGCTGTACTTCTTCGACCGCACCGGCACGGTGCTCGTACCGACCCGGGTCTACCTGCCCCGTGGTGAGCAGGTCGCCTCCAGCCTGGTCCGCGGTCTGCTCGTCGGACCCACACCGGCCCAGGGCGGGGCGACCCGCAGCGCTTTCGGGAGCGGTGTCGACCTGGATCTCTCGGTCGTGATCGGGGACGACGGCGTCGCCGAGGTGCCCCTGTCCAGCGGGATCCAGCGGCTTTCCCGGGCGGAGCTGTACCGGGCCGCGGCGCAGCTGTCGGCCACCCTGAGGCAGATCCCGGGGCTGGTGCGCTTCCGGGTCACCGTGGACGGGGTCGCAGTACCGCTGGTCGACGGGCAGACCGACGTCGGGCTCGACCTGGCGCCGGAGCTCGATCCGGTCGGGGTCCCGCAGCGCGAGTACGTGGCGATCTCCGGCGGCAGGGTCGTGACCGAAGGTGACGACGGCCCCCGACCGATCGGCGGACCGCTGGGCGACGAGGGGTTCGCCCTCCGCTCGGTCGCCCAGAGCCTGCGCACCGACGAGGTCGCCGTGGTCGCCCGCAACGGCCGCCGGGCCTACCAGGCGCCGACCACCGGGGACCGTGCCCCTGGCCGCGTCCGCACCGTCCTGGACGGCGCCAGCAACCTGCTCCGCCCCAGCTTCGACCGGTTCGGCAACCTCTGGCTGGTCGATGCGACCAGGGCCGGCGCCGTCGTGCACGTGATCGCGACCAACGGCCGGGACCGGGTCGTCGAGATCGCGGGGGTGTCGGGCAGGAAGGTCGCGTCCTTCACCCTGACCCGGGACGGTGCGTCCTTCGTCGCCGGGCTGGGCTCGGTGGTGACCCCGACGTTGCTGGTCAGCGACCTGGTGCGGACCGAGAGCGGAAGGCTGGCACGGGCGCTCCCGGCCCGCCGGGTGGCCGTCCCCGATGCCGGACTGGCCGTGGTGGTGGACCTCGCCCAGGAGTCGGCCACCGGGATCGTGGTGCTGACCAGGTCGACGGCTCGTGGCAACAGGCTGTTCTCCGTCGAGCTGGACGGCTCTCCGGGACGGGTCGTGGGGACCGAGCTGCCGGCCGTGCCCGGGGTCGTCGTCGGCGTCCTCGCCGTACCGGACACGGATCTCCCGGTCCTGGTCGTCTCGGCCGGCGGGGAGGTCCTGCGACCCAGCGATCCGCCGGGCGAGTGGGTCCGGACCGCAGCCGACGTGGTCGCGGCCAGCTTTCCCCAGTAGCCCCGTCGAGCCGCCCGGTCCACCGGTGGGCCCGTCGGCTCGGCCCGGCGCCGGGCCGAGCCGCAGGCTGAGCAGATGTGGGACGCCTGGCTCGACCTCGCTCTGGGCAGCAGCTGCGTGACTTGCCGCGACCCGGGGCGGGTGCTCTGCGCGGGGTGCGCCTCGAGGTTGCCCACCGCCGGGGTCCGGGTCCGTCCGGACCCCGAGCCGCCCGGGCTGGCGCCGGTCTTCGTCGCCGGGCCCTACGAAGAGCCGCTGAAGGGCCTCCTGGTCGCCCACAAGGAGCGTCGGGTGCTCGGCCTGGCCGACCCCCTGGGACGAGTGCTGGCCGGTGTGGTCGGCTCCGCCGTCAACGACGACAGCGACCTCGTGCTGGTCGCGGTCCCCTCCCGTGCAGCAGCGGTGCGGACCCGTGGCCACGACCCGGTCGCCCGGATGGTGCGGGCGGCGGTCCGGCACCTGCGTGCGCAGGGGCGACCCGCCACCGGGTCGACCCTGCTGCGTCAGCACCCGGGGGTCCGCGACCAGGCCGGCCTCGACGTCGGCCAGCGGACGGCGAACCTCGCCGGTGCCCTGCGGGTGGACCCGAGCGCCCAACGCCGGTTGGCGGGCCGTTGGGTGACCGTCGTGGTCTGCGACGACATCGTCACCACCGGGGTGACGGTCCGGGAGGCGCAGCGGGCCCTGGCAGCCGTGGGGATCGAGGTGGCGACGGTGGCGGCGGTGGCCGCGACCCGGCGCCGGCGCGCAGAAGGTCCCGGCTCGGCGTGATTGCTACCCATTTGGGGGAGCGGGGGCTACGGTGACTTGCATGGAGTCCGCCCGGGTCCGTGGTTGCGTCAGGCAGAGCCTGGCCGGGACCTGTCCCGGGTCGGGGTCGGCCCGACAAACCGAAGCCAGTCGCAGGCGAAACGGTCCACGTAAGGCAGAGGTCGTTGCTTGCAACGGCGGATGCCGATCACGGTGCGGCTTAGTCGTAAGTCCTGCCCGTCGCCCCTCGTCAGATACGGGGACGCGATGGAGAAGGCCAGTAGTGGCACAAGCTGCGACCGTCTCAGCAGGCGGGTGTGGGGTAGAAGACCAGGTCGGCCGGGCGGGCTCCGCTCAAAACCGGGCGGTGGTGCAGACGCACGACCGCCCTGACAACGGGAGGTATGCATGGACGTTGTGGTGAGCAGCAGGCAGTGCGAGATCTCGGAGCGTTTCCGCGAACACGTGGAGGACAAGCTCGCCCGCCTCGAGAAGCACGACCACCGGATCATCCGCGTGGAGGTCCTCCTCGAGCGCGAGAAGAACTCCCGTCAGCCGGAGCGCCAGGTCCGTGTCGAGCTCACCGCGAGGTCCAAAGGACCGATCCTGAGGGCGGAGGCCGCCGCCGAGGACAAGATGGCCGCGCTCGACCTGGCCCTGGACAAGATGTCCGCCCAGATGCGTCGCGCTGCCGACCGTCGCAAGGTCCACCACGGCGCGCACGCGCCAGAGTCCGTCCACCAGGCCATGGGCAGGGTCCGTGCCCCCGAGGTCGCCGACGACGCCGTTGCCGAGAGCGACGACGTCTCGGTCCACAAGGTCGGCCCGGTCACCGTGACCGGGGACGGCCCGCTGGTGGTCCGCGAGAAGACCCACGCCGCGACCGCGATCAATCTCGAGCAGGCGCTGTACGAGATGGAGCTGGTCGGGCACGACTTCTACCTCTTCGTCGACAAGGAGAGCGAGCGTCCGTCGGTCGTCTACCGCCGGCGCGGGTACGACTACGGCGTGATCTCGCTCGACCTCACCTGAGTTCCGGCGAAGCCGCTCGTGGCTCCGTCTGATCTGTCATGATTTAGGAGTGCCAGAACTGATGGGGGAGTCAGCGGCGGTGAGGGTGGTCGTGGTCGACGACCAGGAGCTGTTCCGCCGTGGCCTGACGATGCTGCTCGGCGTCGAGACCGACATCGACGTCGTCGGTGAGGCCGGTGACGGGATCACCGCCGTCGACCTGGTGGTCGAGACGATGCCCGACATCGTGCTGCTCGACGTACGGATGCCCAAGCGCAGCGGTCTCGAGGCGTGCATCCGGATCAAGGAGCAGGCTCCGTCGGCCAGGATCATCATGCTCACCGTCAGCGACGAGGAGGGTGACCTGTACGAGGCGGTCAAGAACGGTGCCTCGGGCTACCTGCTCAAGGACTCCTCGATCGAGGAGGTCGCCCAGGCGATCCGGGTGGTTGCCGAGGGACAGTCGTTGATCAGCCCGTCGATGGCGGCCAAGCTCATCGACGAGTTCAAGGAGATCTCCCGGACCGACCGCGAGGTCGACCACGCCCCGCGGTTGACCGACCGCGAGCTCGAGGTGCTGCGGCTGGTCGCCACCGGGTTGAACAACCGCGAGGTCGCCAAGCAGCTGTTCATCAGCGAGAACACCGTGAAGAACCATGTCCGCAACATCCTGGAGAAGCTGCAGCTGCACTCCCGGATGGAGGCCGTGATGTACGCCGTCCGCGAGAAGCTCCTGGAGATCCCGCAGTAGCGTTCGCGGCATGGAGTCGCTCAGCCTCGCTCAGGCGCGCCGCGTCGCGCTGGCCGCCCAGGGCTTCCTCGACCCCGCTCACGCGGCGCCGAACCTCGCCACCCTGAGCAGGACCGTACGGCGGACCGGAGTGCTGCAGGTCGACTCGGTCAACGTGCTCACCCGGGCCCACTACATGCCGCTCTACTCGCGGATGGGTCCCTACGACCCCGAGCTGCTGCACCGGGCCGCCAGCGGTCGCGCCCAGCGTCGGCTGGTGGAGTACTGGGCTCATGTGCAGGCCTACATGCCGGTGGAGCTGTGGCCGCACATGCAGCACCGGATGGAGCAGTACCGCCCGACCCGGGGCAAGTGGTGGACCGCGGGGGTCAGCGACGCCCTGGCCGCCTCGTTGTGCGCGCAGATCGCCGAACGCGGCCCCAGCACGGCTCGCGACCTCGACGAGGGCCTGCCGCGCAGCAAGGACCACTGGGGCTGGAACTGGTCCGACGCCCGGCGGACCCTGGACTACCTCTTCGTCGTCGGCGACCTCGCGATCGCCGGGCGGAACTCGGCCTTCGAGGTGCTCTACGACCTACCCGGTCGGGTGCTGCCGGACACGGTCCTGCGCGCGGCGACTCCGGCCCCGGCCGACGCCCACCGCGAGCTGGTCAGGCGCGCAGCGGTCTCCCACGGCGTCGCGACCGAGCCGGAGCTGCGCGACTACTACCGGATGAAGCCGGCCGAGTCGCAGGCGGCGGTGTCCTCGCTGGTCGAGGACGGCGAGCTGGTCCCGGTGCAGGTCGAGGGCCTGACCAGGCCGGCGTACCTGCACTCCGGGGCGCGGCTGCCGCGCCGGGTCGCGGCGCGCGCACTGCTGAGCCCGTTCGACCCGCTGGTCTGGGAGCGGACCCGGGCCGAGAGCCTCTTCGGGTTCCGCTACCGCATCGAGATCTACGTCCCGGAGGCCAAGCGCGAGTTCGGGTACTACGTGCTGCCCTTCCTGCTGGGCGACCGGTTGGTGGGCCGGGTCGACCTGAAGGCCGACCGCAAGGCCTCGGTGCTGGTGGTCAAGGCCGCCCACGCCGAGCAGCACGCACCGGAGCAGACGGCTGCCGAGCTCGCTGCCGAGCTCGGTGCCCTCGCCGGTTGGCTCGGGCTCGAGGACATCCGGGTGGAGCGCCGCGGGGACCTCGCCGGCGCCCTCGCCAGGGCGGTTGGACCTGCCTGAGCGGACGTGCCGGGTGATCTTCGCGACCGCTGGGTAGAGTTGGCAGCCGCAACACCGCCAACTCCTGGGAGCCTGAGACCGTGCCTGCCATCATCGACAAGATCCTTCGTATCGGCGAAGGCAAGATCTTGCGCCAGCTGGAGACCATCACCAAGGCGATCAACGCGATCGAGGACGACTTCGTCGCGATGAGCGACGAAGAGCTGCGTGGCATGACTGCGGAGTTCAAGAAGCGTCTCGAGGACGGCGAGACCCTCGACGACATCATGCCGGAGGCGTTCGCCACCGTCCGTGAGGCCGCCAAGCGGGTGCTCGGCCAGCGACACTTCGACGTCCAGATCATGGGCGGTGCGGCACTGCACCTGGGCAACATCGCGGAGATGAAGACCGGTGAGGGCAAGACCTTGGTCTCCACCCTGCCGTCCTACCTGAACGCGCTCTCCGGCAAGGGCGTCCACGTCGTCACCGTCAACGACTACCTGGCGAAGTACCACGCGCAGTGGATGGGCCGGGTGCACCACTTCCTTGGCCTCACCGTCGGGGTGATCCTGCCGGAGATGAGCCCCGCCGAGCGGCGCGAGGCCTACAACTGCGACATCACCTACGCCACCAACAACGAGCTCGGCTTCGACTACCTGCGCGACAACATGGCCAACGCGCTGGAGGACTGCGTCCAGCGTGGTCACAACTTCGCGGTCGTCGACGAGGTCGACTCGATCCTGATCGACGAGGCGCGGACTCCGCTGATCATCTCCGGGCCGACCCAGGACGAGGTCAAGTGGTACGCCGAGTTCGCCAAGATCGCGACCCAGCTCGTCATCGACGAGGACTACGAGGTCGACGAGAAGAAGCGCACCATCTCGATCCTCGAGGACGGCATCACCAAGGTCGAGGACCACCTCGGCATCGAGAACCTGTACGAGTCCGCGAACACGCCGCTGATCTCGTTCCTGAACAACTCCATCAAGGCCAAGGAGCTGTTCCGCAAGGACAAGGAGTACGTCGTCATCGACGGCGAGGTGCTGATCGTCGACGAGCACACCGGACGAATCCTCTCGGGGCGTCGCTACAACGACGGCCTGCACCAGGCGATCGAGGCCAAGGAGGGGGTGACCGTCCGCGAGGAGTACCAGACCCTCGCCACGATCACCCTGCAGAACTACTTCCGGCTCTACACCCGGTTGTCCGGGATGACCGGCACGGCGATGACCGAGGCCAGCGAGTTCGACAAGATCTACGGTCTCGGCGTCGTCCCGATCCCGCCGAACAAGCCGATGGCCCGGATCGACCAGCCGGACCTGGTCTACCGGACCGAGGAGGCCAAGTTCAACGCGGTCGCCGACGACCTCGAGGAGCGCCACCGCACCGGGCAGCCGGTGCTGGTGGGCACCACCTCCGTGGAGAAGTCGGAGTACCTCTCCGACCTGCTCCGCCGGCGCGGCGTCGCGCACACCGTCCTGAACGCCAAGCAGCACGAGAACGAGGCCAAGGTCGTCGCGATGGCCGGTCACAAGGGTGCGGTCACCGTGGCGACCAACATGGCAGGTCGAGGCACCGACATCATGCTCGGCGGTTCGGTCGAGTTCCTCGCCGACCAGGAGCTGCGCAAGCAGGGCCTGGACCCGGTCGAGCACGCCGACGAGTACGAGGCTGCCTGGGCCGCCACCCTGGAGAAGGTGACCGCGCAGGTCAAGGCCGAGCACGACGAGGTCAAGGAGCTCGGCGGGCTGTACGTGCTCGGTACCGAGCGGCACGAGTCGCGACGCATCGACAACCAGCTCCGCGGTCGGTCCGGTCGTCAGGGCGACCCGGGTGAGTCCCGGTTCTACCTGTCGCTGGAGGACGACCTCCTGCGCCTGTTCAACGCGGCGTTCGTCGAGCGGGTGCTGATCGCGCTGAAGGTGCCGGACGACGTCCCGATCGAGAACAAGTCGGTGACCCGGTCGATCGCGTCCGCCCAGGGCCAGGTCGAGGGGCAGAACTTCGAGTCCCGCAAGAACGTGCTGAAGTACGACGACGTGATGAGTCGGCAGCGTGAGGTCATCTACGGCGAGCGCCGCGAGGTGCTCGAGGGCCGCGACCTGACCGAGCAGATCCGCACCATGATCGACGAGGCCGTCACCACCTACGTGATCGCCGCGACCGACGGGTTCCCCGAGGAGTGGGACCTGGAGGCGCTGTGGACGGCTGTGGGGACCTTCTACCCGGTCAGCATCCGGTTCCAGGACCTGGAGGAGGAGGCCGGCGGTCGCGACGGGATGAGCCGTGACGAGCTTCTGGAGGCGCTCAAGGCGGACGCCCAGGCGGCGTACACCGCTCGTGAGGCCGAGATCGGCGAAGAGGTCATGCGCGAGCTCGAGCGTCGGGTGCTCCTGTCGGTGCTGGACCGGAAGTGGCGCGAGCACCTCTACGAGATGGACTACCTGCGCGAGGGCATCGGGCTGCGGGCGTACTCTCAGCGCGACCCGCTGGTCGAGTACCAGCGCGAGGGCTTCGACATGTTTGCGGCCATGAAGGAAGGTATCCGCGAGGAGACCGTCGGGTTCCTGTTCAACCTGGAGGTCCAGGTCGAGGAGGAGCACCCGGGGATCGAGGTCCCCGAAGGGATGGAGATCGAGCCGGGCCACGAGGGTCACGACCACGACCCGATCTTCCGGCCGTTGGGCACTGGTGCGGTCCAGGCTGCCACCGCCAACCAGGCCGCACACGCCCCGATCATCCGTGCCAAGGGCCTGGAAGCGCCGAAGGCACCGACGAACCTGACCTACGCCGGCCCCAGTGAGGACGGCGAGGTGGAGGTCAAGGGCACCACGGTGAGCAACGCCGACGACCCGTACGCCGGAGTCAGCCGCAATGCGCCGTGCCCGTGCGGCTCGGGCAAGAAGTTCAAGCAGTGCCACGGATCGCCGAACCCCGGTGCCTTCAACACCAGTTCCGGCGGCTAGGTCGGGTCTGCGGGTCTGGCACCAGGTTTCGACACGCTCGGTCGCCGAACTCGTTCCTCGTCTCGGCGCTCGCTGCTCAACCAGCGACGTAGGAGTCCGCTGACGCGTCCTCCTACCCGAATTCGAGGGCTGAGCAGCGCCACCGGCCCTCGATCAGCTCGATCCGGGCGGCGATCGCGCGTGACCGCTGCCCGTGCCGGACGTGGATGCTGATCTCGGCGACGTCAGGTTGCGGGCGGGACAGGTGCACGCTGCGGACCTGGGCCCTCAGGCGCGGGCGTCGGGGGTCGTGGCCGGCCGTGCGCTGGAGCACGCTGCTGCGGCGTTGCAGGTCGTCGTAGACGGCGTCGGTGGTCCAGCGCATCAGCTGGTAGACCCCGCGGTCGCCGCCGATCACCTCGACCACCGCTTGGGCGAACCGGGTCGCGAAGGCGTCGAGGCCGGGTTCGTCGCCGGTCACGAGACGAAGGTTCGGTCGCGCCGGGAGCTGGACCCCGGTGTCGAAGTCCAGGCTGAGCAGGCCCTGGGCCGCTGGGCTGATCGGGCCGGTCGGTTGTAGCGGGGCGGGAGCGAGCGCATTCATGATTCCTCCGAGTAGGTCTCGCGGTGGTCCGGTGGAACGGCCAAGGGCTGGCCGGGGTGGATCAGGTCGGGGTCGTCACCGATCAGGGGCCGGTTGAGCCGGTAGATCGATCGGGCCAGGCCCGCCGTCCGGCGGGGGCCGGCGTCAGGGGGGAGTCGGCTCCGGCTGATCGACCACAGGGAGTCGCCAGCACGGACGGTCACCAGTGCAGACACGGCCGGGGGATCTTCAGCACGCGCGGTACCCCCGATCGTCCGGTCCGGGACCGGAAGCCCGTCGAGCACGCCGGATCTCTGCGCGGTGGCGCTCACCGGGGAGAGGGTGCCGGCCGCGACGGCGGCACCGGCGAGGCCCAGCAGCGACCGGTGCCACCAGGGGGGACACCCGAGAGCCAGGGCGAGTCGGAACCGGCCTTGCGTCACTGCCTCGAGGCTGACTGCTGCCAGCACGAGCGCCAACCAGACCAGCCCGGCGGCGAGGACCACCAGGGCTGTCCGGACCAGGAGGGACTCGAAGGTCGGCGGGTCAGCGCTCATCACCATGCTCACAACCATGCTTTTTCCTTACGTTTGCGTCTGGTTGTGTTGTTTTATGCAGGTTCGAGCATCGGGTCAAACGGTTGTCCACAGGCCCTGTTTCGGGTGTTCCCGCGCCGGGAACCGATGGGCATGCGCTGGGAGGAAAGTCTGTGTGACGTGTTCGACGACCTGGAGATGCAGGCCCAGGGCCTCCACCTCCAGCAGCGGGAGGCCGAGATCGAGGCCCTGGCGGAGGCCGGCTACGCGGAGGTGCTGCTGGCCTCCCGGGTGCACGCGGCCACCGGCCGGCCGTTGCGCATCGAGCTGAGCGACGGCACCCAGGTGCACGGGCGGCTGGCCCGGGCTGGCGACGGATGGGCCCTGCTGGACGCTGGTGCCGCTGCGTGGCTGGTCCGGCTGGACGCGGCCGTCCTGATCGAGGGGCTCGGTCCCTCAGCCCTCGCTCCGGAGCTGTGGCCGATGACGGCCCGGTTGTCGGTGCGCGCAGCGCTGCGCCGGATCTCCGCGGTCGGGGACGACGGGACCTTCCGGCTCGCCGGCGGCAGCCAGGTCCGCGGTCGGCTCGGTCGGGTCGGCGCCGACTTTGCCGAGCTCGGCACGGCGACCGGTCAGGTGATCGTCGCGACCGCCTCGATCATCGCCGTGCAGGGTGCGCGATGAGGCCCTCAGTCGAGGTGCGATGCCTCGGCGCCGGCGTTCTCGACGCTGGCGCCCTCGATGTAGGGATGCTCCTCGACGAACTCCCGTGTCTGCGCGTAGGCACGTTGGATGTAGCCCTCGAGCTCGCTGCTCTCCACCCGCCACTGGCCGCGCCCGCCGATCTTG
Organism: Propionibacteriales bacterium; assembly: GCA_026392455.1. Classification (GTDB taxonomy): domain Bacteria; phylum Actinomycetota; class Actinomycetes; order Propionibacteriales; family Nocardioidaceae; genus Marmoricola. Next base: position 6,516 of record JAPLCB010000009.1, on the reverse strand, counting down.
ATCGCCGGGATCTCGCCGCGGCGGACCAGCGCGTAGACCTGCGCGCTCGACGTGTTCAAGATTTCGGCCACATCAGCGAGGTGCAGGAAGCGAGGGTTCGAGTCCATGCGAGCAACTGTAGGTGATCTGCGATGACGCCACGTGCTGCCCACACACCCGGTGAGCCGGTGCCGGTCCCGACCGCGGCGACCCGGTTGCGGGTCGCCGGTTGGCGCGATCCCCGGCTGCTGGCCGGCGTCCTGGTGGTGGCGCTGTCGGTGGTCGCCGGGTCGGTGCTCCTGGCCCGCGCCGACGACGCCACCGTGGTCTGGGGGGTGCGTCGGGCGGTGCTGCCGGGAACTCCGCTGGCCGCGACCGACCTGGAGAGTCGTCGGGTCTCGATGGACGCCGACGATCTGGACCGCTACCTGCGGGCGGCCACCGAGGATCCGGTCGGGCGGATCGTCCAGCGCGAGGTGGGCGCCGGTGAGCTGGTCCCGGCCGCGGCGCTCGCAGCGGCCGGGGAGACCCCGGGGGTCCGGGTGCCGCTCGCGGTGGGGGAGCTCGACCTCCCGCCCACGGTGCGGGTCGGCTCGGTGGTCGACGTCTGGGTGGTCTCCGACGCGGACCGTGCCCCCGGCGCCCGGGCAGCCGAACGCGCGTTCGCCGGGGTCCGCGTGGTCGCCCTCGGCGGCGAGCAGGACTCGCTGGGACCCCAGACGTCGCGGGCCGTGGTCGTCGACGTTCCGGGGACCCAGCAGGCTGCTGAGCTCGGAGGACTGATCGGTCGGACGGCGGGTGGCAGGGTGATCCTGACCCAGTCGCACGGGGACGCGCTGCGATGAGGAGTCCGATCGTGCTGCTGGCCTCGGGCGAGCCCTGGGAAGCGGCGGTGCTGGCGGGTGCCGAGGCTGCTGGTGTCGTCGTCCTCAAACGCTGCGTGGACCTCACCGACCTGGTCGCGACGGTGAGCCTGGGCCAGGCCAGGGTGGCGCTGCTGTCCGCCGAGGTGCCCGGACTCGATGCCGAGGCGGTCCACCGGTTGCGTGGCCAGGACGTCGAGGTGGTCGCGGTCGGCCAGGTCGAGCACGCGGACCGGGTCACCCGGCTCGGGGTCTCCCGGCTCGTGGCTCCCGACGTCTGCGACATCCTGGACTCGGTGGGCGAGGTGATGATGTCCCGCCTCGACCTGAGGGTCCCGGAGGCCCGGGACGCCGGGTCGACGGACACCGGTCCGGCGTTCGCCGGTGACCGGGGCCGCACGGTCGTCGTCTGGGGCCCGGCCGGCGCCCCGGGCCGGACCACGGTGGCCCTCGGCGTTGCGACCGAGGTGGCTGCGGCGGGCCGTCGGGTGGTCCTGGTGGATGCTGATCCGTACGGCGGCTGCGTAGCGTCCCGGCTGGGCATCCTCGACGAGGGCTCCGGCCTGCTCGCGGTGGCCCGGAGTCGCAATGCCGGGACCCTGGACCGGTCCGGCCTGCTCGCGAGCTGCCGCCGGGCGGCGGCCAACCTCGACGTGCTGACCGGGCTCCCGCGCGCTGATCGTCGGATCGAGGTGCGGCCCGAGGCCCTCGAAGGCATCCTGGGGCTCGCCAGCGAGATCGGCGACGTCGTGGTCGACACCGGTTTCTGCCTCGAGGCCGGCGACCGCGACCGGATGACGGCGGAGGCGCTGGCGGTGGCCGACGAGATCGTGGTCGTCGGTCAGTGCGACCCGGTGGGGCTCGCCCGACTGGCACGGGGGCTGGTCGACCTCGAGGAGAGCCTCGAAGGCGCTGGGACGCCGGTGCGGGTCGTGCTCAACCGGGCCCGCCCGGGGCAGGGCTGGCAGCCCGCGGATCTCGAGGCCTTCGTGCGTACCTACGTCGATCCGGTGACCCTGAGGATCGTGCCCGAGGACGGCGCGACCCTCGACCGGTCGCTCGTCTCCGGACGGACGTTGGTGGAGCTCGGGCCCTCGGCGGTCCGGGCTGCGCTCGCCCGCGTCGCTGAGGACTGCTACCCCGAAGCGTTCGTCCCGGTCAGACCGAAGCGCCGAAGAGCAACCACAGAGCGCCGGCGGTGAAGGCCAGCATCACGAAGAGCAGACCGATCTGGCCGGTCACCTGGTGTCGCTTGGGCAGCACGACCAGGGCCCGGTCGTGGGCCGCGACCACACCGACGACGTGGCCCAGGACGACGGCGAAGACCTTGGTGCAGGCCAGGAACGTCGGATGGCTGTTGAGCCAGTAGTTCACCGACCAGTCGCCGGTGCCCAGGAGGTTCGAGCCGTCGAACATCGGGTCGCTCAGCTGGATCAACGTCTCCTGTCCGGTCACCACCAGGTAGCTCAGGTAGTGCGCGACCATGTAGCCGACCACGATCGGCACCACCGAGTGCGCGTACAGGCGCGGCAGCTCTCGGCGTCCTGGTGTGGGCGGGTCGGCGTCCGGGTCGGTCTGGGCCGACATGGTGGCGGCGGAGAACAGCAGCCCGATGGCGGCGCAGACGACCAGCAGCGCGATCGTGCTGGTCAGCTCGACGTTGCCGCCGATGTCACCCACGAGCTGCACCCAGGTCCGGGTCTCCTTGTAGGAGTCGAACGCGGTCGAACCGACGAGGACCGCCACCACAGCGACCAGGCCGGTTCGCGGCACCGTGGTCGCCAGGTTGGCCAGCGGGCTGCGGAAGACCAGGACCCCGTCCTCACGGCGCGCCCAGAACGAGAGCTTTGCCAGCAGGTCGGAGTACACCTCGAAAGGGTCTGCGCGGGAGAACCAGGTGTCGCCGAACAAGGAAGCTCCGAGGAACATGATCACGACGTAGGCCAGCAACCAGCTGCGTACCCCCGGCGAGAGGCCCGAGTCCGTCAGCCAGGCGCCCTGGGGGTTGATCAGCTCCTGCCAGACGAACGCGAAGAGACCGGCCGCTGCCGGCCAGTAACCCAGCTTCTCGGGGTAGCTGAAGACCCCCTTGGAGGGATCGACCCGGAGCACCCAGGAGAGGCCGGTGAACAAGGTCCGGACCGGGTTCACCGCGCGGTAGATCCGGCCGAGGAGCAAGGAGGCGGGAACCAGGCCGACCCAGAGCCAGACGTAGAAGACTCCGAAGACCGGGTTGGTGCGCAGGTCGGGACCGCCCCGGGGAAGCCCCGGGACGTGCAGGCTGCCGACGTACACCCCGAGCGCCCAGACGAAGTACCCGGCGAACAGCAGGCCGGCAGCCCGCAGGGTGCCGGTGAACCACCGGGAATCGATGACCCGGGCGAGGGTCGCCGGGACCGGTCGGCCGCCGGGCGTCCGGTAACGCGGGGCACGCCAGGCGAGGATCAGCACGCAGAACGAGATCATCAGTGCGGCAGTCCCGCCGCTGATCGCCAACGGGGCCGGGATCGGCAGGTCGCGGGCGCCGCCGAAACCGTGCATCGGCACGATCACGCCGGGGAGCTGCATCAGTTGACCTCGAGCTGCACGATCAGGGCGTCGAGATCGTGGTCCTCGACGGCGACGACGCCCGGGATGGTGAAGGTGACCGTGATCTCGGAGTCGCCGGCAGGGAAGTCGATCACCTGCTCGGGGCTGCTGTGCACGTGCAGCTGCCCGGCGGAGGCGGCCGTGATCTGGAACACGACCGGCTGGTTGCGCTTGACCGACCGGGACTCTCCGTCGGGACTCACCGACGTTCCGTCGAGGGTGATCTTGATGACCGCGGCGTCCGCTGCCGGCGCCGCCGTCACCTGGGCGCGGGGCGTCGCGGTAGCGTCACCGGCTGCTTCCCGGACCGATCCGGTGTCCTTCGTGTCCGACCCGCAAGCGGACAGGGAGAGGGCGAGGGCGAGGGCGGCGGCGCCGACGCTGACGGAACGGACGCGGTGGGACAGCTTCATCGGTGGCTCCAAGTCATGGTCGGGCGACATCGGCGGCGGATGCTCTGTCAGAATCCCATGGGCAGGATCGATTGCCGGCACCACCCCAGCAACTCTGGGGGAGTTCTCAGGATGCCGGTCGGGGTAGGACGGACAGAGGTCGGAAAACGATGAGCGAGCGACTGCGTAGCGCCGATCTGGCTCTGCTGACCGCCGAAACGGCGCGGACGCCGATGCACAACGCGACCCTGGAGATCTTCGACCCCGGTGAGTCCGGCTTCGACTACGACGCACTCGTCGCGCACATCAACGACCGGATCACCTTCGTACCGCGGTACCGCCAGGCCATCAGGTCGGTGCCGGGCCGGATCGCGAACCCGGTCTGGGTCGACGACCCGGACTTCGACCTCGGCTACCACGTTCGACGTTCCGCGTTGCCGCGGCCAGGCACCCTGGACCAGCTCCGCGAGCTCACCGCCCGGATCATGTCCCGGCGGCTGGATCCCTCCCGGCCGTTGTGGGAGGTCTACTTCGTCGAGGGCCTTGAGGGAGGCCGGGTCGCCGTCCTGTCGAAGTCCCACCAGATCCTCGTCGACGGTATCGCCACCGTCGATCTCGGCCAGGTGCTGCTGGACGTCGACCCCGGCCCGCGCGAGCTCGTCCACGAGGACTGGCGCCCGGCCGCTGTACCGTCCCAGACCAGCCTGGTCCTCGAAGCACTCTCCGAGAGCGCCAAGGACCCGTTGACCGTGGTCACCACGGCCCGGGGCACGGTCGGGGCCGCGGCCAAGGTCGCCGGTTCGGTCCTCGGCCGCGTGACCGACATCGCCGGCGCACTCTCGAACCGGCGTCCGGCGCCGGACAGCCCGTTCAACGTCGAGCCGAACGAGCAGCGCCGGGTGGTGCTGGTCCGGACCGCGCTCAAGGACTACCGCCGGGTCCGTCGGGTCCACGGTGGCACTGTCAACGACGTCATCCTGGCGACCCTGACCGGGGCGATCCGTGCCTGGCTGATGACCCGCGCCGAGTCGGTCGGCAGTGGGCGCCGGATCAAGGCGCTGGTGCCGATGAGCGTGATCGACGAGGACCTGGAGCCGACCTCGTTGGGTTCGCAGGTGATCGGGCACCGGCTCGACCTCCCGATCGGCGAGGCATCGCCGGTGGTCCGCCTGCACCAGGTGTCGTACGCGTTCAAGGCCCACAGCGAGACCGGGCGGGCGATGGCGGCCGACCGGATCGCCGGCGTCGCCGGGTTCGCGCCGACGACGTTCCACGCCCTGGGGTCGCGGGTCGCGGTGGACGAGTCGGCCGGGGTGAACCTGGTGATCACCAACGTTCCCGGGCCGCAGTTCCCGATGTTCATGGCCGGGGCGGAGATGATCGAGACCTATCCGATCCCGCCGCTGCAGAAGGGCTTCTCGATCGCGGTCGGCGTGACCTCGTACGACGGTGGTGTGTACTACGGCATCACTGCGGACCGGGACATCCTGCCCGACATCGACGTCCTCGGGCAGTGCGTCAAGGAGGCGCTCGACGAGCTCGTCGACTCGTCGAGCGACACCCGACCGCGAGCGCCGCGCGGCCGCAAGAAGACCTGAGGAGCGCGACGATGAGGATCTACGTCCCCACCACCCTGCCGGGACTGGCTGCGTACGTTCGCGCTGGGTCGGTCCCGTCGACCGCGGAGCGGTTCGTCGCCGACGACGACACCGAGGAGGCCGAGTACGAGGCCCTCGCCGAAGCAGCCGAAGCAGCGACGGCGCTGCTCGACGAGCCAGATCGCCGGGTGGTGATCGTCGCTGACGTCAGTGACGAGGACAGTGCTTTCCCGGTCGCCGCGATCGAAGCGGTGCACGCCGACACCGACGAGGTCGACCCTGCCGACAGCGAGCTGCCCGACCTCGGCTGGTTCGCTACCCAGGAGATCGACGACCTGATCGGGTTCGAGCGTTGATCGCTGACCACATGGGTTCCCTGCACCCGGTCGAGAACGCGCTCGTCGTCCTGCTCGCGTTCGGCCCGGTGCTGCTGCTGGCGGTCTCGATCAGGATCGCGCGGAAGCGGAACGCGAAGCGCGAGGACTGACAGCAGGGTCGGTTCGGCCCAGCTGGTTTCGAGGCGCGAGCCGGTTCCGCTCCCTGCTGGTTGAGGTGTGAGCGCAGCGAGCCTCGAAACCCCCCATGGCGTGGCTTACCGGGTTTCGAGGCGACCGCTAGCGCGGCCGCACCTCAACCAGCAGTGGCTCGGTTCTGCTGGTTGAGGTGGGAGCCGGTTCGGTTTTGCTGGTTGAGGTGTGAGCGCAGCGAGCCTCGAAACCCCTGGCGCCTGGTGACGGCAGAGGTCTACCCGCCGGGTGGGTCAACCGGTCTGGGGGTGAGGTCGTGGGTGCCGTGGTGGTCGCGGAGGAATTGGTAGCCGTGGGGTGATCGCCAGAGATACACCCCGGTATCGAGGTGGGTGTAGGTCCAGCCGGCGTGGGTCTTGAGGTTGTGGTGGTGCTGGCAGAGGTTCCCGAGGTTCTCGCTGCTGGTCGGTCCGCCTTGGTCGTAGGGGTGGGTGTGGTCCTTCTGGCAGGACCTCGCGGGTTTGTCGCAGTGCGGGAACACACACGTCCGGTCGCGGAGCTCGAGGTGCTCCTTGAGGCTGTCGGGGACCACATAGCCGGTCGACGTCATCTTGGTGGCCAGATCGAT
>JAPLCB010000002.1 GCA_026392455.1 Propionibacteriales bacterium | reverse complement strand
GCACCGCTGCCGGCCGGCCTGACCCGCACCGGCAACACCATCTCCGGAACCCCCACCACCCCGGGCACCACCCAGGTCGTGATCGGGTTCACCCAGACCAGCACCGGACTGGCCGCCACCCCCAAGACCCTCGACCTGGTGATCGCACCGCCACCGCCGGCCCCGGTGATCAGCACGACGTCACTGCCGAACGCGAGCTTCTTCCAGGCGTACTCGACCCAGGTGACCGCCGTCGGCAACCCCACCGGTACCTGGACCGCGACCATCCAGAAACGCGGGAGCGGCTCGGCCAACGACGGTGGCTTCTCGATGAGCTCCAGCGGCGTCCTGAGCAACGGCCTGGTCCTGCAGACCGGCGTCTACGACGTCACCCTGAACTTCACCGCCACCGGTAATCCGACCCCGGCCACCCCCGTGGTGCTGACGCTGACCGTCACCTGAACCACGGTTTGTCCGCATTCAGGGGACCAACCGCTTACGCTGGGGGACGTTCGTCCCTCCCTTCCCGCGTACCCCAGAGGCCCTGATGTTCTCGAGAATCAGCTCGTTCCGGTTCGTTGCTGCCGTCCTGGCCGCCCTGCTGCTGGTCGCCGGCCTGCAGACCGCCGCGTCCGCCGCCACGACCCGGTCCCTGACCATCAGTGCGTCACCGGCCGTCGGAGTCGCCGGAACCGCCGTCACCTTCGCGGGCAAGATCACCCGCTCGCCGAGGGGAACGACGGTCTACATCGAGCGGAAGTCCGGCGCCCGCTGGGTCCGGGCCGGCTCGACCCGCACCGTGAACACGGCGGGCAGCTACGCCGTCAAGCTGACCCGGCCCAAGACGGTCGCCAACTACTTCTACCGGGCGACCTCGCCGAAGAAGGGCACCCTGAAGGCCGCCGTCTCCAAGACGATCACCGTCGCCGCCCTGCGTCGCACCCTGGTCTCCCTGAGCTCGAGCGCCGCCCAGACCACGGCCGGTAGCGCCGTGACCCTGTCCGGCACCGTGCTCCCGTCGGTCAAGGGCACCACCGTCACCATCCAGAAGAAGGTCGGATCGAGCTGGTCGACCGTGACCACCACGACCGTCACCGCCAACGGGACCTTCAGCAAGGGCGTCGTGCCGACCACGACCACCAACTACCGGGCGGTCGTCTCCCGGACCACGCTGAACGCGCCGGGGACCTCCAACGAACGGGTCGTCCAGGCCAAGCCGCTGATCACCACGACCAGCCTGACCGCGGGCACCCGTCTGGGCAGCTACTCCCTGACCCTGACCACCCTGGGCAACCAGGTCGGCACCTGGAGCACGTCGTCGCTGCCGGCCGGACTGACCCTGAACACGAGCACCGGCCGCATTTCCGGGACCCCGACCGCGGTCGGCGACACCAACGTCGTGATCGGGTTCACCCAGCTCAGCACCGGCCTCGCCGCTGCGACCAAGACCCTGACCCTGCGGATCAACCAGGCCACGGCACCGACGATCAGCACCAGCAGCCTGCCCGACGGGACCCGACTCTCGCCGTACACCGCCACGCTGACAGCGAACGGCAACCCCACCGGTACCTGGACCGCCTCGCCGCTCCCCGACGGGCTCAGCCTGACCGGCAACACCATCTCCGGTACCCCGACCGCGATCGGCACCACCCAGGTCGTCATCGGGTTCACCCAGACCAACACCGGCCTGTCCGCTCCCACCAGGACCATCGCGCTGAAGATCAACCAGGCCACCGCTCCGGTGATCACCACCACCAGCCTGCCGAACGGGACGGCCGGTTCCGACTACTCCACGACCGTGACGGCCACCACCGCCGGCAACCCCGTCACCGGGACCTGGTCGTCGGCCTCGCTGCCCGCCAACGGCCTGTCCCTGAACCCGACAACCGGAGTCATCTCCGGCAACCCGGTCGCCGACGGCGACATGGACATCACCGTCGGGTTCACCCAGACCAGCTCGGGCCTCGCCGCGGCACCGAGGAACTACACCCTCCGGGTCGGTGCGGCGAACGCTCCGCTGATCACCACCACCGCGCTGCCCGACGCCACCCGGTTCTCGGCGTACTCGTTCACGGTGACCGCTGACGCTGCCGGAACCTGGACGTCGTCCGGTCTCCCGAGCGGACTGACCCTGAGCTCCGGCGGTGCCATCTCCGGCACCACCACGGTCGCCCCGGGTGACTACCCGGTGACGTTCCAGTTCACCCGGACCTCACCGGCCGGTTCTGCGACCAAGACCTTGACCCTGACGGTCAACCAGGCCGCCTCCCCGGTGATCAGCACCACCAGCCTGCCCGACGGCAACCGGTTCGCGGTCTACAGCACCGCGCTGTCCGCGTCCGGCGCCACCGGCACCTGGACGGCCTCGCCGCTGCCGGACGGTCTCGCCATCAACCCGTCGACCGGCGTCATCTCGGGCACCCCGCAGAACCCGGCCGCCCCGGACGCGTTCGAGGACACCAGTGTCGTGATCGGGTTCACCGACGGGACCACCAACCTGCCGGCCAGCCCGAAAACCCTGAACCTGCGGGTCCTCCAGGCCCCGGCCCCGGTGATCGGCACCGCCAACCTGCCCGACGGCACCCGGTTCGCGAACTACGCCACCACCCTGACCGCGGTCGGCAACCCGGCCGGCACCTGGACGGCCAGCCCGCTCCCGGCCGGTCTGTCGCTGAACCAGACCACCGGCGCCATCACCGGCATCCCCACCGCGGTGGGCGACACCAGTGTCGTGATCGGGTTCACCCAGAACAGCACCGGTCTGGCCGCCACCCCGAAGACGCTGACGCTGCACGTCAACGAGACCAGCAAGCCGGTGATCACCACCACCGTGCTTCCGGACGGTCTGCGGTACCGCGCCTACACGACGACCCTGACGGTCGCGGGCAACCCCGTCGGGACCTGGACCAGCACGTCGTTGCCGACCGGGATGTCGTTCAACACCAGCACCGGGGTGCTCTCCGGGACGCCGCGGAACGCCGGTGACACGAACATCTCGTTCACCTTCACCCAGACGAACTCCGGCCTCACCTCGGACACCAAGACGCTCCAGCTGCACGTGGTGCAGTCGGCGCCGCTGATCCTGACCACGAGCCTGCCAGAGGCCACGGTGTTCACCTTCTACAAGCAGACGCTGCAGGTGGCGCCGGCGCCGGTAGGAACCTGGTCGTTCGTGACCGGTGGCTTCCCGATCGCCAGCGGGATGTCCCTGGACAAGGCCACCGGAGTGATCTCCGGAACCCCGCTGTACGGGTTCTCCAAGGACCTGGTCCTCAGGTTCACCGAGACCAGTACGGGGTTGTCGTCGCAGGTGACGCTCCCGTTCAAGGCCTCCTGATCGCTGTGGCAGTCGGCGCGGCACCCCGTCGGGTCCTGGTCGGTCTGGTCGTCGGGCTGCTGCTCGGGGCCGGTTTCCAGGTCCCGGCCCAGGCAGCCGTGACCCGGGCCCTGTCGTTGACGACCTCGGCCGCGTCGACCACGACGAAGTCGCCGGTGACCTTCTCGGGCAGGTTGACCCGCTCCCCCCAGGGCAGCCCGGTGGTGATCCAGCGCAAGGTCGGGACCCGCTGGGTCGGCGTCAAGTCGGTCCGGACCACCAACACCTTCGGCACCTACTCGGTGGCGGTGACCATGCCCGGCACCTCGGGCACGTACACCTTCCGCGCTGCCGCTCCCCCCACCAGCACCCTGCGTACCGCGCTGTCCGGCGCGCGGACGGTCAAGGTGCTGACCCGGGTCGCGGTGACCGCGGCCGCGACCCCGTCGACGATCCCGGCCGGCAGCCAGACCACCGTCAGCGGGACGGTCAAGCCGTTCGTCACCAACAGCCTGGTGACGGTGCAGAAGCTGGTGAACGGAGGCTGGCGGGACGTCACCACGGCGCCGGTTCGCGCCAACGGCACCTACACCAAGCTGCTCGGGATCGGCCCGACCACCCAGCTCCGGGTCCGTAGTCCTGCTCTCGGCTACTACGCCATCGGCACCTCGCCGACGGTCACGGTCACGACCACCCCCGTCGTCGCCACCCAGTCGCTGCCCCGGGCGACCCGGTTCGTGGCCTACTCCGCCAAGCTGATCAGTGCCGACGGCACGGCCGGGACCTGGTCGGCAACGCCCCTGCCACCGGGACTCAGCCTCGACCCCGCCACCGGCGTGGTGAGCGGGACGCCGACCCAGGAGGGGGTCACCAGCACCGAGGTCCGGTTCACCCAGACCAGTACCGGACTGGTCTCCCCGGTCAAGCTCATCGAGCTCACCGTCAGCGAGGCACCGCGACCGGTGATCGGCACCAGCAGCCTCCCGACGGCCACGCGGACCCAGGAGTACACGACCACGCTGCTCGCCCAGGGGAACCCGGCCGGGACCTGGGACGCAGCCGACCTCCCCGACGGTCTGGACGTCGACCCCGCCACGGGCATCATCTCCGGCACCCCGACCACGGTCGGGACCAGCACCGTGACCGTCACCTTCACCCAGACCAGTACCGGCCTCACCGCTGTCCCGAGGACGATCAACCTGCACGTGCTCGAGGCCCCGGCACCGGTGATCACCACCGACGCACTCCCCGCCGGAACCCGGCTCACGGCGTACACGACCACGCTGGCCGTCAGCGTCACCGGTACCCCCGGAGGGACCTGGGATGCCTCGCCGCTTCCGGCCGGTCTCACCATCGATCCGCTCACCGGGATCGTCTCCGGCACCCCGACCGCGGTGGGCACCACCCAGGTGGTGGTCACCTTCCAGCAAGACAGCACCGGAGTCACCGGCAGCCGGACCCTCGCCCTGACGGTGAACGAGGCCGACCCCCCGGTGATCTCGACGACCGCCCTCGTCAGCGGCACCGCCGGTCAGCCCTACAGCGACACCGCGGAGGCGACCGGTGACCCGGACGGGACCTGGGACGCAGCCGGCCTGCCCGACGGTCTGACCATCGACCCGGTCACCGGCGTCATCTCCGGAAGCCCGACGGCTGCCGGCAGCTACCAGGTCGTCCTGAACTTCACCCAGGACAGCACCAACCTGGCGGCCGCCCCGAAGACCCTCACCCTGCTGATCGACTGATCAGGCCGTCGGACGGCCGGCACTCCACTCGAGCAGGGCCGCGGTCGCGCGGTCGACGTCCATCGGTCCGTGGTCCAGGCGCAGCTCCAGCAGGAACTTGTAGGCCTCGCCGACCTCGCGCCCGGCCGGGATCCCGAGGATCTCCATGATCTGGTTGCCGTCCAGGTCAGGCCGGATCGAGGCCAGCTCCTCCTGCTCCGACAGCCGGGCGATCCGTTCCTCGAGCTCGTCGTAGGTACGACGCAACCGGTCGGCCTTGCGCTGGTTGCGCGTGGTGCAGTCGGCCCGCGTCAGGATGTGCAAGCGGTCCAGCAGGGGCCCGGCGTCGCGGACGTACCGGCGTACCGCGGAGTCGGTCCACTGCCCGTCGCCGTACCCGTGGAAACGCAGGTGCAGCTCGACCAGGGTGCTGACGTCGTTGATCTCGTCGTTGGAGAACTTCAGCGCCTGCATCCGCTTCTTGGTGATCTTCGCGCCGACGGCGTCGTGGTGGTGGAAGGTCACCGTCCCGTCGTCGAGCAGCTTGCGGGTCCGCGGCTTGCCGACGTCGTGCATCAGCGCGGCGAACCGGGAGATGAAGTCCGGCCCCCCGCCGGGGAGCCTCTGCTCCAGGTCCATCGACTGCTCGAGGACCGTCAGGGTGTGCTCGTAGACGTCCTTGTGCCGGTGGTGCTCGTCGCGCTCCAGCATCAGCGCCGGGAGCTCGGGGAGCACGTACCGAGCCAGTCCGGTCTCGACCAGGAGCAGCAGTCCGGCCCGCGGGTCGGGCGCGCAGATCAGCTTGACCAGCTCGTCGCGAACCCGCTCCGCCGAGATGATCGTGATCCGCTCGGCCATGTCGGTCATCGCGGCCCGGACCTCCGGTGCCACCGTGAAACCCAGCTGAGCGGTGAACCGGGCCGCGCGCATCATCCGCAACGGGTCGTCGGAGAAGGAGTCCTCGGGCCGGCCGGGGGTGCGCAGCACCTGGTGAGCCAGGTCGACGATGCCGCCGAACGGGTCCTCGAACCCCTGTCCCGGCAGCGAGACAGCCATCGCGTTCACCGTGAAATCACGGCGTCCCAGGTCGCCGGCGAGACTGTCGCCGTACGCCACGTCCGGCTTCCGGCTGCTCGGGTCGTAGGTCTCCGAGCGGTACGTCGTGATCTCGATCTGCCACTCGCCCCGGCGGCAGCCGATGGTGCCGAAATCGCGCCCGATGTCCCAGATCGCCTCGGCCCAGCCCTTGAGCAGCCGTTCGGTGACCTCGGGACGGGCCGACGTGGTGAAGTCGAGATCGTTCTGGAGGCGACCGAGCATCGCGTCGCGGACCGGGCCGCCGACCAGCGCGATCTCCTCGCCCGCAGCGACGAACCGGGCGCCGAGCTCCTCGATCACCGGGGCGATCCGCAGCAGCTCGGAGACGGCCCGGTCCTGCACCTCGGTCATCAGCAGCGGGCCCGACGCGGGCACGGGAGGCGGTACGGCGGACATGGGAAACCACTCTATCGGCGTGCAGAACGATTGCTCGCACCCCGTCAGGCGGTGCGGTCCGGCACCGAATACTCGTTAGCATCGCGGGTGTGACTCAGCACCCCCGCCGAACCGGCACCCGCGCCGGGCATCTCGTGGTGGTGCTGCTGGCGCTCCTGCTCCCGGCCCTGGGCGGACTCCTGGTCGGAGTGCCCGCCCAGGCCGACGACCCGGTGGACCCGGTGGACCCGGCCGTGGTGGCCTCACCGCTGAGGGTGCAGCTGGTTCGGCTGAGCCCCGCGGTGATCCCGACCAAGGGGAAGCTGGTGCTGGCCGGGACCGTCACCAACGACTCCGTCGAGACCTGGACGGCGATCAACGTCGATCCGTTCATCAGCCGGGTCCCGATGACGACCCGCGACCAGCTCACCGAGGCAGCCGCGTCCGAGGAGTCCGCCGAGGTCGGGGAGCGACTGGTCAAGGACGGGCAGTTCGACCCGATCGGTGACCTCGCCCCGGGACAGACCGCGACCTTCCGGATCGCGCTGCCGGTCAAGGACCTGATCGGACCCGTCATCACCGGAGCCCCGGGGGTCTACTGGATCGGGGTGCACGCCCTGGGCCAGAACGCGGCCGGTCGGGACAAGGTCGCCGACGGCCGGGCGCGGACCTTCATCCCGCTGGTCCGGAGCACGCAGCAGACGTCGGTCGCCGTCGTCGTACCGATCCGGGAACGGGTCCGGCGCGATGCCGACGGCCGGGTGCTGAGTGCCGACGACTGGGCCCGGAGCCTGGCCCCGGCCGGCCGCCTGGGTCGGATCGCCGGTTTCCTGGACTCCGCCGGCAGCGCCCCCACCAACCTGCTGATCGACCCGGCCGTGCTCGAGGCCGTCGACGACCTGCGCCAGCAGAACCCGGCCGTCTCCCTGGGCACCGACCCGGAGGACCCGACCGGGGAACCCACCCCGAGCCCGGGCTCGACGCCGTCGCGGACCGAGGTCGACCGCCTGGACCCGGCCGAGCAGGTGGCCGCCCAGACCTGGTTGAGCACGGTCACCGCGGCCGCCCGGCGGCAGACCACCCTCGGCCTCGCGTACGCCGACCCGGACACGAACTCCCTGGCGCGACGCCGACCGCAGATGCTCGCCGGGGCCGGTGAGCTGGCCAAGCAGACCTTCGCCGAGTTCGGGATCGCCGCCCGGCCGACGGTGGCGCCACCCCAGGGCTGGTTCGACGAGGACCTGCTCGGGGCGATCGCACCGGACTCGATGCTGCTGCTCTCCGACCACTCGGCTCCCCGGACCCGGAGCCGCTGGTCGACCACCGAAGGCCCGGCCCTCACCTTCAGCGACGAGCAGGCCTCCAGCGGCGGGCCCGGCCCGAGCCCCGCGACCGACGCCCTGGCGGTTCGCCAACGGATCATCTCCGACGCGGCCCTGCGGCTGCCGGAGGGCTCGACCTCGCCGATGGTGGTGCACCTGCCCGACGACTGGGACCCCGGCACCGGCTGGCAGCTGGCCGACTTCTACAACGCGCTGCAGCAGCCCTGGCTCGACCTGGTCGGTCTGAGCCGCTCGTCGCTGTCGGTCGACCCGCCGTTCACAGCGGCGCTCGCGTACCCGAAGACGGCCCGTCGCGACGAGCTCCCGGCCCTGAACATCAGCACCGCCAGGACCCTGATCGGGACCACCACGGTGTTGGCCAAGCTGCTGCGCACCACCAACACGCTGGCTCACGACCTGGCCGGCACCGCCTTGACGGCCGTCTCCTACAACGCCGTCGACGAGGCGCTCCTGGCCCGGCAGCAGGTGAACGCCACCAACGAGAAGATGCGCAGCATCCTGAGCCAGGTCCGGGTGATCGGTACCGACTTCGTCACGCTGTCCGGGGGTTCCGGCACCCTCGCGGTGACCCTGGTGAACGGCCTGGACCACGCGATCGTGGTCGGCGTCGAGCCCCGGAGCACCAACTCCGGTGTGCAGATCGACTCGACCGAACCGTTCGAGCTGGCCGCCGGTGAGCGGACGGTGCTGCGGCTGCAGGCCGAGTCGTCGGGGATCGGCGTCGACCAGATCATGCTCACCCCGGTGACCGTGGACGGCACCCCCCTCGGGACACCGCTGACCTTCCGGCTGCGCACCAGCCAGGTCGGCAACCTGATCTGGGCGGTTCTGGGGGCTGGCGGCCTGTTGCTGGTCGTGATGATCGCCCGCCGGATCCGCCGCGGGCTGCGCGAGCACAAGTGGCGGCGCGGATGACGACGGCCAGCGCCGACGAACCCGGCGACGGACCTTCGGTACTGGGTTCCAGCGCGCTGATGGCCGCGGGGACCCTGGTGTCCCGGTTCAGCGGCTACCTCCGTGCCGGACTCCTGGTGGCCGCCCTGGGCAGCGGCGTGCACGCGGACGTGTTCAACATCGCCAACACGATCCCGAACATGCTGTACATCCTGCTCGCCGGCGGGGTCTTCAACGCCGTCCTGGTACCCCAGCTGGTGAAGGCGATCCGGTACGACGACGACGGCGGCGCGGCGTACACGAACCGGGTGATCACCCTGGCCGCGCTCTTCCTCGGGGTCGTCTCGGTGCTGCTGGTGGTCGCCGCACCGCTGCTGATGCGACTGCTGGTGGATCCGTCGTTCTTCGACGCCGACCACGCGGACCAGCGCGCGTCGCTGATCGCCTTCGCCCGGTACTGCCTGCCGCAGGTGTTCTTCTACGGGATGTTCGTCCTGGTCGGCCAGGTCCTCAACGCGCGGCGCAGCTTCGGCCCGATGATGTGGGCACCGATCGCGAACAACCTGATCTCGATCGGGGTACTGGTCGCCTACCTGCTGACGATCGGCTCGGCCTCACCGGCCGAGCAGACCGGGGTCTTCTCCTCGGGTGCCGAAGCCCTGCTCGGGATCGGGTCGACCCTCGGGATCGCCGTCCAGTTCCTGATCCTGCTCCCGTACGTCCGTCGGTCCGGGTTCCGCTACCGCCCGAGGTTCGACTTCGTGGGAACCGGCCTGGGCCAGACCTTCAAGCTCGGTCTCTGGACGGTCGCGTTCGTGGTGGTCAACCAGATCGCCTACACGGTGGTGATCAGGCTCGCCTCGAACGGCTCGGCGACCGGTGGAACCGGCTACACCGTCTACTCGAACTCGTTCCTGCTGGTGATGGTGCCGCACGCGATCATCACGGTGTCGCTGGCCACGGCGGTCCTGCCCCGGCTCGCCGGGTTCGCCGCCGCGGGTGAGCTGAGCGAGCTGGCAAGCTCGGTGACCGCGACGATGCGCTCGACGTACGCGCTGGTGCTCCCGCTGCTGGCACTGCTCCCGGTGGTCGCACCGGATCTGGCCAACCTCGCCTTCGGCTGGGGCTCGGCGCGGGGCACCTACGAGGACTTCGTGCCGACGTTGTCCTTCTTCGCCATCGGGGTGCTCTTCTTTACCAGCCACTACCTGGTCCTGCGCGGCTTCTACGCCCTCGAGCAGAACCGGCGGGTCTTCTTCATCCAGTGCGTCATCGCGGTGGTGAACATCGTGGTGGCGATCGCGCTGACCCGCGACATCGATGCTGACCAGACCGCCCCCCGGCTGGTGCTGGCGTACGCCGCCGCCTACGCGGTGGGGGCGGTGCTGTCCTACCGGCAGCTCTCGGTCCGGACCGGTGGTCTCGGCGGACGCAGCCTGGTCAGGTTCGCGATCAGGATCATGATCGTGGTTGCCCTGTCGACCGGACTGGCCTTCGCGGCCCGGCTCGGTCTCGCCGAGGTCCTCGACAGCGGCTCCAAGGTCGCTGTCCTGGTCCGCCTCGCGGTGATCGGTTCGACCGGGATGGGCAGCTACCTGGTACTCGCCCGGCTGTTCCGGCTCGGCGAGGTCAACGACGTCACCGCCATGGTCACCTCCCGCCTGCGGCGTTCCCGGTGATCGCGACCCTACGATGTCTCTCGCGGACAACCGGCGCGAAGGAGTGAGCCCGCGATGGCTGTGACACCCATGAGCCCCGGGGAGATGCTGGACGGACGCTACCGGCTGGAGGTCCTGCTCTCCGAGCACGGCGGTGCCCGGTTCTGGCGGGCCACCGACACCGTGCTGGCACGCAGCGTCGCGGTGCACGTCGTGCCCAGCGACGACCCCCGGTCGCCGCGCGTCCTCGAGGCGGCCCGCAGCTCGGCCGCGGTCAGCGACCCGCACTTCCTGCGGGTGCTGGACTGCGCCGACGCCGACGGGCTGACCTGGGTGATCAACGAGTGGGGCGACGGCGTCTCCCTCGACGTGATGCTGGCCCGCGGCACCCTGCCGGCGATGCGGGCCGCGTGGCTGACCCGCGAGGTCGCCGAGGCGATCGTGGCCGCCCACGCCCAGGGCCTCTGTCACGGCAGGCTGAACCCGGAGGCCGTCCTGGTCACCGAGTCAGGGGCGGTGAAGCTGATCGGCTTCGTGGTCAACGCCGCCTTCGAACGGACCCCCGCCCCGGCCCGCTTCTACGGTGACATCAGCCCGCGCGAGTCCGACGTGGTGGACCTGGCCGGGCTGCTGTACGCCGCGCTGACCGGCAAGTGGCCGGGGGTGTCGCCGTCCGGCGTACCGGCTGCGCCCCGCGACGGCAGCAAGCCGATGCGACCGCGCCAGGTCCGCGCCGGCGTACCGCGCGATCTCGATGCGATCTGCGACCGGGTGCTCAACAAGGAGGCCTCGCAGCACACGCTCCCGATCGAGACCGCCCTGGAGGTGGCGGCCGCGCTGAGCGACTACGTCGGCGACCCGGCCCTGGTGGCACCGGTGGACGCACCGAGCATGCACGACGAACCGGAACCGCCCGGCACCCTGCGACCGGCCGACCCCGAACCGGCCGAACCCGAACCAGCCGTGACCCCGCCTGATCCCGAACCAGCCGACCCCGAACCAGCCGATCCCGAACCAGCCGTGACCCCGGCTGACCCCGAGGACACGATGGCGGCCCCGCCGCCGTTCGCGGCGTCCGGGTTCGACTTCTTCGAGCCCGAACCGTGGGAGCCCGCGACTCCGCTGCCGCCGTTCGAGCAGCCCGCCGAGCGCCCGCTCTTCGCCGACCAGGAGCGCCGGGTTCCCGCGGCGGCACCTGCAGCCGGACCGGCCCCCGCAGTACCGACCGAGCCAGGCACCGAGGCCGAACCGGCTCCGACGGCCCCAGGACCCCGACGCCGCACCTGGCTCCGCCGCCTGCTGGTGATCACGTTCGCCGTCGGACTCGCGGTGGCGATGTACCTGGCCTTCGAGGCAGGCAAGGACGACGAGCCGACGACTCCTGGTGCGAGCTCCACACCGTCTCCGTCCGGGGCCCCCGGGTCCCCCGCGGCGTCAGCTCCCGCCACCCCCACCGGACCGGTCGTCACCATCAGCGCGGTCGCCGACTTCGACCCCGAGGGCGATCCCCAGGCAGAGAATCCGGGCCGTGCCCGCCTGGCGATCGACGGCGACCCCGGAACTGCGTGGCCCACGGCGTTCTACCCCGACGCGAACTTCGGTGCCCAGGTCAGCGGCGTCGGCCTGATCCTCGATCTCGGTGCAGAGAAGGCGGTCTCCTCGATCGTGGTCCAGCTGATCGGCGCGCCCACCGACGTCCGGGTCTACGCCGGAGCACCCGGGGCCGGAACACCGCCGGCCGAGCTGGCCGACACCGTCGAGCTCGGCCGGGTGCCAGCAGCCGGGACCACCGCCACCCTGGAGTTCCCCGCGGCGCGCACCCGGTACCTGGTCGTCTGGCTCACCCGGCTCCCCGCCGACGGGGCCCGGTACCGCGGACAGATCGCCGGGATCACGGTCCGCTCGTGACCGGGTCGCTCGAGGAGCTGGACGACCTCGCCCTGCTCCAGGCGCACCGTGAGGGTGACCCGGTGGCTTTCGGGGTGCTCTTCACCCGGCACCGTGACCGGCTCTGGGCCGTCGCCCTGCGGACCACCGGTCACCCCGAGGACGCGTCCGACGCTCTGCAGGAAGCACTGATCTCGGCGTTCAAGCGCGCCGGTGAGTTCCGGGGTGACGCCCAGGTCACCACCTGGCTCCACCGGATCGTGGTCAACGCCAGCCTGGACCGGCTGCGCCGCAACAAGGTCAGGGCCGCCCAGCCACTGCCCGACGACCTCGAGGAGCAGGCCGCCCGCGGAGCCGTGGTCGGCACGCCGCACGACGACGGTGATCCCGCCGTCGCGGCACTCCGGTCCGACCAGCAGCGCGCCATCCTGGCCGCCCTCGCCCGGATTCCCGGCGAGCAGCGCGCTGCCCTGGTGCTGGTGGACATGGAGGGCTATCCCGTCGAGGAGGCGAGCCGGATCCTCGGCTGCCCGGTGGGTACCGTGAAGAGCCGGTGCGCCCGCGGACGTCACCGCCTGGTCGGCATCCTGGGGGAGATGGGGGTCACGGGAACCACCCGGCCCGCAGGGGCGTCTGATCCAGGAGTCACGGCCTCGGAAGGGGGTGCACGATGACGGACCGGACCAACGGGTCGGACGACCAGCCGGACCTCGACGACCCCGCGTACGACGAGGTCCGCCGGCTTCTGGCCGGGGCTGCGGCTGCGTCGTCGATGCCGTCCGACGTCGCTGCCGGACTGGACGAGACGCTCGCCCGTCTGGTCGCCGAGAGCCCCACCCACCGACCGGTCGTGGTCGAGGCCGCCGTGCTACCGCTGCGGCGGCGCCGACGGGCCGGTCAACGCCTCCTGGTGGCGGCCGCGGCCGTCGTCCTGCTCGGCGCTGGCGGCGTCGGGATCACCCAGGTGCTCGACCGCACCGAGCAGAGCGACAGCACCCCCACCTCGGCCACCCGCGACACGGCGGCGGAAGCCCCGGTGGCGCCGGTCCCGGAGGCAGCGGTCGGCGGCGGCCAGCTTGCCGCGACGCCGGGCGCGACGGCGTACTCGCTCCAGCGTCTGGCGACCACCAACTTCAGCGCAGCGCAGTTCCCGGACCAGGTCTCAGCCCTGGTGGTCGAAGCCTCCCAGCGGTCAGCCCTGCAGGACGATGCCGGCTCCCCGGCGCCGCTGACCCCCGCGGCGCCCTCGGCCCCGGCGCCCGCCGACGAGCCGGGCACGACGGGTTCGTTCGCCGGTTCGACGTCGGACACGGCGGCCGACAACCTCCGCGGCCTGGCTGCCGAGCAGAAGGCCGTCGCCAGCTGCCCCGGGCCGGCCTTCCCCAGCGACGCCGTCGCCCTGCAGATCATCTTCGACGGCGCACCGGCGGTCCTGGTCCTGAACCCGGTCACCGACGGCACCCGGTACGTCGTGGCCTGGTCGTGCGACGGGCTGCGGGTACTCGCCGACGCCACCGTTTGATCCCCAGCATCCACCCTGTGGCGGCGCTCGCGGGCGGGAATCGGCGTTGCCTAGGATCTGTTAGCAAGGCTGAGGGTCGATCTGGACCCGGCAGTGTCCGATGAACACAGCACCCACCTCAAGAACAGGCATCAGATGTCCGAGAGCACCCGCAACGTCATCATCATCGGCTCCGGCCCCGCCGGCTACACGGCTGCGGTGTACGCAGCCCGCGCCAACCTGGAGCCGCTCGTCTTCGAGGGCGCCGTGACCGCGGGTGGAGCGTTGATGAACACCACCGAGGTCGAGAACTTCCCCGGGTTCCGCGACGGTATCCAGGGCCCCGCCCTGATG
Organism: Propionibacteriales bacterium; assembly: GCA_026392455.1. Taxonomy (GTDB): domain Bacteria; phylum Actinomycetota; class Actinomycetes; order Propionibacteriales; family Nocardioidaceae; genus Marmoricola. The sequence goes on along the minus strand of JAPLCB010000002.1, from coordinate 189,212 downwards.
GACGAGATGCGCGCCCAGGCCGAGCGCTTCGGTGCCGAGCTGGTCACCGACGACGTCATCGAGGTCGACCTGACCGGCGACATCAAGGTCGTGAAGACCGAGGAGGGCACGTTCACCGCCCGAGCGGTGATCCTTGCCATGGGATCGGGCTACAAGAAGCTCGGCAACCCGGACGAGGACCGGCTCTCCGGCCACGGCGTCTCCTGGTGCGCGACCTGCGACGGCTTCTTCTTCCGCGAGCAGCACATCGCCGTCGTCGGTGGCGGCGACTCTGCCGTGGAGGAGGCGACCTTCCTGTCCCGCTTCGGCTCCAAGGTCACCCTGATCGTGCGTCGCGACGAGCTCCGCGCCTCGAAGATCATGGCCGACCGGGCCGTGGCCGACCCGAAGATCGAGATCGCCTGGAACTCCGCGGTCGAGACCATCCACGGCGACGACAAGCTCACCGGCGTCACCCTGAAGGACACCGTCACCGGGGCGACCCGCGAGCTGGACGCGACCGGCCTGTTCATCGCGATCGGCCACGACCCGCGTTCCGAGCTCCTCCCCGGCCAGGTCGACCTCGACGACGAGGGCTACGTGCTCGTCCAGGGCCGCACCACCAACACCAACCTCGCTGGCGTCTTCGCGTGCGGCGACCTGGTCGACCACACCTACCGCCAGGCGATCACCGCGGCGGGTAGCGGTTGTGCTGCTGCCCTGGACGCCGAGCGCTACCTGGCCGACCTGGACCACGCCCGGTTGACCGCGAACGTCGTCAGCGCCTGATCCGGCAGCCTGTTTCTTGCCGATCAGCCCGATGCAACGGGCTGTTCGCTCGGTTTCACGCCAGCTGGTGTGAAACCGTCACGCGGGAAGAAACGTCCGTACCACCGTGTTGAATAGCCAGTAGACCGAACCCCCACCGATCCGAGGAGTACCCATGGCCAACCTTCAGGCCGTCACCGACGCCGACTTCGAAACCGAGGTCCTCAAGTCCGAGGTTCCCGTCCTGGTGGACTTCTGGGCCGAGTGGTGCGGACCGTGCCGCCAGGTCGCCCCGATCCTCGACGAGATCGCGAACGAGCACGGCGACAAGCTGCGCCTGGTCAAGATGAACGTCGACGAGAACCCGGTGACCCCGGCGACGTACCGGGTCACGGGCATCCCGACCCTGAACGTCTACGTCGGCGGCGAGGTCGTCAAGCAGATCGTCGGCGCCAAGCCCAAGGCCGCGCTGCTGCGTGAGCTGGCCGACATCATCGGGTGACCTTCCACCTCGGTACGAGGTCTGGTGCAGCGCCGGGAGCCTTCGGGCCCCGGCGTTGCTGTTCCCGGCTTTCGTAATGGGCACCAGTCTGTTTGAGTTGTACCGCACACCCTCACCGATCTCAGGAGTCCGATGAGCACGATCTTCCGCAACGGTGACTCCGGTCCCGCCGTTACGCAGATCGTGGGACTGCTGGCCCAGCTGGGCTTCCTCGACGGTGCCCTCCCCGAGACGTACGACGCTCGCGTCGAGACCGCCGTCCGGACCTTCCAGCAGCAGCGCGGGCTGCACGTGGACGGCATGGTGGGGGTGGCCACCTTCCGGCGCCTCGACGAGGCGCGCTGGAAGCTGGGCGACCGGATCCTGACGCACCTTCCGGGCAACCTGCTCGCCGGCGACGACGTCTTCGCGCTCCAGCGCCGGCTGCTCGAGCTCGGCTTCAAGGTCGGACGGGTCGACGGCTACTTCGGGGCCGAGACGGAGGCGGGTCTGCGCGAGTTCCAGCGCAACGTCGGGATCCCGGCCGACGGCACCTGCGGCCCGTTCACGCTGAAGATGCTGGCCCAGCTCGCCCCGATGGTCAGCGGCGGCGCCCCGAACGCGATGCGGGCCCAGGAGCGGATCCGGAACGCCGGGCCGCACCTGGGCGGCAAGATCGTGGTCATCGACCCCTCGCCGGGACAGCACCTGCCCCCCGAGTACGCCGCCCGCGCCGAGGAGATCGTGCACGACCTGGCAGCCCGGATCGAAGGTCGGTTGGTGGCGACCGGGGTCCAGGCCTTCCTCACCGCGTCCCGCACCGGGCGGCACCGGGCCCCGGTCGCCGGCCACCATGCCGAGGAGACCGAGCGGGCGATGTTCGCGAACCGGGCGAACGCCAACCTCTCGATCTCGTTGGCCGTCGACGCGTCCGCCAACCCGGACGCCTGCGGGGTCGCGACCTACTTCTTCGGCTCCGAGGAGCACAAGACCTGGTCCTCGACCGGAGAACGGTTCGCCAGCCTGGTGCAGCGCGAGATCGTGGCGCGCACCGACCTGGTCGACCTGCGGTGCCACGCCAAGGCGTGGGAGTTCCTTCGACGTACCCGGATGCCGGCGGTCCAGCTCGACGCCGGCTACATCTCGAACGCCGGCGACGCGCGGCGGTTGGCGGACGCAGGCTTCCGCGACGTGCTTGCCGAAGCGGTGGTGGTGGCCGTGCAGCGGTTCTACCTGAGCCCGGAGGCGGACCCGCACACCGGCGTGCTGAAGCTCAGCGAGCTACGGGCTGCTCTGGGTTCCGATCTCCAGCACTGAGCTGACCTGCGGCGCGGTCTGCCTCACCGGTCGTTTGACGACCCCCAGGATCCGTTCGGCCGCGGTCTCGAACTCCTCGCGCCAGGTGACGGTGGTCTTCAGGTCCATCCGCATCCGGGGGTACCGGGCGTGCGGTCGGTGGGTCCGGAAGCCGACCGCGAGCAGGAACTCGACCGGCAGCACGCACTCGCTTCTTCCCGGCCGGTGCGCCCCGAAGGTCTCGATCGCGCCGATCCCGCCCCGGGTGATCACGTCCTTGGCCATCGACTGCACCAGCACCCGAGCAAGCCCCTGGCCGCGGTGGGCCGGGTCGACGTAGCAACCCGCCAGCAAGATCGCGTCGGTGCTCACCGGAGCTGTCGCGAAGCAGTCTCCGCCCGGGAGGTAGCGCGCCGGCGCCCAGAGCACGTGGGCGACCGGGGCCGCGTCGATCGAGAGCACCCGGCCCACCGAGCCCCACTCGCGCAGCATCATCGAGACCCAGGCGGCCTTCTCCTCGACCTCGTGGCCGGCGACCTGTCTGCGGCGTACCGGGTCGTACTCCCAGAACAGGCAACCAGGGCAGTGCCCCGGCAGCTGGGCCAGGTTGTCGAGGGTGAGGCGATCGACGGCGCGGGTCACACCTCCATGGTGCGCCCCCGGGTCCGTCGAGTCGAGCCTTCCGGCGAGACCGGACCGGCTAGCGGCGCAGCGTTGCCAGGAAGTCCGCGATCCGCCCGATCCCGTCGGTGAGCAGGTCCACGTCGGGCAGGGTCACCAACCGGAAGTGATCGGGCTCGAACCAGTTGAAGCCGGTGCCGTGGGTCACCAGGATCTTCTTGGCCCGCAGCAGCTCGATCACGAACTGCTCGTCGTTGGTGATCCCGAACATCTCGGTGTCGATCTTCGGGAAGCAGTACAGCGCCCCGTGCGGCTCGACGCAGGTGACGCCCTCGATCTCGTTGAGCAGCTTCCAGGCAAGCTTGCTCTGCTCGTAGAAGCGTCCCCCCGGGCCGATGTACTCGTTGATCGACTGGTACCCGCCCAGGGCCGTCTGGATGGCGTGCTGCGCAGGCACGTTGGCGCACATCCGCATGTTCGCCAGCAGGGTCAGTCCCTCGAGGAAGTCCTCGGCCAGGTGCTTCGGCCCGGAGATCATCACCCAGCCGGCCCGGTAGCCGCAGACCCGGTACGCCTTGGACAACCCGCTGAAGGTCAGGCAGAGGACGTCGTCGCCGGCGAAGGTCGCGCTGTGGTGGTGGACGGCGTCGTCGAACAGGATCTTCTCGTAGATCTCGTCGGACAGCACGACCAGGTCGTGGCGCCGCGCGATATCCACGAGGCCCCGGACGACCTCCTCGCTGTAGACCGCGCCGGTGGGGTTGTTCGGGTTGATGATGACGATGGCGTGGGTGTTCTCGGTGATCTTGGACTCGATGTCCTCCAGATCCGGGTTCCAGCCGTTCTCCTCGTCGCACTTGTAGTGCACCGGCACGCCGCCGCCGAGCGCGACTGCCCCGGTCCACAGCGGGTAGTCCGGCGCGGGGATCAAGATCTCGTTGCCGTCGTCGAGGAAGGCCTGGAGCACCAGCGAGATCAGCTCGGAGACCCCGTTGCCGATGAAGACGTCGTCGACCTGGGTGTCGGTGAGTCCGCGCTGCTGGTAGTACTGCGCGACCGCGGTGCGCGCGGAGTAGATCCCACGGGAATCGGAGTAGCCCTGGGCGTCGGGCAGGTTGTGGACCATGTCGGCGACGATCGCCTCGGGGGCCTCGAACCCGAAGGGCGCCGGGTTGCCGATGTTCAGCTTGAGGATCTTGTGGCCCTCGGCCTCGAGCCGCTGTGCCTCGACCAGGATCGGACCTCGTACGTCGTACCGGACGTGTTGCAGCTTTCGGCTCTGAACGATTCGGCGCATGGACCCAAGTCTCTCAGAACGGCCGGTCGCCCCGCGCGTGGTTATTGGCCGTAGGGTTCGATCATGCGCGACATCGTCTACCCGGCTGTGGTTGCCACGGCGAAGACCTGGTTCCGTCTCGGTGACATCAAGTTCAACATGACCGGGGTGGAGAACATCCCGCTGACCGGCGGTGCCCTGCTCGCGGTCAACCACCTCTCCTTCGTCGACTACGTGATGGCGGGCTACCCGGCCGTGCAACGCAAGCGGCTGACCCGGTTCATGGCGAAGCAGGAGATCTTCGACCACAAGATCGGTGGTCCGGTGATGCGGTCGTTCCACCACATCGCCATCGACCGGTCGTCCGGCGGTGCCGGGATGGCCGAGGCCCGTCGTTACCTGGACGCGGGCGAGGTCGTCGGAATCTTCCCCGAAGGCACCATCTCGCAGAGCTTCGAGCTGCAGCCGTTGAAGACCGGGGCGGTCCGGATCGCGGCGGATGCTGGCGTCCCGCTGATCCCGGTCGTGCTCTGGGGAACCCAGCGGTTCCTGACCAAGGGCAAGCCCCGGGACTTCGGCCGGCACAAGACCATCGGCATCGAGGTCGGGGCCCCGATGTTCCCCACGCCCGCAGACGACCCCACGGCGATGACCGAGGAGCTGGAGACGCGGATGCGGGCGATGCTCGACCGGTTGATCAAGGCTCATCCGGCCGACGAGCAGCCGCCGGGCTCCTGGTGGTTGCCGGCCTCGTACGGCGGTTCGGCCCCGACCCCGGCCGAGGCGGCGGCGATGTACGCCGAGGAGCGCCGCAAGCGCGCTGAGCGCAAGGCCAAGAAGCAGCCCTGACCCGCAGCCTGGCTGAGACCGAGGTGCTTCAGCACCGGTCGCGGCTGACCCTGCCCCCAACCAAGGCGTTTAAACGTTAGGTCGATTTACCTCTTTGTCGACTTAACGATAAAGGCTTAAAGCTTTAGATGGGCCTGTCGTCACGGTTCCGCGGATCAATGATCCCGACGATGCGCTCCAGGTCGCCGAGCGAGGCGAACTCGATGGCGATCTTGCCCTTGGCCTTGCCCATGGTGACCCGGACCCGGGTGTCGAGACGATCCGAGAGACGCTCGTTCAGGTCACCCAGGCCGGGGGCGGTCGGACGGTTGACCTTGAACCTGACCGTCTCCCCGTCGTCCTCGGCGATGTCACCCACCGCCACGATCTCCTCCAGGCCGCGTACCGAGATCCCCTCGGCGATGACTCGGGCTGCGAGCCGGTCCTGGGCCCCGGGATCAGTGACGCCCAGGAGCGCCCGCGCATGACCTGCGGAGAGGACGCCGGCAGCGACCCGGCGCTGCACGGCCGGCGACAGCTTGAGCAGACGTAGCGTGTTGCTGATCTGCGGGCGGCTGCGTCCGATCCGGGTCGACAGCTCCTCGTGGGTGCAGCCGAAGTCGTCCAGCAGCTGCTGGTACGCGGCCGCCTCCTCCAGGGCGTTCAGCTGGGAGCGGTGCAGGTTCTCCAGGAGGGCGTCCCGGAGCATGTCATCGTCCTGGGTCTGGCGGACGATCGCCGGGATCGTGCTCAGCCCAGCCTGGGTGGTGGCGCGCCAACGCCGCTCCCCCATGATCAGCTCGTACCGGCCGTCGACGACCTCGCGCACGACGATCGGCTGAAGGAGCCCGACCTCCTTGATGGAGTGCACCAGCTCGGCCATCGCCTCCTCGTCGAACACAGAGCGAGGCTGCTTGGCGTTCGGCGTGATGGCTCCGATCGGGAGCTCCGCGAAGTACGCACCCGCGACGGTCTCCTGGACCGGTGCTGGCGCGGTCGACGGCGTCCCGGGATCGGAACCGGTCTCGGCACCTTCTCCAGGCTCCGGCTGGGTAGGAATCAGCGAGCCGAGTCCACGGCCGAGTCCTCGACGCTTCTCACTCATGCTGGTCCGCCTCCGTTGCTGCTGCCCTTGATCGCCATCTCACGTGCTGCCTCCAGGTAGCTCAGCGCACCCGGGGAGCCTGGATCGTAGGTGATCACGCTCTGGCCGTAGCTGGGGGCCTCGGAAACCCGCACCGAGCGCGGGATCGCCGTACGCAGGACCTGGTCCTTGAAGTGGCTCCGGACCTCCTCGGCGACGCCCGACGCAAGGTTCGTCCGACCGTCGTACATGGTGATCAGGATGGTGGAGATCGACAGGTCGCTGTTCAGGTGCGCCTTGACCATCTCCACGGTCTCGACCAGCTGGCCGAGCCCCTCGAGGGCGTAGTACTCGGCCTGGATCGGGATCAGCATCTCGACACCCGCGACCAGCGCGTTCAAGGTCAGCAGCCCGAGCGACGGCGGGCAGTCGATGAGAACGTAGTCGAGCCGGGAGTCACCGTCGGTGCTGATCAGGTCGTAGGCCGCCAGCGCCTTCTTCAGCCGACTCTCCCGAGCAACCACGCTGACCAGCTCGATCTCCGCGCCAGCGAGGTCGATGGTGGCCGGGACGGTGAAGAGCCCGGGGATGTCCGGGTGCTGCTGGACCGCCTCGGCTATCGGGAGGCCGTCGACCAGGACGTCGTACGACGACAAGGTCCCGCGGCGGTGCTCCGCTCCCAGGGCGGTGGAGGCGTTGCCCTGCGGGTCCAGGTCCACCACGAGAACTCGGAGCCCACCTTGGGCCAGGGCGACCGCCAGGTTCACCGTTGAGGTCGTCTTGCCGACGCCGCCCTTCTGGTTCGCCACCACCATGACCCGGGTTCGGTCCGGACGCGGGAGGGGCGCCGAGAAGCTCTGGCGTTCCCGAGCTCGCAACTCTGCCTCGATCGCCCGCGCCAACGGTGTGGACGTGTCGCTGTACGACGGAGGGGTCGCGACGAGATCGGCCGCGGTGCGAACCGGGGGGACGACGACCTCCTCAGGGGTGGAGGGGTGTTCAGTCACGCTGTGCTCCTACGACCTTGTTTCACGTGAAACAGACCATTTGTGTGTGGATAACTTCGCGAATCTGTGGATAACCGCGCTCAGGGGTGCTGGAGAGCCGGTGGATAACTTCGTCGACCGATGAGACACAGGTGCCTGGAATTGCGGGTCCAGACGGGTGCGGACGACCTACTTCTTGGCGATCTTGACGACCCTGACGGGCGGGTCCAGGAATTCGCCCCCCAGCTCGAGGACGTCGAGAAACAGTCCCCCACCCTTGACGATGGCGGTTCGGGCGGCCTGGACCTCGTCCTCTGCGGACGAGCCTTTCATGGCGAGGAACAAGCCGCCAGACCTGACCAGCGGCAAAGACCACCGTGACAGCCTGTCCAGCGGAGCCACGGCCCGAGACGTGACGACGTCGAACGTGGCGACCCCGTGGAGTTCTTCCGCCCGTCCTCGCCTGATCCGGACATTCTTGAGCTCCAGCACTCCGACGACTTCCTCCAGGAACGAGGTCCGCCGGAGCAGGGGTTCGATCAGGGTCACGTGGACATCCGGCCGGCGGATTGCCATCACCAGTCCCGGCAGACCCGCACCTGAACCGATGTCAGCGACGCTGGCCCCCTGAGGGACAGCGTCGGTCACAACCGCACAGTTGAGGAGATGCCGGTCCCACAGGCGGGGTACCTCGCGCGGTCCGATGAGACCGCGGACGATTCCGTCGGTCGCCAGAAGATCTGCGTAGGACGAGGCCAGGGGGAGCGCATCGGAAAACACCCTCTGTGCCACATCCGGCACAGAGGGTGTTTCACGTGAAACCGAATCACTCACGCCGGGAGGACCACCACGAACCGACGGGGTTCAACACCATCCGACTCCGACTTCAGGCCAGCGTCAGCGACAGCGTCGTGGACGACCTTGCGCTCGAACGGCGACATCGGGTCCAGGGACACAGGTTCACCAGACTCCTGGACCTGCGCCACCACCGTTGCCGCGAGAGCTTCCAGCTCGGTCCGCCGCTCGGCCCGGTGCCCCGAGACGTCGAGCATCAGACGAGAGCGTTCGCCGGTCTCACGGTAGACAGCAAGACGAGTCAGCTCCTGGAGCGCCTCGAGCACCTCACCGTTGTCCCCGACCAGCTGGGGCAGGTTCGCACCGACGATGGAGACGGTCGCTCGGTCGCCCTCCACATCCATGTCGAGGTCCCCGTCGAGATCGGCGATCTCCAGCAGTTCCTCGAGGTAGTCCGCTGCGATCTCGCCCTCCTGCTCGAGCCGCTTGGTGCGGGACGGACGTTCGGCTCCCTGCGTCTCGGGATCGCTGGTGGTGCTGTTCTCGTCCGACTCGATCACGTCGTCGACGACGGTCTCGGTCTCGGTTGTCTCGCTCAATTCACTTCTCCCTGATCGGTGCTATCGCTCGACGGCGATGGGTTCTTGGGCGCCTGGGTCCGGCGCTGCTGGCGGGTCTGCTTCTTGGGCTGCTGCCGGGCTGCCGGTCGGCGCTCCTCGACGACGTCCTCCACGACCGTGACACCCGACGCGGTCGGCAGGCCCTTGGCCTTCGCCTTCTCGGCGTCGCGCTTCTCCTTGGCCCGGAAGGCCTCGGTGTTGGGGGCCGGGTTGTTGCGGATGACGTAGAACTGCTGGCCCATCGTCCACAGGTTCGACGTGGTCCAGTACAGGAGCACACCGATCGGGAACGCGATGCCGCCGACGGCGAACACCAACGGCAGCACGTACAGCAGCAGCTTCTGCTGCTGCGCGTAGGGACCGGTCAGCGCGTCGTCGGGCATGTTCTTGCTCATCAGCTGACGCTGGGTGAGGAACGTCGTGGCCGTCATGGCGATCACCAGGACGATCGCGATCACCTGCACCGTGGTGGTGTCAGCCTTGAGGAACGTCGACGCGATCTTGCCGCCGAAGAGCTTCGCTTCCTTCAGCTGAATCGCTCGCTCGTCGCTGAGGAACCCGTGACCGTTGCCCTTCTTCGCGGCCTGGTCGATCAGGCGGAAGAGGGCGAGGAAGATCGGCATCTGGACGATCAGGGGAAGGCACGACGAGAACGGGTTGGTGCCGGTGTCCTTGTAGAGCGCCATCGTCTCCTGGGTCAGGCGCTCGCGGTCGTGGCCGTACTTCTTCTGCAGCTCCTTCACCTTGGGCTGCAGCAGCTGCATGTTCCGGCTCGACTTGATCTGCTTCACGAACAGCGGGATCAGCAGCGCCCGGATGACCAGGGTGAGCCCGATGATCGAGAGCGCCCAGGAGACCCCGGACTCGGGACCGAAGACGGAGCCCCAGAGCTCGTGCCAGGCAACCAGGACCGCCGACACCGCGTAGTACAGCGGCGTCATGATGAAGCTGCCGATTTGGCCGAGGAATTCCACTCAGACTCCTTGAGTCAGGTTCACGGGGTCCAGCTGCTGCTGGCTACTGGTGTTCGGATCCGGTGCTGCGCTCTCAGTCTTCGCCCCCGAGGCAAACCTGGCCACCGGGACAGGGTCGTAACCGCCGGCCGCCCACGGGTGACAGCGACCGATCCGGCGTACCGCGAGCCAGCTGCCCTTGATGCCGCCGTGGACGGTGACTGCCTCCAGCGCGTAGGCGGAGCAGGTCGGGTGGTACCGGCAGACCTGGCCGTAGAGCGGACTGATGGCAAAGCGGTACGCCTTCAGGAGCCCGATCAGAACCAGCTTCAACGGAGACTTCACCCTCGACCGCACCTCACCCACGACCTAGACAACGGTCGAGCTCGGCCGCGAGATCCCGGCTCGTGGCCCCGGCTGACGCCGGTAGTGCCCTGATCACGAGCAGGCTCCCGCCGGGAAGCAAGGAAACCCGCTCCCGCATCAGATGGCGCAGACGTCGCTTCACACGATTCCGGATCACAGCCGGGCCGACCGACTTGGCAACGACGAACCCCACACGAGGCGGGAGACTTGTTGCTTTGTCGACATTCGGCGCCACGACGTGCAGGACGATCAGCCCGCTACCGGATCGTCGTCCTCGCCTGACGACCTGACGGAATTCAGCCCCGTCGGTCAGGCGGTTGCTTGAGGCAAGCACATCAGGCCGCGGGCCTCAGACTGCGAGGTCGTTCCGGCCCTTACGGCGACGAGCGGACAGGATGGCGCGACCCGCACGGGTACGCATCCGGAGACGGAAACCGTGCACCTTGTGACGACGACGGTTGTTCGGCTGGTAAGTACGCTTGCTCACGAATATCTCCACGCGCGTTGTAGGGAGTCCCAGGTGGGACCTGTCCAAGACCGGGTCGCACGACACGAGGTCGCCAGTCATACAGGAAGAACAACTGGCACCGCTCGCCCGCGCGAGGACCACCAGAAGGTGGCCCGGTCGTGGACATGCGGCACCGGTCGAACCGGTCTCGACCTGCCAACGGTACGTGCGACCTCAACGCACGGTCAATTCGCCGCTGCGAACCCCGGGGTTCCCACCGGCAAAAGAACTGATGCTCCCCCTCCTCGTCGCCATCTCGACAGCGACACGCCGTGGAATCTCCGAATCCTGTGGACAACCGGTTGATCCTGCCGGACCTGCCGGGATAGCGTCCTGGTTCCGACCCGCCTGAGAAACGCGAAAACAACCGCTCGAGTTCCCGCTGGCGCACCCTGCACAACCTGTGGACAAAGGTGTGGATCGGACAACCAGGACGAGGGAGCGAGAAACGTACGTGGATTCCGCATCAGGCAGCAACGGACCTACGGGTCGGGAGCTGGACGCACTCTGGCCGGCAATCTTGGACAGTCTGGCCCCCAACCAACGTGCGTGGCTCGCGTCCAGCAAGCCGGTGATGCTCGCCGAGTCGACCGCGGTGATCGCGGTTCCCAACGAGTTCACCCGCACCCAGCTCGAGGGCCGGTTACGGACCCGCCTGGAGGACGCCCTCAGCGACACCCTCGGGCGACCCATCCGGATCGCGGTCAGTGTCGACGAGACCCTGCCGGCCAACGACGGCTCGCTGAACCTCCCCCTGGCCGACGCGCTGTCGAACCCCGATACCGCGGAAACCGACAACACCGCGCCCGCCGGCTTCGGGCCCCCGACTGCGCTCAACCAGCAACCATACAAAGACACATCGTTTAATCAGCAAAACGCTTTATCGACAAATATCCAAAGCACCTCGCTGAGTACCGGGATCCCGGACAGCCCGCTGAACCCGCGCTACACCTTCGAGACCTTCGTCATCGGCTCGTCCAACCGGTTCGCCCACGCCGCCGCGGTCGCCGTGGCCGAAGCACCGGGCAAGGCGTACAACCCGCTCCTGGTCTACGGCGACTCGGGACTCGGCAAGACCCACCTGCTGCACGCGATCGGTCACTACGTACGAAGCCTCTACACCGGGGCGAAGATCAGGTACGTCACGTCGGAGGCCTTCACCAACGACGTCATCAACGCGATCAAGGACGCCAACACCGCGGCTCTCCAGCGCCGGTACCGCGACGTGGACGTGCTGCTGATCGACGACATCCAGTTCTTGGAAGGCAAGCAGCAGACCCAGGAAGAGTTCTTCCACACCTTCAACACGCTGCACAACGCGAACAAGCAGATCGTGATCAGCTCGGACCGGCCGCCCAAGCGCCTGACCCAGCTCGAGGACCGGTTGCGCAACCGCTTCGAGTGGGGCCTGCTCACCGACGTCCAGCCGCCCGACCTCGAGACCCGGATCGCCATCCTTCGGAAGAAGGCAGCAGCAGACCGGCTGCACGCGCCCCCGGACGTGCTGGAGTTCATCGCCAGTCGGATCCAGACGAACATCCGCGAGCTCGAAGGCGCCCTGATCCGTGTCACCGCGTTCGCCAGCATCAACCACCAGGAGGTCGACATGACCCTGGCGGAGATCGTGCTGAAGGACCTCATCCCCGAAGGTGGCGAGCCTCAGGTCACCGCAGGCCTGATCATCGCCCAGACCGCGTCGTACCACTCCTTCAGCATCGAGGACCTCTGCGGACCCAGCCGGACCCGGGCGCTGGTGACGGCCCGCCAGATCGCGATGTACCTCTGCCGCGAGCTGACCGAGCTGTCCCTGCCGAAGATCGGCGTCCAGTTCGGCGGCCGGGACCACACGACCGTCATGAACGCTGACCGACGGATCCGCAAGGAGATGGCCGAACGCCAGACCGTCTACAAGACCGTCAACGAGCTCACCATGCGGATCAAGCAGCAGGCCAAGCAGTCCTGACCCTGTGGTTCCCCGGGTGAATTCCCGTGGACGAAGCAGGGGAGGACTGTGGACAAACAGACATCTCGGTGCACAACCCGAATCGCGAACCACAGGAACCTGTTGTTTCCGAGTCGGTGCTCCACAGCCTCGGAATCACAAAATTGTGTCGGTGACCTGCGGTTTCATGAGTTCTCCACAGAATCCACCGGCCCTACTACGACGACTAGATCTAGTAATTCATCCTTCGCCGCGCAACAACCGGAAACGTCCCCGGGTGGGGACAACCACCCAGACCGGACCGCAGCGTGGCAGGATGCCCAGTCCCAAGGCATGAGGCCTCGAACACGCTGAGGCAGAACCGCAGGAGGAAACACCCGTGAAGTTCCGTGTCGAGCGCGATGTTCTCGCTGACGCCGTCGCCTGGACGGCCCGCGCTCTCCCCCTGCGTCCGAGTGCACCCGTGCTGGCCGGCCTCCTCATCGAGGCCGGCGCCATCGACGGGGCGGACGGGCTCCAGCTGTCGACCTTCGACTACGAGACTTCCGCGCGAGCAACGCTGAACGCCGACGTCTCCATCGAGGGACGAGCCCTGGTGTCCGGCCGCCTGCTCGCCGACATCTGCCGCAGCCTGCCGAACAAGCCGGTCGAGATGCAGATCGACGGTGCCAAGGTCACCCTGACCTGTGGTTCGGCCAGGTTCAGCCTGCAGACGATGCCCGTCGAGGACTACCCGTCCCTGCCGGCGATGCCCGAGTCCAAGGGCAAGGTCAGCAGCAAGGACTTCGCAGACGCTGTCGCCCAGGCCGTCACCGCGGCTGGTCGCGACGACATGCTCCCGGTCCTGACCGGCGTTCGCCTCGAGCTGGACGGTTCGTCGATCTCGATGCTCGCGACCGACCGGTTCCGGCTCTCCCAGCGCGAGCTCGAGTGGCAGCCCGGTACGCCGGACATCTCGGCGGCCGCCCTGGTCCCGGCCAAGGTTCTCGCGGACACCGCCAAGTCACTGACCGGCGGGAGCGAGATCTCGATCGCGCTGTCCAGCTCGGGCAACGGCGAAGGAATCATCGGTTTCGAGGGATCGGCCGGCGGCGGTATCCGTCGTACGACGACCCGCCTCCTCGACGGCGAGTTCCCGAAGGTCCGGTCGCTGTTCCCCAGCGAGCACCTGACCCTGGCCGTGGTCAGCCGCGAGGAGTTCATGGACGCGGTCAAGCGAGTCGCCCTGGTCGCCGAGCGGAACACCGCCGTCCAGCTCTCCTTCAAGGACGGCGCGCTCACCCTCGACGCCGGATCCGGCGAGGAGGCGATGGCCAGCGAGGCGATCCAGGCCACCATCACCGGCGACGACCTCACCACTGGGTTCAACCCGCAGTTCCTGCTCGACGGACTGTCGGCCCTGGAGACGAAGTTCGTCGAGCTGGCCTTCACCACATCGGCGAAGCCGGTCGTACTCTCGGGAGTGGACTCGCTCGACGCGAACAGCGCGGATACCGCTGCCACCTTCAAGTACCTGTTGATGCCTCGCCGCCTGTTGTCCTGATCCTTCCGCAGACCTGATCCTCGAAGAAGGGCCCAGCGCATGCACCTCGGACTCGTCGGACTCGGCAAGATGGGCGGCAACATGCGCACCCGGCTGCGCAACGGTGGACACACCGTCGTCGGTTACGACCGCAACCAGGAGATCAGTGACTCGACCAGCCTCGAGGACATGGTCGCGCAGCTCCCGAGTCCCAAGGTCGTCTGGGTGATGGTGCCCGCCGGCGTACCGACCGACGAGACCGTACTCGCTCTCGGCGAGCTCCTGGGCGACGGCGACCTCATCGTCGACGGAGGCAACTCGCGGTGGACCGAAGACATCCGGCACGCTGAGCTGCTCGCCCCCCAAGGCATCGGCTTCGTCGACTGCGGGGTCTCCGGTGGGGTCTGGGGTCTTCAGAACGGCTACGCCCTGATGGCCGGCGGCACTGCCGACGACATCGCCAAGGTGCAACCGGTCTTCGACACCCTCAAGCCCGAGGGCGACTACGGCTGGGTCCACGCCGGCAAGGTGGGCTCGGGGCACTTCTCCAAGATGGTTCACAACGGCATCGAGTACGCGATCATGCAGTCGTACGCCGAGGGCTGGGAGCTGCTGGAGACCGTCGACCTGGTCGAGAACGTGACGGAGGTCTTCCGTTCCTGGAAGGAAGGGACCGTCATCCGGTCCTGGTTGCTGGACCTGCTGGTGGCAGCACTCGACGAGAAGCCGAACCTCGAAGGAATCCGCGGTTACGCCGACGACTCCGGCGAGGGCCGCTGGACGGTGGAGGCGGGGATCGAGAACGCGGTCGCGACGCCGGCGATCACTGCCGCGCTCTACGCGCGGTTCGTCTCTCGCCAGGACGACGCTCCGGCGATGAAGGCGATCGCCGCGATGCGCAACCAGTTCGGTGGGCACGCCCTCCATACCGAGCCGCCTCCGGGCGGGGACGTCACGCCCGAGAGCTAACCGTGTACGTCGCCCACCTGTCGCTGCACGACTTCCGTTCCTATCCGTCGGTCGAGGTCGAGATCGGTCCGGGCGTGACGGCCTTCGTGGGGCGCAACGGTCAGGGAAAGACCAACCTGGTCGAGGCGATCGACTACCTCTCGAGCCTGTCGTCGCACCGGGTCTCCTCGGATGCCCCGATGGTCCGCCAGGGTGCCACCCAGGCGATCGTCCGTGCGGCGGTCGTCCGGGACGACCGGCGGGCGGTCCTGGAGATCGAGATCAATCCGGGGAAGTCGAACCGAGCCCGGATCAACAAATCCCCGCTGCCGCGGGCCAAGGAGCTCCTCGGCCTGGTCCGCACCGTGGTGTTCTCCCCCGAGGACCTGTCCCTGGTCAAGGGTGATCCGTCCGAGCGCCGTCGTTTCATGGACGACCTGCTGGTGCAGATCTCGCCCCGCTTCGCGGGGATCAGGGCCGACTACGAGCGGGTGCTCAAGCAACGCAACTCACTGCTCAAGACGGCCCGGGGGAACCGGCGCGCCCGGGAGAGCGACGAGACCCTGGTCTCGACCCTCGCGGTCTGGGACTCCCGCGTCGCCGAGCTGGGAGCCGAGATCATCCGCCGTCGGATCGAGCTGATCGACAACCTCACCCCGCTGATCGGCAAGGCCTACGAGGCAGTCGCCCGGGGGGCGAACCGCGACGACGCGGTCCTGGTCTACCGACCGAGCTTCGAGCTCAGCGGTGACGTGGCACTCGAGGACCAGATCCTGGCCGAGCTCCTGCGGCGACGGACCGACGAGTTCGAGCGAGCGCTCACCCTGGTCGGACCGCACCGGGACGACGTCCTGTTCTCGCTCGGCGACCTTCCGGTCAAGGGCTACGCGAGCCACGGTGAGTCCTGGTCGTTCGCCCTGGGCCTCAGACTGGCGTCCTACGACCTCTTGAGGGCCGAGGGAGACGACCCGGTGCTGATCCTGGACGACGTTTTCGCTGAGCTTGATTCTGGGAGACGGTCCCAGCTCGCTGAGCTGGTCGCGGACGCCGAGCAGGTCCTGATCACGGCCGCCGTGGCCGACGACATCCCCGACCAGCTGCGGGGGCGGAGATTCATCGTGGCCGGGGGCGAGGTGACCCTCGATGCCTGACGAGGAGACGACACCGGACGGCGACCGTGCCGAGAACCACGACGAGACCGGCCTGGACCTGGCTCGCAGCATCGCGCGCGGGCTGGCCGGGAAGACCGGACCCCTGCGCCGCAAGGGGAAGCCTGCGCGCAGGATTCTTCCCAAGGCGAGCTCAGCGCACCCCGACGACCGTGATCCGCAGACGCTGGACTCGTCGCTGGGTCGGTTCGTCACCGAGCAGGGGTGGCAGACCGAGCTCCGGGTGCACGGGGTCTTCACCCGGTGGGGTGCCATCGTCGGCCGGGAGGTCGCCGACCACGTGACCCCGGAGTCGTACTCGGAGGGACGCCTGGTCGTCCGCACCGACTCGACTGCCTGGGCGACCCAGATGAAGATGCTCGCCGCCAACGTGGTCCGACGGCTCAACGAGGAGCTGGGCGACGGCACCATCGAGGTCATCGACGTACTCGGTCCGCACGTCCCGAAGTGGACCTCGGGACGGTTGCGGGTCAAGGGCCGTGGACCCCGGGACACCTGGGGCTGACCACCGCCTGCGCCGGACCGTCGGGATTGCGTCAGAGCCGATCTGCGGGCTCCGCGGCCGTACCGTCCCTAACCTGAGGCCCTGAAAAGGGTCCAAAGGGCCGCTCTGGGGCTTCTGAGCGGCAATTTTCGACCAAGATCCCTCCATTCCGAACGAGGTACCCGTGATTTGAGGGCCCTGACGGGTAGGCTGAGGTGTGGCCGTCCGAGAGTTCGTAGCGCGAAACAGGCGCTGAGCTCGACGGCCGTTCTCGTGTCGTGACACCAAGTGAAGAGGAAACCGTGGCTGAGCCAGAACAGGCTGAAACCGTAACCAGCGGATCCGCCGTCGAAGCAGGAAACTACGACGCCAGCGCGATCCAGGTCCTCGAAGGTCTCGAAGCAGTCCGCAAGCGTCCCGGGATGTACATCGGCTCGACCGGTGAGCGCGGTCTGCACCACCTGATCTGGGAGGTCGTCGACAACTCGGTCGACGAGTCCCTGGCCGGTCACTGCGACAAGATCATCCTGACCCTCCAGGCCGACGGTGGCATCCGGGTCGAGGACAACGGGCGCGGCATCCCCACCGACATCCACCCGACCGAGGGGATCTCGGCGCTCACCATGGCGCTCACGATGCTGCACGCCGGCGGCAAGTTCGGCGGTGGCGGCTACAAGGTCTCCGGCGGTCTGCACGGCGTCGGCATCTCGGTGGTCAACGCGTTGTCGACGACGGTCATCGCCGAGGTCAAGAACCGCGGTCACCTCTGGCGGCAGACCTTCACCGTCGGCGTCCCCGATGCCGACCTGGCCGAGGTCAGGCCGATGGAGCCCGGCGAGCGGACCGGGACCACGATCACCTACTACGCGTCCCCCGACATCTTCGAGACCACGACGTACAACCTGGAGACGATCACCAACCGGATCCGGGAGATGGCCTTCCTCAACAAGGGCCTGGAGATCATCGTCCGCGACGAGCGTCCGGCGGTCGAGGGGCTCGAGGACATCCTCGACGACCCGATGCAGAGCGACGACGACATCGACGCCCAGGTCGATCCGATGACCGACGACGCCGACGACGCCGGGGTCAACGGCGAGGGCGCTGAGGACGCGGGGAAGAGCGGGGTGCTCGAGCGCCGCTTCAAGTACGACCGCGGTCTGGTCGACTACGTCGAGCACCTGAACCGCCGCAAGGTCGTCGCCAACCAGACGATCATCAGCTTCGAGGCAGAGACCCCCGAGGGCACCGAGAACCACATGTCGCTCGAGCTCGCGATGCAGTGGAACACCTCGTACCAGGAGTCGGTGCACACCTTCGCGAACACGATCAACACCCACGAGGGCGGTACCCACGAGGAGGGTTTCCGGGCCTCGCTCACCACCCTGGTCAACAGCTGGGGCGAGGAGTGGGGACTGATCAAGAAGCGCGAGGACCGGGTCTCCGGCGACGACATCCGCGAGGGCCTGACCGCGATCATCTCGATCAAGCTCGGGGAGCCCCAGTTCGAGGGTCAGACCAAGACGAAGCTCGGCAACACCGAGGCCAAGGGCTTCGTGCAGCGGATCGTCAACGACCAGCTCGGTGCCTGGCTCGAGGAGAACCCGGCCGAGGGAAAGGAGATCATCCGCAAGTCCCAGGCTGCGGCGCAGGCACGGATGGCCGCGCGCAAGGCCCGTGACCTCGCTCGCAACCGCAAGGGTCTGCTCGGCGGTGGCGGACTCCCGGGCAAGCTGAGCGACTGCCAGTCGACCAACCCCGAGGAGTGCGAGGTCTTCATCGTCGAGGGCGACTCGGCCGGCGGTTCTGCGCGGCAGGGACGCGACCCTCGCGTCCAGGCGATCCTCCCGATCCGCGGCAAGATCCTGAACGTCGAGAAGGCCCGCATCGACAAGGTGCTGGCCAACACCGAGGTCCAGGCGATCATCTCGGCCCTCGGCACCGGCATCCACGAGGAGTTCAACCTCGAGAAGCTCCGCTACCACAAGGTTGTCCTGATGGCCGACGCCGACGTCGACGGCCACCACATCAACACGCTGCTGCTGACGTTGCTCTTCCGGTTCATGAAGCCGCTGATCGAGCACGGCTACGTCTACATGGCGCAGCCGCCGCTGTACCGGCTCCGCTGGAACAAGCCCGCCGAGCACGAGTTCGTCTACTCCGACTCCGAGCGCGACGCGATGATGGCGCACGGTCTCGACGCCGGCAAGAAGCTGCCCAAGGAGAACCCGGTCCAGCGGTACAAGGGTCTCGGTGAGATGAACGCCGAGGAGCTGTGGGAGACCACCATGAACCCGGAGCAGCGTCTGATGCTGCAGGTCACCCTCGACGACGCGGCCCAGGCCGACGAGGTCTTCTCCACGCTGATGGGTGAGGACGTCGAGCTGCGTCGGTCCTTCATCCAGCGCAACGCCAAGGACGTCAGGTTCCTCGACATCTGAACCCCCTGTTGGTTGAGGAAGGCCGGCACGGCCTGTCTCGAAACCTCGTACGACGAAAGACGAACTGATGACTGAGACCCCCACCGACGCCACCGCCTCCGAGGGCCCGGGCCCCGGCGGCCGGATCGAGCCCATCGAGCTGCAGACCTCGATGCAGCGCGCCTACATCGACTACGCGATGGCGGTCATCGTCGGCCGCGCGCTGCCGGACGTACGCGACGGGCTGAAGCCGGTTCACCGGCGCGTGCTCTACGCGATGTACGACGGCGGCTACCGCCCCGACCGCGGGTTCTCCAAGTGCTCGCGCGTCGTCGGTGACGTGATGGGTCAGTACCACCCGCACGGTGACACCGCGATCTACGACACCTTGGTCCGGCTGGCCCAGCCGTGGGTGATGCGCGCGCCGCTGATCCACGGGCAGGGCAACTTCGGTTCCCCGGGCAACGACTCCGCCGCGGCGATGCGGTACACCGAGTGCCGGATGGCGCCGCTGGCCCTGGAGATGGTCCGCGACATCACCGAGGAGACCGTCAACTTCCAGCCGAACTACGACGGCCGCTCCGAGGAGCCGACCGTCCTCCCGGCGCGCTACCCGAACCTTCTGGTCAACGGTTCCGCCGGCATCGCCGTCGGGATGGCGACCAACATCCCGCCGCACAACCTGCGCGAAGTTGCCGAAGGCGCCCAGTGGGCGTTGGAGCACCCGGACGCCACCCGCGAGGAGCTCCAGGACGCGCTGATCGAGCGGATCAAGGGACCCGACTTCCCCAACGGCGCGCTGATCGTGGGCCGCCAGGGCATCGAGCAGGCCTACCGCACCGGTCGCGGATCGGTGACCCAGCGCGCGGTCATCGAGATCGACGAGGACGCCAAGGGCCGCACCTGCCTGTCCATCACCGAGCTCCCGTACATGGTGAACCCGGACAACCTGGCGCTGAAGATCGCCGAGCTCGCGGACTCCGGCAAGGTCCAGGGCATCTCCGACGTCCGTGACGACTCGTCCGGTCGGACCGGTCAGCGTCTGGTCGTCGTGCTCAAGCGCGACGCGGTCGCCCGGGTCGTGCTGAACAACCTGCTCAAGCACACCGAGCTGCAGACCAACTTCTCCGCGAACATGCTGGCCCTGGTCGACGGCGTCCCGCGCACGCTGACCATCGACCAGTTCATCTCCAACTGGGTCGCCCACCAGATCGAGGTCATCCAGCGCCGGACGACGTACCGGTTGCGCAAGGCCGAGGAGCGCGCCCACATCCTGCGCGGCCTGGTCAAGGCGCTCGACATGCTCGACGAGGTGATCGCGCTCATCCGCAGCTCGCCGGACGCGAACGACGCTCGCCAGGGCCTGATCGAGCTGCTCGACATCGACGAGCTCCAGGCCAACGCAATCCTCGACATGCAGCTGCGCCAGCTGGCCGCGCTGCAGCGTCAGCGGATCATCGACGACCTGGCCGAGATCGAGCTGGAGATCGCCGACTACATCGACATCCTCGCGAACATCACCCGGCAGCGCTCGATCATCTCCGAGGAGCTCGCCGCGATCGTCGACAAGTACGGCGACGACCGTCGTACCCAGATCATCGCGGCCGACGGCGACCTGTCGATGGAAGACCTGATCCCCGACGAGGAGCTGGTCGTCACCATCACCCGCGGCGGCTACGCCAAGCGGACCCGGGCCGACCAGTACCGGACCCAGAAGCGGGGCGGCAAGGGTGTGCGCGGCGCGACCCTGCGCGGCGACGACGTGGTGGACCACTTCATCTCCACGTCGAACCACCACTGGTTGTTGTTCTTCACCACCGCAGGCCGGGTCTACCGGACCAAGGCCTACAACCTCCCGGAGGCGTCGCGCGACGCCAAGGGCGGTCACGTCGCCGGGCTGCTGAGCTTCCAGCCGGACGAGAACATCGCCCAGGTGCTGGCGATCCGTGACTACGAGCAGTCGCCGTACCTGGTGCTCGCGACCCGCAACGGCCTGGTCAAGAAGACCCGCCTGGGTGACTACAACTCACCGCGTCAGGCCGGTGTCATCGCGATCAACTTCCGTGAGGACGACGACGAGCTGATCGGCGCCGAGCTGGTCGACTCCGCGGACCACATCCTGCTGGTCTCCCGCAAGGGTCAGGCGATCCGCTTCCCGGCCGACGACTCCCAGCTGCGGCCGATGGGCCGGGCCACCTCGGGTGTCCAGGGGATGAAGTTCCGCGAGGGCGACTCGGTGCTGTCGATGTCGGTGATCCGCGCCGACGAGGTCGCCAAGGAGGCGCTCGACGAAGGTGCCGTGGCCGCCGAGGGCGCCGAGAGTGCCGAGGAGGTCAAGGTCCAGTACGTCTTCACGATCACCGACGGCGGCTTTGCGAAGCGAACCCGGATCTCGGACTACCGGATCCAGTCGCGCGGCGGCATCGGTATCAAGGCGATGTCGTTGGCCAACGAGGACCGCGGCGGACTCGTCGGGGCGTTCATCGTGGTCGAGGGCGACGAGATCCTGTCGATCACCTCCGGCGGCCAGGTCGTCCGCAGCCCCATCAACGCCGACTTCCGGGCGACCGGTCGCTCGACGATGGGCGTGAAGTTCGTGACCCCGAAGAAGGGTGACTCGGTCGCTGTGGTGGCCCGCAGCGTCGAGAAGGTCGGGGACGACGAGGACGAGCTCGGCGACGTCGAGCCGGCGGACGGCGCGGCGACGGATGCAACAATCGAGGCTTCCGCCGGCACCACGACTGCCGAGAACGGTGAGACCGACACAGCCGAGACCGAGGAGGCCTGATGGCCACCAGCCTGGGGCAGGACACGACCGAGTCCGTACGACAGGTGCGCCAGGCCCGGCTCCGGTTGGTCCAGGTGGAGCCGTGGTCGGTGATGAAGGCGTCGTTCCTGCTCTCGGTGGCGGTCGCGATCGTCACCGTGGTCGCGGTCGCGATCGTCTGGGGCGTCCTGGGGGCGGCTGGTCTGTGGGACTCGATCAACTCGATCGTGCAGGACTCGCTCGGCGACAGCAACGGGACCCCGTTCGACATCGAGACGTACCTCGGCGCGTCCCGGGTGATCGGCTTCACGATGATCGTCGCGGTCGCGGACGTCGTCCTGATCACGGCCATCGCCACCTTGGGCGCCTTCCTCTACAACCTGGCCGCGACCCTCGTCGGCGGTGTCGAAGTGACCTTCGCGGAGGACAAGTAGCCGGACGGATCCCGCAGTCGGACCTCGTTTTGTCGGGCCCGATCTGGATGGGGTAATCTTCGCTGTCGGTCGGCAGGGAACTGCTGGTTGCACGGGCCCATAGCTCAGCTTGGTTAGAGCGCTTCCCTGATAAGGAAGAGGTCGGAGGTTCAAGTCCTCCTGGGCCCACTCAATCCACCTGGAGGTCGGAATGAAGAAGTTGCTGTTCGTAGCTGTTGCCGCCGTCGCCGGTGTCTTCGTCAAGAAGAAGATCGACGAAGGTCGCGACGAGCAGGCACTGTGGCAGCAGGCCACCGACCCGGTCGAGAAGGCCTGATCCACCTCCACCCGTCGGCTCCGGCCGACGAGGGGCCTTGGCGCAATTGGTAGCGCACCTGCTTTGCAAGCAGGGGGTTAGGGGTTCGAGTCCCCTAGGCTCCACCAGTTCTCACGCGGGGCATCGCAATTCTGCAGACGCCTTCAATCGTCACGGCCCGCTAGCCAGGTAGAACACGTTCTAGGTACCGTCTTCTCCCATGGACACCCAGACGATGAGCAAGACCGAGTCGATCACCCGCGTCTTCCTCTCCTACGTGTTCGCGTTCGGAGCAGGCGCGGCCTGGTTCATCTGGGGGCCTGACACCGCGCACCTCTGGTTGGACGGCCTCATCGCCGACCTGATCGCAACCCTGGTCGTCTTCGCCGCCAGCCGGTTGCACAGGAACTCCAGCTTCTACGACGCCTACTGGAGCGTGCTGCCGCCGCTGCTGATGCTGGCCTGGTGGATCGAGTCCGGGACGGAGGCGAGCGATCCACGCGCCTGGTTGGTGATGACGGTGATCCTTGTCTGGGCGATCCGGCTGACCGGCAACTGGATGTACGCGTTCCCGGGCCTGCACCACGAGGACTGGCGCTACCCGATGCTCCGCGACGGCGCCGGCAAGGCCGAGGCAGCGGTCGACCTGATGGGGATCCACGTCTTCCCGACGCTCCAGGTCTTCGCCGGGATGCTGCCGGTGTACGTCGTCCTGACCCGAGCCAGCGAGGACGTCGGCTGGCTCGACTACGTGGCGCTCGTGGTTGGTCTCGGCGCGGTCGTGCTGGAGTTCTGGGCCGACCTGCAGATGTACCGTTTCGCGGCGACCAAGCAGCCCGGACAGGCGATGGACTCCGGCCTGTGGAGCTGGTCGCGGCACCCGAACTACTTCGGCGAGTTCAGCTTCTGGTTCTCGCTCGCGCTCTTCGGCCTCGCCGCCTCCCCCGACGACTGGTGGTGGGTCTTCGTCGGAGCCCTCGGGATGTACGCCATGTTCGCCGGCGCCAGCATCCCGATGATGGAGAAGCGCAGCCTCGAACGGCGGCCGTCGTACCAGGCGGTCATCGACCGGGTGCCGCGGTTCTTCCCGCGCCCGCCGAAGAAGGCGTCTGCGTGAGTCGTCCCCGCGTCGTCATCGCCGGGCTCGGCGACACCGGCCTGCTGGTGGCGATCCACCTGTCGAAGCACGCCGACGTCGTCGGCATCTCCAGCAAGCCCGGCATGCTCAGCGGTCAGGAGCTCGGTCAGCGGCTGGCCCGCCCGCGCGAGTGGGTCCGCGACTACTGGGTCTCCTTCGACCGGTACCGCAAGCTCGACCGGGTACGTCGGGTGCACGGCGAGCTGCTCGGGGTCGACCTGGTGGCCAAGGACGTCACGGTGCGCGACGCCGGTGGGCGGGAGCAGACCGAGCCGTACGACGTCCTGGTGATCGCTACCGGGGTGTCGAACGGGTTCTGGCGTTCGCCGGCGCTGCAGAGCGTCAGCGAGATCGAGGAGTCGCTGGGTGCGACCCACGACCGGCTCGCGTCGTCGGCGAAGGTGGTGGTGATCGGTGGTGGCGCAGCCGCGGTCAGCAGTGCCCTGAACATCGCGCGGACCTGGCCGGACAAGCAGGTCGACCTCTACTTCCCCGGTGAGCGGGCGCTGCCCCAGCACCACGGGAAGGTCTGGAGCGCGATCGGCCGGCAGCTCACCGAGGCCGGGGTTGGTCTGCACCCAGGACACCGGGCCGTCGTTCCCGACGGGTTCGGGTGCGACGAGATCACGGCCGGCGACGTCGCGTGGAGTACCGGTCAGGAGCCGGTCTCCGCGGACGCCGTGCTCTGGACCATCGGTCGGGTCCGCCCCAACAGCAGCTGGCTCCCGGACGACGTCCTCGACGACGGGGGTTTCGTGAAGGTCGACGAGCACCTCCGGGTCGTCGACCCCGCTGGCCTTCCTCACGTGGGCGTCTACGCGATCGGCGACATCGCCGCCACCGACCCGCTGCGCAACTCCGCGCGGAGCCGGGCCGACGGGATGCTGGCGCACAACATCCGGGCCGGACTCGACGGCCGAAAGCTGAAGTCCTTCACGCCGTCCCCGCGCCGGTGGGGATCGGTCGTCGGTGTGCAGGACGACAAGCTCGAGGTGTTCACGCCGACCGGGAGCTCCTTCAAGCTCCCGGCGTGGTCGCGGCTGCAGCCGTTGATCGTGTGGCGCGGGATCTACAAGGGTGTTCGCCGGGGCTGATCGATCAGTCCGGTGCCGGCTCCCCGAGCTCGAAGTCGGCGAAGTCGAAGCCGGGGACGACCACACAGCTGACCAGGACCGCCTCGTCGACCGGACGGGCGGCCTGCCACTGCCCGCCGGGGACCAGGAGCTGGGGACGCTGGCCAGCGCCGGTCCCGAGCACCTGCTCGCTGGCCGTGCTCGGGTCGTCGCCGATCCAGAGCCGCAGTCCGCCGCCACGGTGGTGGAACCAGAGCTCGTCCGACGCGACCCGGTGCCACGCCGAGGACTCGCCGGGGAGCAGCAGGAAGTAGATCGCGGTGCCCAGGGACCGGGTGCCCGACGCGGTCTCGGTGGTGCGGTCGTGCCGGTAGGTCTCGGCGTACCAGCCACCCTCGGGGTGGGGCTGGAGGCCCAGGTCGGTGGCCCAGTCGGGGAGGGTGGTCACTGGCTTCCTCTCATCGGGCTGCATCCGCAGTTCCCTCGAAGCTGAGCAGGTGGCGGTCGGAGGTGACCAGGACCAGCCCCTCCACTCGCGCCTGTGCGAGCAGCATCCGATCAAACGGATCACGCCCGCTGAGGTCTTTCAGGTTTCGTAGGCCGTTCGCGTGGCGCTCATCGAAGGGAAGGCCCTCGTAGCCGGCGGCCTCCAGCCGTTCGAGGAGATCGGGCGGCAGGTGGAGTTTTCCCTTCATCTGCTTGATGGCAAGCTCGACATGGGTGATCGCCGAAACGTAACGGTGCGTGGCAGACGACAACAACTGTCGGGTGTGTCCTCCGATCCGGTCGGAGCCAACGATGCTCCAGTAGAGGACTTGGGTATCGAGCAGGATCACAGATCCTTCTCCCAGTCGTCCTCCGTGAACATCTCCGCGATCTCGGTGTCGTTCTCTCCGAAGATGTCAGGATCCTCGGCCCACACCAGGCCCTTGAGGGAGCCGAAGACGAAATCGACTTTCACGGGGAAGGCGCGCAGTTCCGCGACCGGCCTGCCAGCGCGTGCGATCACGATCGTCTCGCCGTTCTCCACCCGCTCGAGGAGCTTGGAGAGATGCGTCTTCGCCTCGTGGACGTTCACTACCTTGCCGGCCGCTGCCATGGTCGTCATCCCTCCACGCTAGGTACTTAGTCCATCTTAGTCCACAGGGTTCTACCGACCTGTGGATTCACCCGCTTCTCTAGAACCTGTTCTAGTTCTGCTGCTACCGTCCGATCAGCCCGTTCCTCGATTCCAGGAGAACCCCCATGACCGTCTCGTCCCTCGGCACCGGTACCCCCCGCGTCGTCGTCATCACCGGGGCCGCGTCCGGCATCGGGTTCGCCGCCGCCGAGCAGTTCCGCGACCTGGGCGACATCGTCTACGGGCTCGACATCCACCCGACCGTCCCCGACGGCGTCGAGTACGTCGAGTGCAACGTCGGCAACCGGGAGTCGGTGAAGGCCGCCATCGCCAAGTGCGCCGAGCACGGCCGGATCGACGTCGTCGCGAACGTCGCCGGCATCGTCCAGTTCGGTCGCTTCGACACCATCACCGACGACGAGTGGGACCGGATCCACGCGGTCGACCTCAAGGGCCCCTTCATGGTCATGCAGGAAGCACTCCCGCACCTGCGCGCCACCCGCAACGCCAACATCGTCAACGTCTCCTCGGTCGCCGGCCGGGTCCCGCAGGGCTACACCGTCGGGTACTCCGCCGCCAAGGGCGGACTGACCCAGATGACCCGCTCGCTGGCCCTCGAGCTCGCCCCGGAGCGGATCCGGGTCAACGCGATCTGCCCCGGCACGGTCGACACCCCGATCGTCACCGAGGTTGCTGCGAAGTACCCCGACGACCTCGACCCGCGGGTCTCCGACCGGCTGATGATGATGCTGCCAGGACGCGCGATCTCACCGCACGAGCTGGCTGCCTCGATCGTCTACCTGGCCAGCCCGGCTGCCCGGATGATCACCGGCTGCGTGCTGGCCCACGACGGCGGGATGAGCTGAGCGGGTCGGTCGCGAGGTTTCGAGGCGACCGCTAGCGCTGCCGCACCTCAACCAGCAGGTGCTTCCGTTGCCAGCGCGGGCGGACCTGGAGCAGCTGTTGCTGGTTGAGGTGCGAGCGCAGCGAGCCTCGAAACCCGGTGGTCGACCTAGTCGGTGACGTCCACCAACGCGTCGAACTCGGTGGCGTCGTGGGCACAGAACATCGTCACCGGTTCGGCGGTGCCGGCAGCGGGGCCGTGCTCGGCGTGCAGCGATCGCAGCCGGTCCTGGTTGGCGAGCCGGGCCTTCTTGTCCACCTGGACCAGGGTCTGGAAGACCGACAACCCGGTCGGGCAGGTCGGAGGGTTCTCCTTCTCCCCGGCGCTGAAGTACGCGTCGCCGGCGTGCAGGAACCAGCCACCTGACGGACGTCGTACGGCGACCGCGACGTGGCCGCGGGTGTGGCCGCGGGTCGGGACCAGCAGCACGTCGTCACTGACCCGGGCGACCGACTCGAACCCGAGCCAGCTGTCGCCCTGGACCCGGTGCTCGACCCAGAGCGGGTTGTGCGCCCACTGGGCCTGGATGTACCGGTTCTTCTCCTTGGGTCCCTGCGGGTGCTTGGCCGCGGCCAGCTCGTCGGCGAAGACGTGCACCTTCGCGTTCGGGAAGTCGCCGAGCCCACCGGCGTGGTCGAGGTCCAGGTGGGTGACGGCGATGTCGGTGACGTCGTCGATCGAGTACCCCAGTGCCGTCACCTGCGAGGCAGCCGTCTCGGCCTGGTCCAGTGCCGGACCCATCAACCCGACGAAGGCCTTCCCCATCCGCTTCTGCTCGAGGTCGACCGTGCCGAAGCCGGTGTCGACCAGGGTCAGGCTGTTCGGACCCTCGACCAGCAGGCTGTGGCAGACCATCCGGGTGGGGGTGATCCGGCCGCCCATCGTTCCTCGCGGGGACATGGTCGCGCAGTTCAGGTGCCGGATCAGGGAGGTCATCCGGAGATCGTCGCACCCCACCCGTAGGCTGGTCGAGTGTTCGTGACCCTGCTTCGGCCGAAGTACTGGCCCGGGCACGTGGCGATGATCCTCTGCGTCTCCTTCGCCGTCGGGCTCGGTCTGTGGCAGCTCGACGCCTGGCAGACCCGACGTGCCGACGCCGCCGTCGACATCTCGAACACCGCCCCCGTGCCGCTGGACTCGGTGATGACCGGGGACAGCACCTTCCCGGGTCGGTCGCTGGGTCGACCGGTCACCTTCTCGGGCACCTGGCTGGGCGCCTCCACCCTGTACGTCGCCGGCCGGACGCTGGACAAGGTCGAGGGTTACTGGGTGGTGACCCCGGTCCAGGTGCAAGGGTCCGCGTCCGCCATCCCGGTGGTCCGGGGCTGGTCCGCGACGCCCACCTCGACGGATCCGACCGGCACGGTCCAGGTCACCGGGTGGCTCCAGGCCACCGAGGGCAGCGGACCGCTCGACGAGGACCCGCAGGACAAGGTCCTCACCGGGATGCGGCTGGCCAGCATGGTCGAGCACGTCGAGGCCGACCTCTACAGCGGGTACGTGGTGGCCCGTGACGTCACCGGCTCCGGCGCCGCGGACGGCACGGCGTTGCGGAGCGTCTCGGCCGGGGCCGTCCCCGAGGTCTCCGGGTTCACCGCCCTGCGCAACTTCCTGTACGCCGTCGAGTGGTGGGTCTTCGGCGGGTTCGCGCTGTTCGTGTGGGCCCGGTGGTGCAAGGACACCGTCGAGCTGCTCGATGCCGACGGCGTGGCTGAGGTCGCTGAGGTATGAGCGGCCTGCTGATCGCAGGCACCACGTCGGACGCCGGCAAGAGCATCGTCACCACCGGTCTCTGCCGGGCCCTGCACCGGCGCGGGATCTCGGTGGCGCCGTACAAGGCGCAGAACATGTCGAACAACTCGATGGTCTGCGCAGGCGCCGACGCAGGATCGTTCGGCGAGATCGGTCGCGCCCAGTGGGTGCAGGCCCGGGCGGCAAAGGCCGAGCCCGAGGTCGCGATGAACCCGGTGCTGCTCAAGCCCGGCGGTGACACCCGCAGCCACGTCGTGGTGATGGGGCGTCCCGGTGGCTCGGTCTCCTCGGCTGACTGGACCGACGGCCGACGGCACCTCGCCGAGGCTGCGTACGCGGCGTACGACGACCTCGCCAGCCGGTACGACGTGATCGTCGCGGAAGGTGCCGGCAGCCCGACCGAGATCAACCTGCGCGCCGGCGACTACGTCAACATGGGGCTGGCCCGGCATGCGGACCTGCCGACGGTGGTCGTCGGGGACATCGACCGCGGCGGTCTCTTCGCGGCGCTGTTCGGGACGGTGGCGCTGCTCGAACCTGACGACCAGCGGTTGATCGCCGGCTTCGTGGCGAACAAGTTTCGCGGTGACCTCTCCCTGCTGACACCGGGGACCGACGAGCTGACCCGCCTCACCGGACGCCCGACGTACGGGGTGCTGCCGTGGCACCCGGACCTCTGGCTCGACTCCGAGGACGCCCTCGACCTCGACGGTCGCCGCTCCCGCACCGGCGAGGCTCTCCGGGTCGCGGTGGTCCGGCTGCCCCGGATCAGCAACTTCACCGACGTCGATGCACTCGGTGTCGAGGCCGACCTGGACGTCTTCTTCGCGGCCTCGCCCCGTGACCTGATCGGTGTCGACCTGGTGGTGCTGCCGGGGACGCGGGCCACGATCGCGGACCTCGGCTGGCTGCGGTCACGCGCTCTGGACACCGCGATCGTCGAGCACGCCCGGTCCGGTCGGGCCGTGCTCGGGATCTGTGGCGGTGCTCAGATGCTCGGGACCCAGATCGCCGACCCGACCGGGATCGAGGGGGACGCCGGTGCTGTCGTTCCGGGGCTCGGACTCGTCGACGCCCGGACCACCTTCGGCGCCGAGAAGGTGCTGACGCTGCCGGTCGGTGAAGGGTTCGGTCACCCGGTCAACGGCTACGAGATCCACCACGGCCGGTACGCCGTCGGAGCCGGTGACGCGTTCCCCGGCGGAGTCCGCGCCGGGAACGTCTTCGCCACGATGTGGCACGGCAGCCTGGAGAGCGACGCCTTCCGCCAGGCCTTCCTGGCCGAGGTGTCGTCGGCTGCCGGTCGGACCCGCCCTGGTTCCGACGTCGACTTCGCGGACCGCCGCGAGGCCCGGCTCGACCTGCTCGGCGACCTGGTCGAGGAGCACCTGGATGTTGACGCCCTGCTGGGACTCGCGCTGACCGGTGTCCCCGCCGGGCTGCCGGTGCTGCCACCGGGTGCCGGGCGATGACGGTCCTGCTGCTCGGTGGGACCGGCGAGGCCCGCGAGCTCGCCGTCCTGCTGGCCGACGCCGGGGTCGCCTTCGTGTCCTCGCTGGCCGGTCGGGTCGCCCGGCACCGGCTCCCGGTGGGCGAGGTGCGGTCCGGTGGTTTCGGTGGCGTCGACGGCCTGGTGGAGTACCTGGCGGGCGTCGAGGCCGTCGTCGATGCGACGCACCCGTTCGCGACCGGCATGTCGGCGAACGCGGCGGCTGCCTGTGCCCGGACCGGCACCCCGCTGATCCGGCTCGAACGGCCGGGCTGGTCCGCGGCACCCGGCGCCGAGGGGTGGCACTGGGTCGACGGCCACGACGAGGCCGCAGTGCTCACCGCGGGTCTCGGCACCCGTCCCTTCCTGACCATCGGGCGGCAGCACCTGGGCTCCTACGTCGGGCCGCTCGCGGACGCGGCCGCGCTGGTCCGGGTCGTCGACGAACCGGAGATCCCGCTGCCGGACGCCTGGGTGGTCCGGCTGGACCGGGGGCCGTACGAACGCGAGCGCGAGCTGATGGCAGGTCACCGGGCGGACGTGCTGGTGACCAAGGACTCCGGCGGGACCTGGACCTGGCCGAAGATGGCGGCCGCCGGTGAGCTCGGGCTGCCGGTGGTCGTCGTACGGCGGACGGCGGCGCCGGCGGGCGTGGAGACGGTGCCCGAACCGGCCGAGGTACTGGCGTGGTTGGGTCAGCACCTGGATCGTGCTGCCGCCGGCACCACCGAACCGTAAGTTCTTCCGCTGGTTCTGCCGATGTCCCTGGGTCAGGCTCGAGGCATGGCACGATCACGTCGCTCGGCGTCCCCGGTCCTCGGCGTCGCCGCCCTCGCCCTCGGCCTCGTTGCCTGCGGTTCGCCGTCCGGGTCGAGCCCGCTGGAGGACCAAGGCCTCGTGGCGACGACCAGCGCTGCTCCTGCTCCCGCCTGGACCCCGTGGCCGCAGGCGTTGCACGATGCCCAGCACTCCGGCACGAGCACGTCGGTGGGACCGCGAACCGGGCGCCTGCGGTGGCAGCGGACCTTGGAGGGGAACGTGACCCCGGGCCCGGTGATCGGCCGCGACGGCACGATCTATGCCGCGAGCAACGCCGGCGTCCTGCACGCGCTCGACCCGAAGGACGGTCGGGACCGGTGGACCGTCGACGAGCACGGCAGCTACGGCATCGACCAGTCGACCAGCCCGGCCGTCCTGACCGGCGGCGAGATCCTCTGGCCCGGCCCGAACGGCAACCTCGTGGCGGTCAGTCCCTCGGGAACCGTCCTGTGGCGGCTCGCGGTCGGTGGACAGGTGACGTCGCCCGCCGTCCGGGCCGACGGCACCGTCGTGGTCGGCAACAACCGGGGCCTGCTGCTCGGGCTGGAGCCGACGTCCACGGGCCCGGGCGAGGTGTGGCGCCTGGATCTCGCCGAGCAGTCCTACGGCTCACCGGTGATCTCGCCCGACGGAACGACCGCCTACCAGTCGGTGCTCTCCGGCGTCGTCGCCGTCCGGGACGGGTCGGTGGTGTGGCGGTGGCAGGTCCCCAGCGAGATCGTCGAGGTCAGTCCGGCCGTGGCGCCGTCGGGGACCGTCGTCATCGGCACCAACGACCCGTACCAGTACGGCCTCGACCCCGGTGACGGGTCGGTCCGGTGGCGCTACCGCCGCGACGCCTGGACGTACTCGTCCCCCGGGGTCACCGGGGACGGGATCGCCTACTTCGGTGACCACGGCAACCGCATCGTCGGGGTCGACGCGGACACCGGGGAGGTCCGCTTCCGGCACCAGGGCCCGACCACGGAGGAGAGCCCGGGCGACATCGCGATCTGGACCGCGATCGCCGTGGACCGGGACCACACCACCTACGCCGGCACCCGGCAAGGACGCGTGTACGCCGTGGCCAGCGACGGCACCGAGCTGTGGAGCTACCACGCGGGGTCGACGGTCGACTCCTACCCGGCGCTCACCGGGGACGGTGCCCTGGTGATCGGGACGGCCGGCGGGAAGCTGCTGGCCTTCGCGGATCGCTAGGGCCCGCTCAGACCTCGACCTCGAAGCCGAGGTCGACGTCGCAGGCGGCAGGCACGGGCCGATCGCCGCAGCGAACGAGGCCGGCCCGCCAACGACCAGGCCACCGCGGTGCCGGAGCAGGTTCCGGTGCGGCACCATGAACCCGTGACCCGGATCGGTGTGTGCGAGGACGACGAGGCGGTCCGCCGCGTCCTCGCCGAGGCCTTCCGGCGTGAGGGCCACGAGGTGGTGATCGCCCGCAACGGCGGCGAGGCGCTGCGGAACTTCGTCGCCGACGGTGCGCTCGACGTCCTGGTCATCGACATCGGCCTGCCGGACTCCGACGGCCGCGACGTCTGCCAGGCCCTGCGGACGGCCGGGGTGCATGCGCCGGTGCTCTTCCTCACCGCGCTCGACGCCGTCCACGACCGGGTCGCCGGCTTCAACGCCGGTGGGGATGACTACGTCCCGAAACCCTTCGCCCTCGCGGAGGTGCTGGTCCGGATCGCGGCGCTGCACAAGCGGAGCCGACCGCTGCCGCAGACGGTGACCGGCCTGCACCTGGACCCGGACACCTTCGCGATCAGGTTCGGCGACCGCGAGGAACGGCTCACCCCCACCGAGTTCCGGTTGCTCGCAGCCCTGGCTGCCGAACCGGGGACGGTCGTGCGTCGGCGTACGGCTGTGGCCGCCGCCTGGCCCGACGGCGCCATCGTCTCGGAGAACACGATCGACTCGTTCATCCGCCGCCTGCGGGTCAAGCTCCAGGCCGTGGCGTCGCCGGTCGCGCTGGAGACGGTGCGCGGAGTCGGGTTCGTGCTCCGGTGAGCGCCTCCAAGCGGGGCCTGCGGACCCGGATCATCTGGACCACGGCGCTGGTCGCTGCGCTCGGCATGGCCGCGATGATCGGCACCGTCGTCCTGGTTCTCAACGCCGTGATCCAGAACGACGTCGATTCCAAGCTCGACGACCGGTTGTCCCTGATCAGCGCGGCAGTCGCCAGCGACCCGGACCGCCCGACCACCGCGCTGAGGGTCCCCGACGACAGCGTGGACAGCAGCACCTGGCTCTACGCCGCCGACGGAACCCTCCTCGAAGGTCCGAAGGCCGGCGCAGCGGTCCAGGCCGTGGCCGACGGACTCGCTGCGGTGTCGGTGAGGACCGAGATCACCCGGAACGAACGGGTCTACCTGGCAGGTCCGCTCACCGTGCGTGGGGAGACCTCTCCGCGAGGGGTCCTGGTGGTCTCCGAGAGCCTGGAGCCGTACGAGTCGACGAGGACCGAGGTGCTCTTCGTCCTGGTGGCGCTCGGCCTGGCGGTGACCGGTGGGGCCACCGCCATCGCCGCCTGGACGATGGCGCGAACGCTGGCGCCGGTCGTGTCCATGGCCGAGCAGGCCGAGGACTGGAGCGAGCACGAGCTGGACACCCGGTTCGACGGCCCCGACGTGCAGAACGAGATCGGGCACCTGGGCCGGACCCTGAACGTCCTGCTCGACCGGGTCGCTGGTGCCCTGAGGAGCGAGCAGCGACTGACCGCGGAGCTCGCCCACGAGCTGCGGACCCCGTTGAGCGGTGTCCGCGGTGAAGCCGAGCTGGCCGTCGCCGAGACCACGGATCCGGTCCTGCGCGAACGGCTCGAACGGATGATCTCGTCGGCCGATCAGATGGGAACCACCATCACCACGCTCCTCGCCATCGCGCGCGGCGAGCGCGGACCCGGGCACGGGACCGACGTCGCCGAGGTGGTGCGGGCCGCGCTGCACGGGCGGAGTACCGACGGTGCCGCGATCTCGATCCAGGTTCCCGGCGGGCTCGTCGTGACCGGGAGTGTGGAGACCGTCTCCCGGGCACTCTCGCCGCTGCTCGACAACGCGATCCGCTACGCGCAGAGCGTCGTGACGGTGAGTGCGCGCCGGGCCGGCCGGAACGCGAGGATCGACGTCAGCGATGACGGGCCCGGCCTGGGTCCGTCGGTCGATCCGGACGCGGTCTTCGAGCCCGGGACCCGGGACAGCGCCAGCGCTGGCGCTGGTCTCGGTCTGGCGCTGGCCCGTCGGGTGGCCCGCACCCTCGGCGGCGACGTGACCGTCGAGAGCCAACGGCACCCGACGACGTTCGTGCTCAGCCTTCCGCTGCGCTGAGCCAGCACGGTCGCTGGTCAGGTTGTTGGCAGGCGGAGCCACGCAGACTCACCGCCATGAACCGTTCCTCTGCGCCCGAGACCGTCGCTGCGGCCGCTGCGAGCCCCTGGGTCCGGACCATCCTGAACAAGGTCCCCGAGGTCGCCGTCCTGTTCTGGATCGTCAAGATCCTCTCGACCACGGTCGGGGAGACGGCCGCCGACTACCTCAACGACAACCTCGGCCTCGGCCTGCCGGCCACCACGGCGGTGATGAGCCTGCTGTTCGTCGCGGTCCTGATCTGGCAGGTCTCGACCACGCGGTACGTGCCGGGCGCCTACTGGCTCACGGTGGTGCTGGTCAGCATCGTGGGCACCTTGTTCTCCGACAACCTCGTCGACAACCTCGGTGTCAGCCTCTACGTCTCCACCGGCATCTTCGCCGTCGCTCTGGCGAT
Organism: Propionibacteriales bacterium; assembly: GCA_026392455.1. Classification (GTDB taxonomy): domain Bacteria; phylum Actinomycetota; class Actinomycetes; order Propionibacteriales; family Nocardioidaceae; genus Marmoricola. The sequence goes on along the minus strand of JAPLCB010000002.1, from coordinate 154,622 downwards.
CGCCTTCTCGGTCTGGCACCGCAGTGAAGGGACGCTGTCGATCCACACCATCGTGACCCGCAAGCGGGAGGCCTTCTACTGGGCTGCCATCTTGTTCACCTTCGCCCTCGGTACGTCGGCCGGCGACCTGCTCTCGGAGAAGCTCGCTCTCGGGTACGTCGCAGCTGCCCTCATCTTCGGAGCGGTCATCGCGCTGATCACGGTCGTGCACTACGGCCTCCACGTGAACGCGGTCGGGGCCTTCTGGGCGGCCTACGTGATGACGCGACCGTTCGGCGCCTCGATCGGGGACCTGCTCACCGCCGACCGCACCGACGGAGGCCTGAACCTCGGCACCAACGGCACCAGCGCCCTCTTCCTGGTGGCGATCGTCGCGATCGTCACCTGGTTCACCCTCGGGTCCCGCCGCGCCGAGCCGGCCGGCGACCCCGAGCCCGTGACCCAGCCCTGACGTCGGTCCGCCCGGACCTCCACCACCCAACGAAGGAACCTCATGTTCGACCTGATCAACGGCCTGCCCATCCACCCGCTCGTCGTCCACGGCGTCGTCGTCCTGCTCCCGCTGGCGATCCTCGGCACCATCGCGATCGCGGTCCGCACGCCGTGGCGCCGCCGGTACGGCCCCCTGGTCGTCGGGGCTGCTGCCGTCGCCACGGCGCTGATCCCGATCGCCACCTCCAGCGGCGAAGCGCTCGAGAAGCACGTCGGCGACCCCGGCAAGCACGCCCAGCTCGGCGACCAGCTGATCTGGTTCGCGCTGCCCCTGCTCGTCCTCAGCACCGTGCTCGTGGTGCTCGACCGGCGGACACCGGTCGTCCCGGCGGGTGTCGACGACCTTCACCGGGCCGGCACAGCGGGCCGTGCGCGCCTGACCGTGGTCGTTGCCGCCCTGGCCGTGCTCGTCTCGCTCGCCGCCGGCGTCCAGGTCTACCGGGTCGGGGACTCGGGTGCTCGGGCTGCGTGGGGTGACCAGGTCAGCAGCAACTGAGCAGGCCGCCGAGGCGTCCTGCCCGGGGTAAGGTGGGCCTCGCGCAGCGGTGAGGTCGGTGACCCGGATACGGTCCGGGGGTGGACCTCGCCGCTCGCATCAGCACTGGTCAGGGAGAGTTCGTGCTCTTCGCGATCACGCCGCCTCGTCGGTCGACGCCGGTCGAACGGCTCCCGGCGATCGCCGAGGCCATGGTCGACCGGCTGACGCACCTCGACCTCGACGGACTGGTCCTCTACGACATCGACGACGAGAGCTCCCGCAACCCGGCTGAGCGGCCGTTCCCGTTCAGCCCGACGGTCGACCCGGCGACGTACCGGGCGGACCACCTTCGGTCGTGGCGGACTCCGGTGATCGTCTACCGCGCGGTCGGCAAGTACCGGTCCGACGCACTGCGGACCTGGCTGGCCGATCAGGACCCCAGGGACACCCTGACCGTGATGGTCGGCGCAGCGTCGAGCGGTACGACGCCTGCGGTCTCGCTCGCCGACGCCCAGGCGCTGCGGGCCGAGGTCAACCCCTCGTTGCTGCTGGGCGGTGTGGCGATCCCCGAGCGGCACAGTCGGCGCGAGAACGAGCACCTGCGCCTGATCGCCAAGCAGGAAGCGGGCTGCCGCTTCTTCGTGACCCAGGTCGTCTACGACCTCAACGCTGCCAAGAACCTGGTGTCCGACTACCGCTACGAGTGCGACGCGCGCGGACTCACCCCGGTCCCGATCGTGTTCACGTTCTCGGTGTGCGGCTCGATGAAGACCTTGGAGTTCCTGCGCTGGCTCGGGGTCGACGTACCGCGGTGGATCGAGAACGATCTGCGGCACGCGACGAACCCGCTGGCGGCCTCGCTGGAGCAGGCGGTGTCCACGGCGACCGAGCTGATCGACTACTGCCGGCGGCTGGGCGTGCCGTTCGGCCTCAACGTGGAGAGCGTGTCGATTCGGCGCGAGGAGATTGAGGCGTCGGTGGAGCTGGCCGGGCAGCTGGTCGCGCAGGTGCGGGCCTAGCTCGATCGGCGTGGCAGTCTCGAACGATGACTCCGTCCGGCGTCCGAACCTGAAGATCCTCACCAGCCCCCCCGGAGGGTGAGCCTCAGAAGGTGCTGACCTGACCGTCCTGGACGTGCCAGCGCTGGTCGAGCCGAACGTTGTCCAGCAGTCGTCGGTCGTGCGAGACCAGCAACAACGCCCCCTCGTACGAATCGAGGGCTTCCTCGAGCTGCTCGATCGCAGGGAGGTCGAGGTGGTTGGTGGGCTCGTCGAGGACGAGAAGGTTGACTCCGCGCGCCTGCAGCAAGGCCATCGCGGCTCGGGTCCGCTCGCCCGGGGAGAGTTTCCCGACCAGGCTGGTGACCTGGTCGGACTTGAGCCCGAACTTCGCCAGCAGCGTCCGTACGTCGGCCGGTGACATCTCCGTCATGGCCAGCTCGAACGCGGTGCCCAGCGCCTGGTCCTCGGCCAACCCGGTCCGGGACTGGTCGATCTCGCCGACCGCGACCGAGGCACCCAGGCTGGACCTCCCGGTCGTCGGTTCGAGCCGGCCGAGGAGGAGCCGCAGCAGGGTGGTCTTGCCGGCGCCGTTGGGCCCGGTGACGCCGATCCGATCACCCGCGCTGACCTGGAGCGAGGCCGGCCCGAAGGTGAAGTCGCCCAGGGCCGCCGTCGCCTCGTCGAGGGTGGCGACCACGGAGCTGGAACGGGGGGCATGGGCGATCGTGAACTGCAGTGCCCACTCCTTGCGGGGTTCGTCGACCTCGTCGAGCCGCGCGATGCGGGACTCCATCTGGCGGACCTTCTGGGCCTGCTTCTCCGACGACTCGCCTTGCGCCTTGCGGCGGATCTTGTCGTTGTCGGGGGCCTTCTTCATGGCGTTGCGGACACCTTGGGAGCTCCACTCGCGCTGGGTACGGGCGCGGGAGACCAGGTCTGCCTTCTTGTCGGCGAACTCGTCGTAGGCGTCCCGGGCGTGCTTGCGGGCGATGGCCCGCTCCTCCAGGAACGAGTCGTAGCCGCCGTCGTAGACCGTTGTCTGGTTCTGGGCGAGGTCGAGCTCGACGATCCGGGTCACCACGCGGGAGAGGAACTCGCGGTCGTGGGAGACCAGGACGACACCCGAGCGGAGTCCTCGTACGAAGGTCTCCAGGCGTTCCAGCCCGGCGAGGTCGAGGTCGTTGGTCGGCTCGTCGAGCAGGACCAGGTCGAAGCGGCTGAGCAGCAGAGCGGCCAACGCTGCTCGCGCGGCCTGACCGCCGGACAGCGACGTCATCAGGGCGTCAGCGCCCACGTCCAGGCCGAGGTCGGCGAGCATCGGCGCGAGGCGCTCGTCCAGGTCCGCCGCACCGCTGGCCAACCAGTGGTCGAAGGCGTGGGTGTAGGCGTCCCCAGCTGCTCCGGAGGGATCGTCCTCACCGAGTGCCGCTGCTGCCAGCTCCATCGCCGCGGTTGCCTGGGCCGAGCCGGTGCGGCGAGCCACGTAGTCGCCGACGGTCTCACCGGCGATCCGTTCGTGCTCCTGGGGAAGCCACCCGACGAAGGCGTCCCTGGGTGCAGTCGTGACCACGCCACCGAGCGGCTCCAGATCGCCGGCGAGGATCCGCAGCAAGGTCGACTTCCCCGCGCCGTTGGCACCGACGACACCGACCACGTCGCCGGGTGCGACCGTCAGGTCGAGGGATTCGAAGAGGGTGCGATGTGCATGGCCACCAGCAAGATCCTTGGTGACGAGGTTCGCGCTCACCTGCAGATCCTAGAGGCGGCGCCGTGGTCGGTGTGCCCCGGCGCAATGACGCACCAGCTCGGCGGGGGCCGCGATGTCTAGGCTGCGAGGATGAGCATCCTCCGAACTGTGGCCCGCGTCGCCCTCGGCGCAGCGATGACCGGCGCTGGAATCACCCACCTGACCGTGGCCCGTCAGGAGTTTCGGGCGCAGGTGCCTGACTGGTTTCCCGTCGACCCGGACGTGGTGGTCCTGGTCTCCGGCGTCGTGGAGGTGGCCCTGGGCGCGTCGTTCGTTGCGCTGCCGAAGCACCGGCGCACGATCGGGGCTCTGCTGGCCGGGTTCTTCGTGGTGATCTTCCCCGGCAACATCGCCCAGTACGTCCAGCACACCGATGCCTTCGGGCTGGACACCGACACCAAGCGATTCGCGCGGCTCTTCTTCCAGCCGGTGCTGGTGCTCTGGGCGCTGTACGGCGGCCAGGTGCTGGGGCGCCGCAGGCCCTGACCCCAGCACCCGTCTGCCCTACGGAGCCAGTGGCGGTGCGCCCACCGCGACCGCCCCCGGCTCCTTCACCGGCTCCGGGTCCAGCTCCGGCAGCAGCCGGTCCAGCCACCCGGGCAGCCACCAGTTCGCGCCGCCCAGCAGCTTCATGGTGGCCGGGACCAGCACCAGGCGCACGACCGTCGCGTCGAGGAAGATCGCCGTCGCCAGTCCGACTCCCATCATCTTGATCGCGGGATCGCTGCCCAGGATGAAGCCGGAGAAGACGGCCACCATGATCAGCGCGGCTGCGGTGATGGTGCGCCCGGTGCCGGCGATCCCCGCGATGACCGCGCGGGTGTTGTCGCCGCAGCGGCGGTACTCCTCGCGCACCCGCGAGAGCAGGAACACCTCGTAGTCCATGGAGAGGCCGAACAGGATCGCGAACATGAACAGCGGGATGAACGACACGATCGGCACCGTCGACTCCACGCCGATCAGGCCGGCCGCCCAGCCCCACTGGAAGACCATGACCAGCACGCCGTACGCCGCGCCGACGCTCAGCAGGTTCATCAGCACTGCCTTCAGCGGCACCAGGACCGACCGGAACAGCGCCGTGAGCAGGAGGAAGGACAGCAGCAGGACAGCCGCCACGAAACGTGGCATCCGCTCCTGCACCCGGTCGCCGAGGTCGGCGAAGGTGGCTGTCTGACCGCCGACGTGGGCGGTCGTCCCGGTGCCGTCGAGCACCGCCGGGAAGACCTCGCTGCGGAGCCTCGCGACGGTCTCCCGGGTGGCGACGTCCTGGGGCGACGTGGTCGGCTGCGCCACCAGGGTCGCCACGCCTGCGGCTGCGTCGACGATCGGGTCGCTGACCGAGGCGATGCCCCGGTCGGCTGCCACCGCCGCGGCGAGCGGCGCCACGACGCTCTGCTGGTCCGAGGTTCCGGCGCCCTGCGAGAGGTCGACCGCGATCACCAGCGGCCCGTTGGCCCCGGGGCCGAACCCGTCGGCGATCAGGTCGTAGGCCCGGCGTTCGGTCCTCGACTCGGGCTTGGTCCCGTCGTCGGGGAAGCCGAGGTTGAGCGCGAGGACGGGCGCGGCCAGGGCGACCATCAGGACTGCTCCTCCGACCAGGTACGCCGTCGCGTTGCGGGTCACGTGAGCGCCCCACCGGTACCAGCCGGTGCTGGGTCCGTCACTGGGCTGGTGGGCCCCGTCCTCGGCCCGTCGCCGGCGTCCGTTGATCCGCTGTCCCGCGAGTCCGAGAAGGGCCGGCAGCAGGGTGATCGAGGCGAGCACCATCACCAGCACCATGGCGGCGATGGCGACCCCGCCACCGGTCACGAACGGGATCCCCGCGACGAGCAACCCGAGGATCGCCACGACCACCGTGCCGCCGGCGAAGATCACCGCCTGGCCTGCTGTTGCCAGGGCTCGGCCGACCGCTTCGGCGACCGGCATCCCGGTAGCCAGGTGCTCGCGGTGCCGGGTGACCAGGAAGAGCGCGTAGTCGATCCCGACGCCGACCCCGACCATGGCCGCAAGCTGCGGCGCCCACGCCGGGATGTCGATCAGGTAGGTCACCAGCTTCATCGAGGTGGCGCCGATGGCCAGCCCGAACAGCGCCATCCCGATCGGCAGCCCCATCGCGACGAAGGAGCCGAAGGCGATCAGCAGGACCAGCATCGCGACGACGATCCCCGCGACCTCGCCGATCCCGGTGGGCGCCTCCTCGAACGCGAAGAACAGATCGCCGCCGGCCTCCACCGTCAGGGACTCGGCCCGCAGGTCGGCGACGGCCTCCTTGAGGTTGTCCAGGTCGGAGGCATCGAGCTGCGCGACCGCTGGGTACTGGACCCGGACGAGGGCGGTGGTGCCGTCCGGGGAGATGTCGCTGGTCGTTCCGAGCACCCGCGGCAGTGCTTCGAGAGCGGCCTGCACCGGCGGCAGCTTCGCCGCAGCGTCCCGGGCTTCCAGGACGACGTGGGCGGCGATCCCGCTCTCGTCGGACCGGGCCGCGGCGAGCAGCTCCCCGGCTTGGTAGGAGTCGAGACCCGGTGCCTCGAAGCTCTCCTCCAGATCGCGCCCGAAGGCAACGGAGGAGGCGATGACGACGAGCGCGAGGACGATCCAGGCGCCGATGGCGGCCCAGGGACGAGTGGCAGCAGACCGGCCGAGCCGGTAGAGGAGATCGGACATGTCTCTACGGTGGCCTGGCGTCGAACGCTTCACATCGGGCCAAGGACCGGTGCTGTCCTCGGTCAAAAGAACGACTGCTGGGTCGTCCTTGTGCCCCGTACGAGGAGGCTGGTCGCTCTCTAGGCTGGAGCGATGGTCACCGCCTTCTTCCGCTCGGTCCTCGCCGAGCCCCGAGCCCCGGACCCGCCAGCGCGAGTGTGGTGGGACTGGGTTGTCGTCGGCGCCCTGCTGGTCACGGCTGCGGGTGAGGCGATCTTCCGCTCCGACGTACCGGCGCGTCCCCTGGCAGGAGTTGTCGCGCTCCTGGTGATCCCGGTCCTGCTCTGGCGGCGTACCCATCCGCTCCTGGCGACCGCGATCGGCTTCGGCGGCTCGATGGTGCTGTACGTCCCGACGTTGCTCGACGGCATCGCCGACGTGGGACTCAACGTGATGGCCTGCGTGCTGCTGCTGCCGTACGCCTTGTACCGCTGGGCTTCGGGCCGCGAGGCGCTGATCGGTACCGGGATCATCGCCGTGCCGGCGGGTCTGGCCTTCGTGAGCACCGAGACCCCGGTCGGCGAGGTGCTCGGCGGCGTCACGGTGCTGGTCGCGTCGTTCGCCCTCGGGGCTGCGATGCGCTACCGCGCGGTGGCCCGCCAGCGCGAGGTGCAGCAGGTCCGGTCGTTCGAGCGCGGTGAGCTGGCCCGTGAGCTGCACGACACCGTCGCGCACCACGTGTCGGCCATTGCGATCCAGGCCCAGGCTGGCAGGGCGGTGGCCGCGACCAACCCGGCGCTGGCGGTGGAGGCGCTGGCGGTGATCGAGGCGGAGGCGTCGCGGACCTTGTACGAGATGCGCACGATGGTCCGGGTACTCCGTAACGGCGACGCGGTCGACGCCGTGCCCGTTGACTACGGACCGCAGCGGGGCATCAGCGACCTGGACGAGCTGACCCGGATGAGCACCCTGGTCCAGGTGGACCGCCACGGCGAGCTCGCTGGCCTGCCGCAACCGGTGGAGGTGGCGATCTACCGGATCGCTCAGGAGTCGGTCACCAATGCGATCCGGCACTCGGTGAACGCCACGGCGGTCACGGTGGAGGTCACCGGCGACGTCGGCGTCGTACGGTTGCGTGTGCACGACGACGGAGACGCTGCCCGCCCCGCAGCAGGTGTGGGCTACGGCCTGCTCGGGATGGAGGAGCGCGCCAAGCTGTTCGGCGGCGCCTGCCAGGCCGGGCCGGACCCGGCCGGCGGTTGGACCGTCGAGGCGACACTCCCCTGGGGGGTTCAGCGATGACCATCCGGGTGGTGGTGGCCGACGACCAGGTCCTGGTCCGCACCGGGCTCACCATGATCCTCAACGCGCAGCCCGGGATCGAGGTCGTCGGCGAGGCAACGGACGGTCTCGAGGCGGTGGCCATCGCCCGTGAGCTGCGGCCCGACGTCTGCCTCTTCGACATCCGGATGCCCGGTATCGACGGCGTCGAGGCGACCCGCCAGCTGGCCGGCCCCGGCGTCGAGAACCCGCTCGCCATCGTGGTCATCACGACGTTCGACCTCGACGAGTACGTGCACGGAGCCTTGAAGGCCGGTGCCCGAGGTTTCCTCCTCAAGGACGCTGGGCCCGAGCTGCTGGTCCAGGCGATCAAGGCCGCCGCGAACGGCGACGCGCTGATCTCACCCGACATCACCCGCCGCCTGCTCACCACGCTGGCCGGCCTGGAACGAGCCGCCCCGCCGGCCCAGCCGATCGAGCCGCTCACCGAACGCGAGGAAGAGGTGCTCCTGACCGTCGCCCGCGGCCGCACCAACATCGAGATCGCCGCCGAGCTGCACATCACCCTGAGCACGGTGAAGACCCATGTCGCCGCACTGATGAACAAGATCGGTGCCCGTAACCGGGTGGAGGTGGCGATGTGGGCCTACGAGACCGGGCGCGTCCAGGCTTAGCCCCGGTCTGGACGCGGGAATCAGCCGCAGGACCCGCGCAACCGCCTCGAGCGCGTACGTTGGGGGTGACGGAAGTGGGCATTCGCCATGACGCGTGGTTCTCGGGACATCGAAGAAGGCACGGAGCTCGGGCTGGTTGGCCTGACCCCGGATGGTGTCATCGAGTCCTGGAGCGGTGGTGCCGAACGCCTCACCGGGTACAGCCGGGAGGAAGCGATCGGCCAACACTTCTCGATGTTCTACACAGCCGAGGACCGACGCATCGGCCAGCCGGAGTACTACCTGCGCAAGGCCCGGGTCGAGAAGGTCGAAGTCCACTCGGGTTGGCGGATCCGGAAGGACGGCAGCCAGTTCTGGGGCGATATCCGGATCACGGCGCTCTACGCGAAGTCCGGCACCCTGATCGGGTACGCCAAGGTGATGCGCGACCTCACCGAGAGCAGGCGCAACGACGCCGCGCAGGCGACCTTCTACAGCACGTTCATGCACGACTTCCGGCTCCCCGTTGCCGCCATCAAGGGCTTCACCGAGCTCGTGCACGGAGCCGAACCCAAGGATCAGGATCACTTCCTGGACCGCGTCGACGACAACGCGGACCGGATGCTGGTCATGGCCGAGGACCTCGTGGAGCATGCCCGTGACGACTCTGACCAACTGACGATCATGCTCGAAGCAATCGACCTGGCGGACCTGGCCCGCCACGTGGCCGCGGGCCCGGTCGCTGACACCGCCCGCATCAAGGTCACCTCCGACCGGGTCGTGGTGATGGCTGAGACCTCGTCGCTGCACCGCGTCATCGCGAACGTGCTCACGAACGCCCTGAAGTACTCAGATCCCGGCTCGTTGATCTCCTTGACGACGGACGAAACGGAGACCGAGGGCACCCTTCGCGTCACCGACCGCGGGCGTGGGATCGACCCGGATGACCTCGAGACCGTGTTCCTCGAGTTCCAGCGAGGTCGCCTGGCTCGATCCGACGGCGGCACCGGGCTCGGCCTGGCGAGCGCCCGCGAGCTCGTGCAGAGGCTCGGCGGGACCATGGGGATTGAGAGCGAGGTCGGCGTCGGGACGACCGTGGTGATCACGCTCCCCAAGGGCGATCCCGACGTAGCAGGCTGACCGCCGAGCCGCGGGTTCCTCACCCTGGGGTCGCACCATGACCCCAGTACCGACTGAAGCACCGTGGAGGCCTGCGGCCTTCGCGGATGTCCAGGACTTCGACCGTAGGAGATCGCAGCCGCGCCCTCGTCGGCAGATGAGTGTGTCCGTCTAGCAGCGGAAGGGACGCCGTGTTGGCAACTGGAACTCGTTTCGAACTCAACCGTCAGGGCACGATGTCTCCATGTCCCTGGTGGTCGACAGCTTTCTGATCGGAGGCGTCGCTCTCGAGCTGGTTGGCGCCGGCGTCCTTGCCCATGCCCACAACGCGGAGTCGATCGTCGCGCTGAGGGAGGAGATCGGTGCGGAAGGAACCGCGCTGGGCGAGCCAGACGCTGTTGCGACCCATGCGACCCTCTTGGCGGAGAAGCGGGTCGGGTTCGTCCTTCTGACCGTCGGACTCGTCTTCTCGTTGGTCGGCCTGGTGGCCGACAGCGCCAAGCACGTGATGCTGATGAGCGGTCTAGCAGCAGTCACGGTCCTGGTCGGGATCATCGCGAGCATCGGCGTGACGCGCATCCTGGGGAACCGTTACCAAGGGCAGGCGCGCAAGGCGCGGGATTCGAGCGGAGCGGACGAGTTGCCCGAGCAGTAGTTCCTTCGAGCTCGCTCAGGGCGCGGAATGACGCACCCGGGTCGCGGCATGAGCGCGTACGGTTCGCGACGAATCCGGATTGCTAGTACGTCGCCACCGGCGCAGCGAGGTCAGTCAGCGCTCACTGCTTGTTGAGCTCTTCAGCGAGCATCACGATGATGCCGCTGGGGCCCCGAATGTAGGAGAGCTTGTAGATGTCTTGGTAGGTAGCCACGCCACGCAGTGGGTGGCAGCCGTGCCTCGCGGCGATCTCGAGCGCTTCGTCGATGTCATCGACCGAGAAGGCGACTCGGTGCATGCCGATCTCGTTGGGCTGGGTGGGCTCCGTCTCGATCGCGTCGGGGTGGATGTATTCGAAGAGCTCGAGGGTGCCGTTGCCGTCAGGTGTCTGGAGTACGGCGATGTTGGCGTGGTTTCCGTCGAGCCCTACGGCGGTGTCGGTCCATTCTCCGCTGACCGTGTCACGGCCAAGGACGGTGAGTCCAAGGTCGGTGAAGAAGGCAATTGTGGTCTCCAGGTCGCGGACGGCGATGCCGACGTTCTCGAGTTTGATGGGCATAGAGGGACCGTACCGCCGCATGCGATCCGTCCGATTTGATCGGCTCGCCCGGGGCAGCTTCTGAGAACGCGAACGGTATGGCGGCGGAGAAGGCGTAGGGATCGAGCTAGTCGTTTGCTTCGCCTTCGAGACAGCAGCGAGGGCCGCAACCGGATCTCGGCATGAGCGCACGGGTCGCGGCAGATCCGGATGGACGGGAATCGCAGGCCTAGTCTCACGAACGGAGGGTTGTGAGATACATTCCGGAGCTGACGAGATCCGGACCGAGGAGATGCATCCCTTTCACCGCGTTCCGGCTGCCCCAGCACTCAATGGCAAGGCGCTCCATCGCGGCCGAGCCCGTGGAGGTACTCGAGTTTGAGTTCTGACTTTCGGAACTGAACGTTGTTCTAACGGCGTCAAGGTCGTGGTTCTATCCTCCTTTCATGCGTCGACTTCGCCTGCGGTTCGACGATTCCGACGTCGAGTGTTCGTTCCTGGCGAAGGAGAGCCGCGATGTCTTGCCCTCAGTACGACTCGGGCTGCTCGCAGCGCTGGGCCTGACGTTCGCCTTCGTCGCGATCGACGCACTCGTCGCTGAGCATCGACTGCTCCAGGCCGAGTCGATCCATGCGGCCCACATGGTGACGATTGTCGGGCTGGTGTGGGCGACCTATCGACCGTGGTGGCTGTCGGTGCAGCGCACCGGCCTGACCGCAATCGTCGTGGGAACAGCCTGGACCTGGTCGTTGATGTCGGTGGTGGGCGGCTTCCCGACCTTGTACATGGCCTTAGCCGTCCCGTTATTAATGGTCTGGTTGGCCACGCTCTTCCGTGTCGGCCCGCTTCGGACCGGAATCGGTTCGCTATTCATGCTCCCTGCGTTGGCGGCGACGTTCGCCGCCATGGACGCCAGCACCGAGACATGGGTGCTCACCTTCGCCTACCTTGCCAACTTCTACTCCCTTGCGCTGCTGACCGCCTACCTGCTGGAGAGGGGATCCCGCCGCGCGTTCCTCCAGCAGCGGATGATCCGGCGCTTCGCGCCGCCGTCGGTCGCCGACGCGATCGAGACTGGCCAGGCGGAGCTGATCGAAGTGCCGCACCGACGCCGCGTGACGGTGCTGTTCTCCGATGTCGTTGGGTTCACCCAGACGGCGGATTCATTGGATCCTGAATCCTTGGCGCAGATTGTCCAGGAGTACTTGGCCACGATGGCTACGATCATCGAAAACCACGGTGGGACCCTCAACGAGTTCGCCGGGGACGGCGTCATGGCGATCTTCGGGGCGCCGGCTGAACTCGCTCCAGAGGATCAGGTCGCCGCAGCCGTGGCCGCCGCCGGCGAGATCCAGGCCAGCTTGCCCGTGTTGAACGAGCGCTGGTTTCGGATCGGTCTTGATCACGAGCTCCGGACTCGGGTCGGGATCAACACCGGTTTCGTGTCTGTAGGAACGTTCGGATCGGGTGGCCGCGCCACCTACACCGGGATCGGGCTCCAGACGAACATCGCGGCCCGGATCCAGGCCGAGTGCGAGCCTGGCGAGATCCTGCTGTCCCAGGCTAGTTGGCACTTGGTCAAGGACCGCGTCCCCTGCGAAGAGCGCGGTGAGGCGATGGTCAAGGGTGTGCACTTCCCCGTCAAGCTCTACGCCCCGCTCGGAGCCATGCGGGGAACAAGCGGGTCCTAGGTGTGATGTCCAGGGACGTTGTTTCGTGACACGGCCCTGAGTTGCTGGAAGGCGAAGGCCTCCGGATGTGAAGTGGAGCTGTCTAAGGAACCGCTTCGCCACCAGGAGGCCTTCGTGTCCCACGCTAACGCTGCACTGACCCCGAAAGCTCGACTACGCCTTGCTCGACTGGTCGTCGAGGACGGCTGGAAGCCGTCCGAGGCGGCCAAGATGTTCGTGGTCTCGACCGTGACGGCCCGGAAGTGGGCAGCGAGGTTTCGCGCTGAAGGTCCGACCGGGATGAAGGATCGATCAAGCCGGCCGCGCACGTGCCCGAACATCACTCCAGCACCAGTACGGCGAGCGATCCTTGAGCTGAGGTGGCGTCGCCGTCTCGGCCCGGTTCAGATCGGAGGCAGGCTCGGGGTCCCGCCCTCGACGGTCCACGCCGTTCTGGTCCGAGTAAGGGTCAACAGGCTCTCGCGGATCGACCGGGTCACCGGCGAACCGATACGTCGCTACGAGCACCCGCACCCGGGCTCGTTGATCCACGTCGACATCACGAAATTCGGCAACGTCCCTGACGGCGGTGGCCATCGCTATCTCGGTCGAGCAGCGGGCAAACGGAATCGAACCATCACTGCCCACCGAACTGGCCAGCGCAGCAACGCGCACCGAAACCCGCTGCTCGGAACAGCTTTCCTGTACACAGTGGTCGATGCTACTCACGCATCGCCTACGTCGAGATCTGTGCTGACGAGAAGGCCGAGACAGCAATCGGAGTGCTCGAACGCGCTGTTGCTTGGTTCGCCGACCGCGGAGTCGTTGTCGAGCGTGTGCTCTCCGACAACGGCAGTTGCTACCGCTCTTTCGCCTGGCGCGATGCGTGCGAAGCACTAGGGATCAAGCACAAACGAACCCGGCCCTACCGACCCCAGACCAACGGGAAGATCGAGCGGTTCCACCGAACCCTCGCTGACGACTGGGCCTACGCACGGTTCTACACCTCAGAGACTGAACGCAGAGCTGACCTTCCCCACTGGATCCACTTCTACAATCAACACCGGATCCACTCCGCCATCGGTGGCGTTCCCTACAGCAGGCTCAACAACCTGCCTGGACATCACACCTAGGCCTCCGAACGGCCGGGCGAAAGGGCCGCTGGATTGACCGCCAGGGAGACGGGTTTCCCAGCACTCTTGCGCACCACACTGAGAACTGTGAGTGTCCGCGGACACGAGGAATGTGGTCCCCGTCACATCCGGAGCGAGACGCGTGGCACAGACCAACGTCGGCGTCGACGCTGAAGATCGTGCCAGTGACCGGACTTCCCTGCGCAACGAAGGAGCATCAAGTGCATCCCAGACTCCCCTCCCGCAGTCCTCGACGCGGCCTGGCGCGGTGGATGGCCACCATCACCGGCGCGACCGCACTGATCGCCGTCACTGCGGCGTCACCGCTCGCTGCCAATGCCGACACACCGGCTGGCTGCTCCGTCGATGGCCAGCAGTACAACACCGGGGTGAGCACGACAGGTGCAGCCCTGACACCCGGTCCGTTCACTACCGACCCCTCGTGGTCGTTCAGCGACAACGCCACCGGGCCGTCCGACGGTACCTACGCCCCTGCCCGCGTACCCGGCGCCAACCCCGCCTGGGCCGACCCCGGGACGAATGCTCGCTGGATCAGCCGCAGCAGCAGCGGGACCGGGAGCGCGCTCGTCAACCGCACCATGTACTTCAAGCGGGCGATCACCCTCCCGACAACCATTGATCCGAGCACGTTCGCGCTGAGCATGGACTTCTACGCCGACAACGCCGTGAGTGAAGTCTGGATCAACGGCGTTGCCCAGAGCGCATACGCCGGCTCAGGGATCCCGCAGTCTCTCAACGGCTTGTACGAGGGATTCATCCAGAGCAACCGAGCGCAGAGTCTGCTCGCTCAGGGATGGCAGGGCGGAGCAAACTCGATGGTCGTCAAGGTCATCAGTGGTGGCGACCCGAGCGGATTCCTCGCGCGCTTCGCTGTCGGCAACGTCTGCCCCGCACCCCGAGTTACCATCGCTGCTCCGGTCGACGGCGCCACCTTCGCGCTCGGAGCGGCGGCCACCGCGACCTTCGGCTGCCTCGACAGCGACCTGGTGACCTGCTCCGCCGTTGACGACAAGGGCGACACCATCGTTTCCGGCGGCTCGCTCGACACCTTCGCCGCGGGCAGCAGGACTCTCACAGTCACGGGGGTGGACAGCCTGGGACAGTCGACCGTCAAGTCTGTGACCTACACGGTCGACAAAGGAACCGTGACCGTTCAAGCAGGCAACATCAACACGATCTACGGATCCGCGGTTCCGACCGTGACGGCGTCCTACACCGGGTTCATCGGAGATGACAGCGCCGCCGACATCGACACCGCGCCGACATGCAGTGCGTCGATCTCCGCAAGCACCCCCGCTGGCTACTACAACGAAGCCACGTCGTGCAGCGGCGCGAGCGATAGCGACTACACCTTCGACTACCTGGCAGGCTCGGCCACAGTGGGAAAGGCACCGCTCACGCTCACTGCGGACGACAAGTCGCGCACCACGGCAGAGGCCAACCCAGCTCTCACTGTCACCGTCTCGGGCCTGGTGAACGGAGACACGGCAGCGGTCGCGTATTCCGGGGCCCCCAGCGTGACCACCACGGCAACAAGTACGTCGGGGCCGGGACAGTACCCGATCACCATCGAGGCCGGCACGATCTCCTCGGGCAATTATGACGTGCGCTATGTCCCCGGCGTGCTCACGATCACGCCAGCTGTGACCTACGCCTTCACGCTTCAGCAGCCGCTGAACGCCGATGGGTCATCTGTCGTCAAGGGCAATGCCA
Organism: Propionibacteriales bacterium; assembly: GCA_026392455.1. Taxonomy (GTDB): domain Bacteria; phylum Actinomycetota; class Actinomycetes; order Propionibacteriales; family Nocardioidaceae; genus Marmoricola. Next base: position 139,478 of record JAPLCB010000002.1, on the reverse strand, counting down.
CGGTTCCCGTGAAGTTCACCCTCAAGGCGAACGGAATCGCGACCACCACCCCCACGGCGTACCTGTCGTACAAGAAGCTGACCTCAACGATTACCGGGGACGACCTGGAAACTCTTGCGACCACGACCCCTACGACTGGCAACGTGTTCCTGGTCTCCAGCGGCCAGTATCAGTACAACTGGTCGACGAAGGGTCTGACGTCAGGAACGTATCGACTCACGATCACTCTGGACAACGGCGCAAGCTACAGCGTGAACGTCTCACTGAAGTAGACAAATCTGAAGTTGCTTGCCCTCGGGACGTGAGTCCCGAGGGCAAACAACTTCCTGAGCAGACCGCTTCCCCTCCGCCGCGACCGGGACCGACCACCTCATTGCCACATCGTCACGTCAGGCCTCGCCACATTGGCACATGAAACTAGCCTGCTACTCGTGTCCGACATTCACGATCTGCTCGCGCGCGTTCCGCTCCTCCAATCGGCTAACGCCGCTGAGCTCAAGACCCTCGCAGTCGCGAGCAACAGTCGGCGACTGCGGCCTGGGCAAGTCCTGGTTGTCGAGGGCCAACCTTCAGATTTCCTGTTCGTCGTGATCAAAGGTCGCCTGAAAGTCACGATCGGGTCGCCCGACGGCGAGTCGCTCGTTCTCGCCTTCATCCAGCCTGGGGAGTCGCTTGGAGAAGTCGGCCTGATCGATGGCGGGGCTCGCTCGGCGAGCGTCGAGGCCACCGAGCCGACCGAAGTGGTGTGCGTACCAGCGAGCGCATGTCGCGATCTGATGATGTCCTCGGCCGCTGTGAGCTTCGCGGCAGCTGAGGAACTGGCCGCGCGCCTGCGCAACCTCACCGGATCCGCGGCCGACATCGTATTCCTCGATGTTCCGCGACGGGTGGCAAAGGCGCTGCTCGCCGGTGCAGTCGGCGATGTCTTCGCCACGTCGCAGACGGAGATCGCTCAGCAGGTCGGCGCCTCCCGCGCCTCTGTCAACAGGGCGCTCGCACAGTTTCAGCGCCATGGTTGGCTTTCGATCTCGCGCAACAAGGTGACAATTTCGGATCGCCTTGCGATCGAGGCTTTCTTGGATTGACCTCGACGTCTTCAGCGTCCCACGGACGGCTCTCGCTGAGATTCCCGGGATTCTCGCGAGCCCGCAGAAGGGTGTCTGGAATGGATGGGCGGATCCAGCGCCGCACACGGATGGTGCGGCGCCTGTTCGACACGGCCCGTTGTGTCGCAGAACCCGTGGGCTCACGCTTTTAGGTGCGAGACTGTCTTAGAACCCGTGTCCGCAGTCGACGTCGCACAACGAGCTGGACCGACGGAATCTGTGACGAGGACCGGTGGCCGCTCATCGGCAGATCCGCGCGGTAGATCGGGTCAATCTGTCGAGCTCGTCGACCTAGGTCAGCGGGTTCCGGCTGGCCAGCACGGGCTCTGCGCCGAAGTCCCCGACCGAACCTCGCCGGTGACCAGGACCGGCATCAGATCCCGAGCTCGCTCAACAGGGCGACGTCCCGCAGCACCGCGGCAGCGGACCGGACCACCGGAACCGCAGCCACCGCGCCACTCCCCTCGCCCAGCCGCATGCCGAGGTCGAGCAGCGGCACCAGGCCGAGCTTGTCCAGCGCCAGCGATTGCGCAGGCTCGGTCGACCGGTGGCCCGCGGCGAACCAGGCGGCGACACCGGGCTCGATCTCCTCGGCCACCAGGGCGCAGGCCACCGCGATCACTCCGTCGAGGAGCACCGGCACCCCCGCGCGGGCGGCGGCGACCAGGAACCCCACCGACGCGGCCAGGTCGGCACCACCTAGCGCCGCCAACGTCTGGGTCGGCGTCAGTCCGCTGTCCTTGGTGCGGTCCAGCGCCGCCTGGATCAGGTCCTGCTTGGCGACCAGGGCGCCGTCGTCGATCCCGGTCCCCCGCCCGGTCAGCTCGACCGCCGGCAGCCCGAGGACCGCCGCGATCAGGGCAGTGGCCGGGGTGGTGTTGCCGATCCCCATGTCGCCGCTGATCAACAGGTCGGCACCAGCCGCGATCTCCTCCGCGGCGATCGCGGCGCCTGCCTCCAGGGCCTGCCGGGTTTCCTGCTCGGTGAGCGCGTCGCGCAGGTGCAAGGGCTCGCTGCTGCGACGGACCTTGAACCGACTCACCGCAGGGTCCAGTCCGTCGAGGTCGTCGTCGACAGCGAGGTCGAGGACCCGGACACTGACCCCGTGGGCTGCGGCGAGCGCCGAAACCCCTGCGCGGCCGGCGACGAAGGTGCGCACCATCGCCGGGGTGACAGCCGCCGGGTACGCCGAGACCCCGTACGACGTGACGCCGTGGTCGCCCGCGAAGATCACCGCCCGGACGTTGCTCGGCGGGGACGGCGGGCACTGACCCTGGACCGCGGCCAGCCACACCCCGAGCTCGCCGAGGCGACCGAGCGCCCCGGCCGGGGTGGCGAGTCCGGCGAGCCGGTCGGCGGCTTCGCTGCGTACGGCGGCGGACGGCGGGGTGATCACGGGCTTCCCGCCTGCGGGGTTCCCGGCCGGTGTGGGCAGGCTGGACATCGGCGCTCCTCGGGTGCATGAATCCCCGACAGGCTAGGTGATCGGGCAATCGGGTGATCGGGCAGTCGGGTGATCGGGCAGTTGGGCAGTTCGCTGACGGTGAGTACCGGCTCGCGGTCGGCCCCGAGGGCAGCGGCGTCAGCCGACCCAGAGTTGATCGATCGGGTGCCAGCGGTCGCGTGAGGCGCCGGCCTTGTTCAGTAGTTCCACCCGTGCAGGGCCAGCGCCGCGGTCGCGGCGACGATGCCGGCCCCGACGAGCTGCAGGCGCCAGCTGGTCTGCGGCCGGACCGCGTCGGGATCAGCCATCACCTGGGCGATGCCGAAGGCAGCCGGCAGCAACCCGGCGACGACGAAGGCGTACTTGAGCTTGTCGAGGTCCCCGTCGGCCTGCGCGATCACCAGCGTGATCAGCAGGCTGCACCAGACGACCAGGGCCAGGATCTCGGTGATCCCGGCCGGCAGACCGGTCCGCAGCGTCGGAGCCAGCGCGCTCCGGGTGCGCTGGGCCACCAACAGGTCGGGCAGCGCGAACAGCAGCAGGCCGACCCAGAGCTGCCAGCAGGAGCCGATCAGCGCGTGACCGAGGATGGTGAACAGCGCCATCCGGATCACGAAGCCGGCCACGACCGCGCCGATGCGCGGTTCGGGGAGGTCCTCGAAGACCTCGGTCGCACGGAGGCGTTCGGGGTAGCCGAGGTCGACCACGGTGCCGAGCAGGACCCGGCCGACGATGGCGGCACCGGCGATGACCGCGAGGCTGTCGGCGTCCGCGGCCAGGCCGGTCGAGGTGCCGGCGAACGCGTCGATGCCGTCGGCCAGGCGCTGGGCGAGCCAACCGCAGACCAGCGCCGCGATGACGGCGTCAGCGAGCCGGTCCCAGCGGTAGGTCCAGCCCTGACCGATCCGTCGCAGCGGGCGGATCAGGTCGGCGACCAGCGGCAGCGCGGTCCACAGCAGGCCGAGCACGACGACGACGGCGAGGCCGCCGTCCCCGAGGTCGCCGCTGACCAGGATCGCGAACGTGATGCTGGCCAGGAAACCGGCCAGGGCGTCGAAGCAGGACAGCACCACGATGCCCGCGAGCAGCCCGAACGACGGTGGTGCCGCAGCGAACCCGGTGTCGGCCGCCGCCATCACGCCGAGGGTGATGCCGCCGGCCTGAAGCAGCCACCACAGGCTGCCGAACATCGCCCGGAAGCCGACACCGTCGGTCGACAGCCGGGTCAGGAACGGGCTGAACGGGGCGATCACCACCGGCGCCGTACGGCTCCAGTAGTCGGTCGCGTCGGTCCCGAAGGCGGCCCAGGTCGGGGACTGGTCGCCCCAGCCGACCGGCTCCAGCTCGGACACCTCGTCGGGGTTGCGGCCGGTGAAGGACGCCGAGGACGACGTTCGTGGCCGCGTCAGCGCGCCGGGCCGAGCCAGGGTGACCAGCGCCAGGCCGAGGACCAGCAGCTCGAGGATGTTGCTGAGTCCGCCGGCGACGTCCTGGTCCTCGGTGGTCGGCGGCGCGGGCGCGACCACCGGCGGAACCTCGACCGGGGGCAGCGGGATCGGGGTCGGGGTGGGGGTTGGTGTCGGCTTCGGGGTCGGCGCCTTGACGGCCTTGATCGTCAGCCGGAGCACGGCCTCGCCGGAGACCCGGGTCGGGTCGGCGGCGTCGACGGCCCGGGCCACGATCGTGTGCTTGCCGACCGAGAGGTTCTGGGTCAACGGGCACGACCAGGAGCCGGTCGAGGAGCAGGAGATGGCGCCACCCCAGTTGCGGGCGGCGGCAGGGTCGACGAGCACCTGGACGGTGAAGCTGCCGTTGGTGGAGCCCTTGATCGTGAGCGGCTGCTTGTCGTTGCTGACGGTGCTCGGGGTGAAGAACGAGGGCGCGGACGGGACCCCGGGACCGAGCACGGTGACCGTCGTCGACCGGCTCTTGGAGTAGCTCCCCGGGCCGCGCTCGGTCACGGTGACGGTGTTCGTGGCCGAGGTGCCGGTGACGCTCGCGGTGGCCCGGATGCTGCAGGTGTAGCGGGAGCCGGACTTCGAGCAGCCCAGCGAGCTGCCCCCTCCGGAGACCGTCGCGGTGACGGTGAGGTCGCTGGTGCCGGAGACCGTGAAGGTCTCGCCCTCGGCGACCGTGCCGGGGCCGCTGACGGTCAGGGCCTTGACCGAGACCGTGCCGGACTTGGAGGTCCGCAGCACCTTGCCGCCGGACTTCGGGGTCGAGCTGGCGTTCACGGTGATCGCGCCGGGCGCGAGCCGGCCGCTGCCCAGACGGCAGCGCCAGGCGCCCAGGCCGTCCGGGCTGAGCCGGGTGCACGACAGCGAGGTGGTGCCGACCCCGGAGTTGGAGACGGTGGCGCGGACGGTGCCCTCGACCGGGTTGAACACGTTGACCGTGTACCCGGACTGGCCGGCGTAGCTGGTGGAGACCGATCCGCTGATCACCAGGCCGCCATCGGCCTGAGCGGGCGTGGGCAGGCCCAGCGCCACCAGCCCGACCAGTACGGCGAGGGTGGCGCCTGCGAGCGCTCGCTTCATCGGATCCCTTTGCATGTCGGTAGTTGCCGGCGACCCCAGAACAGCCGGCCATGGACGATCTTCCCGCGTCGAGACCCCAAAACTGGTGCTTTCCGACGATCATCGGGCAACTTGTCGGTCACATTCGCCCGACGGTGTGGGCGCCCGCGCTCGTGGTCGAGCGGGTGAAACCGGCGCCGGGGTGCCAGTTCCCGTGCAACCAGGCCCCGCTGATGACCGTCCGCCCCGACGACGTCGGGCCCGGCGGTATGGACGCCGCGGCTGCCGAGCAGATCGTGGAGCAGCACCTCGGCGGCGGGAACCCGGTGGCGGAGGACCGGTGGCGTCGTCCAGGATCGGACCATGCCCGAGCTCGCCGACCTGACCTGGCCCAAGCGGACCGCGCGCCTGACCCTGCGTCCGACGGTCGAGGTGGATCTCCCGGCACTCTGGCAGATCCGCCGCCTCGAGCAGGTCGGCCTCTGGATGACCGACCTGTCCACCGACTTCGACGACTTCGCGGCCCGGCTGCGCGAGCCCGACAAGCTCGCCGTGACGATCACCGTGGAGCGCGACGGGCAGGTGATCGGTGACCTGATGCTCCGGCGCGAGGACCTGTACGCCCAGGGCGAGGTCAAGGACCGGGCGGTGCGGGCCTCGGCGGAGATCGGCTGGTCGCTCGACCCGGCCGAGGGCGGCCAGGGCTACGCGACCGAGGCCGCCGCCGAGCTGGTCCGGATCGCCTTCGACGAGCTGGGCCTGCACCGGGTCACCGCGCTCTGCTTCGCCGACAACGAGCCGTCCTGGCGGCTGATGGAACGACTCGGGATGCGCCGCGAGGGTCACTACGTCCGCGACTCGTTGCACCGCGACCGCGGCTGGGTCGACGGCCTGGCCTACGCGTTGCTCGCCGAGGAGTGGGCCGCGCGACCGCGTTGACGGTGCTGCTCTGGTTCGTGTGGAACGCGAACGGGCTCGACTCCGGGGCGGTTCCGGAGCGGTTCCGGGACGGTTCCGGAGCGGTGAAGCCGGTCTGGTGGTGGCGGCGACGTACGGCGCCGCCGTCGTACGGCGGTCGAGGACGCTGCTGGCTGGGTGACGGACGCCGACCTGCTGGGGCGGGCATGAGGACCGCACGGGTACGGTGACGCGGTGACCAAGCTCTTCTCTGCCTACCGCGTTCTGTCGCCCGTGGTGGGTGTTCTGCTCGCGTTCTGCTCGCTGGTGGTTCTGCCCGCCAAGTACCTGGCGACGGACGGCTCCGGGCTCCAGAAGTTCGGCGAGGACGCGTCGATCCTCTGGGTCGCCCACGGGTGGGTCTACATGATCTATTTCCTGGTGGCGTTCCTGATCTCCCGGCAGGCCCGGTGGACCCCGCAGTACTCGGTCCTGGTCCTGGTCGCCGGCCTCGTCCCGCTGCTGATCTTCTGGGTCGAGCGCAACGTCATCGTCAAGCTGCGCGAGCAGTTCCCGGAGCTCGCCAGCAGCTAGCGCTTGCGCAGCAGGCCGCCCCAGAGCCCCACGCCGATCCCGACGACCGCACCGCCGAGGCCGACGAGCTTCCCGGAGCTCGACATCACGTCGTGCACCCGGGTGCCGCCGAGCAGGTCAGCAGCATCCGCGCCACCGGACGCGAGGAACCAGGGGCGGGTGTCGCGACCGGTCAGCGCGCTGTGGATCAGCAGTCCGCCGATCAGCGCGTCCCGGTACCCCATCGAGTGCAGCAGCAGGAACGCCGTCGGCTTGGCGACCGGCTCGGGGTCGCCCCAGAACCTGTTGGCCTTCTCGGGCGCGACCAGGAACGAGACCCCGGAGACGAAACGGATGCTGCCCGCGGTGAGTGCGGCGAAATCAGTCATGCCGGATCGTAGTACGCCGCCTGGCTGACGTCTGGTTGCGTGAGGTGCAGGCCGCTGGGCCTGCCTGGGGCCTGCTGGTTGAGGTGCAGGCGCTGGGCCTGCGTGGGGCCTGCTGGTTGAGGTGCAGGCCGCTAGGCCTGCCTCGAAACCCGTGACTCGCCCGACCTCGTCTCGAGGCTCGGCCGCGCGCGTACCTCGACCAGCAGCGGCAGGGAGTGCGGCTCAGCGGCCCTTGCGCAGCTTTCGTTCCGCGGTGTCGGTCATGACTTCGTCGAAGAACGACGTCAGGGAGTCGGCGGGCGGCTCGACGACCGGGGTGACCTCGGCGTCGGCCCAGGGCTCCTCCACGATGTCGTGAAGCTCGCTGGCCGCAGTAGGCGGCTCGACGACGGTCTGCTCGACGACCGGCTCGGGCTCGACCACGGGCTCGGGCTCGGGCTCGGGCTCAACGATGGCTTCTGCCAGTGGCTCGGCGACCGGCTCAGCGACGATCTCAGCGACGGGCTCGGCGATGGTCTCGTCCACCGGCTCGGCGACCGGCTCGGGGAGCGGGTCGGTCAACGGGTCAGCCAGGGAGTCGGTCAGGGAGTTCGTCACCGGTTCCGGGGCGACGACCGTGACCGGCTCGGGTGCCGGGGTGGGCGCGGGCGTCGGTGCGGGGGCGGAGCGGGGGGCCGGCGGTGGGGCCACCGCGGGAGCCGCGGAAGACGATCCGCGAAGGGCCTTGAACGCCGCAGCTCCGAGCCCGATCAGGCCCAGGACCAGCAGCATGCGGCCTCGCCGACGACGCTTCGGTGCCGGGGTGACAACCCCGCTGACGATCTCGGCCGCCGTGCTCGCCAGACTCGTGGACTTCTTGTTCCTGCTCCCCATGGTTCCCTCCAATGACTCGCTTCCTCCAGGAAGATCATGCCCCGAGGTGCAGCGGATGGAAACCTTGGGGTACGTGGGAGGATTCCACCTGAATCACCGAAGTTGTACTCATCTCTGAACAATATTTTGGAAGGCGACCCATGTCGGACCTGAAGGCCACCCTGCACACCAACCGTGGCGACATCGTGCTGAACCTGTTCGAGACCGACGCCCCCGAGACGGTGGCGAACTTCGTCGGTCTGGCCGAGGGCACCAAGGAGTACAAGGCCGACGGTGGCAAGACCGGCAAGTTCTACGACGGTCTCGGTTTCCACCGCGTCATCGAGAACTTCATGATCCAGGGCGGCTGCCCGCTTGGCACCGGCACCGGCGGCCCCGGGTACACGTTCAAGGACGAGTTCTTCTCCGGCCGGACCTTCAACACGCCGTACATCCTGGCGATGGCGAACGCCGGCCCGGGCACCAACGGTTCGCAGTTCTTCATCACCACCGCTGCGACCACCTGGCTGAACAACAAGCACACCATCTTCGGTGAGGCTGCCGACCAGGCGAGCCGCGACGTCATCGACGCGATCGGCACCACGGCCACCGGCCCGGGTGACCGTCCGCTCGAACCGGTCATCATCGACTCGGTGGAAATCACCCGCGGCTGATCTGACCTCTTGTGAGCCAGCCAACGGAGGCCGCCCCGGTCTGCTACCGCCACACCGACCGCGAGACCTGGATCCGGTGCCAGCGGTGCGAGCGACCGATCTGCCCGGACTGCATGAACTCCGCGGCGGTCGGTTTCCAGTGCCCCTCCTGCGTGAAGGAGGGTGCCAAGCAGACCCGGACCGGGGTGGCCCCGTACGGCGGGACCCGCAGCACGAACCCGGCGCTGACCTCGTTCGTCCTGATCGCGATGAACGTCGCGGTCTGGGTGATGATCCAGGCGCGCGAGCACCTGGTCGACGTCCTGTCGCTGACGCCGGCCGGTCGCTGCGAGGCGATCGGTGGCCGGACGTTCTACCCCGGCATCGTCAGTGAGTCGGTCTGCAACGCCCAGGGCGGCGCGAGCTGGGTGGCCGGCGTGGCCAACGGTGCGCCCTGGCAGATCGTCACGTCGATCTTCGCCCACCAGCAGCCGGTGCACCTGCTGCTGAACATGATGGTGCTGTACTTCCTCGGCCCGCAGCTCGAGGCGATCCTCGGCCGGAGCCGGTTCCTGTCGCTGTACCTGCTCTCCGGCCTGACCGGCAGCGTCGCGGTGATGCTCCTCTCCGACCCGCACGGCGGCACCCTCGGTGCGTCCGGTGCCGGGTTCGGCCTGATGGGGGCCCTGCTGGTGGTCGCCCACAAGGTCGGCGCGGACACCCAGCAGATCCTGGTCTGGCTGGGGATCAACGTCGCGTTCACGTTCTTCGCAAGCTCGTACATCTCCTGGCAGGGCCACCTCGGCGGCCTGGTCGGCGGCCTGCTGATCTCGGCCCTGATCGTGTACGCGCCCAAGGCGAATCGCAGCCTCGTGCAGTGGTCGGGCCTGGGCACGATCGCGATCGTCTCCGTTGCGCTGATCGTCGTACGGGCCGCCGCCCTCACCTGACCCGCGCAGTCACGCCGACCGGGCACAGATGTCCCGCGCAGGCACGCCGACCGGGCACGGATGTCCCGCGCACGTACGCCGACCGGGCACGGATGTCCCGCGCAGGCACGCCGACCGGGCACGGATGTCCCGCGCAGGCACGCCGACCGGGACATCTGAGCCCGGTCGGGGTGGTTCTGCGGGACATCTGCGCCCGCTCAGAGGGGTTGCGCAGGTTTTCCCCATCCTGGGGACAACTCTGTGGAGAACTACACGCGTGTAACTCGGTGAGCTACTCCCACTTGGTGGCGAACGTGAAACCGACTGCCATGAACGCCACGCCGACCACCAGGTTGAGCTGTCCGAGCTGGGTCATCACCGGGACCTGGGTCGTGCTCTGGGCGATGAAGTAGTAGACGACGATCCACGCCAGCCCGAGCAGGAAGCAGGCAAGCATCCCGACCACGACGCCCTGGCCACGGCCGAGCGGAGTCTTCGGGTGTGCGCCGATGATCAGGCCGAGGAACGCGACGCCGAAGCCGATCAGGTAGTTCCACTTGTACAGGTTCGACATCCACGGGATCGGGTCGCCCTCGGTCCCGCCGAGCAGGTTGCGCTCGAAGAGTGCCCGGTCCATGGCGACGTTCGTGTAGACCACGATCCACGCGATCCCGACCGCGATCAGGAGGAGGGCGACGGCGCAACGCACCAGTGAGGTCTCGTAACCGCTGATGGACTGCGTGGGGTTACGGGCGGTGGGCTTGGACACGGCAAGGCTCCAGGATCGGGACGAGTGATGCGGACACGTCGGTTAGCGTAGTCACCGCGGGTGCGCAACGGACGGGTGCCCATCGATTCGGCGATTCATCAGTCAGCGGAAGGAAGGTCTGTGCGGGCAGATCGACGGGCTTCCCTGGAGCGGTGGCGCGACCTCTTCCGTTTCCGGCTCCGCGGCCGGTGGCGGCCGGCAGCGGCCGCGATGTTCGTCTTCGCCGGTGCCCTGTTCGTGACCACCTCGATCAACTCCAAGGGCCTGGACCTGCGCGAGTCGAGCATCACCGACCTCAACCACGTCGTCCGCGGGGAACGCGACCACGTCACCGACCAGCAGGACCAGGTCACCGGGCTGACCCGCGAGGTGAGCGCGCTGAGCCGGCAGGTCAGCGACGTCGAGGTCAAGAACCTGCAGGCCCAGATCGACAAGCTCCGCCGTCCAGCCGGGTTCACCCCGGTGACCGGGGCCGGCCTGACCGTCACCCTGACCGATGCGCCGAAGTCGGCGATCGACGCAGCCCGGGCGACACCCGGCGGCCTCGACCCGAACGAGCTCGTCGTCCACCAGCAGGACATCCAGGCGGTGGTGAACGCGCTCTGGCTCGGCGGCGCCAGGGCGATGACCATCCAGGGCCAGCGGGTGATCTCCACGACCGGCATCAAGTGCGTCGGCAACACGGTGATGCTGCACGGCGTCCCGTACTCACCGCCTTACGTGATCTCGGCGATCGGTGACGTCGGTGCCCTGCAGACCAGCCTGGACGACAGCGAGTACGTCGACGCGTACCTGACCTTCGTCGAGAACTACCAGCTCGGGTACCAGGTCCAGCCCGAGGGCAGCCTGGACTTCCCCGGTTACGAAGGCATCTCGACCCTGAAGTACGCCGTCGCTGGCAACCCCGAGCGACCGACCCGGGACTGAGCACCGATGGGTCATGGGCACTCCCACCGTTCGGGTCCCGTCCGGGTCCCGCTAGCGCGCGGCTCGATCGGCGTCCTGCTGGGTTTCCTGGTGCTGTGCGCGATCGCCACCGTCGTCGGTGTGGTGGCGCTGTGGCCGGACGCCGGCAAGGTCGATGCCCTCCGGGAGAAGGCTCAGTTCAGCGCGCCGGGGGTGCAGTTCCTGGACGCGACGGTGCGCTCGCTGGAGACGACCTGTCCCGAGCAGGCCGCTCAACCGGACCAGCCTGGTGCGGTCCCGGGGGCAGCTGACCGGCCTTCCTGCGGCAGCATCGTCGCCGTCCTCGACGAGGGGCCCGAACGGGGGCGGGAGCAGACGGTCGGCGTTCCCACCGCGGTCGCCCAGTCCGGGCTCGCTGCCGGGGACCAGGTGCGGCTCGTCCGTCTTCCGCCCGCGAACGCCGACGCGGAAGCGGCGTACTCGTTCGACGACGTCATCCGGGGCAAGCCGCTGTGGATCCTGTGGATCGGTTTCGTGGTGGTCGTCGCGGCGGTGGCCCGGCTGCGCGGGATCCTGGCGCTGGTCAGCCTCGGTTTCGCCGGGTTCGTGCTGCTGAAGTTCATGCTTCCGGCCCTGCTGTCCGGGTCGTCGGGGATGGCGGTGTCGCTGGTGGGGTCGGCGGCGATCATGTTCGTGGTGCTCTACCTGGCGCACGGGCCGTCAGCACGGACCAGTGCCGCGCTGGCCGGCACCCTGCTCGGCGTCGGGGTGACGGCGCTGGTGGGCCAGCTCGCGATCAACGGCGCCAGCCTGTCGGGGTTCGGTGACGAGGACGCGGCGATGCTCTCGGCCTTCGCGGGGTCGCTGTCGTTCCAGGGGATCTACACCTGTGCGCTGGTGGTGGCCGGGCTCGGCGTTCTCAACGACGTGACGATCACCCAGGCGTCCGCGGTCTGGGAGCTCCGTGAGGCCGGGCCGGGCCTGACTCGTCGGCAGCTCTTCAGCAGCGGGATGCGGATCGGCCGCGACCACATCGCCTCGACGATCTACACGATCGTGTTCGCGTACGCCGGCAGTGCGCTGGCGATCCTGATGCTGCTGTCGCTGTACGACCGGCCGGTGTTCGACGTACTCACCAGCGAGACCATCGCGGAGGAGATCGTCAGGACCCTGGCCAGCGGGATCGGTCTGGTCCTGGCCGTGCCGATCACGACCGCGATCGCGGTGGCGACGGTGGGCGGGCGTTCGGTTCCAGCACGTTCCTGACGCTTCAGCACGTTGCAACATGCTGGAGTGCCGGTTTCACGCCAACTGGAGTGAAACCGGCTTGCTCTACGGCAGCAGGGTCGGATCCGTCGTCGGACTCTCCGTCGGCGGCACCGGGTCGGTGTACGTCGAGACGCCGATGGTGAACGGGGTGTTGACGTTCTGCTTCGTCCCGGCGGGCAGCGTCTGGTAGACGATCGTGCCGGCCGGCTGCGTCGGTGAACCGGGGTCGTCGCGCTCGGTGACGTTGGTGAAGCCGGCGTCCTTCAGCAGCTGACGGGCCTGCTCGAGAGTGCGTCCCTCGACGTCCGGCACGGTCGGCGGGCCCTGGGAGTACGTCACCGTGATCTTGGTGCCGATGGCGTACTCGGCACCCTCCTTCACGCTCAGCTTGGTGACCTCGTCGAGCTCCTCGTCGGTGGTCTGCTTGGCCGAGACCAGCTTGACCTCGAACTTGAGCGCTTTGAGCTGCTGGGCCACGTCGTCCTTGTTCGACCCGATCAGCCCGGTGGGGATGGTCGCCTTGACCGGTGGTTCCTTGCCCTTGGAGACGACCAGGTTCACCGTGGAGCCCGGCGCGACGAAGCTGTCGGTGGCGGTGCTCGGGTCCTGGGAGATGACCGTGCCGGCCTTGACGGTGTCGCTGAACTCCTCGGCCACCGGCTCGCCGACGACCAGGCCGGCGCCGGTGATCGCGGTCCGGGCGGCCTCCAGGGTCAACCCGGTCACGGACGGCAACGAGACGTCGTTCGGGCCGTCCTTGTTCAGGTCGCGCAGCATCAGCCCGCCGCCGATCAGCAGGGCGAGCACGATCAGGCCGATCAGCACGTACGGCGCGATCCGGCGGCGCTCGGGCTCCTCGGTCCAGGTGGTGGTCGTCGGGACGACCGAGGTGGCGGCCGGGTCGAGCTGCGGCACCAGCGGCGGCATCGGTACGGCGGCCACGGCCGGGGCCTGCACCGGACGGCCGGCCAGGTAGCGGTCGATGTCCTCCTTCATCGCGGCAGCGCTCTGGTAGCGGTCCTCGACCCGCTTGGCGAGCGCCTTCATCACGATGGCGTCGATCTCCGAGGTCAGGTCGGCGTCGAACGTCGACGGCGGCTGGGCCTGCTCGCGGACGTGCTGGTAGGCGACGGCGACCGGGGAGTCCCCGACGAAGGGCGGCCGACCGGTGAGCAGCTCGTAGAGCAGGCAGCCGGTGGAGTAGACGTCGGACCGCGAGTCCACGGTCTCGCCGCGGGCCTGCTCCGGCGAGAGGTACTGCGCGGTGCCGACCACGGCGGCGGTCTGGGTCATCGTGTTCTGTGCATCCGCGACGGCCCGGGCGATGCCGAAGTCCATCACCTTCACGTCGCCGGCCGGCGTGAGCATCACGTTGGCGGGCTTGATGTCGCGGTGGATGATTCCGGCGCGGTGGCTGTAGTCGAGGGCGGCGAGCGTGCCCGAGGTGATCTCCAGGGCTCGCTCGGGCAGGATCTTGCGACCCTCGCGGAGGATGTCGCGCAGCGTCCGGCCGGCGACGTACTCCATCACGATGTACGGCTGGGCGACCGGCTGGCCCGATCCGGCGTCGTCGGCGAGCTCTTCGCCGGTGTCGTAGACCGACACGATCGACGGGTGGTTCAACGACGCCGCGGACTGGGCCTCGCGTCGGAAGCGCGCCTGGAAGACGGCGTCACTGGCGAGGTCGGTCCGCAGCCGCTTGATCGCGACGGTGCGGCCGAGCCGGATGTCGGTGCCCTTGCGGACGTCGGCCATCCCTCCCCTGCCGAGGAGTTCGCCGATCTCGTAGCGCCCGCCGATGCGGTGCGGTCCGGACGTTGGCTCAGCCATCGAGGTGTCCCCTCATTCGTTCTGGTGCGTACAGATCATCACGGAGCCGTGCTCGGTCCGTCACGGGTGGAGCGGTCTGGTGGATCGAGGTCGGGGTCACTGGTTGACCACCGCCTCCATGACAGCCCGGGCGATCGGTGCTGCCATCTCGTTGCCGGAGATCCCGCCCTCGCAGTCGACGTCCGCACCGCAGCCGCGGCGGGCCGCGGCGGCGGTGTCCATGACGACGACGGCGACCGCGACCTCGGGGTCGTCGGCCGGTGCGAACGAGACGAACCAGGCGTACGGCTTCTGACCGCTGACGCCGGTCTGGGCGGTGCCGGTCTTGCCAGCGACCTGGACGCCGGGGATCTGGGCGTTGCTGCCGGTGCCGTTGTCGACGACCGAGACCATCATCGAGGTCAGCTGGTCGGCGACCGACGGCGAGACCGCCTGCGAGTAGAGCTCCTTGTCGAACGACTTCACCACGTCGAGGTCGGCGGAGCGGATCTCGTTGACCAGGTAGGGCTTCATCACCTTGCCGTCGTTCGCGATCCCGGCGGCGACCATCGCCATCTGCAGCGGGGTGGCCGCGACGCTGAACTGGCCGATCGAGGAGTAGCCGAGGCTGGAGACCGCGGCGATGTCGCTGGGGAAGACGCTGGTCGACTGCTTGGTCAGCGAGTCGTCCAGGTCGGTGAAGTAGGGGTCAGCCGCGTTGAAGCCGAACTTCTCGGCCTGCTGGCGCAGCGCGTCCTGGCCGACCTTGATCCCCACCGAGGCGAACGCGACGTTGCAGGAGATCTCCAGCGCCCGGATCAGGGTGACCTTGTTGTTGGGCCCGCAAGCCTGGCCGTTGTGGTTGCCGAGGTCCGAGGTGGTGTCGCGGAAGTCCAGGATCCGGCTGCCGTCGACCAGGGTGTCGGGCTGGTAGTCACCGCTGGACAGCGCCGCGGCGGCCGTCACCAGCTTGAAGGTCGACCCGGGTGGCAGCGCCTCCTCGATCGCGACGTTGTTCAACGGACTGGTGCGCGAGTCGGGCTTGAGCCGGTCGTACGCCGCGCGGGCCTTGGCGAAGTCGTGGGAGGCCAGGGCCGCGGGGTTGAACCCGGGGTTGGAGACCATCGCCAGGATCTTGCCCGTCTTCGGCTCGATCGCCACCGCGGCTGCGCGGACGTTCTTGCCGAGCTCGCCGAGCGCCTGGTACGCCGCCTTCTGGGCCTTGGCGTTCAGGGTCAGGACGACGTTGCCGCCGGCCGGGGGCTTGTTGGTGAGCAGGTCGCCGAGCCGGTTCACGAACAGCTCGGGTGCCTCGCCGGTGAGGTAGTCGTTCTGGCTGGCCTCCAGGCCGCCGATCAGTCCGCGGCCGAAGAAGCCGACGACGTTGGCGTACTCGGGCCCGGACTTGTAGACCCGCTGGAACTCGTACCGGTCGCCGCTGGGTTCGCTGCTCGCGATCGCCTTGCCGTTGACCAGGATGTCGCCGCGCGGGGCGGCGAACGCGGCTTCGGAGACCCGGGAGTTGCGCGGGTTCTCGCTCAGCGACGTCAGGGAGTCGGCCTCGAAGAACTGCAGGTAGCTGGCGTTCGCGATCAGCGCCAGGAACAGCACCAGGCAGGCGACGGCCAGGTTCCGGATCGGACGGTTCATCGCAGCTTCACCACCTGGGTGGCGTCGTCGGCGAACCCGGGCAGGTCGTCGGGCGCCTCGGAGAACTCCGGCGGTGGTCGCCGGGCCTGGTCCGAGATCCGCAGCAGCAGCGCGATGATCACCCAGTTCGCGACCAGGCTGGAGCCGCCCTGGGAGAGGAACGGGGTGGTCAGACCGGTCAGCGGGATCAGCTTGGTGACGCCCCCGACGACGACGAAGACCTGGAGCGCGAAGACGACCCCGAGGCCGGTGGCGATCAGCTTGCCGAAGTTGTCGCGGCAGATCAGGGCGGTTCGCAGGGCCCGCTCGACCAGCAGCGCGTAGAGCAGGATGATCGCGACCACGCCGGTGAGCCCGAGCTCCTCGCCGAAGGACGGCAGGATGAAGTCGGAGTACGAGTACGGCGTCTTCTCCGGCGAACCGAGCCCGAGTCCGCGACCGGTCAGTCCGCCCCAGGCCATCCCGTAGAGGCCGTTGATGATCTGGGTGGCGTCGTCGGGGTGGCCGAACGGGTCCAGCCAGTACTCGACCCGCTGCTGGACGTGTCCGGCAGTGAGGTAGCCGAAGTAGGCACCGACGGCGAAGAGCGCGCCACCGACGACGAGCCACCCAGGTCGTTCGGTCGCCACGTACAGCATCACCAGGAACATCCCGAAGAACAGCAGCGACGAGCCGAGGTCGTTCTGGAAGACCAGGATGCCCAGGCTGATCAGCCACATCGCCAGGATCGGTCCGAGGTCGCGTCCTCGCGGCAGGTCGATGAACAGGACCCGTCGTCCGGCCAGCGCCAGCGAGTCGCGGTAGAGAACCAGGTACCCGGCGAAGGCGACCACCAGCAGCAGCTTGGCGATCTCACCGGGCTGGAAGCTCAGCGGTCCGAGGTGGATCCAGATCCGGGCGCCGTTGATGTTCTTGCCGATACCGGGCAGCAGCGGCAGCAGCAGCAGGACGACGGCGCCGAACCCTGCGGTGTAGGTGAACGCCTGCAGCCGTCGGTGGTCGCGCAGCAGCACCAGGACGGCGATGAACAGCAGGACGCCCAGCGTCATCCAGATCAGCTGCGAGGTGGCGAACGCGCGGACGTCGGGGTTGTTGATCTGCCGGGCGATGTCGATCCGGTGGATCATCGCGACACCGAGGCCGTTCAGGGCGGCCACGATCGGCAGCAGGATCGGGTCGGCGTACGCAGCGCGGTAGCGGATCGTCACGTGGGCGGCCAGGATCAGGGCGGTCAGCCAGCCGCCGTAGACGTACATGTTGGTGGGGATGTGGCCCTCGGTGCCGAGGCCGACGCTGGCGTACGCGCCGAGGCCGACGGCCAGGCTGAGGATCAGCAGGAACAGCTCGGCGCCGCGCCGCTGGCGGTGGACGAACTCCATCACGGGACCCGGTCGCGGGTCCCGCTTCGGCGCGGCTGGGCTGCGGTTGGCCATCGTCAGGGCACCTTGTCGCAGTCCGGCGGGGAGTCGGGGTCGATCGGTCCGGGGGCGCTCTGGCCGATGCCGAAGGGCGAGACCGGTTCGGCGGCTTCGGCGGCCGCGACCGCGCGCTCGCAGGACTCGCGCAGCCGCAGCAGGGCGGTCGCGGTGTTCTTGACGGTCGGGTGGTCGGCACGGATCCGGTTCGCGAAGGTCTCGTCGAGGTCGCCGAGGGTGAAGCCGGTGTCGGTCCGGGCGTCGTAGAGGGCGGCGCCGAAGAGGGTCAGGTCGACGCCCCGGTAGATGATCACCTGGTCGGCCGGGCCGGGCTTGAGGAAGTACCGGGTCTGGGAGTAGGCGTAGCCCGCGTACCCGGCGCCGCCGAGCAGGGCCAGGACGACCACCAGCGCGAGCAGCCGGCGCAGGCCCCGGTGCCGCGGGGGCGGCAGCGGGGCGTAGCGGATGGTCTCGGGGTCGAGCGGGACGGTACTGAGGTCCTCGACGTCGGACTCGGTCAGGTTGCCGGTCTCGGTGTCGTCGGCGATCTGCAGGTGGGGGGCCAGCGCGGCGGCACCGACGACGACCGGTGCGGTCGTGCCACCGGGCCCGACGGTCACCTCGGCGAGGACGACGGTGACGTTGTCCGAGCTGCCGGCCTCCAACGAGGCGTGCACCAGCCGGTCGGCGATCACGGTGAGGTCGTCGCCCACCAGCAGGGCGGCGAGGGTGTCGTTCTCGAGCGCTCCGGAGCAACCGTCGGTGCAGAGCAGCAGCCGGTCCCCGGCCAGGACCGGTACGACGAACAGGTCGGGCTCGGGCTCGTGGACGCTGTCGATCGCCTTGAGGATGAGGTTGCGGTGCGGGTGCACCCGGGCCTCCTCCTCGGTGATCCGGCCCTCGTCGACGAGGCTCTGGACCAGGGAGTGGTCGGAGGTGAACTGCTGCAGGACGCCGTCGCGCAGCAGGTAGCCACGGCTGTCGCCGACGTGGCCGACGTGCAGCTGGTCGCCGTCGAAGACCGCCGCGGTCAGGGTGGTGCTGGTGCCGTCGAGCTCGGCGTGGGCCTCGACGATCTCGGCCAGCCGGTCGTGGGCCAGGTGGATGGTCGCGGCCAGGGCGCTGAGGGCCTCGGAGTCGGCGTTGGTTCCGCCGGTCGGCGCCTCGTCGAGCTTGCGCAGCGTCTCGACGGTGGCACTGCTGGCGATGTCTCCCCGGGCGGCCCCGCCGACCCCGTCGGCGACCACCAGCAGGTGCGGGCCGACGTACCCGGAGTCCTGGTTGTCACGGCGTACCCGACCGACGTCGGAGGTGGCCGCGAAGCGGAGGGTCAGCAGGCTCACTTGCGGAGCTCCATGATCGTCTTGCCGATACGGATCTGGGTCCCGAGAGAGATGGCCGTCGCCTGGGTGATCCGGCTGGGGCCGATGTAGGTGCCGTTGGTGGAGCCGAGGTCCTCGACGTACCACTGGTCGCCGGACTGGGCGATCCGCGCGTGCCGGGTGGAGACGTAGTCGTCGTCGAGCCGGATCGCGGCGTCGCTCCCCCGGCCGATGAGCAGCGGGGCCCCGGCCAGGTCGACGGTCAGGCCGCGGCTGGTGCCGTCGAGGACGGCAACGTGGGTCGGGTCGCCGCGCCGGGTCTTGACCGGCTTGGTCTTCGCCTTGCCGGCGGCCTTGGCGGCGCGGCGTTCCTGGGCCTGGCTGGCCTCGCGGGCCGCCCGGGCACCGAACATGTCGGTTCGGATCACCGAGATGGCGGCGAGCACGAACAGCCACAGCAGGGCCAGGTAGCCGAACCTGATCAGGCCGAGGGTCAGTTCACTCATTCCCTACCTGCCTCAGGTGGAGCGTCATGGAGGTGTTGCCGATCCGGATCAGCGCACCGTCGGCGAGGCCGGCGTTCTGGACCCGCTTGCCGTTGACCAGGATGCCGTTGGTCGAACCGAGGTCGTGCACGCTGACCCTAGGGCCCTCGCCCCCGGAGGTCACGCGGAACTCCACGTGCCGCCGCGAGACCCCGGGGTCGTTGACCCGGAGGTCGGCCTCGGCGCCGCGGCCGACGGTCAGACCGGGCGGCAGCAGCGGCATCGCCTCGCCGTTGATCTCCAGGACGGCAGTGGCGCGACGGACCTGGGTGTGGCTGATGTCCGGCCCGCTCTGGGTGACCTTGGCCATCGTCTGGCTGCTGACCCGGAAGCGACCGGTGGTGAGCTCGGGCGCGATCACCAGGGTGATCCCGACCGGGCCCGTGAACACGTAGGACTGCGCGGCGGCGTGCTTGTGCAGCAGCGCGACGAGCTCGTCGATCAGGGTCGGGCCGAGGGCGGTGAGGCGGCCGTGGTCGGGCTCGGAGAGCTCGACCCGGAAGTCGTTGGGGGCCAGCCGCCGGTCGCGGCTGAGGATCTGCGCGGCGTTGTCGACCTCGCGCGCCAGCGCGGAGGCGATCTCGACGGGTTGGACGGCGCTGCGGAAGGTGCGCGCGAAGACCCCGGAGATCATCTGCTCGAGTCGTTGCTCGAAACGATGCAAGCCAGACAGGTCGTCACCCCCTTCTGCACAAGCGCCAGCGCGCGGCCCGGTACCGCGTGTCGGATTGATCGTATAGGGCTGGGCTTGTCCGGGTGTCCTCCCCGGTTTGGGCAGCGAGTCTCCGTTGGGATAGCCTGTGCACGCTTCTTTGCGCGAGTGGCGGAACGGCAGACGCGCTGGCTTCAGGTGCCAGTGTCCGAAAGGGCGTGGGGGTTCAAATCCCCCCTCGCGCACGTGAACGTGGGGAGTCCCCCACCAGTGAAGGACCGGGTCTCTAGATCCGGTCCTTCTGCGTTTTTCAGGCCCCTGAGGTCGCGAGACGGCCGACGGTTTCGTCGAGCCCCGTGAACGCCGCGGTCAGGAGATCGATCTCGACCTGTCGTGCTCCGTAGGCTCGTGCGTCGGTGTCCCATCCAGTGACGGCCGCGTGAACCTCGCCCAGCGCAGCGATGGCTGGGGCAGGTCTGAGATCGAACTGGGCGGCGATGTCGAGGAGGCCGCGAAGCGCCGTGGTGCGGTACGCCGCACCGTTGAAGTGGGTGTTGAACTGCGTCCCGACGTCTGGGTTCGGGTCCAGGTCGAAGACCGGTGCGAGGCGCCAGTGCCCGTCTTCCAAGACGAGCCCGTGGTTGCGCAGGTGGTTGTCGGTGTTGTTGATGAGGACGTTGAGAACGGCCTGCTTCCACAGCAGGGGAAGGTCGTCCCTCGATGCCCCGCTGATGCGAGCCAGTCGGGTGGCGATGCCGGTCCGAGTGCCGTAGTCGGCGAAGGTGCCCAGGTCTCGGGTTCCCATCAGTGTCCGGGTGCTCATGTAGTGGATGCGCTCCCCGCCGGCCGTGCGGTCGAAGCGTTGGAGGAGCAGTACCTTCCGTCCGAGCACGTCGATGAGTTGGCGCTCGGGGACGCGCAAGCCCGCGCGTTCCGCGATATCGAGGGCGACCATCTCCCAGAGGGGAACGTCGTTCTGATCACCGATTCGTGGGAACTTGGCCAACCAGAGCGCCCCGTCCTCACCGACAACGGCTGCCTTCGGCCTCGCGCCGCCCAGTGCGGAGGTGCCGGCTCCCAGGAGTTTCGCGAAGGGCTCCCAGTCTGCGCTGTGGGGGTTTTCAGCCACATCGACGGACGCCTGGAGAAGCTGCCCCACGTCCAGGATCGTGGGCACGTCGGCGTCTTCCCCGAGGTAAGGCCCGTCCTGCTCCGTTCTGAAGCGCAGAGCGCCTTGCCGAGTGATGTCACTGGCTCCGAGGAGGAACTGGTCCGGGGTCAGCCTTTGTGAGTCCCGACCGGTTTCTGCGGCGGTGTTCCTCTCGGCGCGCTGCAGCAGCAGCTCTCCCCAGGTGTCAGGCGAGGCGTCCTCGAAAGCGAGGGGGAGGCCTCGCAGGGTGTGCGGTGCAGGGTCGAGCGGGAGGGCGGGGTCGATGGCCCAGCCTCGTCGGACGAACTCGGGATCATAGGTGAACCGGGCACTGTGGGTACCGCTCGGACCGGGGGTGAACAGGAGGTCGCCGACATCGGCGTACTCGCCGTCGATGGTGGTGGAGACGATGATGGCAACCATCAGGCCTTCCGCACTCGCTTCGGCATCGTCTCCTCAGCGCGCGCGATCCCGACCGGCGTCTTCAGGGGGTCGAGGGCGTCCGTGATCACGTCGAGGATGTGCAGGGCGTTCAGGACACGGAAGAACGTGTCCATGGTCGGCCCGGGCTTGCCTGCCTCCAGGCGAATGACCGCACCGCGGGAAATACCGGCGCGGTCGGCAACCTGTTGCTGGGTCAGCCGGGCGAGGAGCCTCAGGTTCGTGAGCCGCTCGCCGGTGAGGACCAGGGCATCCTCGGCGTCGAAGTCGGGCCTCCGCTCACTCACGGCGACCTCCTTAATGTTTCGCAGACCGTACTTTAAAGCCGTTAAAGTACCATATACCAAACATTATGAAGCAGCAGGCCCGCTCGGGTGACGGTCCTCGTCGCTGTGGCTGACCACCAGGTAGCCGACCAGCCCGGCGAACAGAAGCAGTCCGAGCCCGGTGACCGGCCCGAGTCCCCAGCTGAGGCCACCTTCGTGGTGCGGCTTGGCGAGCCAGTCGGCGACCGAGGCGCCCAGCGGCCGGGTGAGCACGTACGACGCCCAGAACGCGATCGTCGCGTCCAGGCCGCGGCGCCACAGCACCAGCGGGACCAGGATCAGCACCCCGAAGATCACGATCGACCAGACGAAACCGAGACCCAGGTCGATCGCGGTGGTGTCCCCGACCGCCGTCCCGAGCCCGAAGGTCAGCAGCACCGTGCCCCAGTAGAAGCGTTCCCGCCGTGCCGTGGTGATCGAGTGCACCGAGAGGGTGCCCTCGCTGCGTCGCCACCAGGTCAGCAGTCCGACCAGCAAGGCCAGGTAGAGGCACGAGTCCACGTAGTACGGCGTCCCCAGGGCGACGTGCGGGCCATCGGCGATCATCGTGCCGAACAGCGCCACCATCAGCACCGTCACCCAGTAGCGCACCGGGTGGTACCTCTCGGCCCGCAGCTGGAGGTTGAGCGCGAGGAAGAAGCCGCCGATCCCGACGACCGCCGCCAGCGGGATGCTGACCGTGCCGAGGTAGTCCGAGCCCGCTTCGCCGATGCCGGTGGTGAGCAGCTTGACCACCCAGAAGGTCGCGAAGACCTCGGGAACCTTGGCGGCGATGGAGGTCCGGGTCGGAGCCGGTACGGCTGCCTGCGTCGTCATGACCGGGAGTGTGTCCAGGTCCGGCTGCCAAAAACCTGACTGGCTGGGCGTCGCGATTAGCCTGGAGGGGATGACCGAGCCCCGCCAGCCCAGCGATCCCCTCGAGGCACGTCAGCTCCACGGCGACCGCCAGCTCCTCAGCACCCTGGTCCTGATCACGATGGTCACCGCGGTGGTCAGCAGTCTGGGCGCCCCGCTGGTCCCGGCCATCGCGGCGTCGTACGACGTGTCGCTGGCGGCGGCCCAGTGGGCGCTGACGGCGACCCTGCTGGTCGGGGCGGTGGTGACGCCGATCCTCGGCCGGCTGGGGACCGGGTCCGCCCGGCGGCCGGTCATCCTGGCCGGCCTCGGGGTGGTCCTGGCCGGTGCCGTGCTCTCGGCCCTCCCCCTCGGGTACGCCGCGCTGGTCTCGGGCCGCGCCCTGCAGGGGGTCGGTCTCGGGCTGCTGCCGCTCGCGCTCGCGGTCGCCCGGGACCGTTTCCGCGGCGAGGACCTGACCTCCGCGGTGGCGCTGCTCTCGGTCAGCACCGTGGCCGGGGCCGGCCTCGGCTACCCGGTGACCGCCTCGGTCGCCGAGCACCTGGGACTGGCCGGGGCCTACTGGTTCGGGGCCCTGCTGGTCTGCTGCGCGCTGGTCGCGGCCTGGCGGGACATCCCGGCGCTGCCCGGGAAGGCGGTCGAGCGGGTGGACCTGCCCGGTGCGCTGCTGCTCTCGGCGGGCATGGTCGCCGTTCTGCTCGCGGTCAGCCAGGGCGACCGTTGGGGGTGGGACTCGGCCGCAGTCCTCGGGCTCGGCGCAGCCGGGGCTGTCGGGTTGCTGGCGTGGGTCTGGTTCACATGGCGTCGGGCCAGTCCGCTGGTCGACCTCCGGCTCGCGGTACGCCCGGGTGTTGCCGGGCCGAACGCGGTGGCGCTCTGTGCCGGGATCGGCATGTACGGGCTGCTGACCCTGGCCGTGCTGGTGGTCCAGGCCGACGGCTCGGCGGGCTTCGGGCTGGACCGCGGGATCTCGGCGGCGGGGCTGGTGCTGCTGCCGTACGCGATCTTCTCGGTCTCCGGCAGCCGGGTGGCGCGCTCGGTGAGCCGGCGGTTCGGCCCGCACGTACTGCTGCCGATCGGGTGCACCGTCTTCGCCTCCTCGCTGCTCTTCCTGCTGGTCTGGCACGGCGAGGTGTGGCAGGTGCTGGCCTCGATGGCGATCGGGGGGCTGGGCAGCGGCTTCACCTTCTCCTCGCTCGCGGTGCTGATCGTGCCGCGGGTGCCGGCTGCCGAGACCGGCAGTGCGATGGCGTTCAACCAGTTGCTGCGCTACCTCGGGTTCTCGGTGGGCTCGGCGCTCTCGGTGGCTCTCCTGGACGTCTTCGGAGCCGACGAGCTCGGTCTGGAGCTGTCGCTGGCGGTGCTGGCCGGGATCTGCCTGGGGGCCGGCGTGGTGGTCGGCTTGAGCGGCCGGGGAAGATCGGTGCATGTCGAGCAACCGGCCCCCTGACGACCCTGCCCCCGGCGATCTGCAACGGGTCGTCGACGACCTGGAGGCGACGTTGCTGGCCGACCCGGAGTCGTTGGCTGCCTGGCGGTCGGTGTTCGCACAGCTGGCGTCGGAGCCGTTCGACCCGACCGGGCCGGTCGTCTCAGGCTGATCCGGGGTTGGTTGCGGGCTCGCAGCCAACCCACGCTGCGAGCACAGCGCGTTGACAGCACCCCTGGGGACGGTAGAGGCATCAACTCGCTACTCCCCAGGAGGAAGAACATGAATCGCTCGTCCCGTGCCCGCAACGGCATCGCTGCCGGGATCGCGGGCCTCGGCCTCGCGGTCGGCGGTATCGCCATCGCGTCCGCCGACACCACGACGGCTGCCGCCCAGAGCAGCTCCAGCAGCTCCAGCAGCACGCTACCGGACCGTCCGGGCGGGCAGCGCCACGAGCAGCTGGCCAAGACCCTGGCCACCGAGCTCGGCATCAAGCAGGCCACCGTGCAGACGGCCCTGGACGCGGTGCGCGCCGACCTGAGGCCGGCCGCCCCGGCGGACGGCACCCGGCCAACGCCGCCGACGGACGCGGAGCGGGCGGCCCACCAGAAGGCCCTGGCCACCGCCCTGGCCACGAAGCTCAACGTGTCCGAGGCCAAGGTGACGGCCGCTCTGGAGGTGGCGCAGAAGGCCGCGGACGCCGACCGTGCCGAGCACAAGACCCAGGAGCGCGCCGACCTGGTGACCCGGCTGGACGCCGCCGTGAAGGCCGGCACCCTGACCGAGGCCGACAAGACCTCGGTCCTGAAGGCGTTCGACGCCGACCTGCTGGGCCACGGTGGTCCGGGCGGGCGTGGTGGTCCGGGTGGTCCGCCGCCGGCTGCCTGATCGGCGACCGGCAGCGCCGGTCAGACCTGCAGAACCCCACCCGAGATGTCGTTTCCGGCTCCTGGGTGGGGCTTTGCAGGTTCGAGGGTCCGTCAGACCCCGGGCACCAACCGGATGTCGCGCACCGCGCCGTCGCCCAAGGCCGCCAGTGCTTTCTGGTAAGCGGGACTGTCGTGAGCGGCGCGGGCTGCCTCGACGGAATCGAACTGGATCAGGACGGTGCGGGTCTTCTCGCCGGCCTCGTAGGCGACCTCGGGGAGGCCGCGCGCCAGGAACGTGCCGCCCGCACCGAGGAGCGCGGGCCCGGCGAGCTCGGCGTACGCGGTGAGCTTGGCCTCGTCGGTGATCTCTTGGTAGATGCTGATCCAGTACGCAGTCATGACCCCACACTCTCAGTCAGCTCCGATGACGCGAGCGACAGGCGTGTGACAAATCTGTCTGACCGGACGCTGATATCCCTCATGATTCAGACATTTACGCCCAAATAGGGGCTTGTGGACATTCCCTGGCCTAGACCTGTCACACAGGCGAGTGGCCTGAATGGGGGTCACAGCGTTGTCATGGGTAGTCAACCGCTGCTCAGCGAGCGTGGATGACGGGTTTTCGTCCTCAATGAGGGGGACGGGGACTCACCGGCCGCGGGGGGCCACATGAGGACAACGATCAAAGAGAGTCTTGGGGTAAACACGATGAAGCGGTCACACGCACCAAAGAAGACGACGCTCCGTCGCCTGGCAACGGCCTTCGGCGTATCCGGCCTGCTGGTGATGTCCAGCGGCGTCGCGCTGATGGTCGCCTCGCCGGCGAACGCAGCCGTGAAGGGCGAAGGACACACTCCGGTGAATGTCTGCCACGCCACGAGCTCCGACAGCAACCCCTTCATCTTCATCACCGTCGACGACGACTCGACGAAGTTCAAGGGTCACCTGATGCACCGTGAGGACCCGAACAAGAAGTGGCAGAACGACGGCACCTTCAACGGGGTTGAGCACGAGGCCGGCGACCTGAAGAAGGACCGCATCGGCGACTACGTCGACAGCGACGGCGTCAAGCACACCTACGACGGTGTCATCACCGAGGCCACCTGTGAGGGCGAAGTCAGCCCGCCGGAGGTCCCGCTGGCGTTCGCCGAGGTCGACTTCTTCGGTCCGACCTGCGAGTTCCCCGACCGCGCCGAGTACGACGCCGAGGGCAAGAACGTCGAGTTCTCGATCAAGTCCGGCGAAGCGACTCCGGGTTCGGACCTCGTGATCACCGCGACCGCGATCAACGACGCCGAGTTCGCCGGTGGCGCGACCACGCAGGACTTCGAGTTCTCGTTCGACGACGAGATCGACCCGAACGTCCCGCCGTGCGCCGAGACCAACCCTCCGGGCATCGCCTCCGCTTCGGTCAGCTTCATCGACCCGAGCTGCGCGAACGACAACACCCCGGGCGCCGAGGTGACCGAGGCCGACGCCACGGTCGAGTTGACCTCCGGCACCGTTGCTGCGGGTGAGTCGGTCGTCTACACGGCGACGGCGAACGAAGGCTTCACCTTCGACGACGAGTCGCTCACGCAGGAGTTCGAGCACACCTTCGGTAGCCCGATCGTCGGTTGCACCATCGTCAACCCGCCGGACCCGATCATCACCCCGACGGTTGTCGAGTCCGGTCTGGTCTCCGCTCAGGACCTCCGCGGCGAGCAGGGCCTGGCCCTGCTGGTGAGCGGTATGGCTCTGATGGTCATGGCTGGTGCCTTCGGCATCGGCTCGGCCCGACGGGTTCGCAGCTGATCTAGCACAGCACTGAAGTAGCAACGCTGGGAGCGGCGTTCGGAGTTAACTCTCCGCAACGTCGCTCCCAGCGTTACTTTTAGGGCAGCAGAGGGAGCACGGGAATCCCTCCGGTACAGGGTGAGGACATGGCGCGGCGCAAGAAGCGGGGAGGAAGCGCTGAGGTTCCCAGGAACGGGAGCCCCAGCGCTGTGGCGACCCCGGCTGCGCCGGTAACGACTCCCCTGGCTGCCGCTGGCGACCCTGAGCCGCTCGGCAAGCTCTGGTCCTGGACTCCCCCGGCCCCCGGCGATCGGCCACCCCCCGCCCCGCCGCTGCCGGTCGAGGAACAGGGCCCCTCGGAGACCGCGCCCCTGCTGGTCGAGGAACAGGGCCCCTCGGAGACCGCGTCCCTGCTGGTCGAGGAGCAGGCCCCCTCGGAGACCGTGCCTCTGCTGGTTGAGGAGCAGGCCCCCTCGGAGACCGCGTCTCTGCTGGTTGAGGAGCAGGCCCCCTCGGAGACCGCGCCTCTGCTGGTTGAGGAGCAGGCCCCCTCGGGCCTGCCTCGAAACCCCCCACCCCCAGCGAACCCCCCCACCCCCGTCGGCGTCCTCTGGTCCGCACCCGAGCCAGCTCCCGCGGCAACCCTGGCCGACCTCGTCCAGGACGTCATCCGCGACGTGGTCCCGGAGGCCGCGGTCGACGAGAACGGCGTCCCGGTGGGCCGCTTGTGGAACTGGACCCCGGACGACGAAGCCGGCGCACCTCCCGCGGGCGCGCCGCCGGAGAAGAAGCCGGCCGGACGTCGCTGGCGGCGGCGTCCGAAGCCGGTGCCGGTTGAGGACGTTGCCACCCCCGTGCCGGTTGGGGAGGTTGCCCCGTCTCTGCTGGTAGAGGAGGTCGCCACCTCTCTGCCGGTTGGGGAGATTGCCACGTCTCTGCTGGTTGAGGAGGTTGCGCAGCAACCGTCTCGAAACCCCGTCGAGCCGCCCGCAGCAGCCCTCGAATCCCCCGAAGCCTCCGTGATTGCGGAGCCAGCACCGGACCTGGAGCCCGCGCCTCCGCTGACGACGTACGTCGTCCCGCCGGACGCCGCGGCCGAGTTCGCGGAGGTCCAGGCCGACATCGATCCCGCCGAGCCCCCCACCACTCCGCCGGTCGAGGACGTCGCCACCCCTCTGCCGGTTGAGGACGCCGCCCCGTCTCTGCTGGTTGAGGAGGTTGCGCAGCAACCGTCTCGAAACCTCCCAGACGAACCGGCTACCGATCCCATCGCTACCCCCGCCTCCCCCGCGCACGGGCTGGACGTTGCGGAGCCGACACCGAAGCTCGACCCGGTTCTGCCTCCCGAGCCTTCGGGACGCGTCCTGCTCGCGAAGCTCCCGCTCCCGATTCCGGGCCAGGAGCCAGTGCGCCCGTTGACCACGTACGTCGTCCCGGCCGACTCCGCGGCGCGGGCCGCAGAGGTCCAGCCCGACATCGAGCCCCTCGACCGCCTGCCGGTTGATCAGGTTGCCACCCCCCTGCCGGCTGAGGACGTTTCCACCCCCCTGCCCGCTGAGGAGGTCGCCACCTCTCTGCCCGCTGAGGAGGTCGCCCCGTCTGTGCTGGTTGAGGAGGTTGCGCAGCAACCGTCTCGAAACCACGAAGACCCGCCCGCAGAAGCCCCCGAGCCTGCGCTGACCCCGCCCCTGGTCGTCCTCCCGCCCCCGATTCTCGTCGACGACGCCCCCACCACGCTCCGGCCGGTCTTCGACCTTGACCCGGACCTGGTCCTCCCGACGCCCCCGCTGCTTCCAACGCCGATCTTCCACGAGGTTGACGAGGCCTGGCTCCAGCCACTCCCCGAGTCCGCCCGACGCCGCGGCGTCCGGATTGGGGCCTGGGTCGCGGTGGCGGCGCTCTGCGTGGCACTGCCCTGGGCCGTCCCGCAGATCCCGGACCTCTTCGCCGAGGCGGTCCCGGAGCAGACCAGGACGCCGGTGACGGTCGAGCCGTCGATCGCCCCCCCGGAACCGCAGCCCTCGGTCACCGCCAAGCCGGACAACCCGCTGCTCGGGAAGCGCCTGCGATCGGCTGGCACCCCGCTCGAGGTCACCGTCCCGCGCTTGAAGGTGAACTCGTCGGTGGTGCCGATCAGCGGCCAGTCAGGGTCGCTGCTGCCGCCGAACAACCCGCAGATCCTGGGTTGGTGGCAGGAGGGATCCGGGGTCGGCTCGGCGGCAGGTTCGGCGGTCGTCACCGGGCACACCGTCAGCACCGGCGGTGGCGCCTTCGACCAGCTCGGCAAGCTGGTCCCCGGCGACAAGATCAAGGTCCGGACCGCTGCGGGCACCATCGACTACGTCGTCCGTCAGGTGCGCGACGTGCCGGTGGACGTCCTGGCCCGGACGGCGAAGGAGATCTTCGACCAGACGCGCGCGGGGCGACTGGTGCTGATCACCTGCAGCGACTTCAACGGGACCGTGTACCTGTCGAACTCCGTGGTGTACGCCGACCCGGTCAAGGACGCGCCGCAGCGTAGTTAACGGCGAGAGTTAACACTCGCGAAATATCAAGGACCACGCGCAGATCTTGTGACCTTTTTCGCCTTCATCCCTGCCTAGAGGCAAAAGACCTTCCCCCAGCACACAACAGCGCTTCTTGCCAAAAAAACGTCACAACACGGCTGAGCGGCCTAGACCGAATATCCGACTTGTCCGTTTCGCATCACCCAGGTCTGACACGCTCGTTAGCGTCTACAACACCTTCCGTCGCAGCGCTAGAGCTGCAAGAAACCAAAATGGAGATACACATGCTCAGCAGTGCTGTGACCCGGGCGCGCGCCGCTCGCAAGAACGAGTCTGGCTTCACCCTCATCGAGCTCCTGATCGTCATCGTGATCCTCGGCATCCTCGCCGGCATCGTGGTGTTCTCGGTCGCCGGCATCACGGACCGTGGCGACAAGAGCGCCTGCAAGGCGACCGTCGCTTCGGTCGAAGTTGCTGTTGAGGCCTTCTACGCCCAGGCGAACCCGCCGGCCTATCCGCAGGCCACCGCCGACATTGTTCCTGGCTTCTTGAAGACGGACCCGGGAACCGACTACATCACCTACAACGCTGGTGCGGCGCCGACGATCAAGGACATTGCCGACTGCTGATTTTCCCATGCCGTAGGAGGGTCGCCGACGAGGCGGCCCTCCTACCGCCATCTCAGGAGAGTGAACGCCGTGTTCCACCACCCGCACCGCATCGGTGACCGCATCGACCGCCTGCTCGAAGCACTCTGGAACGTCCGCGGAACCGACCTGATGATCACGGTTGGTCTGCCGCCGATGCTCCGGGTCGGCGGCGAGCTGCGCCCGATCGAGGGTGAATCCCCTCTGACGGCGGCGGAGTCCGACGCCCTGCTGGCCGAGGTCCTCACCCCCGAGCAGGCCGACGTTTGGCGCAACGAGCACGAGTACGACTTCTCCTTCTCCTGGCGCGAGCACGCCCGGATCCGTGGCAACGCTTTCACCCAGCGCGGCGTCACCGCGATCGCGCTGCGGATGATCCCGCGCGAGATCCCGACTCCGGACTCCCTTGGACTTCCGGCCATCCTGCGCGAGCTCGCCATGACCCACCAGGGCCTGATCCTGGTGACCGGTCCCACGGGCTCCGGTAAGTCCACGACGCTGGCCTCGTTGATCAACCTGATCAACGAGAACAGGGCGTGCCACATCATCACCATCGAGGACCCGATCGAGTACGTGCACGACCACAAGCGGTCGGCCGTCAACCAGCGCGAGGTCGGTACCGACACCGGGACCTTCCACAAGGCGCTCCGCTCGGTGCTCCGTGAGGACCCCGACGTCCTGCTGGTCGGCGAAATGCGTGACCTCGAGTCGATCGCCTTCGCCCTGACCGTTGCCGAGACCGGCCACCTGGTCTTCGCCACTCTGCACACCAACGACACCGCCCAGTCCCTGGGCCGGATGATCGACGTCTTCCCGGCGGAACAGCAGGCCCAGATCCGGGTCCAGTTGGCCTCGGCCCTGAGCGCCGTCGTCTACCAGCGTCTGATCCCGCGGATCGGCGGGGGCATGGTCGCGGCCTACGAGGTGCTCATCGCGAACTCGGCCGTCCGGAACCTGATCAAGGAGGACAAGACCCACCAGCTCCGCAACTCGCTGCTGACCGGGTCCCGCGAAGGCATGGTCACCTTGGAGCAGTCCCTGTCCGCCCTGGTTCAACAGGGAATCGTGTCCGAGGAGGAAGCGGTCGCACGTAGCCTGTACCCGAAGGACATTGAAGCCCGCGCACGTTTCACCGCCGGCGCCAGTCTGTGAGTAGGGGACGTACGTCATGAAGATCGGTCGCCGCAAGCACGTAGACGACAAGCCGGTCGGGCCGTCCAGCACCCAGCGGGACGTTCAGCTGGCGGCAACCCTGGTCGACTCCGGCAAGGTCAGCCGGGCTGAGGTCGATGCTGCGCTCCTGGGAACCGGCGGCGGTGGGTTGGCCGAACGGCTGATCGCGCGAGGCTCGATCAGTGATGCCGAGCTGGCCGGTGTCCTCGCGGAGAAGTCCGGCTTCCCGCTTCTTGACTTCCGGTCCGTGGTCGCAGCTCCGGAGGCGCTGGCCGCACTGACAGCAGACCAGGCCGCGTCGCTGCAGGCGTTGCCCATCGCGATGGACGACCAGGCTGTGACGGTCGCCGTCATCGACCCGTCGCCCGAGCACCTGAATTCGGTCGCTGCGGCGATCGGTCAGCAGATCAGGGTCGTGGTCGCGACACGACGCGACCTCCAGCGCGCCATGGGCAGCGCCTACAGCGTCACCAAGGACGTCGTCTCCCAGGTCAAGGAGTTCGAGGCTCGGGACGCGATGCGCCTGGAGGCCTCCAGGCTCGAGGAAGCCAACGCCAGCGATGAGGCGCCAGTCGTCCGGGTCGTTCAGATGATCATCACCCAGGCCCTGCGTGACCGGGCGTCCGACGTTCACATCGAACCCTTCGGTGACCGGGTCCGGGTCCGCTACCGGATCGATGGTGCCCTCTCCGAGGTGCTCGATCTCCCGGGCTCGATCGGGCCGGCGGTGGTCAGCCGGGTCAAGATCCTCGCCGAGCTCAACATCGTCGAGCGGCGTCGCTCCCAGGACGGTCAGATCAGCATGGAGGTCGAAGGGCGCGGCGTCGACATCCGGGTTGCGACCACAGCGGTTGTCGGAGGCGAAAAGGTCGTGATGCGGCTGCTCGACAAGAGCCGGCCGCTCTTCCAGCTCGCTCAGCTCGGCATGCCCCCGGACACGGCGGAGCGGTACAGCGCCCTGATCCGGTCGCCCTACGGCATGGTGATCTGCGCCGGGCCCACTGGTGGTGGCAAGACCACCACGCTCTATGCCTCGCTCGGCGAGCTGAACAGCGTCGACCGCAACATCATGACGATCGAGGACCCGGTCGAGTACACCTTCGACTCGATCAACCAGATCCAGATCAACGAGCAGGCCGGCGTCACCTTCACCGGTGGTCTCAAGGCCATCCTGCGTCAGGACCCCGACGTGATCCTGGTCGGCGAGGTCCGAGACGTCGACACCGCGCGGATCGCTGTTCAGTCCGCGCTCACCGGTCACTTCGTGCTCTCCTCGCTGCACGCGACAGAGTCGGTTTCGGCGCTCTACCGGCTTCTGGACATGGGGATCGAGCCCTTCCTGATCGCCTCGTCGGTGACGGCCGTGATGGCACAGCGTCTGGTGCGTCGCAGTTGCACCTCCTGTCTGGAGACCTACACACCGTCCCCGGACGAGATGGACTTCCTTCGAACCTTCGGAGGCCAGGAGCCGATCGGTGGCTTCCAGCACGGGGTTGGCTGCAACTTCTGCGCCAACACCGGCTACCTCGACCGGATCGGGGTCTACGAGCTGCTGGTGGTGACCGACGAGGTCCGTGAGCTGATCGTCGACCGGGTCCCCCACGAGGAGATGCGCAAGCTGGCGATCAGCCAGGGCATGCAGACCTTGCAGGAGCAAGCAGTGCGTCTGGTCAGCGCCGGCACCACGACCGCCACTGAAGTGATGCGCTCGATCTACGTCGCAGGAGTTTGAGGATGCCCAAGTTCGCGTACGTCGGAACCACCCTGGACGGCTCACCGGTCAAGGGGACTGCCAAGGCTGGAAGTCGCAGCGACGCCGAGGTTGCCCTGTACGAGCAGCAGATCCGCGACCTGAAGGTGACCGAGAAGGTCAGCATCCTCCAGCTCGAGATCACCGGGCCGCGGATCAGCCGCGACGAGATCATGCACTTGTCCCGTCAGATGGCGGCCTTCCTCCGCGCTGGTCTGCCGATCCTCGACGCGGTGCACTCGATCGGTGCCGAGTCGGAGAACTCCTCGGTCCGGCGGATGATGAACGAGATCGAGGACGGGCTCCGCACGGGCGAGCGCTTCTCGGACTGCCTGGACAAGCATCCGAAGACCTTCCCGGACTTCTACCGGGGCATCGTTCGGTCGGCGGAGCTGACTGGTGAGCTCGACGTGGTGCTCGCGCAGCTGGCGCTCTACCTCGAGCGGGATCTGGAGGCGCGTCGCAAGATCAAGTCGGCGACCATCTATCCCGCGGTGATCGCTGTGATGTCGGTGGTCACTGTCGGGGTGCTCGCTGTGTACGTGCTGCCGAAGTTCAAGGACTTCTTCGACAGCCTCGACGCTGAGCTGCCGCTGCCGACCAGGATGCTGCTGGGTGCCACCGACTTCCTGGGTGCCTACTGGTGGGCGCTGCTGGGTGGAGCCGCCCTGCTGGCGCTCGTGACCTGGGTCGCGTTGCGCTTCGAAGGAGCCAAATACGCCCGGGATGCACTATTTCTGAAAGTTCCGGTCCTCGGTGAGACGATCCAGTACGCGCTTGTGGAACGTTTCTGCCGGGTGCTGTCCTCGATGGTGGGCGCCGGTGTCAACCTGCCTGAGGCCCTGCGTGTCTCCACGGAATCGCTGAAGAATAGGGTCTACATTCGCCGCCTCAGCGAGGTCGCGGAAGCGATGCTCGAAGGTCAGGGGATCGCGACACCACTAGCCCGCACCAATCTATTTCCGGGTACTGCGACCCAGATGCTCCGCGTCGGTGAGGAAACTGGCTCGCTGGATCAGCAACTCCAAGTCACCGCGGAGTACTATGAGGTGGAACTCAACTACAAGATCAATAAGCTGACAGCACTGTTTGAGCCAATGATTATCGTTTTCATGGGACTGATCGTGGGCTTTGTTGCTGTCGCCCTGGTTTCTGCCATGTACGGCGTCTTCAATCAGGTGGAGGTCTGATGCTCGCCGGGCGTTCAGCGAGCGACGATCGAGGTGAGACGCTCCTTGAAGTGCTGATATCGGTCGTAATTCTTGGGTTCGCTGCGGTATCGATCCTTGGAGCCTTCGGCCTGACAACGAAGGTGTCGGGAATTGATCGCCGTCAGTCCACGGCTGCCACTGCGGTGAGGAACTTCGCCGAAAAAATTCAGACCGACGTGGCGATGGGGAACTACAACGAGAACGGGACCTACAACTTCACCGTCCCAGGAGACACAGGACTCACTGCAGGCGTTGTACCCGGTACGGCTGAATGTGCAACACGAGACTCCGCGAAAACCGACACCCCTGTGTGGGCGAGTTGTCCCCAATCCGGCGGTATCCAAAGAATGCAGATCCAAGTGAGCTCAGTGAATTTGAAGGTAGACGAGCGAATCTGGATTTACGTTCGCAGGCCATGCGTAGCAGGGGGAGTTGGTTGCTAGTGCGCCGGTTCCGTAACGAAGAGGGATTCACCCTCCCTGAACTCCTTGTGGCGATAACAATCCTTGGTCTCATCGCGGGGCCATTGAGTGCAGCCGTGATCTCGTTCCTGTTGAACGGCGCTAAGGTAGGCGCTCGGCTGAATGAGTCTAAAGATCAGCAAATTGCCGCAGCGTACTGGCAACAGGATGTTTCGAGCGTCGGGCGACGAGACTCAAGTGGTGCGCCAGCGAATGCACTCAACATTGACGCAGATAACTGTGGAACGCCGGGCTCTTCAAAGATCATCACCATGAGTTGGGTGAAATACGAGCTCGACGGCGGTTCGACTATCGCTCGCGTTACATACTCCACCGCTGAGCAGGGAACTCACCTTGTGCGGACTACCTGCGGTGCGATTGGTTCATCGGTCGCGACACTTGCGCGAAACGTCGAGGCGGGCACTATCCAATGCAGTATTAGTGGCGGTGCCTACACAGTTGGGGCGTGCGGTCAAACCGGACTCGGCGGATCGACAATCAATCTCAAGTTTACGGTCAAAGATAGTTCAAATAGAGGAGATCCGTACACGGTCACACTCCTCGGTCAGCGGAGGCAGACGTGAATGGTTTAGTCGTGGAATATTCTAGGCGAGCCAAGAACGATTCTGGTGCCACTCTGCTATTGGCAATGTTCATAATTACTGGTGTCGCGCTGGTAGTGGGAGCACTGCTGAGCCAGTCATTCACCAACACAGCCGCAACGGTGGGTCTGCGCAAGCAGTCTGCGGCGTCGTACGCGGCCGATAGTGCGGCCCAGTACGCCGTGAACCAAGTCAGATTGACGTCTGGGAACTTTGCGCCAGGTGCACTCTGCTCTGGAACTGGAACGACGACGAAGAACTTGACTAACTTCTACCCCGCGGGCGTTGGCACCCCAGCTATGTCCGCCACCATTGAATGTCGACCTGATTTGACGAACCTTGGTTCCGGCGGCGACCCATTGGCTGCGAACACCAGTCCTGGGAGCGCTTTGCTTGCCCTCGGCACTGCGACTGGCGAACCCGGGATCTATGCGAACGTAGGTAAAGGTCCCGTTCGAATCAGAGGTGGAGTTTTCTCCAACTCGGATATTCGGGTTCCAGGCGGGTTGACCAATACGTGGAGGGCTATTGCGCCAGTGGTTGGCACGACATACAACTTGGCCCGAGGCTTCTGCACCGGGGATCTAACAATCCAGTATGTCGGCACACAGAAATGCGAGTTGGGACCCAGTTCGAGTGCGCCGGATATTCGTGGCGAAGATCCGGGGACCCTGACCCCGCACGGAGCGTCCTATGACCAGCCTGCTCTACCTCTTTCGCCGCCGGTCATTCGCTCTTGCACTGGCTTTACAGCCTCTGATCCACCGTCCGCGAATCATGCCAGCTGTTCGATCGTAACCAGTACAACCCCGAATCCATGCGCCGCAGGGAAAAAGTATCAATCAGTTTCGCCGGGTGCATTCGTCGGCATGGCTGGGTTGGCGGAGCTTGATGCATTGACAGGATGCACCAACAAGGTCATCTGGTTTAAGCCTGGTATCTACCACTTCAATATCCCTTCGGTTTGGAACGTCCCAAAGGGTTACGTTGTGGCCGGCACCTTTGATGCTGCCAATGCAAGTCCCGCGGCGGATCCGTCCGGCTGGGGTGACGGAACGGAGTACGGGGCCAACTTCCGCGGATTTAACGCGTGCTTCGGTCCGGGTAGCGCTGGAGCAACTACCACGTCCGGCGTAAATTTTGTTATGGGCGGAAGTTCCCGGATCGCAGTCAATGAGAACGGCGACCCAGGAGCGCACGCCACGATTTGCGCCTCGAACTCAGCAAGCGGTCCTCCGATTGCGATCTACGGACTAAAGGCTTCTAGTTCGAACCCGTTAGCTGACTGTGTTCCTCAGGGTGCGCTAGCTCCTGCGTCAGGAACGAGTTGCGCAGTAATTAGTTCGGGGTACTCGCCAAAGGCAATTCTGACGATCAAGGGCACAACATACGTAACGCGTGGCGTGATATCTATCGGATTGAACAATAGGTCGAAGAAACTGTTCTTTTGGGGACTTATAGCCCGTGGAGTTGAGTTCAACGGTTCGAATAGTGCAGATGTCAGCAACGACCTAATCGATGTTCCAGATTCGGCCCCGAATCCTTTCCCAGCGGTTAATGCATACTATTTGAGGGTGTTCGTTTGCCCCGGAGCGAACAGTTGCTCGACAGGTGTTGATCCAGATCTGCAAGGGGCAATACGAGCCAAGTCAGCAACTCCGGGTGGCGTTGAAGTGCTTGGCTGGAGTGCGCAGCGCTGAGCACCGACCAGGCGGAGACGCTCGTCACCGCGATCTTCGCCGGCCTCCTCGGCCTCGCCATCGGCTCCTTCCTCAACGTGGTCGCGTACCGCGTACCGCGGGGGGAGTCGGTGGCGAACCCGCCGTCGCACTGCCCGAACTGCGACGCCCCGATCCGCAACCGGCACAACATCCCGGTCGTCGGCTGGTTGGTCCTGCGGGGCAAGTGCTTCGACTGTGCCGAGCCGTTCAGTGCGCGGTACCCGTTGGTGGAGCTGGGTACCGGGTTGGCGTTCGCGGGCACGGCGGTCCGGTTCGCCGACGAGCCGCGGCTGCTGCCGGCGTACCTGACCTTTGTCGCGCTGGGGATCGCGCTGACCCTGATCGACCTGGACGTACGACGTCTGCCGAACGTGCTGGTGCTGCCGGCGTACCCGGTGCTGGCTTTGCTGCTGGCCATCGGTGGTGACGGGGACGCGCTGCTGCGGGCCCTGATCGCGGCGGCGTCGCTGTTCGCGTTCTTCTTCCTGATCGCGATGCTGGCTCCGGGCGGCATGGGGTTCGGGGACGTGAAGCTTGCCGGGGTCGTGGGTGGCGTCCTGGGCTACCTGTCCTGGGGAGCTTTCCTGATCGGGTCGTTCCTGGGCTTCGTCCTGGGGTCGATCATCGGGGTCGCGCTGCTGGTCGCGAAGAAGGCGGACCGGAAGACGGCGGTGCCGTTCGGACCGTTCATGATCCTCGGCGCGCTGATCACCATCTGGGGTGCCAGCGAGCTGGGGGAGTCGTACTTGCGGACGCTGGGGTACTGAGGGGTTTCGAGGCTCGTTTCGCTCGCACCTCAACCAGCAGGGGGGTCGGCTCGCACCTCAAACCAGCAGAGGGCGCGGCTCTCACTTCAACCAGCAGGGTGGCTGAGGGGTTTCGAGGCTCGCTCCGCTCGCACCTCAACCAGCAGAGGGGGTCGGCTTGCACCTCAACCGGCAGGGGGGTCGGCTTGCACCTCAGCCGGCAGGGAAAAGCAACTGTCCCCCACCCGGCGGGTGGGGGACAGTGGGTGTTGCTGAAGTAGGTGGGTCAGCGCTGTTCGAAGCACAGCACGCACGAGTGCGGGTCGTGCTCGATGTTGGCCTTGTGCAGGCGGTCGCAGTAGCCAAAGAGGTCAGCGA
Source organism: Propionibacteriales bacterium (assembly GCA_026392455.1). GTDB lineage: Bacteria > Actinomycetota > Actinomycetes > Propionibacteriales > Nocardioidaceae > Marmoricola. Next base: position 101,740 of record JAPLCB010000002.1, on the reverse strand, counting down.
GCTTCTGCTCGGCCCGGGCGATGGCGGTCAGTGCTGAGGGTGCTTCGATGGTCTGGTACTCGAGGTGTGCGACGCTCATGGGGTTCCCTCCCGTTGGCGATCTGAGTTATTTCTTGCGAGTCGTCCTGACTGCGCTAGACCAATCATGGCACAAATCGGACAAAAGGGATAGATCCCTAAAGAATCCGATTTTCCTGATTTCAGACGGGCGCTGATGTCACGTGGCCGCTGATGTCAGGCGGGCGGCGGAGCCTGGGACTTGTCCGAGCGCCCCTGGGAGCGCAACCGGGCGATCAGCTGGTCGACCTCACGCTGGGTCAGCGTGTTGATCGACCCGAGACGCGCGCGCAGGTTCTGCAGCGGGCCTGAGGAGCCGGAGTCGCCGGTGTTCTCGGAAGCCAGGTCGGTCATGGGGTCGGTCCGTTCGCTGTACGGCGACGGCCACGAGGGGACCGCTGCCCAGAAGGGTGAGAGTCAGTTCGGGTTCTTGTTCGAGCTGGGGGCACGGGACGGCGTCGGCTTGTTCGGGTTGGCCGACTTCGTCGGGTTGGCCGACGGGGTCCCGTCGGCCGTCGGCAGCGTGCTCGGCTTCCCGGACGGCTTGTCCGTGGGCTTCCCGCTGGTCGGCTCGGCCTGGGGAGCACCGATCAGGTCGACACAGAAAGTAGCGATGCCGGACTTGCCGCCAGCGGCCCTGGCGAGCGCCGAGAACGCCGGGTTGTCCTGGGCCTTGCCCGGGTTGGTGTCCGCCTGCGCCTGGAAGGCGCGGCAGAGCCCGCGCAGCGATGGTGTCGGCGTACCGGCGGGGACCTGGACACCGGGCGTCCGGGTCGGGCCGTCGGTCGGCTCGCCCTGACCGGGAGCCTGCGCCGCGTTGCTGGCGCCGGTCTCCGAGCGGTGGTCGCCGCCGAGGATCTCAGGGAGGTGGCCGGTCGAGGCCGCGTACGCGAACCCGCCGCCGGCCAGCAGGACCGCAACTCCGGCGGCGATGGCCGTGTTCGCTCCGGCCAGGCGCAACCGGAAGGCCTGGCTCCGGGTCACCGTCGCCTCGGGGACAGCGGTGTGCCCTGCGCGGAACAGGGCGACCAGGTCGGCCTCGCGGTTCAGCTCGAAACCAGAGGCCGGCGCGCTGGCGGCGGAGAGGAGCTCGTCGAGGTGGCTGATTCCGGACGTGCCGGCACCGTCGAGGGCGCGCTCGGCCGCTCGACGGGTCAGTCGCTTCTGGTGGCGAATGGTCATCTCACTTCCTCAGCGGGGTTTCCGCCAGAATTGTCACCGAGCGGGCGCGGGGACCGCTTCGCCAGCGTGCCCAGGCCCCGGTACGCCGCGGTTCGGACGGCACCCGCGGACCGGCCCAGGATCCTGCCCGCCGTCTTGGCGTCGAGCCCCATCACCGCTCGCAGCAGCACTGCCTCGGCCTGCTCCTGGGGAAGTGACGCGATCATCTCGATCGCAGCCCCCGTGGACAGGATCGCCTCCACCGAGCTCTCGACGTCGTCCTCCGAGATCCACTCGGGGAACTCCTCGATCGTGCCGGCCGACTGGGGCCGGCGGCCCTTGGCCCGGAGGTGGTCCAGGGCACGGTGCCGTCCGATCGTGGTGACCCACCCGCGGAACCCGTCAGCATCCCCGGTGAACGAGGACATGTCCCGGCAGGCCTGGGCCCACGTGTCCGAGGCGACGTCCTCGGCCTCGTTCGGCCCGACCAGGGCGGTCAGGTAGCGCTCCAGGCGCGGCTGCACCGACCGGTAGACCGTCCGGAAAGCATCGTCGTCGCCGCGAAGCATCCGCTTCACGGCGTCGTCGAGAGGATCTTCCACGCCGGCCACAGGGCAGTTCTACGCCATCGACGGGGCGGACCACGGCGGTTCGTCACCATCTGGTCCGGATTTGCCGATGACCAGCGCCACCGAACGCCCACGTCCCGCCACCGGGGGACGGTGGCGGGACGATCGAGGCCAGACTTCTGGGGGTTGTCTGTCCTCTCCCGGGGGGATGGGAGTTCGGGAAGCTCCGGACACCGCCTGGTCGTCGACGGCTGCGGTGTCGGTTCGGGACGAGTAACGCCCCGCCGCCTCGAAAGGCGGCGGGGCGTCGCTAGCCGGGTCTCGGGTCCCGGCCAGGACCAATATTGATACGAGAACGTCGCGACGAAAAGCGTTCTCGCCAACTTGGCCCAGAAGGTCTAGCCCTCGATCGGGAGGGTGTGACACTCCGGCGTTTCCTGACGCTGTAGGTACGTGGCGTGGGTCTGCACGCCTATTTGCCGAAGGCCGCTTCGTAGAGGCCACGCAAGTCGGCGTCCGCCGGTCCGGTGAGACCGCAGATCGCGACCCGACCGTCCTTGGCGCCGACGATGTACTCGCCGCCGACGACGAACGCATCCGGCGCCTCGCTCATCCCCTGGTCGGGCGCGGCGACCTTGACCAGCGCGGTCTCCTCGCCGGCGTAGAAGTGGGTGGGCGCGAGCGTGACGGTGCCGTCCTTGATCTCGGTCACGATCCCCTCGAACGCGACGGTCTGCCGAGCAGCCGCCTCGGCCGTCGGGGCGAGGCACTTGGCGGCCACCGCCGGGCCGGCCTCCAGCTCGGTGGTCGACGGGGTGGGCAGGGCGAGGGGCTCGGTGCTGCTACCCCCACCGGACGGGCTCTCGTCGTTGTCACCGAGGCCGAGGGCCACGACGCCGAGGACCGCAGCGGCGGCAGCGACGCCACCGACCAGGAGCCAGCGCGAGCGGCCGGGCTTCGGGGAGTGGTTCGGGGTCTCGCTCATCGTTTCCTCCAGGAGGGCTGCGACCCGGTTCGGGTCGAGGGGCGGTAGTGCGGTCGCAGGGTCGCCGGTGCGCAGCCGTCGACGCAGCGCGTCGTCGGTCTCGTCGCTGTGCTCGGTCATTGCTTGCTCCGCTCGTTCACGGGGTCATGTCCGGCACCCGGCCCCGGCTTTCGCAGCACCGACCGCAGCTTCTCCCGAGCGCGGTGCAACCGGATGCTCGCGGCGTTCGGGGTGATCCCGAGAACGGTGGCGATCTCGGCCGGGCTCAGGTCCTCCCAGGCCCACAGACGGAGCAGCTCGGCATCGGCGGGTGGCAGCTGCTCGAGCCCGGTGTCGAGCGCTGCGTCGAGCCCCGTGGTGCCCGGACTCTCCGGGCCGGTCTCCCCGGGCGGGTCCACCCGCGCGATCTTCGCCGCCAGGCGCCGCTGACGCCGGGCACCGCGCTCGGCGTTCGCCAGGCAGTTGCGGGCCACGCCGTACGACCAGGGCAGGGCCGCTTCGGGGCCGCCGTCCCACTGGTCCCACCGGCGCCACAGGACCAGCAGCACCTCGGCCAGCACGTCGTCCGCCGTCGCCGGGTCCGTACGCCGGGCCAGGAACCGCCGCAGCGGCTCGATCAGCTCGCGAGCGACGTTCTCGAACGCGGCAACCCGCTCGTCGGGGTGGTCGTCCACCGGTCAGCCCTCGACCGCGTGGCGGACCTCGGTGCGGCCGATCCCGCGGGAGGACCTGACGACCACGGCCACGCGACCGATGAGGGGTGAGGTCATCGGGTCAGCGTAGGCGCGCCCGGTGGTCTCGACAGGTTGGCCCACCGGTTTGCCGGGAGGGAACCGGTAGGGCAAGGATCGGCTGGTGGCCGACATGTGGGACGTGATCGCAGCAGAGCGCGGGGCGCTGGCCGACGACCTGGCGGGGCTGAGCGACGAGCAGTGGCAGACCGTCTCGCTCTGCCCGGACTGGACCGTACGCCGGGTGGTCGGTCACCTCACGGCCACGGCGCGGATGACCCCGGCGAGCTTCGTCGGCTCGTTCGCGAAGGCGGGCTTCAGCTTCAACCGGTTCGCGAACACCGCGATCGACAAGAACCTCGGGCCGGGGAACGTCGCCACGCTGGCGAACTTCCGGGCCGTCCAGCACGCCACCACCTCGCCGCCGGGGCCCAAGCTCTCCTGGCTTGGCGAAGTGCTCGTGCACGCCGAGGACATCCGTCGGCCGCTCGGGATCACCCACAGCTACGACCTGGACTCCGTGGTCGAGGTCGCCGACTTCTTCAAGACGTCGAACGCCCTGATCGGGACCAAGAGCCGGATCTCCGGTCTGTCCCTGAAAGCTGTCGATGCCGACTGGTTGCATGGCTCCGGTGACGAGGTCTCCGGGCCGATGCTGTCACTGCTGATGGCGATGACGGGCCGAGCCGCGGCCTGCGACGACCTGTACGGCCCCGGCGTGGCCAAGCTCCGCGCCGGCGGTCACTGACCCCCGAGAACCGAGAACCGCCAGGAGATGTCGATGGAACGCTGGGCCGAATTCGTACTGCGCCACCGCAAGTGGGTGGTCACCTTCTGGCTGGCGATGATGCTGGGCGGTATCGCCGTCTCGCAGACGGTCACCGATCGTCTGACCATCGACTTCAAGCTGCCCAGCGAGCCCGGGACGAAGGCCGCCGACCTGATCGTCGAGAATTTCGGCACCGGTGGTGACACCTCGCCGGCCCTGGTCTCGATCACCCTCAAGCAGGGGCAGACCGTCGACGAGCAGAAGGCGGCCGTCCACCAGGCCTTCCAGCAGCTGATCCCCGACCTGGCCCAGGCGTCGTCGCCGGCCAAGCGGGACGCGCAGCCGGTGCGGGTCGTCGACCAGACCGACACCGTCGACGTCACCGCCCCGGCCGGGGACCCGGCGTTCACCACGGCCGACGGGCGCACCGCCTTCGCCTACGTCTTCTACCGGTTCCCGCAGTCCCAGACCGACCTGGCGCCGACCGACCGGATCCAGGAGTCGCTCGACGCGTCACTGGCCGAGCTGCTGCCGGGCGCGACCGGCGGCGTCACCGGCATCGACCCGCTGGCGCTGGGGGACGAGGAGTCCGGCACCGGTGTCCTGGTGGAGACCCTGATCGGGGCGGTCGGCGCTCTGGCGGTGCTGGCGTTCGTGTTCGCCTCGATGCTGGCCCTGCTGCCGCTGCTGATCGCGGCCGTCTCCATCCTGACCACGTTCCTGCTGCTGCTCCCGCTGACCTATGCCACGGACGTCTCGTTCATCGTGCAGTTCCTGGTCGCGCTGATCGGTCTCGGGGTGGCGATCGATTACTCCTTGATCCTGGTCACCCGCTGGCGCGAGGAACGCGACCACGGTCGGGACAACCACGACGCCGTGGTCGAGGCGATGAAGCACGCCGGGCACGCGGTCCTGTTCAGCGGCATCACCGTGGCGATCGGGCTGCTCGCCCTGGTGGTGCTGCCGGTGCCGTTCATGCGCAGCATCGGGATGGGCGGGGCCCTGATCCCGTTCGCGAGCGTCGCGGTGACGCTGTCACTGACGCCGGCGATCCTGGGCGGTATCGGACCGAAGATCGACTGGCCCAAGGTCCGCCACGAGAACACCGCCAGCAAGTCCTGGAGCCGGTGGGCGGCCCTCGTCGTCCGGCACCGTTGGGTCGCCGCTGCCAGTGCGTTCGTCGTGCTCGGGGCACTCTTCGTCGCCTTCACCGGGATCAAGATCGGGGCACCCGCCTCGGACTCGCTGGCGAAGAACGGGCCGGCGTACGACACCCTGCAGGTGCTCGAGGCCGGCGGTGTCTCGACCGGGTCGCTGACCCCGATCGAGGTCCTGGTCACCGCGGACCGGGCGACCGCCGTCGCGCAGGAGCTGAGCACCGTCAAGGGCATCGAGCGGGTGCTGGTGCCGCAGGGTTCTAGCACCGCGAACGGCAAGACCGTCGTGCTGGTGATCCCGGCGACCGAGACGGTGAACAACCAGACCGTCCAGCCGGTCAAGGACGTCAAGAAGCTCGCCGACACGTTGCCCGGTGTCCTGGGGGTGGCCGGTCTCGGCACCGCTCAGGTCGACTTCCTGCACGGGGTCTACGGCAACTTCCCGCTGATGCTGGCGATCATCGCGATCCTGACCTACATCCTGCTGGTGCGGGCGTTCCGGTCGCTGCTGCTCCCGCTGAAGGCGGTCCTGCTGAACCTGGTCTCGCTGGCCGCCGTGTACGGCGCGATGCGGTTGTTCTGGCAGGACGGCTTCGGGTCCGACGAGCTGTTCGGGATCCAGGAGACCGGAGCGGTGACCTTCTGGGTGCCGCTGATGGTCTTCGCGTTCCTCTTCGGACTCTCGATGGACTACGAGGTCTTCATCCTGGCCCGGATCCGCGAGGAGTACGACGCCGGCCGGAGCACCAACGAAGCGGTGATCGAGGGCATCGGTCGGACCGGGCGCCTGGTCACAAGCGCCGCCCTGATCCTGTTCCTGGCCTTCGCGGCGTTGGCGTCGGGGCCAGGGACAGACCTGAAGATCATGGCCACCGCGCTGGGCTTCGGCATCCTGCTGGACGCCACGATCGTCCGCTCGTTGCTGGTGCCGTCACTGGTCTCGCTGTTCGGGAAGTGGAACTGGTACCTGCCGGACTGGGTCGCCAAGGTGCTCCGGATCCCGCCGTCGGTGCTGCACGACGAGACCCCCACCCCCGTCGAGGCGGGCCTCCCGCGCGCTTGAGTCGCGCCCGCCGCGCTGTTGAGTCGCGCCCGCCGCGCACTCGAAATCGTGCCGACACGCCGTTTCACGTTCCGGGCTACCGGGTAGCGCAGGAGGACTGTGGAAGGAGCCGTCACGGGTCAGCCCGTGCACTGTCCACACCAGGAGCTCACCATGGCTATGGGACTCGGGATCGGCCTTCTTCTCATCGTGCTGGGGATTGCGTGCGAGTACGCAGTGGCCCACTTCGAGTAGTACTCGACCTCCTGCCTGCTGGTAGAGGTGTCGGCGCTCTGGCGCCGGCCTCGAAACTTGCGTGCACAGCTCGCCGGATTTCGAGGCGTGCGCTGGAGCGCCCGCACCTCAATCACCAGTGACATCTCAACGGAGCGGGTGGGCCAGCTCGTCCTCGGGAAGTCGCCACAGCAGGATGGCCGCGACCGCGAAGACAACCGGAGCTGCCCCGGCGATGACGAACGTCCGGGTCAGGCCGATCGCGTCGGAGACGGGCCCGGCGAGTGCCATCGAGACCGGCATCAGGCTGACCGACACGAAGAAGTCCAACGACGCCACCCGTCCGAGCAGCTCGGGCGGGACCCGTCGCTGCAGCAGCGTTCCCCAGATCACCATCGGGGCAGCGAACAGAGCGCCGAGGACCAGGGCCGCGACGACCACGACCCAGATGTGCGAGGTCATCCCCATGGCCACGAACGGCAGGCAGCCCGCGCCCCACATCAGGTTCATCGTGGTCAGGTAGCGCCGGGGCAGCGTCCGCGACGCCATCACCAGGGAACCGACGGCACCGCCGATCCCGAACGCCGCCATCACCCAGGCGTGATCCCCTGGCCCGCCGCCGAGCCGGTCCTTGATGAGGAACGGCACCAGCACCTCCAGCGGACCCATGATGGCCAGCACCATCAGTGACGCGAACAGCAACGTCGCCAGCAGCCACGGGGTCCGCAACATGTAGCGGAACCCCTCGCGAACGTCGCGCAGGGCCGTGGCCACCGGGTGACCCTCGGCGAGAGTCTCGAGGTCGCGGCGTACCGGGGTCAGTGGCACCGCCGTCAGGGCCAGCACGCCGAGCGCCGAGCTGGTGGCGGCCACGATGAACGCACTACCGGGAGACGCGATGCCGACCACGACACCGGCGATCCCGGGCCCGATCGCCTGGCCGATCGTCGGTCGCACCATCCCCTCGAACCCGTTGACCGCCAGCAGGTCCTCCTCGGCGACCATGGCCGGCAACCAGGCGGAGTACGCCGGGTAGTAGAACGCCATCCCGATGCCGCTGATCCCGGAGACCACGGCCAGGTGCCAGACCTGGGTCAGGTCGGCGACCGACAACCCGGCCACGACGGCCATCCCGAGGAACTCGATCGAAGCGACCACCAGCAGGATCGACTTCTGCGGGACGCGGTCTGCCACCACGCCTCCGAGCAGTGCGGGCGCCACCACCCCGATCGCTGCGGAGGTCGAGACCACGCTCAGCTGCGCCGGCCCGCCGCCGATCCGGATGACCTCCCAGACGAGGGCAACGATCCAGACCCCGGCTGCGAGGGTCTGCAGGACGAGAGCGAGAGCCAGCTTCCGGTACGCCGGGGAGCGGAACGGTGTCAGTGCTCTCGGCAGTGACCGCCCCTGGCGCTGGTCACCGACGGTGTCGATGACCTCGCCGGTGAGGGGGTCGCTCATGCAGCCACTATCGCCCGGTGGTGCTGGCGGGCGCGAGGGGATTTCGAGGCTCGCACCCCGATCGGTCGAGGATTCCACGCGCGGCGGGCCCGACTCAACGGAGGGGCGGGCCCGATTCAACGGCGCGGCGGGCCCGATTCAACGGAGGGGGTAGGCCACCCCGGTCGCCTGCTCGCTGATGGCCCACAGCCGGGCCGCGAGGTCCTCGTCCCGGGCCTGCTCGACCATCCGCGCGGGGCCGATCGGTCCGCGGCTCTGGCCGAAACGCTGCGGGCCGGTGTAGGAACCGGGCTCGGCCAGGGTGGCGGCGTACAGCGTGGGGTTCGCTCCGGCGGCGGCGGACTGGAGCACCAGCGGCAGCACGGCCGGACCGACCAGCCGCAGCAGCGGGTTCGCGCCCATCCCGCTGCGACTGGTGAACAAGTTGGTCGACGACACCCCGGGGTGGGCGGCCGTCGAGGTGAGCCGGCTCCCGGCCCGGGCGGCCCGGCGCTGGAGCTCCAGGGCGAACATCAGGTTCGCCAGCTTGCTCTGGCTGTAGTACTTCGCGGCGTCGTAGGTGGCTTCGGGGTTGGCGTCCACGACCCCGGCGTCGCCGCCGAAGTGCGCGATCGACGCGACCGTGACCACCCGTGGTGCCGGCGCCTCCAGCAGCGCCGGCAGCAGGTGCCCGGTCAGGGCGAAGTGGCCGTAGTGGTTGGTCCCGAACATCAGCTCGTGGCCGTCCACGGTCTCCCGGTACGACGGCGGCCGCATCACGCCGGCGTTGTTGATCAGCAGGTCGAGCGGCCCGGTCCAGCGCTCGGCGAACGCCCGGACCGACTCCAAGGACGCCAGGTCGAGTGCCTCGACACTGGTCGAACCGGCGATCCGGGCGGCCGCCCGGCCAGCGGCGTCGGTGTCCCGGCAGGCCAGCACGACCCGGGCGCCCTTGCGGGCGAGGTGGTCGGCCGTGTGGAACCCGATCCCGGAGTTGGCCCCGGTCACCACCGCGACCGTTCCGGTCAGGTCCGGCAGGTCGGCCGGGGAGAAGCTCATGCGGAGCCCTGGCTGGGCGAGTCGTCGCCCGGCTGGTGCACCAGGTCGGCGTACTCCGGGTGCTTCTCGATCCAGCTCTTGTAGAACGGGCACTGCGGGACCACGTCGTACACCCCCGCGGCGCGGATCTCGTCGAGCGATGACCGCACGATCGCGCCGGCGACCCCCTGGCCGCCGAACTCGTCGCCCACCTCGGTGTGGGTGAACACGATCGACGACGAGCGCAGGTGGTACTCGGCAAAGCCGGCCAGCTTTCCGTCGATGTGGGCCTCGTACCGGCTCAGCTCGGTGTTGTTCGCTACCTCGACATCGCTCATGGGGACCAACCTACCGACCGGCCGCGATCCGGGTCGGAGGGCCAGGCCCGGGTCTCTGGTGCTCGGTCGTCCTGCCCCCACGGAAGCCTGACGAGCGCTGCGTTGTTCAATGCGGCATGGCCTCCGAGGAACGACCCGAGATCGACCCCCTGCTCCGCAACCGGTGGAGCACCCGGCTCTTCGACCCGACCCACGAGCTCGCCGACGCCGAGCTGGGTCGACTCCTGGAGGCGGCGCGCTGGTCACCGAGCGCGGGCAACTCCCAGCCGTGGGCGTTCCTGGTCGCCCGGCGGGGAGACGCCGCGCACCAGACGTTCGTCACCACGCTGAGTCGCGGCAACGTCAGCTGGGTCCCGCAAGCCTCCGCCGTGCTGGTCTCGCTCTACCGGGCCGGGGACGACGAGGACCCGGCTCTGACCTTCAGCGACTACGCCCAGTACGACCTCGGCCAGTCGGTCGCGCACCTGACCGTCCAGGCCGAGTCGATGGGGCTCGCGGTGCACCAGTTCGCCGGCTTCAACCACGACGACGTCGCCTCGATGTTCTCGGTGCCCCCGGCGTTCAAGGTCACCACCGGGATCGCGATCGGGCGGTGGGCGGACCCTGCGGTGATCGCCGCCGACGAGGGACTGGTGGAGCGCGAGCAGCGCCCGCGGGTGCGCAAGGAGATCGGCGAGTTCGTGTTCGCGGGGGAATTCGGGGTGCCGATCGAGCTGGCGTAGTGACGGTTTCACGCCAGCTGGTGTGAAACCGCGCGAACAGCCCGGTGCAACGTACTGGCCCGTCAGGAACCGGCTGGTCACCCGAAGCCGGTTGTCTCCGTCGTCCCGTCCGGCCGCACCAGGAACGCGTGTCGACCCGGTCGGTGCGCGAGCCACGCCGGGGCGTCGTCCCCGAGCACGAACGCCGCGGTGGCATCCACGTCGGCGTCGGTCAGGGTGCCAGCCAGCACCGTCACCGACGCGTACGCCGCGGGGGTCGCCCCCGTCCGCGGATCGGCGATGTGGGCGCCGCGATGGGCCAGGCCCGAGGTGGCGACGCCGCCGTTGCGGACCGGCAGCACCGCCAGGATCCTGCTCGCGTCGCGGGGGTCCTCGATCCCGACCCGCCACGCCGGCGAGTCGGGCCGCGCCGTGGCGCAGACCATGTCGCCCCCCGCTGAGAGGGCGAAGTCCGTCTCCGGCAGCTGACGCAAGGCCCGGGCAGCCCGATCGACGGCCCACCCCTTGACGATGCCGCTGGGGTCGAGGACCAGGCGACCGTCAGGCCCCGGTCGTCGTACGTCGAACGCGCCGTGCGAGTCCGTGCGGGCGACCGCTGCCAGGGCCAGGACGTCAGCGACCTCGGACGGGCAGTCGGCCAGGGTGATCTCGCCGCGGCCGAGCCGCGAGACCGCCGAGTCGGCCCGGTAGGTGCTGAAGACGGCATCGGCCTCGCGCAGGGAGGCAACGGCTTCGTCCCAGGCCTGCTGACCCCGGGCGGTGCGGGCGTGCAGCCCGTCGAGGGCGAGGCTGATCGGCATCCCCATCACCTGCACCACCTTGCGCTCCAGCCGACGCTCGATCATCGGAACTGTTGCGGCGGTCACAGGTTCGCCTGGTCCAGGGCGCTCTGCAGCGAGGTCAGGTAACCGTCGCTGGTCACGGTCGCGCCGCTGACCATGTCGATGTTCGCGCTCTGTGCCGACAGGGTCTCCTGGATCAGCACCGGCAGCGCGTAGCTGTTGATCTCGATGTCACGGCCGTTCTCGTTCGGGTACTGCACGACGCTGACGTCGGTGATCTTCCCGGACGCGAGGCTGAGCTCCACCTGCACCGGGCCCCAGCGGGTCTGGGCGACGTCGCCGGTGACGGTGCTGCTGGTGCTCGTCGTCCCGGCGGCGGCGCCCGCGGACGAGCCCGCGGACGTGCCGGAGGACTCGGTGCTGTCGGTCGGCGGGTTGCTCCCCGAGCTGGACGAGCCCGAGCTGGACGAGCCCGAGCTCGCCGCGCCGCTGATCGGCGTCTGCACCGAGGTGCTCGCGGCCAGGACCCCGGACGTCGAGGTGTGGTACCCGAAGAGGAGCACCACCGTGGTGATCGTGCTCAGGACCCAGTAGGAAATGCGTTTCATGGTGTCACCAGCCAAAGGTCTCGAGGTGGAGTTGGTCGTGGGGGAGTCCGGCGGCACGCAGCGTGTCCCGGACCAGGTCGGCCCAGCCGGAGGGCCCGCAGACGTAGACGTCCCGCTCGGCGATGTCCGGGATCCAGAACTGCAGGGCCGTGAGGTCGTCGGCAGTGCCCGCCTGGCTGCTCAACCAGGACGACGCCGACCGCCGTCGGCCGGGCATCCGCAGCACGCGCAGGCCGCGTTCGCGCGCCAGGACGTCGACCTCGTGGACGAACAGCGGAGCCTCGGTGCAGCGCTCGACGTACACGGCCTCGCCGGGGAGGTAGTCCAGCCCTTCGGCCAGGGCTCGCAGCGGCGTGATCCCGACGCCGGCACCGATGAACGCGACCTTGCGCCGGGTCCGCGGGCGCTCGCTGAGCCGGCCGTACGGGCCTTCGACCAGCGCGCGCGTTCCCGGTGCAAGCCGGGCCGTCAGAGCACTGCCGTCGCCGACGTTCTGGACGGTGATCCGCAGGCTGCGGCCGTCCGGCGCCGCAGACAACGAGTACGGGTTGCCGCGGCTCCAACCGGGTCCGGTCAGGAACCGCCAGGTGAAGAACTGGCCGGGTCGGGCCCCGAGCCGGTCGAGGCGCCGGCCGGCGACGTACACCGACCAGAGCCCGTCACCCTCGCCGACCACGGAGGTGACCCGGAGCTGGTGACGGAGGTTCAGCAGGACCGGACGGCCGACCCGGGTGAGGACGACCAGACCCGCGGTCGCGCCCCAGGCCGTCCACCAGAACACCGTCCGCCCGGTCGAGGCGGTCAGCTCCTGTCCGGTCCAGAGCTGGTGCGGCAGGGCGAGCCCGACACCGAGGTAGGCGTAGAGGTGGAGCAGGTGCCAGGACTCGTAGCGCAGCCGCGACCGGGCCGCGCGGATGCTGGTCACCACCACCATCACCAGGCAGGCGGTGCCGGCCAGGGCGAGCAGCATGCCCGGGTAGTTGACCGTCAGGTCCCAGAACGTGCCGGGGGTCCCGAGCAGCGACCCGGCGGCGTACCCCCAGGTGATCGTGACGATGTGCAGCAGCATCAGGTTGAACGAGGTGAACCCGATCAGTCGGTGCAGCCGGGCGAGCTCGTCCTGTCCGAAGGCCCGCTCGAGCACCGGGAGCCGCGACATCGCGACCACCTGGGCCAGCAGGAGCACCGATGCGAGCAGGCCGCTGAGGCGACCGACCGAGTCCAGCCCGCTGATCCAGCCACCGAGGTCGGTGACCCCGTGGCCAGCGACCCACCAGTAGGTGACCAGCAGCAGCGACAGCCACAGGACGGCGAGCGTCCCGGTCCGGACTGCTTCGTCGCGGCGTGCTGTCTGCCCGGTCGGCCGCGTCCGGGGGTGCGACCGGGTCGCGCCGTTCCCGGACGCGACCACCGTCATGACGCCACGCCGGGCTGGGTCTGGCCGGACGGGTCCTGCTGCCCGAGCTGCGGCGGCTGTCCGCCGGGGCCGCCGGGGCCGCCACGGCCGCCGGGGCCGCCACCGTCCCTGTCGCCGCGGAAGTCACCCCGGTCGAACCCCTGGTGGGTGCCGTTCCCGCTGCCGGCCGTGTCCGCGGTGGACCGGCCGAGCGCGAAGCCCGCACCGCCGCCGACGAGCAGGGCTGCGGCGAGGCCGCCGGCGACCAGGAGCGCGGAGCGGGTGAGCCAGGACGGCCTGCGCGACGCGGGCGGTGCCGGCGGCTGGTAGCCCTCGGGCGGTACGGCGGCATCGTTCGGCGGGTCGTCCAGCAAGGTGCTGCCGGGAGCAACGGCCCCGGTGGCCTCGGCTGCCTCGTCGTTGGTCTGGGTGGTGCTCGGTTCCCAGCGGCTGCCGCTGCCTTCGTTCTGAGGTGTGGCGTTCTCGGACACAGTGGTTTCCTTCCCCGATGTTCTCGTGAGATCCATCCTGGGTCGGCTCCCCGGCAGGGCGGTGTGCTGGACCTGTGCGATTCCTATGGGTCCGGACGTGACCTGGGCCACCAAACTTTACATCCATGAGGGGGTTGTCAAACGGCTTTACATTCCTTACCTTGGTGTCAAGTGGTCGTGCGCTCACCCAGCACGACCGAGGCAGCAAGGAGAGATCGATGGCCATCAACGACATTCCGAACTCGACGGTCCCCGAGGGGTCGACCGAGGTGTGGAAGGACGGCAAGCGCTACCTCTGGCTGATCGGACTGGTCGTGCCGAGCCTCGCGTTCGTGGCAGCTGCTGCGTACATCGCGACCGGCTGGGGCGCCTGGTTCTGGATCGGTCCGGTCGTCATCCTCGGCGTGGTGCCGGCGTTCGACCTGGTGGTCGGGCTCGACAAGGCGAACCCGCCGGACGATGCCATCGAGGCGCTCGAGAACGACAAGTACTACCGCTGGATCACGTACTTCTTCCTGCCCATCCAGTTCATCGGTTTCTTCGGTGCGTTCGCGGTCATCGGTGGTGAGAACCCGGCTGGTTGGCTGGTCAACACCCTCGGCCTGCACGGCGCGTTCGCCGACCTGCCGTTCGCCGACCGGCTCTTCGCCTCTGACCTCGGCCTCAGCGTGATCGACAAGATCGGCCTCGCCGTCTCGATCGGCGCCATCGGCGGCATCGGCATCAACACCGCCCACGAGCTCGGCCACAAGCGTGAGGAGAACGAGCGCTGGCTCTCCAAGATCGCGCTCGCGCCGACCTTCTACGGCCACTTCTACATCGAGCACAACCGCGGCCACCACGTCCGCGTCGCCACTCCCGAGGACCCGGCGTCGAGCCGGTTCGGCGAGAGCCTGTACGCCTTCCTCCCGCGCAGTGTCTTCGGTTCGCTCAAGAGCGCGTGGCACCTGGAGAAGAAGCGCTACGCCCGCAAGAACCAGCACCCGTTCCGGCTCGGCAACGACGTGCTGAACGCCTGGGCGATGTCGGTGGTCCTCTTCGCTGCGGTGATCGCGCTCTTCGGGTGGGGCGTCGCGCCGTACCTGGTGATCCAGGCGTCGGGCTTCCTGCTGCTCGAGGTCGTCAACTACCTCGAGCACTACGGGATGCTGCGCCAGAAGGTCGGGACCGGCGACAAGGTTCGTTACGAGCGCGTCGACCCCAGCCACAGCTGGAACTCCAACAACATCGCGACGAACGTGCTGCTCTACCACCTGCAGCGGCACAGCGACCACCACGCGAACCCGACCCGGCGCTACCAGACGCTGCGCGACTTCGAGGAGTCGCCGGTGCTGCCGACCGGGTACGCCGGGATGATCGTGCTGGCCATGGTGCCGCCGTTGTGGCGCCGGGTGATGGACCCCCGGGTCGTGGCCCACTACAACGGTGACCTGACGCTGGCCAACATCCAGCCGTCCAAGCGCGACAAGATCCTCGCGAAGTACGGCCTGACCGCTCGCGAGGCCGAGCGCAAGGCCGACCTGGTGGCCGCCGAGGCCGCTGCGGTTGCCGCCAAGCTCGCCGCCGAGGTGCTCGCGGCCCGCTGCCCGGGCTGCGGTTACACCTACGAGGTGGCTGTCGGCAACGAGCACGAAGGCTTTGCCGCCGGTACGGCGTGGAAGGACATCCCGGCCGACTGGTGCTGCCCCGACTGCGGTGTCCGCGAGAAGATCGACTTCGTGCCGGTCGACACGGCGAAGGTGTGAGCGCCATGAAGATCCTGGTCGACCGTGACCTGTGCGACGGGCACGGGATGTGCGAGGCGATGGCGCACGAGTACTTCGAGCTCGACGACGACGAGGTACTGACCGTGCTCAACGAGAACCCGCCCGAGTCCGACCGGGCCAAGGTCCACGCCGCGGTGCAGTCCTGCCCGGCCCTCGCCCTCACCCTGCAAGACTGATCGACATGGTCTCCGAGGTGATCCCGCGCGCAGGGCTGTCGGCCCTGCTGCCCGGGCTCGCCTCGGGGCCGGCCGGGTCCGGGAGCAGCTGGCGCGACCGGCTGCTCGTCGAGGCGTCCGAGCTGACCCGTTCGGGCGGCTGGCAGTCGATCACGATGGCCAAGCTCGCCGACCGGGTCGGGGTGTCCCGGCAGACCGTCTACAACGAGATCGGCTCCAAGCAGCAGCTCGCCGAGGCGATGATCATGCGCGAGCTGGAGATCTTCCTCCGCGGCGTCGACAACGCGTTCGCCTCCAACCCTCAGGACCTGGTCGCGGCGATCCGCGACGCTGCCACCGAGGTGCTGCGCGAGGCCCGCAACAACCCGCTGCTGCACGCGGTGCTCTCGGCCAGCCACGGTGCCGAGAGCCAGCTGCTGCCCCTGCTGACCACCCAGGTCGAGCCGATCATCGCGGCCGCCGGCGTCCTGATCCGCGGACACCTGGCGGCGTACGACGTCGACCTGAACGAGGAGCGCACCGAGGCACTGGTCGACATGGTGATCCGGCTGCTGCTCAGCCACGTGACAGCGCCGGGAGCCACCCCGGAGCGGACCGCCGGCGATATCGCCTGGATCGCCGAGAAGGTCCTCGGTCTCTGACGCCGACCGCTTAGGATCAGGCCGCACCCCGCTCGTTCCACGCCGGATTTGTCCGTTCCTGGCTACGATGGTGGGTCCAGGGACGAGGGGGACGATGTTCGACACGACGGCACTGCGCGTACTTGCGCTCAGCTGCGTCCTGGTCGTCTCCGGGTGCGGCGGCTCGGCCGTGAAGAAGGCCGACCCCGTCAGCGCACCGCCGACGACTTCGATGGCCGGGGTCCCTGCTGACGTGGTGATGACCCGGCCGGCCGCCTACAAGCCGTCGCCGTCCTCGCCGGACATCCTGATCCAGAGCCCGGCGCCGCTGAGCCCGGCCGTGGTGAGCCGCGCGGCACGGACCAAGGGCGTGACCGACACCGAGCAGTTCTCGATGGCGACCTTCTACCGCGAGGAGGACTCCATCACCTACGCCGCGGTCGACCCCGCGACGTTCCGGCACTTCACCCCCGGCCCCACCGCCACCTTGAACGAGCTCTGGGACCGGCTCGCGGACGGTGAGATCGCGCTGCGCTCCGACCTGCGTCAGGTGCTCGCCGGTCCCGGCGACTTCGTCACCCTGGGCAACGACGACAACGCCCAGAAGGCCCACATCGCGGCGTACGCGCCGTTGGTCGACCGCTCCAAGATCGGTGCGCTCCTCAACGAGCGCTGGGCGGCGAGACTCCGGATGCCCGAGGGCAACGCGCTGCTGGTGTCGACCGGGGTCCGCGACCCGGCGCCGGTGCTCAAGAAGCTGCGCTCGGCGTTCGGCAAGCAGCTCTCGGTGACGCTGCTGGCCCCGAACGTCGACCCGAACCAGGCGCTCGCCGCGGTCCTCACCGGCGGCTCGATCGCGCAGGCGGTGGGTTCGTTCACGTACACCGCCAACACCGACGGCACCGTCAACCCCGAGGCGCGGTGGGTCCGCGAGTACATCCGCACCAAGACCGTCCCGGTCCTGGGCACCGTCACCTGCAACAAGGCGATGCTGCCGAGCCTGGAGAACGCGTTGCGCCGGATCGAGAAGGAAGGCCTCGCCGCGAAGATCCACCGGGGCGAGTACGGCGGCTGCTACGTCCCGCGGTTCATCGCCCGGGACCCGTCGCGGGGACTGTCGTTCCACACCTTCGGGACCGCGCTCGACCTCAACGTCCCCGGGAACCTGCGCGGGACCGTCGGGGAGATCGACCGGCGCGTGGTGAACATCTTCATCAGGTGCGGCTTCAACTGGGGTGGCACCTGGAACTACACCGACCCGATGCACTTCGAGCTCGCGCGGCTCGTGCCGTCGTGCTGATCGACCGGATTGCTGGAGTGATCAGCCGGTTGCTGACTGATCAGCACGTCGTACCAGGCTGCTGGCGCGGTTTCACGCCAGCTGGTGTGAAACCGTCAACGGACTAGACCGGGCGACGCCCCGCACTCAGTTGCCCGGCGCCCGAGCCGATGGAGAGCGCATGCGAGCCGAGGTGATCACAGGTCCCGAGAAGCGGCGGTCCGGTCTTGCCTGCGCAGCCGGACGGACCGTGGTCTGGGCGACTGTCGTCACCGTGCTCGCCTTCGTCGGCCGTCGCACGATCATCGACGGGACCGCCCTCAGCATGGTGTGGCCCGCTGCGGGCGGGGCGCTGCTCTGGTTCGGGACGTCGCGCTCGACGCGCCCGGTCTGGTGGGTCCTGAACGCCGCGGTCCTGATGGTGGTGACCGGCGGTGTCAACCACCTCACCGGGGCGCCCTGGCGGACGGTGCCGGTCTTCATGGCCGCGAACCTGGTCCAGGTGCTGGTCGGGGTCGTCATCCTGCGCAAGACCGCGCCCGGGCTCTGGGTCTCCGGTGGCCGCGGGTCCCTCCGCTCGACCGCCGACCTGTGGGCGCTCTCGGTCGCGGCCCTCACCGGCGCCCTGGTGGGCGCTGGCCTCGGTGCCGGCGGCATGATCGCCGTGAACGGGACCTGGACCGTGGAGGACTTCCTCGCCTGGTGGGGGCGCAACGCCGCCGGGATCATCGCCGTCGTCGGTCTCGCCCTGCTGATGCGCCGGTACGTCGACGGGCTGCCGGATCACCTGACTGGAACGGCCCGGCTCCGGGCCGCCGGCGCCGCCGTTCGCCGGCACGCCCGCGAGGTGGCGTTCGAACGCCGGATCGAGCTGCCGGCGCTGCTGCTGTTCACTGCCCTGGTCTACTGGTCGGCCTTCGTCCACTACGAGAACCTGCCGATGGCGTTCCCGCTGATGATCGCCACCGTCTGGGCCGGGCTCCGGTTCGATGCGGTGGTGGTGCACCTGCACTCCCTGGTGCTCTCGGGTCTGGTCGTCGCGCTCTCCCTGAACGGGGTCGGTCCCTTCGCCCAGATCGGGGACGTGCACGTCGAAGCGATGGTCTCCCAGCTCTACATCGGACTGACCATCACCTTCGGGCTCGCCCTGTCGCTGGGCCGCGACGAGCGGCAAGCGCTCGTCGAGGAGCTGAGCGAGGCCAAGCGCGCAGCCTCGGCACACGCCGGCCGGCTGGCAGCACTGATCGACCAGATGAACGACGGCGTCTCACTGGTGGGGGGCGACGGCACCGTGATCCTGCGCAACCCGGCCGGCCGTCGGATCCTGGGCAAGCTGGCTGCGAGCTCCAGCATCAGTGCGGAGGCCAGTCGCCGCGAGTACGAGGTCCTCACCGTCGAGCTGCAGCCGATCACCGCCGAGGACTGGCCGCTGCACCGGGCGATCGACAGCGGTGAGCAGGTCAGCCAGGACCTGATCATCCGGCGGGCCGACGGGACCGAGCCGGACCAGATGCTCGAGGTGGTCGTGACGCCGTTCGTCGGCGCTGACCAGGCCGTGGTCGTCTACCGGGACGTGACCGAGCAACGGGCGCAGCTGCGTTCCATCGAGTCGTTCGCCGCGATCGTGGCCCACGACCTGAACACCCCGCTGACCGCGATCGACGGGTGGGTCGAGGTTGCCCTCAGCGAGCTGGCCGAGTCCGAGCTGGATCCGGTCGCGCTCACCCAGATGCTGAACCGGGTGCACCGTTCCGCCGTCACGATGCGGGTCCTGATCCGTGACCTGCTGACCTTCTCCCAGGCGAAGAACGAGACCATCGAACCGGAGCGGGTGGACCTGATGGCGGTGGGCCATGCCGCCGCCCAGCTCCGCCGGGAGGCCAACCCGGGGGTTCGAACCGAGGTCCGGATCGGCGACCTGCCGGCCGTGCTCGCCGAACCCGCCCTGATCCGCCAGGTCTTCGACAACCTGATCGGCAACGCCACCAAGTACGTCGCGCCAGGCTCGGTTCCGTTCGTCACCGTCTCGGGGCGGGTGCTGCTGGACACCTGGGCCGAGATCACGGTGACCGACAACGGGATCGGCATCCCGGCGGAGAAGCAGGCGCACATCTTCGAGGCCTTCTACCGGGCGCACCCCGACTACACGGGTCACGGTCTGGGCCTGGCGATCTGCAAGCGCATCGTCGACCGGTACGGCGGACACATCCGGGTCCAGGACAACCCCGAGGGGCCCGGGACGCAGTTCGTCTTCACCCTGCCCGCAGCGCCGTCGTCCAAGCGGGTCCGGCGACCGGCCGTCCACCACCCGAGCCTGGCGTACCGACGTACGGGGCTGTAGGTCGGCTCAGTCGATCAACGTTGCGCGCAGGTCCACCGGGATGAGTCTGCGCGCCAGGATCAGCCGTTCGCCGACCACGACCGTGACGGTCTGTGCCGCCATCACCCCGAAGAGCACCAGGGCCTGGGCGGTGGCTGCCTGGACCGGGGTTCCGCCGCCGAGGAGCACCCCGATGAAGGCCCCGGGCAGAGTGACCACTCCGGTGGTGCTGAGCTGGTCGAGGCCGGGCAGCAGTGCCTCGGGCGAGCGGCGGTGCACGATCTCCCGGATCGAGTCGCTCGGCGTCATGCCCAGGGCGAGCGCCCCCTCGTACAGCTGCTGCTCCTCGCGCAGCGCCGGGTACGCGCGCCGACCGAGCAGGGTGTTGGCGGTCATCGCGTTGCCGATCACGATGCCGGCCACCGGGATGATCGCGATCCCCTCGAACGGAACGGCGCCGCTGGCCAGCACGGTGACCACCACCGGGACCACCCCGGCGGCGATCGCCATGCTCGCCCAGCCCCAGGCTCCGGTGGCCCCGGTACGCCGCGACGTCGTCAGCACCGCCATCGCGAACATCAGCACCACGAAGCCGAGGGAGAGTGCCACGTCCCCGATCACCAGCTTGATCAGCAGTGCCACCACGCTCAGCTGGGCCAGGGCCCGCAGTGCGGCGAGCAGGGCCGTCCCGCGGAGCCCGTAACCGGCCACCTGGTGGGCTCCCAGAGCGATCAGCAGCAGCACCGCCAGGGCCGCCGCGACCGGCCACCCGGGATCGACGCTCATGTCACGAGGGTAGGTCCTCTGCCTAGTAGCCTCGCTGCATGCGCGCAGCCCAAGTCGTCCGGCTCGACGGACCCACCGCCATCGAGATCAACGAGATCGACGAACCGACCGAGGAAGGGGTCTTCGGCCCCCAGATCCTGGTCGACGTCCACGCGGTCGGGGTCTCGTTCCCGGACCTGCTGCTGAGCAAGGGCGAGTACCAGCTCAAGCCCGAGCTCCCGTTCACCCTCGGGGTCGACTTCGCCGGGGTCGTCCGCAGTGCTCCGGAGGACTCCGGCTTCGCCCCGGGGGACCGGGTTGCCTGCGTCGGTCCGTACGGCGGCGCCAGCGAAGTCGCCGCGACCGGGCCGGACACCACCTTCCCGCTGCCGGACAACCTCTCCTTCGAGCAGGGTGCCGCGCTGCCGATGAACTACCTGACCGCCCAGTTCGCGCTCAAGGAGCGGGCCGGGATCGTCGCTGGGGAGACGGTGCTGGTGCACGGCGCCGCGGGCGGGGTCGGGACCGCGACCATCCAGGTCGCCCGGGGGTACGGCGCCCGGGTGATCGCGGTGGTCTCCACCGACGAGAAGGCCGAGGTCGCCCGGCAGGCCGGAGCGGACGAGGTCGTCAAGGTGGATGGGTTCCTGGCCGCGGTCAAGGAGCTGACCGGCGGCGTCGGCGTCGACATCGTGATGGACGTGGTCGGTGGCGCGCTGTTCACCGACTCGCTGCGGTCGCTCGCTCCGCAGGGCCGGCTCCTGGTCGTGGGGTTCGTGGACGGCTCGATCCCCGAGGTCAAGGTCAACCGGCTGCTGCTGAACAACACCGACGTCCGCGGTGTCGGCTGGGGCGAGTACGCGATGCGTCGCCCGGGCTACATGCGGGCGCAGTGGCGTGAGCTCGAGCCGATGATGGCCAGCGGAACGGTGGCACCTCCGGTCGGGACCACGTACCTGCTGGAGGAGTTCGGGCAGGCCCTGGTGGACATGGACGAGCGCAGGGCCCTGGGGAAGTCGGTGCTGCGGGTTCGCCCCTGACCGGCGCTGCGGTTGCCCGGCGGACTGCGTCCTGTGTTGACTGGGGCACACCGGCCTGTGCTCGGCAGGCCCCACTCCAGGAGAAGACCATGAAGCGCACCGCCATCCGCACCGTGGCCGCGATCGCCTGCTCGGCCGCCGCCCTCACCTCGTTCGCCGCCTGCGGCAGTGACAGCGAGGACGACGCCAAGGCCAGCACCCTCACCGCTGAGGAGTTCAAGACCCAGGCCAACCAGGTCTGCAAGGACGGCAACGTCGAGCTGCAGAAGGTCTTCGGTGGACTCGCCACGGCGACCAGCCAGGAGGATGCCGACACGATCGCCCGGGAGGGTGCGGCTCTGATCAAGAAGCAGGCCGCTGACATCGAAGCCCTCGCGGAGCCGGCCGAGCTGAGCGATCAGGTCACCGCGATGATCGCGGCGATCGGCACCGGCGTCACGGCCATCGAGGACCAGGGCGTTGCCGTTCTGAGCCAGGACTCGACCGTCTTCGACGACGCCAATGCGAAGGCGAAGGCGCTGGGGCTCGAGGACTGCGGCGCGGAGTAGTCGAGCGGGCACAGATGTCCCGCCAGTACGCGTCGAGCGGGCACAGATGTCCCGCCGGCGACAATCAAGGTGGGACATCTGCGCCCGGTCGGCGTAGAAACACGGGACATCTGCGCCCGGTCGGCGTAGGGCGGCCGTCTAGAGTCGTCCCCGTGACGATTCTTGATGACGCCCGCGAGGGCATGGACCTCAGCATCCGCCCGCAGGACGACCTCTTCGGTCACGTCAACGGCACCTGGCTCGCCGAGTCGGAGATCCCGTCGGACCGCGCCTCGTGGGGCCCGTTCGTGATGCTCGCCGACGTCGCCGAGGAGCAGGTCCGGGTGATCATCGAGGACTGCGCGGCCGGCACGGTCGACGGTGAGGACGCCAAGAAGATCGGCGACCTGTTCGCCAGCTTCATGGACGAGGCCCGGGTCGACGAGCTCGGGATCGCTCCCCTGCAAGGGATCTTCGCGGCGATCGACGGGCTGGACAGCCTGCTGGACCTGGCGGCGTTCCTCGGCGACTTCGAGCGTTCCGGCGGCGGCGGCATCTTCAGCTCGTTCGTGGACACCGACGACCGCAACTCCGACCGGTACCTGGTCAACGTGGGTCAGGGCGGCCTCGGTCTGCCCGACGAGACCTACTACCGCGAGGAGAAGTTTGCCGACATCCGCACCAAGTACGTCGACTACCTCGAGACCCTGCTGACCCTGGCCGAGCGCCCGGACCCGCGCGGCACCGCCGAGACCGTCTTCGCGCTGGAGCAGCGGATCGCCGAGGGCCACTGGGAGCGTGCGGACACCCGCGACGTCATCAAGACCTACAACCTGACCTCGTACGCCGATCTGAAGGCGTTGCTCCCGTCGTTCGACTTCGAGGTCTACGTCCGCAACCTCGGCGGCAACGCCCAGACGTTCGCCGAGACGATCGTCCGGCAGCCGTCGTTCCTGACCCACTTGGAGAAGGTGCTGGCCTCGACTCCGGTCGAGGCCTGGCGCGCCTTCCTGACCGTCCGCGCGATCCGCTCGACGGCGGCGTACCTGCCGGACGCGTTCGTGCAGACCAACTTCGACTTCTACGGCCGGACCCTGTCGGGCACCCCGGAGCTGCGCGCCCGCTGGAAGCGTGGCGTCGGCCTGGTCGAGGGTGGCCTCGGCGAGGCGGTCGGTCGCGAGTACGTCGAGCGGCACTTCCCGGCCCGCTCGAAGGAGCTGATGGACGACCTGGTCGCGAACCTGCTCGAGGCCTACCGCCAGAGCATCACCGCGCTGGACTGGATGAGCGAGGAGACCAAGCTCAAGGCGTTCGAGAAGCTCGACACCTTCGTGCCGAAGATCGGCTACCCGGTCAAGTTCAAGGACTACTCCGAGCTGACCATCAGCGCCGGGGACCTGATCGGGAACGTGCTGGCGATCACCGCCTTCGAGACCGACCGCCAGCTGGAGAAGATCGGCGCGCCCGTCGACCGCGACGAGTGGTTCATGCTGCCGCAGACCGTCAACGCGTACTACAACCCGGGCACCAACGAGATCTGCTTCCCGGCCGGCATCCTGCAGAAGCCGTTCTTCGACCCGGACGCCGACCCGGCCGAGAACTACGGCGGCATCGGCGCGGTCATCGGTCACGAGATCGGGCACGGCTTCGACGACCAGGGCGCGCAGTACGACGGCCACGGCAACCTCAACGACTGGTGGACCGCCGAGGACAAGGCTGCGTTCGAGGTGAAGTCGAAGGCGTTGATCGAGCAGTACGACGCCTTCGAGCCCCGCAACCTCCCGGGCGAGCACGTCAACGGTGCGCTGACCGTCGGCGAGAACATCGGCGACCTCGGTGGCCTGACGATCGCGCACAAGGCGTACCAGATCTTCCTCGACGGCCAGCCGTCGCCGGTGATCGACGGCGAGACCGGCGAGCAGCGGCTCTTCATGAACTGGAGCTACGTGTGGCGGACCAAGCGCCGCAAGGAGCTCGAGCAGCAGTACCTGACCACCGACCCGCACAGCCCGCCGGAGTTCCGGGCCAACATCGCCCGCAACCTGGAGGAGTTCCACGTCGCGTTCGGCACCCAGCCGGGCGACGGGCTGTGGCTGGACCCCGAGGACCGCGTCCGGATCTGGTGATCGGCTGCTGGTCGTGAGGTGGTCGTGGCGCACGGCGGTGCTGCTGGTGGCTGCCGTGCTGGCGGTGTTCGGCGGTGGGTCGTTCCTGGTCAACAACCTCACCGGCCCGGCCTGCGGAGCCGAGCTGATCGACTCGCCGACGGCCCCGCTGCAGAGCGCGACCTTGATGCAGCAGCGTCCGAATTCCGACCGGGACCGGGTCGTCGGCGCGGTCGCCGCGATGGGCCCGCCGTTCGGGCCGGTCGTCGCCGGGAGGGACTACTACTACGACCAGTTCCTGCGGCTGTACGCCGTTCCTGACGGGGTGCTGGCCCTCACCCGCAACAACGCCGACCTGACCTACCTCGCCGATAGCGACCTGGCGCCCCGGTGGGCGCTGCGCCCGACCGCGAAGCGCACCGCGTGGGACACATCGCCCGACCGGTTCGTGCTGCTGAACCTGGAGGAGAGCAAGCGGATCACGATCGCGGACTTCGACCTGCGCGACGGCGCAGCGCGCTGGTGCGTCGAGGTCGGCCTGCGGCACCGCGACGGTGACCCGGTCGCCACCACCTTCCTCCCCGACGGTGACCTGCTCGCGGCGCTGCCGAGCGGCCCGGACATCGCGATGCTGCGGCTCGGGGCTGCAGACGGCGAGCAGCAGTGGTCCCGGAAGATCTCGACCGCGGACCGTGCGGACTACCTGGGGCTGCTGACCGACGAGCTCGTGCTCGTCGGGGGGACCGAGGAGGCCCGGCTGGGCGATCCTGCTCCCGCAGGCGCCGCCGCCCCCGCCGTCAGCGCGGTCTCCGTCGCCGACGGCAGCGTCCGGTGGACCTGGGACGACGGCCCCGGTGCCCGGCTGCACGTGGTGGGGGTCGTCGACGGCTCCGCGCTGGTGCTGAGCCGGACAACCGCCGGGACCGACCTGGTGGCGCTCTCGGCGGAAGGCTCGGAGCTCCGGCGGACAGCGCTGGCGCCCGGCGCCCGCGAGGCCACCCTGCGCGGCCAGGTCGTGGTGGTGCGTGGGAAGGCCGGGCTCCGCGGGTACGACGTCGCGACCGGGAACCCCCTCTGGCAACGTGCGATCCCGACCGACCGGCCGTACGTCCCGCTCGGGTTCCCGTTGTCGCAGATGCCCTCGGTCGACGCCGACCACCTGCTGCTGCCGACGGTCTCGTCGCTGGAGCTGCTCGATCTGACCGATGGCACTTCGGAGTCGTTCGCGATGCCCACCGACGGCCTCTCCTCGGCGTACTTCCCGTACCAGCTGCTCGTCACCGCCCGCCACCTCGGCGTGGTCACCAACACCGGGACGGTGCTGGCAACCCGGGAGTAGCGGAACCTCCGGATCGTTCGCGCGTGCTGG
Organism: Propionibacteriales bacterium; assembly: GCA_026392455.1. Lineage (GTDB taxonomy): Bacteria > Actinomycetota > Actinomycetes > Propionibacteriales > Nocardioidaceae > Marmoricola. The sequence continues at coordinate 76,253 of JAPLCB010000002.1, read as the reverse complement.
TGGCACGAGATCGGTGTCTTCCGGGTAGGGCTCGTTCGAGTTCTGATCCGAGGTGACGAAGGAGTGGTTCCCATGATGAGGAAACGATGGTGGGTGACGACCGCCGTGGTCGGCGTGATCGGCATGAGTTCTGGTGCGGCGTATGCGCTCACCCGAGCCGATGGCCCGGCGGTGACGGTGCGAACGGCCGACGAGATCTATTCGCCTGGCCTGTCCGACGAGGAGATCGCATCGCGGTCCCACGGCTCTCCCGGGGCGGTGGCCCCGCCGTGTCCGTCGGCTTCGGATGTTGACCGACTCAAGCGCGCCGGTTTGGTGGTCGGACCCTGCGACCCTTACCCCGAGGCTGGCGAGCCGTTCGTTCTTCCTGAGCCGGGCGCTCAAGCCAAGGACCCCGAAGCGGGAGATCAGGTATGCGTCCTGGTCAACGACGCCTCTGCGTTGGGAACCCTGAGGCTTCCGTGTGCCCACGGGGTGAGGTACGTGAATTCGAAAGCGGTCGTGGTGCGGGGTGAGGACTGCGTACAAGTGACCTATGTGCCGGCGGTGCGTGCAGACCCTGTTGCCGACGTCCTGTGCCCGAGCTCACCGCGTTCCGCGCGGGGCGCCCGGCTTGACCTCCCAGGAGAGCGTGACGACACGCCCTCGGTCGAGGGTAGCGATCAGGTGTCGCGATGAGGCGCGCACTGGGCGGTCTCTTGCTCGCGCTCGCTGTGGTCACCCTGCTGGCCGGCGGCGCCTGGTCGAATCACTGGGCGAGTACATCCTCGGGAGCTCCACTTCACTGGGCGGACAACGATCCGTCACACCCCCGCGGTTATGTCTACTGGGTCGACAACACGGGATCGGAGTGGCCTGTCTACAGCTCTGCTATCGCTTGGGACCAGGCTTCTCGACTCGATGCCGTCTACGTCAGCTCCGAGTCCGCCTGTCCCAACACTGGTCACTGCGTTTCCGTCAGCGAGACCACCATCGGGGACTCAGCTTGCGGCCCGACGCTGGGGCAGACCAATCAGGTTGCCTACGTGGCGACGGGCCACCTCACCACGTCGACCTGGGTCCACGTCGATACTGCGTGTAGCGATGCCAGCGCAGAAAAGCGTCGAACCATCGTTTGTCATGAGCTCGGGCACTCGATCGGTTTGGACGAGCAGACTGTCGGCACCAGCTCGTGCATGAGATCGCCATACATCGGCCCGTGGACCGCCCCGAGCGCGCACGACTTCGATGCGATCGCGTCGACCTATAGCCACAACGACTGAAGGAACGAGCGGTCCGGGTACCACCAGCACTACAGTGACTCCGACATCCAGAGTCCGAGGAGTTCGATGGCGCGCAGGTGGGGGCTCGTGCTCGCGGCCCTGATGATGCTCGGCGCCGGCGCCGGCGCCGGCTGCGGTTCGGTCGATCCGACCCGGTCGCCGGTCGACGGCGAGGCCCCGTCCTTCTGCCGGGCGTACGCGCGGTTGGCCGCTGCGGACGCCGGTACCAGTCAGGACGACCTGGACGACTACCGCCGCGAGCTCGCCTACGTCGGCACCCCACGGGGAGTCCCGACCGCTGCCCGTCGCGGGTTCGAGTACGTCATCGACTCCGACCACACCTTTGCCGACGGGGCCGCGTTCGCCGCGCTCGCCCAGCGCCAGGATCCGATCGGTCAGGACGCTCTCGCGCTGAAGGTCTACGCCCAGCAGATCTGCTAGCGCTGGTCGTGTGGATCCGAGCTCAGGTGAGCAGCAGGATCTCGACGCCGAGCGCGGTGTAGGTCGCCAGCGCCCGCTCGTCGCGGGTCGCCAGGACGCATCCGTGCTCCAGGGCGCAGGCAGCGACGAGCCCGTCGTAGACAGCGCCGCCGCCAACGCCGGCTTCCGCGAACCGGGTGGTGAGCCTGGCAGCCCGAGCAGCGCTGAGGTGCTTGGTGTGCGGGAAGTTGTGCCGGATGAGCTGGGCTGCCCTGGCCGGACTCAGGCGCCGCGGTTCCGGAAGCCTGGTGAGGACCGAGAAGGTTTCGAAGGCGGCGTGCCCAGCGAGCCCCAGGTTCTTGCCCGAGAGCGCCCCGAAGGTCGTCCCGTGGTGCAGGTGGCCGGCGACGAGGAACGGCACCGCAGCGCTGGTGTCGAGGAGAAGGTCAGCGCTGGTTGCCAAGGCGAAGATCGCGGACGTCGTCGTCGGAAAGGGGGAGGTCGCCACCGACCAGGAGGTAGTCGCCGACCTCGATCACGACGTCTGAGGCAATCAGGTCGAGGCGCAGGCCAGACCCCTCTTCACGGATCTCGACACGGCTGCCGGCGGTGATGCCCAGGCGGTCGCGAAGCTCCTTGGGCACGACCAGCCTCCCCGCAGCATCGATGGTAGTCATCATGGCACTCAAAATACCATCTGCCGTGGTACTCGGCCACGAGTCCACAGCCGTCTCTTCACGGTCCGCTGTCGGCGACGTGGGATACAACTGCACCTATGGACCGGGCAGAGATTCGCGCAGAGGCCGAGCAGCACCTTCGGTCGCTGGTCGGCTCCGACGCCGCCAACCTGTACGACGACCAGTGGGCCGCGATCGAGGCGCTCGCGGTCGACCGCCGACGGGCCCTGGTGGTCCAGCGGACCGGCTGGGGAAAGTCCGCGGTCTACTTCGTCGCGACGGCGCTCCTCCGGGCCCGTGGCGCCGGCCCGACCGTGATCATCTCGCCGCTGCTGGCCCTGATGCGCAACCAGATCGAGGCGGCCGAGCGGGCCGGCATCAAGGCCGTCACGATCAACTCCACCAACATCGAGCAGTGGCAGGAGTCGCACGCGGCCATCGCGGCCGGAGAGGTGGACGTCCTGCTGGTCAGTCCCGAGCGGCTGAACAACCCGGGCTTCCGTGACGAGGTGCTGCCCCGGCTGACCGAGTCCGCGGGTTTGCTGGTCATCGACGAGGCGCACTGCATCTCCGACTGGGGCCACGACTTCCGGCCCGACTACCGCCGGATCCGGCAGATGCTGGCCGACCTGCCCGAGGGCATCCCGGTGCTCGCCACCACGGCGACCGCGAACGCCCGGGTGACCGCCGACGTCGCCGAGCAGCTCGCGGGTTTCGAGGCAGGCGCCAGAGCGCCTGCACCTCAACCTCCTGACCGGAGTTTCGAGGCAGGCGCCAGAGCGCCTGCACCTCAACCAGCAGGTGAGCCGGTGCTGGTGCTCCGCGGCGAGCTCGACCGGGAGTCGCTCGGGCTGGCGGTGCTCCAGCTCCACCGGCCCGAGGAGCGGCTGGCCTGGTTGGCCGACCACCTCGACGACTTCGCCGGCTCCGGGATCATCTACACGCTCACCGTGGCGGCCTCGGCCGAGATCGCCGGGTTCCTGCGCGAGCGCGGGCACCAGGTCGCGGCGTACTCGGGGCAGACCGACCCGACCGAGCGCCAGGCCCTGGAGCAGGACCTGCTGACCGGACGGCTCAAGGCGCTGGTGGCCACCAGCGCGCTGGGGATGGGGTTCGACGCCAAGCTCGGGTTCGTCGTCAACGTCGGCGCGCCGGCGTCCCCGGTGGCCTACTACCAGCAGGTGGGACGCGCCGGGCGTGGCCTGGACGACGACGCCCGCGCCGCCGTGGTGCTGCTGCCGGCGTACGAGGACCGTGACATCTGGAAGTACTTCGCCTCGCTGGCCTTCCCGCCCGAGCAGCACGTCCGGTCCGCGCTCTCCGCCTTGGCCCAGCACCCCGGCGCCATGTCCACGGCCACCCTGGAGACGTACGTCGACCTGTCCCGCAGCCGCCTGGAGATGATGCTGAAGGTGCTCGACGTCGACGGCGCCGTCCGTCGGGTCCAGGGCGGGTGGACCGCGACCGGCCAGGACTGGGTCTACGAGCAGGACCGTTACGACCGGGTCGCTGCGGCCCGGCGTGACGAGCAGGCGCTGATGCTGGAGTACGTCGCCACCGACCGCTGCCGGATGCGGTTCCTGCGCGAGGCGCTGGACGACCCGGGTGCGGTCGACTGCGGTCGCTGCGACAACTGCGGGGGGCTCCGGCTCTCGGCCGCCGTTGCGGCCGACACCGTCGCTGGCGCCGGTGACCGGTTGACCCGGCCCGGGGTCGCCGTCCAACCCCGGAAGATGTGGCCGACCGCGCTGGCCAACCTCGGGATCGACCTCAAGGGCAAGATCGCTGACCCGGCCGAGGAGGGCCGGGTCGTTGCCCGGTTGACCGACCTCGGTCTCGGTCAGGCGCTGCGCGACCTGTTCCGTCCCGGTTCTCCCGACCAGGAGGTGCCGGCCGCGCTGGTCGAGGGACTGATCGCCACCCTGCGCGACTGGCGACCCCGGCCCGACGGGATCGTCGGCTTCGAGTCCAGCTCGCACCCGCTGCTCGTCGGCAGTCTGGTCGACGGGCTCTCCCGCGCCGGCCGGATCCCGGTGCTGGGCCGGGTGGCCCTGCGTGACCCGGGCATCGGGACTGGCTGGGGCGCCACCAACTCCGCCCAGCGGATCGCCGCCGTCTCGCGTCGCTACGCGCTCGACCTCACCGACGAAGCCGGCCTTGCGGGGCAGCGGGTGCTGCTGGTCGACGACCTGATCGGGACCGGGTGGTCGATGACCCTGGCTGCGCACTGGCTGCGTCAGGCCGGGGCCGAGGCGGTCCTGCCGCTGGCGCTGGGGTCGGAGACCTAGGCACCAGCAGGGCGGGTTGACCAGGTTTCGAGGCCGGCGCGAGGGCGCCGGCACCTCAACCAGCAGGGGCTCACCCCACGTGCACGTGCGGCCGCCGATCTCGGTCGGGTTCCGCTCGGCGCAGGACCTCGCGGGTCACCGGTGCGACCTCGCCGACCCCGAAGAACAGGAACCGGAGCAGGTTCGCGAAGGGACTTCCCTCGGTCCACTCGAAGTAGATGTGCGGCCGGACCCCGGTCCGGTCCCGGATGTCCAGCGTCAGCGCCGCGATCGCGTTGGGCACCGTCGGTGACTCGATCCGGATCACCCGGTAGAGGCCGTGGACGACCTCGCCACGCGCTTCCAGGGTGCTCTCGAAGTCTGACGGGTCGGTCACCTGGACCTCGAGGAAGATCACGTCGTTCGGGTCGGGCAGGTCGTTGTCGTCGACGATCTGCTCCCGCTTGAGCCGGTACTCCTCGGCATCGCCGGCGTCGGGCTCGTTCGCGACGATCCGGATGCTGCGCCGGGCGCAGTCGCGCAGGAACATCGCCGCGGTCTCGTCGACCTCGACCTGGGTGGTCCGCAGCTCGAAGGCCCGGAAGAGTCGGGACGCGACCGAGACCAGCACGATCGCGGCGATGAAGAAGCCACCGATCTTGACGCCGTCGGGGCGTTCCAGGACGTTGTCGACGGTGGTGTAGACGAAGACCGCAGCGATCACCGCGAACCCGAACGCCCGCTTGGGCTGACCGGCACGTCGCGCGGCCAGGGTGACCGCGACTGCCGCCGAGGTGATCAGGACCAGCACCCCGGTCGCGTACGCCCCGCCCTGGGCGTTGACGTCGGCGTCGAAGACCCAGGTGATGAAGAACGCGATGGCGATCAGCACCAGGACCAGCGGGCGGATCGCGGCGGCCCACTCGGGCGCCATCCCGTAGCGCGGCAGGTAGCGCGGCAGCAGGTTGAGCAGGCCCGCCATCGCCGAGGCGCCGGCGAACCACAGGATCGCGATCGTCGAGATGTCGTACACGGTCCCGAACCCGTTGCCGAGGTACTCGTGGGCCAGGAAGGCCAGGGCTCGACCCGACGCCTCTCCGCCTTCCTCGAACTCCGCCGCCGGGATGAGCCAGGTGGTGACCAGGCTGCTGGCCAGGAGGAAGAGGCTCATGATCACGGCCGCTGCGGCCAGCAGCCGCTTGGTGTTGCGGATCCGGCCCGCCGGGTTCTCCTCGGTATCGCCCGGGTCGCCCTCCACGTGGGTCATCACCGCGACGCCGGTCTCGAACCCGGACAGGCCGAGTGCCAGCTTCGGGAACAGCAGCAGGGAGACGCCGATGACCGCCCACGGGCTGCTGTGCTCGACCGTGAGCAGGTCGACCCAGTCCCCGACGACGTGGGGGTGCAGACCGACGTGCCACAGCGAGACGACGATCACGACCAGGTTGAGGGTGAGGTAGACGACGACCAGACCGACAGCGACCCCGATCGCTTCGCCGAAACCACGCAGGAAGACGACCCCGAGCAGGGCGACCAGGCCGAGGGTCAGCAGCACCTCGTGACCGTGCAGCACCTCGGGGACGTTCGGGTTCTCGACGAGGTGGGCCGTCGCGTCGGCGGCCGACAGCGTGATGGTGATGATGAAGTCGGTGGCCGCGAAGCCGAGCAGCACCAGGACGAAGAGCTTGCCGCGCCAGAACGGCAGCAGCTTCTCCAGCATGGCGATGGAACCCTGCCCCCGCGGGCTCTCCGAGGCCACCCGGCGGTAGACGGGAAGGGCGCCGAGAAGGGTGAGCAGCACCAGCACCAAGGTGGCGACCGGGGCGAGGGCCCCGGCGGCCAGGGCGGCGATCCCGGGCTGGTACCCCAGCGTGGAGAAGTAGTCGACCCCGGTCAGGCACATCACCTTCCACCAGGAGTCCCGGTGCTCGGTGTGCCGCTCCTCGGCGTACGGGCCGATCTGGTCGTCGCGGTCCTTCGTCTTGTCGGCGAAGAGCCACCGCCGCAGCGGGCCGGGCACGACGGGTTCGGTCGACGTCACCTGGTCATGGAAGCACCGGCGCAAGCGTCCTAACGCGTTCCTAACACCTTCCTAACGCCTGGCCTCCGGATCGGAGGTGTGAGCATCGCGTGAGGAAACTGCCCACCCCGGTTAGGGGACTGTTAGGGCGACCGCTTTCGGGTCGTCACCGGGCTTTCCTGGGTCCATGGCAACTCAGACTCGAGGACCAGACACGCTGCTGGACGATCCCGCCATCTGGTTCGGCATCGCGACCGCCCTGGTGATCCTCACGCTCTTCATCGCTGGCCTCGCCGGCGCTGGCACCGTCACGACGGCCGCTGCGGTCCTCATCGTCGGCGGGGTGTCGGCGGCGCGCCTGCCCGGCTTGATCGCCCTGGCCCTCGGGGTGGTCGCCTGGGCGTTCTTCACCGGCTTCATCGAGAACACCTTCGGGCAGCTGACCTTTGCCGACGGCGATCTGGCTCGGCTCGGGACCTTCGCGATCGCCACCGCGGGGATCGCCCACCTCATCCGTCTACTGCCCCGATCGGAGGCCCGTCATGGGTGACGTCAACTACCTCGTCACGACGGTCGCGCTGTTCCTGCTCATCCTGCTGATCCTGAAAGGAGTGGATCGGCTGTGACCACCGAGAACCTCATCGGTCTGATCCTCAGCGTTCTCGTCCTCGGCTACCTCCTGGTCGCCCTCCTCTTCCCGGAGCGTTTCTGACATGTCTGACACCCTGGCCGGCCTGCTCCAGGTCGGCGCCCTCATCGCCGCGCTGGCCCTGTGCTGGCGTCCCCTGGGCGACTACATCGCTCACACCCTGACCACCACCAAGGACCTCAAGGTCGAGCGCGGTATCTACCGGCTGATCGGGGTGGACTCCAAGTCCGACCAGCGCTGGACGGTCTACGCGGCCTCGGTGCTCGCCTTCTCGGCGGTCGGCGTGGTGCTGCTCTACGCCCTCCAGCGCGCCCAGGACCACCTGCCGTGGAGCCTGGACCTTCCTGGCGTCGACCCGGCGCTGGCGTTCAACACCGCGGCCTCGTTCGTCACCAACACGAACTGGCAGGCCTACTCCGGCGAGGCCACGATGGGCCACCTGGTGCAGATGGCCGGGCTCGCGGTGCAGAACTTCGTCTCGGCCGCCGTCGGCATCTGTGTCGCGGTCGCGTTGATCCGTGGTTTCGTGCGGTCCCAGAGCGACCGCCTCGGGAACTTCTGGGTCGACCTGGTGCGGGTCGTCGTACGGATCCTGCTGCCCCTGTCGGTGATCGCGGCCGTGCTGCTGATCGGACTCGGCGTGATCCAGAACCTGTCGAGCGGTACCGACGTCTCCACGTTGGTCGGCGGGCACCAGACCCTGCCCGGGGGGCCGGTCGCCTCGCAGGAAGCCATCAAGGAGCTCGGCACCAACGGTGGTGGCTTCTTCAACGCGAACTCGGCGCACCCCTTCGAGAGTCCGACGCCGTTCACCAACATCGTCGAGAACTTCCTGCTGCTGCTGATCCCGGTCGCGATGACCCGCACCTTCGGCACCATGGTCGGTGACCGCCGTCAGGGCATCGCGGTGCTCGCCGTGATGACCACCATCTGGGGATCCTTGGTCGTCCTGGTCACCACCCTCGAGGTCAACCACCACGGCACCGCGCTGCAAGCAGCCGGTGCCGCGATGGAGGGAAAGGAGACCCGGTTCGGGGAGTGGGCTTCGGCGTTGTTCGCCGTCTCCACCACGGGTACGTCGACCGGCGCGGTGAACTCCTTCCACTCCTCGTTCACCGGGGTCAGCGGCGGCGGTCTGCTCTTCAACATGGGCCTCGGTGAGGTGGCGCCCGGGGGTGTCGGCTCGGGGCTCTACGGGATGCTCGTACTGGCGATCATGACGGTCTTCGTCGCCGGACTGATGGTCGGCCGCACCCCGGAGTACCTGGGCAAGAAGATCACCAGCCGGGAGATCAAGCTGGTCTCGCTCTACATCCTGGCGACCCCGCTGATCGTGCTGATCGGGACGGCGATCGCGATGTCGTTCGCCACCCCCCGGGCTTCGATGCTGAGTCCCGGATCTCCGCACGGTCTCTCCGAGGTCCTCTACGGCTTCATGTCGGCAGGTAACAACAACGGCTCCGCGTTCGCCGGGCTGTCGGCCAACACGACCTTCTACAACGTCGCCCTCGCGACGGCGATGCTGCTGGGCCGGTTCGTGCCGATGATCCTGGTCCTCGCCCTGGCCGGCGCCTTCGGGCGCCAGCAGAAGGTCCCTGCCACCCAGGGCACGTTGCCGACCCACGGCCCGCTCTTCATCGGGATGCTCACCGGCGTCGTGGTGATCGTGGCCGGGCTGACCTACTTCCCCGTCCTTGCACTCGGTCCTCTTGCGGAAGGTCTGTGACGACCATGTCCACCCTGATCAACGAACCTGTTCCCACCTCGGCTGCCCAGGCCCCTGCGCGCAGGGTGGCTGCCGGACTGCTCGACCCGACGATGCTGCTCACGTCGCTGCCCGATGCGCTGCGCAAGCTCGACCCCCGGGTGATGGCGCGCAACCCGGTGATGTTCGTCGTCGAGGTCGGCGCCGTGTTCGCCACGGTCTCCGCGATCGCGGACCCGAGCACCTTCGCCTGGCTGATCGTCGTCTGGCTCTGGTTGACCGTGCTCTTCGCCAACCTGGCCGAGGCGGTCGCCGAAGGTCGGGGCAAGGCGCAGGCGGCGACGCTGCGGAAGGCCAAGACCGAGACCACCGCGCACCGGATCACCGGGGAGGGCCTGGTGCCGGGCTCGCCGGTCACCGAGGAGGTGATGGCCAGCCAGCTGACGCTCGGCGACCGGGTCGTCGTCGTGGCGGGCCAGGTGATCCCCGGGGACGGTGACATCGTCGAGGGTCTGGCCAGCGTCGACGAGTCGGCGATCACCGGCGAGTCCGCCCCGGTCATCCGGGAGTCCGGGGGAGACCGGTGCTCGGTGACCGGCGGTACCCGGGTGCTCTCGGACCGGATCGTCGTCCAGATCACCGCCAAGCCCGGTGAGAGCTTCATCGATCGGATGATCGCGCTCGTCGAGGGCGCCAGCCGTCAGAAGACGCCCAACGAGGTAGCCCTCAACATCCTGCTCGCCAGCCTGACGATCGTCTTCGTCGCGGCCACCGCGACCCTGCAGCCGTTCGCGATCTACTCGGGCGCCGAGCAGTCGGTGATCGTGCTGGTGGCGCTGCTGGTCTGCCTGATCCCGACGACGATCGGCGCCCTGCTCTCCGCGATCGGCATCGCCGGGATGGACCGGCTCGTCCAGCACAACGTGCTGGCGATGTCCGGTCGCGCCGTCGAGGCCGCCGGGGACGTGGACACGCTGCTGCTGGACAAGACCGGCACCATCACGCTCGGCAACCGCGAAGCAGCCGAGTTCGTCCCCGCGCCCGGGGTGGAGATCGCCCAGCTCGCCGACGCGGCTCAGCTCTCCAGCCTGGCCGACGAGACCCCCGAGGGTCGTTCGATCGTCGTCCAGGCCAAGGAGAACCACGGTCTGCGCGAGCGCTCCGAGGGCCAGCTCGCCGGGGCGGCCTTCATCGCGTTCACCGCGCAGACCCGGATGTCCGGGATCGACCTGGCCGGGCGCCAGGTGCGCAAGGGTGCGGCGGCGGCCGTGATGGCCTGGGTCCGGGACAACGGTGGAAACCCGCCGGCCGAGGTCGGCACTGCGGTGGACGCCATCTCCGCCAGTGGGGGAACGCCCCTGGTGGTGGCCGAGGTCGTGGACGGCGTCGCCCGCACCCTCGGCGTGATCCACCTCAAGGACGTCGTCAAGGACGGGATGCGGGAACGGTTCGCCGAGATGCGCCGGATGGGGATCCGCACGGTGATGATCACCGGCGACAACCCGCTGACCGCGAAGGCGATCGCCGAGGAGGCCGGGGTCGACGACTTCCTGGCCGAGGCGACGCCGGAGGACAAGATCGCCCTGATCAGGCGCGAGCAGGAGGGGGGTCGCCTGGTCGCGATGACCGGCGACGGCACCAACGACGCCCCGGCGCTGGCCCAAGCAGACGTCGGGGTGGCCATGAACACCGGTACGTCGGCTGCCAAGGAGGCCGGCAACATGGTCGACCTGGACTCCAACCCGACCAAGCTGATCGAGATCGTGGAGATCGGCAAGCAGCTGTTGATCACCCGCGGTGCGCTCACGACGTTCTCGATCGCCAACGACGTGGCGAAGTATTTCGCGATCATCCCGGCCATGTTCGCGGTCGCCTACCCGAGCCTGGACAAGCTCAACGTGATGGGCCTGGACAGCCCGGAGTCGGCGATCCTCTCCGCGGTGATCTTCAACGCCCTGATCATCATCGGGTTGATCCCCCTGGCCCTGCGCGGTGTCCGGTACACACCGTCCTCGGCGGCGGCGATGCTCCGGCGCAACCTGGCGATCTACGGACTGGGCGGCATCATCGCCCCGTTCCTCGGCATCAAGGTCCTCGACCTGCTGATCTCGCAGATCCCCGGCCTGAGCTCCTGACCGGCTCGTCCTGCTGAATCGCACTCCCTGAAAGGCACACCATGTTCTCCGCTGTAGCCCGCCAACTGCTACCCGCCTTCCGGGCGATGATCGTGATGACCCTCCTGCTCGGGCTGGCCTACCCCCTGGTCCTGACCGGGTTCGCCCAGGTCGCGTTCAGCGACAAGGCCGACGGGTCGCTGGTCCGCCAGGACGGCAAGGTCGTCGGATCGTCCCTGATCGGCCAGTCCTTCGACGGGCTGCCGCAATACTTCCAGTCCCGGCCGTCGGCCGCCGGTGACGGGTACGACCCGCTCGCGAGCGGCGCCTCCAACCTCGGTCCGGAGAACGGTGACCTGCTGGCAGCCATCGAGGAGCGCCGCACCGCCGCCGCCGAGCTCGACGGCACCGCGCCAGGCCAGGTGGCCCCGGACGCCCTGACCGCGAGCGGCTCGGGCCTGGACCCGCAGATCAGCCCGGCGTACGCCGAGCAGCAGGTTGCCCGCGTCGCCCGGGAGCGGGGGATGGCCGCCGCTGCCGTGCGCCGTCTGGTCGAGGAGTACACCGACGGCCGATCCCTGGGGTTCCTCGGTGAGCCGGGAGTCAACGTGCTGCTGCTGAACCTCGCGCTGGATCGTGCCTCCGGCAAGGCAGACTGAGTCCGTGGGGAACCGCGGGAAGCTCAGGGTCTACCTCGGCGCAGCGCCGGGTGTGGGCAAGACCTACGCCATGCTCGGCGAAGGTCACCGCCGGGCTGCCCGCGGGACCGACGTCGTCGTCGGGCTGGTCGAGACGCACGGCCGTCAGCACACGGCGGACATGGTCGACGGCCTGGAGCTGGTGCCGCGTCGCGCGATGAGCTACCGCGGTGCCGCCTTCACCGAGATGGACCTGGACGCGATCCTGGCGCGGCGGCCGAAGGTGGTGCTGGTCGACGAGCTCGCGCACACGAACGTGCCAGGATCCCGCCACGAGAAGCGTTGGCAGGACGTCGAGGAGCTGCTCGCGGCCGGCATCGACGTCATCACCACGGTCAACATCCAGCACCTCGAGTCGGTCAACGACGTCGTCGAGAAGATCACCGGGATCGCCCAGCAGGAGACGGTCCCGGACGGTGTCGTCCGGGCCGCGGACCAGATCGAGCTCCGCGACATGACGGCCGAGGCACTACGCCGCCGGCTCGCCCACGGCAACGTCTACGCGGCGGAGAAGATCGACGCCGCGCTGTCGAATTACTTCCGGGCCGGCAACCTGAACGCCCTGCGCGAGCTGGCCCTGCTCTGGACCGCGGACCGGGTCGACGACGCACTGCAGGAGTACCGCGAGCAGCACGACATCGACAGCACCTGGGAGGCCCGCGAACGGGTGGTCGTCGCCCTGACCGGCGGGCCCGAAGGGGAGACGTTGATCCGGCGAGCCGCCCGGGTCGCAGCGCGGTCGACCGGCGGCGCCCTGCTCGCCGTCCACGTGGCCCGCTCGGACGGACTGACCCGGGCCGACCAGGGTTCGCTGGCCCGGCAGCGTCTGCTGGTCGAGTCGCTGGGGGGCAGCTACCACCAAGTCCTCGGAGAGGACGTCGCCGAAGCGCTGCTGGCCTTCGCGCGGGCGGAGAACGCCACCCAGCTGGTCCTGGGAGACAGCCGCCGGCCGGCCTGGAGCCGACTCCTCGGGCAGGGGACCGCTGCCGCGGTGATCCGCGAGTCCGGTGACATCGACACCCACATCGTCACCCACCAGCACGTCGGTCGCGGTCGGACGTTGCCGGTGGGCCGGGGAAGCCTGGGTTGGCGCCGCCGGGTCCGCGGCTACGTCCTCGCGGTGCTCCTCCCCCCGCTGCTGGCCGTCGTCCTGGTCCCGGTGCGCGGCGAGCTCAACCTGGTCAGCGACATGCTGCTCTTCCTGCTGCTCACCGTCGTGGTCGCCCTGGTCGGCGGCCTCGCGCCCGCGTTGATCGCCGCGGTCACCGGGTCGATGCTGCTCAACTACTACTTCACGCCACCGCTGCACACGCTCACGATCAGCGACACCAACAACGCCTTGGCGCTGTTCGTGTTCGTCCTGGTCGCGATGCTGGTGTCCTCCGCGGTCGACCTGGCGGCTCGGCGTACCCGCCAGGCTGCTCGGGCAGCGGCCGAGTCCCGGATGCTCGCCAACCTGGCGGGCAGCGTCCTGGCCGGGACCGCGGCCCTCAACGAGATGCTCGAGCGCGTCCGCGAGACCTTCGGCCTGACCTCGGTCGCGCTGCTCGAGCGCGAGTCCGAGCCGGGTGATCCGGCCCTGGGGGGACGGCGTGCCTGTGCCGGTCCGGACCCCGACCCGTCGGCGAGCCCGGACTCCGAGGTCCCGGTGGCACCCGGCCTGGTCCTGGCCCTCTACGGGCGGATCCTGGCCGCCGAGGACCAGCGGTTGCTGGGGGCCTTCGCCGCCCAGGTCGCCGTCGTCCTCGACCGGATGCGGCTCAGCGAGGAAGCGGCAGCAGCAGCTCCGCTGGCGGCCGCCAACAAGGTCCGGACAGCGCTCCTCGCCGCCGTCGGCCACGATCTGCGGGCACCGCTGGCCGCAGCGAAGGCCGCGGTCTCCAGCCTCCGGAGCCCCGACATCGACCTCGGCCCGGAGGACAGTGCCGAGCTCCTCGTCGCGGCGGACGAGTCCCTGGACCGGCTGGCGGCGCTGGTCGACAACCTGCTCGACATGAGCCGCCTGCAGGCCGGAGCACTGACCATCGATCTCGAACCGGTGGCGTTGGACGAAGTGGTGGCCCTCGCGGTCGACGACCTCGGGGCGACGTCCCGGTCGGTCCGCATCGATCTCGCTGACGACCTTCCGCTGGTGCTGGCCGATGCCGGGCTGACCGAGCGGGTGCTGGCGAACCTGGTCGGCAACGCGGTCCGCTACTCGCCCGCCGAGCAGCCGCCCTCGATCACCGGGAGCCACCTGGGCGACCAGGTCCAGGTGCGGGTCGTCGATCGCGGTCCGGGGATCCCGGTCGAGGACCGTGAGCGGGTCTTCCTGCCGTTCCAGCGGATGGGCGACACCGACAACACCACCGGCATCGGACTCGGTCTCGCCCTGGCCCGCGGACTGACCGAGGCGATGGGCGGGACCTTGGAGCCCGAGGAGACCCCCGGGGGCGGCCTGACGATGGTGATGACCCTGAACGCGGCCCCCGAGCAGTCCCGGGACCCGGGCCAACGCGAACGAACGGAGGCCGTTCGATGACGACGGTGCTGGTGGTCGACGACGAGCCACAGCTGCTGCGAGCCCTGCGGATCAACCTGCGGGCCCGGGGGTACGAGGTCCATGCTGCGGCAGACGGCGCCGAGGCTCTGCGGCTGGCGGCCGCGCACCCGCCGGACCTGGTGATCCTCGACCTCGGTCTGCCCGACATGGACGGCACCGAGGTCGTCGCCGGGCTCCGCGGTTGGACCGAGGTCCCGATCCTGGTGCTCTCGGGTCGTTCCGACAGCACCGACAAGGTCGAGGCCCTGGACGCCGGCGCGGACGACTACGTCACCAAGCCGTTCGGGATGGACGAGCTGCTGGCCCGGCTGCGGGCGATGCTGCGGCGCCGTGGTGGCAAGGACGAGCAACCGGTCGTCGAGTTCGGGTCGAACACCGTGGACCTGGCTGCGCGCAAGGTCACCCACGATGGCGAGGAGGTGCGTCTGACCCCGACCGAGTGGCACCTGCTCGAGGTACTGCTGCGCAACCCCGGTCGGCTGCTGAGCCAGAAGCAGCTGCTGCTGGAGGTGTGGGGTCCGGGCTACGAGACCGCGCGTGGCAACCTCCGCCTCTACATGGCCCAGCTGCGCAAGAAGCTCGAGGTCGATCCGGCGAGGCCGGTGCACCTGCTCAACGAGCCGGGCATGGGCTACCGCTTCGAGCCCTAGGACGGGCCGGGTTTCGAGGCTCGCTTCGCTCGCACCTCAACCAGCAGTACCGCCCGCTCGGCGGATCAGTCGGACTCGGTGCGCAGCTTCTCCAGCCGGGAGTGCAGCATCTCGACCCGGTGCGCGTTGCCGTGGAGGTCGACGTACCCCTGCCCGAAGACGGCGAGCAGGGCATCGTCGAGACGACGTACGGCGCCGGGCGGGTACTTGTAGGCGAGCCGCTCGTTGATCACCCCGCTGTCGACGGACGTCAGCAGGCCGGCGAGCTCCTCCAGGGAGGTGATGCCGAGCTCGAGCAGCAGCCCGGCGATCCACGAGTAGTGGTCGGTACGCGACCAGCCGGCGTCGGAGTACTGGCCGGAGAGGAACGAGGCGAGGTCCTGCGCGGACAGCCGCGGGTCGCCGGGGTCCTCACCGTCGCGGTGCTTCGGGGTCGCGGCCTGGAGCCGGTCGCGGATCTCGGAGAACTCGCGGTCGGCCAGCTCGAGCAGTCCGGCAGCCAGGGTGAACCGTCGGTCGAGGTCGGGAACGTACTCCTCCGGGATGGTGCCCTTGTAGCGGATGTCGTGCTCGAACTCGGCCCAGGCGTGCTGCAGAACGGTACGGATCTGCACCGACGCAGGGCGGATCCGCTCCTGCCCCGGGACCACCAGGTCGACCAGGACGTGCCGGCTGGAGTAGCCGAAGCTCCCCTTGTTGGCCGTCTCGGCGGCCATGTCCCGGTCGTCGAGGACCACCATCTGGTCGGAGAGCAGGTCCGCGACCGCCGCCACGTCCGCGAGCACGTAGGTGATCACCCGGATGCCGACCTGGTCGGTGATCCCGATCAGCGGCTCGTCGTGGGCCGGCGTGCCGGGCCGGGAGCGGTTGGCCTTGGCCGCGAACGACGCGACGCTCTTCGTGCGGCCGGTGACCGACAGGTAGTTGATCCCGGCGTCGTCCAGGAGCTGGGTGATCAGCTCGACGTAGGACACGGTGACCGGTCCCAGCTGCGGTTGCAGCTCGGCGTACGCCTGGACGGCGGCCTGGACCGGCCCGCCCGGCCCGCCCTGCTGGTTCTCGGTCACGGGGACCATCATGGCCCCTCGGGTGGTTCGCCGGTGCGCACGGACGAGTCCCTGGGGTGTCGAGATCTGCTACAGGGCGAGCTCGCGGATCACCGCGTCGGTCCTGGTGGCGAGCCTGCTGAGCGGGTCGTCGGCCCGGTACGACGCCACCAGCTCGTCGGCGCGGCGCTCGAGCCGGCCGTGGAGCAGGCCGTAGGTGAACCCGGGCTCGCCGTCGGCCTGGGCGGCCCGTGCCAGGTCGAGCAGCTCGGCACGGCTGACGGCAGTGTCCTGGAGCTCTCCGAGGACCGAGGTGATCTGGGTGGCCTCGCGGGCGAGCCTGCGCGCCGGCTTCCCGGCCACGGGCTGCAGGCTCTCGGCCGCGTAGCGGAGCCGCTTGGCCGCTTTGCGAACCTCGTGCAGCGCCACGGTCGAGCCCTCCGCCTGCGCTGCTGCCGCTGCCGTGGCGCGGAACCGCCGGAGCTCCTTGCGCAGCAGCCGCGGTACGACGTCGTGCGCCGGCTCGTCGGCGAGCTCGCTCCACGGGGCGTGGACGACCAGGGCGTCCAGCGTGGTCCGCAGGGCGAAGTAGCGCTGGGAGCCGAGGGTGGCGCGGAGGGCGTCCAGGTCCTTGCCGGCGTACGTCTGGTGCAGCCGGTCGAGCACCGGCCCGTGCACGAGGGCGGGGTTCTCGTCGGCGACGAGGCGGCTGAGGTTCGCGTGGACGACCGCCGCGTCGCGGGCACCGCCGAGCACGCAGGCGAGCCAGCGGATCTCGTCGCGGACCGGGTCGGTCACCTCGCGCTGGAGGACCGGTCGGTAGGTGGCCAGCACGGCCCGCAGGCGTCGGCACGCCACCCGCATCTGGTGAATCCCTTCCTCCGTGCCGTGCCGGGCCTCGACGTCGTAGCGGGCCAGGGCGGCGACCTCGGTCACGAGTCGCTCGTGCACCAGCCGGGAGACGGCCTTGCCCGGCCGGGGGGTCGGCCGGTCGGTCGCCGGCGGGAGCCGGTGACCCAGGACGTGCGCCACCTTGCGGCTGACCTCGGCCCGGTGGACCCCGCCCGCCGCGAGCAGGTCGTCGGCGTCCTCGAGGAGCGACGGCGCGCCGTCGACGATCTCGAGCTCCCACTCGCGCCACCGGACCGGTGCGGAGTCCGGGGCGGAACCGGTGACGTGGTCGTCGACGTGCTCGGCGAGCACGTTGCCCTCGGCGTCGAGCAGCAGGGTCGGGGAGCGACGGGTCTCGATGGTGGCGACCGGGACCAGGGTCGCTCCACGGACCCAGCCGGCGGCGAGCTCGCGCAACGACTCCGGAGGTGCGCCGGCGTCGTCGAGGGGCTGGTGGAGCTCCAGCCGGGAGCCAGCCTGGCTGGGGACCTTCAGGTGCCACCCCTCGTCGTGGCCGCCGGTACGACGGCGCAGGGTGACCCCGGCGCGCAGCAGGTCCAGGTGCTCGGTATCGAAGTAGACCGCGGACTGCTCGACCACGGGCTCGAGCCGGACGGCGGCGACCCCGGGAAGCGCACCCAGGTCGGGAACCGGTTCGTCCGGGCCGGGGCTGTAGGTGTTCTCGAGCTCGCTGAGTGACTTCACCCCTCGTGCTTACCGGACCCGGGTGAATAGCGCTATGCCCGGAGCCGGTCGGCCGGGCGGTGCGGAGCTGACGTGGAACGATCTGTCCGTGCCCGGCGTTAGATTGCAGGTCTCTACCTCGAACGCTCCGGAGGGTGTTGCGTGAGCTTTGTCCCGCTGCAAGGTCCGGCCACGATCCACCTGGCCGACCCGCCCCGGGACAGCGAGATCGAGTTCAGCGGTCCGCGCCGGGTGATCCGGCTGCCCATGAAGGGCGCGATCCCGGTCCTGACCCGGGCGCTCCGGGTCGAGGACGCGCACGCCTCGGTGGCGCTCCTCGGCGCCGCCACCATGATGGCGATGAAGTTCGTCGCCGCCGGTCAGCTCCGGCGGGCCGACGACGGCGGGTCCTGGCAGGTGGGCCCGCTCCCGGCCACCGACCACGAGCGGATCCGCGACCTGGCCGGTGCACGCTCGTACGACGGCACCGACGCGGCTGCGGCGGAGGCCGTGATCCGGTCGCTCCTGGACGCGGTCGCCGACACGATGACCCGCCAGCCCGCTGGTGCGGTCGCCGGTGGCAGCGCCCCGAGCACGGCTCCGACGAAGCCGTCGTTGGCGCAGCGGCTGGCCCGTACCGCCGCCGAGCACACGGCCGACCAGGACCTCCCGGCGGAGGTGTTCTTGAGCCTGCGCGTCGAGGCGCCCGAGGAACAGCTGGAGGCAGGCACCCTCAGCGTGGTCCCGCAGGTGCATGAGCTCGACGTCGCCACCCACGTGGCCGACGCCGCCGACCTGTGGCTGACCGACGGTCACGGCTTCTCCCGCAGGGCCCGGGTCAGTGCCAGCGTGGCGATGCGCCGGGCGGCGGCGGCCTGGCCGGTGCTCGACCGGTTGCTGCGCCGCCAGGTCCCCGACCGGTTGGTGCTGCACGCGGACGAGCTGGCCGATCTCCTGGAGACCGGTCTGGGGGCGTTGGCCGAGATCGGGGTCGAGGTGTACTGGCCGCGCGGGCTGCGTCAGGAGCTGACCCCGCGCGCCGAGCTGGAGGTCCGTAGGTCCGGCGGGGGTGCTCGCGAGGAAGCCCTGATGACCGGTCTCTTCGGCCCGGACGCGCTGTTCAGCTTCGACTGGAAGCTCGCGCTGGGCAACGACCCGTTGACCGAGGACGAGATGGCCGCCCTCGCCGCCGCCTCCACGCCGATGATCAAGCTGCGCAACAACTGGATGGTGATCGACCCCAGCGTTGCCCGCAAGGCGCGGCTCGCCCGGACCAAGGGCACGAAACCGGTGGCTCCTGCTGCGGCGCTGCGAGCGGTCCTCACCGGCGAGATCGACTTCGACTCCGCGACCGTGGACGTCCACCCGGGGGCGACCCTGGAGAAGGTGCGTGACCGGATCCTCGACGCGGCCACCGTTAGCCCGTTGGACACCCCGCCGAGGCTCGACGCCACCCTGCGCGACTACCAGCGCCAGGGCTTCACCTGGCTCGCCGAGCTCACCGGGATCGGGCTGGGGGCCTGCCTCGCCGACGACATGGGGCTCGGCAAGACGATCACGCTGATCGCGCTGCACCTGCACCGGCTCGACCGTGCCCTCGCGGACGGGCCGACGCTGGTGGTCTGCCCGGCGTCACTGATGGGCAACTGGGAGCGGGAGATCCAGAGGTTCGCTCCGACCGTGAGCGTGCGGCGCTTCCATGGTGCCGACCGTGATCTGGGTGACGTGACGGACGGCTTCGTGCTCACGACCTACGGGACGATGCGGGTCAGCCACGAGACCCTGGCCACCGTGCCGTGGGACCTGGTCGTCGCTGACGAGGCCCAGCACATCAAGAACGCCAACTCCTCGACGGCGCGGAACCTGCGGCTGATCGGCTCGCAGTGCCGGGTCGCGCTCACGGGCACGCCGGTCGAGAACAACCTCACCGAGCTGTGGGCGATCCTGGACTGGACGACGCCCGGACTGCTGGGGTCGCGCAACGCGTTCCGCAAGGTGTGGGCCGCCCCGATCGAGAGCGGTGTCGATCCCGCGGTCGCGCGTACGTTCGCCCAGCTGGTCGAGCCGTTCCTGCTGCGCCGCCGCAAGTCCGACCCGGGGATCGCCCCGGAGCTGCCGCCGAAGACCGAGACCGACCAGGTCGTCGGCCTGACCAGCGAGCAGGTCGTCCTGTACGAGGCCCTGGTCCGGGAGTCGATGGAGCGGATCGAGAGCGCCGACGACGACGCGCGCCGCGGTCTGGTGCTGGCGCTGCTCACGGGGCTCAAGCAGATCTGCAACCACCCGGCCCACTACCTGCGCCAGCCGAACGGCCGGATCAAGGGGCGGTCGGAGAAGATCGACCTGCTCGACGAGCTCCTCGGCACGATCCTGGCCGAGGACGGGGCCGTGCTGCTCTTCACCCAGTACGTCGCGATGGCCAGGCTGCTGGAGCGCCACCTCGCTGCTGCCGGCGTACCCACGCTGTTCCTGCACGGCGGTACGCCGGTGCGCCAGCGCGAGCAGATGGTCGAGGCTTTCCAGGCCGGCGAGGCGCCGGTCTTCCTGCTGTCCCTGAAGGCCGGCGGGACCGGGCTGAACCTGACCCGGGCCGACCACGTCGTGCACGTCGACCGGTGGTGGAATCCGGCCGTCGAGGACCAGGCGACCGACCGCGCGTACCGGATCGGGCAGACCCGGCCGGTCCAGGTTCACCGGCTGATCACCGAGGGCACCATCGAGCAGAAGATCGACGAGCTGCTGACCCGCAAGCGCGGGTTGGCCGAGTCGGTCCTCGGCGCGGGTGAGGTCGCGCTGACCGAGCTGTCCAACGACGAGCTGCGCGACCTCGTCCGGCTCAGGACCCCTTATGGCTGAGTCGAACGACCCGATGGTCTTCCCGCGCGCCGGCCGGCTTCGAGGACCCTCGGCCCGCAGCGGCACCTGGTGGGGCAAGGCGTGGGTGCGTTCGTTCGAGGAGACGGTCCTGGAGCCCAGCGACCTGATCACGGCGCGGGCACTCTCGCGGTCGGGTCGGCTCGGGGCCGTGATGGTGATCTCCGGGATGGCCTCGGCGGTCCACGACCCGGGCAGCCCGACGGCGGTGATCGCCCAGGTCCGGGTCCGCCGGCTCGACGACCAGGAGTGGGCGACGTTCACGGCCGAGGCGGCTCGGGAGGCCGGGTTCCTGGCCGCGCTGGAGAGCGGCGAGCTGCCGGTCGAGCTCGTCGAGAACGCCGACCAGGCCGGTGTCGAGATCGTTCCGGGGCCCGGTGACCTGGACACCGCGTGCGAGTGCGACTCCTGGGCCCAGCCGTGCCTGCACGTGCTCGCCCTGCTCTACCAGCTTGCCCGCCACCTCGACAGCGACCCGTACGTCCTGCTGCTGCTGCGCGGGCGCACCCGCGACCAGCTCCAGGACCCTGGCCTGGTGCTCCCTGCCGAGACCGGGGACGCGGCCGCCCGGGCGGCCACGATCCTGGCCCTGGCCGACGACGCGCCGGACGGCCACGGCCTCGCGGATACAGCGGTGGCGGCGTACGACGACGAGGTCAGTCGGTTGTTGTAGTCAGCTGTCGCACCCGAGGCGCGCAGTTCCGCGACGACCTCGGGTGGGACGAGGCTCGGCGCCGACCGGCGTTGTAGCGTCGAAGGCGTGTCGGGGATCGAGGAGCAGCCACTCGGGCGGTGGGACGCCTGGCAGCGCCGGCATCCCGTGGTGGCGGTTCCGCTCGCGGTGGTCTACAAGTTCTTCGACGACCAGGGTGTGTACCTGGCGGTGATCATCACGTACTACGCGTTCGTCGCGGTGGTCCCGCTGCTGCTGCTGGCGACCTCGGTGCTCGGGTTCCTGCTCCGTGACGATCCGGAGCTGCGCGCGCGGGTCGTGGAGTCGGCGGTCTCGAACTTCCCGGTGGTCGGTGACCAGCTCGGCCGGCCCGAGGGCCTGCAGGGTTCGACCGGCGCGGTCCTGATCGGCGCCGTCCTGGCCTTGTACGGAGCCCTGGGGCTCGGCATGGCGGTCCAGAACGCCCTGCACACGGTCTGGGCGGTTCCGCGCAACAGTCGACCCAATCCGGTCCTGGTCCGGGTCCAGGCTCTCGGCCTGCTGGTCGTCGGCGGGCTGTCCCTGATCGCCTTGTCGGCCGTCGCCACGCTGGCGCAGGTCGCCTCCGACCAGTTCTCGGTGCTCGGTGACGCGGCCCCGGTGCTGGTGCCGGCGGCGACGTTCGTGGTGATGGTCGGTGTGCTGATGGTCCTGCTGCGTGAGGGCGGAGGGCGCCGGCACACGCTCCGCGGTGCGCTGCCCGGCGCCGTCCTGATCGCCGGGTGCTGGCACCTGGTGCAGTGGGGCAGTACCTCGCTGGTGCAGCAGCGCCTCCAGCAGGCGTCGTCGATGAACCAGACCTTCGGGCTGGTCCTCGGCCTGATCGGGGTCGCCTACCTGCTGGCCCTCGCCCTGGTGCTGGGGATGGAGACCAACGTGGTGCTTCACCGCAACCTCTGGCCCCGCGCGCTGCTCACCCCGTTCACCGATGCCGTCGAGCTCACCCGGGGCGACCGCCGGGCGTACGCCGGCTACGCCCGGGCCCAACGGCACAAGGGTTTCGAGGCCATCGCGGTCCGGTTCCGGGCCCGCAGGTCCCCGGTGCCGTCGTCCCGTCCTGCACCCTCGGCCACCGATCCCGCAGACCACGAGAAGGAGAAGAGACCATGAGCGACCAACCAGAGGTGGACCCGGAGCCGGTCGTCCCCGAGGCGCTGCCCGAGCCTGATCCGTTGCGCGGCTCGGTCGCCAGCCGGACCTGGGCCGCGCTGTTCGCGCTCACCGTGCTCCTGGTGGTCACGGTCGTCTTCGTCGCGCAGAACACCGATCCGGTGACGCTCCACCTCTTCGGCTGGACCTGGAACCCACCCCTGGCCGCCGCCCTGCTGGCGGCTGCTGCACTGGGACTCTCGGTAGCGCTGATCGCCGGTTCGCTGCGGATCGTGCAGCTGAAGCGACGGGTGCGCCGGAAGAGCCGGAGCTAGCCGGCCAGGGCCCGCAGGGCCATCCCGGTGAGGATCCCGCGCATGTCCTCGTTCGAGACGAGAGCACTGTGCGGGGTGGAGTTGATCAGCCCGAAGGCGGCGTGCACGCTGGCGCGCGCCGGGGCGGCAGCGAGCTCGGGACGCAGGGCTCGCAGCACCTTGACCCAGACCTCGACGTACTTGCGCTGGGTGTCGCGGACCTTCTCCCGCGCCTCCAGGGGCAGGGCCGACCAGTCGCGGTCCTGCACGACGATCAGTGCCTTGTGCTCGAGGGCGAAGTCGACGTGCCAGGCGACCAGGGACTCGAGGGCGGCCTGGTCACCCTCGGCGTCGCGCACCCGCTGCCGGCCTTCGCGCAGCAGCTCCTCGCTGATCGAGACGAGCATCTCGGAGAGGATCGCCTGCTTGCCGCGGAAGTGCTTGTAGAGCGCGGGGCCGGAGAATCCGCACGCGGCACCGAGGTCGGCGATCGAGACGCCGTGGAACCCGTGCTGGGCGAAGAGCCCGGCCGCGGTCTCCAGGATCTGCTCGCGGCGGGTGGTCACCGGCGGATTCTACGGGGGATCGGGCCGACCCCTGCGGGCCGGGTCCGTCGAGTCGGGCCTTACGCGCCGTCCCGAGCCCCATGTGAACGGTGCGCCAGGCCCAATTGAACGGCTACCGGCGGGGACTTGAGTTAATGATCGTTAACCTGGCACCCTGAACCCGTGCCCCCTGGAATGAACGACCTCGTCACCGAGCTGCGCGACCGTCTCGCCCGGGTCCGCCAGGGCGGTTCCGAGCGCGCCCGTCGCAAGCACACCGACCGCGGCAAGCTGCTGGCCCGCGACCGGATCGACGCCCTGCTCGACCCCGGTAGCCCGTTCCTGGAGCTCAGTGCGCTGGCGGCGTACGGGATGTACGGCGCCGACGGTGCCGACGACGCCGGCGATGCGGATTTCGCCGTCCCCAGCGCCAGCATCGTCACCGGCGTCGGGCGGATCAACGGCCGGTTGTGCATGGTCGTGGCCAACGACGCCACCGTGAAGGGGGGCACCTACTACCCGATCACGGTCAAGAAGCACCTGCGGGCCCAGGAGGTCGCCCGCGCCAACAAGCTGCCGTGCGTCTACCTCGTCGACTCCGGCGGTGCGTTCCTGCCGATGCAGGACGACGTCTTCCCGGACAAGGAGCACTTCGGCCGGATCTTCTTCAACCAGGCGAACATGTCCGCCGAAGGCGTCCCGCAGCTCGCTGCCGTGATGGGGTCCTGCACCGCTGGCGGCGCGTACGTGCCGGCGATGTCCGACGAGACCGTGATCGTCAAGGAGCAGGGCACCATCTTCCTCGGTGGTCCTCCGTTGGTGAAGGCAGCCACCGGTGAAGTGGTCACCGCCGAGGACCTCGGTGGCGGGGACGTGCACGCCCGCAAGTCCGGGGTCGTGGACCACCTGGCCGACGACGACCGGCACGCGTTGACGATCCTGCGGTCGATCGTGGACACCCTGCCGCTCCCCACGCCTCCCGCAGCCCAGGAGATCGAGGAGCCGCGCTTCCCGGCGGAGTCGCTCTACGACGTGGTCCCCACCGACAGCCGCACCCCCTACGACGTCCGCGAGGTGATCGCCCGCCTCGTCGACGGCAGCCACTTCCACGAGTTCAAGAAGCTCTACGGCGAGACCCTGGTCACCGGCTTCGCGACCATCTGGGGCCACCGGGTCGGGATCGTGGCCAACAACGGGATCCTGTTCTCGGAGTCGGCGCTGAAGGGCGCGCACTTCATCGAGCTGTGCAACCAGCGCAAGACACCGATCATCTTCCTGCAGAACATCTCCGGCTTCATGGTCGGCCGCGAGTACGAGAACAACGGCATCGCGCGGGACGGCGCCAAGCTCGTCACCGCGGTCGCCTGCTCGGTGGTCCCGAAGTTCACCGTCGTGATCGGCGGCTCGTTCGGGGCCGGCAACTACGGGATGTGCGGTCGCGCGTACGACCCGCGCTTCCTCTGGATGTGGCCGAACGCCCGGATCTCGGTGATGGGCGGCGAGCAGGCCGCCAACGTGCTCGCGACCGTCGCCGGTCGCGCTGACGACGAGGAGTTCAAGGCGCCGATCCGCGACCAGTACGAGACCCAGGGGTCGGCGTACTACTCGACCGCCCGGCTCTGGGACGACGGCATCATCGACCCGGCACAGACCCGTCGGGTGCTCGGGATGGGACTCGAGATCGCCGCGCAGGCGCCGATCGGTGAGCCCCGCTACGGAATCTTCCGGATGTGATGAGCGTGGTTGAGCTCCTCGAAGCCCCCTTCGACACCGTTCTGGTCGCCAACCGTGGCGAGATCGCGGTGCGGGTCTTCCGCAGCGCCCGCGCCCTGGGCCTGCGGACCGTCGCGGTCCACACCGACCTGGACGCTGGTGCCCCGCACGTGCGCGCAGCGGACGTCGCCGTCCGGGTCGAGTCGTACCTCGACATCGACGAGGTGGTGGCTGCCGCGCTCTCGTCGGGGGCCGGCGCGATCCACCCCGGGTACGGCTTCCTGTCCGAGCGGTCCGCGTTCGCGCGTGCCGTGGAGCAGGCGGGTCTGAAGCTCGTCGGCCCGTCGGCCGACGTGATGGACCGGATGGGCCGCAAGGACGCCGCCCGCGAGATCGCGGTCGCTGCCGGCGTCCCGGTGGTGCCGTCGTACACGTTGCAGACACCACCTGCTGACCTCTCCTACCCGGTGCTGGTCAAGGCGGCTGCCGGTGGCGGCGGCAAGGGGATGCGGGTGGTCCGCGAGGCTGCCGAGTACGCCGCGGCCGTCGAGGCTGCGGGGCGCGAGGCAGCGCACTCCTTCGGCGACGACACCCTGCTGATCGAGAAGTACGTCGAGTCCGGCCGGCACATCGAGGTCCAGGTCCTCGCCGACGCGCACGGCAACGTCGTGCACCTCTTCGAGCGGGACTGCTCCACCCAGCGGCGGCACCAGAAGGTGCTGGAGGAGGCCCCCGCGCCGACCATCACGGCTACCGTCCGGGCGACCGTGACCAGCGCCGCCGTAGCCCTGGCCGCACAGGTCGGCTACCAGAACGCCGGCACCGTGGAGTTCCTGCTCGACAACGCGTCGGGGGAGGTCTACTTCCTGGAGATGAACACCCGCCTCCAGGTGGAGCACCCGGTCACCGAGCTGGCTGTCGCTGTCAACGGCGAGCATCCTGACCTCGTCGCGCTGCAGCTCTCGGTCGCTGCCGGGCAACCGCTCGGCTTCACCCAGGCCGACGTCACCCTGGTCGGCTGTGCGATCGAGGCCCGGGTCTACGCCGAGGACTCGTTCGGCGGGTTCCTCCCGCAGGCCGGCACGGCGACGCAGGTGCACTGGCCCGCGCAGGTGAGGGTCGACCACGCTCTGCACTCCGGACAGGTGGTCAGCACCGCGTACGACCCGATGCTGGGCAAGGTGGTCGCCAGCGGGCCCGACCGGGAGGCTGCTCGGCGCGCCCTGGTCGCGGCTCTCGACGACACCGCGATCCTCGGACTCACCACGAACGCCGGTTTCCTGCGGGTGCTCGCGGCGAGCGACGAGTTCCGCGACGCCACCATCGACACCGCCTGGCTGGACCGGGTCGAGATCCCGGCGCCCGACCCGGCGCCGGCCCGCACGTTGGCCGGCTGGGCGTGGCTGCGTGCCCGGAGCTCCGGTGGGGGCGCCTTCGCCGGCGACGGTTTCCGGCTCGGGCAGACCCCGGCGCCGGTCGTGGTGACCCTCGATGAACCGGTGGTGCTCGCCGGGCCCGAACCGGAGACCCCCTACGTCCGCGTCTCGCGGAGGAGCGTCGAGCTGGTGCACCAGGGCCAGCGGTACGTCTTCGACCAGCCCGACCCGTTCGCCGCCGGTGGCAGTGCCGCCGGAGACGGGTCGCTGCTGGCGCCGATGCCGGGCACGGTCCTCGCCGTCGACGTCGCGGTCGGTGACCGGGTCACCGAGGGCCAGCGGCTCGGGGTCGTCGAGGCGATGAAGATGGAGCTCGCGCTGAAGGCGCCGTACGAAGGCACCGTCACCCGCGTCGGCGCCGCTGTCGGTGACCAGGTCCAGCTCAAGCAGCTGCTGTTCTTGATCGAGCAGGGTGAGGCGGTTGCTGATGCCTGACGACGTGACGATCTACGAGGTCGGCGCCCGCGACGGCCTGCAGAACGAGAAGGGGATCGTCCCGGTCCAGGCCAAGGCCGAGTTCATCACCCGGTTGCTGGCGGCGGGGCTCCCGGTCGTCGAGGCCACCTCGTTCGTGCACCCGCAGTGGGTTCCGCAGCTGGCCGATGCCGGTGAGCTGATGGCGATGCTGGGCGAGGAGGGCCGGCACCTCCCGGTCCTGGTACCCAACGAGCGCGGTCTCGACCGGGCGCTCGAGCTCGGGCTGCGCCACATCGCGATCTTCGGCAGTGCCACCGAGACCTTCGCGCAGAAGAACCTGAACCGCAGCCTGGACGAGCAGTTCGCGATGTTCGCGCCGACGGTGACCCGGGCCCGCGCGGCGGGTCTGGACGTACGGGCCTACGTCAGCATGTGCTTCGGTGACCCGTGGGAGGGTGCCGTGCCGGTCGAGCAGGTCGTCAGCGTCGGGCGGCGCCTGGTGGACCTCGGTGCCAGCCAGCTCTCGCTCGGGGACACCGTCGGCGTCGGGACGGCCGGCCAGGTCAGCGGTCTGCTCGATGCCTTCAACGCCGCTGGTCTCCCCGACGAGGTGCTCGCCGTCCACTTCCACGACACCTACGGTCAGGCCCTGGCGAACGCCTACGCCGCCTGGCAGCACGGCATCCGGACCTTCGACGCCAGTGCCGGCGGTCTCGGCGGCTGCCCGTACGCGAAGTCCGCGACCGGCAACCTCGCCACCGAGGACCTGGTCTGGATGTTCCGCGGCCTCGGGGTCGAGACCGGGGTCGACCTCGACGCCCTGGTGGCGACGAGCACCTGGATGGCCGGGATCCTCGGCCGCCCCAGCCCGTCCCGGGTCGTCACCGCGCTCGCCCCCCGTTGAGTGGGGCCCGCCGCGCTGTCGAAACGGGCCTGCCGCGCACTTGACTCGGGCCCACCGCGCTGTCGAAACGGGCCTGCCGCGCACTTGACTCGGGCCCACCTGCAGCAGCCAGCACGAGGCCGCACTGAAGCCCGTGTCGCGCCCTTCTCAACCGCGCGCCGGGCCCGACTCGACGGGTACGGCACAATGCCGTCATGACCCGCCGCGTGTTCCTCCACATCGGAACCCCGAAGAGCGGCACCAGCTACCTGCAGGACCGGTTCGCCCTCAACCGGGACGCCATCGCCAAGGCCGGACTGACCTACCTGCCGACCCGGACCGGGGACCACTTCGAGGCGGCGCTCGACCTGATCGAGGAGCGCTGGGCCGGGCAGCGTGATGTGGCCCGCGGTCAGTGGGCGGCGCTGGTCGCCGAGGCGAAGCGCACCAGCGGCGACGTCCTGATCAGCCACGAGATCCTCGCCGCGGCCTCGACGGACCAGGTCGCGAAGGCGATGGCGGCGTTCGCCGGCGACGAGGTGCACGTGATCCTGACCGCCCGTGACCTCGCGCGGCAGATCCCCGCCGAGTGGCAGGAGCTGATCAAGCACCGCAGCCGCAAGACCTTCAAGAAGTTCATGATGGAGGTCGTCCAGGGGCGCCGCACGTCGCCGACGCTGTGGTTCTGGCGGGTGCAGAGCCTCCCGGACATCCTCACCCGCTGGGGCAACGGCCTCGCGCCGGAACGGATCCACGTCGTCACGGTGCCACCGAAGTCGGGTCCCCCGGGCGAGCTGTGGAAGCGGTTCACGTCGGTGGTGGGGATCGCGCCCGAGGTCGGTGCCGTCGAGAGCACCAACTTCAACGCGTCCCTGGGCATCGCCGAGGCCGCCACGATCCGCCGGCTGAACAAGCTCATTGCCGGCAAGGGGGTTCCGCGCGCGGTCTACATCGACCTGATCCGGGAGACCACGATCCGCGGCGTGCTCGGCCAGCGCAAGGGCAGCATCCCGGTGGTACTGCCGCAGGGGCGCTGGAAGTTCGCGAACCGGGTGACCGACGAGTGGCTCGACTGGATCCAGGGTGCGGGGGTCGACGTCGTCGGCGACCTCGCCGACCTGACACCGGTGCACCCGGGGCCCGACCACGTCTGGATCCATCCCGACGAGCCGCCCGCCGAGGAGGTGGCCGATGCGGCCCTCGCCGCGTTGGCCGCCGTGGTCACGCACGTGGCCCCGACGCACAGCTCGCCCGCGCGCCGGCTGGCCAAGCGTTTCCTCGGTGGCTGACCGGCGCCGGATTGGTAGGGTCGTCCGGTGGCCCGACGTCGTACAGCCAGCAGGTTCTGATGGCTGAGAAGGTGATCCTGCACGTGGGGTCGCCGAAGACCGGGACCTCCTTCCTGCAGGACCAGTTCTTCGGTGAGCGCGAGCTGCTCCGTGAGCACGGCGTCCTCTACCCCGGCGAGCGGTTCGACCAGCACTTCCTGGCCGCGCTCGACCTGATGCAGCTGAAGTGGGGCGGCCTGGAGGCCGACGCGGTCGGCGCCTGGGACGCCCTGGCTGCCGAGGTGCGGGCGTGGCCCGGGTCGGCGATCGTCAGCCACGAGATCCTCGCCCAGGCCAGCCGGGAGCAGGTGGCCCGCGCACTGGAGACCTTGGGTGGCGAGGTGCACGTGGTCGTCTCGGCCCGTGACCTGGTCCGGCAGATCCCGGCCGAGTGGCAGGAGAACGTCAAGCACCGCCGGACCCGGAGCTACGCCGACTTCCTCGCGGGCATCCAGGACGCTGCGCGTCCGACGATCCTCGGCCAGTGGTTCTGGGGGGTCCAGGAGACCCCGGCGGTGCTGGAACGTTGGGGCTCGACGCTGCCGCCCGCCCACGTCCACCTCGTCACGGTGCCCCCGGCCGGGTCGCCCCCCGACCTGCTGTGGCAGCGCTTCGCCCGGGTCTTCGACTTCGACCCCGCGAACGTCACGGTCTCCGCGGAGCGTGCCAACGCGTCGCTCGGGGTCGCCGAGGTCTCCGTCGTGCGATCGATCAACGCGGAGCTCAACGGGGTGCTGCCCAACCCGGACTACCGGGCGCTGGTGCGCGAGAACCTGGTGCACCAGAACCTGTCGAAGCACCGGACCTCGGCGCCGCTCTCGGTGCCGGCGGACGTCTGGACCTGGGCCGACGGGCTCAGCCGCGCCTGGGTCGCCGAGATCGAGGGCCGCGGGTACGACGTCGTCGGTGACCTCGACGACCTGCTGCCCCGGCCCGCGCTGCCGTACGTCGACCCGGACGCTGTCGGGCTGCCCGAGCGCGAGGCCGTCCTGCTGCGGTCGGTGACCGCGATGACCCTGGAGGCCGCCCGGCTCCGGACGGTGGTCGAGGAGCGCGACCACGAGATCGCGGACCTGCACCGCCAGCTGGCTCCGCTGTACGCGACCCGGACGTACCGGCTCAAGCAGCGGCTGGTCGCCAAGGCCGACGACAGCCGGCTCGCCGCGCGCGGCCTGGACCTCTACCGCCGGCTGCGCGGCTAGGTTCACTCCATGCCCCGGGAGAACCGTCAGATCCTGCTGCGCCGTCGGCCCGACGGTCTGGTCCGGCCCGACGACACCGAGCTCGTCACGGTGCCGGCTCCGGTGCCCGCCGATGGCGAGGCGCTGGTCCGGGTCACCTACCTCGGCCTGGACGCGGCTGCGCGGACCTGGCTGGACGACCAACCGGGCTACCTGCCTCCGGTCCAGCTCGGCGAGGTGGTCCGGGCCGCCGGGATCGGTGAGGTCGTCGAGTCACGCTGCGACGCGTACGCCGTCGGTGACGTCGTGACGATGCTGGCGGGGTTCAGCGAGTACACGATCGTCCGTGACGACGTCTTCTGCACCCCGGTCACCGGGATGGACGTGATCGACCACCCGGCGGTGCTCTCGGTCTACGGCCCGACCGGGGCGACCGCCTACTTCGGGATGACCGGTGTCGGCAAGCCGCAGGCCGGGGAGACCGTCGTGGTGTCGGCAGCCGCCGGGGCGACCGGCTCGATCGCGGGCCAGATCGCGAAGATCGCCGGGGCCCGGGTGATCGGCATCGCGGGCGGGCCGGAGAAGTGCCGGGTCGTCGTCGAGGAGTTCGGCTTCGACGCCTGCATCGACTACCGGGGCGGCGACCTGGACGCGGCGCTGAAGGCGCACTGCCCCCGCGGGGTCGACGTCTACTTCGACAACGTCGGTGGAACGGTGCTGAACTCGGTCCTCGGCCGGTTGGCCGCGAATGCCCGGGTCGTGCTCTGCGGGGTGATCTCCAGCTACCTCACCGGGGACCACCCGGGGCCGTCGAACTACGTGAACCTGCTCGCGAAGACCGCCACCATGCAGGGCTTCAACGCGCTCAACGAGTGGGAGCACTTCGACGACGCGTTCGCAGCCCTCCGCGGCTGGGACGCCGACGGGCTGCTGGTCCACCGGGAGACCGTCTACGAGGGGATCGAGTCCTGCGTGGACGCGCTCAACGGGATCTTCACCGGGGCCAACATCGGCAAGATGATGGTCAAGCTGGCCGAGCCGACCCGGTCCGGGGCCTAGGTCCTCCGGAGCCGCTTCTTCTTCGCCCGTGGCAGGAACTCGCGGTCGACGTACCGGCCGATCTTCCAGGTCACGTAGGCGTCGGTGCTGGCCCCGACCACCCCACCGACCACCGGGACGCGGCGTCCGACCGTGGTGGCCAGGCGTTTGCCGGCGGCGCGGGTGATCAGCTCGGAGGCGACCTCGTTGGCCAGCAGGGCGTTCAGGGTGGAGTCGAAGACCTGCGCACTGGCCAGCTCCATCGGGGTGCCCGGCAGGGTGCGTTCCTTGACCAGCTTGAGGATGCGTTCCTCGCCGAGCAGGCAGGTCAGGACCGCGGCCCGGGTGCGGGGGTCGTCGAGGTCGTACCCGCGCAGGTGAACGATGCCGGCGACCATCCGGCACTGGATCAGTGCGAGCCCGGTGATGTTCGTCGGCACCGTCACCGCCATCGTCACCAGGCCGCCGATGTTGGTGACGAACCCCTGCAGCCCGGCGTAGCGGACGTGGTTCTCGATCACGTCGTGGGTGCCGCGCTCGACGTCGCCGTCGTTCTGGGTCAGCTGCTTCTCGGCAGCGGCCGCAGCCCCGGGCAACGGGCCGACGCCGACGATGGCCTTGTCGAGGGCCTGGTGGACGAAGGCGGCCGAGAGGTTCGGCGCGATCTGGGTGACCCGGGGGGCGAGGGCGGCTCCGACCCGTTTGGCGACGCTCATGGGGTCAGCCTAGAGCCGAGGTGTCCAGGCGCGATGATGGACCGGTGCCGATCGACCCAGGGCTCCCGCAGTGGCGGATGCCGACGCCGCCGTTCGCTCCCGGAGACCTCGTCGCCGTCGGGGCGGGACTGGATCCGGCGACGGTGCTCTCGGCGTACGCCGGGGGGCTCTTCCCGATGCCGGTCGAGGCCGGGGCCGAGATCGGCTGGTGGTCCCCGGAACGTCGCGGAGTGCTCCCGCTCGACGGACTCCGGATGACCCGGTCGTTGCGCAAGTCGGTACGCCGTTTCGAGGTCCGCGTGGACACCGCCTTCGAGGCGGTGATGGTCGGGTGCGCGAACCCGGCCCGCAACGGCAGTTGGATCGACGACCAGATCCTCGACGCCTACCTGCACCTGCACGAGCTCGGGTGGGCGCACTCGGTCGAGACCTGGCTCGACGACCAGCTCGTCGGCGGCCTGTACGGGCTGGCGATCGGCGGACTCTTCGCCGGGGAGTCGATGTTCGCCCGTGAGCGTGACGCCTCGAAGGTGGCGCTGGTGGGGCTGGTCGAGCTGCTCACCGACGAGCACGCTGACCGACGGGTGCTGGACACCCAGTGGCAGACCGACCACCTGGCCACCCTGGGGGTCGTGGAGATCCCGCGGTCGGCGTACTTCGAGCGTCTCGGGGTCGCTCTGGGGCTGCCGCTCCCGGCGGCGTTCGCCTGACCAGCGCCGCTGCCTAGAAGACCGTCGGTTCCCCGAGGTCGCTGACCATCGGCCGACCCGCGGCGCTCCAGTCCAGCATCCCGCCGTCGAGGTTCACGGCCTCGACGCCGCTCTGCACCAGGAAGCCCGTCGCCTGGGCCGAGCGCCCGCCGACCTTGCAGACGACCAGCACCTGGCCCTGCGTCGGGACCTCACCGACCCGGGCCACCAGCTCCCCCAGGGGGATGTGCACGGCCCCGTCGATCCGGCCGTGCGCCCACTCCACGGGCTCGCGCACGTCGACCACGACGAGGCCGTCGGGAAGCGGGTCGGGGACCTGGTCGATGCTGACCGTGGGGATGCCGTTCATGGTCCCAGGCTAGCCACGGCCGGATCCCGGAGTCTCGCAAGGGCGCGTCCGGGCGGCGTCGTCCGTCCGCTGGCGGCAGACTGGTCGGGTGCAACAGGTCCGGATCAGCATCCCTCCCGAGCTGACCGAGGACGTTCTGGCCGTCCTGGACGGCGACCCGGCCGTCAGCGCCCTCGCGGTCCTGCGCGGGGCGTCGGTGCTGCCGGTCGGCGACCTGGTCCTCGTGGACGTCGCGCGGGAGGGGACCAACGCGATCCTCGAGGCCCTGGTCGACCTGGGCGTCCCCCAGGTCGGCACGATCCACGTCGAGCCGGTGGCCACCTGGATGTCCCGGGCAGGCCTGGACGCCGAGCGCCGTACGCCGGGCAGCAGCGCCGACGCCGTCGTCTGGGCCGACGTGACCCAGCGTGCCTACGAGGAGTCGGAGCTCAACTGGACCTACCTGTCGTTCATGGTGATGGCCACCTTGCTGGCCAGCATCGCGATCGTGCTCGACTCGCAGATCCTGGTGATCGGCGCGATGGTGCTGGGTCCGGAGTTCGTGGCCGTGGCTGCGCTGGGGCTGGCCGTGGTCCGCCGCCGCCGGACGTTGTTCACGACCGCGGCTCGGACGCTCGTGGTCGGCTTCCTGGTGGCGATCGGGATCACCACGGTGCTGGCCCTGGTCGCGCGTGCCCTGGGCTGGGTGGTCGTCGGCGACCTGACCGGAAGCCGTCCCGGGACCGGTTTCATCTACACCCCGGACAAGTGGTCCTTCATCGTGGCGGTGGTCGCTGCCGCCGCCGGGGTGCTGTCGCTCACCTCGGCCCGGGTCGGCGGTCTCTCCGGTGTCTTCATCTCGTTGACGACGATCCCGGCCGCCGGCAACGTTGCCCTGGGTCTGGCCTTCGGCGTCGGGGAGGAGATCGGGGGCAGCGCGCTCCAGCTGGTCCTGAACGTCACCGGGATGGTGGTCGCCGGGGCCCTCACCCTGGCCGTGCAGCAGCGGCTCTGGAGCCGGGTGCCGATGCAACGCCGCGACGTCGACCGCCGTCCCTGAGGACGTTACTTCAGGAGCTTCGACATCCGTCGGTCGGCCAGCGGCTTGCCGCAGGTCTGGCAGGTCGCGCAGTACTGGAGGCTGCGGTCCGCGAACGAGACCTCGCGGACGGTGTCGCCGCAGACCGGGCAGGCCTCACCGGTCCGGCCGTGCACCCGCATGTTCGACTTCTTCTCACCCTTCAGCTCGCTGGGGGGCAGGCCGTCGGCGCGGGCCACCGCCTCGCCCAGCTCGCGCCGGATCGTCGCGTGCAGCAGTGCGAGCTCGACGTCGGTCAGGCTGTTGGCGGGCTTGAACGGCGACATCTTCGCTGCGTGCAGGATCTCGTCGGAGTACGCGTTGCCGATCCCGGCGATGTTGCTCTGCATCCGCAGGACGCCCTTGATCTGGGCGCGTCCGGCACCGGCCAGGATCTCGCCGAGCCGGTCCGCGGTGAACTCCTCGGACAGGGCGTCCGGACCCAGCCGGGCAATGCCCTCGACGTCGCTGGGGTCGCGGACGACGTACAGCGCCAGGCTCTTGCGGGTGCCGGCCTCGGTGATGTCGAGGCCGGCGCCGTTGTCCAGCACGATCCGTGCCGCCAACGGTGACTTGCTGTTCGGCTTGGCGGGGACCTTCGGCACCTCGTCCTTCCAGCGGACCCAGCCGGCGAGGGCCAGGTGCAGGACCAGGTGCGTCCCGGAGATGTCGAAGTCGAGAAACTTTCCGTGCCGCTTCACGCTGTCGACCAGACCGCCGGACAGTGCGGTCAGCGGCGGGTCGTAGGTCTTCAGGGCGCTGAAGTTCGCCAGGTCGACGCGGACGACGGCCCGACCGTCGAGGCGTTGGGTCAGGTCGCGGGCCAGGGCCTCGACCTCGGGAAGCTCAGGCACGAGCCGAGGCTATCGAGTGCCCGAGCTTGCTCGAGGCCGAGTGGCCGAGAGCTCGTTGGCGAACGGAGTGAGGATCATGAGCCGAGGCTATCGCGCCTACCGCCAGGTCAGCAGAAGCCGAGGACGTGCTGCAGCGGGTTGCAGGTGGGGGTCGGGCTGGTGCTCGGCGCCGGGGTGGGCGTCGGCGTCGGTGTCGGCTTGGGGGTGCTCGACGGGCTCGGCTTCGGGGTCGGCGTGCGGGTCGGGGTCGGCTTGGCCGCGGGCGTGCTCGCCGTACCGGTCGGCTCCGGGAGGACCAGCGGCCCGGCGACCGTCGCGCTGGGCAGGTCGCTGGGCAGCCCGGTCGGGCTGGGCAGCGGGGACCCGAGGACGAAGGCGTCGTTGCCGTTGGTGGCCGCAGCGGTCGGTGTGCTCGACGCGCCGCTCGCCGCAGTAGGCGAGGTCGGGTCGTCGTTGCCGGTGAGGTTCTGCGACACCAGGACGGCGATCAGGGCCACCGCGACGGTCAGTCCTGCGGCCATCAGGATCCGGTTGCGTCCGCCGCGAAGCACGACGTGGACGCCGGCGCGGTGGGTGGCGACGGCAGCGAGGACCGGCTCGGCCACCTGGTCGGTGAGGGGGGTCGGCAGCGGCGCGGCGGCGTCGGCGGCGAGCACGGCCGGGGCGATCAGGGCAGAGAGCGCGCAGTTGCTGTGGGCGAGCTCGTGGAAGGCCTCGGTGCACCAGACGCAGGTGCTCATGTGCATCCAGTTGTCACCGGCGAAGCCCTCGGTCGCGCGCTCCTCGGCCGCGGCCAGCATCGCCCCGTGGGCGGGACGGCACTCGCGGCCGGGTGCGTCGGCGGCGTGCTCGACCAGGTAGCCGGTCTGCAGCAGGGTGAGCGCTTCGGGGGCCTCGGGGCCGCCGTGGGCGAAGTCGCGCAGCGCCGCCCGTGCCGAGAGGGGGAGTGCCGCGAAGGCCTGGCTCAGCCGCGGCGAGGTCGAGACCTCGGGCAGCGCTGCCACGTCGATCGGCGGCGGCTCGTCGTCCTCGCCGAGCTCGCGCACCGCGGCGGCGACGAAGCTCGCCACGTCCTCGCGAGGTCCCCGTCCCAGGGCGGTCATCGAGACGGTGCCGATCAGCGCTTCGGCGGCCAGGCCGGGGACCTCACGGCGCTCGACGTACAAGCGCGCCGAGGCGAGGGCAGAGGGCCAGTGCCGGACCCAGAGCCGGGCTGCCGCGGTCAGGTCGCCACGGCCGATGGAATCGGTGACCGCGGCGTCGCTGAACGTGTCGGACGCAAGTGTGATCGGCATGTGTTGACTTCTCCCGGTAGACGCAACGCCATCGATCCTACGGGTCCGCGGAGACAGGGCCGAACTCACTCTTAGGCTCGCTAGTTCAATCTACGGAATATCCAATACAAACCGATATCGTCCGATCATGGACCCGATCAGGAATCCCTACGCTCCGGGAGCCGGCCAGCGCCCTCCCGAGCTCGCCGGTCGTGACGAGCAGCTGGCGGCCTTCGACGTCGTCCTGGAACGGGTCTCCCGCGGCCGTCCGGAACGGTCGTTGGTCCTCACCGGGCTCCGCGGGGTCGGGAAGACGGTGCTGCTGAACGCCCTGCGGTCGGCGGCCGTACGACGGGGATGGGGGACCGGCAAGCTCGAGGCCCGGCCGGACCAGAACCTGCGCCGGCCGCTGTCCAGCGCGCTGCACCAGGCCGTCCGCGAGCTCGGGCACCCGGAGCCCGAGGCGGTCGCCCAGGTCCTCGGCGTGATCAAGGCCTTCGTGCACCGCGATGCTGCCCCCGGGACGAGGCTGCGCGACCAGTGGAACCCGGGGATCGACGTCCCGGCGGCGCGGGGACGGGCTGACTCCGGGGACATCGAGATCGACCTGGTCGAGCTCTTCACCGACGTGGGCGGACTCGCCGCGGACGTCGGCAAGGGGATCGCGGTCTTCATCGACGAGATGCAGGACCTCGGACCGGACGACGTCTCGGCTCTCTGCGCGGCCTGCCACGAGGTCAGCCAGTCGGGGCTGCCGGTGATCATCGTCGGTGCCGGCCTGCCGCACCTGCCGGCGGTGCTCTCGGCGAGCAAGTCCTACTCCGAGCGGCTCTTCCGCTACCAGCGGATCGACCGGCTCGCCCGGGACGCGGCCGACCTGGCGCTGTCAGCCCCGGCGGCCGACGAGGACGCCGCGTTCGCCGACGACGCGCTGGCCGCGATGTACGAGGCGACCGGCGGCTACCCGTACTTCATCCAGGCCTACGGCAAGGCGGTCTGGGACGTGGCCCCGTCCTCGCCGGTGACGGCCGCGGACGTCGCTGTCGCGGCACCCGAGGCCGAGGCCGAGCTGGCGGTCGGGTTCTTCGGCAGCCGCTACGACCGGGCGACCCCCGGCGAGCGCGAGTACCTCCGCGCGATGGCGGACGCTGCCGTCGTACGGCGTGAGGGTGGTGAGGACGCTGACGACATCGGGTCGGTCTCCACGGCCGAGGTCGCCGCAGTGCTCGGCAAGAAGCCGCAGTCGCTCTCGCCGGCCCGGGACGCGCTGCTGAAGAAGGGGTTGATCTACTCCGGCGAGCGCGGCCGGATCGCCTTCACGGTCCCGCACTTCGGGCGCTACCTGCTGGAACGCTGAGCGGGCGCCCGGTCGGCGTCGTACGGCGGGACATTCGCGCCCGGTCGGCTCACCAGGGGCTGGGCTGGTAGTCCTTCACGAAGCAGCCGTACACGTCCTGGCCGGCCTCGCCGAGCACGATCGGGTCGTAGACGCGAGCTGCACCGTCGACCAGGTCCAACGGTGCGTGCCAGCCCTCGGCGGCGATCCGCAGCTTCTCCTGATGGGGCCGCTCGTCGGTGATCCAGCCGGTGTCGACCGCGGTCATCAGGATCTTGTCGTTCTCGAACATCTCCCCGGCACTGGTCCGGGTCATCATGTTCAGCGCCGCCTTGGCCATGTTGGTGTGCGGATGGCCCGGGCCCTTGTACCGGCGCGAGAACTGGCCCTCCATCGCGGACACGTTGACGACGTACGCGCGCCGGGCTCCTGCTGCGACCGCGGCCCGCATCGCCGGGCGGAGCCTGGAGACCAGCAGGAACGGCGCGATCGAGTTGCAGAACTGCACCTCCAACAGCTCCAGCGGGTCGACCTCGTCGACGAGCTGGGTCCAGGAGTTGGTGGTCTGGGTGTCCGGCAGCAGGCCGCCGGCGTCCACGGCGGTGCCGGCCAGGTGCGCGTCCAGCGAGGCGTTGCCGGCCTTGAGCGCGAGCGCTGTCAGCGAAGCCGCGTTGTGGGCGGCGATCGCCTGCTCGATCGGTTCACCCTCGTGGTGGGCGACGGCGAAGGACCCGAGCGCGCCGGAGATCGCGGCCGGGTGGGCCTCGGAGATCCGGTCGAAGGTGACCATCTCCGGGAGGACGGGAAGGTCGGGGAGAGGGGCGGATTCCATCTCGACGAGGTTCGAGTAGGCGCCCGGCGAGCGGCGTACGGTCTGGCAGGCGTTGTTGATCAGGATGTCCAGCGGCCCGTCGGCAGCCACGTCGTCGGTCAGCGCGACCACCTGGGTCGGGTCGCGCAGGTCGATCCCGACGATCTTGAGCCGGTGCAGCCAGTCGGCGCTGTCCTCCATCGCGGAGAACCGACGGACGGCGTCCTTGGGAAACCGGGTGGTGATCGTGGTGTGCGCGCCGTCGCGGAGCAGGCGCAGCGCGATGTACATCCCGATCTTGGCGCGGCCCCCGGTGAGCAGGGCGCGCTTGCCGGTCAGGTCGGTGCGCTGGTCGCGCTTGGAGTGGCTGAACGCCGCGCAGGTCGGGCAGAGCCAGTGGTAGAACGCGTCGACCAGGGTGAAGTCCTGCTTGCAGATGTAGCAGCCGCGCGCGGTGATCAGCTCGCCGGCGAAGGCACCGGGCGCCGTCGAGACCAGGGGAATGCCGGCCGTCTCGTCGTCGATCCGCATCGCGCTGCCGGTGGCCGTCTTCTCGATGATGTCCTGGTCGTGCTTGAACCGGATGCTGCGGATCTCCGCCCGCCGGGACTTCTTGATCATCTTGTACATGTACGACGCAGCCCGCTTCACGGTGCGGACGTCGTCGTGGTCGGGGTGGAGCTGCTGCAGCTCGCCGAGGACCTTCAGGGTTATCGCGAGCTCATCCGGGTCGATGCCAGCGGTCGGGTCGTCGGAGATCACCGACGAATCCTACGTTCAACCGCGCCGGGTCAGACCTTCCAGGTGACCGGCGCGACCGGGTCCGGCTGGTACGCGCAGTACAGCCCGGTCCGCAGGTGCAGCCTCAGGTGCGCGGCCAGGGTCGGGTCGTGCTCGGCGAGTGCGGTCAGCGAGTAGCGCAGCGAACGTGCCACGCTGGTGCGGGCCCGTTCGGCAGGGTCCCCGGTACGCCGCTCCCGTCCGCCCAGCCCGACGGCGGCGGCGAGCTCGCGGGCCAGGAAGTCCCGGTCGATCCGGGCGAGCTCCATCCGGTCCGCGTCACCCTCGGCCTCGGCCACGGCCAGGTCCTCGTCGATCTCGTCGAGCCGACGTTTGTACGCCGCCCGCGCCTGCTCGTCGATGACCGGCATCCCGGACTGCAGGGTGAACCCGGGCTCGGGTCGGTCG
The DNA here is from genome assembly GCA_026392455.1 of Propionibacteriales bacterium. Lineage (GTDB taxonomy): Bacteria > Actinomycetota > Actinomycetes > Propionibacteriales > Nocardioidaceae > Marmoricola. The sequence goes on along the minus strand of JAPLCB010000002.1, from coordinate 36,803 downwards.
GTCACCCCGGCGGAGGTCGCGACCAGGTCGAGGACGTGGAACTCGCGGCCCGGTTCGGCGAGCAGCCGACGCAGGGTCCGCAGCCCGGTGAGGTCGCGCAGGTGACTGGTCCGGCCGGAGAAGGTGATCGTGACGGTGGACCCGGTGATCGTGAACGCCGCCTCAGTCGCAGCGTGCGGAGGTCGGACGTCCTGGGCCCGGGCCCGGGCCTCCCACCGCGGGGCGCCGAAGGACCGGAAGGCCTCGGCTGCCGCGGCGCGTTCCAGTCGGGCTGCCTCGGGGTTGCCGGAGGCCTCCAGTCCCTCGGCCAGCACCAGGCGGGCCTGCCCGACCTCGAACGGTGCGCCGGACTCCGACCAGGTGGCAACAGCCCGCGACGCCTCGCGCACCGCGGTGTCGACATCGTCGTGCAGCACGGCGGACCGCGCGGTCGCCAGCGAGGCGACGGCAGCCAGCCCGTTGCCGCCGTACTGGTCGGCGACGCGGCGCAAGGTGCCGGCGGCCGAGGCAGCCGTCGCCCGGTCGCCCCGAGCGTGCGCGATCTCGCACTGCGCGGCGTAGAACGGGAAGACCCGGAGCTCGCTGATCGGCGGTCGTTCCTTCCACGGGATCTCGATCGGCCGAGCGATGGCCTCGGCGATCAGGGCCGCGGCGGCATCGGCGTCGTCCTGCTCCAGCCGCAGCAGCGCCAGTGCCGGCATCGGGCACCAGGCGCGCTCGTGGGCAGCGATCAAAGCCTCCTCGGCCCCGACCAGGTCGCCCCGGCGGAGCCTGATGGCCCCCAGCTCGACGAGTGGCCAGCCGTACTCGCGGCGCATCCACGGCCGCAGCTCGGTGCAGGCCTGCTCGGCGGTTCGCTCGGCCTCGTCGGCCGGACCGGAGATCCGGAGCAGCTCGGCCCGGTGGACCAGGCAGCGACCGTTGAGCCCGCCGAAGGCGCGGGTGCTGCTCCACCGCGCCATCACGTCGGTCCACTCCTGGGCCCGATCGGACAGCAGCATCCCTTGGGCCGCACAGATCAGCTCGCAGTACGCCATCCCGCAGGTCAGCGGGTCGACGACGTCGGAGGCCAGCATCAGGGCCACCTCGTCGAGCGCCGCCAGGCCGTCGTCGACCCGGCCCTCGAGGATGTCCAGGCGGGCCAGGCAGATGCTGCTCATCACCACACCCGGCATCACGTCCAGGGCCCGGCCGAGCGTGACCGCCTTCTCGGCGTACGGGCGCGCCGCGGCCGGGTCACCGCAGAAGAACCGCTCGTAGCCGCGGATCATCGCGACCAGCACGTGCGGTGGCGCCGGCTCCTCGACGTCGGCGAGCAGCTTCTCGGCCCGGGCGAGCCAGCCGCGGATCGGCGCCATCAGGCCGGTGTCGATGAGCAGGTACATCGCGACCATGCAGGCGGCCCGGGCGGCCAGGATGTTCTCCTCGGTAGCGACGAGGAGCTGGTACTGGTGCTCCCACGCGGAAAGGCAGCCTTCGAGGTCACCGCTGCCGTAGGCCGCCTGGGCGCGCAGCTCGCAGGCGTCGACGTGATCGGCGTCGATCCCGGCGAGCAGACCGGTGGCCGAGTCCCAGTCGTGCTCGTCGAGGGCAGCGCGGACCGAACCGAGGGTTGCCAGCTCGTCCATCGCACCTCCTGGGGAAGCCTGCGGACAGCGTAGGCCCCGTTGTCCCGTTGTGACACGGCCTGTCACGCCTCCTGGATGACACCCACCACCCCAGGAGGAACCCATGCACCTCGACAAGAACGACATCCCGACCCGGATCGCCATCGACGGCGCGATCGCCCGGCAGTTCCAGAACTTCGGCGAGCCCGAGGGCACCTTCGGCGCCGAGTACTTCTCGCTCGCGACCGGTGTCGACATGGCGCCGTTGCTCGCCGGTCTCGAGGACGACCTGTGCCAGGCCCCGCACTGGGGCTACGTGATCGCCGGCGCTGTGGTCGTCACGTACGCCGACGGCTCGACCGAGACCTGTGCGGAGGGCTCGGTCTTCCACTGGGTCGCGGGTCACAGCGTGCGCGTCGAGCACGACGCCGAGCTGATCCTGTTCAGCCCCCAGCAGGAGCACGGCGAGGTGCTGGACCACATCGCCGCCAAGCTCGCCGGCGTCTGACCCTGGTGACAACGGTCCCGGCCTCGGTGTTTCGCGCACCGTCGCCGGGCCGTTCGAGGGACACTGGACCCATGGCAGCGAGCCGACCCCAGGTGGTCGCCCACCGTGGGTCCAGCGCCGAGAACGCGGAGCACACCCTCGGCGCCTACGTCGCCGCCCTCGACGAGGGTGCCGAGGCGCTCGAGTGCGACGTCCGGCTCACTGCGGACGGGCACCTGGTCTGCGTGCACGACCGTGACCTGCGTCGTACGGCGCAGAAGAAGCGGCTGGTCTCCTCGATGGAGCTGTCCGAGCTCGAGCAGCTGGACTTCGCGAGCTGGAAGCACCCGTGGGCCGAGCTCGACGACGAGGCGCCCGACATGGACCCCGAGCTCAACAAGGTGCTGACGCTGCGGCGGCTCCTGGAGACGGTCGCCGACTACGGCCGTCCCGTCCAGCTCGCGATCGAGACCAAGCACCCGACCCGGTACGCCGGCCTGGTGGAACGTCGCCTGGTGGACCTCCTCGACGACTTCGGGTGGGCCGGCAAGGACTCCCCGGCCCGGATCATGAGCTTCTCCTGGATCGCGCTGCGCCGGGTCCGTCGGTTGGCGCCGGACCTGGACCTGGTGTTCCTGATGGACCGGCCCACCGACTGGGTCCGGGTGCGGCCGTTCGCCGACCACGACTGGATCGCCGGGCCCGGGATCAAGCTGGTGCGCAAGCACCCGGAGCTGATCCAGCGGATCCGCGAGTCGGGGACCGAGATCCACGTCTGGACCGTCAACAAGCAGGCCGACATCGACCTGTGCGTCTCGTCGGGGGTCTCGGCCGTGATCACCGACAAGCCGGGCGCCACCTTGGAGTACCTCACCCGCTGATTCCTCCCCCCGGACCGGTTTCAGCGGAGGCCGGAACGGGAAGGTTGGAGGTGTTCGCACGGTCGCACCACCGGAGGAGGAGTCGTCGATGTCCTACGCCGCCGTCCCTCCGGGACCCGTGACGATGGACCTGCCGTTCGTCTCGGAGAGTGCCGGTGAGGCCCGGCGAGCCCTGGTCGCCTGGTTGCAGGACCACGGCACCGCCCAGCCGGTGGTCGACGACGCCCGGCTGGTGATGACGGAGCTGGTGTCGAACGCGGTCCGGCACGCCGCGCCGCTCGGCGGGACCGACCTCCGGGTCTGCTGGAGCCGGTCCGGGGACGCGCTCAGTCTCAGCGTGTACGACGGCGGCGCCCCGAACACGCCGCGCCAGGTGGCTGCCCCGGCCGACTCCGAGTCGGGCCGGGGGCTGGCGATCGTCGACGCCCTGAGCCAGGAGTGGCGGGTCGAGCGGCTGGCCGAGGCCACCGTGATCCACGTCCTGCTGCGGATGGACGCTCCCGACGACAGCAGGATCACCGGCATCGCCTAGCCTTCGACCATGTTCCTCGCTGCGCTCGTCAACGGGTTCTCGCCCACTCGGTCACGAGCAAGCTCGGACACTCGGTAACCTCGACCCATGGGTAAGAGTTCACGGACCAAGGCACGCTCCGTCGCAGCACCGGCCGAAGGTGGCGCCGAGGTCGGCCCCCGGCAACCGTGTCCGTGCGGCTCGGGACGCAGGTACAAGTCCTGCCACGGCAGCCCGTCGGGTCCGCCGCCGGTCTTCTCGGCCCGTCCGTTCGCCGGTCTGGCCGGTGAGACCGACCTGATCGCCCTGCGCGAGTTCGTCCCGTCGGCCACCGCGCCGCTGACCGTGAAGGGCAGTGACCGGACGGTCACCCTCTGCTCGTTGCTGCCCGGCGCGGTCCCGGCCCTCGTGCGCGCGAACGGCGACATCCTGCTCGGTCTCCAGGTCCAGCACGGGTACGGCGACCCCAGCCGCGACCTGGCAGCGGTCCTGACCGCCGCGCTGGCCGCCGAGCCCGGCTCGATGGTCGGCCTGACCGAGGACCCGGGCGAAGGTGCCACCTTCCAGGACCTGGTCGAGGGTGACCTCGCGGTGACGGTGCACGAAGGTTTCGACTTCTGGATCGACGAGGTCGAGGACGCCGACGGCAGCATGGCCGCCGTCCTGGAGCAGGCCAACGGCGCGGTCGCGCCGACCGTCCGGCTCGACGGGGTCGAATCGGCGTACTGGACCGAGCTCGGGGAGCGTGAGTTCCTCCGCTGGGTGCGCCCCGAGGACGAGGACGCCCTCCTGGACGCCCTCGCGCGGCTGCACGCCGCCGGGGAGGACCACCTGGTCGACGGGGGCCGGCTGATCGGAATGTTCCGGGCCCACGGCGTGCTGGTGCCCGTCTGGGACCTGCCGGCCGGCACCGGCGCCGACGCGCTGGTGGCTCCGGTGGCGGCGTTCGCCGAGAAGCTGGCTGCCACCCTGGCCGACGCGCGTCCGCTGGAGACGGCCGAGCGGTCGGTCCGGGCCGGGCTGGCCAGCCGGCAGCTGACGATCCGCTAGTCGGAAACGGGCTTTTCGGCCAGCTGGTCTGGTCTTTTCCCGCGAATTGGTACACCGGGGTATCGGAATCCGTGGCGCAGATCGGCAACGTGTTCTATGGTCGGTCTTGCCCGGTCGGTGTTGCATCCCCCGTCAACATCGGCCGGGCTTCTCCGTGCCGGAACGCGGGCTAGTCCGCTGCCGGGTCCCGCTCGAGCGGGCAGCTCATGCAGCGCGGTCCTCCGCGACCCGATCCCAGCTCCGAGCCGGCGATCGCGATCACCTCGATCCCCGTGGCCTCCAGCCGTGCGTTGGTCTCGACGTTGCGCTCGTAGCCGATGGCGACCCGCGGAGCCACGGCCAGGGTGTTGTTGCCGTCGTCCCACTGCTCGCGCTCGGCGGTGACCGCGTCCAGCCCGGTGTCGATGCGGTGCAGGACATCGATCTGCATCGCGGTCGCGGCTGCGCGCAGGAACGGTTCCGGACCGGTGACCCGGAGGTCGTCGGTCCCGGCGGTCACGGTGTAGGCCTGGAGCTGGTCGGCCACGTTCGGGTACATCACGATCGTGTCGACGTCGACCATCGTGCACACCGTGTCGAGGTGCATGGTGGCCCGCTCCTGGGCGATCGGGACCACCAGGACGGTGTCCGCCAGGTCGGAGCCGAACAACTGGCGGGCGAACCGCTCCGCCCCCGCCGCGGTGGTGCGCTCGCCGACCCCGACCGCCACCACGCCCGGGGCCAGCAGCAGGACGTCGCCGCCTTCCAGGTACTCGTGGTCGGCGCCGTGGAGCCGGGGGCTCGCCGCGAACCGGGGGAGGGTGCTGTAGATCAGCTCGGTCAGCTGGGACTCCCGCGCCCGTGCCGGCATCGCCAACGACGTGATCGCGACCTGGTCGCGGACCCACACGCTGGAGTCACGGGTGAACAGCAGGTTGGGCAACGGATCGATCAGGAAGTCGTCCGGTGCCAGCAGCGAGGTCACCAGGCCGAAGCCGCCACGCACCTCGTCGTTGCGCAGTCCCGCCGTCAGGACGCTCGCCAGGGCATCCGGTGCCAGGTCGTCCAGTGCCTCGCGCAGGTAGTTGCGCATGGTGTCGCCCAGGTGCAGCGACCAGAGCACCTCCTTGATCGCGCGGACGCGGGCCGCCGGATCGGCCAGGGTCTGGACCAGCAGGTCGAGCAGGTAGACGACCTCGACGCCGCGCGAGGTCAGTGCAGCCGCGAAGGCGTCGTGCTCGTCCTGGGCCCGGCTGACCCAGGGGATCCCGTCGAAGAGCAGCTTGTCGTTGTTGCGCGGCGTCAGCCGTTTGAGCTCCGGGCCCGGACGGTGCAGCAGCACGGACCGGAGCCGGCCCACCTCGCACGAGACGTTCGGTCGCACGGTCATGCGGTCACGGTACGCCGGTCAGCGGGTCAGCTCGTAGAGCGTGACGGCCTCGAGGACCAGGCAGATCGAGGCGCCGAGGTAGTACACCAGGGAGAGCTTGATGCGCTGCAGCAGGAACCGGCCGGCGATCACAGCCAGGCCGGAGACGGCGAGCAGGGCAGCCCAGGCGCCGAGGAAGACGCTGACCGGCTCGTCGTACTTGCTGACCAGGCTGATCGTGAGCAGCTGGGAGAGGTCACCCCACTCGGCCGCGAAGAGCACCAGGAACGAGGCCCCGATCGCGGCCAGACCCGTCTTGCCGGGCTTCGCCTTCTCCTCGAAGGCCGCCTCGGTCTCGGCCTCGTCCGCATCGGCCTTCGGCGCTTCCCGGATCAGCAGGATCGCGCCGGCGAGGAAGATCAGCGCAGCAACGACCTTGACCGCGGTGTCCGGCAGGAAGGTGACGGCCCGGCCCACGGTGACGGCGATCAGGGTCTGCACCAGGAACGCCAGACCGACCCCGATCCAGACGTACAGACCGCGGTAGCGGGTCGAGAGCACCAGGGCCGCGATGAAGGTCTTGTCCGGGAGCTCGACCACGAAGATGGCGGCAAAGCTCAGGGCGACGACCGCGAGGTCCACCTCAGCGGTCCCGGAAGTCGGCCGCCGGGTACACGCCGAGGATCTTCACCTCGGTGGTGAAGAACGCCAGCTCTTCCAGGGCGTTGCGCAGGGCCGGGTCCTCGGGGTGGCCGTCGACCTCGGCCAGGAACTGGGTCGCGGAGAAGTGACCGCCCACCATGTAGCTCTCCAGCTTGGTCATGTTGACGCCGTTGGTGGCGAACCCGCCGAGTGCCTTGTAGAGCGCGGCCGGGAGGTTGCGGACGTTGAAGATGAAGCTGGTCACCACCGGCCCGTTGCCGCGCGGGGCTTCGACGTACTCCGGGGACAGGACGACGAACCTGGTGGTGTTGTCGTCCTCGTCCTCCACGTCGTTCGCGAGGATCTCCAGCCCGTAGATCTCGGCGGCCAAGGGCGGTGCGATCGCCGCCTGGGTCGGGTCCGCTGCCTCGGCGACCTCGCGGGCCGCGCCGGCCGTGTCGCCGGAGATGACCGGCTTGAGACCGTGCTCGCGGATGATGCGCCGGCACTGCCCGAGCGCGTGCACGTGGCTGTGCACCGTCCTGATGGTGTCCAGGTCGGTCCCGGGGACGGCCATCAACGAGAACTGGATCCGCAGGAAGTGCTCGCCGATGATGTGCAGGTTCGACGCCGGCAGGAAGTGGTGGATGTCGGCGACCCGGCCGGCGATCGAGTTGTCGATCGGGATCATCGCCAGCTCGGCGACGGGCGCCACTCCGTCGGTACCTTCGACGGCCGCGAAGACGTCCTCGAACGAGGCGCACGGCACGGCCTCCCAGTCGGGGTAGTGCTGCTTGCACACCAGGTGGGAGTTGGCGCCGGGTTCGCCCTGGTAGGCGATGCGTCGTACGGTCGTCACGGGTTGATGCTCCCACGGCACGCCGCCACCAGCCGAAGGGGTTTCCCACCTAACCTCTACGCAATGAACACTGCGCTCTCGGTCCTCGCGCTTCTCGTGGCCCTGACGGCCCTCGCTCTGGAGCTGCTGCCGCGTTGGCGCAGGTCGCGGCGGCCGGTTGCCGACGTCACCGACCTGCCCGAGGACGCACTCGGCCTTCGGCACGAGGTGGCGGCCCTGCGCGCGGAGGCGGCGACCTCGCTGCGGAATCTCGCGGTGGTCCGGTACGACGCCTTCGACAGCGACCAGATGCGCGGCAGCGGTGGCCAGCTGTCGTGGTCCCTGGCCCTGCTCGACGACCACGGTGACGGCACCGTGATCACGTCGATCCACAGCCGTGCCGAGGCGCGGACCTACGCCAAGTCGATCGAGGGTTGGCGCTGCCAGCAACCGCTCTCGCCCGAAGAGGCCGAGGCGCTCGCCCAGGCCCGCAGCTAGGGACTACCTCGGTTCCAGGAAGAACACCGGGATGACCCGGTCGGTGCGTTCGGCGTACTTGGCGTAGTTGGGCCAGGTCCTGAGCATGTGAGCCCAGACCTGGTCGCGCTCGGCGGTGCCGATCTCGCGCGGCACGGCCTGGTGGACGCGCCCCTGGACGTCGACGGTCACGGTGCCGCCGGACTCGGCGACCGCCCGGACGTTGACCACCCAGACCGGAGCCTTGGCGCCGCCGAAGTTGGAGCCCGCGATCAGGTTGCCGTCGCCGTACGGGACGCACAGCAGGGGCGTCGAGCGCGGGACACCGGACTTGCGACCGACCACGGTCAGCATCAGGTTCGGCAGGCCGGCGATCCGCAGGATCGAGAGCCGGCCCCGGGTCAGTCGCTGCAGGGTCTTGTCCAGCCAGGTGATCTGCGGCAGCAGCAGCGGCATCCAGGAGAGGCCGCCGATCCTGATGGCCAGCGGCGTCAGCATTCCCATGGGCCGAGTCTAGGGCGGTTGCTCAGCGCGGGACGCGGACCAGCAGGCGACCCTGCTCGCACACCGCGCTGATCTCGCGCCCGGAGCTGATCAGGTCGCCGTCCAGCTGCCGCGGCGCCGGCGCCGAAGCCCGTACGACGACCGAGCGCCCGGTCATCCGGACGATCGACTCGTCGGTGCGCCGGTTCTTGGTCAGCACCCGGGCAGCGACCGGGAGCCAGGCCAGGAAGCTGCGCGGGTAGAGCAGCACCACGTCCAGCTGGCCGTCGTCGGGGGCGGCGTCGGGGATCAGCGGCATCCCGGCCTGCAGGGTGCCGACATTGCCGATCACGACGGTCCGCGCCCGGTGGGTGGTGGGCTCGCCCCCGTCGACGGAGACCTCCACCTTGATCGCCGGGAACATCAGCGCCTTCAGCGCCGACCAGACGTAGGCCAGCCAGCCGACCTTCTTCTTGAACTCCTCGTTGACGCCCTCCATGATCGCGGCGTCGAACCCCATCCCGGCCATCACCAGGAAGATGGCTTCGTCCATGTCGTCACCCGTCACCCGGACCATGTCGATGGCGCGGTCCTGACCGTTCAGGCCGACGTCGACCGCGGCCCGCAGGTACAGCGGGATGGAGAGGTTGCGGGCCAGCAGGTTGCCGGTGCCCGCGGGAACGATCCCGACGGGGATGCCGGTGCCGGCCAGCTCCTCGCAGACCGCTCGGATGGTGCCGTCGCCGCCGATCGCGATCACCACCTCCGCGCCGGAGACGGCCGCTTCGTGCGCCATCGCGTAGCCGGTGTCGTCCGCCTCGGTCTCCCACCAGAGCACCTCGCCCCAGCCGGAATCGGTCGCCATCTTCTCGAGCATCGACCGGAACCCGGCGGGATCGTCGACCTTGATCGGGTTCAGGATCGCCGCGACCCGTCGACGGGCCGGCGGCATGGTGTCGGGCTGGGTCTCGCCGGTCAGGGCGATCGAGCGGGGCTGGGGGTCGAAGACGAGCGCCGTCAGCAGCACGATGGTGGCGCCGAGGAGGTAGCCGCCGACCACGTCGGAGAGGTTGTGCACCCCCAGGAAGACGCGGTCCGCCCCGACCACAAGGGCGATCAGGACGGCCGCGGTGACGACCAGCCGGCGCAGCTCGCGCCGGCGGATCAGCATGGTCGCGATCACGATCCCGGTGCCGGCCGCGGCGGCGATCCCGCTGGAGTGCCCGGAGGGGAACGAGGAGCTCGACAGGATCTGCAGCGGGTCGTCCCAGGACGGTCGGTCGCGGTCGACGGCGAGCTTGGTCGCGGTGGTCGCCAGCGAGGTGGTGGTCATCGTGATCAGCACGAAGATCCCGGCACGGCGCAGGCGGCGTCCGGCCAGCAGCGCCGCTGCGACGAAGGTGAGGGCGAACAGCGGCCAAAAGGCGGTGGCCCGGCCGATCCCGAGGAACAGGTGGCGGGCCCAGGTGTGGTCGCGGGTGAACTCGTACGGCCAGCGGCCGACCTCGCGGTCCCCGGCCAGGATCCCCTCCGCGTGCTGGGCGACCAGCACCGCGAGCAGCGTGAAAGCGGCCGAGCAGACGACCGCCCAGACCTGGGCCTTCACCCGCTGCGGAGGAGAAACGATCACCGCCGGATGCTACCGGCCTGTACCTTTCGCGCTATCCGGGTGACCCTGACTGATGAGACAGTGGAACGCAGGCTCGGAAGGAACCAGGGGGTGTCGGTCATGGGGACCAGAACCAGGACGTCGGTGCTGGCTGCGGTGCTCCTCGGGGCTGCCGTCACCACCGCCGCGTGCGGCAACGACGGGTCGACCGTGAAGGCAGCCGCGGCGGATCCGGAGACGCTGGCCCAGCCGGACGCCGGCTGGGGCGAGCGACCGTGGTTGCTGCGGTTCAGCACCGCCGGTGGTCCCGAGGGTGAGACCGTTCAGGCGGTCTACGTCCGGTTCACCCCGGACACCGGTGCCACCACGGTCCGCAGTCTCCCCGCACTGGACAACCGCGACACCTATGCCGACAGCCAGGCGCTGCTCGTCAGTGCCGACCAGCAGTACGCCCTGCTCGACTCCCGGGTGACGGCGGCCGACCGCGCGGCCGGGCGGGTCACGGTGTTCCCGATCGACGGCGACGGATCGGTGCGGCTGGACGTCCGCAGCTGGAGCGGCTCGCCGGACCTGAAGCCGGTCGGGGTCGCCTTCGACCCCGTCGACGGCGCCCTGCTCCGGGTCGTGGACGCCCGGCAGCAGGTCTGGAAGGTCGACGTGACCGCACGGACCGCGGTCCGCGACGGGAACCTGCCGCAGCACCCCGGGTGGATCTTCGCCAACGGTTTCGACAAGAACACCGGGCTCCCGTTCATCGAGTCGCTGGACACGCCGGACACGTTGCCGGCCGGGAACGGCGACGACGACGTCCGCCCGGTCGAACGTCGCGGTGGTGTCCTGCGGCCGACCGACCCGAACGACGTCGCCGGTCAACCGGCGCTGCCGTGCGGCTTCGCCGGTGGATTCACCCTCACCGACGGGGCAGCCTGGCTCTTCTGCGCCGACACCCCGAAGATCTCGGCGTACCGGTGGACGCCGGGAGCGGACGCCTGGGAGCAGGTCGGGGTCGCGTCGAAGGCTGTCGTGCCCCGGACGGCCGAGGAGCTTCCGGTCGTGCTGCCGCCGGTCGGGACCGACTAGTCCGTCCGGACCGATATCCTCGACCGGTGATCGATCCGCGCGTACTCCGTGACAACCCTGACCTGATCCGCGCAGCCCAGGCCAAGCGGGGCCTGTCCGACGAGGTCGTGGACGTGGCTCTCGCTGCTGATGAGGCCCGTCGTCAGGCGATCACCACGTTCGAGGCCCTCCGCGCCGACCAGAAGGCGATGAGCAAGCAGATCCCGCAGGCCCAGGGCGACGAGAAGGTCGCGCTGCTCGCCCGGACCAAGGAGCTCTCGGCCGAGGTCAAGGCCGCCGAGGCCGCCCAGAACGACGCCGAGCAGGCCTGGCTGGACGCCGCCATGGCGATCCCGAACCCGGCCGCCCCGCAGGCCCCCGCCGGCGGCGAGGACGACTTCGTGGTGCTGGAGACCGTCGGGACCCCTCGCGACTTCGCGGCCGAGGGCTTCGAGCCGCGTGACCACATCGAGCTGGGCAAGATCCTCGGGGCGATCGACATCGACCGCGGCGCCAAGGTCTCCGGGTCGCGCTTCTACTTCCTGACCGGGGTCGGCGCCGAGCTCGAGTTCGCGCTGATCAACCTCGCGATGGAGCAGGCCCGCGAGGCCGGCTTCACCCAGGTGATCGCACCGGCGCTGGTCAAGCCACGGGCGATGGACGGCACCGGTTTCCTGGGCCAGGCCGCCGACGACGTCTACCGGATCGAGGGGCAGGACCTCTACCTGGTCGGCACCTCGGAGGTGCCGATGGCGGCGTACCACTCCGACGAGATCCTCGACGGTGCTGCGCTGCCGCTGCGCTACGCGTCGTTCAGCCCGTGCTTCCGCAAGGAGGCAGGTTCGCACGGCAAGGACACCAAGGGCATCATCCGGGTGCACTGGTTCGACAAGGTGGAGATGTTCGTCTACACCACGCCCGAGGACGCCGAGGCCGAGCACCAGCGCCTGCTGAACTGGGAGAAGGAGTTCCTGAACAAGCTCGAGCTCGCCTACCAGGTGATCGACGTCGCTGCCGGCGACCTCGGTCTCTCGGCCCAGCGGAAGTTCGACTGCGAGGCCTGGATCCCGACCCAGGGCAAGTACCGCGAGCTCACCTCGACCTCGAACTGCACCGAGTTCCAGACCCGGCGGCTCGACACCCGGGCCCGGTACGACGGTCAGGTAGGTCCGGTCGCCACCCTGAACGGCACGCTCTGCGCGATGACCCGGACGATCGTGGCGATCCTGGAGACCCACCAGCAGCCCGACGGCTCGGTCCGGGTCCCCAAGGCGCTGCAGAAGTGGCTCGGGCGCGAGCTCCTGGAGCCGGTGGCCCGGTGACGTCGGTGACCGCGTGACCTGGACCCCGAAGCTCGTCGCCCTCGACATCGACGGCACCTTGCTCATCCCGGACCCCGAGCACGGCTTCAGCACCGAGACCGTCACGGAGCCGGTGACCGAGGCGGTCCTGGACGCGGCCCGGGCCGGGGCGCACGTGGTGCTCGCGTCCGGCCGGGCGCCGCTGAGCATGGCCGGGGTCGCCGACCGGATGGGGCTGGCCGCGCTGGTCCGTGAGCTGACCGGTGAACGGCTGCACGTGGTCGCGTCGAACGGTTCGGTGGTGGTGCGGTACCCACCGCTGGAGATGGTCCACGAAGTGACCTTCGACGCCGCGGACGCGGTCCGGACGGTGCTCGGGCACGTCCCCGGCGCAGCGGTCGCGGTCGAGGAGCACGGCATCGGTTACCGGGTCAACCGGCTCTTCCCGCCGGGTGAGCTCGACGGCGAGATGATCATCTGCGACATCGACGAGATGATCGCCGGGCCGGTCAGCCGGGTGATCATCCGCGACCCCGACTCGACGTCGGAGGACTTCGTGAACCTGGCCCGGGAGCTCGGTCTGCACGGCACCAACTACTTCATCGGCTGGACCGCCTGGCTCGACCTGGCGCCCGAGGGGGTCAGCAAGGCCAGCGGCCTGGACTGGGTCTGCCGCGAGCTCGGCGTCGATGCCGCCGACGTGCTGGCGATCGGTGACGGCCGCAACGACATCGAGATGCTCACCTGGGCCGGTCGCGGGGTGGCGATGGGACAGGGCCCGCAGGTCGTCCGCGACGCTGCCGACCACGTCACCGCGCCTGTGGCGCAGGACGGCGCGGCGATCGAGCTGAGGAAGTACTTTTGAGCAAGCACCGTGCTCCCGATGCTTGAGACCGTGATCAGCACCCCACGGCTGCGCCTGGAGGGCACGGCCTGGGGGCAGCGGCGCATCGTCCGCGCCTTCGACAACCTGGACGTCGGTTCCCTGGAGTTCTTCGGCGACCCGGACGACTCCGAGGACGGTGTCCCCGAGGTCGAGGTGCGCTGCACGTTGGCGCCCGACGCCCGCGGCCACGGCGCTGCCACCGAGGCACTCCTCGGTGTTCTGGCGGCCACCGACGAGCTCGGGGTCCGGGTCCGCGCCAGCGTGCTCCCCGAGAACCGGGCCGCTGTCCGGGTGCTCGCGAAATGCGGGTTCACGGGTCTGCGCGGGGCCGACGTCGAGGGCAACCTGGTGATGGTCAGACCGCTCGGAACCCCGGGTCTCGGCCGATGAACCCCATCAGCCGGTCCATCGCCGGTGCGTCGTCCGGTACGGCGACCTTCGGCCCGTACTGGCCGCTGGCGCGCAGCATCTCGTCCAGGGGCTGCATCCCGGCGAGCATCGTCGCGCAGCGGTCCTCGTCGAGAGCGACCGGCTGACCGGTGGCCCGGGCCAGGTCCCAGGTGTGCATGAAGACGTCGGCGACGTAGATCCGCGACGTCGCCTGCTCCAGCGACATGGCGCCGAGGTGCGGGTTGTCGATCGGCCGCGCGGCAGTCTCCGGGTCCTCGAGGAGGGCCTGCACCGCCTCGTTCTGGGCGGCCCAGGCACCGACCGGGTCTGCGTCGACCGAGGGTCCGGGCGGCAGGGTGATCCCGGCAGCGCCCTGGAGGAAGGCGGGGAACCACTCGACCAGGTGCCGGACGACGTCGCGCGCGGTCCAGCCGTCGACCGGCGCCGGCGCGTCCCAGCCGGACGGGTCGGCCGTACGCACCAGGTCGGCGAAGGCGCCGGAGATCTGTCGGTGTTCGAGGGAAGTCTCTGACATGCCCTGTATTCAACCACTTGGTTGAATACAGGGCAAGGGTCTGCTCGCTAAGGTCGGGACGTGACGAACGCGGTGGATCCCCCGGTACGGCTGGTCGCGACCGACCTCGACGGCACCCTGGTCCGCAGCGACGGCAGCATCTCGACCCGCACGGCGCAGGCGCTGGTCGCGGCCGAGGAAGCCGGGATCGACGTCGTCTTCGTGACCGGCAGGCCGCTGCGCTGGGCCGAGGACGTCTTCGGGTACGTCGGCACCCACGGGTTCGCGATTGTCTCCAACGGCGCCCTGGTCTGGGACGTCGCCCGGTCCCAGGTCCACCAGACCCGGGCCATCGAGCCGGTCGTGGCGTTCGAGGTCACCGAGCGGCTCCGGGCCGCCGTTCCCGAGTCGCACTTCGCCGTCGAGACGATGGCCGGGATCGCGCTCGAGCACGGCTTCCTGGAGCGCTACCCCGTCCCCGGCGGTGCGGTCCGGGGCACGGCGGCCGAGATCCTGACCGAGCCGGCGTTCAAGCTGCTGGCGCGGCACGAGGAGCTCGAGCCGCAGGACTACTGGGACCGGGCGATCGCTGCTGTCGGCGACCTGGTCGAAGTCACCTGGTCGTCAGCGACCACCCTCCTGGAGATGAGCGGGTACGGCGTCACCAAGGCCTCGACCCTCGAGCTGTTCTGCGCCGAGCGGGGGATCACTGCGGCCGAGGTGGTCGCCTTCGGGGACATGCCCAACGACATGCCGATGCTGCAGTGGGCCGGGACGTCGTACGCGATGGCCAACGCGCACCCGTCGGTCCGCGAGGCTGCCGGTCAGGTCGCCGGGACCAACGACGAGGACGGTGTGGCTCAGGTCATGGAGCAGCTCCTCGACAGGCCGAGCGTCACCGGGCGAGGATGACCAGGTGGCACTGCTCCCGGACGCCGAGCTGGACGAGGCGCTCGCTGCTGCCCCGGAGTGGTCCCGGGTCGGCGACAGCATCACCCGCTCGGTGACCTCCGCCTCGTTCCTGGCCGGCCTCGACCTGGTCGTCGCCGTCGGACGCGTCGCGGAGGAGGCCGACCACCACCCCGACATCGACATCCGCTGGCGGACGATCACCTTCACGCTCAGCACGCACTCGGCCGGCGGACTGACGGCCCAGGACTTTGCGCTGGCACGGGTCATCGACGGACTGGTCACCGACGGACTTGTCGGATGAAGCGGCTCGCGGTCGTCCTCGGTCTGGTCGTCGGGATGCTGCTCGCCTCGCCGACGGCCGCGCATGCGTGCAGCTGCAAGAACCTGACCGTCACCGCCCAGACCACCCGGGCCGACACCGTCCTGGACGGGACCGTCGCCTGGGTCTCCAGCAACGGCATCGAGACCACGTACGGCGTCAGGGTCGGCCAGGTCTACAAAGGCCAGTCCGCCACCTTCGAGAAGCTGAAGACCAGCGCGAGCTCGGCAGCCTGCGGGCTGACCGGGATCGCCGCGGACGAGCGCTACCTCTTCTTCGCCCAGGGGCAGCACCCCGGCCAGATGAAGGTCGATTCCTGCGACGGCTCGCGGCCGTTCGCCGCCGCCGTCTCCGACCAGGTGGCCACCGTCACCGGGCCGCCGGGCATCCCTGAGTTCAGTCCGCTGCCCTCGTCGGGCCCGATCAACCCTGACCCGATCAGCGGCACCGGCGTCGGCAGCATCCTCGGCACTAGCGCCGTGCTGGCGGTGGTGATCGGCGGCCTGGTCTGGCTGCGGAAGCGGTCCTAGGAGATCAGAGGTACATCCCGCCGGAGCTGTTCTCGCTCGCAGCAGTGAGGTCGTTCGGGCCGCCGACCTCGGTGCTGCTCAGGCCCGGCGGCAATGCCTTCTGCATCTGCTCGAGCTGCGCCCGGGCGGCCATCTGCTGGGCGTAGATCGCCGTCTGGATCCCGTGGAACAGCCCCTCGAGCCAGCCGACGAGCTGGGCCTGGGCGATCCGCAGCTCGGACTCCGAGGGAGTGGCGCCGGACAGCGGGGTGATCAGCCGGTCGAGCTCGTTGCCGAGCTCGGGGGCGAGGCCCTGCTTGAGCTCGGAGATGGCCGTCGACAGCACGGTGGCCAGCCGGGTCCGGCCGGCCTCGTCGACGGGCGCCGCCTTCACCTCTTCGAGCAGCATCCGGATCATGCTGCCGATCCGCATCACCTTCGCCGGTTCCTCGATCAGGTCGGTGACCTCCTCGCCGACGGGTTCCGCGCCGGGCGCGGCCGGGGTGGCCGGGGCGCCATCGGCGTTGATGATCATGACCCGGGGGTCCGGGTTCTCCTGCTGAGGCTCGGGCTGCTGGCTGGACATGCGCCCGAGCCTAACGCGCTGTTCTGAACCGCCCCGGGCGGGCAACTGCTTGAATGCCGCCATGACCACCCGGAGCTGGCTCGGTGCTGTCGCCCTCGTCGCGGGCGCGGCGCTCACCGGTTGCGGTGGGTCGGGATCGCCGACCGTGGCGACACCCTCGACCGGGTCGGCCCCGTCCAGCGCGGTGCCATCCGTCGGGTCGTCCGGCACGCCGGTCGGTACGCCAGGAGCTGGGCCGGTCGATGGTCTCGCCCCCGCGACCGACGTACGGTCGTTGCCGGCGGGGTTCCCGGTCAAGCAGATCCCCGTCGTGCCCGGCGTCCTGGTCGGTGCCTCCCAGGGCGGTACCGACGACCCGTTCGCGTTCACCGTGCTGGTCCGGGTCGCCGGCGCCAGCCCGGCTGCGGCGATGAAGCGGATCGATGCCCAGCTCACCCGGGCCGGGTTCACGGCGGCGCCCGGCGTGAGCACGCCGACCACCAGCACCTCGACCTTCAGCAACGCCCGGTACGACGTCGGTGTCAACGTGATCCGCGCCGACGGCACGAACACGGCCACCTACGTCGTCGTGCGCCGGACGGGTTAGGTCCGCAGCAGGATCTTCCCGGTGTGCCCGCCCGACTCCATCAGCCGGTGCGCGTCCGCGACGTCGGCCAGGGCGAACTCGGCCCCGACGACCGTGCGGATGCTGCCGTCGGCGACCAGCGGCCAGACGAACTCCTCGACGCCGCGGCAGATCGCCGACTTCTCCGCGGACGGACGGGCGCGCAAGGAGGTGGCGATCACGGCGCCGCGCTTGCCCAGGAGGCCGGCGATGTCGAGCTCGCCCTTCACCCCGCCCTGCATCCCGATGATGACCAGCCGGCCCTCGGTGGCCAGGGCCTTGACGTTGCCGCCGAGGTACTTCGCCCCCATGTTGTCGAGGATGACGTCAGCGCCGCCGGCCTCGCGGAGGATCTCGGTGTAGTCCTCGTCGCGGTAGCTGATCGCCCGGTCCGCCCCGAGCGAGCGGCAGAGCTCCTGCTTCTCCGGGGTGCCGGCGGTGGTGAACACCCGGGCCCCCAGCGCTTTGGCGAGCTGGATGGCGAAGGTGCCGATGCCGCCGGCGCCGCCGTGGACCAGCAGGGTCTCGTCGGCCTGCAGGCCGGCGATCATGAACACGTTCGACCAGACCGTGGCGGCGACCTCGGGCAGCGCGGCGGCCTGGACCAGGCTCACCCCGGCCGGCACCCGCAGCACCTGTCCGACGGGGACGACGACCTTCTCGGCGTACCCGCCGGCGGAGAGCAGGGCGCAGACCTCGTCACCGACGGCGAGACCGGTCACACCCTCGCCGAGCTCGGCCACCCGCCCGGAGCACTCCATCCCCAGGACGTCGCTGGCACCCGGCGGTGGCGGGTAGAAACCCATCCGCTGCAGGAGGTCCGCGCGGTTCAGGGCGCTGGCGACGATGTCGATGACCACCTCGCCGGGACCGGCGACGGGATCCGGCAGGTCGGTCACGACGAGGTTCTCGGGGCCGCCCGGGTCCGGGGCGATGACTGCACGCATACGTCGAGGTTAGCGAGCGCCCCGGCCTGCACCCGACCCAGTCGCCGACCGGGCGCGGATGTCCCGCCAGAACCCGCTGACCGGGCGCGAATGTTCCGCGTTGCCGGGACATCTGAGCCCGCTCGCCGCCGTTTTCCGGGACATCTGAGCCCGCTCAGGGATCAGACGGACTCGAGCTCGTCGTCGAGCTCGATCTCCTCGTCGACCTCGGGCTCGTCCTCCTCCTCGAGGGCATCGGGGGACTTGTCCCACCGCAGCGCCAGGTCGGAGGCCGCAGCAGCGAGCTCCTCGACCTGGTCCGGAGCACCCTGGGAGCGGGCTGCGGCGTACCCCAGGAGGAACGCGGTGATGGGGGCGGCGGACCGGTCCACGTTCTCCGCGGCGTCCTTGGCCACGTCGAGGACCAGCGCTTCGTCGAGGTCGATCTCGACGTCCAGCGCGTCACAGAGCTCATCGATCCAGTCGTGCAGGTTCACCTGTTCACGATCACCCACACCCCGGCCCGGATGCAAGAGGTTCGGCCAACGAGGTGCGGTTACTCGCCGAACGCCTCGCGAATCGTCAGCAGGTCGTCCCAGGTGTCGACGTCGCGAGCCTCGGGCCCGTACGCCGGTACGTGCTCCAGGCGCAGCCCGCCGACCAGCGCCCGCATCGACAGCCCGTGCTCGTCCTCGTAGGACGGCTGGACCCGGTGCAGGCTCTCGACCGCGTACACCGCGCAGAGGTACTGGAGCTTGCGGCCCTCGTCGATCAGGGCGGCTCCGTCGGACTCGGGGTGAGCCGCGCGGGTCGCCAGCAACCGGCGGAAGGTGGTGCTGGTGACCAGGGGCATGTCGACGGCGAGCACGGCCACCAGGTCGGGCCTGCGGGCGAAGCAGCGCAGCCCGGTCAGCAGCCCGGCTGCGGGACCGCCACCGGCCGGGTCCTCCCGGGTGAAGGTCACCGGGCGGGTGGTCGGGACGGGCTCACCGACGACGACGACCTCGTTGACGTCGACCAGGGCCCCCAGCGCGTGCTCGAGGAGGGTGATCCCGCCGACCTCGATCGAGGCCTTGTCGGCACCGCTGAGCCGGACGGCGTCGCCGCCGCTCAGGATCACTGCGCCGATCCGGATTCCGTCCACCCCCGCAGTCTGCCACCGCTCGGCGTCGGCCGACTGCCTGCCGACGGCGACGCGCGTTGTCCGCAGCGCCGGTGACTGGCACCCTTGCCGCATGGGTGCTCTGCTGGAAGTTCGGGTCTGGCAGCACGCGTCGTCCCCGGATCCGGCGGTCAACCGCACCGCGCTGGAGCAGATCGACGTCTCCGACGGTGCTGCCGGAACCGACCTGATCGTGCTGCCCGAGGCCTTCGCCCGGGACTTCGGCACCCCCGGCGAACCGTTGGCCCCGTACGCCGAACCGCTGGACGGGCCGTTCGTCCGCGCGCTCCAGGACGTCTCCCGGCGGACCGGTGCAGCGGTGCTCGGCGGCATGTTCGAGACCGGCGAGGATGCCGCTCGCCCCTTCAACACGCTGGTGCTGACCGGCGGCGGTCAGACGCTGGCGACGTACCGCAAGATCCACCTCTACGACTCGTTCGGCCAGTGCGAGTCCGACATCGTCGCGCCGGGTCCGCCGCAGCCGACGGTGGTCGGGATCGGTGGTGCCCGGGTCGGCCTGATGACCTGCTACGACCTGAGGTTCCCCGAGCTGGCCAGGTCGTTGTCGGCCGCAGGTGCCGAGGTGCTGGTGCTTCCCGCTGCGTGGGTCGCGGGGGAGCGCAAGGTCGAGCACTGGCGGACGTTGCTGCGGGCCCGGGCGATCGAGAACCTCTGCTGGGTGGTGGCCGCGGCCCAGCCCGGCCCGCGCTACTGCGGGCACTCGACGGTGATCGCTCCGACCGGCGACGTGGTCGCGGAGTGCGGGCCGGACGAGGGGTGGCTCGTGGCGTCGCTGGATCTTGCTGCTGTCACCGCAGCTCGCGAGCAGAACCCGTCGTTGCGGAACCGACGGCTGTGAACCGTTGATATTCTCGGTCGTCGATCCCGCGAGCTCTCCAGACGAAGGTGGCGTACGTGTCAGGTCCTGAGGGGACCCCCCAGACACCTCCGGAGCAGGTGCCCGGACGACGGCGTGCCGACACCCCCCGTCCCGCCGCGCGCCCGGCGTCGCGCCCGCCCAGCGGGGGTTTCCCGGTGCTGCCGGCGAGTGACCGGCCGGCAGCGCGTCCGCCCGGAGCCCGTCGGGCCCAGGTCCCCACGTCGAGCCCGGTGGTGCCGCCTCCGGGTTCGGTGCCCAGGGCCGCGCCGCGCCCGGCCGGTCGGCGGATCGCTGCCCCCGAGGAGCGACGGCCCGACGTCCGGCCGACCGACGCTCTCACCGAGACCGGCTCGCACGCCCGGATCACCGAGCCGATCGCTTCGCCGCCCCCCGCAACGCCGGTTCGCCCGCCGGCCCCGCGGGCGACTCCCGAGCCAACCCCGAAACCAGCCCCGAAACCAAGCCCGAAGCCACCCCGCAGGCAGAGCCCGCCGGCGGTCATCGGTACGGCCGCCGAGCGGCGTGCCCAGTTCGCGATCACCGGGAGCGAGAACTGGTTCCTGGTCCTGCTCCTCGGTGCGGCGACGGTGGCGTTCGCCCGGCTCGGCCCGGATCTCCCCGAGGTGGTCCGCACCCTGGGCGGCGTGCTGGTGTCCAGCTCCCTGGCCTGGGGACTGGCCGTCCGGACCGGGGGGCGCCCGGTGTGGGCCACGGCGCTGACCACGGTCCTGGGCCTCGCGGCAGCGGTCACCCAGTGGGAGTCGCTGCTCTCCGGTGCCGCGATCGGCACCGCGGTCCTGGCGGCCACCTTCTCGTTGATGCTCACCACCCCGGCGGCGACCTTCGGCCTGGCGATCCGGGAGGCCCTGGTCGCGGTGTCGCTGGCCTGGGTCGGCGCACTCGGCGTGCTCGGGTACGTCGACCACGACGACGTCGACGTCGAGCGTTTCGGCTACGTGGTCTTCGCGCTCTCCCTGGTCGCCGCGTTCGCGCTGGTCTACCGCTTGGGCGCGGGCCTGCACGGCCTCGGTCGCCGCGGGTACGCGGTTGCCGCGGGCGCGACCCTGCTGCTCTTCCTGGCGATGGCCTACAGCGAGGCGATCTCGCAGTGGGGGTCGCGCGACCTGGTCGACACCCTTGACCAGGCCCGGGACTGGTTGCGCTCGACGTTGGGGGCGGTGCCGCACCCGATCATGGGCCTGCTCGGGTACCCGGCTCTGGTCTGGGGCGTGTTCATGCGAGCCCGGCGCCGACAGGGCTGGTGGGTCTGTGCCTTCGGGGTCGCGGCGACCGCGTCCGCTGCCACCCGGTTGATCGCCGAGGACCTCGGCGTCCGGAGCATCGTCCTCGGCGAGGTCTACAGCCTGCTGATCGGGCTGGTGCTCGGCTACCTGGTGATCCGGGTCGAGCAGTCGTTCACCGGTTCGCACGGCCGTCGGGCGCGGCGTGACGAGGAGGCGGTGGCGCACCGTCCCGAGCCCCGTCGCACCAGCCCGTTGCACTGAACGCGCGAGTAACCCCCGCGAGCGAGTACGGTCGCGACCATGGCCCCCGAGATGTCGCACACCTCAGAGATCCTCGCGGAGATGGTCGCCAGCGTGCTGTCGATCGCCGTCGCTCCTGGTGACGGCGTGGATACCGGCGGCGTGCTGATCCTGCTGGAGTCCATGAAGATGGAGATCCCGGTGCTGGCCGAGAAGGCGGGCACGGTTCGCGAGGTCCGGGTCGTCCCCGGCGACGTCATCCAGGAGGGTGACGTGCTGGTGGTCCTCGACCACTAGACTCAGCGTCTGCGAGCGGGTCCGCCCGGTCGCGAGGAGGGGTGCCGGAGCGGCCGATCGGAATCGCCTTGAAAGCGATCGTGGGGAAACCCACCGGGGGTTCGAATCCCTCCCCCTCTGCTGAAGGCAAGGGCTGAGCGACAGTTCTGCGCCGCAGTCTCGCCGACCGACGAACATCGGCACTACCTTGTCCCGCCTCGGGGGATCCACGAGGTCAGGGGATTGGCGTTGCTGAAGCTGATCGGTGTGTTGTGGACCCCCTGGCGGGTCCGGTTGCGTCAGCTGACGGCACTGCTGCTGCTGGTCGCCCGGTTCGCTGCAGCGGGCGGCACCGCGTGGGCGGTCCACCGGGAGTCGGTGTCGTTGATGGCCCTGGGGGTCGGCGCGTTCCTGGTGCTGCAGTGGGTCCGGCAGTCACTGGACCGGGCGATCTTCGAGGAGCCGAGCGAGGACAGCGTCGTGGTGATCGGGTCGATCCCGGAGCCGGCCCTCGACCTCGACAGCCTCCGGGTCCCGTCGCTCTCGGTGGCCCAGGTGTCGACGATCGCCCTGGCCTTCAGCGACCCGCAGCGCATCATCAAGCGGATCAAGGAACGGGTCTCGTTGCTCACCCGGGCGATGGAGATCGAGTCCGACTACTGGCTGACGGTACCGGTGCCGGCCGGGAGCGACTCGGTGCTGTTCCCGATCCTGACGCCGAACAAGGGCAAGCTCCTCGACCAGCTCTCGATCACGCTCACCGACGGGACCGAGCTGTCGACGGTCACCTTCGAGGAGTCGCTCGGCCTGGTGATGGCGTGCATCGACGATCTGGCCAGGCGGTGCGGCACGGTCGCGTTCACCCGCTACCAGGTCGAGGTTCGCACGGATCTGGTGCACGCCATCGCGAGCCGGGGTGAGGCCGCATCCGACCAGCGCCACCTGCACGCCGTGTGGAGGCTGGCCGGGATCCTCGGCACGAGCCTCCCGGCGAACCTGGCCGGTCTGATCGCCACGAACCTGACCAAGCGGTACGTGATCTTCGCCCGGATCCCGGTTCCGGTCGAGCAGGCGGCCGTGCGGCCGGTCGACCTGGTCGTCCGGGTGCGCAGGACCGCGTTGCAGACCCGGGCGAAGGGCGGGCTGATCTCCCGGCTGCGCCGTTGGTACGCGGATCTGCTCGGGGTCCGGCCCAGCACGTTCACCCACCCGGTCGAGCAGGCGGCGCGGACCGGCTCGTACCACCTGGAGTTCTTCGGCCCGGTCGGGACCTGGTTGGCCGAACAGGAGCTCTTCCTCGAGGAAAGTACCCAGGACCGTCCGTTCCGGTACGCGCGTTACCGCAGTCGGCTCGGGCAGCGGTACTCCCACCTCTACATCCGGGGTGCCGACCTGCCGATCGTCCACGGTCGGTTGCACTGCCGTTTCAACGAGCGCACGCCGGGATCGATCGGGCCAGCCACGATCGCGGCCCTGGCCGCCCTGGTCGGGGCGTACGCGTCGAGCCGGGTCGCCCTCGCGCCGGTCGCCGCCAACCCGGGCTCGGACGCGGTAGCGCTGCTGGTGGCACTGCCCGGAGTGGCGTCGGGATGGCTCGGGCTGGATCGCTCGGGGAACCTGGTCGGTGGCGTCCTCGCTGCCAGGACGGTCTCGACGATCACCTTCCTGCTGGCCTGCGTCGCGATCCTGCTCTTCTTCGTCCGCGACATCCCGGGCTGGCTGGTGCGCGGCGTACCGCAGTGGCTGGGCCTGCGCGAGCACCTGACCTACGAGAACACCTGGACGGTGCTGCTCACCCTGGGTGCGATCACCTGGGTGATGGCGGCGTCGTCCTGGATGCGTCGGTCCGCGCTGGAGGCGAAGGTCGTGAAGAAGGTGAGTCGCCGCGATGCCTAGCCGAGTCGCAGCCGCTGCCGATGTAACGTGCGAGACGGGAACCCGTGGGTTCAGGAGAGGATCGAGATGAACGCCTACCGAGCGGACTACTGGAAAGCCGATCCGATCATGGACGCGATGGCGTATCCCCAGGAGCCGGGGCTTCCGCCGTTGTCACCGGCCGAGTCCGAGCGCCGGTACGTCGAGCGCCTCCACGCCGTCCGTGAGCAGATGGCGGGTGCAGACCTGGTGGACCTGCTCGAGCAGGCCTACTCCGACCCACCGATCTCCATCGAGACCGAGTCGTAGACCAGGTCGTGGACCTTCTGCCGGTAGTGCTCGACGTCGTTGAGCAGCCGGCGTACCTCTGAGGCCGCGCGTTCGGTGTCCAACCGGTCCAGCAGGCCACTACCGAGGGCGGAGATCCGGCCGAGCAGCTGCTGGCGTTCCCGGTCGCTGCCGCTGCTGCGGGCGGTCAACCAGCCGTCCCAGGACGCGAAGCGTTCATCGCTGAGTGCGTCGCGCACGGCCGCGAGCTGCTGGCGCGTCATCAGCCGCCAGTTCGAGGCGGTGCGGGTCCCGCCGAGCGTGCGTTGAAGTTCTGCGATTGCGGTCTCAAGAGTCATGAGCCACCACCTCCACGAGGATCGTCCGTGCACAGTGGGAGCCTTGAGTGTGACCCAGGCCACACTGTGAAACAAGACCTTGGGAACGAATGGGGACCTCGGTCCCAGGCCCCGGTTCGCCGCCCTCCGGCGGGACCCGATGTAATCAGGGGGTGACTGCGACGAACCAGATCAACTACGGCCTCGCGCCCCAGCTGCGCGCGCGGCTGATGGGCCTGTTCCTGGCCGGGATCGGCATCACCCTGCTGGTGATGACGATCGTGGTCGTCGCCCTCAGGCTGCCGGGCGACGTCCTCAGTGCCGTCGTGATCCTGACCGTCGTCGGTGTCTTCACCCTGGGGTTCTTCCTGGTGCGGCGGTGGTACGTCGTCCAGATCGACGACATCGGCTACCAGGTGCGTTTCGTCCGGGGTGCCGGTGAGACCAATGCCCGTTGGGCTGACGTCGAGGACTTGGCCACGGCCGAGATCCACGGCTCCAAGTGCGTGGTGATCCGGTTGCGCGACGGTCGTTCGACGACGATCCCGGTGGAGCTGATCGAGGGCGACCGTGAGGAGTTCGTCGAGGAGATCAAGCGCCGGCTGGCCGGGCGGCACGGCAACAGCAAGAAGTAGGCCTCGGCGCGACCGGGCCGTAAACGGGCCCCGATTTCCCGCAGCCGGTCCGGGTGGGTAACCTTTCCTGGCTATCTGGAGGTGTCGCCTAGTGGCCTATGGCGCCCGCCTGCTAAGCGGGTTCAGGTTAATCCCTGTCGAGGGTTCAAATCCCTCCACCTCCGCCGGATACATGAGCTCCGCCCCGGGCAACCAGGGCGGAGCTCGCTCCGCCGGATACAGCAGCGTTCCGGAACTGGCTCGGCGGCATCCCGTACCAGGTCCTGAACGCGCGGGTGAAGGCGGCGGTCTCGGAGTAGCCCAGGCGGCTGGCTGCTTCCTCGACCGACAGACCGACCTGGGCGATCAGCTCGGCCGCGAGGGCTGAACGCACCTCGCCGAGCAGGTCCCGGAAGGTGGTGCTCTCTTCGGCGAGCCTGCGGCGCAGCGTCCGCGGGTGCAGGTCCAACGCTGCGGCGACCTGCGGGAGTGACGCGAGGCTTCCAGGGGTGGCGACGATCAGGTTGCGCACCTCCTCGGCCAGCCCGTGGCGTCGGGTGCGCCGTTGGATCAGCTCCTCGCACTGGGCGACACACACCTGCAAGGTCGCCGGGTCGGCCTGCGGAAGCGGTGCGTCCAGCATGGACGAGGGGAAGCTGACCTGGTTGCGCTCGGCCCCGAAGGAGATGCCGTCGATCGGCAGCAGCGCGGCCAGGGACTCGAGGTACGACGCCTCTGCGGCGATCTCGACGCGCACCTGGTCGGCGTTCTCGGCGAGCACCGGGTTGATGAACGGCGGCAGGGTCGCGAAGAGGCCCGCGACCTCGCGCTCGACGAAGAACATCCGGACGTCCTCGGGAAGGTGCCCGCCGTCAACGGTCATCGTCATCCGGCCGGCGTTCTCGGAGAACGTCACCGACGTGTGCAGGGCGGTCAGCGAGAAGAAGCGCAGGCCGACCGTCATCAGGTCCCGCAGGGTCGGGCAGACCATGACGGCGAACCCGAACAGGCCCAGGTTGGCCAGGGTGGCCCGCATCCCGACCCGGACGCCGATGCCGACCTCGTCCGGTGTCCCCGCGATCAGCGCCAGCAGGTTCCGGACCGCCGTGATCTCGTCCTCCCCGGCGACCTCCAGGTCCGAGGACCGCAGGTCCGCGGGAGTCAGCGGCGTACCGGCCAGGACGTCGGTGACCGCGAGCCCGAGCTCCTCGGCGACCTCGCACACCATCCGGGTCCCGAGGACCGGGTGGCGCTGGTTGAGCGGCGGGACGACCTCCATTGTCCCAAAGTATCAATCATTGTCCGTTGGTGTCCTTACGCCCGCTGCTGCCGGCTCCTAGCGTGGGGAACGTCGGTACGCGAGCGAAAGAGGTCACGATGACGTCCACCGTGCTGGTCGAGAACAACGCCGAGCGGGCCGGTACGCCGGCCGCGATCCCGGTTCCCCGTCCGGTCGGTGCTGGCGGGCCGGCGAAGCGGTGGAGCACCTGGCAGATGACCCGGGACGCGCTGCTGGTCGGGATGTCGCTGGAGGACGGCATGATCAGCCGGGTCCGTGGCCACGACATCAGTCGCTTCCGGGCCGGCGGGCGCCGTTTCGTGGTGCTGACCAAGCCCGAGTACATCGACCACGTCCTGCACACGGCCCGCCTGAACTACATCAAGTCCGTGGAGTTCGAGCCGATCCGGCTCGCGGCCGGACTGAACCTGCTCACCGACGAGGGCGACTCCTGGGCCGAGCACCGGGCGGCGATCAACCCGATGTTCGCGCGCCGCTACCTCAACGACATCGTCGACCTGATGATCGACCCGATCGAGGAGATGACCAGCGAGCTGGCCGGACGGGCGGGACGGATCGAGGTCGACCTGCACGAGGTGATGGTGCAGATGACCCTGCGGGTGGTTGCCAACGCGTTGTTCAGCCAGGACTTCGGCGGGGTGGTGGCCTCGATGAGCGACATGGCGACGAAAGGCCTGCGGATCACCGAGGTGATCAACCGGTTCAGCACCGTAGGGCTGTTGAACCGGTCCGGCTGGGGACTGATCAAGAAGTCGATCTACTCCCGGGTCCCGCTGCCGCCGCCGTTCTCGACGATGCAGAAGATCGCCCACGACCTCGACGACGCGGTCAACGCCGTGGTTGACGACCGGATCGCCCACCCCACCGACAGTCCGGACCTGCTGAACATCCTGCTCTCCGCCGACGAGGGTTCTTGGCCGCGGCAGCGGGTACGGGACGAGGCCCTCACCTTCATGCTCGCCGGGCACGAGACCACGGCGAACGCGATGTCGTGGTTCTGGTACCTGATGGCGCTGAACCCCGAGGCGCGGCAGCGGATGCACGCCGAGATCGACGAGGTCCTCGGCGGTCGGCGGCCGGGCGTGGACGACCTGGCTCAGCTGCCGTGGACCACGGCCTGCGTCCAGGAGTCCCAGCGGTACTACTCTGCGGTCTGGTCCTTCACCCGGGAAGCCGTCGCGGACGACGTCATCGACGGGCACCACATCCGCAGGGGCACCACGGTGATCGTCCCCTCGCACTACCTCCACCACGATCCGCGCTACTGGTCCGACCCGGAGCAGTTCGACCCGACCCGGTTCCTGCCGGGCGCCCCGCGGCCGCAGCGGTCGACGTACCTGCCGTTCGGTGGCGGTCGCCGGGTCTGCATCGGCCAGAGCTTCGCGCTGATGGAGATGGTGCTGATCGTCGCGGTCCTCTCCGGTGAGTTCACCTTCGACCTGGTCCCCGGGCACCCCGTGGAGCCCGAGGCGACCGTCACCCTCCGGCCGCGGCACGGCCTGCGGGTCGTGGCGCGCCGCCGTCAGGAGGAGCGGTGAAGGGCATCGCAGCGCCGTCCCTGGTCGTCGTCACCGGGGCCGGGAGCGGCATCGGGCGCGCCACCGCCAGCGCGTTCGCGGACCGGGGCGCCCGGGTCGTCGCGGTCGACCTGAACGAGGCCGCAGCGAAGGAGACCGCGCTGGGGTGTGGCCGCGACGCGCTCGCGTTCGCCTGCGACGTTGCTGACGCCGACGCGATGGTGGCCCTCGCGGCGTCCATCGTGGACCAGTGCGGCCCGGTCGACGTTCTGGTCAACAACGCCGGGGTCGGGATGAGCGGTCGGTTCCTGGACGGGTCGGTGGAGGACTGGGCCTGGATCCGCTCGATCAACCTCGATGGCGTCGTCCACGGGTGCCATGCCTTCGGGCCGGCGATGGTGGCGCGCGGCCGGGGCCAGGTGGTCAACGTCGCCTCCGGCCTGGCGTACCTGCCGAGCCGGCGCACCATCGAGTACTGCACCACCAAAGCCGCCGTGATGATGTTCTCCCGGGCCCTGCGCGCGGACTGGGCCGCCGACGGGGTCGGGGTCAGCGTGATCTGCCCCGGGATCATCAACACCCCGATCGTGCACGCGACCCGGCTGAACGGGATCGACGAGTCGCAGCGGTCCCGGTTCGCCGCCGGCTTCCGTCGGGCGCACTCTCCCGAGCTCGTCGCCCGCGCCATCGTCGGGGCAGCGGCGACCAACCGGGCGGTCGAGCCGGTCGGGATCGAGGCGCAGCTGGGCTTCCAGGCGCAGCGGGTCCTACCGACCGCGGTGCAGAACCTGATGGCCCGGTTGTGAGCGCGGCGGTGAGCAGCGCCGACCTGCGCGAGGTGGAGGTGGCGATCGTCGGTGCCGGTTTCTCCGGACTCGGCACCGGGATCGCCCTGGACCGGGTGGGCCTGCGCGACTGGGTGATCCTGGAGGACGGCGACGGGGTCGGCGGCACCTGGCACTGGAACACCTACCCGGGCGTCGCTGTCGACATCCCGTCCTTCAGCTACCAGTTCTCCTTCGCCCAGCGCGCCGACTGGTCCCGGACCTATGCGCCGGGGCGCGAGCTCAAGCGGTACGCCGAGGACTGTGCCGACGCCTACGGTCTGCGTGACCGGATCCGGTTCTCCACCCGGGTCGAGCGCGCCGCCTGGTCCGCCGAGGACAACCGTTGGATCCTCACGACGGCCGGGGGTGCGGTGGTTCGGGCCCGGTTCCTGATCAACGGCTCCGGCGTCCTGACGACGCCCAACCTGCCGAACATCCCCGGGGTGGAGTCCTTCGCCGGCAGGACCCTGCACACGGCTCGCTGGGACCACGGTGTCGATCTCGTCGGCCAGAAGGTCGGGGTGATCGGCACCGGTGCCTCGGCCGTCCAGCTGGTCCCGGAGATCGCGCCGCAGGTCGCCGCTCTCACCGTCTTCCAGCGGACGCCGATCTGGTGCTTCCCCAAGGCAGACGTGCGGCTGTCCGGTGCCGCTCGTCGGGCCCTGCGCACCTCGGCGGGCAGGTCAGCAGGCCGGCTGCTCGGGCAGGCGTTCGTCGAGGTCACCTTCCCGCTGGCGGCGCACTTCCACACCCGCTTCCCGCTGGCCGGGAGGATGGAGTCGGTGGCCAAGGCCTGGTTGAGCAGCCAGGTGCGTGATCCGGAGACCCGGGCGAAGCTGACCCCGGCGTACGGCGTGGGCTGCAAGCGCCCGAGCTTCCACAACGGGTACCTGGCGACGTTCAACCGGGAGAACGTGCACCTGGAGACGGAGGCGATCGACGAGATCACGCCCACCGGGATCAGGACCCGTGACGGGGTCGAGCACCCGCTCGACGTGCTCGTCCTCGCGACCGGGTTCAAGGGAGTCGAGTCGGACAACATCCCCACCTACGATCTGGTGGGGGAGTCCGGCGAGACCCTGGGAGAGTTCTGGGACCGCAACCGGGCGCAGGCGTACCAGGGGGTTTCGGTTCCCGGGTTCCCGAACTTCTTCACGGTCTTCGGTCCGTACGGGTACAACGGCGCTTCGTACTTCGCGCTGATCGAGGCCCAGACCCACCACATCGTCCGGTGCCTGACCAGGGCGCGGGAGGTCGGTGCCGACCGGGTGGAGGTGACAGCGGCAGCCAACGACCGGTACTTCGCCGAGATGATGCGGCGACGTCCGACCCAGGTCTTCTGGCAGGACTCGTGCTCGAGGGCCAACAGCTACTACTTCGACCAGCACGGAGATGTCGCGCTGCGCCGCTCGACCACCTGGGGTGCGGCGAGGGAGAGCCGCACCTTCGACCTGGACGACTACCAGTTCACCGGCGCCGCGGTGGGTGCCCGGCGATGACGGCTGCCACCGCGGGGATCAGGTCCGGTACGACGACGATCGCTGGATCCTGCACCCGGTTCCTCCAGGTGGATGGCGAGGGGCCGACCGTGCTGTTGCTGCACGGCTACTCCGACTCGGCCGACACCTGGCGCGGCGTCCTCGGCCTGCTCGCCGCGCAGGGACGGCGGGCCGTGGCGTTCGACCTCCCGGGGCACGGTCGTGCCGACGACGTGGTCCGGCCCTGGTCGCCGAGCGCGTTCACCGACTTCGCCGCGGCCGCGGTCGACCGGGCGAACAACGGCGACGGGACGGTCATCGTCGGCAACAGCCTGGGCGCGCTCCTGGCCCTGCACTGTGCTGCGGTCCCGGTCCCGGGGCTGGTCGGCGTCCTGGCGATCGCGCCTCCCGGCGACGCCGTCCACATCGGGCTGCGGGCCCTGCCGCGGGTTGCGGGAGCCATCGACCTGCTCCTGCGCCTGCCGTTCCCGGACGCGGCCCTCGGCGCGCTGGTCGGACGGCTCTACCTGCGGCAGTGCGCCGACGGCCCGGTGGCCGACGCGGAGCGCCGCGGCTACACCCAGCACCTGGGCCGCCGACGGCTGCGCCATCAGGTCGCCCTGAGCCGTCGGGTGCTGCCAGCCCTGATGGACACCGACGCCGCGACCCTGCGCGAGTTCGGGGTACCGGTCACCGTGTGGTCAGGCCGCCGGGACCGGATCTGCCCGGTGGCCGGCGTCAGCCGGTACGACGGTGACGCCACGATGGTGATCGACGACAGCGCGCACTGCCCGCAGCTCACGGCGCCCCGGCTGGTGCTCTCCCGGCTCGAGGACCACGAGCGCCGCGCAACGCCCCCGAACGCGTCCAGCCCCACCGATCAGCACGGCTCGCCGTGGACCAGAAGGAGCCCGAGATGACCCTGTCAGAGCAACGCCGAGCAGTGCGGTCCCGCCGTACCAGTCTGGTGCTCGCGGCCGCCCTGCTGGCGGCCCCCGCCCCGCTGCTCGCCTCGTACGTCAGCGGCGCCCAGGCCGCTGAGCCGACGGCGCAGAGCTGTGCCGCAGTGGTGGCCGCGAACCCGGACGAGCCGCCCTGCAACCCGTACCTCGCCGACTCGCCGTGGACCGGCTCGCACCGCAACCCCTACGCCCAGGACTCATCGCCGTTCCCCGGTCCCACCGGGCCGGCGGACCGGGTCGGAGTGGCGCACGCTGCCGTAGGGGCGGTGCCGGTCGTCCTGTCCTTCTCACCGACCTATCCCGACGGCAAGCGGGTGATCTGGGCCTCGACGGTGGGGGTCACCGGCGAGGTGATCAAGGTGGACCCGGAGACCGTCACCGTGATCGACAAGTACATCCCGCAACTCGAGGCCGGGGCGCCGCCGGTCCAGCCGGGGGTCTCGGGTGCCTACAACCTGGTCGACTCCCAGAACCGTGTCTTCGTGCCGGCCGGGACGACCCTGCAGGTCTTCGGTGATGCCGTTCCTGGTCAGCGCCGGTCAGCCATCGCCCTGCTCAAGGAATTCACGTTGCCGCCCGAGGCCTTGTGCGGCGACGACAAGGTGGTGGGGATCGCGATGACCTACACCGGTCGGATCGCCTTCGCCACCCAGCACGGTGTCGTCGGCACCCTGCCCCGGGACCCGGCCCTGATGGATGCTGCCCACCTGCGGACCTACTCGATCAACGGGTCCGACTGCGCGGGTGGCGCCGGGGGGATCGAGGACGTCTCCAACTCGATCGCGGTCGACGAGAACAACGGCATCTACGTCGTCACCAGCCACGCGATGTACCGGTTCGCTGACGGCGTCGACGGACCGACCCCGGTCTGGCGCTCCGGCTACGCGGGCGCCGGGCTGACCGGCAGCGGGCGGATCAGCGGCGGCTCGGGGTCGACCCCGACCCTGATGGGGGTACGCCAGGACGACAGGTTCGTGGTGATCACCGACGGTGCCAGGACGATGAACCTGGTCCTGATGTGGCGCGACAAGATTCCGACGGGCTGGACCCCGGTCCGGCCCGGCGCCGACCGGCGGATCGCGTGCGAGGTGCCGCTGGTGTTCGGCAACGAGCCGGGTACCGAATCGCTCAGCGAGCAGTCCGTCGTGGTGCGCGGGAAGACAGCGGTCGTGGTCAACAACCTGCAGGGGTTCGACGAGGTCCTCAGTCAGCTGCCCGGTCAGCTCTCGATCTACACGGCGCTGGTTTCGGGGCTCCCGCTCAACGCGCCGAAGGGGGTGGAGCGGGTCGACTGGAACCCGGTGACCCGACGCTGCGACGTGGTGTGGGCCAATCCGACCGCCTCGATCCCGAACGGCATCCCGACCCTGAGCACGGCCTCCAAGATGGTCTACGGGATCGGGGTCCACGGCGGAGTCTGGAGTCTCGACGGGCTGGACCTCGCCACGGGACGGCTGACGCTGTCGGTCCCCACGACGGCGCTCCCGACCTCCAACAGCACGTACGCCGGAGCCACGATCGGACCCGACCAGACGATCTGGACCGGAACCTTCGGCGGGATCACCCGGTTCCGGCAGTGTGCCGTGGGCCAGGTCTGCGAGAAGCCCGGACCGATCGAGCCGCTGCTGGGGAGGTTCCCGTCCGAACCCACGGACCTGCTTCGGCACGTCCTGGGCCTGCCGAACTGACGGCAACAGCAAGGGCCGAATCCGTGACGGATTCGGCCCTTGCTGTCGATCGAACCTGCTTACAGACCCAGTCGCGCCTTGAGCCCGTCGAGCTCGGTCCAGAGCACGCTCGGCAGGTCGTCGCCGAACTTCTCGAACCACTCGGTGATCTGCGGGATCTCGGCCTTCCACTCCTCGACGTCGACCTTCAGCGCCGCGGTGAGCTGCGCCTCGGTCATGTCGAGACCGTCGAGGTCGAACGAGCCGGGGGCCGGCACGTAGCCGATCGGGGTCTCGACCGCAGCGACCTGGCCGTCGATGCGCTCGATGATCCACTTCAGGACGCGGCTGTTCTCGCCGAACCCGGGCCACAGGAAGTCGCCGTTCTCGTCGAGGCGGAACCAGTTCACGTAGAAGATCTTGGGCATCTTGGACGCGTCGTTGTCCTTGCCCATGGTGATCCAGTGGTTGAAGTAATCACCGGCGTTGTAGCCGATGAACGGGATCATCGCCATCGGGTCGCGGCGGACCACGCCGACCTGGCCGACCGCGGCAGCGGTGGTCTCGCTCGACAGCGTCGCGCCGAGGAAGGTGCCGTGGGTCCAGTCGCGGGCCTCGGAGACCAGCGGGATCGTGGTCTTGCGGCGACCGCCGAAGAGGATCGCGTCGATCGGGACACCGCGCGGGTCGTCGTACTCGGCGGCGAGCATGTCGCACTGCTTGATCGGGGTGCAGTAGCGGCTGTTGGGGTGACTCGACAGCTCGTCGCTGTCGGGGGTCCACGGCTCGCCCTTCCAGGAGGTGGCCTTTGCCGGCGGGTTCTCCAGGCCCTCCCACCAGACGTCACCGTCCTCGGTGAGCGCGACGTTGGTGAAGACCGAGTTGCCCTTGTTGATGGTCTTCATCGCG
This sequence comes from Propionibacteriales bacterium, assembly GCA_026392455.1. GTDB lineage: Bacteria > Actinomycetota > Actinomycetes > Propionibacteriales > Nocardioidaceae > Marmoricola. The sequence goes on along the minus strand of JAPLCB010000002.1, from coordinate 3,308 downwards.
TTCGGGTTGGTGTGCTCGTTGGTGCCCGGCGCGACCCCGAAGAAGCCGAACTCGGGGTTGACCGCCCACAGGCGGCCGTCGTCGCCGATCCGCATCCAGGCGATGTCGTCGCCGATGGCCTCGACCTTCCAGCCGGGGATGGTCGGCTGCAGCATCGCCAGGTTGGTCTTGCCGCAGGCGCTGGGGAACGCGGCGGCGACGTACTTGGTGACGTTCTGCGGGGAGGTGAGCTTGAGGATGAGCATGTGCTCGGCCATCCAGCCCTCGTCGCGCGCCATCACCGAGGCGATCCGCAGCGCGTAGCACTTCTTGCCGAGCAGGGCGTTGCCGCCGTACCCGGACCCGAAGCTCCAGATCATCCGCTCCTCGGGGAACTGGACGATGTACTTGGTGTCGTTGCACGGCCAGGCGACGTCGGCCTGGCCCTCGGCGAGCGGGTGACCGACCGAGTGCAGCGCCGGTACGTACGGGGCTCCGGTCTCCTCGAGCTTGCGGAGCACGTTCGTGCCCATCCGTGCCATCACCTTCATCGACGCCACGACGTAGGCGGAGTCGGTGATCTCGATGCCGAACATCGGGTTGGCGGCCTCGAGGTGGCCCATCACGAACGGGATCACGTACATGGTGCGGCCCTTCATGCAGCCGGCGTACAGGCCGCGCATGAGGGTCTTCATCTCGTTGGGGTCCATCCAGTTGTTGGTGGGCCCGCAGTCCTTCTCGTCCACCGAGCAGATGAACGTCTTGTCCTCGACACGCGCCACGTCGGTGGGGTCGGAGGCGGCGTAGTACGAGTTCGGCTTCTTGTTCTCGTCCAGCTTGATGAACGTTCCGGTGCCGACCAGGAAGTCGGTCAGCTCGGTCCACTCCTCGTCGGAGCCGGTGCACCAGTGGATCGAGTCGGGCTGGGTGAGCTCGGCGACTTCGGCGACCCAGGCGAGGATGTCCTCGCGGCTGGTGGGGGCGGTGGTCAGGATTTCGGCAGTCATACGGGTGTTCCTTTCGATCGCGACACGAGCCGGGAAGGCCAGTGCCGGCCGTCGAGCGCATCGACGGATCTTGAAAGTCGGATGTTGCGATCACCGCGACGCTGCAGGCGATCCTGAGGTCCTCCGACCGAGGGGAGTGCCGACGGCCAGGAGGATCAAACGAATTTAGGTCAGGGACTCAGGGCTACCTATTGGATCGATCCACTCGTGAGGGGCGTCACGCGGGTGCCCTCGATTTCGACCAGGGTTCGACCTCCGCTAACATATGCGGGTTGCCTGGTCACTCTGGCAGCGAGCGGCTGTAGCTCAACGGATAGAGCATCTGACTACGGATCAGAAGGTTTGGGGTTCGAATCCCTACAGCCGCGCAGCGAGTCTGATTGAGCAAGACCCCCGAAACGCTTCATCTCGGGGGTCTTGCTCATTCACGGCGAGAAAGCGGGTGCCGACGAGCGCAGCGAGGGGCACAGCCGCGCAAACGGGAAGGGCCGGTGACCAGCAGCGATGCTGATCACGAGCCCTTTTGCATGCTGCTGTTCGAGGGCGTCTTGCTCAGCGTTTGCCAACTGGAGATTCCGAGAGCTTCCGCGAAGCGGTCTTCAGGCGCATTCTCGCGGGTCTTGATCACCCGTGCGGACTCTGCCCTTCTCCGACCGTGGCAGGCCGTCCTTGAGTCTTGCTGACCGCAAGACCCCGAAGCCGCAACTGAAGCCGCGCGCCGGTCTCAAACTGCCGCAAACAAGGTGGGAACGCTTCAAGCCAATGCCGGAGTTGCCCGCCGAGCGCTGGCTGGCGGGAAGTTCCGCCCGCACCGCTCGACCCTGATCAACAACAGGATCGACCCGGCGGGGCCCGGGGCCGAGGCTTGACCCGCACATTCAAGCTGCTCGGGACTTTTCCGTTTCACGTGCCTACGAAGGAGCCTTCCATGCAAAACCCCAGTGGATCGACCGGACGATCTCAGATTGCTGCCCTGCTTGTCTCTATGGCGATCGTCCTCGCGGGACTCGTCATCTCGCCGACTGCAAGCGCCGCAACTCTGACGGCGCCGTCACCTCGCTACTACACGAACTCGTCGGCCACTTACGTGCACGGTCTGGGTGCGCGGGCAGGGGTGGCCAAATATCAGATCCTCAAACTGACTAACAACGGCTATGTGGTCGTCAAGACGGTGACCCCGGCCGACACGGTGTCTTTCGTTGCCTCCGGCTTCACTCGCGTGCGGGCGGTCGACGCTAACGGTCGTCCCGGGCCGATGAGCATCGGCGTCCCCCTCAACGATCTGCCGAGCGAGCACTGGGAGGCCAACTACCCCCTGAACCGCGTCAACCTCTCGGCCTACGCTCAGGCTGTCGTCAAGTTCCTCGCCAACCGTGGCGCGGGATGCTTGAAGGACGCCGCCTTCAAGGCAATCTACGACAAGGCCGTCAAGGTCGCGCAGCAGTCGAAGAATGTCTACGTGGCCTCGGCGGGCGCGATTGCCGGCTACTACGCGAAGCTCTACAACATGGCGTTCGACAACGGATGTGACGAGCTGAAGGTGGCCGGCAAGTATCTCGCAGGTCTTGGCGCTTCGGCCCTGACCGTGCGATCGACGCCGATCACGATGTTCGTCCAGTCCTCCTACGTTCGGGTGCGATTTGCCCCTGACTACTGCAGCTACGGGTTCTACGCCTACGGCGGAGACCCGTCGATCGCCAAGCCGGGTTCTGTGCTCTTCCGGAAGAGGATCTCGGTCGATGACTGTAAAGAGACCTCGAAGCGCTGGTACTGAGGTGTGCTGCGACATCTGAACGTGTTGGCTTCTGACCTGGACGTCACACCTAGAACGGGCTCCTGTCGATCGCCGCAGCTGTTCAGAGCGCGGGACCGCCTGGCGACGAGGCGACCGTTAGCGCGTGTGCGGCATACCGGGTTTCGAGGCGACCGCTAGCGCGGCCGCACCTCAACCAGCAGTGGCTCGGTTTTGCTGGTTGAGGTGCGAGCGCAGCGAGCCTCGAAACCCTGGTCACGGCAGAGGTCTACCCGCCGGGTGGGTCAACCGGTCTGGGGGTGAGGTCGTGGGTGCCGTGGTGGTCGCGGAGGAATTGGTAGCCGTGGGGTGACCGCCAGAGATACACCCCGGTGTCGATCTGGGTGTAGGTCCAACCGACGTGGGTCTTCAGGTTGTGGTGGTGCTGGCAGAGGTTTCCGAGGTTCTCGCTGCTGGTCGGTCCGCCTTGGTCGTAGGGGTGGGTGTGGTCCTTCTGGCAACCCCTCGCGGGTTTGTCGCAGTGCGGGAACACGCACGTCCGGTCGCGGAGCTCGAGGTGCTCCTTGAGG
>JAPLCB010000011.1 GCA_026392455.1 Propionibacteriales bacterium | reverse complement strand
CGTCGGCCGGGGCGGGAGTGGGGGAACCGGGGGGAGAGGGGCGGTGGCCGGGGGGGACGCACCGCAGACAGCCGCGGGGCTTCACCCCCGGCCAGCTCACCGTGCACGCCGACCCGGCCGCGCTGCGCGCCGTCACCCGCACGCTGCGCGTCGCCGGGCGCCGCATCGCGTTCGTGGCGACGATGGGCGCCCTGCACGAGGGGCACCGCGAGCTCATGCGGCACGCGCGGCTGGCGAAGGGCGCGTCGGTCACCGTCGTGTCGATCTTCGTGAACCCGCTGCAGTTCGCGCCGGGCGAGGACCTGTAGCGCTACCCGCGCCCGCTCGAGGCCGACCTGGAGATGTGCCGCGAGGAGGGGGTCGAGCTCGTGCTCACCCCGGGCGTCGAGGACATGTACCCCGAGGGCGCCGACACGACGGTCGTGCCCGGGCCGTTGGGCTCCGTGCTGGAGGGCGCGGTCCGCCCGGGGCACTTCGCGGGCGTGCTGACGGTCGTGGCGAAGCTGTTCCACCTCGTCGGGCCGGACGTCACGTACTTCGGGGAGAAGGACTACCAGCAGCTCGTGCTGGTGCGGAAGATGGCGCGCGACCTCGACTTCCCGCTCGACGTCGTCGGCGTCCCGACCGTCCGCGAGCCCGACGGCCTGGCCCTGTCCAGCCGCAACGCCTACCTCTCCGAGGCCGACCGCCCGCGCGCCGCCGCGCTGCAGCGGGCGCTGCTGGCCGGGGCGTCGGTGTCGGCGCGCGGCCCGCAGTCCGTGCTCGACGCGGCCCGCGAGGTCCTCGACGCCGAGCCCGCGCTCGACGTCGACTACCTCGAGCTGCGCGACCCCGACCTGCGCCCCGACGTCCAGCAGGGCAAGGCCCGCCTGCTCGTCGCGGCCCGGCTCGGCACCACCCGCCTGATCGACAACACGACCATCCAGCTGTAGGAGGGCGACGATGCTCCGCACGATGATGACGTCCAAGATCCATCGCGCGACGGTGACGCAGGCCGACCTGCACTACGTCGGCTCGGTGACCGTCGACGAGGATCTCCTGGACGCAGCGGACCTGCTGGCCGGCGAGCTGGTGCACATCGTCGACGTCACCAACGGAGCGCGCCTGGAGACGTACACGATCGCTGGGGAGCGCGGCTCGGGAGTGATCGGCATCAACGGTGCCGCGGCGCACCTGGTGCACCCCGGTGACATCGTGATCCTGATCGCCTACGGCCAGATGGAGACGGCCGAGGCGAAGACCTTCGAGCCGAGCGTCGTCTTCGTGGACGCCGACAACGCGGTCGTCACGCTCGGCAACGACCCGGCCGACGTACCCGACGGGTTCGGCCTGGAGCGCGGCGACCTGGTCTCCTCGAGCACCCGGTGATGCTCGCTACGCGCGGCAGCGACACCTCGGCTCCTGGTTCACGAGCACGCTCGCACGCTCGGAGCCTCACGTCGTGAGCCTGCGCGTCCCCGAACGTCTCTCCGCCGGTGCGCCGGGCTGGTCGCGCACCGCGGACGTCGTGGTGATCGGCACCGGCGTCGCTGGCCTGACCGCTGCACTGCGCCTGCGCGGCCGGGTGGACAAGATCCTGGTCGTGACCAAGGACGTCCTCTCCGCCGGGTCGACCCAGTGGGCCCAGGGCGGGATCGCTGCGGCTCTCGGTCCGGGGGACACCCCGACCGAGCACGAGATCGACACCCTGGTGGCCGGGGCGGGTGCCTGCGACCTGGAAGCCGTCCGGGCGCTGGTCAACGAGGGCCCCGACGCGGTCCGTGAGCTGATCGCGCTCGGTGCGAATTTCGACCACTCCGACGGCGGCGAGCTGTCGCTGACCCGGGAGGGCGGCCACCACCGGGACCGGATCGCGCACGCCGGGGGAGACGCCACCGGCGCCGAGATCCAGCGTGCCCTCGTCGCCGCGATCGAGGCCGCCCCCGAGATCGAGGTCATCCAGCACGCCCTCGCCGTCGACCTGCAGCTGGGGGAGGACGGTCGCGGGCAGCGCTGCGTCACGGGCCTGACCCTGCACGTGATGGGCGAGGGCCAGCGCGACGGTGTCGGCGAGGTCCGCTGCCGGGCCGTGGTGCTGGCATCCGGCGGGCTCGGCCAGGTCTTCTCCCAGACCACGAACCCGTCGGTCTCCACCGGAGACGGGATGGCGCTGGCGCTGCGGGCCGGGGCGGTGCTGCGGGACCTGGAGTTCGTCCAGTTCCACCCGACCGTGATGTACCTGGGACCCGACTCCCGCGGCCAGCAGCCGCTGATCTCCGAGGCGGTCCGTGGGGAGGGCGCCTTCCTGGTCGACTTCGACGGGACCCGGTTCATGCAGGGCGTCCACGAGCTCGCCGACCTGGCCCCGCGTGACGTCGTGGCCAAGGCGATCACCCGCCGGATGCACGAGCAGGGCAAGCCGCACATGTGGCTCGACGCCCGGCACCTGGGTGCCGAGTTCTGGGAGAAGCGCTTCCCGACCATCCTGGCCACGGCGCGGTCCCACGGCGTCGACCCGGTCACCGAGCTGATCCCGGTCTCGCCGGCCTGCCACTACGCCTCCGGCGGTGTCGCCACCGACCTCTGGGGTCGCACCTCGATCCCCGGTCTCTACGCCACCGGCGAGGTGGCCTGCTCCGGTGTGCACGGGGCCAACCGGCTGGCGTCGAACTCGCTGCTGGAAGGACTGGTCTTCTCCCGCCGGATCGCCCAGGTGCTGCCCGACGAGCTGGGGGCTCGGACCGACCCCGCGCCCGACGCACGGCGCCCGGGTGTCATCTCGGCGAAGGTCCGGTCCGCGATGCAGGCCACGATGACCGAGCAGGTCGGGGTGCTGCGCAGCGCGCCCGGCCTCGAGGCCGCGCTGACCGTGCTCGCCGAGCTGGCCGCGGACGCCGGCGACGAGGGCACCGAGGCCTGGGAGACCACGAACCTGGTCTCGATCAGTGCCGCGCTGGCCACCAGCGCCGCCCTGCGCGAGGAGACCCGCGGGACCCACTGGCGCGAAGACTTTCCCGACCGGGACGACGCCGCCTTCTCCGGCCACTTCGACGTGGTGCTGGTCGACGGTGCGCCGGTCGTGACGTTCCACCCCGCCGAGGCGACCGACCAGGGGCAGTCGTGAGCGCGCTGGCCGCAGAGCTGGCGGATGCCGGCCTGGACCCGACCCGGCTGCGCGCCCAGATCGCCGACGCGCTGGCCGAGGACCTGCCGCCCGACGGCACCGGGGTCGACGTCACCAGCGAGGCCACCCTCCCTGATGTCCGGGTGACTGCGGAGTTCGGCGCTCGCGAGGACGGCGTGGTCGCCGGCCTCGGCATCGCGGCCTTCGTCTTCGAGTACGTCCTGGGCAGCGACGTCGAGATCACCGACCGGGTGCCCGACGGCAGCCGGGTCACCGCCGGCGACGTCGTGATGCGCGTCAGCGGTCCGGTCAAGGGCATCCTGATCGCCGAGCGCACTGCCCTGAACTTCGCCAGCCACCTGTCCGGGGTCGCCACCGCGACGGCCGCCTGGGTGGATGCGCTGGCGGGCACCGGCGCGCGCGTCCTGGACACCCGCAAGACCCTGCCGGGCTACCGGGCGATGCAGAAGTACGCCGTCCGCTGCGGCGGCGGCGTCAACCACCGGTTCAGCCTGTCCGACATGGCGCTGGTCAAGGACAACCACGTGGTCGCAGCCGGTGGCGTGCTGCCGGCGTACCGGGCGGTGAAGGCCCGCTTCCCGGACCTGCCGGTCGAGGTCGAGGTGACCGACACCGAGCAGCTGCGCGAGCTGCTCGCCGTCGGGTGCGAACGCGTCCTGCTCGACAACATGGACGACGCCGCGATGGCCGAGGCGGTCGCCCTGCGGGACGCCTCGGGTTCCTCGACCGTCCTGGAGGCCTCCGGCGGGCTCACCCTGGAGCGCGCACGGCAGGTGGCGCTGACCGGCGTCGACTTCATCTCGGTCGGCGCGCTGACCCACTCGGTCAACGTCTTCGACCTGGGCCTGGACCTGCCGGAGGGCCGATGAATCCCGTCACCCTGCTGTGCGCGGACATCGGGAACTCGCACACCACCCTCGGTCTGCTCACCGACGGCGAGGTCCTCGACCACTGGCGGGTCGCGACCCTGGAGACCCGGACCGCCGACGAGTGGTTCGTGCTGATCCGCGGGCTCATCGAGGACTCGACGGCCCTGGGGCACGACGGCTACCCGGACGGGATCGCGATCTGCGCCACCGTTCCCTCGGTCCTGCACGAGTGGCGCGACATGCTGACCCGGTACTTCGGCGACGTGCCTGCGGTGGTCGTCGAGCCGGGGGTACGGACCGGGGTGCCGGTCCTGATGGACAACCCGCGCGAGGTCGGTGCCGACCGGGTGGTCAACGCCCTGGCCGCGGCGACCCGGTACGGCGGCCCGGCGATCGTGGTCGACTTCGGGACCGCCACCACCTTCGACGTGGTCAGCCCGAAGGGCGAGTACATCGGCGGGGCGATCTCCCCGGGCATCGACATCTCGCTGGAGGCGCTCGGCCGCCGCGGTGCCCAGCTGCGCAAGGTCGAGCTGCTCCGGCCGCGCACGGTGATCGCGAAGAACACCGTCGAGGCGCTGCAGTCCGGGATGGTCTTCGGGTTCGCCAGCCAGGTCGACGGGATCGTCGCCCGGATGATCGACGAGCTCGGCGTACCCGCGGCCGAGGTGCACGTGATCGCCACCGGCGGGCTTGCTCCGGTCGTGGTCGACGAGTGCAGCTCCATCACCGAGCACTCACCCTGGCTGACCCTGCTCGGCCTGGAGCTCGTCTTCGCCCGCAACTCCTGACCGGGCGCAGATGTCCCGCCCAAGTACGTCGACCGGGCGCAGATGTCCCGCGCAGGTACGCCGACCGGGCGCAGATGTCCCGGATCTACTCGGCCAGGCGCGCCCGTGCAGCCCGTACGCCGGCCCGCAGGACCTCGACCGCGTCCTGCTTGCGTCCGTAGACGTTCGTGCTCGTGAACACGCACACGGTGTAACCGGCTCGCTGCAGCGCGTCGCGTCGTCGTCGGTCGTGCTCCAGGCGGTCCGGCCCGTGCCATTCAAGTCCGTCGTACTCAGCCACGAACTTCAGTTCCTCGATCGCCAGATCGACCCGAGCCAGGAACGTGTCGCCGTCGAAGATCTCCACCTGGGGGACGGGCCTGGGCAGGTTCGCGTCGTAGAACCGCAGTCGCAGGGCGGATTCACCCGGTGACTCGCTCCGCGGGTCGGCGAGCGGGGCCAGCCAGCGGATCTGGCGCACGCCCCTGAACCCGCGGAACCGCTCAAGCGATTCCAGGAGTTCGTCGAGCGTGAACGATCTCAGGCCGAGCAGCTGGTCCATCGCGCTGAGAGCCTGATCCCGGTGGCGCAACCGGCCGAGGTCTGCTGCGGTCCGCAGCGGGGTGGTGACTCGAACCCCGTGGATCTCGGTGATGTCCCGCGGGAGGAGATGGCGCCGCCCGCTGGCCGCGAGGCCGTTGCGGAGTCGCCCGTCGCCGTCCGCTCCGAAGATCGTGACGGCTGGGACCTCGAGGTGGGACCCCGGACGCAGGATCATCGGCGCACCGGCGAGCCAGCCCGCGCTCTCGTCGGTGACGACGTAGTTCGGCGGGACCACCAGCTTCAACGCCCGAGCGCGGAGGAGCTGATCGTCCTGCGCCTGGGCGGCGACGTAGACGCCGTTGAGCAGTCGGCGGACGAGGCCTTCGCGGGTGAGGAGGGCGAGCTGTCGTCGGGCCAGGCCGGCTCTGCGCGCTTGGTCGAACGAGAACGGTTCGTCGAGCGGCAGTGGGAAGTCCGGTCCGAGTACCGCGGGGAGCTGAGTTGGCATCCGGTCAGGTTCGCGGGCTTCCCGCCGGGCGCGCATCGGCTCTCCACAGGCGGGACATCTGCGCCCGGTCGGCGTACCTGGGCGGGACATCTGCGCCCGGTCGGCGCACCTGGGCGGGACATCCGGGCCCGGTCGGGGGAACGGGGTCAGGCCGATACCCTTACGCCCATGACTGACCAGCCCGGCCCGGCACCTGTTTCCGCGGAAGCCTCCGCCACTGACGACCTTCCGGAGCAGATGCAGATCCGGCACGACAAGCGGGCCCGGCTGTTGGAGTCCGGCCGGCAGGCCTACCCGATCACGGTCGATCGGACGCACACGATCGCCGACCTCCGGGCGACCTACGACCCGCAGCTGGAGGCCGGCGAGCTGGAGCCCGACACGCACACCGGTGTGGTGGTCAGCATCACCGGCCGGGCGATCTTCCTGCGCAACACCGGGAAGCTCTGCTTCGTCCGGCTGCGCGAGGGCGACGGCTCCGAGCTCCAGGCGATGCTCTCGCTGGCCGACATCGGCGCCGACTCGCTGGCCGAGTTCAAGGCGCTGGTCGACCTCGGCGACCTGCTCGCAGTGACCGGCGAGGTGATCACCAGCCGGCGCGGCGAGCTCTCGGTCCAGGTGAGCAGCTGGCAGATCGCGGCGAAGACGCTGCGGCCGCTGCCCAACGAGCACAAGCCGCTGTCGGACGAGGCCCGGATCCGGCTGCGGTACGTCGACATGATGATCCGCCCCGAGGCGCGCGACATGGTCCGCACCAAGGCGACCGTGCTGCGCAGCCTGCGCGAGACCCTGGACACGGCCGGCTACCTCGAGGTCGAGACCCCGATCCTGCAGCTGACCAACGGTGGCGCCGCGGCTCGGCCGTTCCGGACCCACCTCAACGCGCTCGACCAGCCGATGCTGCTGCGGATCGCCCTGGAGCTCGACCTGAAGCGGGCGATGATCGGCGGTGTCGACAAGGTCTACGAGATCGGTCGGACCTTCCGCAACGAGGGCCTGGACTCCACCCACGCGGCCGAGTTCTCGATGCTCGAGGCCTACCAGGCCTACGGCGACCAGTTCACGATGATGGCGCTGACCCGGGACCTGGTGCTGAACGCCGCCCGAGCCGTCGGCCGCACGGTGGTTCCGGGCCGGGACGGCTCCGAGATCGACCTCGAGGCGCAGTGGCGTCAGGCGCCCATCCTGGACCTGGTCTCGGACGCGCTCGGTGAGGAGATCACGGTCGACACGACCGCCGAGGAGCTGCGCCGGCACGCCGCGGCACGCGAGGTCGAGCTGCAGCCGAAATGGGGGGCCGAGGAGATTGTGGTCGAGCTGTACGAACAGCTCGTCGAGGATTCCCTGATCAACCCGACTTTCGTGATGGATTACCCGTCGGCGGTGAAGCCTCTTGCCAAGGCGCACCGTTCCAAGAAGGGCCTCAACGAAGCCTGGGACCTGATCATCAACGGCGTCGAGCTGGCGCCGGCGTACTCCGAGCTCAACGACCCGGTGGTGCAGCGCGATCGCCTGACCGCGCAGTCCGCGCTGGCAGCCGCGGGGGATCCCGAGGCGATGGAGCTCGACGAGGTCTTCCTGCGGGCCATGGAGTACGGGATGCCGCCCGCTGGCGGAATGGGGATGGGTGTCGACCGTCTCATCATGCTGCTCACCGGTGCCGGCATTAGGGAAACGATTCTCTTTCCCCTTCTGCGACCCGAATAGGAAGCGTTCTTTCTGGGACTGTCGGGTATTGTCGGAAATGATTTTATTCCGGCAAGAAAGGGATTTCCTGATGGCGCAGAAGGTCAACATCGTGCTCGTGGACGACATCGACGGCTCCGAGGCCGACGAGACGGTGAGCTTCGCCCTGGACGGCCGTGAGTACGAGATCGACCTGAGCACCCGCAACGCCGAGAAGCTCCGCGAAGCGCTCGCGCTGTACGTCGGCCACGCCCGGCGCGGCGGTGGACGGCGAGGGCGCAACCGCACCGGGGGGCCGAGCCCGTCGGACATCCGCACCTGGGCACGCGAGAACGGGTTCGAGGTCCCGGACCGCGGTCGGGTCTCGGCGAACGTGCGTGAGGCCTACCTCGCGGCCCACTGAGCGGCCCACGGATCGGCGCCGGCGTCGTGTTCGCTCAGAGCGGAGACCTGTTCGCCCAGAGCGATATCGGACTTTCACCGGAACACGTAGGGTGGATGAAGGGTTAGTTCACGTGCGGGTGGCACGTACTCGACCCGCGTAGTCAAGGAGCGATGCCCATGTTCGAACGGTTCACAGACCGTGCCCGTCGTGTTGTCGTGCTGGCCCAGGAAGAGGCCCGCATGCTCTCGCACAACTACATCGGTACCGAGCACATCCTGCTCGGGCTGATCCACGAAGGTGACGGCATTGCGGCCAAGGCTCTCGAGAGCCTCGGCATCTCGCTCGAAGGCGTCCGTGCCCAGGTCGAAGAGATCATCGGCCAGGGTCAGCAGGCACCGAGCGGCCACATCCCCTTCACCCCCCGGGCCAAGAAGGTCCTCGAGCTCTCCCTGCGCGAGGCGCTTCAGCTCGGCCACAACTACATCGGCACCGAGCACATCCTGCTCGGCCTCATCCGCGAGGGTGAGGGTGTCGCTGCCCAGGTGCTGCAGAAGCTCGGCGCCGACCTCAACCGGGTGCGCCAGCAGGTGATCCAGCTGCTCTCGGGCTACCAGGGCAAGGAGGCCACCTCCGCCGGCGCGACGCCTGAGGCGGCCCCCAGCTCGAGCCTGGTGCTCGACCAGTTCGGCCGCAACTACACCCAGGCCGCGAAGGAGGGCAAGCTCGACCCCGTCATCGGTCGCGAGAAGGAGATCGAGCGGGTGATGCAGGTGCTGTCGCGGCGCACCAAGAACAACCCGGTGCTGATCGGTGAGCCCGGCGTCGGCAAGACCGCGTGCGTCGAGGGCCTGGCCCAGGCGATCGTGCGCGGTGACGTCCCGGAGACGCTGAAGGACAAGCAGATCTACTCCCTCGACCTCGGCGCCCTGGTGGCCGGGTCGCGCTACCGCGGTGACTTCGAGGAGCGCCTGAAGAAGGTGCTCAAGGAGATCAAGACCCGCGGCGACATCATCCTGTTCATCGACGAGCTGCACACGCTCGTCGGTGCCGGTGCTGCCGAGGGCGCGATCGACGCTGCCAGCATCCTCAAGCCGATGCTGGCCCGTGGCGAGCTGCAGACCATCGGCGCCACCACCCTGGACGAGTACCGCAAGCACCTGGAGAAGGACGCCGCTCTCGAGCGCCGGTTCCAGCCGATCCAGGTCGCCGAGCCGACCATCGCGCACACCATCGAGATCCTCAAGGGTCTGCGCGACCGGTACGAAGCCCACCACCGGGTGACCATCACCGACGAGGCCCTGGTGGCTGCGGCGACGCTGGCCGACCGGTACGTCTCGGACCGGTTCCTGCCGGACAAGGCGATCGACCTGATCGACGAGGCGGGCTCGCGGTTGCGGATCCGCCGGATGACGGCTCCGCCCGACCTGCGCGAGTTCGACGACAAGATCGGCGAGGTCCGCAAGCGCAAGGAAGGCGCCATCGACGGGCAGGACTTCGAGGCGGCCGCGCGCCTGCGCGACGAGGAGAAGCAGCTGATCCTGGCCAAGGCCGAGCGCGAGAAGCAGTGGCGCGCCGGGGACATGGACGTGGTGGCCGAGGTCGACGAGGAGCTCATCGCCGAGGTCCTCGCGGTCGCGACCGGCATCCCGATCGTCAAGCTCTCCGAGGAGGAGTCGACCCGGCTGCTCAAGATGGAGGACGAGCTGCACAAGCGCGTCATCGGTCAGGACGAGGCCGTCAAGGCGCTGTCCCGGGCGATCCGTCGTACTCGTGCGGGTCTGAAGGACCCGAAGCGTCCCGGCGGCTCGTTCATCTTCGCCGGCCCGTCCGGGGTCGGTAAGACCTGGCTGTCCAAGACGCTCGCCGAGTTCCTCTTCGGTGACGAGGACTCGCTGATCCAGCTCGACATGTCGGAGTTCTCCGAGAAGCACACCGTCTCGCGGCTCTTCGGTTCGCCTCCGGGCTACGTCGGCTACGAAGAGGGTGGCCAGCTGACCGAGAAGGTGCGGCGCAAGCCGTTCTCGGTGGTGCTGTTCGACGAGGTCGAGAAGGCCCACCCGGACATCTTCAACAGCCTGCTGCAGATCCTGGAAGAAGGTCGCCTGACCGACAGCCAGGGCCGGATCGTGGACTTCAAGAACACCGTGATCATCATGACCACGAACCTCGGGTCGCGCGACATCTCGAAGGGGGTCAGCCTCGGCTTCGGCAACGCGGCCGACACCCAGGGCACCTACGAGCGGATGAAGAGCAAGGTCCAGGAGGAGCTCAAGCAGCACTTCCGCCCCGAGTTCCTCAACCGGGTCGACGAGATCATCGTCTTCCCGCCGCTGAGCAAGGAGCAGATCATCTCGATGGTCGACAACATGATCGCGTCGGTCGAGCTGCGTCTGCGCGACCGCGACATGTCCCTGGAGCTGACCCAGGACGCCAAGGACCTGCTCGCGACCCGGGGCTTCGACCCGGTGCTGGGGGCGCGTCCGCTGCGACGCACCATCCAGCGCGAGATCGAGGACGTCCTCGCCGAGAAGATGCTGTACGGCGAGGTCGGCCCCGGCCAGATCGTGCTGGTCGGTGTCGAGGGCGAGGGCGCTGAGGCAGCGTTCACCTTCCAGGGCACTGCCCGGGTGGACCTGGCCAAGCTCGACGAGCCCCTCGAGGTCGGCGTCGCCGACGGTGAAGCGCCGGTCTGACCTGACCGACGATCGGCCTGCCGGGATGTGGATCGCATCCCGGCAGGCCGATCGGCTTTTCCGGGGATGTCAGGCTTGGGGGCATGACCCTCTCCGACGTTCCCGCCCGCACCCTGGCGACCCTGGCGGCCCCGGTACGCCGCGGGCTGGGGCAGACGCTGCGGGCCCGGGTGGCCGGGGACGACGCCACCGCGAAGGCCGCCGAGATCTGGGGGGCCGAGGGGCCGCGCTGGTTCACCGAGCAGGACCCGGTCTGGCGGGTGCACGCGGACGCCTCGATGTTCGTGGGCGGCATCCGGGCGCTGCTGCTGCAGTCGCTGCACCCGTTGGCGATGGCCGGCGTGGCCGGTCACTCCGGCTTCCGCAGCGATCCGTGGGGGCGGCTGGAGCGGACCAGCACCTTCCTGGCCACCACCACCTTCGGGACGATCGACCACGCCGAGGCCACCATCGCCCGGGTCCGGTCGATCCACGAACGGGTCCGGGGTACTGCTCCGGACGGACGGCCGTACGCCGCCAGTGACCCGCACCTGCTGGACTGGGTCCACCTGGCCGAGGTCGACAGCTTCCTGACCGCCTTCCAGCGTTTCGGCCCGGGCCCGTTGTCCAGCGCCGAAGCCGATCAGTACGTCCGGCAGAGCGGCGAGGTCGCCAGCCGGCTCGGGGCAACGGCGCCGCCGGTCACGGTCGCCGAGCTGCAGGCCCGGCTCGAGGGCTTCCGTCCGGAGCTCGGAGCGACCGAAGCGGCACGGGACGTGGCTCGGTTCCTGATCCTCAACCCGCCGCTGCCGGTGCTGGCCCGGCCCGGTTACGGGATGCTGGTCGCCGGTGCGGTGGCCAGCCTGCCGTCCTGGGCCCGCCGCGAGCTCCGGTTGCCGCCCGCGTTCTTCGCGTGGGACTGGCCCGGCCAGCAGGTCGGCAACCTCGGCGCCGGGGTGATCCGCTGGGCGATGGGGGACCCGAGCCTGGAGGCGGACCGGCGGTCGGGTCAGCCGGGCAGCGCGTAACGGTCACCCTGGACGGCGACGAGGCCGTCGTGGACCAGGGAGGCCAACGCACGCTCGCGTTGCACCGGGTCCGCCCAGGCGAGTTCCAGGCGGCTCCGGCTCACCGAGCCCTCGCTGTCGCGGAGCACCGCGAGCAGCCGGCCGCGGCACTGCCGGTCTGTGCCGTCGTACGTCTGGCCCTTGCGCGGCGGACCGTCGTACCGGGGTTTCCCGGCCAGGACCCAGGCGCAGTGCTGCTGGACCGGGCACCGGTCGCACGCCGGGTTCGCAGCGGTGCAGACCAGGGCGCCGAGCTCCATGGTGGCGACCGCCCAGACCTCCGGGTCCTCGTCGGGGACCAGGCCCTCGGCCAGGGTCCGTTCGGCGACGGTCACCGACGCAGCCGGGTACTCGGTGCCGACCACGGACCGTCCGAGGACCCGGCGCACGTTGGTGTCCAGGACCGGGTGCCGTCTGCCGAACGCGAACGAAGCGATCGCGGCCGCGGTGTAGTCGCCGACGCCGGGAAGGGAGCGCAGGTCGTCGTAGGTGTCCGGGACCTCGCCGTCGAAGCGCTCGGTGATGGCGACCGCCGAGGCATGCAGGCGTAGTGCCCGCCGCGGGTAGCCCAACCGGCCCCACGCCCGGACGGCGTCCCCGCTCGGGACGGCGGCGAGATCGGCCGGGGTGGGCCAGGTCGTCAGCCAGGTCTCGTAGACCGGAAGGACCCGGGTGACCGGGGTCTGCTGCAGCATGAATTCGGAGACCATCACCGCCCACGGCGTGGTGCCGGGACGCCGCCACGGCAGGTCGCGCGCGTTCTCGGCGTACCACCGGGTGATCGGTACCAGGAGCTCGTGAGGCACCTCGTGAGCCTACTGGGGTGGCTGGTTCCCGGTGTGCCTGCGTCGTTGCGGGCCGGTTCTTCCTTACCGTGTGGGCATGTCCTCCTCGAGCCGCAGTCGTGGCCGGTTGCCGGCCCGGGTCTACTGGGTCCGCCGGTTCCTGGTGCTGGGGACGGCGCTCGCCCTGGTCTTCGCCTTCGCCCGGCTGCTGACCCACAGCGGGAGCGACGGTACTGCCGATCGGGCGAACGTGGTGGGTGCGGTGCCGACCTCCTTGCCGACGTCGGCGGTCGCGGGTCCGAAGCTGCCGAGCTCGACCGCGCGGGCGACCGGGACGCCGGTTGCCTCGGCGACGCCGACCGTGCCCGCCGCTCCGGACGGACCGTGTGCTGCCGACGAGGTCACGGTGGTCCCGGTCGACGGCACGGCGCCGGCCGGCTCGACGGTTCCGCTGGTGCTCCAGCTCTCCACGACCCGGGTCGCATGCACCTTCCTGGTCAGTGCGACCTCGGTGGTCGCGAAGGTGTCCACCGCGAACGGCAAGGTCTGGTCCAGCCAGGACTGCCCGTCCTCGATCGACGACACGGCCGTGGTCGTGCGGAGTGCCGTGCCGACATCGATCCAGATCAGCTGGAGCGGCCGCCGGTCCGACGGGAGCTGCACCCGGTCCACCCCGTGGGCCCTGCCGGCGACCTACCGGGTGGTCGCTGCGGCGATCGGGTCCGAGCCGGGTACGGGGACCTTGAGGTTGACCGTCCCGGAGCGTCCGGTCGTCGTCAAGACGGTGCAGCCGAAGCCGCAGAAGAAGCAGTCGTCAGCGCCGACCACCCCGGACACGGGGCACTGAGGTCTGCAGGCACCTCACCAGTTTCGACCCGCCGGCGGGCGCCGGGCCTTGAGGTCTGCAGGCACCTCACCAGGTTTCGACCCGCCGTCGCGGGTTCGCAAGCTCACCCGCGGGCTCGCTCAACCTCTTCGCGTTGACAGTACGAGCAAGCTCGCCCTGTCAGCTCAGACGTAACGCTCGAGGATGCTGGACTCGGCGAGCCGGGAGAGGCCCTCGCGCACGCTCCGGGCCCGGAGCTCGCCGACACCTTCGACGATCTGCAGGTCCTCGACGCCGGCCGACAACAGCTTCTGCAGCGTGTCGAACTGCTCGATCAGACCGTCCACGACGGTGCTGGGCAGCCGCGGGACCTTGGCGAGAAGCCGGTAGCCGCGCGGCGTGACGGCACCGTCCAGGTGCTCGGCCTGGCCGAGTCCGAGGGCCTTGGAGACCATCGAGATGTCGACCAGGTCGGCGGGGGAGAGGGCCTCGAGGTCGCCGAGGACCTGCTCGGGGGTGCGCTTGCGACGACCCGACGGCAGGTAGTCGCGGACGACCAGCTCGCGCTCGGCATCCACACCGGTGATCAGCTCCTCGAGCTGGAGGGACAGCAACCGGCCGTCGGAGCCGAGCTCGAGCACGTAGTCGTCGATCTCGCGGGCGATCCGGGTGACCATCTCGAGCCGCTGGGCGACGACGGCGACGTCCCGAACCGTCACCAGGTCCTCGATCTCCAGGGCCGACAGGGTGCTGGAGACCTCGTCGAGACGGAGCTTGTAGCGCTCCAGGGTGGCCAGGGCCTGGTTCGCGCGGGACAGGATCGACCCGGAGTCCTCCAGCACGTAACGGGTCTCCCCGACGTACGCCGCAATGATCTGCATCGACTGGGACACCGAGATCACCGGGAAGCCGGTCTGCTTCGCGACCCGGTCGCCGGTGCGGTGCCGGGTGCCGGTCTCCTCGCTGGGGATGGTGTGGTCGGGCATCAGGTGGACGTTCGCGCGGTGGATCCGGGTCGCGTCGGCGGACAGGATGATCGCGCCGTCCATCTTGCAGAGCTCGCGCAGCCCGGTCGCGGTGAAGGGGACGTCGAGGGTGAAGCCGCCGGTGGAGATGGTCTCGACGACCTTGTCGTTGCCGAGCACGATCAGGGCACCGGTGCGGCCGCGCAGGATGCGTTCGAGGCCGTCGCGCAGGGAGGTGCCCGGAGCGATGCTGGCAAGGGTGGCGCGCAGGCGCTCGGCCTCGTGCGTGTCTTCGGGGGATACCACGAGCCTGAGTCTAGGGTCTGGCTCCTGCCGGGGCCGACCGATGTGGGTATCGGCTAGTCCGTTCCGCGGTATCCCTCACGGAAGGCGCGACTGATCCGGCGAATCCCGTCGGCGGTGGCCAGCACGGCCGCGGCGAGCATCAGCACCCCGATCA
The DNA here is from genome assembly GCA_026392455.1 of Propionibacteriales bacterium. Taxonomy (GTDB): domain Bacteria; phylum Actinomycetota; class Actinomycetes; order Propionibacteriales; family Nocardioidaceae; genus Marmoricola. The sequence goes on along the minus strand of JAPLCB010000011.1, from coordinate 436,004 downwards.
CCGGCCGGGAGACAGGAGCCAGGACCATGATCAGGACGAGCCCGATGACGACCGGCCAGGTGTAGTGCCGGTTCAGCCACGCCACTGCGCGTTCGAGGCTCATCCGACCAGGGTAGGGCTACCCGCTGATCGCGGCGTCGTCCTCGGACATCCCCAGGATGTCGAGGGTCCGCCGGATGGTGTCGACGTCGACGACCCGGAGACCGTCCATCACCCGGCTGCGGCCGATCTGCTCGGGCCGCTCGGCCGGCACCGCTGCCGACCGGAACCCCATCCGGCCTGCTTCGGCGAGACGGATGTCGACGTCGCGGACCCGGCGCAGGTCGCCGGACAGACCGAGCTCGCCGATCGCCACCACCTGCCGCCCCAGGGGGCGGCTCCGGTACGCCGACACGATGGCAAGCGCGATCGCGAGGTCGTTGCTCGGCTCGGTCAGACGAGCGCCGCCGACGCTGGAGACGAAGACGTCGTGGCTGTGCAGCCGGATCCCGGCGTGCTGCTGCAGGATCGCCAGGATCATCGCGACCCGGGAGGCGTCGACGCCGGACGTGGTCCGGCGGGGACGCTCGGCGGCGGAGTGGGTGACCAGCGCCTGGACCTCGCTGAGCAGCGGCCGGCGTCCTTCCATCGCGACGGCGACGCAGGTGCCGGCGGCAGAGCCGTTGCGGGTGTCGAGGAAGAGGCCGGTGGGGTCGGTGATCGCCACGATGCCGGCCGCAGAGAGGTCGAAGCAGCCGACCTCGTCGACCGGGCCGAACCGGTTCTTGACCGCCCGCACCATCCGGAGCCGTGACGACCGCTCGCCCTCGAAGTGCAGCACCACGTCGACCAGGTGCTCCAGGACCCGGGGCCCGGCGATCGATCCGTCCTTGGTGACGTGTCCGACGAGGACCAGGGTGATGTTGCGGAGCTTGGCCATCCGGATCAGGGCGGCCGCGACCTCCTTGACCTGGGTGACCCCGCCGGGCACGCCGTCGATGTCGCTGGCACTGATGGTCTGGATCGAGTCGATCACCAGCAAGGTCGGCTTGACCTGCTCGACGTGGCCGAGGACCGCGCCGAGATCGGTCTCGGCCGCCAGGTAGAGCTCGTCCTGGATGCCGCCGGTGCGGTCGGCGCGCAGCCTGACCTGGGCCGCCGACTCCTCGCCGGTGAGGTACAGCGTGCGGTGCTTCTGGGCCGCGGTCTGGGCGGCCACCTCCAGCAGCAACGTCGACTTGCCGACCCCGGGTTCGCCGGCGAGCAGGATCGCCGCGCCCGGCACCAGACCGCCCCCGAGGACCCGGTCGAGCTCGGGGACCCCGCTGGTCCGGGCCTGGGAGTCCTCGATCGGGATCTCGCCGATCGGCAGTGCCTTCTGGGTGACCGGCCCGGCCTGGACCCGGCTCTTCGGCGCGGTGCGTTCGACCACGGTGCCCCAGGCCTGGCACTCGCCGCAGCGGCCGACCCACTTCGCCGTCGTCCAGCCGCACTCGCCGCAGTGGTACGGAGGGGCTGATGTCTTTGCCTTCGTCGCCATGGATCGAACATATGTGCTACTGCCGACAGGATCTCGGTGGCGCGCTGGAGCCTTTAGTATTGGATCGATCCAGGCGACCGTGGGAGGTGTGATGAGTCCGAGCCGACGGCTCGATCCGCAACCGACGCTGGCGACGGTCGCCGAGCGTGCGGGCGTGTCCCGCCAGACCGTGTCGAACGCGTTGAACAGCCCCGAGCTGCTGCGCGAGGACACCCTGGCCCGGGTCCAGGCGGTCATCGAGGAGCTCGGCTACACCCCGAACCGAGCCGCCCGGCAGCTGCGTACCCGCTCGTCGCACCTGATCGGGCTCCGGTTCGAGCCGGCGCAGGAGGGCACCAGCAACGCGCTGATCGACCGGTTCGTGCACACCCTGGTGGAGGCCACCGCCCGGACCGGGCACCACATCGTGCTGTTCTCCGGGGACCCGCACGACCCCCTGGACGGCTACGACCGGCTGCTCAAGGCCACCGCCGTCGATGCCTTCGTCATCACCGACACCTACGCCGGCACCCCGCAGGCGGACTTCCTGCGCAAGGTGGGGGCACCGTTCGTCACCTTCGGCCGGCCCTGGGACGACCCGTCGGCCCGGCACCCGTGGGTCGACGTCGCGGGGTCCAAGGGCGCCCAGCTGGCCACCGAGCACCTCCTGGCGGCCGGGCACCAGCGGGTGGCCTGGCTGGGCTGGGAGAAGTCGTCGCGCATCGGTGAGGACCGTCGCTCGGGGTGGTCGCGCGCGCTCCGTGCGGCCGGGGTCGACCAGGCCGGCCTCGGGGTCCGGATCTCCGACAACGTCGATGCCGCCCGGATGGCGGCCCACGCGATGCTCGAGGACGGCACCGTCACCGGCGTCGCCTGCGTCAGCGACACCATCGCGATCGGGGTCCTGCACGCGCTCGCGGAGCGCAACCTGCGCCCCGGGACCGACGTCGGGGTCACCGGGTTCGACGACTCCCTCGGCGCTCAGGTGGCCTGGCCGGGGCTGACCTCGGTGCGCCAACCCCTGGAGCAGGTCGCCATCGAGGTGGTCGACCTGGTGCACGCCGTGCTGTCGCTGCGAGCGCCGGCCGAGCCGGCCCGGATGCTGGAGCCGACCCTGGTGGTGCGGCGCTCGTCGCTGCGGCAGGACTGATCCCTCGCGGGACGGCGCAGCACGCGCGTCCCGTGGTCAGTACCGGCGCCACCACAGGTTGACCGCGTAGTCCACGCCGGTCGCCTCCGGGTGCTCGCCCAGGACCGCCTCGGCGACGGCGGTCGGCAGCTCGATCCGGACCACGGCCTCGAAGTCGTCGCGGGAGTCGAACTCCCAGCCGATCAGAAGGGGTTCGCGCTGCCAGCCCTGGACCGACCAGAAGCGTTCCACGGCGACCGGATCCACGTTCGGGTAGCCGCGGCGGAACCAGTGTCCGAAGGTCGAGGTGCTGGCGTCGTTGTCGATCACGAAGGCGGCGCCGCCGCGGCGTACGACCCGGTCCAGCTCGGCCAGACCGGGCTCGGAACCGGGGCCGAAGAAGTAGGCCCAGCGCGCGTGCGCCACGTCGACCGAGCTGTCGGCCACCGGCAGTGCCGCGGCGGCACCTTCCAGCACGGTGACGTTCGCGTCCCGGCGGGTCCGACGCCGGGCGAGCGCAGCCAGGGGCGGGTGCGGCTCGACGCCGACCACGCTGCGGGCGGTCGCGGCGAAGCGCGGCAGGTGGAAGCCGGTACCGCAGCCGATGTCGAGCACGTCGCGGCCGGACCAGTCGAGGATGCTGCTGATGGTCTGCTCGATCAGGCCCGCGCGGTCGACGCCGCGGTTCTCGATCTCGTACGTCGCCGGGTGGTCCCAGATGTTCGGCGACCTGCGGACCGAGGTCCCCGGCGAGATAGGTGGCTGGCTCAGAGCCGGACGAGCCCGTTCGGGGTCTGGAACGCGACCGCGACGATGCCCGGGGTGCCGTTCGGGGCGACCCAGTCGACCTTCACGTCCTCCAACGGCTGCTCGACGGGAGCCCCGAGCCACTCGGTGACGCGGGCCGGGTCGCCGGCGATCTCGAGCGACTCGAGTGCGATCTTCCCGGTCGATCCGGCAGACGGGTGCAAGGCGTGGTCGCTCTCCCACTGCACGAAGAACGGTAGCTGCGGGTCGGACTGCAGACCCTTGACGCCGAGCTGCTTCCAGAGCAGCTCGGTGCCGTCGGGACGGTGCCGGTTGCCCTTGACCGACTCGCGGCCCAGGCGCTGCTCGAGCGGCGTGATGTCGTCGACCGCGACGACCCATCCCATCCAGCCGCCGCCGAGCTCGGAGCGGGCGCGGACGGCCTGGCCGAACGGCGCCTTGTCCGAAGCGGGGTGGTCGAGGACCTCGACGAGCTCGAGGTAGGTGCCGTCGGTCAACGGCAGGATGCGGTTGCGGGTGCCGAACCGGGGGTGGATCCCACCGTCCACGAACTCCTCGCCGAGGAGCTTCGAGAGTCGTTCGGCGGTCGCGGCGAGGCCGTCCGGTCCGGCGGCGAAGACGATGTGGTCGAGGCGCATGACTAGATTCTCACCCCGTCGCGATCGAGGTCGCACACCGGGGTCTGACTCCGTCAGTCGAACCGGCGATCGGTCGGCGAAGCGGGGTGCAGGGCCAGCAGCGAGCGCGACCTCAGGTGCGTCTCGCAGGCAGCGGCCAGCAGGTCGTAGCCGCCCTGTCCCATCAGGGCGATCAGCTCGGTCGCGTTGGACAGGTAGACCGGTTCGGCGCCGACGTGCGCCTCGGTGTTGCCCGAGCAGTACCAGTCCAGGTCGTGACCGCCGGGGCCCCAGCCACGACGGTCGTACTCACCGATGCTGACCTCGGTGTACTCGGTCTCGTCCTGCCGGGTGACGGTCCGGAACGTACGTCGGATCGGCAGCTGCCAGCAGACGTCGGGCTTGGTCTCCACGAAGTGCACGCCCTCGCGCAGCGCCAGGGCGTGCAGCGAGCACCCGTACCCGCCGGCGAAGTCGCGGCTGTTGTGGAAGATGCAGGCCTTGCCCGCAGCGCCCACCACGGCCAGGGTCTTGCGCTCGCCGTCCTCGACCTCGGTCCACTTCTTGCGGGCGACCTCACCCTTCTTGTTCAGGGCCTCGGACCGTCGTTCCCAGAGGCTGTCGTCGAGCTTGTCCACCCAGACCGCGACCCGCTCCTCGTCCTCGGCGTCGGCGAAGTGCGCCCCGAGGGTGCAGCAGCCGGCGTCGGGCGACGTGTCGTAGATGCCCTGGCAGCCGTTGCCGAAGATGCACGTCCAGTTCGACGTCAGCCAGGTGAGGTCGCAGCGGAACAGCTGGTCGCTGTCGCCGGGATCGACGAACTCGAACCACGCACGGGGGAAAACCAGATCTACCTCAGGCACGCCCGAACCCTACGCCTGCCCCCGACCGGCATGATGTCGCCATGGACGACTCGGCGGACGACCCGGACCGGTCCGAGCCCGGGCTCCCCCCGCTGCGCCCGGTGCTGTCCCGCGGGACGCGGGTCCCCCTGCTGACCGCCGTCCTCGCGGTCGCCGCGGTGATCGTCTTCTGGCTGGTCGGCTTCCTGCCCTGGGTGCTGGACGGGTTCCAGCTCGATGCCCGTCGCTACGGCGTCTCCGGCGACGGTCTTGACCGGCTCTGGCTGCCGGTCCCACTGGTCGCCGGTCAGCTCACCGGGCTGGTCGCGTTCACCGTGGTCGGCTCGGTCGGGGCGATGCTGCTGCCGTTGCTCTTCCCCGCTGTCCCTCGTTCGCTCGCGGTGGTGGTCACGGGGCTGACCCTGGTTGCTGCCGCCGTGACGCTCACCTCGGTCACCAGGATCGCGATCGCGGACCGGTCCGGGAACGACTTCGCCAGTGACTCCCGGGTCCTGGACGGCCTGGTCGTCGGGGTCCTCGCCCTGGTGGTCGTCGGCGTGGTCGTCGGTGGTGCGGCTGCGTGGCAGGTCGGGCTGCTCCCGGTGGCCGTGGCCGTGCTGGTCACCCAGCTGCTCAGCTGGCTCTCGTTCCTCGAGCTGCCCCGGCCGGACCTGGTCGCCGAGCTGACGTCGGTGGTCCTGCTCGGCGGGGCGTTCGTGCTGTCGGTACGACGCTCGCTCGCCTGGCTGGTGACCTGGCCGGTGGCCCTGGTGATCGTCTGGCTCGGTCCGCCCGTCACCGCGGCCACGTCGGCCGTCGCGGCCCGGTTGCGGCCCGGTCAGAACCTGGACGAGTCCCTCGGTGACACCTACCGGACCGGCCTCGAGGTCTTCCGGCTCGCGGTCGGCGACGCGCCGCGGACCTGGTGGCCGCAGCTGGTCGCGCTCGGGATCGGGGCCGGTTGGTGCGCGGTGCGGCACCGGTGGCACCGGACCGCCGGGTGATCGTCGGTGCGCTCCTGGTCGCTCCTCGCTCCGCCGACACTCGAGCAGGCTCGGTGTCGCTCCGCTCGTTCGCGTAGCCTCATCGCATGAGGTTGGGCGTGCTGGACATCGGCTCCAACACCGGTCATCTGCTGGTCGTGGATGCGCACGGTGGCGCTGCGCCGAGCCCGGCCTCGTCGTACAAGCAGCCGTTGCGGCTGGCCGAGCACCTCGACGACACCGGCGCCGTCAGTGCCGCCGGGATCGCGGCGCTGACCGAGTTCGTCGGGCGGGCTCTCGCTCTGGCCGAGGACAAGGGGTGCGAGGAGATCTACGCGTTCGCCACCTCCGCGGTCCGGGACGCGGTCAACGGGGACGCGGTCCTCGACCACGTCCACGAGCACACCGGGGCCCGGGTCCGGGTCCTCGCCGGAGAGGACGAGGCCCGGCTGACCTTCCTCGCCGTACGACGCTGGTTCGGCTGGTCGTCGGGACGACTCGGTGTCTTCGACATCGGCGGTGGTTCGCTCGAGGTCGCTGGGGGCAGCGCCGAGGCCCCGGACGTCGCGTTCTCGTTGCCGCTGGGCGCCGGCCGCCTGGCCCGGGCCTATTTCGCCGAGGGTTCGCCGGACGACGACCGGCTTCGCGAGCTCCGCCGGTCCATCCGCGCCGAGATCGCCCGTGACGCCGGGACGCTGCTGCGTGGCGGGGTCCTGGACCACGCGGTCGCCACCTCCAAGACCTTCCGGTCGCTGTCCCGGATCTGCGGCGCGGCCCCCTCCAGCGAAGGCCTCCACGTCCGGCGCCTGCTGCGGGCCGACGACCTCGAGGGTTGGCTGCCGAAGCTGGTGGCGATGACGCGGGAGGAGATCGCCGAGCTTCCCGGGGTCTCGCCCGATCGGGCGCACCAGGTCGTGGCCGGCGCCTTCGTGGCATCGGCGGTCTTCGACATCTTCGACCTCACCGAGCTGGAGATCTGTCCCTGGGCGCTGCGCGAGGGAATCCTCCTGGACCGGCTCGACAAGCTCAGCCTCCTGGACTGAGCGTGACGACGGGTCCGCTGTTCGCGCTGTCCACCGCCTCGGTCTACCCCGAGTCGGTCGCGCACGGGTTCGAGTACGCGGCTGCCCTGGGCTACGACGCGGTCGAGGTGATGGTGAGCATCGACGCGATCAGCCAGAGCGCGTCCAAGGTCCGCAAGCTGCGCGACTACCACGAGGTTCCGGTCTGCGCCGTGCACGCACCGTGCCTGCTGATCACCCAGCGGGTCTGGGGGACCGATCCCTGGGTCAAGCTGGAGCGCAGCGCCGAGATGGCGCACGAGCTCGACGCCGACGTGGTCGTCGTGCACCCGCCGTTCCGCTGGCAGAAGGAGTACGCCGAGGCGTTCGTCGAGGGCATCGCCGGCCTGGAGGAACGCACCGGCATCGCCTTCGCGGTCGAGAACATGTACCCGTGGCGGGCGACCTCGAAGCGCGAGATGGACGTCTACCAGCCCCACTGGGACCCCAGTCGCGAGGACTACGCCAACACCACGATCGACCTGTCGCACGCCGCTACGGCGCACTCGGACCCGATCGAGATGGCCCGGCGTCTGGGGAGCCGGCTGCGGCACATCCACATGACCGACGGCAGCGGCTCGGCCAAGGACGAGCACCTGGTCCCCGGCCGTGGTTCGCAGCCGTGCGGGGAGTTCCTGGAGTACCTCGCCCAGAACGACTTCGGCGGGCACATCGTGATGGAGATCAACACCCGTCGGGCCGGGACCAAGGCGGCGCGCGAGCGGGACCTGCTCGAGTCGCTCGCGTTCGGCCGGCTGCACTTCAGCAAGGCGCCATGACCACCGGCGGCTTCGAGGTCACCGGACTGACCGTCGTCCGTGGTGGCACCGAGGTGCTGCGCGACCTGAGCTGCACGGTCTCCGCGGGCGAGGTGACCGGGCTGCTCGGGCCCTCGGGCTGCGGCAAGTCGACCCTGATGCGCGCGGTCGTCGGGGTCCAGCAGATCACCCGCGGGTCGGTGCGGGTGCTCGGTGAGCCCGCCGGAAGTGCGTCCCTGCGGCACCGCATCGGCTACGTCACCCAGACCCCCAGCGTGTACGACGACCTCACCGTCGTCGAGAACCTGGAGTTCTTCGCGTCGGTTCTCGGGGTGCCGCGGTCCCGGGTCGGCGACTGCCTGACCACGGTCGACCTGTCGTCCCACCGCGACGCCGTCGTCGGTCGGCTCTCCGGCGGGGAGCGGTCCCGGGTCTCGCTCGCGGTGGCGCTGCTGGGGGAGCCGGAGCTGCTCGTCCTCGACGAGCCGACGGTCGGGCTCGACCCGGTCCTGCGCCAGGACCTCTGGGGGACGTTCCACGCCCTTGCCGCAGCAGGGGCTGCGGTCCTGGTCTCCAGCCACGTGATGGACGAGGCGATGCGCTGCGACCGGTTGCTGCTGATGCGCGACGGCCGGCTCATCGCGGACGACCCGCCCACCGCCCTGCTGGCCCGGACCGGCACCGCCGACATCGAGTCAGCCTTCCTGGCGCTGGTCCGGGAGGACCGGTGAGTGCGCGGGTGGTGCTGGCGGTCGCCCGTCGGGTGCTGACCCAGCTGCGCCGTGACCGTCGTACCGTCGCGATGCTGCTGGTGCTTCCGTGCGCGATCATGACGTTGCTCTGGTGGATGTTCACCGGGCTTCCGGGCCGGGGTTTCGCGGCCCTCGCGCCGGCACTGCTGGCGCTGATCCCGTTCATCGTGATGTTCCTGGTCACCTCGGTGACGACGTTGCGGGAGCGGACGTCGGGGACGTTGGAACGGTTGCTGGCGATGCCGATGGGCAAGGGCGACTTCCTGCTCGGTTACGCGCTGGCGTTCGGCGTGGTCGCGACCGTGCAGTCCGCCCTCGCGGTGGGCGTCTCGACCTGGTTCCTCGACCTGGACGTGAACGGCCCCAGCTGGCTGCTGCTGGTGGTGGCGGTCCTGGACGCCCTCCTGGGTTCGGCCCTGGGGCTGTTCGTCTCGGCGTTCGCCCGGACCGAGTTCCAGGCGGTCCAGTTCATGCCGGCCTTGGTGATCCCGCAGATCCTGCTCTGCGGCCTGTTCGTCGAGCGCGACCGGCTCCCGCGCTTCCTGGGCGTCGTCTCGGACTGCCTACCGCTGTCCTACGCGGTCGACGCGATGCGCAGCGTCAGCGCCCAGCGGCACCCCGACGTGCTGGGGGACCTCGCCCTGATCACTGCCTTCGCAGCCGCTGCACTGGTCCTCGGTGCGCTCACGCTTCGTCGTCGATCGGCGTGAAGGTAACGTAGGGACCCGGCACAACGGGGTGCCGTCGGTCGCAGGGAGGCACGCCGTTGCGCAGCTTGGGTCTACAGGGGCTGTCGGCCAACCGGCACGTCGAGGGCCTGGTCGCCCGGTTGCCGGGCAGCTCGGCGGCGGTCGCCCGCTACGTGCCTGGTCGTGACGTCGCCTCGGTGGTCCCGGCGGTGCAGGCCCTGGTCGAGGACGGTCTCGCCGTCAGCATCGACTGGCTCGGGGTGCCGGCTGCTGACGAGGACGCAGCCGAGGCCGCGGTGCTCGGGTACGTCGGCCAGCTCGAGACCCTGCACACGGCGGGCCTCGCCCGGCACGCCGAGGTCAGCGTGAAGCTGGCCGCCCTCGGGCAAGGCGTCCCCGACGTCGGTCCGAAGCTCAGCCTCGAGAACGCCCGCCGGATCGCGCACGTGGCCCGGGCGGCCGGCACTGCGGTGACCCTCGACATGGAGGACCGCATCACCACCGACCAGACCCTGGAGACGCTGCGCGAGCTCCGCAAGGACTACCCCGAAACCGGGGCGGTGCTGCAGGCCGCTCTGCGCCGTACCGAGGAGGACGCGCGAGCGCTCGCGTTCGAGGGGTCCCGGGTCAGGCTCTGCAAGGGCGCTTTCGGGGAGCCGGCGGCCGAGGCGTTCACCGACCGCCACGACATCGACAAGTCGTTCGTCCGGTGCCTGAAGGTCCTGATGGCCGGCCACGGCTATCCGATGGTGGCGACCCACGACCCCCGACTGATCCGGATCGCCGGTGCGCTCGCCACCCGGTACGGCCGCTCGCCGGGCAGCTACGAGTTCCAGATGCTCTACGGGGTCCGGCCGGTCGAGCAACGGCGACTGGCCGCGGCCGGCGAGCAGGTGCGGGTCTACGTGCCGTACGGGGAGCAGTGGTACGGGTACCTGGTGAGAAGGCTCGCTGAGCGACCTGCCAACCTGACATCCTTCGTGCGTTCGCTCGTGGTCCGGAACTGATCGCGGCCCACCGGTCGCCAAGAAGGAGTTGTGCGATGACCGTGGCCATCATCGGTGCCGGTGTGATGGGGGAGACCCTGCTCTCCGGCCTGCTCCGCTCGGGTACCCCGGCCGCCGACGTGGCCGTCGGTGAGAAGCGTGCGGACCGCGCTGCCGAGCTCCGGTCCGGCTACGGCGTGGCCGTCGTCTCGAACGTCGAGGCAGCAGCGGCCGAGACCGTGCTGCTCGTGGTGAAGCCCCAGGACATGACCGGGGTTCTCGACGAGATCGCTCCGGTGCTGCGCCCCGGACAGCTGCTGGTCTCGCTGGCGGCCGGGATCACCACCGCGCTGGTCGAGCGGCACGTCCCGGACGGGGTGGCCGTGGTGCGGGTGATGCCGAACACGCCGGCCCTGGTGGATGCCGGCATGGCTGCCATCTCCGGCGGCGCCCACGCCACCGAGGCGCACCTGGCCCGGACGGAGGCCCTGCTCGCGGCCACCGGCAAGGTGCTGCGAGTGCCCGAGGACCAGCAGGACGCCGTCACCGCGATCTCGGGCTCCGGACCGGCCTACGTGTTCCTGGTGGTCGAGGCGATGGTCGACGGCGGTGTCGCGCTGGGTCTGCCGCGCGAGGTCGCCGCCGAGCTGACCCTGCAGACGTTGACCGGGGCGGCCAAGCTTCTGACCGAGACCGGGGAGGAGCCGGCCGCGCTCCGGGCCAAGGTGACCTCGCCGAACGGGACCACGGCGGCTGCCGTCGCCCAGCTGCAGACCCACGGTCTGATCGAGGCCTTCGCTGCCGCCACCCGGGCTGCCCGGGACCGGTCGGTCGAGCTCGCCGCGGGGACGGACTGATCCCCGTGGGTGCCGGTTGCGGCGGTTCGGTCGTCGTCTTCGACGAATCGCTGACGAACTACGACTTCGGGCCGGACCACCCGATGAACCCGGTCCGGGTCGATCTCACGATGCAGCTGTCGCGGGCTCTGGGACTCCTGGACGGGACGGCCCTGCGCACGGTCGCGGCGCCGATCGGGACGGACGCCGAGCTCCTGCTGGTCCACGACCCGGCCCTGATCGAGGCCGTCCGGCGTACCAGCGCCGATCCCGGCCGGCACGAACCTGCGTTCGGACTCGGCACGGACGACAACCCGACGTTCGCGAACATGCACGCAGCCGCCCGGCACGTGGTCGGCGCGAGCGTGGAGGCGGCCCGTCAGGTCTGGACCGGTGCGGCGGTGCACGCCGCGAACATCGCTGGTGGTCTGCACCACGCGATGCCGGCCTCGGCCAGCGGTTTCTGCGTCTACAACGACGTGGCGGTGGCGATCCGGTGGTTGCTGGACAACGGCGCTCGCCGGGTGGCGTACGTCGACGTCGACGTCCACCACGGTGACGGCGTCCAGAAGATCTTCTACGACGACCCGCGGGTGCTGACGATCTCCCTGCACGAGACCGGCCAGATGTTGTTCCCCGGGACCGGTTACCCGGCGGAGTCCGGAGGGCCGGGGGCGGTCGGGACGTCGGTGAACGTAGCGCTGCCGCCCGGCACCGCGGACGCCGGCTGGTTGCGGGCCTTCCACGCCGTGGTGCCGCCGCTGCTCCGGGCGTTCGAGCCGGACATCCTGATCACCCAGCACGGGTGCGACTCGCACGCCGACGACCCGCTGGCCCACCTGATGCTGAGCGTCGACGGCCAGCGCGCGAGCTACCTGGCGCTGCACGAGCTGGCGCACGAGGTCTGCGGTGGTCGGTGGGTCGCGACCGGCGGGGGTGGGTACGAGATCGTCAACGTGGTGCCGCGGTCGTGGTCCCACCTGCTCGCGATCGTCGGGGGCATCCCGCTGGCGCCGGAGACCGAGACGCCGGACGAGTGGCGCCTCGGGGTCGCCGAGCAGCTCGGTAGACACGCGCCGTTGCTGATGAGCGACGGCCGTGACCCGGTGTTCCGGGACTACTCCGGCGGGGTCGATCCGGACAGCTGGTTGGACCGTGCGATCAGCGAGACCCGGCGAACGATTTTTCCCGAGCACGGTTTGGATCCGCTGTCCTGGTAATCCCGGAAATAGGCGGGCTCAGAAGTATTCTGAATTCACCCCTTTCCCATTGGTCACACAAAGCCCTATTCTCTCAACATCGAGCACGCGTGAACTGCGGTGGGGAAGCCGCAGAGCGTGCCATGGGAAAGTGCGGTGCGAGATGGGTTCGAACCTGTCCGGAGACATCTCCGAGGTTAAGTTCCTGACTATTGCTGAGGTTGCCTCGGTGATGCGGGTGTCGAAGATGACGGTCTACCGTCTGGTGCACGGCGGCGAGCTGCCGGCCGTGCGCGTGGGACGCTCGTTCCGCGTCAGCGAAGAGGACGTCAACGAGTACCTGCGGAAGAGCTTCTTCCAGACCGGCTGAAGCGCCTTCCGGGTCGTGTGCAACCTGCTCGGGCAGGGTGCTGACGATCGACCGCCTGTCACAGGACCCCGCGGACGTGAGACAACCCACGTCCGATTCGTCTGTGCTCCCACCTACGGATAGTCTTGTCCCTTCCGAGGTGCGTCAGGCGCGCTCCTCTGCAGTCTTTGTCTCAGCTGTTACGAGAAGAATGGGTCACCCGTGGGTTCTGTCATCAAGAAGCGCCGTAAGCGTATGGCGAAGAAGAAGCACCGCAAGCTGCTGAAGAAGACGCGCGTCCAGCGTCGTCGTCTCGGCAAGTAGGGCGCGCGAGGACTCTCGTGGGACGTGTCGTGCTCGTCACCGGGGTCGCCCGCGATCTCGGCCGCCGTTTCGCCCGTCAACTGGCTGCAGCACCTGCCGTTGACCGGGTGATCGGTGTTGACGTGCAACCGCCCCGAGGAGATCTCGGCTCGGTCTCGTTCGTCCGGGCCGACATCCGCAACCCGATCATCGCCAAGGTGATCATGCGCGAGCACGTCAACACCGTCGTGCACATGAGCGTGCTGCCGTCGCCGGGAGCCGCTGGACGGACCGCCGCCAAGGAGCTCAACGTCATCGGGACGATGCAGCTCCTGGCGGCCTGCCAGCAGTCCCCGGAGCTGGAGCACTTCGTGCTCAAGTCGAGCACTGCCGTCTACGGTTCCTCCAACCGCGACCCGGCCATGTTCACCGAAGGCATGAACGCCAAGCGCAGCGCTGCGGTCGGCTTCACCAAGGACATCAACGAGGTCGAGGGCTACGTGCGCGGGTTCGCCCGGCGGCGGCCCGACGTCCGGGTCACCACCCTGCGGACCGCGAACGCGCTCGGCCCCGGGGTCAACACCCCGACGGCGGCGTACTTCCGGCTGCCGGTGATCCCCACCGTCCTCGGTTTCGACCCGCGGATGCAGTTCCTCAACGATGGCGACCTGCTCGACGTCATCGAGCACGCGACCCTGGCCGACATCGCCGGGACCTTCAACGTCGCCGGTGACGGCGTCCTGATGCTCTCCCAGGCCATCCGTCGGCTCGGTCGCCCCGCGCTCCCGCTCCCCGGATTCGCCGTGGGTCCGCTCGGCTCGGCGATGCGCCAGGCGCGGGTGGCGGACTTCTCCCGCGAGCAGATCGCCTACCTCGCCTACGGACGCGGCGTCGACACCACCCGGATGCGTACCGTGCTCGGGTTCCAGCCGAGCCGGACCACCGAGCAGGCGTTCGCCGAGTTCGCGGCGTCGATCGAGCCGGGCGTCATCTCCGAGCGACGGGTGCGGGCGGCGGAGTCGGCCCTGGCCGGTGCTCTGGGCGGCAGCCGAGGTTCCCGCCCAGCCCTGACCGACGGCGACGGGGGTCACCATGGGTGACGCAGAGATCATCCCGATCGGGACCCGGGGCAAGCCCGGACGCGGCACCGGAAGCACCAAGCCCTCGTCCTCGGCCCGCGGGCTCGCGACCAGGGCGCCGGCGAAGCCGTCCGAGAAGAAGGCTGCTGCCACGCCGGTCGCGCCCGACACGATCGTGCCGGAGCCCGCGGTTCCGGGCATCGCTGCGACTGCCCCACCGGTCGCCGACGTGGCCGCCCAGCAGGTGCCGTCTCCGCGGACGCCTGCCGACGAGCTCGCCCGCGCCGCCGTGACCGAGGACCACCGGCACCCCACGGCCGGCATCCCGGCGGTCGACTGGATCTCCGGGTTCACCACCGCTGCGGTCGAGATGTTCGGTGCTGACTGGGAGCCGCGACTCGCCGCCTTCCTCGCTTTCCTGCGCCGCCGACTGACCGGTGACTACACCGTCGACGAGTACGGCTTCGACGCCGAGATCACCCAGCGCTTCTTCATGACGGCGATCCGCCCTGTCGCCGAGAAGTGGTTCCGGATCGAGGTGCGCGGCGTCGAGAACATCCCGACCGTCGGCGGCGCCCTGGTGGTGTCGAACCACTCCGGAACCGTTCCGATCGACGGGATGATGACCGCGATCTCGATCCACGACCACGCCCACCGGTTCCTGCGACCGCTCGGAGCGGACCTGGTCTTCAAGCTCCCGATCGTCAGCGAGCTCGCCCGGAAGGGCGGCGTCACGCTGGCCTGCAACGAGGACGCCGAGCGGATGCTCCGCGGCGGCGAGATCGTCGGTGTCTGGCCCGAGGGCTTCAAGGGCATCGGCAAGCCCTACAGCGAGCGGTACAAGCTCCAGCGCTTCGGCCGTGGCGGCTTCGTCTCGGCGGCGATCCGTACCGGTGTTCCGATCATCCCGACCTCGGTGGTCGGCGCGGAGGAGATCTACCCGCTGGTCGGCAACATCCCCTCGTTGGCACGTCTCCTCGGGGTGCCGTACATCCCGATCACGCCGTTCTTCCCGCTGCTCGGGCCGCTCGGTCTGGTGCCGCTGCCCTCGAAGTGGATCATCGAGTTCGGCGAGCCGATCCGCACCGACGAGTACGACGGCGCCCAGGCCGACGACCCGATGCTGGTCTTCAACGTCACCGACCAGGTGCGCGAGACGATCCAGCAGACGCTGTACACGCTGCTGATGCAGCGCAAGTCCGTCTTCGGCTAGAGGCCCACCCGCTCGCGCGTGCCTCGAAATCAGCCCATGCTGGTTGAGGTGCAGGCGCGCTCGCGCGTGCCTCGAAACCTGGTGACGCCGCCACCAGGCCTGCCTACTTCAACAACCCGCCGGTCAGCGTGTCGAGGGTGTCGGTCAGCGGCGCCAGCGGCTCACCGCCGACCTCCTTGAGGAGGGCGGCAACACCCGAGGTCAGTCCGCTGAGCGGGTTGCCGAGGTCGGGCGCGTCGGTCGGCAGCGGGAGGCCCGTGGACGGGTCCGTGTCCGGCGTGCTGGGACCGGCGTCGACCGTGTCCTCCGGCTTGGCCGTGTTCTTGGCGATCTCGTCGGCCCGCTGCGCCAGGTCGTTGTTCCGCTCCGCCTGGTCGGCTGCTCGCTGTGCTTCCGCCGCAGGCGCAATCAGCAGCGAGGCCAAGGACGGGGCCGAGGACGCTGGGGTGAACCGGTCGGAGATCCCACCGGGACCACAGTTGCCGCAGAGCACGCTCGCCTGCTGGTCGAGTCCGTTCAGCAGGGCCCGGGCCTTCTCGAACGCGGTCTGGGCACCTGCAGGCGACTCGCCGTTCATGCTGTCCAGCTTGGCGAGCTGGGAGCCCAGCATGGCCCGCAGCCGGGTCAGCTCCTCGGCGTCGCCGTTGCGCTGGTACTCGACGAAGATCAGGTCCGCACCGCTGGCGGCGCTGTCCCGGTACGAGGCCAGCGTCTGGTTGATCAGCGCAGTGTCCTCGTGGTTGCCGATCAGGGCGTCCACCTCGTCGAGACGGGTGCTGGCCCGTCGCAGCAGGTCCTGGCCGCGACCGGAGTCGCTGGAGTTGAGGGAGACCTGGGCGGTCTCGATGCCCCGCTTGAGCGGGTACAGCGCGTCACCGGGCAGCGCACTCTCGGCGGCGGCCGCGACACCGGCGGTACCACCGATCACGACGAACGCGGCCGCAGCAATGCTGATCCGGCGCTGGCGACGGGCGGCCGGCGACGCGTGCAGCGGGATCACGGGGGCGAGCTCGGCCCCGGCCGGCAGCAGCAA
This sequence comes from Propionibacteriales bacterium, assembly GCA_026392455.1. Classification (GTDB taxonomy): domain Bacteria; phylum Actinomycetota; class Actinomycetes; order Propionibacteriales; family Nocardioidaceae; genus Marmoricola. The sequence goes on along the minus strand of JAPLCB010000011.1, from coordinate 419,909 downwards.
CGTGTCGGCAGCGTCCATCAGGCGCATCCGGAGGTCGGCGGAGAAGTCGGGGCGCGGTGTCGGCGGTTCGGAAGCGCGCAGGACCTCGACGAAGTCGACGAGGTCGGAGAAGCGCTCGGCGCCCTCCGCGCGGGTGCCATCGACTGCGCTCGCGAAGGCCTCAGCGTCTCTGCGCGTCGGGCTCAACGGGGTCATGGCGTCGTACCTGGTTCCTGGGAGGGGATGTTCGGTATGCCCGCCGCGAAGGCGGGATAAACCGATTGCTCGTTCTCGCTGTTCAACGAGGAGACGGCGCAAGTGGTTATGCGTGACGCAGAACGCATCGACGACTTCGGGAGACGGTTCATTCGCGCTCTCCCGCCGGGATCAGTTTCGACAGGTTTCGGACTCCCCGGAGCTGGAGCTGCTTCACCGCGCCGCTGGAGCGTCCCAGGATCTCGGCGGTCTCCGCGATCGAGAGGCCCTGCAGGAAGCGCATGATCAGGCACTCGCGCTGCTCGCTGGGCAGCTCGCCCAGGGCCCGCAGCAGGGCTTCGTTGGTCAGTGAGGAGAGGACCTCGACCTCCGGGGACTCCGACGTCGAGTCCAAGGTCTGCATGTCCTCGGTGGTCTGCTCGAGCCTGGTCCGACCGGCCTTGAAGTGGTCGGCGGTCAGGTTGCGCGCGATGGTCATCAACCAGGCACCGAAATCCTTGCCCTGCCACCGGAACGAGTGCATGCTCCGCAGCGCGCGGAAGAACGTCTCCGCGGTCAGGTCCTCGGCCAGGGTCATCGACCCGACGCGGTAGTAGAGGAAGCGGTAGACCGAGGGCTGGTAGTGGTCGTAGAGCTGTCCGAAAGCCTCTTTGTCGCCGTTGCGGGCCAGCTCCACCAGGGCGATCAGCCGAGTACCGACGGCCTCGTCCTCGGCCGACGACGTGGCGAGCTCGCCGTCACCGTGGTCCGGAGCGGGCGCAGACCCGTCGGGTGCGGGTACGGGCGTCAGGTTGCCGTGGCTGCCGCTACCGGCGCCGTGTCGACGGCGGGCGCCGACGGCGGCCATCGGGCTGGCCATCAGGATCCGGTCGTCGTACATCCAGGAGAACGAGGGCGCACCGGCGCTGAGCAGCGACGGCGTCGTCGCCATCTCGGTCACGGCGCGTCGCAGCGCAGCAAGACCGCGCGCAGACTCCCGGCTCACGCCCATGAACAAATTCTCCCTCCCCGGCCCCCCGCCAGGTTCACCTGCTCAGGATAGGGGCGGTGCCGGTTCTTTGGGAACGAACTTCGACAATTCGCCCTATCCCGACCACTACTGTCCAGACCAGTTCCTGAATTCCGGAGGAATCGCTCAGATCGGACTCGGTGCTGCCGGGTCAGGTCAGCCGGCGACGGATCGCCGTACCGGCTGCGACGCTGCCGACCGCGGCACCGGCCACCGCAGCCGTGAACACGCCCAGGCGGGCCGCCTTGCGCCCGGTCCGGTAGTCGCGGATCCTCCAGCCCTGGGCGCGGGCGTGCGCGCGCAGCTTGGCGTCCGGGTTGATCGCACACGGGTCGCCGACCAGCGACAGCATGGTCACGTCGTTGTACGAGTCCGAGTAGGCCGAGCACTGGGACAGGTCCAGGCCCTCGCGTGCGGCCAGGGCCAGGATCGCCTCGCCCTTGGCGGGACCGTGCAGCATCTCGCCGACCAGCCGGCCGGTGTAGACACCGTTGATGTGCTCGGCCACGGTGCCCATCGCGCCGGTGAGCCCGAGGCGCCGGGCGATGATGCTGGCGATCTCGATCGGGGCAGCAGTGACCAGCCAGACCCGTTGCCCCTGGTCCAGGTGCAGCTGGGCGAGCGCCCGGGTCCCCGGCCAGATCCGGTGCGCCATCGCCTCGTCGAAGATCTCCTCGCCGAGCTGCTCGAGCTCGGTCGTGGTGTGCCCAGCGATGAACGCCAGCGCCGCGGATCGCGCCTCGGCCACGTGCTCGGGATCCTCGACACCGACGATCCGGAAGTAGGCCTGCTTCCAGGCGGCCCCGGCGATGTCGCGGGTGGTGAAGAACTTGCGCCGGTGCAGCCCCTTGGCGAGGTGGAAGATGGAGGCGCCCTGCATCACGGTGTTGTCGACGTCGAAGAAGGCCGCGCCGGTCTCGTCGGGGTCCACCGACAGGCTGTTCTCGACCTCGGCGATGGCGGCGGCGGCCTCACCGGCCAGGCGGGAGCGCCGCTTGAGGTTCACGGGGGTCGCACGTTTGGCTGCCACCCCCTCAGCCTAGGCGCTCGTCGACCGGGCGCGGCTGTCCCGCTCCAGAACGTCGACCGGGCGCAGATGTCCCGCGTCCGAACGTCGACCGGGCGCAGATGTCCCAGGGCGCTGGGACATCTGCGCCCGCTCGGCGCGCTCGTGCGAGACATCTGCGCCCGCTCGACGCACGCAGCGGCGCACTTATGTCAGACTCCCCGGATGGAGACCATCGTCGCCGATCTCCTGTCCGCCGCCACTCGCGCTGAGCCGACGAAGATCGCGCTTTCCGAGGCAGCAACGGGCCGGACCGTTACCTGGGCAGGGCTGGACGATCTCGCGGACCGGGTGGCCCACGGCCTGTCCGTGGCCGGCATGGTCGCCGGCTACCGCGTCATGATCGCGACGACCAACAGGATCGAGTTCGTGGCCACCTACCTCGGCGTGCTGCGGGCGCGGATGGTGGCGGTGCCGATCAACCCGCGCAGCGCCACCGGCGAGGTCGTCCGGATGCTGGTCGATTCCGGGGCCCGGATGGTGATCGCCGACAGCACCACCATCGGTACCGTGCGCAGTGCCGTGGCCGGGGTCGGCGAGGCGCTCGCCGCTGCCGAGACCTCGACGCCCAAGCCCCGTCTGGTCACGATCGCGACCACCCTGGAACCCGGCGAACGGTCCTGGGACCACCTGGTGATGGAGACCGGTGCGCCGGTGCCGGGCACCACCGACCCGGAGTCGCTCGCGGTCCTGCTCTACACCAGCGGCACGTCGGGCAGGCCGCGCGCCGCGATGCTGAGCCACCGTGCCCTCGCCGCGAACATCGCCCAGGCCGCCGAGGTGGTCCCGCCGATGATCAACGGTCGCGACGTCGTGCTCGGGGTTCTGCCGCTCTTCCACGTCTACGGTCTGAACGCCGTGCTCGGCCAGGTACTGCGGCAGCACGCCCGGATGGTGCTGGTCGACGGCTTCGACCCGGAGGGCTCGCTCGACATCATCGAGGACGAGGCGATCTCGGTGCTGCCGGTGGCGCCGCCGGTCTTTGCCTACTGGATGCAGGTGCCCGGTCTCGAGGAGCGGCTCGGACCGGTCCGGACGATCCTGTCCGGCTCGGCGCCGTTGGCGCCCGAGCTGACCGAGGCCTTCACCGCTCGTACCGGTCTGCGGATCCACCAGGGGTACGGGCTCACCGAAGCGGCTCCGGTCGTGACGTCGACCCAGTGCAGCGCGAGCACCGACCCGCGCTCGGTCGGGGCGCCGCTGCCCGGGATCCAGGTCCGCCTCGTCGACGAACGCGGCGCTGCCCCCGAGGACGGCGACAGCGGCGAGATCTGGATCAAGGGTGAGAACCTCTTCTCCGGCTACTGGCCCGACGGTGCGGACGGGCCGGATCCCGAGGGCTGGTGGCCGACCGGCGACGTCGGCTACCTGACCGAGGCCGGCGACCTCTTCCTGGTGGACCGCCTCAAGGAGCTGGTGATCGTCTCGGGGTTCAACGTCTACCCCAGCGAGGTCGAGGACGTCATCGCCGAGCTCGCCGCGGTCGCCGAGGTAGCCGTGATCGGCGCCGACGACCCGATGACCGGCGAGGTCGTGGTCGCGTACGTCAAGCCCGCCCAGGAGATCGAGGAGGACGAGCTGGTCGCCCAGGTCCGGGCGCACTGCGAGACCCGGTTGGCCGGCTTCAAGCGGCCCACGGTGATCCACGTCGTCCCGGCGCTGCCGTACACCGGCACCGGCAAGGTCCAGAAGGGTCGGCTCCGGGCCACCGAGCGCCGGCGGGCCCTGGGGCTGCTCGAGTGACCGCGGCCCGGGTTCGGCTCTACAGCAAACCGGGCTGCCACCTCTGCGACGACGCCCGTGCGGTGGTCCAGCGGGTCTGCGCCGAGGTCGGCACCGCGTACGACGAGGTCGACATCAGCAGCGACCCGGCGCTCCTGAAGGCGTACGGCGAGCAGATCCCGGTGACCTTCGTCGACGGTGCGCAGCACGATTTCTGGCGGGTCGACGAGGCCCGGTTGCGCTCCGCCCTGACCCGTTGAGGCCCCCCGGCAGGTGGTGAAAGTCTCATCTGTGCTAGCCCGGGGCCTCTTCAGTTTGTTCCCACGTTCACAAACTCTTATTGTGAATGGGCTAACCGCTCTGAAGTCAGGCTCCCTTACCGAGCCCGGAGTGCGTTGCTGGAGAGTTGACCGTGAGCCCTACACGTATCCCTGAGGCGACCGTGGCGCGCCTGCCGGTGTACCTGCGGGCACTCAATTCGCTGCTCGACGCCGACATCGCGACCTGTTCCTCGGAGGAGCTGGCGACGGCGGCCGGGGTGAACAGCGCCAAGCTCCGCAAGGATCTCTCCCACCTCGGCTCCTACGGCACCCGCGGCGTCGGGTACGACGTGGAGTACCTGCGCTACCAGATCTCCCGCGAGATCGGCCTGACCCAGGACTGGCCCGTCGTGATCGTCGGGATCGGCAACCTGGGCCACGCGCTCGCCAACTACTCCGGCTTCTCGTCGCGGGGTTTCCGGACGGTGGCCCTGCTGGACGCCGACAACCGTCGGCACGGCGACCTGGTCGCCGGGATGAAGATCCGCAGCTTCGGCGAGCTGAACGCGATCGTCCGCGAACACGGCGTCGCCATCGGTGTGATCGCGACGCCCGCGGCCTCGGCCCAGTCGGTCGCCGACCAGATGGTCTCGGCAGGGATCCGCAGCATCCTGAACTTCGCCCCAGCGGTCCTCTCGGTCCCCGAAGGCGTCGACGTCCGGATGGTCGACCTCTCCAGCGAGCTGCAGATCCTGGCCTACCACGAGCAGCGCAAGTCTGCTGCTCGTCCCGGGGACGCCGAGGTGGTCGCATGAGCGACAAGCGAGTCCGCTCATGAGCGTCCTGGTGGTCGGGGTCTCCCACAACTCCGCGCCGGTCTCGATCCTGGAGAAGGTCGCCCGGGACTCCGAGGGCACGGCCAAGCTCATCCGCGACGTCGCCGACAACGAGCACGTGGCCGAGGCCACCGTGCTCTCGACGTGCAACCGGATCGAGGTGTACGCCGAGGTCGACCGGTTCCACGGCAGCGTCGAGGCGATCTCCCGGCTGATGCTCGAGAGCGCCGGTGGCCTTCCCGAGGAGTACGTCCCCCACCTCTACGTGCACTACGACGACGGTGCCGTCTCGCACTTGTTCCACGTGGCGTCGGGCCTCGACTCGATGGTCGTCGGCGAGAGCCAGATCCTCGGGCAGGCCCGCGAGGCGTTGCGACTCGGCCAGGAGTCCGGCACCGTCGGCCCGGCCCTGAACTCGCTCTTCCAGCAGGCACTGCGTGTCGGGAAGCGGTCGCACGCGGAGACCGACATCGACCGGGCCGGTGCCTCCCTGGTGACCGCCGCCCTGGACCGCGCGACGGCGCACCTGGGCCGCACCCAGGACCTCAAGGCCGTCGTCGTCGGTGCCGGTGCGATGGCCGGCCTGGCCACGGCGACCCTCTCCCGCGGCACCGCATCCTCGATCGTGGTGGCCAACCGGACCTCGGTCCGTGCCCAGCGCCTGGCCGACCAGTACGGCGGCCGCGCGGTCGGTCTCGCCGACGTCCCGGCCGAGGTCGCCGAGGCCGACATCGTGATCACCTGCACCGACTCGGTCGGCGTCCAGCTCGACGTCGAGCGCTTCCGGGCCGCCCGGTCCGACCAGGGTCCGGTGGCGATCATCGACCTGGCGCTGCCCCGGGACGTCGATCCTGCGGTGGGCGAGGAGCCCGGCGTGCACCTCATCGACCTGGCCAGTCTCGCGACCGACCTGGAGAACTCCGGGGAACGTCTCGAGGTCGCCGAGGTACGCCGGATCGTCGGCCAGGAGCTGCAGGCCTTCCTGGCAGCCCGGCACGCTGCAGCGGTGACGCCGACCGTCGTCGCCCTGCGCACGATGGCGACCGGGGTCGTCGAGACCGAGCTCCAGCGCCTCGCGGGTCGGCTCCCGAACCTCGACGACGCGTCCCGCGCCGAGATCGAGCTCGCTGTTCGCCGGGTCGCCGACAAGCTGCTCCACCAGCCGACCGTCCGGGTCAAGGAGCTGGCGAACGAGACCGGTGCGGTCTCCTACGCCGCCGCGCTGGCCGAGCTCTTCGCCCTGGACCCCGAGGCCGTCGACGCCGTGACCCGGGTGGAGGGGGTATGACGACCGTGCTGCGCATCGGGACCCGGGCCTCCACGCTGGCCCGTACCCAGTCCGGTCTGGTGGCGGACGCGATCACCGCCCGCACCGGCCGCGAGACCACCCTGGTCACCGTCTCCACCGAAGGCGACGTCAACCGCGCCCCGCTGGCCACCATGGGCGGCACCGGGGTGTTCGTGAGCGCCCTGCGCGACGCGCTCCTCGCCGGGGAGGTCGACGTCGCGGTGCACTCGCTGAAGGACCTCCCGACCGCTCCGGCCGACGGCATCGCCCTGGCCGCCGTACCGGTCCGCGAGGACCCCCGGGACGCCATCGTCGCCCGCGACGGTCTGACCCTGGGCGAGCTTCCGCCGGGCAGCAGGGTCGGCACGGGGTCCCCACGGCGGGTCGCCCAGATCGAGGCGCTCGGTCTCGGGATCGAGCTGGTCGGTACCCGCGGCAACGTCGACACCCGGATCGCTCACGTCGTCTCCGGTGACCTGGACGCGGTCGTCCTGGCCCGGGCCGGGCTCGCCCGGTTGGGCCGGCTGGCCGAGATCACCGAGGTGCTCGACCCGATCCAGGTGCTGCCGGCTCCCGGCCAGGGGGCGCTGGCGATCGAGTGCCGTTCCGCCGACGTCGAGCTGGTCGCCCTGCTCGTCGGTGCCCTGGACGACCCGCGGACCCGGGCGGCCGTCACCTGCGAGCGGATGGTGCTCGCCGAGCTCGAGGCCGGCTGCTCCGCCCCGGTCGGTGCTCTGGCCGAGGTCGTCGAGGGCGAGGACGGTGACGAGCTCTGGATCAGGGCGGTCGCCAGCTCGCTGGACGGCGCGCTCTCGGTCCGCCTCTCGGCTTCCGGTCCGTACGACGACCCGGTCGGCCTCGGGCGCAAGCTCGCGGCCGAGATGATCGCCGAGGGCGCGCACGACCTCCTTGATCCACCCGTACCCGAACACCAGCATTTCCCTCTCGGTTCCGACACCCATCACGCAAGCGGCAAGTAGCAAGAAGGCAACTGTGACCAACACTGCATCCAGCACGACCGCCCGCCAGACCCGGTGGGTGTCCTTCGTGGGCGCCGGACCCGGCGACCCCGACCTGCTGACCGTCCGCGCGGTCGAGCTGCTGAAGGACGCCGAGATCGTGATCACCGAGCTCCCCGAGCACGAGACGCTCGTGCGCGGACTGCTCGGCCTGATCGAGCCGACGGACGCCGAGGACGAGACCGACGAGGACGCTCCGGCAGCGGCCCCGGTGATCGGCCCGGTCCTCAGCGGCCCGGTGTTCGTCGACGGCGGGTTCGGTGAGGACGGCCAGCCGCTGACCCACGCCTCGCGCGCCAAGGTCGTGATCAAGCAGGCCAAGACCGGCAAGCGCGTGGTCCGGCTGATGGCCGGCGACCCGTTCCTCTACGCCTCCGGGCCCGAGGAGGCGCAGGCCTGCGCGAAGGCGGAGATCGGTTTCGAGGTCGTCCCCGGGGTCTCCTCGGTCAACGCCGTCCCGGCGTACGCCGGCATCCCGCTGACCACCAAGAACCACCGCGAGGTGACCATCCTGTCGTGCAGCGGCGCGACCATCGACTGGTCGCAGTACGTGAGCCGGCCGACCCTGGTGCTGCTGTCCGCGGTCGGCAGCATCGGTGAGATCGCTCGCGAGCTGATCGCGGCCGGTCGAGCGGCGGAGACGCCGGTCTCGATGACCCGCACCGGCACCGTCACCACCCAGCGGACCCTGGTCTCGACCCTGGCGAACGTCGCGGCGGACGTCCGGGCGGCCCGGATGGAGGCGCCTGCCGTCACCGTCATCGGTGCCGTGGTCGACCTGCGCGACCAGCTGTCCTGGTACGAGAACAAGCCGCTCTTCGGCTGGCGCGTCCTGGTGCCCCGCACCAAGGAGCAGGCGGCGTCGCTGTCGATGCGGCTGCGCAGCTTCGGGTCGGAGCCTGAAGAGGTCCCGACGATCTCGGTCGAACCGCCGCGGAACCCGCAGCAGATGGACAAGGCCGTGCGCGGTCTGGTCGAGGGCCGGTACGAGTGGATCGCGTTCACCTCGGTCAACGCGGTCCGTGCGGTCCGCGAGAAGTTCGAGGAGTACGGCCTGGACGCCCGTGCGTTCTCGGGTCTGAAGATCGCGGCGGTCGGGGAGAAGACCGCCGCGTCCCTGGCCGACTGGGGCCTGCGCGCCGACCTGGTCCCGTCCGGTGAGCAGTCCGCCCGCGGCCTGCTCGAGGACTGGCCGCCGTTCGACGAGCTCCTCGACCCGATCAACCGGGTCTTCCTGCCGCGTGCCGACATCGCCACCGAGAACCTGGTCGCCGGTCTGGTCGACCTGGGCTGGGAGGTCGACGACGTCACGGCGTACCGGACCGTCCGGGCGGCCCCGCCGCCGGCGCCGACGCGCGAGGCGATCAAGTCGGGCAGGTTCGACGCGGTCGTGTTCACGTCGTCGTCCACGGTGCGCAACCTGGTCGGCATCGCCGGCAAGCCGCACGCGTCGACGATCATCGCCGTGATCGGACCGGCCACCGCGAAGACCGCCGAGGAGCACGGTCTCCGGGTCGACGTGATGGCCCCGAATCCGTCGGTGGAGGAGCTGGCCGAGGCACTCGCCGACTTCGGTGCGGCGCGTCGGGCATCGCTCCTGGAGGCCGGTCAGCCGGTCACGAAGCCGTCGGAGCGCCGTCCGGCCGGGCGACGTCGGGCCAGCTCGAAGTAGCTCGAATCAGATCCCTGCTGGTTGAGGTGCAAGCCCGCTAGGGCCTGCCTCGAAACCTGGTGAGTGACAGGATGGTGAGCATGACCTACCCGGACATCCGCCCCCGCCGACTGCGTCGTACGCCGGCCCTGCGCCGGCTCGTGGCGGAGTCGGGGGTGGCTCCCCGGCAGCTGGTGCTGCCGCTGTTCGTCCGTGAGGGCGCGACCGAGGTGACTCCGATCGCGTCGATGCCCGGGGTCGTCCAGCACACCCGGGACACCTTGAAGAAGGTGGCGAACGAGGCGGTGGCAGCGGGTCTGGGCGGGGTGATGCTCTTCGGCATCCCCGAGACCAAGGACGCGACCGGGTCGGGAGCCATCGACCCGCACGGCATCCTCAACCTGGCGATCAACGACGTCGTGGCCGATGTCGGTGACGAGCTCTGCGTGAGGGCGGACCTGTGCCTGGACGAGTTCCCCGACCACGGCCACTGCGGGGTCCTGGACGGCGACGGCAACGTCGACAACGACCGCACCCTCGACATCTACGCCACGATGGCGCTCGCCCAGGCGGCGGCCGGGGTTGACCTGGTCGCACCGAGCGGGATGATGGACGGCCAGGTCCGGATGGTTCGCGAGGCCCTGGACACCGGCGAGCACACCGGCGTCGGGATCCTGGCCTACTCCGCCAAGTACGCCTCGGCGTTCTACGGCCCGTTCCGCGAGGCCGTCGACTCCTCCCTGCAGGGTGACCGGCGTACCTACCAGCAGGACCCCGCCAACCGCCTCGAAGGGGTCCGCGAGGCCAGGCTGGACGTCGCCGAGGGCGCCGACATCGTGCTGGTCAAGCCTGCCCTGGGCTACCTCGACGTGCTGGCGGCGGTGAAGGCTGCCGTGGACGTTCCGGTGGCCGCGTACAACGTCTCCGGCGAGTACTCGATGGTCGAGGCCGCTGCCGCCCAGGGCTGGATCGACCGCGAGGCGGCGATCCTGGAGTCGCTGACGTCGATCCACCGTGCCGGGGCCGACATCATCCTGACCTACTGGGCCCTCGAGGCGGCAGGTCTCCTGCGCGCCTGAGGCCGTCGTTCCTGACCGGCCAGCACGTTGCAACGTGCTGATCTGCCGGTTTCACGCCACCTGGTGTGAAACCGGCAGACCGAGCTCAGGTCACTTGACCAGGCCGAGCCACTTCAGGATGCCGGTCAGCGTGTTCGGGATCAGGGCTGCCGCGTCGTCCTTGGCCATGCCCTGGACCTTCGCTGCGCAGGCGTTCTTGGCCGGGATCAGAAGGCCGAGCGGGTCGGGGATGCTGGCGAACTGGGTGTTGCAGAAGCCCAGTGCTGCCGCCAGCGTGCCCAGGGTGTCGGCCACCGGCTGGGTGACGCCGCTGATCGCCCCGGTGACCGGCTCGAGAACCGGCGAGAGCGGGTTCTTGGGCAGGGACGGCTTGCTCGGCGTACCGCCGCCGCTGCTGGGCTCGTCGGTGCCCGGGTCGGTGCCCGGGTTGCTGGTCCCCGGGTTGCTGGTCCCCGGCTTGGTCGGCGTGCTGTTGCCCTGGTTGCGGTGCTTCTGGATCGCCGAGGTGTAGCTCGGGGTGAAGACCGAACCGCCGTAGGTGCCCGAGGGGACCGAGGTGTAGTCGCCCTGGCTGTAGGCCTCCATGATCCGCAGGACCAGGTCGACGTACTCGCGGCTGTGGTTGTACCGGAAGACCGACGCTTCCTGGCCGGTGCGCGAGGACATGTCGTCGCTGCCCGAGCAGAGGTACACGCCCGACGCCAGCGCGGCGTCGTCGATGTCTTGGGGGTTCCGCTGGCCGTCGCCGTCGGCGTCGACCTTGACCGACGACCAGGTCGCCGGGATGAACTGCATCGGACCGACGGCCCGGTCGTAGACCGAGTCCTGGTCCAGCTGGCCGCCGTCGGTGTCGGTGATCGCCTGGGTGCCGCCCTTGCCGTTGAGCTGGGGACCGAAGATGCCCGGCGAGCTGACGCCGTCGCTGCCCAGGATGTTGCCGTCGTACTGGCCGTGGTTGGACTCGACCCGCCCGATCGCGGCGAGGAGCTCCCACGGGATGTTGCAGGTCGGGTCGGCGGCGTTGATGATCTGCGATCCGCGCTGGTAGGCGGAGAGCGCCGCTGAGGGGATGCCGCTGGTGGAGGCACCGGCGACGACCGAGTCGGCGGTGCCGTCCGGGACGCTCGGCGCGATCGCGCCGGGGATCGGCACGCTGGCGGGAGCCTTGATGGCCTCGCTGGGCACGGCTGCACCCCCGGGGAGGGCCGTTGCCTGGTCGCGATCAGCGGCGGCCGGCTCGACGCCGGCGAGGCTGGCGGTCCAGGCAGCCGAGATCAGCGCCAACGGAACGAGCGTGACTGCCTTGCTCGTGCGTCCCTTCGGGAAAGCGAACATGTGGTGAGTCTCCCTGTATTTCTGTCCGATCTGGATAAATCGGACGTTGCCCCGTTCAACGATTATGCCCCGTTGTGAGTCACGGTGGAACAAATGTCTTTTTTACGAGGTCTGCCCGGGTGCGGTCGAGCAGCACAGGTGAGACGGACCAAGGTCCCGATCGTGTCGTGAAACTCGGGAAAAAAGAATTCCTTAGCCGAAATTCAGGGCCTCGCGCTGCGCTGATCCGGACGCGATTCGCAGCGGCGTGCTGGAGTCAGCGACAATGCGCAGGTGCATCCAGAGTCCGAGCAGTGGTTCGAGCGTGCCCGTGCGGTGACCCCGGGGGGCGTCAACTCCCCGGTCCGGGCGTTCGCAGCCGTCGGCGGGACCCCGCGCTTCATGGCGTCGGGTCAGGGAGCCTGGTTGACCGATGTCGACGGGAACTCGTACGTGGACCTGGTCTGCTCCTGGGGTCCGATGCTGCTGGGCCACGCCCACCCCGAGGTGCTCGCCTCGGTGGGCGCCGCGATCGCTCGCGGCACCTCGTACGGGACGCCGACCACGACCGAGGTGGAGCTCGCCGAGGAGATCGTCGCGCGCACCCCGGTCGAGCAGGTCCGGCTGGTCAGCTCGGGGACCGAGGCCACCATGTCCGCGATCCGGTTGGCCCGCGGTTTCACCGGCCGCGACGTGGTCGTCAAGTTCTCCGGCTGCTACCACGGCCACGTCGACTCGCTGCTGGCCAGCGCCGGCTCCGGTCTGGCCACGCTGGGCGTCAGCGCGACCCCCGGGGTGCCGGCCTCGTCCGCGGCGCAGACCATCGTGCTGCCGTTCAACGACCGTGCCGCCGTCGAGGCCGCGTTCGCCGAGCACGGTGCGAGCATCGCCTGCCTGATCACCGAGGCCTCGCCGGGCAACATGGGTGTCGTACCGCCGCTGCCCGGCTTCAACGCCTTCCTGGCCGAGATCTGCTCCCGGTACGGCGCCCTCTTCGTCTCCGACGAGGTGATGACCGGCTTCCGGGTGTCGCGCAGCGGCCAGTGGGGGACCGACGGCGCCGTCGAGGGCTGGGTCCCCGACCTCAGCACCTTCGGCAAGGTGATGGGCGGCGGCTTCCCCGCTGCCGCGTTCGGCGGTCGGGCCGACGTGATGGCGATGCTGTCGCCCCAGGGGCCGGTCTACCAGGCCGGGACGCTGTCGGGGAACCCGGTCGCCACCGCTGCCGGCCTTGCCACCCTGCGTCTGGCCACCGAGGACGTCTACGCCCGGGTCGACCACGTGGCGGCCACGATCTCGCAGGCGGCGTCCGAGGCGCTGTCGGCCGCCGGGGTGCCGCACCGGCTGCAGAGCAACGGCAACATGTTCTCGATCTTCTTCGGCGAGGTCGCTCCGGTCGTCGACTACGCGACGGCGCAGACCCAGGACACCGACGTCTTCACGGCGTTCTTCCACGCCATGCTCGACGCCGGGGTCTACCTGCCGCCCAGCGCGTACGAGTCGTGGTTCGTCTCCTCGGCGCACGACGACCGCGCCGTTCAGCACGTGCTCGACGCCCTGCCTGCTGCTGCTGCCGCTGCCGCTGCCGCTCCGTCCCGAAAGGACACCCGATGAGCACGACGACCGTCCACCTGCTGCGTCACGGCGAGGTCTTCAACCCCGAGGGCATCCTCTACGGGCGGGCTCCGGGCTTCGTGCTCTCCGACCGCGGGGTCGCGATGGCCGAGCGGATCGCCGAGCGGATCGGCGACCGGGACATCACCCACGTCGTCGCCTCGCCGCTGGAACGGGCCCAGCAGACCGCCGGGCCGCTGGCCGTCCGTCGCGGGGTCGCGATCACCACCGACGACCGGGTGATCGAGTCGGCGAACATCTTCGAGGGCCGACCGTTCTCGGTCGGCGACGGCGTGCTGCGCCGACCGTCGGCGTGGCGGCACCTGTGGAACCCGTTCAAGCCGTCCTGGGGCGAGCCGTACCTGGAGGTCGCCACCCGGATGTGGGCGGCCGTGGAGGACGCCCGCGCAGCCGCCGAGGGCCACGAGGCCCTGATCGTCTCCCACCAGCTCCCGATCTGGATCTGTCGGCTGCACGCCGAGAAGCGTCGCTACATGCACGACCCGCGCAAGCGCCAGTGCACCTTGTGCAGCCTCACCTCGTTCGAGTTCGAGGGCGACCGGCTGGTCTCCGTCGGTTACTCGGAGCCGGCTGGCGACATGATCCCCGAGGCCGAACGACGGGCCGTCTTCTCGTCCGGGACCGGCTTCCTCACCGGTGCGGTCACCGAGCCCAACGACCTGGCTGCCCAGCCCGGCTCGAACCCGGACCTTCCCGACGACCAGACCCCGGACCGCTGAGCCGATGACGCGTGTCCCGCGCCCGGTCCGGGTTGCCTGCGCCCTGCTGGTCCTCGTGGTCACGGCAGGGTGCGGCGCGGGCGTGGGCGGCACCGGGGACAAGGGGTACGTCGACGGCAGCGGTGTGATCACCCAGCTCGACCCCTCCGAGCGCAGCAAGCCCGGGAACGTCGCCGGAGTGACCCTGGACGGCGCCGAGGTCGCGTTGTCGCAGTACCTCGGCAAGGTCGTGGTGATCAACGTCTGGGGTTCGTGGTGCCCGCCGTGCCGGTCCGAGGCCGACGACCTGGCGGAGGCTGCCAACGAGCTCCAGCCCCAGGGCGTGGTCTTCCTCGGGATCAACACCCGCGACGTCAGCATCGACAACGCGCTCGCGTTCCAGCGTCAGCGTGCGGTCCCGTACGCCTCGATCTTCGATCCGGGTGGCAAGAACCTGCTCGCCTTCCGCGGCACCCTGACCCCGGCCTCGATCCCGAGCACGGTGATCATCGACGCCCAGGGCCGGGTGGCGGCCAGCATCCTCGGCGAGGTGACCAGCGCGACGACGTTGATCGACGTGGTCGAGGACGTGCGCCGGTGACCCCGCTGAGCCTCGCGAGCTGGTTCCAGGACGTCGCCTTCAGCGGCTCGTTGGTGCTGGCGATCCCGGTGGCCCTGGCGGCCGGCCTGGTCTCGTTCTTCAGTCCGTGCGTGGTGCCGCTGCTGCCGGGGTACCTGTCGTACACCACCGGCTTGTCGGGAGCCGACCTGGAGTCGGGGCGCCGCGGCCGGATGCTGGCCGGGTCGCTGCTCTTCGTGGCCGGATTCTCGTTCGTCTACGTCACCTACGGGACCCTCTTCGGCAGCGTCGGACGCTGGCTGTTCGAGTACCAGGACCAGATCAGCATCGCCCTGGGGGGCGTCACGATCTTGCTCGGGATGGCCTTCCTCGGAGCGATCCCGTGGTTGCAGCGGGACTGGCGCATCCACGGCATCCCTGATGTCGGCCTCGCGGCGGCGCCGCTGATCGGGCTGCTCTTCGGTCTCGGTTGGACCCCCTGCATGGGGCCGACGCTGACCGTGATCCAGGGCCTCGCGATCAACGAGGCCAGCGCGGAGCGGGGGGCTCTGCTCAGTGCGTTCTTCTGCCTCGGGCTCGGGCTCCCGTTCGTCGTGGCGGCCCTGGCCTACCGGCGCACCCTGGGCGCCATCGGCTGGATCCGGCGTCACCAGACGTGGGTCACCCGGGCCGGTGGCCTGATGCTGATCGCGGTCGGGGTGCTGCTGATCACCGGTTGGTGGGACTACCTCGTCGAGGACTTGCGCAATCTCGCGCCCGGCTTCACGGCGGACCTCTGATGGCCGAGCAGCGGCCCGGCGCCCCGGAGTTCGGCAACGACCGCGACCGGGCGCCCGAGGTGGCACCACTGGCTCCCGTGGCGTTCCTGCGCTGGACGTGGCGCCAGCTCACGTCGATGAAGACCGCGCTGATCCTGCTCTTCCTGCTCGCCCTCGGTGCGGTCCCCGGGTCCGTGGTCCCCCAGGACAACGTGGACTCGGTGGCCGCCGGCCGGTGGCGCGAGGCCCACTCGACCCTGGCCCCGGTCTACGAGAAGCTCGGCCTCTTCAACGTCTACGGATCGGCCTGGTTCTCGGCGATCTACATCCTGCTGATGATCTCGCTGGTCGGGTGCATCCTGCCCCGGACCCGGGTCTACTTCCGGGCGATGCGGGCCCGCCCTCCACGGACGCCGGCGAACCTGGCCCGGTTGCCCGAGTACCGCTCGTTCACCGTCGACCAGGAGCCCGCCGACGTGCTGGCCCGGGCCCGTGAGCGGCTCAGCAGCTACCGCACCGACGGGTACGAGGACTCCGTCTCGGCGGAGCGCGGCTACCTGCGTGAAGCCGGCAACCTGGTCTTCCACCTCTCGGTCCTGATCGTGCTGGTCGGCTTCGCCACCGGGTCGCTCTTCGGCTACAAGGGCGGCGTGGTCGTGGTCACCGGCGGGCAGTTCGCCAACGTCGCCAACCAGTACGACGAGTTCGTCCCGGGCAAGCTCTTCGACCCGGCCGACCTGGCCCCGTTCGCCCTGACCGTCAAGGACTTCCACGTCGACTTCAGTACCGATGCCGACGAGTTCGGGATGGCCTCGGACTTCTACGCCGACCTCGAGTACCAGACGGCGTTCGACGCCCCGACCAGAACGGCACGGATCTCGGTCAACCACCCGGTCGACGTCGACGGCGCCCAGGTGTACCTGATCGGGCACGGCTACGCGCCGGTCGTCACCGTCCGCGACGGCAAGGGCGAGATCGCGTACTCGGGCCCGGTGATCTTCCTGCCCCAGGACACCTCGTTCCTGTCCGAGGGCGTCATCAAGGTCCCCGAGGCCTCGCCCAGCCAGCTCGGTTTCGGCGGCCTGTTCTTCCCGACGTACGGGCTCATCGGCGGCCAGCCGTCGACGATCTACCCCGGCATCGACGCTGTGCCCGGTGATCCCGGCGCCGACTCGCTGCTGTCGCTCTTCGTCTACCGGGGCGACCTCGGCCTCGACAGCGGCATCCCGCAGTCGGTCTACTCCCTGGACATGTCCAAGCTGGAGCAGGTCAAGAAGGCCGACGGCAAGGGCGGTACCAAGAACCTGCGGCTCGACCTGGCCAAGGGTGCGACCGCGACCCTGCCCGACGGACTCGGCACGATCACCTTCGACGGGGTCTCCCGGTTCGTGAAGCTTCAGGTCAGCAGCAACCCGGGAGAGAAGGTCGCCCTGGCCGGCATGATCCTGGCGCTGACCGGGCTCCTCGGATCGCTGTTCATCCGGCCCCGTCGGGTCTGGGTTCGGGTCCGTCGCCAGGACGGACGTACGCTCGTAGAGGTCGCCGGACTGCACCGCAGCTCCGGGGGCGACCTCTCCGGCGAGATCGACGATCTCGCCGCACATCTGGAGGACAGGACCACATGAGTCACGACGAGTTCGGCACCCTCAGCGACCAGGTGCTCTGGATTTGCGGGGTGTTCTACTTCATCGCCCTGCTCGCGCACCTCGCGGAGTGGGCCGCCGGTCGCTCGGTCCCGGTGTCCGCAGCGGTGCCCGCTGCCGGGGCCCGGTCCGCCGCCGGCGGCACTGACACCATCACCGGCGCCCGGCCTCCGGCTGCCCCGGAGCGCTCGGAGCGGATGGACTCGTTCGCCCGGGTCGGCCTGGGCGCGACCAGGGTCGCGGTCGTCTTCCACCTCGTCTCGGTGGTGTGCCGCGGACTCGCGGCCGACCCGATCCGGGTGCCGTGGAGCAACATGTACGAGTTCACCCTGACCGGGACCCTGGTGGTCGTGGTCGGGTACCTGGTGCTCTTCAAGAAGTACCAGCTCGGCTGGCTGTCCCCGGTGGTCACCGGGTTCGCGCTGGTCGTCCTGATGGCGGACGCGCTGCTGCTGCACCAGCGGGTGGGCACCCTCACCGACGCGCTCGAGTCGCCCTGGCTGGTGATCCACGTGATCGCCGCGATCATCGCCACCGGGGCGTTCACCCTGGGCGGGATGACGTCGGTGCTGTACCTGGTCAAGGAGCGTTGGCTGGAGAAGCAGTCCAGCAGCACTGCCGCCGCGGCTCCCGGTGGCTACCTCTCCCGGGTCCCGGCCCTGGCCCAGCTCGACCGGTTCTCTTACCAGGTGCACGCGTTCGCGTTCCCGATCTGGACCTTCGCCGCCCTGATCGCCGGGCCGATCTGGGCCCGTCAGGCCTGGGGACGGTACTGGGGCTGGGACCCCAAGGAGGTCTGGGCGTTCATCACCTGGGTCGTCTACGCGGCGTACCTGCACGCCCGGGCCACCGCTGGCTGGAAGGGCCGTGCGGCGGCGGTCGTGGCGATCATCGGGCTGGCGACCCTGTGGTTCAACTTCGTCGGGATCAACTTCTTCTTCGGGTCGGGCTCGCAGCACTCGTACTCGAAGTAGCACCTGCAGACGACGACGGGCCCGACCGTGCGGTCGGGCCCGTCGTCGCGTGTGCGGGAAGAGCGTTGGTCAGCCCTTGGCGAGCTCTTTCTCGATGTCACCGGCGATCTTCTCGGGCTTGGTGGTCGAGCCGTAGCGCTTGAGGACCCGGCCGTCGCGGCCGATCAGGAACTTGGTGAAGTTCCACTTCACCTTGCTGCCCAGGACGCCGCCCTTCTCGGACTTCAGCCACTGGTACAGCGGGTGCGCGCCGTCGCCGTTGACCTCGATCTTCTCGAACATCGGAAAGCTGACGCCGTAGTTCTTCTGGCAGAACGCGCCGATCTCCTCCGAGCTGCCGGGGTCCTGGCCGCCGAACTGGTTGCACGGGAACCCCAGGACGACCAGTCCCTGGTCGGAGTACTTGCCGTAGATCGACTCCAGTCCTTCGAACTGGGGCGTGAACCCGCAGGCCGACGCGGTGTTGACCACCAGGACGACCTTGCCGGCGTACGCCGCCAGGTCCTGCTCCTGACCGGTGAGGGTGCGTGCCGAGAAGTCACTCAGGGAGGTCATTGTTCTCCTGCGAAGTAGGGGGTGGTTCCTCTGTACTACGGAGCCGCTCGCGCTTCAGATTTTCCCAGTCGAGGTTGCGCAGGAACGCGTCGTCGTCGTCCGGGCCGATCGGACCCCGGGGCTTCTGCCGCGCAGGCCCGGAGGACCCGCCGGAGTTGCGCCGGTCGATCGCCCAGAAGATGGCGTACAGCACTACTGCCATACCCAGGAGAAGCACTACCAAGCGGATCACCCTGTCAGCCTAGTTCCTCGACGGGAATACCCTAGGGGCGTGAAGTACTTCCTGATCTACACGGCTGCCCGGTTCGCCCTCTTCCTGGCCTGCTGGTCGGTCCTCATCGGCATCGGCGCGCTGGTCTCCGACGACAACGGCACCATCATGGTCTGGTCCCTGGTCGGGGCTGCGGTGGTGTCGTCGCTGCTCTCGCTGAAGGTGCTGAACGGTCCGCGCGAACGGTTCGCCCAGAGCGTCGAGGAACGAGCCGCCCGGGCGAAGGCCAAGTTCGAGGAGATGAAGACCGCAGAGGACGTCGACTAGGTCGTCGCGACCTTCGACGACGGGCTAGCGGCCGATCAGCAGGCCCGCGAAGATCCCTGCGGCGTAGAGCAGCTCGCCCACCCCGGTGAGCTGCAGCACCGGGATCAGCGCGGGTCCGACCGCCCGGTCCTTCAGCACCACCAGCTCGGCCTTGACCAACGGGACGAACCCGACCAGGCCGAGGGCGACCCACCAGGTCGTCTGCGCCCCGAGCGCGACCAGCACCCCGAACGCCGTCGAGGTCAGCAGCACGTAGAAGAGCCGGGTCCGGGAGTCGCCCAGCTTGACCGCCAGGGTGCGCTTGCCGGCCACCGTGTCGGTCGGGATGTCGCGCAGGTTGTTCGCGACCAGGATCGCGCAGGCCAGGGCGCCGACCCCGACGGCCGGCAGCCAACCGGTCCCCGGGAGGTCCTCGACCTGGACGTAGACGGTGCCCAGCACCGCGACCAGGCCGAAGAAGACGAAGACCATCACCTCGCCGAGTCCGAGGTAGCCGTACGGGTTCTTGCCGCCGGTGTAGTACCAGGCCGCCAGGATGCTGACGGCTCCGACCGCCACCAGCCACCACGAGGTGCTGATCGCCAGGGCGAGCCCGAAGGCACCGGCCGCGCCGAAGGCGGTGAAGGCCGCAGCCTTGACCGCGTCGGGGGTCGCCAGCCCGGACCCGACCAGGCGGAGCGGCCCGACCCGGTCGTCATCGGTGCCGCGGATCCCGTCGGAGTAGTCGTTCGCGTAGTTCACCCCGACCTGCAGCAGCAGGGACACGGCCAGGGCGAGGGCCGCCTTCCACCAGATCTCCTGGTGGCTGAACGCGGCGATCCCGGTCCCGGCGAGCACCGGGGCCACGGCCGCCGGGAGGGTGCGGGGGCGGGCGCCTTCGATCCACTGCGCTGCTGTAGCCATGGCGGAGATTCTGTCAGGACGGTTCGGGGCTAGATTCAGCGGTGTGAGCAGCCTGTGGCCGGTGTCCGGTGGTGCCGAGGAGATCCTTGCGCTGCTCCGCGACTGGGACGCCGCTGCGGATCCCGAGCCGTTGGTGATCGAGACGTCCGGGTCCACCGGCGAGCCGAAGCGGGTGCTGCTGTCACGCGACGCCCTGCGAGCCTCGGCGCTGGCTACCTCCGACCGGCTCGGCGGCCCGGGTCAGTGGGTGCTGAACCTGCCGCCGTCGTACGTGGCCGGGGTCCAGGTGCTCTACCGCTCCGTGGTCGCGGGGACCGTGCCGGTGGTGCTCGAGGACGGCGACCTGGCGGCTGCCTGGCAGCAGATGACGTCGGACCGCCGCTACGTCTCCGTGGTGCCGACCCAGCTCTACCGCGCGCTCGAGGACGGCTCGGTCTCGGCCCTGGCGCGGTTCGCCGCGGTCCTGGTCGGCGGTGGCCCGCTCGGTCCCGACGTGCGGGCCGAGGCCGAGGCGCACGGCGTCACGGTCGTGCAGACCTACGGGATGTCGGAGACCTGCGGCGGCTGCGTGTACGACGGCGTCCCGCTGGCCGGGGTCGAGGTCCGGGTCGAGGACGCCGGGGCCGGGGAGGTCCTGCTGCGCGGACCGGTGCTCTTCGACGGGTACGCCGGCGACCCCGACCGTACCGCTGCTGCGTTCCGCGACGGCTGGCTGATCACCAACGACCTGGGGCACTGGACGCCCGACGGTCGGCTCCAGATCGACGGTCGCGCCGACGACATGATCATCAGCGGCGGGGTGAAGATCCCGGCCCGGGCCGTTGCCGCCCAGCTCACCGGGGCCCTGGCGGTCCGCGCTGTCGAGGTGGTCGGCGTCCCCGACCCCGAGTGGGGGGAGCGGGTGGTCGCCGTTCTGGCCACCAACCATCCGCCGACACTGGCCGAGGTCCGGGCCGCGGTCGAGCCGCGGTCCTGGGCGCCCCGGCAGGTGGTGGTCGTCGACGAGCTCCCGGAGCTGGCGAACGGCAAGTCCGACCGGATGGCGATCCTGGAGCTGGCCCGCGATGGGTGAGCCGTTCGTCTACGCGATCGGGCTGCGCACCCGGTTCCGGGGGATCGACGTCCGTGAGGGGATGCTGCTGCGCGGCGACGCCGGTTGGGGCGAGTTCAGCCCCTTCCTGGAGTACGACGACGCCACCGCGCTGCCCTGGTTGCGGGCGGCGTACGAGGCGGCGTACCTGGGCTGGCCAGAGCCGCGGCGCACCAGCATCCCGGTCAACGTGACCGTCCCGGCGTGCTCGCCGGAGCGGGCCCACGAGATCGTGCTCGCCTCGAACGGCTGCCGCACGGCGAAGGTCAAGGTGGCCGAGCGCGGACAGCTGCTCGCCGAGGACGAGGCTCGGCTCGAGGCGGTCCGCGACGCCCTGGGGCCCGACGGCCTGCTCCGGATCGATGCCAACGGTGGCTGGAGCGTCGAGGAAGCCATCGCCCGGATCCCGGTGCTGGACCGCGCCGCCGGAGGCCTGGAGTACGTCGAGCAGCCCTCGCCGGCCGTCGAGGACCTGGCCGCCGTACGCCGCAAGGTGACGGTGCCGATCGCCGCCGACGAGTCGATCCGCCGCGCCGAGGACCCTTACCGGGTCCGGGACCTGGACGCCGCGGACATCGCCGTGCTGAAGGTCCAACCGCTCGGCGGGGTCCGGGCCTGCCTGCGGATCGCCGAGGACATCGGCCTGCCCGTCGTGGTCAGCAGCGCTCTGGAGACCAGCGTCGGGATCGCTGCCGGGCTCGCGCTGGCCGGGGCGCTGCCCGAGCTGACCCATGCCTGCGGCCTGGCCACGGTGCAGCTGCTCGCCGGTGACGTCGCGGTGACGCCGCTGCTCCCGGTAGCCGGGTCGCTGCCGGTAGCAGGCGTCGAGGTCAACGTCGCGGCCCTGCGGACCCAGGTCGCGTCGGCCGACCGCGCGTCCTACTGGCGGTCCCGCTGGTCGGCCGTCAGTGCCCTCGACCCGGGGCTGGTCCGGGCCGTGCGGCAGGATCACTCCTCGTGAACACCACCGAGCTGGCCCGGGCCTGCGTCGAGGCCCTGCTGGGCGTCGGGGTCCGGCACGTCGTGCTGTCCCCGGGCTCGCGGAACGCCGGCCTCTCCCTCGCCCTGGCCGGTGCCCAGGCAGCCGGGGTGATCACCCTGCACAGCCGGATCGACGAACGCACCGGGGCGTTCCTCGCGCTCGGCATCGCCAAGACGTCCCGGGTCCCGGTCGCGGTGGTGACCACCTCCGGCACCGCCACCGCCAACCTGCACCCGGCGTTGATGGAGGCCGCCCATGCAGGAGTCCCGCTGGTCGCGGTCACCGCGGACCGGCCGGCGCGCCTGCGCGGGACCCTGGCCAACCAGACCACCGACCAGGTCGGCATCTACGGCTTCATCCCGTCCGCCGACATCGACGACCCCGGTCAGCTGGCGGCCGCCCTCGCGGGGATCGCGGACGGGCCGGTCCACCTGAACGTCCAGTTCGACGACCCGCTGCTGCCCACCGACGCCTTCGTCCCGGTGACGCGCCAGCCCGACCGGGGACCGTGGGAGCGGGGTGTCCCGCACCTGCTGGCGCAGGGCCCGGCGACCGTCGTCGTCGCCGGCGACGACTCCGGTCCCGGTCCGCGGGTGCTCGCCCAGGCTGCCGGGTGGCCGCTGCTCGCCGAACCGACCAGCGGTGCGCGCAACGGTCCGAACGTGATCCGCGGGTACCGGCTGCTCCTGGACACCGAGCTCGGCCAGCAGGTCGAGCGGGTCGTGGTGGCCGGTGCTCCCACGCTGTCGCGCCCGGTCCAGCGACTGCTGGCGCGGACCGGCATCGAGGTCGTCTCCCGACGGGCCCGCGGCGTCTGGGCCGACCGCCCGCACCCGGTCTCCTTCGAGTACGACGGGCCGTTCGAGGTCGACCCCTCGAGTCCCGCTGCTGACCCGGCTTGGCTGGAGTCGTGGCAGACGGCCGACCGGGCGCTGTCGGCGAAGATCGCCGACCTGCTGGCCGCGCAGCCGGGGCTCACGCCGTACGACGTGGCCGCCGCGGTGCACGCGGCCGTCCCGGACGAGGGCCTGCTGCTGGTCGGGGCGAGCAACCCGATCCGGGACCTGGACCTGGTGGCCGGGGCCTACCCGGTCGGCGGCAGGCGGCTGGTCATCGCGAACCGCGGCCTGGCCGGGATCGACGGCACCCTGTCCACCGCGATCGGTGCCGCGATCGGACGGCCGCACACGACCCGCGCGATCCTGTACGTCGGCGACGTGACGTTCCTGCACGACCTCACCGCCCTGGTGATCGGGCCTGCCGAGGAGCGTCCGGACCTGACGATCGTGGTGGCCAACGACAACGGTGGCTCGATCTTCGCGACCCTGGAGCAGGGTGCTCCGGCGTACGCGGACGGTTTCGAGAAGCTCTTCGGGACCCCGCACGGCGTCGACCTCGCAGCACTGTGCAGCGGACTGCGGATCCCGCACTGGAAGGTCTCCGACTCCGCCGAGCTGGCGCACGCGCTGGCGAACCCGAACGGTGGCATCGACGTCATCGAGGTACCGCTGCGCCGCGACAACCGCCGCGAGCTCGACGAGCAGATCCGTTCCTTCGCCTGAGATCGGGCCCTAGGCTCGGCAGATGGACATCCTTCCGTTGCTGCCCGACCAGGGCTTCCGCAAGGTTCTGTGCGTCGTGGCGCACCCCGACGACGTCGAGTACGGCACCTCGGCCGCGGTCGCCAAGTGGGTCGCGCAGGGCGTGGAGGTCGCCTACCTGCTGCTGACCCGCGGCGAGGCCGGGATGCCGCTGCCGCCCGAGGAGACCGCGCGGATCCGCCGCGGCGAGCAGGAGGCCGCCTGTGCTGCCGTCGGGGTCACCAGTCTGGAGATGCTCGACCATCCGGACGGGACGCTCCAGGAGAGCCTTGAGCTGCGCCGCGACATCGCCCGGGCGATCCGGACCCACCGGCCGGACGTGGTGCTCACCGGGTCCTGGGAGGTCGAGTTCGTCGCCGGCCTGAACCAGGCCGACCACCGGGTGGCCGGGATCGCCACCCTGGACGCGATCCGTGACGCCGACAACCCGTGGGTCTTCCCCGAGCTCGTCGAGGAGGGTCTGCTGCCGCACAAGGTCCGCTGGTTCCTGGTCGGCGGGCACACCCAGCCGACGCACGGGGTGGACGTCACCGGGGAGGCGCTCGCCCAGGGGGTGGCATCCCTGGAGGCGCACGGCGAGTACCTCGGCGCCATCGAGGGTCATCCGCCGCCCGCCTTCATGATCCCGATGATCGCGGCCCAGGGCGGTCGCGCGACCGGGGTCGAGCACGCGGTGCTGTTCCGGGCCTTCGACTTCGACGCACCGCCGCCGATCGCGACGGCCGACTGACGTCGACCGGGCGCAGATGTCCCGCTGTGCGACGTCGACCGGGCGCAGATGTCCCACTGGGATGGGACATCTGCGCCCTCTCGGCGTGATCGGGCGGGACATCTGCGCCCTCTCGGCGGATAGCCTCGCCCTGTGGATCTCGTTCTGACGCTCGTTGCCCTGGTCGCCACCGTGCTGGCCACGACCGCGGTCTGCGCGCGACTGGACCTGTCCTCGCCGCTGGGCCTGATCGTGGTCGGTGTCGTCGGGTCGTACATCCCCTTCATCCCGGACGTGGAGCTGCACCCCGAGGTGGTCCTGCTCGGGTTGCTCCCACCGCTGCTCTACGCCGCCTCGCTGCAGACGTCGCTGGTCGACTTCAACGCCAACCGGCGTTCGATCCTGCTGCTCTCGGTCGGGCTGGTCGCCTTCACCACCGCGGGCGTCGCGGTCCTGGTGCACGCGCTGCTGCCCGAGGTCGGCTGGGCCGGGGCGTTCGCGATCGGAGCCGTGGTGGCCCCGCCGGACGCGATCGCAGCCACCGCGATCGGCCGCCGGATCGGACTGCCGCGGCGGATCGTCACGATCCTGGAGGGGGAGTCGCTGCTCAACGACGCCACCGCGCTGGTCGCGCTGCGTACCGCGCTGGCGGCGTCGGTGGGCGTGGTCACCTGGCAGGAGGTCGCCGGTGACTTCGGCCTCGCCGCCGGCGGCGGATTGCTGGTCGGGCTGGTCTTCTTCGTGGTGATCGCCTTCATCCGCAAGCACGTGGTCGACCCCGTCTTCGACTCCGGGCTCTCGTTCATGACGCCGTTCGCGGCGTACGTCGCCGCCGAGGAGATCCACGCGTCCGGCGTGATCAGCGTGGTCGTCTGCGGCCTCCTGCTCGGCCACAAGGCGCCGATCATCCAGACCGCCCAGGCGCGGATCGCCGAACGGATGAACTGGCGCAGCATCGCGTTCCTGCTGGAGAGCTCGGTCTTCCTGCTGATCGGGCTCCAGGCGCGCTCGATCATCGCCGACGCCGAGCAGGACGATCTCGGAGGCGGCCGGATCGCGCTGATCTGCGGATCGACCCTGGTCGCGGTGATCGTGCTGCGGCTCGTCTGGGTCTTCGCGGCCCGCTACCTGATCGTCCGGCCCGGTCCGGACGGGGAGACCGGGCAGAAGCCGCCCTGGACGTACACGTTCCTGCTCGGCTGGGCCGGCATGCGCGGTGTGGTCACCCTGGCGGCGGCCTTCGTGATCCCGCAGGGCGTGGAGCACCGCGAGGTGCTGCTGCTGATCGCGTTCACCGTCACCGCCGGCACGCTCTTCATTCAGGGCATGTCCCTGCCCTGGTTCGCACGGAAGCTGCGGGTGCCCTCGCCCGACCCGACCGCTGATGCGCTGGCCCGCGCCAACCTGCTGCACCAGGCCTCCCAGGCCGGCATCGCCAAGCTCGACGCCCTGCTCGAGGACCACGTCGAGGACCCGCACGACATCTCCGGCACGCTGCGTGACCGGGTCCGTCGCCGTGACTTCGCCGCGTGGGAACGGGTCGGTGCCACGACCGAGCAGATGACGCCGAGCGAGCTGTACTCGAAGAAGCGACGCAAGATGATCGAGGCCGAGCGGACCCGGGTCCTGGAGATCAGGTCCACCGGACGGGTCGCGCACGAGATCGTGGAGGAGGTTCTGGCCATGCTGGACGTGGAGGAGTCGATGCTCGAGTACAGCGACCACGAGACCGAGCGGGTGCGGGCCGGTCAGGCGCCGACCGTGTTCGAGGGCGGGTGCGAGGACCTTCAGCAGCCGCGGCCGCCGGTGCAACCGGACGCGGTCGCCGAGTGCAGCGACTGCATCCGGGAGGGTTCTGCCTGGGTGCACCTGCGGATGTGCCTGGACTGCGGCCACGTCGCCTGCTGCGACTCGTCCCCGAAGATGCACGCCACCGCGCACTTCCACGCCAGTGGCCACCCGGTGATGAGGTCCGCCGAACCGGGCGAGACCTGGCGCTGGTGCTTCACCCACGAGCTCACCGGCTAGCCCCGGACTCGACGGGTCAGAACAGCGGCTTCAGCGCCAGGGCCGCGATCACGACCGCCGCCACGATCCCCGTCGTACGACGACCGCGGGGGCCGGAGACCGTCCGGCGCAGGCCGGTTCCCAGGCTGACCACGAAGAGCTGCCAGCTCGCGCTCGCCAGGAAGGCCGCGACCACGAAGACGGTGCCTTCGGTCGCACCGTCGAGGTCGACCGAGCCACCGATCACGACCGCCGCGAAGTAGACGACGGTGGCCGGGTTCACGGCGGTGATGCCGGCGAAGGTCAGCCAGGCCCGCAGCGGGGTCCACCTCCGCGCGGCCGCGTCCTGGTCGGCAGCGGCTGGCCGCAGCGCGCTGTGGAGAGTGAGGGCCGCGATGGCGAGCAGGGCCGCGACCGACACGGCCTGGAGGACGTCGGCGATCGGCTCGAGGGTCGCTGCCACCGCGCTGCCGGCCACGACCGCGACGGCGGCGTAGGCGCCGTCCACGGTGGCCACTGCGAGACCTG
Organism: Propionibacteriales bacterium; assembly: GCA_026392455.1. Taxonomy (GTDB): domain Bacteria; phylum Actinomycetota; class Actinomycetes; order Propionibacteriales; family Nocardioidaceae; genus Marmoricola. The sequence goes on along the minus strand of JAPLCB010000011.1, from coordinate 393,269 downwards.
CGGCGGCGCCGACGGTCCACGACGTACGGGCGCTCAGCGCGATGATCAGGGCCGCGACGGCGCCCACCGGCACGGCGATGGCGTAGCCGGTCACCAGGCCGGAGAGGAGGGCGTCAAGCACGAGCCGGATCCTGTCGGCCCGGAAAGCCCTTGCGCAACGGGGTTTCGCTCAGCCGAACGCGTACTCGTCGATGTCGAACTCCTCGACCGCCTTGCGGGCGCTCCCCGACGAGGTCGGCCGCAGCAGGACCGCGTCGCCCTCGTTCGTGTAGTAGTAGCTGCGCGCGGTCGAGCACGATCCCTGCAGGAAGACGGTGTCGTCCATCCGCTCGAGCATCTGGTCGAGGAACGCCCGGTCGGCGGTCTCGCTGACCTCGAAGGTCTCGGCGTCGCGCTTGTTCAGCTCGGAGAAGAGACGCTCGATGTGGCGCATCTGGACCTCGATGGTCATGAAGTAGCTCAGGCCCGAGTACGAGTACGGCGAGTTCAGGCTGATGAAGTTCGGGAAGCCGGGCACGGTGACGCCCTCGAAGGCGTGGTAGCCGTGCTGGCGCCACGACTTGCCGAGGTCGCGGCCCTCGCGGCCGATGATCTCGAACGCCGGGAAGTTGGTGTCCCAGAGGTTGAAGCCGGTGGCGAGCACCAGCACGTCGACCGGTGTCTCCTGGCCGTCGGAGGTGACGATGCCGGACGGCGTGATCCGTGCGATCGGGGTGGTCTCCAGGGTGACGTGGTCGGCGTTGAAGGTCGGGTAGTAGTCGTTGGAGAACGTCGGGCGCTTGCAGCCGAAGCTGTAGTCCGGGGTGAGCTTGCGCCGGGTCTCGGGGTCGTGCACCTGGCGGCGCAGGTGCGCCTTCGCGAGAGCGGCGGCGCCGGCGTTGAGGAACTTGGCCTGCTTGTAGTGCAGGACCGCCGTGACCATCATCCCCTCGAGCCAGGCGCTGTTGGCGGCGCGGGCGACCCGCTGGGTCCAGGGTTGGGTGGCGAACAGGGTCTGCACCGGACCGGGGATCTTGAAGTCGTTCTTCGGGGTGACCCAGATGGGGGTGCGCTGGTAGACGGTCAGCGCCGAGGCCAGCTGGGCGATCTGCGGGATCAGCTGGACCGCGGTCGCGCCGGTGCCGATCACCGCGATCCGCTTGCCCTCGAGCGCGACCGAGTCGTCCCACTGGGCGGTGTGGATGACCGTGCCGGCGAAGGTGTCGACGCCGTCGATGTCGGGCAGCCTCGGCTGGGAGAGGAAGCCGGTGGCAGTCATCAGGTGCTTCGCCGTACGGATCGTCGGCTGGCCCTGGCCGGGGCCAGCGACCGGAGAGCTCGTCACGACCCAGTGCTGGGCCTCCTCGTCCCAGCGCGCGCCCTCGGCGCTGATCCCGAACTCCATGTGCCGGCGCAGGTCGTACTTGTCGGCGACGTGCTCGGCGTAGGCCTTGAGCTCGGGGCCGCGGGCGAACCAGTTCTTCCAGTACGGATTGGGCTCGAAGGAGTACGAGTAGGTGACGCTGGCGATGTCGACCGCGAGACCGGGGTAGTGGTTGACGTGCCAGGTGCCGCCCAGGTCGTCCTCGCGCTCGATGATCAGCAGGTCCTCGAACCCCTGCTTCTTGAGCGTGATCGCTGCTCCCATGCCGCCGAAGCCTGCGCCGACGATGATCACGTCGTGGTCGGTCATGAACCCCACCTCTTCTTGAACTCAGTTCAATAGTGGGCTCGACCCTAGTCTGGGACCATGCGAATCATCAAGCACGGGCACGCCTGCGTGAGACTCGAGACGGACCGCCACGCCGTGGTGATCGACCCCGGGATGTTCACGGCTCCCGAGGCTCTCGACGCAGCCACCGCCGTCCTGATCACCCACGAGCACCCGGATCACTGGACCCCCGACCTGCTCGCCGCGACCGAGGCCCCGATCTGGACGATCGCGGCCGTCGCCGAGCAGATCCGCGCCCAGGCCCCCGCCGTGGCCGAGCGGGTCACCGTCGTCGCGCCGGGGGACCGGTGGGACGTCGGGGTGCCGGTCACCGCCGTCGGCGAGAAGCACGCGATCATCCACCCCGAGCTGCCGCACTTCGACAACTCCGGCTACCTGCTCGAGATCGAGGGCGCCACGGTGTTCCACCCGGGTGACGCGCTGACCACGCTGCCGGCCGCGCCGGACCTGCTGCTGCTCCCGGTCAGCGCGCCCTGGCTCAAGATCTCCGAGTGCATCGACTACGCCCGCGAGATCGGGGCGCCGCGCTCGGTCGGGATCCACGACGCGATCTACAGCGAGGCCGGGCTCGGCCTGGTCGCCGGGCACCTCGGCCGCTTCCTGGAGCCCCGGCAGCAGGAGTACGTGCGGCTCCAGGTCGGCGCAGAGCTTTAGGGCAGCAGTGCCCGCTCCAACGACCGCGGCCGCCGCCCGGTGACCGCGCGGACGTCGTCGGAGAGGTGCGCCACCTCGCCGTCGCGGATCGCCGTGTACGTGCTCACCCAGGCGTCCAGCTGCCACTGCTCGGCGTCGTACGCCGCGCGGCGAGACGCGTAGGCCTGCTCCTCGGTCTCGTCGGCGAACGTCAGCGTCCTGCCCAGCACCGCCCCGGCCCGGGTGGCGACCTCGGAGAGCGTCAGTGCCTCCGGACCGGTGAGCTCGTACGTCGCACCGGCGTGCTCGTCCGGCGAGCGCAGCACCTCGGCGGCGACGGCTGCGACGTCCGCGCGCGCTACCGCCGCGACCCGCCCGTCACCGGCGGGGCCGCGGATCACGCCGTCCTCGCCGGCGAACAGCGGCAGCACGTCGAGGTAGAAGTTGTCCCGCAGGATCGTGAAGGCCAGGCCGGACTCCGCGATCGCCTGCTCGGCGTCGAAGTGGTCGCGGCCGAGGGTGAACCTCGCGTCCGGCGCGGCTCCGGAGAACGAGGTGTAGACGAGGTGGCGCACCCCGGCCCGGGCGGCGGCCTCGATGAACGTGCGGTGCTCCTCGCGACGGTTCGGGCTCTCCGCGGCCGAGACCATGAAGAGCACCTCCACGTCGACGAGTGCCGCGATGCCGGAGCCGAGATCGCCGTACGAGGCCTGGGTCACGGAGGTTCCGTCGATGTCCGGTGCGCGCGCCGGATCGCGCACCACCAGCCGGGGCGTCAGGTCGGCGAGGGCTGTGGCGACCAGGCCGCCGAGCTGGCCGGTGGAACCGGTGATCGCAAGAGAGCTCATGGTGGCCGAACCGTCGGGTCCGAGCTGTTGTTCCCGGTCAGTGCGACGGTGCGGTCGCGACGACCTCGAACCAGCGGATCGACCCGTCGATCGGACCCGGGCCGAAGTGCTGGAGCAGGGCGCTCTCGGCGATCGCCGTCGCCGAATCGACCGTCAGGGTCGGGTGGTTCTCGATCGCGACCCGCAGCGGCGTGCCCTGGCAGAACGCGACCGCTCCCTCCGCGGCCGTGGTCCGGCCGATGCCGTCGACGGGCTCGACCCTCACCTCGCCCAGGCCTGCCGCCTGCAGGTCGGTCCGGATCTGGTCGGGGGAGTGGTAGCCGTGCGGGGTCCGGCTCATGAAGCGGATCGGTGCCTGGGGTGCCGCCGCGACCAGAGCGGTCTCGATCACGAAGGTGACCTCGTTGTTCTCGATCCGGTCCCAGGTGTTGAACACGAACGCCCCGCCCGGCCGCAGGACCCGCAGTGCCTCGCGGTAGCCCTGGACCCGGTCCGGGAAGAACATCGCCCCGAACTGGCAGACCACCGCGTCGAAGTCGGCGTCCCCGAACGGGAGGGCGGTGGCATCGGCGTCGCGCCAGACCACCCGTGCGCCGGCCGGAAGACGTGCCGCCGCGGCCTCCAGCATCGGCGGGTTCAGGTCCGTGGCCGTCACCTGCGCACCGGGGCAGGCGCGGACGAGCTCGCGGGTCAGCGCGCCGGTGCCCGCGGCCGTCTCCAGCACGTCGGCCGGGCGGAGGGCCGCGAGGATGTCCGCGAGGCGCACGGCCGGCGCCTCGAAGATCATCGGGACCATCAGCCGTTCGTAGACCTCCGGGATCGCCCCGACGAACCGGGAGTCGTTGCGGTTCTCGCCGTGATCGGCCACCTGGTCACGGTAGTGGTCAAGCAGGGCCGAAGGCCAGGGTCGATCAGTCCGCCGAGAGCGCACCGCGGACCGGGATGAACTTGGCCTGCGCCTCGGCCAGCTCGGACTCGGGGTCGGACCCCGCCACGATCCCGCAGCCGGCGAACAACCGGACGGTGCGCCCGTCGTCGGGGTCCACCTCGGCCGATCGCAGGGCGATCCCGAACTCGCCGTCGCCGTGCGCGTTCATCCAGCCGACCGGACCGGCGTACCGGCTGCGGTCCATCCCCTCGATCTCCGCGATCATCTCGACGGCCAGCTTGGTCGGCGTCCCTCCGACGGCAGCCGACGGGTGCAGGGCAGCGGCGAGCTCGAGCACGGTCGCACCACCGGCGCCGGCCACCCCGGCCACGTCGGTCGCCAGGTGCATCACGTTCGGCAGGTGCAGCACGAACGGGGCCTCAGGAACGTTCATCGACGAGCAGTACGGCGCCAGCGCGTCCGCCACCGAGCGAACGGCGTACTCGTGCTCCTCCAGGTCCTTCGACGACCTCGCCAGGGTGGCGGCCAGGGTCAGGTCGTGCTCGTCGTCGCCGGTACGGCGGATGGTGCCGGCCAGCACCCGGGAGGTGACCAGGCCCTTCTCGCGGCGGACCAGCAGCTCGGGGGTCGCGCCGAACATGCCGTCGACGTGGAAGGTCCAGCACATCTCGTAGTCGGCACCGAGGCGGCGCAGCGGCCAGCGCACGTCGATCGGCTCGTCGGCGGTCGCGATCAGGTCGCGGGCCAGGACGACCTTGTCGAGCTCGCCGGCGTTGAGGTGGAAGACGGCCTCCCAGACCACGGACTCCCACTCGGCGCCGGTCAGCGCGCCACTGGCGAAGGTGAGGTTGACCGGCGCGGCCGGGGCCGGTTGTGCTTCGAGGGTGGGGATCTCCAGGGGTGTGGTGCCGATGGTGGTCACCCAGCAGACGTCCCCCCGCCGGCCGACGACCACCTGCGGGACGACCAGGACGGAATCCCCCGGGGTGTCGGCGAAGGCGAAGCTCCCCAACGAGATCAGGCCCGTCCCGGGGACCTCGACCTCGTCCGCGACGGCGGCCAGCCGGGCCACGTCCCGCCACCAGGTGGCGGCGTCCGCGAACCGGCCCTCGCCGTGGCTGCGGTACGACGCGGCGACACCCCAGGCGACCAGGCCCTCGCCGCGCCGCAGCCAGGTCATCGCCCCGGTGTCCGGCAGCAGATCGATGAGGGCGCCCGGGTCGTCGATCTCCACGGTGCGTGCGACCAGCCTCGGAGCAGAGGTCGGTCCGACCGGACCACGGGTGCGCGTGGAAGTCACCCCCCCAGGTTACGACCAGTACACGACTACCGCATCGCCGACCCGGACCAGGTCGAAGAGCGCCTTGATGCCGTCGTAGTCGCGGACGTTGACGCAGCCGTGACTGGCGCCGGCGTACCCACGGGCCGCGAAGTCGGGGGAGTAGTGCACAGCCTGGCCGCGGCTGAAGAACATCGCGAACGGCATCGAGGTGCCGTAGAGGCTGGACACGTGGTCGGGGGACTTCGACTCGACGTGGAACAGGCCCTCGCGGGTGGGCGTGTACGACGACCCGAAGCGGACCGCCATCGTGTCCAGCACCTCGCCGTCGACGACCCAGCGGATGGTGCGGCTGGACTTGTCGACGCACATCACCCGGCCGGTGCGGCAACGCGGGTCCAGCGGTGCGTCGGTCCAGGTCCCGTCGCTGACCTTGTTGGCCAGCTCGGCCTTCGTCGGGCGCCGGGTCATGTCGAGCAGGCGCGTGCGGGTGGCGCGGTCGACGTACCCGAGTGCGGGGAGACCCCGCTTGGTCTGGAAGCCCTTCACCGCAGCGGTGGTGGTCGGGCCGTAGCTGTCGGTGACCTTGCCCTCGAACCAGGCGATCTGTCGCAGCCGGGCCTGCAGCTCGCGGACCTGGGGCCCGGTGTCGCCGGGCTCCAGGAGTGCCGGCGCCGGGTCGGCAGCGACCGGGGCGGGCACCACCGGGTCCGGGCGGACCTGCTCGGGGGCGGGCTGCGGGGCTGACTGGGAGCTGGGTCGTGCTGCCGGGGTGGGTGCGGTCGTCACGGGCGCGCCGGCCCCGGCGGTCCCGCCGATCTGGGAGGTCGCCTCGGCGACGCCGTACCCGAGTGCTCCGACGGCCGCGAGCAGGACGACGAACATCGTCACTCCAGCCCCACGCTTCACTTCAGTCTTCACGTGCCCATCCTCCTGGTTGTCGTGCCCCTCACCGGGATAGACGCACCGGCGGCCCCGAAGGTTGTCGTCCGAGCGCAACCACTTCGGCCCAACGCATACCCTGTGCCCGTGACCCGCGCTGATCTGGACAAGAAGCCCGCTGAAGTACAGGCGATGTTCGACGACGTCGCCGAGCGCTACGACATCACCAACGACGTGCTGTCGCTGGGCCAGGACCGCCGCTGGCGCAAGATCGTCCTGGACGCGGTCGACCCGGCTCCGGGCGACGTCGTCCTGGACCTCGCCGCCGGCACCGGTACGTCGAGCCAGCCGTTCCGCGACCGCGGCGCGACGGTCGTCCCGTGCGACTTCTCGGTCGGGATGCTCCAGGTCGGCAAGAAGGCCAAGCCGCACCTGCCGTTCGTCGCCGGGGACGGCACCAAGCTCCCGTTCGCCGACGCCACCTTCGACGCCGTCACGATCTCCTTCGGGCTGCGCAACATCGTCGACCCCGACGCGGGCCTGCGCGAGCTGCTGCGGGTCACCAAGCCGGGCGGTCGGATCGTGGTGTGCGAGTTCTCCTCGCCGACGTGGTCGCCGTTCCGCACGGTCTACATCGAGTACCTGATGAAGGCGCTCCCGGCCGTGGCGCGGGCGGTGTCCTCGTCGCCGGACGCGTACGTCTACCTCGCCGAGTCGATCCGGGCCTGGCCCGACCAGGCAGGCCTGGCAGGTCGGCTCCAGCAGGCGGGCTGGGACCAGGTCAAGTGGCGCAACCTCTCCGGCGGGATCGTCGCGCTGCACCACGGGACCCGCGCCTGATTTAAGGCACGCCAACGTTGCCTAAATCTGCCTCTGACCTGCGAAAACCCTGAACGGGGAGGGGGGTTCGCACGATGTGACGTTCGCCTCTATGCTGCTCGGGTCGCGACTTCGTGAAGTTGTTCACAAGCGCACAATCTGAGGCCTCCCGAGGCCCTGCAGGAAGGTGAGGAATGGAGCTCTACACCCCCGTTCTGGCGCTCCTCGTGCTGGCCAGCGGCTTTGCCGTCGTCTCGGTGATCCTGAGCATGTTCACCGGCCCGAAGCGCAACAACCGGGCCAAGCTGGATTCCTACGAGTGCGGGATCGAACCGACCCCGCAGCCCGTCGGCGGTGGGCGGTTCCCGGTCCGCTACTACATCACCGCGATGCTCTTCATCGTCTTCGACATCGAGATCGTCTTCCTCTACCCGATCGCCGTCGCGTTCGACTCGATGGGCACCTTCGCCCTGATCGAGATGATCCTCTTCATCGTTCCCGTCTTCGTCGCCTACACGTACGTGTGGCGACGCGGCGGCCTGGACTGGGACTAATCACATGGGTCTTGAAGAAAAGCTTCCGTCCGGCGTCCTGCTGACCACCGTCGAGGGCGTGGCGGGCTACATGCGCAAGGCGTCGTTCTGGCCGGCCACGTTCGGCCTGGCCTGCTGCGCCATCGAGATGATGACCACCGGCGGGCCGAAGTACGACCTCGCCCGGTTCGGCATGGAGGTCTTCCGGGCCAGTCCCCGTCAGGCCGACCTGATGATCGTGGCCGGCCGGGTCAGCCAGAAGATGGCCCCGGTCCTGCGCCAGATCTACGACCAGATGCCCGAGCCCAAGTGGGTCCTGGCGATGGGCGTCTGCGCCAGCTCCGGCGGCATGTTCAACAACTACGCGATCGTCCAGGGCGTCGACCACATCGTCCCGGTCGACATCTACCTCCCCGGCTGCCCGCCGCGGCCGGAGATGCTCATCGACGCGATCCTCAAGCTCCACGACCAGGTCCAGAACACCAAGCTCGGGGTGAACCGGCTGGCCGAGATCGAGGCCAACGAGGCGTCCGCGCTGAAGGCGCTCCCGACCAGCCAGATGAAGGGGCTGCTGCGATGACCGACGGTCAGGACCCCAGCACGGACGTCGTCGCGGCTGACGCCGCTCCGGTGGCTGCCGGTGAGGTCATCTCCCGGCACGAAGGCATGTTCGGTGTCTCCGGGACGGGTGACACCTCCGGGTTCGGTGGCCTGGTCCGCACCGTCGAGCTCCCGGGAGCCAGCACCCCGCCGTACGGCGGCTGGATGGACGACGTCGCGAGCGACCTCGCCACCGCCGCGGCGGCCGCCGGGGTCGAGAACGCGGTGGAGAAGGTCGTCGTGCACCGCGACGAGATCACCTTCTTCATCCGCCGAGAAGACCTGCTGCCGGTCGTGAAGCTGCTGCGCGACGACGAGAAGCTGCGCTTCGAGTTCTGCGCCGGCGTCAACGGCGTGCACTACCCCGACGACGCCGGGCGCGAGCTGCACGCGGTCTACCACCTGCTCTCGATGACCCACAACCGCCGGATCCGGCTCGAGGTCACCGCGCCGGATGCCGACCCGCACATCCCGAGCGTCTGTGCGACCTACCCGACGGCGGACTGGCACGAGCGCGAGGCGTTCGACTTCTTCGGCCTGATCTTCGACGGCCACCCCGCGCTGACCCGGATCCAGATGCCCGACGACTGGCCCGGTCACCCGCAGCGCAAGGACTACCCCCTCGGCGGCATCCCGGTCGAGTACAAGGGCGCCACCATCCCGCCGCCGGACCAGCGAAGGAGCTACAACTGATGACCGCAGATCCTTACGCAGCGACCGAGTCCGAGACCACCCAGGGCCGTGTCTTCACCGTCACCGGTCAGGACTGGGACTCCATCGTCACCGGTATCGCCGAAGACCAGGACGACAAGGTCGTCGTGAACATGGGCCCGCAGCACCCCTCGACCCACGGCGTTCTCCGGCTGATCCTCGAGCTCGAGGGTGAGACCGTGACCGAGGCCCGTTGCGGCATCGGCTACCTGCACACCGGCATCGAGAAGAACATGGAGTACCGGACCTGGGTCCAGGGCGTCACGTTCTGCACCCGGATGGACTACCTGTCCCCGTTCTACAACGAAGCCACCTACGTGCTGGGCGTCGAGAAGCTGCTCGACATCACCGACGACATCCCGGAGAAGGCCCAGGTCATGCGGGTCCTCCTGATGGAGCTCAACCGCATCTCCAGCCACCTGGTCTGCATCGCCACCGGCGGCATGGAGATCGGCGCCCTGACCGTGATGACGATCGGGTTCCGCGAGCGTGAGCTGGTCCTCGACCTGTTCGAGCTGATCACCGGGCTGCGGATGAACCACGCGTTCATCCGGCCCGGCGGTGTCGCCCAGGACATGCCGGCCGGAGCGCTCGACGAGATCCGTGACTTCATCAAGCTGATGAAGAAGCGCCTCCCCGAGTACGCCGACCTCTGCAACGCCAACCCGATCTTCAAGGCGCGCCTGGTCGACGTCGGGCACCTCGACCTGGCCGGCTGCCTGGCGCTCGGCCTCTCCGGTCCGCCGCTGCGAGCCACCGGCTACCCCTGGGACCTGCGCAAGTCGCAGCCCTACAGCGGCTACGAGGACTACGACTTCGAGGTCCAGACCTGGGACACCGCGGACGCCTACGGCCGTTTCCGGATCCGTCTGGCCGAGATGTGGGAGTCGCTCAAGATCGTCGAGCAGGCCGTTGAGCGCCTGGCCGGCCTCGAAGGCGCCCCGGTCATGGTCGCCGACAAGAAGATCGCCTGGCCCAGCCAGCTCGCGATCGGCAGCGACGGCATGGGCAACAGCCTGGACCACATCAAGCACATCATGGGCGAGTCCATGGAGGGCCTGATCCACCACTTCAAGCTGGTCACCGAGGGCTTCCGGGTCCCGGCCGGCCAGGCCTACGTCCCGATCGAGTCGCCGCGTGGCGAGCTCGGCGCCCACGTCGTCTCCGACGGCGGGACGCGGCCGTTCCGGGTGCACTTCCGGGACCCGTCGTTCACCAACCTCCAGGCGACCTCGGTGATGAGTGAGGGCGGCCAGGTCGCCGACGTCATCGTCGCGATCGCGTCCATCGACCCCGTCATGGGTGGTGTTGACCGTTGAGTATTGAGTCCCAGACCTACGACGAGCTCGTCGAGATCTCGCAGCGGTACCCGGAGAAGCGGTCCGGCCTGCTGCCGATGCTGCACCTGGTGCAGAGCGCGTCCGGCCAAGTCACCGCTGAGGGCATCAAGGCCTGCGCCGAGATCCTGGAGATCTCCGAGGCCGAGGTCAGCGGGGTCGCGACCTTCTACACGATGTACAAGCGCCGCCCCGTCGGCGACTACCACGTGGGGGTCTGCACCAACACGCTCTGTGCGGTGATGGGTGGCGACCTAATCTTCGAGCGGCTCAAGGACCACCTGGACGTGGGCAACGACGAGACGGCTGACGGACGGCCCGGCGACAGCGCCACCATCTCGCTCGAGCACATCGAGTGCAACGCGGCCTGCGACTACGCGCCGGTGATGATGGTCAACTGGGAGTTCCTGGACAACCAGACCCCCGAGTCCGCCGTCAGCGTGGTCGACGACCTGCGGGCGGGCAAGCCGGTGCACTCCACCCGCGGCCCGAAGCTGGTCACCTGGAAGGAGGCCGAGCGGGTGCTGGCCGGCTTCAACGACGGCCTCGCCGACGAGGGTCCGTCCGCGGGCCCGGCGTCGCTGGTCGGTCTGAAGATCGCCCGTGAGAACAGCTGGACCGCGCCCGCGAGCAACGCCGCGGGGACCGCGACGGCAGTGGCCGACACCAAGCAGGCAGCGGTCGAGCAGGCTGACACCTCGCGGGCCGAGTCCGAGACCCTGGCGGAGGAGTCCTGATGACCGACGTTCTTACCCCCGTCCTCACCGACGACTGGGATGCGGCGCAGAGCTGGAAGCTGGCCACCTACGAGTCGCGCGGCGGCTACGGCGCGCTCAAGAAGGCCCTGGGCATGAACCAGGACGACATCATCACCGCCGTCAAGGACTCCGGTCTGCGCGGTCGTGGTGGAGCGGGCTTCCCGACCGGGATGAAGTGGTCGTTCATTCCCCAGGACAACCCCAAGCCGAAGTACCTGGTGGTCAACGCCGACGAGTCCGAGCCGGGAACCTGCAAGGACATCCCGCTGATGATGGCGACGCCGCACACGCTGGTCGAGGGCGTCGCGATCAGCTCGTACGCGATCCGCGCCAACAAGGCGTTCATCTACATCCGTGGTGAGGTCCTGCACGTGATCCGCCGGGTCCAGGCCGCCGTCGCGGAGGCCTACGAGGCCGGTCACCTCGGCAAGAACATCCACGGGTCCGGCTACGACCTCGACATCGTCGTGCACGCCGGGGCCGGTGCGTACATCTGCGGTGAGGAGACTGCGCTCCTCGAGGGTCTCGAGGGTCGCCGCGGGCAACCGCGGCTGCGGCCGCCGTTCCCGGCCGTGGCCGGTCTCTACGCCAGCCCGACGGTCATCAACAACGTCGAGTCCATTGCGTCGGTGCCGAGCATCATCGCCCACGGGGCCGAGTGGTTCGCCTCGATGGGCACCGAGAAGTCCAAGGGCTACGGCATCTTCTCGCTGTCCGGTCACGTCGCGAACCCCTGCCAGTACGAGGCGCCGCTCGGCATCACCCTGCGCAAGCTGATCGAGCTCGCCGGTGGCATCCGTGCCGGTCACGAGCTCAAGTTCTGGACGCCGGGTGGCTCCAGCACCCCGCTGCTGACGGCCGACCACCTCGACATCCCCCTGGACTTCGAGGGCGTCAGCGGAGCCGGTTCGATGCTCGGAACCCGGGCGCTGCAGATCTTCGACGAGACCACCTGCGTGGTCCGGGCCGTGCTGCGCTGGACCGAGTTCTACAAGCACGAGTCCTGCGGCAAGTGCACCCCGTGCCGCGAAGGCACCTGGTGGCTGACGCAGACCCTGACCCGCCTCGAGAAGGGGCAGGGCACTCCCGGTGACCTGGACCTGCTGCTCGACCAGTGCGAGAACATCCTGGGCCGTTCGTTCTGCGCCCTCGGGGACGGTGCGACCAGCCCGATCAGCTCGTCGATCCAGTACTTCCGCGAGGAGTACCTCGCCCACCTCGAGCACGGCGGGTGCCCGTTCGACCCGCTGGCCAGCACCGCCTTCGCGATCGAAGGAGCGAACGCATGACCGCCGAGCTCGTCAAGACGAACCAGGTCACCGTCACCATCGACGGCATCCAGGTCAGCGTGCCGGCGGACACCCTGGTGATCCGGGCCGCCGAGGAGATCGGTGTCCAGATCCCCCGGTTCTGCGACCACCCGCTGCTCGCGCCGGCCGGTGCCTGCCGGCAGTGCCTGGTCGACATCCCGGACGCCGGCAACGGTCGCGGTTTCCCCAAGCCGCAGGCCTCCTGCACGCTGCCGGTCGCCGAAGGCATGGTCGTGAACACCCAGGCCACCAGCCCGGTGGCGGACAAGGCGCAGCAGGGCGTCATGGAATTCCTGCTGATCAACCACCCGCTGGACTGCCCCGTCTGCGACAAGGGCGGCGAGTGCCCCCTGCAGAACCAGGCGATGAGCAACGGCCAGGGTGAGTCCCGGTTCGCGGAGAGCGGCGGGGTCAAGCGGGTCTTCCCCAAGCCGATCAACCTGGCTCCGCAGGTCCTGCTGGACCGCGAGCGCTGCATCGTCTGCCAGCGGTGCACCCGGTTCGCCGACGAGATCGCCGGCGACCCCTTCATCGCGCTGGTCGAGCGTGGTGCGCAGCAGCAGATCGGCATCGCCGAGGGCGTCGAGTTCCTCTCCTACTTCTCCGGCAACACCATCCAGATCTGCCCGGTGGGCGCGCTCACATCGGCGGCGTACCGGTTCCGCTCGCGGCCGTTCGACCTCGTCTCCAGCGCGTCGATCGCCGACCACGATGCCTGCGGCTCGGCGATCCGGGTCGACCACCGCCGCGGCAAGGTGATGCGGCGGATGGCCGGCGACGACAGAGACGTCAACGAGGAATGGATCACCGACAAGGACCGGTTCGCGTTCGTCTCGACGCGGCTGGACGACCGGCTGACGCACCCCCAGGTCCGTGACACCGAGACCGGTGAGCTGCGGGCAGCGTCCTGGCCGGAGGCCTTCGCGGTCGCGGCCCGGGGACTGGCCGCGGCGAAGAAGAAGGTCGGTCTGCTGCCCGGCGGTCGCCTGACCGCCGAGGACGCCTATGCCTGGAGCAAGTTCGCCCGGGTGACGGTCCGGACCAACAACATCGACTTCCGGGCCCGTCCCCTCGGTGCCGACCACGGAGCTGAAGAGGCGGCGTTCCTGGCCTCGACGGTGGTGCTGGGAGCGCCCGGCGCCGGCGCCGTGACGTACGCCGACCTGGAGACTGCATCCGCCGTCCTGCTCGCTGGGCTCGAGCCCGAGGACGAGGCCGGCACGATCTTCCTGCGGCTACGCAAGGCCAACCGGGCGACCGGTGCTCGCGTCTTCGCGATCTCCGCCGTCGGGACCCGCGGGCTGGCGAAGGTCGACGGGACCCTGCTCCCCACCGTCCCCGGTGCCGAAGCGGCTGCTCTGGCAGCCGTCGCGTCGAACAGCGACGTTGCGCTCGACTCCCACAGCGTGATCCTGGTCGGCGAGCGGCTCGCCGTCGTCCCGGGGGCGCTCGCCGCCGCCGTCGAGCTGGCCCGGTCCACCGGGGCCCGGCTCGCCTGGGTCCCGCGTCGCGCGGGTGACCGCGGCGCCGTCGAGACCGGCTGCCTGCCCACCCTGCTGCCCGGAGGCCGTCCGGTCGCCGACGCGATGGCTCGGGTCGACCTGGCCGAAGCCTGGGGCGTCGACGCGGTCACCGGCAAGGACGGTCTGTCCGGCTCGCAGATCCTGGACGCCCTGCGAGACGGTGACCTGAACGCCCTGGTCGTCGGTGGGGTCGACCCGGCCGACGTGCTGCCGTCCGGTGGCGTGGACAAGAAGCTCCGCAAGGCCCTGAAGAAGGCGTTCGTGATCTCGCTGGAGGTCCGCTCGTCGGAGTTCACCGAGCTCGCCGACGTGGTCTTCCCGGTCGCTCCGGCCAGTGACAAGGCAGGGACGTTCATCAACTGGGAGGGACGGGTCCGCTCGTTCCCCAAGGTGCTCGACCACCCCAGCTCCTTGCCCGACGTCCGGGTCCTGGCCGGGATCGCCGAGGAGCGCGGCCGCAGCATCGGTGTCCGTACGCCGGAGCAGGCCTGGGCCGAGATCGTGAAGGTCGGGCCCTGGTCGGGCGAGCGGGCCGGTTTCGAGGCGCCCGCCAGCGCGGCCGCCCCGCAACCAGCAGCCGGACAGCTGGTCCTGGCCTCCTGGAAGCAGCTGCTCGACGACGGCCGTGGCCAGGACGGCGACGAGCACCTGCGTGCCTCGGTCCGCCCCCCGGTCGCGTTGGTCAGCGCCGGCACCTTGACGTCCCTGGGCCTGACCGCAGGTGACGAGGTAGAGCTGGCCGGACCGCTGGGTCGTCTCCGCCTTCCGGTCGCCGTCGGTGAGGTCGCCGAGGGCGTCGTCTGGGCTCCGGCCAGCGCGCCCGGAGCCTCGGTCCGGCATCAGGTCGGACCGGCCGGCTCGGCAGTCACCCTCGTGGGAGGTACCAAGTGAACCCGCTGGACACCGCCAAGGGCCTGAGCGCTTTTGGCCAGGACCCGGTATGGATCATCATCATCAAGGCGTTGATGATCTTCGTCATCCTGGTTCTGCTCACGCTGTTCAACATCTGGTGGGAGCGTCGGGTCGTCGCCCGGATGCAGCACCGGATCGGCCCCAACGTGCACGGCCCGTTCGGGTTGCTGCAGTCGTTGGCCGACGGGGTGAAGCTGGCGCTGAAGGAGGACATCCTCCCGAAGGCTGCCGACAAGGCCGTCTACTTCATCGCTCCGGTGATCGCGGTCATCCCGGCCTTCCTGACGTTCTCGGTGATCCCGTTCGGTCCCGAGGTGAACTTCTTCGGCGAGCGCACCCCGCTGCAGCTGACCGACATGCCCGTCGCCGTGCTCTTCGTGATGGCGATCGCCTCGATCGGCATCTACGGCATCGTGCTCGGCGGTTGGTCGTCGGGGTCGACGTACTCGCTGCTCGGTGGTCTGCGCTCGAGCGCGCAGATGATCTCCTACGAGGTCTCGATGGGCCTCGCGCTGGTCGCGGTCTTCCTGTACGCCGGCTCGATGTCGACCTCCGAGATCGTGGCCGCGCAGGACAAGCTCTGGTTCGGGCTGATCCTGGCGCCGTCGTTCGTGATCTACGTGATCTCGATGATCGGTGAAACCAACCGGGCCCCCTTCGACCTCCCCGAGGCCGAGGGCGAGCTGGTCGGTGGTTTCCACACCGAGTACTCGTCGCTGAAGTTCGCGCTGTTCTTCCTGGCCGAGTACATCAACATGGCGACCGTCTCGGCGCTCGCGACCACCCTCTTCCTCGGTGGCTGGCGTGCCCCGTTCTGGATCGACGAGTTCTGGGCCGGCGCGAACGAGAACTACTGGCCGTTCCTCTGGTTCATGGGCAAGGTGCTGTTCTTCATCTTCATCTTCATCTGGCTGCGCGGCTCGCTGCCGCGGCTGCGCTACGACCAGTTCATGCACTTCGGCTGGAAGCGGCTGATCCCGATCTCGCTGCTCTGGATCATCGCGGTCGCGGCGATCCGGACGATCAACCTCAACGGCGGTTTCGACCGCACCTACCTGTTCGGGGCGATCGGCGTCCTCGCGGCGCTGATGATCGTGCTCTTCTTCGTCGAGGAGAAGAACAACGACGAGGCGGCCCCGGAGAAGGCAGAACCGTTCGACGCCTTCGCCGGCGGCTACCCGGTTCCGCCGATGCCTGACCAGGCAGCAGCTGCCACGATTCGCAACGCGACCGGAGGGGACGCCTGATGGGTACGCTCAAAGAACAGTTCTGGGACCCGGTAGCGGGTTTCGGGGTCACCTTCCGGACGATGTTCCGCAAGGTCGTCACCGAGCAGTACCCCTTCGAGAAGCTGCCGACCGCTCCGCGGTTCCACGGTCGGCACCAGCTGAACCGGTGGCCCGACGGCCTGGAGAAGTGCGTGGGCTGCGAGCTCTGCGCCTGGGCCTGCCCGGCGGACGCGATCTACGTCGAGGGTGACACCAACACCGAGGACGAGCGCTTCAGCCCCGGCGAGCGGTACGGCCGGGTCTACCAGATCAACTATTTGCGCTGCATCCTCTGCGGCCTGTGCATCGAGGCCTGCCCGACGCGCGCCCTGACGATGACCAACGAGTACGAGCTCGCGGACACCACCCGCGAGAGCCTGATCTACGAGAAGTCCGACCTGCTGGCGCCGTTGCTGCCGGGCATGGAGCTCCCCCCGCACCCGATGCTGCTCGGTGCGGACGAGGGTGACTACTTCCGGGGGAACTTCCGTCCGAGCCAGGCCGACGAGAGCGCCGAGGAGCACTGATGGTTGCCTTCTGGATCCTCGCGCCGATCATGGTCGCGGCGGCGCTCGGCATGCTCGTCGTCCGCAAGGCCGTGCACGCGGCCCTGCTGCTCGCGGTCGTGATGATGTCGCTCGCCGTGCTCTACCTGGCACTGGACGCGCCCTTCCTGTTCGCCGTCCAGATCATCGTCTACACCGGCGCCATCCTGATGCTCTTCCTGTTCGTCGTGATGCTGGTCGGCGTCGACGCGTCGGACTCCGTCGTGGAGACGATCCGGGGTCACCGGTTCTTCACGATCGTCGTCGGTCTGGCCTTCGGGATCACCCTGGTGCTGGGCATCGGGCAGGTCTCCTTCGGCACCGCCATCGGCCTGGACGAGGCGAACGGCGAGGGCAACATCCCGGCGATCGCGAAGATCCTCTTCACCCGCTACGTCTTCGCGTTCGAGGTGACCTCGGCCCTGCTGATCACCGCAGCGCTCGGAGCCATGGTGCTCGCTCACCGCGAGCGGCTGACGCCGAAGCCGACCCAGGCCGACCTCGCCGCGCAGCGGATGCGCGACTACGCCGAGAAGGGCACCCACCTCGGTCCGCTGCCCCCACCGGGCGTCTTCGCGCGGCACAACTCGGTCGACACCCCGGCCCTGCTCCCGGACGGCACCGCCGCCGAGGCCTCGATCTCCCGGGTGCTCGCCGCCCGCGGCACGGTCAAGTCGGTCCCGGAGATCTCCGAGGAGATCCACGAGCTGAACGAAGGAGGGGAGGAGTCGTGAGCACCGAACCCTTCGTGATCCTGTCCGCGATCCTGTTCACGATCGGCTGCATCGGGGTGCTGACCCGGCGCAACGCGCTGGTGGTGTTCATGTGCGTCGAACTGATGCTGAACGCGAGCAACCTGCTCCTGATCACCTTCTCCCGCGCCAACGGCAACCTCGAGGGCCAGATCGCCGCGTTCTTCGTGATGGTCGTCGCCGCTGCCGAGGTGGTCGTCGGACTTGCGATCATCATGACCATCTTCCGCACTCGTCGCTCGGCCTCGGTCGACGACGCGAGCCTGCTGAAGTACTGAGGAGAGTTAGACCGCCATGGTGACCCTCGAATCCCTGCCGCACCTGCCCCCGGTGGTGGGAAGCGTCCCGACCGACGGCGTCTTCTCGCTGCTCTGGTTGGTGATCGCTCTTCCTGCGCTCGGCGCCGCGATCCTGCTGATCGGTGGAAAGCGCACCGACAAGTGGGGCCACTACCTCGCGACGGCTGCCGTGTCGGCGTCGTTCGTGCTCAGCCTGGTGCTGTTCTTCGGACTGCTCGGCCGCGACGGAGAGGAGCGCCAGGTCACCCAGCACCTGTGGGACTGGTTCACCGCCGGCTCGTACCAGGTGAAGTTCGACCTCCTCTACGACCAGCTCTCGGCGCTGTTCCTGCTGCTGATCACCGGCGTCGGATCGCTGATCCACGTCTACTCGATCGGTTACATGGAGCACGACGAGCGGCGTCGCAGGTTCTTCGGGTACCTGAACCTCTTCGTCGCGTCGATGCTGGTGCTGGTCCTGGCCGCCGACTACGTCGGGGTCTTCCTCGGCTGGGAGGGCGTCGGTCTGGCGTCGTACCTGCTGATCGGCTTCTGGCAGCACAAGCCGACCGCCGCAGCTGCGGCCAAGAAGGCGTTCGTGGTCAACCGGGTCGGCGACATCGGCCTCTCCCTGGGGACCGCGCTGATCTTCGTGACGTTCGGCTCCACCTCGTTCGCGGTGGTCTCGGCGGCGTCCTCGCAGGCCAGTGACGGCGCGCTGACCGGTATCGGCCTGCTGCTCCTGCTCGCGGCCTGCGGCAAGTCGGCCCAGTTCCCGCTGCAGACCTGGTTGCTGGACGCGATGGAGGGCCCGACCCCGGTCTCGGCCCTGATCCACGCCGCCACCATGGTCACCGCTGGCGTCTACCTGATCGTCCGCTCGAACTTCATCTTCAGCCTCACCGAGGACGCCCGCACGGCGGTCATCATCATCGGCTGCATCACGCTGCTGATGGGTGCCGTGATCGGTTGTGCCAAGGACGACATCAAGAAGGCACTGGCCGGTTCGACGATGAGCCAGATCGGCTACATGGTCCTCGCTGCCGGTCTCGGCCCTGCCGGGTACGCGTTCGCGATCTTCCACCTGCTGACCCACGGCTTCTTCAAGGCCAACATGTTCCTCGGCGCCGGTTCGGTGATGCACGGCATGAACGACGACGTGAACATGCGGCACTACGGCGCCCTGCAGAAGGCGATGCCGGTCACCTTCGCGACGTTCGGGATCGGCTACCTCGCGATCCTCGGGGTGCCGCCGTTCGCAGGGTTCTGGTCGAAGGACAAGATCATCGAGACCGCCTTCGCCGACAACGTCCTGGTCGGCCTGTGCGCCCTGGTCGGCGCCGGTGTGACCGCCTTCTACATGACCCGACTGATGCTGATGACGTACGCCGGCACCAAGCGGTGGGAGAAGGGGGTGCACCCGCACGAGTCGCCGAAGGTGATGACGGTCCCCCTGATCGCCCTCGCCGTGCTCTCGGCCCTGGGTGGCCTCCTCACCCTCAACGGGTGGATCTCGGACTGGCTGAACCCGGTGGTCGGCGAGCACGAGGAGCACCACCTCGCGATCCCGGCGATCGTGATGAGCCTGATCATCCTGGTCGTCGTGGCTGCCGGTGTGGCGGTCGCGTGGTTCCTGGTGGGCAAGAAGCCGATCCCGAAGGTGGCACCGACCGAAGTCTCGGTGTTCACCAAGGCCGCACGCGCCGACCTGTACGGCGACGCGTTCAACGACGCCGTGGTCATCAAGCCCGGCGTCGCCGGGATCGGCGCCCTCACGACGTTCGACACGACCGTCGTCGACGGTGCTGCCGAGGGGACTGCGACGGTGTTCGCGGCGATGTCGGCCCAGTTCCGACTCCTGCAGAACGGTTTCGTACGCTCCTACGCGCTCGCACTGCTCGCCGGTGCGACCGTCGTCGTCCTGGCCCTGCTGGCGGTGAACTTCGGATGAGACGAGTACTGATGGCAAGCGCTACGCGCGCGGTGATCTCGACTGGATACGAGCAGCGGCTCTCGCTCGGTCGCCTGAAGGGTGGACCCCGATGAACGACTTCCCGTGGCTCTCCCTGCTGCTGTTCCTGCCGATCGTCGGCGCCATCGTCCTGGTGCTGCTGCCGGCCTCGCTGGGCACCTTGCTGCCCAAGCAGCTCGCCCTCGGCACCTCGGTCGCGACGCTTGCCGTCGGGATCGCGATGGCGGCCAACTACGACACCGACTCCTCGAAGGTGTACCAGTTCGCCGAGCAGCACGAGTGGATCAAGTCGTTCGGGGCGCACTACGCGCTCGGGGTCGACGGGGTCGGCCTGACCCTGGTGATGCTCACCGTGATCCTGGCGCCGGTGGTGATGCTCGCGTCCTGGAACGACGGTGACCAGGGGCGCTGGTCGTCCAAGGCGTTCTTCGCCTGGATGCTGGCCCTGCAGGGCCTCGCGGTCGGCGTCTTCGCCGCGACCGACGTCTTCCTGTTCTACGTCTTCTTCGAGGCCACGCTGATCCCGATCTACTTCCTGATCGGTGGGTACGGTGGCGCCAACCGGGCCCGGGCCGCGGTCAAGTTCCTGCTCTACTCGCTGCTCGGCGGCCTGGTCATGCTGGCCTCGGTCATCGGTCTCTACGTCGAGTCGGCGAAGACCGACGCAGGCGCGACCTACCTGGTCGGTGAGCTCGCCCAGCTGGACTTCGGGACCGCGACCGGACGCTGGCTGTTCCTCGGGTTCTTCATCGCCTTCGCGATCAAGGCGCCGATGTTCCCGGTGCACACGTGGTTGCCCGACACCACGGCGGCTGCGACCCCCGGCACCTCGGTGCTGCTGGTCAGCGTGCTGGACAAGATCGGCACCTTCGGGATGATCCGGTTCTGCCTGGAGCTGTTCCCGGAGGCGTCACGGTGGGCCACGCCCGCGGTGGTCGTCTTCGCCGTCATCAGCATCATCTACGGCGCCCTGATGGCGATCGGTTCGGACAACATCCCGCGCCTGATCGCCTACACCTCGATCTCGCACTTCGGCTTCATCGTGCTGGGCATCTTCGTGATGAACAGCCAGGGCCTGAACGGCGCGAACCTCTACATGTTCAACCACGGGCTCTCCACGGCGGCGCTGTTCCTGGTCACCGGGTTCCTGATCTCGCGCCGGGGTTCGGCGCTGATCAGCGACTTCGGCGGAGTCGAGAAGGTAGCCCCGGTCCTGGCCGGCTTCTTCCTGGTCGCGGGCCTGTCGTCGCTCTCGCTGCCGGGCCTCTCGCCGTTCGTCTCGGAGTTCCTGGTGATCGTCGGCGCGTTCTCCTACAGCGAGGTCGCCGCTGCGTTCGCGGTCACCGGGATCGTGCTCGCCGCTATCTACATCCTGTTCATGTACCAGCGCACGATGACCGGTCCGACCCGCGAGGAGGTCTCCGGCTTCAGCGACCTCAACGTCCGTGAGGTCGCCTCGCTGGCGCCGGTGCTGCTCCTGATCGTGGTGCTCGGCTTCTTCCCGAAGCCGCTGTTGTCGGTGATCAACCCGGCCGTCGACCACACCTTGCAGCAGGTCGACAAGACCGATCCGCCCCCGAGCGTGGACCCGCTCGCGCCGGGGACCTCCGGCCACTCCGCTGAAGGGAGCCACGAGTGAAATTCGAAGCTCCGCACATCGAGTACGACCTGCTCCTGCCGATCCTGATCATCCTCGCGGTCGCTGTCCTCGGCGTCATGGTCGAGGCCGCGGTCCCGCGCGCGCAGCGGTACCTGGTCCAGGTGGTCCTGGCGGCCGGCGGCGTCGTTGCCGCCCTGATCGCCGCGATCCGGGTGTTCGGCACCATCAACCCCACCTCCGACAACCCGAAGCTGGGGCGGATCGTCGCTGAAGGGGCGCTGGCGCTGGACGGCCCGACCCTGTACTCCTGGATCGTCATCCTGGTGCTGGCCCTGCTCGGGGTGCTGCTCTTCGCCGAGCGCCAGCTCGACGGAGGGGTCACCGCGTTCGCCGGTCAGGCCTCGGCCCTGCCGGGCACCGAGGCCGAGCGCCAGGCCTCGGCGAAGGGACTCGAGCACACCGAGGTCTTCCCGCTGCTGATGTTCGCGGTCTCCGGGATGCTGATGTTCCCGGCCGCGACGGATCTCCTCACGCTGTTCGTCGCGCTCGAGGTGCTCTCGCTACCGCTGTACCTGCTCTGCGGTCTGGCGCGACGCCGCCGGCTGCTGAGCCAGGAGGCCGCACTGAAGTACTTCATGCTGGGTGCCTTCAGCTCGGGCTTCTTCGTCTACGGCATCGCGCTGGTCTACGGGTACGCCGGGTCGATGTCCTACGACAAGATCGCGTTCGCGATCGCCAGCGGCTCGAAGTCCGACGGCCTGCTCCTGGCCGGGATGGGGATGCTCGCTGTCGGTCTGCTCTTCAAGGTCGGCGCGGCCCCCTTCCACGCCTGGACCCCGGACGTCTACCAAGGTGCCCCGACGCCGGTGACCGCGTTCATGGCCGCGGCCACCAAGGTCGCCGCCTTCGGCGCCCTGCTGCGTCTCTTCTACGTCGCCTTCGGCGGTGCCCGCTGGGACTGGCAGCCGATCTTCTGGGCGATCGCCATCCTGACGATGGTCGTCGGGTCCGTGCTCGCGCTGAGCCAGACCGACGTCAAGCGACTGCTGGCCTACTCCTCGATCGCCCATGCCGGCTTCCTGCTGACCGGTTTCCTGGGTGCGCGGGACCTCGCTGAGATCAAGGCCGGCGACATCGACCCGGTGCAGGCCGTCCTGTTCTACCTGACGACCTACGCGCTGACCACGATGGCCGCGTTCGCCATCGTCAGCCTGGTCCGCGACGGAGCCGGTGAAGCGACCCAGATCTCCCGCTGGGCGGGGCTGGGCAAGGAGTCCCCGCTGGTCGCCGGGAGCTTCGCCTTCCTGCTGCTCGGTATGGCCGGGATCCCGCTGACCAGTGGTTTCACCGGCAAGTGGGCGGTCTTCGCAGCAGCGCTCTCGGCGGGCGCCTGGCCGATCGTCATCGTGGCGGTCCTGATGTCGGCGGTGGCGGCTTACTTCTACGTCCGGATCATCGTGGTGATGTTCTTCACCGATCCGATCGGTGAAGGTCCGCGGGTCACCGTTCCCAGCTTGCTGACCAGTTCGGTGATCGGGATCGGCGTGGCCGGGACCCTGGTCCTGGGCATCGTGCCGGGTCCGTTGCTCGACCTGATCGGTCGTACTGCACAATTCATCAGATGAGCTCCCCGCTGGCACTGCCGATCCTCGACGCTGAGCTCGAGGACCGCCTGCGTGCACGGATGGTCGAGGTCGAGGGGTCCTTGCTCGCCCACGTGGAGAGCGAGGCGCCGTTCGTCACCAAGGCGGCCCGTCACCTGATGGAGGCCGGTGGCAAGCGGTTCCGGCCGCTGCTCTGCTTCCTGGCGGCCGAGGCGGGTACCGGCCCCACCGAGCAGGTGCTGAGAGCCGCCTGCGTCGTGGAGCTCACCCACCTGGCGTCGCTCTACCACGACGACGTGATGGACGAGGCCGAGCTGCGTCGGGGTGCGGAGTCCGCGAACGCCCGCTGGGACAACCACGTCGCCATCCTGACCGGCGACTTCCTGTTCGCGAAGTCCTCGGAGCTCACCGCGGAGCTCGGCCCGGATGCGGTCCGGATCCAGGCGCAGACGTTCTCGCGGCTCGTGGAGGGTCAGATCCTGGAGACCCTGGGTCCCGGCGCCGACGACGACCCGCTCGAGCACTACCTGCGCGTCGTCGGAGGCAAGACCGGTTCGTTGATCGCGACCTCGGCCCGGTACGGCGCCATGTTCGGCGGTGCTCCGGAGGAGATCGTCACCGCGCTGACCGAGTACGGCGAGAAGGTCGGCGTCGCCTTCCAGCTCTCCGACGACATCCTCGACATCGCTTCGGACAGCGACGAGTCCGGCAAGACCCCGGGGACGGATCTGCGCGAGGGCGTACCCACGTTGCCGACCCTGATCGCTCTTGGCTCGACGGACCCTGCTGATGCTCGGCTTCGTGAGCTGCTCAGTACTGCGATCACCGACGACGACCTGCACGCCGAGGCCCTGGGGCTGCTGCGCGCCCACCCGGCGATGGACCAGGCCCGCACCTACGTGGCAGGCCTGGCCGCCGAGGCCAAGGGGCTCCTCGGGGCCCTTCCGGACGGCCCGGTGCGGACCGCCCTGGATGCGTTCGCCGACGTGGTCGCCGACCGCTCGAGCTGATCGTGCGGGGACCGGGTCTCTCAGCTGGCCTGGAGCGTTCCGGGTAGGCGCGGCCGCAACGGGTGACCGGCCAGGAGCTGGGCGCGCGCCTGCCCGGGGGTGACGCCGTAGACCTGCTGCATCGAACGCTCCAGGGTGCGGCGGGAACCGAGGCCGGTGGCCTTGGCGATCGCCTCCAGGTCGGGCATCTGGCGGGGGTCCTGGGTGATCAGCAGCAGCACTGCGGCCAGCCGGAGACGACGTACGTAGACAGCGACGCCACCCTCGCTCTCGAAGAGTGTCTGCAGCGACCGGCGGGAGATGCGCAGCTGGTCGGCAATGGTGCTGGTGTTGAGAGTCGGGTCCGCGAGCCGGCTGCGGATGTACGTCGCCACGCTGGCGACGCGAGGATCGCCTTCGTTGCCGCGCTGCTCGATGGCCCAGGTCATCATCAGCAGGAACGCGTTGTACTGGTCGCGGTCCAGCGGCGCTGCGCCCCGTCCACCGATCAAGGACCAACCCGGTTGCGGGGTGATGGCCAGGTCCGCCACCGGCTGGTTGTCGTGGTCGACCCAGACCGGCGTTGCCGAGCGGATGGCTGCCCGGACGATCTTGCTCTCGTGCCCTTCGAAGCGCACCGGGCGGTTGGCCGAGACCGCTGCCGCGATCACGTCGTCCCGGATCTCCCGGCTGTGCACCAGGCGCAGATCGGTCGGCTCGGTCACGGTGATCCGCCAGTCGGCGTTGGGCGGAACCACCCAGGGGACGTTCGCGGCGACCGGGTGGGCGACGCCGACGCTGCGCAGCACGATCGGTCGGGAAGCCAGACCGATCGTGACGGCGGCCGATCGTGGTGAGACCGGTCTGGCCGGCAGAACCACGGTCCCAGGCCGGAGCCGTCCGCGGAAGAGGCGGTCGCCGAGGTGCTTGCGAGCCGCCCAGGGGGCCGGCTCGATCGCGACCCGGATCAGGTCGCTGACCTTCTCGGCATGGGAGCCGCCGTGTCCCGCTCGGAGACGGGCCGCGGAGCGGCGTTCGGTCAGGGTGAGCTCCTGCTCGGCTGCTGGCATGACGATTCCTCCCAGAATCCGCGTCGGGTGCCGCCGTGCAGAGGGCGACATACCTGGACAGACCCTCTTGTTCCACGCTGATCACGCGGATCGGGCAAAGAATTTCCGGCTCCCTCGGGACGGCCCGCGCGACAGCGTCAATTCCCGGCGAAAACGACAGTCTGCGCAAACAGGATCGTCCGCCGCCCACGAGGCGAACGAGCATTGCGGCCGTCTCAGTGTGTGTCGCGAACGGCGTGGCCCACTCCGCACTACCTAAGGAAACGCATGATGTCACCGGAGCTCAGGCCCAGGCCCAGGCTGAAGCTGCTGGCCGCGGCCGCACTGTCCCTGTCGACCGCCGGACTGGTCATCCTGCCGGCCGGCGGCGCCCAGGCCGCGAACGCAGGCGACCAGTCGTTCAGCGGTTGGACCAGGAACTACGGCGTCTTCGTCGGGGCCGAGCTCCTGTACGGCGGTGTCAACGCACGCGCCAACATCGGCGAGTCGGTCGCCGTTGCCGACAGCACCGGTCTCAACAAGGGGATCTACACCGGCACCAGCACCGGAGAGATCGCCGTTCCCGGCCAGCTCGCCGCCGATCCGACCGCCCGCTCCTACGCTCGCTCGGCTGCCCTCGGCATCGGAGCCATCGGACTGAACGTCCAGCCGGTACGCACCGAGTCGTACTCGACGACCGTGGTCGACGGGTCGTTGGAGACCATCGCCAACCCGGTCGCGAACCTCGATCTCTCGCCGATCGGCAAGCTCGGGATCCTGGACGGCAAGTCCGACTCCAACTGGAACAACACGGTCCTCACGGCCGGCGGACGCCTGGCCTACTCGGACTCCAGCATTGCTGAGCTCGAACTTCTCAACGGCGGCCTGCCCGGCCTGAACATGCCGATTGCGATCCCTGGATTCAGCAGCCTGTTCCCGCTCGCCTCGGCCCAGGTCGGCCAGAACACCAGCGAGGTCAAGCTGGTGTCCGACCCCCGTGCCTGCGCCCAGGGTCTGGCTGTGCAGTCGATGGCGACCTGGGACTTCGCGGACGTCCACGCGCTGGGCGGATTCCTCGATGTCTCGTGGGGTGGCAACGCTGGTGGCGGCGTGCCCGACAGTGCTGTCATGACAGCCGTCGCCAACGGTCTGCCCGCCGGCGCGAAGGTGGTGGCACCGGAGCTCGGTGACATGACCATCAACGTCGGGCCGCTGTCACTGAGCATCCAGCCCGGGATGTCGATCGAGATCGACAAGATTCTCAGGGATGCGGGCGGTCTTGGTACGACCTTGGCCGGACTGGTGGGCGGTGAGATCTCGTACGGAGGAGTCACCGACATTCAGCAGTCCGCTGACGGTACCCATGCCCACGGTGCGCTCAACGGCCTGACCGCCAACCTCTCGTTGCTTCCGCTGCCGATCATTGCCCCCAGTGGCCTGGGTGCGGTCGAGCTCGGCTTCATGCGCGGCGAGGTCGACGCGGTTGCTCCGGCCGGTGGATTGAACTGTGCCACCTCGGGCACCACGACCGGGACGACGTCCGGCACGACGACCGGGACGACGACCGGCACGACGACCGGCACGACGACCGGCACGACGACCGGCACGACGACCGGCACGACGACCGGCACGACGACCGGCAACACGACCGGCAACACGACCGGCAACACGACCGGCAACACGACCGGCAACACGACCGGCAACACGACCGGCAACACGACCGGCAACACGACCGGCAACACGACCGGGAACACGGTCGGGAACACCGTTGGTGACATCAGCGGCACCACGACCGGTGACATCACCGGCACCACGACCGGGACGACCACCGGCACGACCACCGGCACCACGACCGGCACGACCACCGGCACCACGACCGGAAACACAACCGGAAACACAACCGGAAACGCGTCGGGGAACACAGTTGGTAACACGGTCGGCAACACGGTCGGTGACATCAGCGGCACGACGACCGGTGACATCAGCGGCACGACGACCGGGACGACGACCGGCACGACGACCGGCACGACGACCGGCACGACGACCGGCACGACGACCGGCACGACGACCGGCACGACGACCGGCACGACGACCGGCTCGACGACGGGAAACACAACCGGTAACACGGTCGGGAACACGGTCGGGAACACCGTTGGCGACATCAGCGGCACCACGACCGGTACGACGGTGGGCACCACGATCGGCGACGTAGCGGGCACGACCGTGGGTTCGACCTCGGGTTCGACGGTCGGCAACACGACGGGCAACACGTTCGGCAACACGTTCGGCAACACGATCGGGAACACGACCGGCACCACGACCGGCACCACGACCGGCACCGCCACCGGCTCAACGGACGGATCGAACACGGTCGGCCAGACTGACGGGAACACCGTGGGTCAGACCACCCCGAACACCGACGGCGGCTCGACCACGGTGGTCCTGCCCCCGGGCGACACCGCCGGCTCCGTCAGCGGGGCAGCGAGCACGACCGGAAGCATCACGGGGAGCACCACGGTCTCGGGTCTTCCCAACACCGGCGGCGTCCCGGTCCAGCTGCTCGGCTTCGCGATGGGTCTGCTGCTGGTCGGCGGCCGGTTGCTCGGCGCGAGCCGCTACTGGAAGAAGGTCGGCGCCAGCTAGACGTGGTGGGGCGCGCCAGTCGGCGCGCCCCTGCCATGGGTGCCTGAGGGCAAGCCGTACAACCCGGCCACGTCCAGACGGCTGTGAGAGCACCCCCCGGCGCTCGCAGCCGGTGGCCGGGCCCCCAACGGTCCCTCAGGCACCCGCCTTCCCGATCCACCCTCCTCTTCTGGACGAGTACGGAGATCCCATGAGCACCGCACCCCTAACGCCCCCGCCGACCCGCGCCGCTCGTGCTGCGGTCTGGTTCGCGCTCGCCCTGGTGGTGTTCCACAGCGCAGCGATTGCGCTGTGGGTGAGCCCGAACAACCTTCTCAAGGACCGTGTCGGCTACGACCGGCTGCGCTCCTACGTGGTGCCGCTGTTCGACCAGGCCTGGAGCGTTTTCGCTCCCGAGGCTGACAACGGCTACCACCTCTTCGAGATCCGCGGGACGTTGCGCAGCGCTGACGGTACCGAGACCCAGAGCAGCTGGATCAAGGTGACGGCTCGCGAGGTCGGTCCGCAGCTGCGTTACCACCCGTTCCCGGCGCGGACCCTGCTGATCACCGACCGGCTGGCCAGCGACCAGCTGCGGATCTTCACCAGCCTCAGCGAGAAGCAGAAGGAGGTCGTCCACGTCTCCGGCGTCGGAGTGACGACCGCCCTCCAGGGCGAACGCCTGATCGCAGCTGCGATCAACGGAGCAGAGCGGGAGAACGCGCGGGCGTACACCCGGACCGAGCTCGCGGTCGAGGGCTTCCTGTCCGGCATCGCGCGCGCGGTCTGGGGTGCCGAGGTGGTGGCGGTCCAGTACCGGCAGAACGAGGTCTTCGTACCGACGTACCAGCGCTCGCACGGGAGCGAACAGGTCACCTCGGGCTACCAGTTCGTCAGCAACGTCCGACCGCTGGCGCACCTCGATGACGCTGACCGCTCGGCGTTCGGCCGGTACGTCGACACGTGGGACATCCGATGATCGCGACCAAGATCCGGGCGCGGGCGCGTGCCGTCGAAACCTTCCTGCTGACCGAGCAGCTGGCGCCGTACGGCGTCGCGATGTCGAGGATCCTGGCTGGCGCGGCGTACCTCGGCATCCTGCTGACGAACTTCCCGGTCCGTCAGCTGCTCTTCGGAGCGGCCTCGGACTGGAACGGGCCGCTGCGCGAGCACGACAGGATCGCCCCCTGGGCGGGGATCCTCGCCCATCTCCCGGGCCCCGTCTTCACCCTGGTCTACCTGGTGGTGATCGCGCTGGGGATCGCGTTCGTCCTTGGCTGGCACACCCGCGTCGCCGGGGTGCTGTTCCTGTTCGGCGTCATCCAGATCCTGGAGATGAACCCGCTGGTCAGCGATCAGGGGGACAACATCCTCCGGATCGGGGTGCTGTTCCTGCTGCTCACCGAATGTGGGTCGGTCTGGTCGCTGGACGCGCGCAGGGGTCTGCCCTCGAAGCGGTCGCACGCGCGGACCCTGATGCACAACGCTGCGGTGATCGCCCTGGGTATCCAGGTGGTCACCGTCTACATCGCCGCCGCCATGTTCAAGATTCCAGGCATCGGGTGGCGGGAGGGGACGGCGATCGCCTACCCGTTGCGGAGCGACGCGTACCAGGTGTGGCCGTTCCTCAACGACCTGGTGACCAGCTCCGGTGTCCTGGTCTGGGCGGTCACCTATGCGGCAGTCTTCCTCCAGCTCTACTTCCCGGTGCTGCTGCTCAACCGGTCGACGCGCAGGGTCGCCCTCGGCGCGATCATCGGGCTCCACCTCGGTATCGCGGTGCTGATGGGACTGCCCTGGTTCACGCTGGCGATGGTGGCTTTCGACGGGATTTTCGTCAGTACCTCGACGTACCTCACGGCTCGCCGGCTGCTGGATCGCCTGCTGGGTCGATGGCTGGGGCGGCTGCCGTGGAGGGTCTCGTGATGAGGCTGGCGCCGGCCGTCCAGGCTCTTCTGCTCACGTTGCTGCTCTCGCTCGCTACCGGCTGCAGCTCCGATCCTCCGCAGTCGCCGGCCGGTGCGGCCGCTTCCAGCAGCGCGACGGCCACCACGAAGCCGCCGGTCTCCACCAGGGCCGGCCGGACGATGCAGTCGCTCCAGGCCTCCGTCGCAGCTCTCGGTGCGGTCGAGGTCAGCGGCGGGACCGTCGGCCAGGCTGAGATCGGGCAGCGACGCGGCACCGCAAACCTGCGCACCGGTGACTTCGAGGCCTCGGTCGGGCTGGGGCACGGGACGTTCCTGGAGATGATCCGCCAGTCCGACCTGACCTGGATCCGGGCGCCCGCGTCGTACTGGGTGCGGTTGGGCTACACCCGCGCCTCGGCAGCTGCCGCCCGGGGGAAGTGGATCGTCGCTCCGGCCGAATCGGCTCGGTACCTGCTGGACGCAATGGACCCCGGGGCCCTGATCCGGTCGCTCCTCGCACTCGATCCGCGGGACGCCGTGTCCGTGGCCGCCGTACGTCGAGGCGCGCTGCGTGGCAGCCGGGTCCTGGAGTTCCGACTGGCAGACGCTACCCAGCGGATCTACCTCACCGCGGGCCGCCGTCCGCGCCTGCTGCGGATGAGCAGCACCCGGTCGCGGGTGACCACCACGGTGGACTTCGTCGCGACTCCTCGTACGTTCCACGTCCGGCTCCCGGGCGCTGACCAGGTTGTCCAGCCGTGACGGCGGGACGGCCGAGAAGGTGAACACCATGAAGAACCAGGTTGCCCTGATCGTTGCCGCGTTCGCTCTCGTCGGATCGGCGGTGATCGGGGGTTGGGCGCTGATCGCTGGGGACGACTCCGGTGGCAGCGATCCGTCGACGGCCACCGGAAGCACCGCCGGTCCCAGCGAGGTCCCCGGCGACGTCGCCCCGGGGGCTGAGCGGCCGGGCGGCGGATTCGCGATCCCCGAGAAGCGGGTGAATCCGCTGTCCGGGGCGTCGTACTGCCGGACGGTGAAGCTGCTGGCGATCTACTCGCGCCAGGGGTACGGGCTGAACGATTCCCAGGGGATCGTCGACGGTCCGCAGTTCGACACCCGACTGAAGGTCATTGCGGCGACCTACACCCGACTGGCGGCGCAGGCTGCCGGGACCCCGCACGCGGTCGGCGCAGCCAGGTCCTGGCGGGCGATGGCGGTGGCGACCGCGGATGCCGAGGAGCAGCTCCGGGTCGCGGGTCTGCAGGCGCAGAGCCAGGTGATGATCGTCAAGCTCGCCCAGCTGGGTCAGGTCATCCGGGCCGAGCTCCCGCGCGCCACGGCAAGCCTGAAGCGGGCCTGCGGCTACTCCCCGTCGGTCCTCGGTCTCTAGCCAGCGGACCCCGGTACCGGGGTCAGGTGCGCAGGGACAACCGGACCGTGTTGTCGAGCAGGGAGACGTCCAGGTAGCCGTCCGGGGCCCTGGCAGCCGCGGCCAGGGCCGCATCCGGTGCGACGACGTAGTCGAACCGCAGCGGTGAGCCGTCGCCGCCGCCGGAGTAGCGGCACACGGTCCGGCTGCTGGCTCCTGGCCCACCGTCGAACCAGGACATGGTCGGCGCACCACAGCTCCAGCCGGTGCCCGCGGTGGTGGCCCGGGCGGCCTGGTAGGTGCGGTTGGTGGTCACGACCAGCCGAGCTCCTTCAGGAGGGTCCTGCACCTCGATCAGGGCGCGGTCCCACCGGTTGCCGGCGCGCTGGTACTGCTCGGTACTGGTCTTCCCGATCGCCATCGAGCGGGCGGCCGGGGCGCTCGGCGCTGCCGGAGGAGGGGTCGTGGTCGGAGTGGCCGACGGACTCCCGGGAGGGGAGACGGCGGGGCTCGGGTGTCGCGGTTCCACGAACGGGAGCAGGGTCGGGAGCAGAGAGGGAGCGAGCGTGGCCGTGGCGCCGGGGGCACTGATCCGCGGGTGGGCTGGGGGAGTGAACCGGCCCGCGGCTGACTCGGGGGACGTTCGCACGCGGACGCCGGGTACCTGGCTCGGGGGCGGGGGGCCCTGCTGCTGGACGACCTCGACGCCGACGGCGAGACTCAGGGCAGCCACTCCCGCGACAGTGGCGGTCTTGGCGCCGATCACCGAGGGGAGTGCCCCCTTGAGGAGGGCCAGGAGCCCTGTGGTCGGGGCCGACAGGGCGACGCCGCCGGCTCCGAGGAGGGCGATCGGTGCGAGCAGGGCGCCGAGCCGGTGGTCGACCTCAGCGAGCTCCAGGGCCGCCTTCGTGCAGCTGGTGCAGCCGTCGAGGTGCAGCTGGATCGCCGCTGAGCGCCTCGGCCCGACCCGGCCCCGGACGAAGTTGGACAGCTGCTCGACGGTGGCACGGCAGTCCGGTTCACGTGCGTTGAGGAGGTGTTCGTTGAGGTAGGCCTGCCGGAGGCCGGCGCGGGCACGGAACGCCAGTGATGCCACGGCGTTCGGTTTGATGCCGAGATGTTCACCGACCTCGTCGTGGCTCAGGCCCTCGACCGCGGTGAGCCACAGCGTCCGCTGCCAGCGTTCGGGGAGGTGGGTGAAGGCGCGGCAGATGGCAGCCTGGTCGAAGCGGGCGTCCGGGTCCTCGATCACCGGGGTCATCCGGCTGATCGGTTCGTGGTCCGGCACCAGGTCCTCGCGGACGCCGCCGCGCAGGTTGTTGAGGTGGGACGTGCGCACCGTCGTCAGGAGGTAGGCGCGGAAGGCGACGTCCGGACCCTTCCCCCGCTGGAGGAGGTCCAGGATCTTCGCGAAGGCCTCGGCGCACAGGTCTTCGGCGCGTTCGCTGTCGGAGATGCGGCGGGCGTACCTGATCGCCACCTCGCGGTGGCGCAGGAAGAGCTCTTCGTACGCCGCGGCGTCGCCGGAGCGCACCTTCGCGATCAGCTCGGGGTCGCTGGGGGCGTCCGCCAACGCGGCGGGGGACGTTGCGGTCGGACCGGGTCTCACTACGTCTGTCATGACAGAGGTAAGGACAAGGAACGGCCTGCTTGATCACGCGCCTCGGGAAGTGATCTGGCTCACAGCGGGGCGGGGGCTGGTTCCCGCGGAGCCTGGCGACGTTGGCGCAGCGAGTCGAGGGTGAAGAGCAGCAGAGCCGTCCAGACCAGCACGAACCCGGCCCAGCGCATCGCGGACATGTGCTCGTCGAGGAGCGTCACGCCGAGCAGGAACTGAAGGACCGGCGCCAGGTACTGAAGCAGGCCCAGTGTGGTCATCGGGACCCGGATCGCGGCAGCTCCGAAGAAGAGCAGAGGCACCGCCGTCACCACTCCGGTCGCGACCAGGAGTGCCGCATGGCCGGCCCCGTGGCCGACCAGGTGGCCGCCTCCGGAGGCCCCCAGCCAGACGAGGTAACCGACCGCGACCGGAGCCAGGACGATCGTCTCGAAGGTGAGGCTCTCGACGGCCTCGACCCCGGCCTGCTTCTTGGCCAGACCGTAGGTCCCGAACGAGAAGGCCAGGACCAGCGCGACCCAGGGCGGCCGACCGTACTCGACCGCCAGGCCGACGACCGCG
Organism: Propionibacteriales bacterium; assembly: GCA_026392455.1. Lineage (GTDB taxonomy): Bacteria > Actinomycetota > Actinomycetes > Propionibacteriales > Nocardioidaceae > Marmoricola. The sequence goes on along the minus strand of JAPLCB010000011.1, from coordinate 360,387 downwards.
ATCCCGGCGATGCCCAGGGCGATCCACTGCAGCCGGCGCAACCGCTCGCCGAGAACCAGGACCCCCATCAGCACGGTCACCAGAGGGTTGATGAAGTAGCCGAGCGAGGTCTCCACGACGCGGTGGTGGTTCACGCCCCAGATGTAGGTACCCCAGTTGGTCGCGATCACGACGGCGGCCAACGTCAGCAGAGCGCGCTTGCGGGGATCGGCGAAAACGGCCCTGAGCTGGGTCACCCGTCGGCTGGCGAGCAGCACCAGGGTCATCGTCAGCACGGACCAGGTCACCCGGTGGCTGAGGATCTCCAGGGCGCCGGATGGCTTGAGCAGCGGCCAGTACAGCGGGAAGAGTCCCCACAGCAGGTACGCCGCGACGCCGCTGAGGAAGCCACGCCGCTGGTCGGTCAGATCTCGAGACACCGAGTGCAGCCCCTCTCAGGTTCGGGTCTGCGCTCGGCCCTCGATCTGGTTCGCATCCACGCCTTCGCGAGCTCAGGCCGGCTCAGATTTCGAGACACCGAGTGCAGCCCCTCTCAGGTTCGGGTCTGCGCTCGGCCCTCAATCTGATTCGCATCCAAGCCTTCGCGAGCTCAGGCTTGGCGAATCACAGGACGGTCCAGGTGTCCTTGCCGTTGATCAACGAGGCCAGGGCTGCGGTCTGGTCGGCGGCGGTTGACTGACCCGCCGTTGCGGTGGCCACCTGCTGGCGAGCGCCGTCGTCGTACGTCGACCGCTCGACCGAGCGGAAGATGCCGATCGGTGCCTGGTGCAGGACGCCGGCGTCGGTGAGCCGGGAGAGCGCGAAGGCGATCGTCGGGTCCGGGTTGTGGGCGTCGTGGACCAGGAGCCCGGAGACATCGCCACCGACGACGTCGACGACCTTGACCCCGCCACCGACCTCGTCGCGGGCGATCCCCTTGGAGCCGATCCCGTTCTCGTCCTGGGCGCCGAAGTGGATCGGCTGACCGTGCTCGAGCGGGATGATCGCGTCCGCCTTGGTGTCGGACTCCTTGATCGCGTCGAACGCACCGTCGTTGAAGATCGGGCAGTTCTGGTAGATCTCGACCAGGGAGGTGCCGCGGTGGGCCGCCGCCGCCGACAGGACCGCCGTCAGGTGCTTGCGGTCGGAGTCGATCGTGCGGGCCACGAAGGACGCCTCGGCGCCCAGGGCCAGCGAGACCGGGTTGAACGGGTGGTCCACCGAGCCGACCGGGGTCGACTTGGTGATCTTGCCCGGCTCCGACGTGGGCGAGTACTGACCCTTGGTGAGGCCGTAGATCCGGTTGTTGAACAGCAGGATCGTCATGTTCACGTTGCGACGCATCGCGTGGATCAGGTGGTTGCCACCGATCGAGAGCGCGTCGCCGTCGCCGGTGACGACCCAGACGTTGATGTCCTCGCGCGCGGTCGCGATGCCGGTGGCGATCGCCGGGGCACGGCCGTGGATCGAGTGCATCCCGTAGGTGTCGAGGTAGTACGGGAACCGGCTCGAGCAACCGATGCCGGAGACGAACACGATGTTCTCGCGACGCAGGCCGAGGTCGGGCAGGAAGCCCTGGACGGCGGCGAGGATCGCGTAGTCACCGCACCCGGGGCACCAGCGGACCTCCTGGTCGGCGGTGTACTCCTTGCGGTTCTGCGGCTCGTCGTTGGTCGGAACGCCGGCCAGGCCGGGGAAGGGAAGCTCTTGGGTGGTCACTTGACCGTCTCCTTGCTGCTGCTGCCGGCGTCGCTGGCCTGGACATCGCCAGTCGTCGTGCTGATCAGGTCGGTGATCGCCTCGGCGAGCTCGGCGGCCTTCAAGGGCATGCCGTTGACCTGGTTGTAGCCGACGACGTCGACCAGGAACTTGGCCCGGATCAGCAGCGAGAGCTGACCCAGGTTCATCTCCGGGATCATCACGGCGTCGTACCGCTTCAGGATCTCGCCGAGGTCCTTCGGGAACGGGTTCAGGTGCCGCAGGTGGACCTGGGCGACGTCCAGGCCGGCCTTGCGCACCCGGCGGGCAGCGGCACCGATCGGACCGTAGGTCGATCCCCAGCCCAGGACGAGCACCTTGGCGTTGCCCGACGGGTCGTCGACCACCAGCGGCGGCAGCGAGTCGGCGATCCGGTCGACCTTGGCCTGGCGGATCCGGACCATGAAGTCGTGGTTGGCCGGGTCGTAGGAGATGTTGCCGTGACCGTCGCCCTTCTCCAGACCGCCGATCCGGTGCTCCAGGCCCGGGGTGCCGGGGACGGCCCACGGACGCGCGAGGGTCTCCTCGTCGCGGATGTAGGGCCAGTACTCCTCGGACGTGGTGCCGTCCTTGGCCGTCACGGTCTTGTTCGTCTCGGTCGCGAAGTTCGGGTCGATCTTCACCAGGCTGTCGACGTCGGGGATCGACCACGGCTCGGAGCCGTTCGCGAGGTAGCCGTCGGACAGCAGCATCACCGGGGTCCGGTACGTGACCGCGATCCGGGTGGCTTCGAGGGCGGCGTCGAAGCAGTCGCCGGGCGACTGCGGCGCGATGATCGGCACCGGGGACTCACCGTTGCGGCCGAACATCGCCTGGAGCAGGTCGGCCTGCTCGGTCTTGGTCGGCAGGCCGGTCGACGGGCCGCCGCGCTGCACGTCGATGATCAGCAGCGGCAGCTCGGTCATGACGGCGAGGCCGATGGTCTCGGACTTCAGGGCGATGCCCGGGCCCGAGGTGGTGGTGATGCCCAGCGAGCCGGCGAACGAGGCGCCCAGGGCTGCACCGATGCCGGCGATCTCGTCCTCGGCCTGGAAGGTGGTGATCCCGAACCGCTTGTGCTTGCTCAGCTCGTGCAGGATGTCGGTGGCCGGGGTGATCGGGTAGGTGCCGAGGAAGATCGGCAGACCTGACTGCACGCCGGAGGCCACCAGGCCGTAGGCGAGGGCCAGGTTGCCGCTGATGTTCCGGTAGGTGCCCGGGTTCATCTTGGCCGGCTTGATCTCGTACTGGACGACGAAGGCCTCGGTGGTCTCGCCGAAGTTCCAGCCGGACTTGAACGCGGTGATGTTGGCGTCGCGGATGTCCGGCGCCTTGGCGAACCGGGCGGTCAGGAAGTCGATGGTCGTCTCGGTCGGGCGGCCGTACATCCAGGAGAGGAGGCCGAGGGCGAACATGTTCTTCGCACGCGCCGCGTCCTTGCGGGACAGGCCGAACTCCTTGACCGCCTCGACGGTCATGCCGGTCAGGTCCAGGACCGAGAGGTTGTAGGTCTCGGCGAGCGATCCGGCTCCCTCCTCCTCGAGCGGGTTGCCCTCGTAGCCGGCCTTGATCAGGTTGCGGTTGGAGAAGTCGTGGGAGTCCACGATGATCGCGGTCCCGGGCTTCATGTCGGCGAGGTTGGCCTTGAGCGCGGCCGGGTTCATCGCGACCAGGACGTCGGGGGCGTCACCCGCGGTCAGGATGTCGTGGTCCGCGAAGTGGACCTGGAACGACGACACGCCCGGCAGGGTGCCCTGAGGCGCTCGGATCTCGGCGGGGAAGTTCGGGAACGTCGCGAGGTCGTTGCCGAACGCCGCGGACTCCTGGGTGAACCGGTCGCCGGTCAGCTGCATGCCGTCGCCGGAGTCACCAGCGAAGCGAATGATCACCCGGTCGAGCTGTTGGACCTGCTTGGCCACGAGGAACGCCTTCTCTTCTCGCGCTCCACCGGGATCTGGGGGGCAAGCCCTGGAACAGACCGGGTGAGGCACTGTGTCGATTTCCGCCACCATCGTACGCCGAAAATAGAACGTGTTCTAGGTGGTCTTGATGCCGCGTCCACGATAGTCCGCCGAGCGAGGTATTGGCGTGGATCTCAGCCCCCGAATGCCCACGTGATGCGGGTCACCTCGCCGTCGATTTGCTATTGGACTACTGAACTGTAGTAAGTTACTAGGGTTAACTGAACAGCCAATCTCTCTTGACCAAGGAGTAAGCATCATGAGCAACCGCCCCGGATTCTTCACGAAGCGACGTCGCACGGTGGCCGCAGTCGGCCTGGCGATGACGACCGCGCTGGCGATCACGGGCTGCGGCTCCGACGACCCCGACAAGACGATCAGCATCGTCGGGTTCGCCGTTCCCGAGGCGGCCAACAAGGCGATCGCGGCCGAGTTCAAGAAGACCGACGCCGGCAAGGGCATCTCGTTCAAGACCTCCTACGGCGCTTCCGGCGACCAGAGCCGCGCGGTCGAGGCCGGCCTGAAGGCTGACTACGTGCACCTCTCGGTCGCGACCGACGTCGACCGCCTGGTCAAGGCCGGTCTGGTTGATCCCTCCTGGAACGCCGGTCCGAACAAGGGCATCGTGTCCACCTCCGTGGTCGTGCTGGGTGTCCGTCCGGGCAACCCCAAGAACATCCAGGGCTGGGACGACCTGATCAAGCCCGGCGTCGGCGTCGTCACCGCCAACCCGGCGTCGTCGGGTGCGGCCCGCTGGAACGCGCTCGCCGCCTTCGGCAACATCACCGAGAACGGCGGCACCGAGGCCGAGGCGACCCAGTACCTGAACAAGCTCTTCGCGAACGTCGTCTCGCTGGCCAACAGCGGACGGGACGCCACCAACTCGTTCCTCGGCGGCACCGGTGACGTCCTGCTGGCCTACGAGAACGAAGCCATCCTGGCCGCCCAGAACGGCCAAGGCTTCGAGTACGTGATCCCCGAGACCACGATGCTGATCGAGAACCCGGGCGCCATCCTCAAGGACTCGGTCCCCGCGGCGAAGGACTGGCTCGACTTCATCCTGTCCAACGACGGCCAGCGCCAGTTCGCGCTCAAGGGCTTCCGTCCGCTGAACCTGACGACCCCCGGCACCGCCGACCTCGGCGCGCTCGGGCTGACCGCCGCGGACATCAAGGGCGCCCAGGACCCGGCCGACCCGTTCCCGGCCGTGACGAACCTGCTCACCCTCGACAAGAACTTCGGTGGCGGTGACTGGGCCGAGGTCAAGGACAAGCTCTTCGGGGACGGCAAGGAAGGCAAGCCGCTGGGCATCGTCACCAAGGCGATCGCCGACTCCGGCAAAGCCTCCTCCTAGTACGTCAGGGCTGACCACCCACCATGAGCACTCCTGTGCAGGAGGGTCGGACGGGACTGTCCCGTCCGACCCTCCTCAACCACAACCTGACCGTCAGCACCGGGATCGGCCTGGGCATCTCGATGCTCTGGTTCAGCCTGCTGGTGCTGATCCCGCTGTCCGCCGTGATCGCGGCCGCCGCTGCCGGCGGCTGGACCGAGTTCTGGCGGACGATCACCAACGAGCAGACCGCGGCAGCGATCAAGCTGACGGTGTTCTCCGCCGTCGGGGTAACCGTCGTCAACGTCGTCGCCGGCACGATGATCGCCTGGGTGCTGGTCCGTGACCGGTTCCCGGGCAAGGGCCTGCTCGAGCTGATCATCGACATCCCGTTCGCGCTCCCGACCATCGTCGCGGGCCTGGTGCTGCTCTCGCTGTACGGCGTGGACAGTCCCCTGGGCCTGAACTTCGCGAACACCGGCAAGTCGGTGTTCCTGGCGTTCCTGTTCGTCACGCTGCCGTTCGTCGTACGGATGGTGCAGCCGGTGCTCGAGGAGCTCGACGAGGACGTGGAGGAGGCGGCTGCCTCCCTCGGGGCGAACCGGTTCACGATCTTCCGACGGATCATCCTGCCCAGCCTGGCCCCGGCGATCGCCGCGGGCGCTGCGCTCTCGTTCGCCCGCGCCGTGGGCGAGTACGGCTCGCTGGTCCTCCTCTCGGGCAACCTCCCGTTCAAGTCGGAGGTCACCTCGGTGCGGATCCTGAGCGCGATCGAGAACGACAACCGGGCCGGCGCGGCGTCCATCGCGACGCTGCTGCTGGTGATCTCGCTGGCCGTGATCATCGTGCTCGACCTCGTCCAGCGGAAGGTGGCGCGACGTGGCTAGCCCGAGGAAGGGTCGCAAGGGCACTGTGACCTACGTGCTTCGGCTGTTCGTGATCACCTACCTGCTGCTGCTGGTCGCCTGGCCGGTCGCCCTGGTCGTCACGAACACCTTCGAGGGCGGTACGGCCTCCCTGACCGGGATCTTCGACGACCCCGACCTGGTGCACGCGCTCCAGCTCAGTGCGACGGCCGCGGTCGTCGCCACCGTGATCAACACCGTCTTCGGCGTGGTGGTCTCGTTGTTGCTGGTCCGCTACCAGTTCCCCGGCAAGCGCATCCTCAGTGCACTGATCGACCTGCCGCTCTCGGTCTCCCCGATCGTGGTCGGACTCGCCCTGCTGCTGGTGTACGCCGGCCGCGACGGCTGGTTCGGTCCCACGTTGGAGGGCTGGGGTTTCCAGGTCATCTTCGCGACCCCCGGGATCATCATGGCGACGGCGTTCGTGTCGTTGCCGCTGGTGATCCGGGAGGTGGTGCCGGTGCTCCAGGAGATCGGGACCGAGCAGGAGCAAGCGGCCAGCAGCCTCGGCGCGAGCGGCTGGCAGACCTTCTGGCGGATCACGCTGCCGAGCATCAAGTGGGCCGTGGTCTACGGGATCGTGCTCACGCTGGCCCGATCGCTCGGTGAGTTCGGGGCGGTCAAGGTCGTCTCCGGAAACGTCCTGGGGGAGACCCGGACCACCACCCTCGCGGTGGAGGAGAAGTACCTGAACTTCGACCAGCAGGGGGCCTACGCGCTCTCGTTCCTGCTGGCCAGCGTCTCGGTGCTCGCCATCGTCGTCGTCTTCATCATCCGGGCCCGGGTGGCCCGCCATGCTTCTGCGGAAGGGGCAGCTTCATGAGCATCGAGGTCAAGAACATCAACAAGCGCTTCGGCAACTTCGTCGCGCTCGAGAACGTGAACGTGTCCATCCCGACCGGTCAGCTGACTGCCCTGCTGGGTCCCAGTGGTGGCGGCAAGACCACGCTGCTGCGGATCATCGCGGGGCTGGAGTCCGCGGACTCCGGCTCGGTCGAGATCGAGGGCACCGACGCGACCCAGCTGCCGGTGCAGAAGCGCAACGTCGGGTTCGTCTTCCAGCACTACGCGGCGTTCAAGCACATGTCGGTGGCGAAGAACATCGCGTTCGGCCTGGAGATCCGCAAGCGGCCCAAGGACGAGATCAAGGACCGGGTCGCCGAGCTCCTCGAGCTGGTCCACCTGGAGCAGTTCGGCCACCGGCTGCCGTCCCAGCTCTCGGGCGGCCAGCGGCAGCGGATGGCGCTGGCGCGGGCGCTCGCGGTCGAGCCGTCGGTGCTGCTGCTCGACGAGCCGTTCGGCGCGCTGGACGCCAAGGTCCGCAAGGAGCTGCGCGACTGGTTGCGTCGGCTGCACGACGAGGTGCACGTCACCACGGTCTTCGTGACCCACGACCAGGAGGAGGCCCTGGAGGTCTCCGACGAGATCGTGGTGATCAACGAGGGTCGGGTCGAGCAGGTCGGCAGCCCGGACACGCTCTACGACTCCCCGGCGAACGACTTCGTGATGAGCTTCCTCGGTCCCACCACGATCCTCGACGGGACCCTCTACCGGCCGCACGACATCGACGTCTTCACGCACCCCGGGATCGAGGGCTCGATCCCGGCCCGTATCGTGCGCGAGCTCCGCGTCGGGTTCGAGGTCCGGCTGACCGTCGAGCTGCTCGACGCGGACCACGAGGAGGTCACCGTGACGGTGACCCGGGCGCACCAGCGTTCGCTGGGGCTGAGCGACGGGATCGACGTCTGGCTGTCGCCGACCCATGCTGCCGCGGCGGTGCCGGTGCCCTAGCGGGACTCCGAGCGGAGCTTCAGCGCATCTGCGTGACGCTGGAAGCCTTCGGCGACCCGGCCCGGGCCGGCGAGGGCGACCAGCGGTCCGGAGAATTCCTCGACGGTGTCGTACGTCGTCGGCCCGCCGGGTACCTGGGCGAGCCGTTGCAGCCGGGTCCCCTTGACCAGGCCGAGCTTGCTGGGCAGGCCCTCGTAGACGTAGGCCAAGGTCGCGCGGGTGGTGCCGTGGTCGTCGTACGGGGGCTCGACGACGCTGATCCGCTCCGGCGAGGTCTGGGTCTTCCCGTTCGCCCAACGGACGTAGAGCTTGATCGGGTCACCGACCTTCGGCGGGGTGGGGCAGTCGGCGCGGTAGCAGAACGGATTCCAGTCGCCGTACGCGCCGACGTCCATCATCACGGCCCAGACGGTCTCCAGGGGAGCGTCGATCACGACGCTGGCGCTGGGGCGGGACTGCGGCATCAGCGACGGTTGGTGAACTGCACCGCGAAGTCGAGGTCCTGACTGCTGACCAGCTGCTGGACGGCCTGCAGGTCATCGCGACTCTTGGAGGAGACCCGGAGCTCGTCGCCCTGGATCTGCGCCTTGACGCTCTTGGGGCCCTCGTCGCGGATCAGCTTGCCGAGCTTCTTGGCGTCCTCCGACGAGATGCCCTCCTTGAGGGTGATCGTGATCTTCGACTCGCGGCCCGACGCGCGCGGCTCGGAGGCGTCCAGGATCTTCAGCGACTGCTGACGCTTGATCAGCTTCTCCTTGAAGACCTCGAGCACCGCCGAGGCGCGGTCGTCCGCGCTCGCGGAGATCTCGATGACGTCGCCGGACCACTTGATCTCGGCGCCGGTGCCCTTGAAGTCGTAGCGCTGGGCGAGCTCCTTGGCCGCCTGGGAGAGGGCGTTGTCGACCTCCTGGCGGTCGAGCTTGCTCACGATGTCGAAGGAGGAATCAGCCATGGGCCAACCCTAGCCGGACCTGATTGGAACTCGTGGCCACTGGTGCGTTATCGTCGTCTGCGCTGATCACCCCGGACACGTCCGGTCGGAACGCAGCATCGGCAGGTTGCCCGAGCGGCCAATGGGAACGGACTGTAAATCCGTCGCGAAAGCTTCGAAGGTTCGAATCCTTCACCTGCCACAGCAAGGCCCTCGACCTCTCGCCAGGTCGGGGGCCTTCTGTCCTTCTAGCCGGCCTGCACCCCGCGCAGCAGGATCCGCGTCGTCGCGTCCACCCAGGCGTCGTCAAGGTTGTCCGGGCCGCGGACCAGGGTCGCGGCGAGCGCGGCGCCGATGACCATCTCCAGCATCTGGGTCGCGTCCACGTCCGCAGCGAGGTCGCCGCGCTCGCGGGCGTCGGTCAGGTGGGCCTCCAGCCCGCCCCAGCCCTGGGTGGCGAAGCGTTCGAGCAGGCGCTGGTGCAGCACCGGGTCGTGCGCGGCCTCGGCGATCAGGCCCGGTACGGCGACCCGGGCCAGCGGGGTGGTCAGCAGGTCGGCGGTGCGGCGGACGAGCTCGCGGATGTCGCCGGCGAACGAGCCCGTCCCGGGGGCGCCGCCGGTGGCGTTGCCGCCGAACGCGGCCTCGTGCACCAGGTGGGCCTTGCTCGGCCAGCGCCGGTACACGGCCGGGCGTGAGGTGCCGGCCCGCTCGGCGATCGCCGCGACGGTCAGGTCGGCGTACCCGACCTCGGCGAGGAGCGCGGCCGCAGCCGCGAGTACCGCGCTGTCGATGCGCTCGTCCCGGGGTCTGCCGCCGACGAGATCGCCCGCGGAATTCTGCTTCGCCATATCCGTGACGAGTGTAACGTAACTGCCGTGACCTCACCCACGAGCACGATCGTCGAGCTCTCCGACATCGTCGACGCCCGGTACGGCGGCAAGGCATTCGGTCTGGCCGAGCTGGTCGCCGCAGGCTTCACCGTCCCGGCCGCGTTCGTGATCGCCGAAGCCGATCCCGACGCGCTCCCCGACGGCCTGCGTGCACGTTTCGAGGCGCTGGCAGCGGGCGGTGCCGTCGCCGTTCGGTCCTCGGCCTCCGGCGAGGACGGGGTCGCGAGCTCCTTCGCCGGCCAGTACGAGACGGTCCTCGGGGTCGACGGGTACGACGCGCTGGTCGCAGCGATCCGGCACTGCGTCGCCTCGACGGACTCCGAGCGTGCCGCTGCGTACCAGGCCGAGACCGGCATCGCCGGTTCGATGCACCTGGTCGTCCAGCAGATGGTCGACGCCCGCGCGGCCGGGGTCGTCTTCACCGCCGACCCGGCCAGTGCGCGCCGCGACCTCGCGGTCGTCGATGCGGTCGCTGGTCTGGGGGAGTCGCTGGTCGACGGGTCGACCGCTTCGGACCACTACGAGGTCGACCGGGCCGGGGTGATCGTCGAACGCCAGGTCACGACAGCTCCTGCGCTCACCGACGACGAGGTGCACGCGGTCGCCGCCGGGGCCCGCAACGCCGAGAGCTTCTGGGGCTACCCGCTCGACCTGGAGTGGGCGGTCGACCAGGCCGGGACCCTGCGCTGGCTCCAGGCCCGACCGATCACCACCCTGCCCGGGGACCTCGCCGCGATGGACACCGAGCTGGCCGGGCCCGACCACGTCTACACCCGGTGCAACATCGGCGAGATGATGCCGGGTGCGTTCTGTCCTCTGACCGCGACCGTCAGCGGCCGGGCCATCGAGTACGCGATGCAGGAGGTCCAGGTCGTCGCCGGGTTCCAGGACGGCTACCACGCCGACCGCTGGCTCCAGGTCGGCTACTTCTCCGGGCACATGTTCCTGAACATGACCGAGGGCACAGCACTCAGCTCGGGGATCCTGGGCAACTCGCTCGAGCAGTACTCGCTCTCGATCGCCGGCCGGGTCGTCGAGGAGCTGGTCCCGCTGCCGCCCAAGCCCTTCGGCCGCCGGCTCGTCAACACCGTCAAGCTGTCCACTTTCGCGCTGACCGCCGGAACGGCGATCAAGCGGCTGGACCAGAAGCTCGCCGGCTTCCGAGCGCCGTCGGCCCCCAGCCCGGCCGCTCTGCTCGCCGAGCTCGATGCCGGGGTCGAGCTCTACAACGAGGCGACCCTGACCCACGTGCGGTCCTCGTCGCGGGCGGCGGTCGCTGCGAACGTGCTCGAGGACGCGGTCGTCAAGGCGGCGCTCAAGGCAGGCCGCTCCGAGGACGACGGCCGCGCCGAGGCGTCGGCCCTGATGGCCGGAGCCACCAACGTCGAGAGCGCCGTGATGCTCGAGCAGCTCGACGGCGTCGTCACCCGGCTGGCCGCGGGCCAGGCCCTGGCCGAGAAATTCCTCGCCTTCGGACCAGCGGACGCCGTGATCTGGCTGGTCGGGGCCAGTGGACCGATCAGTGCCGAGTTCAACGCGTTCCTCTCCGCCAACGGGCACCGCGGCTACCGCGAGCTCTGCCTGCGCGACCCGTCGTGGGGCGACGACCCCGAAGGCCTCGGCACGATCATGCACGCGATGCTCCGGGCCCGTGCCGCGACCGGGGCCTCGTCCCGGCCGGCGCCCCCGGACCTCGACGCGGCCCTCCCTCGAGCGCTGCGGGCGATGGCTCGACTCGCCCGTGCGGGAGCCCGCGGCCGCGAAGCCACCAAGTCGCGGATGGTGCTGGTCGCCCACCGGTTGAGCCAGGGCTACCGGTTGCTCGGCGAGCAGCTGGCCGCATCCGGCAGGCTGCCCGACGCGGACCTGGTCTTCTTCTTCGACCGCCGCGACCTGCCCGCCCTGGTCGGGGCCGGCGACGTCACCGAGCTGGTCGCCGCCGCCCAGGAACAGCGAGCTGCGCTGCCCTACCAGGCCCGCCTGGAGTTCCCGGACGTCGCGGTCGGCAAGCCGGTACCGATCAGGCCGACCCCGCCCGAGGTCACCGACGGGCTGATCGTCGGCCGTCCGGCTTGCAGCGGCGTGGTCGAAGGGACCGTCCGGGTCGCCACCACCATCACCGAGGCCCAGGACCTGCAGGCCGGCGAGATCCTGGTCGCGCCGGTCACCGACGTCGGCTGGACGCCGTACTTCACCTTGATCGCCGCCCTGGTCACCGACATCGGCAGCTCGGTCTCGCACGGTGCCGTGGTGGCCCGCGAGTACGGGCTCCCGTGCGTGGTCAACACCCAGGGCGCCAGCCGGGTGCTGCGTACCGGCGACCGGGTCCGGGTCGACGGCGACCGCGGCACCGTCCAGATCCTGACCACCGTCGCCGACAACGAGGAGCAGTCCCGTGCCTGAGGTACCCCAGAACGTGCCCGGAGTCTTCCCGCTCGACGAGTACCCGATCCACCAGATCCCGGCGCCCATCGAGTACGTCGGCACCGACCGGAACTTCTACGACCGGTCGTACTGGAACGCCCACGACCGGTCCGGGGAGATCTTCCTGATCTCCGGGATCGGCTACTACCCCAACCTGGGAACCAAGGACGCCTTCCTGCTGATCCGCCGTGGCGAGGAGCAGACGGCCCTGCACTTCGGCGACAAGCTCGACAGCGACCGGCTCAACCAGCACGTCGGGAACTACCGGATCGAGGTCATCGAACCCCTGAAGACGTCCCGGTTGGTCGTCGAGGAGACCGAGGGCATCTCCCTGGACATCACCTGGCGGGGGCTCTTCCCCGCCATCCCCGAGCAGCGGCACATCATGCGTGCCGGTGGGCACCGGGCGATCCTGGACGCGCAGCGGTTCGCCCAGGTCGGATCCTGGGAGGGCTCGTTGGTCATCGACGGGACGACCTACGAGGTCACCCCGGACCGGTGGGTCGGCACCCGGGACCGTTCCTGGGGTGCCCGTCCGGTCGGTGAGGCCGAGCCGGCCGGTGCGCCTGCCGATCCGCCGTTCGACGGGATGTGGTGGCTGTACGTGCCGATCGCGTTCGAGGACTTCGCGATGATCGTGATCATCCAGGAGGACCCGGACGGGCACCGGGTCCTCAACGACTGCCACCGGGTCTGGCCCGACGGTCGGACCGAGCAGCTCGGCTGGCCGCTGGTGAAGACGAGCTACCGAAGCGGCACCCGGACGCCGCTGAACGGACTGATCAGCTTCCGGACCCCGGACGGGACCGAGGTCGAGGTGGAGCTCGAGTCGCTGCTGCCGCTGGCGATCCACGTCGGCGGCGGGTACGGCGGCGACTCCGACTGGGCGCACGGCCAGTGGCGCGGCGCGAACTGGTCCGAGCGGGTCACCTACGACATGACCGACCCGCAGATCGCCGGCCGGGTCGCCTTCGGGCTCACCGACAACGTCGGCCGGGCGACCTGGCGCGAGGCCGGTCAGGCGCCCAAGGTCGGCTGGGGCCTGTACGAGCACGGGGTGATCGGCCTGCACCGACCGACCGGGTTCACCGACTGGTTCACCAACGCCCCCTGAGCCGGTGCAAGACTGACGCCATGCCAGCACCCCGCCGAGGCCTTCGCGAAGCACTGACCCTCGCGAAGGCACTCGCCGTGGGAGGCGAGCGTCGTGAGGCGGCGGTGGCGGCGCTCGTCCGTCCGGAGAACCTCTTCCAGCCGTACACGACCACCTCGCCGAACCGGTACCCCGAGGAGTTCGGGATCGTCCGGCTGGAGCTGACGGCGGCCGAGCCGCGGGTGCTGTCGTTCGGGTGCTCCTCGGGCGACGAGCTGCTGACCCTGCGCGACTACATCCCGACGGCGCGGATCACCGGGATCGACGCGAACCCGCTCGCCGTCCGGACCGCCCGCAAGCGGGTGGCCGGGGCCGGACCGATCACCGTCGTGAAGGCCTCCGACGCGAGCAGGGAGACGCCGGCGTCGTACGACGCGGTGCTCGCGCTGGCGGTGTTCCGGCACGGTGCGTTGAGTGCTGCGCCGCCCCGGTGCGAGGAGTACCTGCGGTTCGCCGACTTCGAGCGGACCGTGACGGGCCTGGCGGCCGCGGTGAAGCCAGGAGGGGTCTTCGTGATCCGGCACGCCAACTTCCGGTTCACCGACTGTGCGGCTGCTGCCGGCTACGAGCTGGTCCTGGGCGGCTTCGAGTCGGCCGGAGCAGGCGGTCTGCCGTCACCGGTCTACGGCCGGGACAACGAGCTGCTCGCCCCGGAGCAGCGCGACGACGGCGTCTACCGCCGGCTCACTGCTGCTGGTTGACCCGGATCGCGCACGCCGCCCTGGTCTGGGACAACCCCAGTGCCCAGCACGACATGCAGCCGCGCCACGCGATCCCGGCGGGCAGGATCAGCAGCAACGAGACCGGTCCCACGACGCCGATCAGCGCGAATGCTGCGACGGCGAGCACCGTCCCGATCGCACCGCGGATCCAGTGCTCGCGCAGCGACTTGCTGGCGAACATCGTGTCGGGTTCCATAGCGGTGATTCGGAGCGCTGGGCGCGGCGGATGGGTGTTCAGCGGATGGTGCCGACGCCCGGGATCAACGGCAGGTCCAGCGCGGTGACCCAGCCGGCCGGCAGGTCGTTCACCGCGGGAACGGCGTTGAGCGCGCGCAGGCCGGTGGCCAGGCAGCCGGCCACCGCCGGTGCGCGACCGGAACCGTCGGTGAACCGGAAGGCAGTCTCCTGGACGATCGACGGCGAGCCGTCGATGTCGACCCGGTAGACGTCGTCGCCGGAGCCCGTCGGCCAGTCCGGGGCGGCGTCGAGGCCGATCCGGTTCACGTGCTCCAGGGTGATCACCTCGCGGCCGTTGAAGACGCCGTTGATGGTGAACCGGATGGCGGCGACGTCGCCGGCCTTCACGACGCCCTTCGCGGTCGGGCGGTCGGTGGGGGTGACCCACTTCTCCCAGGTGGTGGTGATGTCGTCGAGCTCGATGCCCGCAGCGTGCGCGATCATCGGGACGGTCGCACCCCAGGCCATGATCAGGATGTCCGGGATCTCCAGCAGCGGCGAGAACGACGGCGGTCGGCCGATCCCCATCTCGTCCTCGTAGTCGCCCTCGTAGTCGGTGTAGTCCAGGAGCTCGGAGGCGCGGACGCTCTTGACCTCGCCGCACAGGCCCATCAGGGTCAGCGGGAACAGGTCGTTGGCGAAGCCGGGGTCGATGCCGGTGGTGAAGCAGGAGGAGTTGCCCTCCTCGCAGGCCTGCGTGATCGGATCGATCCAGTTCGGCGGGTTCTGCTTCATGGCCGGCCACACCCAGGGGGTCATCGCGGTCGAGGTGACGTCGATGCCGGCTCGCAGGAACGCGGTCATCACCCGGATGTTCTCGTCGGCGTACTGCGCCGTCGGCCCGTAGTGCACCAGGGCGTCCGGCGCCAGGGCGACGAGGTCCTCGACGGAGTCGGTGGCGATCACGCCGGTGGGATCGATGCCGCAGATCTCGCCGGCGTCCTTGCCGACCTTGTCGGGGTTGCTGACACCGACGCCGACCAGCTCGAAGGCCGGACTCTTGACGATCTCGGCGATCACCATCTTGCCGACGACCCCGGTGCCCCACACGACGACGCGCTTCGCTGCAATGCTCATGGGCTGAGGGTAGGGCTCGCGCTCGGAACAAACAAGAACACGTTCTAGTTTTGAAGGCACCTTCAGAGGTCCTGGTCACAACCCGTACCCGATACGACGGGTAACACCTATCGTGACTGCATGGACCTCTCAGCCCGCGGAATCGCCAAGGCCGTCGTCAAGCAGGCGAACTCGTTCGGGGCCACCCCGATCAGCTCGCGCGGCGTGCTGAACAGCTCGTTCGGCCGGATCGGGGACGCCGACGGCTCGACCGCCTTGCGCAAGGCGGTCGGTGGCAAGGTCGTCCTGGTCACCGGTGCGTCCTCCGGGATCGGGCGCTCGGCCGCGGTCCGGTTGGCCGCTGCTGGAGCCCAGGTCCTGCTGGTCGCCCGCAGCGAGGACCAGCTCGCGGAGGTCGTCGACGAGATCACGGCAGCCGGTGGGCTCGGGATCGCCTACCGCTGCGACCTGACCGACTTCGAGCAGATCGATGCCCTCGTCACCAAGGTGCTCGACCGGCACGGTCACGTGGACATCCTGGTCAACAACGCCGGTATGTCGATCCGGCGCAAGGTGCGGCACTCGGTCGACAGGTTCCACGACTTCGAGCGTCCGATGCAGCTCAACTACTTCGCCGCCGTACGGCTGACCATGGGACTGCTGCCCACCATGGTCGAGCGCGAGGCCGGCCAGGTCATCAACATCTCCAGCTGGGCCGCCCTGCTCCGGCCGTCCCGCTTCTCCGGCTACACAGCCTCCAAGGCAGCCCTGGAGGCGTGGTCGGACTGCGTGCAGGGGGAGGTGCTCGGCGACGGTGTCGTCTTCACCAACGTGCACATGCCGCTGGTCCGGACCCCGATGATCACCCCGACCAAGCTCTACAACCGGATGCCAGCGCTCTCGATGGACCAGGCCGCGGCGGTGATCTGCGACGCGACCGTCAGCCGGTCGCGGCGGGTCACCCCCCTGGTTGCCGCCTGGGCGAGCTGGGCCGAGCAGGTCAGCCCGGCCCTGGGTGACGTGATCCGGAAGAACGCGATCTAGCGGGCGATCGCGAAGTCGTCGTCCTGCACCGTCCCGAGGAGCTCGCGGTGCCGCTCGGGCGCCCACGGGAACAGCTCGGGCTCGCCGTTGGTGCCCAGGTACCAGCTCTGGCACCCGGTCGCCCAGACGGTGTCGGGCATCGCCTGGTGGACCTCGGCGTAGAACGCCTCGGTAGCCTCGTGGGTCGGCATCGCCGACGAGATCTCGCCGCGCTGCCAGCGTCCGACCCACTCCAGGACGTAGTTCGCCTGGGTCTCGGCGATCGCGGTGAGCGAGTAGTTGCCGACCGGTGAGTTCGGGCCCATCAGCAGGAAGAAGTTCGGGAAGCCTGGCACTGCCACGGTCTGGTACGCCTTCGGACCGGCAGCCCAGGCCTCGTCGAGGGTGTAGCCGTCCGGCCCGACCAGGTTGATCGGACGCAGGTACGCGTGCGCGTCGAACCCGGTCGCCAGCACCAGCACGTCGCACGCGTGCAGGACGCCGTCGGTGGTGACGATGCCGGTCGGTTCGACGTGGTCGATCCCGGTGGTGACCAGCTCCACGTTGTCGCGCTGGACGGCGTCGAAGTAGTTCGGTGACACGATCAACCGGCGGCACATCGGCTCGGAGTCCGGCGTCAGTCGCGCGCGCAGGTCGGGGTCGGCGATCCGGCGCAGCTGCCGGCGGATGTACCAGGTCAGGGCTGCCCGTGTCCGGCCCGGGTGCAGCAGCGCGGGCGAGAGCGACTCGATGATCTTCCGGCTCACGTGGTAGCTGAACCGGTCGTACGCCTCGAACCTGCGGTGCAGCCGTCGGGTCAGTGCGGAGAACTCCGGGTTGCTCAGCGGCACCACCCAGTGCGGCGTCCGCTGGAACATCAGGAACTTCTCGACCCGCGGCGCCAGGTCGCTGAGGATCTGGACTCCGGTCGAGCCGGTCCCGATCATCGCCACCCGCTTGTCGCTCAGGTCCAGGCTGTGGTCCCAGCGTGCCGAGTGGAACGCCGGCCCGGTGAACGACTCCAGACCGGCGATGTCCGGGTACGCCGGGTGGTGCAGGATCCCGGTCGCGGAGACCACGAAGTCGTACTCCTCGCAGGTTCCGTCGCTGGCCGTCACGGCCCAGGCCGTCCCGGTCCAGCGGGCCTCGGTGACGGTGGTGGCGAACCGGATCCGCTCGCTGACCCCGGTGTCGGCGGCGACCTTCTCGAAGTACGCCCAGATCTCCTCGCCCGGGGACATCCGGTGGGTCCAGTCCGGGTTCGGCGCGAACGTGAACTGGTAGAACCGCGACGGCACGTCGCAGGCGATCCCGGGATAGGTGTTCTCCCGCCAGGTGCCGCCCACCCGCTCTGCCTTCTCGAAGACCGTGAAGGTCGAGATGCCGGAACGACGAAGCAGCGCGCCCATGCAGATGCCGGACATCCCGGCCCCGATGATCGCGATCCGGGGTTGGCGTAGAGCAGCAGTCACCCGGCGAACGTACACGGACGATCGCAACGGTCAACGACCTCGTGCGCTTCGGTCATCGGATTGTCGCTGCTTGCGTTCTAACGTCCTTCAGCATGAACCAGAGGAAGTCCGGACCGCTCGCGGGTCTTCGCGTCGTCGAGATCGCCAGCCTCGCGCCAGCGCCCTTCGGGTGCATGATCCTGGCCGATCTCGGCGCCGACGTGCTGCGGGTCGACCGGGCCGGTGCGAGCGGGACCGCCCTGGTGCCACCGCCCGGGCCACTCGACCGGGGCCGCACGACGATCGCGCTGGACCTGAAGAGCGCCGACGGAGTCGCCGAGCTCAAACGCCTCGTCGCCGATGCCGACGTCTTCGTCGAGGGCTTCCGCCCCGGTGTCACCGAACGCCTCGGGATCGGACCGGACGACCTGGCCGCCGTCAACGACCGCCTGGTCTACGCCCGGATGACCGGGTGGGGCCAGCAGGGTCCGTTGAGCCAGACGGCCGGCCACGACATCAACTACATAGCGGTCGCGGGCGCGCTGGAGCCGATCGCCCGCCGGGGCGAGCGCCCGCTGCCGCCGTCGAACCTGCTCGGCGACTTCGCCGGCGGCGGGATGCTGCTGGCGCTCGGCGTCCTGGCGGCGCTGCACGAGCGCACCACCTCCGGCAAGGGTCAGGTCGTCGACGCGGCAATGGTCGACGGTGCCTCGCTCTACACGGCCTTCATGCGCGGGATGCACGCTGCCGGGCTCTGGCAGGAGGAGCCCGGGACCAACGCGCTCGACGGTGCCGCTGCCTTCTACGACACCTACCCGTGCGCCGACGGCAGGTACGTGGCGGTCGGCTGCGTCGAGTTCCACTTCTTCACCGAGATGCTGGAGAAGCTCGGGATCGACGCCGGAGCTGATGGGGTGGGCGATCTCCCGCACCAGATCGACCCGTCCGGCTGGGACGCCTGGCGGCAGGTGATCGGCGAGAAGTTCCTGACCAGGACCCGCGACGAGTGGACCGCGCACTTCGGGGACTCCGACGCCTGCGTCTCCCCGGTGCTCTCGCCGTGGGAGGCGCACCTGCACCCGCACCACGTGGCCCGGAACTCATTCATCGAGATCGACGGGATCATCCAGCCGGCGCCGGCGCCCCGGTTCAGCCGGACCCCGGCTGGGACGCCGGTCGGTCCGGTGCCTGCTGGCTGAGGGCGGTCTCAGTCCTCGTGGAAGTCGCCGCCGACGCGGGCGAGGGCGACTGATCCGGTTTCGGTCTCCAACGGCACCTCGACGTAGATCGCGTAGGGGAGCCCGTCGGCCTTCGTGGCGGCCCACTGCGTGACCCCGGGCAGTGAGCCGTTCATCGAGTACGTCGCCCAGCTGGTTCCATCGACGATCTGGACGCGGAACTTTGGCGACTCGATGATCACCACGGCGTCGCGCTCGTCGATCAGCTCGACGTGGGTGGCGGGGGCGTTGTCGCGGGGGTCGGTCGTCATGCCGTCGGACCGTAGGCCGTGCTGGCACGGGTGTCCACGTCGAGCGACAACATCGCGCGTAGCCTGGGCCGATGAGCTCTCGGCTGCTCCGGCGTCTCGTCTCGATCTCGGTGACGGCGGCGTTGCTGGCGACGTTGACCGGCTGCGCCGACGTGAAGGACGCCGAGGCCAAGGAGCTCGAGCAGCGCCTGCGCGAGCAGCCCGGGGTGGTCGCCGCGGAGTCCACGGCGTACGGCACCTGGCGCACCGACCCGTCGGTGCGGACCACGATCACCGTGGCCGACGACATCACCGCGCCCCAGCTGGCCGACCTGTACCAGGTGGTGCCCACGATCGAGGGCGAGGTGGGCCTCGGGGGCGTCATGGTCTGGCGCACCCTCAGGTTCGCGACCGGTGGGCCGGAGATCGACGCGATGTCGCTGACGGGAGGTGCCGACCGACGGGCTCTGGAGCGGAACGCCCGTGACTTGTTGACGGTCCGCGCGCGGGTGCCCGAGGTTGCGGAGGTCCAGCTGGGCGGCGGGGGCCTGGACGTCTACTCCGTGGACCGACCCGACGACCTCCCCGGGCTGCTGACGCTGGCGCGGAAGGTCGCGGAGCTCAGGCTCGGTGCGGCCCGGTGGCGCTTCAGCTCGACGACCGGCGGGACGACGGTGAGCTTCGACCCCCAAGCGCCGCCGACCCCGAAGCAGATCGAGCGGTGGACGGAGGCGGTAGCCGCGCTCGACGCGGTGCCGGACGGCTTCGTCGTCGAGAACCTCGGGCTCGAGAACCGCGGTGACCTGGCGAGCGTCCGGATGAGCCTGCGTCCGCCGGCGGACGCGCCCGTCCAGCAGATCACCCCGGCGGCGTACGGCGGCCGGCTGCTGCCGCTCCTCCGGCGGGAGCGCGCCCTGATGGGCTCCGACGGCAGCTTCGAGGTCACTCTTGCGGAAGCCTCGATGATCTCGCTCGGAAACCTCGCTCCGGCGTCCGAGACCCTGCCGCCGTGGTCAGGCCCCTGGTCTGCTGCGTGGGAGAAGGCCCTCGGCCGCAGCTAGCCGCGGTCCGGCCGGTACGCCCCCGGCGAGCTCCCCGTCCAGCGCCGGAACGCCCGGTGGAAGGCGCTGGGCTCGGAGAAACCCAACCGCTCGGCGAGCTGGGCCACCGTCTCGTCGCCCCGGACCAGCGCAGTGACCGCGGCGTCCCGGAGCAGGTCCTCCTTGATGCGGGTGACCGAGGTGCCTTCGTCGCGCAGCAGCCGGCGCATGTTCTGGGTGCTCATCGACAGCTGGCTGGCGGCCTCGTCCGGGGTCGGCCACGGGCCCCGGAGCCCGCGCTCGAGGATGCGACGTACCTGGTCGGCCGTGGTGGTGCCGTAGTCGCGGAGCATCAGCAGGTCCGCCGGTGAGTCGCGCAGCCACTGCTCCAGCGAGGCCTCGTCCTGGACGACCGGCAGGGTCAGCATCTCGTTGCTGAACGTGATCATCGCGGCCGGTCGGTCGAAGGTCACCAGGCTGCCGAAGACCCGGTCGTAGTCCTCGGCTCCCTCGGGCAGCGGGTAGGGCAGCTCGACGGACTCGATCGGCAGCCGCCGCCCGGCCAGCCAGCCGAAGAACCGCAGCGCCACCGACATCATGATGTCGGTGATGAAGTGCGCCGGGTCGTACTCGGGGTCGGCGGTGTAGGTGACCTGGGTCGAGGTCTCGCCGTAGCTGATGGTGAACGTCGGCATGCTCGGCAGGACCCGGCTGAACTCCTGGAACCTGCCGAGCACCGTGCCCAGGTCCGGAGCGCTGATCACGCCGAGGCAGATCATCCGGAACGTACCCCGCGGCGCCGGCTGCACCCCGAGGCCGACCAGCTCGTCCCCGGTCAGCCGCCAGAGCTCCTGGACGGTCTTGGTCGCCTGGTCCAGGGTGATCCGGGTCCGGTCGTCGAAGAGCAGGGCCGGATCGATGTCGAGGTGGTCCATCCACTCGGCCAGGTCCACTCCGCGCAGGGTCGCCGTGCTGGTCGCAGCGCGCAGGAACCGGACCGGGATCGTCCGGATCGTCGTGCTGTCGGTCGTGCGCATCCGGGTCACCTTTCTCGCGAGCTGGGGTCATTCGATCACGCTCGCCCGGTCCGTAGCGTCGGCGGCGAGTCCCCACGAAGGAGTGAGCATGACCGAGCAGGACCACGGCTTCAACCTCGACGTGATCGGGGAGTGGAGCGACTCGATGAGCTTCGAGGTGACCCCCGAGCGGCTGGTCGCGTACGCCGCCGCCACCAACGACGACCTGGCCCCGCACGCGGCCGGCGACTACGCCGTCCCGGTCTTCGCCGTCGTCCCACCGTTCCCGATCCTGGCGTCGACCACGATGGCGGCCGTCCCCGACGAGCTGATGATGAAGGTCCTGCACGGTGAGCAGGACATCCGGATCCACCGGCCGATCCGCCCCGGGGAGACCCTCGACTGCCGGGCCAAGGTGACCGGTGTCCACGGGCGGTCCTCCGGTGTCGTGGTCACTGCCCTGGTCGAGACCACGTCGGCCGGTGAACCGGTCAACGACCAGTACTTCACCGCCTTCTTCCGCGGGGGCCAGCTCGACGGCGGGTACGGCGAAGAACCCCCCGCGCACGCGTTCCCGGAGGCCCTCCGGTCCCGCGAAGCGGACCGAGAGGTGATCCAGAAGTACGACGAGGACCAGACCTGGCGCTACGCCGAGGCCTCGGGCGACCCGATGCCGATTCACACCGACGAGGAGTTCGCGAAGGCGATGGGGCTGCCCGGGATCATCGTGCACGGCCTCTGCACGATGGCGTTCACCTCGCGCGCGGTGATCGAGACGGCGTGCCCCGAGGACCCGAGCCGACTCAAGCGGATTGCGGTCCGGTTCTCCTCGACCGCGTTCCCGCGCAACACCATCACCACGTCGATCTGGCGGGTCGGACAGAACGGTGCCGGCGACGGCACGTACGCCTTCGAGACGAACTCCGACGAAGGCGCGTCGATCATCAGGGACGGCCTGGCAGAAGTCGCCCCGGCGTGAATCCCGCCGGGTTTCGAGGCGACCGCTAGCGCGGCCGCACCTCAACCAGCAACAGAGGAGAAGCAATGAGCAGCAACAAGGTGTACGTGATCGGCGTCGGCATGACGAAGTTCTCCAAGCCTGGTCGCGAGGGTGCCGAGGACTACCCGGCGATGGCCAAGCAGTCCGGTACCCGCGCCCTGGAGGACGCCGGCATCGCCTTCGACCAGATCGAGCAGGCCCACGTGGGCTTCATGTACGGCGAGTCCACCTCGGGCCAGCGCGCTATCTACGAGCTCGGCATGACCGGCATCCCGATCACCAACGTCAACAACAACTGCTCCACGGGTTCGACGGCGCTGTACCTCGCGGCGCAGGCCATCCGCGGCGGCCTGGCCGACTGCACGCTCGCCCTGGGATTCGAGAAGATGCAGCCGGGCTCGTTGGCGACGTCGTACGAGGACCGCGAGCAGCCGCTGATGAACCACATCCAGGCGCTCGCCGAGCTGCGCGAGTTCGCGTTCCCGCCGGCGCCGTGGATGTTCGGCGCCGCCGGGCTGGAGCACAACGAGCGGTACGGTTCGACCCCGGAGCACTTCGCGAAGATCGCCGAGAAGAACCACCGGCACTCGGCGAACAACCCGTACGCGCAGTTCCAGGACGTCTACGAGCTGGAGGACATCCAGAGCGCGAAGATGATCTACGCCGAGGCCGGGTTGACCCGGCTGATGTGCTCGCCGACCTCGGACGGCTCCGGTGCGGCGGTGCTGGCCAGCGAGGCGTTCGTCGAGAAGCACGGCCTGGGCGACCGTGCGGTCGAGATCGTCGGCCAGGCGATGGTCACCGACATGCGTTCGACGTTCGACACGAAGTCGGCGATCAACCTGGTCGGCGCCGACATGAGCAAGAAGGCGGCCGAGAAGGTCTACGCCCAGTCGGGCCTCACCCCTGACGACGTCGACGTGATCGAGCTGCACGACTGCTTCGCGCCGAACGAGCTGATCACCTACGAGGCGCTCGGGCTCGCCGCCGAGGGGGAGGCGCACAAGCTGGTCGACGCCGGCGACACCACCTACGGGGGCAGGTGGGTGGTAAACCCGTCCGGCGGGCTGATCTCCAAGGGCCACCCGCTCGGCGCCACCGGACTGGCCCAGTGCGCCGAGATGACCTGGCAGCTGCGCGGCGAGGCGGAGAAGCGCCAGGTGCCCGGCGCTGCCGAGAAGTCCGGCGTTGCCCTGCAGCACAACATCGGCCTGGGTGGTGCGGTCGTCGTCACCGCGTACCAGTCCGCCAACCGCTAACCCGTCGAGTAGGGCCTGCCGCGCGCTCGAGTTGGGCCTTTCGCTTCGTCGTACGACGCGAAGCCCTTCTCGACGCGTCACCAGGCCCTACTCACCAACGCACAAGGACCGTTTCAACAGCGCGCCAGGCCCTACTGAATGGAAGGTTTCACCATGGCTGAAGTACACGTCTCCCAGGACATCGCTGCGTCGCAGGCCGACACCTGGGCGGTCTTCTCGGACCTCTCGAAGTTCCCCGACTGGCTGACCATCCACGACAAGTTCTACGGCGACCCTCCGACCGAGATCGCGGTGGGGGCCGTCTTCACCGAGCAGGCCACCATCATGGGGATGTCCAACAAGATCGACTGGACGGTCGAGGCCTTCGAGGCGCCGTCGAGCCTGACCATCGGTGGGAAGGGTCTCGCCGGGGCGCAGATCACCTTCGTGCTGTCCCTGGCGTCCACCGGCGACCTCACCTGCACCGCGAGGATCGATGCCGAGTTCGTCGGCACCATGGTCGTCGGGGCGATCGGCGCCGCGGTCGAGCGCGCTGCCAACAAGGAAGTCACCGCCTCCCTGGAGAAGCTCGCCGGGTTGCTCGCCGGAGCTCACGCATGATGGCCGCACTGGACGGCCGGGTTGCGATCATCACCGGCGCCGGTCGCGGCATCGGCCGGGAGCACGCCCTCTTCATGGCCCGCGAAGGGGCGGCGATCGTGGTCAACGACCTCGGCGGCAGCAACGACGGGTCCGGTGCGGACGCAGGCCCGGCGCACGATGTCGTGGCCGAGATCCTGGCGCTGGGCGGCCGGGCCGTCGCGAACACCGACGACATCGCCAGCTGGGGTGGCGCAAAGGCACTCGTCCAGCAGGCCGTCGACGAGTTCGGCCAGCTCGACGTCCTGGTCAACAACGCCGGCATCCTGCGGGACGCCTTCGTCGCCTCGATCACCGAGGAGCAGTACGACGCCGTCATCGACGTGCACCTCAAGGGACACTTCGCGATGCTGCATCACGCGGCGGCGTACTGGAAGGACAAGTCCAAGGCCGGCGAGCAGATCGCTGCGTCGGTGATCAACACCGCCTCGGCCTCGGGCACCTTCATGCCGAACGCCGGCCAGGCCAACTACGGAGCGGCCAAGGCGGGGATCGCGGCGCTGACCCAGGTGGCCGCCGACGAGCTCGGCCGGTACGGCGTCCGGGTCAACGCGATCGCCCCGATTGCTCGCACCCGGCTGACTCTGGCCACCCCCGGCATGGGGGCGATCTTCGCGGCCGAGGTTCCCGAGGGCGAGTTCGACATGTTCGGCCCGGAGAACATCGCTCCGATCGTCGGCTACCTCGCCAGTGAGAAGTGCCCGTTCACCGGTCAGGTGTTCGGGGTCCAGGGGGGCGCCATCCAACGGTTGGCCGGCTGGACGATCACCGACACCGTCGAAACCGATGGCCCCTGGACCCTCGAGGGTCTTCCCGAGCAGCTCGCGGCATGGACATGATGCTCCTATGACGAACTCTCTGCAGGGCCGTGTTGTCATCGTGACCGGTGGAGCCCGCGGTATCGGGCTGGCCACCGCGAAAGCACTGGTCGCGGCTGGGGCGCGGGTCTCCATCGGCGACCTCGACGAGGTAGTGCTGAAGGAAGCCGCGACCACGATCGGCGCAGCCCACTACGGACGCCTCGACGTGACCGATCCCGGCGGCTACCGGTCGTTCTTCGACCAGGTCGAGGCCGAGCTCGGGCCGGTCGACGTCCTGGTCAACAACGCCGGCATCATGCCGGTCGGTCATCTTCACGAGGAGACCGAGGAGCTGGCCCGCCGGATGTTCGAGATCAACGTGTTCGGCGTGATCACCGGGACCAAGCGGGCCCTGGAGTCGATGCTCCCGCGCCGGTCCGGGCACATCGTGAACGTCGCCTCGATGGCTGGCGTCGTCTACGCCCCGGGCGCCACCACCTACGTCGCGTCCAAGCACGCCGCGCTGGGCTTCACGGAGTCGGCGCGGCTGGAGTACGCCGACTCCGGCGTCGAGTTCACGGCGGTCCTGCCGATGTTCGTGAACACCGACCTGACCGCGGGCACCAAGGGCGTCCCCGGGATCAAGAGCGTCGAGCCGGAGGATGTTGCCGCCGGGATCATCGACGCGTTGGCGAAGCCGCGGGCGCGGGTCTACGTCCCCAAGGTGGGCAAGACCCTGGCCGGGGCCCAGCACGTCACGCCGCGGCGGCTGATGGAGGTCCTCAACAACAGGTTGGGCGGCAAGACCGTCTTCCTCGACGACGTCGACCAGGCCGAGCGCCGCGCGTACGAGGATCGTGCCCGCCACTCATGAACGTCGCGAAGATCGCGGGTGACGTTCTTGGCCGCGCCACCGGTGAGGCCCTCTCGGTCAAGTCCCTGGTGGACTCCGGGATGCTCCGGGCGGACCCGCCGTGGGTGCTGGCCCGGGTCGCCGGAGCCCTGGCCCGGTACGGCGCCATCGGTGCTGCCCTCAGCATCGCGGCTGCGCGGTTCGGGTCGCGGGTCGGCGTCCGGGACGAGCTCGGCGACCTGACCTACACCGAGCTGGACCGACGCAGCAACGCGATCGCGAACCAGTGGCGCGACCTCGGGCTGCGACCGGGCGACGGGGTCGCCCTCCTGGTCCGCAACCACCGCGGTTTCGTGGATGCCTTCTACGCGGCCGCCAAGTGCGGTGCCCGGATCGTGCTGCTCAACACCGACTTCGCCGGCCCGCAGGTCCGCGAGGTCGCCGAGCGCGAGGGCGTCGACCTGCTGGTGCACGACGAGGAGTACCGCAGCATGGTCGACGGGGTTCCCGCTCGTCTGGGCCACTTCCTGGCCTGGACCGACCAGCCCTCGCCGGACTCGCTCGACGCCCTGATCGTCCGCGGCGACTCCAGCGCCCCGCCCCGGCTGCGCCAGCACGCCAAGGTCGTCATCCTCACCAGCGGCACCACCGGTACGCCGAAGGGTGCCCAGCGGGAGGAGCCGCTGTCGCTGCTCCCCTTCGGTGGGCTCTTCGGGAAGGTGCCGTTCCGCAGCGGTGACGTCACCGAGTGCTGCGCCCCGATGTTCCACGCCCTCGGGTTCGCGATGGCGATGCTCGGCGTGGCTCTGGGGAGCACGCTGGTCCTGCGCCGCCGGTTCGACCCCGAAGCGGTGGCCGAGAGCCTGGAGCAGAACCGGGTCGCCACGATCATCCTGGTCCCGGTGATGCTGCGCAGGCTTCTCGAGCAGCTGGCCCTCGAGCACCCGCCGCGGGACCTCAGCGCCCTGCGGATCGTCTTCATCGGTGGCTCCCAGCTCGGCGCCGATCTCTGCGTCTCGGCGACCCAGGCACTGGGGCCGGTGCTCTACAACCTGTACGGCTCGACCGAGGTCGCCTACGCCACGATCGGGACGCCCGCCGAGCTCGCGCTCGAACCGGGCTCGGTCGGCTCTCCGTGCCTCGGCACCGTGGTGCGGATCCTGGACGAGGCCGGCCGCGAGGTGGCGGACGGCGTCAGTGGGAGGATCTTCGTCCGCAACGTGATGCCGTTCTCCGGCTACACCGGGGGCGGCACCAAGGAGGTGGTCGACGGGATGATGTCGACCGGCGACATGGGCCACTTCGACCGCCACGGGTTGCTGCACATCGACGGCCGCGACGACGACATGATCGTCTCCGGCGGAGAGAACCTCTTCCCCGGCGAGGTCGAGGAGCTGATCGCCTCGCACCCCGACGTCGTCGAGGTCTCGGCGGTCGGGGTCGACGACGAGGCCTTCGGCAAGCGTCTGCACGCCTTCGTCGTACGTCGTGGCGCGTCGTTGACCGAGGACGGCGTCAAGGACTACGTGCGGGACAACCTGGCGCGGTTCAAGGTGCCCCGGGAGGTCACCTTCCTCGACGAGCTTCCCCGCAACCCGACCGGCAAAGTTCTCAAGCGACAACTCATGGAGATGACCTGATGATCGAGTGGTCCGAAGCTGATCTGGCTGTCCGCGGTGCCGTGCGCGACTTCATCGAGAAGGAGATCCGCCCGCACGTCGACGAGCTCGAGACCGGCGCGATGCCGCCGTACGACATCGTCCGCAAGCTGTTCGGTGCGTTCGGGATCGACGCGATGGCAGCAGACGCTCTCAAGAAGGAGCTCGACCGCGAACGCACCGGTGCGCAGCGCGATCGTTCCGGCGGAGACGGGAGCGGCATGGGCGGGATGGCTGCGGTGGTCTTCAGCGAGATCGCCGGTGTCAGCCTCGGCGTGGTCGCGGCGGTCGGGGTCTCGCTCGGGTTGGGCGCCGGGACGATCCGGGCCAAGGGAACGCTGGCGCAGAAGGAGCGCTGGCTGCCGAAGCTGGTCACCTTCGAGCACGTCGCGGCGTGGGCGATCACCGAGCCAGAGTCGGGATCGGACGCGTTCGGCGGCATGCGGACGACGGTCAGGCGCGACGGCGACGAGTACATCCTCAAGGGCCGCAAGACGTTCATCACCAACGGCCCCGACGCCGACGTGATCGTCGTGTACGCGAAGCTCGACGAAGGGGATGACACCCCGCTGCGGGACAAGAAGGTGCTCACCTTCGTGCTGGAGAAGGGGATGCCCGGGCTGATCCAGTCGAAGGCCTTCAAGAAGATGGGCATGATGAGCTCCCCGACCGGGGAGCTCACCTTCGACGGCATCCGGTTGAGCCGCGACCACCTGCTGGGGGAGACCGAGGACACCTCCGACGGCCGGGATAGCGCGCGGGAGAATTTCGGGACCGAGCGGGTCGGGGTGGCGATCCTGTCGCTCGGCATCATCGAGGAGTGCCTGCGGCTGTGCACCGACTACGCCAGGTCGCGCGAGCTCTGGGGCAAGCCGATCTCGGACTTCCAGCTGATCCAGCTCAAGCTGGCGAAGATGGAGGTCGCCCGGATCAACGTGCGGAACATGGTC
Source organism: Propionibacteriales bacterium (assembly GCA_026392455.1). Lineage (GTDB taxonomy): Bacteria > Actinomycetota > Actinomycetes > Propionibacteriales > Nocardioidaceae > Marmoricola. The sequence continues at coordinate 332,108 of JAPLCB010000011.1, read as the reverse complement.
TTCCGCAGCATCGAGATGGCCGCTCAGGGGCGGTCTCCGTCGCTCGGTGAGGCAAGCGCGATGAAGTGGTACTCCTCCGAGGCGGCCACCGAGGTGGCGATGGAGGCCGTCCAGCTCTTCGGCGGGAACGGCTACATGGCCGAGTACCGGGTCGAGCAGCTGGCCCGTGACGCCAAGTCGTTGATGATCTACGCCGGCTCCAACGAGGTCCAGATCACCCACGTCGCCAAGGGGTTGCTGGCTCAGGCGCCCTAGTCGTCGGCGTCGAGTCCGCGCTCGATCGCGTACCGGGTGAGCTCGACCCGGTTGTGCATCTGCAGCTTGCGCAGCGTGCTCTGGACGTGGTTCTGAACGGTGCGGTGCGAGAGCACCAGCCGCTCGGCGATCTGGCGGTACTCCAGCCCCTTGGCCACCATCTTGAGGACCTCGGTCTCGCGCTCGGTCAGCCGTGGCTCGTTCGGGTCCTGCCCGGTCTGCTGGAACTCGCCGAGCACCATCCCGGCGAGCCCCGGCGTGAAGACGGGGTCGCCGGCAGCAACGGTCCGGACGGCGGCGAGCAGCTCCTCGCGGGAGGCCGACTTCACCAGGTAACCGGTGGCTCCGGCCTTGACCGCCGCCAGGACGTCGGTGTGCTCGCCGGAAGCCGACAGCACCAGCACCCGGATGTCCGGGTTCTGCCGGGCAACCTCCGCGGTGACCTCGATGCCGTTCGGGGCGGGGATCTGCAGGTCCAGGACGATCACGTCGGGTCGGGCCGCGGGGAAGCGCGCCAGGGCCTCGCGCCCGTTGGCGGCGACCGCGACGACGTCGAGGCCGGCCTGGGCCAGGTCGCGCTCCACGGCATCGCGCCACATCGGGTGGTCGTCGACCACCATCACCCTGATCATGGCGTCGACCCTAGGTCAGGACGCGGGACCACGAACTCCCACTCGGTACCGAACGTGCCCGTGGTGACCGTCGCGGTGCCGCCGAGGTCCGCGATCCGGCCCCGGATCGACCCGCTCACGCCGAGCCGGCCGGCGGAGGCCGCTGCCTCCAGGCGCCCGGGCGGAATGCCCGGTCCCTCGTCGCGGACCGACAGCTCGACCCGGTCGGGGTGCGCCTGGAGCAGCACCCAGGCCGGGGCATCGGCGCCGACGTGCAGCTTCACGTTGTCGACGCAGGCGCGGGCCGCGGCGACCAGCTCGTGGGCCGTCGCTGCCGGGAGCTCGACCGCGTACCCGGGGGTCGAAACGGTGACCCCGGGCACTCGTTCCAACCGGGCCAGCTCGGCGGTCAGGTTCACGGTGTCCTCGCCCGGTCCGCTCGAGCCGAGGGCGACCGAGTCCTGGGCGTTGATCAGGCGGCGCAGCTCGCGCTCCTGCTCCCCGGCCAGCTCGCCGAGGGTGGCTGCTTCGCCGCCCAGCTCTCGCCCGCGTCGCTGGACCAGCGCCAGCACCTGGAGCACCCCGTCGTGCACGGCACGGCCCAGGCGGACCCGTTCTGCCGCCATCGCGGCAGCGCGCTCGGCCTGCTCACGCTCGGTGGCCATCTCCTGCAACGACGCGCACAGGTAGCCGACGATGGTGCCGGCCAGTACCAGCAGGAACGCGTTGCCGTAGTCGGACTGGTGCAGCTCCTGGCGGCGTGACAGGTCGGCTGCTGCCAGCACCACGCCGGCGGTGAAGCCGCCCCGTGCCCGGAAGTGCGCCGACCAGGCCAGCAGTGCTCCGATGATCCACGAGCTCGGGATGGTGGCGCGGAAGTCGGCGCCCTTGACATCGGCCGTCAGCAGGAGCAGGGCCACTGCCACCAGCAGGTCGACCACCAGGAGGACCTTCGTACGCCGTTGCGGCGTGCGGTAGGCCCAGATCGCGACCCCGGTCCAGGCGATCATCGCCGCGACGCAGACCGCCGCGGCCGTCGGGTGGTCGAAGCTGTTGCGGTGGTAGATGTTCAGGCCGACTGCGTTGACCAGCACCACCACCCGGAGCACGGCGAGCGCCGCGAACAGACGGCTCTCGACGGCAATCGCCGCGGGGGAGGGGGTGGTGGTCACTCCGGCAGTGTTTCACCGTCGGGAGGGCCGGGCGTGAGTACGCGTGCTCGGGTTGCTCGTGCGAGGACGTCGTCGATCGCCGCCGTGACGGCAGGGAGATCGTCGAACTGGATGTCGTGGGAGGCGTCGACGATCGTGAGGGGGGCGTTGCCCCACTGCCGGGCGACCTCGTGCATCACGGCGTCGTACTGGGCGACGAGCCGTCTGCATGCTGCATCGCCCGGCGGGCACTCCGCCTCGGAGCTGGCCAGCAACGAGACGGGGATGCTCGAGGGCAGGAGACCCTCCACGGCCCGGCTGAGGTCGCGGTAGTCCAGCGACTCGCCGTTGGTTCCGGAGAGGAAGGCGATCTCGTCGCGCCGTTCGCTCGGTGTCATCCGTGCGATCACGGGCTGCCAGGGCTTCCAGGGTGCCACCGGGTTGATCGCTACCAGGCCGGCGACCTCAGCGGGGTAGGTCGCCGCGTAGGCCTGCGCGATCAGCCCCCCGGCGGAGTGCCCGACGAGGAGGTAGGGCCCGGGAACTTCCGCTGCGCGCAGAAGCTCGTGGAGGTCAGCGACGAGGTCCGCTCCCTTCCTCGGGGTCGCCGCCGCTCCGCTGTCGCCCTTGTTGGCACGGTCATAGGTGCACACCCGCAGTCGCGCCTGGTACGCCTCCTGGATCTTGGCCAGGTCGCCCCGGAGTCGTCCTTCGCCGACGTCCAGCACCATGGTCGGGGAGCCATCTCCGACGCACTCGAGGAACAGCTCGTGACCGTTGGCGTTGAATGACCGGGCGATCCCGGGACTCGGCGTCGCCTCGGTCGCACTCGCCGGTGCTGCGTCGTCCGCGGAGGACGAGCCGCACCCGGCGAGCAGCACTGCCGCCGCGAGCAGTGAGGCCTTCATCGCGGATCGCCGTCCCCGCGCTGGATCACCAGCGGGACGGCTGCGAAGCCCGTTGATCCGACAGGTCAGTCCTAGGCGGTGAGGCAGGACGGTTTCCATGAGAGCTCACTTCCTGGCGCTGGTGAGGGGGGAGCCTGCTGTGACCGGTGCGTCCGGGCCGCTGCAATGAGCCAGCCGAAGATGGCGGGCCCGGTGCTGTCACCGAGAAGCTCGTGCCGGTGCAGCTCGGGGTGCCACTGCACGCCGAGCGTCGACCAGTCGTCGGACGTCGGCTCGATCGCCTCGATGGTGCCGTCCTCCGCCCACGCTGTCGGGCGCCAGGCTGAACCTGGATCGGCGACCGCCTGGTGGTGGAGTGCCGAGGTCCGCGGCGCCGGCCCCAGCATTCGATGCACCAGGGATCCCGGCTCGGTGCGCACGCGGTGCCCCGACTCCGGCAGTACGTGCGGCACGTCGGCGCGCAGGCGCCCACCGAACGCCACCACCAGGACCTGGAGGCCGCGGCAGACAGCGAGGACCGGCACTCGCACCTGGGCGGCTGCCCGGACCAGGCGGATCTCGGCATCGTCGCGTTCTCGTACGACGCCGTGCACGGACTCGACCGAGCCGCCGTAGAGGGCCGGGTCGACGTCACCACCGCCGGTGAGCACGAGCGCATCGACGACGTCCAGGAGTCCGACCGCGTCCTGCGGCGGCAGCACCAGCGGGCGACCGCCGGCCTCGGCGATCATCTCGGTGAAGTCACGCGGGGTGCCGGTCACGGGCAGGTCGCCGAAGTGCATCGGGACGGTGTACCCGTGACCGACGACCCCCACCACGGGTCGCGGGTCGGTTGCAGGACGCATGGTTCAGAGCCCGACCAGGGCGGTGACAGCCAGGGCGACCCCGGTCACGTAGGTCAGCAGGGCGCCGCCGTCCTTGAACGGCGACCTCGCCATCAGGCTGCCGCTGGCCAGCATGCCGAGACCGTGAGCGAACCTGGCGACGGTAGCGGCGACGGCGAGCGCGTCCAACCACCAGCCGTCGATCAGGAACGAGTTCACGATCAGCAGGACCGCGAGCGTCGGGACGTACTCCGCAGCGTTGCCGTGTGCTCGGATCGCGACCAGCAGGGCGTCGCCGGGATCTGACGGAGCTTGGTCGCCGCCCGACGCTCCCCGGGAGATGCGGTGGCGGGTGACGTTGGCGCCGAGGACGAACAGCAGTCCGCCCATCAGCGCGATCGAGATGATGACGATGTCGTTCATGCGGATCGCCTTCCTTTCGGGAGGGTAGTTGGTGCGTGGTGGAGGAGACGGCGCACGATCGCGCCGCTGAGGTCGGTGCCGAGGAGGGCATCGGTCTTGTGCATGCCACCGGGGCAGGTGACGTTGACCTCGATCAGGCGCCCGGCGATGACGTCGAGGCCGGCGAGGACGATTCCGTGATCGCTCAGGAGCGGCCGGAGGGCGGCGACGATGCGTTCGTCGTCGGCGTCAAGGTCTGCTGTCTGTGCGGGCATCCCGATCCGGAAGTCGTCGTCGGCGGGTAGACGGAGGACCGCGCCGATCACCTCGCCGTCGAGGAGGAAGAGTCGCTTGTTCCCCTGGCGTACGGCGGCCAGGTACTCCTGGGCGATCACGTGCCGGGTCCCGCCGACCGTCGCCGATGCGAGGAGCGCGGCAGCCGTGTCGTCGTCGCGGACCAGCCAGACGTCGGTCCCGGCGAAGCCGTCGACCGGCTTGAGGACCACGGTGCCGAACCGGGCGATGAAGGCGCGAAGGTCGGCGATGCCGGCTGAGACCAGCGTCGCCGGACACAGCTCGGGGAAGCCCAGCGTCAGCAGCTTCTCGTGCAGGGCACGGATCCCGGAAGGGCGGTTGGTGACCGGCGTACCGGCTGCGTGCACCAGGTCGAGCAGGTACGTCGCGTGCAGGTAGCGCGCATCGACCGGCGGATCGATGCGCAGGTGCACCTGGGTGAACTCGGCTGCCACGTCGAGCACCCCCGGGGGGCCCTCGCTGCACCAGCTCACCGGGACCGTCCACCGGGCACCGTTGGCACCGCTCGGCTCGACCGGGTTGATCTCGCGAGCCGAAGCCAGGACGCGCCCGGCGACGACGCGCAGATCCGTGGGCCCGCAGACCCACACCTCCAGGCCGTGCCGGCGGGCCGCGAGCATCAACCCGATGGAAGCATCGATGCCCGGGTCGAGGGTGTGCAGCGGGTCCACCACGAAGAGGGTCTTCATGCCGCCACCCGCCTGGGGTCGATGCCGAGGAGAGCAAACCCACGATCGACGTCGCCGGTCCCGAGCGCCGCGTCGTGCCACCGCTGCGCCAGAGGCGGCCGTTCGCTGGACAGCGCTGCGAGGGTCCGGCGGCGGCGCTCGTCGTCGTACAGCAGTCCCGCGATCCCGGAGACGAGCACGTCGGTCCGAGCTGTCGGCTGCGAGTCCGGGAAGCGGATCTCGAGGTACCGGCCACGGGGGCGAACGGGTGGGAAGAGGGTGGTCAGGTGGTCGGCAACCCCTCCCGCCACGAAGCATCCGGCGGTCGCCGCGAGATCGGCGTACGCCGCAACCGGGTCGTCGCCGTGCAGGAGCCGGTCGTCGAACGCGGTCCGCGTCGGGTCGACAGCGAGCCAGGTCGAGAGACGGCTTTCGGGCCCGGCGGTGCGAGCAGTTGCCGCTGCGATGAACGGACCGGCGAGCAGGAGCAGGCGCCACTGCTCGATCCCCGCCGCCCCTGGCCACCAGTCGAGGCAGACCTGGGTGGAGGTGGTGCCGCGCATCATCCGGCGTCCGGCCGGTCCGAAGCGGTCGAAGTAGGACTCCATCGCGTCGTACCGGGGCGAGGAGAGGTAGCGCGGGGTAGCAGGGTCGACCGGTCGCACCGGGCGGGAGTCCAGGACGATGCCGCGGCGGGACAGGTCGTTCGCGAGGGCCGCGGTGACCTCGCGCAGCTGCGCCACTGCTGCCGCCGGACCCCGGGCCCGAGGAAGACTCAGCTCGACCTGGCCCCCGGGCTCGAACGAGATCCAGGCTGCGTACGGTCGGCCGATGATCGCGGCCCGCACCCGGGCCGGGTCGACGCTGCCGCCGCTGACGAGGGCGATCGAGAAGAACTCCTGCTCGACAGCGGTTCCGGTCGAGCGCCGCGGGCCGCGCGCGAAGAGCTTGGCGACCTGTTGGCGAAGCTGCTGAGGATCCATGACCGCTCCTGATAATGTAAGGACTCCTGACTAATATTGGAAGGTGTCCTTACAAATGTCAAGGCTTCAGCGTCCCGGGCCTCTGCCCAGCTCCGACTACGTCCCGCTGATCGCAGCGGTGCACCGGCTCAACAAGCTGCTGCAGCAGGACATGGTTGAGGCGGCGAACCGGCGCGGGCACGCGGATGTGAAGAGCTCGCACAACGCCGTCTTCGCCACGCTCGACCGCGACGGCGGACGTCCCTCGGACATGGCTGTCCAGGCCGGCATCACCCGGCAGTCGATGGGCGAGGTGGTCCGGGACATGGTCGGCCTAGGACTGGTCGAGATGAAGCCGGATCCGACCGACAAGCGCGCCAAGCTGGTCACCTGGACCCCCAAGGGCCTGGCGACAGGACAGGAAGGGTTCGAGCACATCCGGGACCTCGAGGCGCACTTCGCCGCAGAGATGGGCGCGGATGCGTTCGCCCAGCTCAAGGAATCCCTCGATCAAGCCCGGCAGATCATGCTCGCCTACATGGCGCAGTTCGAGACCGAGACCCCCTGAGGCGGTCCGCCGAAGCTGCCTTTGCTGGCTGGTTGCCTGGTGGTGGGTCGATAGTTTCTCGGGATGGGACGACCTGGTGAGTGGTTTCAGTGCTGTCGTGTTGAGTGATCGAGACGAGAACTTCTCGTGGCTGGGGGAGACCAGTCTCGAGCCCGCTGGGCGACGCACCTGCGGCAAGGGACCCAGCTCCGGGTCGGGGAACCTGCCGCCGTTGTGCCGGCGTCACCACCAGGCCGGGTACGCCCGTGTCGACTGCCCGGACCTCGACCAGGAGCTCGCCTTCGGAAGTTGAGTACCCGCACTCACGCGCCGGAAGGCGCCTGCTTCCTAGCGTGGAAGCATGCTGAATCGACACCGCATCTTCCTCCCGTACGCCGCCTACACGCTCGGCGTGCTCAGCCTGCTCGCCGTGCTCTGCTTCCGGTTCCCCGAGCTGCTCACCAGCCAGGAGTTCCGGGCCGTCTACACGACCGAGTTCGCCCGGGTACTGCTGATGCTCGGCCTGGTCGCCACCTTCGTCCTTGGGACGGCCGCCGTCCTGGCCGACCAGCGGCGTCCGCTGGCGCTGGTCGGGCTGGGGTCGGCCGGGATCGCGGTCCTGCTCGGCGGGGCCGACGTCGAGGTCGGTCAGGTCGACCCGACGCCGTACTCGCTCGGACTGGACTGGTTCATCCTGTCGCTGTTCTTCTCGGCGCTGGTCTTCCTCCCGCTGGAGCACTACCTGGCCCGCCGCCAGATCGCGGTGCTGCGTGACGGCTGGCGCACCGATGCGACGTACTTCTTCCTCAGCCACGTCCTGGTGCAGTTCATCCTGATCGCGGTGACGGCCTCGACGTCCGCCGTGGCGGCCGCGATCGCCATCCCGAGGGCCACGGCGATCGTGGCAGCGCTCCCGGGATGGGTCCAGTTCCTGCTGGCCGTCTTCCTGGCCGACGTCGCGCAGGCGACCCTGCACCGGGCGTACCACCGGATCTCGACCCTCTGGAGGTTCCACGCGGTGCACCACTCCAGCCGCGACCTCGACTGGCTGGCCGGGTCCCGGGTGCACTTCGTCGAGACCGTCCTGACCCGCAGCATCGTGCTGCTGCCGCTGGTCGTCCTCGGGTTCTCGACCTCGACGGTCAACGCGTACGTGATCCTCGTCGGGCTGCAGGCCGTGGTCGCGCACGCCAACGTCGACATCCGGTTCGGCTGGCTGGAGTACGTCCTGGTCCTGCCGCGCTACCACCACTGGCACCACGCCCGGCACGTCGACTACTGGGACCGCAACTACGCGATCCACCTGCCGCTGGTGGACATGCTGATGGGCAGCTTCAAGCTCCCGCGCGACGGCAGCTGGCCCGAGGAGTACGGCGTCCTGAAGCTCGAGACCGTGCCCGAGGGCATCGTCGCCCAGCACCTGATGCCGTTCCGCCGCCAGCGCGAGTACGACGACTACGTGGCCTAGTCAGGCGACCTGACGCTCCTCGGCGTCCGGCGCGACGAGCTCGAAGACCTTGATCTCGCGCTGGGTGCGCTGCTCGTAGCGGGTGAAGTTCGGCCAGGTCGCGACCATGGTCTCCCAGGCGGCGGCGCGCGCGGCCCCGGTGACCGGTCGGGCGACCAGCTCGCTGGTCCTGGCCCGGTAGCGCACGGTGACGTTCGGGTCGGCCTCGAGGTTCTTCACCCAGAGCGGCTCGACCGGACCGCCGAAGTAGGACCCGGCGATCAGGATCCGGTCCCCGTCGGGCACGCAGAGCAACGGGTTGCTGCGCGGGAGGCCGCTCTTGCGGCCGGTGACGGTGAGCATCAGGTTCGGCAGGCCGGCGAGGTCCAGGACCGTCACCCGCCCGCCGGTGGCGGCCTGCAGTGCCTTGTCGGTCCGGACGATCTGGGGCAGCAGGCGCGGCATCCAGGACAGGGCGCCGATCCGGACGGCCAGCGGCACCATCAGTCCGGGCTTCGTCGGTGCGAACAGGGGAGCGGGGAGCGTCATCACGGTTTCCTTGCGTACGGGAAACCTCAACATAAACCTAAACAGATTGTGTAGGCAAATTCCGTGGCCACCAGAAACGATCCCCGAGCAGGGTGGCGAGGCCGGGCACCAGGACGGTCCGGACCAGCAGCGTGTCCAGCAGGACGCCGATGCAGATCGCCACGCCGAGCTGGGCCAGCACCACCAGGGGCAGTACGCCGAGGACCGCGAAGACCGAGGCGAGCAGGATGCCGGCGCTGGTGATCACGCCGCCGGTGGCGGCGAGCGCCCGGCGTACGGCGACGCGCGGGGTGTGGCCCGAGGTCACCTCCTCCCAGGTCCGGGTGACCAGGAAGATGTTGTAGTCCACGCCGAGCGCGACCAGGAACAGGAAGGCCAGCAGCGGCATCCCGTCGTCGACCCCGGTGAACCCCAGCAGTCCGGTGAAGATCCACCAGCTCGCCCCGAGCCCGGCGGCGTAGGTGGCGAGCACGGTCAGCACCAGCACCACCGGTGCGACGGCGGAACGCAGCAGCAGCACCAGGGCCCCGAGGACCAGGACGGCGATGACCGGGAAGAGCACGAACCGGTCCCGGGTCGTGGCGCTGCCGCTGTCGATGGTCTCGGCGGTGGAGCCTCCGACCAGAGCGGTGACGCCGTTGTCCGCCAGGGACTCGCGCAGCTGGGTCACGGTGCCTCTGGCCGCGGCGGAACCGGCTGGGTCGGCGAGCACCACCTGGAACGAGCTCCAGCCGTCCACGGCTGCTCCGGGCCGGGCCGAGCTCACGCCGGGGGCGCCCGCGAGCAGAGGTGCTGCCGCTGCGGCGTCCCGCGCCCAGACGGTGGCTGGTTCGGAGCTCCCGGCCGGGAAGCTGGTCGCCAGCCGATCGGCTGCGGCGATCGACTCCGGTTGGTCGAGGAACTGCTCGGACGTGGGCAGTCCCAGCGTGATGCCGGCCAGGCCGACCGCCAGTGTCGCGAGCAGGCCGACAGCGGCACCGACCAGGGTGCGAGGGCGAGCGGCCACGGCGCTGCCGACCCGGGCCCAGACCGAGTTCCCGTCGGACAGCGGGGTGCTGCCGACCTCGGGTCGGCGTGGCCAGAAGATCCAGCGACCGAAGCAGACCAGCACGGCAGGCAGTGCCACCAGGGCGAAGAACGCGGCCACGACGATCCCGATCGCGCAGGCCACCCCCAGGCCCCGGGTCACCGGGAAGACCGACAGCAGCAGGCAGAGCAGGCCGGCCACCACGGTGGTGGCGCTGGCCAGGACGGGTTCGGCGGTCCGGGCCAGCGCGACCCGCATGGCCGCGCGGCGGTCGTCGTACTGGCGCAGCTCGTCGCGGTAGCGCGAGATCAGCAGCAGGGCGTAGTTGGTCCCGGCGCCGAAGACGAGCACCGACAGGATCCCGGTGGTGGAGCCGTCCCAGTCGATGTCGAGGAGCTCGAGCCCGTGGGTGGCCAGCGCTGCGGCCGCCTGGTCGGCGATGCCGATCACGGTCAGCGGTACCAGCCACAACCACGGGCTGCGGTAGGTGAGGATCAGCAGCACCGCCACCACGCCAGCGGTCGCGGCGAGCAGTCGGACGTTCGCGCCGTCGAAGACCTGTGCAAGGTCGGCCTGGATCGCCGCGGGCCCGGTCACCTCGGCCCGCAGCGTCGACGGCAGGTCGCGGTTCAGGCTGCCGCGCAGGTCCTCGACCAGTGGCTGCAGCTCACTGGCGCCGTCTGCGGGGATCTCCACCACCGCCAGCAGGGCGCGGCCGTCGCTGCTGCGCTCGGCGCCGCGCGAGCCGGCTGCCAGCAGGGCGTCCCGGCCGGACTGCTCGTCGGTCGTGGTGAGGGGCGTCCCGTCCTTGCTGGTGATCAGCAGGACGGCGACGCTGCCGTCGCCACCGGGGACCCGGGCGGCAAGCTCCGCAGCCTCGGTGCTGGAGTACCCGACGGGCAGCTGCTTGGTCCGCTCGGTCGTGCGATCTGCGGTCCCGAGTCCGATGATGACGGCGACGCCGGCGAGCAGGACGAGGGCGCCGAGAGTGGCACTGAACTTGTTGACGACCAGCGAGCTGAGGCGGCGCATCGGCATAGACTCCAAGGAACGGGGGTAAGTTTCTAACTAAGTGAGCAATCTAGTGACTGAAACTAGCAGAAGCATTCAAGAGTCCTGGGCGCAGACCGACAGTCTGGTCGCCCTGCGCAAGCTCAGCCGGCTCGCCGAGCAGCTGCCCGGGGCCGTGGCGCGCCGAGCGGGCCTGAGCCACAACGAGCTGCGCACTCTCGAGCTGCTCATCGACGACCAGCGAGGACCGGCCGAGATCGCCCGGGTCCTGGGCGTGAGCACGGCCGCGGCGTCCGGCATCATCGACCGGCTCGAGGAGCGCGGGCACGCCACCCGCGCCGCGCACACCACCGACGGGCGGCGGACGTCGGTCGAGATCACCGACGGTGGGCGGGCCGAGGTGGTCTCCTACCTGATGCCGATGTTCCGCGAGCTGGCCCGTCTCGATGCCGAGTTCGACGAGCGCGACCGGCTGGTGATCGCCCGTTACCTCGACGGGGCCGCCCGGGCGATGCGGACCATTCTCTGACCCCGCGCTGGGTGGTCAGGCCCGGTTGAGGGCGACCGCGGCCCGGACCAGCTCGACGAAGCCGTCGTCGTCGAGCTGGTCCGCGGCGAACAGGTCGTAGGCCCGCCGGGTGCCGGCGTCCAGGCTGGCGTTGAACAGGCCGCCTGGGTCCGGGAGCGACGCACCCTTGGCGAAGGTGACCTTCACCTTGTCCTTGTAGGTCTCCACCGTGCAGACCAGGCCCGCGCAGGAGAAGGTCGGGACGCCGTCGGGGTTCGACGCCTTGCGCCACTTGACCTCTTCGACGACCTCGGGCTCGGCGTGCACGACGAGGGTGCGGATCGCGTCGACGGTGTCGGCTCGCCAGTCTGCAGTCATGCGGGGATCGTACCGATCCGGTCAGCCCGCGTGGGAGTCCAGGAAGTCGTCGATCAGCGCCCACGTCGTCGTCCTGGCCGAGCTGCCTGCGAGGACCCCGAGGTGACCGCCCGGGGCGGTCTCCAGCCGCACGTCCGGTGAGTTCGGCAGCAGCTCGCCGACCTGGTGGGCGACGGCGACCGGCACCAGCACGTCGCTGCCGCCGGCCACGTTCATGACCGGGACCGTGATGTCGGCCAGGTGGACCACCTTGTTCGGGCCCTGGATGGTCCCGGTGGCGAGCTCGTTCTTCAGGGCCAGCCGCTGGTAGGCCTGCAGGGTGGCTCGGCCGGGGTAGGCCAACATGTTGTTCATCAGGCCGTCGACGGCCTCGATGTGTGCCAGGAACTCCCGGTCGTCGCGGTACTTGAAGAGGGTCAACGGCTTCTTCGCGTAGGTCGCGATCGCGGTCAGCTTGAAGGCCGGCCCGACGATCCTGGCTGGCACCCCGCCCATCGCCTTGAACGCGCCGCCGACCAGGGTGCCGTCGGTGTACTTGCCGATCAGCCGGACCGGGGCCAGCATCGGGTTCTTGCTGAGGTCGAACGGGCTCGCGACCATGGCCACGGCATTGATCGGCAGGTCGGCGTGCGCTGCCGTGGCCATCAGGGCGATCAGTCCGCCCATGCACCAGCCGACCAGGTTCACCGGTTGCCCGCCGTTGTCGGCCGAGACCTTCCTGACCGCGGGTGCGACCACGTCGTTGACGAAGAACTCCAGCCCGAGGTCCTTGTCCTCGAAGGTCATCGCGCCGTAGTCGACCAGGTAGGTGGGGCGCCCGCCGTCGACGAAGTGCTCGGTCATCGAGCAGCCACGCCGCAGGTCGAAGCAGGTCGCCTGCGATCCCAGCGGCGGCACCATCAGCACCGGGAGCGCGGTCGCCTCGGTGGTCGGGTGGTAGCGGTGCAGGGTCGCCTTGTGACCGTCGTCGATCACGTCCGACGGCATCCGGGTGGTGTCCGCGATCCCTCCCTTGACCAGGAAGTCGTACAGGTTCGCCACTGCCTGGCGGCGCTGCTCGAGGGTCCGCCGCGGGTCGAAGATCGAGCTCATGGGGTCACTGTCGCAGCAGCCGGAGGTTTCGGATAGGTCTACCGGCCCGGTGGAATCTGGGCTAGATGGGGGGCTGAGGTGCTGGTCAAGTCCGACCTGGTGTGGCACTGTCGGGCCGTGTGACCCAGGTCACGCACTCACCCGTCCATTCGCAGTGGGGACTCGATGGCGACTCAGCAGGCTGTTCGGCGAACGCTCGCGCGTCCGCTGGTGCCGATCGGTGACCTCTTCGCCTTCGCTGTCGACGTCCTGCGGATGCTGTTCGTGCGCCCGTTCCAGTGGCGCGAGTTCTTCGACCAGTCCTGGTTCGTCACCCGGGTCTCGCTGCTCCCGATCATGGCGATCACGATCCCGTTCGGGGCCGTGCTCTCGCTGCAGATCGGGTCGCTGTTCAACCAGCTGGGCGCCCGGTCGTTCACCGGCGCCGTGGCCGTGGTCGGCATCGTGCAGCAGGCGGCCCCGGTCGCGACGGTGAGCATCGTCGCTGGTGCGGCCGGCACCGCGATCGCAGCCGACCTGGGTGCCCGGAAGATCCGCGAAGAGCTCGATGCGATGGAGGTCCTGGGGATCTCGGTCGTCCAGCGGCTCGTCGTACCCCGGGTGCTGGCGGTCGCGTTCATCGCGGTGCTGCTCAACGGCGTCGCCACCATGGTCGGGGTGATGGGTGGGTACTCGTTCAACGTCCTGGTCCAGGGCGGTTCCCCCGGTGCCTACGTCCACGCGTTCACCGCGCTGGCCCAGCTGCCGGACCTGTACGTCGGTGAGATCAAGGCCTTCGTCTTCGGACTGGTTGCCGGGATCGTGGCCTGCCACCAGGGGATCAAGGCCAAGGGCGGTCCCCAGGGCGTCGGGAACGGTGTCAACCAGTCCGTGGTGATCTCGTTCGTGCTGCTCTTCGTCGTGAACACGATCCTGACGCTGGTGTACTACCAGATCGTCCCGCCGAAGGGACTCTGATGACGCTGGTGCGAGAGCCGCTGCACGCGGCGCCGAAACCTAGTCAGCTGCGGCTGGCCGGCAAGGCGGTGTACGACGCCCTGAGCGACCTCGGTGACCAGGTCCAGTTCTACGGCAAGGCTCTCGGGGGCATCCCGAAGGTTCTCACCCGCTACCGCCGCGAGGTCTTCCGGCTGCTCGCCGAGGTCGCGCTCGGTCGCGGTGCCCTGGTGCTGGTGGCCGGAACGCTCGGGATCATCGTCTTCGAGGTCCTGGCCGTCGGCTCGGTCGTCGGTCTGGTGGGCTACCAAGGGCTGAAGCAGGTCGGCATCCAGCCGTACGTCGGCTTCCTCTCGGCGTACTTCAACACCCGGGAGGTCGCCCCGCTGATCGCGGCCAACGCCCTGGTCGCGACCGTGGGCGCCGGCTTCACCGCCCAGCTCGGCGCGATGCGGATCTCCGAGGAGATCGACGCCGTCGAGGTGATGGCGATCCCGTCGATCCCGTACCTGGTCAGTACCCGGGTGATCGCGTCCTTCCTGGCGGTCATCCCGCTCTACTTCGTCGGTCTGATCGGCACGTACGCCGCGACGCAGGCGGTCTCGATCCACTACTACGGCCTCACCGGCGGCACCTACGACCACTACTTCAACCTGTTCCTGCCACCGATCGACGTGCTCTACAGCTTCCTGAAGGTGCTCGTCTTCGCGGTGATCCTGACGATGGTCTGCTGCTACTACGGGTTCACCGCCAAGGGCGGTCCCGCCGGTGTCGGCGTCGCGGTCGGCCGAGCCGTCCGGCTCTCGCTGGTGATCATCGTGATCGCCGACTTCTTCCTCAGCCTGGCCCTGTGGGGGTCCACCACCACGGTTCGGATCGCGGGCTGATGGGCGGGCACGGCAAGGCGGTCTCCGGAGTCGCCTACCTGATGCTGATCACGCTGCTGGTCTGGCTCAGCATCCAGGCGTTCGAGAAGGACCTGCCCTGGCAGGACGCAGCGTCGGTCACCCTGCGGACCACCAGCCCGGGGTTGGAGCTCAACCCGCACTCGGACGTGAAGTTCCAGGGCCTCCGGGTGGGCGAGGTCGAGCGGATCGACTCCGACGGGCGGACCGCGACGATCGAGCTGGCCCTCGAGGAGAGCAAGCTCCGGTTGATCCCGGCGAACGTCGACGCGGCGATCATCCCGAAGACCCTGTTCGGCGAGAAGTTCGTCGACCTCCGGCTGCCCGCCGCCCCGTCGTCGGCGCGGTTGCCGGCCGGCGGCGAGATCCGGCAGTCCTCGACCTCGGTCGAGATCGGCGAGCTCTTCAGCAACCTGGTCCCGGTGCTCGAGGCGCTCAAGCCCGAGCAGCTCTCGGTGATCCTGAGCTCGCTCGCCCAAGGTCTGGACGGGCGCGGGGCCACGCTGGGACGGGGACTGACCCAGCTCGAGGACTTTCTCGGCCAGCTCGACCCGCACCTGGACACCTTCACCCGCGACCTCGGGCAGTTCGCGAAGACCGCCGACATCTACGCCGAGGCCTCGCCGGACCTGCTGATGCTGCTGGACGCGGCTGCCGGGATCAGCCGGGAGCTGCTGGTCCCCCAGGAGCAGCAGTTCGGCGACGTGCTCGACCAGGTGACCGCCACCAGCGGCGACACCCAGCAGGTGCTGGCGACCAACGCGGCCAACCTGATCCGGCTGTCGGGACGCTCGCGGGCCGTGCTCGCGCTGCTCGACGAGTACTCCAGCGCGCTGCCGTGCTTCATCAACGGGCTGCGGACCTTCGAGATCCTCGGCAACCAGACGATCGGGTCCCGCGGTCCGTTCACCACGCTGACCATCGACATGGTCTCGAACAACACGCCGTACACGAACCCCGATGATCTGCCGACCACCCGGGGCAACGACGCGGACAACACCCGGCTCCCGTTCGGCGTCCCCAACTTCAAGCCGCACTGCGCCCAGTTCTCCCGCGAGGTGCGCGCCCTGAAGGACGTCGCGCCGAACTCGCAGCCGCTGCCTGGTACGGCCATCGACGTCCCGGCCTCGGCCCCGGCCCCGGCCGACCGCGGTGCTGCGCTGGCCCGGGCGTTGGCAGCCCGGTCGCTGGGCGTGCCGGTCGACGAGGTGCCGGCGTACGCCGACCTGCTGATCGGCCCGATGCTCACCGCGGGGGAGGTGCCGGTCCCGTGACCAGGAGCTCGTTGGTGAAGGGTCAGTCGGCGATCCCCTCGTCGGTCTACAAGGTGCTGACCTTCGCGGTGGTCACCGTCGTGCTGATCGCCCTGCTCGGCACCCTGATCGGCAACGTCCGGTTCGGAGCGTCGCGGACCTACTACGGTCTCTTCACCGATGCCACCGGGGTCTTCTCCGGCGACCGGGTCCGGCTCTCGGGCGTCGAGGTCGGTGCGGTCACCGGCCTGGAGCTGGTCAGCGTCGGGGAACGCAAGGTGGCCAAGGTCGAGTTCACCGTCGACGAGTCGGTGCCGGTCTACCCGTCGGCCCGTCTGGAGCTGCGCTACGAGAACATCGTCGGCCAGCGCTACCTGAACATCGCGGAGTCGCCCCAGGACGGGCCGACGGCGAAGGACGGATCGACCTTCGCTGTCGACCGGACCACGCCGGCGCTGAACCTGACCGAGCTGTTCAACGGGTTCCAGCCGTTGTTCAGGGCGCTGGACCCGGAGCGGTTGAACACCTTCAGCTTCGAGCTGGTCCGCGCGCTGCAGGGCGAAGCCGGCTCGATCCAGAGCCTGATGCGCAACACCGCGCAGCTGACCAACACGATCGCCGACAAGGACGCGGTGATCGGGTCGGTGGTGGCGAACCTGAACACCGTCCTCGGCACCGTGGGCGACCGCGACGAGAAGCTGACCGACCTGGTGGTCCGGTTCCGCACCCTGATGACCGGGTTGGCCGGGCAGAGCGACGTGATCGGGGCGAGCCTGCCGTCGCTGAACCGGTTGCTGGACGCGACCGCCGGGACGATCCGGGACGTGCGCGCGCCGCTGAAGTCCAGCGTCGGGTCGTTGAGGACCCTGGCCGGCCAGCTCTTCGATGACCGCCAGGACCTGGACACCTCGCTGCAGAAGCTCCCGTTCACCTTGCGCACCCTGGCGCGGACGGCGTCGTACGGGTCCTGGTTCAACTTCTACGTCTGCGGCCTCCAGGTGAACCTGACGCTGCTGGACGGCACCGTCAACTTGGGCAACGAAGGATTCTCGGCCAACGAGCGCGGGACCGTCTGTGCGGGGGGTGTCGAGTGAGCGTCCCCCGGACCGACCGCCAGCTGATCAGGATCGCGGTCAACGGCATCGTCGTGATGGTCGTGCTGTTCACCATCGCCATCAACTTCCAGCGGCTCCCGTTCGTCGGCGGCGGCAACACCTACCGCGCCGAGTTCACCGACGCCTCGGGGCTGGTCTCGGGGGAGGAGGTGCGGGTGGCCGGGATCAAGGTCGGCACCGTCACCGACATCAAGCTCGGTCGCGCCCGGGCGATCGTCACCTTCACCGTCAAGGACGTCGACCTCGGTCGTGACACCACCGCGGGGATCGAGGTGAAGACCCTGCTGGGGCAGCACTTCCTCAGCGTGACCCCGGCCGGCAGCGGCAAGCTCGACGAGGACGCACTGATCCCGCTGGCCCGGACCTCGACCCCGGTGAACATCGTCCCGGCGTTCCAGCAGCTCACCACCCAGACCCAGGAGATCGACACCGCGCAGGTGGCCCGGGCCTTCGACGCGCTGTCGACGACGCTGGCGAGGACCGCGCCCGAGGTGACCCAGACCCTGCGCGGGCTGTCCCGGATCTCGAAGTCGATCACCGTCCGCGACGAGGAGATCCGGGAGCTGTTCACCCGGACCAGCCTGGTCTCCGGGGTGGTCGCCGAGCGGGACGCCGACATCGCCCGCTTGATCACCGACACCAGCACGGTGCTGGCCGAGCTCGACCGACGTCGCGAGACGATCACCCAGATCATCACCGGGACCGCGTCGCTGGCGCGTCAGCTCCAGGGCCTGGTCCGGGACAACGCTGCGACGTTGCAGCCGGCCCTGACGAAGCTGAACGGCGTGCTCGCGGTGCTCCGCAAGAACAAGGAGAACCTCGACGAGACCATCAAGGTGGCGGCGGTCTACGGACGTGAGTTCGTCAACGTCGGTGGGTCCGGTCGCTGGTTCGACTCCAGCATCAAGGCTCCCCAGGGAGCGGCGCTGTGCACCAACGGCGGAGTGCCGACGCTGCTGGAGACCGTGCTCAACCCGGTGCTGTCCCAGCTGAACTCCGAGGTCAACGGGAGCAACAAGCCCTGCCTGCCCCTGGGACCTGCGGCGGTGACCCCGTGACGCGGCGCCTGCTGACCGCGGCGGTCGTGCTCCTGCTGGTGGGTGCTGGGTTGATGCTGGTGCGGTCCGGTGGCACCGACGACCGGACGCTGGTCGCGATGTTCCCCCGCACCACCAGCCTGTACGCCGGGTCGCAGGTCAAGGTGCTCGGGGTCAAGGTCGGCAAGGTCGACGCCATCACGGTCAAGGGCACCAGCGTCGAGGTCCGGATCTCCTACGACGGCGACGTCGAGCTCCCGGCCGACGTGCACGCGCTGATCGTGCCGCCGTCGATCGTCGGCGACCGGTTCATCCAGCTCGCCCCGGCGTACGAGGACGGCGAGGTCCTGGCCGACAAGGCCACCCTCGGCCTGGACCGGACCGGCGTACCGGTCGAGCTCGACGAGACCTACAGCGCCCTGGACAAGTTCGCGACCGGACTCGGTCCCGAGGGCGCCAACGCCGACGGGGCCCTGTCCCGGCTGGTGACGGCGACCGCCAAGAACCTCTCCGGTCACGGAGCTGCCTTCAACCAGACGCTGCGCGAGTTCAGCGACGCGATCAGCACCCTGGCGGGGAGCAGCGGCGACATCAGCGACACCGTGGCGAACCTCGAGGCCCTGACCGGGACGCTCCAGGGCAAGGACGCCCAGCTGCGGCAGCTGGTGACGAACCTGGCCCGGGTCGGGACCCAGCTCAGCTCCCAGCGCAACGAGATCAGCTCGTCGGTCACCGAGCTGCAGGAGGCCCTCGGCCTGGTGGCCAGGTTCGCCGCCGACAACCGAGGGGCCCTGAAGGAATCCATCACCGGGCTGACCACGGTCAGTGGGGTGCTCAGCCGACGCAGCCGGGAGCTCGGCAACCTGATCAGCCTGGTCCCGGTCGGCCTGACCAACCTGGCGAACATCTACATCCCCAAGAACTGGGACCCGAGCAAGCCCTGGCTGACCAAGGTCGACGGCCGAGCCGGGTCGGCGAACCTGCGCGGTGCGATCTTCGACGACCTCGACACCCAGCTCGGGTTCACCCTCGGGGCTGTCTGCGCCGGGCTGCCGGCCGAGCAGCAGGTCCAGCTCGCCGCGTTCTGCGGCGCGCTCACCGACGCCGGGGGCAGCCTGGGCGCCGTCCTCAGCCAGGCGATCGAGCAAGGCTCCAGCGGGGTCGCCGCGCGCCGCGGCTCCACCTCGCTGAGCGGGATGATGGGAGGTGGCTCGTGAGGCAGTTGTGGGTCGCTCTCGTCGTCCTGGTAGCCGGCTGCGGCTACGAAGGTGCCAGCAGCCTGCCTCTTCCCGGAGCGATCGGTGGTGACGGCACGTACTCGCTGACGGTGGTGCTGCCGGACGCGACGAACCTGGTGGCCAAGGAGACCTGCCGCTCCAACGACACCGTGATCGGCAGCGTCGAGTCGGTGACCCTGACCGACGACCTCAAGGCCAAGGTGGTCTGCCGGATCAAGGACTCGGTGAGGCTGCCGGGCAACACCGTCGCGCGGCTCAGCGAGACCAGCCTGCTCGGCGAACGGTTCGTCGCGCTGGGGCCGCCGGCCGGTCAGGCGCCGGTGGGCGACCTCGGACGCGACGTCACCCTGCCGGCCTCGACGACGCGGTCCGACCCCGATGTCGAGATGGTCTTCGGCGCGCTCTCCCAGGTGCTCAACGGCGGCAGCCTGGGCAGCATCGAGACGATCAGCCGCGAGCTCAACACCGCGCTCAGCACCGCCGACCTGGGCGGGACGGTCGGGCAGCTCGACCGGACGGTCGCGGAGTTCAACGACCACCGTTCCGAGATCACGGCGTCGTTGACGTCGCTGGACCGGTTGGCGGGTGAGCTGGCCGACCAGCGCCAGGTGCTGGCCGCCGCGCTCGACTCGATCCCGGGCGGCTTGGGGGTCCTGGAGCGGAACCGCACCAAGCTGGTCACTACCTTGACCAAGCTGTCGGACCTCTCCCGGGTAGCGGTCCCGCTGATCGCCTCCACCCGGGCCGACACGGTCGCCGACCTCAAGCACCTGGCGCCGGTCCTGGCCCAGCTCACCAAGGCGGGCGGCGAGCTGGCCGGCACCTTGACCCGGATCTCCACGTTCCCGTTCCCGAGCAACGCGCTGTCCAGCATCAAGGGCGACTTCGCCGGCTTCTACGGCACGGTCGAGCTCGACATCGACAACCTCAACCGGCTGCTCGGCCAGAACACCATCCCCCCGGAGCTGGTCCCCGGCTCGGTGACCGGGACCGGCACCGGCAAGGTGACCCCGCTGCTGCCCGGGCTGCCCGGCCTCGAGCCGGTCACCGGTGGGCTCTCCGGTCTGCTGAACTCGCTCCTGGGGGCGCCGCGATGACCACCCTCCTGACCCGTGTCCAGCTGGTCGTCTTCACCCTGGTGACCGTCCTGGCGGTGGGGTACGGCTCGATCCAGTACTTCAACGTCGGGGAGGTGTTCTCCCCGCCGTTCGAGGTGCGGGCCGAGTTCGCGTCCGCCGGTGGCATCTACGAGCGCGCCGACGTGGACCTCCTCGGGACCCGGGTCGGCACGGTCCGCGAGATCGTCCCGGGACCCGGCGCCGGCACCACCGTGGTCATGGCACTGGACAACGGTGTGAAGATCCCGCGCGACGTGACCGCGACGATCGGCAACAAGTCCGCCATCGGCGAGCAGTACGTCGAGCTGGCGCCCCGGACCGCCGGCGGCCCGGTGCTCTCGGCCGGCGACGTCATCGGTCGGGACTCCACCACGTCGCCGATCGACGTGTCGGTGCTCCTGGGCGACCTCAACGCCCTGTCGGCCTCGATCCCGACGGGCGACCTCGCGGTCGCCATGAAGGAGCTCTCGACCGCGTTGTCGGGCAACGGGCCCGCGCTCGGCAACCTGATCGACAACACCGAACGGCTCACCCGGGTGTCGCTGGACAACGTCGACGACCTGAACGCCTTGATCGACGAGGCCAGCACCGTCCTGGACACCCAGGTCGAGAAGGGGCCGCAGACGGCCACCCTGCTGCGCGAGAACGGTCGTCTGGTGGCCGAGCTGCGTCGGGTCGACAGCTCGTTCGCGGACCTGTTCGCCAACGGTCTGCTCGCCGGCAAGGAGGTCAGCAACCTGCTGGCGGACAACGCCTCGGCGCTCCCGGTGCTGCTGAACCAGCTGGTCACGCTGACCGACCTCACCGCCGACCGGCTCCCCGCGGTGCGCAAGACGTTGGTGCTCTTCCCGTACGCGTTGGAGGGTGGCGCGACCGGTATCCGGCGGTGCGGCTCCTACAACGCCAAGACCGGCAAGCCCGTCGAGTCCACCTGTCGCTACGACCGCGAGGGGCGACCGATCTACAACACCTACCTGTCCTTCCAGCTCTCCCAGCCGCCCGGGGCGCCGCCGTACTTCCCGTGCACGAAGGGCTACGGAGGTACCACGAAGTACTACCCGAACGGTGTCCCGGTCAAGGGTGGTGCCCGGCAGCTGCGGGACAGCCCGGTGAACATGGAAGCCGGCTGCACGGCCTCGCCGGACGACCCCAACACCCCGTTGGTCCGGGGGGCGCAGAACGTGGTCGGCGCGCCGGGGAACTACGGACGCTCGGCGCCGTGGGGGTTGGAGATCTACGATCCGACCAGTCCCCCGAGCGGTGAGGCCGGTCTTGCCTGGCTGCTCACCAACCCGATGAATTGAGTCGCATGCGCAAGACGACCGCGTTGATCGTCGTGATCGGCGTCCTGGTAGCCGGCGTGGTCGCTGCTCTGGTGGTGGTCGGGTTCTCCAGCATCAACGATGACGACGACGCTGCCCCGGACGGCACCGCAGCGGCCGTCCAGGTGGCCCGTGACGAGGCGTTGGCGTTCTTCAGCC
Organism: Propionibacteriales bacterium; assembly: GCA_026392455.1. GTDB lineage: Bacteria > Actinomycetota > Actinomycetes > Propionibacteriales > Nocardioidaceae > Marmoricola. The sequence goes on along the minus strand of JAPLCB010000011.1, from coordinate 310,370 downwards.
TCGATCACCGCAACGTCGAGGCCGGCGTCGCCAAGGTGCTGTCGCTGGCGACCGGGACCTTCGCGCAGGAGTACGCCGCGAACAAGCAGCAGGTGATCGACCAGGTGAAGCAGAAGAAGCTGGTCGCGGTTGCCACCATCCCCGACAACGCCGTGGCCGTCGAGTTCGCCACCCCGACCCAGGCGCGGGTGCTGGTCGTCGTCGACGTCTCCCGCACCATCGGCACCAAGGTCGACCGGTTGCGCAACCGGGCCCGGATCCTGCTCGAGCTCGTCGACGGGACCTGGCGTGTCTCCGGCGTGAACCAGGTCGGGTGAGGGCGATGAGCCAGAAGCTGATCGGCGTCCTGCTGGCGGTCGCGCTGCTCGCGACCGGGTGCGGCGGTGACGACCGCGAGGCGACGCCGGCCGCGGCAGTCACCCCAGGTGTGCAGGCCGACGGGAGCTACCAGCTCGGCACGCTGCCCGACGCCGAGGACGCGGCCGCGTTGAAGGCCGCGGTCGAGGCGCTGCCGGTGGCGGTCTCCTACGACTACCGGTCGCTGGACGCGTCGCTGACGAAGGCGACCGGTGCCATGACTGCGGGGTTCGCCAGCGAGTTCCGCCGGATCTTCGACGGCGCCACCCGGGCCAAGGCGCGGACCGAGCAGGCGATCACCAGCGCGCTGGTACGTGGCGCCGGGGTGGTCTCGTCCGACCGGGGAACCGTGACCTGCCTGGTCTACCTCGACCAGGTCCTGGTCGCGAGCAAGTTCAAGAAGAAGGGCAGCCCGTTGAAGGTGACCCAGAACAGCGTCCGGGTGCGGATGGAGAAGGTCGACGGGGCCTGGAAGGTTGCCGGTATTGAGCCGTTCTGAGGTGGTCGAGCACCGTCCGGTGGTCGCCGGTTGGCGGACCCGGGCCCTGGAGGTCAGCGGTGCCGGTCCGGTCTTCATCCTGCTGCACGGTTTCGGGGACCACGCCGGCACCTGGTCCGCCGTCCTCGGCGAGCTGGCCCGGGCCGGGTGCTCGGCGGTCGCGCTGGACCTGCCCGGGTACGGCGAGGCCGAACCTGCTGCCCCGGGCCCCGCGCTGCCCCAGCTGGACCGGTTCCTGGCCGGGGCGGTCGAACGCTGGACCGTCGACGGACAGCCTCCGGTGGTGGTCGGCAACTCGCTCGGCGGGGTGCTGGCGATCAGGTCCGGGCAGGACCCGAACTCGGCGGTCTCCGGGGTGGTGCCGGTCTCGCCGGCCGGGTTCGGGCACGTCTGGTTCATCGACGCCCTGGAGAAGTACTCGTGGCTCAACCCGTTGATGTTCGTCCCGATCGTGCCGATGCCGACCTTCCGCCGGCTGGTGGCACTGGGCTTCGGGTGGGCCGCGCGCGGGCCGGTCCGGGTGCTTCCCGGGGTCGCGGCCACGGCTGCTGCCCAGTTCCGGTCGCGTGCTGACGTGATGCGGGTCTTCGGCAGTGCCCCCGCCCTGCTGGCCGAGATCCGCAGTGCGCCGCGCAGCCCGGTCACCGTGCCGTGCCTGATCATCTGGGGCCGCCACGACAGGCTCACCCTGGTGTCCGGCGCGGCCGTGCTGCAGGCGTTGGTACCCAAGGCGGCGCTGGTCGTCCTGGAGGACTCCGGGCACTGCGCGCAGGTCACCCGGCCGGACCTGGTCGCGACCCACCTGGTCCAGTTCTCCGCGGGGCTGGCAAGAATGGTCCGGTGATGGCCCGACGAGGACGCAGCAGGCACCAGCGGGCGCCGTTCGGGTCCCGGTTGCTCGGCGGGGCCGACCAGACCCCCAGGCAGCTGCGGGTCCGGTTGCAGCTGCTGCTCACCGCGATGCTGGTCACCACGCACGTGATCGGCGCCGGCGTCGTCTTCGTGATCTCCGTCTTCGTGCTGCCGACCGAGAAGCTGAACTCCGCCAGCGTGGTCAGCCTCGCGATCGCTGTCCCGACGTACGTCGGTGTCGCCGTCCTGGTGGGGGGCCTCTGGGGGACGACCAGCAGCTTCCGCGGGATCCGTTGGGCGCTGGAAGGACGGGCGCCCACGCCCAAGGAGCGACGGGTCGCGCTCCGGACGCCGATCCGGCTGACCCTGATCCAGGGAGGTCTGTGGGGGGCGGCGGTCGTGGTGTTCACCGTGCTGGCGCTGATCTCCCAGCCCGAACGTGCGCTGGGGACCGGTTTCGCGATCGCGATCAGTGGCCTGGTGGTCAGCGCGATCGCCTACCTCCAGGCCGAGTTCGCCCTGCGCCCGGTGGCCGCGAAAGCCCTGACCGGTCAGGCCCGGGGGCGGCGCGGGATGACCGGCGTCCAGGCCCGGATGCTGCTGTTCTGGGGGATCGGGACGGCGGCACCGGTGTCGGGGATGGCGATCGTCGCCGTGGTCGCGCTCACCAGCGACGAGATGTCCAAGGACCGGGTCGCGATCATCGCGCTTGCCCTGTCGGGGGTGGTGCTGGTCTTCGGCCTGCTGGTGACGGTGCTGAACGCCCGGTCGGTGGTCGCGCCGATCGCGTCGGTCCGGTACGCGCTGCGGCGGGTCCGCAAGGGTGACTTCAACACCGAGGTCACCGTCTTCGACGGTACCGAGCTCGGGCTGCTCCAGGCCGGCTTCAACGACATGGCCGTCGGTCTGCGCGAGCGCGAGGCGATCCGGGACATGTTCGGTCGCCACGTCGGCCGGGAGGTTGCTGCCGCGGCCGCGGAAGGTTCGGTCGTCCTGGGCGGGGAGACCCGCGTGGTCTCGGTGCTGTTCATCGACCTGATCGGCTCCACGGCGTACGCCACCGAACGGTCCCCGGCCGAGGTCGTCGGGACCCTGAACCGTTTCCTCGGGGTCGTCGTCGAGGAGGTCGACGCCGAGGGCGGGTTCGTCAACAAGTTCATGGGGGACGCCGCCCTGGCGATCTTCGGTGCCCCGGTCGAGGTGGAGAACCACGCCGGGGCGGCCCTGCGGGCGGCCCGGAGGGTGGCGGCCCGCCTGGTCGAGGAGGTGCCCGAGATCGAGGCCGGGATCGGCGTCGCCACCGGGGAGGTCGTGGCCGGGAACATCGGCGACGAGAGTCGGTTCGAGTACACCGTCATCGGCGACTCGGTGAACTCCGCTGCACGGTTGTGCGACCTGGCGAAGGCGGTGCCCGGACACGTCCTGGTCGGCTGGGAGTCGGTCCGGCAGGCGGGTTCCGACGAGGGTGCCCACTGGCAGCCCGACGGGGAGCAGGTCCTACGCGGACGTTCCGCGCCGACCGCGACCGGTCGGCTCAGCGGGACCTAGGACTTCTCCTCCAACCACGCGTCGAAGGTCTGGAAGCCGACGACTCCGGGGTCCTTCGGGACCAGCGCGCCGCCGCGCATCGCCGCACCCGCCTTGCCGGGGACCCGGAGGGGGAGCACCAGGCGGCGTGAGCCCTGGTGACGCAGCAGCCGGCGGACCATGCTGGTCATCTTCTCCGGCTGTGGTCCACCGATCTCGGCGGCGTAGCCCTGGGGCGGTCCCTCGGCCAGGTCGACCAGAACGGCCGCGACCTCGCGGGCCGACATCGGGGCGGAGAGCATCCCGGGGACCACGGTCATCCCGGCGAAGCTGCCCCGGGACACCAGCTGCTCGGCGAACTCGTGGAACTGGGGAGCCCGGACGATCGTCCAGGGCACGGAGGACCCGCTGACCAGCTGCTCCTGGGCGACCTTGCCGATGTAGTAGCCGAACGGCGTCACGTCGATCCCGACGATCGAGAGCAGCAGGTGGTGCCGAACGCCAGCAGCGGCACCGGCGCTCAGCAGGTTGCCGGTGGTGGTGGTGAAGAAGTCGGTGGCGGCCCGGGCGGAGGTGGTCGCGGTGCTGGTGACGTCGATGATCGCGTCGACGCCGTCGAGCTTCTCGGCCAGGCCGGTGCCGCTGACCAGGTCGGTCCCGGTGCCCCGGGAGAGGACCACCGGTTCGTGGCCGGCCATCTTGAGGCGGGTCACGGTCACGGCCCCCACGACACCGGTTCCCCCGGCGACTGCGATCTTCATGGGGCGAGTCTGCCTGATGTTGACGGATTCGAACAAGTGTTCGAACATGGGGAGATGCCCCGAACCCTGACGCTCGCAGTCGAGAAGCCTCCAGCGCCCAGCCTGGAGCAGCTGCGGACCAGGATCGCCGGGATGCAGGACGGAGTGCCACGGGTCCCGCTCCCGATGCATCCGGCGCTCGCCGACCTGGTCCAGCTCCGGACCGGTGCGGCCTACCAGGTCGACCGTGCCAGCCTCGGGCTGACGCTGCTCGCGGCCCCTTCCCACGAGGGCTCCTGGACGGCCGTGGTCGGTGCTGCGGACCTCGGCATCGAGGCCGCCGCCGAGCTCGGGATCGACCTGACCCGGACGATCCTGGTCCCGGATCCCGGCGAGCAGTGGGTGGAGGCGACGGCGGCGCTGATCGACGTGGTCAGCGTGGTGCTGCTGCGGCCGCCCGCTGCGGTGCCGGCGCACACGGCGAACAAGCTCGCCGCCCGGCTCCGGAAGCGGTCCTCGGCCCTGGTGGTGTGGGGTGACTGGCCCGGGGCCGAGGCGCGGTTGCGGGTGCTCTCCTCGCGGTGGTCGGGGGCCGAGGGCGGGCACGGGCGGTTGCGCAGCCGGCAGGTCCGCCTCGGGGTCCAGCAGGGCACCTCGCCCGAACGGTGTGCCGAGCTCTGGTTCCCGTCCGCGGCCGGCCCGGTGGAGCGCGTCGTCGACGTGGCGGCGCGCGTCGAGGTGACGGCATGAGGTCGCTGGTTCTCTGGTGCCCGGACTGGCCGGTGGTGGCCGCCGGGGGCTCGGGCAGGCTGCCGTGCGCCGTGGTCACCCGCAGTGCTGTCGTCGCGTGCAACGACCTGGCCCGGACCTCGGGGGTGCGTCGGGGGATGCGCCGCCGCGACGCGCAAGCACGGTGTCCCGAGCTGCAGCTCTTCGACGCGAACCCCGAGCGCGACCTGCGGGCCTTCGAACCGGTGCTCGCGGCGGTCGAGGAGCTGCGCCCGGGGGTGGCCCCGGTCCGTCCGGGGATGCTGGCGATCAAGGCCCCGGGCCGGTTCTACGGCAGCGAGGAGAACGCGGCCGCGTCGATCGCCGAGCGGCTCGTCGAGCTCGGGGTGTGGGACGTCAGGATCGGGGTGGCCGATGATCTCTTCTCGGCCGAGCAGGCAGCCCGGCTCGCCGACGTCCAGGGGTGGAAGGTGATCGGCCCCGGTGCGTCGGCCGACTTCCTGGGGCGGCTCCCGGTCGAGGTGCTCGAGGATGCTGATCTGGTCGGCCTGCTGCAGCGGCTCGGGCTGCGCACGCTGGGTGATCTCGCTGCGCTGCCGGGCCGGGACGTGCTGACCCGGTTCGGGGCCTACGGGGCCAAGGTGCACCGACTGGCGCGTGGCGTCGACCCGGTCCAGCCGGAGGTGCGCAAGCCGCCCGACGACCTCGTCCGCGAGGTCGTCTTCGAGCCACCGCTGGCCTCGGTCGAAGCGGTGAGCTTCAGTGTCCGGCGTACCGCGGACCAGCTCGTCGCTGCGCTGGCTGACCGGGGTCTGGTCTGCACGTCGCTCCGGGTCGAGGCCGAGGCCGACGACGCGCAGCGGTCGCTGCTCTCGTCCCGGGTCTGGGTGCACTCGCGGTGGTTCGGGGCGGTCGACGTCGTGGACCGGGTGCACTGGCAGCTCCAGGCGACGCCGGCCGGAGCGCTGGTCGGGGCGCCGGTCGGGCTGGTCAGGTTCGTCCCGGAGGTCGTCGAGCAGTCTGCTGCGCACGCGGACGGCCTCTGGGGCGGCGGCACCGACGACCGGGTCGATCGTGGGGTGGCGCGGGTCCAGGCGATGCTCGGGTACGACGCGGTCGTGGTCCCGGTCCGTCAGGGCGGTCGCTCTCCCGCCGACCGGCAGCTGCTGGTGCCGTGGGGCGAGCGGCCGGCCGGCGTCAGGGCGCCTGATCTCGTGTGGCCCGGGGCGCTCCCGGCCCCCGCGCCGAGCCGGGTCTTCGTCGAGCCGTGGGCCACGTCGGTGGTGGGCCCTGACGGGCAGCCCGTGACGGTGACCGATCGCGGGGTGATGAGTGCGCCGCCCGTGCGGTTCCACAGCGGTAGCACGTCGGGGTGGCAGGCCGTCGACTGCTGGGCCGGGCCGTGGCCGGTGGACGAGCAGTGGTGGGAGGCAACCGGTATCGGCAGGGGTCTTGTCTCTCGCTTCCAGGTCGTCGGGGTCGACGGTCGGGCCTGGTTGATGCGCTGCGACTCCTCGGGCTGGTGGACCGAGGCGGCTTATGACTGAGCCGACGTGCTGGTTGAGGTGTGACCGCGCTAGCGGGAGCCTCGAAACCAGCGAATGCTGGTTGAGGTGCGGCCGCGCTGGCGGGCGCCTCGAAACCCCGGTGACCTGAGATGGGCTGGAACAACCCGCCGATCCCCTGGTCCGAGCTCGAGCGCCGGCTCTCGCCGGTGCCGCAGGCGTCGAACGCTGCCCGTGATGACGGGCCGGGGTCGCGCAAGCGCAAGGCGTACCGACCGTCGGGTGAGGTCCGGGCTCCGGACGGGCCGGTGACGCCGTACGCCGAGCTGCACGTGCACAGCAACTTCAGCTTCCTGGACGGGGCCAGCGGCCCGGACGTGCTGGTGGAGGAGGCCGTCCGGCTCGGGTTGCACGGGCTGGCGCTGACCGATCACGACGGGTTCGCGGGGGCGCCGTTGTTCGCCGAGACGGCCCACCGGTACGCAGGCTTGAAGACGGTCTTCGGGGCCGAGCTCTCGTTGGGGCTGCCCGGCCCGCAGAACGGCGTACCCGATCCGGAGGGCAGTCACCTCCTGGTCCTGGCCGAGGGGGTCGAGGGGTACCACCGGTTGGCCGCCGCGATCACCGACGCCCAGCTGCGCGGGGACGAGAAGGGGCGTCCGGTCTACGACCTGGTCGAGCTCGGTGAGCGCGGTCGGGGTCACTGGGTCGTGCTGACCGGCTGCCGGAAGGGGGCTGTCCGGATGGCGCTGGCTGCTGGTGGGGCCGCTGCGGCCGCGGTCGAGCTGGACCGGTTGACGGCGCTCTTCGGGCACGACCGGGTGGTGGTCGAGCTGGTCGACCACGGGTACCCCCGTGACCACGAGACCAACGACGCGCTGGCCGACCTGGCGCGGGTCCACGGGCTGGCGGTGGTGGCGACGAACAACGTGCACCACGCGACCCCGGCCGAGCACCGGCTGGCCTCGGCGATGGCGGCGATCCGGGCGCGGCGTTCGTTGGCGGAGATGGACGGGTGGCTACCGGCGTGGGGTGCTGCCTCGCTCCGCTCGGGCGACGAGATGGCGGAGCGGTTTGCGCGCTACCCCGGGGCGGTGGCGCGGTCGGTCCGGTTGGCCGACCAGCTTGCCTTCGACCTGCAGAAGGCGACGCCGCGGCTGCCGAAGCACGGCATCCCCGCGGGGGAGACGCCGAGCAGCTGGTTGCGAGCACTGACCGAGGCCGGCTTCGAACGCTTCTACCGCGGTACGCCGCACGAGGCTCGTGCTCGCGAGCGCGTCGACCACGAGCTGCGGGTGATCGAGGAGAAGGACTTCGCCGGGTACTTCGTGATCGTCCACGACATCGTCGCGTTCGCCCGCAGCCAGGGGATCCTCTGCCAGGGCCGAGGATCCGCGGCCAGCTCGGCGGTCTGCTACGCCCTGGGGATCACGGCGATCGACTCGGTCTACTACCGGTTGCCGTTCGAGAGATTCATCTCCGCGCACCGCGACGAGGAGCCGGACATCGACGTCGACTTCGACTCGGACCGGCGCGAGGAGGTGATCCAGTGGGTCTACGACCGCTACGGCCGGCACAACGCCGCCCAGGTGGCGAACGTGATCACCTACCGTCCGAAGATGGCGGTCCGGGACGCCGCCAAGGCGCTCGGGTACTCCGCGGGCCAGCAGGACGCCTGGTCCAAGGCGATGGACGGCTGGTCATCGACCGTCGCCTCGGGTGACCTGCCCGAAGCAGTGGTCGGTCTGGCCAACCAGCTGATGAAGTCGCCCCGGCACCTGGGGATCCACTCCGGCGGGATGATCCTGACCGAGCGGCCCATCGGTGAGGTCTGCCCGATCGAGCGGGCGCGGATGGACAGGCGCACCATCCTGCAGTGGGACAAGGACGCCTGCGAGTACATGGGGCTGGTCAAGTTCGACCTGCTCGGGCTGGGGATGCTCGGCGCGCTCAACCAGATGATGGTGATGGTGGCCGAGGACCTGGGGGAGCAGTGGACCCTGCAGAGCATCCCCAAGGAGGAGCCCGGGGTCTACGACATGCTCGACCGGGCCGACTCGATCGGGGTCTTCCAGGTGGAGAGCCGCGCCCAGATCGGCACGCTGCCGCGGTTGCGCCCGCGGTGCTTCTACGACCTCGCGATCGAGATCGCGCTGATCCGGCCGGGGCCGATCCAGGGCGGGGCCGTGCACCCGTACATCCGCCGGGCCACCGGCAAGGAGGAGGTGACCTACGCGCACCCGGACCTGCGTCCGGTCCTCGAGCGGACGCTCGGGGTGCCGCTGTTCCAGGAGCAGCTGATGGAGATGGCGGTGGCCATCGGGGACTGCAGCCGTGACGACGCCGACCTGCTCCGCAGGGCGATGGGCTCCAAGCGCGGGGTCGAGCGGATCGAGTCGATCAAGGAGACGCTGTTCGCCGGGATGGCCCGTCGAGGTCTGGTCGGGGAGGACGCGAAGCAGATCTACGTCCAGATCCTGTCGTTCGCGAACTTCGGGTTCGCCGAGAGCCACTCGCTCAGCTTCGCCCTTCTCGTCTACGCGAGCTCGTGGTTCAAGCTGCACTACCCGGCGGCGTTCCTGGCCGGGTTGCTGCGCTCGCAGCCGATGGGTTTCTACTCGCCGCAGTCGTTGACCCAGGACGCCCGCCGGCACGGGGTGCTCGTGCTGCGTCCGGACATCCTGGCGTCCCGGGCCCGGGCGGCGCTGGAGCCGGTGGGTGCTCTGCGGGGGCCGACCGGGCTCGTTTCGTGCGTGGCCGGGCACCACGAGCCGACCCCGTACGACGAGGCCGCGCCGGACCCGACCCTGACGCACCGCCGCGACGCGGCGTACGCCGTGCGGCTCGGTCTGGACGAGGTCCGCGGGATCGGGGCCACCGTGGCGGCCCGGATCGTCGCGGCCCGTGAGGAGCAGCCGTTCGCCGACATGGTCGACCTGTCCCGCCGGGCGGGGCTGGACTCGGGACATCTGGAGGCGCTGGCGACCGCCGGGGTCTTCGAGAGCTGGGGGCTGACGCGACGCGAGGCGTTGTGGAACGCCGGGTTCACCGAGCGTGACGACCAGCTCGCCGGCGCGGCTGCGGTGGTCGCGGCTCCGGCGTTGCCCGAGCTGGACCCGGTCGAGGTCACTCTGGCCGACCTCTGGGCCACCCGGATCACCCCGGCCTCGCACCCGGTCGGACACCTGCGCCCCGTTCTCGACACCGTCGGGATCCTGTCGGTGGCCGGTGCGGTCGCGGCGGAGTCGGGCCGGCGGATCCACGTCGCCGGTCTGATCACCCACCGCCAGCGTCCGGGAACTGCCGGGGGAGTCACCTTCCTGAACCTCGAGGACGAGACCGGGATGCTCAACGTGATCTGCACCCAGGGCGTCTGGAACCGCTACCGCACCATCGCCCGGGGTGCGGCCGGCATGGTGATCCGCGGCATCGTGGAGCGCAACGAAGGCGCTACCAACCTGCTGGCCGACAAGATCTCGTCCCTGGACAGCGTGCACCCCCAGGCCGAGCAGGCGCTGCAGGATCGGCACGCGTCCCGTGACTTCCAGTAACCGCGACCGGGCGCAGATGTCCCAGAAAATGTCGCCGACCGGGCTCAGATGTCTCGCGACGCGGGACATTTGCGCCCGCTCAGGAGAAGGCGACAGCGATCTGGTCGAGTGCCTCGCCGACGACCGGGGAGGCCTGCTCGTCGAAGCCCGGGCCGCGCAGCGGGATCGCGTCGCCCGGTCGGACCTGCTCGCCGCACTGGTCGCAGCACGCGACCGGAGCAGTGACCTGGTCGCAGGCGAGGTGCTTCCAGGTGATCGGGGCCTGACCGCCGAACGCCCACTTGTCGCCGAACTGCTGCATCGCGAGCAGCACCATCGCCAAGTCGTTGCCCTTCTCGGTGAGCCGGTAGTCGTAGCGCGGCGGGTTGTCCTGGTAGGCGACCCGGACGACGACCTCGTGCTCCACGAGCGTCTCCAGCCGTTGGGTCAGTACCTTCCGGGACAGGCCCAGGTCGCGCTGGATCGCGTCGAAGCGGGAGATGCCGATGGCGATGTCGCGCAGCACCAACGGGGTCCAGCGGTCGCCGATGACGTCGAGGGTCCGGGCGACCGAGCACGACTGCTCTCCGAAGGACGAACGTTGCATGCGCCACAGTCTAGGCCAGTGAGTTCCCAAAAGAAACTGACGCTGTTAACGTCCTCCCATGCTGGAGCGGATCGCGAACCTCACCTGGAACCACCCCCGCAAGATCCTCGCGGGGGCCCTGCTCTTCGCGGCGTTCGCGGGGTTCTTCGGTCACGACGTCGAGCACCACCTCAAGGCCGCCGGCTTCACCGACCCGGACTCCGAGAGCGAGATCGCCGGTGACGTCCTCTCCGACGCCCTCGGGTTCTCCGCCCAGCCGGGGCTGGTGGTGCTGCTCCGCGCCAAGGACGGCGGTGTCCTCGACAGCACCGACCCCCTGGTCGCCGCAGAGGTACGCCGGCTCACCGACGAGCTCAGCAGGTCCGACTACATCGGGAACGTCACGAGCGTGCCTGCGGCCGACCAGCGCTCCCTGGCCCTGGCTGCCCGGCTCACCACCAACGACATCGAGGACAAGGGCGGTCTTGCCGACGACTCGGTCCGGGAGAACGTGACCTCGGACCTCCTCGACGTCGGCTACGGCGGCTACGCCCCCGGCTTCAACGAGGTCAACGACCAGACCCGCAAGGACCTGACGAACGCCGAGCTGATCGCGTTCCCACTGCTGGCGGTCCTGCTGCTCCTGGTCTTCCGGGGTGTCGTCGCCGCAGCCATCCCGCTGGTCATCGGTGCGCTCTCGATCGTCGGCACCCTGCTCGCGCTGCGGATCATGGCGGCGTACGTCGACACGTCGCTGTTCGCGCTCAACATCGGCACCGCGCTCAGCCTCGGCCTCGCCGTCGACTACGCGCTGCTGCTGGTCTCGCGCCACCGGGAGGAGACCGCCCGCGACGGGTTCACCTTCGAGGCCCACCGTCGGATGGTGCTGACCGCTGGCCGGACGGCGCTCTTCTCCGGCCTCACCGTGGCCGGGGCGATGGCGGCCCTGTGCGTGATGCCGCAGCGCTTCCTCTACTCCGTGGGCGCCGCCGGGACCCTCGTCGGGGTGCTGTCCGCGGTGATGGCACTGTTCGTGGCCCCGTCGTTGCTGGCCGTCCTCGGGCCTCGGGTCGACGCGCTCTCGATCCGGCGCGGGCCGGCCGGTGCCGACCTGGCCGCTACCTCGACGCGGTGGCTCACCCTGGCCCGGGCGGTGATGAAGCGGCCGGTGGCCGTCGCCGTGTCGACCACCGTCGTGCTGCTCGCGCTGGCCGCCCCGCTGGTGGCGACCCACTTCACCGGACCGAGCGCCGAGGCAGTCCCGCCCGGCCAGCAGTCCTACGAGGTCAACCGCTACCTCGAGGGCCACTACAGCCGCGCGGTCACCGAAGGTGTCTCGCTGACCGTCGACGGGGCCACGTCCGACGGCGCGCTGGCGACGCTGCTGGACCAGGTCCGTTCGGTCGGTGGGGTGGACCCGGCCAGCGTCGTCGGCTTCGACCGTGCCGGCCCCGCCGTCGCCTACACCACGGTCGCGTTCGTGGGCCCCGCTCTGTCGGAAGAATCCCAGCAGGCGCTGAAGGACATCCGCGCACTCCCGGATCCGCCGGGCGGGCAGGTCCTGGTCTCCGGGAACACCGCGGGCTTCGTCGACGAGAAGACCAGCCTGGTCGACAACGCGCCCCTGGCCCTCGGGCTGATCGTCGCCCTGACGGTCGTGCTGCTGTTCCTGCTCACCGGGTCGGTGCTGCTGCCGCTGAAGACGTTGCTGATGAACACGATGACCCTGGCCGCCTCCCTTGGCATCCTGGTGATCGTCTTCGAGAAGAAGTTCCTGGTCGGTCTGCTCGACTACCCGGGGCCGTACGCGGTCGAGCTGACCAGCCTGGTCTTCCTGTTCGCCGTCGCGTTCGCGTTGGCCACCGACTACGCGGTCCTGGTGATGGCCCGGGTCAAGGAGCTGCGGGACAGCGGGATGAGCAACTCCGACGCCGTCGCCCACGGCGTCGCGAGGACGGGCCGGATCATCAGCGCCGCGGCGGTCATGATCGCGGTCGTCTTCGCCGCGTTCGCGGTCAGCCCGGTCTTCTTCATGAAGCAGATCGCGGTCGGGATGGCACTCGGCGTGATCATCGACGCGACCGTCGTACGGGCCCTGCTGGTGCCGTCGCTGATGCGGTTGCTCGGCGAGGCGAACTGGTGGGCCCCCGGTCCGCTCCGGCGGTTGCACGCCCGGTTCGGCCTCCGCGACTGACCGTTGAGAAGGGCCTGACGCGCCGTCTCAAGGCCCTACTGAACCGCGCGCCAGGCCCTTCTCAACGGGCGGCGCGGTCGACCAGCTTCGAGACGAACTCCAGCTTGTCCAGCACCGGTTCCGGGATGACGAACGGGTAGAGGTCGTTGCGGCCCATGCTCCGGTTGATCTGGTTCAGTGCGGCCGACAGCGGCACCCAGACGCCGAAGACCAGGTCGCGGAAGACCGAGAACGCGGCCGGGTCGACCTTGGTCAGGCCGAAGGCGTTGGCGGTCTCGATGGTGTCGCGGATGTGCAGGTAGTGGGCGAAGGTCTCGGCGAAGTCCTCGAACGGGTGCATCGTCGCGTACGTCGAGATGTAGCTCTTCCGCCAGCCCTTCGGGGGGCCTTCGGAGTAGTGCCGGTCGATGGCGTCCTCGTACGACGCGCTCTCGTCGCCGAAGAGCGACCGGCACTCGTCGATCAGGTCGCCGCGGACCAGCTGCCACTCGTAGTAGTGCCCGACCTCGTGCCGGAAGTGACCGAGCATGGTCCGGTACGGCTCGTCCAGGCGCACCCGTACCTTCTCGCGCAGGGCGTCATCGGTCTCGGCGACGTCGATGGTGATGACGCCTTCGTCGTGGCCGATGATGACCTTCTCCTTCTCCCCGTTCAGGAGGTCGAAGGCCAGCCCGTTGACCGGGTCGCCCCCCTTGCCGGGGCTGGCCTTGCTGACCAGCGGGAGTCCGCGCAGGTCCAGCTCGGCGATCAGGTGACGCTTGGCCGACTCGGCCTGGTGGAACGCAGCCAGCCCGGCCAGGTCGCTGTCGGCCGGACGGGTCCGGGTCAGCTCGCAGGAGAAGCAGGCGTCGCCCTTGATCTCGGTGAGCCAGGTGCAGCCGGACAGGTTCAGGTTCTTGCACACCCACCAGATCAGCCCGGCCTGGTCGACGTACCGGCCCTTGCGGTCGACGGGCACGATGGCTCGCTCACCGCGGGAGTAGCCCAGACCGGTCTTGCACGAGACGCACAGGGAGTTCTCGAAGTAGAGCGGACTGTTGCAGACGCGACACGTGTACGCCTTCATGGCGGGAAGCTCGATTCCGGGTCAGTGATCAGGGGGTCGGTGCGACATCGACCTCAACCTTGAGCGTCGACTTCTTGGCGTCGGAGAAGATGACACCCTTCAGCGGCGGCACGTCACCGTAGTCGCGTCCCCACGCTGCGGTGATGTAGCGGTCGTTGACCCATTGGTCGTTCGTCGGGTCGACCGCGAGCCAGTTCTCGGTGCCTGGTACCCAGACCGCGACCCAAGCATGCGAGGCGTCCGCGCCGACGATGCGTTCGCGCCCCGGCGGTGGCGTGGTGGCCAGGTACCCGCTGACGTAGCGCGCGGCGAGCCCGTGGGTACGCAGGCAGGCGATCGTGAGGTGCGCGAAGTCCTGGCAGACCCCGGCCCGCTTGGAGAGCACGTCGTCGACGGTCGAGGTGACGGTGGTGGCGCCGACCTCGTAGGTGAAGTCGGTGTAGATCCGGTGCATCAGGTCGGTGACCGCCTCACCGATCGGGCGACCGGGCTGCAGCGAGACCGCCCCGTACTCGTGGGCCTGCTCGGTGTGCCTGATCTTGCTCGACTCCAGCGCGAAGTCCACGGCCTGCCAGGCGTCGCGGACCTCGCGCCGCCGGGTCGGGTCGGCCGTCTCCCAGGGCGCTGCGAGGGCGCTGTCGTCGTACGCCGGGACCAGGACCTCGACGTCGGCCTTGGAGGTGACCCGGAGCTCGGTGTGCGGTGCGGTCACCTGGAAGTAGGTCGCGTGGTTGCCGTAGAAGTCGATCTCGTGGGTGAGGTCGCCCGGGACCGGCTCGATGGTGACCTCCGGGCTGGAGACGTACTGCCACGGGAGTGCCCGTGGGGTCAGGTGCCCGACGCCGAGGCTGTTGGTCACCGGCTCGTCGTAGGTGTAGGTGGTCCGGTGCCAGACGTGGTACTTCACGACGGCCCTGCCATCAGGCCGAGCGGCCGCATCTGCGGGCCGGTCTCGAAGTGCTGCGCGGGGATCGCGTCGGCGAGCCTGACCAGCCCGCGGCTGAGCGAGTCCAGGTGCTTGGCCAGGTGCGGCCTGCTCTCGCCGTCCAGGGCGACCATCGTGGTGAGGTCGACGGCCGTGCACTCCTCGATCAGGTCGTCGAGCAGCCGCTCGGGCCGGGTCGACCCGGTCGAGGCCTTCAGGTCACCCAGGTGCCGACGGAGCTCGGTGAGGGCGAACAGCACCGACCGCGGGTTCTCCGGGTCCAGCAGCAGCAGGTCCAGCACGGTACGGGGGCGGACGTAACCGCGGTACCGGCGTTGGTGGGTGACGGCGCTGTCGGCGGCGAGCAGGGCCTGGTTCAGCACCATCCGGTCGACGTCGAGACCGTGCCGGACGATCCCCAGGCGCAGCAGCCGGGCGACCTGCAGGGCTCGTTCGATCCAGCCGCCGATCCGGATCATCCGCCAGCCCTCGTCGCGCATCATGTTCGAGGTGACGCCGTGCAGGGCGAGGGTCGCGTTCAGCATCCGGCCGGCGCTCTCGGAGACCTGGTAGCTGTGCTGGTGCCGGACCAGTTCCCAGGAAGCGCGATCGAAGGCGCTGAAGGCCTTCCAGACGTCCAGGGAGAGCTGGTCGCGGACACTCTGGGCGCACTCGCGCAGGGCTGCCACCGACTGGGCGACCGACCCGGGCTGCTGGGCGTTGAGCAGGATCGCGCGGAGCTGACGGTCGATCTCGTCACCCCCGACCGGCGCACCGGTGAGCCCGCCGAGAGCAGTCAGCATCACGGCACTGGCCTTGCCGCCCGCCGACTGGGGCCGGCTCTGGAAGTCCTCGCTGAGGGTGTGCGCGGCCAGCAGCAACCGCAGGGTGTCCTCGGTGCGGGCGGTGTAGCGGCCGAACCAGTAGAGGTCGTCCAGCGCGCGCGGCACCACCGCAGGCCTGGCCTGCATCGATGCCAGTGCGAGTACCTCGGCGCGTTCGAGGTCGGCTTCCTCGGGGTTGGCCTTGAGGACCCAGACGTCCTTGCTGGACGTGCGGTCAGCGGTCGCGCCGGTCCCGTAGGTCGAGGCGAGCCCGCCCACCATCGGCCGGTACGCCGAGCCGGAGCGCAAGGTGAACGTGCGCAGGGTGAGCTGCTGGGGCTCCAGCGTCCCGCCGGCGAAGGCCGGTGCCTGGGAGAGCGCGAGCCGCTCCTGGCCGATGTAGCGGTGCGGGGTCTGCTGGATGCTGCGCCGCAGAGCGTCGAGGTCGCTGGGGAGGTCGGGCTGATCGATGCTGCGCACGGTGAGCTGGTCGAGGTTGGCCAGCACGGTCTGGAGTCCCTCGGGGTCGCCGCACCACCAGGTGCGGACCGAGTCCAGGCGCAGGGACTCACCGAGCAGGGCCTCGCTGGCGGCCGGCAGGAACGGCAGCAGTCCCGGGTTCTCCAGGACGCCGGCGCCCAGGCCGTTGACGATCCGGACGGTGCCGCGCCGGACGGCTTCCGACAGCCCCGGTACGCCGAGCTGGGAGTCGGCCCGCAGCTCCAACGGGTCGCTCCAGGAGGCGTCCACCCGGCGCAGGATCACGTGCACCTGCTCCATCCCGCCGGCGTACTCGCGCAGGTAGACCCGACCCTGGCGGACCATCAGGTCCGATCCGCGGACCAGCGGGAAGCCGAGGCTCGCGGCCACGTTGGCCTGGTCGTAGGAGGTCTCCGAGTGCGTGCCCGGGGAGAGCACCACGATCCGGGGGTCGAGGACCTCGATGTCGGCGGCCTGCATCAGGGCCGAGCGGAACGCGTCCAGGAACGGTCGGACGCGGTGCAGGCCGGCCTCGCGGTAGAGCTCGGGCAGGACCTGGGAGATCACCCGCCGGTTCTCCAGGGCGTAGCCGATCCCGGACGGGGCCTGGGCGCGGTCGGAGATCACCGTCCAAGTGCCGTCGCGGGAGCGACCCAGATCGGCGGCGGCGATCACCAGCGGCTGGGAGTCGGTCAGTCCGGCGCGGGCCATCGTCCGGACGAAACCGGAGTGCCCGAAGACCACCTCGGGCGGCAGCACCCCGTCGCGCAGCAGGCGCTGCGGGCCGTAGAGGTCGACCAGGATCGCGTTCAGGAGCTCGGCACGTTGGGCCAGTCCGACCTCGAGGGGACCCCACTCGGCGGCGCTGATCACCAGCGGGACCGGGTCGAGCTGCCACGAATTCGGCAGAGCGCCGGTTTCGCTGTCCTTCCGGACGTAGGTCACGCCGTCGTTGTTCAGCTGCTGGCGGATCTCGTCCTCGAGCCGGGCCAGGTCGGTCCCGGTGAGTCGGACGGCGAGGTCGGCCAGTCCCTTCCAGCTGCCCCGCAGGGTGCCGTCCGGGGCGACGACCTCGTCGTAGCGGAGCTCCGTGCCGGTCAGCGTGGGCTGGCTGAGGTTGGCCGCGTAGTCCCGCAGAACCGTCATCGGCCCGACCGTCTCAGGTCCAGCGTGTGCGGGTACTCCGCGGAGAAGGTGCGCAGCGCTGCCTCGCGCAGGGCGCCGACGTCGACGCGTCCAGGGGTGTGGCCGCGGGCCTCGAACCGGCTGGAGCGCCGCGCCTCGGCGGACTGGGCGTTCACCGGCGGCTGCTCGTAGGAGCGGCCTCCCGGGTGCGTGACGTGGTACGTCGCACCGCCCAGCGACGTCGCCGCGTGCAGGTCGACGACGTCGAAGTGCAGCGGGGCGTGCACCTCGATCGAGGGGTGCAAGGCCGACCAGGGCTGCCACGCGCGGTAGCGGACCCCGGCGTAGTACTCGCCCGTGGTTCCGGTGGCTGTCATCGGCACGGGTACACCCTGGCACGTGATCAGGTGCCGTCCCGGCTCGTACCCACGGGCGGACACCTGCAGCCGCTCGAGTGACGAGTCGACGTACCGGGCGGTCCCGCCGGCCGAGGCTTCCTCGCCCAGGACCAACCACGGCTCGATCCCGGCCCGCAGCTCCAGCTCGACACCGCCGGCCTTCGCCACCCCGATCCGGGGGAACCGGAACTCGGTGAACGGTGCCAGCCAGGACTCCTCGAACTCGATGCCGTGCGCGTTCAGGTCCCCGACGACCCGGCGGATGTCCGCAGTCGCCCCGTGCGGGAGCAGGAAGTCGTCGTGCAGGGCGGTGCCCCAGCGGACCAGCGGGTCGGTGTGCGGGCGCTCCCAGAACATCGCCACCAACGACCTGACCAGCAGGACCTGGACCAGGGCCATCTGCGGGTGCGGCGGCATCTCGAACCCGCGCAGCTCCAGGAGTCCCAGCCGGCCGCGGCTGGAGTCCGGCGAGTACATCTTGTCGATGCAGAACTCCGCGCGGTGGGTGTTGCCGACCAGGTCGGTGAGCAGGTGCCGCAGGGCGCGGTCGACGAGCCAGGGGCGGCCCTCGTCGGTGGCGAGCCGGGCGATCTCGCGGAAGGCGATCTCCATCTCGTACACGGCTTCGGGACGGCCCTCGTCGAACCGCGGCGCCTGGCTGGTCGGTCCGATGAAGCGTCCGGAGAAGAGGTAGGACAGCGACGGGTGCCGCTGCCAGTAGCCGATCATGCTGGTCAGCAGGTCGGGGCGGCGCAGCATCGGGGAGTCGACGGGCTGGGCCCCGCCCAGGGTGATGTGGTTGCCGCCGCCGGTCCCGGTGTGGGTGCCGTCGAGGTCGAACTTCTCGGTGCTGAGCCGGGTACGGCGAGCCAGGTCGTACAGCGTGGTGGTGACCTCGCGCTGCTCGGCCCAGGACGAGACCGGCTGCACGTTGACCTCGATCACGCCGGGGTCCGGGGTGACGACGAGCTGGACCAGGCGGGCGTCGGGCGGCGGGCCGTAGCCCTCGATCACGATCGGCTGGGCCAGGGTCGCGGCCGACCTCTCGATCACCCCGAGGAGGGTGACGTAGTCCTCCAGCACGGTGGTCGGCGGCAGGAACACGTGGACGAAGCCGTCGCGGCCCTCGAAGGTCAGCGCGGTGGTCGGGGCGCCCTCGGCGGCCACGATCTCGATCGGCGGTACGCCCGGGGCCAGGGGCTCGCCGGCGACCAGGTACGACGGTTCGCCCGGTTCGGCCGGGTCGGTCCAGGAGATCGAGCCCAGCGGCAGTCGCAGGCCGACCGGGGAGGTGCCGGGCTGCAGGACCAGGCGTCCGCGCCGGAACCGCCAGGCCGGCGCGGTCCACCCGTCCTCGCCGGTGGCGAGCGGCAGCACGTGGCCGGTGGCAGCGTTCAGGCCGCGGTCGAGGCGACCCAGCAGGTCGCGGGAGCCGTTGCGCCCGCGGGGATCGTGCTCGGGCGGACTGCCGTCGGGCAGCGAGGCGTCCGCAGCGACGACCGCGAACGGGTCCTCGAACGCGGGCAGCAGGTGCTCACCCGGCAGCCCGAGCAAGCGGGTGACCTCGGCTGCCAGGGCGGCGGCACGGCTCGGGGCGTCGGTGACGGCCTGCTCGGGGTCCCAGGGGTTGGCGAAGAGGCTGGGGTCGGACCACAGTGCTTCCTTGTCGGCCCGCCACTGCAGCGCGATGTTCCAGCGGGGCAGGTCCTCGCCCGGGTACCACTTCCCCTGGCCGCGGTGCACGACCCCGTTCTCGGCGTACGCCGTCTTCAGGGCGTCGGCCAGCGTTGCGGCGAGCCGTCGCTTGTCCGGACCGTCGGCATCGGTGGACCACTGGGCCGACACCATGTCGTCGAGCGAGACGAAGGTCGGCTCACCGCCCATCGTCAGCCGGACGTCGCCGTCGTGCAGGCGCAGGTCGACAGCCTCGCCGAGAGCGTCGATCCGCAGCCACTGCTCGTCGGTGTACGGCTTGGTGACCCGCGGGTCCTCGTGCACCCGGGTGACCACGTTGGAGAACCCGAACTCGACCTCGACCGGGTCGATCAGGCCTTCGATCGGCGCCGCCGAGGACGGGTGCGGGGTCGCTGAGAGGGGGATGTGTCCCTCGCCGGCGAACAGGGCGCTGGTCGGGTCGAGACCGATCCAGCCGGCGCCGGGGACGTAGACCTCGGTCCAGGCGTGCAGGTCGGTGAAGTCCTCCTCGGGTCCGCTCGGCCCGTCGAGGCTCTTCTCGTCGGAGGCCAGCTGGACCAGGTAGCCGGAGACGAACCGCGCGGCCAGGCCGTACTGCCGGAGCACGGCCACCTGCAGCCAGGCGCTGTCGCGGCAGGAACCGATCGCGCTCCTCAGGGTGTGCTCGGGGGTCTGTACGCCGGGCTCCATCCGCACCGAGTAGCCCACGGCGGCGTTCACCGCGGCGTTCACCGCGACCAGGAAGTCCGTGGTGCTCATGCCGGCGGTCGGGAGCTGGAGGCTGGTGCGCCACGCGTCCACGGCACCGGCGGGGTCCGGCACCGGCACCAGGTACGGCGCCAGGTCCGCGGCCAGCAACGGCTCGTAGCTGAACGGGAAGGTCTCGCACGCTTCCTCGATGAAGAAGTCGAACGGGTTGATCACCATCAGGTCGGCGACCACCCCGACGTTGATCTCGAGCTTCGACACCTTCTCCGGGAAGACGATCCGGGCCTGCCAGTTGCCGAACGGGTCCTGCTGCCAGTTCAGGAAGTGGTTCGCCGGTTCGATCTGCAACGAGTACGCCTCGATCGGCGTCCGGGCGTGCGGAGCGGGCCGCAGCCGGACGACGTGCGGGCCGACGTTGACGGGGTGAGCGAACGTGTACGACGTCCGGTGCTCGAGGGAGACCTTGATGGACATGGGGTCCACTGTCCCTGATAGCCGTTTCAACCAGGTAACGCGCCCGAGCGCGGCACTGCTGGTTGAGGTGTCGGCGCTCTGGCGCTGGCCTCGAATCCTGGTGGGGTTTCGAGGCTCGCTGCGCTCGCGCCTCAACCAGCAGGGGGCGCTGCGTCAGGTCACCATCGGTGCCAGGTACCTGCGCGCGTAGGCGCGCGCGGTCGCGTCGTCGGTCATGTCGACCTGGCCGCGGGGGTTGAGCAGGTAGGTGTACGCGACCCGGAGCATCAGCTCGGCGACCACGTGCAGCTCGTCGTCGGGCATGGTCGCCCCGCTGCGGCGCAGTGTCCGGGCCACCTGGTCGGCCGCGCTCAGGATCAGGCTGCTGTGCGACCCGGCGCCGGCGCCGGTGATGATCTCCGGTTCGGACTGCACCAGGCGCGCCAGCAAGGGGATCTCGCGGGTCAGTGCGATGCCGGCGCTGAAGCACTCGACCACGGCCTCGCGCGGGGCCAGGCCGGAGGCGACCCGGTCGAGCTCGTCGAGGAACGCGGCGAACTGGCGTTCCAGGACGGCGACGAGCAGCGCCTCCTTGTTCGGGTAGGCCCGGTAGAGCGTGCTCCGGCTGACGCCGGCCGCCCGGGCGACGTCCTCGACGTTGGCGCGACGGGAGCCGTACTGCTCGAAGACCTGCTGGGCGGCGTCGAGGATCCCCAGGGACGCAGTCGTCACGTCCTCAGATCCTCTCGAGCTTCACCGGGAGCCGGTCGCGGGGGAACGGCAGCGCGACCAGGTCCATCGGCCACTCGTAGCCGGCTGGTACCGACCAGCGGTAGGTGGTCAGCAGCTCGTGGAAGATCGCTCGGACCTGGACCCCGGCGAAGTACATCCCGATGCACTTGTGCACACCGCCACCGAACCCGTGGAACGCCATCCGGTGGCTGTGGTCCTCGCGCCGCGGCTCGGCGAACCGGTCCGGGTCGAAGGTGAACGGGTCCGGCCAGTACTGCGGATCGTGGTGGTTGTAGTACGGCGACACCGTGACGAAGGCGCCCTGCGGGATCCGGTAGCCGTTGACCGAGGTCTCCTTGGTCGCGACCCGGGGCAGCGACGGCACCGGGCTGCACAGCCGCAGGGACTCCTTCATCACCCGGTCCTGGAGCTCCAGGTGGGTGATCGCGTCGAAATCGTCACCCGAGGCGAGGGCCTCGGTGCGCGCCTTCTCCTGCCACTCGGGGAACCGGGCCAGGTGGTAGGCCATCGAGCTCATCGTGATGGTGGTGGTGTCGTGCGCGGCCATCAGCAGGAAGATCATCTGGTTGACGACGTCGGCGTCGCTGAACTCGTCGCCGTTCTCCGACCTGGCCGTGCACAGCTGGGCGAACAGGTCGTCGCCACCGTCGCGGCGCTTGGCCGGCAGGTGGGTGTAGAAGAATTCCTCGAGCACCTGGCGGGCGGCGAGGCCCTTGGCCCAGGGGGTGCCCGGCACGTTGGCCCGGATGATCGAGGTGCCGGCCCGGACGGCGTCGATGAACGCCTTGTTGATCCGGGCCTTCTCGGCCGCGTCGAGCTCGACGCCGACGAAGGTCTCCAGCGCCAGGTCCAGGGTGAGGTCCTTGAAGAGCTCGTACATCCGCGGGCCCTTGACGTCGGCCCACCGGGCGAGGCCGGTGCGGATGTGCGGCACCATCACCGCGTGGTAGCGGCGCATCGCGTCGTTGGTGAAGGCGGCCTGCATGATCCGCCGGTCGTGCAGGTGCTCGTCGAAGTCGAGCAGCATCAGGCCTCGGGTGAAGAACGGGCCGATGAAGTGCGACCAGGCCGGACCGTTGGCGAAGACCCGGTCACGGTTGATCAGGATCTGCTCGGCGGCGTCCATCCCGTAGCAGGCGTAGAGCGTGGTGCCGAAGACGTTGAGCTTGAGGACCTCGCCGTACCTGGCCCGGACGACGTCGTTGTGCCGGATCGGGTCGCGCCGCATCTTGAGCAGGTGCGGCAACCCGATCAGCGGGCCACGGACCTCGCGCAGCTCGGCCGTCGAGGTGGGGATGGTCGCAGTCACGGCTGCTCCTTTGCAGGGGACGTTGCGAATCAAGGAGAGAGAAGAACATTGAAACAAACTTGGTTCAATGTATCATCGCGGCATGTCGATCGCACAAGAGCAGAGCGCGGACGTGTCCCGACCCGGGAGCCTGCCCCTGGGGCCGGACTCACTGGTCTGGAGGTACTTCGCCGACAACCGGATGGCCCTGCTCGGGCCCCGCGCCGCGGTGCTGCAGAACATGCTGCCGTCCCTCGGCCAGGGGGTCGAGGACCACTCGGTCTGGTTCGCCGAGACCCTGGCCCGGCTGCAGCGGAGCATCCCGCCGATCTTCAACACCGTCTACGGCGCCGACGGTCCGGCCGCCGGTCACGAGGTGCGCGACTTCCACCAGCACATCAAGGGCAAGCTCCCCGACGGTCGGCCCTACAGCGCGTTGAACCCGGACACCTACTACTGGGCGCACGCCACCTTCGTCGAGCACACCATCACGGCGACCGACACCTTCATCAAGCGCCTCAGCGACGCCGAGAAGGAGCAGCTGTTCCGCGAGTCGATCACCTGGTTCTCCCGGTACGGCGTCAGTGCGGTTGGCACCCCGCAGACGTACGCCGAGTTCCAGGAGTACTGGCGGCACGCCCTGGCCGAGCGCCTGGTCGCGCACCGGACCGCCGCGTACGGCGTCGGCTACGCGACCAAGGGCTGGCCGCGGCCGAAGCGGGTTCCGGCCCCGGTGTGGTTCGTGATCAAGCGCCCGATCAACGCGCTCAGCTCGGCGATCACGATCGGTGGGATGCCGGCGGAGGGTCGCGAGATCCTCGGGCTGCCCTGGGACGAGAAGCGCGAGCGTCGCTACCAGCGGTTCGCGGCCGTCAGCCGTGCACTGAACCCGGTGTACGCGAAGCTCCCGGGCACGCTGCGGATGCACCCGATCGCGCTGCGGGCGTACCGGCGCGAAGGCCGGGTCGCGTGATCCTTCCACCGCACCTGACCGCCGACGACCTCGACCGCTACACGGCCCAGGTCTTCACCACCGGCCCCGAGACCGCCCGGGCCGTCGCGCCGTTCACCGGCGCCGCGCTACCGGCGGTGCCGCAGTCGTCGGCCGCCGACGTGGCCCTGGCGGCCGGACGCGCCCGGGTCGGCCAAGGCGCGTGGGCCGCACGACCGCTGTCCGACCGGGCCCGGTTCGCGCTGGACTTCGGCGAGCTGCTGCTGGCCGAGAGCGACAAGCTCGTCGACCTGGTCCAGTGGGAGACCGGCAAGTCCCGGATCCATGCAGGCATCGAGCTGATCGGCGTCGCGTCGGTGGCCGCTCACTACGGCGCCGAGGCCGCCGGCTACCTGGCTCCGAGGGCGGTGCGCTCCGGCGTGCCGGGGATCGTGCAGGCCCGGGTCACCCGGCACGCCAAGGGTCTGGTCGGCGTGATCGCCCCGTGGAACTACCCGCTGTTCCTCGCGGTCGGCGACGTGATCCCGGCCCTGGTCGCGGGCAACGCGGTGCTGTCGAAGGCGGACTCCCAGGCGCCGCTGACCTTGCTGGCGGCCCGCGAGCTGGCGGTCCGCGCCGGACTGCCCGAGGACGTCTGGCAGGTCGTCGCCGGGCCCGGGAGCCGGCTCGGTCAGGCGATCATCGCCCAGGTCGACCACCTCGCGTTCACCGGTTCGACCGCGACCGGCCGACGGCTCGCGGCAGCGGCCGGCGAGCGGCTGATCTCCACCTCGCTCGAGCTGGGCGGGAAGAACCCGATGATCGTGCGCGCCGACGCGAACCTCGATGCGGTGGTGACCGGCGCGGTGCAGGCCTGCTTCGCCAGTGCCGGGCAGATGTGCATCGGCATCGAGCGGATCTACGTCCACGAGTCGCTCTACCCGGCCTTCCTGGAGAAGCTGGTGAAGGCCACCGGCGAGATCCGGATGGGCGCGAGCTACGACTACGACGTCGAGCTCGGGTCGCTGACCTCGGCCGAGCAGCTGGCGGTGACCGTCGAGCACGTCGCCGATGCGGTCGCGGGCGGGGCCACGGTCGCGGCCGGCGGCCGGGCTCGTCCCGAGCTGGGCCCGTTCTTCTTCGAGCCGACCGTGCTGACCGGCGTACGGCCGGGCATGAAGGTGTACGCCGAGGAGACCTTCGGACCGGTCGTCGCGGTCTACCCGTACGTCGACGACGAGGACGCGATCACCCGCGCCAACGACACCGAGTACGGTCTGTCCGCCAGTGTCTGGGGTCGCGACCTGGCTGCGGCGCACGCGGTCGCTGCCCGGGTCCAGGCCGGCGCCGTGAACATCAACGACGGCTACCTGTCCGCGATCTCCTCGCTGTCCGCACCGATGGGCGGCATGAAGGCCAGTGGCGTTGGTCGCCGGCACGCTGCCGACGGGATCCTCCGGTTCACCGAGACGCAGACGACGACGTCGCAGCGGGTCTCGACGCCGTACCCGTCGCGGAGCAAGAAGTACCTCAACGGCTACCTCAAGGCGACCCGCCTGGTAGTCCTCACCCAGCTCAAGGCAGCTCGCCGCAAGGCGCGGAAGGACATCGCATGAAGAACGTCCGAGGCAAGGTCGTCGCGATCACCGGCGGCGCTCGCGGGATCGGTGAAGCCACGGCCCGGGCGCTCGCCGCGGCCGGGGCGAAGGTCGCCGTCGGAGATCTCGACGCTGAGCTGGCGAGTGCGTCGGCACAGTCCTACGGCGGCCTCGGCCTCCCGCTCGACGTCACCTCGGCGGAGTCCTTCGCGGGCTTCCTGGACAAGGTGCAGGCCGAGTTCGGTCGGATCGACGGGCTGGTCAACAACGCCGGCATCATGGTGATCGGCCGTCACCTCGACGTGCCGCTGGACGGTCAGCTCAAGCAGCTCGACATCAACCTGCGCGGGGTGATCCTCGGCGTGCACGAGGTGGCGCCCCGGATGATCGCTGCCGGTGGTGGCCAGATCGTCAACATCGCCTCGCTGGCGGGTCGGATCCCGGCTCCGGGATCGGCGGTCTACTCGGCGACGAAGGCCGGCGTGCTGGCCCTGACCGAGGCGCTCGACGCCGAGCTGGCCGCCTCGGGCGTCCGTGTCGCCGCGGTGCTGCCGTCCTTCACCAGCACCGGGCTGATCGACGGCACCACGCCCCCGAGGCTGAGCCCGCCGATCTCGCCCGAGCAGGTCGCGGCCGCCGTGGTCGGTCTGATGGCCAGGCACAAGCCGGTCGTGACCGTGCCGAGGTCGCTGGCCTTCTCCAGCCTGCAGTGGGGCCTGATGCCGAACCGCGCGAAGCGGTACCTGGGTCGCAAGACAGGCATGGACACGATGTTCACCGACTTCGACCACGACGGCCGGGCGAGCTACGAGAGTCGCACCACCGGTCAGTAGTTCACCGCTTGATTGATGGGGCTCGGTCGTTCAAGGAGTGCCGTCGGGCTCAACCCGGTTTCTCCCCCGACCAGACGCAATGAATTCTCCGCTCGTGCCGCGAGGTCAAGGGGCGCTAGGCCTTCGGTGAGAGCAGCATGAACGATCCTGTCGAGACCAGCTCCAACTAGTGGCGCCGCGGTACGAATGGACGCGTCCAAAGCGACGCCGCGGGTGGAGCCGCCGTGGAGCACGATGTTGCGCGATCTATAGAGCCGTCGCATCGCGATTGTCATGGCCTTCTGCACGTCGACGAGAGTCGTGGTCGGTTGGGTAAGTAGTTGTTTCATGCGTGCTGCAGATGCCTCCTCACTTCCGGGGTTTCGAGATCGCTCGAACGTCAGGTTCTTACCTTCGCGGATTGCCTCCGCGATGAGGATCGATCGCTCCATGTTCGTTGCGCATGAATCAATCGCTACCCGCAAGTCGTCTGCATCCTCGGTGGCCTTGTAGTGGTGCGCCAAGGAGGTGAGTTCAGCTCGGGGCCAGGAGCACGTGATGATCGAGGCAAGACGATCGGCTGCAACGGCCTTTCCGAAGCGCTCGTCGTCGCGAGGATCGTCAGGATCTGTCAGCAAGGACTCCACTGCAGCCCAGGCGCCTGAAACGGCGGGGCCCAATGATCCGCGGTTGATGGGGGCCGCGAGTTCGAGTGCATCGTCGATCTGAGTCCGCGAGCCTTCGACGCGATACATGTGTCCCTCGTGGGCGAGTGAAAGTACGTCCGCTCCGCGAGCCGGGGATGCGAGGGGTATGGGTTTGGTGTGCCCAGCAACCCAAAGAATCGGTAGTGCCTCAATCCCATCGCGGTCGCGACGCAGGAACGTCGATCGAGCCGCCAAGCGATCGGCCAGCGATCTCGCCTGCGCGGCTGCACCTTGAGCGTCTAGCGCCTTGAAGGTGTAGACGAATCCGCCTCCGAGTCGAAGACCGGATGTTGTATGCCCGTGCGCATTCAGCCATGCAACGCAGGCTGATTTCGAACGCCAGGATTCCAGACCTGCCGCGAGAGTGTCGCGTTGTGGGACCTTTGTGAACGCGACGAGAACCTCAAATTGTCCAGGCTCCCGCCGAGCGAGTTCAGCGGCTTGCTCAACAACCTGAGTTGGGTCGGCTGAGGCGCGGCGGAGGCCTGCAACCCAGCCGGCTAGGAAGGATCGGCTGTAGCCAAGGTCTAGTAGGTGTGCCGCCACAACACGCGCAAGTCGCTCGACCTTAGGTGGCGAGCTTCCGGTAACTGCGCTCTGCCAACGATCCAAGTACCCGTCACGAGCATGGGCGATTAGGTCGTGCAGCCTCCGGCGCGACGGACTCGGCGCCGGAAGGCTGGATCCCAGCAGTTGCGTGAACTCGCGCCGTAGTTCCCTCTCGCCTAGGCCGACGTCAGGTCCAATCACCCGATTCAGTTCCTTGCGTTGCCAGTTGACTGCCGCTGGGCTCAGTACTCCATGGGCCTCCCAGTCGCCAGCCTCCCAAATCTCTTCCAATGCCAGGATGGTTCCGACGTCCCAAAGTCGGCGAGGCCATTGGATTGCATCCTCGGTAAAGAAGTCCACCAAGCGGGCCAGCAACATGGAGTCGTATCCGATTGGGCGGGGTGGCGTCAGAGAACTCACAGTTGATCCGTTCGTCTCGTAATGGTTTCGTGCGCAACGCGGCTCGCGTGCTATTCTTTAGGAAGACTTAAAGGGCCACTCGCTGCTTACGCGGCTACTGGCCCTTTCTTTTTGTCTCGACTTCCGTTGCAGGCCGCACCACCGGTCAGTAGTTCACCCAACGTTCCGCGACCTGACACCGCATCGCGACCGTCCGCCGAACCGGGGCCGCCACCCTGGAGGTCGTGAAGACCCACGGGAACCGCTACCTCCGGTTCGTCGCTCTCGGTGACTCCTCGACCTTCGGGCTGGGGGACCCGGTGGTCGACGGCTACCGGGGCTGGGCCCGGTTGCTGGCCCAGGCGCTGGACGACTCCGGGTACGACGTCAGCTTCTGCAACGTCGCGATCCCCGGCGCCACCTCCGGTGTCGTGCTGGACGAGCAGCTCGAGCAGGCCGTCAGCCACCGACCCGACCTCGCGGCCCTGGTGGTCGGCGTCAACGACGTTCTGAGGTCGACCTGGGACCCCGGCCGGATCCGTGACGACCTGCTGACCTGCGCCGCGGCGCTCACCGCCGACGGGGCCACCTTGATGACGACCCGGTTCCACGACCACGAGCGGGTGCTGCCGCTGCCGGCTCCGCTCCGGGTGCCGCTGCGCAACCGGATCGACCAGCTCAACGCCGTGTGGGACGACGTCTACGCCGCGTACGGCGGCGTGCGGGTCGATCTCGGGGCGATGCCCGAGCCGTTGGACCGGCGCTTCTGGGCGGTCGACCGGATGCACCCCTCCGAGCTCGGCCACCGCTGCCTGGCGCGGTCGTTCGCCGCAGGCCTCCAGGGGCTCGGTCTGGAGGTCGAGCCGCCGGCCGCCGAGTGCGCGGGCGGGATCCCGGCGAGCTGGCGTCGCGATCTGGCCTGGCTGGTCGCGGAGGGTGCGCCCTGGGTCGGGCGACGTGCCCGGGACCTGGGCCCGTGGGCCGCGCGACGTGCCTGGAACGAGGTCCGTCCCGCGGTGGTCAGGTAGCTGCCTGCCCCAGGATCACCGACGTCCCGTCCGGGTCGATCCGTGCGCTGACGACCAGTCCGGCAGTCTCCAGAGCCGACCGCGCCGCGTCGTACTGGCTCTCGCTGATCTCGATCAGCACCGTCCCGCCCGGCTTGAGCCACTCACCTGCCGCGCGGCCGATCCGGCGCAGCAGCCTCAGGCCATCGGCGCCGCCGTCCAACGTGTGCAACGGCTCGTGGTCCCGCGCCTCGGGCGGCATCAGGGCGACCTGGTCGCTCGGCACGTACGGCGTGTTCGCGGTGAGCACGTCGACGGTCCCGCGCAGCGATCCCGGCAGCGGCTCGAACAGGTCGCCGCAGAAGACCTCGGCGAACGGCAGGTTCTCCCGGGCGCACGCGACGGCGACCTCGTCGACGTCGGCGGCGTAGAACCGGGCCCGGGGCGCACGGTGGTGCAGGTACGCCGCGATCGCGCCGCTGCCGCAGCAGAGGTCGACCGCGACGCCGTCGGCCGGCAGCAGGTCTGCCGCGGCCAGCGCGAGCTCGATCGTTCGGCCGCGCGGGACGAAGACACCGGGGGCGACAGCGACCCGGACGCCGTCGCCGGCCTCGTCGGCGAAGTCGACCCAGCCGAGGATCCACTCCAGCGGTTCGCCGGCCACCCGGCGCGACACCAGGGCTTCCAGGTCGCCGCTCGCCTCGATCAGCAGCTGCGCCTCGTCCTCGGCGTACACGCAGCCAGCGGCACGCAGCTTCTGGACCACGTCGTCGTACGGGGGCACCTGCGAAGAGTCGCAGGTCACAGCCGACCCGGCTACCAGGATTCTTCGAATGGGACTCCGGTCCGGTAGCCTTCCATCACTAGGGTCGCCCAGTCTTACCTCGATCCTGATGGCACGTCGTAGCACCGCTTGCGGGCTCCGTGCCGGCGATCAACCAACGTGAGTTACCGGAGATTATCCGGTTCACGGCCGTGGTGAGACACCACATGAGATAGCGACCAACCTTGTCCAACGCATTTGAACAGTTCGGCGTGCCCGGAGACCTCGTAGCGACCCTGGCCCAGTTCGACATCACCGAACCCACCCCGATCCAGGCAGCGACGCTGCCCGACTCCCTGGCCGGCCGGGACATCCTCGGCCGCGGCCGCACCGGCTCCGGCAAGACCTACGCCTTCCTGCTCCCGCTGGTGGCCCGCCTCATGGAGGGAGCTGACGCCCGGAAGGGTGGCAGTCAGCGCCAGTCCAAGCGCCCCCGCGCGCTGATCCTGGCCCCGACGCGTGAGCTCGTCCTGCAGATCGACGCCGCGCTGGCGCCGCTCGCCGAGGTGGCTGGTCTGCGGACCCGCACCGTCTTCGGTGGGGTCGGCCAGAACCCGCAGGTCCAGGCGATCAAGGCCGGCGTCGACATCGTCGTGGCCTGCCCGGGCCGCCTGGAGGACCTGATCCAGCAGGGTGCCTGCGACCTGGGCGCCGTCCAGATCACCATCCTCGACGAGGCCGACCACATGGCCGACCTCGGCTTCCTGCCGGCCGTGCGCCGCCTGCTCGACAAGACCCCGGCCGGTGGCCAGCGGATGCTCTTCTCCGCGACCCTCGACGCCGGTGTCAACGTGCTGGTCAAGCGGTTCCTGGTGGACCCGAAGACCCACGAGGCCGACTCGGCCCAGTCCCCGGTCTCCGCGATGGACCACCACGTGCTGCACATCGAGCACCAGCACCGCGTCCAGGTCCTGGTGGACCTGGCCAGTGCGCCCGGTCGCACGGTGGTCTTCACCCGCACCAAGCACGGCGCCAAGGCGCTGGCCCGCCAGCTCAACATCAAGGGCGTGCCCACCGTCGAGCTGCACGGCAACCTGGGGCAGAACGCCCGGACCCGCAACATGGACGCGTTCCACTCGGGCAAGGCGACCACGTTGGTCGCCACCGACATCGCGGCCCGCGGGATCCACGTCGACGACGTCGCACTGGTCATCCACGCCGATCCGCCGGCCGAGCACAAGGCCTACCTGCACCGCTCCGGCCGTACGGCGCGCGCGGGAGCGGCTGGCACCGTCATCACGTTGATGACCGACCAGCAGGTCCGCGACGTTCGTGACCTCACCCGGGCGGCCGGCATCAAGCCGACCACCACGAAGGTCACCGGCCCCAACCACGAGATCCTGCGTGAGCTCGCTCCGGGCGAGCGGGTGCTCGTCGCTGGCGGCATGGGGGTCTCTGCGGAGGAGCCCGCTGCCACGCGTGGCGGCGGCAACCGCGGGCGTCGCTCCGGCGGCGGCGGTGGTGGTGCCCGTGGCGGCAACGCCGGCGCCCGCTCCGGTGGTCGCGGCACAGCGTCGGCCCCGAAGAGCGCGAGCTCGGACGGCTCGGGGCGTCCGCGCCGCAGTCGTTCCGGTGCCCCGGCAGCCAAGGGTGCCGCTGGTAGTGGTTCCGGCGGGAGCCACAGCGCAGCGAGCTTCAGCGGCCGTCGGGGTCGCTGAATCCAGGTTGTTCCGGTCCTGCTCCGGGCAGCATGGCAATCTTGGGCTCCATGGAGACGTTGAGCCCTCGTGACGTGCCGCTGGGGGGTCTGCGCGCGATGACCGTGCGCAGGACCCTCCCGCAGCGCCAGCGCACCTTCATCGGGGCGTGGTGCTTCGTGGACCACTACGGTCCCGACGAGGTGGCGACCCACGGTGGCATGGTGGTTCCGCCGCACCCGCACACCGGCCTGCAGACGGTTTCCTGGCTGTTCAGCGGGGAGATCGAGCACCGTGACTCGGCCGGGTTCACCGCGACCGTCCGTCCCGGTGAGGTCAACCTGATGACGGCTGGTCGGGGGATCAGCCACTCGGAGTACTCCACCGGTGGCACGACCCTGCTGCACGGCGCCCAGCTCTGGGTGGCACTGCCCGAGGGAGCCCGGAACATCGAGCCGGGCTTCGAGCACTTCGCCCCCGAGCAGCTGGTCGGCGACGGCTGGCGGGCCCGGGTCTTCATCGGCTCGCTGCTGGGCGCGGACTCCCCGGTCCGTACCCACTCGCCGTTGGTGGGAGCGCAGCTGGAGGTGGAAGCCGGGAGCACGCTGCGCGTCCCCGTGGATGCCGCCTTCGAGCACGGCATCCTGCTCGACACCGGAGCGGTCACGGTCGACGGGACGCCGTTGGTGGTCAACGGACTCGGGTACGTGCCTGCGGGGCAGGACACGATCGAGATCGTGGCAGCCCAGGACGCGCGGCTGCTGCTCCTCGGCGGGGCGCCGTTCGGCGAGAAGATCGTGATGTGGTGGAACTTCATCGGCCGCGACCACGAGGAGGTCGTCGAGTACCGCGCCCAGTGGCAGCGGTTGATCGAGGGCGGCTCGAGCGACCGGTTCGCCCTCCCGGTCTCGGACCTGATGCCTCCGATCCCGGCGCCGGCGCTGCCGAACGTCCAGATGCTGCGTCGCGGGTGACCAGCCGATGACGGCGGCTCTCGTCGGTGACGACGGGGTAGCCCGGTGTCCGTGGGGGAGCACGGGAGTGCTGCGTACCTACCACGACACCGAGTGGGGAGTGCCGGTCCGCGGCGAGACGGCGCTGTTCGAGCGGCTCTGCCTCGAAGGTGCTCAGGCCGGGCTGTCGTGGCTGACGATCCTCAACAAGCGGGAGCGCTACCGGGAGGTCTTCCACCACTTCGAGGTGGACCGGGTGGCCGCGATGACCGATACCGACCTGGATGCGCTGATGTCGGATGCCGGCATCGTTCGGAACCGCGGCAAGGTGACCTCGGTCCGGACGAACGCCCGCGCGACCATCGAGCTGCGGGCCGAGGGCGGCCTGGAGGCCTTCATCGAGTCCTTCGCCCCGGTCGCCACGCCGTCGCCGGAGCGGACCTCCGAGCTTCCGACGACCGCGCCGGAGTCCTCAGCCCTGTCGAAGGCGCTGAAGAAGCGCGGTTTCTCCTTCGTCGGGCCGACCACGATGTACGCACTGATGGAGGCGACCGGGATCGTCGACACGCACCTCACCGGGTGCCACAGGCGCGGAGTCTCCGGCCGCTGGCCGGCGTAGGCCTGCTCCGCGGCGCCAGCCACTACGGCCGACGCCTACGACTCCTGCCAGACTGCTCCCGTGTCGAACGCGCCGGTGCTCAAGGGACTCCTGGTCCTGCTGACCTGCCAGCTCGCCGGTGAGGTCGCCGTCCGGTTCACCGGGGTCGAGTTCCCCGGGCCGGTCGTCGGGATGCTCCTCTTCCTGGTGCTGCTGCGGACCCGCAAGCCGGCCGACTCCTCGGCGCTGGTCGCGGCGCCGTCGCTGCTGCTGCGGCACCTGCACCTGCTCTTCATCCCGGCCGGTGTCGGCATCGTGGTCTACCTCGGCCGGATCGCGGACGACGCATGGCCGCTGGCACTGGGGTTGTGGGGTTCCTGGTTGATCGGGTTCGTCGTCACGGCCCTGGTGGCATCGGGGTTGCTGCGCACCGTCAAGGACCACGCGTGAGGGTCTACGAGCTCGGCTTGCACGCGAGCCGGACCTGGGACTGGCTGACCACCTCGCCGTTGTTCGGGATCACGATCACCGTCGCGGCGTACGCGCTGGGTCGGTGGCTCCACGAGCGGACCCGGAGCCCGGTGTTCCAACCGGTCCTGGTGGCCATCGTGGTGATCGTGGCGTTCCTGAAGATCACCGGTGTCGGGTACGCCGAGTACCTGGTCGGGGGCAGCTACGTCGGGTTCTGGCTCGGTGCTGCGACGGTCGCGCTGGCCCTGCCGCTGCACCACGAGTGGCACCTGGTGAAGCGGGCTGCTGCTCCGATCACGGCCGGTGTGCTCGCCGGGGCGCTGGTCTCGATCACGTCGGCGATCCTGCTCACCGAGGTGGCCGGCGGCTCGCGCGAGCTCCAGCTCACGATGGCGCCCAAGGCGGCGACGACCCCGGTCTCGTTGGCGCTGTCCACCCAGATCGGGGGCATTCCCGCCCTGACCGCGGCACTGACGATCCTCGCCGGGATCACCGGCGCGATCCTGGGTCCGTGGATCCTGGACCGGATCGGGGTCACCGACCTGCGAGCCCGGGGGATCGCGATGGGCAGCGTCACCCACGGCATCGGCACCGCACGCGCCCTCCAGGAGAGCCGGACCGAAGGTGCGTTCAGTGCGCTCTGCATGGGTCTGACCGCCGTCGCCACCAGTGCCCTGGTCCCGTTGCTCCTGCTCACGCTCTAGATTCCGACCGCAGGAGGATCCCCGGAGCGCCACCGAGCGGCTACCTTCCCTCCATGACGTTGCCGCCTCCCCGTGCCCGGGTCCATGCCTTCACCGACGATGCCCTCGGAACCCACGATGCCGTCGGCCTGGCCGAGGAGATCCGCAGCGGCCGGATCTCCGCAGCGGAGGCGGTCGACGCGGCGATCGACCGGTTGGAGAAGCTGCAACCGGAGCTCAACGGTCTGGTGTGCACCGACTTCGACCGGGCCCGCGCGCGGGCGGCCAGGCCGTCGGAGGGTTTCTTCGCCGGGGTGCCGACCCTGGTCAAGGACAACTCCGACGTCCAGGGACTGCCGACCCAGCAGGGCTGCTCGGCGTACGTCGCCGAACGTGCGGCGGCAGACGGCGACTTCGCCACGATGTTCTTCGCCCAGGGCCTGATCGGGCTGGGCAAATCGCAGCTCTCGGAGTTCGGGTTCAGCTGCAGCGCCGAGTTCCGCGACCTGGACCCGGTCCGGAACCCCTGGAACACCGGCTACTCCTCGGGTGCCTCGTCCGCGGGATCGGCTGTCATGGTCGCCGCCGGCGCGGTGCCGATCGCGCACGCGAACGACGGCGGCGGGTCGATCAGGATCCCGGCGGCCTGCAACGGGTTGGTCGGCCTGAAGCCGACCAGGGGCAGGGTCCCGCAGGACAAGATGCTGCGCGAGCAGCCGCTGCAGATCGTCGCCGACGGCGTCGTCACCCGCAGCGTCCGCGACACTGCGGCCTTCTTGCGGGAGTCGGAGAAGCAGCACCGGAACCTCAAGCTCCCGCCGATCGGGGATGTTCGTGGTCCCGGGAAGAAGCGGCTGAAGATCGCCATGCTCGTCGACTCGATCGGTGACCTCAAGAGCGACCCTGAGGTGGTGGACGTGGTCCGCGCCGCTGCCGGTGACCTCGAAGCGCTCGGTCACCAGGTCGAGGAGATCTCGATGCCGGTGCCCGAGTACTTCCGGGACGACTTCCTGGGCTACTGGAGCGTGCTCTCGACCTTCCTGCTCGCCACCGGCAAGAAGAACCTGGGTCCGGGCTTCGACCGTGCGCTCACCGACAACCTCAGCCGTGGACTGGCCCGTCACGGGCTCCGCAACGGGTGGAAGCTGCCGCTCGCCCTCGGGCGGCTCGGCGCTTCCAAGCAGGTTTCAGCACGCTTCTTCCGCCAGTACGACGCCGTGCTGACCCCCGTCCTGGCCCTCCCGACTCCTGAGCTCGGCTGGTTGGACCCCAGCCAGCCCTACGAGGTCGTGATCGAGCGCCTGATCCAGCTGGTGAACTTCACCCCGCTGCAGAACGCGACCGGCGATCCGGCCATCTCGCTGCCGCTGGCCACCGGTCGCAACGGCATGCCGATCGGGGTCCAGGTGGCTACCGGACGGGGTCACGAGGCCCGGTTGCTCGAGCTCGCCTACGAGCTGGAAGCGGCCGTCGGTTTCGCCCGGATCTTCGACGACGCGAGCTCCTGAGTCAGTTGAGCCGGACCGATTTCACGAACCGGCACCGGCCTGTGTATTCTTCACGTCGGTCTTGAAGCCCCGGGCAACAACGGGGCGACGAGGCAGGCCCCTTTAGCTCAGACGGCAGAGCGTCTCCATGGTAAGGAGAAGGTCTACGGTTCGATTCCGTAAAGGGGCTCTGGGAATGGTTGCTGCGAGGTAGCTGTTCACCGGGGCGGGGTAGCTCAGCTGGTTAGAGCGCACGACTCATAATCGTGAGGTCGCGGGATCGAGCCCCGCTCCCGCTACCAGCATTCACACAGGCAGCACCGAGATTTCGCAAGCAGGAAGAAGGCACACCGTGGCCAGCAAGAGCTCCGACGTCCGCCCCAAGATCACCTTGGCGTGCGTGGACTGCAAGGAACGCAACTACATCACCAAGAAGAACCGGCGCAACGACCCCGACCGGATGGAACTGAAGAAGTTCTGCCCGCGCTGTCGTACGCACACCGACCACCGCGAGACCCGCTGACCTCAGCGATTCGCGACGCACGAGCGGCACCCCGGACCGGGGTGCCGCTCTGCTGCTTTTGGTGACGCCGCACGCTGATAGCGTCGAATCGTGATCCTCGCTGACCTGGCCGGCCGAACATTTCCCCCGACCGCCCCGTACGCCGTGACCGAGGAACGCCTCGCTGCCTTCGCCGCCGCGACCGGGACCTCTCGCGCGGTCGGCGGACCTGCGCCGACGACCTTCCCGATCGTGGTCGCCTTCGAGGCGATGACCGCGCTGATGGCAGACCCGAGCGTCGGCATCGAGCTGCACCGGGTCGTCCACGGCGCTCAGGGCTTCGTGCACACCCGCCCGGTGGTGGCCGGCGACCGGCTGACCGCGCAGCTCACCGTGGTCGGCCTGCGGCAGATCGGTGGTGCCGACATCATCACCACCTCGAGCGCGATCGTGGACGCGACGGGTGCCTTGGTCTGCACGGCGGAGGCGACCCTGGTGCACAAGGCGGACGACTGATGGGCACCGAGCTCGCGCCGACGACGTACCGGGTCACCCGGGCCGACCTGCTCGCCTACGCGGCGGCCAGCGGCGACCACAACCCGATTCACTCCGACGACCAGGTCGCGGCGGCTGTCGGCCTGCCCGGCGTGATCGCGCACGGCATGTACACCTTGGCTCTGGCGGCTCGCTACGTCGACGAGTACCGCGGCGAGCCGGGCGGGATCGTCGAGCTGAGCGCGAAGTTCACCAAGCCGGTGGTGGTGCCCGCTGGTGCGGACGGCACCGAGGTGCGGGTGTCCGGTGTCCTGGAGGTGCGCGACGGCGTGGAAACGGTCTCGCTCACGGTCACCTGCGGCGACGACCGGGTGCTCGGCAACCCGAAGGCGGTGCTGCGTGGCTGACCTCCTCGCCGGGCACACGACGCTGCGCGTCGGGGGGCCGGCGGCCGAGTTCGTCGAGGTCACCAGCGAGACCGCGTTGATCGAGGCCGTGCGGGAGGCCGACGAGGCCGGGACCCCGGTCCTGGTTCTCGGCGGCGGCAGCAACCTGCTCGTCGCCGACGAGGGCTTCGACGGTCGCGTGGTCGCGGTGCGGACGACGGGCGTGCAGGTGGATGCCGACGCTTGCGGTGGTGCCGTGGTCCGGGTCGCCGCAGGGGAGTCCTGGGACGCCCTGGCCGAGCGCGCGACCCACGATGGCTGGATCGGCGCCGAGGCCCTGGCCGGGATCCCCGGGATGGTCGGCTCGACCCCGATCCAGAACGTCGGCGCCTATGGCCAGGAGGTCGGGCAGACGGTGGCGTCGGTCCGCTGCTGGGACCGGCAGACCGGCGAGGTCCGGACGCTGTTCGCCCGGGACCTCCGGTTCGGCTACCGGACGAGCCGGCTGAAGCAGGAACCGGGCCGCTGGGTGGTCCTGGAGGTGCTCTTCCAGTTCCGGCTCGGGGACCTCGGTGCCCCGGTCGGGTACGCCGAGCTGGCCGACCGGCTCGGCATCGCGGTCGGTCAGCGGGCCCCGTCGGTCGACGTCCGGGCCGCGGTGCTCGGGCTGCGTCGGGGCAAGGGCATGGTGCTGGACCCGGGCGACCACGACACCTGGAGCGCCGGTTCGTTCTTCACCAACCCGGTGGTAGCCGGGTCCGTCGTACCCGAGGGGGCACCGTCGTGGCCGCAGGACGACGGCCAGGTCAAGACCAGTGCTGCCTGGCTGATCGAGCGGGCCGGCTTCGGCAAGGGGTACCGGCACGGAGCCGCGGCGCTCTCGTCCAAGCACACCCTGGCGCTGACCAACCGTGGGGGCGCGACCGCGGGTGAGCTGCTCGGCCTGGCCCGCGAGGTCCGTGACGGGGTGCGGGACCGGTTCGGCATCGAGCTGGTCAACGAGCCGGTGCTGGTGGGCTGCAGTCTCTAGGACGCCGGCGGCTCGGAGGTCAGCCAGGTGTCGATCTCGGTGAGGAATCCCGCCTTGGCCTCCTCCGGCGCTCGCGATGCCCGGATCGAGGAGCGGGCCAGGTCGGCCAGCTGGGTGTCGCTGAGGTCGTGAGCCGCCCGCATGGTGGCGTACTGGGCGACCAACCGGGACCCGAACAGCAGCGGGTCGTCGGCACCGAGGGCGATCTGGGCGCCGGCCGTCATCAGCTCGGGCAGCGGGACCGAGGACAGGTCGGAGTAGACCCCCAGGGCGACGTTGGAGACCGGGCAGAGCTCGAGCGCAACTCCGGTCGAGACCACTCGGTCGAGCAGCGCAGGATCCTCCGCGACCCGGACGCCGTGACCGAGGCGGTCGGCGTGCAGCGCGTCCAGGCACACCCGGACCGATTCCGGGCCGACCAGCTCGCCGCCGTGCGGGACCAGGGCCAGGCCGGCACGCTCGGCGATCGCGAAGGCGCCGGCGAAGTCCGCCGTCGATCCGCGGCGCTCGTCGTTGGAGAGCCCGAAGCCGACCACCCCGCGGCCCGCGTACTGGGCTGCCAACCGGGCCAGGGTGCGGGCGTCGAGCGGGTGCCGGGTGCGGTTGGCCGCAATCACCACGGCCATCCCGATGCCGACGTCCCGGGAGGCCGCCTGCACCGCGTCCAGCACCAGGTCGGTGAACTCGGTGATGCCGCCGAACCGTGCGGCGTACCCGCTCGGGTCGACCTGGATCTCCAGCCAGCGACCGCCTTCGGCCTTGTCGTCCTCGGCGGCCTCGGTGATCAGGCGTCGTACGTCGGCCTCGGTCCGCAGCACCGACCGGGCTACGTCGTAGAGGCGCTGGAACCGGAACCAGCCCTTCTCGTCGGCCGCCGAGAGTGCCGGGGGCCAGTCCTCGACGAGCGAGTCGGGCAGGGTGATGCCGTCTCGTTCGGCCAGCTCGAGCAGGGTGCTGTGCCGCATCGACCCGGTGAAGTGCAGGTGCAGGTGGGCCTTGGGAAGTTCCGAGAGCGGCCGCGGCACGAGGTCAGCTGCTGAGCTTCTCGGCTGCGGCGAGCAGCACGCAGGTCGCCACGGCCTCCATCGCTTCGGTGACCTCGGCCAGACCGGGGAACGTCGGTGCCAGCCGGATGTTCCGGTCGTGCGGGTCGTTCCCGTTCGGGAAGGACGCCCCGGCCGGGGTGAGCGCGATGCCGGCCTGCTTGGCCAGCTCGACGACCCGTGCGGCGGTGCCGTCCAGGACGTCGAGACTGACGAAGTAGCCACCGGTCGGCTTGGTCCACGAGGCGACGCCGAGGCCGCCGAGGCGCTCGGTCAGCACCCGCTCGACCTCGTCGAACTTGGGCGCGATGATCGCTCGGTGCTTGGCCATGTGGTCCCGGACGCCTTGGGGCGAGCCGAAGAACTCGGCGTGCCGCAGCTGGTTGAGCTTGTCCGGACCGATGGCGCCCTTACCGAGGTGGGTGGTGTACCACTTCACGGTCTCGACCGAGCCGGCCAGGAACGCGACCCCGGCCCCGGCGTAGGTGATCTTCGAGGTCGAGGCGAACATGATCGGCCGGTGCGGGTGGCCGGCCGCGGAAGCCAGGCTGAGGATGTCTGCGCTCTTGGCCTCGTCCTCGGTCAGGTGGTGAAAGGCATAGGCGTTGTCCCAGAAGATCTTGAAGTCGCCGGCCGCGGTCGGCATCGAGGCCAGTCGCTCGGCGATCTCCTGGGTGACGATCGACCCGCTGGGGTTGGCGTACGTCGGCACGATCCAGATGCCCTTGATGCTCGGGTCGTCCGCGGCCAGCCGGGCCACGGCCTCGACGTCGGGACCGTCGTCGTTCATCGGGACGGTCACGGTGTCGATGCCGAACCAGTCCAGCAGGGTGAAGTGCCGGTCGTAGCCGGGGACCGGGCAGATGAAGGTGACCTTCTCCTCCTGGCTCCACGGGCGCTCGCTGTCCACGCCGCCCTTGAGCCACAGGTCGACCAGGACCTCGCGCATCATCACCAGGCTGGAGTTGCCGCCGGCGACGACCTGCTCGGTCTCGACCCAGAGCAGCTCGGCGAACATCGCGCGGAGCTCGGTGATGCCCTCGAGGCCGCCGTAGTTGCGGGTGTCCACCCCCGACGCGTCCTTGACCGACGTCGGCAGGCCGAGGAGGGCGTCGGACAGGTCGAGCTGCGCGGCCGCGGGCTTGCCACGGGTCAGGTCGAGCTTCAGCCCGCTGGCGACCAGCGCGTCGTAGGCCGTCTTCTGGGTGGCCAGGAAGGCGGCCAGGTCGGCGGAGGACTGTGCGGACAGGGGCTCGGTCGAGGTGCTCACGGGCCTATCGTTCCAGAGGGTGGCCGGGTACGGCGAGGCGGTTGCCGAACCGTGCACGTCGGCCCTGGGGGACTCGGTTCGACTTTGGCTGGCGCCGACCCGTAGACTTCTCTTTTGGTGTCCTCGGGCAATGCTTTGGCATGCCCGGACGACTCCGAAGGGCACTAGCTCAATTGGCAGAGCACCGGTCTCCAAAACCGGGGGTTGGGGGTTCAAGTCCCTCGTGCCCTGCACTGGAATCACTGTGGAACCGACGAGAGGAAGTAGGTAACCGTGGCGGAACGTACGAGCCCGATCACGTTCTACCGGCAGATCGTTGCCGAGCTGCGCAAGGTCGTGTACCCGACGCAGCAGCAGCTGGTCACCTACTTCATCGTCGTGATGGTCTTCGTGCTGGTGATGATCGGCATCGTCGCGGGCCTCGACCTGGCCTTCGGTAAGGCCGTCTTCGCGCTCTTCGGCG
Source organism: Propionibacteriales bacterium (assembly GCA_026392455.1). Taxonomy (GTDB): domain Bacteria; phylum Actinomycetota; class Actinomycetes; order Propionibacteriales; family Nocardioidaceae; genus Marmoricola. Next base: position 270,292 of record JAPLCB010000011.1, on the reverse strand, counting down.
ACGGCAGCGACAACTAGCCCCACGACCGGCACCACCGGTCGGGCACCACCTCAGCACCACGAAACGAACAACGGAGTAAACGTGTCGGAGCAGTACGACGAGCCCACCCAGGACGTCGACCACGAGGTCGCCCCTGCTGATGAGCCGACCCCGGAGGTCGAGGAGACCCTGGAGTCCGGCGAGGCTGTGACCGAGACTGACGACGCGCCCGAGGACGAGGTTGCAGACGAGGCCGACGCCGAGGTTGCCGACGACACCGAGGACGACATCGACGCTGCGTCGGTCGACCCGCTCGCCGAGTTCCGTGCGGCGCTGCACGCCAAGGTCGGCGACTGGTTCGTGGTCCACACCTACTCCGGCATGGAGAACCGGGTGAAGGCCAACCTCGAGAACCGGATCGTGTCCCTCAACATGGAGGACTACATCCACGAGGTGATCGTGCCGACCGAAGAGGTCGCCGAGATCAAGAACGGCCAGCGCAAGCTGGTCAAGCGCACCGTTCTGCCCGGCTACGTCCTGGTCCGGATGGACCTCAACGACGAGTCCTGGGGCGCCGTGCGGCACACCCCGTCGGTCACCGGCTTCGTCGGCCACAGCCACCAGCCGGTGCCGCTGAGCCTCGACGAGGTCGAGAACATGCTCGCCCCGGCGGTCCAGGCCGAGGCCGAGGCAGCAGCCGTCGCCGAGGCTGCGAGCAGCGGAACGCCGGTCCGCACGAACACCCGTCCGCAGGTCGCGGTCGCAGACTTCGACGTCTCCGACTCGGTCATGGTCGTCGACGGGCCGTTCGCCACGCTGCACGCGACGATCACCGAGATCAACGCGGAGGCCCAGCGCGTCAAGGCTCTCGTCGAGATCTTCGGCCGGGAGACCCCGGTCGAGCTGAGCTTCAACCAGATCGAGAAGGTTTGAGCCCAGCGCTGAGCTTGCGAAGCGCTGTAGGCCGAAAAGATTGAGGAGGGCAGCTTCAGACCCGAGCTTGCGAGGGACTGAAGGTGACCGTCTCGAAATCTCGGTGAGAGAATCACCGGGGCAACAACAGGTGGCAGGGATCCCAGATCCCGTCATGACCACACGATAGAAGGAAGAAAGCAATGCCTCCGAAGAAGAAGATCGCCGCGCTGGTCAAGGTGCAGCTCCAGGCCGGAGCCGCTACGCCGGCCCCGCCCGTGGGTACCGCCCTGGGTCCGCACGGTGTCAACATCATGGACTTCTGCAAGGCGTACAACGCCCAGACCGAAGCCATGCGCGGGAACGTCATCCCCGTCGAGATCACCATCTACGAAGACCGGACCTTCGACTTCATCACGAAGACGCCGCCGGCCGCCGAGATGATCAAGAAGGCCGCTGGTATCGCCAAGGGCTCCGGTGTCCCGCAGAAGGACAAGGTCGGCAAGCTGACCAAGGACCAGGTGCGCGAGATCGCCGAGACCAAGCTGGTCGACCTCAACGCCAACGACATCGACGCCGCCATGAAGATCATCGAAGGAACTGCCCGCTCCATGGGCGTCCTGACTGACTGAACCCCGTGGGAGAGCCGCGCTGGCTCGCTAACCACATCGTCCCGGTGACGCGCTGAGCGCGACCCGGCAATAGAAAGAGACAACGACAATGCAGCGCAGCAAGACCTACCGCGCAGCGGCTGAGCAGTTCGACAAGGACGAGCTCTTCTCCCCGCTGGCCGCCATCAAGATCGCCAAGTCCACCTCGAAGAAGAAGTTCGACGAGACCGTCGACGTCGTCATGCGCCTCGGGGTCGACCCGCGCAAGGCCGACCAGCTGGTCCGTGGCACGGTCAGCCTGCCCAACGGCACCGGCAAGACCGTGCGCGTCCTGGTGTTCGCGAACGCCGACAAGGCTGACGAGGCCCGCGCCGCTGGCGCCGATTTCGTCGGTGGCGACGAGCTGATCGAGAAGGTCGCCGGCGGCTGGACCGACTTCGACGCCGCAGTCGCCACGCCTGACCTGATGGGCAAGGTCGGTCGGATCGCTCGGGTCCTGGGCCCGCGCGGCCTGATGCCGAACCCGAAGACCGGCACCGTGACCCAGGACGTGGCCAAGGCCGTGACCGACATCAAGGGTGGCAAGATCGAGTTCCGGGTCGACCGGCACGCGAACCTGCACTTCATCATCGGCAAGGCCTCGTTCTCCGAGGTCCAGCTCGCCGAGAACTACGCCGCGGCGCTCGAAGAGGTGCTCCGGCTCAAGCCGTCCAGCTCCAAGGGCCGCTACCTCAAGAAGGTCACCGTCTCCACGACCATGGGCCCCGGCGTCCAGGTCGACCCGAACCGCACCCGCAACGTCGCGGTCGAGGACGAGAACGCCTAACCGGCAGCACGTCTGCCCCGGCACCAGCCGAGAGGGCGCAGATGTCCCGCTACTCGCGGGACATCTGCGCCCTCTCGGCGATTTGGTGACTCGGGCGGGCAGGCCTTAGAGTTCCCCCTTGTAACCGAAGACCGCCGGTTCATTGCGCTGGGTCCAACCCGGAGTGATGTGAAGGTTCGCGACAGCGGACGACCTGCGCAGGAGACACTGAAGCAACAGGTGGTCCGCCGCCTCACGCCCCGTGTGCCCTGCACCGGGGCGTTCTGCTTTCTCTGGTCAGAGGTACGTCGGACGTCGTGCAACCCGTACGGCGCCCGGGCACAGACCAGTGCAAGTTGGAAGGAGTCCCCATGGCGCGGCCAGACAAGGCAGCAGCTGTTGCGGAGATCGTCGATTCGTTCAACGATTCCGCCGGCGCTGTGCTGACCGAGTACCGCGGACTCACCGTGAAGCAGCTGCGCGACCTGCGCAAGGCTCTCGGCGAGAACGCCAACTACGCCGTGGTCAAGAACACGCTGACCAAGCTCGCGGCCACCGAAGCCGGCGTCGAAGGATTCGACGACCTGCTCAACGGCCCGACTGCGATCGCCTTCATCAACGGAGACGTTGTCGAAGCGGCCAAGGGTCTGCGTGACTTCGCCAAGGCAAACCCCGCCCTCGTCATCAAGGGCGGCTACATCGACGGTTCTTTGATGGACGCTGCAGAGATCGGCAAGCTCGCCGACCTCGAGTCCCGCGAAGTTCTCCTGGGCAAGCTCGCGGGCGCCATGCTCGCGTCGCTCAGCCAGGCCGTCTACCTGCTCAACGCCCCGCTCGCCCAGGCCGCCCGTCTCGTGGGTGCCCTGGAAGCGAAGGCGCAGCAGGACCCGTCAGTCCTCCAGGGTGGTGCGGGCGAGCCCGCTGCCGCTGTTGCGGAGGAAGCCCCTGCTGAGGAGCCGGAGGCCGCGGCAGACGCCGAAGCCCCCGTCGCCGAGGCCGAGGCTGCTGAAGCGGTCGAGACCGAGGCCCCTGCGGCCGAGGCCGACGCCGACGAAGCGCCCGCCGAGTAGTTCTGCGGCAACCACCCACCAAGAAACCTTGGCTGACGCCTGACCAGGCCCAGCCACGAACGGAAGGAACGCCACCATGGCGAAGCTCAGCACCGACGAGCTGCTCGACGCTTTCAAGGAGATGACTCTCCTGGAGCTCAGCGAGTTCGTGAAGCAGTTCGAAGAGGCCTTCGGCGTCACCGCCGCTGCGCCGGTCGCCGTTGCCGCTGCTCCCGCCGCTGGCGGTGGCGCGAGCGCCGAGGCCGCCGAGGAGCAGGACTCCTTCGACGTGATCCTCGACGCCGCGGGCGACAAGAAGATCAACGTCATCAAGGAGGTCCGCGCGCTGACCTCCCTGGGTCTGAAGGAAGCCAAGGACCTGGTCGAGGCCGCCCCGAAGGCGATCCTCGAAGGCGTCAACAAGGAGACTGCCGAGAAGGCGAAGGAGGCCCTCGAGGCCGCCGGCGCGTCGATCTCGCTCAAGTGATCCGCTGACCAGCGCTGCATCACTTCTGCATCTCTGGTCCCACAGAAGAGCGGTCGTGTCCTTCGGGGCGCGGCCGCTCTTCTGCCTACTTACGCACTCGCGCGCCAGTTCAGTACCGAAAATATGAGACGTATGTCGTGCATAGTGACGTGAGCGCAAACTCCGCGTAACTTAGCCTGCGGTTACTCGTTGGTTAGCCGTAGTGGGAGTGTCGGGAGTCACACCCCTGCCAATCGATCTAGAGGGAGTAGTTCATGGGCGTCGAGATTCAGATCGAGCACCTGACCAAGAGCTTCGGTAAGTCGCTGATCTGGAAAGACGTGACCCTGACGATCCCGGCTGGCGAGATCAGCGTGATGCTCGGTCCGTCGGGTACCGGTAAGTCGGTGCTCCTCAAGACGATCATCGGTCTGCTCAAGCCCAACGAGGGCAAGGTCATCATCGAGGGTGTCGACATCGCCTCCTGCCCGGAGAAGGAGCTCTACGAGATCCGCAAGCTCTTCGGGGTGCTGTTCCAGGACGGCGCGATGTTCGGCTCGATGAACCTCTACGACAACGTCGCGTTCCCCTTGCGTGAGCACACCCGCAAGTCGGAGTCCGAGATCCGCAACATCGTGATGGAGAAGATGGACCTGGTCGGTCTTCTCGGCGCCGAGGACAAGCTTCCCGGTGAGATCTCCGGTGGTATGCGCAAGCGTGCCGGCCTGGCCCGTGGGTTGGTGCTGGACCCCGAGATCCTGCTGTTCGACGAGCCGGACTCGGGTCTGGACCCGGTCCGCACGTCGTTCCTGAACCAACTGATCGTCGACCTGAACGCGCAGATCGACGCGACGTTCCTGATCGTGACCCACGACATCAACACCGCCCGGACGGTCCCGGACAACATCGGCCTGCTCTACCACAAGCACCTGGCGATGTTCGGTCCCCGGGAGATGCTGCTCTCGTCCGAGGAGCCCGTCGTGCGCCAGTTCCTCAACGCCCAGCGGGTCGGCCCGATCGGGATGTCGGAGGAGAAGGACGCCGACGAGCTCGAGGCCGAGAAGGACCAGGACCTGCCGCCGTTGCCGCCGATCCCGCTGCAGCAGGACCCGTCCTCGGGGATCCCGCGTCGCAGCCAGCGCCCCGCCGGCGAGTGGTGCCGGGTCAACGGCGTCACGCCGCCTCCGGGATCGTTCGCCGAGGGCATGTCCATGGCTCCGGGGGCCTGAGCACGGATGTCCTCTGCTACTGCTGATCGGGTTCTGGCCCCGATCGGGACTGCGGGCAAGCTCTTCGCCTTCGGTCTTGACGTCGGACGCTCGCTCTTCAAGCGACCGTTCCAGACCCGTGAATTCCTCCAACAGGCGTGGTTCATCGCGTCGGTGACCATCGTTCCCACGGCCCTGGTCGCCATTCCGTTCGGTGCTGTCATCGCGCTGCAGGTCGGCGGACTGATCAAGCAGTTCGGCGCCCAGTCCTTCACCGGGTCCGCGTCGGTGCTCGCGGTCGTCCGTGAGGCCGGGCCGATCGCGACCTCGTTGCTGATCGCGGGAGCCGGTGGCTCGGCGATCGCGGCCGACATGGGCGCCCGCAAGATCCGCGAAGAGCTCGACGCGATGATGGTGCTCGGCATCGACCCGATCCAGCGGCTCGTCGTACCGCGCGTCCTGGCCTGCATGCTGGTCGCCGTCTTCCTCAACGGTCTGGTCAGCGTCGTCGGCGTGATGGGCGGGTACTTCTTCAACGTGGTGCTGCAGGACGGGACCCCGGGTGCCTACCTGGCGAGCTTCACGGCGCTGGCCCAGCTACCCGACCTCTACCAAGGCATGGCGAAAGCGCTCGTCTTCGGCCTGATCGCCGGCATCGTCGCGGCGTACAAGGGCATGAACGCCGCTGGTGGCCCGAAGGGTGTGGGTGACGCGGTGAACGAGTCCGTGGTCATCACCTTCATGCTGCTGTTCGTCGTGAACTTCGTGATGAGCGCCATCTACTTCCAGCTCGTTCCACCAAAGACGGGTTAGCGCGATGGCCAACATGAAAGCAATCTACGAGCGTCCGCTGCAGTCGCTCGACACCATGGGTGAGCAGCTCGCGTTCTACATCCGCGCTCTCATCGCGACCCCGAGGTCGGTCAAGCGCTACCCGAAGGAGATCCTGCGCCTGCTGGCGGAGGTCACCCTGGGCAGCGGTGCGCTCGCGGTGATCGGCGGCACGGTCGGTGTCATCACCGCGCTGGCGTTCTTCACCGGTACCGAGGTCGGCCTCCAGGGCTACGCCTCGCTGAACCAGATCGGTACGGCGGCGTTCTCGGGCTTCGTCTCGGCGTACTTCAACACCCGCGAGATCTCTCCGCTGATCGCCGGCATCGCTCTGGCGGCAACGGTCGGCTGCGGTTTCACCGCACAGCTCGGCGCGATGCGGATCTCCGAGGAGGTCGACGCCCTCGAGGTGATGGCGATCCCGTCGATGCCGTTCCTGGTCACCACCCGGATCATCGCCGGTCTGGTGGCGATCACCCCGCTGTACGTGGTCGGCCTGCTGTCGTCGTACTTCGCGACGCGGCTGGTGGTCACGCAGTTCTTCGGGCAGAGCCCAGGCACCTACGACCACTACTTCAACCAGTTCCTGCCGCCGGGTGACGTGCTCTGGTCCTTCGGCAAGGTTCTGATCTTCTCGGTCGTGGTCATCCTGATCCACTGCTACCACGGCTACACCGCCAGCGGCGGACCCGCAGGCGTGGGTGTCGCCGTGGGGCGTGCGGTGCGTACCTCCATCGTCTCGGTCAGCGTCATCGACCTGTTCCTGAGCATGGCGATCTGGGGCTCCACGACCACCGTCAGGTTGGCGGGCTGATGAGAGAGCGCGCCTTCAACCGGTTCCTCGGTGTCGTCCTGATCCTGATCCTGGCTTCCGGGGTCTGGCTGGTGAACGCCATCTTCAACCAGAAGTTCCTCTCCTTCGACGAGGTCAAGCTCAACACCGACACGATCGGTCTGCAGCTGCCGTCGCTGGCGGACGTCAAGATCCGCGGCGTCATCATCGGACAGGTGATGGAGGCCGAGTCGGGCCCGGACGGTGCCGTCCTGACCCTCGGCATCAAGCCCGACAAGATCAAGCAGGTTCCCAGCAACGTCACGGCCTCGATCCTGCCGAAGACCCTCTTCGGTGAGAAGTACGTCGAGCTGGTCATCCCGCAGGATCCGTCGTCGACCTCGCTGAAGGCCAACGACCGGATTACCCAGACGGCGCTGCCCGTCGAGGTGGAGCGTGTCCTGAATGACCTGTTCCCGCTGCTCGACTCGATCCAGCCGGCGGAGCTCAACGGCACCCTGAACGCCATCGCGACGGCCCTCGAGGGACGCGGCGAGGACATCGGCAAGAACATCGAGACGCTCGACTCGTACCTCAAGCGCTTCAACCCGCAGGTGCCGGCGTTGATCGAGGACCTCAAGCTCCTCGGCAAGGTCGCCGACACCTACGGGGACGTCACCCCGGCCATCGCCGCGACGCTGCGCAACACGGTCAAGACCGGCAACACGCTGGTCGAGCAGCAGAGCACGCTCAACGCGTTCCTGAAGGACACCACCGCCTTCTCCGCAACGGCGAAGACCTTCCTGGACGCGAACGGCGACAACATCGTCCGACTGGGCAAGATCAGTGCGCCCCAGACCAGGCTGCTGAACCGGTACTCGCCCGAGTTCCCCTGCCTGCTGAGGGGCCTGGTCGACCAGGCACCGCTGCTGGCCAGCACCTTCCGAGGATTCGTGTTCCACATCGACCTGATCACCATTCCGCAGCAGCCCCGTGGCTACGGGCCTGCCGACCACCAGGTCTACGGCGCCGACAACGGTCCGGCCTGCCTCGGCCTGCCGAACCCGAAGGTGCCGTTCACCGGTATCCCGGCGTTCAACGACGGCGTCGAGGGTCTCGGCCGCGGCGACGCCCAGCGCGTGGCTCCGTTCGGGACCGAGGCGCAGGACGCCGGTCTGCTCTCCCTGCTGGGGGTGAGCTGAGTGCCCAAGCTCCTCGACAAGCGGACTACCGGTGACCTGATCAAGCTGGTCATCTTCATCGTGGTCACCACGCTCGCCACCGGCGTGCTGGTGATCCTGATCGGCAACCTCAGCTTCGAGTCCACCCGCACGTACAAGGCGGTCTTCAGCGATGCCACCGGCGTGGTCAAGGGCGACGACATCCGCGTCGCCGGCGTCAAGGTGGGCAGCGTGAAGGAGGTCGCCATCGTCGACCGGACCCGGGCCCGGGTGACCTTCACGGTTCAGACCGACACCGAGGTGACGCGCAGCTCGACGGCGCAGATCCGGTACCGGAACCTCGTCGGGCAGCGGTACATCTCGCTCACCCAGGGCGTCGGGGACATCTCCAGGCTGCCCGAGGACTCCACCATCCAGCTGGACAAGACCCAGCCGGCCCTGGACCTCACCGTGCTGTTCAACGGCTTCAAGCCGCTGTTCAAGGCGTTGAGCCCGGCGGACGTGAACAAGCTCAGCGCCGAGATCATCCAGGTGTTCCAGGGTGAGGGCGGCAACATCGAGGGCCTGCTGCGCAGCACCGGTTCGGTGACCCAGACCCTGGCGAACCGCGACCAGCTGCTCGGCGACGTGATCGGGAACCTGAACTCGGTGCTCAAGACGATCGGTGACCGCGACGTCGAGCTGTCCAACCTGATCACCCAGTTCCGTGCCTTCATCGGCGGCCTGACGAAGGACAAGGACGCGATCCTCGGATCCCTCGACTCGATCTCCGCGCTGACCCGCGAGACGGCCGACATCACCACCGGGATCCGTCCCGGCCTGGTGGCCAGCATCAAGGGCCTCCGCGAGGTCGCGACCAACCTCAACCAGGGTCGCTCCGAGATCGACCGGGCCCTGCAGATCCTGCCCATCAAGCTCGAGAAGATCGGACGTACAGCGATCTACGGGTCCTTCTTCAACTTCTTCCTCTGCGAGTTCAAGGCGAAGGTCATCCTGCCGACCGGCCCGCTCTCGGTCCCGTACCAGACGTACCCCGGCGGTAACGGGAGGTGCAACCTCAAATGAGCGTTCCCTTCCGTGAGAGAAACCCCGTCAAGATCGGTGCGGCCAGCCTGATCGCGATCGTGCTGCTGGTCCTGGTCGCCTTCAAGGCGGACTCGCTGCCGGTGATCGGTGGCGGCGACACCTACTACGCCTTCTTCAAGGAGTCCGGTGGCCTCAAGGCCAACGACGAGGTCCGGATCGCCGGCGTCCGCGTCGGCAAGGTCACCGGGGTCGACCTGGACGGCGACCACGTCAAGGTCGCCTTCAAGATCAAGACCGACTCGAAGTTCGGCACCGAGACCCGCGCCGAGATCAAGGTCAAGACCCTGCTCGGGGCGATGTTCTTGTCGTTGGTCCCCGAGGGTGGCGGTCAGCTGAAGGCGGGCTCGACCATCCCGGACACCCGGACCAAGCCCGCGTTCGAGGTGGTCGCTGCGTTCTCCGGCCTCGCCCAGAACGCCGAGGACATCAACCTCGACGACCTGACCAAGGCGCTGAACACGTTGGCCGAGGCCACCGCGAACACGCCCGAGGAGCTGAAGAGCACCCTCTCCGGCCTGTCTGCGCTGTCCGCCAACGTGGCCGCGCGTGACGAGCAGGTCAACCTGCTGCTCACCAACCTCAAGAAGGTCTCCGGTGTGCTGGCCGACCGCAACACCGACGTGGTCGCACTGATGAAGGACGGCGACGTCCTGCTCCGGGCCCTGGTGGCCCGCCGCGACTCGGTGCACACCCTGCTGGTCACCACCTCCAAGCTGTCGACCGAGCTCACCGCCCTGGTGCGGCAGAGCCGCGGCGACCTGAAGCCGGCCCTGGCCAACCTGACAGGTGTAGTGAGCGTCCTGCGCAAGAACCAGTCGAACCTCGACAACTCGCTGCGCCTGCTGGCGCCGTTCTACCGGGTCTTCACCAACACCCTCGGAACGGGACCGTGGTTCGACACCTGGATCTCGAACCTTCCGCCGGGACCGGCACTGGGGGCGGGCAACTGATGAAGAAGCTACTGACTGCCAACCCGGCCATCCTGGTCGTGGCCGTGGTGGCGCTGCTGGTCGGCGCCGGGCTGCTGCTGCTCGGTGGCGGCGACACGAAGACGATGACGGCGGACTTCCCGCGGTCGGTGTCGCTCTACAAGGGCTCGGACGTGAAGATCCTGGGCGTGGCCGTCGGCAAGATCGACGACGTCACCCCGATGGGGACCAAGGTCCGCGTCAAGATCAGCTACGACGCCAAGTACAAGCTGCCCAACGACGTCACCGCCGCGGTGATCTCCCCGTCGATCGTGGGCGACCGGTACGTCCAGCTCACCCCGGTCTACCGGGGCGGCGCGGTGCTGGCCGACAAGGCCTCGCTCGGCGTGGACCGGACGGCGACCCCGCTCGAGCTCGACGAGATCTTCGGGTCGATCAACGAGCTGACCAAGGCGCTGGGCCCCGACGGCGCCAACAAGCCGGACGCCACCGGCACCGGGGCGCTGACCCGGTTGATCGACTCGACCGCGAAGAACTTCGGTGGTCAGGGCGTCCAGTTCAACCAGACCATCAAGAACCTGGGCAAGCTCACCAAGACGCTGGCGAACAACAAGGACGAGCTGTTCGGCACCGTCGCCGAGGTGGAGACCTTCACCAAGGCGCTCGCCGACAACGACGACACCGTGCGCAAGTTCAACGACTCGTTGGCCGCGGGCGCGGGTCTCCTGGCCGACGAGCGGCAGGACCTTGCCGCAGTGCTGCAGAACCTGTCGGTCGCGATGACCGAGATCCGGAGCTTCGTCGCCGAGAACAAGGAAGCGCTGGCCACGAACATCACCGGGCTCAACGAGATCAGCAAGGCGTTCGTGAAGAACCGGGACGCCCTGGAGGAGTCGTTGACCTACGCACCAGCAGCCCTGAACAACCTGGCCCTGGCGTACAACGAGACCTCGGGAACCCTCGACACCCGCGCCAACGTCGGTGAGTCGGTCGACCAGCTCACCGCCAAGCCCAGCGTCGTCCTCTGCGCGATCGTTCCCGATGCCTGTGGTCCGCTGACCACGCTCCTCGGCGTCCTCGGTCTCGGTCGGACCCCGGCCCTGGTCGACGACCCGACGTACGGAGCCCGGATCGAAGCCGTCGGTGACCCGCTGCTCGCCGGATTGGTGGGGATCTCCTGATGAGCATCAACCCGATCAAGAGCCTGTTCTCCCGGCGCGGCCGTTCGGTCGCCGTGGTCGGCGCGGTCGCTGCCGCCATGACGATGAGCAGCTGCTCGATCTACGACGTCCAGCTCCCCGGCGGAGCCGACACCGGGAAGAACCCGATGTCGGTGCACATCATCTTTCGGGACGTGCTCGACCTGGTGCCGCAGTCGACCGTCAAGATCGACGACGTCACCGTCGGCAAGGTCACCAAGATCGAGCTCAAGGGGTACACCGCGGACGTCACCGTCCAGCTCCCCAAGAGCACCGACCTCCCGGACAACACCCGGGCCGAGATCCGCCAGACCAGCCTGCTCGGCGAGAAGTTCGTCTCGCTGAGCAAGCCGACGAACCCGACCGGCAAGCTCGGTACCGGCGACGTCATCCCGATCGAGGCGACGGGCCGCAACCGCGAGGTCGAGGAAGTCTTCAGCGCGCTGGCCCTGCTGCTCAACGGCGGTGGCGTCGGCCAGCTCCAGAGCATCTCCTCGGAGCTGGACAAGGCTTTCGGCGGTCGCGAGGACGAGGTCCGCTCGATCATCACCCAGCTCTCCCGCTTCACCGGGCAGCTGGACCGCAACAAGGCGGCGATCATCTCGACCTTGGAGAGCGTCAACCGGCTCGCGTCGCGGCTGCGCCAGCAGGACGGCGCGATCAAGGGTGCGCTCGACGACCTGCCCGAAGCGCTCTCCTCGATCAACGGCCAGCGCGCCGACCTGGTCAAGCTGCTCAAGGGGCTCTCGAACCTGAGCTCCGTCGGAGTCAAGGTGATCAGTGCGTCGAAGGCCTCCACGATCGACGCCCTGAAGAACCTGGCGCCCGTGCTCGCGTCCCTCGGCAAGGCCGGGGACGCGCTGCCCAAGTCGCTCCAGGTCGCGCTCACCTACCCGTTCATCGACGAGGCCGTCGGTCGTGACCCCCAGGTCGCCCGCGACCTGCACATGGGCGACTTCACGAACCTGTCGGTCAACCTCTCGCTGGACCTGTTCAACCTGCCGAACGTCCCGGGCCTGGCGCCGGGGGTCAGCGTCGCGGACCTGCTGGGTCAGTGCGGCAAGAACCCGACGGGCGCGCAGTGCAAGCTCGTCAAGAGCCTCCTCAGCGGTACCCAGCTCCAGCAGCTGTGCGGGATCCTCGCGGTCCTCTGCGCCGGCAGCAATGCCAACGGCGGTGGCGGTACTGCCAACCCGGGTGGAGGTGGCGGTGGATCGACACCGTCCAACCCCGGTGGCGGTCTGCTCGGGGGACTCCTCGGCGGGCTCCTCGGCAGGACCCTTCCGGGTAGCGCCTACGACGCGGTCGCACCAGCAGGTACGTCGTACGTTCCGCCCGGCGTCGACCCGGGCATGACCTCATTGCTGGCGGTGGGCTGATGATCACCTCACGGACTAAGAAGCAGCTCCTGGTCTTCGTGTTCATCACGCTGGTCGGCGTCTCGTACGTCGGTGCGCGCTACGCCCGCCTCGACCGGCTCTTCTACGACTCGTCGTACCAGGTGAACGCCCAGTTCAAGGAGTCCGGCGGCATCTTCACCGGTGCCGAGGTCACCTACCGCGGTGTCGGTATCGGCCAGGTCTCGGACATGAAGCTGACCGCCAACGGTGTCAACGTGGTGCTGTCCATCGACAAGTCCGAGGACAAGATCCCGGCCGACGCGATCGCTCTGGTGGGCAACAAGTCCGCCGTCGGCGAGCAGTACGTCGAGCTGCAGCCGCAGTCCGACGACGGCCCGTACCTCAAGGACCAGTCGACGATCGCCCCGGTCAGCACCGAGACGCCGGTCTCCACCACCGACAGGACAAGCTGCAGACCGTGATCACCGAGCTCGGTGCGGGCTTCATGGGGACCGGTGACGACCTCGGTCAGATCATCGACACCTCGAACTCCTTCATCCAGGCGGCGAACCAGAACTTCGACGTCACCACGGCCCTGATCCGGGACGGCAACACCGTCCTGACGACCCAGGCCGCCAAGGGTTCCGCGATCCGCAGCTTCGCCCGCGACCTGGCGCTGTTCTCCGGCGTGGTGGCCGACAACGACGACGCGCTGCGCGCCCTGATCGCGAACGGGTCGGCGACCGCGAACGAGCTGCGGACCTTCCTGGAGCGCAACCAGGTCGATCTCGGCAGCCTGATCAACAATCTGGTCACCACCGGCAACGTGATCGTCAAGCACCTCCCGGGCATCCGCCAGATCCTGGTGCTCTACCCGTACATGGTGGCCGGTGGGTTCACCGTGGCTGCCAAGAACTCCGAGGGCTACAACGCCCGCTTCGGTTTCATCCTCACCCAGAACCCGGCCGTCTGCCGGGCCGGTTACGACCCGGGTGAGCGGCGTACTCCGCTGCAGACCGACGACAAGGCGATGGACTCGGACGCCCGATGCACCGAACCCGCGTCGAAGTCCAACGCCCGTGGTGCCCAGAACGCGCCGAGGACCTCACCGGTCGCGACGTACGATCTGGACTCGGGGACGACGGGCTGGAACGACCGGCCCGCCCCGTACGCCGTGGAGGACCCGTGGACCGCTCTGTTGGTGCAGCCGTAGACGTGATCGTTTGAGTTCTCCTGCTCCCAGCAAGACCCGTCGGTTCACCCTGCTCGGGCTGGTCGTCCTGCTCGTGCTCGGGGTGGGCCTCGGGTCGGTGCTGCTCTACCGCTCGGACCACCTGACGTCCAAGCCGTACTCGCTGCTCAACAACGGCGACGCCATCCCGGACGCGTCCGAGGGGCGCAAGGCGGTCACTGCCGCTGAGCAGTACATCCTGCGCCTGGACACCCTGGACACGGCCAAGCTGCAGGAGTACCTCGACGGCATCAACCAGCTCAGCACGACCAAGAGCGAGACGAACTCGATCACCGCTGAGCAGTTCGAGGCGTCCCTGCAGGGGCAGAAGTTCCAGTCGAAGGGCCTGATCGTGTCCAGCGCACTGCGCGACCAGGACATCGATTCGGCGACCGTGCTGGTCCTGCACATCCGGGAGACGGTCGCGGCTCAGGGCACCGAGATCCGCAACCTGCGCGCGGTCCTGTCGATGCAGCGGGTCAACGGCACGTGGCTCGTCGACGACATCCAGAGCGATGCTGCCTCGCAGTCAGGAGCAGCTCAATGACCTCTCCGTCCTGGTACGACCTGCTCGGGGTCGACCCCACCGCGACGCCGGCCGAGATCAAGGCTGCCTGGCGGGACGCGACCGACAAGTTCGAACCCGGGACCGGGGCCAGCCAGTTCCGGCTCTTCAACGAGGCTGCCGACGTTCTGCTGGATCCTGAGCGCCGGAGCGCGTACGACGCCGAGCTCGCGGGCGTCGCGCCGACGGTGGACCTGGCCAAGGACGACCAGGTCTCCGAGCCGGAGCCCGAGCCGGAGCCAGAGCTGGCCGTGGAGCCCGAGGCTGAGGCCGAACCCGAATCTGAACCCGAGTCCGAGGCCGAGCCGGCAGCGGACCAGGAGTCCGGGAACGCAGCGCCCGGACGGGCCGCGCGGCTCCTCGGCGCACTGACCAGCACCCTGGGTCTGGCGATCGTCGGGGTCCTGACGGTGGTCTCGCTCGCGTTCGCAACCACGGTCTTCGTCAAGGCAGATCTGGGCGGCAAGGCCGACGACTACAAGGCCGGGCGGGCCGCCCAGACCGCGGCGGTCAAGGCACTCACCGCTGTTCTCTCCTACGACTACCGGCAGCTGGACACGCCGGCCAAGCTCGAGGCCACCCTGGCGGCGGTCACCGAGAACATGACCCCCGAGCTGGGGGAGCGGTACCGCAAGGCCTTCACCACGGTCTGCCGCCCGGACATCGACTCTCCGGCCACAGCGGTGGCACGCAAGTCGATCGTGACGAGCACGGTGGAGGACCCGGCCGTGATCGACGCCGGCGCCGACCGGGTCCGGCTGCTGGTCTTCGTCAGCCAGGAGACCCGCAACAGCAGCGGTGGTCCGAACTACCGGCCGTCCCAGGTGGTCGCGACGCTGGTCCGGTCCGGTGACCGTTGGCTGCTGGAGACCGTCGAGCCGAAGGCCCAGACCCCTCCGCAGTGCGTCGATCCGAACGCCTCAGCCACGCCGTCACCCGGGTCCACGCCCAGTCCCAGCCCGTCGGCGGCCCCCTGATCCTCGCCCGTGAGGGCGTCGGTGCTTGACCTGCGCCGCGCGGGAGTTCATGCTTGGCGCCAACGGACAGCCTTCCTGTGCAGTTTCCAGAATTTGGCTGTTGCGTTTCTGCATGCCCGTGGGGTAACCTTCATCTTTGCGTCTCCTCTCAAATGCATTCCGCCTGTCCGGTGGCCGGTTTGTGGTGGGCTGACGCCGTCACACATGTGCCTCGGAAGGACCTCCACTCTTGGCCGCCTCGCGCAGCAAGAACAGCAATAACCAGAGTCCCCGCCGCATCTCGTTCGCCAAGATCTCCGAACCTCTCGAGGTTCCGCAGCTGCTTGCGCTTCAGACCGACAGCTTTGACTGGCTGATCGGCGACCCGAAGTGGCAGGCGCGCGTCGAGACGGCGAACGCGAACGGCGAAGAGCTGTCGCTCAAGTCGGGACTCCACGAGATCTTCGAGGAGATCTCGCCGATCGAAGACTTCTCCGAGACGATGTCGCTCTCGTTCGAGAACCCGGTCTTCCTCGACCCGAAGTACACCGAGGAGGAGTGCAAGGACAAGGACTTCACGTACTCCCGCCCGCTGTACGTCTCCGCCGAGTTCACCAACGGTGACACCGGTGAGATCAAGGGCCAGACGGTCTTCATGGGTGACTTCCCGATGATGACCCGCAAGGGCACCTTCATCATCAACGGCACCGAGCGCGTCGTCGTCTCGCAGCTCGTCCGGTCCCCGGGCGTGTACTTCGAGCGCACGGCCGACAAGACCTCCGACAAGGACATCTTCACCTCGAAGGTGATCCCGTCGCGTGGCGCCTGGCTCGAGTTCGAGATCGACAAGCGTGACATGGTCGGGGTGCGTCTCGACCGCAAGCGCAAGCAGAACGTCACCGTCCTGCTCAAGGCCTTCCAGGCGCTCGCCGAGGAAGAGGGCTACACCGGAGCTCCGTACGACTACGAAGCCGTGATGGCCGAGTTCAGCCAGTACGAGTCGATCCAGCTGACCCTGGAGAAGGACCACACCGCGACGCCGGACGAGGCCCTGCTCGACATCTACCGCAAGCTGCGTCCGGGCGAACCGCCGACCCGCGAAGCCGCGCTGACCCTGTTGAAGAACTACTACTTCAACCCCAAGCGCTACGACCTGGCCAAGGTCGGTCGCTACAAGATCAACAAGAAGCTCGGCACCCACGAGGCCTTCGACCAGCAGACGCTGACCATCGACGACATCGTGGCCACGATCCGCTACATCATCGAGCTGCACGCCGGCAAGGAGACCCTGGTCGACGGCGCCGGCAAGGAGTTCAAGGACAACCACGGTGAAGCCATCGTGGTCCGTCCCGACGACATCGACCACTTCGGCAACCGCCGGATGCGCACCGTCGGCGAGCTCATCCAGAACCAGCTCCGTACCGGACTGGCGCGGATGGAGCGCGTGGTCCGCGAGCGGATGACGACCCAGGACGTCGAGGCGATCACGCCGCAGTCCCTGATCAACATCCGTCCGGTCGTCGCGGCGCTGAAGGAGTTCTTCGGAACCTCGCAGCTCTCGCAGTTCATGGACCAGACCAACCCGATCGCCGGTCTGACCCACAAGCGTCGTCTCTCCGCGCTCGGCCCGGGTGGTATCTCCCGTGACCGCGCCCAGATGGACGTCCGCGACGTGCACTCCTCGCACTACGGCCGGATGTGCCCGATCGAGACGCCGGAAGGCCCGAACATCGGTCTGATCGGCTCGCTGGCGTCGTACGGACGGATCAACCCGTTCGGCTTCGTCGAGACGCCGTACCGGGTGGTCAAGAAGGGTCGCGTCACCGACGAGATCCAGCACCTGACCGCTGACGAGGAAGACTCCAAGGTCATCGCGCAGGCCAACGCCGAGCTCGACGACAAGGGCAACTTCGTCAACGAGCTCGTCCTGGTCCGCACCCGGGGCGGCGAGACCGTCGACATCCCGCGGGACCAGGTCGACTTCATGGACGTCTCACCGCGGCAGATGGTCTCCATCGCCACCGCGCTGATCCCGTTCCTCGAGCACGACGACGCCAACCGTGCGCTCATGGGCGCCAACATGCAGCGTCAGGCGGTGCCGCTGATCAAGAGCGACGCCCCGCTCGTCGGTACCGGCATGGAGTTCCGTGCCGCCGTCGACGCCGGTGACGTGGTCACCTCTGACGTCGCCGGTGTGGTCAAGGAGGTCTCGGCCGACGAGATCGTGATCATGACCGACGAGGGCGGCAACAAGTCCGTCCGGCTGCAGAAGTTCAAGCGCTCCAACCAGGGCACCTGCATCAACCAGCGCCCGCTGGTCGCTGAGGGTGACCGGGTCGAGATCGGCTCCCCGCTGGCCGACGGTCCGTGCACCGACGAGGGCGAGATGGCCCTGGGCACGAACCTGCTGGTCGCGTTCATGCCGTGGAACGGCTCGAACTACGAGGACGCGATCATCCTCTCCCAGCGTCTGGTGCAGGAGGACGTCCTCACCTCGATCCACATCGAGGAGCACGAGGTCGACGCCCGCGACACCAAGCTGGGCCCCGAGGAGATCACCCGCGACATCCCGAACGTCGGCGACGAGCTGCTCGCCGACCTGGACGAGCGTGGCATCATCCGCGTCGGCGCCGAGGTCACCACCGGTGACATCCTCGTCGGCAAGGTGACGCCGAAGGGCGAGACCGAGCTGACGCCGGAGGAGCGCCTGCTGCGCGCCATCTTCGGCGAGAAGGCCCGCGAGGTGCGCGACACCTCGATGAAGGTCCCGCACGGTGAGTCCGGCACGGTCATCGGCGTCCGCGAGTTCTCGCGTGAGGACGGCGACGAGCTGCCCCCGGGCGTCAACCAGCTGGTCCGGGTCTACGTCGCCCAGAAGCGCAAGATCTCGGTCGGTGACAAGCTCGCCGGTCGTCACGGCAACAAGGGCGTCATCTCCAAGATCCTGCCGATCGAGGACATGCCGTTCCTCGAGGACGGGACCCCGGTCGACGTCGTGCTCAACCCGCTCGGTGTGCCGGGCCGGATGAACATCGGTCAGATCCTCGAGATCCACCTCGGCTGGCTGGCCAAGACCGGCTGGCAGGTCGAGGGCGACGACGAGGACTGGAAGAAGCGCCTGATCAAGATCCACGCGGAGTCGGCCGAGCCCGGCACCAACGTCGCCACCCCGGTGTTCGACGGCGCCCGCGAGGACGAGATCGTCGGTCTGCTGGGTTCGACGCTCCCCACGCGTGACGGGGTGCGTCTGGTCAAGGGCAACGGAAAGGCCAACCTGTTCGACGGCCGCTCCGGCGAGCCGTTCCCGGATCCGGTCTCGGTCGGCTACATGTACATCCTCAAGCTCCACCACCTGGTCGACGACAAGATCCACGCCCGTTCGACCGGCCCGTACTCGATGATCACCCAGCAGCCGCTCGGCGGTAAGGCCCAGTTCGGTGGCCAGCGCTTCGGTGAGATGGAGGTCTGGGCGATGGAGGCGTACGGCGCTGCCTACGCGCTCCAGGAGCTGTTGACGATCAAGTCCGACGACGTGCCTGGTCGCGTCAAGGTCTACGAAGCGATCGTGAAGGGCGAGAACATCCCCGACTCCGGTATCCCCGAGTCGTTCAAGGTTCTCATCAAGGAGATGCAGTCGCTCTGCCTCAACGTCGAGGTCCTGTCCCAGGACGGTTCCTCGATCGAGATGCGCGACGCGGAAGAGGACGTCTTCCGTGCCGCCGAGGAGCTCGGCATCGACCTGTCCCGCCGCGAGCCCAGCTCCGTCGAAGAAGTCTGAGCTGCCGCCAGCGCGACGGCGAACCCGTCGCGCTGGCGCACCTCGGTCCCCAGCTTGAACTTCCAGAACTAACGAAGGACAGAAGCCATCGTGCTTGACGTGAACTTCTTCGACCAGATCCAGATCGGCCTGGCCACCGCGGACGACATCCGTACGTGGAGCCACGGCGAGGTAAAGAAGCCCGAAACCATCAACTACCGCACGCTCAAGCCCGAGCGTGACGGCCTCTTCTGCGAGAAGATCTTCGGTCCCACCCGGGACTGGGAGTGCTACTGCGGCAAGTACAAGCGCGTGCGCTTCAAGGGCATCATCTGCGAGCGCTGCGGCGTCGAGGTGACCCGCTCCAAGGTCCGCCGTGAGCGGATGGGCCACATCGAGCTCGCCGCCCCGGTGACCCACATCTGGTACTTCAAGGGTGTTCCGAGCCGGCTCGGCTACCTGCTCGACCTCGCCCCGAAGGACCTCGAGAAGGTCATCTACTTCGCGGCGTACATGATCACCAAGGTCGACGAGGACGCCCGTCACCGCGACCTGACCGAGCTCGAGGGCAAGATCGGCCTCCAGCGCAAGAGCATCGAGAACCGTCGCGACGTCACCCTGGACGAGCGCACCAAGAAGCTCGAGACCGACCTGGAGACCCTCGAGGCCGAGGGTGCCAAGGCCGATGCCCGTCGCAAGGTCAAGGACGGTGCCGAGCGTGAGATGAAGCAGGTCCGCGACCGGGCGCAGCGTGAGCTCGACCGGCTCGACGAGGTCTGGAGCACGTTCAAGTCGCTGAAGGTCCAGGACCTGATGGGCGACGAGCTCCTCTACCGCGAGATGAAGAACTGGTTCGGCAAGTACTTCGAGGGCTTCATGGGCGCCACGGCGATCCAGGAGCGGCTGAAGTCGTTCGACATCGCGGCCGAGGTCGAGAACCTGCGCGAGACCATCGAGACCGGCAAGGGTCAGCGCAAGGTGCGCGCGCTCAAGCGGCTCAAGGTCGTCGACGCGTTCCGCAAGACCGGCAACAGCCCGATGGGCATGGTCCTGGACGCCGTCCCGGTCATCCCGCCGGACCTGCGCCCGATGGTCCAGCTGGACGGCGGCCGCTTCGCGACCTCCGACCTCAACGACCTGTACCGCCGCGTGATCAACCGGAACAACCGTCTCAAGCGACTGCTCGACCTGGGTGCTCCGGAGATCATCGTCAACAACGAGAAGCGGATGCTCCAGGAGGCCGTCGACTCGCTGTTCGACAACGGTCGTCGTGGTCGCCCGGTCACCGGCCCGGGCAACCGGCCGCTGAAGTCGCTGTCCGACATGCTCAAGGGCAAGCAGGGTCGTTTCCGTCAGAACCTGCTCGGCAAGCGCGTCGACTACTCGGGCCGTTCGGTCATCGTCGTCGGCCCGCAGCTCAAGCTGCACCAGTGCGGTCTGCCGAAGTACATGGCGATCGAGCTGTTCAAGCCGTTCGTGATGAAGCGCCTGGTCGACCTGTCGCACGCGCAGAACATCAAGTCCGCCAAGCGGATGGTCGAGCGTGCGGTCCGCCCGGAGGTCTGGGACGTGCTCGAAGAGGTCATCGCCGAGCACCCGGTTCTGCTGAACCGCGCGCCCACGCTGCACCGCCTCGGCATCCAGGCCTTCGAGCCGCAGCTGATCGAGGGCAAGGCCATCCAGATCCACCCGCTCGTCTGCTCGGCGTTCAACGCCGACTTCGACGGTGACCAGATGGCCGTGCACCTGCCGCTCTCCGCGGAGGCGCAGGCCGAGGCCCGGATCCTGATGCTGTCGACCAACAACATCCTGAAGCCGTCCGACGGTCGCCCCGTCACGATGCCGACCCAGGACATGATCATCGGCATCTACTTCCTGACCCTGGGCCGCCCCGGCGCCCCGGGAGAGGGTCGTGCCTTCAGCTCCATCGCTGAAGCGATCATGGCGTTCGACAAGTGGAACAAGGACAAGGACGGCCCCGAGCTCTCCCTGCAGGCGAAGGTCAAGATCCGGCTGACGGGTGTTGCCATTCCGCCGGAGGGGACCACGATCCCCGAGGGCTGGAGCGAGGGTGACCCGATCATCGTCGAGACGACCCTGGGCCGGGCCCTGTTCAACGAGGCGCTGCCGGGCAACTACGAGTTCATCGACTACCAGGTCGGCAAGAACGAGCTGGGCAAGATCGTCAACGACCTCGCTGAGCGCTACACCAAGGTCGAGGTCGCGAACTCCCTGGACGCCCTGAAGGACACCGGTTTCACCTGGGCGACCCGCTCCGGTGTCACGGTCTCCATCGAGGACGTCGTCTCCCCGAAGGACAAGCTCCAGATCCTGGAGTCCTACGAGGAGAACGCCGCCAAGGTCCAGAAGCAGTTCGAGCGTGGCCTGATCACCGACGACGAGCGCCGTCAGGAGCTCATCGAGATCTGGACCGACGCGTCCAACAAGGTCGCTGCAGCGATGCAGAAGAACTTCGACCAGGACAACCCGATCTTCATGATGGTGAACTCGGGTGCGCGCGGTAACTGGATGCAGGTCCGTCAGATCGCCGCGATGCGTGGTCTGGTGGCCAACCCGAAGGGTGACATCATCCCGCGGCCGATCAAGTCGAACTTCCGTGAGGGCCTCTCGGTCCTGGAGTACTTCATCTCCACCCACGGTGCTCGCAAGGGTCTGGCCGACACCGCGCTGCGTACCGCTGACTCGGGCTACCTGACCCGTCGTCTGGTGGACGTGTCGCAGGACGTCATCATCCGTGAGGACGACTGCGGCACCGAGCGCGGGATGCCGAAGGTCATCGGTGTGGTCGGCGAGGACGGTGTGGTGCGCAAGGACCTCAACGCCGAGACCTCCGCCTACGCCCGCAACGCGGCCGTCGACGTCGTCTCCGCCTCGGGCGAGGTCGTCGTCGAAGCCGGTGGCGACCTGGGCGACGTCCAGATCGAGGAGCTCATCGCGGCCGGCATCGCCGAGGTCAAGGTCCGCTCGGTCCTGACCTGCGACGCCAAGACCGGTACCTGCGCCAAGTGCTACGGCCGCTCGCTGGCCACCGGCAAACTGGTCGACATCGGTGAGGCGGTCGGCATCATTGCCGCCCAGTCCATCGGTGAGCCCGGCACGCAGCTGACGATGCGTACGTTCCACACCGGTGGTGTGGCCTCCGCGGACGACATCACGCAGGGTCTTCCCCGCGTGGTCGAGCTCTTCGAGGCCCGTCAGCCCAAGGGCAAGGCCCCGATCTCCGAGGCCTCGGGCCGGCTGGAGATCGAGGACACCGACAAGGCGCGCAAGCTGATCGTCACCCCCGACGACGGGTCCGACCCGGTCGAGTACCCGGTCAGCAAGCGGTCGCGTCTGCAGGTCGCAGACGGCGAGCACGTCGAGGTCGGCCAGCAGCTGATCCAGGGCACGCCCGACCCCAAGGAGGTGCTGCGCATCCTCGGTGTCCGCAAGGCCCAGGAGCACCTGGTGGCCGAGGTCCAGCAGGTGTACCGCAGCCAGGGTGTGTCGATCCACGACAAGCACATCGAGATCATCGTCCGGCAGATGCTCCGCCGGGTGACCGTGATCGAGTCCGGCGACACCAAGCTGCTCCCGTCCGACCTGGTCGACCGGGTCCGGTACGAGGAGGAGAACCGTCGCGTGGTCACCGAGGGCGGCAAGCCGGCCTCGGGTCGTGCGGAGCTGATGGGGATCACCAAGGCCTCGCTCGCGACCGAGTCGTGGCTCTCGGCGGCCTCCTTCCAGGAGACCACCCGGGTTCTCACCGACGCGGCGATCAACGGCAAGTCCGACTCGCTGCGCGGCCTGAAGGAGAACGTGATCATCGGCAAGCTGATCCCGGCGGGTACCGGCCTCGAGCGGTACCGCAACATCCGGGTGGAGCCCACCGAGGAGGCCCGCGCCGCGGCGTACTCCGTCACCGGGTACGACTCCTACGGCAGCTACGACTTCGGTACGCCGAACCAGACGGTCGCGCTGGACGACTTCGACTTCGGTTCCTACCAGAACTGAGCTAGCGAAGTTCTGGTGTTACGAACCAGGTTGAGGAGACGGAAGGCCCCGCCAGCTTGCTGGCGGGGCCTTCCGTCGTCTCGAAACCCAGGTGAGACGACTGGAGTCTGAAGTGGAAGGATCTCCCCATGAGCGAAGACTGGCGGGCCGACCTCGCTGACGCAGTGGCACGTGGCCTGACGACCGAAGGCTGGGACGCGGTCGTCGACGTCCTCGGGGCCCTCGGCGACGACCTGGCCGCCCACCCGGACGCCCCGATCGAGCCGTTGGCGCCGGCGGCCCCGGTGCTCGGGCTGGTGCCGTGCGAGGCCGGCTGCCTCGGGGTGCTGCTGAACGTCGACGGTCACGTCACCGTGTACCTGGGCCGGTCGGCCCGGGTCGTCGTCGCGCAGGTCCAGGAGACCACCGACCCCGGCTTGCTCGTCCTCACCGGTGAGGACGACGAGTCGCACGACTGGTCGGGTTTCGCGACCGAGTCGGTCGCCCCGTACGACGGCGCCGCTACCACCGAAGAGCGGCGAGAGCTCCTGCGGCAGACGGGTTTCTCGGCACCGGCCTGGTTCTCCGGCTCCGGCTTCACCGAGGCCGAGCTGCTCGACGCCTGCGGGGCCGTGGTGGTGGCGCTAGGTCGCACTGGGAGAATGACGGGGTGACCACTCCGACTCCTGCTGCCACCGACGTCCTTGTCGTCGGGGCCGGCCCTGCTGGATCGTCGGCGGCGACCTGGGCGGCGCGCGCCGGCCGGGACACCGTGATCGTCGACGCCGCTGTGTTCCCGCGCGACAAGACCTGCGGTGACGGACTGACGCCGCGGGCGATCGCCGAGCTGACCCGTCTCGGCCTGGAGGACTGGATCCGGGCGCACGTGGTCAACCACGGCCTGCGGGCGCACGGTTTCGGCCAGACCCTGCTGCTGCCCTGGCCCGGACCGGGCAAGGACGGTACCGGCCTGCCGGCGTACGGCTCCGCAGTCCCTCGCACCGAGCTGGACGACCACCTGCGCACCACCGCGATCAAGGCCGGGGCGACGGCGGTCGACGGGGCACGCGCGGTCGACGTCCGGATGGACGGTGCCAAGGTCGCCGCTGTCGTCTTCGAGCACACCACCGATGCGCAGAAGGGTGCACGGTTCGAGATCGCCTGCAACCACCTGGTGGTGGCCGACGGAGTCCGCTCGGGGCTCGGGAAGGTCCTGGGCCGTGAGTGGCACCGCGACACCGTCTACGGCGTCGCTGGTCGCTCGTACATCGACTCCTCGATGTCGGACGACCCGTGGATCAGCTCCCACCTGGAGCTGCGCGGCGAGAACAACGAGATCCTCTCCGGATACGGCTGGATCTTCCCGTTGGGAGACGGCTCGGTGAACCTCGGGGTCGGCACCCTGGCGACCGCCAAGCGGCCGGCCGAGGTCGCCCTGCGTCCGCTGATGAAGCACTACGCCGAGCTGCGCCGCGAGGACTTCGGCCTGGTCGGCGACATCCGGATGCCGACCTCGGCGCTGCTGCCGATGGGCGGCGCGGTCTCGAACGTCGCCGGGGCGAACTGGGCCCTGATCGGCGACGCGGCCGCCTGCGTGAACCCGCTCAACGGCGAAGGGATCGACTACGGCCTGGAGACCGGGCGCCTGGTCGTCGAGGTGCTCACGGCGTCGCCCGACGCCGACCTGTCGGTCGTCTGGCCGACGTTGTTGCGCGAGCACTACGGCGAGTCCTTCTCGATCGCCCGTCGCCTGGCCGGCATCGTCACCGTCCCCAAGGCCCTGGCCGCGCTCGGCCCGATCGGGATGCGGTCGGACTGGATGATGACCCTGGCCCTGCGGTGGATGGGCAACCTGGTCACCGACGAGGACCGCGACCGGTCGGCCCGGATCTGGCGCTGGGCCGGACGGCGCAGCGTCAGGCTGGACCACCGCCCCCCGTTCTCGTAGGCATCCGCCGCCCGACTCGCGTCGAATGACTCCTGTGGACCGGACCTACCGAGCAGTGAACGCGCTGGGGCGCGTCGCCCTGCGCGCCCTCGACGCCCGGGTGCACGTCAGCGGCGCGGAGAACCTGCCGTCGTCGGGACCGGTCGTGCTGGCGGCGAACCACGTCTCCTACCTGGACTTCATCATGATCGAGAAGGCTGCCGTCGAACGTGGTCGGTACGTCCGCTTCCTGACCCGGCACGACGTCTGGAGGCCGGGCCCGCTGGCGTGGGCGATGGACCGGATGGGTCACGTCCCCGTCGACCGCTCGGTGCCAGCAGCCGCCTACCTGCACGCGCGTCGGCACCTGCGGGCCGGGGAGGCGGTCGGCCTGTTCCCGGAGGCCGGGATCAGCTACTCCTACACCGTGCGCGCGATGATGCCCGGTGCCGTGGCGCTGGCCCGGGAGACGGGCGCGCCGCTGCTCCCGGTGGCGATCTGGGGATCGCAGCGGATCTACTCGGTCGGTGTTCCGGAACCACCCCCTGACCTGACTCGTGGGCGCCGGGTCGACGTGGTCTTCGGTGACCCGTACCCGGTCGCGCCCGGCGCCGACCTGATCACCGAGACCCAGCGGCTCGGGCACACCCTGACCACGATGCTCGAGCGGCTGCAGACCGGCCCGGTCCACCAGCCCCGGCCCGGCGAGGTCGCCACCTGGCACCCGGCTCACCTGGGCGGGCACGCTCCCACCCGGGCTGTGGCGGCCGAGTACGACCTGCTGCCCAGCAGCGCGGTCGCCCCGACGTGGGGTCCACCCACTGCGTAGAGTTGGACCGTGGCGAGCGATCCAGACCCTGGTGCGACGACCGCCGAGGAGCTCCCGCGGCGGCAACGGGTCGCCGCCTACGCGGTGATCATCCGCGACGACGAGATCCTGATGTCCCGACTGGCGGCGTACCTGGTCGCGCACGAGCAGTGGACCCTCCCCGGCGGTGGTATCGACTTCGGCGAGGACCCGCGCGACGCGGTCGTCCGGGAGGTCTACGAGGAGACCGGGCTGCGCGTCGAGGTCGGTGACCGCGCCTGGATCGACTCGGCCCGTCGGTACGCCTCCCTCTCGGAAACAGACATGCACTCGGTCCGGATGGTCTTCGAGGGCTGGGCCCCGGTGGACAGCCCCGAACCCCGGGTGGTCGAGGTCGACGGATCCACGGCCGACGCGCGCTGGGTCCCGGTAGCGCTGGTCCTGAACGGTCAGTGGCCGGTGGCGACCTGGGTCCGTGCGGCCATCGAGGACTACGACGCCCACCGGGTCCAACGCCTGGCAGCCAAGGCTCTGGTCCGGTGCGACGACCGGATCCTGCTCGCGCGGCTCAGCCGCTTCGCGGTCGAGACCGGGCAGTGGACCTTGCCCGGCGGGGGAGTGGACCACGGTGAGCACCCGTCGGACGCGCTGGTCCGCGAGATGCTCGAGGAGACCGGGCTGTTTGCCGAGGTCGGCCCGCTCCTGGCGGTCCACGACCTGCACCTGACCGGGACGGCGCCGAACGGACGGCACGAGGACTTCCACGCCGTGAACCTGATCTTCGCGGTGACGGTGCCCCCCGGTGCCGAGCCGCGGGTCGTCGAGAGCGACGGGACCACCGACGAGGTCGCCTGGATCGACGTGGCGGATATCGCATCGGGGGCGGTCCAGGTCACCGACGTTGTTCGGCACGCGTTAGCGTCTGCTCCATGAGCGCGCCCGAGACAGTCTTCACCTACGGCGCTCCCGGCCTGAAGTTCGGAGTCGGGGCGTCCGAGGAGATCGGTTACGACCTCAGCCAGTATGGCGTCCGCAGGGTGCTCGTGCTGACCGATCCCGGCGTCGCTGCGACCGGACACCCCGCACGGGTGGCCGACCAGATCCGCGGGTTCGGGATCGAGGCCGCGGTCTTCGACGGGGTGCGGGTCGAGCCGACCGACGAGTCGTTCGACGCTGCGATCAGCTACGCCCGCGAGTCGGGCCCGTGGGACGCGTTCGTCGCGGTCGGCGGAGGATCGACCATCGACACCGCGAAGGCGGTGAACCTGCTGACCAGCAACGACGGCGAGCTGATGGACTACATCAACGCGCCGGTCGGCCGGGCCCGGGCGCCGAAGAACCCGCTCAAGCCGCTGGTCGCGGTCCCCACGACCACCGGGACCGGCGCGGAGTCGACGACGATCTGCGTCCTGGACGTGCTCGCGCTGAAGGTGAAGACCGGGATCAGCCACGCCCGGCTGCGCCCGACCCTCGCCGTGGTCGACCCGGCGCTGACGATGAGCCAGCCGGCTGGTGTCACGGCCGCTGCCGGGATGGACATCCTCTGCCACGCCCTGGAGTCGTACACCGCGCGCTCGTTCACCTCCTACGATGCCAAGAGGCCCGAGCAGCGGGTCCCGTACTGCGGCTCGAACCCGATCTCCGACCTGTGGTCGGAGCAGGCGATGACCCTGCTCTCCTCGTCGTTCCGCCAGGCCGTGCACCACGGTGACGACGCGGCCGCGCGCGAGCAGATGGCGCTGGCCGCGACGATGGCCGGTCTCGGGTTCGGCAACGCCGGCGTCCACATCCCGCACGCGAACGCCTATCCGATCGCGGGCCGCGTCAAGGAGACCGCCCCGGACTTCCGGCCGGTCGGGTACCCCGGCGACGAGCCGATGGTCCCGCACGGGATGGCGGTCGCGCTGACGGCTCCCGAGGCGTTCCGGTGGACGTTCTCCTCCAGCCCCGAGCGGCACCTGCGCGCGGCGGGTCTGCTCGCACCCGGACACGACCACGGGGCGGATGCGGGCACCTTGCCGGCCGTTCTCTCGGACCTGATGCGCGACATCGAGATCCCGAACGGCCTCGGTGCCGTCGGGTACGGCGAGTCGGACGTCGACGACCTGGTCGTCGGCACGATGCAGCAGCAGCGCCTGCTCTCGACAGCACCGCGTCCCGTCACCGAGGACGACGCCGCCGCGATCCTGGGCGCCTCCCTGGAGCTGTGGTGACGACCATCCCGGGGTCGTCGGCTGCGGCCGTCGGCAGCGCCGAGGCTCTGCGCCAGGCCGGGCTGCAGGTCGACGACTCGTCCCTGGCCCGGTCGTTGTACGCCACCGACGCGTCGCTGTACCGGATCCCCCCGGAGGTGGTGACCTTCCCGCGCGACTCCGACGACGTGCTCGCCGTGCTGGCGGTCGCCCGTGAGTTCGAGACCAGTGTCACCCTGCGCGGGGCCGGTACCTCGGTCGCCGGGAACGCGATCGGTCACGGCATCGTGGTCGACACCACCAAGTACCTCAACAAGCTGGTCCGGATCGACCCCGAAGCCCGGACGGCCACGGTGCAGCCCGGGATGGTGCACGCCGCGCTCCAGCGCCACGGGGCCCCGCACGGCCTTCGGTTCGGGCCGGACCCCTCGACGCACACCCGCTGCACGATCGGCGGGATGATCGGCAACAACGCCTGCGGTTCCCGCGCGCTGGGTTACGGACGGACTGCCGACAACGTGGTCGGGCTCAAGGTTGCCCTCTCCGACGGCGAGGTGATCAGTCCGCGCGGAGCAGCCCAGCACGCGCTCGGCTTCTCGGTCGACGAGGAGCGCAGCCTGCGCGGGTTCCCGGCGTCCGACGGACCCCGGTCGAAGCTGATCACCGATCTGACGGCCCTCGTCGACGCCGACCTTGCCCTGATCCGGACCGAGTTCGGCCAGTTCTCGCGGCAGGTCTCCGGCTACTCGCTGGAGCACCTGCTCCCGGAGAACGACCGCCGCTTCGACCGCTTCCTGGTCGGCAGCGAGGGCACCTTGGGTGTCGTGCTCGAAGCGACCGTCCGGTTGGTCGAGGAAGCTCCGTCGCGCGTGATGGCCGTCCTCGGGTTCGACTCGATGGCGTCGGCCGCGGACGCCGTACCGGCCGTGCTGGCCAGTGCCGGCGACTTCGAGGGCGACCTGATCGCCTGCGAGGGACTGGACGAGCGGATCACCCGGTTGGTTCCCCGGGCGCCGGAGCTGCCGACGGGGGCCGGCTGGCTCTTCGTCGAGATCACCGGTGCCACCCAGGCGATCGCGGTGGCCGGGGCCGAGACGGTGGTGGCCGCTGTCGGTGCGCCGTACCGGATCGTCGTCGACCCGACCGAGCAGGCCGCCCTGTGGCGGATCCGCGAGGACGGTGCCGGCCTGGCAGCCCGTTCGCTGTCCCGGCCGGCGCACTCCGGGTGGGAGGACGCCGCAGTTCCTCCGGACCGCCTGGGCGACTACCTGCGTTCCTTCGAGACCTTGCTGGACGAGTACGGCTTCGACACCGTTCCCTACGGCCACTTCGGCGACGGCTGCGTCCACGCGCGGATCGACTTCGAGCTCGACGACGCCGCCGGGCGCGGACAGTTCCGTGCGTTCACCGAGGCGGCGGCCGACCTGGTCTCGGCCTACGGCGGCTCGATGAGCGGCGAGCACGGTGACGGTCGGGCCCGCTCGGAGCTGCTCAGCCGGATGTACTCGCCCGACGCGATGAAGCTGATGGCCGCGGTCAAGCACGCGCTGGACCCGCAGAACATCCTCAACGCCGGCGTCCTGGTCGACCCCGAGCCGTTCGACGCGTCGCTGCGGCTCGCGAACCCGCCGAAGGGGCCGCTGGCCGACCTCTTCGGCGAGGTGCACCGCTGCACCGGTGTCGGGCGCTGCGTCGCTGACAACACGGCCAACGGTGGCGTGATGTGCCCGTCGTACCTGGCCTCGCGCGACGAGAAGGACAGCACCCGCGGCCGGTCGCGGGTGCTCCAGGACGTCGTCACCGGGCTGCTGCCGTTGACCGATCCGGCCGTCACCGACGCGCTCGACCTGTGCCTGTCCTGCAAGGGGTGCGCGCACGACTGCCCGACCGGTGTCGACATGGCCATGTACAAGTCCCAGGTCCTCGACGCCAAGTACGCCGGCAAGCGCCGTCCGCGCTCGCACTACGCCCTGGGCCGGCTGCCGAAGTGGGCCGCGATGACGCCGCCACGGCTCGCGAACGTGATGCTGCGCAGCAAGGCGCTCGCCGGGCTGGCGAAGAAGACCGCCGGGATCGATCCGCGACGCAGCGTGCCCGAGTTCAGCCCCCAGCGGTTGCGCTCGTTCGCCGAGCCGTCCCGGGCGCGGCCGGGCAGCACGCCGGACGTCTGGATCTGGGCGGACAGCTTCACCGACCACTTCGCGTCGGCGACCGGGCAGGCAGCGTTGGCGATGTTCGCGGCTGCCGGGATCCAGGCGAAGGTGATTCCCGAGCGGGCCTGCTGCGCCCTGACCTGGGTGACGACCGGTCAGCTCAGCCAGGCCCGGAAGATCCTCGGCTCCACCGTCCACACCCTGTACCCCTACGTCGCCAGCGGAGTGCCGATCGTCGGGCTCGAGCCCAGCTGCCTGGCCAGCCTGCGCAGCGATGCCGTCGAGCTCCTCGAGCACGAGCCTGCGCTCGCCGGACGTGCTCGCGAGGTCGCCGACGGGATGCTGACCCTGGCCGAGTACCTCAACCGGCTCGCCGCCGAGGGACGGTGGACCGCGCCGGACCTGCAGGGGACCGAGATCCTGGTACAGCCGCACTGCCACCATGCCAGCGTGCTGGGCTTCGACGCGGACCTGGCGCTGCTGGAGGCGACCGGGGCCCGGGTGACCAGGTTGGGCGGCTGCTGCGGGCTGGCCGGCAACTTCGGGGTCGAGCAGGGACACTACGAGACGAGTGTGGCGGTGGCCGAGCAGAACCTGCTGCCAGCGGTCCGTGCCGCCGCCCCGGGGACGGTGATCCTCGCTGACGGGATGTCCTGCCGGATCCAGCTGGCCGACCTCGCCGACGTGCCGGCGGTGCACCTGGCTCAGCTACTTGCCGGCGGCAGCCCGCTTCATCCCTGAATCGGGCCTGATCAGGTCGGGCCATTTCGGGGTCAGCCCGGCGCCGATCGGCGTACGGCGCCAGCGCCGGACCAGCATCGGCAGCACCCAACCCTGCCACCAGTCGATCTCGTCGGTCGCTGCCTCGCGCCAGGTGCGGGGCGGGATGGTGCCCAGGTCGCGCAGGGTGATGGTGTGGTCGACCTGGAGCGTGCGCAGGACGGCAGCCGCCAGGTACCGGTGCCCGTGCCGGGACATGTGCAACCGGTCCGGTTCCCACATCCGCGGATGGCTGTAGGCCCGCATCGCCCAGTGGTCGACGAGCAGGGCGTCGTGCGCGAGCGCGACCTCGCGGACCCGCCGGTTGAACTGGTTGTTGCGGATCCGGAGCGGCTCGAGGAGGGGCGAGAGCCGCAGGTCGTAGCTGGTGAACAGCACCAGCCGGGCCCCGGTCGCGGAGAGCCGGGCCACTGCTTTCTCGTACCGCGCCAGGACGTCGTCCAGGTCGATCCGGATCTGCAGGATGTCGTTCCCGCCGGCGAAGAAGGTCACCAGGGTGGGGTCCAGGGCGACGGCGGCATCGACCTGGTGCTCGACGACGTCGTCCAGCACCCGGCTGCGCAGGGCCAGGTTGGCGTACTCCGTGGCCGGGTCGGCCTTCGACAGCTGCTTGGCGACCCGGTCGGCCCAACCACGGACCCCGTTCGGGTAGCGCTCGTCCCAGTCCCCGACGCCCTCGGTGAACGAGTCGCCGATCGCCACGAACCGCTCCGCCATGCGCCGAGGATGGCCGGTGCGGCTGGCCGGGAGACGAACCGGACGTGAACGTCGGTGGACACCTCTCCGGGCAGGTTCCCGCGTTTTGACCCCTGCTCACCCAGCCGGTAATCTCAATCCTTGTGTCTGGGCATCCCAGGCGCCTCGGTCATGCCCGAGGCTGCGCCGGTCCCCGGACGATCGCAACAGCACCACTGCAAGAGCTACACCACCGTGCCCGGCAAAGTGCCCGGTACAGATAGTCAACATGAAAGGGAACCACCCGGTGCCCACCATTAACCAACTGGTCCGCAAGGGCCGCCAGGACAAGGTGTCGAAGAACAAGACGCCTGCCCTGAAGGGTTCGCCCCAGCGACGCGGTGTCTGTACTCGCGTCTACACCACCACCCCGAAGAAGCCGAACTCCGCTCTGCGCAAGGTCGCCCGTGTGCGCCTGTCCAGTGGCGTCGAGGTCACCGCCTACATCCCGGGTGTCGGTCACAACCTCCAGGAGCACTCGATCGTGCTCGTTCGCGGCGGCCGGGTGAAGGACCTCCCCGGTGTCCGTTACAAGATCATCCGCGGCACCCTCGACACCCAGGGTGTCAAGAACCGCAAGCAGGCCCGCAGCCGCTACGGCGCGAAGAAGGAGAAGAGCTAATGCCTCGTAAGGGTCCCGCTCCGAAGCGCCCGATCGTCGTCGACCCGGTCTACGGTTCGCAGGTCGTCACCCAGCTCGTCTCCAAGGTCCTCCAGGACGGCAAGAAGCAGGTTGCCCAGCGGATCGTCTACTCCGCTCTCGAAGGCGCCCGGGAGAAGACCGGCACTGATCCGGTCGTCACCCTCAAGCGCGCCCTCGACAACGTGAAGCCGGCTATCGAGGTCAAGAGCCGCCGTGTCGGTGGCGCCACCTACCAGGTCCCGATCGAGGTCAAGGGCACGCGTGGCACCACGCTCGCGCTGCGCTGGCTGGTCGGGTACGCCTCGGAGCGTCGTGAGAAGACGATGGCCGAGCGCCTGCAGAACGAAATCCTCGACGCAGCCAACGGCCTCGGTGCCGCGGTGAAGAAGCGCGAGGACACCCACAAGATGGCCGAATCCAACAAGGCCTTCGCTCACTACCGCTGGTGATCTTCGGTGGGGGCTCCCCGACCGGGGGCCCTCACCACCACCACCTGCATCCATCCCCACCCCAGAGGAACTGACTTTCAGTGGCAGTCGACATCACTACGGACCTCAACAAGGTCCGCAACATCGGCATCATGGCGCACATCGACGCCGGCAAGACCACCACCACCGAGCGCATCCTGTTCTACACCGGTATCACGTACAAGATCGGTGAGGTTCACGAGGGCGCGGCCACGATGGACTGGATGGAGCAGGAGCAGGAGCGCGGCATCACGATCACGTCCGCGGCGACGACCTGCTGGTGGAAAGAGCACCAGATCAACATCATCGACACCCCCGGGCACGTCGACTTCACCGCCGAGGTGGAGCGTTCGCTCCGCGTCCTGGACGGCGCGGTTGCCGTGTTCGACGGCGTTGCCGGCGTCGAGCCGCAGACGATGACCGTGTGGCGTCAGGCCAACAAGTACTCCGTCCCGCGGATGTGCTTCGTCAACAAGCTCGACCGCACCGGTGCCGACTTCTGGCGCTGCGTCGACATGATGATCGAGCGCCTCAACTCCACCCCGCTGGTCCTGCAGATCCCGATCGGCGCCGAGGGCGACTTCATCGGCGTCGTCGACCTGGTCGGCATGCGGGCCCTGGTCTGGCGCGGCGAGACCACGATCGGCGAGGACTACGTCGTCGAGGAGATCCCCGCCGAGCTGGCCGAGCAGGCTGCCGAGTGGCGCGAGAAGCTCCTCGAGACCCTCTCCGAGGCCGACGACGCGATCATGGAGAAGTTCCTCGACGAAGGTGAGTTCACCGTCGAGGAGCTCGAGGCCGCGATCCGTCGCGCCACCCTGGCCGACAAGCTCAACCCGGTCCTCTGCGGCACCGCGTTCAAGAACAAGGGCGTCCAGCCCCTGCTCGACGCGGTCGTCAAGTACCTGCCGTCGCCGCTGGACATCGACGGGATCGTCGGTCACTCGGCCAAGGACGAGACCGTCGAGATCGTCCGGCAGCCGTCGGACGACGAGCCGTTCTCCGGTCTGGCCTACAAGATCGCCACCGACCCGCACCTCGGCAAGCTGATCTACGTCCGCGTGTACTCCGGCAAGCTCGAGGCCGGCAGCACCGTGGTCAACTCGGTCAACGGCCGCAAGGAGCGGATCGGCAAGGTCTACCAGATGCACGCGAACAAGCGTGAGGAGATCGCGTCGGTCGGCGCCGGCCAGATCGTCGCCGTGATGGGCCTCAAGGACACCAAGACCGGACACACCCTCTGCGACCCGCAGAACCAGGTCGTGCTCGAGTCGATGACCTTCCCGGCCCCGGTGATCGAGGTGGCCATCGAGCCGAAGACCAAGGGCGACCAGGAGAAGCTCGGTACCGCGATCCAGCGGCTCTCCGACGAGGACCCGACCTTCACCGTCAAGGCGGACGAAGAAACCGGTCAGACCATCATCGCCGGGATGGGTGAGCTCCACCTGGAGATCCTCGTCGACCGGATGAAGCGCGAGTTCCGCGTCGAGGCCACCGTCGGCAAGCCGCAGGTCGCCTACCGCGAGACGATCCGCAAGAAGGTCGAGAAGCACGGCTACACCCACAAGAAGCAGACCGGTGGTTCGGGGCAGTTCGCCAAGGTCCTGATCAGCCTGGAGCCGAACATCGACCCCGAGACCGGTACCGGTGCGGGCTACGAGTTCGTCAACGCGGTCTCCGGTGGCCGCGTGCCGCGCGAGTACATCCCCTCGGTGGACCAGGGCGGCCAGGAGGCCATGGAGTTCGGTGTTCTCGCCGGCTACCCGATGGTCGACGTGAAGTTCACCCTCGAGGACGGCGCGTCGCACGACGTCGACTCCTCCGAGCTCGCGTTCAAGATCGCTGGACTGCAGGCCTTCAAGGAGGCCGCGCGGATGGCGAAGCCCGTTCTCCTCGAGCCGATGTTCGCGGTCGAGGTGGTGACCCCCGAGAACTTCCTCGGCACGGTCATCGGCGACATCAACTCCCGACGCGGTCAGATTTCCGCCCAGGAGGAGCGTCACGGCGACATGGTCGTCACGGCGTTGGTGCCGCTCTCTGAGATGTTCGGGTACGTTGGTGACCTGCGGTCGAAGACCTCGGGTCAGGCGTCGTACTCGATGGAGTTTGACTCGTACGCCGAGGTTCCCTCGAACGTCGCTGACGAGATCATCAAGAAGGTCCGCGGCGAGTAGTTCGCACCGCAGTACCCGGCTTTACAACAACGTTCTATTTACGAGTCAAGAAAACACAACCAGGAGGAGCCAGAAATGGCTAAGGCCAAGTTCGAGCGGACCAAGCCGCACGTCAACATCGGAACCATCGGTCACATCGACCACGGCAAGACGACGCTGACGGCTGCCATCACGAAGGTTCTGCACGACAAGTACCCGGACCTGAACGAAGCTTCGGCGTTCGACCAGATCGACAAGGCGCCGGAAGAGCGTCAGCGCGGTATCACCATCTCGATCGCGCACGTCGAGTACCAGACCGAGGCGCGCCACTACGCGCACGTCGACTGCCCCGGTCACGCCGACTACATCAAGAACATGATCACGGGTGCGGCCCAGATGGATGGTGCGATCCTCGTGGTCGCCGCCACCGACGGTCCCATGCCGCAGACGCGTGAGCACGTGCTGCTCGCCCGCCAGGTCGGCGTGCCGGCCCTGGTCGTGGCGCTCAACAAGTGCGACATGGTCGACGACGAGGAGCTCATCGAGCTCGTCGAGATGGAGGTGCGCGAGCTCCTCTCCGAGTACGACTACGACGGCGACGACATCCCGGTCGTCCGCGTGGCGGCCTTCCCGGCGCTGCAGGGTGACGCCAAGTGGGGCGAGTCGATCCTCGAGCTGATGAACGCGGTGGACGAGTCCATCCCGCAGCCCGAGCGTGACGTCGAGAAGCCGTTCCTGATGCCCGTCGAGGACGTCTTCACGATCACCGGTCGTGGAACCGTCATCACCGGTCGTATCGAGCGCGGCATCGTCAAGGTCAACGAGGAGGTCGAGATCATCGGCATCCGCGAGACCTCGCAGAAGTCGACCGTCACCGGCGTCGAGATGTTCCGCAAGCTGCTCGACGAGGGCCAGGCTGGCGAGAACGTCGGCCTCCTGCTCCGTGGCACCAAGCGCGAGGACGTCGAGCGCGGCATGGTCGTCATCAAGCCGGGCACCACGACCCCGCACACCGAGTTCGACGCGTCGGTCTACATCCTCTCCAAGGAGGAGGGTGGCCGTCACACGCCGTTCTTCAACAACTACCGTCCGCAGTTCTACTTCCGGACCACCGACGTGACCGGCGTCGTCACCCTCCCCGAGGGTCGCGACATGGTCATGCCGGGCGACAACACCGACATGTCGGTCGTGCTGATCCAGCCGATCGCCATGGAGGACGGCCTCAAGTTCGCCATCCGTGAGGGTGGCCGGACGGTCGGCGCCGGCCGCGTCACCAAGATCACCAAGTGATCTAACGCTTCACGAGTACGGCCCCGGACCTCGGTCCGGGGCCGTACTGCATTTTCCACGGCCGGGCCTCCGGACCCGGTTCTCCACAGATTCCGAATCACCCCTGGAACGGCCCCCCGGGGGTGCCTATGGTCCCGGTCATGACGATCCTTCCTGCAGACATCCCCCGCAAGGTCATCCAGCTCAGTGATGACGTCCTCGAGATCTACGACATGATTCGAGTGGTCGAGTCCAACCAGCTTGCCCACAGCGTTCGCCTCGACGGGCTTGATGGTCGCCTGGAGCGGCTTGATGGTCGCCTGGAGGGGCTCGATGGTCGCCTCGACGGGCTTGATGGTCGCCTGGAGGGGCTTGATGGTCGCCTGGAGGGGCTTGATGGTCGCCTCGACGGGCTTGATGGTCGCCTGGAGGGGCTTGATGGTCGCCTCGACGGGCTCGACGGTCGCCAGGAGGGGCTCGATGGTCGCCTCGAGGGGCTTGATGGTCGCCTCGAGGACGTCCAGCTCTCGCTGGCCACCCTGTCCGAGCAGGTCGCGGTGGTCGTTCAGGCGGTGGCCCCGCGTGCCGAATGATCCCACCGAGACCGATCGCGCCGTCCGGCGCGACACGGCGCGAGTCCGGATGCACGTCCCGGCTGATCTGGAGACGATGGCGATCACGCTCAATGCGGTGGCCGCTCGACAGCGACGTCAGGACAACCGGTTCACCGAGATCTTCCGGGACTTCGACGCACTCCACCCCGCTGTGGCCGAGCAGGCTGGCCGACTGGCTTGCGTCGAGGCCAAGATCGACCTCCTGCTGGCGGCGATGAGCCGATCGAACCACGAGGGGGTTGGGAGCGCGGGTGGCTGACGCCGTACCCTTCACGTCGTGCCTGACGCCCTTCCCCCTGCCC
Source organism: Propionibacteriales bacterium (assembly GCA_026392455.1). Lineage (GTDB taxonomy): Bacteria > Actinomycetota > Actinomycetes > Propionibacteriales > Nocardioidaceae > Marmoricola. Next base: position 233,379 of record JAPLCB010000011.1, on the reverse strand, counting down.
GCCCGCACCTGCAGTTCACCGATGACGGGCGCCGCCTGCGTCAGGTGCTGACCTACTCCCGCCGCGGCAGCCGGTTCACCCCGAGCCAGCAGGAGTCCTGGGACGCCCACCACGAGAAGTGGGTGATCGAGGACGACGCGGTCGACCAGGCCGGGTTCGACCTGATGGAGCGGTTCGGCCGCGACGCACCGCTGATCATCGAGATCGGCTCGGGGATCGGCGAGGCGACCGCTGCGCTGGCAGCGGCACGTCCGGACCACAACATCCTGGCGCTCGAGGTCTGGATGCCGGGCGTGGCCCACACCCTCGGTCTGCTGCACCAGGCCGGGGCCGAGAACGTCCGGATGCTCGGGGTCGACGCGATCTGGTCGTTGGAGAACCTGGTCGAACCGGCTTCGCTGAGTGAGCTGTGGACCTTCTTCCCGGACCCCTGGCCGAAGACGAAGCACCACAAGCGCCGTCTGGTCACGGCATCCTTCGCCCAGCTGGTCGTCTCTCGGCTCCGCCCTGGCGGCACCTGGCGACTGGCGACCGACTGGGCTGACTACGCGGACCAGATGATCGCGGTCCTCGATGCCGAACCCGGGCTGACCGGTGGCCGGGTCGAGCGGTGGGCCGACCGTCCGGTGACCAAGTTCGAGCGCAAGGGCGTCGCGGTCGACCGCGACATCGTCGACCTGGCCTACGTGGTCAGGAGCGGCTGAACAGCCTCCGGCGCAGGTTCTCCTCCCGGGACAACCGGGCCAGGTCTCGCTCGCGGCGAGACACCAGGACCGCCGCGACGAAGGTCTCGGGGTGGGTCCCCGCGGGCGGGGGTGGTGAGACGAAGGGCTGGAGCTGTCCGGCGATCCGAACTCCCAGGTCGGTCCGGGCCTGGGGGCTCAGCTGGGCAGCGCGTCCGATGAACTGCCGGGCACCGAGGGCCACGGCGACCGGTAGCGGCGCGACATCCGCGGTCCGGGCCCAACCGGCAAGCTCGGGTGGCATCGGGGCTGGCGCCGGGAAGCTGGCGGTGAACCGCTCGCGAATCACGTAGGTGCCCGCGGCATGGTCACCGAGCCGTTTGCCGCGCTCGCTGAGCAGTGCGGAGAAGAACGCCGGGACACCGCTGAGCAGGAAGATCTCGACGAACCCGATCAGTGCGCGTACGAAGGCGTGCTGGGCAGAGATGGGGCCGGCATCGTCGCGGACGGTCCGCAGGCCCAGGGCCAGCTTGCCCAACGACTTGCCGCGGGTCAGCGTCTCCATCGTGGTCGGGACCACCAGGAAGATGATGATCAGCGCAGCGATCATCGAGGCCCACAGCAGGGCGTCGTCCGCGCCGTCGGCCAGCATCCCCATCGCGGTCACCACGACGATCGCGGTGACCGCGGTCGCGAGCAGGTCGATCAGACCGGAGGCCAGCCGGGACCCGAAGGACGCTGCCGGCAGGTCGAGCGCTACCGCCTCGCCGGTGACCAGGTCGTCGGCGGTCAGGGGTGCGTACTCGCTCGGGACCGACATCGCGACAAGCATAGGCGTGGTCGTTCGGGAACGGCGTCCTAGAGTAGTGGTCATGGACCTCGATGCGTACGTGATCGCGCATCGGCACGAGTGGGACCGCCTCGACCAGCTCAGTCGCCGGCGCCGGTTGTCGGGCGTCGAGAGCGACGAGCTGGTGGAGCGCTACCAGCAGGTAGCCACCCATCTCTCCGTGGTGCGTACCTCGGCCCCGGACGCCTCGGTGGTGGCCTACCTCTCCTCGGTGCTCGCACGATCGCGCAGCCGCGCTGTGGGAACGCGGGTGACGACCTGGCGCAACGTCGCGCACTTCTTCACCGATGCGTTCCCGGCTGCGCTGTACCGGCTGCGCCGCTGGTGGATCGGCTGCCTGCTCGTGAACGTCGCGGTGGTCGCCGTGATGATCGTCTGGCTGCTCCAGCATCCGGCAGCCGAGCAGTCCCTGATGAGCCCTCGGGAGATCGACCAGCTGGTCAACCAGGATTTCGAGGACTACTACAGCACCTACGCCTCGAGCCACTTTGCGCTGCAGGTCTGGGTCAACAACGCCTGGGTGGCCGCGCTCTGCCTGGCCCTGGGGATCCTCGGGGCGCCGGTGGTGTTCCTCTTGTTCAACAACGTCGCCAACCTGGCCGTGATCGGGTCGATCATGATCCGGCACGATCACGCCGCCCACTTCTGGGGTCTGATCCTGCCGCACGGCATGCTGGAGCTGACGGCGGTCTTCGTGGCCGGGGGCGTCGGGCTGAAGCTGTTCTGGTCCTGGATCGAGCCGGGGTCCTCGACCCGCACGCAGTCCGTCGCCCGCGAGGGCCGTACCGCCGCCACGATCGCACTGGGTCTGGTCGTCGTCCTCCTCGTCAGCGGTGCCATCGAGGGCTTCGTGACGCCGTCCCCGCTGGCGACCTGGGGACGGATCGCGATCGGCGCGACGGCCGAGCTGGCGTTCCTGGCCTACGTGTTCATCGTCGGCCGGGCGGCGTACGCCCGCGGGGAGACCGGTGACATCGACGCGTCCCTGCTCGAGGACCGGGTCGCCACCGCCCACTGACGGTCAGAGTCGGCCGAGGGCCTTGAGCATCAGGTAGTGATCGGCCAGCGCCGGTGGCAACCGCTCGGCGTCCGCGTCGACGACCTCGACCCCGAGCCCGGAGAGGACCTCGGCGGTTCGCCGGCGACGGACCAGTACCTGGGTGGCGGCTGCGGCGCCGTAGACCTCGTCGACGTCGTCGCGAGCGCCGACCATCTCCTCCAGCGCCGGATCCTTCACCGAGGCGATCACCACGTGGTGGTGGCGGGCCAGCGTCGGCAGGACCGGCAGCAGACCCTCCTCGATCGCCGACGGCTCCAGGGGAGTGAGCAGGACGACCAAGGCGCGCTGTCGTCCGAGCTGGGCGATCGCACCGGCGAGCGCCGACCAGTCGGCCTCCGCGATGATCGGGTTCACCGTGCTCATCGCGTCCTGGAGGCGGCCGACCACGTCGGTCCCGGAGAGCCGCAGCCGACTGCGCACCTGGTAGTCGCCGGCGAGGAAGTCGATCCGGTCGCCGGCGCGCGCTGCCAGGGCTGCCAGGAGCAGGGCAGCGTCCATGGCCGAGTCCAGCCGCGGTACGTCGGCCACCCGGCCCGCCGAGGTGCGCGACGTGTCCAGGACGAGGACGACCCGTCGGTCGCGTTCGGGCTGCCAGGTACGGACCACGACGTTGCGGTTGCGCGCGGTTGCGCGCCAGTCGATGCTGCGGACGTCGTCGCCGCGTACGTACTCGCGCAACGAGTCGAACTCGGTTCCCGGGGCCCGGAGACGGACCGCTGACCGACCGTCGAGCTCACGCAACCGGGCCAGCCGGCTCGGCAGGTGCTTGCGCGAGCCGAACGGGGGGAGTGCTCGGACGGTCCCTGGCACCGTCGTCGTCCGCTGACGCGCTGCCAGACCCAGGGGTCCGAAGCTGCGGACGGTCACTCCGACGGCCCGCAGGTCCCCGCGCCGTACCGGCAGCAGTGCGGTGGTCAGTCGACTCCGACCGCCAGCGTCCAGAGTGAGCCGGTGCCGGTTCCCGCAGGCGCCTGCTGTCGGTTGCCAGGCGTCCCGGAGCACCCCCCGGACCCGACGGCCGCTCGGGTTGGTCACCGTCAGGACGGTGCTGGTGTCCTCGCCGAGCCGGACCCGGGTGTCGGCGGACCGGGTCAGACCCAGCCTGTCCGGTGCCGGTGCCGCCAACCAGTCCGCCGCGGCCGCGAGCAGGACGAGCAGGATCCAGGACCACGCCGTCGCGAAACCGGGCCGGAGCACGACCGGGACCACCCCTGCCAGCAGCAGGAGCGGGACGCGACCGCTGATCGCCATCAGCGCGGCTCGGTCATCGCGGGACGGGAACCGAGCCGAGTGCCGAGGCGAGCACCTGGTGGACATCGGTTCCGTCGAGCTCGGCCTCCGCGCGCAGGCCCAGCCGGTGGGCGAGGGTGGCGTGGGCCAGCACCTTGACGTCGTCCGGGGTCACGAAGTCGCGTCCGCTGAGCCAGGCCCACGCGCGAGCCGCGTGCAGCAGCGCGGTCGCGCCGCGGGGGCTGACGCCGAGGCTCAACGACGGTGACGTGCGGGTGGCCCGAGCGATGTCGACGATGTAGCCGGCGACGTCCGGTGCGACCTGGACCGCTGCCACACCCCGTTGCCCTGCCAGGATGTCGGCCGGTCCGGCGACCGGGCGGACCCCGGCGCCGGCGATGTCCCGGGGGTCGAATCCGCTGGAGTGCCGTCGGAGGATCTCCAGCTCCGCTTCTCGTTCGGGTACCGGCAGGACCACCTTGAGCAGGAAGCGGTCGAGCTGGGCCTCGGGGAGCGGGTAGGTGCCCTCGTACTCGACCGGGTTCTGGGTCGCGGCCACCAGGAACGGCCGCGGGAGCTGCCGGGAGACGCCGTCGACGGAGACCTGCCCCTCCTCCATGGCCTCGAGCAGGGCGGACTGGGTCTTGGGGGGCGTGCGGTTGATCTCGTCGGCTAGGAGCAGGTTGGTGAACAGCGGCCCTTCGCGGAAGGAGAGCTCGCCGGCGTGGGAGTCGATCACCATCGAACCGGTGATGTCGCCGGGCATCAGGTCCGGGGTGAACTGGACCCGCTTGGTGTCCACGGCCAGGGCTCCCGCGAGCGTCCGGACCAGCAAGGTCTTGGCCACCCCGGGAACACCTTCCATCAGGACGTGCCCGCGGCAGAGCAGGGCAACCAGCAGGCCGGAGACGGCGGCGTCCTGGCCGACCACGACCTTGGCGACCTCGGCGCGCACGGCAGTCAGCCGTGCCCGGGCCTCGTCCTGGTCAGGCGCGGTCGGCGCAGTGTCCGGGGTGGGGGAATGTTCGGTCATGGACGACGTACCTCTCTGGAGAGTTCGGCCAGGTCGTTGGCCAGGGCGATCAGGTCTCGGTCGGACTGCGGTACGGGCCCGCCCGGACCGAGCAGGGCCCGGATCCGGCCCGGCTCGGTCGGTGTGTGCGCCGCGAGCATGCGGACGAGCAGGTCCACGTCGTCCGCGGACCTGCGGGGAAGCATCAGGTGGGCGCCGATCTCGGCCCGGGCTGACCGGCGAAGGGCGTCGGCGGCGTAGCCGCGGTCGTCGGCCTTGCGGTAGAGCCGGCCTCGACTGAGGGTGGTCTCGATCGCGGCGACCGTGACCGGGAGTGGTTCGCTGGCCAGCGGACCGAGGCGTCGGCCGCGCCACACCATCAGTGCGAGGACGGACACGGTTCCGATCACCAGGCCCGGTCGGACCCAGCCGGGCAGCAACGAGCCGAGGCTGACGCCGTCGTCCCCGGTCAGGTCGGCCGGGTCGGGGACGTACCAGACCAGGCGGGAGCGCTGACCGAGCAGGCGCAGTGCGATCGCCGCGTTGTCGGCCCTGGTGATCTGCTCGTTGCTGAGGACGTCCGCTGCTCCGAGGAAGCGCACCCCTGGGCGCGGAGCGGTGAGCAGCGCCCCGGGTCCGTCGGCGAAGCACGCGCCGTCGGTCGCTGGGAACAGCGTCCCCTCCCGGGTCTCGGCGCGCAGACCGCGGAGCAGGGGGTCAGGACAACCGGCCTCGACGGTGCGGGTCCGCGAGTAGCCGGTCCCGTCCTCGGAGCCGAACAGCTCGGGGATCCCGAACCCCGGCTCTGCCAGCACCAGGTCGGCACCGGTCGACCGCGCGACGACCTGCCTCGCCGTGCTGGTGCCGAGGTCCTGGGTGCTGGTGACCAGCACCGTCGTCCGGGAGTCGACGGTCGTGTCCGTGAACGCCGCGGCATCGCGAACGATCTGGACGTCGATGCCTTGGTCCGCCAGCACCTGCGCCAGGGCGCGCGCCCCCGACGGTCCGGCATTGCCGGGGTCCAGGGGTGCGTCGTACTTCGTGCCGCTGCCCTGGGCCACAGCGAGCGCGGTTGCGGCCACCACGGCAGCGGCGATCAGCGCCCAGGAGCGGTGCTGCCGAAGCCAGCCCGGTCGTCGGGCCGGGGTCGTCCCGGAGGCGGTGCCCGCGGTGGTCACGGTGTTCGCGGTACTCATCGAACCGCCGCGAGGTCGTCATCCAGGGCGAGAACGGCTTCAGCCTGATCAGGGCGCGCGGGCCGGTCGCCGTAGAGCACCAGGTCGAAGAGGTTCGCGGCCTGATCGATCCTCGCCCGGCGCTCGGGGAAGGCGGTCCCCAGGCCGACGCTGACCTCGTGGGCCGTTGCTCCGGGCTGATCGTCGAGCACGCCGGCCTCGATCTGGCGCAGGGTGACAGCGCGGAAGCCGTCGACGACGGCTGCGCCGGCGTCCCCGCGAGCCAGCGCCGCGACGGCCCGTGCGCGCAGCGCTGAGGCCGTGGTCGGTTCAGCGGTCAGGACCGCTCCACGGTCCGGCGCCCGACGGGCGGTGCGACGGGCACGGGAGAGCAGCCACCCCACCAGGACCAGGACGAGCAGGAAGACCAGGAGTGCGCCCAGGGAGCCCAGGGGCGACGCCGACGACGCCCGGTCCAGCCCGGACTCGAACTGGCGTCCGATCCAGCGCAACAGCTGCTGCAGGGGGTTCTCGTCGTGGTACTCGGGCCGGAGGAGCTCGCGGCGCAGCAGCGAGTCCGCCTGCTCCGGGGAAGGGGTGAGAGGTGCGTCGACGCCGATCACGAGCCGGTGATGCCTGCCCGGGTGAGGAGTTCGACGTCGTACCCCTCCTTGCGCATCCGGAGGTCGAGGTACTGCAGGGTGGTCACGGCGCTCGTGAACGGTGCCACGAACGCCGACGAGACGACCGCTGCGAGGCCCGTCGTCACCAGGTAGAGGATCAGCCCGAGCTCGCTGTCGCCGGACGAGAAGGTCGCTACCGTCCCGACGATGGTGAACGGCACGCTGAGGATGCCTCCGATGACCTGGGTGATCATCAGGGTCAGCAGCGCGATGCCGATGGTGCGCCAGAACTGTCGGGACGTCAGCCGCCAGGAACGCCCGAGCGCGGCCAGCACGCCGACTGGTTCGAGCATCAGCGGCGGCACGGCCAGGTAGTAGACCCGGCCCCAGAGGAAGACCAACCCGACCAGGGCGGCCAGGCCGGCCAGGACGCCGACGACGATGGCCGAGGTCGGGGGCAGGGTGACGGCGAGGACCGCGACCGCGGCGACGGCCACCCCGAGGTAGAGCACGGTGCCCAGTCCGAGAAGCACCGACAACCCGACGAGCTTGCCGCGGCTGCCTCGGGTCGCTGCCCAGGCCTGGCCGAGCGACAACCGGCGCCCGATCGCGGCGGCCGCGGTGACGTGCGCAACCATCCCGGTCACGAAGATCAGGCCGATCGCCTGCAGGACCGACCCGCCCAGGAGGGTGCCGTTGGCAGCGATCAGGTCGGTGACCTCGGCCGAGCTCGACTGGGTCGACTCGAACGTCGTCAACGACAGGTCGAAGAGGGTCGCCAGGAAGCTGGTGATCAGGATCGGGATGGCCATCGCCACGGCGGTGACCAGGACGGCGGAGCCGACCGTGGCACCGGGGCTGAACCTGATGATCTTGAAGGCGCCGTCGTAGATGTCGCCCAGGCCGAGCGGTCGTAGCGGGATGGCGCCGGGTTTGTGGGCCACGGGCATCCGGAACTGCGGGTAGCCCGGGGGCGGCGGAGCGTACGGGCTCGGCGGTGGGAACCAGGCCTGCTGGCCGGGTTGGCCGGCGGGTCCAGGCCACCCGGGCGGCGGCGCTCCGGGGGGCGTCGGGGCGTTCGGGTCCGTCAACGAACTCCTCCTTGGGTCCCGGGAACTGCTGCTGGTCGTCATCCTGCCAGCAAGGGCCCCAAGACGGGCCATCCGCCCGGTTGCTCCCGGTTGGTAGGCATAGGGTCGGCTCGCTCGCCTACCGATTTGGCGCCTCGGCCGATCTCTGCCAAGATAGTCCGGTTGCTCCGGCGGGATCGTCGGGGCGCGGATATTGACTACTGAACAGGTTCTCCTGGCTCCCAGGTTATGGGGGCGTTGTGGTCGCGTGTCCGTGCCGCACCTGGAGATCCCGTTCCGCCCGACATCCCAGTCGGGCACACCCCAGAGAACAAAACGACCACCAGGTCGAGCTCGTCCTGTGCCTTACGGCCGCGACACGCCCGACCGCGGGGGTCGAGGATCTGAGCGTCTGACACGGTCAAGCGCGCGGATCCGAAGGGGGGAGCAGGGCGGACCGTCTCACCGAGACGGGACGAGACAGTCGCGGGACGAGAAGTGAAGGACGCGTGATGGCGGGACAGAAGATCCGCATCAGGCTCAAGGCCTATGACCACGAGGTGATCGACACCTCGGCGCGGAAGATCGTTGACACGGTTACCCGTACTGGCGCGAAGGTGGCCGGCCCTGTGCCGCTGCCCACGGAGAAGAACGTGTTCTGCGTTATTCGCTCGCCGCACAAGTACAAGGACTCCCGCGAGCACTTCGAGATGCGCACCCACAAGCGCCTCATCGACATCATTGACCCGACGCCGAAGACGGTCGACTCGCTGATGCGGCTCGACCTGCCTGCCGGTGTCGACATCGAGATCAAGCTCTGAGGTAGATCTAGATGACTTTCGAACGCAACGTGAAGGGGCTGCTGGGCACCAAGCTCGGCATGACCCAGCTGTGGGACGAGAACAACAAGATCGTCCCGGTGACCGTCGTGGCTGCCAGCACCAACGTGATCACCCAGGTCCGCACCCCCGAGAAGGACGGCTACAACGCCATCCAGCTCGGGTACGGCGAGATCGAGGGCCGCAAGGTGACCAAGCCGTCCGCCGGGCACTTCGAGAAGGCCGGCGTGACGCCTCGTCGCCACGTCGCCGAGATCCGTACCGCTGACGCGGGGTCGTACGAGGTCGGCCAGGAGATCAGCCCTGAGCTGTTCGCCGCCGGCGACGACGTCGACGTGACCGGCACCAGCAAGGGCAAGGGCTACGCCGGTGTCATGAAGCGTCACGGCTTCCACGGTGTCGGCGCCTCCCACGGTGCCCACCGCAACCACCGCAAGCCGGGCTCCATCGGCGCCTGCGCGACCCCGGGTCGCGTCTTCAAGGGCACCCGGATGGCCGGTCGGATGGGTACGGACACCGTCACCACCCAGAACGTCACCGTGCACGCGGTCGACGTGGAGAAGGGCCTGATCCTGCTCAAGGGCGCCGTCCCCGGCCCCAAGGGCGGTCTGGTCATGATCCGCTCCGCCGCCAAGTCCGTACAGGAGGCCTGAGCATGGCTACCAAGACTGAAGCCGCGAAGGTTGTGAAGGTCGATCTGCCGGCCGAGATCTTCGACCGCGAGACCAACATCCCGCTGATCCACCAGGTCGTCGTCGCCCAGCAGGCTGCCGCTCGCCAGGGCACGCACTCGACCAAGCGTCGCGGCGAGGTCCGCGGTGGTGGTCGCAAGCCGTACAAGCAGAAGGGCACCGGCCGCGCCCGTCAGGGCTCGACCCGCGCTCCGCAGTTCGTCGGCGGCGGCGTCGTCCACGGTCCCAAGCCGCGTGACTACGACCAGCGCACCCCCAAGAAGATGAAGGCTGCCGCTCTCAAGGGCGCCCTCTCCGACCGGGCCCGCGCCGGCCGCATCCACGTCGTCGAGGCCCTCTCCGCCGGCGACAAGCCGTCGACGAAGTCCGCCGTTGCTCTGCTGAACAGCCTGTCCGGCGGTCGCCGTCAGCTGATCGTGCTGCAGCGTGACGACGCGCTGACCTGGTTGTCGCTGCGCAACGTGCCGAACGTGCACCTGCTCGCCGTGGACCAGCTCAACACCTACGACGTGCTGCTCTCCGACGACGTCATCTTCACCAAGGGCGCGTACAACGCGTTCGTCGGTGTCGACGAGGACGTCGTGGCCGAGAAGCCTGCGAAGAAGGCCGCCAAGAAGGCTGCTCCGAAGGCCGAGAAGGTCGACGAGCCGGCTGCCGACGAGGCCGCTGCACCTGTTGAAGAGGAGAGTGCCGAATGAGCACCCTGCACAAGGACCACCGCGACATCCTGATCGCACCGGTCGTGAGCGAGAAGAGCTACGGCCTCCTCGACAACAACAAGTACACCTTCATCGTCCACCCGGACGCCAACAAGACCGAGATCAAGATCGCGGTCGAGAAGGTGTTCAACGTCAAGGTCACCTCGGTCAACACCCTGAACCGTCAGGGCAAGACGCGTCGTACGGCTCGCGGCCTGGGCAAGCGCAAGGACACCAAGCGCGCCATCGTCAGCCTCGCCGAGGGTCACCGCATCGACATCTTCGGGGGACCGGTCTCCTGACCGGCCTAGAAGACAGAGAGCAGAGATAACTCATGGCTATCCGCAAGTACAAGCCGACCACCCCGGGCCGTCGTGGCTCCTCGGTCGCTGACTTCGCCGAGATCACCCGGACCACGCCGGAGAAGTCCCTGGTGCGCCCGCTGCCCAAGAAGGGCGGTCGCAACAACCAGGGCCGGATCACCACCCGTCACCAGGGTGGCGGTCACAAGCGTGCCTACCGGATCATCGACTTCCGTCGCTACGACAAGGACGGCGTCCCGGCCAAGGTCGCTCACATCGAGTACGACCCGAACCGCACGGCGCGCATCGCGCTGCTGCACTACGCCGACGGCGAGAAGCGCTACATCATCGCGCCGAACGGGGTCACCCAGGGCCAGGCCATCGAGGCCGGTGTCGGTGCCGACATCAAGCCCGGCAACAACCTGCCGCTGCGCAACATCCCGGTCGGTACGACGATCCACTGCATCGAGCTCCGTCCCGGTGGCGGCGCGAAGATGGCCCGCTCGGCCGGCAACAAGGCCCAGCTCGTCGCCAAGGAAGGCTCCCGCGCCCAGCTGCGGCTGCCGTCCGGCGAGATGCGCTACGTCGACGTCCGCTGCCGCGCCACGATCGGTGAGGTCGGCAACGCCGAGCAGTCGAACATCAACTGGGGCAAGGCCGGCCGGATGCGTTGGAAGGGCAAGCGCCCGACCGTCCGCGGTGTCGTCATGAACCCGGTCGACCACCCGCACGGTGGTGGTGAGGGTAAGACGTCCGGTGGTCGTCACCCGGTCTCCCCGTGGGGCAAGCCGGAGGGTCGCACGCGTCGCCGCAAGGCCAGCGACGCCCTCATCGTCCGTCGCCGCAAGTCCGGCAAGAACAAGCGTTGATAGGGAAGAACTGAGATGCCTCGCAGCCTGAAGAAGGGCCCGTTCATTGACGGCCACCTCGAGAAGAAGGTGGACGCGCAGAACGAGGCCGGTACCCACAACGTGATCAAGACGTGGTCGCGCCGCTCGATGATCCTGCCGACCATGATCGGTCACACGCTTGCCGTGCACGACGGCCGCAAGCACGTCCCCGTGTTCGTGACCGACTCGATGGTCGGGCACAAGCTGGGCGAGTTCGCGCCGACCCGCACCTACCGGGGTCACGTCAAGGACGACCGGAAGAGCAAGCGCCGCTGACGCGGGGCTGCTTAAGGAGATAGAGAAATCATGAGTGTTACTGAGCGCCGGCGCACCAGCGCCCGCCGTGACTCGCTTCTCGGAGACGAGGCTGGCTCGTTCGCCAGCGCGCGCTTCGTCCGGATCACCCCGATGAAGGCCCGCCGCGTGGTGGACCTGGTTCGCGGTCTCCCGGTCGACGACGCCCTCGCACTGCTGAAGTTCGCGCCGCAGGCCGCTGCCGAGACCGTCTACAAGGTCCTCGAGAGCGCCGTGGCGAACGCGACGACGACCGAGGACCTCGACCGGCACACCCTCGTGGTGAGCAAGGCGATGGTCGACGAGGGCCCGACGATGAAGCGTTGGCGTCCGCGTGCGCAGGGCCGGGCCACCCGGATCAACAAGCGCACCAGCCACATCACCCTCGTCGTACAGCCGGCAGTAGAGAAGGGTCAGAAGTAATGGGCCAGAAGATCAACCCGAACGGCTTCCGCCTCGGCATCTCGACCGACCACAAGTCGCGTTGGTACGCCGACAAGCTCTACAAGTCGTACGTCGGCGAGGACGTCGCGATCCGCAAGCTGCTCTCCAAGGGCATGGAGCGTGCCGGCATCTCCAAGGTCGAGATCGAGCGCACCCGTGACCGGGTCCGGGTCGACATCCACACCGCTCGCCCGGGCATCGTCATCGGTCGCCGCGGCGCCGAGGCCGACCGCCTGCGGACCGAGCTGGAGAAGCTCACCGGCAAGCAGGTCCAGCTGAACATCCTCGAGGTGAAGAACCCCGAGATCGACGCCCAGCTCGTCGCCCAGGGAGTTGCCGAGCAGCTCTCCGGCCGCGTGCAGTTCCGTCGTGCGATGAAGAAGGCCATGCAGACCTCGATGCGTTCCGGTGCCAAGGGCATCCGGATCCAGTGCTCGGGTCGTCTCAACGGTGCTGAGATGTCGCGCTCGGAGTTCTACCGCGAGGGTCGCGTTCCGCTGCACACCCTGCGGGCCGACATCGACTACGGCTTCTACGAGGCCAAGACCACCTTCGGCCGGATCGGTGTGAAGGTCTGGATCTACAAGGGCGAGGTCGCCGGCACCAAGGCCGAGCGTGAGGCCCAGGCTGCTGCCCGTGCCGGTGCGCCCGGTCGCAGTGGAGCTCGTGACGCCCGCGGCGGTGCCCGTGGCGCCGAGCGCCCGAGCCGCGGAACCCGTGGTGGCGAGCGCCCGACGCGCGCCGACCGCACCGACGCGCCTGCTGACGCCCCGGCTGCTGTCGAGGCGTCGACCGACGCACCCGTTACTACCTCTGGGGAGGCCTGACCATGTTGATGCCCCGTAGGGTCAAGCACCGCAAGCAGCACCACCCGAAGCGGACCGGTGCGGCCAAGGGCGGCACGTCGCTCGCGTTCGGTGACTTCGGTATCCAGGCGGTCGAGGGTCACTACGTGACCAACCGTCAGATCGAAGCCGCTCGTATCGCGATGACGCGCCACATCAAGCGTGGCGGAAAGGTCTGGATCAACATCTACCCGGACCGCCCGCTGACCAAGAAGCCTGCCGAGACCCGGATGGGTTCCGGTAAGGGTTCCCCCGAGTGGTGGGTCGCGAACGTCAAGCCCGGCCGCGTCATGTTCGAGCTCTCCGGCGTCTCGGAGGACATCGCTCGTGAGGCCATGCGACGTGCGATCCACAAGCTCCCCATGAAGTGCAAGTTCGTCACCCGTGAGGGGGCAATCTGATGGCAACGACCACCAACGAGTTGGACGAACTCAACAACATCGATCTCGAGGGCAAGCTCCGCGAGGCCAAGGAAGAGCTGTTCAACCTGCGCTTCCAGGCCGCGACCGGCCAGCTCGAGAGCCACGGCCGGCTTCGCTCGGTCAAGAAGGACATCGCCCGGATCTACACCGTGGTGCGTGAGCGCGAGCTCGGTATCCGGACCGCTCCTGGTGCAGACAAGGATGGTGCAGCATGAGTGAAAACGCAGTGGAGACCGCACACCGGGATTCCCGACGCAAGGTCCGCGAGGGCCTCGTCGTCAGCGACAAGATGGACAAGACCGTTGTCGTGACCGTCGAGGACCGCGTCAAGCACGCGCTCTACGGCAAGGTCCTGCGGCGTACGTCGAAGCTGAAGGCGCACGACGAGCAGAACGAGTGCGGCATTGGCGACCGGGTCCTGATCATGGAGACCCGTCCCCTCTCGGCCACCAAGCGCTGGCGCGTGGTGCAGATCGTCGAGAAGGCCAAGTAACACCCGTTCATCCCCAAGATCGACCAACACAAGTTCGGCAAGGCTCAACCACCTCGAGTAGTTGAGAACCGGCACGACAACCAGGAGAAAAACCGATGATCCAGCAGGAGTCGCGACTCAAGGTCGCCGACAACACCGGTGCGAAGGAAATCCTTTGCATCCGTGTCCTCGGCGGCTCGGGTCGGCGCTACGCCGGCATCGGCGACGTCATCGTCGCCACGGTCAAGGACGCAATCCCCGGCGGCAACGTCAAAAAGGGTGATGTGGTCAAGGCCGTGATCGTGCGGACCGTGAAGGAGCGCCGTCGTGCAGACGGTTCCTACATCCGCTTCGACGAGAACGCCGCCGTGATCCTCAAGGCTGATGGTGAGCCGCGAGGAACCCGCATCTTCGGCCCCGTGGGCCGGGAGCTGCGCGAGAAGAAGTTCATGAAGATCATTTCGCTGGCTCCGGAGGTGCTCTGAGATGGCAACGAGCATTAAGAAGGGCGACCAGGTCCGCGTCATCGCTGGCAAGGACAAGGGCGCCGAGGGCAAGGTCATCCGCGTGCTGCGCGACGAGGACCGGGTGATCGTCGAAGGCGTCAACCGGATCAAGAAGCACACCAAGGTGATCAACTCCGGCGGTCGTGCGGGTAACACCGGCGGCATCATCACGACCGAGGCAGCGATCCACGTGTCCAACGTGATGCTGATCGAGGGCAAGGGCGTGACCCGGATCGGGTTCAAGCGTGTCGAGGTCACCAAGACCCGCCCCGACGGTTCCACCTACAAGGCAAACCGGAGCGTCCGCATCTCGCGGAAGACCGGAGACGAGATCTGATGACTGAGACCAAGAACGAGAACGTCGCCGGCGTCCAGCCGCGGATGAAGGCGCGCTACCAGCAGGAGATCCTGCCTGCCCTGCGCGAGGAGTTCGGCTACGCCAACGTGATGCAGGTGCCCGGCCTGACCAAGATCGTGGTCAACATGGGTGTCGGCGAAGCAGCCCGCGACTCGAAGCTGATCGAGGGTGCGGTCAAGGACCTCACCGCGATCACCGGTCAGAAGCCGCAGGTGACCAAGGCGCGCAAGTCGATCGCCCAGTTCAAGCTTCGCGAGGGGATGCCGATCGGCGCCCACGTGACGCTGCGGGGCGACCGGATGTGGGAGTTCCTCGACCGCCTGCTGGCGCTCGCGCTGCCGCGTATCCGTGACTTCCGTGGTCTGAACGGCAAGCAGTTCGACGGTCGCGGCAACTACACCTTCGGTCTCACCGAGCAGGTCATGTTCCACGAGATCGACCAGGACAAGATCGACCGGTCGCGAGGGATGGACATCACCATCGTGACCACCGCCACCAACGACGACGAGGGTCGGGCGCTGCTCAAGCACCTCGGCTTCCCGTTCAAGGAGAACTGACATGGCGAAGACTGGACTGAAGGTCAAGGCCGCGAAGACGCCGAAGTTCAAGGTGCGGGGTTACACCCGTTGCCAGCGCTGCGGCCGCCCCAAGGCCGTCTACAGGAAGTTCGGCCTGTGCCGGATCTGCCTGCGCGAGATGGCGCACCGCGGCGAGCTGCCCGGCGTGACCAAGAGCTCCTGGTAACCCCCCACTCCTAACAAAAACGCTGAAGGTCCCGCCGCGGAGTCGGTGAGGAAACCACAACGAGAAAGGGCCGAATCGGCCATGACAATGACTGACCCGATCGCAGACATGCTGACGCGTCTGCGCAACGCCAACCAGGCGTACCACGACTCGGTGTCGATGCCTTCCAGCAAGCTCAAGGAAGGCGTCGCGGAGATCCTCAAGCAGGAGGGGTACATCACCTCCTGGAAGGTCACCGACAACACCGACGAGAAGGGCGAGCCGGCTGTCGGCAAGACGCTCCAGATCGAGCTCAAGTACGGCCGCAGCCGTGAGCGCTCGATCGCCGGCGTGCGCCGCATCAGCAAGCCCGGCCTGCGGGTGTACGCGAAGAGCACCGGCCTGCCGAAGGTTCTCGGTGGCCTCGGCGTCGCGATCATCTCGACGAGCACCGGCCTGCTGACCGACCGCCAGGCACACAAGAAGGGCGTGGGTGGGGAAGTCCTCGCCTACGTCTGGTAACCGGAAACCAGGAGAGGAGAAAGCAATGTCGCGCATTGGCAAGCTTCCCGTCCCGGTTCCTTCCGGGGTGGACATCGCGCTCGACGGCAGCGTCGTGACGGTCAAGGGTCCCAAGGGCACCCTGAGCCACACGGTCGCCGAGCCGATCACGGTCGTGAAGTCGGAGGACGGCACCCTCGAGGTGCAGCGTCCCAACGACGAGCGCAAGAGCAAGGCCCTGCACGGGCTGAGCCGCACGCTGATCAACAACATGGTCGTCGGGGTCACCGACGGCTACGAGAAGAAGCTCGAGATCGTCGGAGTCGGTTACCGGGTCATCTCCAAGGGCCCCACCGAGCTCGAGTTCCAGCTCGGTTACTCGCACGTGATCAACTTCAAGGCCCCCGAGGGCATCACCTTCGCTGTCGAGTCGCAGACGAAGCTCGGTGTCGTGGGGATCGACAAGCAGTTGGTCGGCGAGGTTGCCGCCAACATCCGCAAGCTGCGGAAGCCGGAGCCCTACAAGGGCAAGGGCGTCCGGTACGCAGGCGAGCACATCCGCCGCAAGGTCGGAAAGGCTGGTAAGTGATCATGGCGATCTCTCTCAAGTACAACAGGCACACGGCTCCCAAGACCGCGTCGCGTCAGCGCCGTCAGGTCCGGGGTCGCAAGAAGCTGCACGGCACCTCCGAGCGTCCGCGCCTGGTGGTCACCCGTTCCGCGAAGCACATCTCCGTCCAGGTCGTCGACGACCTCGTCGGCAAGACCATCGCGTTCGCGTCGACCACCGAGAAGGACCTCCGGGCCTTCGACGGCGACAAGTCCGCCAAGGCCCGCAAGGTCGGCGAGCTCGTCGCCGAGCGTGCGAAGGCAGCGGGCGTGGGTGAGGTCGTCTTCGACCGCGCCGGCAACAAGTACCACGGTCGCATCGCGGCCCTTGCCGATGCTGCTCGCGAGGGCGGCCTGACCTTCTGATGGCAGACATGACATTCAAGGGAGTTATCTGATGAGCGGATCCCAGCAGCGCGGTCAGCGCGCCGGTGGCGGCCGCGGCGGCCGCGACGGTGGTCGCGGTGGTCAGCAGGAGAAGAGCCAGTACATCGAACGCGTCGTCGCGATCAACCGTGTCGCCAAGGTCGTCAAGGGTGGTCGTCGCTTCAGCTTCACCGCCCTGGTGATCGTCGGTGACGGCGACGGCATGGTCGGCGTCGGCTACGGCAAGGCCAAGGAAGTTCCCGCAGCGATCGCCAAGGGCGTCGAAGAGGCCAAGAAGGCCTTCTTCAAGGTCCCGCGCATCCAGGGCACCATCCCGCACCCGGTCCAGGGCGAGAAGGCAGCCGGTGTCGTGTTCCTGCGTCCCGCGGCGCCCGGTACCGGTGTCATCGCCGGTGGTCCGGTCCGCGCGGTGCTCGAGTGCGCCGGCATCCACGACGTGCTGAGCAAGTCGCTCGGTTCCTCGAACCAGATCAACATCGTGCACGCCACCGTCGAGGCTCTGCGGATGCTCGAGGAGCCCGAGGCCGTGGCCGCACGTCGCGGTCTGACGGTCGAGCAGGTTGCTCCGGCAGCCCTGCTGCGGGCTCGTGCCGAAGGCATCGCCAGCGCGCAGTCGGCCGCCGCGGCGGAGGTGACGGTCTGATGGGTCAGCTCAAGGTCACGCAGAAGAAGGGCCTCGTCGGTCTCAAGCAGAACCAGCGCGACACTCTGCGCTCGCTGGGTCTCAAGCGGATCAACGACGTCGTCATCAAGGATGACCGCCCGGAGTTCCGCGGCATGGTCAACACCGTCCGTCACCTGGTGACGGTAGAGGAAGTCGAAGGAGGGGCCTGATGTCTTCTCTCAAGCTGCACCACCTGCGTCCCGCTCCGGGAGCCAAGACCGCCAAGACCCGCGTCGGTCGTGGTGAGGGCTCCAAGGGCAAGACCGCAGGTCGAGGCACCAAGGGCACCAAGGCCCGGTACCAGGTTCCGGTCGCCTTCGAGGGTGGTCAGATGCCGATCCACATGCGTCTGCCCAAGCTCAAGGGTTTCAAGAACCCGTTCCGGGTCGAGTTCCAGGTCGTGAACCTGGACCGCGTCAGCTCCCTGTTCCCCGACGGTGGCGCGATCACCGTGGCGGACCTGGTGGCCAAGGGCGCGGTCCGCAAGGGTCAGCCGGTCAAGGTCCTGGGCGACGGTGACATCACCGTGGCCGTCCAGATCACCGCCGACAAGTTCTCGGCGTCTGCCAAGGAGAAGATCGCGGCTGCCGGTGGCACCGCGACCGAGCTCTGAGAACCGACGGGCAAGCCAGTAGCACCTGCACGGGCAGAGGCGATCGGGCACCTTCGCGGGTGCCACCGCCTCTGCCCTGTTAGGCTTCCACGGCTTGGGTCTTCGTCGCTCCCGTGGAGCGCGCGGGCGTCCCTGCTTCCCACCTTAGAAGACCGAAAGAGGAGCTCGTGCTAGGCGCATTCGCCAACGCATTCCGGACACCGGACCTGCGCAAGAAGCTGCTGTTCGTCCTGCTCATCGTCGCGGTCTTCCGCCTCGGGTCCCAGATCCCCGCCCCCGGTGTCAACACCGGCGTCGTCCAGGCCTGCTTCAACGCGTCCAAGGACGACGGCATCTACAGCCTGATCAACCTGTTCTCCGGCGGTGCGCTGCTCCAGCTCACCATCTTCGCGCTCGGCATCATGCCGTACATCACCGCCAGCATCATCCTGCAGCTGCTCGTCGTGGTGATCCCGCGGCTGGAGACGCTGAAGAAGGAAGGCCAGTCCGGCCAGGCCAAGATCACCCAGTACACCCGCTACGTCACCCTCGCCCTGGCGATCCTGCAGGCGACCGGCATCGTGGCCCTGGCGCGCTCGGGCAACCTGCTTCCCGGTTGCGACGGCATCCTGTACGAGGACAACTTCAAGACCGCCGCGATCATGGTCGTCACGATGACCGCCGGTACCGCGGTGATCATGTGGCTCGGCGAGCTCGTCACCGACCGCGGCATCGGCAACGGTATGTCGATCCTGATCTTCACCCAGGTCGTCGCCACCTTCCCGATCGCCCTGTGGAACGTCCGCAAGGAGCAGGGCCTGATCGTCTTCGCCGGTGTCATCATCGTCGGACTGGTCGTCGTCGCCGGCGTGATCTTCATCGAGCAGGCCCAGCGACGGATCCCGGTCCAGTACGCGCGCCGGATGGTGGGGCGCAAGATGTTCGGCGGCTCGTCGACCTACATCCCGCTGAAGGTCAACCAGGCCGGCGTCATCCCGGTCATCTTCGCGTCCAGCCTGCTGTACCTGCCGGCGATGGCGGTCCAGTTCAACACCGGATCGACCAACCCGGTCCTGACCTGGGTCAACGCCCACCTGGTCCGGGGCGACCACCCGATCTACATGGCGCTGTACTTCCTGCTGATCATCTTCTTCACCTACTTCTACGTCGCGATCACCTTCAACCCCCAAGAGGTCGCCGACAACATGAAGCAGTACGGAGGCTTCATCCCCGGGATCCGGGCGGGCAAGCCGACTGAGGAGTACCTCAACTACGTCCTGTCCCGCATCACGTTGCCGGGCGCTCTCTACCTGGGCCTGATCGCCCTGATCCCGCTGATTGCGCTCGTGCTGGTCAACGCCAACCAGAACTTCCCGTTCGGTGGCACCTCGCTGCTGATCATGGTCAGCGTCGCACTCGACACGGTGAAGCAGATCGAGAGCCAGTTGCAGCAACGAAACTACGAAGGTTTCTTGCGATGAGACTGATCCTGATGGGCCCTCCTGGAGCTGGAAAGGGCACGCAGGCCAAGTACGTAGCCGACCGGTTCGGCATTCCTGCGATCTCCACCGGTGACATCTTCCGGGCCAACGTGTCCGAGGGCACCGAGCTCGGTGTCGAGGCCAAGCGGTACATGGACGCCGGGGAGTACGTTCCCGACGAGGTCACGAACCTGATGGTGCGCAACCGGATCGACGAGGATGACGCCCACCCCGGCTTCCTGCTCGACGGCTACCCGCGGACGCTCGCCCAGGTCGACGAGCTGGACGGCATGATCCGGCACACCGGGCACCAGCTCGACGCTGTCGTGGTGCTGACCGTGAACTCCGAGGAGCTCATCGCCCGGCTGCTGCAGCGTGCCAAGACCGAGGGGCGGGCCGACGACACCGAAGAGGTGATCCGCCGTCGCCAGGAGGTCTACGCCGAGCAGACCGAGCCGCTGATCGAGGTCTACCGCGACCGCGGCCTCCTGGTCGAGGTCGACGGCCTCGGTGAGATCGACGAGGTCACCGAGCGTGTCCTGGGCTCTCTCGCCACGGTCCACCAGAGCTGAGAACCGGATGAAGCTGCGCGACCGCGGCATCCAGATCAAGACCCCGGAGCAGATCGCGCTGATGCGGGTCGCCGGTCTGCTGGTCGGTGAGACGCTCGAGGTGCTCCGCGCGGCCGTGCGGTCGGGGATCAGCACGGGTGAGCTGGATGCGATCGCGGAGGACCACATCCGTTCGCACGGCGGCGTGCCGTCGTTCCAGGGCTACGGTCACCCGCCGTTCCCGGCCACGATCTGTGCCTCGGTCAACGACGAGGTCGTGCACGGGATCCCCGGCGACCGGGTGCTGGTCGATGGCGACATCATCTCCATCGACTGCGGGGCGATCGTCGACGGCTGGCACGGCGACGCGGCGATCACCGTCCCGGTGGGCACGATCCCTGCCGAGGTCCAGAAGCTGCTCGACGTGACCGAGGGGTCGATGTGGGCCGGGTTCGCCGCCGCCCGTCTCGGGGGTCGGGTCACCGACATCTCGTACGCCGTGGAGAGCCACGTCCGGGCCCACGGTCAGTACGGCATCCTCGAGGACTACACCGGACACGGCATCGGGACCGAGATGCACCAGCCGCCGAACGTGCCGAACTACGGCAAGGCCGGCAGGGGAGCGAAGCTCGAGCTCGGGCTGGCGCTCGCCGTCGAACCGATGGTGACCATGGGCAGCAAGCACACCCTGGTCGCGGAGGACGACTGGACGATCGTCACGACCGACGAATCCTGGTCGGCCCACTTCGAGCACACCTTCACCCTCACCGAGAAGGGCGCCTGGGTGCTCACCGCACTGGACGGTGGCGAGGCGAAGCTCGCTGAGCTGGGCGTTCCCTGGGGCGGTCGCTGACCGGTCCGCCAGCTCAGGCCGGGCGGTAGTACACGGTCGTGACCTCGGCGACCTCGATCCGGCTCCCCGGCTGCAAGGGCGTCGCCGTACCGGGTTCCAGCTCCGTGGTGCGACCGAAGGGGTCATGGACCTGGGTGCCGTTGGCGGACCCGAGGTCGCGGACGAACGCGGCTCCGTCCTGGAGGACGACCTCGAGGTGCTGGCGGGACACGTCGCGGCCGTAGGCTGCCAGGCTGACCAGGCGAGGCTGGTCAGCGGCCCCCTCGGGCACGCGGGGGGCACGCCCCAGGACGATGCGCCGGTCCAGCTCGATGGCGGTGCCGTCCTCGAGGAGCAGGTGGCCGAGCGGCGCGGGTTCGTTGCTGGGGGTGCGGGCGGCGCCGGTCGGTGCCGGCAGCGCGGCCAGGAGGCCAGCCACGTCCACCTCGCTCAGGTCTCGGAGGACGGTCAGCGCCGAGGCCGCGACCACGCCACTGGTGAGCGGGAACTGGGCCTCCCGGGCGCTCGACGCCAGCGCGGCCACGATCCGATTGACCAGGGGCGGTGCGGTCGCGGTCGGGCCACCGAGGTCGACGGCGCGACCGTCGAAGGTGGTCCGGACGTCGCGGCGGGCCACCTCGACCTGGTCGCCGACCTCGACCAGGCAGTAGCCCGCGGCCGGGAGCTCGTCGGTGACGATGGTGAGGAGCTCGGGACCAGAAGGGGCGCTGCTGAGCCCGGCCCAGAGACGGCTGACGGTGGCCTCGGTCGGGGTGGCGTCGATCAGCAGGTAGCGGCCCTCGTGGGCGAGCAGGGTCCCCGGACCGGGGGTGTAGGACACCTGGGTCTCGGTCATGCCTGGTCCTCCTGGAGGCGTTGAGGTGATGCTGCGGCAGCGGTCCGGACGACGACCGCCGTCACATTGTCGCGTCCGCCGGCGGCAACGGCCTCATCGACCAGGTGCTGGGCCAGCTCGGTCGGGTCTCCAGGTCCGGCGAGGCACGCGGCGATGGTGAGGTCGTCCAGCTCTCCGGTGAGCCCGTCGGAGCAGATCAGGAAGAGCTGGTCAGCGGAGCGGGGGAGCAGCCAGGTGTCTGCGGCCCCGGCCCGGGGCGACCCCAGCGAGCGGGTGATCACGTGCCGCCGGGGGTAGACCGCGGCCTCGGAAGCGTCCCAGCGCCCCGCGTCGATCATCTCCTGGACCTCCGAGTGGTCGACCGAGATCTGGGCCAGGGTGCCGCGCTGCCACTGGTAGACCCGCGAGTCGCCGATGTTGAACACCGCCCAGTGCTCGGCGCCGTCGACCTCCACCGCGGCGATGCCGGCGACCGTGGTTCCCATGCCGCGCGGGGAGTCGAGGCCCCGCGACTCGTCGATCATGGACCGGTTGGCGGTGGCGAGTGCCCGGTGGACGTCGGCCACGGTGACCGACCCGTCGTCGATCCGGGCGAGGGCCTCGACCGCGATCCGACTGGCCCGGTCACCCGCGGGGTGCCCGCCCATCCCGTCCGCCACCGCGAACACCTGCGAGGTGATGCACCAGGCGTCCTGGTTGGCCGTGCGTACCCGACCGACGTCGCTGGCCGCTCCGGCACTGACGGGCACCGGTGGGTGGTTCCCGGGCACGGTCACTCGACCACGAAGCGTTCCGGCGGGAGGGCGGCGGCGGCAGTGGCCGCAGCGAGCTGCTGGGCCTCGCTGGTGCTGGATGCAGTGATCAGAACCCCGTACGGGTGCTTCTCGGGGTAGGTCAGCCCGATGGTGGAGCGTCCGGAGGGCTCTTGAACCGGACCGAACTGGAGCAAGCCGTTGCTCACCGTGGTCGGCGCCTGTCCCGGGAACATTCCTTGGACCGTCTCGCGTCCGAGGCTGGTGGTGCGGTAGATCGTGTAGGTGACTTCGGCCGGAGCCGCACCGTCCGGACTGCCGACGGTGCAGGAGATCACCCAGTAGTTGGTCGCGTTGGTGGAGCTCTTCTGGGTGCAGTCGCCGGAGATGTTCGAGAAGACGTAGCGCAGGCCGGCGAAACCGTAGGGTTCTCCGCAGCGTTGGTCGGCCTTGATCTCGCGGCCTTCCTGGCACACCTTCGTCTGTCCTGGCGTCGGCGACGACGTGGGTGCCGGGGTCGGGGAACTGGTGGTGCTGGGGGTGGGGCTGCTGGTGGTCGGCGCGGCAGCAGCGGGCGTCGAGCCGTCGTCGTCGCCGCTCTGCAGGATCGCGATGCCGGCGACGGCTGCCGCCACGGCCACCAGGGCGACCAGGCTGGAGGCCAGTGCCCGTCCGCCGCGCCGGGGCCGCTCGGGTTCGTCCACGAGGACAGGCTCGACGGCGGGCTCCGCAGCGGATTCGGCAGCGGGTTCCGGGGCCGGTTCGGGGGCGGCGGGGACGGGTTCGACGCTGGGGACCTCGCCGAGGACGGCGGTGATCGCGGAGCCGAACGCCCGGGCCGATGGGTACCGGGCGGCGGGATCCTTGGCCATCGAGGTCCGGACCAGCTCGTTGAGGTGCTCCAGGAGGGGAGAGGTGGCCTCCCAGAGCGGGATCTCGCTGGTCAGGTGCTGCTGCGCGATCTCCTGGTCGGTGCCTCCGTACGGCGGGGTCCCGGTGACGGCAGCGACCAGCAGGCACCCGAGCGCGTACACGTCGCTGGCCGGGCTGACGGCGCCGCCGGTGATCAGCTCGGGGGCGAGGTAGGCGTAGGTGCCGACCACGACGCTGCGGCGGGTGCCACCGGCGCCGGCCGGCTGGGCGACCCCGAAGTCGGCGAGGTAGGCGTGCGGGAGCCCGTCGCGCTGGCCGAGCAGGACGTTGCCCGGTTTCACGTCGCCGTGCACGATCCCGGCGTCGTGGGCTGCCGCGAGCGCCGTCGCGACCTGGGCCGCCAGCGTCAACGCCGTTCGCAGCGGGACAGCACCCTGGAGCAGCCGGGTACCGAGGTCGCCACCGGGAACCAGGTCGGTGGCCAGGTACAGGGTGCCGTCGCTCTCCCCGGCGTCGTGGATACCGACGATGTGCGGACTCCTCAGCCGGGTCAGGGTGTCCGCCTCGGCCAGGAACTGCTCCCGGAACCCCGGGCGGGCCGCGAGCTCGCTCCCGATCACCTTGAGCGCGTACTCCTGGCGGGACAGGCCGCGGGTCGCCCGGTACACCGTGCTGCTGCCGCCGTGTCCGAGCGGCTCGACGATCGTGTACCGGCCCAGGGTCGAGCCGGGCTGCGGAAAGTCCGCCATGGAGGTCCTCTCGGTGGAGCTGGTGTCGACGGGTGGGGAGCGACCCGGAGCCAACCGTAACGAGGCGGCTGCGGGCCCGGTCCCGCGATTGGTGATTTTCCCGTGGATTCCCTAGACTGGTGCGTCGGCCCAACGTGGGTTCGTTGCGTGGCACCTGTACGGCTGCCCAAACACGCCGCCTCGAGATGTTCGAGCGTGCGCGTGCGTGGGATCTGGGGTCATGCCAACGGTTTCACGAGGTCCACTCGCACGGCACCTGCCGAGTGAGGCGGTTCCCGGGTCAACGGTAGACACCAAGCCAACAGATTGTGGAGGACATGCCGAAGAAAGAAGGCGTGATCGAAATGGAGGGCTCCGTCCTGGAGGCCCTTCCGAACGCTTTTTTCCGGGTCGAACTGGCCAACGGACACAAGGTGCTCGCCCACATCAGCGGCAAGATGCGCCAGCACTACATCCGGATCCTCCCTGAGGACCGGGTCGTGGTGGAGCTCTCGCCGTACGACCTCACGCGAGGTCGGATCGTCTACCGGTACAAGTAAGCAAACCAGCCGACTAGCTAGAAAGGGCTGACATGAAGGTCAACCCGAGCGTCAAGCCGATCTGTGACAAGTGCAAGGTGATCCGTCGCCACGGACGCGTCATGGTGATCTGCGAGAACCCGCGTCACAAGCAGCGCCAGGGCTGAGGTTTCGAGGCTCGTTCCTCGCACCTCAACCAGCACGAGCAGCACAACTAAACCCACAACGTGATCGCTAGGTCAGCGCGCAAGCACTGACCGAATCACCTCCGGAGCGGATGGCCGGAGCCGGGGCCCCTGGCCCTGGACGCGACACGACCAGACCACCGTGAACCACTGGGCCGCAAGGCCCGCAGAAGGGAAACATCCAGACATGGCACGCCTTGTCGGTGTTGATCTCCCGCGTGACAAGCGCATCGAGATCGCACTTACCTACATCTACGGCATCGGCCGTACCCGCTCCCAGCAGCTGCTCGCCGCCACCGGCGTCGACCCGAACGCTCGCGTTCACACGCTGGGTGATGAAGAGCTGGTCAAGCTCCGTGACGCCATCGACGCCACGGGCATCAAGATCGAAGGTGACCTCCGTCGTGAGGTCCAGGCGGACATCCGCCGGAAGATCGAGATCGGCAGCTACCAAGGTCGCCGCCACCGCATGGGCCTCCCGGTCCGCGGTCAGCGCACCAAGACCAACGCTCGTACCCGCAAGGGTCCGAAGCGGACTGTCGCCGGCAAGAAGAAGGCCAAGTGACCTGTCGTCGTTGACGACCCGTCGCTGACTTTCTTCCCTCGAACTTCCAGACCAGCAAACACAGGAGTACTGAATGCCTCCCAAGAGCCGCACTGCGGCCGGCGCCAAGAAGGTGCGCCGCAAGGAGAAGAAGAACATCGCTCAGGGCGAAGCCCACATCAAGAGCACGTTCAACAACACCATCGTGACGATCACCGACCCCACCGGGGCGGTCCTCTCGTGGGCCTCTGCCGGCACCGTCGGTTTCAAGGGTTCCCGCAAGTCGACCCCGTACGCCGCACAGATGGCTGCGGAGTCCGCCGGCCGTCGTGCGATGGACCACGGCATGAAGAAGATCGACGTCTTCGTCAAGGGCCCGGGTTCCGGTCGTGAGACCGCGATCCGTTCGCTCGGTGCCATCGGCCTCGAGGTCGGCACCATCCAGGACGTCACGCCCACCCCCCACAACGGTTGCCGCCCGCCCAAGCGCCGGCGCGTCTGACCCGAGACTGAGAAAGAGAGACTGAAATGGCCCGTTACACCGGCCCCATGACCAAGAAGTCGCGCCGTCTCGGTGTCGACCTCGTTGGTGGAGACGCAGCTTTCGAGAAGCGTCCCTACGCTCCCGGCCAGCACGGACGTGCGCGGATCAAGGAGAGCGAGTACCGCAACCAGCTGCAGGAGAAGCAGAAGGCACGCTTCACCTACGGCGTGATGGAGAAGCAGTTCCACAAGTACTACGAGCTGGCTGCTCGTCGCTCCGGCAAGACCGGTGACAACCTGCTGCAGCTCCTCGAGCTCCGGCTGGACAACGTCGTCTACCGTGCCGGCTTCGCCCGCACGCGTCGTCACGCCCGTCAGCTGGTCACGCACGGCCACTTCAAGGTCAACGGCATCAAGGTCGACATCCCGTCGTACCAGGTCTCCGCTCACGACGTCATCGACGTCCGCGAGAAGAGCCTGGAGATGACCCCGTTCATCGTGGCTCGCGAGACCCACGGCGACCGGATCGTTCCGGCCTGGCTCGAGGCCCTGCCGAGCCGGATGCGCATCCTCGTGCACTCGATCCCGGTCCGTGCCCAGATCGACCTTCCGGTCCAGGAACAGCTCATCGTCGAGTACTACTCGAAGAAGTAGTCCGCTCCGCAGTTCGGAAATGCCAGCAATCCACCCGCACAACTGAAGTTCGAGCCCGTCAAATAGAGGGTGGGCTCGGAAAGGAAATCACCAGTGCTGATCGCACAGCGTCCGACCCTGTCGGAAGATGTCGTCGACGAGTTCCGCTCGCGGTTCGTCATCGAACCGTTGGAACCCGGCTTCGGCTACACCCTCGGTAACTCGCTCCGCCGTACGTTGCTCTCCTCGATCCCCGGTGCCTCGGTCACGAGCATCAAGGTGGACACCGCTCTTCACGAGTTCTCCACCATCGAGGGCGTCAAGGAAGACGTCACCGAGATCATCCTCAACCTCAAGGGCCTCGTCGTCTCCTCCGAGCACGACGAGCCGGTCACCATGTACCTGCGCAAGCAGGGCTCCGGTGCCGTCACCGCCGCCGACATCGCGCCTCCGGCCGGTGTCGAGGTGCACAACCCCGACCTGCAGATCGCGACCCTGAACGACAAGGGCAAGCTCGAGCTCGAGCTCGTCGTCGAGCGTGGTCGTGGCTACGTCAGCTCGGTCCAGAACAAGGGTGCGGACAACGAGATCGGCCGGATCCCGGTCGACTCGATCTACTCGCCGGTGCTCAAGGTGACATACAAGGTCGAGGCGACCCGTGTCGAGCAGCGCACCGACTTCGACAAGCTGGTCATCGACGTCGAGACCAAGACCTCGATCCGTCCCCGTGACGCCATCGCGTCGGCCGGCAAGACCCTGGTCGAGCTCTTCGGCCTGGCTCGGGAGCTGAACGTCGAGGCCGAGGGCATCGACATCGGCCCGTCGCCGGTCGACGAGCAGCTGGCTCAGGACCTGGCCATGCCGGTCGAGGACCTGAACCTGACCGTCCGCTCGTACAACTGCCTCAAGCGCGAGGGCATCCACACCGTGGGTGAGCTCGTGGGCCGTTCGGAGCAGGACCTGCTCGACATCCGCAACTTCGGTGCGAAGTCGATCGACGAGGTCAAGGCCAAGCTGGTCGAGATGGGTCTGTCCCTCAAGGACAGCGCGCCCGGCTTCGACCCGGCGGCCGCGCTGGCTGCCGCCGGCTACGACGACGACGACGATTCCTTCGTCGAAGACGAGCAGTACTAAGGGTTTCGAGGCTCGCAAGCTCGCACCTCAACCAACGAAGAACCATCTATCCCGGTACCTGACACGGCCGGGGAGAAACGAGAAAGACAATGCCTACTCCCAAGAAGGGTGCCCGCCTCGGCGGTAGCCCGGCCCACCAGCGGCTGATCCTGTCGAACCTGGCCACCAGCCTGTTCGAGCACGGTCGGATCACGACCACCGAAGCCAAGGCGCGCACGCTGCGTCCGCTCGCGGAGAAGCTGATCACCAAGGCCAAGAAGGGCGACCTGCACAACCGTCGCGAGGTTCTCAAGGTCGTCCGCGACAAGTCCGTCGTGCACACCCTGTTCGCGGACATCGCCCCGACGTTCGCCGAGCGTCCCGGCGGCTACACCCGGATCACCAAGATCGGTCCCCGCAAGGGCGACAACGCGCCCATGGCCGTGATCGAGCTCGTGACCGAGGCGTACAAGCCGGCGGCACCGAAGCCGAAGAAGGAGAAGGCCGCCCCGGTTGCCGCTCCGGTCGCGGACGAGGTCGTCGAGCAGGCGCCTGCCGAGGAAGCTGTCGAGGCCCCCGAGGCCCCCGCCGAGGAGGCCACCGAGGCCACCGAGGCTGCTGAAGAGAAGCCCGAAGCCTGACATCTGTGTGAAGGCCCGTCACCCGCGAGGGTGGCGGGCCTTCGTCATGCCTGGACGCCGACGCGATCGGGGTGCAGGTCCTGACGCAGCAACCGTGCGGTGAGGTCGACCAGCGGACCCAGGAGGGCGATCACCGCCAGGGTGCCCACGCCGACCGAGGCACCGAGGGCCCAGCCGGCGAGGGCGCCACCGCCCTGCAGCACGCTGTAGGACCAGCGGAACGGGACCGGCGGGTCCCAGGCCTGCGCAGCGCCCTCCGCGGGTCCGGCTCCGAGGTGGGTCCCGAGGTAGAGGGCGATGCCGACCGCGAGCACCGGGAACGCCACCACCAGGTAGCCGACCTGGGCCAGCAGCGAGTCCGGCGTATCGAGAGCGTCGAGCACGAGCGAGACGGTGAGGCCGACCACCACGATCTGCACCACCGTGCCGAACCCGGGCAGGACCCGGCGCAGGCTCGCGACCACCAGGAACGCGACGCTCACCACCACGTTGGCGACCACGAACTCCCAGTCGGCGGTCCGGGCGACGCCACTGACCAGCGTCGAGTAGCCGTCCGAGCCGAGGTCGGCGGTCAGCAGCAGTCCGACCCCGAGCCCGAGGACCACGCAGCCGGTGACGAGCTGGACGATCCTGGCAGTCATGGGTCTCCGATCGGCGGGCACTGGAAGGACCCAGGCTAGCCACCCGGCATGATGGGTTCGTGCGACTGCGTCTTGACCTGGCCTACGACGGGACCGATTTCCGTGGCTGGGCCAAGCAGCCGGGGCTGCGGACCGTCCAGGGAGAGCTCGAGGCAGCGTTGGACACGATCCTGCGCACCACCGGGACCAGCGTCACCGTCGCCGGGCGCACCGACACCGGTGTCCACGCCCGTGGGCAGGTCGTGCACGTCGACCTCGACGAGGAAGCCCTGGTCCGGGTGGCGGGCCACGGACGACGTACGCCGACCGAAGCGCTCCTGCGAAGGCTCAACGGGGTGGTGGACGCGGACCTCCGGATCCACCGGGTGGCCGAGGCTGCGCCCGGTTTCGACGCGCGGTTCAGCGCGACCTGGCGACGGTACGCCTACCGGATCGCCGACAACGAGACGATGTTCGACCCGTTGCGCCGCAGCCACGTGGTCGCCTGGCAGTGGCCGCTCGACCTGGACGCCCTCAACGAGGCCTCGTCCCTGCTGGTCGGGTTGCGGGACTTCGCGGCCTTCTGCAAGCAGCGGGAGGGCCGCACGACGATCCGGACCCTGCTGGACTTCCGCTGGACCCGGGACGACGGGATCCTGGTCGCCGACGTCCGCGCCGACGCCTTCTGCCACAGCATGGTCCGCTCCCTGGTCGGGTGCGTCACCGCGGTCGGCCAGGGTCGGGAGGACGCGCAGTGGGCCGCCCGGGTGATGGCGGGGCGGGTCCGCCCGCCCGACGTGTACGTGGCGCCGGCCCACGGGCTGACCCTGGAGGAGGTCGGGTACCCCTCCGATGCCGAGCTCGGCGTCCAGGCTGGTCTGGCTCGGGCCCGGCGGAGCCTCGACACCCCGGATCCGGGTCAGGTCCCGCCGAGGTAGGCGTGCACCAGCGGGATCACCGAGGCGCCCTCGCCGGAGGCGGCCGCCACCCGCTTCATCGAGCCGCCGCGGACGTCGCCGGCCGCGAAGATGCCGGGAACCACGGTCTCCAGGTTGGCCGGCGGGCTTCCCCCGGTCCACAGGTGCTTGGGAATGTCCCGGCCGGTGAGGACGAAGCCCCGGTCGTCGCGGCAGATCTCCTCGGGCAGCCAGTCGCAGCCGGGGTCCGCCCCCAGGAGCAGGAACAGCCCGCCGATCTCGCGGCGGGTCTCCTCACCGGTGTTCAGGTCGCGGATGGTGACCCATTGCAGTCGCTGGTCCCCGCCGCCATCGACGACCTGGGCGCACGCCGTGACGGTGATGACGGGGTTGTGGGAGATCTCGCGAATCAGGTAGTCCGACATGGTCTCAGCCAGGTCGGGGCGTCGGATCAGGATGGTCACCGACCGCGCGAACCGGGCCAGGTGGATGGCGGCCTGACCGGCCGAGTTGCCGCCGCCGACGACCACGACGTCGTACCCCTCGAGCTCACGGGCCGCGCTGACGGCCGCCCCGTAGTGGACGCCGTGGCCGACCAGCTCCTCCAGGCCGACCAGGCCCAGTCGCCGGTAGTCGACGCCGGTGGAGATCACCACGGCGCGCGCGCGGACGTCGCCCCCCTCGGTCCGGACCAGGTGCGGCTGCCCAGGTGCACCGAGCTCGAGGGCGGTCACCGGCCAGCCCGTGAAGAAGCGGGTGCCGAACCGGATCGCCTGGTTGCGGGCACGCTGGGCCAGCCGCATCCCGGAGATGCCTCGCGGGAAACCCAGGTAGTTGCGGATCATCGAGGAGGTGCCGGCCTGGCCGCCGATCGCCTCGGACTCGATCACCACGGTCGAGAGACCCTCCGAGGATCCGTAGACGGCGGTCGCCAGGCCGGCCGGGCCGGCGCCGAGCACGACCAGGTCGACGACCACCTCGACCTCGATGTCGCTCGGCGTCCCGTAGATCATCGACGCGACCTCGCGCACCGAGGCCACCGGGCGGGGAGGGCGGCCGACGCGGGCGACGATCGGGTAGTCCCGGGGGCCCTCGTACCCGGCGAGCAGCTCGTGGGCCCGGTCCGACCCCGGGTCGACGACCGCGCTCGGCATCCCCATCCGGTCGAGGTAGTCCCGGATCGCCGGCACCAAGGGGCTCGGCTGCGGGGAGATGACCTCGACGGCGGCGACCTCGGGCACGGCCACGGTCGAGCCCCAGTCGGACAGCAGGTCGGTGATGGCGTTGTGGAACTCCTCGTCGCGCAGGCCGCGCGGCATCAGCAGGTACGCGTCGTACTTGCCGGTCGCGAGCCCGGAGCGGAGGCTGTCGGCATCGGCCATGAAGTGGTCCCAGTGGGCCGCCACGACCCGGCGCGCGGTCGGGACCGCGGTGCGCCAGCGGTTCAGCGCCGGGTAGAGCTCGCTGTCCGGAAGCCGCGACTCGGTGACGACCAGCGCTACCGGGTGACCCTCGGAGCGGGCATCGGCCAGGACGTCGGCGGTCTGCTCGGCCGACGCGGTGACCCGGAGGTCGTACTCGCCCTGGTAGCGGCCGAACTGCTCGCCGAGCACGGCCGGGTGCTCGGGGGCGCAGAGGACGATCATGGGTTGACGGAGGCGATCGGTCACACGGTGAGGGTAACTGCCGCGACGTAGCTGCAGGTGAACCGGCAAGATGGACCCATGGCCACCGATGAGCACTACTTCACGGCTGATCCGAAGGCCCCGTTCAAGCGGGTGCCGGTCCGGACGAACATCTGGGGGCACTGGCTGGAGCTGACCACCGGGTCCGGGGTGTTCGCCCAGGGTCGCCTCGACATCGGCACCGGGGTGCTGCTGCAGGACTCCGCCCCCCCGGTGGCGGCCCGGACCGTGCTGGACCTCGGCTGCGGCTACGGGGTGATCGGGCTCGCGGTCGCGATCGCGGTCCCGGACTGCACGGTGACGGCCGTCGACGTCAACGAGCGGGCCGTGCTGCTGGCGAACGAGAACGCGGCCGAGCTCGGGATCGCGGACCGGTTCACCGCCGGAACGCCGGACCAGATCGACCCGGCGGCGACGTACGACGAGATCTGGTCGAACCCGCCGATCAGGATCGGCAAGGAGGCGCTCCACGAGCTGCTGCTGACCTGGTTGCCGCGGTTGGCACCGGGTGGGCAGGCGCGGCTGGTGGTCGGCAAGAACCTGGGGGCCGACTCGCTGGCGTCCTGGCTCACCGACCAAGGCTTCCCGACCGCCAAGGTCAGCAGCGCCAAGGGGTTCCGCGTCCTGACCGCGGTGCGGGCGACCGAGCCCTAGGATCGGCGCATGCTGACCTCCCGTCGTCCCGTCCGGGCGGCCTGTGCTGCCGTCGCCCTGATCGCCTCCACGGTCGCCGTCCTCGGGTCGCAGGTCGAGGCTGGAGCCACCACCTGCCCGGCGTGGAGCAAGTCCACGGTCGCCTCGGGCTACGGGCTGTTGGAGAACCTGGCGTTCGACGGCCAGGGGTCCCTGCTGCTCTCCGAGGGGAGCGTCGGGGGTACTCCAGGGGGGTTGCGCGCGCTGAGCGCTGCTGGGGTGCGGTCGACGGTGGTGCCGGACGTGACCTCGCCCGGGGGCATCGTGGTGGACGGTCGCACCGCGTACTTCAACACCGGTGACGGCCTGGCCTCCGGGTTCTTCAACCTGGCCGACGGCACGATCAGCAAGGTCGACCTCGACACCGGCGAGGTCGGGACGGTGGCGACCGGTCTGGTGATGCCCAACGGCCTGATCCGGCTCCCGAACGGCGACTTCGTGGTCAGTCGTGACCTGGGCAAGGGATCGATGACCCGGGTGACCCCGACCGGGGTGAAGAGCGCGTTCGCCCCGGCTGCGACCAACACCAACGGGATGGCCGTCGACGCGGCGCGGAACAAGTTCTACGTCGTCTCCACCTTCAACCTGACCACGGAGGTCTACGTGGTCGATCTCGGTGACCCTGCGGCCGCGCCCCGGACCATCCAGGTCCCTGGGCTGGGCCCGCTGAACGCAGCCGACGACGTCACCCTGGGGACGGACGGCAACCTGTACGTCGCGTTGAACGTGGCCGGGTCCGTGATCCGGGTGAACCCGGGCACCGGGGCCCAGTGCACGGTCGCGAAGGGGCTGCCGTTCTCGTCGTCCCTGCGGTTCGGTGCCGGTCCCGGCTGGGATCCGCAGTCGCTGTACGTGACCAGCTTCCTCGGGACGGTCACCCGGCTGAGGCCCTGAGGCCCTGAGGGCGTGTCAGGCGCGAGCCAGCGCCTCGGCGGCCCGGGCGAGGTCGTCGACGCCGCGGGCCAGCTCGACGACGTCGTCGATGATCAGATCGAGGTGGAAGCCGTACAGCGCCGAGTCCACCAGCGTGACGATCCGGGCCACCCGGCGCGGGGGAGCGCCGCAGCGGACCAGGTAGTCCTGCAGGGTGGTGACCCACCCGGCGGCGCTCGCACGCGCGTCGGTGAGGTAGGGCTCGCGTCCGATCAGGCCGGTGGCGGCGGCCTGGCAGTAGACGTCCAGGCACGAGGACAGCGGTTCGGTCCGGTACGCCGCCCAGAGTCGGTTGATCCCGGACCTGACGGTCGGCGCGGGCACGAGCGCCGCCACCGCTGTCATCGCCCGCTCGTTGGACCGGGCGACGACCGCTGAGACCAGGGCATCACGGTTGCCGAAGTGGTAGATCAGCATCCGGTCGCTGGTGCCGAGCTCGGCTGCCAGCGGTCGCAGTGACAGGCCGATCAGTCCGTGCGCGAGCACGTAGTCGGTCGCGCGCTCGAGGAGGTCGGCGCGGTGGTGGTCGGCCATGCCCCGAAGATAGCCCAGAAACGTAGCATGTGCTACATTTACAGTCTGATGTAGCGAACGCTACACATATGGAGAGGTGTGGGTCCGGTGCTCGGCGCGGTAGTGATGTTGATGGTGGCGATCGCGGTGGAGGTGGGGGCGACAGCCCTGCTCCCGAAGGCGGCCGGTTTTACCGACCCGCTCTGGAGTGCCCTCGTGGTCGCCGGCTACGGCGTCTCGATCTGGATGCTGGCGATCGTCGTGCGCTCGATGCCGGTCAGCGTCGCCTACGCGATCTGGGCCGGCGTCGGCACCGCCGCGGTCGCCGTGATCGGATTCGCCTTCCTCGGAGAGACGATGAACTGGTTCAAGGCGGCATCGCTCGGGATGATCGTGCTCGGCGTGGTGGGGTTGAACCTGGTCGGCACCCACTAGGCGCTGCCGCGCTGCTAGGTCCCGAGTCGCACCAACCGTGCTGCCAGCCCCGCCAGGTTCTGGTGCACGACGTCGTGGCCGGACCCGGGCAGCTCCTCGATCGACCAGCCGAGCTGGTCGCGCAGCGCCTCGGCCGCCTGCTTGCGGATCGCCGGGGAGTGCTCGCCGTAGGTGATCACGACCGGTCCCTGACCCGGGAGCGGGC
Source organism: Propionibacteriales bacterium (assembly GCA_026392455.1). Lineage (GTDB taxonomy): Bacteria > Actinomycetota > Actinomycetes > Propionibacteriales > Nocardioidaceae > Marmoricola. The sequence continues at coordinate 199,226 of JAPLCB010000011.1, read as the reverse complement.
CCTGCGGTTCGAAGGCGCGGAACATCGTCAGCTCCCGGGCCGTCACCGCGTCGTCGACCTCGGCAGGTGCTACCCACGTCGGGCCGTAGAGCGCCGCTGCGAAACCGGCAGTGCCATCGCGGTCGAAGGCGGCCCGCACGGGCGCGAGCAGCCCCGGCACCAGCGAGCCCACCGCGGGCTCGTGCAGCAGGGCGCCACGCAGCGGAACCCGGGAGGCGAGCGCGAGACCCAGGGTGGCGCCGCCGCTGAACCCGACCACCAGGCTGTCCCGAGCGAGCTCGACCAGAGCAGCCAGCTCCACCTCCAGGTCCCCGCTGCACGGGCGCTGGGGAGCCACGATCTCCATGCCTGGAAGGAGATCAGGTAGTTCGTGCCAGATCGCGGCATTCGTGGCGACTCCGTGGAGCGCCAGCACTCTCGGGGTGGCAGTGTTCATGGGCCGATCTAACCTCCACGGGTTCACAGAGTCGTTACGTGGGTCGCGGTAGCCCGAAACAATCTGGATACAGCCTTGTATACAAGAGGCGCAGCGACGCCTCCTGACGGAGGGTGTGACGGGTGCCGGCGAAGGTGAAGCGGACGCGAGCCAACAGTCAGCTGTTGCGCGAGCAGGCGTACCTGTCGATCCGTCGGATGGTCATGCTCGGCGAGTTCCCGACCGGCCAGCGGCTCGGCGAGGAGCAGCTGGCCGACCAGCTCAGCGTCTCCCGAACGCCGATCCGTGAGGCCTTCGTCCGGCTGCACGCGGACCGGCTGCTGCACCGGTTCGCCGACGGCGGCTACTACGTCGCCGAGATCGACCTGCTCGACCTCCGGGACCTCTACGAGCTGCGGCTCACCCTGGAGCTGCGCGCGGTCAACCGGGCCTCCGAGGACGGGATCGAGCACGACCGCGAGGTGCTGCTGGCGCTGCGCGAGGAGTGGCAGGAGATCCAGGCGGACCCGCCGCCGCCGGACGGCTCCTTCATCGCGCTGGACGAGGTGTTCCACACCGAGCTTGCCCGGGCGTCGGGAAACCTGGCCCTGGTGGAGACCCTGGAGTCGATCAACGTCCGGATCCGCCAGGTGCGGCTCTACGACTTCCTGACCGAGGACCGGATCGTCACCAGCACGTCGGAGCACCTGGCGATCGTGGCCGCCCTGCTCGAGGGCGATGTGCCGCTGGCCGCAGCCCGGCTGGCCGACCACATCGGAGCGTCTCTCACCGTCGTCGAACAGCGAGCCGCCGACGCCATGCGTCAGCGCGCCGTACGAGCCCGCCGAGCAGGAGGAAACGGATGAGTATCAAGGACACGCCACCGCGGCTCGAGGTGCTCGGCCTCACCAAGCACTTCGGTGAGGTCAAGGCGAACACCGACGTGCACCTCGCCGTGAACGCGGGCGAGGTGCACGCACTGGTCGGCGAGAACGGTGCCGGCAAGAGCACGTTGCTGAAGATGATCTACGGCGTCTACACGCCCGACTCCGGCCAGCTGATGGTCGACGGCAAGGAGGCGCCGGTCCACAGCCCCGCCGATGCCCGGAAGTACGGCATCGGCATGGTCTTCCAGGACCTGCGGCTGGTGCCGGCACTGACGGTCACCGAGAACGTCGCCCTGGCGGTGGCCGAAGGTCAGTTCCTCAAGCTGAAGGACCTGGCCGTGCGGATCAAGAAGGCCAGTGACGAGTTCGGGCTCGCTGTCGACCCGGCGGCCAAGGTGTCGCACCTGTCGATCGGGGAGCGCCAGCGCGTCGAGATCCTCAAGGTGCTGATGACCGGCGCCCGGCTGGTCATCCTGGACGAACCGACGAGCGTCCTGGCCCCCCAGGAGGTCGAGGCGCTGCTCGGCGTGGTCAAGCACCTGCGGGACCAGGGCTTCGCGATCATCATCGTCACCCACAAGCTCGACGAGGTCCGGACCATCGCCGACCGGGCGACCGTGCTGCGCGGCGGCCGCACCGTCCTGGTGAACGTCGACCCGTCGGAGTACACCAACGGCGAGCTGGTCGAGGCGATGGTCGGCCGCGCCGTCGCCGACCTCGACCGCGCCGACCGGACCATCGCCGACGGGGACTCGGCGATCCGGCTCGTCGACGTGGTCGCTCGCGGGGACGCCGGCCACGTCGCCCTCAAGGGGGTGAACCTGGTGGTCAGGCCCGGTGAGCTGGTCGGGGTGGCCGGGGTCGCCGGCAGCGGTCAGCGCGAGCTCTGCGAGGCCATCCTGGGTCTCCGGGCAGTGGAGTCGGGGACCGTGACGGTCAATGGCGCCGACGTACGCCGCCCGGTGCACGCGATCGCCGCCGGAGCGGCCAGCATCCCCGAGGACCCGGTGGCGGACTCGGTGGTCGGCCCGTTGACCGTGCTCAACCACATGGTGCTGCACGGTCGCAAGCTGCCCCGTCGTGGTCTCGGGATCAACTGGCGGGCCGTCGACAAGGTGACCGACGAGAGCAACGAGCGCCTCGGCCTGAACATCGCGCCCCGGGGCCGCAAGGTCGCCGAGCTCTCCGGCGGCAACATCCAGCGGGTGATCCTGACCCGGGAGCTGGCCCTGGACGCCACCGTGGTGGTCGCGGCCTACCCGAGCCGGGGGCTCGACATCGCCAACACCCGCCGCACCCAGGAGCTGCTGCTGCAGCGGAGCGAGGAAGGTGCCAGCGTGCTGATGGTCTCCGAGGACCTCGACGAGCTGATGTCGATGGCCGACCGGATCGTGGTGATGCGGGACGGCCACATCACCGGTGAGGTCTTCCCGGTCGACTTCGACCGCTCCAGCATCGGCGAGCTGATGACCGGAGGTGCGGCATGACGACCCTGATCGAACCGCCGACGAGCCCGGTCGAGGCCGCGCCGCGCAAGCGGGTGCCGGCGATCACCGGTGCCGGAGCCCAGCGGGCCCTGCTCGTGACCGCCCGCTGGGTGGGTGCCTTTGCCGGAGCCCTGGCCCTCTTCGGGATCCTGCTGATGATCAAGGGCGCGAACCCGCTCGATGCGTACGCGGCGATGTTCCGGCTGGCCTTCGGCCAGCAGACCTCGATCGACGAGATCTTCATCCGGATGGCGCCGCTGGTGCTCGGCGCTCTGGCGGTGGCGGTGCCGGCGCGGGCCGGGCTGACCAACGTCGGCGGCGAGGGACAGATCATCATCGGTGGCGTCGCCGCCTGCGGAGCCACCCGCCTGCTCGGGGAGGACCTGCCGGGCGGAGTGCTGATCATCGGCATGCTCCTCGCCGCCGTGCTTGCGGGTGCGCTCTGGGCCGGGATCGCCGCGGCGCTACGACTGTTCGCCGGCGTCAACGAGGCGATCAGCACGCTGCTGCTGAACTTCGTCGCGCTGAACGTGCTGCTCTACCTGATCTACCAGTCCTGGCGGGAGTCGCCGACCGGTCAGCCGGCCACCGCCGAGCTGGTCGACGGCGCGAAGCTGCCCCTGCTCACCGCGAGCAGCCGGATCAACGTCGGCATCGTGATCGCGTTGGTGCTGACGGTGCTGGTCGCCGTGGTCCTGACCCGGACCCGGTGGGGCTTCCAGGTCTCGGTGGCGGGCGGTAACGCCGAAGCGGCCCGGCGGGCCGGGCTCAACGTCCCCAAGCTGGTGCTCTCGGCGTTGATGATCGGTGGTGCCCTGGCCGGCGTCGCGGGAATGATCATCTTCGCCGGTACCGAGTACAAGCTCCGCGACAGCTTCGGGTACCAGATCGGCTACACCGCGTTCCTGGTCTGCTGGCTGGCCCGGCAACGCCCGTTCCCGATCCTTCTCGGCGCGTTCCTGATGGCCACGTTGTCGGTCGCCAAGGACAGCCTCCAGCTGGACTCGCAGATCCCGGGCTACGCGATCTACGTCCTGACCGCCTTGATCCTGATGGCAGTCCTCGGCTTCACCACACCTAGGAAGGCGAAGGTATGAGTCTGCCTGTTGATGTCCTCGCAGCCGGTGTCGCCGGCGGCACCTCGATCATGTTCGCGGCCCTCGGCGAGACGATCGGCGAACGCGCCGGGGTGATCAACCTGGGGATCGAAGGCAGCATGCTCGCGGGTGCGCTCGGGGCCTACGTCGTCGCCGTCGAGACCGGGAGCCCGTGGACGGGGGTCCTCGTCGGCGGCATCGCGGGTGCCGCGCTAGCCGCAGTGCACGCCTTCCTGGTGGTCTGGCGGCGGGCCAACCAGATGGCCAGCGGGCTGACCGTGCTGTTCCTCGCCCTGGGTCTGACAGCGCTCTTCGGCGTCAAGTACGTCGGGTCCGGCAAGAAGCTGGACCACGCGTTCGACGTCTGGAACGTCCCGGTGCTGCACGACCTCCCGGTGGTCGGCCAGATCCTCTTCGAGCACAACGCGTTGGTCTACCTCGGCTTCGTCACGGTGCCGGTGGTGTGGTTCGCCCTGTTCAAGACCCGGATCGGTCTCCTGGTCCGGACGGCCGGCGAGCGCGCCGAGACGTTGACCGTGCACGGCTACAGCGTGCCCTGGTTGCGCACCCTGGCCGTCACCTGCGGCGGGTTCTTGGCCGGTATCGGTGGGGCGTACCTGTCGATCGGGTACGCCAACGCCTGGCGCGAGAACATGATCCAGGGCAAGGGCTTCATCGCGGTCGCCCTGGTGATCTTCGCGGTCTGGAGCCCGGTCCGGGTGATGGCCGGTGCCTGGCTCTTCGGCTGCGCACTCTCGCTCGGCAGCGCCCTCCAGGCACGCGGGTACGAGGTGAACCAGTTCCTGCTCCAGGCGCTCCCGTTCGTGCTCACCCTCGTCGTCCTGACGGTCATCGGGCGGCGGACGCTGTCGTCCTCGCCGGCCGAGCTGAAGAAGGTCTTCGAGAACGCCGAGACCGGTTAAGGGGGCAGCTCACCCGGAACACGAACCACTGCTGCACGGGCCCTTCCGCGCAGCCTGGAAATGACCACCGCACCAGGCGACCAAGCCTCGAAAACTCTGTTCGCCCGGTGCAGTGTCGAACACGAGAGGAAACTCATGTCCAACCGCAAAACTACCGCCTTGCTGGCAGGGCTCGCCCTGATCGCCGCGCTGTCCGGATGTGCCTCGGCGTCGGAGAGCGGATCCGACGTCAAGGACGATGCCGGCAAGGGCGTCACCAAGATCGGGTTCATCATGGTCGGCCCCAAGGACGACTACGGCTACAACCAGGCCGTCTACGAGGGCAGCCAGGCGTTGAAGGCCGACTTCCCGGACGTGGAGATCCTCACCGCGGAGAACGTCCCCGAGGACGACACCGCGGCCACCACCATGGAGCAGATGATCAGCAAGGGCGCCAAGCTGATCTTCGCGACCAGCTACGGCCACCTGGATGCGGCGGTCAAGGTCGCCGAGAAGCACCCGGACGTGATCGTGCTCCAGCAGGGCAACACGATCACGACCGACGTCCCGCCCAACATGGGCACCTACTTCGGCACCGTGTACGAGCCGATGTACCTCGCGGGGATCGCCGCCGGTGCCTCGACGAAGTCCGACAAGCTCGGCTACGTGTACGCCTTCCCGATCCCGCAGACGATCGCGAACATCAACGCCTTCGAGCGCGGTGCCCGCAGCGTCAACCCCGACGTCGAGACGATCACCGCCGCGACCGGTTCGTGGTGCGACCCGAGCGCCCAGAAGGACAAGGCAGCTGCGCTGCTGAAGGCCGGCGCCGACGTGCTCACCCAGCACCAGGACTGCACCGCCACGGTGATCAACACGGCGAAGGAGGCCGGGGCGATGACGGTCGGGTACCACGCCGATGCCTCCGCGCTGACGCCGGATCTCTGGCTCACCGGAGCGGTCTGGAACTGGGGCCCGCTCTACAAGCAGCTGGTCCAGAAGGTCATCGACGGAACCTTCGTCGGCAGCGAGTTCAACGCCAACTACCGGGTCGGTTTCAAGACCGGGACGAACCCGTTCGTGCTGGCGCCGTACGGCCCGCTGGTCAGTGACGACACCAAGGCGAAGATCGAGGCCGCCAAGGCGTTCCTGGCGACGCCGGACGGGTCCCCGTTCGTCGGGCCGCTGAAGGACAACAAGGGCAAGGAGCAGGTTGCTGCCGGTGTCGTGCCCACCTACGCCGAGAACGACGCGATGGACTACTTCGTCGACGGCGTCATCGGTTCGGTGAAGTAGTCCGGCGATGACGACATCGAGGGCGCGTGGTCCGGCCGCAGGCCTGGTCGCCGGGACGACGCCGTACGCGTGGCCCTGGGGTGGTCAGCTCGATCCGACCCGGACGGCCCTGGTGGTCCTCGGTCCGGGCCGGGGCCTCTCGGTGGTGGGCACCGGTGCCGGTGACCGGCTCCGCTCGCTCGTCGATGTCGTCCTCGCTGCCGGTGGTGCGGTCATCCAGGTGGTGACCGCACCACCGCCCGCCGCGCTCGGCCCTGAGCTCGGTGCCCCGTTGGCGGCGATGGGGACGCCGGCGACCCCGGTGCTGACCTCGCGGGGGATCGACGGGTTCTACGAGAGCGGCCTGGAGACCCTGCTCCGCGAGGGTGGCCTCGACCATCTCCTGCTGGCCGGGGCCGGCCTCGAGACCTGCATCCACTCCACGATGCGTTCGGCCAACGACCGCGGGCTGGAGTGCCTGCTGGTCCTCGACGCGTGCGTCGCCTACCAGGTCGACCTCGTCGGCTCCGCCCGGTCCCAGGTGGAGATGTCCGGCGGGATCTTCGGTGCGGTCGGGGAGACCGCCGCCGTCCTCGACGCTTTCCCATCCGCGCATTCCGCGCTCTAGAAAGGCCCAACCATGACTTCGACGACCTTCGGCCCGGTCCCTGCCGAGCCTTACACCTGGCCCTACGACGGCTCGTTCGCTCCCGAGCGGACCGCCCTGATCAACATCGACTGGCAGGTCGACTTCTGCGGTCCGGGCGGGTACGTCGACGCCATGGGCTACGACCTCAACCTGACCCGGGCCGGCCTGCTGCCGACCCAGAAGGTGCTCCACGCCGCTCGGGACGCGGGGCTGCTGATCATCCACACCCGCGAGGGCCACCGGCCCGACATGTCCGACCTGCCGCCGAACAAGAAGTGGCGCTCGGAGCAGATCGGCGCCGGTATCGGTTCCAGCGGCCCGTGCGGCCGGATCCTCACCCGTGGCGAGCCCGGTTGGGAGATCGTTCCCGAGGTGGCGCCGATCGACGGCGAGGTGGTCATCGACAAGCCGGGCAAGGGCTCGTTCTACGCCACCGACCTCGACCTGGTGCTGCGGACCGCCGGCATCACCCACCTGATCTTCACCGGCATCACCACCGATGTCTGCGTGCACACGACCATGCGTGACGCCAACGACCGCGGCTACGAGTGCTTGCTGCTCACCGACTGCACCGGCGCCACCGACGTCGGCAACTACGAAGCCGCACTGAAGATGGTCACGATGCAGGGCGGTGTCTTCGGTGCGATCGCTCCGTCCTCGGCTCTGCTGGCGAGCCTGGCTGCTGCCGCGGCCGCATGACCGGGTCGGCCCGGCTGTCCGTCGAGGTCCTGCGCCGGGGGTACCGCGACGGTTCGCTGACGCCGCTGGAGGTCGTCGACGAGGTCCTGGACCGGATCCGGCGACGCGGCCAGGACGGCACCTGGATCTCGTTGGTCGACCCGGGGGAGGTGCGCGACCGAGCGGCCTCGCTCGACCTCGACCAGCTCGACGCGCTGCCGCTGCTCGGCATTCCGTTCGCGGTCAAGGACAACGTCGACGTCGCCGGTCTGGAGACCACCGCGGCGTGCCCGGGGTTCGCCTACGCACCGGAGCGGTCGGCGTTGCTGGTGCGGCGACTGCTGGACGCCGGAGCGATCCTGGTCGGCAAGACCAACCTCGACCAGTTCGCCACCGGGCTGAACGGCACCCGGTCGCCGTACGGCGTGCCGGAGTCGGTCTACGGCAACGGCCTGATCTCGGGCGGCTCCAGCTCGGGCTCGGCGGTCGCGGTCGCTGCGGGCCTGGTCACGTTCGCGATCGGCACCGACACGGCCGGTTCCGGCCGGGTGCCGGCGGCGCTCAACGGCGTGGTCGGTCTCAAGCCGAGCATCGGTCTGATCAGCGCCGACGGCGTCGTGCCCGCGTGCCGCTCGCTGGACTGCCCCTCGGTCTTCTCCCTGACCGTTGCGGACAGCGCGCTGGTCGGGTCGCTGATCGTCGGGCCGGACCCGGAGGACCCGCTGTCGCGGCGGCTACCGACCGTGGGCGCCGTTCCCGCGCGGTTGGCCCTGGACGGCGCGCGGTTCGCGGTCCCGCGCACCGTGGAGGACTGGGGGACCCGGGGCGAGCGGGAGGCCTGGGAAGAGTTCTGTGCGGGCCTGGTCAGCCGGGGTGCCGTCCTGGTCCCGCTGGACCTGACTGACTTCCTGGATGCCGGGCGTGAGCTCTACGGCGGCGCCTGGCTCGCCGAGCGGCACCAGGTGATGGCCGAGCTGCTGGCCAAGGATCCGGAGGCCGTGCTGCCGGTGATCCGGACCCTGATGGCGCCGGCGCCGGCGATCACCGGGGACGAGGTCTTCGCCGCGATGGCGGCGATGGCGCGGCGACGGGTCGCTGCCCACGCGGTGCTGGACGGCTTCGACGCCTTGCTGACCCCGACGTGCACGACGACCTTCACCGTGGGCGAGGTCCTGGCCGACCCGATCGTCACCAACGAGCGGCTGGGTCGGTTCACCACCTTCACCAACCTGCTCGACCTGTGCGCCGTCGCGGTACCGGCCGGCCTGACCGGTGCCGGGATCCCGTTCGGGGTCAGCCTGCAGGCGGCCGCCGGGCGGGACGCGCAGCTGCTCGGGTGGGCCGCCGCGGTCACCGGTGAGCAGGGGGGGACGGACGGTCCCGGGGATCCCGACACCACCGAGCTGGACCTGGCCGTCGTCGGGGCGCACCTGGCGGGGATGCCGCTTCACCGCGACCTGCTCGACCGCGGGGCGCGGCTCATCGCCCGGACCACGACGTCGCCGGACTACCGGCTGTTCGCCCTGCCGGACACGATTCCGCCGAAGCCCGGGCTGCGCCGGGTGGTCGCGGGCGGCGCCGCGATCGAGGTCGAGGTCTACCGGCTGCCGGCGGCCCAGATCGGGTCCTTCCTGGCGACCGTGCGGGCTCCGCTCGGGCTCGGCGAGCTCTCCCTGGTCGACGGATCCCGGGTGCACGGCTTCATCTGCGAGCCGGTCGCTCTCGACGGCGCCCGGGACGTGACCAGCCACGGCGGCTGGCGGGCGTACCTGGCTGCGCTGCGGTAGCGGGGCTTCAACGAGGGTTGTGTCCTGTGTCACAGTTCGGTCCATGACAGTGCACGCAGATGCTCCGCCGCCGACCTTCCTCGACGACCGTCTGGCCCACTGGGCGACGACCACCCCCGACGGCGAGGCGCTGACCTACCTCGGCCGGACCTGGACCTGGAGCCAGTGGGAGAAGCGGGTGCGCCGTCTGGCGGGCGCCCTCACCGGTCTGGGGGTCGTCCGCGGGGACGTGGTCGGCTGCCTGGACAAGAACCACCCGGCCACCGTCGAGCTCACCTTCGCGGCGGCGTCCCTCGGGGCCGCGACGGCGATCTTCAACTGGCGCCTCGCCGGCGACGAGATCGACTACGCGGTCAACGACTCGGGAGCCAAGCTGCTCGTCGTCGGGACCGAGCTGAGGCCGCTCGTCGACAAGGTCCTCGACCGGCTCCCAGCCGTCCAGCGGGTGATCGAGGTGACCCCGGACGGAGCCGAGGGTGATCCGTACGAGACCCTCCTGGCCGACGCCGTCCCGGTCTGCCGGGCGGCCGACGTCGATCCCGAGGACGTCTGCCTGGTGATGTACAGCTCGGGGACCACCGGTCGCCCCAAGGGCGTGATGCTGCGGCAGCGCAACCTGATCGAGCACACCGTGAACGCGCTCGACGGCTGGTCGTTCGACGACGGGGACAAGAACCTGGTGGCGATGCCGCTGTTCCACGTCGGCGGAACCTCCTACATCCAGCAGGGGATCCACGAGGGAGTGCCGACGGTGCTCTGCCGGGAACCCGACGGGGCGTCGCTGGCGGGCGCGATCCTCCAGGGCGCGAACCGGACCTTCCTGGTGCCGGCGGTCCTGGCGCAGGTCCTCCAGTCCGGCCCGGACGCGATCGCCGTGTTCGCCCGGCTGAAGAGCTACTGCTACGGCGCGGCCCCGATGCCGCTACCGCTGCTGCGGGCCGCGATGGCGGCCTGGCCGGAGACCGACTTCATCCAGGTCTACGGCCTCACCGAGGTGTGCGGCGTGATCACCCACCTGATGCCCGAGGCGCACCGCGACACCGAGCACCCCGAGCGGCTGGTCAGCGCCGGTCAGGTGATCCCGAACTGCGAGGTCAAGGTCGTCGACCCCGTGACCTTGGCCGAGGTCGCCACGGGCGAGCACGGGGAGCTCTGGTTCCGGACGCCCCAGCTGATGGCGGGCTTCCTGAACAAGCCCGAGGAGACCGCCGAGGTGATCACCGCCGACGGCTGGTTCCGGACCGGTGACATGGGCAAGGTCGACGCCGACGGGTTCGTGTTCGTGCAGGACCGGCTCAAGGACATGATCATCTCCGGCGGGGAGAACATCTACTCCCCGGAGATCGAGCGCGTCCTGGCCGAGCACCCGGCCGTGATGGAGGTCGCGATCATCGGGGTGCCCGACGAGCAGTGGGGCGAGACCGTGAAGGCGGTCGTCAGCCTCAACCCTGGTACCACCGCGACCGCCGACGAGCTGATCGCCTTCACCCGGGAGCGGCTGGCGCACTACAAGTGCCCGAAGTCCGTCGACATCGTCGAGGCGCTGCCGAGGAACCCGACCGGCAAGATCCTCAAGCGCGAGCTGCGGGCTCCGTACTGGGACGGGCGCAGCAGCGCCGTGGTCTGACCCGGTCGCGCGGTCCGGTCACCCGGTGATGCGCCAGCCGGCGACGTCGATCAGGAAGTGCGCTAGCACCAGCGCACCGAGGTAGAAGGTCGACACCGCGAACGCGGCAGCGACCCGGAGCGGCCAACGGGACTTCCGGACGACGCGGAAGGCGGTGGCCGTCGCCCAGCCGAGAGCCATCTCGGCGGGGACGACGTACACCGCGACGCCGAGGAGCCGGTGGGTGTCCCCGGTGGGCTCCCAGAGCCCGAACGTCGGGGCGAGCAGCTCGGTCCCGCTGAAGATCACCCCGGCCAGGACGGCGGCGCGACCAGGTCGCCCGCCGCTGAGGGCAACCGCCGCGAACAGCGGGGCGACCCACATCGCGGCCATCGCCAGCGGGATCACGTCGTCGACGCGCGGTCCACCGCGATCGGGGAAGTGCAGGGTGCCGACCAGGTCGGCGAGCACCCAGTCCGGCAGGACCTGGAACACCGACACCAGCGCCAGGAACCCGGCCAGTGCTCGGAGCTCGCGGTGGCCGGTGGTCCGGCAGACTGCCAGCAGGGCGACGACGTAGGCCACCACGCAGACGAAGACCCCCCAGCCCTGGGCGGGCGCATCGAGGGAGAGAGCAACGGCACCGCCGGCCAGCAGGGCCACGTGCACGCCGAGGACCGGGCCCAGGCGGCGGCCGGGGGTGCGCAGGGAGGAGTTCACGGTGCCAACGTAGCGGCGGCCCTCAGCGGGGCAGGACCCGGTTGCCGGTTCGCAGCGCGTTCCGCTTCACCCGGTCTGCCAGCCTCCCCAGCGACGCGGCGGCGGGGTTGCGGGCCGCTGCGGGCACGAGGTCCACCGGATCCCCGACCGCCAGGGTTCCCGGAACGGCGACATCGGCGTAGACCCCGAGGCAGCGGTCGCCGTAGCGGGACACCGTGCGCATCACCGCGGGATCCGCCGGGAGGTCGGCCTGGTGCCGCAGGGGCACCGTGCACCGGATCGTCGGGATCTCGATCCGGGCCTGCAGGCCTCCGGCACGGAGGGTCCCGCCGAGCCACTCCTGCTCGGCCAGACCGTCGGGCGGACCGTCGACGACGATGTTGGGGCGGAACCGACGTACGTCGAAGTCGCCGCCGTGGGCGGCCATCCAGCGCAGGCTCGCGGTGGTCACGATGTGCAGGGGGTAGGCGTCGGCGAAGATACCGACGGGGGTCGCGTAGATCGACAGGGCCGCGAGCTTGCGCAGCGGGAACATCGACAGGTCCGGCAGGGGCTCGTCGTCGGCGATCCCGAACTGCTGGCGCAGGTCCTTCTGCGAGGCGAGCACGCCGCGGTAGGCGGCCTTGTCGTGCACGGGTGGCAGCGGAACCAGGGAGACCCGGGTGCCGACCAGGTCGCTCAGCCGGGCGTCCATCTCGTCGCGGTCGGCGCTGGTGGTCCGGCTGCCGTCGGGGAAGGTGACGACCACGTCGGCGACGTCACCGGGGCCGACACCGGCCGGTGGCTCGTCGACGAAGCGGGCCGTGCACCCGAGCAGGGCCGGCAGCCGTCGCGCCGTGGTGACGGCGTCGAGCTCGAGGTCCCGCACCGCCCACATCCGATCCCCGTGCAAGGCGCGACCGTCCACGGTCGACGACTCCACCTGCTCGCCGCCCATCGACTTCACCGGGTAGCGCCACAGTCCGGCGACGGTCCCTACGTCCATGCGGTGGCCCTCCTAGTAGTGGTACTGGCCCCACAACGTGAGCGCGAAGCAGCCGACCACCAGGGTGAGCAGCGCGTACGCGAAGAGCCGGTGCGAGACCTTGCTGCCGTCCAGTGCGGACGCCACCGCGAGGAAGCCGGCGTCCCCTCCGGTGTAACGGTCGAACCCCATCCGCTGGGCGTCAGGCGGGAACGGGTTCGGCGGCAGGAAGTCCTCGGGCGTGATCAGCTCAGGTTCGGTGCCGTCGGGTTCCTGGCTGGGCTGCATCCCCCGAGGGTAGCCGTCCTCGCCCGGGGCGTCGCTCGAACCGCGCTAGAAGTGCGACCAGTCGACCGGGACCGGTTGCACGTCCTTGCCGACGACCAGCTGGATGGTCCGCTTCTCGGTCAGGACGATCTCCGCGGGATCGCCGAGGTCGCGGCGCCCGTCGACGTACACGGTCACCGGGCCGCGGAACCGGCCGACCTGGCTGCCGGAGAGCGGCTGCCCCCAGACGGCGAAGAACTGGCCGAGGGTGAACTCCCGCGGTTGGGGAGCCTCGAAGTGGATCACGCCGTCCTGGGCGTGGGTGTGCAGGTTGTAGAAGCACTCGGCCTCGGTGACCAGGGGACCCGTCCGGGTGTCCTCGATGACGGGCTCGTAGGTACCGATCGTCGACGGGACCGCTCGGAGCCTGCCGTCGACGTACACCGACAGGTGGGCGTGGGCGTGGAACGTCAGGTCCGGGCGGCTGCAGGTGAACTCGCCGATCGGCATCCGGGTCGTGCTGGGCACGGCCAGCAGCTTGCCTTCCTGGACAGCCATCCCCTCGGGTCCGAAGAAGGTCTTGGCGCTGTCGGGTCCCGGGTCGGCCGCGGCGGGCCGGGACGTGGAACCGCACGCGGCCAGCGTGCCCAGGAGAACCGGGACAGCACTGGCCGCGAGGAAGCGTCTGAGGTGGGAGGTCACTTCCAGCGTTCTGACGCCGGTACGAAGGTCAGCTGACGGTCGCCGGTGTAGATCTGCTTCGGACGGGCGATCTTCTGCTCGGCGTCGGTGGTCAGCTCGAGCCACTGGGCCAACCAGCCCGGGGTCCGGCCGATGGCGAAGAGCACCGTGAACATCACCGGCGGGAACTGGAAGGCCTCGTAGATCAGGCCCGAGTAGAAGTCCACGTTCGGGTACAGACGGCGCTTGATGAAGTACTCGTCCTCGAGGGCGATCTTCTCGAGCTCCTGGGCGATCGCGAGCAGCGGGTTGACCCCGGTGACCTCGAAGACGTCGTCGCAGGCCTTCTTGATGATCGTCGCGCGCGGGTCGAAGTTCTTGTAGACCCGGTGGCCGAAGCCCATCAGCTTCTCGTTGCCGTTCTTCACCCCCTCGATGAACGCGGGGATGTTCTCCTTCGAGCCGATCCGGCGCAGCATCCGCAGGACGGCCTCGTTGGCACCGCCGTGCAGCGGGCCGAACAGGGCGCCGACGCCGGCCGAGACGGCCGAGTACGGGTCGACCTGCGAGGAGCCGACGGAGCGGACCGCGTTGGTCGAGCAGTTCTGCTCGTGGTCGGCGTGCAGGATGAAGAGCACGTCCAGCGCCTTGACCAGGCGGGGGTCGGCCTCGAAGCGGAGCTCGCTCATCTTGAACAGCATCGAGAGGAAGTTCTCGGTGTAGGACAGCTCGTTGTCGGGGTAGACGTACGGCTTGCCCTGCGCGTGCCGGAACGCCCAGGCGCCCAGCGTCGGCATCTTGGCGATCATCCGGACGATCTGGATGTGCCGGTTCTCCGGGTCCTGGATGTTCTTGGACTCCGGGTAGAACGTCGACAGGGCGCCGACGGAGGCCATCAGCATGCCCATCGGGTGGGCGTCGTAGCGGAAGCCCTGCATGAAGCCCTTCACGTTCTCGTGCACGAACGTGTGGTACGTGATCTCGTGGACCCAGGCGTCGTACTGCTCCTTGGTGGGCAGCTCGCCGTAGATCAGCAGGTAGGCGACCTCGAGGAAGTTCGACTTCTCGGCCAGCTGCTCGATCGGGTAGCCGCGGTACTCCAGGATGCCCTTGTCGCCGTCGATGAACGTCACCGAGCTCTTCGTGCTCGCGGTGTTCACGAAACCGGGGTCGTACGTCGCCAGGCCCGGCTCGTCGTCGACCAGCTTGATCTGCCCCAGGTCGGCGGCCTTGATGGTGCCGTCGGCGATCGGGATGTCGTACTCCTTGCCGGTCCGGTTGTCCCGGACGGTCAGGGAGTTGTTGTCGTCGGACACAAGGGCTCCTTCGCACTCGGTGTCGTGCTCTGCGTAGTCACGGTGCCGCTCGCGGGTGGTGGAGCGGCACAAGATGCCACCCCTAACCTATTGCCTGGGTCCCGTCCGTCGACAACCTGTCTCTCGTTTTGACCCTTGCCGTCGTACGCCGGTAGTCTTACCGGTCGCGACTCCTGCCGCGCCACGCCCCTCGCACGGGGCTGGGTGCAGACCCGGATACGACGCCCTCGCGGGCGTGGGAAGCCGGGCAGTGTTCGTCAGAAGTCGAGTACCACCGTCGTACGGGGGATTTCCCGGTGCGGCTACGAACGAGGATTAAGGCATACACGTGCGTACGTACAGCCCCAAGCCCGGTGACATCAAGCGCGAGTGGCTCATCATTGACGCCACCGACGTGGTTATGGGTCGGCTCGCCGTCCAGGCCGCGACGCTGCTCCGAGGCAAGCACAAGACCATCTTCGCCCCCCACGTCGACACCGGTGACTTCGTCATCATCATCAACGCCTCCAAGGTGTCGCTGTCGGGCAACAAGGCCACCCAGAAGATGTCCTACAGCCACTCGGGTTACCCCGGTGGCCTCAGCCAGACTCCGATCGGTGAGCTGCTGGAGAAGGACGCCCGCAAGGCCATCGAGAAGGCCGTCTGGGGCATGCTCCCCAAGAACCGCCTCGGTCGCCAGATGCTGAAGAAGCTCAAGGTGTACTCCGGCCCGGAGCACCCGCACGCGGCCCAGCAGGCCAAGCCCTTCGAGATCTCCCAGATCTCCCAGTAAGACTTAGAGCGAGATCGAGGACCTGAAGTGACTGAGAACATCAACGAGACCGAGGCAGTCGAGGAGACCTACGAGGTCAACGAAGACGGCGTCGCGTACTCCTCCGAGAGTGCTCCGAGCCTGGAGACCCCGGCCCGCCCGGCAACCATCGCGCCGGCCGGCGCCACCGGTCGTCGCAAGGAAGCCGTTGCCCGCGTCCGGATCGTCCCGGGCACCGGTGTGTGGACCGTCAACGGCCGCACCCTGGAGAACTACTTCCCGAACAAGCTGCACCAGCAGGTCGTCAACGAGCCGTTCGCGACCCTGCAGCTCGAGGGCCGCTTCGACGTGATCGCTCGGATCCACGGCGGTGGCATCACCGGTCAGGCCGGCGCCCTGCGTCTCGGCGTGGCCCGCTGCCTCAACGAGATCGACGTCGAGGCCAACCGGCCGTCGCTGAAGAAGGCCGGGCTGCTCACGCGTGACGCCCGTGTCATCGAGCGCAAGAAGGCTGGTCTCAAGAAGGCCCGCAAGGCGCCGCAGTTCTCGAAGCGTTGATCTAGGAGTTTCGAGCCTTGGCTCAGAAGCTTTTCGGCACGGACGGGGTCCGGGGTCTGGCGAACGGTCATCTGACCGCGGAGCTGGCCCTGGACCTTTCCGTTTCCGCGGCGCACGTGCTGGCCGAGCGCGGCACCTTCTCCGGTCACCGGCCGCTCGCGGTGGTCGGGCGGGACACCCGGATCTCCGGGCAGTTCCTGGAGGCGGCCGTGGTCGCGGGCCTGGCTTCGGCGGGCGTCGACGTGCTGCTGCTCGGCGAGATCCCGACGCCGGGTGTCGCCTTCCTGACCGGCTCGTTGGGGGCGGACCTCGGGGTGATGCTCTCGGCCTCCCACAACGCGATGCCGGACAACGGCATCAAGTTCCTCTCCCGCGGGGGCGTCAAGCTCGACGATGCCATCGAGGACGCGATCGAGGCCCGGCTGCGTGAGCCCTGGGACCGACCCGTCGGCGGCGATGTCGGTCGGGTCAGTGCCCACGGGACAGCCATTGCCGAGTACGCCGCCCACCTCGACAGCACCCGGACCCGATCGCTCGCCGGCATCAAGGTCGTCCTCGACTGTGCCCACGGCGCGGCGTCGGTGGCCGGACCGACGGCCCTGCGCAACGCCGGGGCCGAGGTGATCGCGATCTGCGCGGAGCCCGACGGGCTCAACATCAACGAGGGTTGCGGTTCTACGCACCTCAACGTCCTGCAGGCTGCCGTGCTCGAGCACGGCGCCGACGTCGGCTTCGCCCTCGACGGCGACGCCGACCGCTGCCTGGCCGTCGACGCTGCCGGTCAGATCGTCGACGGCGACCAGATCCTCGCCATCCTGGCGCTGTCCCTGCGCGAGCAGGGCAAGCTGCACCAGGACACCGTGGTGGCCACCGTGATGTCGAACCTCGGGTTCGTCCAGGCGCTGACCGCCGCCGGCGTGACGGTCGTCCAGACGGCGGTCGGCGACCGCTACGTCCTGGAGGAGATGAAGAGCTCCGGCCACAACCTCGGCGGTGAGCAGTCCGGCCACGTCATCCTCTCCGAGTACGCCACCACCGGTGACGGCATTCTGACCGCGCTGCAGGTCCTCGACCGGATGGCGACCACCGGGTCCTCGATCGCCGACCTCGCCTCGGTGATGGTCCGGCTGCCCCAGGTGCTGGTCAACGTGGCGGGCGTCGACAAGGCCCGCACCCACGCCGACGAGGTGCTGGCTGCCGCCGTCGGCGAGGCCGAGGCCGAGCTGGGCGACACCGGCCGGGTGCTGCTCCGACCCTCGGGCACGGAGCCCCTGGTGCGGGTGATGGTCGAGGCGGCTTCGGCCGAGCAGGCCAAGGCCGTGGCAGACCGGCTCGCCGACGTGGTCCGCGAGCGGTTGGGTCTCTGACGGGCCACGGCGCGCACGTCACCCGGTTTCGACACGCTCGGCCGCCCGACTCGTGCCTCGTTCGGGCGCCCGCTGCTCAACCACCGACGATCAAGGTCGCTGACGCGCCCTTGATCAGTGGTGACCGGTCCGCGCCAGGTGTTGTTCGTCGGTCTCGTCGCCGTGGCCGGGCCACCAAGCGGCGTGGCCGATCAGGGCCGTGATCGCGGGCGTGAAGAACATCGACATCACGAACGCCGCCACGAAGATGCCGAACGAGAGCGCGAAGCCCATCGAGACGATCAGGCTGTTGCCGCCCAGCATCAGGGAGGCGAACGTACCCGAGAGGATGATGCCGGCAGCGGCGATCGTGGGTCCGGCGTGCTTGACGGCCTCGGCGGCGGCGTCGCGGGAGTTCTTGCCCGCCTTGGCCTCCTCGCGCAGGCGCGCGATCATCAGGATGTTGTAGTCGGTCCCGAGGGCCACCACGAACAAGTAGATGTAGATCGGCAGCAGGAAGAACAGGCCGTCGTCGCCCTTGATGTTCTGGAACAGCAGAGCCGTGGCACCGACGGTGGCGGCGAAACCGAGGCCCACCGACGCCATCAGGTACAGCGGTGCGACCAGGCTGCGCAGCAGCAGCGCCAGGATCACCAGGATGACGCCGGCCGCGACCGGGAACACCACCGAGTAGTCCCGGGCCATCGCCTTGTCCATGTCGACGAAGACCGAGGTGTTTCCGCCGACGTAGGCCTTGAGGCCCTCGGGGGTTGCTGCGTGGACCGCGTTCCGGATGGGCCCCTTGATGTTCGAGATCGCCGTGTCCGAGCCGGGGTCGTCCGCCAGCACGAGAGCCAGAGCCCCAGCCTTGCCCGACTCCGAGACGCCGCCGGGAATCACGGTGGCCACACCCTTCGGGGTGCCGAGCTCGGTCTGGAACGCGGCGACCTGCTCGGCGGTGACGTCGCTGCCGTCCTTGGCGACCAGCATCACCGTGGCCGGGTCCGTGGAACCCGACGGAAGGCTCTTCTGCAGGGTGACCAGTGCCTTGGTGGACTCGGCGTCCTTGGGCAGGCTCGCGGTGAAGTCGAACGTCGGGTTGAAGCTCAACGCGAAGATCGCGAGCAGGGCCAGGGCGCCGCCCGAGGCAAGGGCGAAGATGCCGGGGCGCTTGCCCAGGCTGGTCCCGATGTTCCCGAAGCGTGCGCCCTTCGGCTCGTCGGCCCAGCGCTTGGAGGGCCAGAACAGGGCCTTGCCGAGCAGGGTCATCAGGGCCGGGACCAGGGTCAGCGCGGCCAGCAGGGTGACCGCTACAGCGATCGCCAGGGCCGGCCCGATCGACCGGAAGATGCTCAGGGAGGAGAGGATCAGCGCCATGAAGGCGACGATGACGGCGCCACCGGCGGACGCGATGGCCTCGCCAGCCCGTTCCATCGCGTCGACCACGGCTTCCTTGACGTCCAGGCCCGAACGCAGCGCCTCGCGGTAGCGGAACAGCAGGAACAGGATGTAGTCGGTGCCGATCCCGAAGAGCACCACGACCAGGATCTGCTCGACCGAGCTGTCGGCCTTGAGGTTGAACGCCTCGTTGGCCCAGGCGATCAGACCGGTGGCGATCGGGGACAGGAAGACACCGACGGTGACGACCGGCAGCAGGCAGATCAGCACGCTGCGGAAGATCAGACCGAGCAGGACCACGATCAGGACGATGGTCGCGATCCCGACGATCAGCAGTGTCGACTCGCTGGACTCGGTGTTGTCGAGCTGCTGAGGTGCTGTGCCGGTCGCCTGCAGGCGCAATCCGGTGCCGTCGAGCAGCGGCGCGGCCTCGGCGCGGAGTTCCTTGGCGGCGTCCGAGGCTGCCTGGTCGAAGCCGGAGGCGTCCTTGTTCAGGTCGACCACCGCGAGCTGGATCAAGCCGTCGGGCGAGACCGGCTGGACCTGTGCCGGGTTGTAGGTGGTGTTGAAGACACCCGGGTCCAGCTTCGGGACCAGGTCCGCGACGATCGCGGTGACCTTCTGGGCGTCGTTGGCGCCGAGGGCGCTGCCGTCAGTCTTGTCGAAGACCAGGATCGCGCCCGGCTGTCCCTGGCCCGGGAAGTTCGCGGACTTGATGTCCGCGGCCCGGATGGACTCGTAGTTCTTCGGCAGGAACGAAGCGTTGTCCGACGTCGAGGTCAGGGCGGGCGCGAAGGCGGTGACCACCACGGCCGCGGCCACCCAGGCGCCGACGACGTACCAGGGGAAGCGAGTTACGAAACGGCCAAGGGCAGCAAACATGGATCAAGGGTAGGGGCTGGACACCTGTCCAGGCGAATCTCAGGAGCGTGCTCTCGGTCACTTCCGGGCCACTGGGCGCTAGGTTCGGCGCATGTCTTTCGTCCTGGTCGATCGTCCCGTTCCCGAGGTCGCCGTGGTGACCCTCAACCGACCGGAGCGCATGAACGCGATGGCGTTCGACGTGATGGTGCCGTTCCGCGACCAGCTCGTCGACCTGAGCCACGACAACGCGGTCCGCGCGGTCGTGATCACCGGAGCCGGCACCGGCTTCTGCTCCGGTGCCGACCAGGAGTCCGCCGGCACCCCGCCGTACGTCGACGGGCTCACCCGCCCGACGTACGCACTGCGTTCGATGGAGATGCTCGAGGACATCACCCTGACCCTGCGCAAGCTGCACCAGCCGGTGATCGCCGCGATCAACGGAGCCGCGATCGGAGGCGGCCTCTGCCTGACCCTGGCCTGCGACATCCGGGTGGCTGCCCCGAGCGCCTACTTCCGCGCGGCCGGGATCAACAACGGCCTGACCGCCAGCGAGCTCGGGCTCTCCTACCTGCTCCCGCGGGCGATCGGTTCGTCCCGGGCCGCCGAGATCATGCTGACCGGGCGCGACGTCGGGGCCGCCGAGGCGGAGCGGATCGGCCTGGTCAGCGAGGTCGTCGAGGACCCGACGGCACTGGTCGCCCGGGCCGTCGAGATCGGCCAGCGGATCGCAGGCTGGTCCCAGCCCGGGGTCGAGCTCACCAAGCGCACCCTGGTCAACGGCCTGGACGCGTCCTCCCTGGAGGGGCACATGGCTGCCGAGGGACTCGGTCAGCTCTACCTGCGGATCCTCACCGACAACTTCGAGGAAGCGACCCTGGCGCGCAAGGAAGGTCGGCCGGCGAAGTTCAGCGACACCCGGTAAGCCGCACCTGAGGCAATGCATTTCGGCTGTGCCGCGTGATCGATGTCGTCTGGCGGTGTCCTTCACGCTATGGAGACAACAACGAGGCCGGTCCGACTGTTCCTGATCGCGGCGCTGGTCGTGGTGACCAGCTGTGGCGCCGACCGCGGTGATCCCAGTTCGCGAAAGTATGCGGTCGAGCCTGAGCTGACCAGCCAGGGCAAAGAGGTCCGACATTACGACGACCTCGCCGAGATGGCCGCCGGGAGCGATTGGATCCTGCGCGCGAAGGTCACCGACGTACGGGTCGGGAAGACGTACGGCGACTCAGTTGAGGACCAGGTGATTACCCGCCTTGTGGTTCTGGACCCGATCGAGGTGGTGAAAGGTGTCGACGTCGAAGGTGTTCCCGACACGCTCACCTTCGAGGAGGAGGGGTGGCAGGGAGACGGTCGCGGGTACGTGATGAATGGGGTGCTCTGGAGCCGTCCCGGCGAAGAAGCCTGGTTCTTCCTGCGTCGTACACGCGACGGCTCGTACCGTCTGACCTCGTCGTTCGGTCGTTACACACTGGTCGGGAAGGACGAGGGGCCGAGCGGACTGGAGCCAGCCGATGAGGGTCCGTGGGCGCCTGAGTCGGCGACGGTCCTCTCTGATCGGATGGCCGTGTCCGAGGTGGTGCGCGCCCTTGCTCGGAAGGCTGTCCGATGATCAGGTTCCGCGCACCTCGATGGCGCCTTGGCCTGGTTGTGATCCTCCTGGGTGCGTCGGTCGCTGTCGCACCGACCTCCTACGCCGGTCACGGCAGCGACTCGTCGGCCGGCGATCCGGACAACCGGGACCACTACATCGACCGCAACAGCGTGACGGCGAATGGCGACGCGGCAACGCAGTGGGGGATCTGGGAGCTGAACCAGACGTACATGAACGCGACGCTCGACGGCTCGGGTGACGTCGAGGTCTACGACGACTATTACGGCGAGACCGACTGGGCTGGCATGACGAACTGTGCGTCCGGGTACAACTGGTTGAACGGCAACTGCGACGTGTTCCGAGTCCGGTTCAACCAGACGACCATGTTTGGCTACGGCATCAACTACTGGAGGTCTCTGGGGTGCCACGAGTTCGGACACACTGCAGGCCTGGGGCACCGCTCCCATTCCACGGACGCGGACGACAATTCCTGCATGCGTTCCGACATCTGGCCGTTGCTCTTCGATGTCCACGACATCAACTCGATCAACGATCATGTCTGAGCGCTCCGGTTGGGTGGAGACCTTCCTCGGGTGCTTGGTCGTAGCGGTTCTGGTGAGCGGTTGCACGACTCGTGCGGACGCGAGGATGGGGCCACCCTCGACAGCGCCACCAGCAGAGTCCGTTGGGGGTGCATTCTGTCGAACGGCTGCCCTCTTCGCGGTGGGCTCTCGGGAACTCACGGTCGATGAACGGTCTCGTGGCCTGAACGGGCTTCTCCAGGAAGCTCCCCCGCAGTGGCAAGAGTTTCTGGCCGACGTGGTCCACCGGTACGAGGCCGGAGAGGACCTTGAGCCGCGTTCGCTCAGGCAGCTCGTCAGCTTCACCCATTTCGTGGAGCAGGGGTGCGCCTTGAACCTTCCCGAATCGTCTGTGCCAGTTCAAAGACGCTGACTGAGCACCGCTACGACGTACTCGTCAGTGGTGGCACCCAGTTGATGTTGCCGACACTCGGTGCTGCGTGTGCGGCACTGAGGAGCCGGGTCAGCACGTCGGTGCCGATCGGCTCGCCGGTGAATTCGGCGCGCACGTCTCGGCGTCTTTCGATCACGTCGTAGACGGGATGGCTCATCAGTCGGCGGGCACCAGCACGGCAACGCAGTAGTCATCGGCCGCCGGTGCCAGCTCGTAGGTCCCGAACCGGTGCTGCACCGCCAGCCCGCTGCCCTCGACATCGGCGGCGAACTCCTCGAACAGGTACTCCCGGGCGCTGCCGTGCCCGTTGACCGGGTGGAAGCCGACCAGGATCCGGCCCTCGGGAGCGAGCAGGTCCCGCAAGGTGCTCAACAGGCGCCTCTCGGTCTCCGGGGCCAGCAGCACGATCACGTTGCCGACCAGCACCACGAGGTCGAAGCCCGGCTCCACGAGACCGTCCGCCAGAGCGAGCAGATCGGCCTCGACCACCGGGAGATCCGGGTACCGCCGCCGGCTCTCGGCGACGAGCTCGGGGTCCTTCTCGACCGCGACGACGTCGTGGCCGCGGGCCTGCAGCGCGGCGCCGATCCGGCCCATCCCGGACCCGGCGTCGAGGATCCGGGCACCACGCGGGACCAGGGCGTCGGCCACCCGTGCCTCGCCCTCGACGTCGCTGCCGTCCTCGATCAGCCGGGCGAACCGGGCCGCGTAGCCGCGGGTCTCGCCGAGCTCCCAGCGGGTCTTCGGCAGCGGGTCGGACGGGTCGGTGCTCACAGCTTGCGCAACCTGATCCAGCGCACCGAGTGGTCGCCGCCCTTGCGGAGAACCAGGGTGGCGCGGGACCGGCTCGGGGCCACGTTCTGGGACAGGTTGGGGCCGTTGATCTCCTCCCAGATCCGACCGGCCTCGACGACGGACTCGTCGTGGCTGAGCCCGGCGTACTTGGCGAAGTACGACTGCGGGTCGCGGAACGCGGTCTCACGCAGACGCAGGAAGCGCTCGGTGTACCACTGCTTGATGTCGTTGGTGGCCGCGTCGACGTAGATGGTGAAGTCGAAGAAGTCGCTGACCGCCAGCCCGGTACGTCCGTCGGGGCGGACCAGGGCCGGCTGCAGGACGTTGAGGCCCTCGACGATCACGATGTCGGGTCGCTGGATGACGACCTTCTCGTCGGTCACGTCGTAGACCAGGTGCGAGTAGACCGGGGCCTCGACCTCGTCACGACCTGACTTGATGTCGATGACGAACTTGAGCAGCGCCTTGCGGTCGTAGGACTCCGGGAAGCCCTTGCGGTGCAGGATGCCTCGGCGCTCCAGCTCGGCGTTCGGGTAGAGGAAGCCGTCGGTGGTGACCAGGGCCACCTTCGGGTGCGCCGGCCAGTGCGCGAGCATCTGCTGCAGCACCCGGGCCGTCGTGGACTTGCCGACCGCGACCGATCCGGCCAGACCGATCACGAACGGTGTGCGCGGGGGCGTCGGGCGGTCCAGGAAGTCCTCCTGGGAGCGGTGCAGGGCGCCGGCGGCCTCGACGTACAGGCTCAGCAGCCGCGACAGCGGGAGGTAGACCTCCTGCACCTCGTCGAGGTCGAGCTGCTCACCGAGGCCGCGGACCCGCTCGATCTCCTCCGTCGACAACGGTTGGTCGGTGTGGGAGCCCAGCTCGGCCCACGCGGCACGGTCGAGTTCGACGTACGGCGTGGTCTCGCTGATGTGCCCGGCGTTCGCCATGCCAGCGATTGTTCCAGTCGCGGTCGCTGGGCGCAGGGGCAGGGGCCCCGGCGAGACTAGGATGGCCCGCATGTGCGGAATCGTCGGATACGTCGGGGAGAAGCAGGCCCGGGACGTCGTGGTCGAAGGACTGCGGCTCCTGGAGTACCGCGGTTACGACTCGGCGGGGATCGCGCTGGTGGCCGGCGGCGAGCTGGGCCAGACGGTGCTGGTCTCGGACAAGCGCGCCGGCAAGCTGGCGAACCTGGAGAAGGCGATCGCCGAGGACGCCCTCCCCGCTGCGACAACGGGCATCGGGCACACCCGCTGGGCCACCCACGGCGCGCCCAACGACGTCAACGCGCACCCGCACCTGGGCCCACAGCGCCGGGTCGCCGTCGTGCACAACGGCATCCTGGAGAACTTCGCCCGGCTGCGTGACGAGCTCGAGCGGGCCGGCCACGACCTGCTCTCGGAGACCGACACCGAGGTCGCGGCGCACCTGATCGAGAACGAGGTACTCGCCGGCGCCGACCTGACCACGGCGATGCAGAACGTCTGCCGCCGGCTCGAAGGCGCGTTCACCCTGGTCGCGATCGACGCGCACGACCCGTCCCGGGTGGTCGCCGCGCGGCGCAACTCCCCGCTGGTGGTGGGGCTGGGGGTCGGCGAGAACTTCATCGGCTCCGACGTCGCCGCCTTCATCGAGCACACCCGCGAGGCCCTCGAGCTGGGTCAGGACCAGGTGGTCACGATCACCCGCGACGCGGTAGCCGTCTCCGACTTCGACGGCAACGAGGCCCAGGGTCGGCAGTACCACGTCGACTGGGACCTCGCGGCGGCCGAGAAGGACGGCTACGACTGGTTCATGCGCAAGGAGATCTTCGAGCAGCCCCGCGCGATCGCCGATGCGCTGCTGGGCCGCCACGACGAGAACGGGCAGCTCCAGCTCGACGAGGTCCGGATCAGCGACGACGAGCTCCGCGACATCGACAAGATCGTGATCATCGCCTGCGGCACCTCGAACTACGCGGCTATGGTCGCCAAGTACGCGATCGAGCACTGGACCCGGATCCCGTGCGAGATCGAGCTCTCCCACGAGTTCCGCTACCGCGACCCGATCCTGACCCGGAACACGCTGGTGGTGGCGATCAGCCAGTCCGGCGAGACCGCCGACACCCTGATGGCGATCCGGCACGCGAAGAAGCAGAAGGCCAAGGTGCTCGCGATCTGCAACACCAACGGCTCGACCATCCCGCGCGAGTCGGATGCGGTGATCTACACCCACGCCGGTCCCGAGATCGGGGTCGCCTCCACCAAGGGCTTCCTGACCCAGCTGGTGGCCTGCTACCTGCTGGGTCTGTACCTGGCCCAGGTGCGCGGCACGAAGTACGGCGACGAGATCGCCGCGGTCGTCGGGGAGCTGGCTGCGATGTCGGACCGGGTGCAGCAGGTCCTCGACGACGCCGACCGGGTCTACGCGCTCGCCGAGCGGTTCAAGGACACCACCTCGGTGCTCTTCATCGGTCGCCACGCCGGCTTCCCGGTGGCCCTGGAGGGCGCGCTCAAGCTCAAGGAGCTCGCGTACATCCACGCCGAGGGGTTCGCCGCCGGCGAGCTCAAGCACGGGCCGATCGCCTTGATCGAGCCGGGGCTGCCGGTCTTCTGCGTCGTACCGCCGCGGGGGCGCGACCAGCTCCACGACAAGATGATCAGCGCCATCCAGGAGATCCGGGCGCGGGGGGCCCTGACCATCGTGCTGGCCGAGGCCGACGACGACGAGGTGACGCCGTACGCCGACGTGTTCATCCCGCTCCCCACCGTGCCGACGCTGCTCCAGCCCCTGGTGGCCACGGTGCCGTTGCAGCTCTTCGCCTGCGAGCTGGCGACCCTGATGGGCCACGACGTCGACCAGCCCCGCAACCTCGCGAAGTCGGTCACGGTCGAGTGAGCACCGTCGGTGTCGGGATCGACGTGGTCGACATCGAGCGCTTCGAGGCTGCGTTGACCAGGACGCCGGCCCTCCGGGCGAAGCTCTTCACCCCGGCCGAGGCGGCTCTCAACCTGCAGTCGTTGGCGGCCCGGTTCGCCGCGAAGGAAGCGCTCGCCAAGGCACTGGGGGCTCCGGGCAACCTGGCGTGGCACGACGCCGAGGTGGTCTCGCTGGAGTCGGGCCAACCCACGATGGTGCTGCGCGGCACCTGCCTGGCCCGGGCCACCGAGCTCGGCGGCACCACTACGCACCTCTCGCTCAGCCACGACGGCGGCATCGCGACCGCCGTCCTGATCCTCTCCACGTCATGAGGCAGGCGCACACCGTCGATCAGGTGCGGGCAGCTGAGGCTGTCGTCCTGGCCCAGGTCCCCGACGGTGCGCTGATGCAGCGCGCGGCGGCCGGCCTGACCGTCGTGGTCGCCGACCTGCTGGGCGGGGTCTACGGACGCCGGGTGCTGCTGCTGGTCGGCCCGGGACACAACGGCGGCGACGCTCTCTACGCGGGCGCGATGCTGGCCCGGCGTGGCGCCAGCGTCGAGGCGATCCTGCTGGCCGACGAGGTCCACCCCGCCGCGCTGGCCGCCTTCCGGGCGCAGTACGGAGCCGTCGTCGGACCGGACCGGGCCACCCGGCCCGACGTCGTCCTCGACGGCATCGTCGGGATCGGCGGTCGGGGTGGGCTCCGGCCTGCCGCCGCGGCCGCTGCCACCCTCTTCGCCGACGTGCCGGTGGTCGCGGTCGACGTGCCGTCCGGGGTCGACGTCGACACCGGACGGGTCGACGGGGCCCACGTCCGCGCCGACGTGACGGTTACCTTCGGCACCCACAAGACCTGTCACCTGGTCGACCCGGCTGCACTGGCCTGCGGCGTCGTCACCCTGATCGACCTGGACCTCGGGCTGCCCCCGGCGCCGGTGGAGGCACTCCAGGCCCACGACGTGGCCCGGCTGCTGCCGCGTCCCAGCGACGTCGCCCACAAGTACACCCGCGGTGTCGTCGGGGTCAGCGCCGGGTCCGAGCAGTACCCGGGCGCGGCGGTCCTCTGCACCTCGGGCGCAGCGAGTGGTCTGGCAGGCATGGTCCGGTACGTCGGGCCGGCCGCGGACGCGGTCCGGGCGCGGCACCCGGGCATCGTGGTCGGTGACGGTCGCGTCCAGGCCTGGGTGGTCGGTTCCGGGGGGCACGACCAGGCTGAGAACGCGCTTGCCGCGGCGATCGCGGCCGGAGTTCCCACGGTCGTCGACGCCGACGCGCTGATCCACCTACGTCCCGGCGCCGTCCCGGGTCTGGTCCTCACCCCCCACGCCGGCGAGCTGGCGGCGATGCTCGGGACCGACCGGGCCGAGGTCGAGGCCGACCAGCTGGCCCACGCCCGGCGGGCGGCCGCGCACTACGGCGCTGTGGTGCTGCTCAAGGGCAGGCACTCGCTGACCGCACGACCCGACGGTGCCGTCCGGGTCACCACCAGCGGGCTGCCGTGGCTCGCCGTGGCCGGCGCGGGTGACGTCCTCGCCGGGGTGATCGGCGCGCTGCTCGCCTGCGGTCTTGACCCGTACGACGCGGCTTCGGTCGGCTCGTGGCTGCACGGCGCCGCGGCCGTGCACGCCGGCCGGGGTGGTCCGGTGACACCCGAAGGGGTGGCCGACTCCCTTGCTCCGGTGGTGCGCGACCTCCTGCAAGGATGAGGGCATCATGAGCAACCACGAGGACTACCAGCGTGCCGAGATCGTCGTCGACCTGAGCGTCGTGCGGCGCAACGTCGAGCAGCTCTGCGAAGCAGTGGCAGCGCACAGCGACGGACCTGCGGTGATGGTGGTGGTGAAGGCCGACGGCTACGGCCACGGCCTCTTCGGAAGCGCCCGGGCAGCTCGGGCCGGAGGTGCCACCTGGTTGGGGGTGGCGCACCGCGACGAGGCGCTGGACCTGCGCGAGGACGGCGACACCGGCCGGATCCTGGCCTGGTTGGCGATGCCGGGCGAGGACTTCGGGCCGTTGATCGAAGGCGATGTCGATGTCGCTGCCTACTCGACGGCTCAGCTGGCCGAGATCATCGCGGCGGCGAAGGCCCTGGGACGTCCGGCGCGGGTGCACCTCAAGGTCGACACCGGGCTGTCCCGCGGCGGCGTGCCGATGAGCGGCTGGGCCGACCTGGTCACGGCAGCCCGCACCGGCGAGGTCGACGGGCACGTGGTGGTGGCCGGCATCTGGTCGCACCTGGCCTGCGCCGACGAGCCCGACCATCCGGCGAACGACGAGCAGGAGGAAGCGTTCGAAGAGGCCCTGGCGGTCGCTGCGGAGGCTGGCCTGGAACCGGAGGTCCGGCACCTCGCGAACTCGGCCGCGGCCCTGCTGCGGCCGAGCGCCTGGTACGACCTGGTCCGGGTCGGGATCGCGGCGTACGGACTGACGCCGGCACCGGGGGTGGTCTCCTCCGAGGGGCTCGGGCTGGTCCCGGCGATGACCGTCCGCGCCCGGGCCGCGCTCACCAAGGACCTGGCCATCGGCGACTCCGTCTCCTACGGCCACACCTTCACCGCGGACCGGCCGATGCGGGTCGCGCTGGTCCCCCTCGGGTACGGCGACGGCATCCCGCGGCACGCGTCCTCGACCGCCAAGATCCAGTCCCGTGGCAAGTCCGGTGCCGTGCTGGGCCGGGTGTGCATGGACCAGTTCGTGGCCGAGGTACCCCGCGGCACCCTCGCCGGCGACGAGATCGTCCTGTTCGGGCCCGGTGAGAACGGTGAGCCGACGGCTCAGCACTGGGCCGAGTGGTGCGGCACCATCTCGTACGAGATTGTCACCCGGATCGGTGGTAACGCGGGACGGGCCGAGCGGCGCTGGACCGACGACGACGGGTCACTTGTTTGATGGCGGTGACCGAGATCCACGAGGTCGGCGCCGAACGTGCCGACGAGGTGCTGGCGATGATCCACCGCGCCTTCGCCGACCGCCCGGCGCTGGACCCGCCGGCCACGGCGATGTCCGAGACTGCGGCCTCGGTCTCGGCAGCCCTGGCCAGTGATGGCGGGCTGCTGGCCTTCCACGACGGCGAGCCGATCGGGACCCTCCTGTTCCAGGACCGCGGCCGGCTGCTCGGTGTGCGCCGGTTCGGGGTCGTCCCGGACGCTCGCGGCCACGGCCTCGCCGGGTTGCTGGCGTACCGGGCCGCGCTGGTGGCGGCGGGGCGTGGCAAGGTCGGCCTCAGCCTGGAGGCGCGGGCAGAGCTCCCGGCCACGGTGCGGTTCTGGCAGCAGAACGGGTACGTCGAGGTGGGCCGCGACGGCCCGCGCCTGGACCTGTTGCGGCTGCTCCCGGTCCAGGTCGCACTGCCGACCCCCTCGGACACCCGGTCGGTCGGCCGGAGGCTCGGCGCGGTCCTGGCGGCCGGCGACCTGCTGATCCTCACCGGTGACCTGGGCGCAGGCAAGACCACCTTCACCCAGGGGCTCGGCGAAGGGCTCGGCGTCCGCGGCCCGATCACGTCGCCGACGTTCGTGATCGCCCGGGTGCACCCGTCGCTGGCCGACGGGCCGGCCCTGGTGCACGTCGACGCCTACCGGCTGGGTGACTCCGCCGAGCTCGACGACCTGGACCTGGACACCGACCTCGACGAGGCCGTCACCGTGGTCGAGTGGGGCTCGGGGCTGGCCGAGGCGCTGAGCAGCGAACGGCTGGAGCTGACGCTGGAACGCGCGGCGGACGACGTACGGACCCTGACGATCACCCCGGTCGGGCTCCGGTGGCTCGCCGCCGACCTGTCCGCAGTAGCCTCGGGCTAATGCTGCTCGCCTTCGACACCGCCACCCCGTTCGTCACCGTCGCCCTCCACGACGGTGAGCGGGTCGTCGCCGAGTACGTCTCCACCGACTCGATGAAGCACGGCGAGATGCTGGCGCCCGGCATCGCTGCGGTACTGGCGCGGGCCGAGGCGTCCAGCCGGGACGTCACGGCGATCGCGGTCGGCGTCGGTCCCGGCCCGTTCACCGGTCTTCGCGTCGGTCTGGTCACCGCCCGGACGATGGCGCTCGCGCTGGGCATCGGGGTCTACGGGGTCTGCTCGCTCGACGTCCTGGCGGCCGAGGCGATGGATGCCGGCCACGACGACTTCCTGATCGCCACCGATGCCCGGCGCAAGGAGGTCTACCTGGCCTCGTACGCGAGCCGGCACCGGGTCGGAGGTCCCGAGGTCGTGAAGCCTGCCGACGTTGCCACCGATCAGCTCGTGATCGGGCGGGGTGCGCTGATGTACCCCGAAGCGTTCCCGAACTCGGCCGGCCCCGAGCACCCGGATGCGGCGGTGCTCGCCGACGTGGTGGTCCGTGAGCGGTTCGAGCTCCTCGACCCCGACCCGCTCTACCTACGACGTCCGGACGCGGTCGAGACCGCGGCGCGGAAGGCGCCCGGCGGAGAGGTGCCCGCATGATCCGCCCCGCCACTGCTGATGACGCCGGGACCATCGCGGTCCTCGAGGCCGAGTGCCAGGGCGACGACGCCTGGAGCGCCAACCTCGTCCGTGACGGCGTCACCGGAGACCTGCCGACCATCCAGTACCTGGTGGCCCAGGACGACACGGCCGCGGGGTCTGCCGTGGTCGGCTACGCCGTCGCCTCGTACGCCGGCGACATCGCCGAGCTGCAGCGGATCGGGGTCGCGACCGGTGCCCGCCGCACCGGGGTCGCCACCGCGCTGCTCGACGCGGTGGTCGCGCACGCGCCGAGCACGGGTGCCGACCGGATGCTGCTCGAGGTCCGCGCCGACAACCGCGGGGCGCTCTCGTTCTACGCCGCCCGGAACTTCGTCGAGATCGACCGTCGTGCGCGGTACTACAAGGACGGCGTCGACGCCGTGGTGATGCGACTGCCCCTGATCACTGGTTGCGGAGGCCGCCCGAGATGAGCCGAGCGACGAGCGAACCCCTGGTCCTGGGGATCGAGACGTCCTGCGACGAGACCGGGATCGGTGTCGTCCGCGGACACACCCTGCTGGCGGACGCGGTCGCGAGCAGCGTCGAGGAGCACGCGCGGTTCGGGGGCGTGGTCCCCGAGGTGGCGTCCCGGGCGCACCTCGAAGCCATGGTGCCGACCCTCGAACGCGCCTGCGAGACAGCGGGGATCGCGCTGACCGACGTCGACGCGATCGCGGTGACCTCCGGGCCGGGACTGGCCGGAGCGCTCCTGGTCGGCGTCGCGGCTGCGAAGGCGCTGGCGATCTCGCTGGAGAAGCCCCTGTACGGCGTGAACCACCTGGCCGCGCACGTCGCGGTCGACCAGCTCGAGCACGGCGCACTGCCGGACCCCTGCCTGGCCCTGCTGGTCTCCGGGGGCCACTCCTCGCTGCTCCGGGTCGACGACGTGACCCGCTCGGTCACCCCGCTCGGCGCCACCATCGACGACGCGGCCGGTGAAGCCTTCGACAAGGTGGCCCGGCTGCTCGGACTTCCTTTCCCCGGGGGCCCGCACATCGACCGGGTGGCCCGCGAGGGCAATGCCGTCTTCTTCGACTTCCCCCGCGGGCTCACCGCCCGCAAGGACCTCGAGCGGCACCGCTTCGACTTCTCTTTCTCCGGGTTGAAGACCGCGGTCGCCCGCTGGGTCGAGGCCCGGGAGGCCAGCGGAGAGCCGGTCCCGGTGGCTGACGTCGCCGCGGCGTTCCAGGAGGCGGTCGTCGACGTCCTGACCCGCAAGGCGGTCGATGCCGCAGTCGACCAGGGCATCGAGGACATCTTGATCGGCGGGGGAGTGGCTGCGAACTCCCGGTTGCGTTTCGTCGCGACCGAGCGGGCTAATGCGAAGGGCATCCGGGTGCGGGTCCCGCGTCCCGGGCTCTGCACCGACAACGGAGCGATGGTCGCCGCGCTGGGTGCGGAGATGGTGGCGCGAGGTCGAGCGCCGTCGGCGCTCGACCTCCCGGCCGACTCGTCGATGCCGGTGGACCAGATCCTGAGCTAGCCGAGGCGGATCGACAGGGAGTACGGGTCGGCGCCCCCTCGCGTCGGCACGGCGTACTCCCGGTTGCCGTTGAGGTCCACCCGGACGACGGCGTACTGGTCGCCCTCGGTCACCGTCGACAGGACGTGGGTGTCGTCCTCCCACACCGTCTCGAACACGCTGACGACACCGCCCGGCAGCGAGCTCGTGGCCGTCTTCAGGTTCGTCACCGGCCGACCTGTGGCGCTGTCCAGGATGGTGATCTGCTGGGTGTTGCCGTCGACGTACGCCGGATCGGCGATCAGGTACTTCCCGTCGGGGGAGAACGCCCTGGGGGTGAACTCGGAGGTCGTCCAGATCCTCCGGCCGTCCAGGTCGTACAGGGCGTAGGTCCCGCCGGTGCTGTCGTCGACGGCGATCCGCCGGACGACGTTGTTGAACTGGTCCACGGCCACCAGGCCGTCCAGGCTCGGCACCTTCTTCGGAGAACCGTCCGTGGGGATCTCCCAGGCCGTCTGCTTCGGGCCGGTGGTGACGGCCCAGACCGAGCACGAGGTGTCCGAGCTCGGCGCGCAGTTTCCGTCGCTGACGGCCACGGCCTCGTAGCTGTAGTCGGACCCCGTGGGCAGGGTGCCGATCTCGAGGACGGTGGCCCCGCCGTCCTGCACCAGGATCACCGTCCCGTTGGTCTCCACGAAGGCGCCGTTGCTGCCCGAGGGCGAGACCGCGATGCCGCCGGCGAGGGTCCAGGTCGTGTCGGGGCTGTCGCCGGCGTCGGCGAGGAAGCGGACGGTGACGTTGCCGCCGCCGTCGTACTGGCCGATCAGGAAGCCGCCGTTCAACCGCTCCAGGTAGTTGACGTTGGAGCCGACCGAGCGTTCGGTGCCGTTGTAGTACAACGTGCCGTCCTGGACGTACCCCGTGCTCGGAGCGCCACCGGACCGGTACTCACCGAGACCGACCGGTCGGGTGTCGTCCGGTGTGGGGATCGCCGACGGGGTGTTCGCGAAGTCCGGTCGGTCGTCGGTGGGCGCGTTCAGGGTCGTGATTCCGACCGGAACGGCTACCGCCAGGACGACGGCGGCCATGGCCATGGTGGCCCGCATCCGGCGTCCGCGGCGGATCTCGCCGGCGCGACCGAGTACCTGGTCCAGCTCCAGCGGGCTGCCCTGGTGGGCGAGGCGTTCGGCGTGTCGGGCCAGGGTCTGCTCGAGGTCTTTCTCGGGGTTGTGCGGGGCCGGGGTCATCAGGTGGCCTCCCATCCGGCAAGGTCGGTCGGTGGGTCGAACTGGTTGCCCAGTCCGGTTCTCAGGCTGTCCAGCGCTCGGCTGGACTGGGACTTGACGGTGCCGATCGTGACCCCGAGGGCCTCGGCGGTCTCCTTCTCGCAGAGCTGCTCGTAGTAGCGCAGCACGATCACGGCCCGCTGCCGCTCGGGCAGGGACCGGACCGCGGTCCACAGCGCCGTGCCGACCCCGTCGTACTCGGCGGACGCGACCGGCACGTCGTAGCTGCTGGTGTCGCTCACGGTCTCGCGCTGGCGCCAGAGGCGTCGCCACATCGAGGTGTGCTCGTTGACCAGGATCTTTCGGGCGTAGGCGTCCACGGACTGCGCCTTCGAGACCCGGTCCCAGGCCAGGTACACCTTGGCCAGCGCCGTCTGGACCAGGTCCTCGGCCTCGTGGACGTTGCCGGTGAGCAGGTACGCCGTGCGCAGCAGCTTGCGCTGGCGCGCGTCCATCCACTCGGCGAACTCGGTGTCGCGGGAGGTCTGCAGCTCGGTGGGTGTCGTCATCGGGGTCTCGTCCGGGGCCGTGTCGAGGGTCGACGTAAGCATCCTGCACCTCCTTCACCCTGACCAGACGAGGCGAAACGCGGAAAGGTTGCACCGGGGCTGGACAATTTTTTGGGAGGTGAGAAGGTCGTCGCATGCAACAGGTCAAGGGAGTCATTGCACGCGCCAAGGGCGCGCCGGTCGAGCTGGTCACCATCAACGTCCCCGACCCCGGTCCGGGTGAGGCCGTGGTGACGGTCCAGGCGTGCGGCGTCTGCCACACGGACCTGCACTACCGCGAGGGTGGGATCAACGACGAGTTCCCGTTCCTGCTCGGGCACGAGGCTGCTGGCATCGTGGAGTCCGTCGGGGAGGGGGTCACCGAGGTAGCTCCCGGGGACTTCGTGATCCTCAACTGGCGTGCTGTCTGCGGGAACTGCCGGGCCTGCAACCGGGGCGAGCCCTGGTACTGCTTCGCCACCCACAACGCCACCCAGAAGATGACGTTGGAGGACGGTACCGAGCTGTCCCCGGCGCTCGGCGTGGGCGCCTTCATCGAGAAGACCCTGGTCGCCGCTGGCCAGTGCACCAAGGTCGACCCCCAGGCTCGTCCGGCTGCGGTCGGCCTGCTCGGGTGCGGCGTGATGGCCGGCCTCGGCGCCGCCATCAACACCGGCAACGTCGGGCGGGGCATGTCGGTGGCCGTGATCGGTTGCGGCGGTGTCGGCGCGGCCGCGGTCGCGGGGAGCGCGCTCGCCGGTGCGAGCACGATCATCGCCGTGGATCTTGACGACCGGAAGCTGGAGTGGGCCAAGAACCTCGGCGCCACCCACACCATCAACTCCACCGGGATCGACCTCGTCGAGGCGGTCCAGGCGCTCACCGACGGCAACGGGGCCGACGTCGTCATCGACGCCGTCGGTCGGCCCGAGACCTGGAAGCAGGCGTTCTACGCCCGCGACCTGGCCGGCACCGTGGTCCTGGTCGGCGTACCGACGCCGGAGATGAAGGTTCCTGACATCCCGCTGATCGACGTCTTCGGTCGCGGCGGATCGCTGAAGTCCAGCTGGTACGGCGACTGCCTGCCGTCGCGCGACTTCCCGCTGCTGGTCGACCTCTACCGGCAGGGGCGCCTGGACCTGGATGCGTTCGTGTCCGAGGAGATCGGGATCGACGGGATCGAGGCCGCCTTCGAGAAGATGCACCACGGCGACGTACTGCGTTCGGTGGTCGTGTTCTCCGAGGCCGGCTCCTGATGGCCGCTCGGGTGGATCACGGCACCACCAGCGGCACCTTCAGCCTGGACGGCGAGACGTTCGACGTCGACAACAACGTGTGGGTCGTCGGCGACGACGACGAGTGCGTCGTCATCGATGCGCCGCACAGCGTCGCGGACATCCTGGCGATCGTGGGGGACCGGAAGGTCAAGGCGATCATCTGCACCCACGCCCACGACGACCACGTCCGGGTGGCGCCGGCGCTTCGGGTCGCCACCACCGCCCCGATCCTGTTGCACCCCGATGACAGGCCGGTCTGGGACCTGACCCACACCGACGAGCTCTGGGACGTCGACCTCGCCGACGGCCAGGAGATCACGGTGGCGGGCACGACGCTGACGGTTCTGCACACCCCGGGCCACGCTCCCGGCGCGGTCTGCCTGTACGCCGCCGACCTGGGCTGCGTCTTCACCGGTGACACCCTGTTCCACGGCGGGCCGGGCGCCACCGGCCGCTCCTTCAGCGACCCGGACCTCATCGTCGCGTCGATCAGGGCGCGACTGTTCGCGCTCCCCGACGAGACCGTCGTCCACACCGGTCACGGCGAGGACACCAGCATCGCGGCCGAGAAGGCCAACCTTCTTCACTAGGTTCTCTTCAACTCAGCGGTTGACAACGCGGCGGGCGTCCGGTCATCCTTGTTCAACCACATGGTTGAACAAGGAGCCACGATGCCACCAGCCACGTCCGAGGATCAGCTCTCCCGGGTCTTCAGCGCCCTGGCGGACCCGACGCGCCGCGACATCGTGGCGCGGCTGACCGCTGGCGACACCACGCTGAGCGACCTCAGCGCGTCGTACGAGGTGTCGGTGCAGGCCGTCTCCAAGCACCTCAAGGTGCTCGAGGACGCTGGCCTGGTCACCCGCACCCGGGAGGCGCAACGCCGTCCGGTGCACCTGGAGGCCGAGGTGTTCGACCTGATGACCAGGTGGATCGAGCGCTACCGCCAGCAGGCTGAGGAGCGCTACCGCCGCCTGGACGGCGTGCTCGCCGCCCTGGGCCCTGACCGTGCTGTCGAAGGAGCGTCATGAGGACTCAGATCGTCGCCCCCGCGGGCCTGCCGTGGATCGACATCGTCCGCGAGTTCGACGCGCCGGCAGAGCTCGTCTTCCGTGCGCACGTCGATCCCGACCTGTTCGCCCGGTGGATCGGGCCGCGGGACCTGGCCTTCTCGCTGGGCGAGTGGGATCCGCGGACCGGGGGCTCCTGGGCGTACTCGTCGGGTCGGGGGGAGGACGTCTTCGAGTTCTACGGCTCCTTCCACGAGGTCCGGGAGAACGAACGGATCGTGCAGACGTTCACCTATCGCGGGTCGCCGGACGGTGTCGCCCTGGAGATCGTGGAGTTCCAACCACTGCCGGCCGGTCGTTCCCGGTTGGTGAGCCGCAGCATCGGGTCGAGTGTCGAGGGGCGCGACGCCATGGTCGCCAGCGGCATGGAGCACGGCATCGTCGAGGGCTACGAGAAGCTCGACGAGGTTCTGGGCTCCGCAGCCGTCGGGACCGAGGTCCCGACGTCCTGACCGACGCCGTGGGTCTGAAGCCGGTCTAGACCGAAAGCGACAATTTACGCAAACTTCGCAAAATTTTCTTAACTCTAGATAGTGACAATTCGGACATATCGACCTAAGGTTGAGTCATCGATTGGGCAGGAAGCCGATCATGACCCACGGACGGGTCGAAAGATCTTGAGTCGCTGAGAAGATCTTTTCTGGCTTCCTCCCGCGGAGGAGTCGAAATGAAGCAGCTCGTCGCGTTGATCGTCGCCGTGGCCGGGACCTTGGTCCTGGCAGCGCCAGCCGAGGCGCGGAGCAGTGTCACGCTGTCCACGCCGTCGGCCCACCGGGTGGGCAAGGCCGTCGTGGTCTCCGGCACCTTCCACGGTCGGGCCAAGACGGTCCGGATCGAGCAGCGCAAGGGCGGCCGCTGGGTCGTCGTGCGCAAGGCCACCGTCCGGGCGGGCGCCTACCGGGCTCGGGCCTCGGCTCCCGGCCGGGCCACCCTGCGGGTCAGTGTTCCCGGACGGGTGAGCCGCAGCGTCGTCGTCGCTCCGACGGTCGTCGCGACCGACGCCTGCGGCACCGTGGTGAAGAAGGCCGACGGGACCGCCTGGTCCTGCACCCTGCGGGACGACTTCAGCGGGAGCGCCCTGAACCGTGGGACCTGGACCCCGCAGACCAAGTTCGCGATGGGGACCCAGGCCGCACACACCTGCTACGCCGACGACCCGTCCACCATCTCGGTCGCGAACGGCGCCCTGAACCTGACCATGCGCAAGGTCGCCACCCCGGTCTCCTGCACCTTCGGCGGCATGTCCGGCCCCACCGACTACGTCAGCGGCGGCGTGATGAGCTACCGGCTCTTCAGCCAGCAGTACGGACGCTTCGAGGCCCGGATCAAGAACACCGCCACCACCGCCCCCGGCCTGCACGAAGCGTTCTGGCTCTGGCCCGACGACCGCTACTCCGACGGCACCGTCTGGCCGTACGCCGGCGAGATCGACATCAGCGAGACCTACTCCGCCTACCCGACGTTGACGATCCCGTTCCTGCACTACAGCGCGGACGTCTTCGGCACCCTGCTGGGGACGAACACGGCCTGGAACTGCTCGGCGATCCGCGGAAGCTGGACCACCTACACGCTCGAGTGGTCCGCCAAGAAGGTGGAGATCTTCGTGAACGGCCGGCGCTGCCTGACGAACACGTCCGGGGATCCTGCCTTCGCCAAGCCGTACATCATGGCTCTCACCCAGGGCATGGGGGCCACCGGCAACGTCTACGACGGGCGGGCCCCGCTCCCGGCCACCATGAGCGTGGACTACGTCAAGGTCTGGAAGTAGCGGTCGGCAACGGCTCCACCAGCAGGCAGACGCCCTTGCCCGCGACCCGGGTCAGCACGATCGTGCCCTCGGCATCGCCGGCGAGAGCGAGTCGCTTGCGGAGCTCCTCGGGGACGATGGCGACTCCGCGCTTCTTGATGGTCAGCCGACCGATGCTGCGTTCGCGCAAGGCTGCGCGCAGCTGCTTCTCCTTGAACGGGAGCTCCTCGACGACGCGGTAGGACCGGGCGAAGGGAGTCAGGTACGGGCGGTCCGCGGTGACGTAGGCGATGTGCTCGTCGAGGAGCCCGCCGCCGACCCCGGCGGACACGGCGGTGACCAGCCCAGCGCGGATCACGGCGCCGTCGGGCTCGTAGAGGAATTCGCCGACCTCGCGGACCTCCCGTGCTCCGGGGTCGAGGTCGTCCTCGTCGGTCAGGGTCGCCAACCCGCCGTTGCCGATCACGGTGGCGCGGCGGCGGGTGGTGGCGAGCGGGCCGGACCACAGGGCCGCCTCCTTGACCTCGCCGTGGTCGCTCACCCACTCCGCCTCGACACCCTCGGGGACCAGCTCGTGCGGGATCCCGGGGGCGACCTTGACGCAGGCGGTGCCGGTGAGGAGCGCGACCACGAACGCCCACGGGGGAGTCCAGTCGTCCACGGAGAAGGTGCGCCCCCGTGCGGTACGACGGGCCGGATCGGCGAACGCGACGTCGAAACCGCTGACGTCCACCTCGGTCGCGTCGGCGACGCTGGTCGCGCCCGGTAGGCCGAGCGCATCCAGGTTCGCCCGGGCGACCTCCACCCGGAGGGGGTCCAGGTCGATGCCCGCTGCGGTGATGCCGGCGGCAGCGGTCGCGATCAGGTCGCCGCCGATACCGCAGCCGAGGTCGATCGCGGTCCCCACCTGGGCTGCCGCGAGCCGGGCGGCGCGGTGCCGGGCCACCGGTGCGCGGGTCGCCTGCTCGAGGCCCTCGGGCGTGAAGTACATCGCGGCAGCGTCCTCGCCGAACTTCGCGGCGGCGCGGCGGCGCAGGTCGGTCTGGGTCAGGGCCGCGGCGACGTGCTCGGCGGCAGCCTCCCGCCGCAGGGCGCTGCTGGCCCGCAACGGGTCGACCGGCGCCGATGCGGCTCGCTCGAGAAGGTCCTGCCCCGCAGGAGTCAGGAGCCAGCGAAAGGCGTCGAGGTCCACGGACCCATCATCACGTACCGCCGCTCGGGACCGGGCGTTGGCACTCCCTTGGGTAGAGTGCTAAGTTCAGAACTGGCACTCTCCTGGTGAGTGTGCCAGCGCTTGTGACCCAGGTGCGACCCCCGCGACGGCGTACCTGATGTGACAGGCGCAGAACTTGTCACAGCGTGATTCACCCCAATGCGGCACTGATTCAACGCTGTGCTGATCCAACGCTGTACCCATCCAACGCTGCACCAATCCAACGAAGTGTGAAAGTGGAGGTCGACACCGTGTCGGTCAACATCAAGCCCCTCGAGGACCGTGTCCTCGTCTCGCCCCTCGAAGCCGAGCAGACCACCGCTTCTGGCCTGGTCATCCCGGACACCGCCAAGGAGAAGCCCCAGGAGTGTCTGGTCGTTGCGACCGGTCCCGGGCGCTTCAACGAGGACGGCGACGAGCGTGTCCCGATGGACGTCGCCGTCGGCGACAAGGTCATCTACAGCAAGTACGGCGGCACCGAGGTGAAGTACGCCGGCGAGGAGTACCTGCTCCTCTCGGCCCGCGACATCCTCGCCATCGTCTCCTGAGGATCTCGAGACAGTCAGGCCACCCCGGCGCAAGCCTCGGGGTGGCCTGACTTCCTCAATCTCCTCGCTCATCGGGACCGGCCCAACACGTTCGCCGCTCCCGGCTCGGACATCCCAAAGGAAATCCAATGCCCAAGATTCTTGAGTTCGACGAGAACGCGCGCCGCGCGCTCGAGCGGGGCGTCGACGCCCTCGCCAACACCGTCAAGGTGACCCTCGGCCCCAAGGGCCGGTACGTGGTCCTGGACAAGAAGTGGGGAGCCCCCACGATCACCAACGACGGCGTCACCGTTGCTCGCGAGATCGAGCTCGACGACCCGTTCGAGAACCTCGGCGCACAGCTGTGCAAGGAGGTCGCCACCAAGACCAACGACGTCGCCGGTGACGGCACGACGACCGCCACCGTCCTCGCCCAGGCGATGGTCCACGAGGGTCTCCGCGCGGTGGCCGCCGGTGCCAACCCGATGGGCCTCAAGCGCGGCATGGACGCTGCCGGTGAAGCTCTCGGCAAGGCGCTCTCCGAGCTGGCCCGCGAGGTCGACTCGGTCGAGGAGATGGCGTCGGTCGCCACGGTCTCCAGCCGTGACGCCGAGATCGGCGCCCTGCTCGCCCAGGCCTTCGACAAGGTCGGCAAGGACGGCGTCATCACCGTCGAGGAGTCCAACACCATGGGCACCGAGCTGGACTTCACCGAGGGCATGCAGTTCGACAAGGGCTACCTGTCGCCGTACTTCGTGACCGACCCGGAGTCGATGGAGGCCGTCCTCGACGACCCGTACATCCTCCTGCACCAGGGGAAGATCGGCGCGATCGCCGAGCTGCTCCCGATCCTGGAGAAGGTCATCGCTGCCGGCAAGCCGCTCTTCATCCTCGCCGAGGACGTCGAGGGCGAGGCGCTCTCGACCCTGGTGGTCAACAAGATCCGCGGCACCTTCAACGCGGTCGCCGTGAAGGCCCCGGCCTTCGGTGACCGTCGCAAGGCGATGATGCAGGACATCGCGATCCTGACCGGCGCCCAGGTCATCGCCCCCGAGGTCGGTCTCAAGCTCGACCAGGTCGGCCTCGAGGTGCTCGGCACCGCGCGCCGCGTGGTGGTCACCAAGGAGAACACCACGATCGTCGAGGGTGGCGGCGACGCCGCTGCTGTCGCCGGCCGGGTGAACCAGATCAAGGCCGAGGTCGAGGCCTCGGACTCCGACTGGGACCGTGAGAAGCTGCAGGAGCGTCTGGCCAAGCTGGCCGGTGGCGTCTGCGTCGTCAAGGTCGGAGCTGCCACCGAGGTGGAGCTCAAGGAGAAGAAGCACCGCATCGAGGACGCTGTCTCCGCGACCCGCGCCGCGATCGAGGAGGGCATCGTCGCCGGTGGCGGCTCGGCCCTCATCCACGCGTCGGCCGTCCTGGACGACGACCTGGGCCTGACCGGTGACGAGGCCTTCGGCGTCCGGATCGTCCGCAAGGCGATCGACGAGCCGCTGCGCTGGATCGCCGAGAACGGTGGGGTCAACGGCTTCGTCGTCGTCGCCAAGGTCCGTGAGGGCGGTCCGGGTGTCGGCTACAACGGTGCCACCGAGCAGTACGGCGACCTGGTTGCCCAGGGCGTCATCGACCCGGTCAAGGTGACCAAGTCGGCGCTCACGAACGCGACCTCGATCGCCGGCATGCTGCTGACGACCGAGACCCTGATCGTGGAGAAGCCCGTCGACGAGGAGCCGGCCGCTGCCGCCGGCCACGGTCACGGTCACTGATCACCAGCCAGACCAACGACGCTGGCGCCGTCCGGGACTCGTACCCGGGCGGCGCCGCCGTCGTTTTCCGGCCGGTGCGGCGTCCGCGCTTTGATAACCTACGCCGGTGCCGCTCCTGAATGACCTCGTGCAGAACGCACGCCGTTTCGTACCCGTCAGCAGGATCCCCGGGATGGTGGCCAAGCGGGTCGAGGTACTGCTCGAGGACCCGGCTTTCCTCGCCCGTCAGGAGCAGGAGATGCGTTTCCTGCTCGAGGGCAGCTCGCGGGCCGATGAGATCCCGCAGCTCGCCCGGGCGTACGCCGAGCAGGCGCTGCTGCGCAAGTGGATGCGTTTCCATCCGCGTGCGATCACCCGCCAGCGGTTCGAGGGGCTCGAGTGGCTGACGACCCGGCGGGACACCAGCCGGCCGGCGATCCTGAGCTTCACCCACCACCACCGCTACGACGGCATGTGGGGGTCGCTGAAGGCGGCTGGCGTCGAGGTCCACGCGCTCGCTCTGGCCGACATCCTCGTGAAGGACCGCAGCCTGCCGATCGAGGTCCGGCAGCACACCAACGTGATCAGCAGGGGAGGGCCGCTGGTCTCGACCGCCGTGGGCAGTGCCGGCCTGAAGGAGCTCCTCCAGCCGGGCGTCATCCTCGGGATCGCCTCCGACGTCGCGAGCCGCACCCCGGTCGAGTTCCTGGGCAAGAAGGTTCTCGGCTCGTCCGGTGCGCCGCGGCTGGCGACCGACACCAACAGCCCGGTCATCATCGTGACCGTGGTCCGCGACGGTGAGGACAGCCACCACCTGCGGATCCACGAACCGCTCGAGCCGGCAGACTTCGCCAGTCCCGAGGCGCTCCTCGACGAGATGCTGCGCATCCACGGCGAGGCCATCCTGGCCTGGCCGGAGGCGTACGACACGCCGCTGACCCGCTTCGGTGCGCTCGATGACTGACCCCGTCGCGGGGCCGGTCTCCCGATGAGATCGATCGTCTACAGCGCTGTCGTCAGGAT
The DNA here is from genome assembly GCA_026392455.1 of Propionibacteriales bacterium. Lineage (GTDB taxonomy): Bacteria > Actinomycetota > Actinomycetes > Propionibacteriales > Nocardioidaceae > Marmoricola. The sequence continues at coordinate 157,005 of JAPLCB010000011.1, read as the reverse complement.
CCTGGGCTTCGTCCCGCAGGGGATCGCCCAGCTGCTCGCCAGCCACCTGATCATCTCCCACTACGGGGTCGCGGCCTTCAGCAGCTACGCGCTGATCATCGGCGTGCTGATGCTGATCCCGCTGAACAACCTGGGCGCCGGCGCGTCGATGACCCAGGTGGTCGCCGCCCACGGCGTCGATGACGAGCTCAGCCAGCGCACCGGCACCACCGCGGTGCGGGTGCTCGCCGTCTCCAGCACGTTCGTCGTGGTCGTCTCGGCGATCCTGTGGGTGACCGGGGCCTGGCCGGTCCTGCTCGGCGAGGACGCCGGGACCAACGGTTTCATCGCGATCGCGGTGATCCTCTACGGCCTGAGCTTCATCCCCGGTCTGGGCGCGACGGTGCTCCTGGCGACCGGGCGCAACCACCTCACCGTGACGTTGCAGGTGCTCGCCACGGTGCTGGCGGCTGTCCTGGTCTGGTTCGTCCAGCTCGGCGACCTCGCAGCGAACTACCTGCTCCTGGTGCCCTCCTGCGCGATCCTGCTGCTCAACGTCATCGGCCTGGTGATCAGTCAGCGGACCACCGGCTTCTCCTGGGTCGGAGCGGTCCGTCGGGCTCCGTTCCGGGCGCGGTTCCCGGGTGCCCGGATCCGCGCGGTCGCGATCCCGATGCTGATCACGTCCCTGGCCCTGCCCGTGGCCTACCTGTCGGACCGGATCGTGCTCAGCCAGGTCTCCACCGACGTCGAGCTCGCCCGGTACGCACTGGTGCTGCAGCTGTTCGCGCCGGTCACCAGCCTGATCGTGGTGACGTCGCAGCCGATCTGGCCGATGGTCACCTCGGCCCGTGCCCGAGGCGGCACCGGACCGGGTCTCAGGCTGATCGTCCTCGGATTCCTGGCCGGTACCTTCGCCATCAGCTCGGTCCTGGTCGTGGTGGCGGACCCGATCGGCCGCTGGATCAGCGGAGGCGACATCTCGCTGGGCTACCAGCTCCCGGCGCTCGCCGCCGGCGCCACCCTGGTCCAGGCGATCGCCATGCCGGTCGCGATGACCTTGGTCGACCCGGTCGGTGCCCGACTGGTCGCGGCCACCACCGTGATCACGGTGCCGGTGAACCTGGTCGTCTCCGTGCTGCTCGCGGACGCCTGGGGTGCGCGCGGCCCGTTGGTCTCCTTGCTGGTGGTCGGGATGACCATCCAGATCGTGCCCTGGCTCGTGTTCTCGGTGCGTCGCTCCCGCTCGGGAGAGAAGATCACGCTCCTCTAGAACCGCTGACCGTTCCCAGGGGCTGCGTCCCGTCGCCGAAGACCGAGTCGAACAGCCGGATGCACCGCTGGGTCATCTCCTCGGGGGAGTCCGGGTTCTCCAGCCACCAGGTGACCAGCGTCCGGAACACGTTCTCCCAGACGGCCCGCATCGCGGAGGTGTCGCGCTCGTCGGTGTTGCCGACCTGGCGGAGCAGCTCGGCGACCCCCTCGAGACCGAAGGTGAGGATGCGCTGCTCGTGGTCGGCCAGGATCTCGGCAACCTCGCCGTCAGGCGGCGACGTCGGGTCGAAGACCAGCCGCCAGATCCACGGCTGCGGTGCCAGGACCCGGAACATCCCGTCGAGGGTGACGACGGCACGGGCCAGGCCGACCTCGCCGGTCTGCGCGGTCCGCTCGATCTCGTCGACCAGGGTCGAGGCGGCGTACCGGACGCAGACGGCGTAGAGGCCTTCCTTGGAGCCGAAGTAGTTGTAGATCAGCGGCTTGGAGATGCCGGCTGCCTCGGCGATGTCGGCCACGGACGTCCCGGCGAACCCGGACTCTCCGAAGACCCGGCAGGCGACGTCGACGATCTGGGCCTCGCGGTCCGCACGGGCCACTCCCTTGGTGCCGGCATTGGACCCGGGGGCGGCGGTCGAGGTCATTCCCCGACTCTAGTCGAAGATATGAACATGTGGTAACTTACTCGTGAGTCATATCGACGGAGAACTGCCCGGAGGAAAATCGATGACCGACCTGAACGAGCTGCTCGATCCGCTGAAGAACCCGGTGACCTATGCGGTCCCGTTCTTCCTGATCACCATCGCGATCGAGCTGGCCGCGCTGAAGTTCCTCGACGACGACCACGCTCCGGTCGACGAGGGGGGCGCAGGCAAGCCTCGCACCGGCTACCTCGGCCCGGACGCCCGCACCAGCATGACCATGGGTCTGATCAGCCTGGCGTTCAGCCTCGCTCTCAAGGTCGGCTCGTTCTTCGTCTTCATCGCGGTCTTCACCTACGTCACCCCGGACGCGATCAAGATGCCCACGGACAGCTGGTGGTACTGGGTGCTCCTGATCCTCGCCGTCGACGTCTCCTTCTACGCCTCGCACCGCTTCGTGCACCGGGTCAACGTCGGCTGGGCCGCCCACCAGGCGCACCACTCGAGCGAGTACATGAACTTCGCGACCGCTCTGCGGCAGAAGTGGAACCCCTGGTTCGAGTTCCTGTTCTGGCTGCCGCTGCCGTTCCTCGGCTTCGACCCGTGGACGATCTACGTCGCGTTCGGGATCAACCTGATCTGGCAGTTCTTCACGCACACCGAGACCATCGGCAAGCTCCCGCGCCCCGTCGAGTACGTCTTCAACACGCCCTCCCACCACCGGGTCCACCACGGCTCCGACCCGGAGTACCTGGACAAGAACTACGCCGGGATGCTGATCATCTGGGACCGGATGTTCGGGACCTTCGTCGAGGAGACCAAGCGGCCGACGTACGGACTCACCAAGCCGGTGAACACCTACAACCTGATCAAGCTCCAGTACGGCGACTACGCCCAGATCGGACGCAACGTACGAGCGGCGGCGACGTGGCGCGACAAGCTCGGGTACGTGTTCGGGCCGCCGGGCTGGGAGCCTCCCAGTCACCCGAGCGACCCGGATCTGCAGCCGATCCGCCCGGCCGCCTGAGCCGTAGCTCGCTTGCCTCGCTCCGTGAGCACTTGTTGACGCGGCTGTAACCAACGCGCAGCCGACGCGCAACATCACCTCGGCACTCTTGGGTCATGTTCTACCGGGTGAGGACACGGCTCACGGATACCCCAGGCGCGCTCGCACTGCTCGCGCAGCAGTGCGGTGACGCCGGGGTCAACATCCTGGCGCTGCAGATCTACCCGGAGTTGGGCTCGGTGACCGACGACCTCGTCGTCGAGACACCGGACAGTTGGACCGCCTCGGCGGTCGTGGAACTCGTGAGTGGCGCGGGAGGAGACGAGGTGAGCGTCGTCCCCTGTGCCACTCACGACCTCGTTGACCAGCCGACGGCCTGGCTGCGCGCAGCCAAGACGGTGCTGGAATCGCCGGACTCGCTCCCGGCCGAGCTGACCTCGTTGCTCGGTGCCCGGGTGAGCTGGTCGGCGACCGAACAGGTCCGTGCCGCGGCACTGACCGAGTTCGCAGATCGTGCGCGGTCGGCTGCGGGCCCTCCCCCCGCGCCTGCAGCCGGCAGCGCCGTGGTCGAGTACGACGTCGAGGACGGGGCCGTCCTGGCCCGGATCGGCGTGCACGTGGTCGGAGCTGCCAAGCTGCACGCGGTGATCGACGGTGCGATCGAGGCCAGTCTCGAGGTGGCGCCGGCCTGGCGCCGGTTGGGCATCGGACGGCAGCTGCTGCGCCAGATCTGCGGCCTGGCCGCCGGCCGCGGTGCCGCTGAGCTGACGATGCTGGCCCCGGCCACCGAGGAAGGCGTGGTGCCTGTTCTCGCGGCGGCAGGCATGCGCGGCCGGATCCGGTTGACCGAGCAGGGCCTCACCGTGCACGTCAGCCTCGCCGGTGTGCGTCCGATCGGTGACCTCGTGGCCTGAGCAGGCCCGCCCATCTCTTAGACTTGAGCATGGTCTCCGAAGTCCCCGAAGAAGTCCCTGCGAAGTTTGCCTCCTTGGGGCTGACCTACGACGACGTGCTGCTGCTGCCGGGCTCCTCGGACCTGAACCCGACCGAGATCGACACCACCACGCGCCTGACCCGGGAGATCTCGATCAAGGTCCCCTTGATCAGTGCCGCGATGGACACCGTCACCGAGTCCCGGATGGCGATCGCGATGGCCCGGGAGGGCGGCATCGGGATCCTGCACCGGAACCTCTCGGCCGACGAGCAGGCCTACCAGGTCGACCTGGTGAAGCGGACGCAGACCGGGATGATCTCCAACCCGATCACCATCGGGCCGGACGCGACCCTGGAAGAGCTCGACCAGATCTGTGGCGAGTACCGGGTCTCGGGTCTCCCGGTCGTCGACATCGACAACCGGCTCCTGGGCATCATCACCAACCGCGACCTGCGCTTCACCCCGGTCGCCGAGTGGGCCACCACCAAGGTCGACGAGGTGATGACGCCGATGCCGTTGATCACCGCGCCGGTGGGCATCTCCCGCGAGGACGCCACGGCCCTGCTGCGCCAGCACAAGCGCGAGCGGTTGCCGATCATCGATGCCGACGGTCGTCTCGCCGGTCTGATCACGGTCAAGGACTTCGTCAAGGGCGAGCAGTTCCCGAACGCGTCGCAGGATGCTGACGGTCGGTTGATGGTGGGGGCGGCGATCGGCTACTTCGGCGATGCCTGGGAGCGCGCGACCACGCTGATCGACGCCGGCGTCGACGTCCTCGTCGCCGACACGGCCCACGGTCACGTGAAGCTGCTGCTCGACATGGTCGCCCGGCTGAAGTCCGACCCGGCCACCCGTCACGTCCAGGTGATCGGCGGCAACGTCGCGACCCGGGCGGGAGCGCAGGCCTTCGTCGACGTGGGCGCCGATGCGATCAAGGTCGGGGTCGGTCCGGGTTCCATCTGTACGACCAGGGTCGTGACCGGGGTCGGTGCCCCGCAGGTGACCGCCGTGTACGAGGCGTCGCTGGCCGCCGGTCCGGCCGGGATCCCGGTGATCGCCGACGGTGGCCTCAAGCACTCCGGCGAGATCGCGAAGGCGATCGTGGCCGGCGCCGATGCCGTGATGCTGGGATCGTTGCTCGCCGGTTGCGACGAGTCGCCCGGCGACCTGGTCTTCGTGAACGGCAAGCAGTTCAAGTCCTACCGGGGGATGGGCTCGCTCGGGGCGATGTCCAGCCGCGGCAAGAAGTCCTACTCCAAGGACCGGTACTTCCAGGCCGAGGTCACCAGCGACGACAAGATCGTCCCCGAGGGCATCGAGGGCCAGGTCGCGTACCGGGGCCCGCTCGCCGCGGTCGCGCACCAGCTGATCGGCGGCCTGAACCAGTCGATGTTCTACACCGGAGCCCGGACGATCCCGGAGCTGAAGGAGAAGGGCCGGTTCATCCGGATCACGGCCGCCTCGCTCAAGGAGAGCCACCCGCACGGGGTTCAGATGACCGTGGAGGCGCCGAACTACAGCGGCCACTGACGAGCGCCGTCCTACGCGGCACCTGGCGGCGCCATCCCGGTTTCGTGGCGTGTCGCTCGAAGTCCGCTCCGCTGCGCTCCGCCGAAGGACTCCTTCGCTCCTCCGCCTTGCCATGCACCACGTAGGACGACGCTCGTACGCGCTGGAACCTTGTAGCCTTCTCCGGTGACTGAGATCGAGATCGGCCGCGCCAAGCGCGGACGCCGGGCCTATTCCTTCGACGACATCGCCATCGTGCCGAGTCGGCGGACGCGTGATCCCGAAGAGGTGTCCACGGCCTGGCAGATCGACGCCTACCGCTTCGACCTCCCGATCCTGGCGGCGCCGATGGACTCGGTGATGTCGCCGGCGAGCGCGATCGCGTTCGGGAAGTTCGGTGGTCTCGGAGTGCTGAACCTCGAAGGCCTCTGGACCCGCTACGAGGATCCGGCCCCGTTGCTCGAGGAGATCGCCGGGCTGGACGCCGATGCTGCTGTCCGCCGGATGCAGGAGGTCTACGCGGCTCCGATCCAGGCCGAGCTGATCACGGCCCGGTTGCGCGAGGTCCGCGACGCCGGAGTCACGGTTGCCGGCGCTCTGTCGCCGCAGCGGACCAAGGAGTTCGCCAAGGCGGTGGTCGACGCGGGTGTGGACATGTTCGTGATCCGCGGGACCACCGTCAGTGCCGAGCACGTCTCCGGGCAGTCCGAACCACTGAACCTCAAGGAATTCATCTACGAGCTCGACGTCCCGGTGATCGTCGGCGGATGTGCCACCCACCAGGCTGCCCTGCACCTGATGCGCACCGGTGCTGCCGGGGTTCTGGTCGGTTTCGGTGGTGGCGCGGCGCACACCACGCACGCGGTTCTCGGGGTCTCGGTCCCGATGGCCAGTGCCGTCGCCGATGTCGCCGCCGCGCGCCGCGACTACATGGACGAGTCCGGTGGTCGGTACGTGCACGTCATCGCCGACGGGTCGATCGGGCGCAGCGGTGACATCGCGAAGGCGATCGCCTGCGGCGCGGACGCCGTGATGATCGGGTCGCCGTTGGCGCGCGCGACGGACGCTCCCGGGCAGGGCTTCCACTGGGGTGCCGAGGCGCACCACGCTGACCTGCCTCGCGGTGAGCGCGTCGGGATCGGCACCGTCGGCACCTTGGAGGAGATCCTCTTCGGGCCCTCGCGGGTGGCCGACGGGACGATGAACCTGGTCGGGGCCCTGAAGCGGGCGATGGCGACCACGGGGTACACCGAGGTCAAGGAGTTCCAGCGCATCGAGGTCGTCGTCCAGTAGGGCTCACGTGGGGGGCGGGGATGCGCTGAGCAGGAATGCCGTGATCTCGTCCGCGCCCGGAACCCGTCCGCTGCACACGACGCGCTCGTCGATGACCAGAGCCGGTGTCGCCATCACGCCGTAGCGCGCGATGGTGGGGTAGTCGGTCACCTTCTCGAGCTCGGCGCTGGTCCCGAGCTCGTCGAGTGCCCTGCGGGTAGCGGCTTCGAGGTCGCGGCAGTTTCGGCAACCCGGGCCGAGCACCTTGATGATCATGGACAACCTCCGATGGATGGGTGGACGTGCTCAGGCGAGGACGACGTTGAACAGGTAGCCGACGCCGATGATGCCGAGCGCGACCACCCCGACGTAGATGGCCAGGAGCTGGACCTTGAGCACCTGCCGCAGCAGGATCATCTCGGGCAGGGAGAGGGCGACCACGGCCATCATGAAGGCCAGCAGGGTGCCCATCGGCATGCCCTTGTCGTGCAAGGACTCGACCAGCGGCAGGATCCCGGCGGCGTTGGAGTAGAGCGGGATACCGATCAGGACGGCGATCGGGACGCCGAGCACCGCACCCGGTCCGGCGTACCGGGTGAACAGGTCCTCCGGTGCCCAGCCGTGGATGGCGGCGCCGATCCCGATCCCGACGACCAGGTACGGGCCGATCCGGCGCAGGACGCTTCCTACTTCCTCGAAACCCATCCGGATCCGCTGCTCGAAGGTCAGTCCGGCCGTCGCGTCGATCACCTGCCCGTCGAGCCTGGTCTCGAAGACGAAGGGCTCGACCCAGCGCTCGAGGCGCATCCGGCCGAGCACCCAGCCGGCGCCGATCGCGATCAGCAGTCCGGAGCCCACGTAGAGCGCGGTGACCTTCAGCCCGAAGAGGCTGAGGAGCAGGCCGATGGCGACCTCGTTGACCAGCGGGCTGGCGATCAGGAAGCTCAGGGTGACGCCCAGGGGGATCCCTGCGGAGACGAACCCGATGAATGCGGGGACCGCGCTGCAGGAGCAGAAGGGGGTGACCACGCCCAGCGCCCCGGCCGCGACGTTGCCCACTCCCTCCCGACGGCCTCCGAGTAGGGCCCGGGTCCGCTCGATGCTCATGAACGACCGCAGGATCGTGACCACGAAGATGATGCCGGAGAGGAGCAGAGCGATCTTCACGAGGTCGTAGCAGAAGAAGTGTGCGGCCGAGGTCCCCCGGGTCGACGGGTCCAGCGCCAGCAGATCGACGAAGACCCGGTCCCAGAACCAGCCGTTCACCCCGTACGCCAGCACCCACCCGACCGCGAGTGCGGTCAGCATCGTCCAGCGCCCGGACCTCGTCGTCGGCATCCTGTTGGCGAGCAGGGCGCGGGTGGCGGGTGCCATGGTCCGAGGCTATGAGTCAGCCGATCCGCTGACCCGGGTCGAACGGCACTGATCCCCGGGACGAACGGTCCCCGACGGCTCGCACGACGACCCAGGTGACCGGAACCAGCAGCAGGGCGTCGAGGGAGATCGCGAGCGGGCTCAGCGCGCTGCGTCGAGCTCGTCGATGAGCCCCTCGATCCTCGCCAGGATGTCGTCGCGGATCACGCGCACCGAATCGAGCCCCTGACCGGCCGGGTCGTCGAGCTTCCAGTCCTCGTACCGCTTGCCGGGGAAGAACGGGCAGGCGTCGCCGCAGCCCATCGTGATCACCACGTCGGAGGCCTGCACCGACTCGGTGGTGAGCACCTTCGGCTGGGCGCCGGCGATGTCGATCCCGACCTCGGCCATCGCGGCGACCGCGGCCGGGTTGATCTGGTCGGCCGGTTGCGAGCCCGCGGAGAGGACCTCGATCCGGTCGCCGGCGAGGTGCTGCAGGAAGCCGGCGGCCATCTGCGAACGGCCGGCGTTGTGGACGCACACGAAGAGCACGGTGGGCTTCTGGGTCATGGGGGTCTCCTGGTCAGAGGTTGAGTTCGCGGAGCAGGGTGGTGACGCGGGCCTGGATCTGGTCGCGGACGTCGCGCACGGTGTCCAGCGGCTGGCCGGCCGGGTCGGGCACGTCCCAGTCCTCGTAGCGCTTGCCCGGGAAGACCGGACAGGTGTCGCCGCAGCCCATCGTGACGATCACGTCCGCGGCCATGACGACGTCGTCGGCGAGCGGCTTGGGGAAGGCGTGGGTGATGTCGATCCCGCGCTCGGCCAGGACCGTGACCACGTCCGGGTTGACGGCGCTGTCGGGCTGCGACCCGGCGGTCCGCACGTGCACCCGCCCCGCGGAGAGGTGCTCGGCGATCGCGGCCGCGAGCTGGGACCGCCCGGCGTTGTGGACGCAGATGAACAGGAGCTCGGGGACCTCCTTGGCCACCCGGCCGTCCGCCTGCGCGCCGGCGATCAGGCGTTCCTTCGCGAAACGCGCCACCAGGAGGGGGAGGTACTCGGTCACCCGCGCGCTCGGCTCGAGCTCCTGACGGGCCTGCGCGACGGCCTCGCGGATCGACTCCGGGCTGAAGACGCTGTCGTACTTGTAGGTGAGCTCGTCGACGATGTGGGCGTAGGCGGCTTCGTGGACGCTCTGGTGGCTGTGGTCGCTCATGCGGTCCCGCTGTCTGGAAGATGGGTCGGATGGGGGAACAGCAGGCGGACCAGGCCCAGGGCGAGCACGCCGCCGACGACCTGCATCAGCACGAACATCGCGACCGACGACGGGTCGATCCCGGCGAAGGTGTCGGTGAACATCCGCGCGACGGTCACGGCGGGGTTGGCGAAGCTGGTCGACGACGTGAACCAGTAGGCCGCGGTGATGTAGCCGCCGACGGCGTACGCGATGGTCTCGGTGCGCCCGGAACGGACCGCGCCGAAGATCACGACCACCAGGCCCAGGGTGGCCACCACCTCGGCCAGCCAGAGCCCGCCACCACTGCGTTCGTGGGTCGACCAGGTGACCGCGTCGAGGTCGAACATCAGGTTGGCGACGACGGTGCCGAGGATCCCTCCGGTGACCTGCGCGATCGCCAGCAGGCCCGCCTCGCTCCACCGGATCAGGCCGAGGGCGGCCTCCACGGCGCTGACGACCGGATTGAAGGCGGCGGAGACCGGCTGCAGCGTGAGGATCAGCGCGACCAGGGCGGCGCCGGTGATCAGGCTGTTCTCCAGGAGCTGGAGACCGACGTCGTCGGGGGAGAGCCGCGAGGCGGCGATCCCGGAGCCGACCACGGCCATCACCAGGAAGGCGGTGCCGACGAGCTCGGCGCCCAGGCGGCGCCCGAGACTCACAGCCCGCCGCCGATCAGGGCCGCCAGGTCGCTCAGTGCCTCGCCACGCACCCGGTAGTAGACCCAGACGCCCCGCTTGCTCCGGTCGAGCAGGCCCGACTCGTGCAGCACCTTGAGGTGGTGGCTGATGGTCGGCTGGGACAGGTCGAAGGCGTCGTTCAGGTCGCACACGCAGGCTTCGCCGCCGTCGTGAGCGGCCACCAGGGACAGCAGGCGCAACCGGACGGGGTCGGCGATCGCCTTGAGCAGCGGTGCGATCCGCTCGGCGGTCTCCTCGCTGAGCGGCGCGGAGACCAACGGTGAGCAGCACGCGACCGTCTGCACCGGCGTGAGGGTCAGCTGAGACTTCGACATGAATAAATATTGACAGAGATCGATGTGTCCGGCAACCTGGTGTCTATATCGATGTTCATCTATGTCTAGGAGTGACCATGTCCCGTCTGCAGCTCGCCCTCAACGTCAACGACCTCGAGGAGTCCATCGCCTTCTACTCGACCCTCTTCGGCGCCGAGCCCGCCAAGCGGAAGCCCGGCTACGCGAACTTCGCCATCGCCGACCCGCCGCTCAAGCTGGTCCTGATCGAGAACCCCGGTCAGGGCGGCTCGGTCAACCACCTCGGTGTCGAGGTCGAGGACTCCGCGTCGGTCGACGCCGAGCACCTCCGCCTCGGCCGCGCGGGCTTCGCGGCCACCGAGGAGCGCGACACCACCTGCTGCTACGCCAAGCAGGACAAGTTCTGGGTCGAGAACGCGCCGAACGGCGAGCGCTGGGAGGTCTACACGGTGCTGGCCGACAGTGAGACCTTCAGTGCGGAGGTCTCCGACTCCGACGGCTGCTGCGGTCACGCCGTCACTGCCGAGCCGGAGCCCAGCGCGTCGGCCTGCTGCTGAACCGGACCGGCGGCACCCACAGGTCTGGGAGGATGGGGCCATGGCCCTGACCGCAGACCTCGGACCCGGTTCCCGTGCGGCGGCGCTGCACGGGATGTCCACCTCGGAGCTCGACGTGCTGGTCGTCGGGGGCGGCGTCGTCGGTGCCGGGGTCGCCCTGGACGCGGTCTCCCGGGGACTCTCCACGGCCATCGTCGAGCAGCGCGACTTCGCCAGCGGCACCAGCTCGCGCAGCAGCAAGCTCGTCCACGGCGGTCTGCGCTACCTGGAGATGTTCGACTTCGGCCTGGTCCGCGAAGCCCTCCAGGAGCGCGGCCTGCTGCTGACCCGGCTCGCGCCGCACCTGGTCCGCCCGGTCCCGTTCCTCTACCCGCTGCACAAGACCTGGGAGCGTCCCTACGTCGGCGCCGGTCTGGTGCTCTACGACGGCATGGCGATGGCCGGCAAGTACGACATGGGCGTGCCCAAGCACAAGCACCTGTTCCGCCGCCAGGTCGCCCGGATCGCGCCCGACCTGCGCACCGACCAGCTCACCGGCGCGATCCAGTACTACGACTGCCAGGTCGACGACGCCCGGCTGGTGATGAACATCGCGCGCACCGCGGCGGCGTACGGGGCCCACGTGGCCTCGCGGACCCAGGTCGTCGGTTTCCTGCGCGAGGGGGAGCGGGTGGTCGGTGCGACCGTCCGCGACCTGGAGAACGACGTCACCTACGAGGTCCGGGCCCGCGTGGTCATCAACGCCGCCGGGGTCTGGACCGACGGGATCCAGTCGCTGGTCGGCGGCAAGGGAGCCCTGCGGGTCGAGGCCAGCAAGGGCATCCACCTGGTGGTGCCGCGGGACCGGATCCGCTCCGAGTCCGGGTTCATCACCAAGACCGAGAAGTCGGTGCTCTTCGTGATCCCCTGGGGCCGGCACTGGATCATCGGCACCACCGACACGCCGTGGGACCTGGACAAGGCGCATCCGGCTGCCTCCCGGGCCGACATCGACTACGTGCTCGGCCACCTGAACATGCTGCTCAAGGACCCTCTGGACCACGACGACGTCGAGGGCGTCTACGCCGGGCTGCGGCCCCTGCTCAAGGGCGAGACCGAGCCGACCTCGCGGATCTCCCGCGAGCACACCGTGGTCGCGCCGGTCCCGGGTCTGGTGATGATCGCCGGCGGCAAGCTCACCACCTACCGGGTGATGGCCAAGGACGCGGTCGACGCAGCGGCTGCGTCGCTGGACGGTGGCACCCGGCCCAGCATCACCGACCGGGTGCCGCTGCTGGGGGCGCACGGGTTCGAGACCCGGACCAACCAGCGGGCGACCCTGGCCCGTACGTCGGGCCTGCACATCTCGCGCATCGACCACCTCCTCGGTCGGTACGGCGGGATGATCGACGAGGTGCTCGACCTGCTGATCGACGACCCGACCCTGGCAGAGCCACTGATCCACGCCGAGGACTACCTGGCAGCCGAGGTGGTCTACGCGGTCACCCACGAGGGTGGCAGGCACCTCGACGACGTCCTGTGCCGACGTACCCGGATCTCGATCGAGACCTTCGACCGCGGAACCCTCGCGGCCGAGCAGGTCGCCGAGCTGATGGGCGGTGTCCTGGGGTGGGACGAGGCAAGGATGGTCGAGGAGGTCGATCACTACCTGCGTCGCGTCGAGGCCGAGCGCCAGAGCCAGGAGAAGCTGACCGACCAGGAGGCCGACGAGGCGCGGGTGCAGGCCCCCGAAGGCCCCTGGGCGGGATGAGGCGGGGGTTGTTCGCCTTCCGTTCACCCGGCGGCTGCCGACCGGTCTCCCGCCCCACGCACTCTGATCCCGGCCGGCCACGGCTGTCGGTCCCGCGCGCCGCGGCACCGGTCCGACCGGGAGAAACGAGACTGCGATGACGTTAGACGAGCACACCAGCGTCCTGCCCCAGGTCGACGCCTTCGGTGCCCCGATCCCGCACCAGGTCCAGCGACCGGACGCGCCGTCGTTGCTGCCCGACGTGCGGGACCCGTTCGTCGGTCCGGCCAGCGCCGGTCCCTTGGCCGAGCTCGAGGCCCGCAACGTCTCGGCGTGGTTCGGCGACCGCCTGGTCCTCGACCGGGTCTCGCTGACCATGCCTGCAGGCGGGATCACGGCCCTGATCGGTCCGTCCGGCTGCGGAAAGTCCACCTTCCTGCGGATCCTGAACCGGATGCACGAGCTGGTCCCGTCGGCCCAGCTGGCCGGTGAGGTGCTCCTGGACGGCGAGGACATCTACAGCCCCGAGCGGAAGCTGACCGACGCCCGACGCTCGATCGGGATGGTCTTCCAGAAGCCGAACCCGTTCCCGGCGATGTCGATCGGCGACAACGTCCTGGCCGGCCTGAAGCTGACCGGCACGAAGGCCTCGCGCGAGGAGCGCGACGACCTTATCGAGTCCTGCCTGCGCAAGGCCGGCCTCTGGAACGAGGTCAAGGACCGGCTCGACGCTCCCGGTGGCGGTCTCTCCGGTGGTCAGCAGCAGCGGCTCTGCATCGCGCGCTCCCTGGCGATCAAGCCGAAGGTGCTGCTGATGGACGAACCCTGCTCGGCGCTGGACCCGACGTCGACCCGGGTCATCGAGGAAACCATGCTCGAGCTGGCCGCCGAGGTCACCATCGTGATCGTGACCCACAACATGCAGCAGGCTGCGCGCGTCTCGGACGAGTGCGCCTTCTTCCTGGCCTCGCACGGGACCCCGGGCGTGATCGTCGAGCACGGCGACACCCGGGCCATGTTCGACAACCCGCAGGACCAGCGGACCAGCGACTACGTCAACGGACGTTTCGGGTGATCGGACGCCACCGTTGGCTGGGGTTCGCCGTGATCGGTGGGGTCTTCCTGGCCCTCGCCGCCCTGGGTGGACTGATCGTGACAGCCGGTGGTGGTGCCCGGGTCCCGACGTCGCTGTCCTACCCGGCCACCGAGCCGTCGGCCGAGCCGGTGGCCCCGGCGGTGGCAGCGGCGGATGCGGTGAGCCGCAGCGGTGAGCGTGTCCCGGCTGCGTCCCCGGTGGTCGACCCGGCCTGGGCCGCCCGGATCGGCGCTGCCGCAGGGATTCCTGCCTCCGCGATGGCGTCCTACGGCGCCGCCGCTCTGCGGATGGACCGGACCCGACCGGGGTGCCACCTCTCCTGGAACACCCTGGCTGGGATCGGCTGGGTCGAGTCGCACCACGGGACCATCGACGACCGGGCCCTGCAACCGGACGGCACCTCGGTGCCGCCGGTGATCGGCCCGGCCCTGGACGGGACCGCCTTCGCCGCCATCCGGTCCACGCCGGCGTCGGCGCGCTGGCACGGCGACCGGGTCTGGGAGCACGCGGTCGGACCACTGCAGTTCATCCGGAGCACCTGGGCGACCTGGGGCTCGGACGGTGATGCCGATGGGACCGCGGATCCCCTCGACCTCGACGATGCTGCCTGGACCGCCGCCCGCTACCTGTGCGCCGACTCCCACGACCTGAGCACCAACGCCGGTTGGAGCGCGGCTGTGCACTCCTACAACCACGACAACGCCTACGTGCTCAACGTGGCTGCTGCCGCCAACGCGTACGCCCAGCGCGCGTCCTAGACTGGGCGCGCACCCCCGATCGTTCCCGAGGTGGGGGCTTCCCCCAGGAGTTCCGTTGCGTCTCGCCGGCCTAGCCGATGTCGTCCTCACCACCCCGGTGCTCGCCTCGGCACTGGCCCGCGCGGGCAACCCGGACACAGCGGTCCTCGACCTGATCGGCCCGACGTCGTTGCGACCCTTCGCGATCGCCGGGCTGGCCCGTACCGGTCGCACCGTCCTGGTGGTCACCGCGACCGTCCGGGAGGCCGAGGACCTGGTCACCGAGCTGGCCGACCTGGTCCCGGCCGAGTCGTTGGCGCTCTACCCGGCGTGGGAGACGCTGCCGCACGAACGCCTCAGCCCGCGCAGCGACACCGTCGGGCGCCGGCTGGCCGTCCTCCGCCGACTGGTCCACCCCGGGACGGAGGCCAGCAACGGGCCGGTCCAGGTCCTGGTCGCGCCGGTCCGCTCGTTGCTGCAGCCCCAGGTCCGGGGACTCGCGGACCTGGTCCCGGTCGAGCTGGTCAAGGGTCAGCAGATCGACCTGGACGACGTGGTGCTGAGCCTGGTGAACGCGGCGTACTCGCGCGTGGACCTGGTGGAGAAGCGCGGTGAGTTCGCGGTTCGTGGCGGCATCGTCGACGTCTTCCCGCCGACCGAGGAGCACCCCGTCCGGGTGGAGTTCTTCGGCGACGAGGTCGACGAGCTCCGGAGCTTCGCGGTCGCCGACCAGCGCACCGTGGAGCGGGTGGACCGGCTCTGGGCGCCCCCGTGCCGCGAGCTGCTGCTGACCGAGGAGGTCCGCTCCCGAGCCGCCGCCCTCGGGCAGGCGCACCCGACGCTGCGCGAGATCACCGACAAGCTCGCCGAGGGCATCGCGGTCGAGGGGATGGAGTCGCTGACACCGGCCCTGGTCGACGAGATGGAGCTGCTCATCGACCTGCTCCCTGCGCAGAGCCACGTGCTGCTGCTGGACCCCGAGCGGATCCGGACCCGGGCCCACGACCTGGTTGCCACCAGTGACGAGTTCCTGGGGGCCAGCTGGGCGGCGGCTGCGTCGGGCGGGCAGGCGCCGATCGACCTGGGCGCTGCCTCCCTGCGTTCGCTCGCCGAGGTTCGCGAAGCCGCGCTCGCCCAGGGCAAGGCCTGGTGGGGCCTGAGCCCGTTCGGGATCGACAGCGACGACGAGTCCGGCGTCGTCGGCGCGACCGCCGTCGAGCCGTACCGGGGGGACATCGAGGCCGCGGTGCGGGACATCACCGCCCACGTCCGGGCCGGCCGCGCCGTCGTGGTCGTCCAGCAGGGACACGGGCTGGCGCAGCGGATGGTCGAGGTGCTCAGCGAGCACGACATCGCGGCCCGGCTGGTGGAGAGCATCGAGCCGGGCGCCCTGTCCGACGGCAGCGACGGCGTCGTCCTGGTGGCCCAGGGGGCCCTGACCAGTGGGCTGACCCTGACCCGGCCCGACGTGGTCGTCCTGACCGGAGAGGACATCTCCGGGCAGAAGGCCTCCACCCGCGACATGCGCGCGATGCCGACCCGGCGCAAGAAGCAGATCGACCCGCTGGAGCTGAAGCCTGGCGACTTCGTGGTGCACGAGCAGCACGGGGTCGGCCAGTTCCTGGAGATGAAGCAGCGCGAGGTGCACGGCGCGATGCGCGAGTACCTGGTCCTGGAGTACGGCTCCTCGAAGCGCGGCCACCCGCCCGACAAGTTGTTCGTGCCGGCCGATGCGCTCGACCAGGTCACTCGGTACGTCGGCGGTGAGCAGCCGAGCCTGGACCGGCTCGGCGGCGCCGACTGGGCCAAGCGCAAGGGCAAGGCCCGCAAGGCTGTCCGGCAGATCGCCGCCGAGCTGATCAAGCTGTACGCCGCCCGCCAGGCGACCAAGGGGCACGCGTTCGGCGAGGACACCCCGTGGCAGCGCGAGCTCGAGGATGCGTTCCCGTTCCACGAGACCCCCGACCAGCTGACCACGGTCGACGAGGTCAAGGCCGACATGCGCCGTACGGTGCCGATGGACCGCCTGGTCTGCGGGGACGTCGGTTACGGCAAGACCGAGATCGCCGTCCGGGCTGCCTTCAAGGCCGTCCAGGACGGCAAGCAGGTGGCCGTGCTGGTGCCGACCACGCTGCTGGTCACCCAGCACCACTCGACGTTCGCCGAGCGGATGAGCGGGTTCCCGGTCGTCCTGGCGCAGCTCAGTCGGTTCCAGACCGACAAGGAGGCCCGGGAGGTGATCGAGGGCATCGAGAACGGTTCGGTGGACATCGTGATCGGGACCCACCGGCTGCTCAACCCCGACATCAGGTTCAAGGACCTCGGACTGATCATCGTCGACGAGGAGCAGCGGTTCGGGGTCGAGCACAAAGAGCTGATGAAGCGGATGCGGACCAGCGTGGACGTCCTGGCGATGAGTGCCACGCCGATCCCGCGGACCCTGGAGATGGCGATCACCGGTATCCGGGAGATGTCGACGATCACCACCCCGCCCGAGGAGCGGCACCCGGTGCTGACCTACGTCGGCGCCTACGAGGACCGCCAGGTGATCGCGGCGATCCGGCGCGAGCTGCTCCGCGAGGGACAGGTCTTCTTCATCCACAACCGGGTCGGGTCGATCGACAAGGCGGCGGCGAAGATCCGCGAGCTCGTCCCCGAGGCCCGGGTCGCCACCGCCCACGGCCAGATGGGGGAGCACCAGCTCGAGCAGGTGATGCTGGACTTCTGGGAGCGCCAGTTCGACGTGCTGGTCTGCACCACGATCGTCGAGTCCGGCCTCGACGTCTCCAACGCCAACACGATGATCATCGAACGCTCCGACACCCTCGGTCTGTCCCAGCTGCACCAGCTCCGCGGCCGGGTCGGCCGGAGCCGGGAGCGTGCCTACGCGTACTTCCTCTACCCGACCGACAAGCCCTTGACCGAGACCGCCCACGAGCGGTTGGCGACGCTGGCGCAGCACTCCGACCTCGGCGGCGGCATGGCGATCGCGATGAAGGACCTGGAGATCCGCGGGGCCGGCAACCTGCTCGGCGGCGAGCAGTCCGGCCACATCGCCGACGTCGGGTTCGACCTGTACGTCCGGCTGGTCGGCGAGGCCGTGAGCGAGTTCCGCCAGGACGGCCAGGCTCCCGAGGAGCTGGTCGAGGTCCGGATCGAGCTCCCGATCGACGCGAACCTGCCGCACGACTACGTGACCAGCGAGCGACTTCGCCTGGAGATGTACAAGCGGCTCTCCGAGGTCCGCGCCGATGCCGATGTCGCCGTACTGCGTGACGAGATGGTGGACCGGTACGGCGCTCCGCCGGCCCCCGTCGAGCGGCTCTTCGAGGTCGCCCGCTTCCGGGCCCGGTGCCGGGCAGCGGGGATCTCCGAGGTGACCCTGGCCGGCAAGCACGTCCGGTTCGCTCCGGTCGAGCTTCCGGACTCCAAGGTCGTCCGGGTCAACCGGATCTACCCCGGCACCCTGATCAAGGGCGCTGTGCGTACGATGCTGGTGCCGCGTCCGCACGGCGCTCGGGACGAGGAGCTGTTGGCGTGGGCGACGCGACTCATTGATGCTGTGATCGACCCGCCCGCCGTGGCTGTCGAAGACAAGTGATAGGGAGACATACCCGTGAAGCCGCCCCGTCTGCTCCTGCTCGCCGTTTCCGGCGTCTCCCTGTTCGCCTTCAGCGGGTGCGCCCCGGTCGGTGACGTCGCGATCAAGGTCGACGACCGCACCTACACGCACCACGACATCGACGCCCTGGTCGACTTCCAGTGCGCCGCGACCGCTGCCCAGCCGCAGGACCCGCAGAACGCGGCCCCCACGGTCGTCTCCCGCGCCCAGGCGCGTTCGGAGATGGCCGGTCGGCTCTTCGACTCGGCGGTCTTCGCCGAGGTGGCGGCGAAAGCCGGGGTCGAGCCTGATCTCGCAGCGGTCAAGACCCAGCTCGCCGGACTGCAGGACGTCGTCGACCGGACCGTGCCGGCAGCCGACCGGGCCCGGGTGGTCGCGCTGATCACCGAGACCTACGTCTCGGCCTCCGTCTTCGAGACCGCGTTCGTGAAGGCCTACGGCGAGGAGGCCCTGGGCCAGCTGGACCAGGCTGGGATCCTGGCGGCCGCCCAGAAGCTCAAGGACGAGGTCGTCCAGAGCGCCGACGTCGAGCTGGACCCGGTCTACGGGCTCAGCGAGGACGGCCAGGCGCCGAACGCGAACAAGGCCTCGTTGTCCCAAGCAGTCTCGACCTTCGCCAAGGACGCAGCGACGACCCCGGCGCCGGCGGAATGGATCACCGGCCTTCCGGCGAGCCAGACCTGCGGCTGATCCCAGCATGGTCGGGTCGCGGTTGGTCGAGCTGACGGCGGTGATGGCGCAGCTCCGGCGGGAGTGCGCCTGGAAGGCTGGTCAGACGCACTCCTCGCTGGTGCGCTACCTGCTGGAGGAGACCTACGAGGTCACCGAGGCCATCGAGGCCGGGACGGTCGACGACCTGCGTGAGGAGCTCGGGGACCTGCTGCTCCAGATCTACTTCCACGCGGCGATCGCTACCGAGTCGGGCGCCTTCGGCATCGAGGACGTCGCCGGTGACCTGATCGACAAGCTGGTGCGACGCAACCCGCACGTGTTCGGCGGGGCCACGGCCAGCGACCCGGAGGTTATCAACGAGCAGTGGGAACGGATCAAGGCGACCGAGAAGCCCCGGGACGCGGTGATGGCCGGCGTGCCCGACGAGCTGCCGGCGTTGCTGCGCGCGGTCAAGGCACTGGACCGGTTGGAGCGTGCGGGCCTGCTGCCGGAGCTCCCGGCCGAGCCGACGGCGCTCGGTGACCGGCTCCTGGCCCTGGTCGCCGAGGCCCGCCGCGACGGTCTGGATCCCGAGCAGGAGCTGCGGGCGGCCGTGCGGACGTTGGCCCGGGGCTGAAGGTCCGCGCCAGCGGGGTGCTGCCGGGGATCGGGCCCGGCTCCCGTTAGGCTTGCCGAGCCCTGCACGGCAGGGCCGACACCGCCCCGCACAGCACAGCACTCGATCCAGGAGCACCCCTTGGCAGCCATCGAAGACGTCATCGCCCGCGAGATCCTCGACTCCCGCGGCAACCCCACGGTCGAGGTCGAGGTGATCCTCGAGGACGACAGCTTCGGGCGCGCTGCTGTCCCGTCGGGTGCGTCGACCGGCGCGTTCGAGGCGATGGAGCTGCGCGACGGTGGCGACCGGTACGGCGGCAAGGGCACGCTCAAGGCCGTCGAGGCGGTCGAGTCCCAGATCGCCCAGCGGATCATCGGCCTGGACGCTGCCGACCAGCGGTTGATCGACCAGGAGATGCTCGACCTGGACGGCACCCCGAACAAGGCCAACCTGGGCGCCAACGCGATTCTCGGCGTCTCGCTCGCGGTGGCCAACGCCGCCGCCGCGAGCGCCGGGCTGCCGCTGTACCGCTACGTCGGCGGCCCGAACGCCCACCTGCTCCCGGTGCCGATGATGAACATCCTCAACGGCGGCGCGCACGCCGACACCAACGTCGACATCCAGGAGTTCATGATCGCGCCCATCGGGGCGCCGAGCTTCCGTGAGGCGCTCCGCCAGGGTGCCGAGGTCTACCACGCGCTGAAGTCGGTGCTGAAGAAGCAGGGCCTGGCCACCGGGGTCGGCGACGAGGGCGGTTTCGCCCCCGAGCTCTCCAGCAACCGCGCGGCCCTGGACCTGATCGCCGAGGCGATCGGCACCACCGGCCTGGTCCTCGGCCGTGACGTCGTCCTGGCGCTCGACGTCGCGGCCAGCGAGTTCTGCACCGACGGTGTCTACACCTTCGAAGGTGCCTCGAAGTCGGCCGCCGAGATGACCGCGTACTACGCGGACCTGGTCGCGAACTACCCGATCGTCTCGATCGAGGACCCGCTGGACGAGGACGACTGGGACGGCTGGAAGACCATCACCGACCAGCTCGGCTCGAAGACCCAGCTGGTGGGTGACGACCTGTTCGTGACCAACGTGGAGCGGCTGCAGCGCGGCATCACCGGCGGCCAGGCCAACGCGCTGCTGGTCAAGGTCAACCAGATCGGCTCGCTGACCGAGACCCTGGACTCGGTCGCTCTGGCGACCCGCAGCGGCTACAGCTCGATGATGAGCCACCGTTCCGGCGAGACCGAGGACACCACGATCGCCGACCTCGCCGTCGCCACCAACTGCGGTCAGATCAAGACCGGCGCTCCGGCCCGGTCCGAGCGGGTTGCCAAGTACAACCAGCTGCTGCGCATCGAGGGCGACCTCGGTGACGCCGCCCGGTACGCCGGCCGTGGCGCGTTCCCGCGCTACCAGGGCTGAGGGACGGCCTAGCCGTTGCCGAACCGTCGTACGCCGCCACGTGGAGGTCGCCCTCCGCGTAACAACCGACCCGCCCAGCGGGGCGGTACGGCGCGTCCGCGGTCGGCTGCGAGGGCGCCTGCCCCGAAGGCGAAGTTCACCAACCGGGCCGCCATCCTGCTGGTGGTCTTCGCCTTGCTGGTGGTCTCGTACGCCTCGTCGATGCGGGCCTACCTGCACCAGCGGGCACACATCCGTGAGCTCAACGCGAAGATCGCCGGCTACAACCTGGACATCGCGTCGGCCCAGGAGGAGAGCGAGCGGTGGAAGAGCACCGGGTACGTCGAGCAGCAGGCCCGTGCGCGGTTCGGTTGGGTGATGCCCGGGGAGACGGCGTACCAGGTCCTCGACGGCAACGGGAACCCGCTGACCGGCAAGGACAAGCTCGCCGACCCGAGCACGATCGCTCGGGCGGACGCACCCCACGAAGCCTGGTGGTCGAAGATCGGCTCGTCGGTCAAGGGTGCCGACCAGCCCCCGCCGGCGGCTCCGGCGAAGCCGCCGCCGGCCACCCAGCTCGGACCGGACGGCCGGCCTCGATGAGGGAGACCAGGTGAGCACGATCGACCATCAGGACGTTGCCGCGGTCCAGGCGCAGCTCGGGCGGCTGCCGCGCTCGATCCACGAGATCGGGCACCGCTGCCCCTGCGGGAACCCGGACGTCGTCAGCACCCAGCCCCGGTTGGACAACGGCGTTCCGTTCCCGACGACCTTCTACCTGACGTGTCCGCGGGCCGCTTCCCGGATCGGGACCCTGGAGTCCTCGGGACTGATGAAGGAGATGTCCGAACGGTTGGAGCACGACCCCGAGCTCGCCGAGGCGTACCGGGCGGCGCACGACGCCTACCTGGCTGCTCGCGGCGAGATCGCCTCGGCGGCCGGGTTGGACGTTCCCGAGATCGACGGCATCTCTGCCGGGGGGATGCCGGACCGGGTGAAGTGCCTGCACGTCCTGGCGGGCCAGTCGCTCGCCCAGGGAAGGGGCGTGAATCCGCTCGGCGACGAGGTCCTCGACCTGCTCGGACCGTGGTGGGCCGCCGGCCCCTGCGTGGAGCCCTCGGTTGGCTGAGCAGGGCGTCCGGGTCGCTGCCTTCGACTGCGGCACCAACTCGCTGCGGCTGCTGATCGCCGACCTCGACCCGGCGACCGGGACTGCGGTCGAGCACGTCCGGGAGATGCGGGTCGTCAGGCTCGGTGAAGGGGTCGACCGGACCGGGCGGATCTCGGCCGAGTCGATGGCGCGGGCCTTCGTCGCCCTCGACGAGTTTGCGGCGCTCGTCGGTCGGTACTCGCCGGAGGTGATCCGGTTCTGCGCCACCTCGGCCGCCCGCGACGCCGAGAACGCCGCCGAGTTCACCGCGGCCGTACGGGACCGGATCGGGGTCGAGGTCGAGGTGATCGCCGGTGACGTCGAGGCGCGTGCGTCGTACGACGGCGCCACCCGGGCCCTGGTGGCCGACAGCGCCGTGGTTCCGCCGATCCTGGTGCTCGACATCGGGGGAGGGTCCACCGAGCTGGTCCTCGGCGGTGCCGACGGGGTCGTCACGGCGGCGCAGTCGCTGGACATCGGGTCGGTGCGGCTGACCGAGCGGCACCTGCGCGCGGATCCACCCACCGCCGAGCAGGTTGCCGCTGTCCGGGCCGACATCGACGCGGCGCTGGACGGCTGCACGGTCGACCCGTCGCTCGCCGGCACCGTGGTCGGGGTCGCCGGGACCGTCACGACCGTCGCGGCGGGGGTCCTCGGTCTGGCGACCTACGACCGGAACCGGGTCCACCTGGCGGTTCTCGACCGCGCTGCCGTCCGGGTCACGATCGACGACCTGGTCGCGATGACGGTCGCCGAGCGCCGCGGTCTCGGGTACATGCATCCGGGACGCGCCGACGTGATCGTGGCCGGGGCCCTGATCCTCGAGCGGATCATGCTGCGGACCGAAGTGGGTACCGTGACCGTGTCCGAGTCCGACATCCTCGACGGCATCGCTTGGAGCTGTGTCCCATGAAACGCCCGCGCCAGAATCTTCTCGTCGTCACGACGAAGAACTTCCTGCGTCACAACGACACCGACCTCGCAGCCGCGCTGACCTACTACGCGGTCTTCGCGATCCTGCCCGCCGTGCTGGCGCTGCTCTCGCTGCTCGCCGTGATCGGCAACCCGGACGACACCATCGCGACGGTGCTCGACGTGCTCCGGCCGCTGATGTCGGCGGACCGTCTGGCTGACGTCGAACCGGTCCTGGAGAAGCTCTCCCGGGCGAACGGCGCCGGGTGGACCCTCGCTGCCGGAGCGGCCGGGGCGCTGTACTCGGCGTCGGCGTACGTCGGCGGGTTCTCGCGCGCGATGAACACGGTCCGCGAGGTCGAGGAGACCCGGCCGTTCTGGAAGCTGCGCCCGCTGATGCTGCTGATCACGCTGGTGGCGGTGGTCCTCAACGCTGTCGGCCTGGTCATCATCACCGTGAGCGGGCCGATCGCGGCCTCGGTCGGGGACAAGCTCGGCGTCGAGAAGTCGGCGGTCGATCTCTGGGACGTCGCGAAGTGGCCGGGGCTCGCCCTGATTGCGGTCGTCGTGGTGGCGCTGCTCTTCCACGCCACTCCGAACGTGCGCAGCGGCCGGGTCAGGCTGCTGTCACCGGGTGCCTTCACGGCGTTGCTGATCTGGGCGGTGCTGTCGACCGGGTTCGCGTTCTACGTCGCCAACTTCTCGTCGTACAACAAGACCTACGGGTCGGTGGCGGCGGTGATCATCGCGCTGCTCTGGATCTGGCTGACGAACGTCGCGCTGCTCTTCGGTGCCGAGCTCGACGCGGTCCGGGACGCCCGGATCGCGGCCGCGCCGCCCAAGGTGAAGGTGAACGGCAAGACCGCCAGCGAGGCCGACGGGATGTTCCCGCACGCCCCCGGCACCCCGGTCTACGGGCCGCAGCCGCAGCCGGTCCCGCACGAAGACTGAGCCCTAGCTGCCGGGTGGTTCTGGTGGTTTGGGGGTGAGGTCGTGGGTGCCGTGGTGGTCGCGGAGGAAGTGGTAGCCGTGGGGTGATCGCCACAGGAAGGTGCCGGTGGTGATCTGGGTGTAGGTCCAGCCGCCGTGGGTCTTGAGGTTGTGGTGGTGCTGGCAGAGGTTCCCGAGGTTCTCCGTGGTTGTCGGTCCGCCCTGGTCGTAGGGCTGGGTGTGGTCCTTCTGGCAACCCCTCGCGGGTTTGTCGCAGTGCGGGAACACACACGTCCGGTCGCGCAGCTCGAGGTGCTCCTTGAGGTTGTCGGGGACGACGTAGCTGGTCGCCGTGACCCGTTCCGCCAGATCGATGACCGGCTTGATGGTGACCTTCACGCCGGGTTGGGCGCACCAGCCCGCGACCTGGGTCTGGGTGAGCAGGTGCCCGCCACCGTTCTCGACCAGGGCGGTGGGGTTGGTGGTGTCGGCGGGCAGGTGGACGTAGAGCGTCACCGCCCTGCCGGCGGTGTTGGTCGTGGTTTCGCCGCGGGCGAGCCGGCCGAGTGCCATCGCACGCCGGGCGTCGTGGCTGGCGTCGCACCCTTCGTCCTTCAGTACCTGCGCTTCGTGGTCCAACCGGGTGTCGAGGTCCAATGCATCAGCCAGGTCGAGGGATCCGTAGATGCTGCTGGTCCCTTGGAACGACACCTGCCGGTGGTCGACCACGATCCGGGGCGTCGAGACGTTGTCTGCGATGTCCTGGGCGTACTGCGGCATCACCGTGGCAATGGTTTCGTCGATCATCTTCTGCGTCGCCGAAGCACTGAGCTTCCCTGCCAGGGGTGCGATCCTGGTATCTAGGTCCGCGACAGCATCGGCGGGGAGGATGACGGTTTCCCTCGCGATCCGGCGGCCCTTGAACGTGGGCAGGGTGCCGGCCTGGATCCGGGCGTAGACCTCGGGGAGCCGGTGGGCAAGCTCGACGGCGTCGGCGAGGTAGGCGCGGCCGCCGTTGGTGGTGGTCCCGACGACGGCCGCGAACTCGGCGATGCAACCGCGTCCGATCAACGGGGCGCCGGGCCCGGTCAACGCGACGGGGGTGTCACCCCAGGTCTCGGCCAGGTCCGGATCATCGACGGTGAACAGCCCGGCCCAGGCGACCGCCGCGGCGAGCTTCCGGGCCTCAGCAGCGTGGCCGTCGACCTGCGCGGCCCGGGCTGCGGCGAGCACCTCGGCAGCCTCCAACGACCGCTTCGGCTTACGCCGCCGAGCCGTTGGAGGGAGATGCAGGTCGTTGCTGAGCATGGGAACAACGCTAGGAACGCCCACCGACAACAACCGGGCCCAGCGACAGTCTGCGCAACAACAGGGGTCCAGATTGTCGCTCGGGTCACCGGGTTTCGTGACAAGCGCCGGGGCGCCTTCCTCAACCAACGGCAGGCGGGTGCGGGGTGGTGGTGAAGGTGGAAGACTCACCCCATGCCCCTGCTCGCCATCACCGTCCTCGGACACGACCGACCCGGAATCATCGCCGAGACCACCGGGGTCCTGGCCGCCGTCGGGTTGAACATCGAGGACTCCACGATGACCCTGCTGCGGGGTCATTTCGCGATGATGCTGATCACCGACGGGGATGCGGACGCGGCGACGGTCGAAGAAGCCCTCGGCGGGCTGACCGCGGACGGTTCGTTGTCGGCCTCGGTCCGGGTGGTGCCCGCCG
This sequence comes from Propionibacteriales bacterium, assembly GCA_026392455.1. Lineage (GTDB taxonomy): Bacteria > Actinomycetota > Actinomycetes > Propionibacteriales > Nocardioidaceae > Marmoricola. The sequence goes on along the minus strand of JAPLCB010000011.1, from coordinate 131,687 downwards.
AGCAGGTCGTGTCCCGCGGGTCGGCCTACCTGCTCAGCGTGCACGGCGGTGACCGCCCCGGCATCGTCTCCGCCGTGGTCGCCGAGGTCGCGAAGGTCGGCGGCAACATCACCGACCTCACCACCCGGCTGGCCGGAGATCTCTACGTCCTGATCGCTGAGGTGGACCTGCCGGCCTCGGCCGACCCGGCGACGCTCCAGACAGCTCTCGGTGCCGCCGCGGCGACGGTCGGGGTCGACGTCACCCTGCGGGTCCTGGAGAGCGACGATCTGTGATCGTCGGGAAGGTCCTCGAGGTCGTCCGCGCGCCGGCCCAGGTGCTGTCGAAGCCGGGTGCGGTCGTCGATCCCACCGACCCGGAGATCGTGCAGCTCGCGGCGGACCTGGTGGCCACGATGCGGGTCTCGCCCGGCTGCGTCGGTCTGGCCGCGCCGCAGGTCGGGGTCAGCGTCAAGGTCTTCTGCGTCGACGTCTCCGAGCACCCCAAGGCCCGGACGAAGCACGGGACCTTCGTGCTCTGCAACGCCGAGGTGGTCAGCGCGTCGCGCAACGAGAAGGCGCGCGAGGGCTGCATGAGCGTCCCGGACCTGACCGGAGACGTGAAGCGCGCCTCCCGGCTCGTCGTGCGCGGCCAGGAGCCGGGGACCGGTGCCGAGGTCGTCATCGAGACCGATGCCTTCGAGGCTCGGGCGTTGCAGCACGAGATCGACCACTGCGACGGGCTGCTCTTCCTCGACCGGGTCGCGGACGCGCACGCGCTGCACGCGCGCAAGACCTACTTATGATCGATCCCCTCGCGCCCCGGTATCCCAACCGGCAGAGGAAGCGGTCTTAAAAACCGTTCAGTGTGGGTTCGAACCCCACCCGGGGCACTGATGTGATTACCGCAGGTCAGAGGCCCTTTTCGGGTCTGGTGTGACCCAGGTCAACCAGGTGCGCTGACTCACATTTCCCGGGGGAGAGGTCAGGAACGGGCCACGACGGCCGATCTACTGGAACGTGCCCCCACTACCCGGGGTGCCATCTGCAGCTCACGCTGAGGCCCGCCATGAGCCAGATGAACACGACGCGAGAGCGAGTGGATTGGCGGGCGCGGAGGAACCAGCACGACGTTCCACGCAGTGTCTTGACCGAGCTGCCGAGTGGGACTTGGGGTGAAGCCACCACGGTGGCCGGGCAACGGTAGCCCGAATCCGACAGGTAAACCGTCGTAAGCGTGACCGCACAGGTTTGACCATGACCACGACGATCCGTCGTTCTCTGGCGCGCGCCTTCACCTTGGCCGTCGCCCTCGTCTTCGCCACCACCCTGTTCAGCGTGTCGACCCCGCCGGCCCGGGCGCTGACCCTGGCCGAGGTCTCGACCCCGTTCCAGGGAGTGTCCCGGACGACCACCACGGCCCGGACCAGCACGACCGCGAGCACCGCCCCGTCGTTCGGCTCCCGGGTGGTCTCGACGGCTGCGACCCGTCGTGGCATGCCCTACGTCTACGGTGCCGCCGGGCCGACCCGGTTCGACTGCTCCGGGTTGACCCTGTGGACCTTCAAGAAGCTCGGCCGCCGGCTGCCGCACTCGTCGTCGGCCCAGTACGGCCGGACCCAGCACGTCCGTGCGAAGTACCGCAAGGTCGGCGACCTGGTCTTCTTCCACGACGGTGGCGGCATCTACCACGTCGGGATCTACGCCGGGCGGAACACGATCTGGCACGCGCCGTACCCCGGTGCCCGGGTCCGCAAGGAGCGGATCTGGACCAGCGCGGTCTGGTACGGCCGGGTCCGCTGACTCAGGCCGTCAGCGCCACACCCGGACGTAGTCGATCTGCGTGGTCAGGACGTCGGGCACCAGGTCGGCGTCGTACTCGTTGCCGAGGTTGCCCATCGCCTGGTTCAAGGACAGGTAGAACGGGTGGTCGAACGGTGCCGTGGACTCCTCGCCGGCGACCACCGAGGAGTAGTCGTTCACCATGCAGACGCGACCGTTGAGCAGGATCGTGATGGTCCCGGGCTCCCAGATCACCCCGTAGGTGTTGTACTCGCCGACCTTGATCGGGCACTCCGTGTGGGTGCGGTTCTCGTTGGTGCCGTCCGGTGAGTCGCCGGGCAGGTAGTGCAGGTACGGCTTGTCGATGCCGGGGTTCGAGCTGTACAGCTCGGCGAAGTCGATCTCGCCGGAGGCCGGCCACGGCCCGTAGGTGTTCGACTCCGGCCAGAGCCAGAACGACTGCTGCGAACCGGGCACCCGCAGGTCGGGGACCTTCGCCCGAACGACGTACTTGCCGTAGGTCTGCGCGTAGGTCTGGTAGTGCATGACCTGGCCGAAGGCGAACTGCGAGGACCGGTTCTTGCCGCAGTCGCGCGACTCGCCGAGGTCGACCAGGGACAGCAGCAGGTTGCCGTTCTGGACGTCGATCGTCGAGGGGGAGTCGAGGGCACAGGCGTACTTGATCTTGGTCCCGGTGGTGAAGCTTTCCTGGGGGACCCAGTAGCGGCGGTCGAGCTCGGGCCCGTTGAACTCGTCGCTGAAGGTGCACACCCACGGGGTGCCGTCCGCCTTGACCGGGGTGACGCCACCGCACGCCGGCCGGTCCTGCGGGGCCGGCGAGACGATCTCGATCGGGAAGGACCCGCTGGAACCCTCTTGGTAGTCGGCGGAGCCCGGGACCGACGCCCAGTAGTTGTAGGAGCCCAGGTACTTGCGGCCGGGCACCTTCAAGGTGGCGGTCAGGTTCTCGTCGAGGACGGTCTCGTCGACCCGGACGTAGCCGGCGTTGTACGAGCCTGCGGTGTTCAGGACCACCGGGTCGCCGGGAGCTGCCGGGGGACTCGCCTTGACCCGGACCCGGCCGTCCTCGCGCAACGTCAGGGAGGTCGGCGCGTCGTGGATCACGACCTCGGGCTTCCGGGCGACGTCGGACACGTCCGAGGTGCCGTCCGCGGCGAGCTGGACCGCCTGGCTCGCGCCGACGCTGCACACCAGTGCGAGGAGCACCGCCGAGCCGGTCGTGCTGAGCGTGCGGATGCGGTCCATGGGCTCTCCTTGGCGTACCTCGACGATGAGGGGCTCGGGTGTGCGCCGACCCGGAACGAGACCCGCGCGCTGGCTCAACGAACCGCGGCGCGGTCCGTGACGGCCGATGGCCAACTGGTCTGGTCAGGTGTCCAAATCCGTTCCGCTCAGGTACGGGCGCGGCTGGCCGATCGGAACCGTCATGACTCGGACTGCTCGACTGCGCCTGCTCGTTGTGACCGCCCTCCTGCTGGTGGTCCCGCTGGCCGTGGTCCCGGGAGCCGGGAACCCGGCGGTCGCCGGCACCCCGGTGATCGACGACGGTCCATGGGTCCCGTTCACGGCCCGCTGGGACGGCCCGTGGCAGGCCTACACCGGGGCGACCGGGACGGAGAAGACGCTGCTCGGCAAGATCGCGTTGCGACCCCGGGTCTTCTGGTTCACCTCGGGGACCCAGAAGCGGAACGCCACCGACGTGGTCCGGATGCGGATCGCTGACTTCCAGCGCGGCAACCCGAAGGCGTACGCCCAGCTCGCCCTCTTCGGCCTCTACCCGACCGGCGAGAAGAACCGCACCGACCCGATCCCGCTCACCCAGCAGCAGACGTACCGCCGGTGGATCGACCAGATCGCGGTCGGGATCGGCTCGTCGAAGGTGATCATGGTGCTCGAACCCGACCTCGCCGTTGCCTGGGGCGGCTGGCGCCCGGACGTGCGCTTCGCGCTCACCGCGTACGCCGCGAGGAAGCTGAGCGCGCTGCCGAACACCACCATCTACCTCGACGGCAGCGACGCGGACTGGTTGAAGCCCGAGAAGGCCGTCACGATGCTGCTCAAGGCCGGGATCCGGTACGTCGACGGGATCGCACTCGGCTCGACCCACTACTCCAGCACCGCCGGCAACATCCGGTACGGCGCTGACCTGGTCAAGCGGCTCGGTGCCCTCGGTGTCCCGGGGAAGACGGTGGTCGTCGACACCGCCGACAACGCCCGACCGTTCACGCCCCAGGAGTTCTACCAGCGCTACCCGAACGGGTGGATCGGCAACGCCAACCTCTGCCGGACGAAGACGGAGACCAAGTGCGTGACGCTCGGCATCCCCCCGACCACCGACGTCACGAACGCCCGTTGGCGCCTCAGCGAGTCCGACCGGGCCCTGGCGGCCCGGTACGTCGACGCCTACCTCTGGTTCGGACGGCCGTGGCTCTACAACCAGGCGGCACCGTTCCGGCTCAACCGGGCACTGGCGGTCGCGTCGACGACGCCGTACTGATCGCGGCGTCGACCTTCTCGGTCGGCCCGGCGACGAACACGTATTCCAGGTTGCGCAGGCGCTTGACCTCGCCGACCTTCTTGCCGGCCGGGCTGAAGATGCCGATCTGGGCGCCGACGTACCGCTTGGAGTCGAACGCGAGCATCCGGACGTCGGCGTGGCCGGCGTCCCGCAGCGCGGTCATCATCTCGTCTGCGGTGATCCAGGACTCGTCGTTGTACGAGACCACCACCACCTCGGCCCGGGCCCGTCGGAGCAGGTCGGCGAAGGCCGGCGCCATCTCCCGCTTGGAGTTGAAGACGCTCTTGCTCGCCTCGTCACGGGCGTCGATCCGCTTGCGCGCGACGCCGTAGGCCTCGGGCTCGTCCCAGCGGACCAGGGTCTCCCAGATGTGGTAGTTGGTGAAGTACCGGTGCTGGTTGTAGGGCGGGTCGAGGTACATCAGGTCGACCGGCTCGAGGAGGTCGACCGTCTCGGTCGCATCGCCCAGGAGGGTGCGACCGCTGCCGACCAGCAGCTCGGGACGACGGAGCTCGAGGTCGTTGCTGGCCCGCGGCGCCCACTGCTTGAGGTACGCCATCTGCACCCCGGTCGTCGAGTCGACCCGGTCCGCGCCGAGCAGCAGGCTGGTCAGCAGGATCGGGTAGAGCGGGGAGTCCCGGTACTCCGCCTCGAGGGCGTCGCGGACCGCGTCCACCCGGGCGCCGTTCTTGGGGTGGAAGAACCGGGACTGGACGCAGAACGTCTCGGTGAAGTAGCCGGCCCGGGGTGGCAGCGCCGCGAGCCGGGCCAGCACGTCGTCGAGCTCGTCGAGGTCGATCGCAGCGGCATCGGTCGCGATGTAGCAGTCGCTGAGCACCGCGCTGTAGGTCGCGATGTCGGTCGCGGTGACGGTCACGCCGCGGCGCTTGAACTCCTGGGCTACCCGGGTGGTCCCGGTGAAGAGGTCGACCGCGGTCCGCGCCCCGATGCTCGCGGCGACGTCACCGAGTACCGGGACCAGCGTGCGCTTGGAGCCCAGGTACTTGATCATGGCTGCACCGTAACGGGCCCGGATCCCGGCGGTTGTCGTTGGTCGCCTATCGTGGCGGTCATGGAGATGGAGACACCGAGCAGCGACCGGGTCGAGCTGGTCAAGGGCGCCGGACCGTCGTTGCTGGTCAACTTCGGCTACCTGCTGATCGCCCCGGGCGACCACCGGATCCTGTTGCTGCTGTTCGCCTCCACGATCGTCGGCATCGGCCTGCTGCTCACGCCGAGGGGTGCGCTCGGCTTCGGGATCCTGCTCGGTGCGATCGCCGCGGTCCTCGCCGGTCTGGCCCTGGCCCTGGCCGGCTGGAGCCCGCTCTCAGGCTGACGGAACCCAGCGACGGTCCTCAGCGACGGTCGTCGGGTCCGGTCGGCATGAACTGGACGGCGATGTGCTCCCAGGCGTTGTCGATCAACGTCACCAGGTCGATCTTCATCGCCTTCTGCACGTGCGGCTTCTCCAGCTCCCGGTCGACGAACCGGACGATGAACCGTCGCAGCTCGCCGTCGAGACCGGTGAGCTTCTGCAGCACGGTGGCCCGTCGGCTGTCCGAGGCAATCGTCATCACGACGTCGTCGGGGTCCGGAGGCGTGATGTGCCACAGGATGGTCAACGGCTCGACCAGGTCCATGGTCAGTCGCAGGGGGAGCAGGAGCTCGGCGTTGAACCGGAGCATGTCGACCCCGAGGTCGAGGTGGAAGGCGACGTCGACCGGCAGGTTGACCTGGTAGCCCACGACATCGGTCAGCGCTTCGCCGTAGGCCTTCCCGAAGGTTCCGTTGGCCGTGACCTTGGCGACCTTGCGGCCCGGTCCGGCCCCGATCGGTCCGAGCAGGAACTCTGCGCCGAGCACCCGGTTGATCGACTCCATCACCCGGTCGCGGTGCAGGACCAGGTCCATGAACCGCATCCCGAACTCGTCGTAACCGATCGATACGGGCTGCTCGGCGGCGTCGTTCACCGGTAGATCATCCGACATCGCCGGTTCAGGTCGGTCCACCGGGGGGTAACCCCAAGGCCTAGAACTCGTTTCAGTTCACATGAGGTCTCACCGCTCTCGCCTGTTCGCTGCGCTCAGTGCGCTGGTCCTGGTCGCCCTGGCCGTCACCGCCGGATCCGCGCCGACCGCTTCGGCCGACCCGGTGGGTGAACCGCCGCAGCTCCAGCGCGACGGCCGCTTCCTGGTCGACGAGTTCGGTCGGATCGTGATCGTGCACGGCCTCAACTTCGTCTGGAAGAAGGCCCCCTACGTCCCGCCGAACACGCCGGAGGGCTTCATGGCCACCGACGCCCAGTGGCTCTACGACCACGGCTTCAACGGCGCCCGGCTCGGGATCCTCTGGCCCGGGGTGAACCCGACGGCTCCGGGGGTCGTCGACCAGAGCTACTTCGACAAGTGGGACCGGATCGTCGACCTGATGGCCGACAAGGGCATCTGGATGCAGTTCGACATGCACCAGGACATGTGGCACGAGACCTACGGCGGCGAAGGCGTCCCGGACTGGGCGGTCAAGCGACCGGCGCCGTACTCGCTGTTCCCGTACAGCAAGGTGCCGTTCCCGTTCGGCTACTGGACCCCCGAGGTCTCGACGGTCTTCGACAACTTCTGGGCGAACAAGGGCAAGCTGCTCGACCACTGGGTGACCTACTGGAAGCAGGTGGCCCAGCACTACAAGGACCAGCCGTACTCGATGGGGTACGACCTGATCAACGAGCCCTGGGCCGGCACCGAGTGGCCGTTCTGCACCCTGGGGTGCAGCCAGACCTACTACCAGGAGCTCCAACCTGCCCAGGACAAGGCGCTGGCCGGGATCCGGAGCGTGGATCCGAAGAGCATCGTCTGGTACGAGCCGCAGCAGCTCTCCAGCGGCCTGCTGCTGCAGACCTACCTGAAGTCGGTCCCCGGTGAGCAGAACCTCGGGCTCTCGTGGCACAACTACTGCAGCGCGACGTTCGTGGAGTCGACCGGGCTCCCGCTCAACGCCACCGAGAGCTGCAAGGGCTTCACGGCCAACCGGCAGAACCACGCAGTCGACCAGGCCGCCCGGATGAACGCGGTTCCGCTGATGACGGAGTGGGGCGCCAGCGACAACGTCCGGGCGGTGCAGATCGACGCCCAGGCCGCCGACGCCAACGCGATGGGCTGGCTCTACTGGGCCTACAAGTACTGGAACGACCCGACCACGGCCGACACCAAGCAGGGACTGTTCTTCGACGACGCCGACCTGTCGAGCACCAAGCCCAAGCTCGGCGAGCTCGTCCGGACCTACCCGCAGGCCACCGCGGGAACCGACCTGAAGTACGCCTACGACTCGCTCACCGGGAAGTTCACGATGACCTACACCGCGGACCCGACGATCGCGGCGCCGACCCGGATCTTCGTCAGCCCGCTCACCGCACCCCACGGTTACACGGTGACGACCAGCTCGGGCTCGGTGACCAAGAACGGCTCGTACGTCGACCTGGTCGGTGCCACCGGCACGGTCGACATCACCGTGGTTCCCAACCCCTGAGCGGGAACCCTGCGCCGGTCCGCCTCGTTTAACCTCTGACGGCTCGGTAGGGTGGAGTCGTCCGGCTGGCGCCACAGTGGTGAGCCAGTAAGGCCTCCAAGGAGAGACCATGCAGAGCAGCAACCCCGTTTTTTCGCGCACCGAAGGGTTCAACGGCAAGGGCGGGACCGGCTACGCCGGCTTCGAGCAGCCGTCGTACGGCGGCCCGCTGACCACGGAACCGTTCACCCATGCCGGCTCCGGGAACGGCCGGATGTCCATCGACTCGGTCGTCCAGAAGAGCGCTATCACGCTCGGCGTGCTGGTTCTCGTCGCAGCTGCGACCTGGATCGGCACCGGTAACGTCCTGGTCACCAACGACTTCACCGGCACCGTCGAGATCGACAACGACAAGCTCAGCATGCTGTACACGCTGAGCCTGGTCGGAGCGCTCGGTGGGTTCGTCCTGGCGATGGTGAACTCCTTCAAGAAGGTGGTCAGCCCGGCACTCGTGATCGCGTACGCCGCACTCGAGGGCCTGTTCGTCGGTGCGATGAGCAAGACCTTCCAGCTCGCCTTCGGTGAGGGCGTCGTGACCGGAGCCGTCCTCGGCACCATCGCGGCGGTCGGTGGCACCCTGGCGGCGTACAAGTTCTTCAACATCCAGGTGGGCAACAAGTTCCGCAAGTGGGTCATCGCGATGATGTTCGGCTTCGTCGCCGTCACCATGCTCGACGTCCTCCTCGGAGTCTTCGGCGGCAACGAGATCGGCTTCAACGGTTTCGGCGGGCTCGGCCTGATCATGAGCTTCGTGGGCCTCGCCCTCGGTGTGCTGATGCTGATCCTCGACTTCGACTTCGTGGAGAGGGGCATCGCTGCCGGTCTCCCCGAGCGCGAGTCGTGGCGGGCGGCCTTCGGCCTGACCGTCACGATCATCTGGATCTACATCGAGCTGCTCCGGATCATGGCGATCCTCCGCGGCAACGACTGACAGATCAGCTCGTCTCCGGAGCGCCCGGGTCCTCGGTGGACTCGGGCGCTTCGACGTTCCCGGGGTTGAGCCAGCGGCGCCGGATCTGCAGGACCCAGCGGCCGCCGGGGCCGCGCGCTGAGCCGGCCACCTCGGTGCCCCCGACCTCGGTCCCGGGGTGCTTGCTGGCGTGCACCGCGGCTCTGCCGATCGTGCGGAGTCCCTCGGAACGGTGGACGTCGGGATGTTCGTGCTGGTCCGAGCCGAGGCCCAACGCAGCGAGCACCGACGGCAGCAGCACGCCGACCATCGAGGCGTACCCGGCTGCTGACGGGTGGAAGCGGTCCGGCCCGAACAGTGCAGCCGGGTTGGCGTCGAACTCCGGTCCCAGGATCGAGCCGAGCGAGACGGTCCGACCGCCGGCCTCGACGACCGCGATCGTCTGGGCTGCCGCCAAGCGGTGCGACCACTGCCGGGCCACCTGCCGGAGCGGCTGCGGGATCGGGCGGATGGTGCCCAGGTCCGGGCAGGTGCCGACGACCACGGCCACGCCGGCATCCTGAAGCTTGCGGACCGCCTCGGCCAGGAACCGGACCGACTCGGAGGGCAGCATCCGGTGGGTGACGTCGTTGGCCCCGATCAGGATCACCGCGACGTCGGGATCGGTCGGCAGCGCGGCCTTGACCTGGCCGACCAGGTCGCTCGACTTCGCCCCGGTGAGGCAGAAGGCGCCCAGGTGGACCCGTCGGTCTGCTCGGGCGGCGATCCCGGAGCCGAGGTAGGCCCCGGGGGTGTCCTCGACGGTGTGGACGCCGTAGCCCGCTGCGCTGGAGTCACCCAGCAGGGCCACCTTGATCGCCGGCCCCGGGCGGCCGCGGCCGTACCAGCCGCTGGCGTCCGGGACCCGGTCCCCGATCCGTCCGATGGTCCGTCGGGCGACCGTGGCCTCGGCCCGCAGCAGCCCGTAGAGGGAGGCGCCGATCAGCGAGAGCCCACCGCCGCCGAAAGCCGCTGCCGAGGCAAGGCGTCGTGCTGCTGCTGCTCGTCCCACGGGGAAATCCTAAGCGGAGCGGGTCGACGCGCCCCCAGCGCGCCGGCCCGCCCCGTGTCTGAGGGGCCCCGACCGACCTTGCCTACTCGGCGAGGTAGGCCCGGGTCAGGATGATCGGGTGATCGCTGATCCGCTGGTCCTTGGGGGTGTTGTCCCGGGCGTAGGTGGTGAACCGCGCCGGACCGGCGGCGAACACCCAGTCGATCCAGAGCTTCGCCGGGGGAGTGCAGGTCATCGCCGGGATGCTGTCGGCCGAGATCATCAGCTTGTCGGCGGTCAGGGGGCAGAACGCCTTCTCGCGGTCGTTGAAGTCGCCGGTGAGGAACACCGGGCGGCCGGTCTTGCGCAGCTCGATGACCTTGGCCTTCTCGATGGCGATCGCCTGGGCGCGCCACTTGGACTGGTCGCCGTACTTGGCGATGGAGGCCGGGTTGTGGATGTTGATGAAGTACGCCGTGCGGCCGCTCGCCTTGTGCTTCAGCAGCACCACCGGCATCTGCTTGATCCGTCCCTGGAAGTACGGGACCCCGATCGTGGAGCCGCTGACGAACTCCATCGTCGCGTTGTTCCAGATGATCGAGTTCGCGGAGTTCCGGTCGGTGGTCGGCGGGTAGATGCCGTAGGTGTCCTTCGCCGTCGAGAGGAACAGCGTCCGTTGGCTGTTCTCGAACTCCTGGAGCCCCACCACGTCGGCCTTGTAGCCGGCGAGCATGGCGACCTGCTTGGTGGTGCGGGAGGCGTAACCCGCGTACCGGGTGGTCGGGGTGTGGCTGGCGCCGAGGGTGTTGAAGCTGGCCAGCACGAACCCGACGTTGTCGAAGAGCGAGGTCTGCGGCATCGGCTTGCCGACCCACGCGTTCAGCCACTTCGACGGGTCGACCTTGATCTCGCCGCCGGGACCGTTGGTGACCGCGAAGTAGAGCGAGCAGCTCTTGGCGATGCCTTCCTTGCCCACGTTGCCGATCTGCTGGCCGGCCGCGACGACCTGTCCGGTGGTCACCCGGGCCCGTTGCATGTAGCCGTAGAACGTGACGAGCTTGGACTTGCTGGTGACGATCTTGACCAGGTTGGGACCGGCGGTCGGGGTGGGGCTCACGATCGCCCGGCCCGCGGTGGCAGCCCGTACGGCGCTGCCGCAGGGGGCGGTGATCTCGGTGCCGAGGCGCTTGCCGAACAGCTTCTGGTCCTGGGCGACCGAGCTGACCACCGGGAAGAACACGTTCGGTGCGGTCGAGGTGCGCTGCTCCACGCTCGGTGCCGTGGCCGCGAGACTCAGCCCGCCGGAGCTGACCAGGAAGGGAGCAGCGAGGGCTCCGAGGACGGCGGTCCCGAGGAGGACTCGGGAAAGTCGTGCGACGGACATGGGATCTCCTGCTCTACGACGTGTCTCTGGGGGTGACGCTCTCCGAGTATGGCCCGAAAATGGAGAAAAATGGGGCCTGAGTGAAAAAAAGTTACTCGTGGGGCGTGTCGGTGCTTGCAAACTACAACGATGTAATACTCACAATGCCCGAATTGGCCCGATCTCCTAGTCGGCCGGAAGCCGACTGTCTTGAGGGGTACGTCCCGCACTTCGTTCGTCAGTGAGTTCTCGGACCACACCCCCGGCACTGCCGGTGACATCCCCCGAGTGGGGCGCACGAGCAAGCTCGGGGGCTCGCTAACCTCGACCCATGGACTACGCGAACTCGCTGCTCGACCTGATCGGAAACACCCCGCTGGTCAAGCTCGACCGGACCCTGCGGGCGCCGGGTGCGGTAGCCCAGGCCGAGGGTCCCCTGGTGCTCGCCAAGGTGGAGTACCTCAACCCCGGTGGGTCGGTGAAGGACCGGATCGCTCGCCGGATGATCGACGCTGCCGAGGCGTCCGGGGCGCTGCAGCCCGGCGGGACGATCGTCGAGCCGACCTCGGGGAACACCGGGGTCGGGCTGGCACTCGTCGCGCAGCAGCGGGGCTACCGGTGCATCTTCGTCTGCCCCGACAAGGTCAGCGTCGACAAGCGCAACGTGCTCAAGGCGTACGGCGCCGAGGTGGTGGTGTGCCCGACGGCAGTGGCGCCGGAGCACCCCGACAGCTACTACAACGTCTCGGACCGGCTGGCCTCGCAGCCGGGGGCCTGGAAGCCGGACCAGTACTCCAACCCGAACAACCCCCGCTCGCACTACGAGGACACCGGCCCGGAGATCTGGCGCCAGACCGACGGGCGGATCACCCACTTCGTCACCGGGATGGGCACCGGCGGCACGATCAGCGGGGTCGGACGCTTTCTCAAGGAGCAGAATCCCGCGATCAAGGTGATCGGCGCGGACCCGGCCGGCTCGGTCTACTCCGGCGGCACCGGTCGGCCGTACCTGGTCGAGGGGGTCGGTGAGGACTTCTGGCCCGAGACCTACGACCGCAGCATCGCGGACCGGGTGATCGAGGTCTCCGACGCCGACTCGTTCGCGATGACCCGCCGGTTGGCCCGGGAGGAGGGGTTGCTGGTCGGCGGTTCCTCGGGGATGGCCGCGTTCGCTGCCGCGCAGCTGGCCGCCGAGCTGGCGGGGACGCCGGAGGGGCGCGACGCAGTGGTCGTGGTGCTGCTGCCGGACTCCGGTCGCGGCTACCTGACCAAGGTCTTCAACGACGACTGGCTGGCGCAGTACGGGTTCCTGGCCGCGCAGGACGACCAGACCGTCGGCGAGGTCCTGCGCGGCAAGAGCGGCACCATCCCGGACCTGGTGCACACGCACCCCACCGAGACCGTGGCCGAGGCGATCGGGATCCTCAAGGAGTACGGGGTCTCCCAGATGCCGGTCGTCCGCGCGGAGCCGCCGGTGATGGCTGCCGAGGTCGCCGGCTCGGTCTCCGAGCGCGCCCTGCTCGACTCCCTCTTCGCCGGCAAGGCGAGGCTGGCGGACCAGGTCGAGGCCCACACGAGCCCGGCGCTGCCGACCATCGGCGCGTCCGCGGGTGTGGCCGAGGCCATCACCGCCCTGGGCGAGGCGGACGCGCTGCTGGTGCAGGAGGACGGCCGTCCGATCGGCGTCCTGACCCGCGCCGACCTGCTGACCTTTTTAGCAGCATTTAAGTAGAAGCCGCTCATTTGTTAGTCGCATGACCATCCATGTTCTATGGTGGTCCCACGGCCGCGTAATCCGTACCCCACATGGATGCGGCCGAGATCCGTTGGGGTGCAGCGCCGCCCTCGAGGCAGGCGCACAACGGATCAAGGTGGCGGGGTGATCCTGGGAGGGGTACCCCGCCACCACTCCAATCTCGAGAGAGGCGAGGAAGCAGATGAGCTACCTCACCATCTCCCACGACGGTGAAGCCGAGATCGAGGTCTCGGCCTCCCGCTTCCGCTGCGTCCTGGCCCGGGTCGAGGACGAGCTCACCGCCCGCAGCGTGGTCGAGCAGTCGCGGCGCGAGCACTGGAACGCCCGGCACCACTGCTCCGCCTTCGTGCTGGGGTCCGACCGTGCCCTGGAGCGTTCCCACGACGACGGGGAGCCGCCGGGTACGGCCGGCCTGCCGATGCTCGAGGTGCTCCGCGGGCTGGAGGTCAGTGACGTGGTCGCCGTGGTGACTCGCTGGTCGGGCGCTGTCTCCCTCGGAGCTGGCGGTCTGAGCCTTGCGTACGCCGACGCGGTCCGGGCTGCGTTCGCGAACGTCACCCTGGTGCAACGGATCGAGCAGGAGCTCTGCGACATCACCGTCGACCTCGCCGATGCCGGCCGGCTCGAGCACGAGCTGCGGTCGCGGGGGACGAAGGTGCTGCGGATCGACGTGACCGACATGGCCACCCTGGAGGTCGCGGTTCCGACGATCGCCATCCCGATCGCGGAGGAGATCGTGGCCGAGCTGACCAACGGCACTGCGGCGCTGCGCCGTCGCGGGCGCCGCTGGGTGGACACCCCCGTCAGCTGAGGTGTCCCAGGGCGGCGCGGACCGTGTCCGTGCCGATCTTCTGGACCTCCCGGTCCCAGGTGAGCAGGCCGTTGAGCTCGTCCTCGACGTCGGTCAGCTGGGTGTAGACGGTGGCCGCCAGCCCGCGTCGTACGGCTCGCGAGATCCAGCGCTCGTGGAGCCGGGTGAAGCCGGCCGCCAGCGAGGCGGCGTCCGCGAACTGGTGGTACCCGAACTCGCGGGTCGCTTCGTGGTGGCCAGCGACCGCCAGGCTGTAACCGCCGTACTCGGCGAGTGCGTGGACCCGGCGCTCCCAGGGTCGCCGTCGCAGCCGGAACGGGCGGAGGTAGCGGTGGAAGCTCTTGACGTCGCCGCCGCCCTGGTCGACCCAGCCGCTCGCGTGGCTGACCGAGCGGGTCGGGTCCAGTGCCGTGACCTCGGCAGCGATCCCGTTGGCGTCGAACTGCCCCCAGCCCTCGTTGAACGGCACCCAGACGGCGATCGACGGGGTGGTACCGAGCAGGTCGACGGTCGCACGGACCTCGTCGCGGAACTCGGCCCGGGCCGCGGCGTCCTGGCGGAAGTACCAGCCGTACCGGTGGTCGGCGATCCGGACCGGCCAGCGGGCCGGCAGGTTGGTGACCAGCTCGCGGTAGCGTCCGCCGCCGTTGACCATGTCCTGCCAGACGACCAGACCGAGGCGGTCGCAGTGGTGGTACCAGCGCAACGGCTCGATCTTGACGTGTTTGCGGACCACGGTGAAGCCGAGCTCCTTCATCGTGGAGATGTCGTGCACCATCGCCGTGTCGCTGGGAGCGGTCAGCAGTCCGTCGGGCCAGTAGCCCTGGTCCAGAACGCCGGTGTGCTGGAAGGGTTCGCCGTTGAGCAGGAAGCAGCGTCGACCGCGGGCGTCCGTCCCGGTGCCGAAGCTGCGCATCGCGGCGTACGACGTCACCCGGTCGGCGCCGTAGACGATCTCGAGGTCGTAGAGGAACGGGTCGTCGGGCGACCAGAGGTGCGGGTCGGGGAGCGGGAGAGCCAGTCGGGTGTTCGGGGGGCCGGTGCCCTCGGCGAGGAGCGTGCCGCGGTCGAGGACCCGGACCGTGCAGGGGTGGTCGGGTCCGCTCGACACCACGGTGACGTCCAGGGTGCTCGACGCCACGTCGGGCACGATCCGCAGGCGCTCGACGTACGCCTCCGGCACCGCCTCCAGCCAGACCGTCTGCCAGATCCCGGACTGGGCCGTGTACCAGATCCGGCCGCGGTCCAGTCGCTGCTTGCCGCGGGCGTGCGGCCCGGTCTCGGACAGGTCCCGGACCCGGACCACGATCTCCTGCTCGGGGCCGAGCTGCTCGGTGATGTCGAACGTGAAAGGCAGGTAACCGCCGGTGTGGCTGCCGACCTCGACCCCGTTGACCCAGACCGTGCAGGTCTGGTCGACCGCGCCGAAGTGCAGCAGGACCCGGTCGCCGGCCGGGGCCGTGATCCCGGAGCGTCGGTACCAGAGCCACCCGTCGGGCTGCAGCTGGCGCCCGACCCCGGAGAGCTCGCACTCGGGGGAGAACGGCACCACGATCTCGCCGTCCCAGACCTCCGGCTGCTCCGCGGCTCCGAAGGCGTACTCCCAGCGGCCGTTGAGGTTGACGTAGGACTCCCGGACCAGCTGCGGGCGCGGGTACGCCGGCAGCGGTCGGTCGGGGTCCAGGTCACGTCCCCATCGGGTCAGCACCCCGGCAGGGTAGCGGCCCGGTCGTTTGAGAAGATGGTGCCCGTGACTCGGCCAGGGGCAGGTGGGCAGCGGGCGCAGGTCGCCCAGCGCAGCCTGCTGGCGACCGCCGAGATCACGGCGGCCGCTTCGCTGGCCCACGTGGTGGCCGGCGGCCACCCGCCCGGAGCGGGCTTCCTGTTCGCCTTCGCGTCGGTCGTCTTCTGCTGCTGCTCGGCCACGATCGGGCGCCTCCTGCACGTCGGCGCCGTCGTCCCGCTGGTCCTGGCGGCGCAGGTCGGTCTGCACGCCGCACTTGACACCGCCCCGGAGGCCCACCACGGCGCGATGCACGCGATGCAGGCGATGCCGGCGGTGGCCCCGGACGGGCTGCTGGGGGTGACCCCGATGATGTTCTGGGCCCACCTGAGCACCGCGCTGGTCACCGCGATCCTGCTGCTGCTCCAGGAGCGCGTGGTCGCGGCCGTCGTCGGTTGCTGGCGCTCGATCGACCCTGCTCCGCTGGACCTCACCGTGCGCCGTACCGCGCGCGCGGCAGCCCGCCGGGTGCGCCTGGCGCGCGTGGTCCTCCTGGGGGTCTCCCCGCGTCGCGGTCCGCCGGTGCTGCTTCCCGCGACGTACTGACCCGATCGGCTGAGCTCGGCGGGGTCGGGCGTTGCGGTCTGCGCACACCTACCCTCTGATCACACCAGGAGTCATCAGCATGTCTGTTCGTCGTACCTTCGCGCGCTCGTTCGCGCTCCCCGCCGCTGTCGGTGCCACCGTCGTCGGCGTCACCGTGCTCGCAGCCGGGCCCGCGCTGGCCCACGTCGGGATCTCGCCGACCGAGGGCGCGGCCGGTTCCTACGCCGTCGCCACGCTCAGCGTGCCGCACGGCTGTGACGGGTCGGCCACCACCAGCATCACCATCAAGATCCCGAGCGAGCTGAACGCGGTCACCCCGACCCGCAACGCTCTGTGGGACGTCAAGAAGAACGTCGTCACCCTGGACACCCCGCTCACCGACGCCCACGGGAACGCGGTCACCGAGCGGGTCGACACCGTCGTCTACACCGCGAAGAGCCCGCTGCCCGACGGGTACCGGGACGCCTTCGAGCTCTCCTTCCAGGTGCCGGACGCGGTCGGGAAGACCCTGGTCTTCCCGACCCTGCAGAGGTGCGTCAAGGGCGAGACGAACTGGAACCAGGTCGTCGAGGAGGGGGCCGAGGAGCCGGAGTACCCGGCCCCGTCGTTCACGGTGGTCGAGGGCAGCGGCGACGGGCACGGTGACAGCAGCCCGGCCGCCGAAGGGGAGCACGCCGCCGAGGGCTCCGTCGCGGAGTCCGCACACGAGTCCGACGGCGCCTCGAAGGGCTTGGCCTACACCGGTCTCGGGGTCGGTGTCGTCGGTCTGCTGACCGCGGCCGCGGCGCTGGCCAAGAGCCGCAAGGCCTGATCGGTGCAGAACCCAGGGCAGCCGCGACGCCGACCGCTGCGTCGACTCGTGCTCGCGGCTGCCCTGGCGCTGGTCGGCCTGGTGCTCCTCGCCGGCCCGGCCAGCGCGCACGCGACCCTGGTCAGCAGTGACCCGGCGGAGGGCGCCGTCCTGGCGTCCGCACCGTCGGCGGTGACCTTCACCTTCGACGAGCCGGTCCGGGCGACGTCCGGGAGCGTGCACCTGTTCGACGCCTCCGGGCGTGAGCTCGACTCCGAGGCCAGGACCCAGGACTCCCGGCTGGTCGTCGAGCTCCCGGGCGACCCGGGCGAGGGGACGTTCATCGTGACCTGGCGGGTGGTTTCCTCCGACGGGCATCCGATCGGCGGGGCGCTGACGTTCTCGATCGGTGCTCCCAGCGAGCGGGTCGCGGCCGTGGTTGCGGCTCCGGCGTCCTCGCCCGCCAGGGTGCGGGCCGCGCTGGGAGTCGCCCAGGGGGTCACCTACGTCGGCGTCCTCGGTGCCGGTGGTCTGGTGCTCTTCGCCCTGCTCCTGCTGCCACGCGCGCGGGCCACCGACCAGGTCCGGACGCGGCTGCTCGAGCTCGCGGTTCGGTGCGCCTGGGTCGTCGTCGTGGCCGGGGCGCTCACCCTGGTGCTGACCACGATGTACCAGCGCGGACAGGACTTCTCTGCGCTCGTGGGCGACGAACCGTTCGAGATCCCGACCGGGTCCGAGCTGCTCGGCTACACCCTCGCCGTGCTCGGCACCGGGATCGCCGTGGGCGCCGCCCGGCGTGCCGAGGGCTCCGGCGCGCTGCGGTTCCTCGCGCTGGGAGGAGTCGGCTCGGCTCTGCTCGCACTGACTCTCGTCGGCCACACCCGGGCCTTCCCGCCGCTGTGGCTGATGGTCGCGGCCGACCTGAGTCACGTCGCTGCCGGGACGGTCTGGTTCGGCGGACTGCTCGGGCTGGCCGTCAGCCTGCGCAAGCTGGCCGAGCGTCCCCGCCTCGCTGCGGAGGCACTCGGACGGTTCTCGCTGCTGGCGGCCTGGCTGCTGGTCGGGGTCGCCGTGACCGGTTCGCTCCTCGGGTGGCGGATCCTCGGCTCGTGGGGCGGGTTGGTCGAGACGGACTTCGGCCGGGTGCTGCTGGTGAAGATCGGGGTCGTCGCCCTGGTCGCCGCGGTCGCTGGCTGGAACCGCTACCGGTTGATGCCAGCGGTCCTCGCCGACAGCGGTTTCGCTGAGCGCGGCGCGGCGTCGGTGCGGATGCAGCGCACGGTCAGGGTCGAGGCGGTGCTGCTGGTCGGTGTCCTGGGCCTGACCGGGTTCCTGGTCGACCGCTCGCCGGTGCCGGACCAGGGTGCGGTGGTGCTGCCCGGTGCCCTGGACCCGTCGACCTTCACCGGTCAGCTCCAGGGAGTCCGGGTGGTGGCGGTCGTCCAGCCGGCGACCGTGGGCAGGAACGCGGTGCTCCTCCAGCTCCAGGACACCTCCGGCAACCCGTTGGAACCCGCTTCCCTGCCGGGACTCTCGGTCTCCGGCGGGGAGCTGGTGCTCGGCGACCAGGCGGTGACGAACGTCGACTCCGGGACCTACCGGGCTTCGGTGCTGATCCCGACGCCGGGGACCTGGACGTTCCAGGTCAGCGTCCCGCTGTCGGAGTTCGACAACCCGGTGATCTCGGTGAAGGTGCCGGTCGCCGCTAGCCCGTGACGTTGACCGTGATCGGGACGGTCCGCACCATCCCGGAGATCCGGGTCTGCACGAACATCCGGTACTCACCGGCGACCGTGAAGCCGCTGTGGAAGCTCAGCACCGACCTCTGGTCGACGGTCTCGGGAGTGCCGAGCGGATGCATGTGGACCAGGGCCCCGGTCTCCACGTTGAAGGCCGAGATGTGTGCGTAGACCCCGAGGTAGGTTCCCAGCGACGCCGGCTCGCCGTCCCGGCTGAGGCCGAGCTCCATCTGGCGGTCCTTGCCGACCGTCGGGTCGACCACCACGTCCAGGGTCACGCCGTCGTCCGTGGTCGTCCGGGACGCTGCCGGGACGGGCACCGCCACGCCCGGCTTCCCGACGGTGCGCTCGACGCCGAGCACGAGCTGCTCACTGGTGTCGGCGTCGCGGCGTGCGATGAACTCCGTGATCAGCCGGTAGGTGCCGTCGCGAGGGACGGTCAGGCTGCCGGTCCAGGTGCCGTCCGCGGCCATCGTCGGGTGCACGTGCCGGTAGACCGCCAGGTCGGTGCTGACCACGTACACGTGCATGTCCCGGGTGAGGTCGGTGACGTAGTCGGTGACGGTTGCGCCGGTGAAGTCCTTGATCCGGAAGCTGTAGTCGCCCGGCTCGCCGGCCTTCGTCGGGAAGGTCGCGTCCGCCAGGGTGTACCCGACGTACGACGCCCGGGTCCCGTCTCCTGCCGGCAGACCGGTGTGCGAGTGCGGGACGGACTCGGCCGCGACCGGTTTCGCGTCCTCGCCGCAACCGGCCAGGACTCCGACCAGGACGCCGACCAGCAGCCAGGGCAGGAAACGTCGACGCATGGGGACATTCTGTCAGCCTGCTCCTAGACCCCGGGGGCGGTGGTACCGCCGAGCGGGATCGGGTCGAGGCCGAGCTTGCGGTGGTCCCAGGAGCGGGTGCGGGTGACGTCGAACCGGACCGCGACGCGCTTGTGGAGCATGAACTCCACCAGCGGCTTGACCTCCTCGGAGTACTCACCGTTGTAGCGCTCCCAGACGCTGACGCCGACGGCCCACAGGGCGTCCGGGTCGTCGACGACGTAGGCGTTGCCCTCCAGGGAGACCCCGCGCAGGGTGTCGTAGGTCAGACCGTCCTCGAGCAGCACGGTGACCCGGGGATCGCGACCGATGTTCAGTGCCTTCTGCGCCTTCGCCTTGGTCTCGAACCAGATCACACCGTCGATCAGTGCGAACCACATGGCCACGGCGTGCGGGTGGCCGGTCGCGCCCAGGGTGATCAGGTTCGCGGTGCGCTTGGACTCCAGGAAGGCGGTGATCTCGTCGGGGGTCATCTCGACCTGGGACCGCTGGTTGGTACCGATGGCGTGCTCCTCGTCAGGCGGGTGTTCGGGGTGGGCGGTCCCCATTGAACCAAGGCGTCGACGCCAGGGTGCGGAGCGAGGCGGTCAACGCGCCCACGAACCGGTCCCGGGTGCCGGCGTCGACCAGGTCCAGGGACAGGTAGGGGTTCAGGTCCTCGAGCTCGACGAGCAGGAGCTCGCCGGTCCGGGTCCGGCAGGCGTCGACCCGCTGGATCCCGTGGTCCAGGTCGTTCCAGTCGACGAACCGCTGCGCGAACGCCCGGTCCTCGCCGGTGGTCTCGTACGGCGCGAGCGCCCAGCGCTGCGCCGGGTCGGGGGCGTGCAGGGCGTACTGGAAGGTCCGGTCCACGAAGTAGAAGGAGATCTCGTGCACGAAGTCGATCCGTGGCTGGACCAGCAGGTCGCTGTAGTCGAGCCCGTCGAGGTCGGCGGCACCGACGAGCCGCAGACCGACCGAGTCGGCCCCGAAGACGGGTTTGGCGACGTACTCCTCGGCCCTCGGCAAGGCGTGGGAGCCGGTGAGACTGTCGGCCGTCGGGATCACCGGATAGCCCGCGGCGTACAGCTCGAGCAGGTACGTTTTGCCGGCCATGTCGGCCTTGCCGCGCAGCTCGCTGAGCACCCGGACCCCGGTCGCGGAGGCCTGGCGACGGAACTCGTCGTACACCGCGCGGTAGTGGATCACCGGGCCGCTGTTGCGGATCAGCACGACGTCGAACGAGCCCATCAGGGAGGCCGCGTCCGCCGGGTGGCACAGCGCGATCTCGAAGTCCGCGCGCAGGCGGTCCGACAGTGCGATGTCCTCGTCGCAGTAGCGGCGCCCCCGGGCCTGGTAGGTCAGGTCGGTGACGAACAGGACGCGGGGACGGTCCTCGGGCATGGCGGCTCCTTGCTCAGGGGAGCCAGTCTGCCCGCACGGGGGCTACTTCCTGCGGTGGCCCTTGCCCTTGGCCGGGGGCTTCTTCCCGCCCGGAGCAGCCTTGGCTGCCTTCGCCGTGGCCGTCGCGCGGGTGGTGACCGGGGACGCGGTCGGGCGACGCGTCGGGGTTGCGGTGGGGGTGGGTGCGGACGTCGGTGTCTCGGCGACGGGGGCGGGCACGGCGCTCGAGCTCGCGGGACCGGAGCCCGAGAAGGTGGCTGCCGCGATCGCCAGGGCCCCGACCAGGACGGCGGCAGCGAGGATCGGGAGCAGTCGGGAGCGGCGCCGAGCAGGCGGGAGGTCCAGGACCGCTGTTGCCGTCGCGGCGTCCTCGGTCCCGCTGGTGCCGGTGGCGCGCAGGGCGGTCGCGGCTGCTGCCGCGCTCGGGCGGTCCGCAGGGTCCAGGGCAGTCATCCGGCGCAGCAGGTCGGCCAGCGCGGGTTCGACCGTCTCCGGGATCGACGGCGGGGTCGCGAGCCGGGCCAGCGCGGCCTCGACCGGGGTCCCGGGGTAGGCCCGCACGTTGGTGAGCGACTCCAGGAGCACCAGCCCCAGCGCGTAGACGTCGACCGCGGTGGTGACGCCGGAGCCGTTGACCTGCTCGGGCGACAGGTACGCCGGCGATCCGATCACCTCGCCGGTCTGCGTGTGCGCTGAGGTGTCGGCCACCAACCGGGCGATCCCGAAGTCGGTGAGCACCACCCGTCCCCGGGCGGCGAGCAGGATGTTCCCCGGCTTCACGTCCCGGTGGATCACCCCCTGGTCGTGGGCGCAGGCGAGCGCGTCGGCAAGCTGTGCTCCCAGGTCGCGGGCCTCGCTCGCGGTCAGCGGTCCTTGGGTGCGCAGGCGCTCGCCGAGGGTCGGGCCGTCGACGAGCTCCATCACCAGGTAGGGGTGCTCATCGTGGATCCCGGCGTCGAGCAGGGTCACCACGCCCGGGTGGTTCAGAGCGGCCACGGTTCTTGCCTCGGCCGCGAACCGGGCCCGGGCGCTCTCGTCGGTGGTCGTGGACCGGAGCATCTTCACCGCGACCTCGCGCTCCAGGACACGATCGGTCGCGCGGTGGACCTCGGCCATCCCGCCGCGGCCCACGACGGGGCCGAGGACGTAGCGGTCGTCGAGGCCGATGGTCATGGGTGGTTCCTTTGCTGGACGTGGTGCCCGAGAACGACCTGCTGCAGGCCCAGGTGCATGGGTACCCGCAGGCCGAGGTCACCAAACCAGGCGCGAGCGAGACGAAGCCCACCTGGCCGAGGTGTGACGAAGTGCGGGTCCGCGGCGCTGAACCAGTACGAGCGTCTCTGGTCCGGGCAGCCTCGGGGGAGACCTATTTACGGTACTGACAATTACCGTAAGTAGGGTTCTGGGACCAGACCCGAAGTCGCGCATCGGCAGTGGTTGGATGAGGTGTGCCCCCGTCCGAGCCGCTGCAGCGCGCTGACGTGATCCCGCTCGGTGAGGCGACCCGGGCATGGGTCTCGATCTCGTTGCAGACCTTCGGCGGCCCGGCCGGCCAGATTGCGGTGATGCAGCACAAGCTCGTCGACGAGAAGCGGTGGATCGGCCAGAAGCGGTTCCTGCACGCGCTGAACTACTGCATGGTGCTCCCGGGCCCGGAGGCCCAGCAGCTCGCGATCTACACGGGCTGGTTGCTCAACGGGACCCGGGGCGGGCTGATCGCCGGCGGCCTCTTCGTGCTGCCCGGGGTGCTGGCCCTGCTGGTGCTCTCCGCGGTCTACGTCCGCTTCGGCGAGACCACCGTGGTCACCTCGCTGTTCGCCGGGCTCGCTCCGGCGGTGATCGCGATCGTGCTGCAGGCGGTGCGGCGGGTCGGGTCGCGGGCGCTGACCCATCCGGTCCAGATCGCCCTGGCGGTCCTCGCGTTCGTCGCCCTGTCCGTCTTCGCGGTCCCGTTCCCGGCGGTGATCGTTGTCGCCGGTGTCGCGGGGTGGCTGCTGAGCCGACGGTTCCCGGCGTTGCAGGAGTCCTCGGGCCACGACCCCACGCCCGGGCCGGAACCGCTGATCAGCGACGACGTCCTGCACCACGACCGCCCGTCGCGCCGACGTACGGCGAAGCTGCTCGTGGTCGGCCTGGGGCTCTGGTTCGCCCCGGTCGGGGCCTTCGCGCTCCTGGTCAGCTCGACCGACGTCTTCCTCGACCAGGGATTGTTCTTCTCCGGCACCGCGGTGATCACCTTCGGCGGCGCCTACGCGGTGCTCGCGTACGTCGCTCAGCAGGCCGTGCACGTCTACGGCTGGCTCGCTCCCGGCGAGATGGTCCGGGGCCTCGCCCTCGCCGAGACCACTCCGGGGCCGCTGGTGATGGTGGTCCAGTTCGTCGCGTTCGTGGGGGCCTACCGGCAGCCCGGCTCGTTCGACCCCTGGGTCGCGGCCGTGCTCGCCTCACTGCTGGTGACCTGGGTGACCTTCGTACCGTGCTTCCTGTTCGTGCTGCTCGGGGCCCCCTACGTCGAGCGGCTGCGCAGCAACCGGCCGCTGACCGCGGCGCTGAACGGGATCACCGCTGCCGTGGTCGGGGTGATCGCCAACCTCGCGCTCTTCTTCGCCCTGCACGCGCTCTTCGACGAGACCCGGCGGATCGAGAGCGGGCCGTTCCGGTTCGACCTCCCGGTGCTCGCGAGCTGGGACCCGTTCGCGGTGGTGCTGACCGCGGTGGCCCTGCTGATCACCCTGATCCGCGGGTGGGGGCCGCTGCGCGTGCTCGGACTGTGCGGGGCGGTCGGTCTGGTCGACGCGGTGGTCCGGTCGCTCTAGGAACGCGTCAGGGTGACCGCAGCTGCAGCAGGGTCACCTGCGGAGGCGCGCCGACCCGGACCGGGGGTCCCCAGAAGCCTGCGCCGTTGGTGACGTACACCGGTACGCCGTCGACGTCGCCGAGTCCGGAGACCACCGGTTGCTCCAGGCGCGCCAGCCGGCCGAACGGAGCCATCTGACCGCCGTGGGTGTGTCCGGAGACCTGGAGGTCGACGCCGTACCGGGCCGCCGAGCGGGCCTGGACCGGCTGGTGCGCCATCAGCACCACCGGGCGGTCCGGGTCACGGTCGGCGAAGGTCTTCTCGAAGTCGGGGCCGTCGTCGTAGTCGCGGCCGGTGAGGTCGTTGACCCCGGCCAGGTCGAGAGCCCCGCCGCGGATCCTGAGCTCGGTGCGTTCGTTGCGCAGGGTCCGGACCCCCAGCTCGTCGAGCCGTTCGATCCACTCCTCGTGGCCGGAGTAGTAGTCGTGGTTTCCGGTGACGAAGAACGTCCCGTGCCGCGACCGGATCCCGGCCAGCGGTGCGGCGCCCGGTCCGCGCTCGGCGACGGAGCCGTCGACCAGGTCGCCGACGATCGCGACGACGTCGGCGTCGAGGTCGTTGATCCGGTCGACGATCCGGGCCACGTGCCCCTCGCCGAGGAGGGGGCCGAGGTGGATGTCGGAGACGACGACCAGGCGGGTCCCGTCCATCGATCGCGGCAACCGCGGCAGCAGGAGCTGCTGCCGGTCGAGGACCGGCGGCCCGAGGGCGGTCCGGACGCCGTGGGCGACCGTCCCGGTTGCGGCCACCCCGGCGACCAGGGCCACGCCGCGGGCGATCAGCAGGCGTCGACCCGGGTCCTCGGCGGGTTCCGCGCCGTCGGAGGGCGCGCGCCACCGGAGCAGGACCAGCCGCGGAACCTCGAGCAGGACCAGGAACAGCAGCAGGTAGAAGAGCAGGCCGATCCAGAGGTACCCCGGCCAGGCGAGCGGCTCAGCGATCC
The DNA here is from genome assembly GCA_026392455.1 of Propionibacteriales bacterium. Classification (GTDB taxonomy): domain Bacteria; phylum Actinomycetota; class Actinomycetes; order Propionibacteriales; family Nocardioidaceae; genus Marmoricola. The sequence goes on along the minus strand of JAPLCB010000011.1, from coordinate 107,092 downwards.
CGGTCGGGACCCCGACCAGGGTCGCCGGCACCAGCAGGCCCAGGGCGACGACCAGGACGGTACCGACCTTGCGGAGTCGCGGGTCGGGGCTGGTGTCGCGGACCAGCCGACGCCAGAGGTAGACGTGGCTGAGTCCGAGCAGGGCGGTCGCGACGACGGCGACGAGCGCGACGATCAGCACACCCGGACGGTACTCGCAGGGCTGAAACGAAGCCGGGCGGAGGCAGGAGCTGGGGCCTGCGCCTCGAAGCTACGACCGACGGCCCAACATGTACGGGATCAGGGCTCGGACGAACTCGACGTCCGGGCCCTGATCCGCGTCCGCGAAGGCCTCCTCGAAGGTGTCCTGGGCGGTGTCGGCGATGCCCTGGGCGTAGGCCCGGGTGTAGTCGATGCTCCCGTAGCTGTCCAGCAGCGTGCGCACCTCCTCGACCAGGTCGGGGGACCGCTCGGAACGGTCGAGGCCGAGGTAGCGGTCCACCGTGGTCCGATCCGCTCCGGTGGCCTCGGCGACCAGGTGGATCAGGGGCAGCGTCCGCTTGCCCTCGAAGAGGTCCCCGTCGATCTCCTTGCCGTACTCGCGCTCGTCACCCTCGAGGTTCAGCAGGTCGTCCTGGATCTGGAACGCTGCCCCCAGGTGGAACCCGAACCGGACCATCGGCCGCAGGTCGGCCTTCCCGCCCGAGCCGAGCAGGGCTCCGACCCGGAGCGGGTGGATCGAGGTGTACCAGCAGGTCTTGTGCATGATCAGGTCGAGGTAGTTCTCCGGGGTCAGGTCGCGGACGTCGTCGTGGCGCCACCCCAGCTCGGTGGCCTGGCCCTCCAGGGTGCGCAGGGCCATCACCTCGAACTCCGCCTGCACCCGGTCGCCGAGGTCCCGGTCCAGGTCGCGGACGTAGTGCCGCAGCACCCGGTTCGCGAGGACGGCGAGCGCGTCGCCGGCGTTCAGGGCGAGCGCTGTCCCGAACTCCGCGGACAAGGTCGCGCGGCCCCGGCGCCGGATGCTGCCGTCGACGATGTCGTCGTGCACCAGGAAGGCGTTGTGCAGCAGCTCGATGGAGACCGCGGCCGGCATCACGTCGGCGGCCCTGCCGCCGAAGGCCCCAGCGGCGGCCAGGCAGAGAGCCGGCCGCAGCGCCTTGCCGGGACGGCTCGGGTAGGACCGGGTCAGGCGGTACAGCCACGGGTGCGGTTCGCCGTCCGGGATCGCGTCCAGCATCGCCCGCCGCACCGTCCGGTGGACGTCAGCCAGGCGCTCCTCGACGAGATCGGTGGCAAGCTCGGTCACCGGGCCCCCTCGGGGACGACGACCTCGACCGGCATCCAGACCGTCTCGGCGCCCCGGACCTGGACGATGCCGCGGTAGGTCCCCGGCGCCGTCTCGGTGCCGACCGCCACCGAGACCATGACGCCGCGACTCGACCGCGGTGGGAGCCCGTCGACCTGGGGCGGATCGAACGTCCAGGCGGCCGGGAGGACCGTGGCCTCGACGCCGGTCAGCGGGCCGCAGGTGGGGACCAGCGAGCCGTGGGCGGCCGAGGTGCCGTTGTGCAGCCACATCTCGGCCGCTCCGGCACCGTCGGAGCCGAGCTCGATCCGCAGTGGATGCGTCGGTGCCAGGCCCCCGTTGACATCCAGCCGGACCTCGCCACCAGCAGTGCCGTCCTGCGCGGCCCGGAACCGTTGGACGGTGTCGGAGGTGCGCTCGACCAGGTCGCGCCAGAGGTCGAACCAGGGGAGGACCGCGCCCAGGTCGACCCCGGCGGGTCCGGGCGGCGGTGGGGCCTGGTCGTCCTCGACCGCGTCGGTGCCGGCCTCGGGAGCACGCGGCCCGTCGACGAGGTGAACCAGTCGGTCGACCAGGGCTCCGGCTGCCCGGAGGCCCTCGGCCTGGATCTCGCCGAGCAGGCGGACCCCGGTGGCTGGATCGAACGGGAACGATGCGTCCCGATATGGGCTGTCTTGCGTGCCGCTGTCGTCCAAATCGACCTCAATCGATACTTCGTGACCGCGTCGCGGTGGCGTGGTGCGCGGTATGTTACGCGCAACGGTCATTCATTGCGTGGGGTGAGGAATTGTCCGAGGTTGAAAGTCTTCTCGGGCTTTACGGCGCCGTGGACCGCGCCGTGGTCGCGCACGTCGCGGACCCTGCGAGCATCGCTCCGCTCCTGGGGGCCTACGACCCGGACGCGTTCGAGGGGCACCCCGCCAACGGCTGGTACGACCTCCAGTACCTGCCGTGGATCGAGGAGCAGAAGGCTCGTGCCGAGCGTCGTGGCGGCGGTCGCTCCGATGGCGATCGGCCACCGGTCCCGGCACCGGTCGGGCCGATCGACCCCGACCGGACCCGTCCGGTCCGGCTCCGCGACCTGACGGTCTTCGCTGACCGGCTGGAGCGACTCCGGGACCTGCGTGCTGTTCGGAAGCGCGACGGTCGAACGCCCCCCGAGGAGCCGTCCCCGGGTGCGCCCATCGACCCGGCGCTGGTGGCCGACGAGATCCGGCTGGCGCTGACCCACCTCGGTCCGATCGCGGCCGAGGGGCGGGCTGCAGCTCGCCGGTTGCTCGCGGTCACGGTGGCGACCCGGGCGATGCCGGAGTTCTTCGGTCGTGACGGTGAGCACGCCGGCGCGGCCCGGGACGCCCTGACCTTCAGCGGCACCGACGTGGAACCCGGCTACGCGGCCGACCTCGCCGGACGACTGCACGCTCGGTTGGCTGAGGAGTTCACCACCATGAAGCAGTGGTCGCAGGTCGTCGGGTCCGCGATCTCCGACGAGCTGCTGCCGGAGACCTTCCGGAGCCAGGCCGTCGTGCCGCCCTGCACCGGCGAGCTGATCCTGGTGCCGGACGCGAACGGGGACGAGGACCCGTGCCTGGTGATGAAGGCCGAGTTCATCACCGACCAGCTCACCTTCGCGCAGGCGAAGCGGTACCTGGTCCCGGACAACTGGGTCTACCCGGACTCGCTGTGGTGCCGGATGGAGCGGGAACCGGCGAAGGACGACCAGTTCCCGTGGCTCTACCACGAGACCGTGGCAACGTCGTGCCCGCCGAAGACCGCGACCTGGTCGGTCAGCACGGACCTCAACTTCTGGCTCTCGCACCCGGTGTCCTACGAGGCTCGTGCTGAGTACGACCTCCCGAACGGTGTGGCGAAACCGTTCGCCGACATCGAGGTCGACGAAGGCAGCCTGCGGATCATCGACCTCGGGCCCTCCCGGGGCGTCCACGTGAAGACCACCAAGCGGGTCCGGTTCGCCGGCTCCATGGACGGCGCCGGCCTGGCGATGTTCATGTGCGCCTCGGGCTACAGCTCGGTGCTCGAGGACGTCGTCTTCCGGATCGCCACCGCGCCTGCCAGCAGCCTCAAACCCTTCCCCGTCAAGGCCCCACCAGGAGGACCGATGCCCGACAGCAAGACCGGACAGGCCAAGAGCCAGGCCGGCCAGACCAAGGCCGACCCGAACGCGACCCAGGAGCCGAAGATGGCTGAAGACTCGCTCGAGGCGATCTCCAAGGACACGGCCGACTACCTCGGTCAGTACCTGCAGGACGCGACCAAGACGGTCGCCTCGTCGATGGCCGCGATCCAGGGCGGTACCTACAAGGTCGAGAACGCCTGGGCCGACGGGATCAAGCTGTGGTCGAACTACATGAACGGGGTCACCAAGGCGTTCGAGCTGGGTTCACGCACAGCCAAGGTGTACGCCAAGAAGCCGCTCGACGACCAGTGAGCGGACTGCTGCGATGAGTGAGAACCTGCAGATCGGCGAGGTGCTCGAGGGGTACGCCGAGGCGACCCAGGAACTGGTCGCGGAGTGGACGCCGTACCTGACCGGGTTGTCGGGGAAGGCAACCTCCGGTTCCTACGGGCCGACCGAGGTCGCCGACGAGTTCCCGGCGCTCGTCCAGCTGGTTGCCGCATCGTTGTTCAAGCTCTCGGGGCAGGCAGTGCGCACGGTCGAGGTCCTCAGCAGCGACCTGACCGAGGCCCCCTCGGTCGACGGGTACGTGGTCGCGGCCCAGAAGGTCGCCACGACACTGACCCTGAAGCTCAAGGGCGACCTGGTGTCCGTGACCGGCGAGGTGCTCCCGATGAAGCAGGTCACGCTGGTCCCCGACCACGTCGTCGCGCCGGCCGACTTCGACGTGGTGGCCGACGGCAACGGGTTCAAGGCCCGGACCTACGACGGCATGGTGCTGGCCACGGACCCGACCGGGGCCCTGGTCCAGGAGATCTTCGTATCGGTGTCGGTCGGGTGACCCAGAGCAACGTAGGCGCCGAGCTCGCCGCGGTCCAGGACGAGCTGCTGGTCCGGGCGGTCGAGGCAGTCAACCGTGGCGACCTGACGAACGCGCACGCGCTGGCCGAGCAGGTGCTGGCCGCCGACGAGGGGAACCTCGACGCCACCAAGGTCCTCGCGACCGAGAGCCAGCCGACCGCCGAGGTGCGGCGGATCACCGTGATGTTCTGCGACCTGGTCGGTTCCACCTCGCTCTCGGACCGCCTCGATCCGGAGCTGTACCGGGGGCTGATCAGCCGGTACCGGAAGCTGGCGGTCGCCATCATCACCGAACGGCACGGTGGTGTGATCGCCGATCTCGTCGGCGACGGGATCCTGGCGCTCTTCGGATTTCCCACCGTGCACGGGCACGACACCGAGCGGGGCGTCATTGCCGCGCTCGAGATTGCGGCCGAGGTCGAAGCCCTCTCCGCCCAGATCTCGGAGTCGATCGGGGAGACCCTCGCGGTCCGGGCCGCACTGCACCGCGGCCTGATGTACGTCGACAGCGAGCAGGTCGCTGTGTACGGGCTCGCAGTCAACGTGGCGGCCCGTCTGCAGGGCTTGGCCGAGCCGGGTCAGGTCGTCGTCTCCGACCAGGTCCGCCGCCTGGTCGGGGACCGCTTCGACCTCGAGGCCGGCGCAGCCCAGCTGGTCAAGGGGGTCGAGGAGCCGTTGCAGCCGTTCCGGGTGCTCGGCCGCCGTTCGGCCCAGCCTGTGGTGGCGATCCGCACTCCGCTGGTCGGTCGTGCTGCCGAGCTCGACCTGCTCCGCTCGATGTGGACCGACACCGTGGCAGACCATTCCTCGGACGTGTCCGGCGCGACCGTCGTCGGCGAGGCGGGCCTGGGCAAGTCCCGCCTGGTCGAGGACGTCGTCGAGGGCGCTGCGATCGACGGCGCGAACGTGGTGACCCTGGCTGGTTCCGAGGACCACCACGGCGTCGGGTTCCACCCGTTGCGCCGGTTGATCGAGTCGCGGTGCGGGATCGGTGCGGGATCGACGACCTTCTACCAGCTCAGCCGGCTCGGCAACGACCTGGAGTCGCTCGGCTTCGCCACCCTCGACACCCTTCCCTTGCTCGCGCCGGTCCTGGGCCTGGACCCGGACGGCGGCTACACCGCGGCGGACGCCGAGGGCCGCAAGCTGTCGGAGGACATCGCGAAGGCTGCCGCCGAGTACGTGCTCGCCTGCTTGGGCGACGGCCCGGCGTTGCTGTCGGTCGAGGACCACCACGCGTTCGACGACGCCAGCAGGGACCTGGTCGACCGGGTCCTCCGCAGCGGCCGCTCCCAGACCCTGGTGCTGGCGACCAGTCGGACCGACGCGGTGCCGGAGACGACGCCGGTGGTGCTCGGGCCCTTGTCCACCGACGCCTGCCTGGCCCTGATCGATGCGATCGCTCCGCCCGGAACCCACGCGACCCTCGACCGCCGTGAGCTGGTCGAGCGCAGCGACGGTATCCCGCTGTACCTCGAGGAGCTGGTCCGCAGCACCGCCTTCGAACCGGTCGAGGGTCGTCGCCTTCCGGCCCGGTCGGCGGCGAGCACCGCACCCGACGTGCTCTACGAACCGTTGATGGCCCGGCTGCACACCACGCCGGCCGCGGTCTCGGTGGTCTCCGCAGCAGCCACGATCGGCCGCGACGTCGATCTCGGTCTGCTCGCCCAGAGCGTCGAGCTGGGGCCCGAGGAGGTCGACCAGGCGCTGGAGAGCCTGATCAGCGGCCGGATCCTGGAGCGGGTCGCGAGCAACCGCAACGTCGTGCACTTCCGGCACGAGCTCGTCCGCGACGTCGCCTACGACCTGATCTCGCCCACCCGTCGGCGCGCGGTGCACGGCCGTGTCGCCGACGCCCTGCTCAGCGCCGCCGCCCAGGACGAGCGCAGCGACTGGACCCGGATCGCCACCCACTTCGAGCGGGCCGGCCGGCCCGCCGATGCCGCGCACGCGTGGCGGGAGGCCGCGGAGGATGCCCGCCGTCGGGGTCTGGTCACCGAGGCCAGGGTCCGGCTCGGCGCCGCGATCGACCAGGTCGCCCTGCTGCCGTCCGGTCCGGACCGCAACGAACGGGAGGTCCAGCTGCGGCTCGAACGCGGCTACCTGGCGTCCTCGGTCGAAGGAATGTCCAGCCCCGAAGGAACGGCCGACTACCAGCGTTGCCTCGAGCTGACCCTCGACATCCCGCACGCACCCAACCTGGTCAGCACCCTGACGGCGATGTGGGGCTACTACCTGTCCCACGCAGACCTGGTCCAGGCGCGCCAGCTCTCCACGACGCTGGAGGCGTTGGTCAGCGAGAGCTGGGGGGCTTTCTGGCGGCCCCAGAACGCCGCCAGCTTCGCGATGCTGGACTGGTTCGCCGGCGACTTCGTCAGAGCGGACCAGGGGCTCCGGGACGCCATCGAGGCGCTGTACGCGCGCGACACCTTCGACACCGAAGCGGTGGCTGCCTGGTACCTGCCGACCCACCCCACGGTGGCGATGCACGTGCATCTCGCGGTGGCCCGGTTCATGGTCGGCGACCTCGCTGGTGCCGACGAGCACGGCCAACGCGCGGTGGCGATCGCCGAGGACCTGCCCTTCCCGCAGGGGCCGTGGAACGCCGCCTACGCGCGGTGGCTGCTGGCCTGGATGCTGACCGAGCGTGGCGAGTACGACGCCTCGTTCACCCTGCTCGCCGAGGTGTCGGCGATCGGTCAGCAGCACGGGTACGACAGCTGGTCGCTGGTCGCGATGACCCAGCACGCTGCCACCACCACGGCCCGTGACCTAGCCTCCGCCGGGAGGCCGGCCGTGGCTCCGGTCCAAGCGATCCTGGGCTCCCTGGTGGGCGCCTGGCAGGCCGTCGAGATGCGCAACTGCCTGATGATCTACCTGACCATGCTGGGGCGACTGGCCGCCGAGCTCGGCGACACCGCCGGGGCCCGGGCCCGGTACGAGGAGTCCCTGGAGCTGGCGCGGAGCACGACGATGCGCTTCTACGACGCCGAGACGCTCCGCTGCCTGGCGCACCTGGCCGAGACCGGTGACGACGTGGTCCGCGGTCTGGTCGATGCGCTGACCCTGGCGCGCAGCCAGGGCGCCCGTCCGTTCGAGCTCCGGATCGCGTTGGACCTGCACGACCTCCGCGGCGACGCTGCCGTCGCCGAGCTCCGGAACGCCGTCGAGGGGTTCGGTGCCCAGGCGTCGTACCCCGAGCTCGAGGAGGCCCGGACCCGCCTCGCCCGTCTCCGCAGGTGAGCCCGCCCGAACGCCGCAAGGTGGTCGTCCTCGGGGGCGGGATGGCGGGGGTCGCCGCTGCCTGGAGGCTCAGCGAGCCCGGCTGGGAGGGTCGGCTCGAGTCGATCACCCTCTACCAGCGTGGGTTCCGGCTCGGGGGCAAGGGCGCCAGCAGCCGAGGCGAGCACGGCAGGATCGAGGAGCACGGCCTGCACGTCTGGCTCGGGTACTACGACAACGCGTTCCGGCTGCTGCGGGAGTGCTACGCCGAGCTCGACCGGGAGAGCACCGATCCGCAGGCGCCGGTCAGGACCTGGCGCGACGCGATGCTGCCGGCCAGCGAGGTCGGGCTGGAGGACCGGTTCGCCGACGACTGGCGGCACTGGATCGGGTCGTTCGCCCGCAACGACCTGGACCCCGGTGAGCCTCTCGGGCCCGACAGCGGCCGGCCGCCCGGCATCGTCGACCTCACCCGCCGAGGCATCCAGCTGATCGTCGACTTCGTGAACTCGCTGCCGACGGTCGGGGACGGTCCGGCAGGTTTGTCCCTCACGACGTCTCCGTCGGCGCCCCCGCGGATCGACCCGCTGGTCGAGGGCAGCTACCTGGCCACGGTCGCCTCGCTGCTGGAGGCGTTGGTGCACCTGGAGTCCCCCGACGGTGATCTGGACGCGGTGGTCGGTTCCCTGGGACAGACCATGGCGAGCGTCCGGGAGCTCCTGCGGACCGCAGTCACCCTGGACCCGTCGCAGCGGCGGATGTGGCACCTGATCTCGTTCCTCGCGGCGACCACCCGGGGCATCATCGCCGACGGTGTCTTCGTCGACCCGGACGGCTTCGACCGCGCCAACGACGAGGAGTTCCTCGACTGGGCGATCCGGCACGGCGCCGATCCCGGCGGTGCTGAGTTCGCCTTCATCCGCGGTCTGTACGACCTGGTCTTCGCCCACGACGGGGCCCAGCGCTCCGAGCTCGGCGTCGGTGCCGGGACCGCGATCGCAGTCACCGTGAAGATGTTCTTCGAGTACCGCGGTGCGATCTTCTGGAAGATGGCTGCCGGGATGGGGGACATCGTCTTCGCCCCGCTGCACCAGGCGCTGGTCGCCCGAGGGGTGCGGATCGAGTACTTCCACCGGGTCGACGAGCTGCTCCCCGGGGCCGACGGGGTCGAGGTCGACACCATCAGGATGGGGCGCCAGGTGCGGCTGCGCCCCGGCCTCGAGCAGTACGACCCGTTGGTCCGGGTGCGCGGGCTGCCGTGCTTCGCCGACCGTCCGCTGCTGGACCAGCTGGACGTGGACCCGGCCGTGCTCGACGAGCCGCTGGAGTCCACCTGGTGCACCTGGCCGGATGCTGAGCAACGGGTGCTGCGGCGCGGCGTCGACTTCGATGTCGCGGTGCTGGCGGTCCCGGTGGACATGGCACGGTTGGTCGCGCCGGCGCTCGCGGCCCGGGCCCCGGCATTCGGGGCGATGCTGGCGAACCTGCAGACGACCGCGACCGTGGCCCTGCAGCTGTGGTTCCGTGAGGATGAGCCGACGCTCGGCTGGGGGCGGCCGGGGATGACGGTCAGTGCCTTCGAGCGACCGTTGAGCACCTGGGCCTCGATGCCCCAGCTGATCGAGCGTGAGGACTGGCCCGAGGCGATCGCGCCCGGTTCGATTGCCTACTTCTGCGGGGCGATCGACGCCCCGTGGCCGCCGGACCGGCCGTGGCCGGAGTACCTCGAGCAGCACTTGTCGGTGGCGTACGCCGACGCGGAGACCTTCGTGACCCAGCACCTCCCGCACCTGCTCCCGGGGCTCCTGGGACCGGACGGGTTCCGGTGGGACCTGCTCTGCGGCTGGGACGGGACCACCGACCCGCTGCGCTCGCAGTTCGTGCGGATCAACGTCGACCCGTCCGACCGCTACGTGATGTGCACCCCGGGCACCGATTCCTTCCGGCTGAGGGCCGACGAGAGCGGGTTCGACAACCTGTTCCTCGCCGGTGACTGGACCGACAACGGCATCAACGCCGGCTGCATCGAGGCCGCGGTGCTGTCCGGGCTGCAGGCCGCCAACGCTGTCCACGGCCGGTCGCGGACGCACCGGATCACCGGCATGCTGCCGCGCTGAGCCTCGTCGGCTCAGTCGCGCTGGAGCCGGGCGAGCACCGCCTCGCGGGTCTCGCCGGAGAGGTCGGTGACCTCCTCGAGCAACGTGGTGACCATGCCGAAGAGCTGGTCCGCGGTCAGGTCCGGGTCGCGCTCGACCAGCTGGCCCAGGAGGTCCGCGACCGCGTCGTCGTTGTCCGCCCAGGCGGCCCGGAAGGCGTCGCGCAGCAGCAGGTCGCGCTCGCGGGCAGCGCCCCTGGCCTGCGCGCGGACGATCCGCTTCTGCGTCATGGGGTCAGTATCGCGGACTTCGGGGTGCTTCGTTGCCGCGAGCAGGCCCCGAACCGGGCCGCGTGGCGAGGAAGAGCCAGAAGCTGGCGATGAGGACCTGCGAGCCGAACTCGGCGAAGAGGACGGCGAACACGCCGCCGATCGCGCCGAGTACGGCGGTCCACCGGGGGAGCAGGCCCCGGCGGGCTCCGCTCACGCCCAGGGCGATCCACCCGACCAGAGCGAGCAGGTTCCCCGGTCCGCCGACGATGATGAACCAGTCGGGGTCGTCGCGGAGCACGAAGCCGGCGGCGACGCCGAACGCCACCAGGGCGTAGCCGCCCCCGATCAGGCGGGCAGCCAGCGGCGTGGTCAGCTGGGCTCTCCGAACCATCCAGATCGCGACGACGGAGCCGACCAGGTACGCGAAGAAGGCGATCTCGCGCAGGTTGCCGCCGAGGGACGCGTAGTCGGCCGACGGCGCGCTCGTGGAGATGGCGTGGTAGATCGCCAGGGCCAGCGCACAGCCGCCCGCGATGCCGGCGGCGACCGCGCCGGTCGGTTCGAGGCGGTTGATCGGGGTCGTGCTCAGGCCGGGGTGATCGGTGTGCATGGGTCCTCCGGGTGCGGGTGGTGGTCGAGTTCCCCAGTCTTGGGGCGGCCCGCGTTCGCCGCATCGGGACGGGGCATGGTTTCCGGCGGCGCGCTGTCGTGCCTCGGGGGGAGATCGACGTCGGCCTTCTCATCCCGCAGACGGAGGCACGCAGCGGGAATCGGCGTCATGATGGGCCCAGTCCGAAGCCGGTTTTCGAGGAGAATGCGTCCATGGTCCCCCGTCTGGAAGACGCGCCTGTTTCTCGGCTGAGAACCAGGGGCATCGGCACTGCCGCGGTGCTGATGGCTGCGTGGATCGGGGCATCGTCCCAGGACGCCGAGCGGCCGGTGCTGGTGGTTGCCGTCGCCCTGGTGACCCTGGCGACCTTCGCCCTGCTGCGCCGGGCGCCGGTCGTGGCTCTGGTCGCCTCCCTCGGCGCCCCGCTGCTGTCGAGCTGGAGCGGTGGCGCGGCGGGCTCCGACGACCCGTACCTCGCCCTCATCGTGGTGGCGAGCTACGGCATCGGAAGGTTCGCCCGCTACCGGGACCAGCCGTACGTCGCTGCCGGGGTGCTGGCGCTGATGTCGTTCAACGTTGCTGCGCCGGGGCCGTTCGCGCTCCCCGAGCAGCTGATCTTCCCGACCCTGATCACGGTCGCTCCCTGGGTGCTCGGCATCCTCGTCCGGCGCGCTCGGGAGGGCGAGCTGCGGGCGCAGGACCGGGCCTCGGCGCTGGAGGAGGTGCACCGCACGGACCTCGAGGAAGCGACGTTGCGCGAACGGCTGCGCGTCGCTCGCGAGCTGCACGACATCACGGCCCACACGATGAACGTGGTTTCGCTCCAGGCCCAGGTGCTGAGGCGACGCCGTGAGGACGGTCAGGACATCGTCATCGACGACCTCCGAGCCATCGAATCCGGTGCGCGGCAGGCGATGACCGAGCTCCGGCAGGTGCTCGGTGCTCTCCGACCCGACGGTGGCAGCTCCCTGCCCGGCGCCGATCGGGGCATCGAGGATGTGCCCGAGCTCGTTGATCAGTGCCGGCAAGCCGGGCAGGAGATCGACGTCGTGGTCAGCGGCCACCCTCGTAGTCTCCCGGTCGGCGGCTCTCTCGCGGCCTACCGGGTGATTCAGGAGGCACTGACCAACGCAAGGCGTCACGGAGGTCCCGGCACGGTGCGGATCGAGGTCAGCTGGCTGGCGGACAGGGTGCGGCTGTTGGTGAGGAGTCCGGTTGCCGGCGGACGGTCAGACCGTGAGGTGTCCACCGGCGTCGGACTGGTCGGGATGCGTGAGCGGCTGCACATCTGTGGCGGGCAGCTTGACGTCGGACGACTGGAGCCCGGCACCTGGGTGGTCCGGGCGTCGGTGCCGATCGTGGGTTCGTCGTGACCCCCGAGCGAGGTCCTCTCCGGGTGGTCCTGGCCGATGACCAACAGCTGGTCCGCCAAGGCATCGGTGCCCTGCTCGGTTTCGCCGACGACGTGGTCGTCGTCGGCGAGGCAGCGAACGGTGAGGAAGCGGTAGCGCGGGCGTTCGAGCTCGAACCCGACGTCGTCCTGATGGACATCAACATGCCGGTGCTCGACGGGATCTCCGCGACCCGCACGATCCGTCAGGGGCAACCCGGTGTTGCTGTCATCGTGCTCACGACCTTCGACCACGACGACTACGTGGTGGAGGCGATCCGTGCCGGGGCCTGCGGGTTCCTGCTCAAGGACGGTGACGGCGACGACCTCCTGCGGGCCGTGCGCCTGGCCGCTGGCGGCGACGCGGTGATCGCGCCCCGAGTGCTCGGACAGCTCCTGAGCAGGTTGACCCGGGGACCCACCCAGGAACGGGCCGCCGCGCAGGCGGTGTCGTTGCTGACCGAGCGGGAGCGCGAGGTCCTGCAGCTGGTCGCACGCGGCCGCAACAACGTGGAGATCAGCCAGGACCTGCACGTCACCGAGGCGACCGTGAAGTCCCACATCGGCCACCTGTTCGCGAAGATCGGTGTCCGTGACCGCGCGCAGGCCGTCGTCACCGCGTACGAGAGCGGGCTCGTCCAGGCAGGGAGGCCTGAGTCCGCCCCGTGACCTCGGCGATCGCAGCGATCGTGGCGTCGCTCACCGGAGTGCGAGCAGGATCAGCCACGGGACGGCGTTGAAGGCCAAGGCCAGCACGGTCAGGCCCCACTGGATCTCGTGGCGATCGGTGAGGACCCGGCCTGCCGTGAGGAGCACGGCGGCGAAGGCGGCGGGGACACCCCACAGAGCCGCGACGAGGTACCCGATCCCGGCGAACATCTCGTCGTCGTGGGCTGGGCCAGCCGTGATCTCCGAGGACAGTCCCCAGATCACCATGCCCAGGCTTCCGAGCACCGTGAGGGCGACGAACGCGTAGGAGGCGACGAGGGCTGATCTGCTTCCGTAGGTGCGCATGCTGTCAGTCTTCGCACGTCGGACCACGCACGCATCCGTACGGATACTCAGGAAAGGTCCGGCGGTGTGCCGAGCTGCTGCACCTGCATCGGCCACCCGCAACCGACGGCGATCTTCGCAGCCCAGTAGCGCGCCTGCTCGTCGTCGGCTACGTCGACGACGGAGAAGCCGCCGAAGCGTTCCTTGGTCTCGACGTACGGGCCGTCGGTGAAAATGGGCTTGCCGCCGTTGGGGTCGACGCTGAACACCGCGGTCTTGTCGTCCAGACCCCCGCCGAACACCCAGACGCCGGCAGCGACGGCCTCGTCGATGACGGGGTCGATGGACCTCGCGCTGTCCAGGATCTGCTCCTCGGTCAGGTCCGGGACCCACTCGGCGTTGAAGCTGATCAGGTACTGGGGCATTGCTCCTCCTAGGTCGGGACGGGCCGGGGTGGCCCTCCTTCACCATGGCTACGAACGGGGACCGGCCGGTACGACACCTGCGGCGCAACTCGTCGGCTCGACGGTCAGTCAAACATGCACCACCGACCCAGGTCGGTCCTTCCGGGCGCCCGAGTCCGTTGCTGCTTCAGTCAGTCTGGGCGGCGGATCTTTCGGGACGACGTCAGCGGCGTGCCGTCACGGTTCTCGTGATCCGGTTCGCGGACTGCCCGCGGGACCCCGAACGGGTTCTTGGCGAGGTCATGCTGCTGGTAGTACGGAATGCACGTCAGTGGTACTGGGGGAGGTGCCGTGGTTCCGCCGCGCTCCTCACAGGAAACGGTGTCCTTGATCTGGTGCCAGCTGGCCTGGGAGAGCAGGATCGAGCCAGGTAAGCCTCCTCCGCCATCGCCAGTCGGTCCTGCGCTGCCTCGGAAACCGTCGATGACCATCCGGAGCACTCCCATACGGGTATCGAACCCGTGCGGCTCAACATGCACAACTGCCCGGACATACCCGGCCGGGCTGTCTGGGGCAGGTAGTGCCTGTTCGCCCGAACGGATCAGACGCTGGGGGTAGCAGTCGTCGCGCGGCAAACATTCCGGTCGCGCGCTGCTCTATGCAGTCCTTGACGTCTCAAGTGGCCCGCAGCGCACGTCGAAACGCATTCCTAGCGTGTCCAGGGCCATGGCGTGGTGGGCGCGGTCCCGCTTGTGCGTCGTCAGGAAACCCATCGTTCCGACGAGACGCCGGGGCAACGGGTACCAGAGGTCGTAGTCGAGTCCGCAGTCCAGCATCGCCTTGGTTGGTAACGCCTCTGCAACCAGGCTGAGGTTGTGCATCGACAGACTCATCGATGCGTACACGACGAGGGATTTCGCTTTCGCGTGCAGGTCCTCCAGGTCAAGTTCGTAGAGGCCCAGATCGCGGAGTCGGTCATGGAACATCAGGTGGGTGATGTAGTACCCGGCGAACGAGGAGAAGGCACCCGTGGTGCTGGAGCGCATTTGGAGCGACAGGCAACGTCCTCCCGCCGAGATGAACGGTTCATAGGGGTGTGGTGTACGCAGGAGGGCGCCACTGCAGTTGACCAACCAGGTCCCCTCGGGCACCGGACGTACGTCGCCCGTCCTGAGGACAAGGTCGACCCCGCGGTCGTGGTCGTGGTCGTGGGCGTCGGCGAAGTACTGGTTCTCGATGCTCGACAGGCCAGACGTGATGAACTCGCATTCGGCCTCGGAGAGGTAGGCGCTGAAGAAGTCGCGGGCCTCGCTGGTTGGGCTGATCCCGTAAGTCGCGCGGAACCAGTCGCGGACCTCGTCCTCGTTGGTGCCGTCGAAGCGCCGGGCGACCTGGCGGGTCATGGTGTTGATCGGAGTTCCGGACCACCAGCGCTTCGCACCAGTGGGGAAGAAGCTGTCCCGACGGGCGAACATCGTCCCGGGCCCGGCCAGCATGTTGATCTCCCTGCCCGGATATGTGGTGATCAGGAGTTGGGCTGCGTCCATTGCTGTCTTGCCGCTGCCGATGATCCAGATAGGAGAGTCATCGGCAGCGAGATCGGCTCCTTGTGACATGAGGAGCTCCGGCGTCGTGGAGCGCACCCGCCGGCTCGACACGGGGAAGGGGATGCCGGGTGTGACCCTGTGACCGAATGCCTTGATCAAACGCTTGGCCCGCAGCACCGTGCGCCGCCCGTCAGGCGCTTGCAGCGTCACCTCCACCAGATCGTCAAGCTCCTGGTGCGACTCGTACTGCCATCCGAAGTGCTCAGCCACGTCAACCCGTTGCTTGGCGATCTCAAGGCACCGCTGGAGGTGGTCGAGGACCTCGGGCTTCGTCGCGAGGTGGCTGGGATCCTTGCTCAGCGTCCACTTGATGTTGCCGGCGGTGAAGATGCCGTGCGGCTGGTGGAGTCGGACGTGGTCGTAGGTGTCGACCCACATGCCTCCGACTCGGGGCCTGCTGTCGACCAGTGCAACCTTCGCCGTGCTTTCGAGGTAGGACGTCGAGACGACGAGAGCGTTCAGGCCGGTGATCCCAGCGCCGACGATGCAGACCTCGTATGTCATCGGATTGCCAGTCATGGTCGGGCTCCTTCGTTCGGGCGGGCTACCCGATTAGGTCCGCGCCCGAACGTAACATAAGATTTAGTAGTCATGCAATAAGATTATGAAGTTTAACCGCTCGCGCCCGCCGGACCGAAGGACTCGATCGTGACCCGTCGTTCATATGACCAGTACTGCGGGCTCGCCGGTGCGCTCGACCTCGTCGGGGAGCGGTGGACACTCCTGATCGTCCGCGAACTCATGACCGGGCCCAAGCGCTACACGGATCTTGCTGACGCGCTCCGGGGGATCGGCACCAGCCTCTTGGCGCAACGACTCGCGAAACTGGAGGCTGATGGCATTCTGGTCCGGGGTCGGATGGCGGCCCCTGCGGCATCGATGGTCTACAAACTGACTGAGACTGGCGAGGAACTCGGACGCGCGTTGATGCCGTTGGTGCTGTGGGGTCTTCGGCATGCCGTTCCGGAGGAGCCTGCCGAAGGCGTGCAGGTTCGGGCGGAGTGGTCGCTCTTGGCGTTTACGCACTCAGCTGATCCGGCCACGCTCGCCGGGATCGAGGCGACCTTTGAGTTCGTGGTCGACGGAACCTCCGCGATGCTGCGGATCGAGGGAGGCCGGGCCAGCGTCGTTCAGGCTGACGGTTCGACTGAACCGGACGCGACCATCCGGATCAAAGCCTCGACCGTGGCCGCGGTCGGGTCCGGGCGGATGAGCGTGATCGAGGCGACCGCTGCCGGCCGTGTCGAGATCGAAGGTGACCCAGAAGCCGTCGAGGCACTGATCGTCGCGTTCGGCAGCACTCTCTGACCCGAACTGCCGAGTCGTTGTGACTTAGACGCTGGGCACCTTGATGCCCGTCGCCGAGTGGCACCGGTACCCGAACGGGTTCTTGCTCAGGTACTGCTGGTGGTGATCCTCGGCGTAGTAGTACGTCGGTGCCGGCTTGATCTCGGTGGTGATCTTCGGGTAGCCGCGCTTGGTCAGCTCGGGTTGGTAACGCTCCGTCACCTCGTGGGCGACGGCGGCTTGCTCCTCGCTGAGGGTGTAGATCGCCGAGCGGTACTGAGTTCCGACGTCGTTGCCCTGGCGCATGCCCTGGGTCGGGTCGTGCACCTCGTAGAACGCCGCGACCAGCTCGGCGTAGGAGACCTTCGTCGGGTCGAAGACCACTCGGACGGCCTCGGTGTGGCCGGTCTTGCCGGAGCAGACCTCGTCGTAGTCGGGGTTCGGGGTGGTGCCGCCGGCGTACCCGACCGACGTCGACCAGACGCCCTCGACCTGCCAGAAGATCTCCTCGGCTCCCCAGAAGCAGCCGAGGCCGAACACGGCTACCTCCAGCCCGTCGGGGATCTCGTCGGTGACCAGCGGTGCATCGAGGACGCGGTGCTTCTCGGCCAGCTTGAAGGTCCGGGAGGTTCGGCCGGCCAGGGCGCGCTCCGGCTCGATGATCTCGGTCTTGTACTTGTTGAACAGCATCTCGACTCCTTCTGCTGGGGGCACCGGTCTCAACACGCGGGGTGTCGGTGCTGTTCCCAGTCTGCCGGGTGGGGGCGAACGACCGAAGCGCTCGGGATTACAGGACGGTGACCACCTCGGTCCCGGCGCGGGCCCCTGAGGTCTAGGCTCGATCCCGTGACCCAAGAGCATGCGAACAAGGCCGGGTTCGAGACGCGGGCGATCCACGCGGGCTACGAACCCGACCCGATGACGGGGGCGGTCATTCCGCCGATCTACGCGACCAGCACCTACAAGCAGGACGGTGTCGGCGGACTTCGCGGCGGTTACGAGTACAGCCGCTCGGGCAACCCGACGCGCACTGCCCTGGAGGGCAACCTCGCGGCCCTGGAGGAGGGCGACCGGGCGTTCGCGTTCGCCTCGGGTCTCGCCGCGGAGGACACCGTGTTGCGCGCGCTGACCCGGCCCGGGGACCACTTGGTCATCCCTGACGATGCCTACGGCGGCACCTTCCGACTGATCGACAAGGTCGGCGGTCCTTGGGGGCTGGAGCACAGTCCCGCGGCGGTCTCCGACGTGGACGCGGTCCGGGACGCGATCAGGCCGGGCCAGACCAAGCTGGTCTGGGTCGAGACCCCCACCAACCCGCTGCTCAACATCGGCGACATCGAGGCCCTCGCGGGCGTGGCCCACGAGGCCGGTGCACTGCTGGTGGTCGACAACACCTTCGCCTCGCCGTACCTGCAGCAGCCGCTCACTCTCGGTGCTGACGTGGTGGTGCACTCGACCACCAAGTACTGCGGCGGGCACTCCGACGTCGTGGGCGGAGCGCTGGTCGTCCGGGGGCTGGAGACCGCCGAGAAGATCGGTTTCCACCAGAACGCGATGGGCGCGATCGCCGGACCGTTCGACGCGTGGTTGGTGCTGCGCGGTCTGAAGACCCTCGGCGTCCGGATGGACCGGCACTGCGACAACGCCGAGAAGGTCGTGGAGTTCCTCGTCGGCCACCCCCAGGTTGCCGAGGTGATCTACCCCGGGCTCGAGCAGCACCCCGGCCACGTGGTCGCCGGTCGTCAGATGAAGCGGTACGGCGGCATCGTCTCCTTCCGGGTCACGGGCGGTGAGGAGCACGCGTTGAAGGTCTGCGAGCGCACCGAGGTCTTCACGCTGGGGGAGTCGCTGGGTGGGGTCGAGTCCCTGATCGAGCACCCCGGCCGGATGACCCACGCCAGTGTTGCCGGGACCGACCTGGAGGTGCCGCCGGACCTGATCCGGCTCAGCGTCGGCATCGAGACGGCCGACGACCTGCTGGCTGACCTGGCTCGAGCCCTGGACCCCGTTCATGGCTGAACCGATCATCCCGGCCGAGCCGGACCTCCGGTTCGCGCTGGCCAGCGAGCGCACCCTGCTCGCCTACCAGCGGACGGCAATCGCGCTGATCGTCGCCGCCGTCGGGTTCGCCCACTTCCTGGACGGCGGTGTCCTGCTGATGGCGCTCTGCCTGGTGCTGGTGCTCGCCGGAGCGGTCGCAGCGATCGGCGGGCACTACCGCTACCTGGCGGTGAACAAGGCGATCGAGGAAGGCTGGCCGATCACCTCCTCCCCGGTCCCGATCGTGCTGACGGCAGCCCTGACCGGGGCCGTCGTGGTGTCGGTGATCATGGTGCTCACCAAGGCAGGTTGATGAGGTCCCCGCGACCGTTGGCCTCCTGGCCTACGGTGTCGGTGTGAGCGAAGAGGAGAGTGCCGGAGAGCCGCGCCCTGACGTCGAGGAGATCCAGGACGTCGAGGACACCCGGATCGAGCGCCTGGTTCACCACTTCCTGCACCAACGAGGCCTGGCGCGCGACGCGCGACAGCAGACCGACCCGGTGATCGCGGGCGGACCCTCGAACCTGGCCCCGGCGAGAGTTCCGTGGGCCTACGACCTGGTGGCGGCGTACTCCTGGCGCTTCCTGGTGATCATCGGCGCCACCGGGGTGATCCTGTTCGTCCTCAGCTACCTGGCCGTCGTGGTCTTCCCGGTGGTGATCGCGCTGCTGATCGCCGCCCTGGCCGCGCCGCTGGTCGGCTGGCTGGAGCGCTTCAAGGTGCCCCGCAAGGCCGCAGCGGTGATCGTGGTCGTCGGGGGCGTCGCGACGATCGCGCTGCTGCTGACCTTCGTCGGTCAGCAGATCGCCAACAGCGTCGACCAGCTCTCCGGCCAGGTCGTCAGCGGCCTCGAGGAGATCGAGAAGTGGCTCAAGGACGGGCCGCTGCACCTGAGCGACTCGACCATCAACGACGGCATCTCCAGCGCGCAGGACTTCGTCGCGCGCGAGGGTAACGACGTCTTCGGCCGGGTCACCGAGCTCGGCGTCGCCGTCGGGCACGTCGTGGCGGGCTTCTTCATCGTGCTGTTCTCGACCTACTTCTTCCTGGCGGATGGGAACCTGATCTGGACCTGGCTGGTCCGGATGTTCCCGCGCGCGGCCCGCGAGAAGGCCGACTCGTCGGGCAAGGTCGCCTGGCACTCGCTGACCCAGTTCGTCCGGGCCACGGTGATGGTTGCGGCGGTGGACGCGGTCGGCATCATGATCTTCGCGCTGATCCTCGACGTCCCCCTGGTCGGGGCGATCGGCGTCCTGGTCTTCCTCAGCTCGTTCGTCCCGCTGATCGGGGCCTTCCTCTCCGGCACCGTCGCCGTGCTGGTCGCCCTGGTCGCGCACGGACCGATCGTGGCGTTGATCATGCTGGCCGGGGTGGTGCTGGTCCAGCAGATCGAGGCGCACGTCCTGCAGCCGTTCCTGATGGGTCGGTTCGTCTCGGTGCACCCGCTCGGGGTGATCCTGGCGATCGCGGTCGGCGTGATCGTCGCCGGCATCGGTGGCGCGCTGATCGCCGTCCCGTTGGCCGCGGCGCTGAACGCGGTCGCGCAGCACCTGGCCTCGTTCACCGACGTCGGGGAACCGGCGGACGAAGCGGCCAGCACCGATCCGGCTGCCGGACCTGACGGGGTCGGCGACCCGGAATGAGTGCTCCGGGATGAGCGACCTGATCGGTCTGGCCGAGATCGAGGCGGCAGCCGTCCTGCTGGACGGGGTGGCGGTGAACACCCCGATGCAGGAGTCTCGCTGGCTGTCGGGACTCCTCGGCGGGCCGGTGCTGCTGAAGTGCGAGAACCTCCAGAGAACCGGTTCCTTCAAGATCCGCGGTGCCTACGTCCGGATGTCCAAGCTGTCCGAGGCCGAGCGGTCCCGCGGCGTGGTCGCGGCCTCGGCGGGCAACCACGCCCAGGGGGTGGCGCTGGCTGCGCAGCTCCTCGGGATCTCCGCCACCGTCTTCATGCCGGAAGGTGCGCCGATCCCCAAGGTGAAGGCCACCCTCGGGTACGGCGCCGACGTTGTCTTCGCGGGCTCCACGGTCGACGAGGCCCTGATCGAGGCCGGTCGGTACGCCGAGCGCGCCGGCGCCGTGCTGATCCACCCGTTCGACCACCGCGACATCGTCGCCGGCCAAGGCACCTGCGGTCTGGAGATCCTGGCCCAGGCGCCCGGCGTCGAAACCGTCCTGGTGCCCACGGGCGGCGGTGGTCTGGTGGCCGGGATCGCCCTGGCGATCAAGGCGGTGCGGCCCGAGGTCCGGGTGATCGGGGTCCAGGCCGAGGGCGCCGCGGCGTTCCCGGGATCGTTGCGCGCGGGTGTCCCGGTGGCGTTGGCGACGATGAGCACGATGGCCGACGGGATCGCGGTGGCGCGTCCCGGCGCCGTGCCGTTCGCAGCGATCTCGTCCCTGGTGGACGGCTTCGTCACGGTCTCGGAGGAGTCGATCTCACGGGCCCTGGTGCTGCTGCTCGAGCGGGCCAAGCTCGTCGTGGAGCCGTCCGGGGCCGCGGCGGTGGCAGCAGTGCTGGACGACCCGGGGGCCTTCGGAGGCTCGGCGGTGGCGGTGCTGTCCGGCGGCAACGTCGATCCGCTGCTGCTGGCCAAGCTGGTCCAGCACGGCCTTGCCTCGGCCGGCCGCTACCTCAACATCGCGGTCCGGATCCCGGACCGCCCGGGTGGTCTGGCCACCCTGCTCGGCCAGCTCGCCGAGCAGCGGGTCAACGTGCTGGAGGTCGGGCACGAGCGCACCTCGGTGAGCCTGAGCGTCGACGAGGTCGAGGTGCACGTCCAGCTCGAGACCCGCGGCCCCGAACATGCCGAAGCCGTGCTCGCAGGACTGCGCGAGCACGGCTACCGGGTCAGTCTGATGGGCAGCTAGGGGGCTAGCCGGTGTAGGGAACGGCGTCGACGATCTCGACGTCGAGGAGCTTCCCGTTCGGGGCCGGGTAGCTGACGGTGTCGCCCTTCTTGCGGCCGTTGATGGCCTCGCCGAGCGGTGACTGCGGAGAGTAGACCTGGACGTCGTCGCCAGCCATCTCGCGCGCGCCCAGCAGGAACTGCTCGGTGTCGTCGTCGCCGACGAAGCGGAAGGTGACCAGCATCCCCGGCTCGACGACGCCGTCGTCCGCCGGAACCTCGCCGACCCGGGCGTTCTTCAGCATCTCGACCAGCTGGGCGATCCGGCCGTCCAGCTTGCCGAGCTCCTCGCGGGCAGCGTGGTAGCCGCCGTTCTCCTTCAGGTCGCCCTCGTCGCGTGCCTGGCTCACCTTCTCGACGACGGCGGTCCGGGCAGGTCCGCGCAGGTCGTCGAGCTCGGCGGTGAGTTCGTCGAACTTCGACTGCGTCAGCCAGACGCCGTCGCGCTCATCAGCCTGGGTCATGGGTGCCACTCCTGAATCGGGGAAAGAGATAAACGACCAGTCTAGACGACAGCGTTCAGTCGGTGGTGCAGCTCTTCTTCTCCACCGTGGTCGCCCGCTCCAGCGTCCTGATCACGACCCAGCTGTTGCCGGCAGCCCGGATCTCGTCGAAGCTCAGGGTGGTGTCGCCGGCCGGGGAGTGGCTCTCGGCCGTGGTCCCGAAGGTGCACGAACCCTGGACCTGGTCGTCGCGGAACTTGGCCTGGATCCTGATCCGGACGCTCTGGTCGTCGAGCACCTCGTACGCCGAGACCTCGACCCGGGCAGCCGGGTCGCTCTGGTCGACGATCACCCAGGCGAGCCAGCCGAGGAATAAAGCCGCGACCAGGCTCGATACAACCACGAGCGTCCGGCGCCGGGTCGGGCTGGTGGTTCCGTACCGCTGCTGAAGGTCGCTCACCCCCAGATTCTAGGATGGTCCCCATGTCTGCGCCCGACGGCCTTCGCCTGATGCACGTCCACGCCCACCCGGACGACGAGTCCAGCAAGGGCGCTGCCTCGACCGCCAAGTACGTGGCGGAAGGCGTCGACGTCCACGTGGTGACCTGCACCGGGGGGGAACGGGGGTCGGTCCTGAACCCGAAGATGGATCGTCCCGACGTCCTGGAGAACATCACCGAGATCCGGCGCGCCGAGATGGAGGCCGCCCGCGAGATCCTGGGAGTCACCCAGGACTGGCTCGGCTTCGTGGACTCCGGGTGGCCCGACGGTGACCCCAAGCCACCGCTGCCCGAGGGCTGCTTCGGACTCGTCGACACCGCCGTGGCCGCCGAGCCGCTGGTGCGGCTGATCCGGTCCTTCCGTCCGCACGTGATGACGACGTACGACGAGAACGGCGGCTACCCGCACCCCGACCACATCAAGTGCCACGAGATCTCGATGGAGGCGTTCGCGGCCGCCGCGGACCCGACCCGCTACCCGGACGCCGGCGAGCCGTGGCAGGTCTCCAAGCTGTACTTCCAGCACGGCTTCAACCGGCCGAAGGCGGTGGCGCTGCACGAGGCAGCGGTCGAGCTCGGCATCGAGTCGTTCTTCGGCGAGCGGCTCAAGGAGTGGAAGCCGGACCCGGTCTGGGACGCCCGGGTCACCACGAAGGTTCCGTGTGCCGAGTACTTCGAGGTCCGTGACCGCGCGCTGATCGCGCACGCGACCCAGATCGACCCGGACGGATTCTTCTTCCAGATCCCGCTCGAGGTCCAGAAGCGGGTCTGGCCGACCGAGGACTTCGAGCTCGTGACGTCGCTGGTCGAGACCCAGCTGCCCGAGGACGACCTGTTCGCCGGGCTTCGGTAGGACCTGAGACAATCAGGGCATGAACACCCTGTACGCAATCGCCACCTTCGTCTCGCTGGCCGTCGACCCGACCCCGGACAAGGAAGACATCAAGGCTGGTTGGGGTGCGTTCGGCATCTTCATCGCGATGGCCGTCGCCGTCGGGCTCCTCGGGTGGAGCCTGACGCGGCACCTGAAGAAGACCAAGCAGAACGCCGAGGCCGGTGTGTTCGGGGAGACCCCGGACGAGGCCGCGAAGGACTCCTGAAGCCCCGCTGACCTGCGGCAAGACGTCACGCCGGTCGGCGCGTCGGTACCACCTTTCCCTCGAGTCCCCTGAGTAACATCAGCACCACGCGTCTCGGAGCGCGCCCTTCACCGCCCTTTCCCTTCCCCTGAAGAGGTCGGCTCCATGAGTACGTCCATGTTCCGGTTCCTGCTCGTGCTCGCAGCCGTCCCGCTCGGCCTGCTGGTCCTCGACGGTCGAGGCCTCGGCGGGATCGTTCCCTCCGCGTTGCTGTCCGTCGTGTCGAGCCCGACGATCGAGATCCTCGGTGCCCCGACCGAGATGATCCTCGACGAGCCCGGCGTCGTGGTCGTGCGCGCCTCGGAGCCGGCCCGCCCCGGCGAGACCGTCGTCCTGGAGACGGCCGGGGCCTACGGGCTGGGCTACAACCGGGTCAGTAAGGCCGTGCTCGACGAACACCTCGAAGCCACCCTCACGGTGACCGGCCGGCACTTCCTCGGCACCTACAAGTACTGGGCCAAGATCGCTGCGTCCGGCGACCACCAGCAGGGCAAGAGCGCGACGATCCCGGTGACCATCGTCGCAGCGACGGCACCACTGCGGCCGACCTGCGCCGGCGAGGCACCGCTGAAGCAGAACGGCAGCGCCTGGACCTGCACCTACAACGACGAGTTCGACGGCTCGAAGCTGGACCGACGGTTCTGGGCGGTGCAGACCAGCGCCACCACGGGTACCGACAGCGTCTACGCGTGCGGCCTGGACAGCCCGCGGACGGTCGACGTCGTCGGTGGCAACCTGGAGCTGTCCCTGATCCGGTTTCCCGAGAAGCAGGCCTGCTCGGGCAAGAAGTCCTCTCGTTACGCCTACGGCCAGGTGATGCACTTCCAGACCTACAGCCAGACGTACGGCAAGTACGAGGTGCGTGCGAAGATCCCGGACGAGGTTCCGTCCGGGGCGCAGCAGTCGTTCTGGCTGTGGCCCAAGAAGAACACCTACGGGAGCTGGCCGGCCTCGGGCGAGATCGACTTCGCCGAGATGTACAGCTCGATCCCCGGCCTCGACCGGCCCTACATCCACTACCTTCCCGGCTCCGGCGCGAGCGGCACCAACCAGAACGTCACCCATGCCGACTGCAAGATCAACGTCGGTCGGTTCAACACCTACGGTGTCGAGTGGAGCCCCGGCCGGATCACCGTCCTGCTGAACGGCGAGGTGTGCCTGATCAACGACTACTCGTCGGTCACGGCCCCGGTGCACGGCAAGAACGCGCCCTTCGACCAACCGTTCTACCTGGCCATGAACCAGGCGATGGGAACGGTCGGCAACGAGTACGACCCCGCCCTGATGCCCGAGAAGGTGACCACGCAGATCGACTACGTCCGGATCTGGAAGTAGTCCGGCAGGCGGGGATCCCGACCCCGGTTCCGGCGACGTTGCGAGGTTCCTGTTCAATCTCCGCAGACCGGAGAATTCACCAGTGGAAGGAAATCCGTTGAACAAGAAGGAACTCACCGAAGCCGCCGCAGGCTCGTTGGACGTCTCCCGCGCCGAGGTCGAGCGTGTCCTGGACGCCCTCACCGAGGCCATCGGTGGCGCGCTCGCCAAGGGTGACGCTGTCGCCATCGCCGGCTTCGGCACCTTCGAGGTCCGTCACCGCGCAGCCCGGACCGGCCGCAACCCGCAGACCGGTGCCGAGATCCAGATCGCAGCCTCGAACGCGCCGGCCTTCAAGCCGGCCTCGGCGCTGAAGAAGAGCGTCAACTGATCTGACCGTGACCGCCCGTACGACGATCGTCGTACGGGCGGTCACGTGCGTCCGGACCTACTCGGCACTCGAGCGGATCACCGAGAGCCAGCTCCGGCCCACCTCGATCAGTCCCTGCGAGTGGTGCAGCCGGACCTGGTCCCCGGGGGCGAGCTGCCGTTCGAGGGGGCGATGGTGCCAGGCCAGCACGGGCCCGGGGTCGCCGGCGACCAGGAGGGTCAGGACGAGACCGTTGATCTCCTCCACGGTGGACGTCTGCCACTGCCGGGGGGCCTGGCCGGCCAAGGTCGACCTGACGGTGTGCAGGTTGTGCCCCGGCAGCAGGCTGGTGCAGTGACGGGGGTCAGGACGACACGGAGTGACCACGTCGCACGGTCCGGAGGGCATCGGTTCCTCCGACGACTCGACGGTGCGGAGCTCGGCCGTCGTCACCGGTACACCCGGGGCCCGTAGACCAGGCGCTGGTCCGCTCCGCTGGTGTAGGCGGCGTCCTCGTAGATCCGGTGGTTCTCGCGGAGCTCGACGGTGGCCAGGACCCGGACGTAGTCGGGGTTCGCCAGGCAGCGTCGCGGCACCGAGATGGTCGCCGTGTTGGTGGAGTAGCTCACCGACCGGCCCAGACCACGGCAGGCCAGCGGGTTGCCGCGGCCATCGCGGAACAGCACCCGTGAGCCGTCCCGGAGCCCCGGAGCCGTTCGGAACGCGACCTGTCGCTCGTCCCGGTCGGTGCGGACGGTGGCGTGGAACCAGGTCTCGCCGCCGACCTTCGCCAGGTTGCGCAGGGTCAGCGTCAGCCGGACCTGCCGAGCGCCGTGGTCGACCCTGATCCGGGTGATGTCAGCACGCGCCATCCGCGGAGCCGCAGTGGACTCGACCGGTGCGGACAGGCCCAGCGGCCGGGTGCGGACGTCGCCGGTGCGGTTGTGGTGACCGGCGACGTCGGCCTGGGCTGCGGGACCGGCGACCAGGAGCAGAACGGTGGTGAGGACCGGAAGGGCGAGGAGTGACTTCATGGGGGCTCCTGAGGGGGCGGAGTGGGTGGAAGCTGGTAGACCCGACTGTTCCCGAGTCGTCGTCTCCGCGAAATCCTGTTGATCCACAGGGTGCGCAGGGCCGCGGACGCCGACAGACCCGCGCTGAGGCGAGGCGGCGCGACGTGACCCAGGCCGTGGCGCGCTGCCATCAGACCCTCCGACCCGGGCCGTTCGGCTCTGGGGGGCGACCTGGTTGCTTCCTAGCCTGAAGGCACGCGAACGGTCAGGGAGGATCGATGAGCACCTTACTCATCCTGGGGGCAGGTACCGCTGGCACCATGATCGCGAACAAGTTGCGGCACCGGCTCGACGACGGCGCGTGGAACATCACCATCGTGGACCAGGACGACGAGCACCACTACCAGCCCGGCTACCTGTTCGTCCCCTTCGGTACGTACACCCGCGAAGAACTGGTCCGCTCCCGACGTTCTCTCCTGGCTGAGGGCGTCGACCTGGTCCTCGGTGAGGTCGACAGGGTCGTTGCTGCGGAGAACGCAGTACTTCTCTCGGACGGCCGGCGGCTCCCGTACGACTACCTGGTGATCGCGAGCGGTACCACCCCTCGACCGGACCAGACCCCTGGGATGCTCGGCGACCAGTGGAGAACGTCGATCTTCGACTTCTACACCCTCGAAGGCGCCGAGGCGCTGGCTGTCGCACTCCAGAACTTCGAGCGCGGTCGGTTGGTCGTCCACATCGCCGAGATGCCGATCAAGTGCCCGGTTGCTCCGTTGGAGTTCACGTTCCTGGTGGAGGCGTGGCTGCGCAGCAGGGGCATGCGGGACCGGGTGGAGCTGATCTTCGTGACACCGCTCGACGGCGCGTTCACCCAGCCGGTCGCCTCTGAACGTCTGGGCGCGATGCTCGCGGAACGCAAGATCCACCTCGAGCCGGACTTCATGGTCGAACGGATCGACGACGAGCAGCGGGTCCTCGTCTCCTACGACGACCGCGAGGTGCCCTTCGACCTGCTGGTCACCGTCCCGGTCAACATGGGCGCCGATTTCGTCGCGCGCTCGGGCCTCGGCGACGAGCTCAACTACGTGCCGGTCGACAAGCACACGCTGCTGTCGACCGGTTACGACAACCTGTTCGCAGTCGGAGACGCCAGCGACATCCCGGCGTCGAAGGCCGGGTCAGTGGCCCACTTCGCGGTCGAGATCTTCGTCGACAACTTCGTCCAGCACATCCAGGGACTGCCGATGACCGGGTCGTTCGACGGACACGCGAACTGCTTCGTCGAGTCCGGCGACGACAAGGCTCTGCTCATCGACTTCAACTACGACACCCAGCCTCTTCCGGGGAAGTACCCGGTGCCGCACCTCGGGCCGATGAGCCTGCTCAAGGAGACCCGGACCAATCACCTCGGAAAGCTGGCGTTCCGCCACCTCTACTGGAACGTCCTGCTTCCCGGTCGCCGCATCCCACTGCCCTCGCAGATGTCCATGGCAGGGAAGTACTACCCGAGCAAGGAGGCCTGAACGGCATGCCCACCACCACCATCGACGGACACCTGATCCACGTCAACGACGAAGGTTTCATGACGGATCCGGACGAATGGAGCGAGCCCTTGGCGAAGACGCTCGCGGCCGGGATCGGCATCGACCTGACCGACGAGCACTGGAAGGCCATCCGCTTCCTGCGCGACGACTTCGCCCAGGAGGGCGAGACCGCCACCCTGCGCAGGATCAGCGTGATCGGGGGCATCCCGACCAAGTCGCTGTTCCAGCTCTTCCCCCAGAAGCCGGCGAAGAAGCTCGCCTACGTCGCCGGCCTGCCCAAGCCCCACGGCTGCGTCTAGAAGGAGTCCATGATGAGCATCACCGAGAGCGCCCCCATCGTCCCGTCGTTCGAGGATGGTGACACGGGTCGGAAGTTGGCGATCATCTGCTCGAAGGGCAACCTGGACATGGCCTACCCGGCGCTCGTCCTGGCTAACGCGGCACTGGGCGAGGGCGTCGAGACGCACCTGTTCTTCACCTTCTGGGGCTTCGACATGATCAACAAGAAGACCATGGGCGACCTGAAGTTCACCATGCTCGGCAACACGGCAACCCACCTGCCTCAAGGACTGGGCGGCCTGCCGGGGATGACCGCGATGGCGACCCACCAGCTCAAGAAGTCCATCGACGAGCTCGGCATCCCCGAGGTCCCCGAGTTCCTCCAGCAGATCGTCGACTCGGGCGGTCACCTGTGGGCCTGTCGGATGTCGGCGGACATGCAGCACCTGCAACCTGACGACCTCTACGACGAGGTGGAGGCCATCATCAGCGCCGCCGACTTCATCGAGAAGTCTGCCGGGGCCCAGCTCCTCTTCATCTAGGGCATCTTCCGACCGTGCCCGACTTGTCATCCGGTCGACAGTTCGTCGGTCGAGGGTGCGAGGACGCTGACCTCCCGGCTCCACGTCAGGATCGGCTGACCAGGTGCTCGACGCTCAGTGCCGGCGGCACGTCAAGAGCCAGGCCGATCTCGAACCTGCTGGCGAGGCGTTCCCCCTCGGGTCACGGGGCCGCGGAGCCGTGCAGGGCCGTGGTCGCGGAGCCGACCGGCTCGGGGCGTTCGTGCGGTTCGATCAGCGCTTCCAGCTCAGCGACCACGTCACTGAGCAAGGTCTTCGCGTCGGGGACCAGGCCGACGTCGACGCACAGGCCGATGGTGACCGAGCCCGCGTAGCTGAACAGGGCCACGCCCAGGCCGAGGTCTCCTGACGTCGGGCCCCAGCCGATCGTGCCACGCAGCTCCGTGCCGGCCAGCCGTACCGCGTGCCGGGGCCCCGGCACGTTGGTCATCACTCCGGTGCCCTTGGACGCGAAGACGTCGATCGCCAGGTTCTCGACGGCCGGCGGTGCCAACCCGACCAGCTCGAGGATCGCGTAGGCGACGAGGCCCTCGGCGGACTCCTTGATCGCCCGCATCCGCTGCGCCATCACCCGCAGCCGCTCCGTGCGGTCGGCCGTGGTGAGCGGCAGCTGCAGGTAGACGAGGCCGAACATGTTGCCCAGCTCTGCAGGCAGTGGCTGGTCCATCGGCCTGAGGTTGAAGGGAACGATCGCCCTGATGTCGTGGACGGAGCTGCGTCGTCGTACGAGGTGGGTGCGAAGCGCGCCGGTGACCGCGGTGAGCAGCAGGTCGTTGACCGTCGAGCCGGTCAGGTGCCCGGCGTCGCGGATCCGGTCCAGGCCGATCGGGTTCGACCAGACGACCTGCTTGTCGACCCCGGCGGTCCCGCGCAGGGCCGTCGCGTGATCGGCCGGGAGCGTCGCCAGCTTGGCCAGCGCAGCACCGTCGGCGATCATCTCGCGGCCCAGGTCCAGCAGTCGACGGGGGTGGGCGAGGGCTTGCAGGCGGATCGGGTGCAGGGCGACGTCGACGGCTTCGTGGAAGGCCGCGGAGACGAGGCTCGGCCGGGCGTTCGCGACTGGTTCTGCCAGGTCGACCGGGTCGGTGTCCGGGTCGTCGGTCAGGGACAGCAGCAGCCTGGCCAGCGCGATGCCGTCCGCGATGCAGTGGTGCATCCGGAAGACGAGGGCGGAGCCAGGGCCGAGGTTGTCGATCAGGTACAGGTCCCACAGCGGCCGGTTCCAGGGAAGCGGTACGCCGATCAGGGTCCCGGTGAACTCCTCCAGCGCTGACTTGTCGGCCGGAGCGGGCAGCCTGGTCGGGTGCAGGTGCTGGTTCACGTCGAAGTCGTCGACGTCCTCCCAGTACAGCCCGTGGTCCTCGACCACCCGTTGGGAGAAGCGCGGGAAGCGGGTGATCAGCCTGCTGGTGATCAGGTCGCGAATAGCGTCCGGGTCGACCTGCTCGTCGAACCACATGACCGACGTGACCACCATCAGGTTGGTCGGGCGGTCCATCCGCAGCCACGCGGCGTCGACGGCCGACATCGTGAACCGGCTCATCGTGCCGTCCTCGTTGCTCGGGTGCGCCGGTCCGTCCGGGCAGTTCGCGCCGGCTTTCCGGTCGCCAGCGTGACCAGCTCGGCGAAGCCGTCCTCCAGACCCTGGACGAACACGCCCAGATCGGGGGTCGACGCCAGGTCGGCGGTGACGCCGAACAGCAGCCTGTCGTCGTACGACGTGATCGCGACCCCGATGCGCAGCCGGTCCGCGATAGGCACGTAGGGGTACGCGGCCAGCATCCGCCGACCGGCGAGGAACAGCCGCTCGCTCGGACCTGGCACGTTGGTCACCACCGTGGTGAGGTTGCGGTGGGGGACCCGGAACGCCAGGTGCAGGAACGGGGTCAGCGCAGCCGGCGGGACCGCATCGGCGACCCGGGTGACCCACTCGCCCGCCTCGGCCTCGTGGGCTGCCTTGGCCGCACGCATCCGGACCGCGACCTCGTTGAGCCGGTCGCGGGCATCGTCCAGCTCGATCGGCAGGGTCGTGAGGAGGGCTGAGACCTGGTTGTCGAAGGTTCCGCGCTGGTCCGCGCGGCGCACCGAGACCGGGACCAGGCAGCGAACCGCGTGAGGGGCAGGGACTTCTCCCCGGCTGATCAGCAGGTCACGGAACGCGCGGGTGACGACGGCCAGCACGAGGTCGTTGAGGGTGCCGCCCAGCTGTTCGTGCACCTGCAACGCTTCGGCGAGGTCGATCTCGCTCCACCGGTAGGTCCGGTCGATACCCAGGGGGCCGACCAGCGTCGACGGCCCCGTAGGCATCGCGGCCGAGGCGAGCCCGAGCAGGCCGCGACCCGTTCGCAACGCCTTGGCGGCGACCGTACGCGGGTGCCGGGCGACCCGAGCTGCGGCGCGGGGAAGAGCGCGCAGCTCGGTGACCCTCAGTCGGCTCTGGCTCTTCACCGCATCACCGACCAACCGCGTCAGGCCGGGGCGCGGGTCCGGTGACCAGGGCGCGGCCGGTGCTGGCGAGGGGGCCCGCGCTGAGGTGTCAAGCATGGTCGAGAGCAGGTCGGTTCCGGCGATACCGTCGACCATCGTGTGGTGAACCTTGGTCACCAGGGCCCACCGCCCTCGGCTCAGCCCTTCGACCACGACGTCCTCCCACAGCGGCAGGTCGTGATCGAGGTGCTCGCTCAGGATCCTGTCCACCGCTTCGTGCAGGGCCTCATCGGTCGGCTCGGGCAGGGCCGTCCGGCGCAGGTGCGAGGTCAGGGCGAAGTCAGGGTCGTCGACCCACACCGGTCGGCCGAGCGCGAACGGCACGGTCATCAGCTGCTGTCGAAGCCGGGGTACCAGCACCAGTCGGCGAGCGAGTGCGGCTTCGACCTTCTGCTGAGAGGGCACCGGCCCCGCGAAGATCGCCACGCTGGCGATGTGCAACGCCGACTGGTCGTCGTCGAGCTCGAGAAACGCCGCATCCAGCGAGTGAGACCGATCCATGCTCCCAGCCGACCACCGTTCACCGGGGCGTGTCTGGTGCCGAACGTCACCCGCAGCGAGGCATTCGTCCCTTCGGCGGGCGTGTGGGTCCCTCGATGGGAAGCTCGCCGATCCGACAGGCCGTTCGGACAGCGATGGGGGTCGTCCGCCTCTGTCCGCTGTACCGCTGACGAGCGATCTTGGAGTGATGAGGACCAGAAGCCAGGTGCGGATCGCCGAGGTCCACCCGGCTCGTTCCGACGGGAACGAAGCCAGTGCGCGCAGTGCGGCCAGCGCACTGCCGCGCCGGCATTGGGGCGGGCCGGTCGTGGGTGGATTCTTCCTCTCGATGGGAGGAGTGCACCTCGGGTTGGTCGCCGCTGACACCGAGACGTACCGACACTTCGCTGATGCCGGCCTCTTCGGGTTCGTCCGCGAGGGCTGGCAGCAGATCTTCATGGCCCATTCGGTCGTGTTCGGGCTGTTGCTCATGGCAGCGGAAACGACGGTCGGGATCCTCCTCCTCGTCGGGGGCCGCTGTGCCAGAGCAGGTTGGGTGGCCGTGGTCGTGTTCCACGTGCTGCTGATGTTGTTCGGCTTCGGGGTCTGGTTGTGGTCCGTTCCGGCCCTCGTCCTCGTCGTCGTCCTGGCGCGCCGGGACGCGACGGTGAGCAGCGGGCTTCCGCGGGCTGACCATGTGCTTCTCTCCTGAGGCTGACCTGGTCAGCGGAGCAGTTCTCGCAGTGATCGGGATCGACGCGCTCCGTCACGTCCGACTCCGGCACGACCACCTGGCGTTCGCGGCGCTCCCTCTGCTCTTCGGGGTCCACCAGCTGACGGAGGCGCTGGTGTGGTTCGGACTGCGACGGGACCTCCCGGAAGCGTGGGTCGGTCCCGCCACCTGGGTCTACCTGGTGTTCGCCTTCGTCGTCCTGCCCGTCTACGTGCCGCTCGCGATCCGAGCCCTGGAGCCGCCCGGCTCCAGGAAGAGCCTGATGACGGTCTTCGTCCTGCTGGGCGGTGCGGTGTCGGCTGTCCTCCTGGCCGCGATGATTCGCGGGCCGGTGACGGCCCGCCTGGGCGATAACCACATCGCCTACGGAACCGACCTCCGAGCGGGGGTGCTGATCAGCGCCGCCTACGTCGTTGCGACGTGCGGATCGATGCTCCTGTCGGGCTACCGCCGGATCGCCTACTTCGGCGTGGTCAACCTGTTCGCGGTCGTGGTCCTGGCCTACCTCACGATCGACGGGTTCGCGTCGCTCTGGTGCGGATGGGCAGCGACGACGAGCGTCGCCATCGCGTGGCACTTGCGGTCGACCGCTCCGAGGCGTTCAGTCGCGGACGCGATGAGCTGAGCCCGACGGGACGCTGGAGTGCGTGCGTGGCACTACCTGGCCCGGTCGAGGTGACAGGGGAGACTGTCCTGGTGAACCGGCTCGCGAACGCCACCAGTCCGTACCTCCTGCAGCACGCCGACAACCCGGTCGACTGGTGGGAGTGGGGTCCCGAAGCCTTCGCCGAGGCGAAGCGCCGTGACGTGCCGGTGCTGCTGAGCGTCGGGTACGCCGCCTGTCACTGGTGCCACGTGATGGCCCACGAGTCGTTCGAGGACCAGGCCACGGCCGACTACCTCAACGCGCACTACGTCAGCATCAAGGTCGACCGCGAGGAGCGCCCCGACGTCGACTCGGTCTACATGCAGGCCACCGTCGCCACGACCGGGCACGGCGGTTGGCCGATGACGTGCGTCCTGGACCACGACGGCCGGCCGTTCTTCGCGGGAACGTAC
The DNA here is from genome assembly GCA_026392455.1 of Propionibacteriales bacterium. Classification (GTDB taxonomy): domain Bacteria; phylum Actinomycetota; class Actinomycetes; order Propionibacteriales; family Nocardioidaceae; genus Marmoricola. The sequence continues at coordinate 74,034 of JAPLCB010000011.1, read as the reverse complement.
TTCCCCGACCAACCGCGCCACGGGCAGCCCAGCTTCACCCAGCTCCTGCAGGCGCTGACCGAGGCCTGGGTCGAACGTCGCGACGACGTCGGCGCCACCGCGGTCAACATCACCGAGCACATCGCTGCGCGTTCGGTGGTCGACGGCGCCGGGCCGCTGGACCGGACGGTGCTCAGTGCCGCGGCAGCGAAGCTCGCCGGTGAGTTCGACAACGTCAACGCCGGGTTCGGTGGATCGCCGAAGTTCCCGCCGTCGATGGTGCTCGAGTTCCAGCTCCGGCACGGCGGTCCGGGTGCCGCGCAGGCGGCGACCACCCTCGAGCGGATGGCCCGGGGCGGGATCTACGACCAGCTCGGGGGCGGGTTCGCGCGGTACTCGGTCGATGCCCGGTGGGTGGTGCCGCACTTCGAGAAGATGCTCTACGACAACGCGCTGCTGCTGAGCGCCTACACCTCCTGGTTCGCGACCACCGGCGCGCCGTTGGCCCGGCGGATCGCCCTGGAGACGGCCGACTTCCTGCTCGACGAGCTGGGTACGCCGCAGGGTGGGTTCTCCTCGGCCCTCGACGCCGACTCCGAAGGGGCTGAGGGCACCTACTACGTCTGGACCCCTGGTCAGCTCGTCGACGTGCTCGGCGAGGACGACGGCCGGTGGGCGGCACGGCTGTTCGGGGTCACGTCCGACGGCACCTTCGAGCACGGCAGCTCGGTGCTTCAGCTCGGCGCCGACGCCGCTGACCAGGAGCGTTGGGGAGGGGTCCGTCAGCGCCTGCTGGCAGCACGGGCGCTGCGGGAGCGGCCGGCTGAGGACGACAAGGTGGTGGCAGCCTGGAACGGCCTCGCGATCGCCGCACTCGCCCGGGCCGCGGGCGTCTTCGAGGAGCCCCGTCTGCTCGGGGCCGCCGTCGCGGCGGGTCAGCTGCTGGTCGACCTGCACCTGGTCGAGGGTCGGTTGAGACGGGTCTCGCGGGCCGGGGTCGTCGGTCAGCACGCCGGGGTGCTGGAGGACTACGGCTGCGTGGCCGACGGGTTCGTCGCGCTGGCCGAGGGGACCGGCGACGGCCGCTGGCTGGACCTGGCCGGACGTCTGCTCGACACCGGCCTGGAGCAGTTCGCCGACGGTGAGGGGGGCTTCCACGACACTGCAGAGGACGCGGAGTCCCTGATCGCCCGCCCCCGGGACCCGTCGGACAACGCCAGCCCCTCGGGGCACTCGGCGATCACCCAGGCCCTGCTCCGGTACGCAGCGATGACCGGCTCCGGTCGGCACCGCGACGCCGCCGAGGCGGCGCTGGCCTCGGTGCGCGGCCTGGCCGAGCGGGCCCCGCGGTTCGCGGGGTGGACGCTGGCTGCCGCCGAGTCCGCGGTCGACGGCCCGGTGGAGATCGTGGTGGTCACCGCAGCGGACGACGAGGTCGGGCGCCAGCTCGCGGTGCGGGCGCGGAGCGCACTGGGGGCGGTCGTGGTGGTGGTCACGCCCGAGCAGGCCGGTTCCTCGACCATCCCGCTGGTGCAGGGGCGCGGCCTCGTCGGCGGCGCCGCGGCAGCGTACGTCTGCCGGGCGATGGTCTGCGAGCGGCCGGTGACCGATCCGGCGTCGCTGGTCTGGTGATCACGGGTTAAGGTCCCGGTCATGGCCGCAGTCTCACGTCGAGCGTTGCTCCTGGGGGGAGCAGGGATCGCTGCCTCGGCGTTCGCAACCGGTGGCGTGCTCGTCAACGAGGGCGTCCTTCCTGGCCGGGTCCGCGCGTACGACCTCCTGGGACTGAACGGCGAGTCGGCCCCGATCCCGCAGATCGCCCCCGGGCGCCGGTACGACGGGTCCTTCGACTCGGTGGCCCGCAAGGGCGTCCGGACGGGCTGGTCGCTCTCGGTCCCGCCGGGCTACCAGCCCGAGGGTCTGCCGCTGCTGGTCTGCCTGCACGGGGCCCGCGCCGACCACCACGCGGCCTTCGACGCCCTCGGCATCGACCGGTTCCTGGCGCAGGCGGTCGCCGACGGGGTGCCGCCGTTCGCCGTGGCCGCGGTCGACGGGGGCGCCGAGAGCTACTGGCACAAGCGGTCCGACGGCACCGACAGCGGCGCGATGATCTTCGGCGAGCTGGTCCCGATCCTGCGCGGACGCTTCTCGCTGTCCGAGGCGACGGCGCTCTACGGCTGGTCGATGGGCGGGTACGGGGCTCTGCGGCTCGCCCTGCTGGGTGCCCCGATCAGCGCGGTCGCCGCCTGCAGCCCGGCTCTGTTCGCGTCGTACGAGGACGCGGCCGTCGGCGCTTTCGACAGCTCCGAGGACTTCGACCGCGAGGGCCTGCGGGGACGCGCCAAGGACTTTCCCGACCTCCCGGTCCGGATCGACTGCGGCAACGGCGACCCGTTCTACTTCCCGGTCCGGGACTTCATCGAGGACCTGCCGCGCCTCACCCAGGGTGGGTTCGAGGACGGCGCTCACACGGTCGGCTACATGCGGCGGATGCTGCCCGACCAGCTCGAGTTCCTCGGCAACGCGCTGGTCTGACCGGCCCTCAGCGCAGCTGGTACGTCGCGATCGAGGCGGCGATGTAGTGGCAGACGAACGCCGCGATCGTGAAGACGTGGAAGATCTCGTGGAAGCCGAACCACTTCGGGAACGGGTCGGGCCGCTTGAGGCCGTAGACCAGTCCGCCGAGGGTGTAGAGCCCGCCACCGACGACGATCAGGGTGATCACGGTGGTGCCGCCACCGTGGGCGAAGTCGTCGGCGTAGAAGATGGCGGTCCAGCCGAGCAGGATGTAGATCGGTGTCGAGATCCACCGGGGCGCGCTGTGCCAGAACATCCGGATCGCGACGCCCAGGATGGCTCCCGACCAGACCGAGACCAGCATCGCGACCCGGGCGCTGCCGTCGAGCAGGATCACCACGAAGGGTGTGTAGGAACCGGCGATCAGCAGGAAGATGTTCGCGTGGTCGAAGCTCCGCAGCGCCTTCCACACCCGCGGTGACCAGTTGCCGCGGTGGTAGACGGCGCTCACCGTGAAGAGCAGGATCGCGGTGCCGGCGAACAGCGCCGAGCTGACCTTCGTCGCCACCGTCGGCGACAGGCAGATCAGCACGATCCCGGCGGCCACGGCGAGCGGCGAGATCGCCGCGTGCAGCCAGCCGCGCAGCTTCGGCTTCGCGGCCAGCATCCGCGCATGCAGGTCCAGTGCGCTCTCGGGGGTGGGTGCCGGAACTTCCTCCGAGACCGGGACTGGGGCGTTCATGGCTCAAGGTTACGGCACCGTAGGTTGAACTCTCCACTCTGGGAATTCGACCTCGCGGTAGCCTGAGCCGGTGGCAGATCTGAAGCGAGCCCTGCGCAGGGTCCTGTACCCGGTGTACGAGGCGCGCATGGTGCGGCGGATCCCGTCGGACCGGATCCCCCGGCACGTCGGAGTCATGCTCGACGGCAACCGGCGCTGGGCCAAGGCCGTCGGTGCCGACACCGCGGGCGGGTACCAGGCCGGGGCGGCCAACATCGAACCGCTCCTGGAGTGGTGCGAGGAGGTCGGCGTCCAGGTCGTCACGCTGTGGCTGCTCTCCACCGACAACCTGAACAGGCCGGCCGACCAGCTCGACGGCCTGCTGAAGATCATCGAGGGGGCCGTCGCCTCGCTCGCCGAGCAGCACCGCTGGCGGTTGCACCCGGTCGGCGCGCTCGACCTGCTCCCGGCGGCGACCGCCGAGCGCCTCAAGGCCGCCGAGGAGTCCACCCGCGACGCCGACGGGATCCTGGTCAACATCGCCGTCGGGTACGGCGGTCGTCGCGAGATCGCCGACGCCGTCCGGTCCCTGCTGCACGCCGAGGCGGCGAAGGGCCGGACCATCGAGGACCTCGCCGAGGTGATCGACGTCGAGCACATCGCCGAGCACCTCTACACCAAGGGCCAGCCTGACCCGGACCTGGTGATCCGCACCTCCGGCGAGCAGCGGCTCGGTGGGTTCCTGCTCTGGCAGAGCGCGCACAGCGAGTTCTACTTCTGCGAGGCCTACTGGCCCGACTTCCGCCGTGTCGACTTCCTCCGGGCCATTCGTGCCTTCGCCGTGCGCAACCGCCGTTTCGGTTCCTAGTCGGCAGTGCGGTTCGTAACAAGACGTTCATCTGACCGGCTTCACGCGTTCGGGCGTGTCGCCCGAATTGGGGAAGATCGCGGCGTACTTTTTTCGTAGAGGCCCGCAACCCTTGCGAGCCTCACCAGGAGGCGAGTTCGTGAGAGATCACGATCTACAGGGTCAGCACTCAGACCCTTGCCTGTCCCGGTCCAAGCACCACTGCTGACGACCGGGGCGCAGAGTGCGCGTGCCGGTCTGTGAGGGGAACATTCCGTGGCCACAGCGAAGCGCGCCAGTAGCAAGACCCCCAGCCCCGCGGCACCTCAGCGCCGTACCTACGTCCTGGACACCTCTGTCCTGCTGGCAGACCCCGGGGCGTTGCGGCGCTTCGAGGAGCACGAGGTGGTGCTGCCGGTCGTGGTGATCACGGAACTGGAAGGCAAACGGCACCACCCCGAGCTCGGCTACTTCGCGCGCTCGGCGCTGCGGATGCTCGACGAGCTGCGGGTGCAGGCCGGACGGTTGGACAAGCCGGTCCCGATCGGCGAGCACGGTGGCACCATCCGGGTCGAGCTGAACCACACCGACGCCGAGTCCCTCCCCTCGGGCTTCCGGCTCGGCGACAACGACACCCGGATCCTCGCCGTGGCCAACAACCTGGCCAACGAGGGCTTCGCGGTCACGTTGGTCTCCAAGGACCTGCCGCTGCGGATCAAGGCCTCGGCGGTCGGGCTGGACGCCGAGGAGTACCTCGGTGAGCAGATCCACGAGTCCGACGCCGGCTGGACCGGGATGACCGAGGTCGACGTGCTCTCCTCGGAGATCGACGAGCTGTACGAGGACAGCGTGCTCGACCTGGCTGAGGCCCGTGACCTTCCGTGCCACACCGGACTGGTGCTGATGTCGGAACGTGGCAGCGCGCTGGGGCGGGTCGGTGCCGACAAGCAGGTGCACCTGGTCAAGGGTGACCGCGAGGCGTTCGGGCTGCACGGCCGCTCGGCCGAGCAGCGGATCGCGCTGGACCTGCTGCTGGACCCCGAGATCGGGATCGTGTCGTTGGGAGGGCGAGCGGGGACGGGGAAGTCGGCGCTCGCCCTGTGCGCGGGCCTGGAGACCGTGATGGAGCGTCGCCAGCACAAGAAGGTCGTCGTCTTCCGGCCGCTGTTCGCCGTCGGCGGCCAGGAGCTCGGCTACCTGCCCGGGAGCGAGTCCGAGAAGATGTCGCCCTGGGGCCAGGCCGTCTTCGACACCCTGGGTGCGATCACCACCCCCGACGTCATCGACGAGATCCTCGATCGCGGGATGCTCGAGGTGATGCCCTTGACGCACATCCGGGGCCGGTCGTTGCACGACGCGTTCGTGATCGTCGACGAGGCCCAGTCGCTGGAGCGCAACGTGCTGCTCACGGTGCTCTCCCGGATGGGGGCCAACTCCAAGGTGGTGCTGACCCACGACGTCGCCCAGCGCGACAACCTCCGGGTGGGACGTCACGACGGTGTGGTCGCGGTGGTCGACAAGCTCAAGGGACACCCGCTGTTCGCGCACGTCACCCTGACCCGGTCCGAGCGATCGCCGATCGCTGCCCTGGTCACCGAGATGCTTGAGCACGTCTCGATGTGAGTCGGATGGTCCCTGTCGACAACCGCGCGATCAGCCTCGGCGTGGTGCTCGTCGACAGGGATCATCTGCGTTCTGGCACCTCTGGAGTCACACCAGCCACAACTTCGGGGACCAGTCCCACGATGCGGCGCGTCGGATTTGCTTCCGACGTCGGTACGGGTGAAGGTGGTCCTTCTCCCCGAGCCGACTGAGAGTTCAGCCTTTGCCCGAGAAGTACGTTCCGCGCCACCGGAACGAGCCCACCCAGCGGGTTCGAGCGGGCGCCAAGAACGCCGTCCTGTACTCGGGCGTGGCAGTCTTCGCGACCAGCCTCTCGGTCGGAGCAGGCATCACCCGGGGGCAGGACGCCGACTCCAGCACCGGTGTGAGCCTGGCGGCCGGTACGGCGCAGGCCGGGGCCGGCGAGCAGGCGGCGCCGTCGGCGCCGTCGGCGGCCCTGTCGGGACGCACCCAGGGCGCCTCCCGGGCAGGTGGCGACCGGCTCAGTCCGGCAGCGCGCCTCAAGGCGGCCGAGCTCAGCACCGCGACCGGGGTCGCGGTGACCCGGACCGAGAAGCTGTCGGTGAGCGACCCGAAGTCGCTCGCCCGGGCACTGATGCCGCAGTACGGGCTCTCGTCGGCCGAGTTCGACTGCCTCGACAACCTCTGGACCGGGGAGTCGAACTGGAACGTCCGCGCCGACAACCCGAGCTCGTCGGCCTACGGCATTCCCCAAGCGCTGCCCGGGTCCAAGATGGCCACCGCCGGCTCCGACTGGCGCAGCAACCCCGAGACCCAGATCCGGTGGGGTCTGGGGTACATCGCGAACCGCTACGACACGGCCTGCTCGGCCTGGTCCTTCAAGCGCAGCCACGGCTACTACTGAGCGTCAGTCGGTCCCGACGAGGGCGCGGCTGGCCGCGACCAACCGTCGGCCGACGGCTTCGTCCAACGCCAGGTCGGACGGCTGCTTGAGCCGGTTCTTCTCGTAGTACCCGCCGGTCTGCCCCGCGACCTCGTCGCTCGTGGCCAGGTAGGCCAGGGCTGCACCCCCCTCGGCCGGCGAGATCATCACGAACCGCTTGGCCAGGTTCAGCAGCGGGCGGGCGATCGCGGGCGCGCCGGCCCAGATGTTGGTCGCCACCGCCCCGGGGTGCAACGAGTTGACGGTCACGCCGGTGCCGGCCAGCCGGGCAGCCAGGTTGCGGGTGTACAGGACGTTCGCCAGCTTGGACCGGCTGTAGGCGCGCATGATCTGGTAGCCGCGCTCGAAGCCGAGGTCGTCGAAGTTCATCGTCCCGCGGTAGTGGCCGACCGACGCCGTGTTCACGATGCGTGCCGAACCCGACGCGACGATGCGTTCCAGGAGGAGCTCGGTGAGCAGGAAGCCGGCGAGGTGGTTCACCGCGAACGTGGCTTCGTGGCCGTCGACGGTCAGCTGCCGCTTGTCGTGGACGGTCCCGGCATTGTTGACCAGGACGTCGATCCGCTCGTACCTCGCCAGGAGCTCGGCGGCGAGCGCACGCACCTGGGCCAGCTCGGCGAAGTCGCAGACGAAGGACTCGACCTGGGCGTCCGGTGACTCGTGGTGAAGCCGCTGCACGGCGGCCTCGAGCTTGGTCGGGCTGCGCCCGATCAGGACCAGGTGCTCGCCGGCCGCGGCGAGCTGGCTGGCGCACTCCAGGCCGATGCCGTCACTGGCGCCGGTGATCAGGATCGTTCGGGTCACGGGTCATGCCTTCCACGTCGAGAGCGGCGTCGAGCTGCTCCAGGGTGAGTACGCCGGACTCGACGTATCCCAGGGCGAGGACCTGCTCCCGAATAGTGCGTCCCGCTCTGAGTGATTCCTTCGCCACCATGGCTGCCGCCTCGTACCCCAGGAACGTGTTCAGCGGGGTGACGATGGCAGGCGAGCTCTCCGCGAGCTTGCGCATCCGCTCGGCGTCGGCGGTGATGCCGTCGACGCACCGGGTGGCCAGCAGCCGGACCGAGGTGGACAGGATCCGGATCGACTCCAGCAGGTTGCGCGCGATCACCGGCATCATCACGTTGAGCTCGAAGTTGCCCGCCGCACCGGCGGTGGTGATCGCGACGTCGTTCCCGATCACCTGGGCGCAGACCATCAGGGTGGCCTCGGGCAGCACCGGGTTCACCTTCCCCGGCATGATGCTCGAACCAGGCTGGAGGTCGGGGAGGTGGATCTCGGCAAGACCGGTGGTCGGCCCTGAGGCCATCCAGCGCAGGTCGTTGCAGATCTTGGTGAGGCCGACGGCGATCGTGCGGAGAACGCCGCTCAGCTCGACGAGGGAGTCCCGGGTGCCTTGGGCCTCGAAGTGGTTGCGAGCCTCGGTGAACGCCTGCCCGGTGCTCCGGGCGAGCTCGTCGATCACCCGCGCCGCGAATCCCGGTGGCGTGTTGATGCCGGTGCCGACCGCAGTGCCGCCCAGGGGGAGCTCGCGGACCCGGGGGAGGACCGAGTCGAGCCGCTCGAGAGCCAGTCGGACGGTGGCGGCGTACCCGCCGAACTCCTGCCCCAGCATCACCGGGGTCGCATCCATCAGGTGGGTGCGCCCCGGCTTGACCAATCCGGCGAACTCCGTGCTCCTGGCTTCCAACGCGATCGCCAGGACGGTGAGAGCCGGCTGGAGGTCGTCGGCGACGGCCAGGGACGCGGCGACGTGGATCGAGGTGGGGAAGACGTCGTTGCTGGACTGGCTGGCGTTGACGTGGTCGTTGGGATGCACGGTGACGCCGGCCCGCTCGGCCAGCGACGCGAGGACCTCGTTGGCGTTCATGTTGGAGCTGGTCCCGGACCCCGTCTGGAACACGTCGACCGGGAAGTGCTGGTCGAGCGTTCCGGCGACCACCTCCGCGGCCGCCGCCTCGATGGCGCTGGCCTGCTCGGAGCTGATCACCCCGAGGTCGGCGTTCACCCGCGCAGCGGCTCCCTTGATCGCTGCCAGCGCCTGGATCTGGCGTGCCTCCAGAGTCGCCCCGGAGATCGGGAAGTTCTCGACCGCCCGCTGGGTCTGGGCCCGCCACAGCGCCTCGGCGGGCACCCGCACCTCGCCCATGGAGTCGTGCTCGATCCGGGTCCGGGGTTCGGCGCTCATGACGCCAATCTAGTGCTGGCCGCACAACTCCATCAGGCAGGATGAACCCATGGTCCGTGCTTCCTTCGTCGCTCTCGCCCTCTCCCTGCTCGTCCTGGGTGCCGGGTGCAACGGGGACGACGGCGCAGCGCCCGATGCAGGTGGCGCCGCGGCCACCGCGGCGACCTCGCCGGCCGGGACGCCGAGCGCCGTTCCGAAGGTCGACTGCGCCACCGTCCTCACCCAGGCCGAGGCCCAGGCGCTGGCCGGGCAGAAGCTCTCCGGCCCGGTCCAGGACCCGGTCAGCTCGTTGCCCAGCTGTCGGTGGGAGTCGGCCTCGACCGGTGCCGTCGTCCTGGCGCTCGCGGTCCCCGCCTCCACCTGGGCCCGGGCGCTGCCCGAGGTGATCGGGGCGGCGCTGGACTCGGGGGAGGCGATCGACGGGCGCGAGGAGCTCGACGCCGCCCTGGAGCTGGTCGAAGCAGGCGGCACCCTCGACGACGACGCAGCCTGCGGGGTCTTCAGCGCGATGCTGCACGCGTTCCAGGGACTGCCCACCGGAGCTACCCAGGTGGTCAACTACGTACCGAGCAAGGACGCGCCGCAGGGCATCAACGAGCAGGCCTGCCTGGGGGGCCGGTACTACTCGGTCCAGCTCATCTCGTCCACGCTGAAAGCCGGACCCGCCGTCGAGCAGCGGATCCGGAGTGCGTTGCGCGCGCTACGGGGCTAGTCGAAGATCTCCGAGAGCCAGCTCTCCTTGCGCTTCTTCTTGTAGTAGCCCTGGTCGTAGCTCTTGGAGGGGTACTGCTGCTGCGGCGGGTACTGCTGCTGGGGCACCGGAGCCGGGGCGGCAGCAGGAGCCTGGGCCAGTGACCGGTCGATGATCTTGTCGAGCTCGCCGCGGTCCAGCCACACGCCGCGACAGGTCGGGCAGTAGTCGATCTCGATCCCGTTGCGGTCACTCATGACCAGGACGGCGCCGTCGGTGGGGCACTGCATGGCGAAACTCCTTCGTTGGTGTACCCCAGGAACGGACGGGGGCCGTCCAGGGTTCCGCCGGCGCGGATGTCACCAGCCGAGGGTGCCCGGTGCGCCCTTGAAGGGACCGACCACCCGGGAGGTGATCCAGCCGCCGTAGAAGCCACCGGGCTGAGGCGTCACCGGTTCGCCGTCGACCAGGCAGCGGTCCACGGCAGCGGGGTAGAGCGCGACGTGGTCGGCCAGCACCGCGAACGCCGGGGTGGGACGCGGATAGGTCCATGCTGCGGCCGACGCCACCTGGTCACCGGCGACGAGATCGAGGTAGGCAGCGTGGCCCTTCCACTCGCAGAACGAGGTACCGCTCGTCGAGCGCAACGAGCCGGCGACGAACGAGTCGGCCGGCAGGTAGTACGTCGGTGGGTGACTGGTCTCCAGCACGCACCACGCTGCGGTGGTCTCGGCGATGACCGCCCCCGCCAGCTCGACCACCACCCGCTCGCCCCACTGCACCAGGGACGGCGGACGAGGGAAGTCCCAGACCGAGAGCTGACCCGGTCCGGGGGCTACCGGGTCCGGGCGGGTCACTTCTCGGCCGAACGCACCCGGAGACCACCGGCATCGCCGAGCGAGGTCAGCGGCACGTCCACCGCTCCGGACGGGTCGGTGAAGAAGTCGTTGCCCTTGTCGTCGACCACGATGAACGCGGGGAAGTCCACGACGTCGATCTTCCAGACGGCCTCCATGCCGAGCTCGGGGTACTCGATGACCTCCTGGCTCTTGATGCAGTCCTGGGCCAACCGAGCCGCGGGGCCCCCGATCGAGCCGAGGTAGAAGCCGCCGTGGGTGTTGCAGGCCTCGGTGACGACCTTGGAGCGGTTGCCCTTGGCCAGCATCACCATCGAGCCGCCGGCCGCCTGGAACTGCTCGACGTAGGAGTCCATCCGCCCGGCGGTGGTCGGGCCGAACGAGCCCGACGCCATCCCTTCGGGGGTCTTGGCCGGGCCGGCGTAGTAGACCGGGTGGTTCTTCAGGTACTCCGGCATCTCGCCGCCGGCGTCGAGGAGCTCCTTGATCTTGGCGTGCGCGATGTCGCGGGCCACCACCAACGGGCCGGTCAGCGACAGCCGGGTCTTCACCGGGTGCTTGCGCAGCTCGGCAAGAATTTCGGGCATCGGCTGGTTCAGGTCGATCGCGACGACCTCGCCGCTGGCGATGTCCTCGGCGACGCCGGCGTCAGGCATGTACTGGGCGGGGTCCATCTCCAGCTGCTCGAGGAAGACGCCGTCCGCGGTGATCTTGCCCAGTGCCTGGCGGTCAGCCGAGCAGGAGACCGCGATCGCGACCGGGCAGGAAGCGCCGTGCCGGGGAAGCCGGACCACGCGGACGTCGTGGCAGAAGTACTTGCCGCCGAACTGGGCGCCGATGCCGAAGGACTGGGTCAGCCTGAAGACCTCCTCCTCCAGCTCGAGGTCGCGGAAGCCGTGGGCGCTCATGGAGCCGGAGGTCGGCAGGTTGTCGAGGTAGTGCGCACTGGCGTACTTGGCGGTCTTCAGCGCGAACTCCGCGCTGGTGCCACCGATCACGATCGCCAGGTGGTACGGCGGGCAGGCCGCAGTGCCGAGCGAACGGATCTTCTCGTCCAGGAACTCCAGCAACCGCTTCGGGTTCAGGACCGCCTTGGTCTCCTGGAAGAGGAACGACTTGTTGGCCGAGCCGCCGCCCTTGGCCATGAAGAGGAACTTGTACTCAGGACCCTTGGGCCCCTGCGTCGTCGAGTACAGCTCGATCTGCGCCGGCAGGTTGGTACCGGTGTTCTTCTCCTCGTACGTCGTCAGCGGAGCCAGCTGCGAGTAGCGCAGGTTCAGCTTGGTGTACGCGTCGTACACGCCGCGGCTGATCGCCTCGCCGTCGTCGGCGCCGGTGAGCACGCCCTCGGACTTCTTGCCCATCACGATCGCGGTGCCGGTGTCCTGGCACATCGGCAGCACGCCGCCGGCGGAGATGTTGACGTTCTTGAGCAGGTCGAGCGCCACGAAGCGGTCGTTGCCGGACGCCTCGGGGTCGTCGATGATCTTCCGCAGCTGGGCGAGGTGGGCCGGACGCAGGTAGTGCGAGATGTCGTGCATCGCCTCGGCGGTGAGCTGCTGGATCGCCTCCGGGGCCACCCGCAGGAACGTCTGCCCGCCCGCGGTGAAGGTGGAGACCCCCTCGGTGGTCACCAGCCGGTACGGGGTGTCGTCCGGACCGGTGGGGAGGAGGTCGGAGTAGCGGAACTCGGGCCCGGAAGTCGGTGCAGTGCTCACCGGACGAGGGTAGTTGGTCGCGGTTCCCCGCTGCTAACGTGAGTCAACTTTTACCGCTGAAGGAGAAGATCGTGCGTCTGCGTCTCGGAGTTCTTGCCCTGGTTCTTGCCGCTGGACTGACCGGGTGCGGCGGTGACGACACCAAGGACGCGAGCGGCGATGTCAGCACGCCGACCAGCCCGGAGACCAGCGCGAGCTCGGAACCGTCCGTGGACACCGGCGACCTGTCCGCCCAGTGCGCCAAGTTCCTGGCCGGTCAGCAGAAGGCGGCCGAGCTGCAGCAGGACCTCACCTCCGGCGCGGACCTCTCGTCGGCGATGGCCGCCGCGGCAGCGCAGTTCGACGGGTTGAAGCAAGGCGCGCCGGCCGACATCCAGAAGGCGCTCGACGAGGTCAAGGCGGCGTTCCTCGCGCTTGGCGAGATGTACAAGAACCCGACCTCCCTGGATGCAGCCAAAGCGCAGGAGCTCACCGTCCGGCTGACCGAGAACGCCCAGAAGCTGAACGCTTACGTCGTGGAGAAGTGCGGCTCCTAGGACAGTCGGCTCAGGCCTTGTCGGCGGTCCGGCGGATCGTGTCGGCGAAGGTCTCGTGCAGCTCGACCGGAAGGTCGTGGCCCATCCCGGGGATCAGCAGCAAGGTGGCCCCGGGGATGGCCTGCGCGGTCGCGCGGCCGCCCGAGGGGTGCACCAGCCGGTCGGCCATGCCGTGCACGACGGCGGCCGGCATGGTGCACGCCTGCAGGGCGCGACCCCGGTCGGGCTGGGTCAGGACCGCGAGCATCTGGCGCAGTACGCCCGCCGGGTTGAGCCCGCGCTCGTAGGTCACCTCGGCGCGGGCGCGAGCGTCGGCCTCGGCTTCGGGATAGCCCGGCGAACCGATCAGCTGCCCTACCTTGCGGGCACTCGCGACGTACGTCTCCTTGTCGGTCCCGCGGGGAGCGAGCATCGCGGGAATCAGGCGCGGGTCCTGCCAGCCGACGGTACGGCGGCCGGTCGAGGACATGATCGAGACCAGGCTGCGGACGCGGTCGGGACCGGTGATCGCCATGGTCTGGGCGATCATCCCGCCCATGGAGATACCGGCGACGTGGGCTGCCGGGACGCCGAGGTGGTCGAGCAGGCCGAAGGCGTCGTTGGCCATGTCGACCAGCGAGTAGGGGGCCTTGACCTTCCGGCCGAGGCCGGCCCGGACCACCATCGACCTGGTGACCTGGCCGGTGCCGCGACTCGACCGACCGACGTCGCGGTTGTCGTACCGGATCACGTAGAAACCCCTGCGTGCCAGCAGCGTGCACAGGTCCTGGTCCCACCACGTCATCGGGCCGCCCAGGCCCATCACCAGCAGCAGCGGCTCGGCGTCGGGGTCCCCGAAGGTCTGGTAGCAGAGCTCGACGTCGGCGCTGACCGGCGCGAAGAGCTCCTCGCTCACCACGACGGCGGCCTCGGTGGCGCCGGTCGAACCGGGACGGCGGCGGGAGGGGATACGCGGCATGGGGGCATCGTACGTTCGTCGACACGGGTCACGAAATCCGTCGTTTCCGGTTGCTAGAACGGTGGTATCCGTTACGTTCGGCCTCGTGAACTCACCGATGGGCGACTTTCTCCGACCTGTGGGGTACGTCGGCCCGCAGGGCCTGCGAGCCCTGCTCCGCGAGGGGAGCCTGGTCGCCGAAGCGGCCCGTTACGGGGCCCGGAGCCGGACCGACCGCCGGGTTCGCGGGTCCCGGCCGTACGTCGGCCCCGGCCACCCTGCTTCGTCCGAACCGGTCCTGCTGATCCCGGGCTTCATGGCGGGTGACTACACGCTGGCGCCGATGGCCGCGATGCTGCGCGGTGCCGGCTACCGGACCTACCGTTCGCGCATCGTCGTCAACATGGGGTGCACCCGGGAGGCCGCCGACCGGATGGAGCGACGGGTCGAGTCGATCGCCACCAAGAGGGGCCGCAAGGTCAGCATCGTGGGGCACAGCCTCGGGGGCATGCTCGCCCGTGGCCTCGCCGCACGGCGTCCGGACCTGATCGCCGGGATCGTGTCGATGGGCAGCCCGGTCCTGGCCCCGGGCGCCGTCCACGAGGTCCTGCTCAAGGACGCCGAGCTGCTCACCCGGTTGACCCGGGCCGGTTTCGGCGGGTTGATGAGTGCGGACTGCATCGCCGGTGCGTGCGCCCTGGCCTCCTTCGAGGAGTCCCAGGCGCCGTTGGCCCCCGAGGTCGGCTTCACCGCGATCTACTCGCAGCGCGACGGCATCGTGGACTGGCGGGCCTGCCTGGACCCGGCCGCGATCCCGGTCGAGGTCACCGCCAGCCACATCGGGATGGCGCTCGACCCGCGGGTCTTCGACGAGGTGAGCCGGGCCCTGGTCGGGCAGCGCGCGGACCGGGTGGCTCGCGCTGCGTCAGCCGACGGTGGGACGGGTGACCACCAGGTCCGCGGGATCGCCTCCTCCTGACTGCACCGGGTCCTCGCCGACGGCCAGTGCTAGGCCGGTGTCCCCGAGGGCCAGCCGTCGGGGAGGTCGGCACGCAGTGGTGCCGCTGCGCCCGCGCGCGAACAGCTGAGTCCGGCTGCCTGGTTCGCGGCGCGCAGCAGCAGGTCCAGGCGCTCGGCGTCGTTGGGCAGACCGGGTCCGAAGTGCCCGAGCGAGTCGGACTCGAACAGCACTGCGAGCACGGCCGCCATGAAGGCGTCGCCGGCGCCGACGGTGTCCTGCACCTCGACCGCGTTCCCCGGGGTGTGCACCTCGCCGGCCTCGGTGTACGCCGACGCGCCCCGCGCTCCGCGGGTGAGGATCACCAGCTCGGTCGCCTCGCCGGTGAGCAGGGACCGGGCGATCTGGCCGGGGTCGGCGCCGGGGTGGAGGAACTCGACGTCCTGCTCGCTGAGCTTGACCAGCTGGGCCCGGTTCGCGAGCGACTCGATGTCTCCCCAGGCCTGGTCGTGGTCGTGGTCGGTCAGGTGCCCCGCGCGCACGTTCGGGTCGTAGCTGACGAACACGTCCCGGGCCCACGCCTGCTCGACGAGGTCGAGCACGGTGTCACGCCCGGGCTCCAGCACGGTCGCCAGGGAACCGATGTGCAGGGCATCGCACTCGGGAAGCTCGGTGTGCGGAAGGTCCCAGGTCAGGTCCACGGTGTAGAGCGGGTCGCCGTCGTCGAGGATCACGGTCGCGGTCGGGGTCCGTCCGGACGGGGTGGGGGCCGAGATCACTTCGACGTCGGCCGCGGCGAGGTGCGCCGCGATGGTGGTGGCCCGTTCGTCGGACCCGGTCTCGGTGACCAGCAGGACCGGAACCTCCAGGCGCCCCAGGGCAACCGCCACGTTCAGCGGTGATCCACCGACGCTCTCGTGCGGTCCCTGGTCACCGGCACCGACGTCGATCAGGGACTCGCCGACCACGACGATCACGTCGGTCGGGGCTCAGCGATCGAAGTCGACGTTGGCGTAGGCGCGCAGCTTGCTGAGCTTGTGGTCACTGATGATCTCGCGGATCGTGCCGCTGCGGCTGCGCATCACCAGGGAGTGCGTCGACGCACCGCCGGCGCGGTATCGGACGCCCTTCATCAGCTCGCCGTCGGTGATCCCGGTGGCGACGAAGAAGCAGTCGTCCCCGGAGACCAGGTCGTCGGTGAGCAGGATCTGGTCGAGGTCCAGGCCTGCGGCCAGCGCCTTCTCGCGCTCGTCGTCGCTGGTCGGCCAGAGCTTGCCCTGGATGACGCCGTCCATGCACTTGATCGCGCACGCGGTGATGATGCCTTCGGGGGTGCCGCCGATGCCGAGCAGCAGGTCGACCCCGGTGTCCGCGCGGGCCGCCATGATCGCGCCGGCGACGTCGCCGTCGGTGATGTACTTGATCCGGGCGCCGGTGTCCCGGATCTCGCGGGCCATCTCCTCGTGACGAGGACGGTCCAGCAGCACCACGGTGACGTCCTCGGGCTTGCCGCCCTTGGCCTTGGCGACCAGGTGGATGTTCTCGGAGACCGGGTAACGGATGTCGACGACGTCGGCAGCCTCCGGGCCGGTGACCAGCTTCTCCATGTAGAAGACCGCTGACGGGTCGTACATCGAGCCGCGTGGCGAGACGGCCAGGACCGCTACCGCGTTGGCCATCCCCTTGGCGGTCAGGGTGGTGCCGTCGATCGGGTCGACCGCGACGTCGCACTCGGGTCCGGTGCCGTCGCCGACCTCCTCGCCGTTGTAGAGCATCGGGGCGTTGTCCTTCTCGCCCTCGCCGATCACGACGGTCCCGCGCATGCCGACGGTCGAGATCAGGGTCCGCATCGCGTTGACAGCGACGCCGTCGGCGCCGTTCTTGTCGCCCTTGCCCACCCAGCGGCCGGCCGCCATCGCGGCGGCCTCGGTCACCCGGACGAGCTCGAGGGCAAGGTTGCGATCGGGCGAGCTGGGGGACACGGCCAGCGCTTCGGGCAGGTGAGATTCGGACATGGGGGCGATGTTATCGGGTCCGAGGCTCACGGGCGTTCGACGACCACGTTCGTCGACTTGATCGACGCCACCGCCCGGGCGCCGGGTACCAGTCCGAGCTCGGCGGCGGCGTCGGCGGACATCAGGGAGACGATCCGGGCCGGACCGCAGATCATCTCGACCTGCGCCATCACGGTGTCTGCCCTGACCTGCACGACGATGCCGTGCAGCCGGTTGCGGGCCGAGGAAGTCCGCCGACCTTCGTGGTCCGGCGAGTCCGCGAGAGCCTCGGCCAGTGCGGCCAGGTCGGTGCCGACGATGCTCGACCGGCCGTCGACCTGGGTCGCGACCAGGCGGCCCTGGTCGATCCAGCGTCGGACGGTGTCGTCGCTGACACCGAGGATGTCGGCTGCCTCGGCGATCCGGTAACGGCTGGTGCCAGGTTCGCTCATGGGGGCAACTGTGCCGCAATCACACCAGCTGCGACCACAGGTGCAGGACCACGACGCCGGCAACGATCGAGACCGGCGTTGCCAGCAGGCCGACCAGGTGGAAGTCGCGGCTGTCGGCGACGCCGCCCTCGGCGCGGACCGTACGACGCCAGAGCAGGTTCGCCAGGGAGCCGGCCCAGGTCATCGAGGAGCCGAGGTTGATGCCGATCAGGGTCGCCAGTACTGCCACCGGGCCGAGCCCGGCGACCAGCGGCACCAGCAGCAGGGTGGCCGGCAGGTTGTTGACGAGGTTGGCGAGCACGGCGCCGACGGCGGCCACGCCGAGCAGTGCGACCAGGCCGTGGTCGTTCGGGACCACGTGGGCCAGAGCGTCCCCGAAGACCCCCTCGCCGAGTGCGGCGACCACCAGCCCCAGGGACAGCACGAAGAGGGCGAATCCCGGCTGCCCGGCGCGGACCGCCTGCCCGACGGTGACGTCGCCGGTCAGCAGGCCGCGCAGGACCAGCACCAGGGCGGCACCACCGGCGACCCAGGCGGGACCGACCCAGGATCCGGCCGCGAAACCGCCGAGCATCACGGCGACCACGACCAGCGGGAAACGGGGGAGCGGCAGGGGCGCGCCGCGGGCCGCTCGCGGTGAGGCCGCCAGCTCGTCCCGGAACCAGATCCGGTGCACCACGTACTCGACACCCAGGACCAGGAGCCAGACCGGGGCCATCAGCAGCGCGAACCGGCCGATCGAGAGGTCGAGGTCCGGCATCGCCAGCAGGTTCGTCAGGTTCGCCACCGGGAGCAGCAACGAGGCGCTGTTCGCGAGCCGGACGCAGATGAGCTGGAACGGGCGCGGTGACAGCGCGGAGGCCGCTGCCGACGCCATCACGACCGGGGTCACCAGCACGACGGTCGCGTCCAGGCTGAGCACCACCGTGGTAGCAGCGGCGACCGCGAAGGTCGCCGCGAACATCAGCCGCGGTCGGCCGCCGGCGGCCAACCGGGAGCCGATCGCTGCGAAGAGACCGGCCGCACGGCAGCACTCGGCGACCACCAGGATGGCGATCAGGAAGAGCACCACCGGCAGCAGGTGGTCCCGCTCGCGGTTGAGGTCGGTCCGGCCCAGGGAGCCGGTGGCCAGGACCGCTGCCCCCGCGGCGACCGCCACCAGGGCCTCGGTGCGCGGACGAAGGTGCATGTACGCCGCCCCCAGCAGCACCGCGAGCGCGAGCAGCGGGACCACGAGGTTCAGGACCGGGGCCACCGGGTGAGCGTAGCGAGGGTGGTGTTGGCAAGATGGACCCATGAGCCAGCCGGAACCGAACCCGCACACCCAGCGCTCGGTCGCCGGCATGATCGGGTCGATGGTCGTGGTGGTCGTGGTGGTCGTCGGCTGGGTCGGCTTCCGCTCCTTCATCTCCGACCCGCCGTCCCCGCCGCCCCGGGTGGTCGACTGGACGGTGGCGGTGGGCGTCGGGGACCGCGCTGATGCCCTGGCGTTGTACGCGCCGAAGGTTCTCCCGCTCGGGTGGAGCGCGAAGGACGCCCGCTACTCCGGGGGCCGGTTCCCGCGCTGGGAGCTCGCACTGCGGACCGACAACGTCCGGACCGTCAGTCTCGCCGAGGCCCTGAGCTCGGGCCGGACGTTGGTGGAGGGCATCGACGAAGATGCCACCGAGGGCGCTGACGTCACCCTGGGCGGGGTGGTCTGGCAGTCCTGGAAGTTCTCCGGCGGCGACTACGGGATCTCCCGCGAGGTCGATGCGCCCACCGGTGGTTCCGAGGCCGTTCTCGTCCACGGCTCCGGGTCGCAGGCCCAGATCCACGACTTCGCGCAGACGCTGGAGCCGAGGAACCCGGCTCCGACGACTCCCTAGTCCTCGTCCTGCCCCAGGACGGTGTCGAGGCGCGCCCTCGCGCCGTCCAAGGCGTTCTGGCAGGTCTTGGCCAGCTCCTCGCCGCGCTCCCAGAGCGCCAGCGACTCGGCGAGGGTGGTGCCCCCCTGCTCGAGGGTGCGGACCACCTCGACCAGCTGGTCGCGAGCGTCCTCGTAGGTCAGGGCTTCCGGCGCTTCGGGTGACTCAGGCATCGTGATCCTCCACAGGGGTGGGTAGCGGGATGGACTCGAGGTCGGTGACGGTGGCGTTGATCCGACCGTCGGCGACGCGGATGGTGAGGGCGGCCCCCGCGCTGACGCCGTCCACGCTGGAGAACAGGGCGCCGTCGGCGTCGGAGAGCACCGCATAGCCGCGGCGCAGCGTCGCCAGCGGGGAGAGCGCCCGGACCCGGGCCAGACCGTGGTCGAGGTCGTCGTACGCGCGGTCCAGCACGTGCCCCAGCACCCGGCGGCCGCGTTCGGCCAGGGCCCGCACCTCGGCGAGGCGGGAATCGAGGTCGTTGCGCGGGTCCGCCATGCTCGGCCGGCTGCGGACCCCGTCGATCCTGGCCTGCTCCCGGTCCAGGAGCTGGGTGACCGTCCGCCGGCCGCGATCGCGGAGCTGGTGGACCCGGACCGCTTCCTCGGCGACGTCCGGGACCACCCGCTTCGCCGCGTCGGTGGGGGTGGAGGCCCGCAGGTCAGCCACCAGGTCCAGCAGCGGTGAGTCCGGCTCGTGGCCGATCGCGGAGACCACCGGGGTCGTGGCCCGGGCGACGGCACGGACCAGGGCCTCGTCGGAGAAGGGCAGCAGGTCCTCGAGCGAGCCGCCGCCGCGGGCGATCACGATCACCTGGACGTCAGGTTCGCGATCGAGGGCCTCGAGCCCGGCGATCACCTGCTCCGCAGCGTTGACGCCCTGCATCGAGGCGTACCGGATCTCGAAGTCGACCCCGGGCCACCGGCGCAGCGCGTTCTCGACGACGTCCTTCTCGGCAGCCGACCCCTTGGCGGTCACCAGGCCGATCCGGCGGGGCAGGAAGGGCAGCGGGCGCTTCAGGTCGAGGGCGAAGAGCCCCTCCGCGGCGAGCAGCTGACGACGACGTTCGAGCCGGGCCAGGAGCTCGCCCTCGCCGACCAGCCGGAGCTCGCGGACCTGGAGGGACAGGGAGCCGCGGTTCGGGTACACGCTCGGCTTGGCGTACGCGACTACCTGGGCGCCGTTGACCAGCGGCGTCGGCAGCGAGTCGATGACCGCGCGCGGGCAGGTCAGCTGGACCGACACGTCGGCGAGCTTGTCTCGCAGGGTGAGGAAGTCGGTGTTGGAGTTCGCCGGGCGGCTGAGCTGGACGACCTGGCCCTCGACCCAGACCGCGCCGAGCCGGTCCACCCAGCTGCCGATCATGCTCACGACCTGACGAACCGGCACCGGGCTCTCCGGAGAGGTCGACAAGGCCATGGGGGAACCCTAGTTGCAGCGCACTACGATGAGGTCATGGACACCGACCTGGCGATGCCGCGCGTTCTCGGCGATGCGGAACGCTCCGTGCTGCTGGCTGCTCCCCGGGGCTACTGCGCGGGCGTGGACCGTGCGGTGATCACCGTTGAGAAGGCGCTGGACCTCTACGGCGCGCCGGTCTACGTGCGCAAGCAGATCGTCCACAACAAGCACGTGGTCGCGAACCTCGAGTCCCGTGGCGCCATCTTCGTCGAGGAGCTCGACGAGGTTCCGGCCGGCGAGACCGTCGTCTTCTCGGCCCACGGTGTGTCCCCGGCCGTGCATGCCGAGGCCTCGGTGCGCGGGCTGAAGACGATCGACGCGACCTGCCCGCTGGTGACCAAGGTGCACCACGAGGCCAAGAGGTTCGCCGCCGACGACTACGACATCCTGCTGATCGGTCACGAGGGGCACGAGGAGGTCGAGGGCACTGCTGGCGAGGCGCCCGACCACATCCAGCTGGTGCAGAGCCCCGAGGACGTGCCGAACATCGTGGTCCGTGACCCGAAGCGGGTCGCCTGGCTGTCGCAGACGACCCTCTCGGTCGACGAGACGATGGCCACGGTGAACGCGATCCGGGAGCGCTTCCCCGATCTGCTCGACCCGCCCAGCGACGACATCTGCTACGCCACCCAGAACCGTCAGCTCGCGGTCAAGGAGATCAGTCCGGACGCCGACCTGGTGATCGTGGTCGGTTCGGCGAACTCGTCGAACTCGGTGCGGCTCGCCGAGGTGGCGCTCGAGGCCGGGGCGGCAGCGGCGTACCGGGTCGACGACGCCTCGGAGATCGAGGAGTCCTGGCTCGACGGCGTCGACAAGGTGAGCGTGACGTCCGGCGCCTCGGTGCCCGAGGAGCTGGTCGACGGAGTGCTCTCCTTCCTGGCCGACCGGGGGTACCCGGACGCGCGGGCGGTGCACACGGCCGAGGAGTCGCTGATCTTCGCGCTGCCTCCGGAGCTTCGCAAGGACATCCGGGCCGCCGAGCTCGCGGCCAAGGCAGCCCAGCCGACGTCCTGATGGCGCGCTACCTCGACATCCACCCGGTCGACCCGCAGCCTCGGCTGATCGGGCAGGCCGTCTCCCTGCTGCGCGAGGACGGACTGCTGGCGTACCCGACCGACTCCGGCTACGCGCTCGGGATCCAGCTCGGTAACCGGGACGGCCTGGAGCGGATCCGTTCGATCCGTCAGCTCGACGACAAGCACCACTTCACCCTGGTCTGCCGCGACTTCGCCCAGCTCGGGCAGCTGGTGCAGATCGACAATGCTGCGTTCCGGGCGATCAAGGCCGCGACCCCCGGCCCGTACACGTTCATCCTGCCGGCCACCGCCGAGGTGCCGAAGCGGCTGATGCACCCGAAGAAGAAGACCGTCGGCGTCCGGATCCCGGACCACCCGCTGGTGCGCGCGTTGCTGGAGGAGCTGGGCGAGCCGCTGCTGTCGAGCACCTTGATCCTGCCGGGCGAGACCGAACCGATGACCGAGGGTTGGTTGGTCAAGGACGAGCTGGATCAGCTGCTGGACGCGGTCATCGACTGCGGCGAGTCCGGCTCGTTGCCGACCACGGTCGTCGACTTCACCTCGGGGGTCTCCGAGGTGACCCGGTACGGCGCCGGGGACGCTGCCCGGTTCGAGTAGCGCAGCACCCGGGTCCTGATCGCCAGCACCGCGAGTGCGAGCGAGTAGCCACCGAGGAGCGCACCGGAGTGATGGGCCAACCCGGAGATCACGGCCTGCACGAGGCCGTCGTCGCTCGGGGCGATCCAGCCGCGGTGCACGACGCCGAGGATGGTGCTCACGCCGAGGAGGAGCAGCGGCGGCAGGATCCCGACGGTGAAGAACTCGGACGGTCGGATCGACAGGGCCGTGGCGAGGCAGAGCGCGACGAAGCCGACGTCGAAGACGGGGCCGAGCCGTCCCGAGACAGCGATGGAGGCCGAGGCGAGCACGACACAGGCAAAGACCGAGAACCGCGTGACCCGACTGCCGGACCAGCGGCCTTCCTCCCACACCGTGGGTGCACTCACCCCACTAACGTAGGTCGGCCCTGCGAGCGCTGGGGGAAGCCACGCCGGGGGCGCCCGTGTGATCCGGCTCGCTCAGGTCGACCAGCTCGGGCCGGGGATCGGCGACGGCGTCGAGGAGCTCCACGGCTGTCAGCACCCGGGGGCCGTCCTCGACGGGCCGCAGTACCGGAAGCTGCTGGTCGAGCTCCGCGACGTCGGCGAAGTGCCGTGCGGTGACCAGGACGCGGGTCTCGATCGAACCGATGGCGCTGTTGTAGGCCTCGACGCTGCTCTTCAGCGAGCGCCCCAGCTTGTCGAGGTGGCCACCGACGGTGCCGAGGCGGGCATAGAGGTCCCGGCCCAGCTGGTGGACCTCGGCGGTGCGCTCGGCGAGGGTCGCGGTGGTCCAGCCGTGGGCCACCGTCCGCAGCAGGGCGATCAGCGTGGTCGGGGTGGCCAGGACGACGTTGCGGCCGGCGGCGTACTCGAGCAGACCGGAGTCCGCGTCCAGCGCCGCGGACAGGAACGACTCGGCCGGCAGGAACAGCACCACGAACTCGGGGGAGGGCGACCCGTTCCGGGTCAGTGCCTGCCAGTACCGCTTGGTGGAGAGCTGGTCGACGTGCGCCCGGACCTGGCGGGCGTGGTGGGCGACGTGCGCCGCTCGCTCGTCGGAGTCGTCGGTGGCCTGGGCGTCCAGGAACGCGGCCAGCGGCACCTTCGCGTCGACCACGACGCTCTTCCCGCCGGCCAGGCGGACCACGACGTCCGGGCGCAGGTTCGCGTCCGCTCCGCTCAGGCTGACCTGCTCCTCGAAGTCGCAGTGCTCGACCATCCCGGCGAGCTCGACGGTCCGGCGCAGGTGCAGCTCGCCCCACTGCCCGCGGACGTGGGGCTTGCGCAGGGCCGTGGCGAGTGCGCTGGTCTCGCGGCGCAGGGTGTCGGTGGAGTGCCGCACCTCGTCGACCTGCTGGTGCAGGGTGCTCTGCCAGGAGACCCGTTGGTGCTCCAGGTCGCGCATCCGGTCGTGGAGGCGGTCCAGCCCGTCGCGGATCACGGCGCCCTCGCCGGCGATGTCGGCCAGGTCGGCCGGCGACGGCGCTCGGCGCAACCAGACCAACGCCGCAGCGACGCCGAGCGCGAGGCCGAGGGTCAAGGTGATCAGGGGAAGCAGAATCTCCATGGCCTCCACGGTGCCAGTTGCCTCCGACACTTATGATCGATTGTCGGACCGGTTCTCCTCGGGAGGTGGGCATGCGCGGGTCACGGGCTCTGGTCGCTCTGCTGCTCGCTGCTGCTCTGGTGGCGGCCCCGATGGCTGTCGCCGAGGCTGTCGGAACCGGCAACCCGGTGATCGCCCCGCTGAGCCGTACCCACTACAGCGGCTTCAACGGCCCGTTCGTGGTGGAGTTCGAGGACGCACCGATCGACGCCTACGACTACTACGTGGAGAAGGTCCCCAGCGGTGGCGGCGTGCCGGTGCTGGTCGGCACCAAGAAGCAGTACGACTTCAACGGGTCCTTCACCCGGCCCGAGCTCAGGGTCAGTGCACTGAGCCCGGGGTCCTACGTCTTCTCGGTCACCGACAACAACGGCCACGAGGCCAGCCTGCCCTTCACCGTCTCGACCGGGACCCCACCGACCTGCGCGATCGTGCTGCCGCGGACGGTCCGGATGCAGGCGCGCTCGTTCCTGGTCACCGCGCGGTTGAGCCGGACCTGCACCGCGCTGGGCACCACGTACGCGGCCTGGGAGGCCCGGCACCCGGTGGGTGGGTTCGCCCAGACCTTCATCTTCAGCGGGACCAGCACCGACACCTGGCGGATCTACGACGACGAGTACACCGGCACGTACACCGTGCGCCCGAACAGCGCCAAGAACAGCTCGAACGAGACCGTGCCGCAGAACACCACCCGGCTGGTGATGAAGCTCGACTCCCGGCTCAGCCTGACCAGCTCCCGTTCGGGTCGCTACGTCACGCTGCGGACCAGGTCCACGCACTACTCGCCGAGCGCCAACCGGTTCAAGGCCTGGTCGAACCGCACGGTCGTGCTGTCCTACCGGACCTGCGGCACCTGCTCCTGGCAACGGCTCCGGGTTCGGACCACCAACCGTGACGGCACCACCAGCTACCGCTTCCGGGCGGCGAACGTCCGGCAGTACCGCGCGGTTGCCGCCGGTACGACGACCACCTGGGCCCCGCGCCCGGACTACGTGCGTCGCTAGCCCAGGTCGCCGCGGACGACGGTGAGACGTTCACCCAGGGACGTCCTCGAACGGAGGGTGCCGGCACGACCACTACTGGACTAGTCCGCTGGCTGCCCGAAAAAGCCCGAATCTTGTGTCGGTCGTTGATCCAGTCGTCCACTAGGACGCGTTCGGCAGGTCTCCCTGCTGAATGTGTTGGGGAACAGACGGCCGACCCCGTCCGGTACTCGACGAATCTCGGTTGAACCGGGTCCACCTGCAGGCGGCCCGTCGCTATGAGGGGCTGAGCCTTGATGAACGTGCGCCGTACTCGACTTTACCGTCCGCTCTCCTTGCTGATGGCCGGCACGGTGACCGCGCTGCTGGTGTTCAGCAGCGGGGTCGTCCAGGCCGACGACGTCGCGCCGGACCCGGCCCCTGTCGAGACGGTGACCGAGGCGGCGCCGCCGCCGGAGGAGCCGACCCCGCCCGTCGACGAGACCCAGGACCCTGCCCCTGAGGCCGAGGCACCGAGCGCTCCGACGGACCCTGCTGCCCTCAGCGAAGGGGAGCAGAACGCGGTTGCTCCGTCCACCGACGGCGCCGTCGAAGGCGCCAGCACGGGCCCGGTCGCGGCACCCGGTCCGAGCCTCTCGAAGATCACCGCCTCGCCGGCGGCGGCCGCGCTGGCCGTGGCCTGTACCGGCGGCCCGGGCGTCCCGGTCGGCGGCTTCGAGATCGATGGCAACACCTGTGCCCAGGCCCCGGTCAACAAGGACTGGAGCAACACCGGTTCCTCGGTCGAGGACGGCTTCGACGACGTCACCGGGTTCACCCAAGGCGCGTCCGAGAACGACCCGCCGACCTCCTGGACGGTGGGCGGAAGCCCGAACGGCAAGTCCGACATCGGCACCGCCTGGGCCTACTCGCAGGTCTCCGGCGGCCAGGTCTACGGTTTCTTCGGCCTCACCAACGACTCCACGTCGGGCGGCACCAGCCAGTTCGACCTGGAGTACAACCAGCTCAACCCGGTGGTCAACGGCGGCGGCTATGCCGTGCCGAACCGATCGCCCGGTGATCTGCTGTTCCGCTTCTCCAGCACCGGCAGCGACCCGATCGTCTTCACCGACGCCAAGAAGTACACCCTGGTCTCGTCGCCGGCCTGGTCGAACGGGTCCTGCTTCAGCACCACCGCCAACAACACCGCCGGCTGGTGCACCATCCCGATCCCGCCGGCGGCGTTCGCCCAGCAGACCAACGCTGACGGCACCTTCTTCGAGGGCGCCATCAACATCTCGTTGTTCTTCGGCAACGGGACCTGCTCCGGCACCTTCGGCACCACCAGCATCCGTTCGGTGACCGGCAACGCGTTCGCCACCTCCGCACTCGAGGACTACGTCACCCCGCTCGGCGTGAACACCCCGTCGACCTGCGGCAAGATCGTGATCAACAAGCAGGACCTGGCCGGAAAGTCCGTCGGTGGTGCGACGTTCTCGGTCAGCCCGAACCCGGACCCGACCCTGGCGAACGGGACCCCGTACTCGATCACCGACAACGACTCCAAGGACAAGGACCCGGCCAACGGCGTCATCGAGATCAGCCCGGTCGACCCGAACGAGTCGTACACGGTCACCGAGACCTCGCCGCCGCCGGGCTACCTGCTGCCGGCGCAGACGTCGCAGGGCCCGACCCTGGTCGGTCCGAGCCAGACGGTCACCTTCACCTTCAACGACCCGAAGCAGTTCCAGGCGCTGACGGCGACCAAGACCGCGAACCCGACGTACACCGCGCAGTACGCGTGGTCGATCGTCAAGGAGGTGTCGCCGAACGGCCAGGACGGCTGGGTCGACGACGCGATCACCAAGAACGTGCCGGCGAACGGCAACCTGACCCTGGCGTCGTTGTTCTACCGGGTCAAGGTCACCGAGGGGGCCCGTACCACCACGAACTACAAGGTCAGCGGCAACATCAGCGTGACCAACCCGAACACGTCGGCCGTCACTGCCGACATCAGCGACTCGCTGCCCGGAGCTACCTGCCTGGTCGCCGGCAGTGCCACCCACACGGTTGCCGTCCCGGCCAGCAGCACGGTGCCGTACGCCTACGTCTGCTCCTTCGCGGGCGTCCCGACCCTGGCCCAGCTCACGGGCACGAACACCGCCTCGGTCAGCTGGGACAAGTCCGACTACCCGCAGGTGCAGGGTGACGTCAACGCTGCCGGCAGCTACTCGATCAGCCCGACCGCCGGTTACGCCTTCGGGGCGGAGACCACGTCGATCGACAAGACCGTGACCGTCACCGACAGCCACCACGTCTTCAACCCGGCGCTGACCTACACCTGGTCGGACCAGGGCGACGTGAACACCTCGGACGTCTACACGATCGACTTCTCCGCGGTCCCGGGCGGCTGCTCGGCGACCGTGGTCAACACGGCCACCCTGACTGGTGCCACCACCGGTGTCCTGGACACCGACACCGCGTCGGGCAAGATCTGCGCGGCCCAGGACCTCTCGATCACCCGGATGGACGTCCGTGGCTTCAAGCGGACGTTCCCGTGGGCGATCCAGAAGACGACGACCACCCCGAAGCTGGTCGTCAACGGAGGCGCCGCCACGGCTGACTACGAGGTCACCGTGACCGCCGGCGACGGTACCGACAGCGACTGGGCGATGTCCGGGACGATCACGGCGAACAACCCGAACACGTTCGAGTCGGTGTCGGTGACCAGCGTGCCGGTGACCTACACCGGCGGCGGCACCTGTGCGGTCACCGGTGAGGTCTTCCCGGTCGTGATCCCGGCCAGCGGATCGCACGGCTTCACCTACAGCTGCTCCTTCGGCGGCATCCAGCCGAGCTACAGCGGGACGGTCAACGCGACCGTGAACTGGGACCAGGCAGCGGCGTCGACGCCCAACGGTTCGGTCAGCGACGGTCTCGGTGTCACCGAGGCCAACTGGACCCAGACCCTGGTCAACGCGACCGTCACCGTGCACGACGACCATGCCGCCGGCGAGGACAACGTCATCGCCACCCTCGACTGGGACGACGTGCACGCGATGCCGAACCACCAGCAGGTGCTGAAGTACTCCGTGGACCTGCAGGACCTTCCGGTCGGCGGTACCTGTGGCACCAAGGTCAACACCGCCTGGATCGTCGGTGACGGTGAGACCCAGCTGGACGCCGACCAGAACGCCGGTAACAACAGCGCGACCGTCCAGGTCTGCAACCCGCTGGGGCTCAGCATCGTCGACGGCGCGGTCGGGGACTACACCCGGACGTACACCTGGGGAATCGACAAGTTCATCGACACGGACCAGAAGTCGCAGCAGGTCAGCACCAACAGCGCCGACCACACCTTCTCCTACCAGGTGGTCGCCAACCCGCTCGCTCGGGTGGACAGCGCTTGGACCGTGACCGGCAGCATCACCATCGACAACGACAACACCGACGCGGCGATCGACCCGATCACGGTGACCGGGGTCGCCGAGCTGTTGGGCGGCGTGGACGAGTCGTGCGTGTACGACACGGCGGTGCCGTTCGTGCTGGCCTCCGACGAGAACGCCACGGTCAACTTCACCTGCACCACGGCGACACCGCCGACCAACGACGGTGCCGAGCCGTCGGTCTACTCCGGCACCCACGCGGCCGACGTCACCTGGGGCCTCGTCGGAATGGCGACGACCACCCCGGCGGCGCTGAGCTGGAACGCGCCGGTCGAGGTGGACAAGTCGATCGCGGTCTACGACAACAAGGTCAACAACGCCGCCAACCCGGCCAAGCTGGGTGACGCGCTCTGGAACGCGGCCGGCACGCCCGTGGTGTTTGGCTACGACCTGAACCTGTCGGTGCCCGAGGAGACCGCTGGAGGGTGTGCCCCGCCGTTCGACAACCTGGCTTGGCTCGGCGGTGACGGCACCACGCCGACCGACCTGCAGAGCGCGGCACAGGCGATCATCTGCGTGAACGCAGTCGAGCCCCCGGTCGTTACCCCGCCGGACCCGGAGCCCCCGGTTCCGGGTAGCACCGACCTGCCGGACACGGGCGGACCCGATCGCCTGCTGCTGCTGGCGGGAGTCGTCCTGCTCGGCGCCGGTGGGGTACTGGTCCTGACCACGCGGCGTCGAGAGCGCCGGCACTGACCTCCGGAGGCGGGAGGCCCACGGACGCTTGACGTCCGCGGGGCTCCCGTCCGCCGGTGTTCCTGCCGGTCAGTCAGGGCTCAGGGCGCCATCACGGGTCCACGCCACCGAGAGCACGAGGAATTACGCCGATGACGCACGACTATCCGGTTGACCCGACCCGCGACCAGTTCGCAGCTCTTCAGGCCGAGGCGGAGACCTCCGACGGGCCCGTCCAGATGCTCAACCTGTTGGCGTTCGGAGCGGACGGCGCCGCGGGGTACCTGACCTACGTCGAGGCGATCAGACCTCACCTCGACCGTGCCGGTGCCACGATCACCTATGCCGGGGATCGTGGGCAGGTCGTGATCGGCGACGACGGTGCGGGTTGGTGGGACGCGGTGATCATCGTCAGGTACCCGTCCCGCCAGGCGTTCATCGCCATGGTGAAGGACCCCGACTACCAGGGGATCACCGCACACCGGACGGGCGCACTGGTCCGCGCGCACCTGGTGGCGACGGACCCCTGGCCTGCCTGAGCGTACCGGCAGCGGTTCGAGCGGAACCGCGGCCTGCGGATCGACTTCGCGCTGTAGTCCCAGTAGGTGGAAGGCTCGCAGGTCGGGATCTGTTGATTGGTCCTAGTCAGAACCGGACGTCGCCGCTGGTGAGGGCGTTCCTCATGTCCGCAATCACTTCACGCACCCGGCTTGAATCTCGGATGAGCGTCTGAGCGTCGGGATGAACCATGCCTGAAACGTCAAGGATCGACTCGTAGATCTGAGTCAGCGGCGCCGCGTAGATCGGCTCGTGATGTGCGATCCGATTGCGCAACCTTCTTACCTTGTCCAGTTCCGCATGGATGTACTTCCGCCGGCGTGCGCCGGCATGGGGGAACGCCTTGACGATCCGCGGTTGCCAAAGCGTCGTCTCGTAGCGCAGTTCCCTCCTGTGGAGGATTCCTTCGCCGGTCAGTCCAACCCACAGGCCGAACGAGGTTGCGGCGACAACTTGATCGCTGCTCGGGTTCTCGGTGCCTCGCGCGGACAAGGTGCTGATCGCGGACTGGATGCCGTCTCTCTCGTGGTGGCACAGGTTGAGGTACGGGTCATTCCACCAGTCGTCGCGTTTGCGTCCTTCGACCAACTGGTCGTGGATGGCGTTGCGCACCGCTACCTCGAGGATGCAGATCGGGCCCCAGAATGCCGCCGAGGCTGCAACGTTCCATCCGTACATCCGCGACGCGTGCGTTCGAGACCCTTGATATCTGCTCAGGTACCGACCGAACCGAGGAACGCTCACGAACTCTTCAAGGCCATCTAATTGTGCCGGGTCCAACGTGGCCACCCTCCGAGAAAAGCGTTAGCCCCAGGGTTCCGGGGTTAGCCGAAGGTCCACTGGGGCGTTACGAGTTCCAGTCTAGAACGCATGGGGTTCGACCTCAAGCCGCAATCCACAAGCCTCTCAGGCGATGTCGAACACGACCGGAGCATGGTCGCTGGGGCTTCCGGTGCCCTGCGCGGGATCACGCTCGTCGGTGTCGATGAAGGCGCCGGTGACGCGCGCCGCCAGCGGTGCCGTGCACAGCGCGAAGTCGATCCGCAGGCCGCGGTTCCGCTCGAACCGCTGCCGGTAGTAGTCCCAGTAGGTGTAGACGTCGGGGCCCGGTGTGTGGTCGCGGGTGACCTCGGCGTACCCGCTGTCCAGGAAGGCCTGGAAGGCCGCGCGTTCCGGCGGGGTCACGTGGGTCGAGGTAGCGAACTGGGCCACGTCGAAGACGTCCTCGTCGGTCGGTGCGATGTTCCAGTCGCCGACCAGGGCCACCGGGCGGTCGGACCAGGTCGCGGCGGCTTCCTGCAGCCGGGCCAACCAGTCGAGCTTGTAGACGTAGTGCGGGTCGCCGATCTTGCGGCCGTTCGGCACGTACAGGGACCAGAGCTTCACCCCTCCGCACAGCGCCCCGATCGCCCGGGCCTCGCTGGCGCCGTCGAACTCCGGCATCCCGGGGAAACCGACCTCGACCTCCTCCAGTCCGACCCGGGAGATGATCGCGACGCCGTTCCACTGGCTGTAGCCGGCTGCGGCGACCTCGTAGCCGCGGGCCTGCAACCCCATCAGGGGGAGCTGCTCCTCCTTCGCCTTGGTCTCCTGGACGGCGAGCACGTCGATCTCGTGCCGGTCCAGGAAGGCTTCGACACGGTCGATGCGGGAGCGGAGGCTGTTGACGTTCCAGGTGGCGATGCGCACGCCGGGAGGCTACCGCCCCAGGATCATCGGGGCGATCACGGACCGGGCGTACTGGTTCATCCGGGACTTCGACCCCAACCGTGGGGGAGCGTCCGGGGTGATCAGCAGTGACTGCGCCAACCGAGCCAGAGTCGCGGCCAGGTCGTCGACGTCGTCGGTGCGGACGTTGCCGACGTACGCCCGCAGTGCGCGGATCCGGTCGGCGACCAGGAGGCTGGAGACCGCCAGCGTGTCGCCGGCGCCGAGGGTGAGACCGAGCAGGGTCTGCTCGCGGTCGATCTCGAGGAGCTGGGCGAGCAGCGCGTTCTCGCGGAGCTCGGTGACCGTGACGGTGAAGAAGCGCTCGACGTGGGCCTCGGCGTCGAAACCCGGGGTCCCGGGTGCCGGCACCGGGCCGGTAGCCGCCTCGATCGCGGCGAGGACCCGCTCGGTCTCCTGGCGGTAGGTGCGCCGGACGATCTCGTCCTTGGTGCCCAGCCGGCGGTACAGGGTGGCCCGGTTGACCCCGGCTCGGCGGGCGATGTCGTCGCCGCTGGTCCGGCGTACACCAGTGCGCAGGAACTGCGCACGAGCCGCGTCGAGGAGGCTCTCCACCGGGATCTCGGTCATGGATCGACTCTACACAATGCAACAAAATCTGTTGTACTGTTGCGCGCATGACAGTGCTCGCAGAACAGCAGGGCCCGGTGGCTGAGCTCGGGTTGGCCGACTACATCGGTGAAGGTGCCCTGCTGCTGGGTGCCGGCTCCACGGTGATGAACCAGCTGGCCCTCTACGGCGTCGGCAAGGGCGTCGCCGAGCACTCCAACACCCTCGACCGCCCGCTGGACCGGCTGCGCACGACGCTGACCTACGTCTACGTGATGACCTTGGGGACCGAGGACGAGCGCAAGGCCGTCGCCCGGATGGTGAACAGGGCGCACCGCACGGTCAAGGGGCCCGACTACACCGCGTTCGACCCGCACCTCCAGCTCTGGGTCGCGGCGACCCTGGCCCAGAACGGCGAGTTCATCTACGAGAAGACCTTCGGCCCGCTGAGCGAGGCGGCCCGGGAGCGTTCCTGCCGGGAGTGCTGGATCTTCGGTACTGCGCTGCAGGTGCCGCAGGAGGCCTGGCCGGCGACCCGGAGCGCGTTCACGACGTACTGGGAGCAGATGCAGGGCGAGCTCAGCCCTGACCCCGTCGTCCAGGCGTACGCCGCCAAGCTGCTCAGCACCAAGGGTGCTCCGCTGGTGCTGCGACCGGCGATCGCGCTGCAGAACCTGCTGACCCGCGGCAACCTGGAGCCGCACGTCCGCGAGATCCTGGCACTGACGTGGTCGCGTACCGACCAGCGCCTCTACGACGGGTTCTGGACGCTGTTCCGGGCGGTCTACCCCCGGGTCCCCAAGCCGCTGCGGACGCTGCACTCGCGGCTGGTGCTGCGCGGGATGCGGAGACGGCTGCGCGAGCACCGCCGCGTGATGTGATCGGCGCATGCGTCGACTCATCTCCGGCATGCTCGTGGTCGCCATCGCCCTGGACATCACCTACTGGGCGCTGTGGTTCTCCCACCGCGACTGGATCGCGAGCGAGAAGAACGAGGCGTACTACGAGTTCGAGAACGCCTTCCCGCTGGCCGACACCTGGCTCGGGGTCTCCTGCCTGCTGGCACTGATCACCCTGCGCGCCGGTCGGCCGAGCGCCCTGCTCTGGCTGCTCTGCTCGGGGAGCGCGGCGCTGTACCTGTTCGCGATGGACTTCCTCTACGACCTGGAGAACGGGATCTTCACCCAGGGCGGTGGGGGTGCGTTCGAGGCCGTGATCGTGACGCTCACGCTGATCTTCGGGGTGACAGTCCTGACCTGGTCCTGGCGGCACCGGGGCGAGCTGCTCAGCGGCGATTCGGCTGCCACCCCTCCGCGCACCTAGAATCACCGCTCGTGGCTCTCACTATCGGCATCGTCGGACTCCCCAATGCAGGCAAGTCCACCCTCTTCAACGCGCTGACCAAGAACAACGTGCTCGCGGCGAACTACCCGTTCGCCACGATCGAGCCGAACGTCGGCGTCGTCGCCGTGCCGGACGAGCGGCTCGACAAGCTCGCCGAGATCTTCGGTTCGGCGAAGGTCCTGCCCGCGAGCGTCGAGTTCGTCGACATCGCCGGCATCGTGGCCGGTGCCTCCCAGGGTGAGGGCCTGGGGAACAAATTCCTCTCCCACATCCGCGAGGCCTCGGCGATCTGCCAGGTCACCCGGGTCTTCCGCGACGAGGACGTCACCCACGTCGACGGCGAGGTGAACCCGGCCTCGGACATCACCACCATCCAGACCGAGATGATCCTGGCCGACCTGCAGACCGTGGAGAAGGCGATCCCGCGGCTGGAGAAGGAGACCCGGGGCAACAAGGCGATCGCCGCGAACCTCGCGGCCACCGTCGAGGCCAAGGAGCTGCTCGAGGCCGGTACGCCGATCATCGCGTCGGCGCTCGACCTCGAGCTCGTCCGCGAGCTGAGCCTGCTCACCGCGAAGCCGTACATCTACGTCTTCAACTGCGACGCCGACGAGCTCGGTGACGAGGCGCTCAAGAACGAGATGCGGGCCCTGGTCGCGCCGGCCGAGGCGATCTTCCTGGACGCCAAGTTCGAGTCCGAGCTGGTCGAGCTCGGTGACGACGACGAGGCTCGCGCGATGCTCGCCGAGATGGGGATCACCGAGCCCGGTCTCGAGGTGCTGGCGCGGGTCGGCTTCGACACCCTCGGACTGCAGACCTACCTGACCGCCGGCCCCAAGGAGACGCGCGCCTGGACCATCAGGAAGGGCGCGACCGCACCCGAGGCCGCCGGCGTGATCCACACCGACTTCCAGAAGGGTTTCATCAAGGCCGAGATCGTCTCCTTCGACGACCTGGTCGCGGCCGAGTCGATGGCTGCCGCGAAGTCGGCGGGCAAGGTGCGGATGGAAGGCAAGGAGTACGTGATGGCGGACGGCGACGTGGTGGAGTTCCGCTTCAACGTGTGACCCGCTGGTATCAAGTTGATACCATCGGGTCATGGCCATGACCTTGCGGTTGTCCGACGAGCACGACCGAGCCCTCGAAGCGCTGGCGCGTGCCGACGGCGTGAGCAAGCAGGAAGCTGCAGTGCGCGCCATCGTGGACGCTGCGGCACGTCGCGGTCATGAGGACCGGGTCCTCGCCCTCTCCTCGTCGGCCCGCGAGCGCTACGCCGACCTGCTGGAGCGACTCGGTCGGTGACGACGTACCTGACGCTGGAAGATCTGCTCCAGCTGGTATCCGATCTAGGGGTCGGGCCGATCCGTGATCTCGGGCTCCTCGACTCTGCCGCGCACCGACCGACGACCTCGTTGTACGGGCATGATGCCTACCCGGGACTCGATGACAAGGCCGCTGTTCTCCTGGAGTCGCTCGTCCGCAACCACCCGCTCGTGGACGGCAACAAGCGGATCGGCTGGTTGGCCGTTGTCGTCTTCTACGGGCTCAACGGCGTCGACCTCGACGCGCCTGACGATGACGCCTTCGACCTGGTGGTGGGGATGGCGGCCGGCGAGGTCGAGTTCGGTGCGGCCGCTGCGCGTCTTCGCTCATGGCGTGATGGCTCAGGTTGATCCGTCACGCGACGTGGTGGAGTTCCGCTTCAACGTGTGAGCTAGCCGAGCGACGCCACCACGCGGCTGCTGTCGACCGACGGTGACGGCGTCCAGCCGTCCTCGGAATCCCGACCGACCTGCCAGGTGCGGCCGTCGTACGAGACGGACCGGATCTTCAGCGGGCCGGCGTAGGCGACCAGGTACTGGGCCACGGCCCAGCCCCGGCGTACCCCGACCGCGTCCGGGCTGACCCGGACCACGGTGTCCTGACGGGTGCCCCGGGTGACGTCGAGACCGCCGAAGGCCGCGGTGACGGATTCTTCGACGGCGGCTGCGGTGCCGCGGTCGTCGGTGGCGTCGACGACGCAGCTGAAGGCGCCTCCGGGGCTGTTGCCGGTCAGGGCGGACGCGAGGACCCGGGCGTCCGACTCGTGGTCGGCGTACGCCTGCGGAAAACCGGAGCGCTGCACCTTCTGCGCAGCGTCGGTGATCTCCAGGTCCTCGTACCCGTCGACCTTCTCCAGCGCCTCGAAGAACTTGTTGATCGTGTAGTGCTCGTCGCGGATCTGCGCCACCGTGCCCCAGCCCTGGGAGGGCCGCTGCTGGAAGATGCCGACCGAGTCGCGGTCACCGTGGGCGATGTTGCGGATCTTGCTCTCCTGGTACGCCGTGGCGATCGCGATGGTCACCGCCCGGGCCGGCAGGCCGCGGTCGTCGGCGACCGCAGCGATCAGGGCGACGATCTGGCCCTGCTCCGGATCCAGCGACACCGTCCGACCGGCGACCGTGGCCGAGCAACCCTCGGGGTCGGCCAACGGGCCGGCGCCCCGCCAGATGGCGACGGAGACCCCGGCGACGACAGCCAGGACCGCCAGGAAGACGACGAATCTAGTTCGCATGCAGATCAGCGTTGAGGGCGATGCCCTCGGCACGCCACGGAACGGCTTCGATGGTCCCGGTGACCGAGTTCCGCCGGAACAGGATGTTGCTCCGCCCGGAGAGCTCGACGGCCTTCACGGTGCTCGGGCCGGCCGCGTCGGTCAGGCTGACCTTGGTGCCGGCGGTGACGTAGAGCCCGGCCTCGACGACGCAGTCGTCGCCCAACGAGATGCCGATGCCGGAGTTCGCACCGAGCAGGCAGCGACGCCCGATCGAGATCACCTGGTTGCCGCCGCCTGACAGGGTGCCCATGATCGAGGCGCCGCCACCGACGTCGGAGCCGTCACCGACGACGACCCCGGCCGAGATCCGTCCCTCGACCATGGAGGTCCCGGTGGTTCCGGCGTTGAAGTTCACGAAGCCCTCGTGCATCACCGTGGTGCCCTCGGCCAGGTGCGCGCCGAGCCGGACCCGGTCGGCATCGGCGATCCGGACGCCGCTCGGGACCACGTAGTCGGTCATCCGGGGGAACTTGTCGATCCCGAAAACCTCCACCGGTCCGGTCGCCTTCAGGCCGGCGCGGACCGCCTCGAACCCGGTCACCGCGCACGGGCCCCGGCTCGTCCAGACGACGTTCGCGAGCAGGCCGAATTGGCCGTCCAGGCTCAGCCCGTGCGGTGCCACCAGCCGGTGGCTGAGCAGGTGCAGCCGGAGGTAGACGTCACTGGCGTCCGCGGGAGCCCCGGCCAGCTCGATCGAGCGGAGGACGACCTCGGTGGTCACCCGGCGAACGTCGTCCTTGGTGACCAGCGCGGTCAGGTACGCCGGTGCGACGGCGTCGTCGGGGGCGTCGCCGAGAGCGGGCTCGGGGTACCAGGTGTCGAGCGTGGCGCCCTCGGAGTCGACGGTCGCGAGGCCGAAGCCCCAGGCGCGGGTGGCGGGAGTCGGAACTGCGGCAGACATGGTTCTCAGGTTACCGGGGTGCAGGTACTGACAAGATGGGTGCATGGCCCTGGACCTCAGCGCGGACGTCGTCGCCCTCACCGAGGCACTGGTCAACATCGAGTCGGTCAGCCGCAACGAGCAGCCGATCGCCGATCAGGTCGCCGAGGCGCTCGCCGGCTGCGGCCACCTGTCCGTCACCCGGATCGGGAACTCCCTGGTCGCCCGGACCGAGCTGGGCCACCCCGAGCGGGTCGTGATCGCTGGTCACCTCGACACGGTGCCGCTGAACGACAACCTGCCGGCCCGCAACGACGGCACCCTGCTGCACGGGCTGGGGACCTGCGACATGAAGGGCGGTGTCGCGGTCGCGCTGAAGCTGGCCGCCGAGGTCGTCGCCCCGAACCGCAACGTCACCTACGTCTTCTACGAGGGCGAGGAGATCGCCTCGGAGTTCAACGGGCTGCGACTGATCGCCGAGGCCCGCCCCGACCTGCTGGCGTGCGACTTCGCGATCCTGATGGAGCCCTCGAACGCCGGGATCGAGGCCGGCTGCCAGGGAACCCTGCGGGTGGAGGTGTCCACCCGGGGAGAGCGCGCGCACTCGGCGCGGTCGTGGCGCGGGGTGAACGCGATCCACGGCGCGGCCGAGGTCCTCGCCCGGCTCAACTCCTACCAGCCCCGCAAGCCGGTGATCGACGGGCTCGAGTACCACGAGGGCCTGAACGCCGTGCTGATCTCCGGGGGAGTCGCGACCAACGTGATCCCGGACGCCTGCGTGGTCACGGTGAACTACCGGTTCGCCCCCGACCGCAGCGAGGCCGCGGCCCTGGACTTCGTCCGGGACTTCTTCGCCGGCTACGACGTGGTGGTCACCGACTCCGCCCCCGGGGCCCTGCCCGGTCTGGACCGACCGGCGGCCCAGGCCTTCGTGACGACCGTGGGTGGCACGGTCAGTCCCAAGTTCGGGTGGACCGACGTCGCCCGTTTCACCGCGCTCGGCATCGGGGCGGTCAATTACGGCCCCGGGGACCCGGTGCTGGCCCACAAGCAGGAGGAAAACGTGCCGCTCGAGCAGATCCGTCAGTGCGAACGAACCCTGCGTTCCTGGTTGGGAGCCTGATGAGCAGCACCGGAAACCCCAAGCCGCGCAAGGTGAAGCGCAAGGGCCCGACCTTCCTGCGCGACGACCAGGTCGATCTCTCGACCACCGACCAACGCCTGCTCGACACCCGCGGTGACAGCAACTGGGTGCACACCGACCCCTGGCGGGTGCTGCGGATCCAGGCCGAGTTCGTCGAGGGCTTCGGGGCGCTGGCCGAGCTCGGGCCCGCGATCGGTGTCTTCGGGTCCGCGCGCACCCGCACCGACGACCCGTTCTACGACAAGGGCGTCCAGATCGGCGCCAAGCTCGTCGAGGCGGGCTACGCGGTGATCACCGGGGGTGGCCCGGGTGCGATGGAGGCGGCGAACAAGGGGGCTGCCCAGGCCGGCGGAGTCAGTGTCGGGCTCGGCATCGAGCTGCCCTTCGAGGACGGCGTCAACGAGTTCGTGAACGTCGGTGTGAACTTCCGGTACTTCTTCGCCCGCAAGACCATGTTCGTGAAGTACTCCCAGGGCTTCGTGGTGCTGCCCGGGGGGATGGGTACCTTCGACGAGCTGTTCGAGGCGCTGACCCTGGCGCAGACGCACAAGGTGACGTCGTTCCCGGTGGTGCTGGTCGGGGTCGACTACTGGAGCGGTCTGATCGACTGGCTCCGTGGGACCGTGCTGGTCGACGGCAAGATCTCCGAGGCCGACCTGGACGCCCTGAAGCTGACCGACGACGTCGACGAAGCGGTCGCGCTAATGGGGACCGCCCGATGATGTGGGTCTTCGCGGTGCTGATCGTGCTGGTGATCGGCGGGATCGCCGTGGTCGCCTCCGGAGGTGGGGACCCGCTCGCCCCGGTCTACGACGACCGGCCGGACGTCGTCGTACCGGCCAGCGGGCCGCTGACCGCGGGCGACCTGCACGGGATCCGTTTCACCACCGCGTTCCGTGGGTACCGAGCCAGCGAGGTCGACGCCCTGCTGGAGCGGTTGTCGGCCCAGCTCCCGGACTGATCGAGAAGGGTCGCAGATGCGCAAGACCTCGGGAACCCTGCTCGGATCGCTGGCGCTGGTCGGGACTCTCCTGGCCGCTGCCGCCGTGGTGGCTCCGGCGCGGGCGGCCGATCCGGTGCCCGAGCCTCCGGCCCCGACGGTCTCGCAGGTCCGGGTCTTCGGCACCTCGGTGAAAGGGCGGGCCCTGCGTGCGTACCGGGTCGGTGACCCGGCGGCGACCCGCAAGGTCGTCCTGCTGTCGACGATGCACGGGGACGAGGCCGGCAAGGCCAGGATCTTGCTGGACCTGATGCGCGGTCCGTCGATCTCCGGGGCGGACATCTGGATCATCCCGTACCTGAACCGCGACGGCTTCGCCCGCGGTACCCGCAAGAACGCCCGCGGGGTCGACCTGAACCGCAACTTCCCGACCGACTGGAAGCGGCAGACGGGGAAGTACTACTCCGGACGTGCGGCGGCCTCCGAACCCGAGACCCGGGCGCTGATGCGATTCCTGAACGCCGTCGATCCTGACTTCGTGGTCAGCCTGCACCAGCCGCTGTACGGCGTGGACACGTCCTACGGGAAGGCGCGACCCCTGGCGCTGCGCCTGGCCCAGGGGCTCCGGCTGCCGCGGAAGGTCTTCAACTGCACCAGCGGCTGCCACGGCACCATGACCCAGTGGTTCAACCGGCACCACGCTGGTGCTGCGCTGACCGTCGAGTACGGCGCCCGGGTGACGACCTACCAGTCCCAGGTGACCGGTCCGACCGGGTTGCTGGGCGCGGTGTTCAGCTCCCGGTGAAGGTGGCCTTGGTCTTGGTCACGAACGCCGTGACGGCGCGACGGTGGTCGTCGCTGGCCCCGGTCAGGGTCATCTTGGAGCCTTCGTACGCCAGGGACTCCTCGAAGGAGTGGCTGGCCGAGTAGTTCACCGACTGCCGGATCGACGCGTACGACAGGGTCGGCCCGGCCGCGAGCTTCGCCGCGAGCGCTGCTGCTTCCGCGGCCAGGTCGGCGTCCGGGACGACCCGGGTAGCCAGGCCGAGAGCCAGGGCGTCTGCCGAGCCGATGGTGCTGGGGAAGTAGAAAAGCTCCAGGGCCTTGGCCTGCCCGACGAGCCGGGGCAGCGTCCAGGAGGCGCCGGTGTCGCAGGAGAGCGCGACGCCGGGGAAGGCCAGGTTGAACCCGGCCGACTCGGCCAGCAGGCGCAGGTCGCAGGCGAACGCCAGGCTCGCACCGGCTCCTGCAGCGACGCCGTTGACGGCAGCGATCACCGGCTTCGACATGGTCGCGATCGCGGTCACGATCGGGTTGTAGTGCTTCTCGACGGTGGTGAAGAGCTCGTCAGAGCCGCCGTTCTCGAGCAGGGCGATGTGCTCCTTCAGGTCCTGTCCGACGCAGAAGGCCCGGCCGGTCCCCGTCAGCACCACGGCGCGGACCGCGGTGTCCTCGGCGGCCGCGGTCACCGCGGCGAGCAGGGCCTCCTTGGTCGCGATGGTCAGACCGTTCATGCCCTCGGGCCGGTCGAGCGTGATCGTCGCGACGCCGTTGTCGACGTGATAGGTCACCGGGGTTTCATCAGCCATGAGGGCGAGTTTGCCATCCCGGTTTCCGACGGATTATCGGAGGTAACCCTGAATAGGGAATAATGGGTGCGAACAGCGTCACATTCTACTCGGCGCGTTGGAACAGGGCGAAGGAAGAGGTGTACGCATGGCGGCGATGAAGCCGCGGACCGGCGACGGGCCGCTGGAGGTCACCAAGGAAGGTCGTGGCATCGTCATGAGGGTTCCCCTCGAGGGCGGTGGACGGCTGGTGGTCGAACTCAATGCGGAAGAGGCCGGCAACCTGGGCGACGCA
The DNA here is from genome assembly GCA_026392455.1 of Propionibacteriales bacterium. GTDB lineage: Bacteria > Actinomycetota > Actinomycetes > Propionibacteriales > Nocardioidaceae > Marmoricola. The sequence continues at coordinate 33,835 of JAPLCB010000011.1, read as the reverse complement.
CTGAAGAACGTGGTCGGCTGACGCCGACCCCCACGAGCGATCGAAGGCCCCGGCACCCCGAGCGGGTGGGCGGGGCCTTCGGTATTGTCACGGGATGCCACCGACCCGAGCAGTGCCGCCCACGTTCTCGCTCCGCGCCTCGGGTCCCGCGGAGAAGGCCGTCGTGGTCGCCCTGGCCCTGCTGGACGACGGCGGTGAGCTCAGTCTTGGTCCGGGTGCCGCGCAGCTGATCGAGGCACTGCCGTCGGGGATCGACGTCCTGGCCCTGCTGGAGCAGGCCTCGGCGAGCGCCGCGGCCGGTGCTCTCACCGCGCTGCCGCTGCCCGGGGTGACCTTGCTGGCGGTCGGCGTCGGTGACGCCGGTGCCGAGGCGATGCGCGCCGCAGGGGCTGCGGTCGCCCGCGCGGGTGCCGGTCACGCCGAGGTGACCTCCGCGGTCCAGGCGGTCTCCGACGACGACGGCCTGATCGGGTTCGTCGCCGGTGCCGTGCTGGCGTCGTTCCGGTTCAGCATGCGTTCGGCGGAGACCGACAAGCCGCCCGTGCGCCGGTTCGTGCTGGCGTGCACGGCTTCCGACCGCCAGGACGTCCTGGACGTCGCGGTCGCGATCGCGACCGCGAGCTGGCAGGCCCGTCGGTTGGCGACCACACCGTCGAACATCAAGTCCCCGGCCTGGTTGGTGGCCCAGGTCAAGGAGCTGGTGGCGCCCAGCGGGCTGAAGGTGAAGGTCTGGGACGCCGCCGCCCTGGAGAAGGAAGGCTTCGGCGGCATCGTTGCGGTCGGGCAGGCCTCGGCCACGCCGCCGTACCTGGTGCAGATCGACTACGAACCGGCGAAGGTCGGCCGCGGTGCCGGACCTGTTCCGCACGTCGTGCTGGTCGGCAAGGGGATCACCTTCGACACCGGTGGTCTCTCGATCAAACCCGGCGAGGCGATGCTGAACATGAAGCGGGACATGACCGGGGCCGCGGTGGTCGCCTCGGTGATGAGCGCACTGGCGGCGGTCGGCAGCCCCGTACGGGTGACCGGCCTGCTGGCGATCGCCGAGAACGCGATCGGCGGCAACGCCCTGCGCCCCGGCGACGTGATCACCCACTGGGGCGGCCGCACCACCGAAGTCACCAACACCGATGCCGAGGGACGGCTCGTCCTGGCCGATGCGTTGCAGTACGCGGCGACCCGGTTGAAGCCGGACCTGCTGGTCGACGTGGCCACCCTGACCGGGGCCATGAAGGTCGCCCTGGGGCTGAACATCGGCGGCTACTTCGCCACCGACGACGCCGCGGCCGCGCACCTGGAGACCGCGAGCGCGGCGTCGGGGGAGCGGATCTGGCGGATGCCCCTGGCCGAGGAGTACGAGTCCTTCCTGGCCTCCAAGGTGGCCGACGCCGACAACGCTCCGGGCCGGGCCGGGGCGATCACGGCGGCGCTGTTCCTCCAGCACTTCACCGGCGGGCTGCCCTGGATGCACTTCGACATCGCCTCGGTCGGTGACGCCGCGCGGGACCAGGGTGTCTGGACGGCGGGCCCGACCGGGTTCGGCGTCCGACTGCTGCTGCACTGGTTGGGCTCGGACGCGCCGATCGACGGGGTCGGTCGATGAACACCCGGGTGGTCGCCCTCGTGCTGGTGGCGGCGATGGTGCTCACCGGCGCGGCCTCGATCCTGGCCGCGCTGGTCGGCGGCTAGGTCCGCTCGGCCGGATCGGGCTCCGGAGGCGACGCCTCGGGAGCCGGCTTGACCGTGCCCGGAGCCGGGAACGCCATCTCGGCGACCAGGCTGATCAGCAGCCAGGAGATCGGCACCGCGATCAGGAAGCGCATCAGGGCCACGTCCATCGGCATCGAACCTTCGACGAAGGTGGACCAGAGCGCCGGTGAGGCGACCACGGTCGCCGCCCCCAGGACCCAGCCGGAAAGAGGGCTCATTCCCGTCCTCGCTTCGCTCGGCCCGGACCTGAGCCCGGGGGAACCGTGCCGTCGTGGAGCTCACTGCGTTCGCTCATGCTGACACCGCCATTCGGTCAGAGGTGACGACGCCGACCGACCGGACCTGGTCGGCGCCGACGAGCTCGGTGTAGGAGAGGACAGGAAGCTGGTGCAGCGACGGCCGCACCAGGCGGCGGACGGCGGCACGCAGCTGGGGCGAGCAGACGAGGACCGGGCGCTGGTTGTGGTTCTCGGCCTCGGTGAGCATCGTGCTGAGCTGGGTGAGCACCGAACCGCCGAGCTCGGGGTTCATCGCGATCACCAGGCCCTGGTCGGTGGGCCGGAGGTCCTCGAGCATCTGCTGCTCCAGCTGGGGCTCGAAGCTGATCACGTGGACCATCCGGTCGCCCTGCCCGTCCCGGGTGGCGTACGGCGCCACGATGGCCGGTCCCAGCGCTTGGCGGGCCGACTCGACCAGGGAATCGAGGTCCTTGGTGCTCTGCGCCTTCAGCGACAGGGCTTCGTAGATCCGGACCAGGTCGCGGACCGAGACGCCTTCGTCCAGCAGCGTCTGCAGCACCCGCTGCACCTCGCCGAGGGTCATCTGGGCCGGGGTCAGCTCGTCGACCACCACCGGGTGCGTGCGCTTGACCACGTCGGTGAGCAGCTTGACGTCCTCGCGGCCCAGCAACCGGGCGGCGTGGGTCGTGACGACCTCGGCCAGGTGGGTGGTGATCACCGACGCCCGGTCGACCACGGTGGCCCCGGAGAGCTCGGCCTGGTTCCGCATCTCGGCCGGGATCCACTTCGCCTCGAGCCCGAAGACCGGTTCGCGGGTCGGCTCGCCCGGCAACGAGCCGAGGAAGTCGCCGATCGCCAGCACGGTGCCGGCCGGCGACTCGCCCCGGGCGACCTCGATGCCGAACAGCTTGATGGCGTAGGTCCGGCTGGGCAGGTCCATGTTGTCGCGGGTCCGCACCGGAGGCACCACGATGCCGATGTCGGAGGCGACCTTGCGCCGCAGTGCCTTGACCCGCTCCAGCAGGTCGCCGCCCGCGCTCGGGTCGACCAGGTCGATGATGTCGGCGGAGAGCTCCAGCCCGAGCGGATCCACCTGGATCTCGGCGGCGAGGACCTCGGGCGAGTCCGGTGAGGGGAGCGCTGCCAGGGCGCGGTCGGCCTCGACCTCGGCGGCCGTGCTGGTGGGCTCGTCCTCGACCCGGGTACTGGCCAGCAGCATGATCCCGCCGGCGATGATGAACGGGAGCTTCGGCAGTCCGGGGATCAGGCACAGCGAGAGCGCCGCGAAACCGGCCACCCGCAGCGGTGCCTTGCGCGCCGTGAGCTGGCCGAGGATGTCGGAGCCCATGTCGCCGTCGCTGACCGCGCGGGTCACGATCAGGCCGGTGGCCACCGAGAGCAGCAGCGCCGGGATCTGGGAGACCAGACCGTCACCGATCGAGAGCAGGCTGTAGGTGGTGATCGCCTCGCCGAACGGCATCCCGTTCTGGCCGACGCCGATCGCGAAGCCACCGATCAGGTTGACCAGGGTGATGATGATCGCGGCGATCGCGTCGCCCTTCACGAACTTCGACGCACCGTCCATCGCACCGTAGAAGTCGGCCTCGGCGTGCACCTCGAGGCGACGCAGGCGGGCCTGGTCCTCGTCGATGAGGCCGGAGTTCAGGTCCGCGTCGATGGCCATCTGCTTGCCGGGCATGGCGTCGAGGGTGAACCGGGCGCCGACCTCGGCGACGCGGCCGGCACCGTTGGTGATGACCACGAACTGGATCACCAGCAGGATCGCGAAGACGATCAGGCCGACGATCAGCGAGCCACCGACCACGAAGTGGCCGAAGGTGTCGATCACCTTGCCGGCGTACCCGTCCAGCAGGACCAGCCGGGTGGCGCTGACGTTGAGCGCGAGCCGGAAGAGCGTCATCACCAGGATCACGGCCGGGAAGGACGCGAAGTCCAGCGGCCGGGCGATGAACATGGCGGTGAGCAGGATCAGCAACGCGCCGGTGATGTTCAGGGCGATCAGCAGGTCGAGCAGGATCGCCGGCAGCGGGACAACCAGCATCACCACGATGAACACGATGCCGACAGGGACACCGAGCTGCATCATTCGCTTCATGGAACGCTCCGCAGGTCTTCACCGGCCGTCCATGGCGCAGGGCGACGGCATCCTGCCGTCGGGTTCCCTATCGGCTGGTGGCGAGCCGGGCTGAGTGCTTCTTCGCACCAGTCCTGGTACCGGGCTCGTAGCGCCGTCGTCGTCCGGCGTCCAGGACGGCGGGCAGCTCGGCCTCGCCCCGGGGGGAGCGGTGGCTGCCGCCGCGCTGACCGCGGGTGCGCCGGCTGATCACGAACGCCAGGACCTGGGCGACCGCACCGAAGAGCTCCGGGGGGATCTCCTGGCCGACCTTGGTCGACCGGTAGAGCGCGCGGGCCAGCGGCACGTCGCGGACCAGCGGCACCGACTCCTCGGCGGCGACCTGCCGGATCTTCGCGGCGATCGCGCCGGCGCCGCGGGCCACCACGCGCGGCGCGCCCTTCTGGGCGTCGTAGCGCAGCGCGACGGCCACGTGCGTCGGGTTCACCAGGACGACGTCGGCTTCCTTGATGTCGGCCATCATCCGGTTGCGGGCCGCGGCGAGCTGGCGCGACCGGATCGCGCTCTTGATCATCGGGTCGCCCTCGGTCTGCTTGTACTCCTGCTTGATCTCCTCCTTCGACATCCGGGTCTGCTTGCCCATCCGTCGTCGGGTCACGGCGTAGTCGGCGCCCGCCATGGCGAGTCCGACCAGGCCGATGTTGCGGATCAGGGCGAGCGACTTGTCGCTGACCATCTCGATGACCGTCGGGATCGGGACCAGGCCGCCGATCAGCGGCATCATCGACTTGATCCCGACGTACGCCACCAGCCCGACCAGGGAGCTCTTCAGCAGCATCTTGGCGCCCTCCCACGCGGCCTGCGGACCGAAGATCCGCTTGGCGCCCTTGATCGGGTCGAGCTTGGACCACTTCGGCTTGATGCTCTTGGTCGCCAGGAAGAAGCCGCCCTGGGCCAGTGCGGCCGCGACGCCGATCAGCAGGATCCCGCTGCCGAGCAGGACCAGGCTGAAGAACACGTGCTGGGCCGCGTCGACCAGCAGGCGCAGGGCCAGCGCCGTGCTGGCGGTGTCGCCCGCGGTCAGGCTGGTCACCATGATCTCGCGCAGCGCGCTCAGCTCGTGGCCGAGCAGCACCGGGAAGGTCATCGCCACCACCAGCAGCGAGCTCCAGCCGCCCAGCTCCTGGGTCCGCGGGACCTGGCCTTCCTTGCGGTTCTCCTTGCGCCGTTTCGGAGTCGGCTTCTCGGTCTTCTCGCCACCGCTGCTCATCGCGTCACCCCGCCCCGGAGATGGTGGCCATGGCCTGGTTCGCCAGGTCGACGAGTCGCTCGGTGGCGACCGGGAGCACCGGGAACGACAGGCCCAGCAGCAGCAGCGTCAGGGCGATCTTCGCCGGGAACATCACGTTGATCGCGTTGAGCTGCGGGGCGACCTTGGTCAGCAGCGCCAGCCCGAGGTCGGCGATGAAGAGGACCGCGATCATCGGCAGGGCGATCTGGACCGCGGTGGTGAAGAACATGCCCATCGCGGTGACCAGGATGTCGGTCGGCTTGTTCACGTCCGGGTTGGTGCCGACCGGCAGGAAGTGGAAGGTGCGCAGCAGGCCGCCGATGATCAGCAGGTGGGCCCCGGTGGCGAAGAGCAGCATGGTGGCGAGCATCTGGTGGAACTTGCCGAAGACCGTGTTCATGGTCAGGCCGAGCGGGTCGAAGCCCTGGGCCAGGGCGAATCCGCCGAAGAGGTCGATCAGGCTGCCGGCGGTGGCGATCGCCTGGAACAGCAAGTAGGTCACGAAACCCATCCCGGCCCCGATCAGCACCTGGGTGACGATGTTGACGGTCAGCGCCCAGAAGCTCAGCGGGATGTCGCCGGACATCCCGGGGGTGACCGCGAACGCCAGGCCCAGGGAGAGCACCACCTTGGCCATCGCCGGGACTGCCCTGGAGGAGAACGGCGGCACGATCGCCAGCCACGCGACGATCCGGACGGAGGCCAGCAGGTAGGCGATCAGAGGTTCGCCGGCGACGGTGATGGTCATGAGCTCGAGCCGGCGCCGTTCAACTCAGGAGCCCGGGGAGGCTCTCGAAGAGGTCGATCGTGAAGTCCATCAGGGTGTGCAGCATCCAGTTGCCGCAGACCAGCAGGGCGACTCCGACGCCGATCAGCTTCGGGACGAACGAGAGCGTGAACTCCTGGATCTGGGTCATCGACTGGAACAGCGAGACCGTGAAGCCGATCACCAGCGAGGTGACCAGGATCGGGGCCGAGAGCTTCAGGGCGACCAGCATCGTCTGCAGCGCCAGCTGGATGATCGTGGTGTCAGACATCGCGGGTCACCTAACCCGATCCGTAGCTGGCGACCAGGGACTTGATGACCAGTCCCCAACCGTCGACGAGGACGAAGAGCAACAGCTTGAACGGCAGCGAGACCATCACCGGCGGCATCATCATCATGCCGAGCGCCATCAGGGCGCCGCTGACGACGATGTCGATCACCAGGAACGGGATGAACACGATGAAGCCGATGATGAAGGCTTCCTTGAGCTCGCTGAGCACGAACGCCGGGACCAGGGTCGCCATCGAGACGTCGTCGCGGTTCTTGGGCAGCTCGCGCTTCGCGACGTTGGTCAGCAGCTGCAGCTCGGCGTCGTCGGTGTGGTCGAGCATGAACCCCTTCAACGGCTTGACGCCGTCGGTGTAGGCCTGCGAGGTGGTCTTGTCGCCCTTCAGGTAGGGCTGGACGCCGTCGTCGTTGATCTGGCCCAGGACCGGCCCCATGATGAACAGGCTCAGGAACAGGGCCAGTCCGGCGAGCACCTGGTTGGGTGGCGTCTGCTGGAGGCCGAGCGCGTTGCGGGTCAGTCCGAGGACCACCAGGATCTTGGTGAAGCTGGTGCAGGTCAGCAGGATCGCGGGCAGCAGCGACAGCAGGGTCATCGCCACGATTACGGTGACCGAGGTGCTGGGCTTGTTGGTCAGGCCGCCGAGGTCGACGGTGACCGAGGTGTCGGAGCCGTTCCCGGTTCCGGCGGGTCCGGTCGGACCGGTGGGACCCGGGGTGACCGGCGTGTCCGGCATCGGGGTGAGCGCGGCGACCCCGGCCGGTGACGGCGCGGCGGTGGCGGAGCCGGTTCCCAGCAGGAGGAGCCCGCCCAGGGCGACCACCAGGACGAGCAGCCGGCCCAGCAGGAGGCCCAGCGACCTCACGAGGCCCGCCGGGCAGCATTGATGGCCTGCCGCCAGGTCTGCAGGGAGAGCACGGACCCGGCCAGGGCTCCGGTCGCAGCGGACGGGACCGACGCGCTGCTCTTGGTGGCGGGGCCGGCCCGGTGCGAACCGGGGGTCCTGGCAGCACGCGGCGGATCCAGGGCGGCCGGCGCTGCGGGAACGTCGAGGAGCGGCGGCTGCAGGAAGCTCACGTCAGCCAGCTCGGCGACGTCGTCCAGCTCCAGCTCCAGCTCCTCGGGGTCGAGCTCGGCGAGGACGCTGATCTGCTGCTCGGTGGTGCCGAGCACCAGGACCCGGGTGCCCACGGTCACCACCGAGACCGACGACGTGCGGCTCAGTGCCTGCCGGTGAACGACGTGCACCAGGGCGCCGCTGTTCCCCTTGAACTTGCGCGCGCCGAAGCGGGCCAGGACGAGGAGGAGTCCGACCACGATCGCCAGTGAGACGATCAGTCGAACGGTGAGTTCCAGCATGGCAGCAGACCTACAGCTCAGCCGGCCACGGAGTCGTCGATGATCTCGGTGACGCGGAGCCCGAAGTCCTCGTCGACCACGACCACCTCGCCCCGGGCGATCAACCTGCCGTTCACCAGCAGGTCTGCGGGACTACCGGCGGCCCGGTCCAGCTCGAGGACTGCGCCGGGAGTCAGGGCGAGCAGGTCGCGCACCGTCATCCGGGTCCGACCGAGCTCGACGGTGACCTCCATGTCCACGCCGTGCAGCATCTCGATGCCGCGGCGGGGGAGCGGGGTGACCGAGGCCGAGGGTGACGCGGCCGGGGAGCTGCGCGGGATCTCCGGGGTCTCGACGGTCTCGACGCGGGGACCGGCTGCCGGGTCCGCTGCCGGCTCGGCTACCGGTGCTGCGGCGACCGCGGGCTCGGCCACGACCGGAGCCGGAGCAGCCGGAGCGTCGTCGAGCAGCTGGTCCTGGATCAGCACGGAGGCGGCGATGCCGGCGCCGATCAACGGCACGACGGTGAAGTCGTTACCCATGTCGGAGACCACCAGGTCGAGGGCAACGGTGCGGGCGGCCTTCGCCGACGCGCCGAGAACAGCCGCAGCTGCGTCCATCGCGGGCTGGGTGGCAGCGGCGAGGTCGAGGCCCTCGATCGGGCTGGACTCCAGCGCGCCGGTCAGCTCGTCCGAGACCAGGATCGCGATCCGGCCGCTCGCGGAGCCTTCGACCTCGACGATCGCGGCGCCCGAGAAGGAGGCCGTGACGTGCTCGTTGCCCGGCTGCGCACCTGCTGCCACCAACGGCTCGATCGAGGGAAGCACCGCTGCTGCGGCCGTTGCGACGGCGAGGGCGAGGTCGGCACCGGTGGGCTGCGCGGTCGGGGAGGTGGTCATTGGATCTCCTTACGAGTGCCGACGATCAGGGCAGCGAGACGCTGACCCTGGGCGCCGGCGGTGGCGTGTGCGAAGACGGTGTCGTCGACGGTGACGTCGAGGGGTGCCGAGGAGGGGTGGGCCAGCCGGACCACGTCACCGGGCTTGAGCTCGCTCAGCGCGTCCGGCCGCAGCCGGGTGGAGCGGAACCTGACGCCGACCTCGAGCGGGACCTCGGCGAACTGGGCCTGGAGAAGCTCGGCGGCCTGGGCGCGCTTGGCGCGCTCGCGGTCGGAGGCGGGTGCCGGTGCCGCGGCGCTGGCCAGGTGTGGCAGCAGTCCGCTGAACGGGAGGCAGACGGTCATCTTGTGCGGCCGGTCGTCCACCCGGAGGTCGAACGAGGCCACCACCATCACGTCGGCGGCGCCGGCGACCTGGGCGAACTGGGGGCTGTACTCGACGCCGGTGATGGTCGGTTCCAACGGCACGATGCCGGCCAGCGAGTACCGCATCTCGCTCAGGAGCCGCTCGATCAGACCGCCGATCACCCCGGCCTCGATCTCGGTCAGGGGGCGCTGCGGCTGGTCGGCGGTGCCGGGCCCGCCGAGCATGTGGTCGACGCAGGACATCGTCGCGGTCAACGGGATCTCGAGCACGCCGAGACCGGGCATCGGGTCGGCGGCGAACATGGTCAGGTACGTCGAGGCGTCCAGCGAGTCGACGTACTCGGCGTAGCTGCGTTGCTCGATGGTCGTCAACGAGGCCGCGCAGACGGTCCGCAACGACGAGGTGAAGACGGTGGTCGCCTGGCGTGCGAACCCGTCGAAACCGAGCTGCAGGATCCGGGAGTGCTCGCGCGACAGCTGGATCGGTCGACGGAAGTCGTACGCGACCGGCTCGGCACCGCTACGACGGCGCGTCCGGGCCCCCGCAGTCCCGGAACGGGGTGCGGACAACTGCCCGGGGGCCGACGCTAGGAAGCTCACGTGGTGACGTATCGGCGCCCCGTGAGCGGACCTGAGCGTTTGAAGTGGTGGTCTGGACCACCACCGAACCGGCTACTGGGTGACGAACTCGGTGAAGTACACCCCCATCACTTCCTTCTCGTACAGCTCGACGAGCTCGGTCTCCAGCTCCTTCTTGAGCTCCTTGCGGTGCTTGGGGTTGTTGACCTCCTCCACCGGCAGGCCGGAGAAGAGCGCGATCGCGGCGTCCAGAGCCTTGCTCCCGTCGGCCTCCTTCGCCTTGGTGGTCAGCTGGAGCGCCAGCCCGATCCGGAGGTAGTGCTCCTCGCCGAGGTTGATCTGGATGGGCTCGAGCGCGACCACCTCACCGGGCTCGGGTGGCTTCTCCGGCTTCGGCATCAGGAACATGTAGTAGATGCCGCCCACCAGGGCCAGCACGCCGACCACGATGATGATCAGCTTCTTCTTGCTCTTCTTCGGGGTCCCCTCCTCGGCTGCGGGAGTGGCGGTCGGTGCCATCGCTGTCACGGTCATGGGTGCGGCCCTCCTTGGGCGGTGTTCTTCTTGTCGTTCTCCAGGACGTCCTTGAACCGGTCCTTGGTCTCGCTCGGCAGCGTGGAGAGCACCACGATGTCGACCCGCTTGTTGATCGCCTGCGAGCCCGGCCTGGACGGGTCGATCAGGGGCTTGGTGTGGCCGAAGGCCGAGGCGGTGAGCCGTTCGTTGGGCAGCCGGTCGACCTCGACCAGGCGTCGGAGCACCGTGATCGCGCGGGCCGACGAGAGCTCCCAGTCGGTGGGGTAGTACTTCGGCTTCACCTTCACCTGGTTGGTGTGACCGTCGATCTGCAACGGGTCAGGGATGTCGCGCAGGACCGGAGCCAGGGTGTCGACCAGCAGCTGTCCCCGAGCCGTGAGCGAAGCCAGGTTCGGTTCGAAGACGATGTGCTTGGAGACCAGGCTGACCACCAGGCCGCGGTCGTCGATCGTGGCTTGGACGTCTTCGGTGAGGTGGTTCTTCTCCAGGGCTTCCTGCAACCGGGCGAGGACGCCGGCGAGCCGGGACACCTCGGCGCTGGCGTCGTTGTACTGCATCTTGCGCTTGAGGTCCTCGTGGTCTGCGATCGCCTTGGACTCGGCGGAGGTCTTCACCTCCTTGACCTCGACGGCGTTCTTGTTCGGGGCGATCGGCGCCGTGATCGCGAGGCCGGGCTGGTCGAGGATCGACTCGGAGCCGTCGTGCAAGGAGGTGGACTGACCGAAGCCGGCCGCCAGGCCGGTCTTGAGCGCGTTGAACTTCTTCTGGTCGACCTGGCTCATCGCGAACATGACGATGAACAGCACCATCAGCAGGGTCACCATGTCGGCGTAGGTGACCAACCAGCGTTCGTGGTTCTCGTGCTCCTCGTGGTCGTCATGACGCTTTCGTCGCGCTGACATGTCACGCTGCCTCGGCCTCGGGCTGCTGACCGGCGGGCAGCAGCGAGCGCAGCTTCTGCGCGATGATCCGCGGGTTGGCCCCGGACTGGATCGCCCAGACGCCTTCGATCGCCAGCTCCATCCGGGCGACCTCCAGCTCGCTGAGCCGCTTGAGCCGGCTGGCCAGGGGCAGGAAGATCACGTTCGCCGAGGTGACCCCCCACAGGGTGGCGACGAAGGCCGCCGCGATCAGGTGACCCAGCTCCTCGGGTGCGGCCAGGTTCTCCAGCACGTGCACCAGACCCATCACGGTGCCGATGATCCCGATCGTCGGCGCGTACGCGCCGGCGTCGGCGAAGAACTTCGCTCCCTGCTTGTCCTCGGACTTCTTGGCGTAGACCTCGGCCTCGAGGATGTCGCGGACCTCCTCGGGGTCGGTGCCGTCGATCGCCATCGTGACGCCCTTGACCAGGAACGGGTCGTCGATGGTGGAGATCGACTCCTCCAGGGCGAGCAGCCCTTCCCGGCGGGCACGCTCGGCGAGGCCGACGACCTCGGGGATCATCGCGGCCGCCGGTTCGACCTTGCCGGTGAAGGCGCGTTTGAGCGACTTGGGGATGTTCTTGGCATCCATCATCGTGCCGCCGGCGACGCAGATCAGGATGGTGGTGCCGAAGACGAGCATCAGCGGGGGGCCGAGGAGCAGGCTCATCGGGTTGCCGCCCTCGAGCACGTTCGCGGCTACGACGACGGCGAAACCGCCACCGATCCCGATGGTGGGGGCGAGGTCCATCAGCGCTCCCCGTGGGAAGCGGACGGCAGGGTGGCGACGGTCGCGAGAGGACGCTCCTGGCCGCTCTCGTGGCTCCGCGTGGGCGGTGCCGGGTCGACCAACGAGACGTCGGCGAGGTGGGCGCTCACCGCGATCACCTCGGCCCGGTAGATCCGGATCTCGTCGATGATCTCCGAGAGGGACTCGGCCACGACGTACTTCTTGCCGTCCACCAGGGTGACGACCGAGTCGGGGGTGGCGTCGATGCGCTCGATCAGGTCGGCGTTCAGAACGAACACCGATCCCGAGAGACGGGTCAGCGTGATCATGGCGCACCTTCCGTGTGCACGTACCTAGGTTCTAGGTCAGGGCCGTCCTTGGCCCTTCGAGATCTCTGATCGGCCCGTGACCGGGCTACCTGAGGGACTTGTCGGCCGGGGTTCGGCGAATTCGAGCCCAAGGTCCCGGTCCGGGACGACGAACGGCCCGTCCCGGTGCCGGGACGGGCCGTTCGGGTGCCAGGTCAGGCAGCTGGCGCTACTTCCAGACCTTGACGTAGTCCACGCTCATGGTGGCCGGGAGCGGGGCCCGACCGTCGTAGACGTTGCCGGTGGTCCCCATGCCCTGGGTGAGAGCCATGATGTACGGCTTGGCGAAGGCGGGGTCGCCGGAGGTGTTCACCAGGCAGGAAGTGCCGTTGACGAAGATCTGGAGCTTGGTCGCGGTCCACTCGAGGGTGTAAGTGTTCCAGACACCGCGGTACGCCGTGCAGTTCCAGGCGGTGTTCAGGCCGGGTTGAGCGCCGTAGGCGTCGGCGCTGTAGTGCAGGAACGGGATCGACAGGTTCGCGTAGACCGAGTAGGTCTCGCTGATGTCGATCTCGCCGGCGTAGGGCCAGACGGTGCCGTCGGAGTAGCGGTCGTCGGGCCAGAGCCAGAACGCTTCGTGCAGGCCGGGGGCGGTGGTGGCGGTGTTCTTGATCCGGGCCTCGAAGCGTCCGTACTGCTGGCTGAAGAGCCGGTAGGTCATCACGCTGCCGCTGACGTAGTTGGTGGGGCCTGACATGCCGCCGAAGGTGCAGGAGACCGGGGTGGCGACCTTGCGCATGGTCAGGTTCAGGGCGCCGTTCGCGACCGAGATGGTGGACGGGTCGTCGGCGTAGCAGGTGTGGGCGGCCTGGGTCCCCATCGCGAACTGGGTCTGCGGGAGCCAGTTGGCGCGGTTCAGGGCGGTGCCGTCGAAGTTGTCGGCGAAGGTGCAGCTCCACGGCGTCCCGTCGGCCTTGGCCAGCACCGTTCCGCAGGCGTCGGTGGTCGGGGGCGGCGGGGGCGGCGGCTTGCGTCTCGCGGCATCGGCCGGCCCGGCCAGGGCGACGGTCCCGATGACGATGGTCAACAGGCTGACGATGGTCTTCCTCATGGCGCAGTCCCTCCTCGTGAGGGCAGCGACGCGTTCACGGCAGAAGCGTGCGGGAGTACCCCCGATATCAATTTAGCGGCTTTTGTCCGAATTAGGACGTTTGTCACAAAAGGGGCTGGTGGTGTTGGGATCAGCCCGACAAGCGCCGAGTGGCAGGTGAGCGACCCAGGGAACGGGTCTCACCTGCCACTCGGGCCTAGCGTGGAGCTCGGCGCTGGCTAGCTGGATCAGCGCTTGATGTTGACCAGGTCCTCGAGGACCTGGTCGGAGGTGGTGATCACGCGCGAGCTCGCCTGGAAACCGCGCTGGGCCAGGATCAGGTTGGTGAACTCGGCCGCCAGGTCGACGTTGGACATCTCCAGCGCGCCGCCGACGAGGGTGCCGTTGCGGCCGCTCCCGGGGGTGGACACGTTCGCGGCACCGGAGTTCGAGGACTCCCGGTACGACGTCTCGCCGACCTTCTCCAGACCCATCGGGTTGTTGAAGTCGGCGATCGCGATCTGCGCCATGTCGCGCTGGATCCCGTCGTCGAAGATGCCGCGGAGCTTGCCGTCGCTGCCGATGTTGTACGACGTCAGCAGCACGCCCGGCGGGACCGGGTCAGCCAGGGCCGTGTAGTCGAGGGTGACGTCGATCAGACCTCCGGTCGGCAGGCCTGCGATGTCGACCGCGTACCCCTGGACCCGGTTCCCGGTGGGGCCGACCAAGGTCCCGGCGTTGTCGAAGGTGAACGCCCCGGCCCGGGTGTACAGCTGCTCGTTGCCCTTGGTGGTCACGAAGAAGCCGTCGCCCTGGATCATCAGGTCGGTCGGACGCCCGGTGGTCTGGGTCGAACCCTGGGTGAAGTTGGCGTTGGTCGCAGCCAGCTGGACCCCGAGACCGACCTGGATCGGGTTGGTGCCGCCACGGTTGGCGTTCGAGGCCGAGGCCCCGGTGAGCATCTGGCTCAGGGTGTCCTGGAAGACCGTGGAGCTGGACTTGAAGCCGGTGGTGTTCGCGTTGGCGATGTTGTTGCCGGTCACGTCGAGCATGGTCTGGTTGACGCGGAGACCGGAGATTCCGGCGAAGAGCGAGCGAAGCATGGTGTCGTCCTAACTAGAGGTAGGTCTAACTGGTGGGTGGGTCTAGGCCGAAGCGGCGGTGGGCGTGGAGCCGTCGTTGACGGAGAGCACGGAGGCGATCGAGAGCGGGTCCTTCGCCCCGACGTCCAGGACTGGACCGTCCGCGCCGAAGGTGACGCCCTTGACCTGACCGGTCTGCTTGACCCCGTCGGAGTCGTTCCAGGTGACGGTCTTGCCGATCAGCCCGCTGGCCCCGAACGAGATCTGGGCCTGGAAGAGCTGCGCGGTCTTGTCGGCGACGTCCTGCATCTTCTCCAGCGCCGTGAACTGGGCGGACTGCGCCAGGAACTGGCTCGAGTCCGTCGGGTTCATCGGGTCCTGGTAGCGCATCTGCGCGACCAGGAGCTGCAGGAACATCTCCTTGTCAGCCGTACCTGCTGTGCCCGGTGTTCCGGCGGTGCCGAACATGCCGGACATGCCGGACGTCACGGCCTCGGTCGCAGGGATGGACATGGTGTGCCTCCTTCACATGGTCAGGTCGACGCCCGCGACGCGGGTGTCGGTGACCGACTGGATCGACCGCGGGGCAAGCCCCGGGATCGCACCGTCGGCCCGTGCGGACCTCCGGTTGCTGTGGTCGGAGCCGTCCCTGGCCTGGTGGTCAGCACGCGTCCCTGCGTGCTGATCTGGTCCCCGGTCGCCGCCGAGCAGGGTGCTCGTCGATCCGGAGTGGGGGTTCGTGGGGGAGAGTGCGGCCGCCGGAAGCTCGCGGACGACGATCCGGGTGTCGGTCGCACCGGCGGTCTCCAGCAACCTGGACAGCTCCGGGGATCCGTCCAGGAGTGCCGCTCGGGCCTCGCTGCCGGCCGCCATCCGGACGTGCACGGCACCGTCGCGCATCGTCATCACGACGCGGACCTCACCGAGCTGTTCGGGGTTCAGGGTCATCGTGATCCGGTGGGTGCCGTTGCCGCGGCTGACCAGACCGGTCACCTCGGGGAAGACCTGGGCCGAGACCTGGTCCAGCGGGTTGGTGTTGGCCACCAGCGGAGCCGGCGCCGCGGCGGCCGGCGCGACCGCCGTCGGTGGGGCGACGGCTGCGGTCGGCAGTGCCGGGCTGGCCGGGGTCGCCGGGGTGGCCGGGCCGGCCGAGCTCGCCGGGGTGGCTGGGGTGGCCGGGGTCGCCGGGGTAGCCGGGCTGCCGGCCTCGGAACCGTGCTCCGACATCGGGTCCGCGTCGGCTCCTGAGGCTCCGGTGCCCACACCGACGGGTCGGTGGCCGTGGGGTGCTGCAGGCCCGGTCGCGGCCTCGGGGCTGGTCCCGTCCGCACGGTCGGAGTCGGCCGGGGTGGCGGGAACGGCGGGGGCGTTGGCCGTACCCGTCGGGCGCTCCGGCGTCGCTCCGGGAGCGGCAGGAGCGAGGGTTGCGGCCGGGGTCGCCCGGTTCGCCGGTACCGCGGGAGTAGCGGGGCTGGCCGGGGTGGCCCGGTGCTCGACGCCGGCTGCCGACGGCGTGCCGCGGCGCGCGTCGTGCGGTTCCGTCGGGGCCGCGCCGGTGTCGACGACCGGCGTGGCCGGGGACTGCTGGAGCGCCAGAGCGGCCAGGGCCGGGTCGATCACGATCGGTGGCGGCGCGACGACGGTCGTGTCGGTCGCGTCCGTCGGCTCGGCGGTGGTGACGGCATCCTCGCCCGCGGGAGCCACGGTCGGGCAGCCGTCCGCGGCCGCTACCGGGGCGCCTGTCGGTCCGCCATCCATCGGTTCGCCGCCCAGCGCGTCGAGCAACGCCGCCAGGAAGTCGGCCGGCGTCGCGGCCGCCTCCCCGGTGCCCGCGGGAACTGCGGGCACCGGGACTGCGGTTGCCATCGGTTGGATCGTCATCAGGCGCCCTTCATGGTGGCGAGTACGTTGCGCACGTAGCGCTGGGTCTCCGGGTACGGGGGGATGCCGTCGTACTTGAGCACCGCGCCGGGCCCGGCGTTGTACGCCGCCAGCGCCAGGTCGGTGCGGCCGAAACGGTTGGTCAGGTCACGCAGCATCCGGGCGGCGCCGTCGACGGCCTGGGCCGGGTCGAACGAGTTGGTCACGCCGAGCCCCTTGGCGGTGCCGGGCATCAGCTGCATCAGGCCCTGGGCGCCGGCCGGGCTGACGGCCTTCGGGTTGTACCCGGACTCCTGCTTGGCGACCGCGGAGAGCAGCCCCGCGGGGACGCCGTACTTCTCCGCTGCCCGGGTGAACAGGTCGCCGTACGGGGTGCTGGTCGAGACCCCGGAGCCGAGCCGTGCGCCGGACACCGTGGTGACGGCGCCGTCGGCCGGCACGATCCGGCGGATGTAGTCCGGGGTGGACGGAACGTCGACGATCCGGACGTTCAGCCCGGTCCGCGGGGCCTCGATCATCTTGCCGTTGCCGACGTAGATGGCGATGTGGTCGGCGCCGTTGTTGCGGCTGGAGTTGTCCCAGGCGATCAGGTCGCCGGGCTGGGCGTCGGCCATGCTGGCGACCGGCGTGCCGGCCTTCGCCTGGTCGGCGGAGAGCCGGGGCAGGTCGTAGCCGAGGTTCTTGTAGACGACCTGGACCAGGCCCGAGCAGTCCAGGCCCTTGTCGGGGTCGGTGCCGCCCCAGACGTAGGGGACGTCGAGGTAGCGGCGTGCCTCGGTGACCACGGCGTCGCCGCTCGGCGCGACCCTGGCATTCGTGCCGGCGGCGGTCGCGTCGGTGGCCGACTCCAGCGCCGAGCTGAACGCGACCGAGGAGGCGTTCGTCTGCGGGGCGAGCATGGCCAGCTGGGACTGGATCTGGGCGATCCGGGCGGTGACGTCGGTGACGCTCATCGGTTCACCTCGCGTCGCAACCACCGCTGGGCGGCGATGTCGTCGAGCTCCGCGGCTTCCTTGCGGGCGACCTCGGCGCTGCGGGCAGCGCTGCGTCGCTCGAGAAGGTTCTCCACCGCAGCCAAGCGGGTCCGGTCCACCTGCCAGCGGGCGTACGCCGTGTCGCTGATCAGCTGACTGGCGTCCCGGGCGTCCTCGGCAGCGATCAGGACGTCCCCGAGGACCTGCAGCGACTGACGCAGCGCGAGGAACGACGCGGCCGAGCCGGTGCTGAAGGCGCTGGCCTGCTCGAGCTGGCCGCGCAGGTCGTCGACACGGCTCTGGGCTGCCCGGGTCTCGTTCCAGGCGGTGCGCAGGCCGATCCGGCTGTCGGTCTCGCGCACGCCGCGGACACGGGCGACCGCGTGCAGGCCCGGATCGTGAACGGTGCTCATCGGGCGCTCCCGTCCACCAGCGCGGCCAACCGGGTCCAGGCCTCGGCGGTCGGGGTGCTCTGGCCCAGGGCCTGGGTCAGGAACGCGTTGATCTGCGGCATCAGGGCCAGCGCGATGTCGGCGTCGGCGTCGGCGCCGGGCACGTAGGCACCGATCTCGACCAGCTCGCGGACGTTGCGGTGCGCTGCCAGCAGCCGCCGCAGGGTGGTGGCGTCGAGCTGCTGGTCCGGGTTCGTGACGGCGTTGGTGACCCGGGAGATGGACTCGAGGACGTCGATGCTGGGGAAGTGGCCGCTGGTCGCCAGGGCGCGGGACAGGACGACGTGCCCGTCCAGGATCGAGCGCGCGGTGTCGCCGATCGGGTCCTGCATGTCGTCGCCCTCGACCAGCACCGTGTAGAGCCCGGTGATGCTGCCGGTCGGTGAGGTGCCGGCACGCTCGAGCAGCCGGGGGAGCAGGGCGAACACGCTGGGCGGGTAGCCGCGGGTGGCCGGGGGTTCGCCGGCGGAGAGGCCGATCTCGCGCTGGGCCATCGCGACCCGGGTCAGGCTGTCCATCATCAGGACGACGTGCTTGCCGGCGTCGCGGAACGACTCGGCGATCCGGGTCGCCACGAACGCGGCGCGCAACCGCTCGACCGGGGGAGCGTCGCTGGTGGCGACCACGACCACGGACCGGGCCAGACCCTCGGGTCCCAGGTCGTTGTCGATGAACTCGCGGACCTCGCGACCACGCTCGCCGACCAGGGCGATCACCGAGACCTCGGCCTCGGTACCCCGGGCGATCATGGACAGCAGGGTGGACTTGCCGACACCGGAGCCGGCCATGATGCCGATCCGCTGCCCGCGACCGCAGGGAACCAGCGTGTCGAGGGCGCGAACGCCGAGCCCGAGCTGGGTCTGGATCCGTGGTCGGGACAGGGCGCCCGGCGGGGTGTTGTCGATGCTGACCTGCGGGAGCCGGTCCACGGCGGGGCCGCCGTCGATGGGACGGCCCAACCCGTCGAGCACGCGGCCGCGCAAGGCGTCGCCGATCGGGATCTGCAGCGGTCCGCCGGTGTGCCGGACCAGGTCGCCGGCCTGGAGGCCGGTGGTGTGCGAGAGCGGCAGGCAGATCAGGCCGCGGGGGCCGCTGGCGGCGACCTCGGCCAGCACGGGCTCAGCGTCACGGCGGCTCACCTCGACCAGGTCGCCCACCGCAGCGTCCAGGCCGACGACCAGCAGGTGCAGTCCGACGAGCTCGCTGACGCGCCCCAGTCGCAGCGGTGTCGCGGAGCTCGCGGCGCGCTGACGGAGGTCCAGGGTGAGCGAGCTCATCGCAGGGCCTCGCGGACGCGTTGCAGTGCCGGTTGGAGGCGAAGGTCCAGGACGTGGTCGTCGATCTCGACCAGGGCGTCGCCCCGGTCCAGGGTGGGGTCGCCGACCACCAGGAGGTCGCCGAGCTCGTCGGCCGCGCGGCCGAGGTCGGCGGGGTGCAGCCGCACCCGGAGGATGTTCTCGGTGGGGGTCAGGGCCAGCACCCGGCGGACGACGTCGATGCCGGGACCGGAGACCTCGTGCCCGACCAGCTCCTGGGTCAGCTCCCAGGCGAGCTCGCTGGCCTGGGACTCCAGGGTGGCGCAGACCTCGGTGACGGCCTGGTGGAGCTGGCGGGTGGCCTCGTTCAGGGCAGCGACCGCTGCGGCGTGCTCGGCGCCGCGGCGCGCCTCGGCCTGCGCGTCGGCCTCGGCAACTGCGGCGGCCTCGACCTGCGCGGCAGCCCTGGCCGCGCGCTGGCCCTCGGCCCAGCCGACGGCGTACCCCTGGGAGCCCGCGGCGACCCGGGTGCTCTCGGCGAGTGCGCTCAAGGTCTGCTCGGTGATGGCGTCGCCGAGAACGGCGCTGTTCCCGAACCGGGTCCAGGCGCCGGTACGGAGCTCGGGGAGCGGCACCACGGCCACGTCCCAGGTCTCGGTCCGCGGCTCAGGAGACGAACTCATCGTCGTTCCCCCGTCGAACCATGATCTGCCCCTGCTCCTCGAGCTGGCGGATCGTGCGGATGATGGACTGCTGGGCTTCTTCGACCTGGGTCAGGCGGACCGCACCGAGCAGCTCGACCTCCTCGACCAGGTTCTCCGCGGCCCGGCTGGACAGGTTGGTGGTGATCTTGTCGCGGACCGCGTCGGTGACACCCTTGAGGGCCAGCGCGAGCTCGTTGCCCTCCACCGAGCGCAGCACCAGCTGCACCGAGCGGTCGTCCAGGTTGACGATGTCCTCGAACATGAACATCCGGCTCTTGACCTCGTCGGCGAGAGCGGCGTCCAGGGCCTCCAGGCCGTCGACGATCTGACGCTCGGTGGACCGGTCGGAGCGGTTGATGATGTTCACCAGGGGGTCCACGCCGCCGACCCGGGACATCTCGGCGGGCTGCAGCATCGAGGAGAGCTTGCGCTCCAGGGTGCTCTCGACCGCCCGGATGATCTCCGGCGAGGTCCGGTCCATCACGGCGATCCGGTGCGCGACCTTGGCCTGCTGGTCGGGGGCCAGGCCGGAGAGCAGCAAGGAGGCCTTGTCCGGGGTCATGTGCGCCAGGACCAGGGCGATCACCTGCGGGTGCTCGTCGACGATGAAGGAGCGCAGCTGGGCCGGGTCGGCACGGTGCAGGAACTGGAACGGCATCTGGACGGCCGCAGCCTTGACCCGTCCCATGATCTCGGCGGCCCGCTCGGGGCCCAGCGACTGCTCCAGCAGCTGCTGGGCGAAGGAGATCCCGCCCTGGGAGATGTGCTGCCGGGCGGTCATCATGTCGCGGAACTCGGTGATCACCTGCTGGGTCTCCGACGAGCTGATCGACTCCAGCCGGGCGATCTCGGCCGAGATCGCCTCGACCTCGCTGTCGGCGAGGTGGGCGAGCACGCTCGAGGCGCGGTCGCGGCCCATCTGGATCAGCAGGATGGCGGCCTTGCGCACGCCGAGCCCGGCGAGGGTGGCGGCGGTCACTTCGGCTCCACCAACCAGCCGCGCAGCAGGGACGCGACGTCCTCGGGCTGACGTTCCACCAGGGCCGCGAGCTCGTCGAGCATCTCCTCGGTCTCGGACTGCTCGGTGCTCTCCAGGGCGAGCATCGCCGGGGAGGTCTCGAGGTGGGCGACCGCGGACCGCTCGAGCTGTTCCTGCTTGAGCTGCTCGACCACGTAGGACGTGGCGGCGGCGCGCGCCTTGGCGTGCTTGCGGCCCTTGAGCCAGGCCAGCAGCAGGATGATCAGGACCGCGACGACCAACCCTGAGTTGCGGATCAGGTTCATCTGGTTGGCGCTGGCGTCAGCCTTCTTGGCGGCCGCGAGCTCGGCGGCTGCGGCCTTCTCGGCGCTGCGGTCGAACGGCAGCGTGGAGACGGCCACGGTGTCGCCCCGGGTGGCGTCGATGCCGACGCCGTTGACGATCAGCGACTGGATGGTGTTGGCGTTGATGTTGCGCGCCGCGGCGGCGTCCAGGACCGCACTGACGTGCAGGTTGCGGACGGCGCCCGGAGCGTTCTCCCGGCGCTCGACGGTGGTGTCGACGGCATTGTCCGACGTCTTCGAGCTCTTCTCGTACGCCGAGCCGGCGCCGGTCGTCGTCCCGGTCCCGGTGGAGTCCATCTGCCCGTCAGGGCCGACGACGCCGGTCTGGCTGGAGCCGGTCCCGGTCCCGTCACCGCTGTACTTCTCGACGTTCTCGGTCTGGGACAGCGGCAGCGCGTTCTTGTTCGACGTGTACTTCTTGGTCTCGGTGACCGACTTGTCGAAGTCGAGGTTCGCGGTCACGGCGACGGTGGAGTTCCCGGGGCCGACGACGCGGTCGAGCATCGCCTGGATGCGGTCGCGGGTCTGGTCCTGGAACTCGTTGATCTGCTGGGTACGGGTGCTGGCGGCACCGTCGGCGCCGCCTCCGTCGGTCGAGGAGAGCACCCGGCCGGTGGAGTCCGCGACGGTGACCTTGGTCGGGTCGAGGCCGTCGATGCTGGAGGCGACCAGGTGCACGATCGCCTGCACCTGCTCGGGGTTCATGGTGCTTCCCGGCCGGGTCGCCACCAGCACCGAGGCGGTGGCGGGGTCCTGGCTGTCGGCGAAGACCTGCTTGGCGGGCAGGGCGAGGTGCACCACGGCGGTCTCGACGCCGTCGATGGCCTCGACGGTGTTGGCGAGCTCGCCCTCCATCGCCCGCTTGAAGTTCGTCTGCTCCTGGGCCTGGGAGGTGGAGAGGCTCTGCTTGTCCAGGATCGAGTAGCCGCTGCCGTCGCTCCCGCTCCCGCTCGGGATGCCTGCGCCCGACAGGGCGATCCGCGAGGTGTAGACCTGGTCCTTCGGGACCATCACGGTGGCACCACCGTCGGTGATCTCGTACGGGGTCCCGGCGGCGTCGAGCTTGTCGACGACGGCCGAGGCGTCCTTGGCGGAGAGGTTCGAGAAGAGCGGCGAGTAGCTCGGCTTGGCGGCCCACTGGAAGACCAGGAAGCCGGCGAGCAGCAGGGCGCCGGTGCCCAGGACGGCGACGAGCTTCTGCCCGGTCGTGAACGCCATGAACGTGCGCTGGTAGCGCGCGAAGGAACGACTGATCGTGTCTTTCATCAGACCTGCATCCGCATGATCTCGGTGAACGCCTCAACGGCCTTGTTACGGACCGCGACGGTCAGCTGGGTGGTCACGCTCGCCTCGGTAGCGGCGATCGTGTAGTCGTGGATCGCGTTCAGGTCGCCGGTGGCGGCCTTCACGGCGAGGCCGTCGGAGCGGTCCTGGACCTGCTCGAGACGGTCGAGACCGTCCAGGACCAGGCTGCCGAAGTCGTTCCCCGCCTCCTGGGTCCGTGCCGCCGTGGTGGGGCTGACGTTCGCCGTCCCCACCGTGGCCGGCACGTACGGCGTGAAGCCGGTGCCCTCGATTCCTGATACCGACATCAGGCACGTCCGATCTGCAGTGCTGCGTTGTAGGTGTCCTGAGCGGTCTTGGTGGTCTGCACCGAGGCCTGGAAGCCGCGCTGGGCCATCACCAGCTGGCTCATCTGGCTGGCCAGGTCGAGATCAGGGAGCCGGACGTTGCCGTTCTCGTCGGCGAGCGCGTTGGTCGGGTCGTTGACGATCCGGCCCTCACCGTCGGACAGGGCGATCCCGGCGACGTCGACGCCGCCGTCGGGCCGGGCCCCGGCGATCACCATCTGGCCCTGGAACGCGGTCTCGCTGGTGCGCTTGGCGGTGTTGACGTTGGCGATGTTGTTGGCCAGCGTGTCCAGCCAGGTCTGGTGCATCCCCAGGCTGGTGTTCGCGATCCGGAGCATGTCGAAGGCGCCCATGAGTCGTCCTCACTGTCCCGAGACGGCGGTCTTGATGACGTTGAACTTGTCAGTCACCGCGCGGGTCAGGATCTGGTACTGGAACTGGCTCTGGACCGCGGCCATCGCTTCCTTGCGGAGGTCGACGTTGTTGCCGTTGGCCCCCACCGGGGTGTCGGTCGGCGTCGTGGTGGCGCCGGTCTCGACGGGCGTCCCGGCGTCGAAGGACCCGTCGCTGATCGCGGCCTTGAGCTGCGACTCGAAGTCGACACTGGTCGCCCGGAATCCGGGGGTGTCGACGTTGGCGAGGTTGTCGGCGATCACCTGCTGGCGCAGGGAGACACCGTCGAGAGCTGCAGCCAGGACCTGGCTGACGCTGTCGGACACGGCGAACGGCACGGGAGCCTCCGTCTACGCGAGAAGCGGGTGCCAGTCCGTGGCGGGGGGTGAGCGATCCGTGCTCAGAGGGTTGTTCGGTCGGAGAGTGGTCCGAGTTGAGAAGAAATGACTAGTTCAGGACCAAGGTCCCGATCCCTGTCGGTCGAGGCGTGGCGGGGCGAGCCGCGACACCAGGGCAGCTCAGGCGACGAGGACGACGGACAGCCGCCCGGCGCCGTAGCCGCCGACCTCGACGGCCAGGTCCTCGCGCCGGCCCAGGGTCAGCGCGCGCGCGAGCACGTCGCCGGGCACCGGGACGCCGATGTGGTGGGCGTCGTACAGGCGCACGTGGGTGGCGCCGTCCTTGTTGAACAGCGACGCGGCGATGTTGAGCACCTCGTAGACGTTCTCGCGGAGCGTGTCGTTCAGGATGCGTTCCTCGATCGCGGCTTCGGCACCAGCGGGCGGGACCAGGCCGATCGCCGCCCCGGCGTACGCGGACAGCCGCAGGTCGAAGGCGATCACCGAGGTGACCTGCAGGGTGTCGTCGACGTAGACCGCCACCGTGCAGGGGTTGTTCGGGGTGGGGGCCAGCGGAGCGTTGGGCGCGACCGTGATCTCCCGGTCGAGGAGATCGGTCAGCAGGTCCCGGATCTCCTTGGTGCTGGGCAGGTAGGAGGTCTGGACGTACACGCGGATCAGCCCTTCAGGCTCAGTGCTTCAGGACGGGTGCGAGGACCTCGTCGAAGGCCTCGGGGGTGAACGGCTTGGCGATCAGGAAGAGCGCGCCGCCGGCGGAGGCCCGGGCGCGCATGTCGGCCGAGCCTTCGGAGGTCACGAAACCGAACGGGACCGTCGACCCGGACGAGCGCAGAGCAGCCAGGAAGTCGATCCCGGTCATCTCCGGCATGTTCCAGTCCGAGAGGACCAGGTCGGGCGCCTCGGCGTGGACCTTCTCCAGGCCCTCCCGGCCGTTCTCCGCCTCGATCACCTCGTGGCCGGTGTAGCCGGCCTGGCGCAACGTCCTGATCACGATCTGACGCATCACGCGGCTGTCGTCGGCAACAAGGATCTTCATGGCGTGCTCCTCAGCTCGTGCGGGACTGGACGTGTACCGAGACCACCAGCGGTGATCCGGCCCACGACGCGTCGAAACGGCAGACTTCGGTGACGTCTGACGGGCGGGCGACCCGGCCGGCGGCGACCACCGGCAAGGAGAGGGCGCTCGGTCCCGGCATCAGGCTCTTCACGCCGCCACCGATCATGTTGACCAGCTCGCCGACCGCGTCAGCGACGTCCTCGTCCGGGGCGGGCTGACCGTCGTCGTCGAGGCAGAGCATCCGGCGGGTGACCTGCTCGGCCATCGCGGTGGGGAGCTCGACGCTGACCATCCCGTGCCACTCGCCGGAGACGGTGACCGCGGCGGACCAGCCGACCTGCAGCTCGCTCGGCGGTCCGATCATGAGCGGGTCCTCGGCGCCGAGGAACGACGACCAGACCTCCTCGACGACCATCTCCACGTCCGTCAGCGACGGCTCGGCGACGACCGCGCTCATGCCGGCACCGGCTTCGCGACCAGGCCGAGGAGCTCGAGCTTGTCCGCGATCGCGTCCGGGGTGAACGGCTTGATCACGTACTCGTGGGCGCCGGCGGCGAGGGCACGCACGATCTGCCCGTGCTCGCTCTCGGTGGTCACCATCATCAGGGTGATGTCGCGCCACTCGGCGTTGGCCCGGACGTTGGTGATGAAGGTGTAGCCGTCCATCACCGGCATGTTCCAGTCGATCAGGCAGAGCGCCGGGATCCGACCGGCGGTCAGGTGGTCGAGAGCTTCCTGGCCGTCCGCGGCCTCCAAGGTCTCGAACCCGAGGTCGGTGACGATGCGACGCAGGATGCTCCGCATCGCTCGTGAGTCATCGATGATCAGGGCGTACATGGGTCAGGCTCCCGTCATAGCAGTGGTGTTCAGGCTGGCCGGCTGGAGCACGGCCGAAGTGGGCGTGTAGCCCGCGGGGCGGTGGATCTGCACGCGCCCGTGGGCCTCGCGGCCCCAGTGGTTCTCCAGGTCGAGGGTCGTCTCCGACGAGCCGAGCAGCATGAAGCCGTCCGGCGAGATGACCTGGTGGACCTTCCGCAGGATCTCGCGCTTCATCTCCATGTCGAAGTAGATGAGCACGTTGCGGATGAAGACGATGTCGAACGTCGGCAGCAACGGGAACGGCGTCGAGAGGTTCAGCGGCTGGGTCCGGACCATCTTCTTCAGATCGTCACTGACCTCCCACTCGCTGCCGGTCCGGGTGAAGTACTTCACCAGCGACGTGGCCGGGAGACCGCGGTTCATCTCGACCTGGCTGTACCGCCCTGCGTCGACCCGCGCCAGCATCTTCGGCGACACGTCGGTCGCGAGGATCTGGGCGGTCCAGCCCGAGGGCAGGTGCTGGTCGAGCAGCATCGCCAGGCTGTACGCCTCCTGGCCGCTGCTGCACGCAGCCGACCAGATGGAGATGTGTCGGACGTGGGCGCGGGCCGCGATCATCGCGGGCAGCATCACGTCGGTGAAGGTCTGGTACGGCGCGTTGTCCCGGAACCACGAGGTCTCGTTGATCGTGAGAGCGTCGAGGACCTTGGCACGTTCACCGAAGTCCGTCTGCAGCTTCACGACATAGGCGTCGACGTCTGCACAACCGGCCTCGCGGGCCAGGGGCAGAAGGCGCGCCTCGACGAGGTACTCCTTGCCGGGGTCATAGAGCATGGCCGTCTCCCGGCGTACCAGGTCGGAGACGAACGTGAAGCTCGACTGGGAAATTGTCACGGCGTCCCCATCGGTCCTGGTCCGACGATCCTGAGAAGTCTGGGGCGAACTAAATGGCTCTCTAGACCGGGACCAACGGCGCCCTCATACGGAGACCGCCGGTGCCGATAGGAGCGTCGTGATCAGGGTGCTGGTGGTAGACGACTCCGCGTTGGTACGCCGACTCGTCACGACGTCGTTGGGACTGGACCCGGAGATCGAGGTCGCCGGCCAGGCGACGAACGGTCGCGAGGCGATCGGGATGGTCGACGAGCTCAAGCCGGACGCCGTCACCCTGGACATCGAGATGCCCATCCTGGACGGACTCGGCGCCCTGGACGCCATTCGGCGCCGGCATCCCCGGCTGCCGATCATCATGTTCAGCACCCTGACCGAGAAGGGTGCGACCAAGACCCTCGAGGCGCTCTCGCTGGGCGCATCGGACTTCGTGACCAAGCCCTCGAACACGACGTCGATGGCTGAGTCGATGGCCAGCGTCCGGGAGCAGCTGATCCCCAAGCTGAAGGCTCTGGTCGGCGCCCACCGGGTCGTCGGGGGCGGCCGGGAGGTCGGCCCGCCGCGCGACGCCGATCTCGGTCGATCGGTGGGGGCGGTCGCCCCGGTGGTGCGGACCTCGGTGCCGACGACGACCCGTCCGGAGGTGCTGCTGATCGGGTGCTCCACCGGCGGTCCGGACGCACTGTCCCGGGTCCTGGAGGACCTGCCGGGGACGCTGCGGGTGCCGGTCCTGGTGGTCCAGCACATGCCGCCGCTGTTCACCACGATGTTCGCCGAGCGTCTCGACCGGGTCTCGCCGCTGCGGGTGCGCGAGGCCGCCGAGGGTGACGAGCTCGTCGCCGGGGAGGTGCTGATCGCTCCGGGTGGCTTCCACCTGCGGATCTCCCGGACCGCCGGGGTCACCCGTGCGCACCTCGACGAAGGTCCACAGGAGAACTTCTGCCGGCCGGCCGTCGACCCGCTGTTCCGCTCCGCGGTCGAGGTCTTCGGCGGAGCCGCGGTGGCTCTGATCCTCACCGGGATGGGCTCGGACGGCCTGATCGGGTGCCAGCTGCTCGCGGAGAAGGGCGCCCACGTGATCGTCCAGGACGAGGGCAGCTCGGTGGTGTGGGGGATGCCGGGTGCCGTGGCGACCGCGGGCCTGGCCAACGAAGTGCTGCCGCTCGAGGACATCGCCGGGAAGCTCACCGCACTGATCGGTTGAGGCTGCTGGTTGAGGCTGCTGGTTGAGGTGCGAGCGCAGCGAGCCTCGAAACCCGGCGACCCCGGCGCGGCTGCACCTCAACCGCGCGCCGGCTGTCGCATCATGGAGCCATGGAGATCCTGCTCTGGCTGGTGCCGGCCGCCGTGACGACGGGCCTGGCGATGCTCTACGTCGGCTGGGTCGGGCGGGAGCGCTCCGAGCGGGAGCCCACCGAGGCCGACCAGGAGCGTTTCGCTGCCGCGATCATGAAGCCGCTCCCGCAGCAGACGACCCGGCGCGCCTCCTGACTTTGCGCATTTGAGAGGCTGACCGCATGAGTCGCCGGACCGCTGCTGGTCTCCTTGCCCTCGGCCTGGCCGCCGTCCTGGTGCTGTTCGCTGCGCTGGAGCCGGTCCCGTACGTGACCTTCCGGCCCGGACCGACGGTCAACGTCCTGGGTGAGTACGACGGCCAGAAGGTGATCGAGATCAAGGGCCACCCGGTCTACTCCGACGGTGGTTCGCTGCGGTTGCTCACCGTCTACACCACCGGGCCCGAGCAGGACCTGGACCTGTTGACCGTCTTCGGCGGCTGGCTCTCGCCCTCGACCGCGATCCTGCCGAAGGGGAACGTCTACAAGAAGCAGGACACCGCCGCGTCGGTGCGCCAGCAGTCCGCCCTTCAGATGACCTCGTCCCAGGACAACGCCGTGGTGGTCGGGCTCGGAGCCGCCAAGATCGCCTACAAGACCGTCGTCCTGGTCGGTGCTGTCGCCGACGACGGGGCCGCGAAGGGAATCCTCGAGGTCGACGACGAGCTGGTGAAGGTCAACGGTGCCGACGTGGTCGACGTCGCGAGCCTGATCTCGACGATCCGGGCACTCCCGCCCGGCAAGGACGTCGCCCTGGTGATCCGTCGCAAGGGGATGCTGAAGTCGGTCACCGTCCGCCCCCGGTCGGAGCAGGTCGCCCAGCCGGCCCCGAGCGCCGCGGAAGCAGCCTGCCCCACTGGCAAGCCGGTCCCCGAGGTGGTCCGCTCGGTCACCAGGATCGGGTTCACCCCAGCACCGCGTTACGTCTATCCCTTCGACGTGAAGATCAACCTCGGGACCAGCATCGGCGGTCCGTCCGCGGGGATGATGTTCGCGCTCTCGATCTACGACCTGCTCACCCCGGGTTCGCTGACCGGTGGCAAAGCCGTGGCCGGCACCGGGGAGATCGCCGCCGACGGGACCGTCGGTGCGATCGGCGGGATCGCGCAGAAGATGGTCGGCGCTCAGCGGGACGGCGCCCGGTTGTTCCTGGTGCCGTCGGAGAACTGGGCCGAGGCGATCGGGTCGCCCTACGACAAGAGCAAGATGCGGCTGGTGCGGGTGCACACGATCGCCGACGCCCTGACCGCGATCAACACCTGGCGTCAGAACCCCGACGCCGAGCTGAAGGGATGTGCCGGATGACCGAGGTCCCCGCGCAGATGCAGGGCCACACCGGCCCGTTGTACGACGTCGTCCGGGAGCTGGAGGCGCACGCCAGCGCGTCGGGCTGGGACCAGGCCGAGCAGCTGTTCGCGCTCGCGGTCACGGCCGACCTGGTGCGGGACGAGCCCGAGCTGGCCGCTGCGCTCGGCATGGACGTCTCGGTGGACCTGTCCGAGCTCACCCCGATCGAGCAGGAGCTGACCGGCGGCCAGACCCTCGAGGAGATCCTCGCGTCGATCAGCTGGCCGACCGAGGTTGCCGGGGTCGCCGCCATCGCCGAGCGGCTGGTCCTTCCCCCGGACGCGGACGGACAGGTGCCGCAGGATCCGAGCGCCGCCCAGGAGTTCGCTGCCAACCACCCGGACCGCCAGGAAGTGCGGATCGTCGCGGCGGTGCTGCGTACCGGCGAAGCCGCTTGCGCTTTGAGGCTAAGGTCGCATGACGCCGATGACCTCGTCCTGACCGGGCCGGACCTGGTCCCCGGTCTGTTGGTCCAGTTGCACGCCACGCTCGATGATGAGGAGACAGCGGCCGATGAGTGACTTCTTCGCCGACGATGCCGAGCCGACCAGGCCCGGACCGCCCCGCGGTGGGTCCGGCCAGGGTGGACCGGCCCAGAACGGCCCGTCGCGTCGCCCGCGCCCGCTCGTCCTGACCCTGGTCGTGCTGGCCGTCCTGGTGATCGGCTTCTCGTTGTTCGCCAACATCTGGACCGAGAAGCTCTGGTTCGAGAGCGTCGGGCGCGGGGACGTCTTCGGCAAGCTGGTGGGGACCAAGATCGGGCTCGCCGTCGGGTTCGGTCTGGCGATGGCGGTGATCGTCGGTGGCAACCTGTGGGTCGCGTACCGGATCCGTCCGGTGTTCCGGGCGAACTCCGCCGAGCAGGCGAACCTGGAGCGCTACCGCGAGATGATCACGCCGATCCGCAAGGTGCTGCTGGTCGCGGCGAGCCTGGTCTTCGCGATCTTCGCCGGTGCCTCCGCCACCGGGCAGTGGCGGATCTTCATGCTGTGGCAGAACCGGCAGTCCTTCGGCAGCAAGGACCCGTACTTCGAGAAGGACTACGGCTTCTACGTCTTCACGCTGCCGTGGCTGCACTGGTTGGTCGACTTCGCGATGACCGCCTTGGTCGTCGGCCTGATCGCATCGTTGTTCGTGCACTACGTGTACGGCGGGATCCGGTTGCAGGCCCGCTCCGGCAAGGTCTCCGGCCCGGCCCAGGTGCAGATCTCGATCCTGCTCGGGTTGCTGGTACTCCTCAAGGCGGCCGACTACTACCTCGACCGGTTCGACCTGACCTCGAGCAACGGCGGCCTGGTCACCGGGATGACCTATGCCCGGGAGCACGCGGTGCTGCCGAGCAAGAACATCCTGATCGCGATCGCGGTGATCTGCGCCATCCTCTTCTTCGCCAACGTCTTCCGGCGCACCTGGATGCTGCCCGGAGTCGGTCTGGCACTCTTCGCCCTGTCCGCGATCCTGCTCGGAGCGTTGTGGCCGGCGATGGTGCAGCGCTTCCAGGTGAAGCCGGACGAGCCGGACAAGGAATCGTCGTACATCGCCCAGAACATCCTGAAGACCCAGGAGGCCTACAACCTCAAGGGCATCACGGTCACGTCCTACCCGGCCGAGACCCGGTTGGACACCGCGCAGGTCAAGGCCTCGAGCTCGCTGCCGGGGATCCGGCTGCTGGACCCGAGCGTGGTCCGGGACGCGTTCGAGCAGCTCCAGCAGCAGAAGGGCTACTACACCGTCCACCCCGTGCTCGACGTCGACCGCTACCAGGTCGACGGCAAGGAGCGGGACATGGTGGTGGCCGCGCGCGAGATGAACATCGACGGTCTGCCGGACGCTCAGAAGAACTGGGCGAACCAGCACACCGTCTACACCCACGGGTACGGCCTGATCGCGGCGTACGGCAACCAGCGCAACGAGGCCGGCGACGAGGTCACCGGGGACGGCCAGCCGCTGTTCGCGGAGAACAGCCTGCCGCCGAAGGGCGTTCTCACCGGCGAGGACGCCGACGGCAAGCCCAAGGCGGCCGGGACCGGCTACGAGGGGCGGATCTACTTCGGGGAGAACAGCCCGGACTACTCGATCGTCGGCAAGAAGGCCGGCGGCAACGACGTCGAGCTCGACGTCCCCCAGGGCGAGGGCACCCCGGGCGAGTCCCAGACCAGCACGTACGACGGCGCCGGCGGTGTCGAGGTCGGGGGTCTGGTGAACAAGCTCCTGTACGCCGTGAAGCTCGGCGACCCGAACATGGTGCTCTCCTCCCGGGTGCACGCTGACTCGAAGATCCTGTACGACCGGTCCCCGCGCGAGCGGGTCCAGAAGGTTGCTCCGTGGTTGACGGTGGACAGCGACGCGCTGCCGGCGGTCGTGGACGGCAAGATCGTCTGGATCCTCGACGGCTACACGGTGACGGACAAGTTCCCGCTCTCGGAGAAGCGCTCGCTGCAGGAGATGACCTCGGACGCGATCAGTCCGCGGTCGGCGTACGCGACGCTGCCGACCGACGAGATCAACTACATGCGGAACGCGGTCAAGGCCACCGTCGATGCCTACGACGGCACCGTGACGCTGTACGAGTGGGACCAGACCGACCCGATCCTGAAGGCCTGGATGGGGGCGTTCCCGGGCGTCGTGAAGGCCAAGGAGGCCATCTCGACGGACCTGCTGGACCACTTCCGGTACCCCGAGGACATGTTCAAGGTGCAGCGGAACCTGCTGGCCGAGTACCACGTGACCGACGCGAAGACCTTCTACGAGGGCAACGACAAGTGGGACGTCCCGGTCGACCCGGACCAGCCGAGCACCAAGCAGCCGCCGTACCGGCTGTCGGTCTCGCCGGTCCCCGGTGCCGACCCGCTCTTCTCGCTGACCTCGGTGTACGTGCCGAACAAGAAGTCGAACCTGACGGCGTTCATGTCGGTCGGGGCGGACGCCTCGGATCCGGAGACCTACGGGAAGTTCCAGATCCTGCGGCTCCCGGACTCGACCCAGGTGCCGGGACCGGCGCAGATCGCGAACCAGTTCAGTGCCGACCCGAAGGTCGCCGACAAGCTGCGGGCGTTCAACCTCGGCGCCAACGCCGGGGTTCGCTACGGCAACCTGCTGACGCTGCCGATCAACGGCGGGCTGCTCTACGTGCAGCCGCTGTACACCGTGCGGACCGGGGGCTCGGGCAAGTACCCGGTGCTGTCGTTCGTGCTCGCGTCGTACGGCAACGGCAACCAGATCGGTATCGGCAAGACCCTGACCGAGGCGCTGGACAACATCGCCGCCACCTCGTCGGGGACGACCGATCCGCTCACGCCCGTGGTCCCGGTGACGCCGACCGACCCGACCACGCCGGACACCATCTCCGGTCAGGCACTGGCCCTGCTGCGCCAGGCGAACGCTCAGTTCGCCCTGGCGGACAAGGCCCTGAAGGCCGGGAACCTCAACGGGTACGCCGACTACGTGGCGAAGGGGCGTGCGCTGGTCGAGCGTGCCCTGGCTGCTGAGATCAAGAACAACAAGAAGAGCTAGTCGTGGCTCGGCTCACGGACTCCCGTCCGCCGGCCGAACCGAGCTCGGACGGCCAGAAGGCCCGCTACCAGCGAATCCTCAACGTTGCGTCCGAGCTCGGTTCGAGGTTGGACTTCGAGGACGTCCAGATGCAGGACATCGCGGTCGAGTCCGAGGTGGCGATCGCGACGCTGTACCGCTACTTCCCCTCGAAGGTGCACCTCTTCGTTGCGGTGATGCGCTCGCAGCTCGACGAGGCGGGTCGGTTCCCGGTGAAGGCCGACGCGGACCAGGCCCCGGCCGAGGCAGTCGGTGACCTGCTGATCGCGATGACGGCCCGGATGACGGCCCGGCGTCGCCTCTCGCTCTCCGGGATCCAGTCGATGGTGTTCGCCGAGACCTTCGAGAACCCGGACCGCGAGCACGTCAAGGTTGCCTTCCAGGACATCATCCTGAGGCTGGCCCGCTGGAACGCCGCCCCGACCGAGGACCAGCGCCGACGCGCCTGGCTGCTCACCCAGTGCTGGTTCGGCGTGCTGATGATGGTCCTCAACGGCAGCCGGCCCCTGGCCGAGGTCGAGATCGACATCCGTCGGGCCTGCGAGCTGTTGCTGGGGGAGTAGCCGAGCGACAATCCGGGCTCCATTTCTGCGCAATCTGTCGCTGACCCCGCCTGACGATCCGTTTCTGTCGGTGGTCGTCCGTAGCGTTGGACCCATGCTCGACAACGACCTGCACCTCCCTCCGACCGCGCGGCGGCGTAAGCCGCGGCGGTCGCTGGAGGCTGCTGCCGTGCTCGCCGGAGTCCGCGCAGCGCAGGTCGACGCACACGCTGCTGAGGCCCGCAAGCTCGCTGCCGCCGTCGAGTGGGCGGCGTTGCACGCGGTCGAGGACGCGGATCTGGCCGAGACCTGGGGCGACACCCCGATCACCCTGACCGGTGAGGGTGCACCCCTGATCGGACGGGGGTGTGTCGCGGAGTTCGCCGCGGTGATCGGGACCACCACCAACGGCGGCCGTGCCTACCTGGCCGATGCCGTCGAGCTGGCCCACCGCCTCCCGGCCGTCTACGCCCGGATCCAGGCCGGGACGCTGCCGACGTTCAAGGGCCGCCGCATCGCGAGGGAGACCACGATCCTGCCCGAGGACGCCGTGTTGGACCTCGACACCCGGATCGCGCCTCTGGCGGGGAAGCTCAGTG
This sequence comes from Propionibacteriales bacterium, assembly GCA_026392455.1. Lineage (GTDB taxonomy): Bacteria > Actinomycetota > Actinomycetes > Propionibacteriales > Nocardioidaceae > Marmoricola. The sequence goes on along the minus strand of JAPLCB010000011.1, from coordinate 483 downwards.
CTGCGGCCACCCAGAAGATGATCGACGAGACGATCGCCGCGGTGATGCCCGACTACGTCCAGGACCTTGCTGACAACGTCAGCCGACCCCAAGTTGTGGTCGACCACCGCCAGGTGTCATTCCAGGGCACCAGCAGCGTCTACGGAGCCCTCGACCTCGCCGACGCCCTGGACCTCGACGCCAGGCTCGACCAGGAAGCCCAGGTCCTGAAGGACCAAGGCTGCGAAGCCAGTCACGACGCCAGGCGGGCGATGGCACTAGGACGGTTGGCCCGCGGCGAAACCTCCAGCGGCGGTGATGGCTCAGGAGCAGCAGGCCGGGCGGTGACGCTCTACGTGCACCTGCCCGCCGACACCACCAACCCCACCGCATGGGTCGAGAACGGTGGCGGGCACCTGCTCACCCAGACCCAGGTCGCCGGCTGGTGCGCGAACCCCGACGTGAAGGTCACGGTCAAACCCGTGATCGATCTGGCCACCAAGA
>JAPLCB010000010.1 GCA_026392455.1 Propionibacteriales bacterium | reverse complement strand
CGTGGGTCTTGAGGTTGTGGTGGTGCTGACACAACGACCCGAGGTTCTCCGTGGTTGTCAGGCCACCCTGATCGAAGGGACGGGTGTGGTCCTTCTGGCAACCCCTCGCGGGTTTGTCGCAGTGCGGGAACACACACGTCCGGTCGCGGAGCTCCACAACCTCCTTGAGGCTGTCGGGGACCACATAGCCGGTCGACGTCATCTTGGTGGCCAGATCGATCACGGGTTTGATGGTGACCTTCACGTCGGGGTTCGCGCACCAGCCGGCGACCTGGGTCTGGGTCAACAGGTGCCCGCCACCGTTCTCGAGCCACGCGGTCGGGTTGGTGGTGTCGGCAGGCAGGTGCACGTACAACGTCACCGCCCGGCCGGTCCCCGGAGCGCTGGAGGTTTCGCCGCGGGCCAACCGGCCGAGCGCCATCGCACGCCTGGCGTCCAGAGATGCTTCGCAGCCCTCGCCTTTGAGGATCTCGGCTTCGTGGTCGAGCCGTGCGTCGAGGTCCAGGGCGTCGGCGAGGTCGAGGGCTCCGTAGACGCTGCTGGTGCCCTGGAACGAGACCTGTCGGTGGTCGACCACGACCTGGGGTTGGGAGACGTTGTCGGCGAGGTCTTGGACGTAGTCGGGCATGACCGCGGCGATTGTCTCGTCGATCATCTTCTGGGTGGCTGCAGCGCTGAGCTTCCCCGCCAGAGGCGCGATCCGGGTGTCGAGGTCCAACACGGCGTCCTCGGGCAGGATCGTGGTTTCCCTCGCGATACGGCGGCCCTTGAACGTCGGCAGCGTCCCGGCCTGGATCCGGGCGTAGACGGCCGGGAGGCGGTGGGCCAGCTCGACGGCATCAGCGAGGTAGGCGCGGCCGCCGTTGGTGGTGGTCCCGATGACCGCGGCGAACTCAGCGACACACCCCCGTCCGATCAGGGGTGCACCCTCGCCGGTCAGTGTGATCGGGGTGTCGCCCCAGGTCTCGGCCAGATCTGCGTCCTCGACCGCGTGCAACGCGGCCCACTCGACGGCGGCAGCGAGCTTGCGGGCTTCAGCGGCGTGGGCGTCGACCTGCGCGGCGCGGGCTCCGGCGAGCACGGCGGCAGCCGCCAGCGACCGTCGCGGCTTGCGCCGGCGTGCGGTCGGAGGGAGGTGCAGGTCGTTGTCGAGCATGGGTCCAACGCTACGGACGACCACCGACAGAAACGGGGCCAGAACACCCCGAATCGTCTCGTAATGCGAGATGGGTGCCGGATTCTTTTCGGGTGCGGGGGTTTCGAGGCTCGCTGCGCTCACACCTCAACCAGCAAGCGGTGACGAGAGTCCGCGCAGAGCCGCACGGGGTTTCGAGGCTCGCTGCGCTCGCACCTCAACCAGCAAGCGGTGGGACGGGTTTCGAGGCTCGCTGCGCTCACACCTCAACCAGCAGGCGGTGGGACGGGTTTCGAGGCTCGCTTCGCTCGCACCTCAACCAGCACGCGGGGGACGGCGCTGCGCTCGCACCTCAGCCAGCAGCAGGCGCCGAGAGCGCTCGCACCTCGACCAGCAGGGACTGCGTCAGGAGACCGAGACGTGGACGTGGTCGTAGTGGTTCGCGGTCGCGGATCCTCGACTCGGCATGCTGCGCCAACCTTCGCCAGCCCGTTCGGGGGTGAAGATCCGCTGACGCCAGATCACGCTGTACAGGTTCAGCTCAGCAGCGTGGGCCCGCAGGAACTCGGAGATCGCGTTGCCGAGGGCGACGTCACTGGTCATGATGTCGATCGCCTTACCGCTGCGGTGCTCGCCGTGGTTGTCGCGTCCGCCGTACGTCGTGATCTGCGGGAAGTTGTTGCAGACCGCCCGGTAGACCCGGATCGCCCCCGCGGTGAGCCCGCTCTCGACGCCGCTGGTGCCGGGACAGGGCTTTCCGCCGAGCGGCATGCTGGCCGGGTCCGTCGGCTTCTTCTTGGCCAAGTACTCGCCGGTGACCCAGTAGGCCTTCCGGTTGACGACCACCTGGACGTAGCCGCTGCGCGCGGCACCGGTGATCCCGACCTTGCGGAGCGCTGGGACCTCTCCGTCGGTGCGGGCGCCCTCAGCAGGCGCCAGGCGCAGGTCCAGCTCCGTGGTGGTCCACCGCTTGGCGGTGACCACCGGGACCGCGATCCGCTCGGCGCTGCGCGAGATCCCGACGACACGGTCTGCGGTCGAGATCGCGGCGGTCGCCGGGCGCGTCACGGCGGGTGCTTCTCCGCCGGAACCGGCCAGGGCGATCCCGCCGCCGACAACGGCACAGGTCACCAACGGCGCACTGATCAGGGTGAGTCTGTTGACTCGGGCGTTGCGTGAAGCAAGGCTATGTCGGCCTCGGGTCACCTGGCGTCCTAACGTCGACTACAGGGGCAGGCACATCACGATCTCGCCGTGACGAACTGGTGTGCCCTCCCGGTAGGGCCTCAACATAAGAACACGGTCCAGGAACCAAACGCCAACCGAACCCGCGGAGAAACGGCGCATAACGGACGTGAGGCGTCCCACGCCGGGGCAGCCGTAACCCCGTTCCGGGCTCAGCCGCCGCTGACCTCGTTGGGGTCCTCCGCCAGGTGCAGACCGGAACCGTCGGTGTCGTCCAGCCAGCCGTCAGGCAGTACGACGCGCTTGCGCGCACTCCCCTGCCGGCCGCGCGGCGCCCCCAGCACGACCCTCGGGAAAGCCTCGGCGGGGTCGAGCTGGCGGAGGAGGGACTCCAGCTCCACCAACGAGCTGACCAGCCCGAGAGCCTGACGAAGCTCACCGCCGGCCCCGAATCCCTTGAGGTACCAGGCGATGTGCTTGCGGAACTCCTTGCAGCCCCGTTCCTCGCCCATGTGCTGACTGAGCAGCTCGGCGTGCCGGTACATCATGGTGGCCACCTCGCCGAGGCTCGGGAGGACCAGATCGGCGGCGTCGGGGCCGGCTACGCCTGCGAAGGCGGCCGCCAGGTCCCGGAAGAGCCACGGGCGCCCCAGGCAGCCGCGCCCGACGACGACTCCGGCCGCACCGGTCTCCGCGACCATCCGGAGCGCGTCGGCGGCCTCCCAGATGTCGCCGTTGCCGAGCACCGGGATCCCGACGTGGTTGACCAGTGCAGCGATCGGCTCCCAATCGGCGACACCGGAGTACCCCTGGATGGCGGTCCGTCCGTGCAACGCGATCGCGGCCGCGCCGGACTCCTCGGCAATGCGACCTGCGTCGAGGTAGGTCAGGTGGTCGGGGTCGATCCCGAGCCGGGTCTTCATCGTGACCGGGACGTCGTACCGGGACGCGGCCGTCACGGCTGCCGTCAGGATCTCGCCGAGCAGGTTGCGCTTCCACGGCAGGGCAGCACCCCCGCCCTTGCGGGTCACCTTCGGGACCGGGCAGCCGAAGTTCAGGTCGACGTGCGCGACGCCGTACTCGGCGCAGAGGATCTCGGTCGCCCTGCCGACGTACACGGGGTCGGTGCCGTACAGCTGGACCGACCGGACGTCCTCGAGCTCGTCGAAGACGAGCATCGACTTCGTGGTCGTGTCACCTTCCACCAGCCCGCGACTGGTGATCATCTCGCAGACGTAGAGGCCAGCGCCCTGCTCGCGGCACAGCCGCCGGTAGGCGGCGTTGGTGATCCCCGCCATCGGGGCGAGCACCACCGGGGTGGCGACGCTGACCGAACCGATGCTCAGGCCAGGGTGCGGCGTGCCGGGACGTGCGCTCAGGACGCCTTGCCCTTGCTCGTCTTGGCCGGGACCGTCAGCGCCCCGGTCCAGCGGATCGGGTTGTTCGCCTGGCTGGGGCGGAAGCTCATGGCGCTGAACGTGCCGCGGTTCGGGGTCAGGTAGACCAGGCAGAAACGAGCCTTCGCCTTGGGTGCGAACGTGGTCGGGAACGGCTTCGACGGGCACTTGGTGAAGTTGTCGGTGAAGGTCGAGGGCCCGATCAGCGCCTTCCGGTTGTCCTCGAGGAAGAGCGGGACCGGAGTCTTGCCGACGTCACCGATGCCGACGTTCTCGACGTCGACCTGGACGTAGAACGGGGTCGACTGACGCATCCGGTCGTTCAGCGAGTAGCCCCCGAGATCCTTCGCCACCGAGCCTTGGGTCACCGAGACGACGGTGAGCTTGAGGACCGATGCGCGGTTGCTGTTCGGGGCGTAGCCGACGGTCGCGGTGTCCCCGAACTTCAGTTCGCTGCCGTACGGCGACAGGGCGGTGCCCGACGGGACCGAGACGTCGCTCGGGGCGGCCCCAGGTGACGGGACCACCGCCTTCTCCTTCGTGTCCGGACCGCAGCCGGTGAGGGCGACGGGGACGACGACGGCGAGGACTGCGGCACGAACCAGCGGCTTCATCCACGTATTGTGCACGTCGCCGGACCGCCCGAAGGCCGCAAAACGCCGACCCGAGGTCATCAACAACCGACCAACCGCTCAGCGAAGTAGCTGCGCACTCCGTCCAGCGAGATCCGCTCCTGGCTCATCGAGTCCCGCTCGCGGACGGTCACCGCGTTGTCGTCGAGGGTGTCGAAGTCGACGGTCACGCAGAACGGCGTCCCGATCTCGTCCTGCCGCCGGTACCGACGGCCGATGGCGCCGGAGTCGTCGAACTCGACGTTCCAGTACTGGCGCAGCTCGGTCGCCAGCGCCTTCGACCTGGGCGACAGGTCCTCGTTGCGACTGAGCGGGAGCACGGCGATCTTGACCGGGGCGAGCCGCGGGTCGAGCTTCAGGACGACCCGCTTGTCGACTCCGCCCTTCGTGTTCGGAGCCTCGTCCTCGGTGTAGGCGTCGACCAGGAAGGTCATCAGGCTGCGCGACAGACCGGCGGCCGGCTCGATGACGTAGGGGAAGTAGCGCTCGTTCGCGGCCTGGTCGAAATACGACAGGTCGCTGCCCGACGCCTCGGAGTGGGTCTTGAGGTCGAAGTCGGTGCGGTTCGCGATGCCCTCGAGCTCGCCCCACTCCGAACCGGCGAAGTTGAACCGGTACTCGATGTCGACGGTCCGGGTCGAGTAGTGGCTGAGCTTCTCCGGCAGGTGCTCGAAGTGCCGCAGGTTGTCCGGGTTGATGCCCAGGTCGACGTACCAGGCGGTGCGGGTGTCGATCCAGTACTGGTGCCAGTCGGCGTCCTCGCCGGGCTTGACGAAGAACTCCATCTCCATCTGCTCGAACTCGCGGGTCCGGAAGATGAAGTTGCCCGGAGTGATCTCGTTGCGGAAGCTCTTGCCGATCTGGGCGATCCCGAACGGTGGCTTCTGCCGGCTGGAGGTCACCACGTTCGCGAAGTTCAGGAAGATGCCCTGCGCGGTCTCCGGGCGCAGGTAGTGCAGGCCGGACTCGTCGTCGACGACGCCGAGGTAGGTCTTGAGCAGACCGGAGAAGCTGCGCGGCTCGGTCCAGGCACCCCGGGTGCCACAGTTGGGGCAGGCCAGGTCGGTCAGCGCGACGTCGTCGGGATTGATCGTGGTGTCGCGGGTGCTCTTCTTCTCCGCGTACTGCTCCTGGAGGTGGTCGGCCCGGTAGCGCTTGTGGCAGGACTGGCACTCGGTCAGCGGGTCGGCGAAAGTCGCGACGTGGCCCGACGCCTCCCAGGTCTGCCGCGGCAGGATCACGCTGGAGTCGAGCCCGACGACGTCCTCGCGCGACTGCACCATCGCGCGCCACCACTGGCGCTTGATGTTCTCCTTGAGCTCGACCCCGAGCGGGCCGTAGTCCCAGGCAGAGCGGGTGCCGCCGTAGATCTCGCCACACGGGTAGACGAACCCGCGGCGCTTGGCGAGGGAGACGACGTTGTCCACGGCGGACGGGGGCTTCTTGGCCACAGTTGTTTCAGCTCCTGCGTTGGGGCTGCCGGCTGGCTGCCGGCGGCTGCGCGAGGACCAACCTTATCGAGAGCCGAGGTCCCGCGGCACCGCGGTGTTCAGCTCGCCATCGAGCGGCTCGAAGGCACTCGGCTCCTCGATCGCCCGGCTGAGGGTCTGGACCGCGTACAGCTTCACCTCGTACGACGACAGCGCGCGGCGGTAGCTGCCGACGTCCTTCCACCGCGTGACCATGACCCACAGCGCCGGCTCGTCGACGTTGCGGCCGAGGCGACCGTCCTCGAAACCGGGTCGTGCGGAGAGGACCTCCAGGGCACGTTCGAGATCGGCACGAAAGGCGTCGGCCACGTCGGCCTCGGCGTGGAAACGGTTCACGACCAGCATGGGACGAACCTAACCAGGTTTCGAGCCTCGCTGTGCCCGGAGGTCAACCAGCGGCGAGGAACCTCGCGGCGTAACCGGCGAACCGCTCGCGCAGCTCGTCGGCGTCCAGGCCGATCGCGGCGGCCTGGTAGTCGATCCGGCCGTGCCGGTCGCGCTGGTGGCGGGCCAGGAACTCCCCCATCGCCGCCTCGACCTCGGCCGTCACCGGCTCACCGGCCAGGTCGTAGACCTTCCGCGCGGTCGCGAGGTCATCGGCCATGAAGTCGTCGAAGCGCACGTCCATCGAGCTCGTCGGCCCGAAGACCTCGCGGTCCGCAACCAGGGTGCCGAGCATCCGCTCGATCCGGTCGGCCCAGTAGCCCGCCAGCCGTTCGACCGGCACCTCGTTGCGGTACATCCGCGCGGTGTAGACGACCATCGTGGCCATCGACACCGTCACCGAGACCGGGTCGCGATGGGTCACGACCACGGTCGAGCCGGGGAACACCTGGGCCAGCACCGGCAGCTGCTCGAGGTGCTGCGGCGACTTCAGCACCCACCTGCCCCCGCCGCGGAGGTGCTGAAGGGCCTGCAGCTGCAGCCGCAGGTGGTGGTAGTGGGGAGTCTGGTCGAGCCCGAGGTAGTGGTCGCGCCAGGCCGGCAGCTCGGCCACCGTCTCGAAGTACATCGTCGAGAAGTCGTTGGCCAGGAGCTGGATCTCCTCGTGCACGTGGTCGGTGGTCATCTCGTGCATGGCCGCGAAGTGCGGCATCGCCTCGTTCGCGAACCAGGTCGCCTGGCCGGTGCGCTCCCGTCGGGGCTCGATGTCGACGCCCTCAGCCGCGGGCGGGAACGGCTCGATGCTCTCCCAGTACGGAAGCGAGCGGAAGGTCGGACCCGCGGAGAGCAGGTTGTGCAGGTGCGTCGTACCCGTACGCGGGAGTCCCGCGATCACGACCGGTGGGACGAGCTCGATCTCGGCGATCCCAGGGTTCCGGCCGAGCAGGTCGACCAGCTGCAGTCGGTTCTTCAGGAGCTGGAGGAGCTGGGTGTGCAGGTTCAGCAGTCCGGTCGGGGTGAGCTCGAGCTCGTTCATCGCGGTCAGCAGGACGTCGAGGCGTTCGGTGTAGTCCCGGGACCCGAAGTCGGTCAGCCCGGTCTGCTCGCTGGCCATCCGGTGCAGCTGGTCGGACTCCAGTCGCAGGTCCACCGCCATCGGGGCCATCGCCTCGAAGATCGCCTGGACCTCGGGGCTGAACGTCGGACGGCTGAGGTCGGTCAGCCGGATGAGCACCGCGGTCATCTGTTGCTCCTGACGAGATTACGTTACGCTCCGTATCGGAATGGTGCCACAGCCGAATCCCCTTGAACAGGGCCCAGGTCGCCCTCGCGATGGACGCATCGACGGGGCGGTCCTGCGTGCGACCGCCGAGCTGCTCGTCGAGGTCGGGTACGCCGGGCTGACGCTGACCGCGATCGCGGAGCGAGCCGGGACCACCCGTCCGGCACTCAACCGACGCTGGCCGTCACTCGCCCACCTGGTCCACGAGGCGGCCTTCCCGGCCGACCTCACGATCCCGAGGCCGGACCAGCGAGGGGCACCGGACGTCCGGTCCCTGGTGGCGGGCTCGCTGGCGGCGTTCTCGCACCCGGTCGCCCGAGCCGCCGCACCAGGTCTCGTCGCCGCCATCGCCGCTGACCCGAGCCTGCACCAGGCCCTGCTCGCCCGCTTCTCCGATGCTCTGGGCGGGATCGACCAACCGCTCCTCGACCTGGTGGCCGGTGCCGCGTTCTTCGCCCTTCTGCTCCACCCCGACGACCTCGGCCCCGAGTGGGTCGACCAGATCACCGCGCTGCTCACCCGCTGAACATCCCCACGGAAGGAACCGGCACATGAACGACCTCACCCAGCCAGCCCACGCATGGGAGGCCACCGCTGCCTGGAACGAGCTGCTGGCCGGCCTCGGCGAGCTCCAGGCGACCTTCCTGGAGGGCGACCGCGCCGTCACCACCGAGACCGGCGTCGTCAACGGCTACCGGATGCTCGCCACCATCCTGGGCATCGGGCTCGACATCTACCTGTACCCGGAGAAGAGCCGCCCGGTCTGGGTCGACACGGTCACGCCCTTCCGGCGCGACCGGCGCTGGGGCGGCGACAACACCGACGCTTCCTACGCGTTCGCCGTCTTCGACCCGGAGCGCACCTACCGCGTCTGGGGCACCCGCAACGACAGCGCGTACTTCTCGGTGACCGTCTACAACGAGCCGTCACCCGGCGCGTGGTCGGACAAGGTGATCGGGGTGGTCAACGACTCCGACCTGACCTTCGACACCGACGGCAACTTCTCCTTCTACCTCGGCGCGAAGAAGCCCGACGGGTACGCCGGCCCCTGGATCCAGTTCACGCCGGACACCTCAGCAGCCCTGACCCGCGACTACCAGGCCGACCCGCTGACCGGGAAGCCGGTCGAGTGGCACATCGAGTGCCTCGACGAGCCCGACCCGATCGTGCGGTCCGACGCGGTCACCGCCCAGGCGCTGCGCTCGACCCTGACCTGGATGCGAACGATGTTCATGATCGTCCCGATGACGATCCAGGAACGGACCGACGTCGACCGGCTCGGCCTCGGCCACGAGACCCCCGACGGGGTCAACGTGGTGGCCGAGCCCTACCGGGTCCCGGACTTCAACTTCGGCTGGTCAGCGACCGACGCCACCTACTGCTTCGGCAGCTACGACCTCGCCGCCGACGAGGCCCTGGTCCTGACGCACCGCCCACCCAACGCCTCCCGCTTCTGGAACTTCATGCCGTGGACGGAGTACATGGCCGGCCACAACGCGGCAGACGGCACCACCTCGCTGAACAACCACACCGCCACCCCGAACAGCGACGGCACCGTCACCATCGTGGTCGCCCGGTCCCAGCTCGACCACCCGAACGCGGTGACGACCCTGGACAACCAGCGCGGCATGCTCGCGTTCCGGTGGTTCCTGGCCGACGAGGTACCGGTCAAGCCGGACGTCACCCTGGTGAACGCTGCCGACGCCCCGACGGCGCTCACCTGAGGACACCCGCCAGGGCCCGACGTCCGAGAACTTGACAATGATTCTCATTTCAAATGAGAATCATTGTCATGTATCGCCTCCCCCTCCTCCCCCGCCGCTCCCGCTCGCTGAAGGTCGCCCTGGCCGGGCTCCTCCTCCTGCCCCTGGTCGCGTGCTCGGCGACCGATGACGACGGTCGCCCAACCGTGGTCGCCTCCTTCTACCCGCTGGCGTTCCTGACCCAGCAGATCGCCGGAGACCAGGTGCGCGTGGTCAACCTGACCAAGCCGGGCGTCGAACCGCACGACCTGGACCCGAGCCCGCAGCAGGTCGCCGAGATCAGCGGTGCCGACCTGGTGGTGTACGTCGACGGGCTCTCCCCGGCGGTGGACAAGGCAGCCGAGCAGAACGCCGGCAAGCAGGCGCTCGACCTGGCTCCCGACGTCGACCTCACCGACGACAACCCGCACTTCTGGCTCGACCCGATCCGGATGGAGCAGGCCGCGGTGGCCATCGAGGCCCGCCTGGCCAGCGTCGACCCCGATCACGCCGCGGACTTCGAGGCGAACCTGGCCACGCTCTCGACCACGCTGAAGGGTCTCGACACGGCGTACGCCACGGGGCTGGCCGACTGCCGGCGCAACGTCGTCGTCACCAGCCACGACGCCTTCGGGTACCAGGCCAAGTACGGCCTGAAGTTCGCCCCCATCGCCGGCCTCTCCCCCGATGCCGAACCGAGTCCGGCGAAGCTCGGGGAGCTGCGCGACCTGATCAAGGCCGACGGCATCACCACCGTCTTCAGCGAGACCATCGCGAGCCCCAAGCTCGCCAGGTCCCTGGCCGACGAGCTCGGGATCACCGCCGCGGTGCTCGACCCGATCGAGGGCATCGAGAACGGCAGCCCCGACGACTACGTCTCGTTGATGAAGGCCAACCTGGCCAACCTCGAGAAGGCCAACGGGTGCGAGAGTTGACCCCATGAGCACCGTTCTCGAGATGCGCGGCGGCGGCGTCACCCTCGGTGACCGCCCGATCCTCCGTGCCATCGACCTGACCGTGGAGGCGGGCGACGTCGTCGCCCTCCTCGGCGCCAACGGCTCGGGCAAGTCGACCCTGGTCAGGTCGATCACCGGACTGCTCCCGCTCTCCGCCGGCAGTGCCCGCCTCTTCGGTCAGCCCATCGACTCCTTCAACCAGTGGCCACGGCTGGGCTACGTCCCGCAGCGTTCGACGATCGCCCAGGGTGTACCGGCCACCGTGACCGAGGTGGTGGCGGCCGGCCGGCTGGCCCACCGGCGCGCCTTCCTCCCGGCCCGGGCCGCGGACCGCGCGGCGGTCCGCGACGCCCTCGAGGCCGTCGGCCTGACCGACCGGGCCCAGCACCAGGTCTCGACCCTGTCCGGCGGTCAGCAGCAGCGGGTCCTGATCGCCAGGACCCTCGCCGGCGCACCCGAGCTGCTGGTCCTCGACGAGCCCAACGCCGGGGTCGACCTGGTCAGCCAGCAGGCGATCGCCGACACCCTGGAGCGCAGTGCCCGGGCCGGCGCCACGATCATCGTCGTCCTGCACGAGCTCGGCGCGTTCGCCCCGTTCATCGACCGGGCCGTCGTCCTGCGCGAAGGCCGGATCAGCTACGACGGGTCGCCGGACGGCATCCGGATGCACGACCCGCACGTGCACTGCGAGACCAACGAGGACCCGGCCCTGCGGGTGGCTGCGCCGCTGACCGGGATGGAGCTGCCATGACGACGATCCTGCTCGCGCCGTTCATGGTCAAGGCGCTGATCGCCGCCGCCGTCACCGGACTCGCCTCCCCGGCCGTCGGCACCTACCTGGTCCAACGCCGGCTCTCCCTGATGGGCGACGGCATCGGGCACATCAGCGTCACCGGCGTCGCGCTCGGTCTGCTGACCGGGACCTCACCGACGATCACCGCGGTGGTCGTGGCGATCATCGGCGCCGTCGCGATCGAGGCGCTCCGGGCGTCCGGTCGCGCGTCGGGTGACGTCGCCCTGGCGCTGATCTTCTACGGCGGACTGGCCGGTGGACTGATGCTGGTCTCGTTCGCCGGCAACGGCGCGCTGGCGCTGCAGTCCTACCTCTTCGGCTCGATCACCACCTTGTCGACCTCGGACGTCCTGGTCAGCGGCGGCCTCGCCCTGGTCGTGATCGCGCTGTGCCTGACCCTGCTCCCCCAGCTGTTCTCGGTGGCCAACGACGAGGACTACGCCCGGACCACCGGTCTGTCCGTGCCGCTCTACAACGTGCTGGTCTCGGTGCTCGCTGCAGTGACCGTCAGCGTCGCGATGCGCACGGTCGGGCTGCTGCTGGTCAGTGCCCTGCTCGTCATCCCGGTCGCCACCGCCCAGCAGTTCGCCCGCGGCTTCCGCAGCACCATGCTCAGTGCGATGATCGCCGGCATGCTGGCCTCGGTCACCGGCGTGGTCATCTCGGCGTACGTCGACGTACCGCCGGGGGCAACCATCGTCCTGGTGGCGTTGGCCGGCTTCACGATCACCGCCCCGGTCGGGGTGCTGCTCGGCAGGCGCCGGCAGGCCACCGTTCCGTTCGAGATGCCCGAGGAGCCCGAGCAGCAGCGGGTCCTCGAGCCGCACCGGCACCAGCACGGCCCCGGGTGCGGCCACCTGGCTGTCGAGCACGGCGACCACGTCGACTACATCCACGACGGGCACCGGCACGCCGTTCACGGAGGGCACTATGACGAGCACTGACCGGAGGGCACGATGACCAACACCGAGGCACCGGCACTGCGACCGACGCGCCAACGCAAGGCGGTGGCCGCGGTCCTCGCCGAGTGCAGCGAGTTCCGGACGGCGCAGCAGGTCCACGAGTCACTGCGCTCGGCCGGCGACAACGTGGGCCTGTCGACGGTCTACCGGGCGCTTCAGGCGATGGCCGACGCCGGCGAGATCGACGTGCTCCGGTCGGACGCCGGCGAAGCCGCCTACCGGCGCTGCAGCGACAGCCACCACCACCACCTGGTCTGCCGGTCCTGCGGCGCGACGGTCGAGGTCGAGGGTCCTGCGGTCGAGAAGTGGACGCTCGGGGTGGCCGAGAAGCACGGCTTCCGCGCTGTCAGCCACACCCTGGAGATCTTCGGCACCTGCGCGCGCTGCTGAACGCACGCCCATCAGCACGCGCTTCGGTCTAGCTGTTCGGCAGATCCTCGGCAGCACCGAACTTGCGGTGGCGGCCGGCATAGACCTCGATCGCCTTCCAGAGCTCCCTCCGGTCCACGTCGGGCCAGAGCACGTCGGTGAAGACGAACTCGGAGTAGGCCGCCTGCCACAGCATGAAGTTGCTCAGCCGCTCCTCGCCCGAGGTGCGCCAGACCATGTCGGCCTCGGGCTGCTCGGGGACGTACAGGTAGCGGGCGAAGGTGCGCTCGTCGATCCGGTTCGGGTTCACCGTGCCGGCTGCCACGTCCAACGCGAGAGCGCGAGCCGCATCGGCGATCTCGGCGCGACCGCCGTAGTTGACGCACATCGTCAGGGTGAGGACGTCGTTGTCCCTGGTCTGCGCCTCGGCGGCCTTCAGCTCGTTGATCACCGAGCGCCACAGCCGCGGAGTACGGCCGGCCCAGCGGACCTTGACCCCGAGCTCGTGCAGCTCGTCGCGACGACGCCGGACCACGTCGCGGTTGAAGCCCATCAGGAACTTCACCTCGTCCGGCGACCGCGACCAGTTCTCGGTCGAGAAGGCGTACGCCGAGACCGCCTTCACGCCGATCTCGATCGCCCCCTTGACCACCTCGACCAGCGCCTGCTCGCCGCGCTCGTGGCCGGACGTGCGCGGCAGCCCGCGCTGGTTCGCCCAGCGCCCGTTGCCGTCCATGATCACCGCGATGTGCTCGGGGACCAGGTCTGCCGGGATCACCGGCGGCGTCGCTCCGGACGGGTGCGGCTCAGGGTGCTTCACCGGGCCACGAGCGGGACGGGACGCGGCCGTCTGACGGTTGGGTCTACGCACGGGAAACCACCCTATTGGGCGTACGGCATCGAGCGCAGACCGCGCTCGAGGTGCCAGGCCAGGTAGGCCGAGACCAGACCGCGGGCCTCGCGACGGTCACGGTCGGTCGCCTCGTGCACGACCGGCCAGTCCCCCGCCAGCAGGGCACCGAGCAGGACGATCGTGGTCGGCGCCGGGTGCGCCGACCCGGGCATCCGGCAGTCCGAGCAGAGCACCCCGCCCGAAGCAGGGTGGAACGAGCGGTGCGGGCCCTCCAGGCCGCAGCGCGCACAGCCGTCGAAGCTCGGGGCGTACCCGGCAACGGCCAGCGAGCGGAGCACGAAGGCGTCCATCACGTCGCCGGCGCGGTGCTCGCCGGCGGCCATCGCCCGCAGCCCGCCGATCAGCAGGTGGTACTGCTGGACCGATGGTTCCCGCTCCTCGGCGACCAGCCGTTCGGCGGTCTCCAGCATCACCGACGCTGCGGTGTACTTGTCGTAGTCGGCGCTGATCGCCTCCCCGAACGGGGCCAGCGTGACGGCTTGGGTGATCGTGTCCAGGTTGCGACCCTCGACCAGCTGCAGATCGACGTGGGTGAAGGGCTCCAACCGCGACCCGAACCGGGACGAGGTGCGGCGCACACCCTTGGCCACCGCCCGGACGACGCCGTGCTGACGGGTCAGCAGCGTGATGATCCGGTCCGCCTCCGCGAGCTTGCGCGTGCGCAGCACGATCGCTTCGTCGGTGTAGAGGGGCACCGGTTCATTCTCCCCCGGCGAGCCCGGTTTCGGGTGCCGACGCGCTCACCGGTCAGCGGGGCCGGGCAGCACTCGGACCGACCAGCGGCAGCCGGATCTCCAGGGCAGTCCCCTTGCCGACCTCGCTGCTGATGCTGATCGACCCGCCGTGCGCCTCGATGATGGTCTTCGAGATCGCCAGCCCGAGACCGGTACCGGGGATCGCGTCCAGCTGGACCCCCGGGGAGCGGAAGAACTTCACGAAGACGTCCTCGAGCTCCTCGGCCGGGATCCCGCGTCCGGAGTCTGCGATCCGGACGACCGCCTCGCGTCCCTCCCGGCGGAGCGAGCCGGTGACCGTACCGCCCCGCGGAGTGAACTTGATGGCGTTGTTGAAGATGTTGTCGATCACCTGGGAGAGCCGCTCGCTGTCGCCCTGGACCTCCAGGATCGCCCGACCGGTCCGCATGTCGAACCCGAGGCCCGCCTTCACCGCGGACTTCTCGGCCTCGACGGCCGAGGCACGCACCACCGCGGCCAGGGAGATCCGGGACAGGTGCAGCTCGGCGCGACCGAGCTTCAACGCGTCGGAGAGCAGGTCGTCGACGAGCCGGTGCAACCGACGAGCGTTGCGCTGGACGATCTCCAGGAAGGCGCCCGCGTCCGGGGGGATGCCGTCGACGTCCTCGAGCAGCAGGTCGACGTACCCGACGATCGACGTCAGCGGCGTGCGCAGCTCGTGGCTGACCGTGGCCACGAACTCGTCCTTGAGGCGTGCGGCCGTCATCAGCTCGGTGATGTCGTGGTAGGCCAGCACCGCACCGTCGAAGACCCCGTTCGGCGTGAAGAAGGGTGAGACCGACACAGCGAACGCGCGGCGATCGGTGGCGTCCTCACCGACCCAGATCAGGTAGTCGCGCAGCGTCTCGCCGTGCACGGCCCGCCAGGTGGGCAGCTCCTGCTCCGACAGCGCACTGAACCCGTCCGGCCCGAAGGTGCGACCGACCTGGTCCAGGATGCCGTCCGACCCGCCCATGGTGTCCAGGAACTTGCGGTGCCGCGGGTTGACCGAGTGCACCTGGCCCTGGGCGTCCAGGGCCAGCAGACCGACGTCGACGCTGTTCAGGATCGCTTCGTTGAAGCGTCGCTGGTCCGCGCTGTCCCCGACCGCGCGCTCCAGCATCCGCTGGGCGTCGGCGGCCTCGGTCACCTTGGAGTACCAGACCTCAGCGGTGACCGAAACCGCGAAGGCACACAGAGCGGCGAGCAGGATCTGCTGGACCGTGCGGGCCATCTGGACCGACGACTCGTCCCGCGCCAGCATCGGGACCGCGAACGCGAGGAGGGTCGTGACCAGGGTGATCGCGAATCCCTTGCGTCCGAACTGCAGGCCGAGCCAGGTTGCCGGGAACACCAGGGCGATCGTGGCCGTGCTGGCCGGGTCCAGGCGCAGCAGCCCCAGGCCGATGATGTCCAGGACCGGAACCGCGATGCTCCAGCGCTCGGCCGACGGCCGGTCACCGAGGACCAGGGCCAGGGTCGTGGCTACCACGATCACGACCACTCCGAAGAGGTAGGTGTCCTGGAGACCGGAGTCGTTGTAGAGCCAGACGAACACCAGGTCAGCGATCGCCGGCACCACGAACAGCGCCTGGGCCGGCCTCGGGTCAGCGGTCTCGCGGCCGAGAAGACGCTGGATGCCGCGGACGAGGGCGGATCGAGAGCGCATCCGACCTACCCCCTCTTCCGGCTGTGACCCTGGGTTGACCTGGTGATCTGCGACCCTGCGAAGAGACTAGTTGCGGATCAATTCCGATTTCCACCAATTGCGCAGAGCCGGACCTGCGGCGTGGCCGCTCACGACGAGGCCCCCAGCAGACGTCCGGAGACAGGCTGGTCCCAGCAACCGACGACGAACCCGACCGCGATCTCGTCCAGGCGGGTCGGCCGGACCCGCCACTCGAGCGGGCCGCGGGCCCGCACGAAGGTCGAGTCACCGAGCTCGTCGGCCAGCATCGCGGCATCAGCCTCGGGGTGCAGCGGGTCGCCGGCGTGCCCGACCACCAGGGCCGGTACGGCGATGGTCGACCGCTGCTTGGAGGAGGGCGCCAACCGACCGAAGAAGACTCCGTGCAGCGTGGCGGCCAGGGCTGCCGGCCGCTGGTCGAGGGCGTCCAGGCCGACGCCGAACCAGAACGGCACCAGTCCCCGGGGAACCCGCCGCGAGAGCCAACGCAGACCGGAGACCGCGACCGGCGCGACCCGGGACACCCCGAGAACGGGTGTCAGGGCCACCAGGCCCGGCACCACCGCGTTGTCGAGCACCGGCATCTCCAGCACCAGCCCCTGGATCCGTTCGGGGGCGAGCACGGCTGCTTCGAGGCAGACGTTCGCGCCGACCGAGGTCCCGCCGAGCACGGCACGGTCAACCCCGAGGTGGTCCAGGAGCGCGATCACCTGCTCACCGAAGGCCGTGATCGAGTAGGCCCGCGGGTCCGTGGGCCGGTCGGACCGACCGTGACCCAGCAGGTCGACGGTGATCACGTGCGTGCCGGCAGCAGCGATCTTGCGAGCCAGCGGCTGGTGCATCCGCCGAGGGAGGAGCTCGCCGTGGACCAGGACCACCCAGCGGTCACCCGAGCCGAACTCGGTGTACTCCAGGCGGTGGTCGTCCACGAAGAACTGACCGATGCGTTCCGAGACGAGCGTCATGGCGACAAGCCTGCCACGACGCTCGTCCGGATCACGCTCGATTGACCGCGGACACGACCGCCTTGAGCGACGCGGTCACGATGTTCGCGTCCAGACCGACACCCCAGAAGATCTCGCCCCGGACCGCGCACTCGACGTACGCCGCGGCGATCGCGTCACCACCGGCCGACAGCGCGTGCTCGTTGTAGTCGAGCACCCGGACGTCCAGGGGGTCGGGGAACACCGTGCCGGGCAGACCGTTGAGCGCTTCGACGAAGGCAGCGATCGGACCGTTCCCCTCGCCCTTGAGCTCCATCGCCTCACCGTTGACCACGACGCCCACGGTGAGCTGGTCCTTCTCCCCGGCCGACGAGGAGCTGTGCACGGAGTCCAGCCGCAAGGGTGTCTCCCGGGCCAGGTACTCGCCCTGGAAGGTCGACCAGATCGCCTCGGCGGTCATCTCGCCGCCCTCACCGTCGGTCCGCTGCTGGACGACCCGGCTGAACTCGATCTGCAGCCGACGCGGCAGGTCGAGCTTGTGCTCGGCCTTCAGCACGTAGGCGACACCGCCCTTGCCGGACTGGCTGTTCACCCGGATCACGGCCTCGTAGGTGCGCCCGACGTCCTTCGGGTCGATCGGCAGGTACGGGACCCCCCAGGGGTAGTCACCCACCGCAACGCCCTCGGCCGACGCGTCAGCCTCGAGTGCCTCCAGACCCTTCTTGATCGCGTCCTGGTGGGACCCGGAGAACGCGGTGTAGACGAGGTCGCCGGCCCACGGGTGCCGCGGGTGCACCGGGAGGTTGGTGCAGTACTCGACCGTGCGACGGACCTCGTCGATGTCGCTGAGGTCGACCTGCGGATCGATGCCCTGGCTGAACAGGTTCATCGCCAAGGTCACCAGGTCGACGTTGCCGGTCCGCTCGCCGTGCCCGAAGAGGCAGCCCTCGACCCGGTCCGCGCCCGCCATCAGGGCGAGCTCGGTGGCAGCCACGGCGGTCCCGCGGTCGTTGTGGGGGTGCAGGCTGATCGCGGTGTGCTCGCGCCGGGTCAGGTTGCGGCCGAAGTACTCGATCTGGTCGGCGTAGGTGTTCGGCGTCGACATCTCCACCGTCGCCGGCAGGTTGAGGATGATCTCGCGCCCTGCCTCGGGCTGCCAGACGTCCGAGACCCGCTCGCAGACCTCCAACGCGAAGTCGGTCGGCGTCTGGGTAAAGATCTCCGGGCTGTACTGGTAGCCGAAGTCGGTCCCCTCCAGCAGCTGCTCGGCGTACTTCATCACCCACTCGGTCCCCCGGGTCGCGATCGCGGTGCACTCGGCCTCGCTGACCCCGAAGACGACCCGCCGGAACAGCGGAGCGGTGGCGTTGTAGAGGTGCACCGTGGCGTTCGGGGCGCCCACCAGGGAGGACACCGTCCGCTCGATCAGGTCCTCCCGAGCCTGGGTCAGCACCGAGATCCTGACGTCGTCCGGAATCAGGTCGCGTCCCACGAGCTGGCGGACGAAGTCGAAGTCGGTCTGGCTGGCCGCCGGGAAGCCGACCTCGATCTCCTTGTAGCCCAGCTTCACCAGCAGCGCGAACATGCGGTGCTTGCGCTCCGGGCTCATCGGGTCGATCAGCGCCTGGTTGCCGTCCCGCAGGTCGGTGGAGAGCCACCGCGGCGCGTGCGTGATCTTGCGGTCCGGCCAGGTCCGGTCGGGGACCGTCACCGGCTCGAAAGCGCGGTAGCGCTCGACCGGCATGCCGCTCGGCTTCTGGGTGTTGCTGGTGCGGCTCAGCCGAATGCTCGAGCTGCCGCTGGCGTTCTCAGTCATGGATTCATCTCTTCGCTGGTGGTGGGTGCCGGCGTACACGAACACTCCGCAGCGAGGGGGTCCGACCCCAGAGAATGAACTCTGTCAGACCTCGCTGCGGCAGCGAAGAAGGAGCTGGCGCATCAACATGACTCCCCAATCATAGCGAATGTTTCCGGGGTTGCACCCCGAGGGCACTCGCTAACCTCGGGTCATGCCCCGTCTCCTGGTGATCCACCACTCCCCGACGCCGACCATGCAAGCGCTCACCAGCCAGGTGATCGCCGGGGCCCACGACGACGCCGTCGCCGGTGTCGAGGTGGTCGTGATCCCGGCCCTCGACTTCGCCAGCGGCCAGGCCGACCACGAGGACCTGGTGACGGCCGACGGGTACGTCCTGGGGACCAGCGCGAACTTCGGCTACATGAGCGGAGCGCTCAAGCACGTCTTCGACTCGACGTTCCTGCAGATCGGCGGCGCCCTCGACGCATCCGGGGGTGCCGGTGACTCGGGCGGCGCGACCCGCGGGCGCCCGCTCGGTCTGTACGTCCACGGACGGTACGACACCACCGGCGCCGTCCGGTCGGTCCTGGCGATCACCGGTGCCCTTGGCTGGCGACAGGGCTTCCGCAACGTCGAGGTTCTGGGCGAACCGACCGAGTCCGACCGGGAGAGCTGCTACCTGTTGGGCGGTACGATCGCGACGTTGCTTGCCGGCTGAGGAGGGTTCGTGCTTCGACGCCCCGGGTTCGCGGCGCTGCTCTGTGCGGTGACCACAGCAGGGGTGCTGACCGGCTGCGACCGGGCCGCCCCGAAGGAGACCGATTCCGACCGGCTGGCCACGCCGACCGTCGGCGCCTGTCGCGCCCTGACCGTCGCGGACCTGTCAGCCGCGAGCAACGACAGCACGATCCTGGACTGCACCCGACCGCACACCGCCCAGACCTTCGTGGTCGGCGAGCTCCCGGCGACCACGGGTACCCGGTACGACGACCGCAGCCACGGTCGGTTCGTCTACGACCGCTGCCAGCAGGCCTTCGGCGCCTTCCTCGGGGCCGACGAGTCCACCGTGCTCCGGTCGCAGCTGAGCTGGTCCTGGTTCCGCCCGTCGAAGAAGGGCTGGGAGCGCGGCGCCCGCTGGTTCCGCTGCGACGTGGTCGGCGGACCTGAGCAGGCGACAGCGCTCCGCGACCTGCCCCACGACGCCCGTGGCCTCTTCGCCGAGGACTTCCCGGACGCCTGGATGACCTGCGCCCGCGGTGAGACTGCCGAGCGGGGCAGCACGGTGCCCTGCGACCAGGCTCATGACTGGCGGGCGGTCACCACCGTGCAGGTCGCCCCGCCTGCCGCGGCGTACCCGGGAGACCGGATCGTCGAGGTCCGCAGTCGTGACTACTGCCGTGACTCGGTCCGCGGATGGCTCGGCTACCCGCCCGACTTCGACTACAGCTACACCTGGTTCCGCGAGGACCGCTGGGACAGCGGCAACCATCGGTCGCTCTGCTGGGCGAGGACGGCGAAGTGACCCCCCTGCGCACCCGCGCCGCGGGAACGGTCGCCCTGGTGGTGCTGATCGTGGTCACCGCTCTGGCCGGGTGCGAGGACGACAGCTCTCCCGGTGCGCCGGTCGGGCCACCGTCGACGGCCGCGGTACCGGTCGACGCGCCTCCGGTGCGGGCCTGCTACCGGATCGACGTCGCTGCCGGGCTCGAGCTGAGCAGCGCCGCCCCCCGGGTCTCCTGCACCAAGCGGCACACCTCGGTCACCGTCCGGGTGGGCCGGATCAAACGGACCACTGAAGGACGGGTCGTGCCGATGGAGTCGGCACGCGCCCAGCGCCAGGTAGCCCGGAGCTGCAAGGCCGCTGTCGACGCCCACGTCGGCGGCACCACCGAGCGCCGACGGCTGAGCCGGGTCCAGGCGGTGTGGTTCTCCCCGAGCCACCCCCAGGTCGTCGCAGGCGCCCGCTGGTTCCGGTGCGACCTGGTCATCGCCGGCACCGCGACCCGTTTCACGCCCCTGCCCACGATGACCCGGAGACTGCTCGAGTCCGCCTCGGCCCTGGCCCGCTACGGGACCTGCGGCACCGCCGCGCCCGGGGCCCCGGGTTTCCGCCGGGTCATCTGCGCGGCGAAGCACACCTGGCGGGCCCGGTCCACGATCGAGCTCGGCGCCGGAGCGGCGTACCTCGGCCGGACCGCGGGCAAACGGGCTGACGCCGCCTGCCGCGACGTGGAGGCACGGCGGGCCACCGACGCGAACCGCCTGCGTTGGAGCTTCGAGTGGCCCACCCGCGCCCAGTGGAACGCCGGTCAGCGATACGGCCTCTGCTGGACCCCGGACTGACCAGCTACCGGATGGGGTGACCCGCGCTGCGCAGCGCGTCCTTGACCTCACCGATGCGCAGCGTGCCGAAGTGGAAGACGGTGGCTGCCAGGACCGCGTCGGCACCGGCGTCGACGGCCGGGGCGAAGTGCTCGACCCGACCGGCTCCACCGCTGGCGATGACCGGAATGCTCACCGCCGCCCGGACCAACCGGATCAGCTCCAGGTCGAAACCGTCCTGGGTGCCGTCCGCATCCATCGCGTTCAGCAGGATCTCGCCGGCACCGAGGGCAGCAGCCTCCACCGCCCAGGCCACCGCGTCCCGCCCAGCGGACTGGCGACCACCGTGGGTGGTCACCTCGAAGCCGGAGTCCGTGCCGGCAGCACGGCGGGCGTCGACCGAGAGCACCAGCACCTGGTTGCCGAACCGGTCCGCCACCTCGGCGACGAGCTCGGGGCGACGCAGCGCCGCGGTGTTCATGGCCACCTTGTCGGCGCCCGCGCGCAGGAGCCTGTCGACGTCCTCGACGCTGCTGACACCACCACCGACCGTGAGCGGGATGAACACCTGCTCGGCGGTGCGCGAGACGATCTCCATCGTGGTCGCGCGACCTTCGTGGGAGGCCGAGATGTCCAGGAAGGTGAGCTCGTCAGCACCCTCGGCGTCGTAGACCTTCGCCAGCTCGACCGGGTCCCCGGCGTCGCGAAGCTCGGAGAAGTTGATCCCCTTGACCACCCGTCCGCCGTCGACGTCCAGGCACGGGATCACCCGGACCGAGAGGCTCATGCCAGCCCTTCCCGGCGCCCGGGCCAGGTCAGGTCGAGGGCGTCCTCGAGGGTGAACCGACCTTCGTAGAGCGCCGTCCCGGCGATCGCGCCCTCGACCCCGATCGGGACGAGCTCCATCAGCGCGCGGATGTCGTCCAGGGTGGTCACGCCCCCGGAGGCGACCACCGGGCGGTCGGTGCGCGAGCAGACGTCCCGCAGCAGCTCCAGGTTCGGGCCCTGCAGCATGCCGTCCTTGTTGACGTCGGTGACCACGTACCGTGCACAGCCCTCGGAGTCGAGGCGGGTCAGCACCTCGTACAGGTCGCCGCCGTCGCGGGTCCAGCCACGGGCGGCCAGGGTGGTTCCGCGAACGTCCAGCCCGATCGCGACGCGGTCCCCGTAGGTCGCGATCGCCCGGGCACACCACTGCGGGTGCTCCAGCGCAGCAGTGCCGATGTTCACCCGCCGGTAGCCGGTGGCCATCGCCGCTTCCAGGGACTCGTCGTCGCGGATGCCGCCGCTCATCTCGACTCCGATGTCGAGTCGACCGACGATCTCCGCCTGGAGCTCCCGGTTCTGACCGTGACCGAACGCAGCGTCGAGGTCGACCAGGTGCAGCCACTCGGCGCCGGCGTCCTGCCACCGCAGGGCAGCCTCGATCGGGTCGCCGAAGCGCTTCTCCGAGCCGTCGACGCCCTGGACGAGCTGGACGGCCTGACCGCCCTTGATGTCGACGGCGGGCAGCAGCTCGAGGTGCGGTACGGCGTTCACGGGTACTCCAGGTAGGTAGAGGATCAGAGGGCGAAGGCCACGATGACCGGGAAGGCCAGGGCCGAGACGACGAGGGCCGCCAGGCTGGACTTCCAGTCCTCGCGGGTGATCCAGACGACAGCCTGGACCAGGATCAGGAAGGTGACGACCAGGTTGAGCCGGAGCCGGCGGCGCGCCGCCAGGATCCCCGTCTGCTGACCCGGGCGACTGGCACCGAGCCACGCGAACCGGGCGGTCCAGGCTGCCTTGCGGGCCCGGCTGCGGGCAGCCTTGCGGCTCGAGCGCTCCCGGGCCACGGCGTTCGCGGCTGCGACCGCCTCGCGCTCCTCGCGGCGGCGGGCTCGTTCCTTGCTCACGGGCGTACCAACGAGGTCACCCAGTTGCGCAGCAGCCGTGCGCCGGCGTCGCCGGACTTCTCCGGGTGGAATTGGGTCGCCGAGAGCGGCCCGTTCTCGACCGCGGCGACGAACCGGTCCCCACCGTGCTCCGCCCAGGTCACCAGAGGCGCCCGGGTGCGGTCGTTGGTGACCAGCGTCCAGTCCCGGACGCCGTAGGAGTGCACGAAGTAGAAACGCTCACCGGTGACCCCGTCGAACAGCACGGTGCCCTCGGGGACCTCGACGGTGTTCCAGCCCATGTGGGGCACCACCGGGGCCTGCAGCAGCTCGACGGTGCCGGGCCACTCGTTGCAGCCCTCGGTGGAGACGCCGTGCTCGACACCGAGCTCGAAGAGCACCTGCATCCCGACGCAGATCCCCAGCACCGGTCGGCCACCTGCCAGCCGGCGGCCGATGATCTCGGGGCCCTTGACCGCGCGCAAGCCGGTCATGCAGGCGGCGTACGCACCGACCCCGGGGACCACGAGCCCGTCGGCGTCGAGCGCAGCCTGCTTGTCCGAGGTCAGGGTGACCTCGGCGCCGGCCCGCTCGAGTGCGCGCACGGCGGATCGCAGGTTGCCCGAGCCGTAGTCCAGGACCACAACGTTCGGAGCCACGGTCAGAGCAGTCCCTTGGTGGACGGCACTCCGGTCTCGCGCGGGTCGTAGGCGACCGCGTCGCGCAGGGCCCGGGCGACAGCCTTGAACTGCGCCTCCACGATGTGGTGCGGCTCGCGGCCACCCAGGACCCGGACGTGCAGCCCCAGGCTCCCGTGGTGGGCCAGGGTCTCGAAGACGTGCCGGGTCAGGGAACCCAGGTAGCTGACCCCGGAACCACCGATCTGGACGTACTGCTGTCCCTCGGGTTCCCCGGTGTGCACGCAGTACGGGCGCCCCGAGACGTCGACGGCGCACTGGACCAGCGCCTCGTCGAGCGGAACCAGGGAGTCACCGAAGCGGCGGATCCCGGACTTGTCGCCCAGGGCCTGCTTGAGCGCGTCGCCGAGAACGATGGCCGTGTCCTCGACGGTGTGGTGCGCGTCGATGTGGGTGTCCCCCTCGGTGAGCACGGTGAGGTCGAACAGCCCGTGCCGGCCGAACGCGGTGAGCATGTGGTCGTAGAAGCCGACGCCGGTCGAGATGTCGGTCTTCCCGGTCCCGTCGAGGTCGATCTCGACGACGACCTTGGACTCCTTGGTCTGGCGTTCCAGGCGAACCTTGCGGCTCATCTCAGCTCCTCTTTCAGCGCTGTTCTCGGTTGAGAAGCGTGGTCAGTGTCTCGGTGAGAGCGTCCTTGAACGCCATCATTTCTGCCGCGGTCCCGATCGAGACCCGCAGCCAACCCTCGGGCCCAGTCTCCCGGATCAGTACTCCGCGATCGAGCAGGCCCTGCCACACCGCGTGGCGGTCGGCGAAAAGTCCGAAGAGGCAGAAGTTCGCGTCGGAGTCCGCCACCGCGTGCCCCTGCTCGCGCAACCAGGACACCGTCCGGTCCCGCTCGACCCGGAGCTCGGCCACGTTCGCCAGGAGCTCGTCCGCGTGCCGCAGGGCCGCACTCGCCGTCGCCTGGGTGACCGCGGAGAGGTGGTACGGCAGCCGGACGACCCGCAGGGCGTCGCAGATCTCCGGCGCAGCAGCCAGGTACCCGAGCCGGGCGCCGGCCAGGGCGAACGCCTTGCTCATCGTCCGGGTGACGACCAGGTTGCGGTGGGCACCGAGCAGCTCCAGGGCCGACGGGGTCCCTTCGCGGCGGAACTCGGCGTACGCCTCGTCGATCACCACGATCCCACCTGACTGCTCGGCCACCAGGGCGCACAGCGTCCCGATCACGTCGTGCGGCAGCGCCGTCCCGGTCGGGTTGTTCGGCGACGGGAGCAGCACCACCGTCGGCCGGTGCTCGGCGATCAGGGCAGCCGCCGCGTCCAGGTCGAAGGAGAAGTCCTCGTTGCGACGTCCCGAGACCCAGTTGGTCATCGCGTTGCGGGCGTACTCCGGGTACATCGAGTACGTCGGGGCGAACGACACCGCCGTCCGGTCCGGACCCCCGAAGGCCTGCAGGATCTGCAGCATGATCTCGTTGGACCCGTTCGCTGCCCAGACCATGTCCGCGGTGATCGCGGACTGGATCCCCGACCCGCCGGACGCGTTCAGGTACCCCGCCAACCCCTCCCGGAGCTCGGTGAACTCACGGTCCGGGTACCGGTTGAGCGTGCTCGCCGCCGCGGCGACGGAGGTGGCGATGTCCGCGACGACCTTGGCGGACGGCGGGTACGGGTTCTCGTTGACGTTGAGGCAGACGGGCACGTCCAACTGGGGTGCGCCGTACGGCTCGACGCCCTGCAGCGCCGGGCGCAGGGGCGGCCAGGTCATCAGGCCCCAGCCTCCGGGCGCTCGGACTCCAGCCGAACGCGCACCGCGGCCCCGTGGCCGGGCAGGTCCTCGGCCTCGGCCAAGGTGATCACGTGCTGTCCGACCTCGGTGAGGGCTGCGCGCGAGTACTCGATCACGTGGACGGCGCGGACGAACGAGCGCACCGAGAGGCCCGAGGAGTGGCACGCACACCCTCCGGTCGGCAGGACGTGGTTGGACCCGGCGCAGTAGTCCCCGAGCGAGACCGGCGCGAAGGGACCCACGAAGATCGCGCCTCCGTTGCGCACCTTCGCGGCATCGGCGGCCGCGTCTGCGGTGTGGATCTCCAGGTGCTCGGCCGCGTAGGCGTTGACCACCTCGAGGCCCTGGGCGATGTCGTCGACGAGCACCGTGCCGGACTGCTGGCCGCTGAGCGCGGTCCGGATCCGCTCGACGTGCTTGGTGGCGGCGACCTGCTTGTCCAGCTCGGCGTCCACGTCGTCGGCGAGACGCAGGGAGTCGGTGACCAGCACCGACCCGGCCATCGGGTCGTGCTCGGCCTGGCTGATCAGGTCAGCGGCAACGTAGCCGGCATCGGCCGTGTCGTCGGCGAGGATGGCGATCTCGGTCGGACCGGCCTCGGAGTCGATGCCGACGATGCCCTTCAGCAGCCGCTTGGCCGACACGGTGTAGATGTTGCCCGGCCCGGTGACCAGGTCGACCCGCCGGCACGGGCCGGCGCCGTACGCCAGCATCGCGATCGCCTGGGCGCCGCCCACGGCGTACACCTCGTCGATCCCGAGCAGCGCACAGGCGGCCAGGATGGTGGGGTGCGGCAGGCCCGCACCCCAGTCGTTCGGGACGGTCTTCTGGGGCGAGCTGGTCAGCGCGATCGAGCCGACGCCGGCGACCTGGGCCGGCACGACGTTCATCAGGACGCTGGAGACGAGCGGGGCGATACCGCCGGGAACGTACAGCCCGACCCGGTCGACCGGGATCAGGCGCTGGGTGACCCTGGCTCCGGGACCGAGATCGGTGACGATGTCAGCCTCGAGCTCGGCCTCGCAGGTCAGCCGCAGCCGCCGGATCGACTCCTCCAACCCGGCTCGGACGGCCGGGTCGAGCTCGACCAGAGCCCGGGAGATCGCTTCGTGGGGCACGGCGATGTCGGTGCCCTCGACGCCGTCGAACTTCGCCGAGTACTCCAGGATCGCCTCGACCCCACGGTCCCGCACGTCGTCGCAGATCGGCCGGACCACGTGCAACGCGGACTCGACGTCGAAGTCGGCCCGTGGCACCAGTGTCCGGTAGTCAGGGGCACCCTGGTCGGGCGATGCACCCGTCCCCCGCAAATCAATCCTGCGCAACATGAGCCCAGTCTAGGGAAGGACGGGTCGCGACTCCGACCCGATTTCACCGCTCGGTCACTCCAGCGGGCTAGGTTGATGTCGTGACGACGGTTCCGGTCTTCCCGCTGAACGCGGTGCTGTTCCCCGGGGTGGTCACCCCGCTGCACATCTTCGAGGACCGTTACCGCGCCCTGATGCGGGACCTGCTCTCCCTCGAGGACCCCGCCGACCGGGTCTTCGCCGTGGTCGCGATCCGGGAGGGTTACGAGATCGGTGACCACGGGATGCAGTCCATGCACCGGACCGGGACCCTGGTCCAGGTGACCGAGATCGAGAGCTACGAGGACGGCCGGTTCGACATCGAGGTGACCGGGAGGCAGCGCGTCCTGCTCAACCTGGTGGACGGCACCGGCGAGTACCTCCGGGCCGAGTGCGAGCTGCTGGCTGACACCGAGGACCGCGACGAGGACTCCGAGGGCGAGGCGGTCGCCACGCTCGAGATCTTCGAGGAGTACCGCGACCAGCTCTCGGACCTGCGGGGCGGCGCGGTCCTCGCCGGACCGATGCCCCGCGACCCCACCTACCTCTCGTACTCGCTCGCAGCGACGTGCCTGCTCAGCCAGGCCGAACGGCAGGAGATGCTCGAAGCACCGCGGACCGTCGAGCGGCTCCGGATGCTCCGGTACTCGCTGCGCCAGGAGATGCGGGCCATGCGGGCGATCCCGAGCCTTCCGGCGACCGAGGTGTCCCGGACCCGCTGGTCCCCGAACTGACGCTCAGAACTGCTCGACGGGGACCGGGTGATCGGCACGTCGCGCACGTCGGTTCGCCCGTGACTCCGCGCCCCACAACATCAGGCCAGCGCCGAGCAGGGCCGCCACCGACCAGGCGTAGTAGACGCCGTGGGCATCGGCCTTCAGCTGGATCGGGACCACGTCGCCGACCGGGGCCGTCGCCAGCGCGGCATTGGGGTCGTCGGGTCCCCAGGCCAGTCCGCACTGGACCATCAGGAGCGTCGCCAGCCCGCCGCCCAGCGCGAGCAGCACCACCAGGACGGCCGGTGGCGAGGTACGACGCAGCAGCATCAGCGCCAGGCCCGAGAGCAGACCACCGACGACCGCGATCACCAGGAACCACCCGCTGCTGGAGAACTGCTTGGCCAGCTGCTCCTCGTCCATGGTGCCGCTCTCCGCGATCCGGGTGAAGCCCGGTAGCGGCGTGACCGTGACCCAGAGCAGCGCCCCGAGCAGGCCGGCCGCGGTGAACCAGGCGACCACCACCGAGACACTCGTCACCAGGTCCTGGACCAGGCCGCGCCGATGTTCGAGCCGGTCTTCCTCGTGCACCGTGACGGCGGGCAGGACCGGCAGGTCCTCGGAGATCGGGCCGGTCATCCCAGGCACCCCGGTCCGAGCAGCTGCTTGAGGTCGGCGAACAACGCGGGGCTCGGCGCCACCCGCAGGCGGTCGTCGAGGCGCAGGACGGTCGTGGAGGCTCGGGACATCAGTTTCAAACGTACCTCGGACATCCCCGGGTGGGTCCCGAGGACCTCCTTGAGCTGGTCGACCACCGGAGCCGTGCACCGGGTCGAGGGCAACGAGATCACCACCGGTCCGCTGGGCCCGTCGTTGAGGTCGGGGAGCGTGACCTCCTGGCCGTGCAGCTCGGGCTGGTCCTTCTGCCGCGACAGCCGACCCTTGACGGTGATGATGGTGTCCTCGGTCAGCATGGTCGCTGCCAGCTGGTAGGCGCTCGGGAAGAGCAGCACGTCGATCGCGCCCTCGAGGTCCTCCAGGGTCACCATCGCCCAGGTGTCACCTCGTTTGGTCATCTTGCGCTGGACACCGGTGACCAGCCCGGACACGCTGACCGTGGAGTTGTCGGCGCGTTCCTCGTCGAGCATCAGCTGGCCGATGGTGCAGTCGCTCGAGGCCGCCAGGACGTGCTCCAGGCCGTGCAGCGGGTGGTCGGACACGTACAGGCCCAGCATCTCCCGCTCGTGGCCGAGGAGGGTGGTCTTGTCCCACTCCTCGATCTCGGGCACCGCGACCGTCACCCCAAAACCGATGTCGTCGCCGTCGCCGTCCATGCCCGCGAAGAGGGAGTCCTGCCCGATCGCTTCGTTCTTCTTGATGTCGACGTACTGGTCGACCGCGGCCTCGTGGATGGCCACCAGCGCCCGGCGCTTGTGCTTCATGTCGTCGAAGGCGCCAGACTTGATCAACGACTCCAGCACCCGCTTGTTGCAGACGACGGCGGGAACCTTGTCCATGAAGTCGTTGAAGTCGGTGTAGCGCCCTTTCTCGGAGCGCGCCGCGACGACCCCGTCCACGACGTTGTGGCCGACGTTCCGGATGGCACCGAGCCCGAACCTGATGTCGTTGCCGACCGGGGTGAAGTTCGCGGAGGACTCGTTGACGTCCGGGGGCAGCACCTGGATCTTCATCCGTCGGCACTCGTTGAGGTAGATCGCCATCTTGTCCTTGTCGTCCTTGACCGAGGTCAGGAGCGCGGACATGTACTCGGCGGGATAGTTCGCCTTGAGGAAAGCGGTGTAGTACGACACCACCCCGTAGGCCGCCGAGTGAGCCTTGTTGAACGCGTAGTCGGAGAACGGCAGCAGGATCGCCCAGAGCGTGTTGACCGCGTCCATCGAGTAACCGCGCTCGGTCATCCCGCCCGAGAAGGTCTCGAACTGCTTGTCCAGCTCGGACTTCTTCTTCTTGCCCATCGCGCGCCGCAGGATGTCGGCCTCGCCCAGGGTGTACCCGGCGAGCTTCTGGGCGATCGCCATCACCTGCTCCTGGTAGACGATCAACCCGTAGGTCTCGCCCAGCAGGTCCTGCAGTGCGTCGGCCAGCTCGGGGTGGATCGCCTCGACCGGTTCCCGGCCGGTCTTGCGGCGGGCGTACTTGTTGTGCGAGTCCGCACCCATCGGGCCCGGGCGGTAAAGAGCACCGACGGCGGAGATGTCCTCGAACTGGTCGGGTTTCATCGAGCGCAGCAGGGCCCGCATCGGACCGCCGTCGAGCTGGAAGACCCCCAGGGTGTCACCGCGCTGGAGGAGCTCGTACGTCGCCGGGTCGGTGAGCTCGAGCTCCTCCAGGACCACGTCGACGTCCCGGTTGGCCTTGATGTTCTTGACGGCGTCGTCGAGCACGGTGAGGTTCCGCAGCCCGAGGAAGTCCATCTTGATCAGCCCGAGGGCCTCACAGGTCGGGTAGTCGAACTGGGTGATCATGGTGCCGTCGGCGGGCCGCTTGAGCAGCGGGATCACGTCGATCAGCGGCTCGCTGGACATGATCACGCCGGCCGCGTGAACGCCCCACTGGCGCTTGAGGCCCTCGATGCCGATGGCGGTGTCGACGACCCGCTTGACGTCGCCGTCGCCGTCGTACAGGGCCCGGAACTCGCCGCCCTCGCCGAAGCGCTTGTGCTCGGGGTCGAAGATCTCCTGGAGCGGGACGTCCTTGCCCATCACCGCGGCCGGCATCGCCTTGGTGATCTTGTCGCCCATCGCGAACGGGTAGCCCAGGATCCGCGAGGAGTCCTTGACCGCCTGCTTGGCCTTGATGGTGCCGTAGGTGACGATCATCGAGACCCGGTCCTCGCCGTACTTCTCGGTGACGTAGCGGATCACCTCGCCGCGACGGCGCTCGTCGAAGTCGATGTCGAAGTCGGGCATCGAGATCCGGTCAGGGTTCAGGAAGCGCTCGAAGATCAGGCCGTGAACCAGGGGGTCGAGGTCGGTGATCCGCATGGCGTACGCGACCATCGAACCGGCGCCGGAGCCGCGGCCAGGACCGACCCGGATGCCGTTGTCCTTGGCCCAGTTGATGAAGTCCGCGACGACCAGGAAGTAGCCGGGAAAACCCATCTGGGTGATGACCCCGACCTCGAAGTCGGCCTGCTTGCGGACCGCGTCGGAGATCCCGTTCGGGTAGCGGTACTGCAGTCCCTTCTCGACCTCCTTGATCAGCCAGGAGGTCTCGTCCTCCCCCGGCGGACAGGGGAACCGTGGCATGAAGGTGCCGTTGCCCTCGGTGAACGCCACGTCGCAGCGCTCGGCGATCAGCAGGGTGTTGTCGCACGCCTCGCGGAGGTCGTACTTGTCGACCCAGAGCGCCCGCATCTCGGCCGGCGACTTGATGTAGTAGCCGTCACCGCTGAAGGCGAAGCGCTGCCCCGGACCGTCACCGGCCGGGATGTCCATCGTGCTGCCGGAGTTGATGCAGAGCAGGTGCTCCTGGGACTTCGCGTCGGCCTGGTTGACGTAGTGCGAGTCGTTGGTCGCGATCAACGGGATCCCGAGGTCACGACCGAGCTTCAGCAGGTCGGCCCGGACCCGGTTCTCGATGTCCAGGCCGTGGTCCATGAGCTCGAGGAAGTAGTTCTCGCGACCGAGGATGTCCTGGAAGTCCGCAGCCGTCTGCCGGGCGGCCTCGTAGTTCCCGTAACGCAGGTGGACCTGGATCTCACCCGACGGGCACCCGGTGGTGCCGATGATGCCCTTGCCGTGCGCCGCGAGAAGCTCGCGGTCCATCCGGGGGTGCTTGAAGAACCCGTCTCGCCAGGCCCCCGTGGTGAGCCGGAAGAGGTTGTGCATCCCCTCGGTCGACTCCGAGAGCAGCGTCATGTGGGTGTAGGCGCCGCGGGCCGAGACGTCGTCGGGACCGCCGTCGTAGAAGTTGACGCCCTTCTTCTCGAACCGGGAGATGTTCGGCGCGAAGTAGGCCTCGATGCCGATGATCGGCTTGACCCCGGCGTCACGGGCCTTCTTGTAGAACTCGTAGGCCCCGAAGACGTTGCCGTGATCGGTCATCGCGATCGCCGGCATCCCGAGCTCGGCCGTGCGCTCGGCCATCTTCTGCAGACGCGCGGCACCGTCGAGCATCGAGTACTCGGTGTGCACGTGCAGGTGGACGAAATTGTCGTCGGAGCCGTTGGCCATGGAGCGGAGGTTCACCTTCCCCGAGGGGTCGCGAAAACGTACAGAAAAACGCGCGGGAGCGCATGGGGAAGATGCGTCAGCCTACGTCAGGAACAGGCCTCAGTCTGGCACCACCCACCGACATCCCGAGTGTCGAGAACGGGCCGCCCGAGCAGCCCCCGGCACCCGGTCGGCGCGTCGCGCGCGACACGCCAGGAGCCGGCGATCCTGGTCGCTCGGCCGGCCGTTCGAACGCACATTCCCAAGCGATCAGCCTGTTGCAACGTGCTGATCTCGCGGTTTCACACCACCTGGCGTGAAACCGGCAGTCGGGAGGGGTCAGAACCCGCCGGGCCCCCGGCCAGCCATCTCCTGGAGCCGCGCGATCCGGTCGGCCGTCGGCGGGTGGGTCGAGAACAGCTTGGAGACGTCGGCCGCGCGGAACGGGTTCGCGATCATCAGGTGGCTGGCGTTCTGCAGCTGCGGCGTCGGCTGCAACGGCCTGGCCGCCACTCCGTGCTCGAGCTTGTTCAGCGCGCTCGCCAGGGCCAGCGGATCGCCGGTGAGCCGGGCCCCGTCCTCGTCGGCGTCGTACTCCCGGGTGCGGCTGATCGCCATCTGGATCACCGAGGCGGCGATCGGCGCGAGCAGCGACATCAGGATCAGCACCAACGGGTTCGGCCGGTCCTCGTCGTTGCTGCCGCCCCCGAACATCGAGGCGAACATCATCATCTGCGCGACCGACGTGATCACACCCGCCAGCGCCGC
Organism: Propionibacteriales bacterium; assembly: GCA_026392455.1. Classification (GTDB taxonomy): domain Bacteria; phylum Actinomycetota; class Actinomycetes; order Propionibacteriales; family Nocardioidaceae; genus Marmoricola. The sequence goes on along the minus strand of JAPLCB010000010.1, from coordinate 370,161 downwards.
CGCGACCGAGGACGTCAGGATGTCGCGGTTGTACACGTGCATCAGCTCGTGACCGAGCACCCCGCGGAGCTCGCGCTCGTCGAGGAGGGTCAGGATGCCCTGGGTGCAGCAGACGGCCGCGTGGTCAGGGTTGCGACCGGTCGCGAACGCGTTCGGTGCGTCCGTCGGCGAGACGAAGAGGGCCGGCATCGGCTGCCCCGCCGTCATCGAGAGCTCGCGGACGATCCGGTACATCGCGGGCTGCTCGGACTCCGTGACCGGAACCGCGTGCATCGCCTTGATTGCGATCTTGTCGGAGTTCCAGTAGCCGTACGCGGTCATCCCGACGCCGAACAGGGCGAAGAGCCAGATGAACGCCATGCTGCCGGTCGAGGCGCTGACCAGACCACCGATGGCCAGGAGCAACCCGAAGATCCCGCCGAGCAGGATCGCGGTCTTCAGTCCGTTGAAATGCTGGTGCATGTCTTCCTCAACGAGTCAGTGCCCGGGGGTGTTCCCCCGGGAGTCGTAGGCGTCGAGGGACTCCCCGATCACCGTGTGCATGATGCGTCCGATCGCGTCGGCCTCCAGGCCCGGGGTGTGCGCAGCCATCCGCGCCGCGATCGCGCGCTCCCGGTCCCGGTCACGTCCACCGTGACCCGGGTTCGCCTTGTAGCCCTGGACGGCCGCCGTCAGCGCGAACCGACGTGCCAGCAGGAGGGCGAGCTCGTCGTCGAGGTCGTCGATCTGCGCGCGCAGGTAGCCGATCGGGTCGACTCCGGGCCAGGCCATCCGGACCTCCGGAGCGCCCTCGGGGTTGGCCGAGCCGTCGGTGTGCTCCAGCTCGATCAGGCCGTGCCGGTGGTAGAAGCCCCGAGCAGCGGTGTTGCTGGCGAAGACCCAGAGCGCGAACCCGGTGGGAATCTGGGCCTGGACCACGGCCAGCAGGGCGGAACCGATGCCACGACCCTGGTGCTGGGGTCCGACGTAGATTGAGTCGAGCCAGGCGTCGTCGGTGACCGAGAACCCGAGGATCTCGCCGTCGCTGGTACTACCGGTCTCGGCCACCCAGATTTCCTTGGCGCCCGCACCGGTGCCGAGCTGGTGGCCGGCGAACCAGTCCCTGATCTCGTCGTCACCCTCGACCGGGAGCGGCATCGCCGGGACGGCGTCGCGCCGGGTCGCGATGAACAGCTCGGCGATCTCCGCGAGGTCGGCTCGGTGGGCCGGCCTCAGGACCAGGTCGTCCCGGGCGTCAGGGTCCACGCTGGCGTCACTGGGCGTCACGGATGGTCTCCAGCGCAGCGGTGAGGTCGTCGGGGTACGTCGAGGCGTACTGCACGTAGTCCCCGGAGTCCGGATGGGTGAACCCCAGCCGGACCGCGTGCAGCCACTGGCGTTCCAGGCGGAGTCGTTTGGCCAGGGTCGGGTCCGCACCGTAGGTCAGGTCGCCGACGCAGGGGTGCTTGAGCGCTGCCATGTGGACCCTGATCTGGTGGGTCCGACCGGTTTCCAGCTGCACCTCGAGCAGACTCGCGAAGCGATGCGCCTCGAGCGTCTCGTAGTGGGTCACCGAGTGCTTGCCGTCCTCGCGGACCGCGAATTTCCAGTCCGACTTCGGGGCCCGCCCGATCGGAGCGTCGATGGTGCCTGCGAGCGGGTCCGGGTGGCCCTGGACCAAGGCGTGGTAGGTCTTGTCGATCTCGCGGTTGCGGAACGCGTTCTTCAGGACCGAGTACGCCCGCTCCCCCTTGCAGATCACCATCACGCCGGACGTGCCGACGTCGAGTCGCTGCACGATCCCCTGGCGCTCGGAGGCACCGCTGGTGGCGATCCGGTAACCCGCAGCCGCGAGGTGGCCGACGACCGTCGGTCCGGTCCACCCCATCGACGGGTGCACCGCCACTCCGACCGGCTTGTCGACGACCACGATCGACTCGTCGTCGTGCAGGATCTTGATGCCGTCGACGAGCTCGGCGTTGATCTCCAACGGGTCCGGCGCGGGCGGGAGGCTGACCTCGAGAAGGGCGTCGGGCAGCAGCCGGTCCGACTTCGCCGCCGGTGACCCGTCGAGCTGGACGAGACCCTGGCTGACCAGCTCGGCGGCCTTCGACCGCGAGAGCCCGAACATCCGGGCGACCCCGACGTCGACCCGCTCACCGGCGAGGCCGTCGGGGACCCGCAGGGCCCGGTCCTCGGACGCCGCGGTCATCGGTCCGCCTCAGCAGCGTCCGGTTCCGCTGCTGGCTTCCCGGCGAGCGGGATGCCACGCAGGGACTGCAGGATGATCAGACCGGCGGCGACGTTGATGCAGATATCGGCGATGTTGAAGATCGGCCAGTTCGGCAGCTCCAGGAAGTCGACGACCTCGCCGCGCAACGGTCCGGGCTCACGCAGGAAGCGGTCGACCAGGTTGCCGGAGATACCGGCCAGGAGCAGGCCCATCGCGACCGCCCACAGCGGTGTGCGGACCTTGCGAGCGACCACCAGGACCACGACGAAGGCAATGCAGCCGAACACCGAGATCCACGCCGTCATCCCGGCGCCGGTGCTGAACGCTGCCCCGGAGTTGGTGACGTAGTGCAGCTTCAGGACCGGGGACAGGAACGACCGGACCTCACCCAGGGCGAAGTTCTGCACCACGAGGACCTTGGTGACGATGTCGACCAGGAGCGCGGCGGCAGCAACGCCGAAGATCAACCCGTAACGGGACCTGACCGGTGGGGTTCGAGCGTCGCTGGTCAGCGACGCTCCTCGCGCTGCTTGCATGTCATGCACATTGTGGCACGAGGGAACGCCATCAACCGATTCTTGCCGATCGGGTTACCGCAGACCTCGCACACCCCGTAGGTCTTGTTCGCGATCCGGTCGAGCGCGTGCTCGGACTGCACGAGCATGTCGCGCGCGTTGTTGACGATCGTCATCTCCTGGTCGCGCTCGAAGGTCGCCGAACCCACGTCAGCGGTGTCGTTGCCGGCACCTTCACCCGCACTCGAGATCAGGTGCGCGAGGTCGCCCTCGACCTCCTCGAGCTCGGCTCGGAGACGCTTGACGTCGGCGCGCAGCTGGTTGCGCACTTCGTTGAGCTCGTCCTTGCTCCACGGGCTTTCGTCCTCGCGGACGACCAAGGTCGCCTTGACGCTGGCTGCGCTCTTGATCGGCGCGCTCGTCGTCTGGTTGGGGGTAGCCGGGGGCTCAGGAGACTTCTGGTTCACGGGCGCTACCTTGGCAGGTGCTTCCAACTTCGCCGACACCGGCTTGGCTGCCGGCGCCTTTTTGGCCGGAGCGGCCTTCTTGGCCGGAGCGGCCTTCTTGGCCGGAGCGGCCTTCTTGGCCGGAGCGGCCTTCTTCGCGGGAGCGGCCTTCTTGGCCGGAGCGGCCTTCTTCGCGGGAGCAGCCTTCTTGGCCGGAGCAGCCTTCTTGACCGGAGCAGCCTTCTTGACCGGAGCAGCCTTCTTGGCCGGAGCAGACTTCTTGGCCGGAGCAGCCTTCTTGACCGGAGCAGCCTTCTTGACCGGAGCAGCCTTCTTGACCGGAGCGGCCTTCTTCGCGGGAGCAGCCTTGGGTGCGGGCGCGGCCTTCTTGCCGACCACCTTGCGCGCAGCAGCTCCTGCGCGGCTCACCAGGGATTTCTTACCGGTTGTTGCCATCGGTACAGCGCCCCCATCGGGCTAGAGGAAATATGACGTACGTCATAACCGTGGGCGCGAGAATATGCGCATTGTGGTGCCTCAACAACTCGCCGAACCGATGGATCCGAGATGAATCCTCGGGCCCTGCTCTGGCACACTGGGTGAGTTGCACGAGCATCGATGGGGCAATCACCCCGGAGCTGCCGGAAGAAACGTGGCAAATCCACCTCGGAACGGGTCGGTCACGGACTAGAACCGGCCGCAACGCACCAGTGAAGTGGGCGCGATCAGCACTGATCGCCGCCAAGAAGGGTGGTACCGCGGGCCCCGGAGACGGCGCTCGTCCCTTCGGTTTCGACAGGCTCAACCGACGACTCCGAAGGACCACTGTGACTGCGCACGACTCTGGGTACCGCTCCGTCCCCCCGCAGGTCGACCTGCCCGCCCTCGAGCACGAGGTGCTCGAGCTCTGGGCTGCTCAGCAGACCTTCGAGAAGTCCGTCGAGCTCACCCGGCACGGCGAGCCGTGGACCTTCTACGAAGGTCCGCCGACCGCGAACGGGATGCCTGGCACCCACCACATCGAGGCCCGGGTGTTCAAGGACGTGTTCCCGCGGTTCCACACGATGCGTGGCCGTTACGTGGTCCGCAAGGGCGGCTGGGACTGCCATGGGCTGCCGGTCGAGCTTGCCGTCGAGAAGGAACTCGGCTTCTCCGGCAAGGGCGACATCGAAGCCTTCGGGGTCGCCGAGTTCAACGACCGTTGCCGGGAGTCCGTGCAGCGCCACGTCGGCGCCTTCGAGCAGATGACCGAGCGGATGGGCTACTGGGTCGACACCAACGACCCGTACCGGACCATGGACTCGTCCTACATCCAGTCGGTCTGGTGGGCGTTGTCCCAGATCCACTCCCGGGGACTGCTCGTCGAGGACTACCGGGTGGCGCCGTACTGCCCGCGCTGCGGCACCGGGCTCTCCGACCACGAGCTGGCCCAGGGGTACGAGACCGTCACCGACCCCTCGGTCTACGTCCGCTTCAAGCTCACCAGCGGGCCGTGGGAAGGCGCCGACCTGCTGGTCTGGACGACGACCCCGTGGACCCTGGTCTCCAACACGGCGGTCGCCGTGAACCCAGCCGTGGAGTACGTGCTGACCCAGCACGACGGCGCCCGCGTCGTCGTCGCCCGTCAGCTTCTCGACGCCGTCCTGGGCGAGGCTGGGTCCGATCTGAGGGGGCCCGAGGTCGCGAGCATCACGGGCGCCGAGATGGAGCGCTGGACCTACCAGCGGCCGTTCGAGCTGGTCGAGTTTCCCGCAGGGGCCAACGACACTCCAGCCCATTTTGTTGTCCTGGCCGACTACGTCACCACCGAGGACGGCACCGGCCTGGTGCACCAGTCCCCCGCGTTCGGTGCCGACGACATGGTGGTCTGCAAGGCGTACGGCCTGCCGGTGGTGAATCCGGTACTCAAGAACGGCCACTTCGCCGACGACGTGCCGCTGGTCGGCGGTCAGTTCTTCCGGCACGCGAACACCGACCTGACAGGAGACCTCGAGTCCCGGGGACTGCTGTTCAGGCACATGGCCTACGAGCACAGCTACCCGCACTGCTGGCGCTGCCACACCGCGCTCCTGTACTACGCACAGCCGTCCTGGTACGTCCGGACCACCGCGGTCAAGGACGCGCTGCTCCGGGAGAACGAGAAGACCAACTGGTTCCCGGAGACGATCAAGGAGGGCCGGTACGGCGACTGGCTGCACAACAACATCGACTGGGCGCTCTCGCGCAGCCGCTACTGGGGTACGCCGCTGCCGATCTGGCGCTGCGACGAGAACCACCTCACCTGCGTGGGGTCGCTCGCTGAGCTTTCTGAACTGACCGGCACCGACCAGTCCGAGCTCGACCCGCACCGCCCGTACATCGACGCGATCACCTTTACCTGCCGTGAAGAGGGGTGCACCGCCACAGCGGTTCGGGTTCCGGAAGTCATCGACGCCTGGTTTGACTCCGGTTCGATGCCGTTCGCCCAGTGGGGCTACCCGCACGCCGAGGGCTCGAAGGAGAAGTTCGAGGCGGCGTACCCGGCCGACTTCATCTGCGAGGCGATCGACCAGACCCGTGGCTGGTTCTACACCCTGATGGCGGTCGGCACGACGGTCTTCGACCAGTCGTCGTACAAGAACGTCGTCTGCCTGGGACACATCCTGGCCGAGGACGGCCGGAAGATGAGCAAGCACCTGGGCAACATCCTGGAGCCGATCCCGCTGATGGACGAGCACGGTGCGGACGCCGTGCGCTGGTTCATGGCCTGCGGCGGGTCGCCGTGGTCCGCCCGTCGGGTCGGCCACAGCACCATCCAGGAGACGGTGCGGAAGGTTCTGCTGACCTACTGGAACACGGTGGCGTTCCAGGTCCTCTACGGCCGCACGGCGTCCTGGTCGCCGGCCACGGCCGCTCCCGACGTCTCCGAGCGGTGCGCGATGGATCGCTGGGTCCTCGGCGAGGCGAACCGGCTGGCCGACCAGGTCACCGAGGCGCTGGACAGCTTCGACACCCAGCGCACCGGAAACCTGCTGGCGGGGTACGTCGACCTGCTCTCGAACTGGTACGTACGCCGGTCACGCCGCCGTTTCTGGGACGGCGACCCGGCAGCCCTCGCCACCCTGCACGAGGCCCTGCGCATCGTGACCCTGCTGATGGCACCGCTGACCCCGTTCATCACCGAGCGGGTCTGGCAGGACATGTTCGTGGCCAGTGCCGGATCGGGCACCGCCGTGCCGGCGTCGGTGCACCTTGCCTCGTGGCCGGAGGCCGACCGGTCGCTGGTCGACGATGCGCTCGACCGGCAGATGCGGGTGGTACGGCGGGTGGTCGAGCTCGGGCGCGCGGCCCGCGCCGAGTCCAAGCTGAAGACCCGCCAACCGCTCCGCCGGGCACTGATCGCTTCTGCCGCGTACGACGCCCTGACCGACGAGCTGCGGGCCGAGGTCTCCGACGAGCTCAACGTCGGCAGCATCGAGCCGTTCTCCTCGGCCGGTGAGCTCGTCGACTTCGAGGCGAAGGGGAACTTCCGGGCTCTCGGCAAGCGCTTCGCGAAGCAGACCCCGCTGGTGGCGCAGGCCATCGCCGACGCCGACGCGGCCACGTTGGCGGCGTCGATCTCGGCATCGGGGTCCGCGACCGTCCTCCTGGACGGCCAGGAGATCCAGGTCCTGGCCGACGAGGTGATCCTCTCCGAGCGGCCCCGCGAAGGATGGTCGGTGGTCAACGAGCAGGGTGAGACCGTCGCGCTCGACCTGGAGCTGACCGACGAGCTGCGGCGCGCCGGCCTGGCCCGCGACGTCGTCCGGATGGTGCAGGAGGCCCGCAAGAACAGTGGTTTCGACGTCTCCGACCGGATCACCCTGACCTGGGCCGCGGGCGAGGAGGTGGCCGCTGCGGTGATCGAGCACCTCGAGCTGATCTCCGCCGAGGTCCTGGCGACCGGGACCACCCGGGCTGCCGACGTCACCGGTCTCACCTTCGCCGACGACGAGCTCGGCTTCGCGTTCACGGTGGAGAAGAACTGATTCGACACAGCAAAGGCGCCCACCCCGCGAGGGGTGGGCGCCTTGTGCTGTGTGAACTCAGGCGTCCGTGGTGTCCTCGCCGAGGATGCTGCGCAGACGCTTCGGAGCGTGGTCGGCCTGACCGACGGGCGGCAGTGCGCCCGTCTGGGTCGAGCCATCCAGCGCCTCGAGCTGCTGGGTGAAGTAGCTCTTCAGACGGCTGCGGTACTCCCGCTCGAAGGAACGCAGGCCCTCGATCTCACCGTTGAGGTTGTCCTTCTCCTTCTCGAGGTTGCCGAAGATCTCCTTGCGGCGCGCCTCGGTCTCGGAGTCGAGCATCGCTGCACGGGTGCGAGCGTCGGACTCGAGCCGGTCGGTCTTGGCCTTGGTCTCGGACTCCAGGCGCTCGGCCTTGGTGCGGGCAGCGCCGACGATCTTGTCGGCTTCGTCCTTCGCGCCGTCGACGAGCTCGTCGGCGTTGCGGGTGGCGATCTCGAGGAGGCGGGCTGCAGCGCTGGATGCGTCGGCAACCGTGGCGACCTTGATCTCCTGCACCGGGGCGACCGGAGCGGGCGGGGCCGGGGCCGCGACCGGCTCGGGAGCCTTCTCGAACACCGCAGGCGCAGGTGCAGCCTCGGGCGCACCGCTCTGAGCAGCACTCAGCTTGGTCCGGAGGTCGTCGTTCTCCTTGTTCAGGCGATCCAACTCAGCCTCGACCTCGTCGAGGAACTGGTCGACCTCACCCATGTCGTAGCCCTCACGGAGCCGGACCGGAGTAAAGCGCTTGTTGCTCACGTCCTCAGGCGTCAGCGGCATGACCTCACCCATTCTTCATTAGTCGGACAGAAATCTTCAGGTAAACAGAGTGCGGTTGAACAATAGCCCTTCGGGCGTTAAGCGGCATTCCCGACCTCGGCTGCTACCAGATCGCGGTGTTGATCTGGATCAGCAGGGAACAGCTCAGCAGGACCAGCAGCGGGGCCAGATCCAGGGCGATCCCGCCGAATCTCAACGGCTTGAAGACCCGCCTGAACGCGTTGATCGGGGGGTCCGTGACGGAGAAGACACCTTCGAGGAGCACCAGGACCACCCCGCGCGGCTCCCACGAACGCGCGAAGTTCTGGATCAGCTCGACCACGATCCGGGCGAGCACGAGGCCGATGAAGATACTGAGCACCAGGTTGATGCCGGCGCCGACGGGGTTCACGACAGACTCAGCTCTGGTTGAAGAAACCGTCCTCGGCCATGAGTTCCTTCTCCTCCGCCGCGATCTCGACGTTCGGCGGGGACAGCAGGAACACCTTGCTGGTGACCCGCTCGATCGAGCCACGCACCGAGAAGACCAGACCGGCGGCGAAGTCGACCAGGCGCTTGGCGTCGTCGTCAGCCATCTCGGAGAGGTTCATGATCACCGGGATGCCGTCGCGGAAGTTCTCGCCGATGACCCGGGCCTCGTTGTAGGTCCTCGGGTGCAACGTCGTGATCCGCGAGAGCGGCGCGACAGCGCGGGCGGGAGCAGCCACCGCGGCAGCCGGCGCCGGGCGGCGCCGCTCGGAGATGTTGGAGACGGTGCGGGTTGTCTCGGGGGTGCGACGAGCAGGCTCGTCGTACGCGGTGTCCTGGTCGGCGTACTCGCCGTCGGCGTCCTCGAGCAGTCCGAGGTAGACGCCCATCTTCCGCATCGCGCCGCTCATGGTTCCTCTTCCTCTGTGCCTGTTCCTGCCCCGGTCGGGACATGGATCTGGTGGTGCTCCTGGTACTGGAGATTACTGGACCGGAGGCCTCGAACCGAGGACCGACGAGCCGACTCGCACGTGTGTCGCACCGTATTTCACGGCCTCCTCGAGATCACCGCTCATCCCTGCCGAGATCGCGGTCGCCGCCGGGTGATCACGACGGACCTGATCGGCAACGACCAGCAACCGCTCGAAGGCCGGAGCCGGTGGCTCACCGAGCGGCGCCACGGCCATCACGCCACCGAGGACGAGGTGCTCGGTGGCGTCGATCGCGTCGGCGACCGCGGCGACCGCACCAGGCGCCGCGCCACCACGACCGGTGGTCCCGGCCGGGTCGAGGCTCACCTGGACGAGGCACTCGACCTGCCGACCGGCCTGCTCGGCGCCGCGGTCGAGCGGACCGACCAGCTTCACCCGGTCGACGGACTCCACCACACCGGCGTACGCGGTGACGGCCGCTGCCTTGTTGCTCTGCACCGAGCCGATGAAGTGCCAGCGCAGGCCCAGGTCCGCACAGTCTCGGGCCTTCTCCAAAGCCTCCTGGTGCCGGTTCTCCCCCACCTGGCGCACGCCCAGCTCGGCCAGGATGCGAACGTCGGACGACGGGAAGAACTTGGTCACCACCACCAGCTCCACCGAGCCGGCCGGACGGCCGGCGGCCAGGACCGCCGCCGCGATCCGCTCCCGGACCGCGGCGAGGTTGCCGGCAAGCTCGTCACGACGGTTCACGGCCGCACCCGGATCAGCCCGGCGTGCCGCCCGGCACGAGCGCCGTCACGGCGGTAGGAGTACAGGTCGACCGAGGTCCGGGTGCAGACCGCGAGGTCCACGACCTTGACCCCGGCCTGCTCGAGCTGGGCGCGGACCCCGGCGCCGATGTCGAGGCTCGGCGTCCCCCACGACGTCGTCGCGACCGCCTCGGGCACGACCGCAGCGACCTGGGCCTGGAGCTCGGGGGGCACCTCGTAGCAGGAACCGCAGACGTAGGGACCGATCCACGCGGTGAGGTCGGTGGCGCCGAGCTCCCGGAGCCGCTCCACGGTCCGGGGCACCACCCCCGCGGCCAGCCCCGGCCGGCCGCTGTGCGCCGCGGCCACCAGGCCGGCAGCCGGATCGGCCAGCAGGACCGGAACACAGTCCGCTGCCCGCACCAGCAGCGTCACCCCGGCTTCGCCGGTCGCCACGCCGTCCGCCGCAGGCGACCGGGGGAACCCGGCGGCCGGGGCTGTCACGACGTCCGCACCGTGGACCTGCTCCAGGTCCACCAGCACGTCGTCGGGAGCGAAGTCCGCCATCAGCCGACGATGGTTCTCGGCTCGGGCCAGCGGGTCGTCCGCGCCGTCCCGGGCGAGGTTCAGCTCGTCGAAGGGAACGCCGCTGACCCCGCCGAACCTGTCCGTGAAGGCCAGGTCGACGGGGCCGAGGGTCGTGCGTTGGAGGTACACCAGCGCTCAGGGCTACTTCAGGAAGTCCGGGATGTCGAGGTCGTCGTCGAAGTCGACGTTGCGGCTCGGCGGGGTGGAGCTGGCGCCGACGACGACCGGCTCGCGGGCATCCTCGCCCGGCGAGACCGAGTTCTGGCGGCGCTCGTCGACCATGGCCCGCGCTGCGGCCCGGGTCTCCTCCTGGGTCTGGGTCTTCACCGGCGGGACCGGACGCCGCAGGCCCTGCGCATCCTCGCGACGCTTCGGCCGACCGCCCTCGAACCCGGCGGCGATGACGGTGACCCGCACCTCGTCGCCGAGCGCGTCGTCGATCGTCGCACCGAAGATGATGTTCGCCTCGGGGTGGACCGCGTCGGCCACCATGGCGGCGGCTTCGTTGATCTCGAACAGACCGAGGTCGGAGCCACCGGCGATCGAGAGCAGCACGCCCTGGGCGCCGTCGATGGACTCCTCGAGCAGCGGGCTGGAGACGGCGAGCTCAGCGGCCTCGACCGCACGGTTCTCGCCACGGGCCGAGCCGATGCCCATCAGGGCGGAACCGGCGTTCGACATCACGGACTTGACGTCGGCGAAGTCGAGGTTGATCAGGCCCGGGGTGGTGATCAGGTCGGTGATGCCCGAGACACCCTGGAGCAGCACCTGGTCGGCCTGCTTGAAGGCGTCGAGCATGGAAACGCTGCGGTCAGCGATCGAGAGCAGCTTGTCGTTCGGGATCACGATCAGGGTGTCGACCTCCTCGCGGAGGTTGGCGATGCCCTCCTCGGCCGAGGCCGAGCGGCGGCGACCCTCGAAGGCGAAGGGCCGGGTCACGACACCGATGGTCAGCGCGCCCAGCGAGCGCGCGATCTTGGCGACGACGGGGGCGCCACCGGTCCCGGTGCCACCACCCTCGCCGGCGGTCACGAACACCATGTCGGCGCCCTTGATGACCTCTTCGATCTCGTCGGCGTGGTCCTCGGCAGCGCGCGCGCCCACGTCCGGGTTGGCGCCGGCGCCCAGGCCGCGGGTGAGCTCGCGGCCGATGTCCAGCTTGACGTCGGCATCGCTCATCAGCAACGCCTGCGCGTCGGTGTTGATGGCGATGAACTCGACGCCCCGCAGCCCGACCTCGATCATCCGGTTGACGGCATTCACTCCACCTCCACCGATACCTACGACCTTGATCACGGCTAGGTAGTTCTGCGGTGCTGCCATGGTGGTGCCCCTTCCGATTCACGTTGGTGGGCCTCGGGCCGGGAACCTTAACCCTCCACTAGAGAGTTAATGTTATGTCAACCTGAGGCAGTTCGACCAAGGTAGGCAACCCCGGGATCGAATCGTCGACCAACACGCCGACGGCGAGGAAAAGTTCTGGACCTGCCCTGCTGCCCAGGGTCTTCAGCGCGTGGTCGGACGCCCCGGGACGCTGACGTCGATCTCGGTGACATCCCTCGCCAGCAGGATCGCCAGCACGCGCGCCTTGTTCTCGGAGTCCTCGGCACTCCCCCACTCGACGGTGACGCCACCGTCGAGCTCCAGCACGATGCGGTCGATCGAGTCGGCCTTGATCCGCTCCACCCGGGCGGCGATGTCGGAGCGCAGGGCGACCACGACCCGGGCGGCCTCGCCCAGGGTCGCGGCGTTGACGTTGAGTGCGGTCTGCACGACCGGCAGTCCCTTCGGCAGCTGGGACTCCTTGACCGTGAAGACGACCCCCTCCGCGTCCAGGCCGAGGACGGCACCACCACGACGGAGCACCGCGATCGGGACCCGTTCGGTGACCTGGACGGAGATCGTGTGCGGCCAGGACCGCGAGACCTGCGCGGCCTGGACGGCATCGATCCGTTCGATCCGGGCCTGGATCGCCGCCAGGTCAACGCGGATCAGCTGCTCGCCGGCCGGAACCGCCGCAACCTTCTCGATCCGGGCGGTGGTCAGGGCATCGTTCCCGGTCACCTCCACGGAGGTCACCGTGACCGCGGAGGAGAAGTAGAGCAGCCAGACCCCGATCGCGACGACGACCGCGGCGAGCAGGGTGAGCAGGTAGGGGCGCCACCGGGACAGCCGAGCCCGGAGCCGGCGCCGGGCGAAGTCCGGGGTCGCGACCACGACGCCGTCGTGGCCCGCGCCGCGGCGCTCGGTGCTGTCGACCACGGTCACCGATCCGCTCCGGCCGACCGCGATCCCAGCAGGGCCAGGACCGACGGGCCGAGCAACGTCACGTCGCCGGCACCGAGGGTGAGGATCAGGTCACCGGGCCGGGCCCGCTCCACCAGGTGGCCAGCCGTGGCCGACCAGGACGGCTCGAACACCACGTGCTCGGGCCCGAGCGGAACCGCGTCGGCTACCAGCGCCGCCGTCACCCCGGGCTCGGGGTCCTCCCGGGCGACGTAGATGTCCATCACGACCACCTCGTCGGCAGCGCCGAGGGCGACGCCCATCTCGGCGCCGAAGATCCGGGTTCGCGAGACCATGTGCGGCTGGAACGCCACCACCAGGCGTCCGCCCCCGACCAAGGAGCGGGCCGCCTCGAGGTCGCCGACGATCTCCCGCGGATGGTGGGCGTAGCTGTCGTACACCCGGATCCCGCCGACCTCGCCCTTGAGCTCCATCCGGCGTCGGGTACCGCTGTACGCCGCGAGACCGCGGGCCAGGTCGGCGAACGGGTAGCCGAGCCGGAGGCCGCACGCGAGCGCGGCCAGCGCGTCCTGCACGTAGTGCTGCCCAGGTACCTGCAACCGGACCTCGCCGAGACGGCGGCCGCGGTCGACCACGTCGAAGGTCGACGTGGAGCCTGCTTGACGCAGGTTCTCGGCCCGCACCTCCGGCGCGTCCGGTCCGCTGCCGATCCCGACCCCGATCGCCGCCAGCCCGCGCGCAGAGGCCTCCGCCAGCAGGGCCGCGGCTCCGGGGTCATCGCTGCAGGCGACCAGGAACCCGTCAGGGGCGATCCGGCCGAGGAACTGGCTGAAGGCCGCCCGGTAAGCCTCCTCGGTGCCGTAGTTGTCGAGGTGGTCGGCCTCGACGTTGGTCACCAGGGCGACCCGCGGCGAGTACACCAGGAAGGCGCCGTCGCTCTCGTCGGCCTCGGCCACGAAGAGCTCGCCGGTGCCGTCGTGGGCGTTGGAGCCGGACTCGTTCAGGTCACCGCCGATGGCGAACGACGGGTCCGCGCCGCAGTGCTGCAGGGCGACCGTCAGCATCGACGTCGTGGTGGTCTTGCCGTGCGTGCCGGCCACCGCCACGACGTCGCGGCCCTGCATCACCGACTCCAGCGCCGCCGACCGCGGCAGCAGCCGCAGGCCACGACGGCCGGCCTCCAGGACCTCAGGGTTGTCGGCGCGGACCGCGGTCGAGACGACCACCGTGTCGGCGTTCGCGACCTGCTCGGCGGCGTGCCCGACGAAGCACTCGGCCCCCAGGGCCCGCAGGGCCTCGATCGTGGCGGAGGCCTTCGCATCGCTGCCGGAGACCTCGATCCCGCGCGCCAGCATGATCCGGGCGATCCCGGACAGCCCGGCACCACCGATGCCGACGAAGTGCACCCGTCCCAGCGCATCGGCAGCGAGCAGGGTCTCGGGGACCGGCACCTTCATCGTCGTTCTCCTGCTGCCGTCTCGATCAGGTCTGCGAGCAGCTCGTCGGCATCGAGCGGGATCACACCCGCGGCCGCCCTGCCCATCGCGTCGCGGCGGTCGACGTCGGTCACCAGACCGGCCAGGGTGTCGCGGACCCATTCCGGTGTGAAAGCAGGATCAGCGACCAGCAGCCCGCCGCCGGCGTCGACGACCGGGCGCGCGTTCAGGGCCTGCTCTCCGTTGCCGATGGGCAGCGGTACGAAGACGGCAGGAAGGCCGACACCGGCGACCTCGGTGACCGTGTTCGACCCGGACCGGCAGACCACCAGGTCGGCAGCGGCGTAGGCCAGGTCCATCCGGTCGACGTACCGCTGGACCACGTACGGTGCCGTGCCCGCCGGCGGCGGGAACGCCGGGAAGTCCGAGTCACCCAGCTCGCTGCGGGGCCCGATGACGTGCAGGACCTGCACCCCTGCCGCTGCGAGGACAGCAGCACCAGCCGCCACCGAGGTGTTGATCCGCAGGGCGCCCTGGGAACCGCCCGTGACCAGGAGGGTCGGACGGTCGGGGTCGAGCCCGAAGAACGCCCGGGCCTCGGCGCGCAGGGCTGCTCGGTCGAGGGTCGCGATCATCCGCCGGATCGGCAGCCCGGTGAGGACCGCGTGCGGCAGGTCGGTCCCCGGGAAGCTGGTCGCGACGTGGTGGGTGAACCGGGCTCCCAGCTTGTTCGCGATCCCCGGCAGCGCGTTCCCCTCGTGGACGACCAGCGGGAGCCTGCGCTTGCGGGCCGCCAGGTAGGCCGGCACCGAGACGTATCCGCCGAAGCCGACCACGACGTCGGGGCGCACCCGGTCCAGGACCGCGACCGCCTCGTTGACCGCGGTTCGCAGCCGGGCCGGGGTCCGGAACAGGTCTGCGTTCACCGTGCGCGACAGCGGCACCGGCGACACCAGCTCCAGGCGGTAGCCGGCGGCCGGGATCACGGTGTTCTCCAGCCCCCGGGGGGTGCCGAGGCAGACGATCTCCAGGCCCGGGTGCCGGCGCAGCAGGGCATCAGCGGTCGCCAGCAGCGGCGACGTGTGGCCGGCGGTCCCACCGCCGGCCAGCAGGACCCGCTTCACGACAGGCACCTCACCGTGCTGCCGCGCGCGCGTTGACCGCACGCCGTACCCGTCCCGGCGCACCCCGACGCTCGGTACGGCGGCGCTGCAGCTCACCGGCCGCGTTCGGCGCGGAACGCGCGAACCCGATCACCAGACCGAGGGCGACCAGCTCGGGCACCAACGACGACCCGCCGTAGGAGACCAGGGGCAGCGGGATCCCGATCACCGGCAGCAGCGCGAGCACCATCCCGATGTTGATGATCGTGTGCGCGGTCAGCCAGATCACGATCCCGGCGGTGGCGTAGCGGACGAAGAGGTTCTCGGCCTCCATGGCGACCCTCAGTCCGGCGTACGCGATCACCAGGAACAGTCCGAGGACCAGCAGGGTGCCGACCAGTCCGAGCTCCTCGCCGAGAACCGCGAAGATGAAGTCGGTGTGCGCCTCGGGGAGGTTGCCCCACTTCTGCTGGCTGGCCCCGATGCCCTTGCCGAAGAGGCCGCCGCTGGCCATCCCGAGGATGCCGTGGCCGGCCTGCCACCCGGAGTTCTGGAAGTCGGAGAACGGGTTGGTGAACTTGGTCAGCCGCTCCATCCGCTCCGGACTGCTGGCGGCCAGGAAGAGCGCCACCACCGACGCCAGGCTGGCGGCGAAGAAGAAGACCCGGCCGGGAACGCCCACCACCCAGAGCATGCCGAGGGTGATCGCGACCAGCACCAGAGCGGTTCCGAGGTCACCGCCGACGAGCACCAGGGCGGTGATCACTCCGGCCACCGGGACGACCGGGATCACCAGGTGCCGCCAGTGTCCGAGCAGGCGGTCCTTGCGGGCGTAGACATCGGCGCACCAGAGCACCATCGCGAACTTGGCCACCTCGGACGGCTGGACCTGGAACGGTCCGACGGCCAACCAGTTCTTGTTGCCGTTGACCTCGACCCCGAGCCCGGTCTGCGTCAGGGCGAGCAGCGCGACCGCGACCGCGAGTCCCGGCCAGGCGATCACCCGCAGGAACTTCAGGGGCAGTCGCGTCGCCAGCCAGGCACAGGGCATCGCGACGACCACCCACATCGCCTGCTTCAGCGCCCAGTAGTAGGAGTTCCCGTGCTTCTCGAAGCCATCGACACTGGACGCGCTCAGGACCATCACGAGCCCGATCGCCAGCAGCAGTGCCGTTGCGCCGACCAGGAGGTAGTACGGCGTCAGCGGCCGGTCGAGGTGCCGGCGCATCGTCGCGATCCAGGTCGAGACACCGTCGCGGACCCCGAAGGCTGCGCGCTCACCCGGCTGTGCGGTGATGCTCACCGGTCCTCCTCGTCCTGGCCCGGGCCTCTCCGGGCTACTGCTCGATCTCTCGCTGCCTGCGGTGCACGGCCTCGGCGAACGCGTCACCCCGGGCCCCGTAGTTGGCGAACATGTCCATCGACGCGCATCCGGGAGCCAGGAGAACCGTGTCCCCCGGTCGTGCCAGCGCAGCGGCCTGGGCCACCGCGCTGTCCATGGGAGAAGTCTCGCTGGGCCCGAGCCTGATCACGGGGACATCGGGCGCGTGTCGGGCCAGCGCCTCGGCGATCAACGGCGCATCGGTGCCGAGGAGGACGACGCCGCGCAACCGGTCCCGGACCCCTCGGACCAGGTCGTCGAAGCGGGCTCCCTTGGCCAGCCCGCCGGCGATCCAGACGACCGGGTCGTAGGCCTGCAGGGAGGCCAACGCTGCCGGCGGGTTCGTGGCTTTCGAGTCGTCGACCCAGGTGTTGCCGGCGAAGGTGGCCACCTCGGCGATCCGGTGGCCGTCCGGCACGAAGTCCCGCAGGGCATCGCGGACCGCTGCCGGGGCAACCCCGTAGGAACGGGCCAGGGCCGCAGCGGCCAGAGCGTTGGCCACGAAGTGCGGTGCCGGCGTGGCCAGGTCGGCCACGGTGCAGAGCTCGGCTGCCGCATCACGCCGGTTCTCGATGAACGCGCGGTCGACCAGGACGTCCTCGACCAGGCCGAGCATGCCGACCGAGGGCATCCCGAGGGTGAAGCCGATGGCCCGAGCCCCCTCGACGACGTCCGCGTCCCGGACCAGCTGCTCGGTCACCGGGTCGGCGACGTTGTAGACGCAGGCCTGCTGGACGTCGCGGTAGATCCGACCCTTGTCGGAGGTGTACGCAGCCATCGACGGGTACCAGTCGAGGTGGTCCTCGGCGACGTTCAGGACGGCGGCGGAGTGCGCGCTCATCGACGACGTGTAGTGCAGCTGGAAGCTGGACAGCTCGACGGCGAGCACGTCGTAGGCCGCTCCCGAGTTCTCCGACTCCGTCATCACCGCCTCGACGATCGGCAGCCCCACGTTCCCGCAGGCCACCGTCCGCAGTCCCGCGCGCCGGAGCATCTGCTCGAGCATCTGGACCGTCGTGGTCTTGCCGTTCGTGCCGGTGACCGCCAGCCAGGGTGCCGGGTGGTTGGGGTCGCGCAGCCGCCAGGCGAGCTCGACCTCACCCCAGACCGGGACCCCGCGCGCTGCTGCCTGGGCGAGCAGCGGGGCATCGGGACGCCACCCCGGGGAGGTGACCAGGACGTCGACGTCGTCGGGCAACGTGCTCGTCGAGCCCTCGCCGAGCCGGATGGTGGCACCGAGGATCTCCAGCAGGGTCGCCTTCTCGGGACGATCGCCGGCCTCGGACTCGTCCAGGGCGGTGACCGAGGCTCCCAGGTGGGTCAGGTTGTCGGCCGCCGCGAACCCGGAGACACCCATCCCGGCGACGACCGCCTTGATGCCGTCCCAGGCGTCGTGCCGCCCGAGCCGGTCCAGGCGCCCGTGGTCAGCGGTCACCCGCCGACCACCCATTCGGCGTAGAAGATGCCGAGGCCGGCGGCCACGAACACCGCGGCGATCAACCAGAACCGGACCACCACGGTGATCTCCTCCCACCCGAGCAGCTCGAAGTGGTGGTGCAGCGGCGCCATCCGGAAGAGCCGCTTGCCCTTGGTCGCCTTGAAGTAGCCGACCTGCAGGATCACCGACGCGGTCTGGATCACGAAGAGCCCGCCGAGCAGGACCAGCAGCAGCTCGGTCCGGGTCATCACCGCCATCCCGGCGACCGCACCACCCAGAGCCAGCGAACCGGTGTCACCCATGAAGATCTGGGCCGGAGAGGCGTTGTACCAGAGGAAACCGAAGCAGGCGCCGGTGATCGCCGCCGCCACGACGGCGAGGTCGAGCGGGTCCCGGACGTCGTAGCAGGACCCGGAGGCGCCGTTGAGGGCCACCCGGGTCCCGTCGCAGGCCTGGTTGTTCTGCCAGATGTTCATCAGGGTGTAGGCACCGAAGACCATCATCGAGGCGCCCGCTGCGAGACCGTCGAGGCCGTCGGTCAGGTTGACCGCGTTGCTGAACCCGGAGATGAGCAGCACGATGAACAGGATCACCAGTGCCAGCGGCAGCTTCCAGGCGACGATGTCCCGGGTGAACGAGATCATCGGGCTCGCCGGGGTCAACCCGCTCTCGTCCTGCAGCGGGGACACCTCCCAGAGCACCAGCCAGCCGAAGACGACCGCGATCAGGGTCTGGCCGATGAACTTCGCCTTGCTGCGCAGGCCGAGGTTGCGCTGCTTGTAGATCTTGATGAAGTCGTCCAGGAACCCCACGAACCCGAGACCGACGAACAGGAACAGCAGCAGCAGGGCCGACGCCGAGGGCGCGACCCCGGTGATCAGCTTGGCCAGCAGGTAGGAGACCACCGTGGCCAGCACGATCACCAAGCCGCCCATCGTCGGGGTCCCGCGCTTGGTGTGGTGGCTGGTGGGGCCGTCGTCCCGGATCAGCTGACCGTAGCCCTTGCGGGCGAAGAACGAGATCGCCACCCGGGTGCCGATGATGGTGAAGATCAGCGAGAGGCCTCCCGCGAGCAGTACTGCTCTCAACGTTCCGCCTCCTTCTCCGCGTCGTTCTCCAGGAGCGCCTGGGCGACCTTCTCCAGGCCGGCCGCGCGCGATGCCTTCACCAGCACCACTTCGGTGCCGTCGACATTGTTCCGCACGCCGTCGATGACTTCGCCCACCGACTCGTGGAACTGCGCGGTTTGATGTTCGTCACGAAGCGCGTTCGCGCCGGCACCGACCACGAAGACCCGGTCGATCCCGAGCTCGCGCGCCAGGCGGCCGATGGCGGCGTGCTCGGCGTCGCTGGCGGCGCCCAGCTCACGCATCTCCCCCAGGACCGCGACGGTGGGCCTCCCCGTCCGAAGGCCGATCTCGGCCAGGGTGCGCAGCGCGGCGACCATCGAGTCCGGGTTGGCGTTGTAGGCATCGTTGATGACCACCAGTCCGTCGGAGCGTTCGGCGAGCTCCATCCGCCACTTCGAGAGCGCGGTGATCGCGCTCAACGAGGAGGCCACCTGGGCCAGCGGGACACCTGCCTCGACCGCCGCCAGCGCAGCCGCCGCCGCGTTGCCGGCCTGGTGCACCCCGAGCACCTGGAGGGAGACCCTCGCCTGCTCCTCGCCGAGGACCAGGTCGAACGACGGCCGGCCGAAGTCGTCGACGCTCAGGTCGACCAGGCGCAGCGAGGCGGACGGAGCCGTCCCGAAGGTCCGCACCTCACCGGCCGTCCGCGCGGCCATCGCGGCCACCTGCGGGTCGTCGGCGTTGAGCACCGCGACCCCGTGCGGCCCGAGCGCCTCGACCAGCTCTCCCTTGGCCCGGGCGATGTTGGCCTGCGAACCGAACTCGCCGAGGTGGGCCTGCCCGACGTTGAGCACGATGCTGATGTCCGGCGGCGCGATCGCGCACAGCTCGGCGATGTGCCCGATCCCGCGGGCACCCATCTCCAGGACCAGGTACCGGGTGCCGGGGTCGGCCCGCAGCACCGTCAGCGGCAGACCGAGCTCGTTGTTGAACGACCCGTACGTCGCCACCGTCGGTCTGGCATCGGCGAGCACCGCACCGAGCATGTCCTTGACGCTGGTCTTGCCCTGCGAACCGGTCACGGCCAGGACCTTCAACGCCGGTCGCGGCCGCCGCAGCTCGGCCAGCACGTACGCCGCCAGCCGCCCGACCGCCTCCTGGACGTCGGCCACCACCACGGTCGGACCTTCGACCGGTCGGCTCGCCAGCACGGCAGCCGCGCCGCCGGCGAGTGCCCGGCTGGCGTAGTCGTGACCGTCGACGTACTCACCGGCGATCGCCAGGAACAGGCCACCCGGGGTCGGCTCCCGGCTGTCCAGGAACGCCGGACCGGTCACCAGGACGTCGGCGTCGGCCGGGTCGCCGAGAGCGCCACCGGTGATCTCGGCGACCTGCGCCAGGGAGAGGTCGATCATCGCGACGACCGCGCCAGAGCGGAACGCACCGCGTCGCGGTCGTCGAACGGGTGCACCACGCCAGCGATCTCCTGGCCGGTCTCGTGGCCCTTGCCGGCCACCAGCACGGTGTCACCGGGCCCGGCCACCGCCAGGGCGTGGGCGATCGCCGCGCCGCGGTCTCCGATCTCGAGGATCTCGGCCGCACCGGCTGCCCCACCGAGCACGGCCGCCCGGATGGCAGCCGGGTCCTCCGAGCGTGGGTTGTCGTCGGTGACGATGAAGACGTCCGCGTCACGAGCGCCGATCGCGCCCATCAGCGGGCGCTTGCCGGTGTCGCGGTCACCGCCGGCCCCCAGCACCAGGATCAACCGGCCCGCGGTGAGCGGCCGCAAGGCCGCCAGCGCAGCCTCGAGGGCATCGGGCTTGTGGGCGTAGTCCACGACCGCAAGGAAGTCCTGGCCGGCGTCGATCCGCTCGAGCCGCCCCGGGACCCCGTCGGAGCCCGCGATCCCGGCGGCCACGGCCACCGGGTCGAAACCGCCTTCGGCGGCGAGAGCCACCGCCACCAGGGCGTTCGCGACGTTGAACGCACCGGTCAGCGGCACACCAGCGGGAATCCGTCGACCGTCGGGAGCGACCACGGTGAACCGGGACCCCTCCGGCCGCAGCTCGACGTCCTCGGCCCGCCAGTCGGCTTCCGCGCCCGACGGGGAGAACGTGCGCATCTCGATGTCGGCTACCGCCAGCAGTCGCCGGCCGAACTCGTCGTCGACGTTGGTCAGTCCCAAACGGGCCCGCTGCGGAGTGAACAGCGACGCCTTGGCGGCGAAGTACTCCTCCAGGTCGGCATGGAAGTCGAGGTGGTCGCGGCCGAGGTTCACGAAGGCCGCGACGTCGAACACGACCCCGTCGACCCGTCCCATCACCAGGGCGTGGCTGGAGACCTCCATCGCGCAGGCCTGGACCTCGTGCTCGCGCATCACGGCGAAGAGCGCGTGCAGGTCGGGCGCTTCGGGGGTGGTCAGGACGGTCTTCACGTCCTGACCGGCGATCCGGGTCCCGACCGTGCCGATCACCGCGGCCCGGAGTCCTGCGCGTTCCAGTCCGCTCTCCAGCAACCGGGTGGTGGTGGTCTTGCCCTGGGTGCCGGTCACCGCGAGCAGGGTCATCGACTCTGCAGGGTTTCCGTACAGGCCGGCAGCGAGGTCGCCGAGCAGCCCTCGCGGGTCCGTAGCGACCAGCACCGGGACAGCCCCGTCGCCGATCAGGTCGAGGCCGGCTTGGTCGGTCAGGACCGCAGCAGCGCCGGCGGTGACGGCGTCGGCGGCGTAGCTGGCTCCGTGGACGCGGGCCCCCGGCAGGGCGGCGTACAGGTCACCGGGCCGGACCCGCTGCGAGCTGAGGCTCACACCGGTCAGCACCACTCCGTCGGCGGAGCCGACGACCCGGGCACCGGTGCTCGTCGCCACATCCGCCAGGGGGGTGGAGATCGGGTGCACGGGTCGGGTCAGCAACACACCCATGAACCTATCGGTTCACCACTCCACGGGCAGCGCGGCCGGCGGGGTGTTCGTCGGCGGGACCGCGTACTTCTGGAGGAGGGCGGCGAGGATCTTGCGGAAGACCGGGCCGGCGGTGCCACCACCGCTGGCGGTCCCCTTCGGCTTCTGGATCACCACGTACACGGTGAAGCGCGGGTCGTCGGCAGGGGCGAACCCGCCGAAGGAGACGGCCAACGAGCCGTCGTAGCACTTGCACTTGGCCCCGACCTGCTGAGCCGTCCCGGTCTTGCCGGCGACGCGGTACCCGGCGATCCCGGCACCGGGGGCCGTACCCGATCCCTCGGTGGTGACCATCTCCATCATCTTCGCGGTCGCGCGCGCCGCCGCCGGGCTGATCACCCGGTGCCGGGTGGCGACGTCGGTACCGACCTCGGTGCCGTCGCCCATGGTCGCGCGCCCCTGCACCAGGCTCGGGCTGATGTATTCGCCACCGTTGGCGATCGCGTTCACGGCGCTGATCATCTGCAGCGCGCTGACCGACACACCCTGGCCGAACGAGACGGTGGCCTGGGTCAGCTCGGTCCAGCTGGAGACCGGCGGCAGCAACCCCCGGGTCGTGATCGGCATCCCGATGCTCGGCTTGCGCCCCAGCCCGAACCGGTCGAGGTAGCTCCACAGCTCCTGGGGCTGGAACTGGCGGGTGGCCAGCACGGTGCCGATGTTGGAGGACTTGGCGATCACTCCCGCCAGGGTCAGCTTGATCAGGTCGTGCTGGAAGTAGTCGTGGATCACCCGGTCCATCACCGGCAGGCTGGACGGCACCCGGATCCGGGTGCGCGGGGTGACCTTGCCGGCATCGATCAGCGCCGAGGTGGTGAGCACCTTCTCGACCGAGCCCGGCTCGTAGACGTCGCTGAGCGCGCGGCTGCCGCGATCTGCCTTGGGGGCCGCAGCCGGGTCGTTCAGGTCGTAGGAGGGGTAGTCGGCCAGCGCCAGGATCTCGCCGGTCCGGCTGTCCATGGCGATCGCAGCCCCCGACTCGGCGCCGGAGCGCTCGACGGCGGTCCGCAGCTCGCGCTGGGCGATGAACTGGACGTCCCGGTCGATCGTGAGGCGGAGGTCGTTCCCGTTGACGGGCTTGACCTCGGTGTTCTCGCCGAGCGGGATCCGGTTGCCCGCGCCGACCTCGTAGGACTCCGAGCCGTCCTGGCCCGAGAGCGACTTGTCGAACGCCATCTCCAGTCCGGCCAACGGCTTCCCATCGGTCCCGATGAAGCCGACCAGGTTGGCCGCGACGTCGCGGGCCGGGTAGTCGCGCAGCGGGTCGGGGCGGGTGTCGACGCCCTGGAAACCGGCCTTCTTGACCGCCTCGACCGCGGCGGTGGCCAGACCGGCCGGGATCCGCCGGGCGACGAAGGCGAACCGGACCGCTGGCTTGTCGGGGCCGTTGCTCTTGCGCAGGCTGGCGAGGGTGTCGAAGTAGTCCAGGTCGAGCTTGTCGGCGAGGATCACCGCGATCTTCTCCGCGTTGACCGCGGTCCGCTGCGGATCAGCCACGATCATCAGCCCGGCCACCGTCTCGGCGAGCGCCACCCCGTTGCGGTCGGTGATCTGGCCGCGCGTCGCGGGCAGGACGACGGTCTGCACACCCTCGGCGTCAGCCCTGGCGGCGTACGCCTTCGGGTCGAGCCCCTGGAGCTGGAACAGCCGGGCGCCGAAGAGGGAGAGCACCATCGCAATCACGATCAGGCCGACGCGCAGCCTCAGCTCGGGCGATCCACGCTTCGAGCGGACGTCGGCACGCGCACGCGCCTGCGTGGCCGGTCGGCGAGGTGGGGTCAACGAGGGGCTCCCTGCGAGGGCTGGTTCTGGGTCTCATTAGTACCCGCCCGGGTGCCGTTCGTGGCGGAGGCAGCACCGTTGCCGCTCGCAGTTTGTGTCGTGGCCGCCGCCGGCGGCTTGGCGGTGACGAACTGGATGATCGGCTTGCGGTTGAGGACCTTCGGCAGCCGGGCCTTCGGAGGACGGACCTGGGTCCCGTCGGCGGCGGTCGCCGCCGTCGGCGTTCCCACCACCGTGCCGTCGGCAAGGTCCACCATCGCCGGGACCGGAGGAGCGACCATGCCGAGCCGACGTGCAGCCTCGGCCACCTGCTGGGGGTCGCGCTTGCGCTCGAGCTCCAGGTTCATCGCCTGGCTCTTCGCCTCGAGCCGGTCCACCTTCACCTGGAGCGCGGTGGCGTGGATCGAAGCCTGCTGCATCTGGGTGTTGAACATCAGCAGACCGACGACGCCGACCCCGAGGATGACGAAGACGAGGACCGCGAAGGGCGCCCTGGGAGCCGAGGACGGGCGGGGAGCGACCACCTTGAGCCGGGCCCGCTCGACCGCCGCTGCGGCTCCGCGCTGGGACCTGACCCGGACGCTCTGGATCGAACTCATGCTGCTTCCCTTCGGGTGCGGATCCGTTCCACAGCGCGCACCCGGACGGATGCGGCACGTGAGTTCTCGGCGATCTCGGCGTCGGAGGCCTTCTCGCTGCCCCGGGTGATGAGCCTCAGCTCGGGCTGGTGCTCCTCGGGGACGACCGGGAGGTCGACCGGCGCGGTCGACGTCGTACGACGGGTGAAGACCTGCTTGACCATCCGGTCCTCGAGCGAGTGGTAGCTCATCACCACGACCCGGCCACCGACCGCGATCGAGTCGACCGCGGCCGGGATCGCCCGCCGCAGGACCCCCAGCTCGTCGTTGACCTCGATCCGCAGCGCCTGGAAGGTGCGCTTGGCCGGGTGCCCGCCGGTACGCCGGGCCGGCACCGGGATCACGTCGTAGAGCAGCTCGACCAGGCGGGCCGAAGAGGTGAAGGGTTCCCGGTCACGTTCGGCGACGATCGCGCGGGCGATCTTGCGGGCGAACTTCTCCTCGCCGTAGGAGTGCAGGATCCGGGCGAGGTCCGCGCCGTCGTAGGTGTTCAGCACGTCGGCCGCGGTGAGCCCGGTGGTGTCGTTCATCCGCATGTCCAGGGGTGCGTCCTGGGCGTAGGCGAACCCGCGGGCGGCCACGTCGAGCTGCATCGACGACACCCCGAGGTCGAACAGGATCCCCTGGACCGGGCCGCGGCCGAGGTCGGCGAGCACCGCAGGGATCTCGTCGTACACCGCGTGCACCAGGGTGGTGCGTCCGGCGAAGGGGGCGAGGCGTTCACCGGCGAGCTCGAGGGCATGGACGTCGCGGTCGATCCCGATGACGTGCGCCCCGGGGCACCTGGTCAGCACTGCCTCGGCATGTCCGCCGAGGCCCAAGGTGGCATCGACCAGCACGCTTCCCGGCTCCGCCAGGGCCGGCTCCAGGAGCGCGACGATGCGGTCGAGCAGGACGGGGACGTGCTGGGGAGCCGATGACGAAGGACGGTCTGCGCTCAACGCGATCAGCGCTGCCCGAGTCCGGCGAGAACCGTGAGCATCAGCCCGATCAGGATGCTCGTGCCGAGCGAGAAGGCCATCAGCGCGAGGCCGTCGCGGACACCGTGCCGGACGCGCCGTACCGGTGCGACCGCGGCTTCGCGAACTGCGCTCATGGTTTCGACCCCTGATGGCTGACTGGTGGTGTGGGTGGTGATCGCCGGGCCAGGTTCGGGTCCGCTCACTGCTCGGGAAGCGGCCTTCTGTCACCGGGGAAGGTGCGACAGACGACCGGAGAAGGGAGCGGACACGAGCCTCGTCGGGCGATCACCGTTGTTGAGTTGTTGGTGCTGCGGTGCTGCGGGACCGGGATCAGAGCCCCGGGAAGATCTCGTCCTCGACGTCGGAGAACGCGCTCTCCTGAGCCGCCGTGTAGTCGGCCCAGGCTTGTGGCTCCCAGATCTCGAGCCGGTTGTAGACGCCGATCACGACGCAGTCCCGCTGGACCGAGGCGTACTCGCGGAGCTCGGGGGTGATCGTGATCCGCCCCTGCTTGTCGGGCACCTGGTCGGACGCGAGCGCGAACAGCATCCGGGTGTAGTGCCGCAGCCGGGCGTCGGTCTGCGGTGCGTTCTGGAGCTTGGTCGCGAACTGGTCGAAGTCGGCCTTGGTCCGGACGTCGATGGAGCGTTCCTGGCCTCGGGTGATCACCAGCCCACTCCCCATCTCGTCTCGGAACTTCGCCGGGAGGAAGAGACGGCCCTTGTCGTCGAGCTTGGGCTTGAAGGTGCCGGAGAACATCGCGCCACCTCACCCTTCCCTTCCACCACTTTCCCCCACTTTACTCCACATCCCCCCACCGTCAACCACCTTTGCTCCCTTTCCCTCCCTTTCTCGCCAGAATTTCGGGCCCTCGACTTTTCGGGCCCCGGGGACCGTGAGGTTGACTAGGGGCATGGAGGATCGAGTGCACGCGTCGCCGAGCGACCTGGACGCACTGCGGGCGGTCACGGACCGGGTGCAGGCGAACATCGAGAAGGTCATCGAGGGCAAGCCGGCGGTGGCCCGAACGGCCCTGGTCGTCCTGCTCGCCGAGGGCCACCTGCTGATCGAGGACGTGCCGGGCGTGGGCAAGACGATGTTGAGCAAGGCCCTGGCCCGCTCGATCGACCTCACCGTGCGTCGGATCCAGTTCACGCCGGACCTGTTGCCGTCCGACATCACCGGTGTCTCGATCTACAACCCGGAGTCACGCAACTTCGAGTTCCGGCCGGGGGGCATCTTCGCGAACATCGTGATCGGCGACGAGATCAACCGGGCCTCCCCCAAGACCCAGTCCGCCATGCTCGAGTGCATGGAGGAACGCCAGGTCACCGTCGACACCCAGACCTTCACCCTCGATCCCCCGTTCATGGTGATCGCCACCCAGAACCCGTTGGAGATGGAGGGCACCTACGCCCTTCCCGAAGCCCAGCGGGACCGTTTCACTGCGCGGGTGTCGATGGGCTACCCGGTGATGAGCGCGGAGATCGCGATGCTCTCGGCCCGTGCCACCGCCAGCCCGCTGGACGACCTCGAACCGGTCACCGACGCGGGCGAGATCCGCAAGCTGATCTCGGTGGTCTCCGAGGTTCACGTCTCCGAGAGCGTCCAGCAGTACGCGGTCGCCCTGAGCACGGCGACCCGGGAATCGCGAGAGCTGCACCTGGGCGCCTCCCCCCGCGCCACCCTGCACCTGGTCAGGGCCGCCAAGGCCTCGGCCGCGATGTCCGGCCGGGAGTACGTCCTGCCCGACGACCTGCACGCCCTCGCCCCGGCGGTCCTGACCCACCGGTTGGTGCCGACCGTGGAGGCGACCATGAGCGGCCGCGGTCAGGCCGAGATCCTGGCTGGCATCCTGGCCACCGTCCCGATCCCGCGCTGAGCACCACGGTGGACGAGTCCTGGTTCGGCGGGCTCCGGACGGCGATGCGGTCCTTCACCGCCCGCGGCCGGGCGTTCGTCGCTGCCGGCCTGACCTCGGCGGCCTGCGGGGTCGTCCTCGGCGAGCGCGACCTGGTCCGGATCGGCGCCCTGGTCCTGCTGATCCCGTTGGTCACCGCCGTCGCCGCCGCCCGGAGCGGCCAGCGGCTCAGCCTGGTGCGACGCGCAGCGTCCCCGGTGATCGAGGTCGGCCAGGCCACCACGGTGCTGCTCGACATCGGCAACGTCGGTCGGCGTACCGGGCTGCTCCTGCTCGAGGAACAGGTGCCGTGGGCGCTCGGCCACCGGCCACGTTTCCTGATCGGGTGGCTCGCCCCCGGCCGGAGCCGCCACGTCAGGTACTCGGTCCAGGCGGACGTCCGCGGGCTCTACGAGGTCGGACCGCTGCAGGTCCGGGTCGCGGACCCGTTCGGGATGCTCTCGACCTACCGGACGTTCCCGCGGCGGTTGCCGGTGGTGGTCGTTCCTGCGGCCGAACCGCTCCCCGGCTCCGGGTTCACCGGAGCACGTTCCGGTACCGGCGAGCACCGCCCGCAACCGTTCACCGCCGGTCACGCTGCGGACTCGACGGTGCGGGACTACCGGCAGGGGGACGACCTCCGTCGGGTGCACTGGCCCAGCACCGCTCGGACCGGCGAGCTGATGGTGCGTCAGGAGGAGCACCCCTGGCAGTCCCACAGCACGGTGCTCGTCGACAACCGGGGCACGGCCCACCGCGGCAGCGGCCCCGACTCGTCGCTGGAGCGCGCGGTCACCGTGGCGGCCTCGGTAGCAGCGCACCTGAGCCGGGCCGGCTACCGGGTCCGCCTGGTCGACGCCGACGGGAACGAGCACGTCCATGCTGCGGCGGCACCGCGGGCCGATGACGGCGGGGACCCGATTCGTCCGATGCTGGAGTTCCTCGCTGGGATGAAGACCACCACCTCGACCAGGATCACTCCGGCGCGCCACACCGAGGGCGGCGCCGGAGGCCTGTTCGTCGCAGTCCTCGGCGAGCTCGACGACCAGGCCCGCTCCACGCTGCTGCGCACCCACGCACCGGGGACGACGTCGTACGCGATCTCGCTCGACGTCCGCACCTGGACGCCGCGGGACGGTGACCTGGGCACGACCAGCAGCACGTCGTTCCTCCGGGCCCGCGGGTGGCGCGCGGTCGACCTGGCTCGTGGCGGTTCACTGGCAGCTGCGTGGACGGAGCTGAGCCGGTGAGAGCCCGCGACCACCGGGCCGGGTTCGAGTCCGCGGCGGCAATCGCGGCGATGGCCTTCGGCTGGTCGGCTGCCTGCTCGTGGCAGGGCATGGTCGCCGAGCCGGCCCAGTACCTCGTACCGGCGCTGGTCGCGGCCGCGCTGGTCGCGGGGGTCGGTACGGCCGGACGGGTGCTGGCGCTGCGCTGGTACGCGGTCCTGGGTCTCCAGATCGTCACCCTGCTGGTCTGGTTCCACCACCGCCAGAACCCCGACGGGGCCGTCGGGGGCTGGCTCCCCACCCCTGGTGGGGTCGCCGAGGTGATCAACCAGGTTCGCGACGGTTCCGACGCCGTCAACCGGTACACCGCTCCGGTCCCCGGCAACTACACCGACGCCCCGGTCTACCTGATCGCCTGTGCGCTGCTGATCCTGCTGCTGATCGACCTGATCGCGTGCGGCCTGCGCCTCCCGGCGTGGGCGGGAATCCCGGCCCTGGTCGCCGTCGCCATTCCGATCAACGTCCTGGACCAAGGTCTGCCCGCCCCGGTGTACGTAGCGACCGGACTGCTCTTCGCCGTCCTGCTCGCGGTGCTCGAGGCCGACCGCGCGACAGCCTGGGGACCTGTCGTCGGCAGACCCGGAACGGCGCCCTCGGGGTCGGCACGACTGTCGGTCCTCGCGCTCGGCACCCCGGCCCTGGTGATCAGCACCGCGGCCACGGCACTGGCCCTGGCCGTTGCTCCCGGGGTTCCGGTGGCCAGCGGTCTCTTCCACGACGGTCTCGGCGCAGGTCCGGACGGCGGCGGCAAGGGCCGGGTCACCTTGAGCAACCCGTTGGTCGACCTGCGCCGCGACCTGGTGCGCAACGACCGCCTCCCGCTGCTCGACGTACGGACCAGGTCGCGCGACGTGTCCTACCTGCGGTTGACCGTTCTGGACTCGTTCGTCGACGACAGCTGGACGCCGTCCCCGCGGGACCTGGCGACCGACAACGCCGCCTCCGGACCGTTGCCCGCCCCGGCCGGGGTGAACCTGACCGGCGCGCGGCCGACCGAGTGGGACCTGCGCACCACGGCCGCGTTCGAGACGACCTGGCTGCCCACCCCGTCGCTGACCCGGACGATCGAGGTCGACGCCGGCGACTGGCGCTACGACCCGCGCTTCGGTGACATCGCGGCGATCGACGACCCACCACCGACCGAGGTCCCGTACCGGCTGACCGCCGTGGCACCGTCCTACAGCGCTGCCGGCCTCGCTGCGGCCCGCCCGGCACCACCGGCCGTGGTCACCGCGATGACGAAGCTGCCGACCCTGCCACCGACGGTGAAGGAGATCGCCGAGCGGGTCACCGCTGCCGGGACCACCCAGCACGCGAAGGCGGTGCTTCTCCAAGACTGGTTCCGCAGGAACGGAGGCTTCACCTACTCGTTGGATCCCGCCCCCGGTGGGGGCCTGGACCAGCTGGCCCGTTTCATCACCACGGACAAGGTCGGCTACTGCGAGCAGTTCGCCGCGGCGATGGCGGTGATGGCCCGCGCGCTCGGGATCCCGGCCCGGGTGGTGGTCGGTTTCCTGGCACCGTCCGAGAAGGTCGACGGCGCCTACCGCTTCACCAGCGACGACCTGCACGCGTGGCCGGAGATCTACTTCGCCGGTTCGGGCTGGGTCAGGTTCGAGCCCACCCCGGGTGCGCGGACCGGAACAGCACCGACGTGGACCCGTGACCTCGACCGCGATCCTGCACCGACACCCTCTCCGAGCACCGCGACCAGCAGCCCGACCCGCCCGACCTCGGACCCGTCGACCGCGGCACCCGAGGCAGCGCGGGGCACCACCGACGGCCCGACGGGGACCGCCTCGATCGTCGCGTCGGTCATCGCCGGCAGTGCCGCCCTGCTGCTGCTCCTCGGCGCGCCCGGAGTGCTGCGGGTGCGGCAACGACACCGGCGGCTGCGCCGTGATCCTGATCCGGTTGCTGCGGCCGAGTCCCTCTGGGCCGAGCTCCGCGCGACCGCGATCGACCTGGCGCTGCCGTGGCCCGACGACCGGTCCCCGCGGATGGTGGCCGAGGTTCTGCGCGCCGTCGTCGACGCGGGTTCCGGCACCGCCACCCCGTCAGGGGCCGACGACCTGGCGCTCCTGGTAGCCCTGGTCGAGCGGGCCCGCTACCAGGACGGTTTCGAGCTCACCAGCCACGACCACGCCACAGCCGTGAGCACCGTCCGCCGCTGGAGCGGCCTGTTGACCGGGACGGTCGCACCGACCCGGGCACGACTGGCCCGGGTACTCCCGGCCTCACTGGTGCGGAGCTAGGAAGCCAGGACCCGCGTTCCAGGCTCGCGGTCAGAAACCGCGGTCGCGACGACGCTGCCAGCGCTGCTCGATGCGCTGCATGAAGGTGCCGCCCTTGGCGGGCCGTGCGGTACGTCGCGGCTTGGTCGGACGCTTGGGCCGGGAGGCCCGTCCGCCATCGATCGAGTGCAGGCGTCGCGGAGTGTCGTCGAAGTCGAAGAGAGCATCCGGCGTGGGCTGACCCTCAACCGGAGCCTGCTGGCCACGCCAGGCGGCGAGGCCGACCATCGCCGAGCAGAGCATCACCACGAAGCCGAGGGCACCCAGGACGACCGAGACGGTCCCGGCTTCCGCCATCACACCGCCGAGGAGGATCGCGACGCCCAGCAGGAACACCACGCCGGCCGCGAGCGACCTCAGGCGGACACTGCCGCGCAGGGTCCGACCCTGCAGCATCGACACGAACTTGGGGTCTTCCGCAGCGTAGGCGCGCTCGATCTGCTCGAGCGCTCGAAGCTCTTCTTCCGAGAGCGGCACGGCTTCCTCCAACGAACTTGCGACGACCAACTCCGTCAAGTCTAGGCAGGCAGTGGTCAACGCGGTACCCGAGATGAAGAATTCATAGGAATGAGGGACCTCAGACCCGGCTGCCGTCGGTCACGGACGGTGGGTGTTGAGCAGGGTCGCCGGTTTCACAGCACCACTCCCGAACCGGCGATCGGCGCGGTCGACGGCTCGGTCCGCCTCCGACCAGCCCGCCTCGCGCTCCCCCAGGGCGAGCTGACGATCGACGCCGGTACGCGGCCTGAGCCCCTCGACCCGGACCCCGACCAGCCGGATCGGACGCCCGGTGCCCAGCGCCCGGAAGAGGCCACCGGCCTCGGCATGGACGACCGCGGTCACGTCGGTCGGATCAGCCAGAGTTCGTGACCTGGTGATGGTCTCGAAGTTGCTGTACCGGACCCGGATGGCGACCGTCCTGCCCACCAGGCCCGCGCGGCGCATCCGGGCGGTGACCTTGCCGGCCAGCCGGAGCAGCTCGCGACTGATCACATCGGGGTCTTCGCTGTCGCGGGAGAACGTCTCCTCCGCCCCCATGCTGCGCTCCGGATCGTCCTGCGAGGACCTGGGCGCCACGGTGCTGCGGTCCGTGGCCCAGGCGAGCTGGTGCAGGTGCTCGCCTGATGCCCGGCCCACCATCTGCTTCAGCGTCGGGAGCGGGATCGCGGCGATGTCACCGACGGTGAGCAGACCCAGCTTGCGCAAGCGGGCCCGGGTCTTCTCCCCGACACCGAAGAGCTCCCCGACGTCGAGCGGGTGCAGGTACGCCAGGACCCGGTCAGGAGGGAGGACCAGGACCCCGTCCGGCTTGGCGCGGCGGCTCGCCAGCTTGGCGACCGACACGGTCGCCGCCAGACCGACCGAGCAGGTGATCCGCTGCTCGTCGTACACCGTTGCCCGGATCCACTCCGCGATCTGGAGCGGCGTTCCTCGCAGCCGCCCGGCTCCGGCGACGTCCAGGAAGGCCTCGTCCAGCGAGTACGCCTCCACCAGCGGTGTGACTTGCCGGAAGATCTCCATGACCGAACGGGAGACCGACTCGAAGGCACCGAACTCCGGTGCCAGCCGGACCGCCTGCGGACAGGCCCGCAGGGCGTCGGCCCCCGACATCCCCGAACGGACCCCGAACCGGCGCGCCGGGTAGTTGGCAGCAAGGACGACGCCACGGTGCCCACCGCCCACCACCACCGGCTGGTCGTGGAGGTCAGGGCGATCGCGCAGCATCACCGAGGCGTAGAAGGCGTCCATGTCCACGTGCAGGATGGGACAGTCACCCGAGCCGTCGGTCATCGGACGGCCCGTGACCAGCAGCTACCCGGTCGCGGTGAGGTGGAGCTGAGCGGCCAGTGCGAAGTACTCCGGTCGGTCAGCGACGGCCCGCTCGAGGTCGAGGAGACCCGCGATCGCCCCGGGCTCGAGATCGAGCAACGCGGACGGGACCAGGTCGGCGAAGACCCGAACACCGTGCACGGCGGCCACGTCGAACCCGCGCCCGGCGACGAGCTCCCGGAGCTCCTCGGCGACGAAGCGGCGATCGGTACCGGCGTGGCCGTCGAGCAGCTGCACAGCCTGGTCGAACTGGCCGGCCATCGCGCGGGCCAGAACGGCGGCGTGCCGCTGGTTGACCAGCAGGCTGAGGAAACCACCAGGGCGCAGCACACCTCGGACAGCATCGAGCGCTGCGATCGGATCGTCGACCAGCCCGAGGACCTCGTGGCAGAGCACCAGGTCGACACTTCCCGGCTCGACCAGCTCGCCCAGCGAGGCGATGTCGCCCTGCTGACCGACCACCCGGTCAGCGACGTCGTGCTCGGCAGCGCGCCGGGCCAGAGCTGCCAGCGCGTCCGGATTGGGATCGATGACCGTGACCCGGTGTCCGAGCTCGGCAACCCGCACCGCGAAGCCTCCGGTCCCACCACCGATGTCGAGAACGGTCTGGTCGGGGACCTCCACGAGACGGGACTTGCAGGCCTCCCAGACCACCGCGGTCCGGACGGAGGCTCGCCGTTCCCAAGGTCGCTCCACTGCTCGCTCCATGGACCCGACCCTAGGCCACCACCGCGGCGACCACCACGTCCAGGGAGCCCGCCGGGCACGGTCAGGCAACCCGGATGGACGGGTGCTCCACCAGGCCGAGCGACGTCTCCACCAACGCCAGGAAACGATCAGCATCCCGGACCAGGTCGTCGGCCTCGCGCTCGGTGACCGCCCGACGGGAGCCGGCCTCGGCCGCGGAGCGCTTCTGCGCACCGGAGGAGAAGAACGTCGCCCACTCGGTGAACTCCGGCGCCACCTCGGTCAGCAGGACCCACGCGTTCTTCTGCCGACGCCGCGACGTCACCGTCGGCTGGGCCCGCGCTGCGAGCAGGGCGGCGGTGGCCCGGAGCGCCGACACGTGCGCGAGGGCGTAGCGCTGCGGCACGTCGGAGCAGGTGATCGCCTCGCGCAGCGATTCAGCCGAACGCTCGAGGTACGAGTGGGTCGACGCCGGGAGGTGCACCTGCAGGGCGGGACGGGCGAGGTAACCGGTCATGGCGACGTCAGTCCAACGAGCCAGCCAGGCGCCAGACGCCCTCGGCTCCGTCGAAGGTGAGGTCGAAGATCCCGAAGCCCGGGTCCTCGGACGTGTCCACGGCGCGCCCACGGGCGGCGCTGACCCGCCAGACCAGTCGTTCGGTGACGAGCTCGGAGCGACCTGGGGCATCCTCGGGTCGTCGTAACCACCAGGCACCGACCTCCGCCCAGTGCGCGAGGATCTCGCGGACCTGCCAGAGGCGCCCGCGCCAGAGGAACTGCTGCGGACCGTCCTCGGGAAGGCTGTCGAGCCGCAGTCCGGGCCGCTCGGCCAGCAGCGTGCCAGGACCGTCGGCGCCGTAGCCGGGCACCGGCCCCTTCCGAACCTCCACCAGGTCTTGGTACGTCTGCATCGCGTGCTCCTTCCGCTCGTCGTGCGCTTCGTCGGGACTGTCGGTGCCCCGGTGGAGGATGGGGGTCGAGGTCATCCCCCACCGGGACGTTGTTCGAACAGGTGTTCGAACAAGTTCAAGGTACACCTCCCCACCGACAGGACGTCAACCCCGCCGCTCCGGCGGTGGGATACGTTCGGCGTCATGACCGCCGAGACCACCCCGGGGGACGCCGAGCACCCCTCGATCGCCTACTTCCGGTCCGAGCTGACCAGGCTCGGCGGCACCGGTCGGATCGTCGTCCTGCCGGACTCGGTCCACACCGCCGCCCTGGCAGCCCAGTCGCTGGGGTGCGAGGTCGGTGCGATCGCGAACAGCCTGCTCTTCGCAGCGACGACCGACGCTGGCACCACCGAACCGGTCCTCGTCCTGACCTCGGGAGCCCACCGGGTCGACGTCGACCTGGTGGCGGCGACGATCGGGGTCCGCTCCCTGAAACGCGCCCGACCCGATTTCGTGAAGGCCACCACCGGCCAGGTGATCGGAGGGGTGTCGCCGATCGCCCATCCCGCCCCGATCCCGACCTACCTCGACCGGAGCCTCGCCCGGTACGACCTGCTCTGGGCCGCAGCCGGTCACCCGGCAGCCGTGTTCTCCACCGACTACCCCGAGCTCCGAGCCCTGACCGGTGCCACCGAGCTCGACGCGAACTGAGGCGCCGGGTGGAGATCTGGATCAACCCTGCGTGCAGCAAGTGCCGCACCGCGACCACCGCGCTCGACGCGGCCGGAGTCACCTACACCGTGCGCCGCTACCTCGACGAGCCGCCGACGGCGGCCGAGCTGGCCGACGTGCTGGGCCGGATGGGGCTCGAACCCTGGGACCTGGCCCGGGATGCCGAGACCCGAGCAGCGGGGATCACGTTCCCCAGGAATGCCGACCACCGTGACGACTGGATCGCCGCGATGGTCGCGGACCCACGGACGATCCAGCGGCCGATCATCACCACCAGCGACGGCACCACGGTGGTCGCCCGGGACGCGGAGAGCCTCGCTGCCGCCGTCGACCGCCGTTAGGGCGTGGGCCCGTACAGACCCCGGGAGTACTGCTCGCCGTAGTACGCGTCGAGCTCCTCGAGAGTCAGGTCCGCCGCCTCGAGCTGCTGGGCCACCACGGCCCGGCGCGGCACCCGCGCCTGGGGAGCCCAGGTCGACGGGTCCCACAGGCCCGAGCGCAGGAAGGCCTTGGCACAGTGGTGGAAGAGCTCGTCGATCTCGACCACCACTGCCAGCACCGGCCGGTGCCCCTGGACCACCATCGCGTCGAAGAACGGCGCGTCCGAGACCAGTCGGGCCCGGCCGTTGACCCGCAGGGTGTCGCCGCGGCCCGGGATGAAGAAGTTCAGCCCGACGTGCGGGTTCTCCAGGATGTTCTGGTAACCGTCGGCGCGACGGTTCCCCGGACGTTCGGCGATCGCGATGGTGACGTCGTCGAGAACGTGCACGAGGTCCCCGGCCGGGTCGCCCTTCGGCGAGGCGTCGCAGCAGCCACGTGCGTCCGAGGTGGCCATCACGCAGAACGGCGAGGCCGCGAGCCAGTCCCGGTCGAGCTCGGTCAGCGACGGACGGGCCTTGTCCCGGGTCCGCGGCAGAGGCTCACCGATCACGGCCAGCAGGGCGTCCAGGTCGGCGATCTCGGTCCAGTTCGTCTCCACGAGTCGACCGTACGCGCAGCTGCGCACGGGGTGAACCGCTTTAATCACCGCATGGATCTCCTTCCCCTGGTCTTCACCAGCGGCTGGGCCAGCGGCGTCAACGCCTACCTGGCCGTCCTGGTTCTCGGACTCTCCGAACGGTTCGGCACCGTCGCCGGCCTCCCGGACGCCCTCGGCCGGACCGACGTCCTGGTAGCCGCGGCCGTGATGGCCGGGATCGAGTTCTTCGCCGACAAGATCCCGTACGTCGACTCGACGTGGGACGCGGTCTCAACCGTCATCCGGCCGACGATCGGCGCCGCGCTGGCCCTGCTCGTCTCCGGTGACGCCACCTCCGTGGAGCAGGCCGGGTACGCAGCCCTCGGCGGCACCACCGCGCTGGCCAGCCACGCGGTCAAGGCCGGTAGCAGGCTGGCGATCAACACCTCCCCGGAACCTGTCACCAACGTCGTCGCCAGCCTCGGCGAGGACATCGCCGTCATCGGGATCGTCCTGCTGGCGATCAGGCACCCGTGGGTGGCAGGGATCGCCTGCCTGGTTCTCCTGGTCCTCGGGCTGGTCGTCCTGCGGCTTCTCCTGCGGGTCGTCCGCCGCGGGCGGGCGCGCTGGAAGGCGCGCGCAACCCTCGACCCGCCCCCCTAAGGTGTGCGCATGGCACGCATTGTGGTGATCGGCGGCGGCTTCGGCGGCCTTGCCAGCGCAGCTCGGCTCGCGAAGCTCGGGCACGAGGTGACCCTGCTGGAGGCGAACACGCGACTGGGCGGTGCGCTCGGCTACGTCGAGCAGGACGGGTTCCGCTGGGACGCAGGTCCCAGCAGCACGTTGCTGCCGGCGGTGATCCGGGACTTCTTCCGCAAGTCCGGACGCCCGGCTGAGAAGGAGATCGACCTGGTGCCGGTCCAGCCGGTCCAGCAGCACCGCTTCGACGACGACACCGTCCTGGACATGCCCGGCGGCAGCCGGGCCGACCAGCTGGCGGCCGTCGACGGCGCGCTCGGGCCGGGCGCCGGCGAGCGCTGGACGAGGTACGTCGACGACTTCGCCGAGGTCTGGGAAGTGCTCCGCAAGGACTTCTTCGAGAGGCCCTGGTCCCCCGACCACGTCAGCAAGCAGGCCCAGGGCCTCCTCGACAGCCGGCTGACCCTGCACAAGATGCTCGCGAAGGAGTTCAAGGACGACCGGCTGCGTCTGCTGGCGAGCCACGCGGCCCGCTTCGAGGGTCACGATCCCCGCAACGTCCCGGCCTGGGTGGGGGTGTGGTCCTACGTCGAGCAGAATTTCGGGTCGTGGACCGTGCCCGGTGGGATGGGCCAGCTCGCCGAGGTCCTGGCCGAGCGGCTGCGCACCCGTGGCGTCACGGTGATCACCGGCTGCCCCGCCACCGACCTGGTCGTCGAGAACGAGCGCGTCGTCGCTGTCCGCACCACCAGCGGGGACCACCCGGCCGACCACGTCGTGGTGGCGATCGATCCGCGGCGGCTGCCGGCACTCGCGAAGCACGTCGAGCGGACGATGCCGGTGATCCCTCCGGTGACGTGCTACCTCGGCGTCTCCGGCGAGGTCCCGGACCTCCCGGCCGAGGTGGTCCTGCACGGAGATCCGACGATCGTCCTGCGGACCGGCGGCACCGCCCCCGACGGCGCGCACGCCTGGACCCTGTTCGGTCGGGGCCAGATCGCCGAGGACCTCGTGACCGCCCTGGCCCGCCGTGGGATCCGGATCCGCGAGCAGGTCGAGGTCCGGATCGAGAAGTCACCCGTCGACCTCGTCACCGAGTGGAACGGATCACCCCAGGGCGTGCTCTGGCAGGGCCGCGGCACCCTCAAGCACCGGCTCGGCACGGTCTCCCCGATCGCCGGGGTCTACCTGGCCGGTGCGCACACCACCCCCGGAGCAGGACTCCCCAGCGTCGGCATGTCCGCCGCTCTCGTGGCCCAGGTGATCGGCCCAGCTGGCTGAGCAACCAGCGTCGGCCAACGTGGTGACTGGCAAGGCGGACGAGGACAACGCAGCCAGGGGCCGCGGAGGGCAGTGCCAGCTATGCGTTGACGGCGAGGGCGGCGTAGATCTCCCGGGTCGCCTTGCTCCGGTTCAGGGTGTAGAAGTGCAGGCCGGGGGCTCCGCCGGCGAGCAGGTCGTCGCACAGCTCGGTGGCGATCCGGATGCCTTCCGCGCGCACCGCCTCCGGGTTCTCGGCCAGCGGCTCGATCCGTTCCAGGACCTCGGTCGGCATCGCCCGACCGGAGAGCTCGACCATCTTCTTCATCGAGCCGATCGCCAGGATCGGCATGATGCCCGGGATGATCGGCATGTCGATCCCGGCTGCACGGCAGCGCTCGACGAGTCCGAAGTAGTCCGCCGAGCGCAGCACCATCTCGGTCACGCCGAACTCGGCGCCGGCGTCGTACTTGGCCTTCATCACCGCCACGTCCGCGTCCAGGGAGCTGGAGTCGCGGTGACCCTCGGGGAAGACCGCCACGCCCACCGAGAACGACCCCCGCTGCTTGACCAGGCCGACCAGATCGGCGGCGTAGTCGACTCCACCGTCGGTACTCACCCACGCGGTGCCGGGCCCGCCGGCCGGGTCGCCGCGCAGTGCCAGCACGTTGGTGACCCCGGCCGCGGCCAGCGAGTCCAGGATGTCGGAGAGCTCCGTGACGGTGTGGCCGACGCAGGTCAGGTGCGCCATCGGCGTCATCGAGGTCTCCCGGGCGATCCGCCCGGTGATCTCGATGGTCCGGTCCCGGGTGGTGCCGCCGGCTCCGTAGGTCACCGAGACGAAGGTGGGACGCAGCTCCTCCAGCTCGGCCAGGGAACGCCACAGCACCTCCTCACCGGCCTCGTCCTTGGGAGGAAAGAACTCGAAAGAGAAGGAGCGTTCGCCCTGCCCCAGAAGGGCTGCGATGCTCGTGGGTCGTCCCGTCGCCATACCGGCGAGGATACGGGGATACGCTCGCCACGTGACCGAGTCTCAGGAAGTCGTACGCCCCTCCGGCCTCACCGGCACCGGTCCGACGTGGGACTCGGAGGCCTTCCGCAGCGGCATCGAGCACTGTGTCCAGGACTTCATCGACGCCCAGGCAGCCTGGTTGACCGACCTCGGCGAGGACGCCCGACGGCTCGTCGAGCACGCCCGGGTCAGTGTCTCCGGCGGCAAGCGGTTCCGGGCCTCGTTCTGCTGGTGGGGCCACCTGGCCGTTCGCGAGCCCGGGGGGCAGTCCGAAGCCCAGGCCCTGCTCCGAGCGTGCGCCTCCCTGGAGCTGCTGCACGCGAGCGCCCTGGTGCACGACGACTACATGGATGCCTCTGACACCCGCCGCGGACGTCCCGCGACCCACCGTGCCTTCGAGGCCCTGCACGCCGAGAACGGCTGGAACGCCAGCGCCGAGCAGTACGGCGCCTCCGCCGCGATCCTGCTCGGCGACCTGCTGCTCTCCTGGTCCGACGAGCTGCTGCGCACCTGCGGCCTGCCCGCGGAGCAGGTCCTCGACGCTCTGCGCTACTTCGACCTGACCCGGACCGAGGTCGTCACCGGACAGTTCCTCGACGTGTCGGCGCAGGCGCGCGGCACCACCGACGTCGACGTGGCGATGCAGGTGGTCCGCTACAAGTCTGCGAAGTACTCGATCGAGCGCCCGCTGCACGTCGGCGCGGCGCTCGCCGGCGCCACCCCGACGGTGATCGACCAGCTGACCGGGTTCGGCCTTCCCCTCGGCGAGGCCTTCCAGCTCCGCGACGATCTCCTCGGCGTCTTCGGTGACCCGGTCGTCACCGGCAAACCCGCCGGCGACGACCTCTCCGAGGGCAAGCGCACCGTCCTGATCGCGCTGGCCCTCCAAGGACTCCCGAGCCCCGAGCGCGAGCACCTGGACGGCGCTCTCGGCCGACCGCTCAGCGCAGCCGAGGTGAGCGAGCTGCAGGCGCTGATCCGACGCAGCGGCGCGGACCAGCAGGTCGAGGAGATGATCACCGGGCTGACCGACCGCGCCCTGACGGCGCTCGCGGCGGCCGACATCCGCGACGAGGCACGGGCCGTCCTGCGGGACCTGGCCGCAGCCGCGACCCAGCGCACGGTCTGAGGCCGACCGGTGCGCGGGATCTTCTTCGACGAGGACGCCGTCCGGGCCGTCGAGCGGCAGCTGGTGTCCGACGGCTTCGAGGTCACCGTGTCCCGGCAATGGTTCGCCGGCGAGGACGACGACGAGGCCCACCCCTGGGCGGTCGTCACCGACGCGCCGCCGATCGTCCTCGAGCTTCTCGTCGACCAGCACGACGGCTGGCTCGACGACGACCCACCGGTGGCGCAGGCCCCGCCGGCACCAGTGCCGCTGCCCGCGGCCCCCCGCAGGTTGCACCGGTCCGACGACGCCTTCTAGGCGTCCAGGGCCGGTACGTCGATCTCGGGCCCGGGTCCCCGCAGCAGCAGGCTGAACGGAGGGGTGACCACCGCCGCGCGGCCGCTCGCGATCTCCAGCACCAGGGCGAACGTCTCGGCGTCCGCCCGCGCGAGTGCTCCCCAGCCGTCCCAGAGCAGCACCACCGGGTTCACGTCGAGGTCGTCGAGACAGTCGGCGAAGGCATCCAGGTTGCCGCCGTACCACTTCGGGAAGCCGAGGGCCCGACCGGCGGCGGCCAGGAACTCGCCCTTGGTCTGGTTCGCCAGACCGTCGACGTGGGCGAAGTCGGCGCCGGCGTGCTCGACGGCGCGACGGACGTCGGCCACGTCGAACGCTGCGTGCCAGACGTACACCCCGGGCTCGCGGTGCCCGGCGAGCAGACCGGCCAGGCCGCTCACGTGGTCGCCTGGATCAACCGGAAGCTCTGGTAGTGGTCGGCGGTGTAGTAGAGCTCCCCGTTCCCGCCCGCGATGATCCGGCGCGCCCCGCGGTCAGCCGATCCCGGTGTCGCCACGGTGTACTCGCGGTAGTAGCCGCGCTCGCGCAGCGGGAGGAGCTTCTCCCGGTTGCCGAACACTCCCCCGTCCTTGGGGTAGGCGAACGGTCCGCCCGCCTCGATCTGACCGATCACGTCGACCGCTTCGGGCGGCAGGTCGCCGATCGCGACGGTGAAGTCGTCCAGGGACGGCATCCCGGGCGCCGACGAGTTCGCCTGGCTCTGGGCGGTCGCCGTAGCAGCGGGCCCCTCAGCGGTCCGACCACCGGACGGGTCACCCGACTGCGACCACCAGACCAGGCAGCCGACGAGAACGAGCCCCACGAGTCCCGCCAGGCGGCGGGCGAAGGGCGTCACAGCGACATCGCCTGCGCGCGCCGCTTGACCTCCGACCCACGGTTCTCGCGCAAGGCGTCGATCGGCCTCCCGGGGAGGGTCTCGTCGGGGGTGAACATCCACTCCAGGATCTCCCGGTCGTCGTAGTTCCCGTCGTGCAGGACGGTGATCAGCCCGGAGACGCCCTTGACGATCTCACCGTCCATGACCAGCTCGGCCGGGACCTGCTGCCCGGCCCCCGGTGACGGCACCGCGGCAGCGAGCTGGTGCTCGCGGATGTACTGGCGGACCTTGCTCACGGTGACGCCGAGCTCGCTCGCCACGCCCTTCCAGTCGAGCCAGTGCTCGATCAGGACGCCGAGGTCGACAGGGTCAGCAGCAGAATTGTCGGTCACAGGCCCATCCTTCCAGCCGGAGCGCGCTCCCGCGATTCCGGGCCGGAACCCTCTAAACTCTTGCCCTGATCGGGACCTTCCCCACCGGTCACAGGTATGGAGGACGCTGTGGAGCGCACGGATCACCCGGGCGAGGGCACCGGTCGTGCCGACGACCCGCTGATCGGCCGCGTCCTCGACGGGCGCTACCAGGTCGGCGAACAGATCGCCCGTGGCGGGATGGCCACCGTCTACCGGGGCCAGGATCTCCGTCTCGAGCGCACCGTCGCGATCAAGATCATGCACGCCGGGCTGGTCGACGACCCCGAGTTCGTGGCCAGGTTCGAGCGCGAGGCCCGCTCGGCGGCGCGTCTCTCGCACCACAACGTCGTCGCGGTCTTCGACCAGGGAGCCGACCGCGGGACCCTCTTCCTGGTGATGGAGTACGTACCGGGCAACACCCTGCGCGACGTCATCCGACGCGACGCCCCGATGGACCCGGGCAAGGCCCTCGCGCTGATCGAGCCGGTGCTGGCCGCGCTCGCCGCCGCCCACGGCGCCGGCATCATCCACCGGGACGTGAAGCCCGAGAACGTCCTCATCGCCCCGGACGGACGGGTCAAGGTCGCCGACTTCGGTCTCGCCCGCGCCGTCAACGCCGACACCCAGCACACCGCGACCGGCGGGGTCCTGATCGGGACGGTCTCCTACCTCTCCCCCGAGCTCGTCGTCGACGGGAAGGCTGATGCCCGCTCCGACGTGTACGCCGCGGGTGTCCTGATCTACGAGATGCTGACCGGCGCCAAGCCGCACCAGGCCGACAGCCCGATCCAGGTGGCGTACAAGCACGTCCACGAAGACATCCCGGCGCCGTCGTTGCGGGTCCCGGGGCTACCGGCGTACGTCGACGCCCTGGTGGCCAGGGCCACGGCCCGGGACCGGGACCTGCGTCCGTCCGACGCCCGGGTCCTGCTGCACCAGGTACGCCGGGTGCGCCAGGCCCTCGACCACGGCGTCGTCGAGGACCCGGAGCTGGTGGCCGACCTGCTGCCGAGCGTCCGCCGGGACCCCGACGTCGAACGCACCGGCGTCATCCCGCGCGGGGCCGACGAACCCGTGGTCGTCGACGAGGTCTACAACCACCAGTTCGATGACGACTTCACCGCGCCGGTCGACCTGAACCGCCCTCCGGTCGTGCCCGTGGTCACCGGGCCGCGCGACACTCCCCGGCCGATCGCTGCCGAGCCGCGCCCGACCGGCGGGGTTCCTCCGCGCCGCTCGCGACGCGGGCTGTACCTGCTGGTCGCGGTCCTGCTCGCCGCTCTGGTGACCGGTCTCGGAGCCTGGCACCTCGGTCGCCAGGC
Organism: Propionibacteriales bacterium; assembly: GCA_026392455.1. Classification (GTDB taxonomy): domain Bacteria; phylum Actinomycetota; class Actinomycetes; order Propionibacteriales; family Nocardioidaceae; genus Marmoricola. The sequence continues at coordinate 327,363 of JAPLCB010000010.1, read as the reverse complement.
CACGGTGCCGTCGGTCGAGAACCTGACCGTTGCCCAGGCCACCGCGAAGCTGAAGAAGGCCGGCCTGAAGCTCCGCGAGGGATCTCCGGAGTACTCCGACCAGACCGCTGACACCATCATCCGCAGCAGCCCGAAGCCGGGCAGCAGCGTGACCAAGGGCGACACCGTCACCGTGATCCTGTCCCTGGGACCCGAGATCAGCACGGTGCCGCGGACCAGGGGCAAGACCCTCGACGAGGCCCGGGCCCTGCTCGAGGCTGCCAAGTTCGTGGTGGCCGACGTCCAGAACGAGGTCTACGACGAGACCGTCGCCGCGGGCGAAGTGGTGAAGTCGAGCCCGGCGGGGGGCCTGGAGAAGCCGGTCGGCGAGGTGATCACCCTCTTCGTCAGCAAGGGCCGCGCGCCGATCACCATTCCGGACTTCACCAACAAGCTCGCCAAGAACGCGAAGGCGAAGCTCGCTGAGCTCGGCTTCAAGGTCACCTCGAGCGAAGCCTTCAGCGACACCGTGCCGGTCGGTCGGGTGATCTCCCAGACGCCCAGCTCGGGCACCGGCTTCAAGAACGACACGGTCGACCTGGTCGTCTCCAAGGGGGTCGAGCTGATCGAGGTCCCCGACGTCCTGCGCAAGAAGCTCGACGACGCCCGGGAGATCCTGGTCAGCCTCGGCTTCGTCGTCGAGGTCCGGCGCAGCGGACTGTACGTCGGGGTCGACCGCGTGGCCGGGTCCGACCCGGACTCCGGCACGCGGGCTCCGCGGGGCAGCACCATCACCCTCACCGTCGTCTGAGCCCGAGCGGCCCACCGCCTAGGCTTCGTGCCGTGAGCACCCCCCTGCGCCCGGTCGGCACCCATGTGAAGGTCGGCAAGGGCCTCGTCGAGGGGGCTGTCGCGACCGCTGACCTGGTCGGTGCCGAGACCGTCCAGATCTTCGCCGGGAACCCCCGCGGGTGGGCGCACAGCACCGGCGACAGGTCGACCGACGCCGCCTTCCGGGCGGCCTGCGAGGACCGGGAGATGCGCGCTTTCGTGCACGCGCCGTACCTGGTCAACCTCGGCAGCCCCACCCCGGCCACCTACGAGAAGTCGGTGGCCAGCGTCGCGCACAACCTGGGCCGCGCTGGCGAGCTGGGCTGCGAAGGTGTCGTCGTGCACACCGGGTCCTGCGTCGACGAGGGCACCTTCGACGTGGCGCTGCGCCAGGTTCGCGAGGGACTGCTGCCGGTCCTCGACGCCCTCGACGACGACTCCCCCTGGCTGCTGCTCGAACCGACCGCCGGGCAGGGGCGATCGCTCTGCGCCGGGGTCGACGACCTCGAGGCCTATCTCGAGGCCCTGGACCGGCACCCCAAGGTCGGCATCTGCCTGGACACCTGCCACGCCTTCGCGGCCGGCGAACCGTTCGACGAGGTCGGCGGCGCGACCCGGACGCTGGACCGGCTGGTCGAGATCGCCGGTGCCGGGAGGCTCCGGCTGATCCACGCGAACGACTCGATGGATGTTCGGGGCTCGTTCCGGGACCGCCACGAGCGCATCGGCCGCGGTCACATCGGCGAGAGCGCTTTCGTCGAGCTCTTCGCCCATCCGGCCACCGCTGGCGTCCCGTTCATCGCCGAGACCCCTGGGTCGGGCGACATCGACGGCACCTGCCTGGACCTCCTGAAGAAGCTGCGCGACACCTGAGCCGTCTCGCAGGCCGGAACCGGCGTCCGGCAGGTGGACGCTCGCACTAGCCTCACGCCATGGTTGTAGTGATGGCCCCGGACGCCACTGACGAACAGATCGCGCACGTCACCGAGCGGGTCGAGGGCGTCGGCGGACAGGCGTTCGTCAGCCGTGGGGTCGTCCGCACGATCATCGGACTGGTCGGCGACATCGAATCCTTCCACGGCCTCAACCTGCGCAGCATGGCCGGCGTCGCGGACGTGCACCGGATCTCCGACCCGTTCAAGCTGGTCAGCCGCCAGCACCACCCGGACCGCTCGACCGTCTGGGTCGGTCCGGCCGGTCACCAGGTCCCGATCGGCCCGGAGACCTTCACCTTCATCGCAGGCCCCTGCGCGGTCGAGACCCCGGGCCAGACCCTCGAGGCCGCCGAGATGGCCAAGGCCGCCGGAGCCACCCTGCTGCGCGGCGGCGCCTACAAGCCCCGCACGTCGCCGTACGCCTTCCAGGGCCTGGGCGTGAAGGGCTTGGAGATCCTGGCCGACGTCCGCGAGACGACGGGCCTGCCGATCGTCACGGAGGTCGTCGACGCACGCGACGTACCCGTGGTCGCCGAGCATGCCGACATGCTGCAGATCGGCACCCGCAACATGGCCAACTTCGCCCTGCTGCAGGCGGTCGGCGACGCCGGCAAGCCGGTCCTCCTCAAGCGCGGCATGACCGCCACCATCGAGGAGTGGTTGATGGCGGCCGAGTACATCGCCCAGCGCGGCAACCTCGACGTGGTTCTCTGCGAACGCGGGATCCGGACCTTCGAGCCGAGCACCCGCAACACCCTCGACATCTCTGCCGTCCCGGTGATCCAGGGGATCAGCCACCTGCCGATCATCGTCGACCCCTCCCACGCCGGCGGCCGCAAGGACCTGGTGGTCCCGCTCTCGAAGGCCGCCATCGGGGTCGGCGCCGACGGCGTCATCGTGGACGTGCACCCGAACCCGGAGAACGCGCTCTGCGACGGGCCGCAAGCGCTCCTCGGCAACGACCTGCGCGCGCTCGCCCAGGCCGTCCGGCAGATCCCGCCCGTCGTCGGACGGATCGACTCCGCCGAACGCATCCGCCGCTGAGGCAGCCGCCTCAACGGGTGTTGCAGGTGGTCGCGGGGACGACCACGACGATCGTCATCGCGTGACCCCGCGGCCCGGTGACCGGCTTCGCTGCCGGCTGGTGCGCCAGCACCCGACAGTTCCTCGGCGGCGCCGGCCGGTCCGGAACCGGTTCGGACGCCGGCTCCGCGCCGGCAGGCCCGGGCAGCAGGAACGCCAGGGCGCAGGCAGCAGGAACGAGACGCTTCACGTCCGGTAGATCGGCAGGCGGGGGTCCGTCCTGAGCCAGCCACCGTTCATCCTGATCCGCCGACCGGGCGCAGATGTCCCGCGCAGGAGCGTCGACCGGGCGCAGATGTCCCACGCAGGAGCGTCGACCGGGCCGAGATGTCCCGCCGAGACGAGACATTTGTGCCCGGTCGGCGGCTTTGGGCGAGACATCTGCGCCCGGTCGGCGGGCTTGGGCGCGGGCAGCGTGCGTGCCGAACGCCGATCTCAGGCCTTGCGGAGCATCTCGGCCACCAGGAAGGCCAGCTCCAGGGACTGCACCCGGTTCAGCCTCGGGTCGCAGACCGACTCGTAGCGCCCGGCGAGGTCGGACTCGGAGAGCTCCTCGCCACCCCCGACGCACTCGGTGACGTCGTCGCCGGTGAGCTCGATGTGGACGCCGCCGGGCCAGGTCCCGAGGGCCCGGTGCACATCGAAGAAGCCCTGGACCTCGGCGATGACGTCGTCGAAGCTGCGGGTCTTGTAGCCCGAGGACGCCTCCCAGGTGTTGCCGTGCATCGGGTCGGAGACCCAGGCGACGCGAACGCCGGCCGCCTCGACCTTCTCCACCAACCCGGGCAGCAGGTCCCGGATCTTACCCGCCCCCATCCGGGTGACGAACGTCAGTCGACCCGGGATGTTGTCCGGGTTCAGCTTGCCGGCAAGGGCGATCGCGTCGTCGGCGCTGGTGGTCGGGCCGAGCTTCACGCCGATCGGGTTGCGGATCTTGCTGAGCAGCTCGACGTGGGCGCCGTCGAGCTGGCGGGTGCGTTCGCCGATCCAGAGGAAGTGGGCAGACACGTCGTACGGGAGCTCGGTGCGCGAGTCGATCCGCGTCATCGCGTGCTCGTACTCGAGCACCAGGGCCTCGTGGCTGGAGTGCATCTGGACCCGGTGGAACTCGTCGGGGTCGGCGCCGATGGCCTTCATGAAGGTCAGGGCGCGGTCGATCTCGTTGGCAACGGCTTCGTAGCGGCTGCCCACGGCGGAGCCCATCACGAAGTCGGTGTTCCAGGCGTGGACCTGGCGCAGGTCGGCGTACCCGCCGGTGGTGAAGGCACGCACGAGGTTCAGGGTGGAGGCCGAGGAGTGGTAGACGTCGACCAGGCGCTGCGGGTCGGGGATCCGCGACTCCGGCGTGAAGTCGTAGCCGTTGACCGCGTCGCCACGGTACGCCGGCAGGGTGATGCCATCGCGGGTCTCGAAGTCGCTCGAGCGGGGTTTGGCGTACTGACCGGCGAACCGGCCGAGCTTGACCACCGGGACCGAGGCGGCGTACGTCAGGACGACCGCCATCTGAAGCAGCACCCGGAGCTTGTTGCGGATGTTGTCGGCGGTCACCCCGTCGAAGGTCTCGGCACAGTCACCACCCTGGAGCAGGAAGGCCTCGCCCCGGGTGACAGCGGCCAGCTTCTCGGTCAGCTCGTCGCACTCCCCGGCGAACACCAGCGGCGGGAAGGAGCGGAGCCGCTCCACGGCGTGGTCGACGGCCCCTTGGTCGGGGTAGGTCGGCTGCTGGGCCGCTCCCTGGGCGTGCAGGGCAGCGAGATCAGGGACGGCAGATCGTTCGGACACCCGCCAAGCCTACGTGCCGGACCGCACCGCCAGCACCCGAGTTGTTCCCGACCAGGTCCGGGGAGGAATACCTCGCGATCCGGCGCGGTTCGCCCGGCATGACTTCTGCTGTTGTTGCCACCGCGTACGGCGGCCCGGAGAACCTTGCTCTGATCGACGTGGCGGTTCCGGCGCCGGGTCCCGGCGAGGTCGCCATCTCGGTCCTCGCCTGCGGTGTCAACCCGATCGACACCAAGGTCTACCGCGGCGACTTCGGGACTGATCCAGCCGGGCTGCCCAAGCGGTTGGGCTTCGAAGCGGCCGGAGTGGTCACGGCGGTCGGCCCCGGTGCGGTCGGCCCCGAGGGCCCGGTCGCGGTCGGTGACGAGGTGATCGCCTTCCGGGTCACCGGTGCGTACGCCGGCGACCTGGTGGTCCCTGCGTCCGAGGTGGTGCGCAAGCCGGCATCCCTGGACTGGCCCCAGGCGGCAGCCCTGATGCTGACCGGAGCCACCGCCGTGCACCTGCTCACCGCCACCGCCGTCGCTGACGGTGACACCGTCCTGGTCCACGGAGCTTCGGGAGGTGTCGGTCTGATGGTCGTCCAGCTGGCGGCACTCCGAGGCGCACAGGTGATCGCCACAGCCAGCGAGAAGCGCCACGGACTGCTCGAGGAGCTCGGGGCGGAGCCGGTGACCTACGGGCCCGGCCTGCTCGACCGGGTCCGCGCGGTGGCACCCGACGGGATCGACGTCGCCCTGGACCTGATCGGCAACGACGAGGCCCTGGAGGTGTCCCTGGCCCTGGTCGCCGACCGCGAACGGATCGCGACGATCGCGAACTTCGCCGCCGGCTCCACCGGGATCAAGGTCCTCGGCGGCGGTCCGGGCGCGGACCCGGGCGACGAGGTCCGTGCCGCGGCCCGCGTCCCGCTGGCCCGGCACGCCGGCGACGGGTCGCTGGTGGTCCACCTCGGGGCGACCTTCCCGCTCGCCGAGGTCGCCGAGGCGCACCGTCTGCAGCTGTCCGGCCGGGCCACCGGGAAGATCGTGCTACTCCCCTAGCTTCGCGACGTCCTCGAAGGTGCTGCTCCGCTGGTGCGCCCGGTTGGAGAGGAACGTGATCACCCAGAGCACGATCCCGAGGACGAGCATGCCGGCCGCGATCTTGTACTGGATCATGTCGGCGTCCAGTCGCGCCCAGGGCCCGAGCAGGTAGAGACAGGCGACCGCACCGACGACGGGCGCGAACGTCGGCGCCCGGAAACCATCGGCGACCGGCTCCTCACGACGGAGTACCAGCAGCGCGATGTTCACCACCGAGAAGACGGCGAGCAGCAGGAGTGCGGTGGTCCCCGACAGCGCCGACACCACGGAGTTCTCTGCCTGCAGGCGGACGACGACGATCAGGACGAGCGCCAGGGTGGTGGTGAAGGCGATCGCGGTCCACGGCGCCCGGGTCCGGGGCAGCACCTTGCCGAGTGCGCGCGGCAGAACCCCCTGGTTCGCCATCCCGTAGATCAGGCGGCTGGCCATCAGCATGTTGATCAGCGCCGTGTTGGCCACGGCGAAGACCGTCATGAACGGGAAGATCTTGTCGATCGGGATGTCCGGCGCTCCGATCCGGACGACGTCGAGCAGGACCCCGGCCTCCGGGTTCTTCGGGGTCGTGATCTCTCCGGCAGGGATCACCGCGACCACCGAGATCGCCACCAGCATGTAGATGATCACGGCGATGCCGAGGCCGGTGAACATCGCCCGCGGGAAGATCCGCTTCGGGTCCTTGGTCTCCTCGACCATGTTGACCGAGTCCTCGAAGCCGACCATCGAGAAGAACGCGATCGCGGTCGCGACCGTCACGGCGGCGAACAGGCCCTTGTCGTCCGGGTTCTCGAAGACGGTGATCCGGTCGAGGTCGGCGTCGCCGCCACCGATCGCGACGAACCCGATCACGATGACGATCGCCAGGGCTGCCATCTCGACCAAGGTCAGCACCACGTTGAACTTCACGCTCTCACCCACACCGCGCAGGTTGACCAGCGCCAGCACGACCATGAAGGCCAGCGCCGTCACCAGCGTCGCCCCGTCACCGGTGGGAACCGCGTCGATGCCCTCGTTGAGTCCCACCAGCAGGTTGCTGGCGAGCAGCCCCGAGGACGTCGCCGCGCTGGTGATCCCCGAGCAGACGACGGTGAAAGCGACCAGGAAGGTCACGAAGTGCACCCCGAACGCCTTGTGCGCGTAGAGCGCTGCTCCGGCGGCCTGGGGATGCTTGGAGACCAGCTCCAGGTACGAGCAGGCGGTCAGCGCTGCGACGGCGAAGGCAACCAGGAACGGCAACCACGCGATGCCGCCCACCTGCCCGGCCAGCTTGCCGGTGACGGCGTAGACCCCGGCCCCGAGGATGTCGCCGACGATGAACAGCAGCAGCAGACCCGGACCCATCACCCGCTTGAGACTGGTCTCCGCGCCGTTCACGTCCTGCTCGTCGATGGTCGCCGACATGGTGCCTCCCCAGCATTCGGTTGTCCGGGGACCTGTACCCCGCGGCGGCCCGTCTCATTCACGGTCGAAGACCCGTCACACGTGGTGCCGGGCAAGGCGGAGGAGCGCAGGCGTCCTTCGGCGGAGCGGACGTCACGCGACGACAACGCGGCCCGGTGCCGCCTTTCACGGGTCTCAGCCGAAGAAGACCTCGGCTTCGGCGTACTCCTCCGGGCTGACCAGCTTCAGCTCCGCCGTCCCCTCGCTCAACGGCACCCGGACGATGTCGGTGCCGCGCAGCGCCATCATGGTGCCGAAGTCGCCGTCGTGGACGGCGCTGATCGCGTGCAGGCCGAACCGGGTGGCCAGCCACCGGTCGAAAGCGGTCGGTGTGCCGCCCCGCTGGATGTGCCCCAGGACGACGGCCCGGGCCTCCTTGCCGGTGCGCTCCTCGATCTCCTTGGCCAGCCGCTCGCCGATACCGCCGAGCCGGACGTGCCCGAACGCGTCCTTCTCACCGGTGAGCAGGGTCATCGAGCTCTCGTCGTCGGACTCGATCGGGACGGCTCCCTCGGAGACGACCATGATGACGGCGTACTTGGTCTCGAAGCGCGCTTCGACGTGCTTGCAGACCTCCACGATGTCGAACGGGCGCTCCGGGATCAGCACCACGTTGGCCCCGCCGGCGATCCCGGCGTGCAGCGCGATCCACCCGGCGTGCCGTCCCATCACCTCGACGACGAGTACCCGGTGGTGGGACTCGGCCGTGGTGTGCAGCCGGTCGATCGCCTCGGACGCGATGTTGACGGCGGTGTCGAACCCGAAGGTGAAGTCGGTGCCGGAGAGGTCGTTGTCGATCGTCTTCGGCACTCCCACGACAGGGACACCGAGCTCGTGGAGCTTGGTCGCCACCCCCAGGGTGTCCTCCCCACCGATCGCGATCAGCGCATCGACGCCGGCCTCGGCGAGGTTGGCCTTGATCCGCTCCACACCACCCTCGATGCTGAAGGGGTTGGTGCGCGAGGAACCCAGGATGGTGCCACCGCGCGGCAGGATCCCGCGGACCTGGTCGATCCCCAACGGCATCGTCAGCCCTTCGAGCGGCCCTTTCCAGCCGTCCCGGAAGCCGACGAACTCGTCGTCGTACTCCTTGGCGCCCTTGCGGACGACGGCCCGGATCACAGCGTTCAGTCCGGGGCAGTCCCCGCCTCCGGTCAGCACTCCGACGCGCATCGGCTCTCCCTCGATTGGAACGTTCAAGTCCAGGACTCACACTAGCCACTTCGACGAACCGAGCACCACCTCCTGACAGGATGAGCCCATGATCACGGCATCGGGCAAGAGCGTCCTGGCGATCGACGCAGGCACGACCGGCGTCACCGCTGTCATCGTGACCGCCGACGGAACCATCGCCGCCAAGGGCTACCAGGAGTTCGCCCAGCACTTCCCGCACCCGGGCTGGGTCGAGCACTCGCCCGAGGAGATCTGGCAGGCCACCATCGAGTCCACCCGGGCAGCCCTGAAGACCTGGGCAGGGACCCCCGCGGACCTGGCCGGGATCGGGATCACCAACCAGCGCGAGACCGTGCTGCTCTGGGACCGCGAGACACTGGGTTCACCCCGGCGCGCCATCGTCTGGCAGGACCGCCGGACCACCGAGATCTGCGACCGCCTCAAGAGCGCCGGGCACGAGGGCCGGGTCGCCGACCTCACCGGCCTCCGGCTGGACCCGTACTTCTCCGGGACCAAGCTCGCCTGGCTCGCCGAGCACGAACCGCACACCTGGGCCCTGGTCGAGTCCGGCCGCTACGCGATCGGCACCGTGGACTCCTACCTGATCGCGCGGATGTCGCGCGGCACCTGGCACGTCACCGACGTCTCGAACGCCTCCCGCACGCTGCTGTTCGACCTGGAGCGGGGCGACTGGTCCGACGAGCTCTGCGCCCTCTTCGGCGTGCCGCGCGACGCGCTGCCGGAGATCGTCGACAACTGGGGCGAGCTCGCCCGGACCGACCCGCGCAGCTTCCTGGACCTCGACCTCCCGATCGCCGGGATCGCCGGCGACCAGCAGTCGGCGCTGTTCGGCCAGACCTGTTTCGACGTCGGCGACACCAAGTGCACCTACGGCACCGGGTCCTTCATCCTGACCAACACCGGGCACACCGTGGAGCGCTCCGAGGCCGGACTGCTGTCCACCGCTGCCTGGCGGGACCCGTCGGGTGCGATCACCTACGCCCTGGAGGGCGCCATCTTCGTGACCGGCGCCGCGGTGCAGTGGCTGCGCGACGGCCTGCAGATCGTCGGTACGGCGGCCGAGACCGCCGCGATCGCTGCGACCGTCGAGTCGACGGACGGCGTCGTCTTCGTTCCTGCCCTGACCGGACTCGGCGCCCCGCACTGGGACCCGCACGCCCGCGGCGCGATCCTGGGCATCACCCGGGGCACCACCCGCGCGCACATCGTCCGGGCGACGCTGGAGGCGATCACCTACGAGGTCCGCGACGTGATCGGCACCCTCCCGGCGGAGTCGGCGGTTTCCGTGCTGGCCGTCGACGGCGGTGCGGCGTCGAACGACCTGCTCTGCCAGCTCCAGGCCGACCTGCTCGGGGTGCCGGTCGAGCGGCCGAGGATCGTGGAGACCACGGCACTGGGCGCCGCCTTCATGGCGGGCCTGGGCACCGGCGTCTGGAACAGCACCGAGGACCTGCGCTCGAGCTGGCAGCTGGACCGGGTCTTCGAACCGGATCCGGGCGCTGCGGAACGGGTCGCCGCCTCGTACGCGCTCTGGCTCAAGGCCGTCGAGCGCAGCAAGGACTGGGCCTGACCCGCGATCAGCGAGTCAGCCGGGCCAGCTCCGCGCGAGCGGCGACCAGGGCATCCTCGGCCGCAGCGACCTCGACCTCGGCCCGGGTGACGGCAGCCGTGACGGCGTCGGACTCCTCGTCCACCGCGTCCACGTCGTCCTCGAGCACCGCGAGCCGGCGACGCAGCTCATCGATCTCGCCCTGGAGCTGAAGACTGCGCGCGGCCAGCCGCTCGGCGCTCGCCCGCTGGTGCTGCAGCTCCTCGGTGACCTCGGCCAGCTCGAGCGCAGCGGCCTCGACCTGCTCCTGGGCAGCCTCGAGCCTGATTGCGTCGTCCGGCACCACGTGGAGGGCCGGCGGTTTTGGCTGCCCCGACGACAACGGACCGGCCCGGTGCCCGAGCGCGTCCGGGACCGCACACACCGCAGCGACGTCGAGGACGGAGACCCCGGTAGCCGTGAACCCGGTGACGACCAGCCCCGAACGGACGACCTGGGCCGCCACCGGGTCGAGCATCGCCGCCGTCAGCACGCCCTCGACCTGGTCGGCGACCGCGGGGGTCATCCGGACGTCGAACTCGCGGGCCAGCCGGCCGGCGGTCGTGGTCAGTGCGGACGTGAGCTGCCGCCGCTGCCGGGTCAGGGTACGCAGCTCGTCGCCGTCCAGCGAGGCGGCGGCGGCACGCAGGGACTCGGCCAGGGTCAGGACCTGATCGATCTGCTCGGCCTCGCGGCGCACCAGCAGGTTGACCAGCCAGGCGGCCAGGGACGGTTTGCGTAGCGCCTTGACCCGCAGCGACAGGGCCTTGTCCGCAGCCGCTCTGGCGGCGCGGTCACGGGCCGCGGTGAACTCGCCGGGAGCAAGGGCGTACAGCTCGTCGGCGACGACGACCAGGTCACCCGACGGCATCGGCCAGCGCCTCCACCGCCGCTGCGCAGGCCCCGGCCCGGATCTCGTCCCGGTCACCGGGCAGGGCCAGCCGGTGGACGGTCACCCCGGTCGGCCCCGCCACCGCGACGTAGACGGTCCCGACGGCCTTGTCGTCCTGCTTGGCCGGTCCGGCCACACCCGTGGTCGCCACGGCCCAGTCCACCGCGAGCAGTCGCCGCACCCCGGTCGCCATCTGCGACGCGCAGTCCGAGGAGACCACCTGAGCGGCGGTCACCCCGAGCAGGTCACGCTTGATCCGGGTCGCGTAGCTCACCACCCCCCCGACGAACGTGGCCGAGGCCCCCGGCGTACCGCTCAACAGGTCGGCAACAGCTCCGCCGGTCAACGACTCGGCACAGCCCACGGTCTCCCCGCGTGCCAGCAGCGCCTGGTGGACGGCTGCGGCGCGTGCGGTGGTCGTCATGACGCCAAGGCTAGTCTCATCCATCATGGCGCCCGGCACCGACGACACGACCCCGGCCTACACCGCTCTCCCGATCGCGGACTACGCGATCATCGGCGACCAGCACACCGTCGCACTGGTCGGCTCGAACGGCTCGATCGACTGGCTGTGCTTCCCGCGCTTCGACTCCCCGTCGTGCTTCAGCGCCCTGCTCGGTGACCCGGACGGTTCGCGGTGGGCGCTGACCCCGGTCGGTGAGTACCAGACCAGTCGGCGCTACCGGACGAACACCAACGTCCTGGAGACCTCGTTCACGACTCCTGCCGGCGAGGTTCGGATCACGGACCTGATGCCGGCGGGCGACCGCAGGGCCGACGTGGTCCGTCGGATCGAGGGCGTCAGCGGCACGGTCACGCTCGACCACGACCTGGTGATCCGGTTCGACTACGGCCGGATCAAGCCGTGGGTGCACCGGGACCTCGCCGCCGGCCAGCAGGTCATCGTCGCGGTCGCCGGACCCGACAAGCTGGTGCTGGCCGGTCCCCGGCTCCCGTACGCGACCGACGGGCACCACCACGACCAGCTCGAGATCGCGGCGGGCGAGGTCCTCGACCTCACGCTGACCTGGGTCCCCTCGCACCGCGACATCCCTCCCCGGGTGGACGTCGACGACCGCATCGAGGCGACCGTGTCCGCGCAGCGTGCGTGGCTGGCCCGGACGCCGCAGGACGGGCCGTACGCCGAGCACGTCAACCGGAGCCTGCTGACCCTGCTGGCGCTGACCCACGAGGACACCGGCGGGATCGTGGCAGCGCCGACGACCTCGCTGCCGGAGGATCCCGGCGGTGTGCGCAACTGGGACTACCGGTACTCGTGGCTGCGGGATGCCGCGCTGACCGTGGAGGCGATGATCACCCACGGCGAGACCGAGCGCGCCCTGCCGTGGCGGAACTGGTTGCTGCGGGCGGTGGCGGGCGACGCCGAGGACCTGCAGATCGTGTACGCCGTCGACGGCAGCCGGCACCTGGTCGAGAGCGAGCTCGACCACCTGGCCGGCTACGCGGCGTCCCGGCCGGTCCGGATCGGCAACGCCGCCGTCGACCAGCGCCAGGGAGACGTGGTCGGCGAGGTGCTCTGCGCCCTGGCCTCGGCCCGTGACGGCGGACTGCCCGAGACCCGCGACAGCTGGAGCCTGCAACGCACCCTGGTCAAGGGCCTGATGACCACCTGGAACCTCCCCGACCACGGCATCTGGGAGATCCGCGGCCCGCAGCGCGACTTCACCCACAGCCGGGTGATGATGTGGGCCGCCTTCGACCGGATGATCAGCGGCGTGGAGCGGCACGGGCTCGACGGGCCGGTCGAGTCGTGGCGGAGGGTCCGTGACGAGATCCGCCACGAGATCCTGGACCGCGGCTTCGACACCGGACGGAACACCTTCACCCAGCACTACGACACCACCGAGGTCGATGCCTCGCTGCTGCTGATCGGCTTGGTCGGGTTCCTGCCGGGCGACGATCCCCGGGTACTCGGCACGATCGCGGCGGTCGAGGCCGACCTGCTGCGCGACGGCCTGGTGCTGCGCTACCGGACCGAGACCGGGGTGGACGGGATCGCCGGCGACGAGCACCCGTTCCTCCCGTGCTCGTTCTGGTTGGTTGCCGCCCGCGCCGCTGCCGGACGGCAGCCCGAGGCGGTCGCCCTGATGGACCGGTTGGTCGGACTGAGCAACGACCTCGGCCTGTTCAGCGAGGAGTACGACCCCGAGCGCGGGCAGCTGGTCGGGAACTTCCCGCAGGCGTTCACGCACCTGGCCCTGGTCCAGGCGGTCCGCCGGCTCGCGACGACCCGGTCAGGCCTTCGCGGCGGTGGCTGAACGACGGTGCCGGAGCACGTCACGCGCGAACTCGTACCCCGAGGTCATCGTCAGCACGACGGCAACCGCCATCAGCACCACGGCGGTCCACCAGACGATGTCACCCGGCAGGTCCCACACGCCGGTGAGGTAGTGGAACGGCGCGATCAGCCCACCCAGGGCAAGGGCCTGGGCCATCGTCTTGACCTTGCCGCTCTGGTTGGCCGACATCACGACCTGCTTGGCGATGGACAGCCGCGCGATGGTGACGCCCCACTCCCTGACCAGGACCGGGACGGTGATCCACCACATCACCGGGTAGATCACCGAGAGCCCGACGAAGGCCATCCCGGTGATCGCCTTGTCCGCGATCGGGTCGGCGATCTTGCCGAAGTTGGTGATCAGGTTGTGCTTGCGGGCGAGGTCTCCGTCGATCTTGTCGGTGATCATCGCGACCACGAACAGCCCGTAGGCGATCCACCGCCAGTCCAGGTTGTCACCGCCGTCGTGCAGCAGCGCGTACCCGAAGAACGGGAACATCACGATCCGCAGGGTGGTCAGCGCGTTGGGGACGTTCCAGTTGCTGGGCTTGTGCTCGCTCACAGCTTCCCCTCCCGCTGCCTCCATGGGCCGGTCAGACCGGCTCGGCGATGAGGTCGACACCGTCGGTTGCCACGACCTCCGCGTTGATCATGTCACCCACCCTGACACCATCGCTCAGCCCGGTCAGCAGAGTCGAGCCGTCGACCTCGGGACCCTGGCAGGCGGCGCGACCTTCGGCGGTCCCCGACCCCGGGCCCTCGTCCTCCGGGTCGAGGGTCTCCACCAGGACCTGGACACGCTCGCCGATCCGCTCCTCGGCCCGCTGGGCGGTCAGCTCCTCGACCAGGGCGCCGAGGTGCTCGACCCGCTCCGCGATCGCGTCCTCGTCCAGCTTGCCGTCGTAGGTCTCGGCCTCGGTGCCGTCCTCGTCGGAATAGCCGAAGACCCCGATCGCGTCCAGGCGCGCCTCGGTGACGAAGTCGCACAGGGTGGCGAAGTCGTCCTCGGTCTCCCCGGGGAACCCGACGATGAAGTTGGAGCGGACCCCAGCGGTCGGCTCGTGGCGCCGGACGTCGGCGAGCAGGTTCAGGAACGACTCGGGGTCCCCGAACCGGCGCATCGAGCGCAGCACCGTCGCCGAGGCGTGCTGGAACGAGAGGTCGAAGTAGGGCGCTACGCCCGGCGTGCTCGCGATCGCCGTCACCAGACCCGGGCGGGTCTCCGCCGGCTGCAGGTAGGAGACCCGGACCCGCTCGACGCCCTCGACGGCGACGAGCTCGGGCAGGATCGTCTCCAGCAGCCGGATGTCACCCAGGTCCTTGCCGTACGACGTGGAGTTCTCCGAGACCAGGAACAGCTCCTTGACGCCCTGCTCCCCCAACCAACGGGCCTCCGCCAGGACGTCGGAGGGTCGTCGCGAGACGAAGGAGCCCCGGAAGCTCGGGATCGCGCAGAACGCGCAGCGACGGTCGCAACCGGACGCGAGCTTCAGCGGGGCCATCGGGCCGCCGTCCAGACGACGCCGTACCGAGCGCGGGCCCGTCGAAGGCGCGCCGGTGCCGATGTCGGCGAGGTCCTCGGGCACCTGGGCAGCGACCTCGAAGCTGTGACCGGGCACGACGACGTCGACGTCGATGCGCTGGGTCGGCGAGATCGGCAGCAGCTTGCGGCGGTCGGACGGCGTGTGCGCGTGCTGCTTGGTGCCCGCCAGGATGGCCTTGAGACGATCAGCGATGTCGGGGTACGCGTCGAACCCCAGGACGGCGTCGGCCTCGGGCAGCGACTCGGCCAGCTCCTCGCCGTACCGCTCGGCCAGGCAGCCGACGGCGACCACCGAGCGGGTCACTCCGGTGTCGCTCTTCAGGTCGGCCGCGGCGAGCAGCGTGTCGACCGAGTCCTTCTTGGCGGCCTCGACGAAACCACAGGTGTTGACCAGCACGGTCTCGGCGTCGGCCGGGTCATCGACCAACCGGAAACCGCCGGCTTCGAGCTGGCCGGCGAGCTCCTCGGAGTCGACCTCGTTGCGGGCGCAGCCGAGGGTGACCATGGCGACGGTATGGCCGGCGGCCGGGGCAGGTGCAGAAGGCGAAGTCATGTCCGGTCGATTATGCCGGTCGGACCGCCCCCAGAGCGAACCGAACGCTGACCGGACCGGCTCAGCCGAAAGCCTTGGATCCTGCCTCGCCCGCCGTGCCGAGGTCGCCCATCGGCTTGCCCTTCACACTGACCACGACCGCCCCGGCGTTGTCGGCGGAGACGGTGAACGGCGCCAACCCGACGACCTTCCGCTTCCGTCCGATCCCGAGGTCCCCCGACCACAGCGTCTTCCCGGTCCGGTCCTTGACGACGACGTGGGTGCTGGCGTAGGCCGCCGTCACGGTCATCGGCGTGGTCCGCATCCTCGGCGAGGTGATCGGCGTCTGGTTTCCGGCCAGGCCAGCAGACTGCGCCGGCGGCGGTGCCGCGTTCAACGCGTCCGCGTCCCCGGCGAAGATGCGCGCCAGGCCCCAGATCATCGTCAGCGAGAGGACCGACCCGATCAGCAGGCTCCAACGGGGGCCCGCCAGGGTCGCCCGGACGCCGCCGGAGAGCCCCGAGGACAGCTCGGCCTCGAACACCCGCCGAGCGTTGATCGGGGCCTGTGCGTAGCGCTCGTCGTAGATCGCCAGCAGCGGGTCCAGGGTCAGACCGAGGGCACGGGAGATCGCTGTCAGGTGCCCACGAGCGTAGAAGTCACCGCCGCAGGGCCCGAAGTCGTCCTGCTCGATCGCCTCGAGGACGTGCGGTCGGATCCGGGTCCGCTGGGCGAGCTCGTCGATGCTCATGTCGAGGCACTCGCGGGCGTGGGACACCTTCGCACCGATGATCGGAGCGGCCACCGGGTTCACGACCGCGAGGTCGTCGATCAGGATCTCGACCGGGAGCTCCTCGGTGACGAGGCTCTCGACCCGGGTCACCTGGGTTGCCTGGTCCACGGTGTCGTCGGCGACCCGCGGCTCGAGACGGACGTCGATCCGTGCCGGGGTGCTCAGGTCGCGCAGCGGCAGGACCGGCTCCGGCAGCTGCGGGCCGAGATCGACCTCGACCGCGACGGGTTCGCCGTCCTCGTCCGGCACCGGCTGGTCGGGGACGAACAGCTCGAGCGGCTCGAGCGGCTCGGGCAGCGCGGCCCGAGCAGCGGGTTCGGCCTCGGTCCACTGCCGTTCGTGAGCACTGACGTGAACCACCTCGACCCGGCCCGCGGCCAGGGAGGAGAGATCGGCCGCCAGGTCGGCCGAATCGGTCGCCGTCGTGATCCCGAGCGGGATGCTCAGCGAGGTCCCGTACCAGTACTTGTTCCAGCGCAGGTGCCAGCGGGCCGGCTTGTCCAACCGACGGAAGGCGGCCTTGCGGTCTCCCGGCACGATCACCAGGCGGCCCTCACGGAGCAACGAAGCCGGGTCCTCGACCACCAGCTGGCGGATCGCGGTCCACGGCAGCCCACGCCAGCCCAGTCCGACCCGCAGCCGGATCCCGTAGTCGTCCGCGACCAGCACCGGTGTCCTGGCCGACACCACCGCGGGCAGGTTGAAGCCGGCGACCAGCACGAGCACCAGGCCGAGGAAGACGTCGCTCGCCGACGAACCACGGGCGAGGAAGGCAACGGCGAGGAGCAGGGCTGCCCCTCCGACCACGCCGCTCAGCACGACGTTGCGTCGGACCGCCACCTGGGGTCCGGACTCGTCCTCGCTGGACTCCGGTGCTCGGTGGTCGTGACGGTGCAGCTGGATCGTCATGCTTCCCCCTGCAACGTCGCGATGACCCCGTCGAGGTCGTCGGGCTTGATCAGGACGTCGCGGGCCTTGGAGCCTTCGCTCGGGCCGACCACCCCCCGGCTCTCCATGATGTCCATCAGTCGTCCGGCCTTCGCGAACCCGACCCGGAGCTTGCGCTGCAGCATCGAGGTCGAGCCGAACTGGGTGGAGACGACGAGCTCGATCGCCTGGACGACCAGGTCGAGGTCGTCGCCGATGTCGTCCTCGAGCTCCCGCTTGGACGCAGCCGGGGCGGTGACGTCCTCGCGGTAGGTCGGTTCGAGCTGGGTCTTGCACTTCTTGACCACCTGGGCGATCTCGGCCTCGGTGACCCAGCTGCCCTGGACCCGGACCGCCTTGGAGGCACCCATCGGCAGGAACAGACCATCACCCTGACCGACCAGCTTCTCCGCGCCCGGCTGGTCGAGGATCACCCGGGAGTCGGCCAACGAGGAGGTCGCGAACGCCAGCCGGGACGGCACGTTGGCCTTGATCAGGCCGGTGACCACGTCGACCGAAGGCCGCTGGGTGGCGAGCACCAGGTGGATACCCGCAGCCCGCGCGAGCTGGGTGATCCGGACGATCGCGTCCTCGACGTCGCGCGGCGCGACCATCATCAGGTCGGCCAGCTCGTCGACGATCACCAGCAGGTACGGGTACGGCGACAGCTGCCGCTCGCTCCCGGCGGGCACCTGCACCTTGCCGGCCCGGACCGCCTTGTTGAAGTCGTCGATGTGCCGGAAGCCGAAGTTGGCGAGGTCGTCGTAGCGCATGTCCATCTCGCGGACGACCCACTGCAAGGCCTCGGAGGCCTTCTTCGGGTTGGTGATGATCGGGGTGATCAGGTGTGGGACACCCTCGTAGGCGTTCAGCTCGACCCGCTTCGGGTCGACCATGATCATCCGGACCTCGTCGGGGGTCGAGCGCATCAGGATCGAGGTGATCATCGAGTTGATGAAGCTGGACTTGCCCGAGCCGGTGGCACCGGCCACCAGCAGGTGCGGCATCTTCGCCAGGTTGGCGACGACGAAGCCGCCCTCGACGTCCTTGCCGAGTCCGGCCACCATCGGGTGGTGGTCGTTGCGCGCCGTGTTCGAGCGCAGCACGTCACCCAGCGAGACGATCTCCTTGTCGGTGTTCGGGATCTCGATACCGACCGCGGACTTACCGGGGATCGGCGACAGGATCCGCACCTCGGCCGAGGCGACCGCGTAGGAGATGTTCTTGGCGATGTTGGTGATCTTCTCGACCTTGACCGCGGGGCCGAGCTCGACGACGTACCGGGTGACGGTCGGGCCGCGGGTGTAGCCCGTGACGGTCGCGTCGATGTCGAACTCCTCGAAGACGCCGGTCAGGCGCTCCACGATGGCGTCCGACGCCGGGGTCCGGGTCTTGTGCGCGCTGCCCGGCTTGAGGATGTCGCTCTCGGGCAGGGTGTAGGTGATGTCACCAGACAGGCTGAGCTGCTCGACCCGCTGCGGCAGGGGGGTGTGCGGCGGTGGTTCGAGGTCGCCGGTGTCCGCAGAGGGTTCTGCGGCGTCGGCCTCCACGTCGAAGACGTCCAGGCCGGCATCGGCCTTCTTCCCGCGCTTCTTCACCTCCCGGGCCTCCAGGACCAACGGGGTGTCGTACGGCGCGTCGCCCATGTCCGGGTCGATGGCGTCGTCGAGCAGGGCCTTGCGGGAGCGTCGCTTCTTCTCGGGCAGCTCAGCGGGGGCGTCGAGCTCGACGTGCCGGCCCAGCGCCTTGTCCCGGAGCACCCGGAGGCGGCCGGGGATCTGGTAGATCGGGGTCGCGGTGACCACCAGCACCCCGAACGCTGCGAGCAGGATCAGCAGTGGCACCACGACGTACGAGGTGTGCAGGAGATCGGTGAGCAGCTTCGCGACGACGAACCCGAGGGCGCCCCCCGCCTGCTGCAGGTCGCCGGTGTCCCCCAGCGCGGGCTTCGGGGACCCGTTGGCGATGTGGACGACGCCCAGGACGCCGAAGAGCAACGCTCCCCAGCCGACGACCTGGCGACCGACCGGGCCGTTGGCCTCCGGGTCGCGCATGTTGCGCCAGGCGATGTAGACCAGCAGCAGGGGGACGAACCAGGCGATCAGGCCGACCGAGCCGGCCACGACGGCACGGGTGCCCTCGAAGACGGCACCCGGGAGCTGCCACCAGACCGAGGCGGCGACGACCACCGAGAGCGCCATCAGGAACAGACCGGCGCCGTCGCGGCGGTGCTCAGGATCGATGTCGCGAGCGCCCTGGCCGATCGTGCGGGCTCCGGAGCCGATCCCTCCCGCCACGCCCAGCCAGACCGCACCAGTGCCGCGACCGAGCGCGGAGAAGGTACGCGAAACGGGACCAGGACCGTTGCGGACTGCGCGCGGGGCCGGACGCTTCTTCTTCGAAGCGGCTGACTTCCGTGCTGCAGGCTTGCGCTTGCCCTGGCTACCGGACGGTCGGGAACGCGGAGTAGCAGCACCACTGCTCGTAGTGCTCCTGCTTCGCGACGCCGACGGGGAAGACGTACGGGTCGCCATGGTCGGAAATGTACTCTCAAACCTCAGGAGTCCCACGCGTCGCACCCGGCGTGTTGCGTAACATCCCGGCGTTGGTTCCTGGGTCCGGGTCCCGACGACCCGCCGCCCGGGTGGAATCATGCCTGCATGCTCTCGGCCCGGGTGGATGTACGAGCGACGCTGCGGTGGTCGACTCCCCCGTTCCTCGCCTGGCTGGCCGCTTCAGCGATCACCTGGTGCGTCGCCCGGGCCAGTGACGTCGCCTACTGGAGCGTGGCGGGCCGTGAACGGTGGGACTCGGCGCACTACCTGTCGATCTCCCGGGACGGCTACGAGATGTTCCGCTGCTGGGACCGTGCCGGGTACGCCGAAGCGGGTTTCCGGGACGTGCTGTGCGGCAACGTCGCCTGGTTCCCGGGCTATCCGGTGGTGGTCCGGGCCTTCGCGGCGGCCGGCCTCTCCCCCGACGTCGCGGCGGTCGTGGTCTCCGAGCTGGCGCTGCTCGGGATGTTCGCCGCCCTCTGGTACCTGCTCGGCTCCAGGCTGACCTCGGTCACCGGTCTGATCATGGCGCTCGGGGTGGTCTTCCCCGGCGGCATCTACTTCCACATGGCCTTCCCGATCGCGCTCGGGACCTTGGCGCTGCTGGTCGCGGTCATCGGCGTCAAGCGCGGGTCCTGGGTGATCGCGGCGGCAGGCGGCTTCGTCGCGGCAGCCTGCCACCTGGTCGGCGCCGTCGCGGTCGGGATGCTGCTGCTCAGCGTCTTCTTCGCCTGGCGGTCCGATCCGGTGCGGGTTCGCGTCGCCAAGGCCCTCGGCTCGGCCGTCGTGGCCGCCGGAGGCGTGCTCTGGGCGAAGTGGATGATGTGGCGGGCGACCGGAGCCTGGGACGCCTACGAGCAGATCAACGAGTCCAGCTACGGTCAGGGCGGCCTGAAGAACCCGCTCACCGAGGCCCGTACCGCCTACGACCTGCCGTTCAAGGACTACTTCCTGAACCCGGACACCACCCTGACGTGGCTGACCAGAGGCAGCCTGGAGGCGCACCACCTGCAGCTCTGGCTGAACGGCCTCCTGGTGCTGGTCCTGCTGTTCGCCACGGGCTGGCGACTGCTGCGCGACCGCCGCCTGGAGGTCGACGAATGGGCGGCCCTGCTGCTGATGGGGGCGATCTTCCTGATGCCGTTCTTCGCCGGCGCCAAGATGAGCTGGTACCGCAACCACGGGCAGATGTTCGTGGCCTTGCTGCTGTTCCGGAACATCCGACCGCGCTGGCTGCAGATCACCGTGCTGGTGGTGCTGCTGGTGCTCTGCACGGTGCAGTACGTCCGGCTCGCAGCGATGGTCTTCGCCGGGGTGCTCGTCTAGCCGGCCACGAGGGCGCCAGTACCGACAGTTCCAGTGCTCCTGCGACAGATGGCGAAAAGTCGGTCCGGATTGTCGCTGGAGCGGGTCCGGTGTCGGCGGCGGTTCCTAGCGTCGTGGCATGACGTCGGGAGTGATCGGGACCCAGCTGCAGCATCGACTGCTGTCGTTGGTCGACGAGCTGGAGGCTCTTCGTGCCCGGCACTGCGATGTTCCGGTGTGGACGTTGTCCCCGTCGGAGGTCGCTGGGGCGATGGAGCGTCTTGCCCGGCACCGGAACTGGTTCGATGCCCTGCTCCTGACCACGCTGCGCGAAGCCGACCGGCACCAGGTCGGCGACGCGGTCGGCGCGACGAGCACCGCTGGGTGGTGGGCCAGCACCACCCGGACCACCACGAAGCAAGCACATCGCCAGGTCGCGCTCGCCACGGCGCTCGACGACGACGCCCACCCCCCGACCAGCAGCGCTCTGCGACTCGGGGACATCTCGGTCGACCAGGCGGCGGTGATCCTCAACGCCGTCGAAGCCCTCCCCACCGATCTCGTCCCGCACGCGCTGCGCCACGACGCCGAGCAGCACCTGGTCGCCCTGGCCCAGCACCACGACCCTCGTGAACTACGCATCCTGGGCCGCAGGATCCTGGAGGTGATCGCCCCCGAGATCGCCGACGAGCACGAACGCCAGGTCGTGGAACGCGAAGAGCAGCACGCCATGGCGACCGCATCGTTCGTCATGAACCCTGACGGCCACGGGTCGGTGGTCGGCAGGTTCAAGATTCCGGTCCTGGCCGGGGAGATGCTGCGCAAGCACCTTTCCGCGATCGCCGCCGCCTGGCCACCAGGCCGCATCGGGCGCCGGGGTCGAGGTGGTGGCGCGACCCCTGCGGCTCGGTCAGGCGTTCACCGAGTACGTCGAGACCCGAGCGACTTCCGGCACACCGAAGGCTGGCGGGATCGCCGCCACCGTGGTGGTCACGATGACCCTGGAGAACCTCCTCGGCGCCGACAAGGCCGCCACTCTCGATACCGGCGAGACGATCTCGGCGTCCGAAGCACGCCGGATGGCCTGTGAAGCCGGAATCATCCCTGCCGTCCTCGGCACGAAGTCCCAGATCCTCGACCTTGGCCGCCAAACCAGGTTCCACACGGAACCTCAACGCCTCGTCATCGCGCACCGGGACCAGGGCTGCGTCGTCGAGGGCTGCGACTGGCCCCCGAGCATGTGCCACGTCCACCATCCGGTTCCCTGGGCCAGGGGCGGCGCAACGTCCGTGGACAACGGCATGCTCCTCTGCCCCCGGCACCACACCCTGGCCCACGACGCCCGCTACCAGCTCAAGGCCAGCAAGAGCGGCAGAGTCACCTTCAGCAGACGCGAGTGAGGGTCAACGACGCTGGCCGCACCCTCAGCCCTCGCCGAGCTCGCTGATGAAGGTGTCCTCGTTCTCCCGGATCTCGGCCTCGAGGGCCTCGGCGAAGTCGTCGGTGACCTTGGACTCGGCCGGCTTCGGCGCGATCGAGCCCCAAGCCTTGTCGATGGCGGCGGAGACGTCGATGACACGAGCCTCCTCGATGTGCGGCTTGGTCGTCTCGCGGGCGACGTACTTCGCGACGAAGCGTCGGAGCTCTGCCTCGATGTTGACGACCCGCTGCATGATCGTGGCCCGGATGCCTTCGGCCTGGACCTTCACCTCGACGTCCGAGCTGCGCGGCGGGTCGATCGTGATGAAGATCTTGACCCCCTCGACCGCCTGGGCGGTCAGGGTCAGGGGTACCAGCAGCTCGGCGTGGAACGTGTGCGTCTCGACCTGGAGGTTCACCTCGAAGGTCAGGCTGACCGGCAGCTCGACGCGGTAGGAGATCTGCGGCGTGTCCAGGCGGTGTGCGCTCGCCGCTCCGATCGCTCCGTAGGCCTTGACCTTCGCGATCTTGCCCGGTCCCACCCCGATCGGACCGAAGTCGATCGGTTGACCGGCGATGTTGTTGACCGCGCCCAGGATCCGGTCCTGACTGACGGCCTCGGCGAAGAAGTCGAGACCCCACTGCTGGTAGCTGACGAACTCCTCAGGACCGGGTACACCCATGCTGCTAAGCCTCCAGGACGACGGGAATGATCATCGGGCGACGGCGGTGCTTGCCCGAGACCCAACGCCCCACGACCCGACGGATGTTCTGCTGGAGCTGGTAGGAGTCGTTGACCCCGTCGCTGATCGCCTTGTCGAGGGCATCGACGATAGGACCCTTGATCTCGTCGAAGATCACGTCGTCCTCGGCAAAACCTCGTGCGTGGATCTCGGGGCCGCTGACGACCTTGCCGGTCTGCGAGTCGATCACCACGATCACCGAGATGAAGCCCTCCTCGCCGAGGATCCGGCGGTCCTTGAGGTCGCTCTCGGTGATGTCGCCGATCGAGCTGCCGTCGACGAAGACGTAGCCGCAGTCCACCTTGCCGGTGATCGCAGCCTTGCCGTCGACGAGGTCGACCACAAAACCGTCCTGAGCCACGACGACCCGGTCGGCCGGGACACCGGTCAGCTTCGCGAGCTCGGCGTTCGCGTGCATGTGCCGGATCTCGCCGTGCACCGGCATCACGTTCTTCGGCTTCACGATGTTGTAGCAGTAGAGGAGCTCACCGGCACTCGCGTGGCCGGAGACGTGCACCAGGGCATTGCCCTTGTGGACCACGTTGGCACCGAGCGCGGTGAGGCCGTTGATGACCCGGTAGACGGCGTTCTCGTTCCCCGGGATCAGCGAGGAGGCGAGCACGACGCAGTCGCCCTCCTCGATGGTGACGAAGTTGTGGTTGCGCTGCGCGATCCGGCTCAGCGCCGACAGCGGCTCACCCTGGGAACCGGTCGAGATCATCACGACCTTCCCGGGCGGCAGGGTGGCCAGCTCCTTCGGATCCACCAGCAGTCCCGGGGGGACGTGCAGGTAGCCGAGGTCGCGGGCGATCGCCATGTTGCGGACCATCGAGCGACCGACGTACGCAACCTTGCGACCGTGCTCGTGGGCGGCATCGAGGATCTGCTGGACCCGGTGCACGTGCGAGGCGAAGCAGGCGACGATGATGCGCTGGTTGGCGCGGGTGTGGAAGACCCGGTCGAGCACCGGCGCGATGTTCTTCTCCGCGGTGGTGAAACCGGGGACCTCGGCGTTGGTGGAGTCGGTGAGGAAGAGGTCGACGCCGGCCTCGCCCAGCCGGGCGAACGCGCGCAGGTCGGTGATCCGGCCGTCGAGCGGGAGCTGGTCCATCTTGAAGTCGCCGGTGTGCAGGACGACGCCGGCACCGGTCTTGATGGCGACCGCCAACGCGTCCGGGATCGAGTGGTTGACCGCGACGAACTCGAGCTCGAACGGACCGAAGGTGATGGTCTCGCCCTCGGTGACGATGTGCTTGACGGTGTCCTTGATCCGGTGCTCGCGGAGCTTGGAGTCCAGCAGCGCCAGCGTGAGCTGCGAGCCGACCAGCGGGATGTCGTGACGCTCACGGAGCAGGTACGGGGTAGCCCCGATGTGGTCCTCGTGACCGTGGGTGAGTACCAGGGCGTCCACCTGGTCCAGACGGTCCCGGATCGCGTCGAAGTCCGGGAGGATCAGGTCGACCCCCGGGTGGTTCTCCTCGGGGAAGAGCACCCCGCAGTCGACGATCAGGAGCCGGCCGTCGTACTCGAAGACGGTCATGTTCCGACCGACCTCGCCGAGACCGCCGAGCGCGATGACGCGCAGGCCGCCCTTCGGCAGCGGTCCGGGGGTGGGCAGTTCGGGGTGTGCGTGACTCATCAGTTGCTTTCTGACAGCGGGAGGAGCGCGGCGTTTGCCAACGCTTCGTGCACGATGCCGACCAGCTCGAGGTCAGCCTCGACCAGGGGCAGCCGGACGGCCCTGTTGGTGGTGATCCCGAGGAGCTGCAGGGCGGCCTTGGCCGTCATCACACCGGGAGCCTGACCCATGATCGCGTCCACCACCGGGAGCAGGTCGTTGTAGACCGCCAGGGCCCCGGCGAGGTCGCCGCGGTCCACGGCAGCGACCATCTCGGCGTACTGGTTGCCGGCGACGTGGCCGACCACCGAGACGATCCCGCAGCCACCATGGGTCAGCCAGCCCAGGTTGAGGACGTCGTCACCGGAGTAGAAGGCCAGGTCGGTCTCGGCCATGATCTTCGCTCCCCGGAAGAGGTCCCCGACGGCGTCCTTGACCGCCACGAACTTCTCGTTGGCCGCGAGGGCGGCGTAGGTCTCCGGGGCGATCGTGGTCCCGGTGCGCCCCGGGATGTCGTAGAGCATCACCGGCAGGTCGCTGGCAGCCGCGACCGCCTCGAAGTGCGCGACGAGCCCGGCCTGGGTCGGCTTGTTGTAGTACGGCGTCACCAGCAGGGCTCCGTCGGCACCGATCTTGGCAGCCTGCTCGTTGAGCTCGACCGAGTGCCGGGTGTCGTTCGTGCCGATGCCGGCGACCACGGTGGCGCGGTCCCCGACGGTCTCGATGACGACCCGCAGGGTCTCGCCGTCCTCCGCAGCCGTCGTCGTGGGCGACTCCCCCGTCGTTCCGCTGACGACGATGCCGTCGTTGCCGTTGCTGACCAGGTGATCCGCGACCTTGGCCACCGCGTCGAGGTCGACCGATCCGTCGTCGTTGAACGGCGTCACCATGGCGGTGAGCACGCGACCGAAGGGGGCTGCAGGCAGGCTCATGGGGGTAAGGCTAGTCGGCCCGGCTCGCGGCGCGCCCCCGGATATCCCCCGGGACGGAGGAGTAACTTCGCCCGGATGACGATCTCGGCACCGTACCGCCCCCTCCGGCAGCGACTGGCTGCCCCGGTCCTGGCCCTCGCGCTCGGCGCCGCCGCCCTGACCGGGTGCGCCGGGGAGACCGCGACCGAACCGCAGGTGTCGTCGACTCCCTCCCCAGGAGACCTGCCGATCACGGCTGCTCCGACCACCCCCTGGGCGACGCCCCGGACAGCGGTCCCGACCCCGACGCGCACGCCGAGCAGGCCCGCCGAGGGCAGCGGCGACGGCGAGGGGGACGACGAACCGGCCGCGGCAGGAGGCGGCATCTGCGTCGACCTGGCTGAGGCTGAGGTCGCCGGCGTGCTCGGCGGGAGCGTCACCGGTGCCGCCATCCCCGGGGGCGGCTGCGCGTTCACCCAGGCCCGCCCTCGCCCCCCGGCAGCGAACTTCATCGAGGTGCCGTTCGCGGAGATGGCCGGCGGGATGTCCGGCGCGAAGGAGAACGCGATCTCGGCGGTCGAAGGCGATCCGGAGGATGTCTCCGCGATCGGCGACGAGGCCTTCGTGGTCACCGGCACCTCCTTCGGCGGCACCCAGCTGCAGGGCGCCGGCGCCGTTCGGGTGGGCGACCGCCTGATCAGCGTCAACCTCGCCCAGAGCACCGGTCTGAGCCGGGAACGGGTGCGGACCCTGGTGCTCGGCCTGCTGCGCCTCGCCGTGGCCCAGACCGGTTGAGCCGTCGCGGTCGGGCAGGTCAGCGGGGTGCTGCGAGCTCGAACGGGCAGAAACCCTACTTATCCGGGTGAAGGTTCTCCGTTAACGTCCTCGCAGGCACTGCCCTGGTGCCGTCACGTCCTCCCGAGGAGCTCCATGCGAATCCGCCGCACTCTCCCCCGTCTCGCTGCTACCGCCTTCGTCGGCGTGCTGGCGCTCGGCGCCCTGACCGGCTGCGGATCGGACGAGCCGAAGGCTGACTCGCCCGGCACCTCGGCCGGAACCGACCAGACTCCGGGGCCGGCCAGCGATGAGACCGATACCGCCTCGGGCGGTCTCATCGACATCTGCACCCTGGTGACCGAAGCCGAGATCTCCGACCTGCTCGGCGGACCGGTGACCAGCGAGGAGATTCCCGGGGGTGGCTGCAACTTCTCGAACGAGGACGACCCGCGGGCAGCCTCGGTGTCGCTGAACTCCTCCGTGCTGGACGAAGGCGCCGGCGGGTTCGAAGGTTCCGTCGCCGGGATCTCCGGGGTTCTCCAGGGCGACGCCGGTAGTCCCCTCGACGGGGTCGGCGACCAGGCCTACGTGAAGACCGGGACCTTCGGCGGTGGCGAGACGGTTCGGGGCAGCGGCCTGGTCCGGGTCGGGACGAACGTGTTCCAGGTCGACCTGAGCCCCGACCCGGGAACCAACGCGACCAAGGTCCGGTCCACGGTCGTGGACATCCTGACCCTGATCTCCACCAAGGCCTGACCAGCCGCACGCTGCTCTAGCCTCGGGGCCATGAGCACTGTGCGCCCCCTGGTCCTGAGCACGGTCGTGCTCCCCCATCAACGGTGGAACGACGGCGCGCAGGCCTCCTGGGTCGGAGCCGAGCAGCTCGGGTTCCACACGGCGTACACCTACGACCACCTCTCCTGGCGCACCTTCCGCGACGGACCGTGGTTCGGCGCGGTGCCGACCCTGACGGCCGCCGCGCTCGCCACCGAACGGATCAGCCTCGGCACCCTGGTGACGAACCCGAACTTCCGGCACCCCGTCACCCTGGCCAAGGACCTGATCACCCTCGACGACCTGTCAGGCGGTCGGATCAGGTTGGGGATCGGTGCCGGGACCTCGGGCTTCGACGCCGCGGTCCTCGGTCAGGCGCCGTGGTCGCCGCGGGAGCGCGCGGACCGCTTCGCCGAGTTCGTCGCCCTGCTCGACCGGCTGCTCACCGAGCCGGACGTGACCTACGAGGGAACCTTCTACTCGGCGTACGAGGCCCGCAACGTCCCCGGGTGCGTCCAGACCCCGCGGCTCCCGTTCGCCGTGGCAGCCACCGGGCCGCGCGGGCTCGCCCTGGCAGCACGGTACGGCGAGGCCTGGGTGACCACCGGTGACGACACCCTCTTCGCCGACGGGACACCGGCCGACTCGGACGCAGCGATCGCCGGTCAGGTCGACCGGCTCGAGGCCGCCTGCACGGCGATCGACCGGGACCCGGGCACGGTCCGCCGGATCCTGCTGACCGGGTTCACCCCCGAGAAGAACGAGGTGCTGGAGTCGGTGGACCGGTTCGTGGACTTCGCCGGCCGGCACCGCGCGCTGGGGTTCGACGAGATCGTCATCCACTGGCCGATCCCGGACTCGGACTTCGCCTCGGAGCAGGTCGTCTTCGAGTCGATCGCCACCGAGTCGCTGGCCCAGCTCTAGACGCGTTCCCACCAGACGAACTCGAACGCGACCTCGCCGTCGGCATGGGACTCGCGCTGCGTCTCGACCCACTGGGTCGGCTCGAACTCGGGGTAGTGGGTGTCTCCGGTCGGGCTGAGGTGGACCTCGGTCAGCACCTGCACGTCTGCGCGGGCCAGCGCCTCGGCGTACACCGAGGCTCCGCCGACCACGAAGACCTCGTCATCGATCCCCTCCGCGAGCCGGAGCGCCTCGTCGAGGTCGCGCGCGACCAGGACACCGTCGGCGGTCCAGCCCGGGTCCCGGGTCAGCACAATGGTGGTCCGTCCCGGCAACGGCCGACCGATCGACTCGTACGTTGCCCGGCCCATCACCAGGACGTGACCGAAGGTCAACGCCTTGAAGTGCGCGAAGTCCGCCGGCAGCCGCCACGGGATGTCGCCGTCAGCGCCGATCACGCCGTTGTCGGCGACGGCAGCGACCAGAGTCAGGGGCACCGGCTCACCGACCTGCGCCAGACCGTGCTGGTCATACCGCGATGGGGGCTTTGATCCCGGGGTGCGGGTCGTAGCCGTCGATGGTGATGTGCTCCAGGTCGAATGCGTCGAGCTCACGCACCGCAGGGTCCAGGGTCAGCGTCGGCAGCGGCCGGGGTTCCCGGGTCAGCTGCAACCGGGCCTGCTCGAGGTGGTTGGTGTAGAGGTGCGCGTCGCCCAGGGTGTGCACGAAGTCGCCGAGCTCCAGGTCGCAGACCTGCGCCACCATCTGGGTGAGCAGCGCGTAGGACGCGATGTTGAACGGGACGCCGAGAAAGACGTCGGCCGAGCGCTGGTACAGCTGGCAGGAGAGCTTCCCGTCGGCGACGTAGAACTGGAACATCGTGTGGCAGGGGGCGAGCGCCATCTCGGGGATGTCGGCGACGTTCCAGGCCGAGACGATGTGACGGCGTGAGTCCGGGTTGCTGCGGAGGTCGGCAACGACCTGGGCGATCTGGTCCACGTGCCGACCGTCCGGGGTCGGCCAGGACCGCCACTGGTAGCCGTAGACCGGACCCAGGTCGCCGTTCTCGTCGGCCCACTCGTCCCAGATCGAGACCCCGCGGTCCTGCAACCACTTCACGTTGGTGTCGCCGCGCAGGAACCAGAGCAGCTCGGCGAAGACCGACCGGGTGTGGATCTTCTTCGTGGTGACCAGCGGGAACCCCGAGGCCAGGTCGAACCTCATCTGGTGGCCGAAGACCGAGAGCGTGCCGGTGCCGGTGCGGTCCGACTTCTCGACGCCCTCGTCGAGAATCCGCTGGACCAGGTCGAGGTAGCTCTTCACGTGCCGAGCCTACCGAGTGCCCGAGCTTGCTCGGGGCCACATCCGCGGCACGGCGCGGTCGCGTTGACGAGCGGAGCGAGGATCATGGGCCCAACTTACCTGCGCAGGTACCTCCGGCGTTGTCGGACACAACGTCGGCCGCGCATGGCAGACTCCCATCGTGATCCTGGGTGTGAGCGCTGCGCTGCTGGGGGCGCTCGTTTTCGGTGTCATCGCCGCCGTGCAGGCCTCGGTGATCCGTCGGCACGGGCTGCGCTCCCCGATGATGCTCGTCGTTCTTGCGGGTTACCTGGTCGGCTGGGCGCTGCACCTGGTCGCGATCGCCCAGCTTCCGCTGTACCTGGCGCAGGTCGGGGTCGGCACCTCCCTGATCGTCTCGGCGCTGATCGCGTCGTTCGTGATGGGTGAGTCGCTCAGGGGGATCCACTGGACCGCGATCGGCGGGATGGTCCTCGGGCTCGGCGTCCTGTCGTTGGCCTCGGGCGACGTGGGGACCTCGCACTTCACCGACACCACCACGATCGTGCTCTACTCGCTGCTGGTGACCACCTCGGTGGCGGGCTGGCTGGCCTGGCGCTGGCAGCACCCGCTCAGCGGCATCCTGCTCGCGGTGCTCTCCGGGGTCGCCTACGGGATCTCACCGATCGCCACCCGAGCCCTGGTCGACTTCCACTGGGACCTGAACACCTATGCAACGGCGGTGAGCATCGGGCTCTACGGCGGCATCGGGTTCGTGCTCTACTCCTTGGCCTTCCAACGTACGTCGGTGACGGCCGCAACCGCGCCGCAGACCCTCCTCCAGACGGCCATCCCGGCGGCGGTCGGGATCGCGCTGTTCGACGACGAGGTACGCACCGGGTGGTGGGGCCCGGGACTGATCGCCTTCGGTCTGGCCATGGTCGCCGGGATCGTGCTGTGCAGCACCGAGGCCCGGCTGCTGATGGCCGCGGACGGGCTCGGGGCCGAGCTCGGCGAGGAACTCGAGGGGCTGGCCGGGTAGCGGTCCGGTGCGACTGATTGGATGAAGGCGTGAGTGCTGACGTCTCCTGCCGTGTTGCCTGGTCCGACGACGCCCCGGCCATCGCGGCCGTGCAGGTACGGGCCTGGCGCTCGTCGTACGCCGGCCTGCTTCCCGGCGAGGTGCTGTCGGCCCTCGACCCGGCCGAGATCGCCGAGGGCTGGCGCGCGTCGTTGGCCAGACCGGCCGACGCCCGCAACCGGGTGCTGATCGGCCTGGAGCGGAACCTGGTCACCGGGTTCGCCATCACCGGGCCTGCCAGCGACCCCGACTGCGACCCGATCGCCGACGGCGAGGTCACCGACCTGACCGTGGATCCGCACAAGCGATCGGCCGGCCACGGCTCCCGCCTGATGCAAGCGGCGATCGACACCTTGAAGGCGGACCGGTTCACCCGGGCGGTCACCTGGCTGCCGGCCGGCGACGACAGCACCCGCGCCTTCCTGGCCGCGGCCGGTTGGGGACCCGACGGCGCGCACCGGACCCTCGACCTGACCGGCGACGGCTCGGTCACCGTGAAGCAGGTCCGGCTGCACACCGACCTGGGCTGATCGCACCGCATCCCGGTGGACACCCAGCCCGAGCCGACAGCGTCCGAGCTTCGTCAGATCGTCCGCGAGGGGATCGCGGTCGCGGTGGCCACCGGCACCTACGGCATCTCGGTGGGGGCGGTCGGGGTCAGCAGCGGTCTGAGCGTCGCGCAGACCTGTGCGTTGTCCCTCCTGGTCTTCACCGGCGCCTCGCAGTTCGCCTTCATCGGGGTGATCGCGTCCGGCGGGGCTCCCCTGCTCGGCGCCGCCTCCGGGATCCTCCTGGGTGCCCGCAACACCCTCTACGGTCTGCGGCTGGGGGCCCTGCTCGGCTGGCGCGGGGCCCGGCGCGCCGCGGCCGCCCACCTGGTGATCGACGAGTCCGCGGCCATGAGCGTCACCCGGGGCTCGACGTCAGCCGCCCGCACCGGCTTCCTGACCACCGGGATCGGCGTCTTCGTCCTCTGGAACCTGGCGACCCTGGGCGGGGCCCTCGCCGGGGAGTCACTGGGCGACCCCCGCGACTACGGGCTCGATGCCGCCGTCGGGGGTGCGTTCCTGGCACTGCTCTGGCCGCGCCTGGACAGCATCACCAGCAGGGCCGCCGCCCTCCTGGCGGCCGCCCTGGCGCTGGCCCTGGTGCCGCTGACCCCGGCGGGGGTGCCGGTGCTCGCCGCTGCGGTGGTTGCCCTCGGCCTGGCCCTGTCAGGCAGGCCACGATGACCTGGATCGCGATCGTGGCCTGCGGACTGGCCTGCTACCTGCTCAAGCTGGCCGGGCTCTCGGTTCCCGAACGGGTCCTCGAGCAACCTCTGGTCCAGCGGGTCGGCGACCTGCTTCCGGTCGTCCTGCTGACCGCACTGATCGCGGTCCAGGTGTTCTCGAACGCCGAGGGCGCGCACCCGACCCTGACCCTGGATGCGCGGGTCGCCGGGCTGGGGGCGGCTGCGGTCGCGCTCGTGCTCCGGGCGCCGTTCCTGGTCGTGGTGCTCGTCGCCGCAGCGACGGCGGCCCTGGTGCGACTGCTCTGAACCTCCCCGACGAGGATCAGTCGAGGTCGAGGAACGCCTCGAGGCCGACGGTGAGTCCGGGCACGGAGGCGATCCGGCGCAGGCCGAGAAGTACCCCGGGGACGAACGAGATCCGGTCCATCGAGTCGTGCCGGATCGTGAGCGTCTCCCCCGGCCCGCCGAGCACGACCTCCTGGTGCGCGACCAGGCCGCGGATCCGGAGACTGTGCACCCGGACGTCGTCGACGTCAGCGCCCCGAGCACCCTCGAGCCCCGTCGAGGTGGCATCCGGAGGAAGTCCCAGACCAGCGTCCCGACGCGCCGCGGCGATCAGCTTCGCCGTGCGGCCGGCGGTCCCCGAAGGAGCGTCGGCCTTGTCGGGGTGGTGCAGCTCGATGATCTCGACGGACTCGAAGTACCGGGCTGCTTGAGCGGAGAACTGCATCATCAGGATGGCCCCGATGGAGAAGTTGGGGGCGATCAGGATGCCGCTGCGCGGGCTGTCGCCGAGCAGTCGGGTCAGCTCCTCGAGCCGGTCGTCGTCGAACCCGGTGGTGCCGACAACGGCATGGATACCGTGCTTCACGCAGAAAGCGAGGTTCTCCATCACCGCGTCCGGGTGGGTGAAGTCGACGATCATCTCCGCACCGGCGGTGACCAGGGCGTCGAGCTCGTCCCCCAGGTCCAGTCCGGCGACCAGCTCCAGATCAGGAGCGGCGTCGACTCCGGCGCAGACTTCGCGCCCGACCTTGCCGCGCGCCCCGAGGACGCCGACCTTCCAGACCCGGGTTTCCTGAGTACTCACCCGCACATGCTACCGGAACAGGTTCTGGCCTTCATCTTTTCCAAATAAGGTTTTATCCTTATGCTTGCTCAGATAAGGCTGGAGGCTTCAGATGATCGCAGTACTCACGGTCGACCAACGCGGGAGCCAGTCCGGACCGGACCTGGTTCCCGGAGCGCTCACGCTGCTCAACGACCCGTCGCACGGCCCGGTCGAACGCCCCTTCGAGCGCACCGCCGGTGACGAGATCCAAGGGATCCTCAGCGAGGGCCGCGCCATCGTGAACCGGATCGCCCTGCTGCTGCGCGACGACGCCTGGAACATCGGCCTCGGCCTGGGCAGCATCGAGCTCCCGCTGCCGGGATCGACCCGGGCCGGTCGGGGCGAGGCCTTCGTCCTGGCCCGAACAGCGGTCAACCGGGCCAAGCAGCAGTCCAGCAGGATCAGTGTCGTCGGGAGCAAGCCGTACGCTGCTGAGCAGATCGAGACCGTGGCCTGGCTCTGGGCCGGCGTTCTCACCCGGCGCAGCAGCCGGGGGTGGGAGGTCGCCGACCTCCTGTCCGGAGGACTCACCCACGCCGAGGCCGCGGTCCGGCTCGGGATCAGCCAGTCCGCGGTCTCCCAGCGGGCCCAGGCCGCCGGGCTGGTCGAAGCCGACCGGGCCGCGGCCCTGCTGGCCGAGCTGATCGACACCGCACTGGAACGAGGACCGAAGGAGAACACCTGATGCAGATCGCGATCATCCTGCTCGCACTGGCGGGCAGTCTTCCCGGCTGGTTCCTGCTCACCCGGCACCGGGCACACCAGGTCGGAGCAACGGTCGGGGTCGTGGCGCTCGTCGGTCTCGGGACCTGGCAGCTGTTCGACCCGTCGTACGCCGCCCAGGGCGACGCCCTGCGCGGCACCCTGATCGTGCTGGTGGCGACCCTTGCTGCCTTCGGCGGCGGGCCCGTCACGGCCGCGGTCCTGCACGCGGCCGACCACGGCGGCCCAATCGAGCAGGCCGGAGACATCCTCCGGGGCGGAGCCTGGATCGGCGCGATGGAGCGGGTCGCGATCTTCACCACCCTGATCGCCGGTTGGCCCGAGGGGCTCGCGATCGTGCTGGCGATGAAGGGACTCGGCCGCTACCCCGAGCTCAAGCAGCCGGGCGCGGCGGAACGGTTCATCATCGGCTCGTTCACCAGCGTCCTGTGGGCGATCGCGTGCGCCGGAGCGCTGTACGGCTTGCTGGGCTAACGCGTCGGACCGACGACCGCGAGGGTCTCCGGCCGCGAGAACAGGTCCGTGGCGAGCTCGTGCACCTGGTCGGTGGTGATCTGGTCGAGACGTTCGAGCACCTCGTCCAGCGACAGCAGCCGCTCCTGGAAGAGCTCGACCTCGCCGAGCCTGGTCATCCGGGAACCGGTGTCCTCCAGGCTCAGCACCATGCCGCCACGCATCTGACCGCGGCCGCGGTCGACCTCGTCCTGGGTCAACCCTGTCTCGACGACCCGGGCCAGCTCGCTGCGGACCACGTCCAGGACCTCGGCGGACTTGCTGGGCAGCGACCCGCAGGCCACCCCGACCATGCCGGAGTCGGAGTAGCTGGTCGCGAACGAGTACACCGAGTAGGCCAGCCCGCGGCGCTCCCGGACCTCCTGGAACAGCCGCGACGAGGATCCCCCGCCGAAGGCGGCGTTCAGGACCCCGAGCGGATAGCGAGCGGGGTCCGAGCGAGTCAGACCGCGCATCCCGAGGACCAGGTTCACCTGCTCGAACGGACGCGAGGTCTGCTCCTCGCCAGGCTTGGTGGCACGCGCCTTCTCGGCCAGCCTCGGCGGCAACGGCCGGGCGTCGAGGTCGGCCAGGAAGTGGTTGCGCGAGAACGCCTTGCGCACCAGCCGGACCACGTCGCGGTGGACGATGTTGCCGGCCACGGCGACGGTCATCGCCGGCGCGGTGTACCGGGTCTTGTAGTAGCGGTTGATCTGCGGCCGGGTCAGGGCCCGGATCGACTCCGCGGTGCCCGCGATCGGGCGCGCCAGCGAGGTCCCTCCCCAGGCCTTGGCCGCGAAGAGGTTGTGGACCACGTCGTCGGGATCGTCGTCGTGCATGGCGATCTCGTCCAGGATCACCTCGCGCTCGGCCTCGACGTCCTCGGGCGTGATCACCGAGGCGGTGAGCATGTCGCCGAGAACGTCGACCACCATCGGCAGATCAGCGTCGAGGACCCGGGCGTGGTAGCAGGTGTACTCCCGAGCGGTGTACGCGTTGAACTCACCCCCGACGGCATCCAGTGCCGAGGAGATCTCCATCGCCGTCCGGGTCGGGGTGCCCTTGAAGAGCAGGTGCTCCAGGAAGTGCGAAGCCCCGTTCA
Organism: Propionibacteriales bacterium; assembly: GCA_026392455.1. GTDB lineage: Bacteria > Actinomycetota > Actinomycetes > Propionibacteriales > Nocardioidaceae > Marmoricola. The sequence goes on along the minus strand of JAPLCB010000010.1, from coordinate 292,434 downwards.
GGGTCTGCGACTCGTCCCGGGAACCCACCCCGACGAAGACCCCGATGGCCGCGGAACGGACACCGGGGACGTGCTCGGTCACGACCCGCAGCCCTCCCGGAAGGACAGTCCGTTGGACGCCTTCGATGAGGGTGCGGGTCGTGCCGGGCTTCTGCTCAGCTGCGAGCGTCACGCTTCGACGGACTCCTCGGAGTCCGCAGAGTCGCCGTCGGCGCTTCCGGATTCCTCGATGTACGGGATCAGCGACAGCTTGCCGCGGTCGTCGATCTCACCGATCTCGACCTGGATCTTCTGACCGACGGACAAGATGTCCTCGACGTTGTCGACCCGCTTGCCACCGGCGAGACCACGGAGCTTGCTGATGTGCAGCAACCCGTCCTTGCCCGGCATCAGCGAGACGAACGCACCGAAGTTGGTGGTCTTCACGACGGTACCGAGGTAGCGCTCGCCGACCTCCGGCATCGTCGGGTTGGCGATCTGGTTGATCGCCTGACGAGCGGCCTCAGCGGCCTCACCGTTGGTGGCACCGATGTAGATGGTGCCGTCGTCCTCGATCGAGATGTTGGCGCCGGTGTCGTCCTGGATCTGGTGGATGACCTAGCCCTTGGGCCCGAGCACCTCGCCGATCTTGTCGACCGGGATCTTCACCGTGATGATCCGCGGAGCGTGGATGGACATCTCCTCGGGGCCGTCGATGGCCTCAGCCATCACCTCGAGGATCGCCAGACGGGCGTCGCGGGCCTGGGTCAGCGCGCCGGCCAGCACGTCGGCGGGGATGCCGTCGAGCTTGGTGTCGAGCTGCAGCGCGGTGACGAACTGCTTGGTGCCGGCGACCTTGAAGTCCATGTCACCGAACGCGTCCTCGGCACCGAGGATGTCGGTCAGCGCGACGTACTCGGTCTTGCCGTCGACCTCGTCGGAGATCAGACCCATCGCGATACCGGCGACCGGAGCCTTCAGCGGAACGCCTGCCTGGAGCAGCGACAGCGTCGAGGCGCAGACCGAACCCATCGACGTGGAGCCGTTGGAGCCCATCGCCTCGGAGAGCTGACGGATGGCGTAGGGGAACTCTTCACGCGTCGGCAGGACCGGGAGCAGGGCGCGGCGCGCGAGCGCACCGTGACCGACCTCGCGGCGCTTGGGCGAACCCACGCGGCCGGTCTCGCCGGTGGAGAACGGCGGGAAGATGTACTTGTGCATGTACCGGCGGTGCTTCTCCGGGGAGAGACCGTCGAGCTGCTGCTCGAGCTTGAGCATGTCCAGCGTGGTGACACCCAGGATCTGGGTCTCGCCGCGCTCGAACAGCGCCGAACCGTGCACGCGGGGCAGGACCTCGACCTCGGCGGACAGCGTCCGGATGTCGGTCAGGCCACGGCCGTCCATCCGGATCTTGTCGCGGAGCACGCGCTGACGCATCAGCGCCTTGTTCAGCGAGCGGAACGCTGCGCCGATCTCCTTCTCGCGACCCTCGAACTTCTCGCCCAGCGCGCTCAGCACGTCGGCCTTGATGTCGTCGAGCTTGTCCTCGCGCTCGGCCTTGCCGACGATGGTCAGCGCGGCAGCGGTGGCCTCGGTCGCGTGCGCGGCAACGGCCTCGTACGCGTCGTCCTCGTAGTCCAGGAAGATCGGGAACTCCTGGACCGGCTTCGCGGCCTGCTTGGCCAGCTCGACCTGCGCCTCGCACAGCTGCTTGATGAACGGCTTGGCCGCTTCCAGACCGCTGGCGACGACCTCCTCGGTCGGCGCGGTGGCGCCGTTCGCGATGAGCTCGATGGTGTTCTCGGTGGCTTCCGCCTCGACCATCATGATCGCGACGTCACCGGTGTCGGTGACCCGACCGGCGACGACCATGTCGAAGACGGCCTTCTCGGTCTGGCTGTACGACGGGAACGCGACCCACTGACCCTCGATGAGGGCAACCCGGGTGGCGCCGACCGGGCCGGTGAACGGCAGGCCGGAGATCTGGGTGGACGCCGACGCGGCGTTGATCGCCAGGACGTCGTAGGGGGCGTCCGGGTTGAGCGCCATCACGGTGATGACGACCTGGACCTCGTTGCGCAGACCCTTCTTGAAGGTCGGTCGCAGCGGACGGTCGATCAGGCGGCAGGCGAGGATCGCGTCCTCGCCTGGACGGCCTTCGCTCCGGAAGAACGAGCCGGGGATCCGGCCGGCGGCGTACATCCGCTCCTCGACGTCGATCGTCAGGGGGAAGAAGTCGAAGTGGTCCTTGGGCTGCTTGCCGGCGGTGGTCGCCGACAGCAGCATCGTGTCGTCATCGAGGTACGCGGTGACGGCGCCAGCAGCCTGGCGGGCCAGGAGGCCGGTCTCGAACTTGATCGTGCGGGTGCCGAACTTGCCGTTGTCCAGAACGGTTTCGACGGCGGAAATGACGGGGCCCTCAGTCAAGGGTTTCCCTTTCTCTTCGCGGAGCGTTCCGCGAGCCCATGTTTAGCCCGCAAGGGCTACGAGTGAGGCACTGCCTGCGTCCTCACGCTGCGCTTACGAAAAGCCGTGAGGGAGGTGGCCGGTCTTCGATCGAGGCCCGCGGAACGCTGCTCCGAAGGCCACTACCGAGGACCGGGCCGGCGTATCGCGGGCCGCTCCTGTTAATGGTTTGTATTCAGTTGTAGCAAGTGAACCTTGCAGGGTGAAGATAAACGCAACGGCGGCCCGCCTAGAAGGCGAACCGCCGTGCGGGAGTCAGCGACGCAGGCCGAGGCGCTGCACGATCGAACGGTAGCGCTCGATCTCGGTCTTCTCGAGGTAGTTGAGAAGGCGACGACGCTGGCCGACCAGCAAGAGCAGGCCGCGACGGCTGTGGTGGTCGTGCTTGTGCGACTTGAGGTGCTCGGTCAGGTGCGCGATGCGGTGGGAGAGCAGAGCGATCTGCACCTCCGGGGAGCCGGTGTCGCCCTCACCGGTGGCGTACTCGGCGATGATCTTCTTCTTGGTCTCTGCGTCAGTACCGATGGACACGTCGACTCCCTTCATATGTTCGCTGCGCGGCGCGCCGGGGCTTGTCCTCCGGGCACTGGGTTCCGCGGCCGATCTACGGCAACGCTGAAGACTATCAGCGCCGGTACACCCAGAAGAAATCGTCGGAATCACCCGCTCCGGCACCGTAGCGGTGAGCCAGGTCACGTGGGACGATCCGGTGCATGACCACCACGACGAAGCTCGCCGTCTGCAACCTCTGCGAGGCCATCTGCGGCCTCACGCTGACGATCACCGACGGCGCGGTCACCAGCATCAAGGGCAACGAGGCCGATCCGCTCTCCCGGGGCCACATCTGCCCCAAGGGCGTCGCGCTCGCCGACATCTACACCGATCCGGACCGGCTCCGCCGCCCGGTACGTCGCACCGGCACCGGTGCTGACGCGGTCTGGACCGAGATCGGTTGGGACGAGGCGCTGGACGCCGTCGCCGACGGACTGGCCAAGGCAATCAACGACAACGACAAGAACGCGCTCGGGATCTACGTCGGCAACCCGAACGCCCACTCCCTGGGCGCGATGACCCACGGGTTCGAGCTGATCAAGTCGTTCAAGACCCGGAACAAGTTCTCCGCCTCGTCGGTGGACCAGATCCCGCACATGTACGTCGGGATGCTGCAGTTCGGCCACCAGCTGCTGCTGCCGGTCGCCGACATCGACAGGACCAGCTACTTCCTGGTCTTCGGGGCGAACCCGATGGCGTCCAACGGTTCCCTGATGACGGTGCCGGACTTCCCGAACCGGGTCCGCGACCTCAAGGCCCGAGGCGGCCAGATGGTCGTCTTCGACCCGCGCCGGACCGAGACCGCCAAGGTCGCGACCGAGCACCACTTCATCCGACCGGCCACCGACGCGGTCGTGCTGATGGCGATGGTGAACACCCTGATCACCGAGAACCTGGCGACTCCCCCGTCGTACGTCGACAACCTTGACGCCCTCGCGGACGCGATCGCCGACTTCACCCCCGAGTACGCGGCCTCGGTCAGCGGTGTCGACGCCGAGGTCATCCGGCGGATCACCCGTGAGTTCGCGGCCGCGGACGGCGCCGCGGCGTACGGCCGGATGGGTCTGTCCACCCAAGGCTTCGGCTCGATCTGCCAGTGGGCGATCAACCTGCTCAACCTGCTGTCGGGCAACTTCGACCGGGTCGGCGGGGTGCTCTTCCCGGAACCGGCGATCGACGCCGCTAAGAACGGCCTGCTCGGGGCCGGACACTTCGACGTGTGGCGCAGCCGGGTCCGGGACATGCCGGAGTTCGGCGGCGAGCTGCCGGTGTCCTGCTTCCGCGAGGAGATCGACACCCCGGGCGCCGGACAGATCAAGGCGGTCCTGACCCTGGCCGGCAACCCGGTGCTCTCCACACCCGACGGGCGTCGGCTCAGCGAGTCCTTCGCCGGGCTCGACTTCATGGCCAGCGTCGACATCTACGTCAACGAGACCACTCGGCACGCCGACGTGATCCTGCCGCCGACCACGGCCCTGGAGCGGGACCACTACGACCTGGTCTTCCACATGCTCAGCGTCCGGAACACAGCCCGGTTCACACCTGCGGTGTTCGACAAGGAGAAGGACGCGATGCACGACTGGGAGATCTTCCAGCAGCTCGCGATCCGCACCGGTGCCCGGATCAAGGCGAAGAAGTCGCTGTCGGCACGCCTCTCCGAACGCCTCCGGATGTCGCTGAGCCCGACCCTGATGGTCACGCTGCTGCTCGCCCTGGGCCGCAAGACCTCGATGAAGCAGCTGCGCCAGCACCCCGAGGGCGTCGATCTCGGTGAGCTGCGTCCGACGATGCCACAGCGCCTGCACACCAAGGACAAGAGGATCGACCTCGCCCCTGCTCCCCTGGTCGCCGACCTCGACCGGCTGCGCGAGGCGCTCCCGGAGGTGACATCAGGAGAGGCTGCCGAGGGCGAGCTGGTCCTGATCGGCCGGCGGCACAAGTCGGACTGCAACTCCTGGACCCACAACCTGGAGCGGCTGACCCGGGGCAAGCCCCGCCACCACCTCCTGATGAACCCGTCCGACCTGGCCTCCCGGGGCATCAGTGACGGCGCCCGGGTCCGGATCACCTCGCGTGTCGGGTCGGTGGAGACGGAGGTGTCGTCCGCGGACGACATGATGCCGGGCGTGGTGTCGCTGCCGCACGGCTACGGCCACCAGGTCCCCGGCACCCGGATGGGCCACGCCCACGGTGTTGCCGGTGTCTCGATCAACGACCTGACCGATCCCGAGCGCCTCGATGTCAGTGGGAACGCGGCCCTCTCCGGGGTGCCGGTGACCGTGATCGCCCTTCCGGCCGAGCCGTCGGCCCGGGTCCCGGACGCCGAGCTCGTCGAGACGACCTGACCCTTCGACGACCTAGGCGACCCAGACCAGCGCGACCAGTACCGCGAGCTCGACGAGCTCGGACGCAGCGCCCATCACGTCACCGGTCACACCCCCGAGACGCCGGCGCGAGGTCCAGCCGACCAGGGTCGTCACCACGGCCGCGGCCACCAACGCAGCCGCGTAGGCCGCGCTGTCCGGAGCGATGCAGGCGAACGCGATCGAGCCACCGACCACGAGAGCCGCAGCAGCCCGGGGCTGGCTGGGGTGAGAGCTCAGGGCTTCGCCCGCACCGGGACGGTCCTGGGCGTACGGCAGGGCCACGGCGAGGAGCGGTCCGGCCGTCCGGGAGAGCGCGCCGGCCACGACGGAGAACACCAGCGCCTCGCGGGTACCGGCCAGCGCGGCCAGGACACCGACCCGGATCAGCAGGTCCAGGACCAGCGCGGTCCCGCCGTAGGTTCCGTTCGTGTGGTCCCGCATCACCCGCAGCCGGTCCTCGGGGGTCCGTGCCCCGAAACCGTCCGCGCAGTCGGCCAGACCGTCCAGGTGCAGGGCGCCGGTCACCGCAGCACCCACAGCGACGGCGAGGGCGGCCGCCAGCATCGGCGGCAGCTGGTCGCCGAGCAACCAGGCCGCCGACCCGGTCAGCGCACCGATCGCAGCGCCCACCGCCGGGAACAGGACCGAGCCCCGGGCCACGTCCCGGCCGTCCAGTGCGACCAGTCGTCCGAACGGCAGCACGGTGAGGAAGCTGAACGCCGCGACCACGGCGCGAAGACCGAGCAGGAACGGGTTCACGCGCCGAGCAGGGCCCGGGTCTGCGCGACGTCGCCCTTCATCGTCTCGATCAGGGCATCGATTCCCTCGAACGCCACCATCCCGCGCAACCGGGCGACGAAGGAGATCTCCACGTCGACGCCGTAGAGGTCCAGGTCGGTCCGGTCCAGGACGTAGGCCTCCACCCGCCGCTCGCGCACCCCTTCGAACGTCGGGTTGGTGCCGACCGAGATCGCGGCCGGCAGCGGCTCTGCATCGACGACCTCGCGCTGGAGCAACCAACCCGCGTAGACACCGTCGGCGGGGGTCGCCAGCCCGGAGGTCGGCACGTTCGCCGTCGGGAAGCCGAGGTCGCGGCCGCGCTGGTCCCCCTTCACCACGACACCCGAGACGGCGTACGGACGGCCGAGCGCCTCAGCAGCACCTTCGACGTCGCCTGCCTGCAGGCAGGTGCGGACGTAGGTCGACGACCACACCTGCGGACCGCCGTCCAGGTCGATCCCCTCGACGGTGAACCCGGCATCCTGACCGGCCGCGGCCAGTGTGGCCACGTCACCGGAGGCCCGGGTGCCGAAGCGGAAGTTCGCCCCGACCACCACCGCGCTCGCGTGCAGACCCTCGACGATCACCCGGGAGATGAACTCCTGCGGTGTCCAGGCCGCGACCTCGCGGGAGAACGGGAGAACCAGGACGTCATCGGCCCCGGCCTCGACCAGCAGCGCGCAGCGCGCGTCGATATCGGTCAGCGTCAGGGGTGCGTGCTCGGGGCGCAGGACCGCCATCGGGTGCGGGTCGAAGGTCACCGCCACCAGGCGCGCCGGCGTACCCGGCAGACCGTCGGCGACCTCGCGGGCCCGCGCGATCACGTGCTGGTGACCGAGATGCACCCCGTCGAAGTTGCCGATGACGACCACGGTACTGCCGAGGTCTGCCGGCACCTGGTCAAGAGAACGCCACACAAACATGGGTTGAGGTTACGCGAACGAGCGGAGCCGTACGGGAGCGTGCTCACGTGGCGGCGTAGCGAGCAGCGTAGCGACGATCACGCGCCGATCACGGGGCCCGACGATCGACGACCGCGTCGAGGTTCAGCGGGCCGTAGATGTGCGGGAACGTCTCGGTCGTCCCGGCCGCCGGTTCGACCACGAGCGGCGAGGTCAACAGGCTGGGGTCGATCACCAGCAGGACCAGGGGCTCGGTGACGCCGCCGTAGTAGCGCTCCTTGACTGCCTCCCACTGGTCGGCACGGGACGCGTGGATGAAGCCCTCCTGCTCGAGGGTGACGCCGAGGCTGGAGATCGTGTACTCGCCTGCAGCGACCGCGTCCTCCCAGTCGCTGACCAACGCCAGGTGGAAGATGTTCTCGTTCACCGGACCACCGTAGTCATACGAATACCGCCACCGGCCGTGCCACGGCGTCGGCTGCCTCGTACAGGGCCAGGAACTCACCGGTCGGAGCGAAGACCGCCACCGGGCCTGCCTCCGGGAGCTCGATCGGCAGCTTCTTGCCCACCCGGACCATCGAGGCGTGGTCCTCCCCGAGCTCGACCACCGGGAACGTTTCACGGGCGGCTTCGGCGATGTCCAGCAGGATAAACTCGTCAGCGAGCTCGTCCAGCGTGCGCGCCATCTCCAGCCCGAACGGGCCCACCGACGTCCGGCGCAACGACGTCAGGTGGCCACCGACGCCCAGTCCGGCACCGAGGTCGCGGGCGATCGAGCGGATGTAGGTCCCGCTGGAGCACCGCACGCTGATGTCCACGTCGAGGAACCCCTCGACCCGCTCGATCCTGCCGACCTCCAACGAACCGATCCGAACCCGTCGAGCCGCGATCTGCACGTCCTCACCGGCGCGCACGCGTTCGTAGGCCCGCTTGCCGTCAATCTTGATCGCCGAGACCGCCGACGGCACCTGGTCGATCTCGCCCACCATGGCGGCCAGACCAGTCCGGACGTCGTCCGCGGTGATCGAGTCGACGGGGCTGGATTGCACCAGCTCACCTTCGGCGTCGTCGGTGGTGGTGCTGGCCCCGAGCCTGACGGTGCCGTCGTAGGCCTTGTCGGTCAGCAGGAGGTGCCCCAGGAGCCGGGTGGCCCGGTTGATCCCGACCACCAGCACGCCGGTCGCCATCGGGTCGAGCGTGCCGGCATGACCGACCTTGCGGGTGCCGGCCAACCGACGGATCCGGGCCACGACGTCGTGGGAGGTGATCCCGGCGGGCTTGTCGACCACGACCAGGCCGCTGCCCGGGGTCCCGGCGGTTCCGGTGGTGCTCACGCGGTGTCGTCGTCCTCGGTGTCGTCCTCGTCGTCGTCGGCGTCGTCGTCGGTCTCGACCCTCGGCTTCTTGTACGGGTCTGCCTCACCGGCGTAGGTGGCACCAGTACGAACCGCGGCGACGGCCTCGTCAGCAGCCCTGGCGCGATCGAGCAGGTCGTCGATCTGCCGGGCCGTCTCGGGCAGCGCGTCGTGGAAGAACTCGATGCTCGGCGAGTGCCGCATCCCGAGCTGCTTGGCGACCTCGGAGCGGATCAGGCCCTTGGCCGACTCCAGCGCTGCGGCCGTTCCGGCCAGGTCCTCGGCGCTCTGCTCACCGCCGATCGCGAGCACCGTGTAGAACACCGAGGCCTGCTGGGTATCACCGGTCACACGGACGTCGGTGACCGTGACGAACCCCAGCCGCGGGTCCTTGATCCGCCGCTCCAGCATCTCGGCAACGATCACCTTGATCCGGTCGGCGACCTTGCGTACGCGTGGGCTGGCCATGGTTTCTCCTTGCTTGTCGGTTTCCCACCAGACGGCGTGAAACCGACTCGAACTGGCGAAGTTTCAGGCTGTTGTGCCGGTTTCACGCCTAGTGGCGTGAAACCGGCACAGGGAGATCAGCCGCGCGGGATCTCGCGCATCTCGTAGGCCTCGATGATGTCGCCTTCCTTGACATCGTTGAAGCCCTTGACGACCAGACCGCACTCGAAGCCCTCGCGGACCTCCGAGGCGTCGTCCTTCTCGCGCTTGAGCGAACCCAGGTCGGCGGTCTCGACGATGACGGCACCGTCGCGGATGACCCGGACCTTGGCATTGCGTCGCAGCAGGCCGCTGGTGACCATGCAGCCGGCGATGTTGCCGATCTTGGACGAACGGAAGATCGCCCGGATCTCGGCCTGACCGAGGACGTTCTCCTCGTACTCGGGCTTGAGCATGCCCTTGAGCGCCGCCTCGATCTCCTCGATCGCCTGGTAGATGACCGAGTAGTACCGGATCTCGACACCTTCCTTGTCGGCCATCTGGCTCGCCTTGCCCTGGGGCCGGACGTTGAAGCCGATGATGATCGCGTCGGACGCGGCCGCGAGGTCGACGTTGGTCTCGGTGATCGCACCGACACCGCGGTCGATGACCCGCAGGCTGACCTCGTCACCAACGTCGATGCCTGCGAGAGCGTCCTCGAGGGCCTCGACAGAACCGGACACGTCACCCTTGAGGATGAGGTTGAGCTCCTGGCTCTCGCCCTTCTCCATCGATGCCATGAAGTCCTCGAGGCTGCGACGCACGCGACGCTTGGCCTGCATGGCGGCACGCTCGCGCGCCTCCCGCTTCTCGGCGATCTGACGCGCCATCCGGTCGTCCTCGACCACGATGAAGTTCTGTCCTGCACCGGGGACACCGGAGAGACCAAGCACCATCGCGGGACGGGACGGGTCGGCGAACTCGATGTTGTCGCCGTGCTCGTCGAGCATCGCCCGGACCCGGCCGTACGCCGGACCCGCCACGATCGAGTCGCCGACCCGGAGCGTTCCGCGCTGGACCAGCACGGTTGCCACCGGGCCACGACCACGGTCGAGGTGGGCTTCGACGACCAGACCCTGAGCGTCCTGGTTGGGGTTGGCCCGCAGGTCCAGGGACGCGTCCGCCGTGACGACGACCGCCTCGAGGAGCTTGTCCAGGTTGAGCCGGGACTTGGCGGAGACGTCGACGAAGATCGCGTCGCCGCCGTACTCCTCGGGCACCAGGCCGTACTCGGTCAGCTGTCCACGGACCTTGGTCGGGTCGGCGTCTTCCTTGTCGATCTTGTTGACCGCGACCACGATCGGGACGCCAGCGGCCTTGGCGTGGTTCAACGCCTCGACCGTCTGCGGCATCACGCCGTCGTCCGCCGCGACCACCAGGATGACGATGTCGGTCGCCTGGGCACCACGAGCACGCATGGCGGTGAACGCCTCGTGACCCGGGGTGTCGATGAAGGTGATCCGACGGTCTTCGCCCTCGACCTCGGTGTGCACCTGGTACGCACCGATGTGCTGGGTGATGCCGCCGGCCTCGCCCTCCACGACGTTGGCGTTGCGGAGCGCGTCGAGAAGCTTGGTCTTACCGTGGTCGACGTGACCCATGACGGTCACGACCGGCGCCCGGAAGACCAGGTCGTCCTCGTCGCCCTCGTCGGCACCGAACTCGAGGTCGAACGTCTCGAGCAGCTCGCGGTCCTCGTCCTCGGGCGAGACGACCTCGACGACGTAGTTGAGCTCCTCACCGAGCAGCTCCAGGGTCGCGTCGTTGACCGACTCGGTCGCGGTGACCATCTCGCCGAGCGAGAACAGCATCTGGACCAGCGAGGACACATCCACGCCGACCTTCTCGGCGAAGTCCGTCAGCGACGAACCACGGGCGAGACGCACGGTCTCGCCACTGCCCTTGCGGACGCGGATGCCGCCGATCGTGGGCGCTTCCATCTGCTCGAACTCTTGACGACGCGCGCGCTTCGACTTGCGCCCACGGCGAGACGGACCACCGGGGCGACCGAAGGCACCCTGGGTGCTTCCGCGCTGGCCGGGACGGCCACCGCCACCCGGACGGCCACCGGGGCCACCACCAGGCGCTCCACCGGGAGCACCGCCGGGTCCGCCACCGAAGCCGCCACGACCGGGCGCACCGGCACCAGCGCCGGGACGCGCACCGGGACCGCCGGGGCCGCGACCGGCACCAGGACCGCCGGGGCCGCGACCGCCAGGACCACCAGCACCGGGACCACCGGGACGGGGACGTGCCCCACCGGGGCCGCCACCGAAGGCGGCCGGGGACTTCGGCATCATCGCCGGGTTCGGACGCGGCATGCCGGGACGGCCTGCCGGAGCTCCGGGCGCTGCGCCAGGAGCCGCACCCGGAGCCGCAGCGGCCGGGGGTGCGGTCGGGCGACGACCCATGCCCTGGGTCGAGGAGAACGGGTTGTTCCCCGGACGCGGTGCGCCGGGACGCGGCGGACGGGGACCGGCCGGAGCCGAGTCGTCAGCAGCCGGAGGCTCCTCACGCGGTGTCTCGGTCGCCGGCGCCGGGGCCTCGACCTCGACGACGGCCTCGACGACGGGCGCCTCGGCGACCGGCTCCTCGACTGCGTCGACCTTCGCGGCACGCGGGCCCGGGCGCGGAGCAGCCTTCGCGGCGGCCGGAGCCTCCGCGGGCGTCTCGGCCACGGTCTCGACGACCTCGGTGGCAGCGGCCTCGGACTCATCGGCACTGGCAGCGGCCTTCTTGGCCGGGGCCTTCTTGGCTGCCTTCTTGGCGGCGGCCGCTTCGGCCTTGGCCGTCAGCTCGGCGCCGTACTTGTCCTGGAAGCGCTTGACGACGGGGGGCTCCACCGTCGACGACGCTGCCTTGACGAACTCTCCGAGTTCGCCGAGCATCCCCAGCACATCCTTGCTGGTGACGCCGTATTCCTTTGCGAGCTCATGGACTCGGACCTTGGACACTCTTGTTCCTCCTGGTCCGAGCCACGGTTGAAACCGGGGTCTGCGGACCGCTAGTTGATGTGCACGCTCATCGCGCTGAACTCGTTGCGAAGGGTCTCATCGCAGGCTCATGAGCTGATGCTCCAGTTTCATCTCGGTGCTGATCGGACAGTGGGTCTAGATCTGGTGCCGGGCAAGGTGCTCTGCGAGCTGGCCCAGGTCCAGCGCCCCGGCGGATCCTGCGTCGTGACGCAGGGCCCGGACGAAGGCACGCTTCTTCTCGGCCAGCTGGAAGCAACGTTCCGTGGGATGCAGGTGCGCTCCACGGCCCGCAGCGGCTCCACCCAGATCCGGCACCACGGCCGGTCGGCCATCGGTGCCGAGCTGAACGGTGACCCGCAGCAACTCACTCTTGGCGGCTCGTCCACGACATCCGACACACGTCCGGACAGGGCCCGGGGGTGGAAGTTTGTCGAGGGGAGTCACCAGCAGGTGAGTCTAGCCGCTCGGAGCGCCAACACCGAACCGGCTCGCTACTCCGCGGGTGCCTCGTCGCTGCGGATGTCGATGCGCCACCCGGTCAGCCGCGCCGCGAGCCGCGCGTTCTGGCCCTCCTTGCCGATCGCGAGGGACAGCTGGAAGTCCGGCACGATCACCCGGGCAGCCCGAGCGGCCTCGTCGACCACGATCACCTGCGAGACGCGCGCCGGGCTGAGCGCGTTGGCCACCATCTGCGCAGGGTCGTCGGACCAGTCCACGATGTCGATCTTCTCGCCGTGCAGCTCAGCCATCACGTTGCGCACCCGCTGACCCATCGGCCCGATGCAGGACCCCTTGGCGTTCACGCCGCTGACGTCGGTCTTCACCGCGATCTTGGTGCGGTGACCGGCCTCGCGGGCGATGGCGACGATCTCGACCGTGCCATCACCGATCTCCGGGACCTCCAGGGCGAAGAGCTTCTTCACCAGGTTCGGGTGGGTCCGCGACAACATCACCTGCGGACCGCGCATGCCCTTGCGGACACTGACCACCAGCGCCTTGAGCCGGGCCCCGTGGGAGTAGTCCTCCCCCGGAACCTGCTCACCCGAGGGCAGCAGCGCCTCCAGCTTGCCGAGGTCGACCATCACGTCGTTGGGGTCGCGGCCCTGCTGGATCAGGCCGGAGACGATGTCGCCCTCCTTGCCGGAGAACTCACCGAACCGGATCTCGTCCTCGGCGTCACGCAACCGCTGCAGCATGATCTGCTTCGCCGTGGTCGCCGCGATCCGACCGAAGTCGGCCGGAGTGTCGTCGAACTCCTCACCTTCGGGAGTGCCGTCCTCGGCCGTCTCCTGGGCCAGGACCACGACGTGGCCGGACTTGCGGTCCAGCTGCACCCGCGCCTTGTCCAGTGCCCCCGGACTCTTGTGGTACGCCGTCAGCAGAGCCTGCTCGATCGCCTCCACCAGGATGTCGAAGGAGATCTCCTTCTCGCGCTCGAGCATGCGCAAGATGCTCATGTCGATGTCCACGTCTCAGCCTTCCCTCTTGAATTCGATCTGGATCTTGGCCTTGGTGATGTCGCCGTAGGCGAGTCGGACCGCCCCTTCCGGGGACCCGGCCACGTCGAGCGTGACCCCGTCCTCGTCGGAGTCGACGATCCGGCCCTCGACCGGGTCACCGTCGCCCAGGTTGACCTTGACCAGCCGGGTCGCGTTGCGCCGCCAGTGCCGCGGCAGGGTCAACGGGCGGTCCACGCCCGGCGACGTCACCTCGAGGGTGAACGCGTTGGCCCCCATCAGGTCGGAGTCGTCGAGAACCGCTGAGACCGCCTTGGTCGCCTCGGCGATGTCGTCCATGCTCACGCCGCCGTCCTTGTCCACGGCAACCCGCAGGACCGAGCGTTTGCCGGCCTTGGAAAGGTCGATGCCCTCGAGATCGAGGCCCAGGGCCTCCAGGGGCCCGGACAACACGCCGGCGAGGCGGTCGGTGACGTCTGGTGTGCTCCCAGTACTCATCGGGCGACCTCCTGCTGTGTTGTTGTGGTGGGCCAACCCTAGTGCAATCAGACAACCGTTCGACCACGCGCGCAGTGGTGAAGGTGCGCCGTGATCCTCACGACGCCGACGACAAACACCCACAGCCCACCGCCCCGGTCGCCCGCGTAGGCTCCCCCCGTGATGAGGCCGACAGATCCGATCCCCTCCCCCGGCACCGGCGGGCCCGGCCGGCGGGGTTTCGTGCTGGCCACCGGCGCAGCCGTGGCAGTCACCGCCGGATGCAGCCTGAACAACCCGTTCAACTCCGCCAAGACCCCGGCAGCCGAGGCGGCCGACGACCTGGCCCCCGACGTGGCCCTCGCGGTGACCGCGGTCGGCGCGCTGGCGCAGGCCCAGGCACGGATTGCACTCGTGACGAAGACCTTCCCAGCACTCCGGCCTCGGGTCGCGGGACTGACCGAGCTGCACGCCGCCCACCTCCAGGCACTGCGGGCAGCAGTTCCGAAGACGGTCGATCCGACCCCGGCCGAGGCGTTGCCCGCGGTGCCGGCGAGCCGGACGGCCGCCCTGGAGCAGGTCGCCCAGACCGAGCAGGCCCTGCACAACCGATTGGTCGGGCTGGCCCTGCGCGCCGAGAGCGGCCCGTTCGCGCGACTCCTCGCCACCATGGCTGCCGGTCTCTCCCAGCAGCTCGTGGCCTCCCCGCTGTCCGGGAGTCCGCGGTGACCCCCCTCGACGCACTCCAGGCGGCACTGGCAGCGGAGCACGCTGCGGTGTACCTCACCGGGGTCCTCGGCGCCCAGACCTCGAAAGCCGAGCAGCCGGTCCTGTACGGATCACTCCTGCGCGCTTACCGCGCCCACCGCAGGCGCCGCGACCAGCTGACCGTCCTGATCGCCGGGCGCGGCGGCGTACCTGTGTCCGCAGCAGTCGCCTACGAACTGCCAGCGGCGCTGGACACCGTCTCCGACGTGAACGATGCGGCGCTCCAATTGGAGCGCCGCATCGCGACGACCTACGGCCAGCTCATCGAGAACACCACCGGCGCAGAACGCAGGTGGGCCCTTGTCGCTCTCGAGAACTCTGCCGTGGTCCAGCTGGAGTTTCGAGGAACCCCCGAGATGTTCCCCGGCTCCAGTAACTGACCAGTACCCCGGTGGTCGGAGCCGAAACCCCCTGGGGCCCACCGACTTCAGGAATTCACGAAACCGGCGACGATCCGAGGGATCTCGGACAGCTCGTGCGCCACCGCGTCCGGGACTCCCTGGGAGTGGCCCACCTGCTCGTCCGGAATCACGCTGTGCGGGATGTGGATCGCTCTCAGCCCCGCGTGCTGGGCGCCCCAGACGTCGTCGAAGAGCCGGTCACCCACGTACACGCACCGACTCGGATCATCCGCCCCGACCGCAGCCATCGCCGCCGCGAACGCCTTCGGTGAGGGCTTGGTCCAAGGGATCTCGCTGGTGTAGACGTCGCCGTCGAGCAGGTCCAGGACCCCGTCCCGCTCGAACCAGCCACGGTGCCGCTCCCGGGCCCACAGCGTGTTGGACAGGACACCGACCTTGATCCCCTGCTCCCTCAGCGCCCGCCACATCGGACCCACCTGCGGGTCAGTCAGGGTGTGCGGCTCCCAGAAGTCGTAGTACGCGTCAAGCCGGGCCGGGTCGTGCCCGAGCCCGGCCACCTCGAACAAGTCGGCGACGGTAGCGCTGCGCTGCTCATCACGGCTCCAGCCCCACACCGTGGCGCCGGCCTGGTGCAGAGCGCGGGCGTTCTCGTGGTGGTCGTCGTCCGGCGCCGCGGTCGCCACCACGGCCTGGGCCAGTGCCAACGACTCCGCGTGGAAGTCGATGTCGTGCCAGGCGGTCAGGGTTCCGCCCCAGTCGAAGATGACGGCGTCGATGCCCGGGGTGCTCACCCGCGAGAACCTACCGGGACGACCGGTCGGCCGCAGCCAGATTTCGGGCCGCGTCAGCCGCGCACCAGCGCGGTCAGGTAGGCCGCGGCCTCCTCGACGGGGACCTCGGTCCGCTCCCCGGTACGCCGGTCCTTGACCTCGATGGTGCCGTCGGCCAGGCCGCGACCAACGGTGACGATGAGCGGAACGCCGATCAGCTCGGCATCCTTGAACTTCACCCCGGGACTGACCTTGCCGGCGCGGTCGTCGTAGATCACGTCGACCCCGTCGGCGGAGATCGTGGCGGCCAGCTCCGCAGCGGCCTCGAAGATCGCCGGTTCCTTGCCCGCCGCCACGACGTGCACATCGGCCGGAGCGATCTCGCGCGGCCAGACCAGGCCGAGCTCGTCGTTGTTGCCCTCGGCGATCGCTGCGACGGCCCGGGAGACGCCGATCCCGTAGGAGCCCATCGTGACCGTGACCAGCTTGCCGTTCTCGTCGAGGACCTTGAGGTCCAGCGCCTCGGCGTACTTGCGACCGAGCTGGAAGATGTGGCCCATCTCGATGCCGCGCGCTGACTCCAACGTGCCCCCGGCCCCGGTCAGGGCGCACTGCGGGCAGGTGTCGCCGTCACGTACCTCGGCGGCCTCGATGGTCCCGTCACCGGCGAAGTCGCGGCCGGCGACGAGGTCGAGAACATGGGTCCCGGCGACGTTCGCGCCGGTCACCCAGACGGTCCCGGTCGACACCCGCGGGTCCAGCAGGTAGCGGATCCCGCTCGCGCCGGCCTCGCCCAGGACACCCGGACCGATGTAGCCCTTGACCAGCTCGGGGTGCTTGCGCAGCTCCGCCTCGTCCATCGGCTCGACCTCGATCGGTTCGAGCTGCCCCTCGAGCCGCTTCTGGTCGACCTCGCGGTCGCCGGGCAGCCCGATCGCCAGCGGCTCCCGGCGGCCGTCGGGGTGCTTGAGCTGGACCAGGACGTTCTTCAAGGTGTCGGCGGCGGTCCAGGCCCGGTCCGCCCGCGGGTGCTGGGCGTTCAGCACGGCGACCAGTGAGTCGATCGTCGGGGTGTCGGGGGTCGGCTCCGGGTGAGCTGCCGGGAGACCGTCGAAGTCGACCGGTGCCGGCGCCGGGACCTCGACCGCCTCGACGTTGGCGGCGTAGTCGCAGGTGGTGCAGCGGACGTAGGTGTCCTCACCGACGTCGGCCTTCGCGAGGAACTCCTCGGACTTCGAACCACCCATCGCCCCGGCGGTGGCCTTCACGATCACGTAGTCGAACCCCAGGCGGTCGAAGGTCTTGACGTACGCGGCACGGTGAGCCGCGTACGACGCGTCGAGACCCTCGTCGGTGGTGTCGAAGGAGTACGAGTCCTTCATGATGAACTCCCGCCCGCGCAGGATCCCCGCACGGGGGCGGGCTTCGTCGCGGTACTTCGTCTGGATCTGGTAGAGCCAGACGGGCAGGTCCTTGTACGACGAGTACAGGTCCTTGACCACCAGCGTGAACATCTCCTCGTGGGTCGGCCCCAGCAGGTAGTCGCCGTCCTTGCGGTCCTTGAGCCGGAAGATGCCGTCGCCGTAGTCGGTCCAGCGCCCGGTCGCCTCGTACGGCTCCCGCGGGAGCAGTGCCGGGAACTGGAGCTCCTGGGCGCCCATGGCGTCCATCTCCTCGCGGATGATGCCCTCGACCTTGCGAAGCACCCGCAGACCGAGCGGGAGCCAGGTGTAGATGCCGGGCGCCGCGCGGCGGATGTACCCGGCCCGCACCAGCAGCCGGTGGCTGGCCACCTCGGCGTCAGCCGGGTCGTCACGCAGGGTCCGGACGAACAGGGACGACATCCTCAAGATCATGACCAGAGGCTATCTGCGCTGCGTCGCCGGCCGCGACGCGGGACCGTCAGGTCAGCGACCGGCGCGCAGCGCCGCCCGCAGCATCGGGAACTGCAGTGGCAGCCGACCGTAGGCGGCCACCTTCAGCGGGAGGCTCTTGCCCCGGGACGCGTCCACGGCCATCTTGACGTTGCCGACGTAGACCCCGGCCAGGAGTGCAGCACTGGCCAGGCCGGCAACCCGGCGAGTAGGCGGGAAGAGCAGCCCGGCCGCGCAGGCGATCTCGGCGACCCCGGACCAGATGATCACCTCGCGGTGCATCGGCACCCAGTCCGGCATGAGCGGCTCCCAGACGTCCGGCTTGACCAGGTGGACCGTGCCGGAGGCGAGGAAGCCGCCGGCGAGGAGCTTCGCGTCGCGGCGCAGAGGAGCAGTCATGGCGACACCCTAACGACCCGCCCCAGGACCACGGCTAGAACATCAGCGTGGAGAACGTGGCGGTCTGCTGGAACCCGACCTTCGCGTACGCCGCCCTGGCGGGGGTGTTGTGCGCGTTGACGTAGAGCGCCACGGTCGGGGCGATCTCCGCGCGCGCGATCGCCGCCACTGCGGCCATTCCGCTGGTGCAGAGTCCCTCACCCCGTCGGCTCGGGTCGACGTACACGCCCTGGACCTGGCAGGCGTACGGGGTCGCGCAGGCGATCTCCGCCTTGAACAGGACCCGCCCGTTCTCGATCCGGGAGAACGACCATCCGCGGTTGACCAGCTGCGAGACCCGGGCCCGGTAGAGGTTCCGGCCACCGTCGGCCTCCGGCGAGACCCCGACCTCCTCGGTGTACATCGCCACGCAGGCCGGGTAGAGGTCCTCGACCTCGTGCGGCTCGGTCCTGCGGACGGCCGGATCGGGAGCCACCGCAGGAAGGCTGCTGAGCTCGAGGTGTGGTTGGTCCCAGCGCTCGTCGCGGGCCGGGCCCCAGGTCGGTTCGAGGACGTCCCAGAGCCGACCCACCGCGTCCCGGGGGCCGACGATGGTCGAGCTCAGCCGCCGCTGGGCCAGTGCGCGCTCGGCGAACGCCGAGCACGCCTCCGGCGATGCCTCGACCGGGACCAGGTTGGCACCGACGTGGCACAACGACACCAGGACGTCGTCCTCGACGTAACCCCACATCTGACCGCCGAGCCAGCGCTGGTCGAGCTGGGTGATCCGGCTCCGGTAGTCCGCGAAGACGTTCGTGACCGGTGACGCCTCGATCACCGCGAGCGCCGCCTCGAGGTCGGCCGGCCCGAGCACACGCACGGTTCCGCGCCGAGCCGGTCGCTCGGTGTCCGGGGTCGGCAGGGCGGGCACGGGTCGAGGTTACGCGATCGAGCGGAGCCGCAGGGAGCTTGCTCCTTTGTCGGCGTAGTGAGGAGCGTTGAGGAGCGGAGCGACGATCACCGAGCGCCCGAGCTTGCTCGTGGCCCCACCCGGGGCACAGAGCCTTCATCACCACAGTGCCAGGGGTGGGCCAAGAACCCGTTGAGGAGCGAAGCGACGATCACGGGTCGAGGTTACGCGATCCGGTCCCGATCGGGACCAAGTCCTCGACCTGGGTCGAACCACCTGCACTACCCGGGAGCGGCCGATACCGTGAGCCCATGCCTTCCGTCCTCGCCCGGGCTGCCGTCGCGGCAACCGTGATCCTCAGCCTGGGCGCAAGCGCGTGCGGCGCAGATGACCGGCCGGGGGTGACCGCCTCGACCGACGCCGGGATCCAGGAGTGCCGCGATCAGTGGCGCGACGTTGCCGCGAACCTGGTCGGGCTCGACGAGGACCCCAACCCGTCTGCGATGGCCAAGCGCTGGGCCAACGTGCTGGCGACGGTCTCGATCTACGAAGAGACGCCGACCGCCGACGGGTGCCAGCAGAACATCGAGACGATCTCGACCGGGATCACCGAGCTCCGCACGTTCACGGCTCGGCTCCAGCCCTACGACATGGAGTACCAGGCTGCCCAGGTGGCCGACGGCGTAACCGCCTACCTGGCTGCGCCGCTGCCCGCTCCCACCGGCACCGGCAAGAACCGGGTGAAACCACCCACCAAGCAGGCCGTGACCGCGGCCCTGGCCACCTTGACCGCCCAGGCCGCCGCGGCCAACGCCGAGCTCGCCCCGCCGTGGGCCCAGCTCGAGTCCGTGACGCTGACCGAGACCGCGACGGTGACCTCCGCGGTGAAGGACCTCGACGACTTCGCCAAGGAGAGCACCAGCTGGCTGGCCTGCCGGCAAGCCCTCCGGGTGATCCGGACCGCGCTGGCGGCAGCCGCAGGCTAGGAGACGGTCACCTCGGCGGAGGCGCCGTCGACCGGCTCCATCTCCTCGGCCAACCGCATCGCTTCCTCGATCAGGGTCTCCACGATCATCGACTCGGGCACCGTCTTGATGACCTCGCCACGGACGAAGATCTGGCCCTTGCCGTTGCCGGACGCCACGCCGAGATCGGCCTCGCGAGCCTCGCCGGGACCGTTCACCACGCACCCCATCACCGCGACCCGCAGCGGGACCTCGAGGCCCTCGAGGCCGGCGGTGACCCGCTCGGCCAGCGTGTAGACGTCGACCTGGGCGCGTCCGCACGAGGGGCAGGAGACGATCTCGAGCTTCCGGGGGCGCAGGTTCAGCGACTGGAGGATCTGGATCCCGACCTTCACCTCCTCGACCGGAGGGGCCGACAGCGAGACCCGGATGGTGTCGCCGATGCCCTGGGAGAGCAGGGCACCGAACGCGGTCGCCGACTTGATCGTGCCCTGGAACGCCGGTCCGGCCTCGGTGACGCCGAGGTGCAACGGCCAGTCGCCCGCCTCCGCGAGGAGCTCGTAGGCACGCACCATCACGACCGGGTCGTTGTGCTTGACCGAGATCTTGAAGTTGTGGAAGTCATGCTCCTCGAAGAGCGAGGCCTCCCAGATCGCCGACTCGACGAGCGCCTCGGGCGTCGCCTTGCCGTACTTGGCCAGCAGGCGCGGGTCCAAGGAGCCGGCGTTCACACCGATCCGGATCGAGGTGCCGCGGTCGTTGGCGGCGCGCGCGATCTCCTTGATCTGGTCGTCGAACTTCTTGATGTTGCCCGGGTTGACGCGGACGGCAGCACAGCCGGCGTCGATGGCTGCGAAGACGTACTTCGGCTGGAAGTGGATGTCCGCGATCACCGGGATCTGGGAGTGCTGGGCAATCTCCGGCAGGGCCTCGGCATCGTCCTGGGACGGGCACGCGACCCGGACGATGTCGCAGCCGGTCGCGGTCAGCTCGGCGATCTGCTGAAGGGTGGCGTTGACGTCCGAGGTCAGGGTCGTCGTCATCGACTGCACCGAGACCGGCGACTCGCTCCCGACCCCGACCTTGCCGACCTTGATCTGTCGCGTCGGGCGACGCGGCGCCAGGACCGGCGGCGGTGCTGCGGGCATTCCGAGGGAAACCGATGTCATGTCCCCAGGCTACCGGTCGACCCGGAAGCGCTGGCCAGCCGTGGTGGCAGGCCTGCGGCGCGCTAGGAGATCGGGACCGCCAGGTCGGCATAGATCAGGAGGGCCGTCATGACCAGGAGGATGCCCGCGGTCACGTAGGCGATCGGGAGCAGCTTGGCGACATCGAAGTGGCCCGGGTCGGGACGCCGGAAGAGCTTGGCCCAGCCGCGTCGTACGGCCTCGTACAGCGCGCCGGCGATGTGGCCGCCGTCCAGGGGCAGCAGCGGCACGAAGTTGAACATGCCCACGAACAGGTTCACCCCGGCGAGCAGGGTGATCACGAAGGCCACCCGGGTGCCGCCCTTGATGGTGTCGTCCGAGCTGACCTCGCCCGCGACCCGACCGATCCCGACCACACTCATCGGCCCTTCGGGGTCACGGTCCTGCAGGCCGACGACCGCGCGGCCGACGTCCCACAGCCGGGCCGGCATGTCGCCGAGGGCGACCACCGTCGCCTTGGTCATCGAGCCCATCTGCTCGACGGTGTAGCCGGCGCCCTTGGAAACCAGGACCTCGGTGGGACTGATGCCGAGGTACCCGACCGAGACGGTCTTCTCCGGGTCGTTCAGGTCGGGCAGCAGGTTCACCGTGGTCTTCGCGGACACGATGCGCTCGACGCCGTCCCTCTCCAGGGTGATGAACACCGACTCCTGGGGGCTGGACCGGATCAGCTTCTGGAGCTGCTCGTAGGAGGTGATCGGGACATCCCCGAAGGCGACGATGCGATCACCCGGCAGGATGCCCGCGGCGGCGGCAGGCGCCCGCGGATCGGCGTTCGGGCCGCTGGTGATGCAGTCGCGCTGCGGGTCGCCGTCCTGGGCGACGACGACGCACTGAGCGACCCCGCCGACGGTGGTGGTGGCTTCGCCGACACCGTGGAAGTAGAAGAGCCCCCCGAAGAGGAAGAACGCGATCACCAGGTTCACCGTGGGGCCGCCGGCCATCACGATGACCTTCTTCCACCACGGCAGCCGGTAGAACATCCGCTTCTCGTCGCCGGGCTCGAGCAGGGCTGCTTCGGCCTCGCGGGCGTCGGAGATCAGCCGGCCGAAGGTTCCGGGCGTCTTGCCGGACGCCGCCGAAGCCGCCGAGCTCGGCGGCAGCATCCCGATCAGCTTGACGAACCCGCCGAGCGGAAAGGCCTTGACGCCGTACTCGGTGCCGTTGCGCTTGGTCGACCACAAGGTCTTGCCGAAACCGACGAAGAACTGCGGCACCCGGACGCCGAACCGCTTCGCCGGGACCATGTGGCCGCACTCGTGCAGAGCGATCGAGACCGCCAGGCCCACGACGATCGCGAGCACACCGGCGATGTAGAGCAGTACGGTCGTCATCAGTCCTTCTCGAGCAGGCGGGCGACCTCCGTGCGGGCCCACGCGTCTGCTGCGAGCACGTCGTCCACGGAGAGGATCGTTCCCGTCGAGCCTACGTCGTTCCCGGTAATACCGTGCGAATTCAGGACGTCGCCGACCAGGTCCACGATCCCGACGAACGGCAGCCGGCCAGCCCGGAAGGCGGCCACGCACTCCTCGTTGGCAGCGTTGTAGACGGCCGGAGCAGTTCCACCGGCCGCACCCGCCGAGCGGGCGAGCTCGACGGCCGGAAAGGCAGCGTTGTCGAGCGGGAAGAACTCCCAGGTCTGAGCGTTCGTCCAGTCCACCGCAGGCGCCACCTGGGGCAGGCGGTCGGGCCACGCCATCCCCAGCGCGATCGGGATGAGCATCGTCGGAGGTGACGCCTGCGCGATCGTCGAGCCGTCGGTGAACTCGACCATCGAGTGCACCACCGAGGTCGGGTGCACGACGACCTGGATCCGGTCGAACGGGATGTCGAAGAGCAGGTGCGCCTCGATCACCTCCAGGCCCTTGTTGACCAGGGTCGCCGAGTTGATCGTCACCACCGGTCCCATGTCCCAGGTCGGGTGGTTCA
The DNA here is from genome assembly GCA_026392455.1 of Propionibacteriales bacterium. GTDB lineage: Bacteria > Actinomycetota > Actinomycetes > Propionibacteriales > Nocardioidaceae > Marmoricola. The sequence goes on along the minus strand of JAPLCB010000010.1, from coordinate 269,476 downwards.
GGGCCTCGTCGACCGTGACCCGGGCCAGCTCGGCCCTGGTGCGCCCCCGGAACGGTCCACCGCTGGCGGTCAGCACCAGCGTGCGGACCTCGGCCGGGGTACCGCTGCGCAGGCACTGCGCCAACGCGCTGTGCTCGCTGTCGACGGGCACGATCTGCCCGGGCCGGGCCCGGGAGGTCACCACCGAGCCGCCCATGATCAACGACTCCTTGTTGGCCAGCGCCAGGGTGTTACCGGCGTCCAGGGCCGCGATCGTCGGTCGTAGGCCGACCGCGCCGGTGATGCCGTTGAGCACCACGTCGCAGTCCAGCGCAGCCGCATCCACCGACGCGGTCTCCCCCAGACCGGAGAACCCAGGAGCGAACTCCGCGACCTGGGCATCGAACAGGTCCCGGTTCGCGCCTCCTGCGGTCAGGGCGACCACCCGGAACCGCTCGGGGTTCGCTCGGACGACGTCGAGCGCCTGGGTCCCGATCGAGCCGGTCGAGCCCAGGATCACCACGTCGCGCCGCGAGTGCTCAGAAGTCACCCGGGCAGCCTCTCACCCGAGGTTCAGGGCGATGTACTTGGTCTCCAGGTACTCCGCGATTCCTTCGTTACCGCCCTCGCGGCCGGTGCCGGACTGCTTCACGCCGCCGAACGGCGCGCCGGCGTTGGAGACGATGCCCTGGTTGAGACCGATCATCCCGGTCTCCAGCGCCTCGCAGACCTTGAAGGCGCGGTCCAGGTCACGAGTGAACACGTAGGCGACCAGCCCGTACTCGGTGTCGTTCGCCGCGGCGATCGCCTCCTCGTCGGTGCTGAACGTCGCGACCGGGGCAACCGGCCCGAAGATCTCTTCGCCCAGCACCCGTGCGCCGGCCGGTACGTCGACCAGCACGGTCGGCTCGAAGAAGTAGCCGGCGCCCTCGCGCTTGGTGCCACCGGTCAGGCAGGTCGCACCTCGCGCGACCGCGTCGTCGACCAGCTCGGCGACCTTGTCGCGCTGGGTGGCATCGATGATCGGGCCGACGTCCACGCCATCCTCGGTTCCGCGGCCGAGCGAGAGCGCCCCCATCCGGGCGGCCAGCTTCGCGGCGAACTCCCGGGCCACCGACTCGTGGACGTGGAAGCGGTTGGCCGAGGTGCAGGCCTCCCCCATGTTCCGCATCTTCGCGAGCATCGCCCCCTCGACAGCGGCGTCGAGGTCGGCGTCCGCGAAGACCAGGAAGGGTGCGTTGCCGCCGAGCTCCATCGACACCTTGAGGACCTGGTCGGCCGCCTGGGCGATCAGCTTCTTACCGATGCCGGTGGACCCGGTGAAGCTGAGCTTGCGCAGCCGGGGGTCGCCGATGACCGGGGCGGAGACATCGCCGGACCGCGTCGCGGTGATCACGTTCAGGACGCCCGGAGGCAGGCCGCACTCCTCGAGGACCCGTGCCAGCGCCAGCATCGACAACGGCGTCTGCTGGGCGGGCTTGACCACCATCGTGCAGCCGGCCGCGATCGCCGGTCCGATCTTCCGGGTCCCCATCGCGTTCGGGAAGTTCCACGGCGTGATGAAGAAGCACGGGCCGACCGGCTGACGCATCACCAGTACCCGGCTGGCCCCGTTGCCTGACGTCTTGTAGTAGCCGTCCAGTCGCAGCGCCTCACCGGAGAACCAGCGGAAGAACTCGGCCGCGTAGGCAAGCTCGCCCCGGGACTCGGCAATTGCCTTACCCATCTCGAGGGTCATCAGCAGCGCGAGCTCGTCGGCCTGCTCCCCGAGGGCCAGGAAGGCCCGGTGCAGGATCTCGGAGCGCTCGTTGGGCGGCGTTGCGGCCCAGCCGGCCTGGGCAGCCACGGCCGCGTCGAGCGCGGCCAGCGCATCCTCGGGGGTCGCGTCCGCGACCGAGCAGAGCGCCAACCCGGTGGCCGGGTCCTCGACCTCGAAGGTGGCCCCGCCCGACGCGTCGCGCCACTCGCCGCCGATCAGCAGCTGCTTCGGCACGGACTCGAGGACGGACTTCTCGGTGGCGGTGCTGCTCATGGTGTTCCTCCCGATCGAAATGCGACCTGCCCACCTTAGAGTTCGTCCGTGCGCATCGTCAGCCTGCTCCCCTCGACCACCGAGATCCTGTTCGCGATCGGGGCCGGCGACGCGGTCGTGGGAGTCACCTTCGAGTGCGACTTCCCGGCCGAGGCGCGGACCCGCAGGATCGTCTCGACCTCCGCGATGCCGGAGGGTCTCACCCCTGCGGAGATCGACGCCTTCGTCGTCGCCGCGATGCAGCGCGGCGACGACCTCTACCACCTCGACGAGGGCGCCCTGGCCGCGCTGGACGCCGACCTCGTGGTCACCCAGGACCTCTGCGCGGTCTGCGCCGTCGACGTCTCGGTCGTCGACGACGCCCTGGCCCACCTCGGCTGCACCGCCGAGGTGCTGACCATCGACCCGCACACCCTGGACGAGGTCTTCGCCTCGATCGTGGAGCTCGGCCGGGCGACCGGCCACGAGACGCGTGCCGCTGAGCTCGTCGCCGACCAGCGCCGCCGGCTGGAGGTGGTCGCCGAACGGGTCGCCGGTCGAGCGCGCCCGCGGGTGATGTTCCTGGAGTGGACCGATCCTCCGTTCGCGCCCGGGCACTGGATCCCGGAGATGATCACCCTCGCCGGCGGCGACCCCGTTCTGGCGACGGGCGGCGAGAAGTCCCGCCGGGTGACCTGGGAGCAGGTGCGTGCGACCGCTCCTGAGGTGGTCGTGGTCGCACCGTGCGGCTACGACCGGGCTGGGTCCGCCGCCCTGGCCGACGCGCTGGTCGCGACCGGCCTGCTCCCGGTGGGCGTGCCGGTGCACCCCGTCGACGCCAACGCGTCCTGGGCACGTCCTGGGACGCGTCTGGTCGACGGCGTCGAGGAGCTCGCGGCGCTGCTGCACCCGGTCGCCGAATAACCGGTTGCCGGCCGGCGTACGGATCGGGGACCCTGGTCTGGTCGAGCCCGTCGGGCTCCGGAACCGAGGAGGGTGACATGCAGGTCGATGTGAGCGGCATGCCCGCCAACCCCTTCACCTCATCCCGGAGCTCCTCTCATGACCACTGGCGACCAGCCGACCCCGTACTTCTTCGCTGAGCGAACCGCACGCACCGAACACACCGAAGGCACCGACCCGTTCGAGTACGTCGTCATCGACGACCCCGACGACGGCCAGCGGTTCACCCGCTACTGGGACCTCGAGCCGCTGATGCGCGGTCCGCAGCCACCACCCCGGTGGCTGGTGACCGACCGCGCGGCCGTCGAGACCGACCTGGGCATCCTCAAGACCGGCAAGGAGGCCGACGTCTTCCTGCTGGAACGCGCGGTCCCCGGGACCGACGACCTGGTGGTGCTCGCGGCGAAGCGTTACCGCAGTACCGACCACCGCAACTTCCACCGCAACGCCGACTACACCGAGGGCCGACGCACCCGCGACTCCCGGGAGGCCCGGGCGATCGCCAAGAAGACGGCGTTCGGCAGGCAGGCTGCCGCCGGGCAGTGGGCCTGGGCCGAGTGGGAGTCGCTGTGCCGGTGCTGGGAGGCGGGGATCCCGGTCCCCTACCCGGTCCAGATCGACGGCACCGAGATCCTGATGGAGCTCGTCACCGTGGACGGGGAGGCCGCGCCGCGGCTGGCGACGACCAGGCCGTCTCCCGAGCTGCTCGCCGAGTGGTTCCGCCAGCTCACCGAGGCGATGACCGCGCTGGCGGACCGGGGCCTCGCGCACGGGGACCTGTCGCCCTACAACATCCTGGCGGCCGGCGAGCGGCTGGTGATCATCGACCTCCCCCAGATGGTCGACATCGTCGCCAACCCGCAGGGGGCCGACTTCCTGATGCGGGACTGCCGCAACGTGTGCAGCTGGTTCGCGCGCCGTGGGCTCGACGTCGACGAGCACGAGCTGTTCGGCCGGCTGATGGCGAGCTGCTTCTAGGGCGGGTGGTCTAGCCGACGAGACGGATCTGGGCCGGGCCGACGAGCTGCTGGTAGTACGCCAGCAGAGCATCGTTGACACTGGCCCAGGTCCGGTCCCGTACGCCGTGGTAGGCAGCGGTCCCCATCCGGACGCGGAGTCCGGGGTCGTGGACGAGCTCGTCGACGCAGGCGAAGAGGTCGGCACCGTCGCCGGGCGTGAACAGCAAGCCGTTCTCCCCCGAGCGGACCAGGTCCCGGGGACCGCCCGCGTCCGGCGCGACCACCGGCACTCCCGAGGCCAACGCCTCCTGCGCGGCCTGGCAGAACGTCTCGGTGCTCCCGGTGTGCACGAACACGTCGAACGAGGCCACGATCCGGCCCAGGTCCGTACCGTGGCGCACGCCGAGGAAGTGCGCTGCCGGCAGCAGTCCCCGCAGGCGGCCCTCCTCCGGTCCGCCGCCGACGATCACCAGGCGGTGGTTCGGAAGGTGCTCGAGGGCACGCAGCAGGTCGAGCTCCTTCTCGGCAGCGAGTCGTCCGACGTACCCGACGAGCACCTCACCGGGCCGCGCACCGATCTCGTCGCGCAGCTGACCGGAACGACGGGCCGGCGAGAACTGGACGTCGTCGACCCCACGGGGCCACAGCGCCAGGTTGGCCATGCCGAGGGCGTCGAGCTGGTCACGGCTCGCGCTCGACGGCACCAGGTTGAGGTCAGCGGCCCCGTGGATGCTGGTGGTGAGCCGACGCATCATCGCGGTTGCACCGGGGATCCGGTAGCGGGCGGCGAAGCCGATCAGGTCGGTCTGGTAGACGGCAACGACCGGGATGCCCAGGCTGCGTGCCATCGCCCCGGCCGCCCGGCCGAGCAGCGCGGGCGAGGCCAGGTGAACCAGATCCGGCCGGAACTCGGCGAAGATCCGGCGCAGGGTGTGCTGCGACGCCAACCCGATCGGGAAGTCGCGGTACGTCGGCATCGCCACCGAGGTGACCCGGTGCACGCGCGCGCCGGCGAACTCGTCCGGGCCGGACGGTGCGACCAGCATCGCCTCGTGCTCGGTGCCCTCGAGGTGCTCCAGCACCCGTCGTACCGAGTTGGTGACCCCGTTGACCTGCGGGAGGAAGGATTCGGTGACGATCAGGATCCGGAGCCCGGAGGTCCGACGGGCCGGCGTGATCGACCGACGAGCAAGGGTAGTGCCCAGTGCGCTCATGACCCTGAAGGTAGGAGCGCCGTCGAAACGACCGGCAAGGTGCGTGCCGCGGGCCGGTGAACGTCCGATGACCAGACCGACGCGTTAGGTTCTGGTCGTGCGGATCCGTGAGCTCGAGACCCTCGAGGCCTTCGACCAGGCCCTGGCCGACGGACTCGGCAGCCTGCACGGCTGGCACCTGCAGTCGCTGGACCTCTCCACGCGGTCCTACGAGCTGAGCAGGATCAGCGTCTCCGGCGGTGTCTTCCTCGGGTGCCGCTTCGCGGCCGGCTCCGGGCCCGGCAGCGAGGCCGACGTCCGGAACCGCGGCGGCCTGGTCTTCCCGACGGTCCCCGACGTCCCGGTCGATCCCTACCGCGCGGCCCTGTACTCGCCCGAGGAGCTGTACGCCGGACTGGACACCGGCTACGCCGGCACCCTGGATGCCGCGGCGTACGCCTGGTCGCTGGAGATCCGCACCGTGGATCGCACCCTGGCCTCGGCGTTGCACGACCACGCGATCGACGACGCCCTCGAGGAGTTCGTCGAGGGCCGTGAGCTGGTCGGGGTCCTGGGTGGTCACGCCCTGCGTCGGGACGATCCCGACTACCGGGCCGCCGCCGTCCTCGGTCGCGAGCTCGCCGGTTCCTTCACCGTCGCCACCGGAGGCGGTCCAGGAGCGATGGAGGCCGCCAACCTCGGCGCCTGGTTGTCGACCGCACCGGACGACGCGGTCGACGAGGCCCTCGCGGTACTGGCAGCGGCCCCGGAGTTCACCGAGGTGACGGCGTGGGCGCGGGCTGCCTTCGAGGTCCGCCGGCGTTGGCCCTCGACCACCGAGTCGTTAGGTGTCCCGACCTGGTTCTACGGTCACGAGCCGCCGAACGCGCTGGCGACGTCGGTGGCGAAGTACTTCTCCAACGCAACCCGCGAGGACGTGCTCCTGCGAGCCTGCCGGGGCGGTCTGGTGTTCCTACCGGGCGCTGCCGGGACCGTCCAGGAGATCTTTCAGGCCGCGTGCGCCAACTACTACGCACCGGCCACCGCGATCATCCCGATGGTCCTGGTCGGTCGCGAGCACTGGACCCGGGCGTTCGAGGTCTGGGAGCTACTCGGATCCCTCGCCGAGGGCCACGCGTTCGGCGCGTCCTTGGATCTCGTCGACAGCCCGCAGGAGGTCCTGCCCCTTCTCGTGCAGCACCGCCGCGACCGGGGGTAGCTCGCCCTCTTCCAGCGGACGGCGCAACGCCCACGGCTCGAGGCGTCGGTAGCCCTTGACCGACATCCGGCGCATCCGCCGCAGCTTGAAGTTCTCGTTGCCCTCGATCGCCTCGGCGAGCTCCTTGTCGATCAAGGCCCGTCCCGGCCGGGCGATCGAGGTCAACCGGCTGGCGATGTTGACGGTCGGACCGAAGACGTCCCCGAGCCGCTGCAGGACCGAGCCCCAGGCGACGCCGACCCGCAGCTGCGGGAAGTCCTCGTCGATGAGGTGCTCCTCGACGAGGTCCAGCGCGATCGCAGCCGCGTCGGCGGCCGAGTCGACGGCGAAGAGGATCTCGTCCCCGATGGTCTTGATGATCCGGCCGTGGTGGCCGGTGATGATCGCCTGGGCCTGGTCCTCGAAGTGCTCGACCAGCGACGCGAGGTCCCCCTGGCTCAGCGATCGGGTCTGGCGGGTGTAGCCGACGATGTCCGCGAACCCGATCGCGGTGTACGCGCCGTCGCCGTCCGCGTCGTCATCGGCGGACGGGGCCAGCAGCAGCCGGGAGGCAGCGCTGAGCGTGTGCCGACGCCAGATGTAGTTCTGGACCTCCTCGATCACCGGAGTGACCTCGTTCATCACCGCGGCCAGACCGGTGATGTCGAGGTCCGGGTTCGTTCCGACCGTGCGGGCGAGCATGGTGATCTGCCACTCGGCGAGGCGCGCGAAGCTCCTCCCCAGGGTCCGGATCAGGGCGGCCTCGTCGTCGGGGTCGATCATGCCCAGGTCGTGCATCCGCTGGGTCAGGCGCAGTGCGTTGAGGTCTGCCTCGGTGAACGCGACCTCGTCGTCGCCGACCGAGGTGAAACCCAGTGAGCGCCACCGCGCCCGGGCCAGGTCCATCGGGATCCCGACGGCGGCCGCGAGCTCCGCGCCGGTCAGGGTGGGGTGGCTGCCCAGCAGGTGCAGCTCGACCAGGTCGAAGATCGCCTGCGGGTCGAGCGGCTCAGGCACCGTCGCCCCCCGCACCGTCCGACGGCATCCGGTCCGCGGTGGTGCCTCGCAGCGCCTCGCCGAACGCCGGCACCGACACCAGCAGCTCCTCCAACGACTCCCGGGTGAAGTGAATGACCTCCAGCGGGGTCAGGCTGACCACGCTGGCGGTCCGGAGCTGGTGGTTGACGATGGCGATCTCGCCGATCACGTCTCCCGGGCCCAGCCGCGCGATCTCGGTGCCACGGCGGCGGACCGACACCTCCCCGTCGATGATCAGGTACGCCTTGTCGGCCGGGGTCCGCTCCCAGATCACCGACCAGTCCGCCGGCAGGGTCACGTACCGGCCGGCCCGGACGACCGTGGCCAGCTCGGAGTCGCTGAGCGCGTCGAGTCGGTTCAGCCGTTGCAGCTTGCTCGGGTCTGGCGTGTCCGCCATGGGTAGCACTCCTCGGTGGCGTCGCGAGGGCACGCGACGTCGCTGGTGGTCCGGGAACCAATCTTCGCGGACGCGGCAGGGAGTGTCCACAACCGCTCCGAATCCGGCCGGTCCGGTGGGAAGCCGCACCTCGCTGAACGTGACCTGAACCACTTCTGGTCGTTGTGCGACACATGGAGATGTCGAGACGTAACGTCCTGCGCTCAGCCGCAGTCGTGGGCGGCAGCGCTGCCGCAGTCCCCCTGTTCACCTCGCTGAGCGGTTCAGCGGTCGCCGGGGTGGTGAACACCGCCGGCACGACGCTGGCGAAGACCTACGGCCCCGGAGACCCGAACGCGAGCGGCTACTCCAAGATCGTCGAGCTGGCCGGCGAGGAGCACACCGTCCGCGCCGACCTCGGGATCGCGGCGACCTACGACGACGATTCCTGCCGGACGCCGATGCTCGCGTTCGCCCAGTTCAGCGACATCCACGTGGTCGACCACCAGTCTCCCGGTCGGGTCGAGTGGCTTGACCGGTTCGAGGACCCCAACGACCTCGGCGTCGTCCCCGGGCTGCTGTCGTCGTCCTACCGGCCGTGGGAGATGCTCAGCGCACACGTCGCCGACGCCATGGTGAAGGCGGTCAACGTGGTGAAGGACGCGGCGCCGGTCACCGGCCTGCCCCTGTCGTTCATGATCGAGACCGGCGACAACTCCGACAACTGCCAGAAGAACGAGATCCGCTGGAACATCGACATCCTCGACGGGAAGGACGACCTCCGTCCCGACAGCGGGAGCTACTCGAAGTACGAGGGCGTGATGGACAACAACGCCCTCTACTACGACACCCACTACTGGCACCCCGACGGGAACCCCGGCCTCAAGCAGCCGGACAAGCTCCGCAAGGACCACGGGTACCCGACGGTGCCCGGCCTGCTCAACATCGCCCGGCAGCCGTTCAACGCCGAGGGCCTCGGGGTCAAGTGGTACACCGTCTTCGGGAACCACGACGGCCTGATCCAGGGCAACTTCCCGAACTCGACCACCCAGCTCGACCTGCTGTCCCGCGGTGCCGTCAAGGTCATCACGGTCCCGCCGGGCGTGACCCAGAGCGACGTCCTGAACGCCCTGAAGAACGCTGACCTCATCGGCCTGCTGAGCAGCATCAACCTGCTGCCCGGCGCCCGCCTGGTGACCCCGGACCCGGCGCGGAAGAACCTGTCGCGCAAGGAGGTCATCAACGAGTACTTCACCACCACGACGCTTCCCAAGGGCCACGGTTACACCGAGGCGAACAAGGCGAACGGCACCGCCTACTACTACTTCGACGAGGGCAGCTTCCGGCACATCGCGATGGACACGGTCAACCCGAACGGGTACGCCGACGGGTCGCTGGACCAGGCGCAGTTCGCGTGGTTGAAGGCGACCATCGCCTCGGCCACCGGCAAGGCCGTGATCCTCTACAGCCACCACACCAGCGGGACCATGAACAACCCGCTGGTCCTCACCGGGCTCGACCCGAGCCTGCGCGTCCTGGGTGCGGACCTGACCAGCTACCTGCTGACCCAACCGCGGGTGATCGCCTGGGTCAACGGGCACACCCACCGCAACGAGATCATCGCGCACAAGCGGGCCGACGGGGTCGGCGGCTTCTGGGAGATCAACACCGCCGCCCACATCGACTACCCGCAGCAGGCGCGCCTGATCGAGATCGTCGACAACGCCGACGGCACCCTGTCGATCTTCACCACGATCATCGACCACGCCGGCGGGGCCGAGCGGGTCGGGAACGACACCACCACCAGCGGTCTGGCGGCGTTGTCGCGCGAGCTGTCGGCCAACGACCCGCAGTCGGACCTCGCGGCCGCATCGGGCACCGAGGCCGACCGCAACACCGAGCTCCTGGTGGCCCGGCCCGCGGACGTGACGGTGGCGCCCTGCGCGGCGCCGGCGACCAGCAGCGTCAGCCCGGTCGCCGCTGCCGCCCTGGTAGGCGGCGCGCTCGCAGCCAAGGTGATCTCACGGCGCGACGAGGCGATGGCCGAGGCCTGAGACCTGAGCGAACCGCCCGGGCACCCAGGTGTCCGGGCGGTTCGTCGTTCCAGGTCCTTGACGCAGGGCGAGCCCGTTTCGCTGTTCCCGGCGATCTGGCAGAGCCAGTGGTCCTGAGAACCGGACGAGTCGACGCCGGCCGCTACTCCGCGGCCGCGAGCTGCCCGCACGCAGCGTCGATGTCGCTGCCCCGGGTGTCCCGGACCGTCGTGGGGATGCCCTTGGCCTCGAGCCGTCGGACGAACTCGTCAGTGTCCTCGTCGCGTGAACGGGTGAACTGCGACCCGGGGACCTCGTTGAGCGGGATCAGGTTGACGTGCACCCAGGCCCAGTCGCCGTACGAGTTGAGCACGTCGCCGAGCAGGTCCGCGCGCCAGGCCTGGTCGTTGATGTCGCGCATCATGGCGTACTCGATCGAGACCCGGCGCTTGGTCTTCCGGGCGTAGTCCCAGGCTGCCTCGACGGTCTCCGCCACCGAGAACCGGGTGTTGATCGGGACCAGCTCGTTGCGCAGCTCGTCGTCGGGCGCGTGCAGGCTCAGTGCGAGGGTCACCGGGATGCCCTCGTCGGCAAGCTGCTTCATCCTCGGCACCAGCCCGACGGTGCTGACGGTGATGCCTCGGGCCGACATCCCCAGGCCGTCCGGGGTCTTGTCGGTCAGCCGGCGCACGGCACCGATCACGGCGTTGTAGTTGGCCATCGGCTCGCCCATGCCCATGAACACGACGTTCGACACCCGGCCCGGACCACCGGGGACCTCGTTGCGAGCCAACGACCTGGCGCCGGCCACCACCTGCTCGACAATCTCCGCGGTGCTCATGTTCCGGGTCAGTCCCCCGGCACCGGTCGCACAGAACGGACAGGCCATTCCGCAGCCGGCCTGGCTGGAGACGCACATCGTCACCCGGCCCGGGTAGCGCATCAGAACGGACTCGACCAGCGAGCCGTCGAAGAGCTTCCACAGCGTCTTGCGGGTGGCGCCCTTGTCGGCCTCCATCACCCGCAGCGGGGTCATCAGGTGCGGGAGCAGCCCGGCGACCAGCTCGTCCCGGGACGCCGCCGGAAGATCGGTCATCGCAGCCGGGTCGTCGACCAGCCGCTCGAAGTAGTGCGTCGACAGCTGCTTGGCCCGGAACCCGGGAAGCCCCAGCTCCTCCAACCGCGCTTTGCGCTCGGCCGGGGTGAGGTCCGCGAGGTGTGGCGGCGGCTTCGGCTTCGGACCTCGGGGGCCTTGCGGCTCCTCGAAGACGAGCGGGAGGGTCTTGATCGGTTCCATGGCCCCCTGATTCTCCCACCACCCGAACCGATCACCGAATCACCGGCCGTCCACGGCCGCCACGAACCCGAGGCCACGACCGTCGTGGGTGATCGTCAGCCGGTCCTCCTCGATCCGGAACGTCGCCGCCCCGTCGAGCACCGCGGTGAAGGCGCCCTCCACCGTCTCCGTCCCCTGGCACGCCTTCTGGGTCCGGGCCGTCTGGTCGACCACGATCACGTCGCCGGCGATCTCGACGCTTCCGCTCCCGGAGTTGCAGCCGTCGTCCAACGAGATCGACGACCCGGTGATCAGCAGGAACGCCTCGATGCCCGCGGGGACCGAGGACGCGGTCTCCTCGTCGATCAGGGTGTCCAGCACCCAGCGGGTCCCCTGCAACGGGCGGTCGGGCGATACTGCTTCCCGGTCGGTGAGCGTCAGAACGACATCGCCCGAGATGATCGCGGCGTCGTTCCCGGTGCTCAGCCGGACCGGGCCGGCGAAGAGTCCGGCGATCCAGGCATCCTGGTCCATCCGCGCCCGGTCGCAGCCCATCTCGGTCGTGGCCAGGCCGGGCACGGTCAGCCGCGAGCCGTCCCACGCGTAGGAGCCGCTCATCGTGTTGCAACCCGCCGTGATGGTCACGCTGTCGCGGGTGAAGGCCAGGCGGATCTCGGTGCCCTTGACCAACGCGTACGGCGTGCCGGCCCGGGTCACCCCGGTGACGACGTACGTCGCCTCGATCGGACGGCCAGCGGCTCGGCCGTCCACGTCGTCCGGTGAAGCGCCACTGCTGCCGCAGCCGACCAGGAGCGATCCGACCAGGACACCGACTGCACGAACCCGCAGGAGAGACATGGGGATCCGACGCCCGCTCCCCACGATCGGTTCCGCCTCAGTTGAAGACGCAGTAGTGCAGCAGCAACCAGATCGGGGCGATCGTGGCGAGCAACGAGTCCAGCCGGTCCATCAGTCCCCCGTGCCCCGGGATGATCTGGGACATGTCCTTGATCCCGAGGTCGCGCTTCATCACCGACTCGACCAGGTCGCCGAGGGTGGCCATCACCACCGCGATCGCACCCAGGGCGATGCCGACCCAGAGGTCACCGTCCAGCCACTGCATCAGACCGATGCCGGCGCCGATGCAGAAGACTGCCGAGCCGGCGAAGCCTTCCCAGGACTTCTTGGGCGAGATCACCGGAGCCATCGGGTGCTTCCCGAACAGCACGCCGGCGACGTAGCCACCGATGTCCGACGCGATCGTGATCAGGATGAAGGCGCAGATGCCCTTGACGCCGTCGTCGAGGTGATCGGTGCTCGTCCAGTCACCGCCCTCGGCCAGCATCAGGGCGACGAAGGACCCGAGGAAGGGGACGTAGATCAGGGTGAAGACCGCCGCCGTAGCGTTCTGGACGAAGCCGTCCACGCCCCGTCGCAGCAGCCAGAGCATGATCACCAGGGCGCTCACCGCGGTCGCGGTGACCAGTGCCGGAGCACCCCAGAAGTAGGCGACGCCGACCATCACCACACCGCCGACCATCAGCGGCTGCTCCGGGATGTCGATGCCGTTGGCCAGCAGGCCGCGGTGCAGCTCCCAGATCGCCACCGCAACGGCCACCGCGACGACCACGATGAAGGCGGTCTTGAAGAAGAACAGCGAGCCGGCGATCACGGCGAGGAGCACCACAGCCGAGGCGACAGCTGCCGGCAGGTCCCGACCGGCGCGCCCGTGGTCCTGGGCGGGCGCCGGCTGCTCCGGCGTGGTCGCGTCTGAGGTCGTCATGGTGAGGGCCGGGTGCTCAGACTTCGAGCAGCTCGGCTTCCTTCTTCTTCAGCATCTCGTCGATCTCGTCGGTGTGCTTCTTGGTCAGTCCGTCGAGCTTCTTCTCGGCACCGGTGACGTCGTCCTTGCCGACCTCGCCGTCCTTCTCGAGCTTCTCGAGGTCCTGCTTGGCGTTGCGCCGGACGTTGCGGACGCTCACCTTGCCGTCCTCGGCCTTGGTCTTGGCGATCTTGATGTACTCCTTGCGCCGGTCCTCGGTGAGCTCCGGGAACGAGCACCGGATCGACTTTCCGTCGTTGGAGGGGTTCACCCCCAGGTCGGAGTCACGGATGGACCGCTCGATGTTGTCCAGAGCACCCATGTCGAACGGCGTCACGATGATGGTGCGCGCGTCCTGGGACGCGAACGAGGCCAGCTGCTGGAGCGGGGTCAGGGTGCCGTAGTACTCGGCCACGAGCTTGGAGAACATGCTCGGGTTGGCACGGCCGGCGCGGATCGCGGCGAACTCCTCGCGCGTCGACTCGACCGACTTGCTCATCTTCTGGTCGGCCTGGTTGAGGGTCTCGGTGATCACTGCTGCTCCTTAGTCGAATCGTCGGCGGCACCGGTCGTCCCACCGACGAGCGTGCCGATCTTCTCACCCTGGACGACCTTGAGGATGTTGCCTTCCGGCTCCATCCCGAAAACGATCATCGGCAGGTCGTTCTCCATGCACAGGGCGAAGGCGGTGGCATCGGCCACCTTCAGGCCCTTCTGGAGCACCTCCTGGAACGAGACCTCGTCGTACTTGGTGGCGGTCGGGTCCTTGCGCGGGTCCGCGCTGTAGACGCCGTCAACCCCGTTCTTGCCCATCAGGACGACCTCGCACTTGGTCTCCAGCGCACGCTGGGCCGCAACCGTGTCGGTCGAGAAGTAGGGCATCCCGGCGCCAGCGCCGAAGATGACCACGCGGCCCTTCTCCAGGTGCCTGATCGCCCGCCGCGGGATGTACGGCTCGGCGACCTGACCCATGGTGATGGCGGTCTGGACCCGGGTCTCGATGCCTTCCTTCTCCAGGAAGTCCTGGAGCGCCAGGCAGTTCATCACGATGCCGAGCATGCCCATGTAGTCAGCACGCGCACGGTCCATGCCGCGCTGCTGGAGCTCGGCGCCCCGGAAGAAGTTTCCGCCTCCGGTGACCACGGCCACCTCGAAGCCGGCCCGCTGCACGGACGCGATCTCCCGGGCGATGCCCGCGACCACGTCGGGGTCGACGCCGACCCGGCCGCCGCCGAAGACCTCGCCGGACAGCTTGAGTAGGACCCGCTTGTACGTCATTGGCTCTCCCTTGCAGACCGGCTGTGGGTAGCGAAGAAGGCCGGTCCGATGATCGTAGTGATTTTCATCGGACCGGCCTCCTCGTACTTCGTAGTTCAGTTCAGTTTCAGGGCCGGTACGCCGGCACCCGGCACTGGGTCAGGCGCCGACCTCGAACCGGGCGAACCGGGTCACGGTCACGCCGGCCTCGTCCAGGACGGCCTTGACCGACTTCTTGGAGTCGGTGACCGACGACTGGTCGAGCAGCGCGACGTCCTTGAAGAAGCCGTTCAGGCGACCCTCGGCGATCTTCTCGATCGCTCCTTCGGGCTTGCCCTCCTCGCGAGCGATGGCAGCACCGATCTCGCGCTCCTTGGCGACGACGTCCGCGGGGACCTCGTCACGGGAGAGGTAGGTCGGCTTCATCGCGGCGACCTGCATCGCAGCGCCACGAGCAGCGTCGGCGTTGTCGCCTTCGTACTCCACCAGGACGCCGACTGCCGGGGGCAGGTCAGCGGCACGCTTGTGCAGGTAGACGACCGACTGACCGCCGAAGTAGGCGACCTTGCCGAGCTCGATCTTCTCGCCGATGGCCACCGCGAGCTCGTGGACGACCTCGCCGACCGTCTTGCCGTCGAGCGGAACCGCCAGCAGCGCCTCCGTGTCGGCCGCCTGGGCTGCCGCGGCAGCCTCGACGATCTTCTGGGCGGCCGCGATGAACGCCTCGTTCTTGGCGACGAAGTCCGTCTCGCTCTTCAGCTCGACCAGGGCACCGCCCGAGCTCGCAACCAGACCAGCGGTGGCCTCGCGCTCGGCGCCGCGCTCGGCGGCCTTCTTGCCGAGCTTGATGCGGAGCAGCTCGCTGGCCTTGTCGAAGTCGCCCTCGGCCTCCTCGAGCGCCTTCTTGCAGTCCATCATCCCCGCGCCGGTGATCTCACGGAGCTTCTTGACGTCAGCAGCAGAAATCGCCACGCCTCAGGCCTCCTTCGTCTCGTCAGCAGCCGCGACCTCGTCGATCGCTGCAACGGATTCGGCCGCTTCGGAAGCGGCGCCGGTGGCCTCGACGGCCGGGGTGTTCTCGACAGCAGCGTCGCCACCGGTCGCCGCGACAGCGGCCTCGACGACGGCCTCGGTGACGGGCGCCTCGGCAGCAGCCGACTCGGCAGCGGGAGCCTCGGTCGTGGTGAGCAGGTCGCGCTCCCAGTCGGCCAGCGGCTCCTCGGCGCCGATGACGTCGCCCTCGGTCTTGACACCGGAACGGGCGATCAGGCCCTCGGCGACGGCGTCAGCGATGACGCGGGTCAGCAGACCGACCGCACGGATGGCGTCGTCGTTGCCCGGGATCGGGTAGTCGACCAGGTCGGGGTCGCAGTTGGAGTCCAGGATCGCGATGATCGGGATCTTCAGCTTGCGCGCCTCGTCGACCGCGAGGTGCTCCTTGTTGGTGTCGACGATCCAGACGGCGGACGGGGTCCGGCCCATGGCCCGGATACCACCGAGGGTCTTGTCGAGCTTGATGTGCTCCCGCTTCATCTGCAGGAGCTCCTTCTTGGTACGACCCGAGCCGGCGACGGTGTCGAAGTCGACCTCGTCGAGCTCCTTGAGCCGGGTGATCCGCTGGCTCATGGTCTGGAAGTTGGTGAGCATGCCACCGAGCCAGCGCTGGTTGACGTACGGCATCCCGACGCGGGTCGCCTGCTCGGCGATCGCTTCCTGGGCCTGCTTCTTGGTGCCCACGAACATGATGGTGCCGCCCTTGGCCACGGTGTCCTTGATGAACGCGTAGCTGGTGTCGATGTACGACAGCGACTGCTGCAGGTCGATGATGTAGATGCCGTTGCGCTCGGTCATGATGAAGCGCTTCATCTTCGGGTTCCAGCGACGGGTCTGGTGCCCGAAGTGGACGCCGCTCTCGAGGAGCTGGCGCATGGTGACGACTGCCATTGTTCTGCTTCCTGTTGTGGATCGTGAGCAGGCTGCCGCACACGATCCGATTTTCAGTTCGATGCAGGCGCCGTTCGTTCTGGGCCTGCCCTGACGCCAGCGTGAGGACCTGACCTGACCGACCGGTGGTCGGACGGGACTGAAAGCCCTCACCCGCGGGTGTTCCGACTCCCAGGAGGGGGTCGGCACGGTCTGCGGGCGTGCGAAGTCAACCCATGCGGGTTGCTGAGGAGGATTCTAGCCGGGTGCCGTCGCCGTTGTCGAAACGCCGAGGGCACCCTCCACAGTCCCGCGAGGACCCCGCCACTCCACCGGTCCGGCAACACCACCCCGGCGATCGGCCCCAGCCCCGCACGCTGGCGCCATGAACACACTCTCCGCCCTGCTCCTGAGCCTCGGCATCCTGCTGCCGCCACCGCCGGTGACCCCGGTACCGCGGGCCGCCACGACCACCGCAGCCACGCTGGTCGCTGCCCCACGAGGGCTCCCAGCCGTTCCCGGGCCCGCGATCGCTCGCTGGCCACTCGAACCGATCCCGGAGGTGGTCCGGCGGTTCGATCCCCCGTTGCAGGACTGGAACGCGGGACACCGCGGCGTCGACCTGCTCGCCCGGGCGGGCCAGGACGTGCTGGCGGCACTGCCGGGCCGGGTGTCGTTCGCCGGGGCCCTGGCGGGGCGCGGCGTGGTGGTGATCGACCACGGTGGCTTCCGGACCACCTACGAACCGGTGGCAGCCCGGGTACGGGTCGGTCAGCAGCTGGTCGGTGGTGCCGTGATCGGGACCCTGCAGACCGGACGCAGCCACTGCTCGCCGCGTGCCTGCTTGCACTGGGGGCTCAGGTCCGGTGACGCCTACCGCGATCCGCTCGGCCTGGTCGGGGCCGGCCCCGTGCGCCTGCTGCCGCGTCCTGGGTGATCAGGCCCGGGGATGCGCCAGCTGGTAGGCGCTGCGAAGACGCTCGGAGGTGACGTGGGTGTAGATCTGCGTCGTGGCCAGGGACGCGTGGCCGAGCATCTCCTGGACGGTCCGCAGGTCGGCGCCACCTTCGAGCAGGTGAGTAGCTGCGGTGTGTCGCAGGCCGTGCGGCCCCAGGTCCGGCGCTCCAGGTACGTCGGCCAGACGTCGGTGCACCATCGACCGGACCGCGCGCTGGTCGATCCGCCCTCCGCGGGCGCCGAGGAAGAGCGCGGGCCCCGCCCCCGGTGCGAAGAGCACCGGGCGCGCCTGGTCGAGCCACCGACCCAGGGCCAGGTCCGCGGGAAGCCCGTAGGGCACGGTCCGTTCCTTGCGTCCCTTGCCGAAGACCCGGACGACCCGCCGTGAACGGTCGACGTCGTCGACGTCGAGGCCGCAGAGCTCGCCGACCCGCGCGCCCGTCGCGTAGAGCAGCTCCAGGATCGCCACGTCGCGCAACCCGGTCGGGCTGCCGTCGTCGGCCCGGGTTGCGGCCGCCTCGAGCAGGGCACGCGCCTGAGCGACGTCGAGGGCAGCTGGCAGCGACTTGCGGGCCTTGGGCGTCCCCAGCTGCGCCCCGGCGTCGGCGCGGGCACGCCCGGTACGGAACGCCCAGGCGGTGAAGACCCGGATCGCCGTCGCCCGTCGAGACATCGTGCTGCGGGCCTTCCCGAGGGTCTGCTGGTTGGCCAACCAGCTGCGCAACGTACGGATGTCGAGCTCGTCGAGCCGGACCAGGCTCATCGCCGCAGCATGGGTGAGCATCCCGGTCACGTCGCCGAGGTAAGCCCGGACGGTGTGCGGCGTCAGGTCGCGCTCGGAGACGAGGTGTCGCTCGTAGGCCGCGAGGGCCTGCGCGAACTCCTCAGGCAGCTCACGTTCCTGACCGGCCTCCATCGGACCAGCGTACGAAGTCGGGACCGCGACCGGACGCAGGCGCGACGAGGGGGTCTCACTCCCTCGCCGGGGTCAGCCGCCAGCGGTCGCCGACCTCAGCCACCAGCTCGGCACCGCGGAGGACCTCGAGCGCCTGGGTCGCGGACCTGATCGAGGTCCCGGCAGCGCGGGCGACCTGCTGGACCGTCGCAGGCCGGCCGACCGGGACAGCGTCGAGGACCTGCCGGTGCTCGATGCTGAGCGCGTCACGGGGATGGGTCGGCCCGGAGAACTGGTCGACCGTGTTCTCCCCTGCCGACGAGACCGCTTCCAGGACGTCAGCCGGCCCGGTGACCAGCAGGGCGTTGCGGGCCCTGATCAGGTGGTGAACACCTTGGGACGCGGCACTGGTGACAGGACCCGGTACGCCCATCACGCTGCGCCCCAGGCTGTCGGCCCAGTTGGCGGTGTTCAGGGCTCCGCTGCGTGCCGCCGCCTCCACGACGACGGTCCCCCGGGCGAGCGCGGCGATCAGCCGGTTCCGGGCCAGGAACCTGACCCGGGTCGGTGCGCAACCAGGTGCAGCCTCGGACACGACCAGACCCTCCTCGGCGATCAGCGCGAGCAGTTGCGCGTGGGCGAGCGGGTAGGCCCGGTCCGCACCGCAGGCGAGCACCGCGACGGTGGGGCCCCTGACCGCCAGCGCACCTCGGTGTGCGGACTGGTCGATCCCGAAGGCAGCACCGGAGATCACCGCCCGCCCCGAATCGGCCAGCGCTGCACCGAGGTCGCCGGCGACCCGGCCGCCGTACCCGGTGGCGGACCGGGAACCGACGACGGCCACCCCGCCGGCCACCTCGTCGAGCCGCAGCGGCCCGCGCACCCAGAGACCGAGCGGGACCCCACCGCGCTGGTGCAGGAGCGGGACCGAAGCCAGGTCGGCCAGCGACTCCGGCCACTCCGGGTCCCCCGGGACCACGAACCGAATCCCGCGACGGGCAGCACCAGCAAGCACGTCACCCGGACGGCACGTCGCCAGCCGTTCGGCGAGCGAGTCCCTGAGCTCACCGTAGGCACTCTGCTCGCGCAAGGCCTCCAGGACCGCGACCGGCCCGATCTCGGCGACCAGCGACAGCAGTCGCGGGTCGCCGGGCTCACCGATCGAGCTCAGCACCAGCCGGGCGCGGCGTTCCGGGTCGTCGACCGGAATCATCCGGCGACACCGCGGCTCGGCCGGAGCATCTCCAGGTCGAGGTCAGCACCGGTACGCAGCCGGAGCGCCACCTCGAACTCGTCGAGCCCGGGGCGGTCGGACCCGCGGAGGTCGGCGACCGACCAGGCGACCCGGTGCACCCGGGTTGCCCCGCGCCGGGTCAAGGTCCCGCCGTAGACCTCGACGTCCAGGCGCCGGGTCGCCTCCTCGCTGAGCGGCCACCGAGAGGTCAGCTCCGGGCCGGGAACGTGCGCGTTGAGCTGCCAGTCGAAGCCGGCGTAGCGGGCCTGCTGGCGTTCGCGCGCCGCGACCACCCGGGCGAGCACCGTCGTCGAGCTCTCGGGCACCGAGAGCCGGTCCCCCCGCTCGTGGCCGCTCAGCGGTTCGATCACCCGGGTGATGTCGATCCGGTCAGCGATCGGGCCCGAGATCTTGAGCCGGTAGGCACGTCGCTTGACCTCCGAGCAGACGCACCGGTTCTCGCGCGCACGGGTGCTGTACTCGCCGCAGGGACAGGGGTTGCAGGCCAGCACCAGCATCCCCGCCGCAGGAAAGGTGGCCTCGTCGTCGCCGCGTGCGATGGTGATCTCGCCGCTCTCCAGCGGTTGCCGCAGAGCCTCGATCACGTCCGAGGGCAGCAGCGGGAACTCATCGAGGAAGAGCACCCCGTGGGTCGCCTTCGACACCTCGCCCGGGCTGACCCGTCCGGTCCCGCCACCGAGGATCCCGGCCCGGGACGCCGTGTGGTGCGGGGCCCGGAACGGTGGCCGGGTCACGACCGCGGCGCCGCGCGGCAGACCACCGCTCAGCGAGTGGATGGCGGTCAGCTCGAGCGACTGCTGCCGGTCGAGGTCCGGCAGGATCGTCGGCAACCGCTCCGCCAGGGTGGTCTTGCCGGCACCCTTCGCACCGGTCAGCAACAGGTGGTGGCCGCCGGCCGCCGCAACCTCCAGCGCGAGGCGCGCCTCCGGCATCCCGAGCACGTCGGCGAGGTCGACCTGCTCGAGACGGGCGTGCTGGCGGCGCCCCAGCAGACTCTGAGCGGGCGCGGCCTCCACGGGCGGCGCCTCCGGGATCTCGTCCCCGCGCAGCAGCGCGATCGCCTGGTTCAGGGAGCGCACCCCGTAGACCTCGACGCCGTCGACCAACGCCGCCTCGTGGACCTGTGGCTCCGGCACGACGACCCGCCGGACTCCCTGCGCGGCCGCCGCCATCACCATCGGGAGCACGCCCGGCACACAACGCAGCTGGCCGTTCAAGGTGAGCTCGCCGATCAGGACGACGTCGTCGAGGAGCCCCGCCAGGCCCTGCTCCGGGTCGGCCGCCACCACGCCGATCGCCATCGCCAGGTCGAAGTGGGTCCCGCGCTTGGGGAGGTCGGCCGGTGACAGCAAGATGGTCACCCGCCGCGACACCGGCCAGCGCAGCCCGCTGTTCTCCACCGCGGCACGGCACCGGGCCCGGCCCTCCCGGATCGACGGGTCCGGCCGGCCGACCACCACGGTGTCGATCACCGCGTTGGTCACGTCGACCTGGACGTCGACCACGTGACCACGCGCTCCGAGCAACGACACGGTGCGGGTCGCGGCGTACATCAGCCCACCCCGATCGCGTGCTCGACCAGGCTCGGGCCCCGGTAGGGCAGCTGCACCCCGACGAGATCGAGCCGGATCGAGGGCCGGCCGGGCTCGTGGTCCTCGACCCAGAGGACCGCCAGCCGGCGGAGCCGGGCCAGCTTGTGCGGGCCGACGGCCGCGAGCGGCGGTCCCCCGACCGAACCTCGCCGGGTCTTGACCTCGCAGACCACGACGTCGG
Source organism: Propionibacteriales bacterium (assembly GCA_026392455.1). GTDB lineage: Bacteria > Actinomycetota > Actinomycetes > Propionibacteriales > Nocardioidaceae > Marmoricola. The sequence continues at coordinate 248,568 of JAPLCB010000010.1, read as the reverse complement.
CACCGTCCCGCAGGACCAGGTCGATCTCACCCGCCGGGCACCGCCAGTTCTGGTCCAGGATGCTCATCCCCCGGGAGACCAGGTACCGGGCCGCCAACCGTTCGCCGTACGCCCCGAGGGCCTGTCGCTGTCGTGCCGTCGTCATCGCGGTCACCTCCGCGACGAACCCAACCGGCGTACCGGTCCGGGCGCATCCGGGGACCTGGGCTGCTGTGGAGACCCGCCCCCAGGACGGGTCCCGTGGACAACTCCCGGTCCCCGGATGCGGGCTCTAGCCGGTGAGTCCCACCGTCTTGCAGGAAGGCAGCTGGTCGAGGAACACGTCCGCGCCGCCGAGCTTGAGACCGAGCAGGGTCGCGAGCGGACCGACCAGGATCGAGTTGACGTTGGCGAGCAGCGGGTTCACCAACGGGGTGATCAGCCCACTGGTGATCGCACCGACGAGCGTGCCCAGGTTGATGACTCCCAGCAGCGACACGTCACCGTTGGCGACCGAGATCGGCGGCACCGCTGTCCCCGACCCCGAGCTCTTCGGCGTGCCGAGCACGTACGGCGGGACCCGGAACTGCAGTGCCGTGCTCGTCGACGGCGACAGGGTCGACGCCGTCGAGTCGAGCCGCGCGATCGGGATGCCCAGCAGGGTCAGGTCGGTGGTGACCTGGGCGGTCAGCGACATCACTCCGGAGGTCACCGTGATGTCGGCCCCTTGGGGGGCCGTGCAGTACGCCTTGGTCAGCCGCCCGGTGGCCGGAGCGAGAGCCACCCGCACCGTCACCGTGGTCAGACCGGACTTCAGGCCGAACAACCCACCGAGGCCGGTGTTGCTGGGCACCAGGGTGAAGGTGAGGTCGAGCGAGACCTGGTTGGTCTGCGCATCGGCACCTTCCTCGCAGGCTCCCTGCTCCTTCTCGATGATCTTCAAGGACGCGGACGTCGCGCTCACGCCCGGGATCCCGGTGGTCAGCGTCGGCACCGCGAGGGCGTTGGTCCCGTTGGCCAGGAAGGCACTCCCGGCGACCAGGTCCAGCAGGTTGACCGTTGCGCCGAGGGCGGCGTCCGCGCTGCTGCTCAGCGCCAGCAGGTCACCGAGCTTGACCGACGGCAGCGACCCGAAGCTGGCGGTCGCGAGGTTGTTCAGCAGCGCGACGTCGGCCGCGTCACCGCCACCCTTCTGCAACGCGCTCGCGGAGGCCAGGTACAGCTGGTTCAGGGTCAGGTTGGTGTTCAGCAGCTGGTCGACGGTCCCCAGCCCGAGCTCGCTCTTGAGGCCGAGCAGGGAGACGTTGGCATTGGCCAGGCCCTCGTACGACAGCACACCGAGGTTGAGCCCGTCGCTGATCAGGGCGTTGAGCAGTGCCGAGTTCCCCGAGGTGACCGTGGCGGCGTACGAACCGAGGCGGTAGCAGGCGATCGGGCGGGCCTTGGCCACCGCGTAGCGGCTGACACCGCCCGAGCCCGACAGGAAGGTGAAGCCGACGCTGGAGGTCGCGGTGACGCGGACTGCCGTGGGGACCACGGAGCCGGTCGTCGTCGCCACGAAGTAGGCGTCCGGGTTGGCCGGGTCGTAGTTCGCCGACAGGGTCCCGAGCTCGGGGGTAACCGCGAAGTCGCCGCCCGCCTTGTTGCGCGCGGAGCTCCGGGTGGCCAGGGTCGCCAGCGACGGCGTCGCCGCCATGATCTGGGCGTAGGTGCGCCCGTCGAGCTGGCGGGCGAGGTCGAGCGCGACCACGTCGGCGACCGACTGCGCGTCGCGCCGCGCGACCCGCTGCATCCCGATGTCGACCGCGAACGCCGACAGCGGGATCAACGTGAAGCAGGTGATCACGGCGACGAAGACAGCGACCACACCGCTCTCGTCACGGGACCGGAACGCGAAGGCGTGCCTGATCCGCGCCCGGAGCCGGCGCCCCATCAGTTGACCTCGGCGACGGAGACGTAGGTGATGTCCTTGGGCAGCACGAACCCGAGCCCCGGGATCGTGGGAAGCAGTGAGTGGTCGCGGTACGGGTAGGTCACGGTCACGGTGATGCACTTCTTCCCGGAACCGTCGGTGCAGGTCGCGACCGGAGCCGTGCAGACCAGGAACCCGGAGTTGCAGGTCAGCCCGCCCGGGCCGGTCGCCATCGCGCCACTGGTGGCGTTGAGCGCTGCCGTGGTCCGGTCTGCGTCCGCCGTTCCCACCGGGGCGACGGCTCCGGCACGGGCACCCTCGGCCGAGGCCTGGGTCACCGTCTGCCGGAAGCTGAGCATGTAGGCGTACGCGATCACGCCGAACACGATCGGCAGCACCACGAAGCAGATGCACAGCGCAGTCTCGACGACGGCGGCGCCGCGGTCGTCTCGCTTCCTCGAACCCCACGTCGACATGGAAGACCCCCTTCTCACACGGAGAGCCTAGTGCCGATAAGGGACCTATGTCCCTTTTATGGAGTTTTTGAGTCCTTGGTCCCCGCGATTGCGGACCCTAGGCCTTCGGAGGCTCGAACTCCGACTTGTTCAGCTCTTCGACGTTGACGTCCTTGAAGGTCAGCACCTTCACGTTCTTGGCGAAGCGCGCCGGTCGATACATGTCCCAGACCCACGCGTCGGTCATCGAGACCTCGAAGAACACGTCGCCGGCCTCGGTCCGCGCCTTCACGTCGACCGAGTTGCACAGGTAGAAGCGCCGGTCCGTCTCGACGACGTACTTGAAGATGCCGACGACGTCGCGGTACTCCCGGTAGAGCGTCAGCTCCATCTCGGTCTCGTACTTCTCGAGATCCTCGGCGCTCATCGCTGTGTCTCCATCTCGTCGATCAGATCGAGCTCGAGCTGCGGCTCGAGGCTCAAGGGCACCTCGTCGACCAAGCCTGCCGCGCGTCGTACGTTCACGAACCTCATCCGGTGGATCGGGCAAGGTCCGCGCTCGGTGAGCGCCTCGGTGTGCTCCGCGGTGATGTAACCCTTGTGTGTCGCGAAATCGTAGTCCGGCCAGAGCTCGTGCTGCTGCATCATGATCCGGTCGCGCGTCACTTTCGCGATCACCGAGGCCGCCGAGATGCAGGCAGCGACCCGATCACCCTTCCAGATGGCCAGACCGGGAGCTCCCAGACCGTCGACCGGGAAGCCGTCGGTGAGCACGTACGCCGGGCGCACCTCGAGACGGGCGAGGGCCCGGCGGAGGGCCTCGATGTTGGCCACGTGCATCCCGAGCCGGTCGCACTCAGCCGGCTCGACGACGACGACCGACCAGGCCAGGGCGCGCTTGGTGACCTGGGCGTAGCAGCGCTCGCGTGCCCGGGCCGTCAACAGCTTCGAGTCGGCGAGCTCCGGGATCTGACCGGCCTTGCCGGCGGGCAGGATCGCCGCAGCGGCCACGAGTGGTCCGGCGCATGCGCCGCGCCCGGCTTCGTCGACCCCGGCGATCGGTTCGAGGCCGGCCCGACGCAGAGCACGTTCGTAGCCGTAGAGCCCGGCATCACGCCGGATCGTTGCTCCGCGGGGCAGACCGCCTTCCGACGTCATCACCAACGCCTAGGAAGTAGGACTCTCGGGAATGCCCTTGAAGGTCTCCGGGGTGTGGATCCGGGTGGCCCGGCCGGCAGGCCAGATCAACGCCCACACCTTGCCGACCACCAGGTCCTCGGCGACGTAGCCACCGCCGGGGTCGCCGATGTGGGCGCGGGAGTCGGCCGAGTCACCACGGTTGTCGCCCATCACCCAGAGGTGACCGGCGGGAACCTGGACGTGGAAGGCCGCCTCGCACGGGACCGCGTTGGCGGGCAGGTACGACGACTCCTCCAGCGCACGGCCGTTGACCATCAGCTTGCCCTGGGACTTGGTGTCCGCCGGGTCGCAGTCGATCTTGTCCCCGCCGAGGCCGATCACCCGCTTCACCAGGTGCCCCCCTGACGGGTAGAGGCCGATCGCCTCGAGCGTCTTGGTGAGCGGGTTCTTGGCCGTGCTGCCCTCGTCCTCGTTGAGCCAGTCGCCGGGGTCGGCGAAGACCACGATGTCGCCGCGCTGGGGCGAGCCGCCGAACCAGTACGAGACCTTCTGGACCAGGATCCGGTCGTTCTTGATGAACAGCGGTTCCATCGACGGCGACGGGATGTAGAACGCCTGGATGAAGAAGAACTTGATCCCGATGGCGAGCACCAGCGCGATCCCGAGCAGCAGGATGCTCTCCTGCCAGACCGGGAGCGGCTTCTTCTCGGCCTTGCGCGACTTGCGCCCCCCGGACGTTCCCGGAACGTGCGTCGAGTCGCTGACGTCCGAGGTGGTCTCGGGGGATGGTTCAGTCACGTCCGGAGCCTAACGTCGAGTCACAACACCCTGATGATTCAGAAGCGTGCTGGCGCTCAGAACTCGCGGCGCTCCTTGATCTTGGCGGCCTTGCCGCGCAGGTTGCGCAGGTAGTACAGCTTGGCGCGACGCACGTCACCACGGGTGACGATCTCGATCTGCTCGAAGATCGGGGAGTTCAGCGGGAAGGTCCGCTCGACGCCGACCCCGAAGGAGACCTTGCGAACGGTGAAGGTACGGCCGATGCCGGAACCCTGGACCCGCAGGACGACACCCTGGAACACCTGGACGCGGGAGCGGTTGCCCTCCACGACCTTGACGTGGACCTTGATGGTGTCGCCGGCCCGGAAGGCGGGGACGTCGCTGCGCAGCGAGGCAGCGGACAGGGCGTCGATGACGTTGGTCATGATGTCTCCTCGCGATCGCCACAGGTCAGCCGCGGAGTGTAGTGATGATGGTTGGGCGGGCTCAGGTGCTCCGTGGAGCTGGCCGGTGCGCTGCGCCCCCTGTGGCAGGTGCTCACGCAGATCCCCGACTCCGAAGTTCAAGCGGGCGATCGTGGCCGACTGGGCCAAGGAGGAAGTCTGCCAGAGATCGCTCCGCGGGAGAAATCCACGACGGGGCCGGTTCGACGGTCCCGGCCAGGTGCCCGGCACCGGCGAACGGGGCGGAGGCGGCGGTCCACGCCGTGACCCGAGAACCCGTCGAGGCGCTGCTGGGACCTCAACCGGCGAACGAGCGGCTCTTCTTGGTCAGCCTGACCACCCCGGGCTCGGCCCCGCCCGCGAGCCGGTAGCCGGCCTTCTTGTACATCCGTTGGTTCCGCTCGCTCCCGGCGCCGGTGAAGAGCTCGAAGTCCGTCGCCGACGCAGGCGCCAGGGACTCGATCTCGGCCAGCAGCGCACGACCGACACCACGACCCTGGAGATCCGGCGCGACCATCAGCCGGCCGATGTCCCAGGTGGTCCCGTGCATCGTGGCCCGCACTGCGCCGACCAGCCGCCCGGCCGCGCGGACGACCAGGACGGTGTCGGTGGCCAGCCACCCGGCGACGTCCTCGAAGGACTCGCTGAGCGCCGCGATGGTCGCGTCCGGGTTCGCCTGCTGCTCCTGGACCCAGCACGCCCGTTGGAGGGTGAGGACCTCCCCCGCGTCCGAGGGGACGGCCAGCCGGACCTCCCGCCCACCCTGGACGCGCGAGGGGTGCCGGAGGTCGGGACGACGCTCGGCGGTGCGCTCCTCGGAGCGGGTCCGGCGCCAGGCCGCGATCCGGCCGTGGTCCCCCGACAGCAGCACGTCGGGGACGTCGTGCCCGCGCCAGGACGACGGCTTGGTGTAGACCGGGTACTCGAGCAGCCCGTCGGCGTGGGACTCCTCGACCAGGGACTCGGCGTTGCCCATGAAACCGGGGATCAACCGGACCACGGCCTCGATGATCGCCAGGGCAGCCACTTCCCCGCCGTTGAGGACGTAGTCGCCCAACGAGATCTCCCGCACCTCGAACCGCTGCGCCGCATCGTCGAGGACGCGTTGGTCGATGCCTTCGTAGCGACCGCAGGCGAAGACCAGGTGCGGCTTGCGCGAGAGCTCCTCGGCCAGAGACTGGCTGAACGGGACCCCGGAGGGTGTCGGCACCACCAGGACGGCACCGTCCGGAGCGACGGCGTCCAGCGCCGCTCCCCAGGGCTCCGGCTTCATCACCATCCCGGCACCACCGCCGTACGGGGTGTCGTCGACGGTGTGGTGCTTGTCCGTCGTCCAGCTGCGCAGGTCGTGGACCTCGATGTCCAGCAGTCCCTTGTCCCGGGCCTTGCCGGGCAACGAGAGCTCGAGCGGCGCCAGGTAACCAGGAAAGATCGAGACCACGTCGATACGCACGGCTGCCCTCCTCGGGATCGATCGATGCTGCCCACACCCTAGGGCGTTCCTGCGACGATGGTCCGGTGAGCGACACCGAGCGGACGACGGACTGGCCGCCGCACGGACACGAGGTCCGCAGCTGGCAGCAGCGGGTGGCCCAGGGTCCGCGCGAAGCTCGCCGGCTGCGTGAGGTCACGGTCTCGCTGCCGCCGAAGATCCGCGACCTCACCTTCACCGCCGACCGGCCGCTGGCTGCCATGGCCAACGCCAGCGCTGGTGACCTCAGCAACCTCGACCTCGTCCACGGCCGGACCCTGGCTGCGCTCAACCACATGCTGCTGCGCACCGAGGCCGTCGCCTCCTCGAAGATCGAGAACCTCGAGGCCGACCTGACCGACTACGGCCGGGCGGTGATCGGCGTCCGGGCCAACGCGACCGGGGTCGCGGTGGCGTCGGCGACCGCAGCGATCGGGCGGATGATCACCGACACCGACACGCACCGCAGGATCCGTCCCGAGGCCCTGCTCACCGCTCACCAGGAGCTCTTCCGACGCAACCCCGACGAGCAGGAGCGCGCCGGGAAGTTCCGGACCGTGCAGAACTGGATCAGCGGGAGCGACTACGCCCCGATCGGCGCGCTGTACGTACCGCCCCCGCCGGGAACCGTGGCCGAGTACCTCGAGGACTTGTTCGCGTTCGCCAACCGCACCGACCTTCCGGCCGTCGTCCAGGCCGCGATCGTGCACGCCCAGTTCGAGTCGATCCATCCGTTCGTCGACGGCAACGGCAGGATCGGCCGGGCCCTGATCCACTCGGTGCTGCGCCACCGCCGGACCACCCGACACCTGACCGCCCCGATCGCGTCCGCCCTGGTGGGTCACCGGCAGCGCTACTTCGACGCCCTCGAGGACTACCGCAACGGCACCGCGTCAACACTGATCGCGATGTTGTCCTCGGCGACGCACCTGGCGACCGCGGAGTCGTGGCGGGCGGCCGAGAACCTCCAGGCGATCCGCGCACGGTGGCAGGACTCCCCGGTCGCCACGGCCCCGGGGACACCGCTCTACCGGCTCCTGGACGCGGTCACCGAGCACCCGTTCGTGACCGTGCCCGCGGTCGTCGACCTCCTGGGGATCGACGAGACCACCGCGCGGGAGAGCATCGACCGGCTGGAGGGGGCCGCCGTGCTCAGCCGGTTGTCGCGGACCCGGCGCACACCGGTCTGGATCGCCCGGGACGTCCTCGACGAGATCCGCGACCTCGACGTACGGATCCACGAGAACGGCCTGCAGAACCCCGGCCAGGTCGAGCGCCGCTCGACCAACTCCGCGTAGCTGGTCCGCCGGGACGCAGCTGAGCCCGCCCCGGCGGACCGGGACGGGCTCAGCTGATGACGCAGGCGGATCAGTCCAGGGCGTAGCCCGCCGGACCGTGGAGCGCGAGGTCGATACCCGCGATCTCGTCCTCCTCCTTGGCGCGGAAACCGATCGTCAGATCGATGACCTTGCCGAGGATGAACGCCACCGTGAAGGAGTACGCCGCGATGGCGAACGCCGGGATCGCCTGGACGACCAGCTGATCGATGTTGCCACCGTCGAAGAGACCCGTGTTGTAGGCGAAGAAGCCCAACGACAGCGTCCCGATGAAGCCGGCGACGAGGTGGATACCCACGACGTCCAGGGTGTCGTCGACGCCGATCTTGTACTTCAGGTCGATCGCGAAGCAGCAGACCGCACCAGCGATGAGGCCGAGCAGGATCGCCCAGAGCGGCGAGATGTTGGCACAGGCCGGCGTGATCGCGACCAGACCAGCCACGATCCCGGAGGCAGCACCGACAGCCGTGGCCTTGCCCTCCTTGAAGTGCTCGACGACGATCCAGCCCACCAGCGCGGCGGCCGGTGCGACGAGCGTGTTGAGGTAGATCAGGCCCACCGAGCCGTTGGTTCCGGCAACGCCGGTCGCCATGGTCGCGCCACCGTTGAAACCGAACCAGCCGAACCACAGGATCGCCGTGCCGATGAGGACCAGCGGAACGTTGTGCGGCTGCGCTTCCTCCTTGGAGAAACCGACCTTGCGCTTGCCGAGGACCAGCGCCAGCGCCAGCGCAGCAGCACCAGCGTTGATGTGCACGGCGGTTCCGCCGGCGAAGTCGATCGTGCTGGCGTCGAGGCCCATGTCAGCACCGAGCTGTCCGACCCAACCCGTGAAGGTCGGCACGCCCTTGTCGTCCACCGTGAACGCGAAGACCCAGGCAGCGACCGGGAAGTAGACCAGCGTGGCGAACAGACCCGCGAAGATCATCCAGGGCCAGAACCGGGCACGGTCGGCGATGGCACCAGAGATCAGCGCCACGGTGATGATGGCGAACGTTGCGCCGAAGACCACGCCCGCGAGGGTGAGTTCACCCCCACCGCCGAAGGCCGCCTCGGCTGCGTTCTGCATGCCGAAGTCGGAGAAGGCGTCACCGAGGACGCCGGGGATCCAGTCGGTGGCACTGGTGCCGTCGACGAAGGACGCATTGAACCCGAACAGGATCCAGAGCACGCCGACGAGCCCGATGGAGCCGAAGCTCAGCATCATCATCGAGATGACGCTCTTCGACTTGACCAGGCCCCCGTAGAAGAACGCCAGGCCTGGCGTCATGAATAGCACCAGGGCTGCCGAGAGCAGCAGCCATGCAGATGAAAGGTCCATCGAAGAATCTCCTCAGGAGGTGAGGGCCACAAGGCGACCCAGAGCGGTCACCACCGTTGGCGACCTCTGTTGCCTGAGATCTTGCTGAAGGCTGATTTCGCGAAACCCCGACTCGTGTTTCGCGGCGGTTACAGAGGCGCCTGTCCGGTTGCGTGCCGGTAAACCCTCACACCGCAGGCACGCCGATGTGAGGTGGGGCACCAACCCCGGAGCGACTAATCAGCCAGATCGGTCAGCAGGCCGGGGAGGTCCTCGACGAGGATCCGGCCCCCGGGTACGTCCACCACCGGAACGAGCTCGCTGACGAACGGCACCAGGACGTCGGCACCGTCGGTCCCGACCACGAGCAGGTCCTGAGCGGAGCCGTGGACGATCTCCTTGAGGGTCCCGACGGCACGGCCGTCGGTGGTGAGGACCGCGAGTCCGACCAGCTGGTGGTCGTAGAACTCCTCGGGGTCCTCGGGGCGCTCGTCGGGGTCGAGGACGATCGACAGGACGGTGCCGCGGGCGACCTCGGCCGCGTTGCGGTCAGGGATCTCCTGGAAGCGGACGAGCAAGCGGCCCGAGTGCCACCGGGTCCCGAGCACCGTCAGGTGCGCAGGACCCGGAGCACCGGGCCGCTTGTTCTCAGACTTCAGTACTGCTCCGTCGGCGAACCGACGGTCGGGCTCATCGGTACGAGGCTCTACCGAGACCTCGCCCTTGATGCCGTGCGGCCGGCCGATCCGACCGACGACGATCGTCTCAGACGTCACCGAACGGCCTGCCGCTGCGCTGCCGTCAGCGACGACGGTCTACGTCGACGAAGTCCACCCGCGCACCGCCGCGGCCCGCGAGGGCCGAGACGACGGTCCGGAAGGCGGTGGCGGTCCGACCGTTGCGGCCGATCACCTTGCCCAGGTCGGACGGGTGCACTCGGACCTCGAGGATCGAACCACGACGCAGCTGCTTGTCCTTGACCGAGACGTCGTCGGGGTTGTCGACGACGCCACGGACCAGGTGCTCGAGCGCTTCGGCGAGCATGCGCTCAGGCCTCGGTCTCGGCCGGAGCCTCAGCAGCAGCGTCAGCGTCAGCGGCCGGAGCCTCAGCAGCAGCGTCAGCGACCGGAGCCTCGTCGGCAGCGGCGTCGGCAGCCGGAGCCTCGTCAGCAGGCGCCTCGGCGGGAGCCTCTGCTGCGGGCTCCTCGACCTTCTTCTCGGCAGCCTTCTTCTTCGTCACGGCCTCACGCTTCGGCTCGTTCGCCGCGTCCTTGAGGGCCTCGTTGAAGATCTCGGTCTTGTCGCGCTTCGGCTCGGCGACCCGCAGGGTGCCCTCGGCACCCGGGAGGCCCTTGAACGTCTGCCAGTCACCGGTGATCTTGAGGATGGCCTCGACGGCCTCGCTCGGCTGCGCGCCGACGCCCAGCCAGTACTGCGCCCGGTCGGAGGTGATCTCGATGAACGAGGGCTCCTCCTTGGGGTGGTACTTGCCGATCTCCTCGATGACACGACCGTCCCGCTTCTTCCGGGAGTCGACGACGACCACCCGGTAGTACGGCTGACGGATCTTGCCCATGCGCTTCAAACGAATCTTGACGGCCACGTTTGTGGTGTCTCCTTGCGAGTTCTGGAATGGGTGAGCACCGGTTCCAGGTGGGGACCAGGAGCGGTAACTCGAGGGGGCTCGGACATTCCGGCTGAGAGGGGCCGACCTGCCTGAGACTCAGCGGGTCATTCTGCCAGAGATCATCGGTGGGTAGAAATCGGGTCGGACCGCTGCCTACCTGCCGGGACCGACCGGGGTTCCGCGCAGGACGATGCAGGTGGGCTCGCGGAGAACGGAGAGGTCACGGAGCGGATCGCGGGGGTAGACCACGAAGTCGGCGGGCGCGCCTTCCGCGAGCGTCGAGTTCCAGCCCAACCAACCCCGGGCGCGCCAGCTGGCCGCGCCGAGGGCGTACTCGGGCGGCATTCCGAGCGCGGCCATGGCCAGGATCTCCCCGACCAGGTTCCCGTGCTTGCTGACGCCGCCGCCGTCGGAGCCGGCGTACAGGTCGACACCGGCCTCGTACGCCGCCATCACGGTGGCCCGGCGACGGGCGTAGAGGTCCGTCATCGTCGCGGCGTACGCCGGAAACTTCTCCTGCCCGCCCGCCGCGTGCTCGGGGAACTTGTCGACCTGCATCACGGTTGGCACCAGCGCGGTCCGGTTCGCCGCCATCGTCGCGATCAGGTCCTCGGTCAGCCCGGTCCCGTGCTCGATGCAGTCGATCCCCGCGGCGATCAGCGCCGGCAGCACGTCGTACCCGAAGCAGTGCGCAGTGACCTTGGCACCGTGCGCGTGGGCAGCCTCGACCGCCGCGGTGAAGGCGTCGGCCGGGAACGACGGCGTCAGGTCACCGTCCTCCCGCGAGATCCAGTCACCGACGAGCTTGACCCAGCCGTCTCCGCGACCGGCCTCCAGCGCGACGGCGGCGACCAGACCGTCGGGCTCGACCTCGGTCGCGTAGTTGCGGATGTAGCGACGACTTCGGGCGATGTGCCGGCCGGCCCGGATCAGCCGGGGCAGGTCCGGCCGCTCCTGGACCCACCGGGTGTCCTGCGCCGATCCGCAGTCACGGATCAGCAGCGCCCCACCGTCGCGGTCCGCGATCGCCTGGGCCTCCGCCGTCTCGAGGTCGGTGGCGCCGTGGTCGTCGAGGCCGATGTGGCAGTGCGCGTCGACCAGGCCCGGCACGATCCAGCCCTCGGCGAGGGTCTGGGCTCCGGCCTGGGCCTCGTAGGTGACGTGACCGTCAACGACGTACAGGTCGGCGGGCTCACCGTCGGGGAGCACCGGACCGCGGAACCTCAGGGCGGGCACGGGCAGGCCTACTTCAGGTACTTGGACAGGTCCGGGAGGTCGCTCGGGTCGAAGGGCGACTCCGGTCCGGTGGGCAACCCGAACGGGTTGGCCGCCGGAGCAGCCGGGGTCTCGGCCTCGGCCTGGGCCCGCTTCGCCGGGTTCCCCGAGACCCGCTTGCCCTTGCCCTTCTTCGACTGCGGTGCCTGGCGGGCCTTGGCGCGCTTACCCAGCGCCATCCCCGGGGAGCCCGGCATCCCGGGCATGCCACCGCCGCGAGCCATCTGCTCCATCATCTTGCGCGCCTCGAAGAAGCGGTCGACGAGCTGGTTGACGTCGGCCACGGTGCGACCGGCACCCTTGGCGATCCGGGAGCGGCGGGAGCCGTCGATCATCTTGGGGTTGGCCCGCTCGAGCGGGGTCATCGACTGGATGATCGCCTGGATCCGGTCGATCTCGCGCTCGTCGAAGTTCTCCAGCTGCTCGCGGAACTGGCCCATCCCCGGCAGCATCCCGAGCATCTTGGTCAGCGAGCCCATCTTGCGGACCTGCATCATCTGGTCCAGGAAGTCGTCGAGGGTGAAGTCGCCGCTCTGCAGCTTGGCCGCCGCCTGCGCAGCCTGGTCAGCGTCGAAGGTCTTCTCGGCCTGCTCGATCAGGGTGAGCAGGTCACCCATGTCCAGGATCCGCGAGGCCATCCGGTCCGGGTGGAAGAGGTCGAAGTCGGTGAGCTTCTCGCCGTTGGAGGCGAACATCACCGGGCGACCGGTCATCTTCGCGATCGACAGGGCGGCTCCACCGCGGGCGTCGCCGTCGAGCTTGGTCAGCACAACGCCGTCGTACCCGACACCGTCGAGGAAGGCCTGCGCGGTGTTGACCGCGTCCTGGCCGATCATCGCGTCGACGACGAACAGGACCTCGTCGGGGTTGACCGCGTCGCGGATGCCGGCAGCCTGGCGCATCAGCTCCTCGTCGATGCCCAGACGACCCGCGGTGTCGATGATGACCACGTCGTGCAGGGTCCGACGGGCCTCCTCCACACCGGCCCGGGCGACCGCGATCGGGTCACCGCCGTGATCGACTCCGCCGGCGTTGCCGGCTTCGGGCGCGAAGACCGTGACGCCGGCGCGCTCGCCGTTGACCTGGAGCTGCTGGACGGCGTTCGGCCGCTGCAGGTCGCAGGCCACCAGCATCGGGGACATGTTCTGACCCTTGAGCCAGAGCGCGAGCTTCGCGGCCAGGGTGGTCTTGCCGGCACCCTGGAGGCCGGCGAGCATGATGACGGTCGGCGGGTTCTTCGCGAACCGCAGCCGCCGGGTCTCACCGCCGAGGATGCCGACGAGCTCCTCGTTGACGATCTTGATGACCTGCTGGGCGGGGTTCAGCGCCCCGCTGACCTCGGCTCCGCGGGCGCGCTCCTTGACGGCAGCGACGAAGTCCTTGACCACGGGCAGCGCGACATCGGCCTCGAGCAGGGCCAGCCTGATCTCCCGGGCGGTGGCGTCGATGTCGGCCTCGGAGAGCTTGCCCTTGCCACGGAGGCTCTTGAAGCTCTCGGACAGACGATCAGAAAGGGTGTTGAACAAGACGATCCTCGAAGTCGACGGCAGCACTGCGCGTAGGTCAGCCTAGTCGGTACGCCTCTCCCCGCTCCGTCGAGTCACGGTTCCGGTCAGACCGAGGGGGTCAGCGCAGCCCGGATCGCCTCGGCGGCACCCTCGGCGCGTTCGGGGCTCAGCGCCGTCGCCCGGGGCTCCTGGACGTAGAAGACGTCGACTGCCTGCGGGCCCAAGGTGTCCACGTGCGCGGAGCGCACGGTCAGGCCCAGCTCGGCGAGCGCGGCGCAGACCAGGTGAACGGTGCCGGGGCGGTCGGCCGCACGGACCTCGATCACCGTCGCGCGCTCGGAGTCCTCGGCGTGGACGACCACGATCGGCGCCAGCGCGTCGGCATCGACGACCCGCAACCGGTCGCTGACGTTCAGCCGGCCCTCCACGATCGCCTCGAGCCGCTCGCGCAGCAGGTGCGGGTCCAGCCCGGTGCGGGCCACCTGCCACTCCGAGCACCCGACACCGTCCTCGGTCCAGATCCGGGCAGCCCGGATCGAGATCCGCTGGAGCGCGAGCAGCGCGGCCGCGTCGGCGAGCAGCCCGACCCGGTCGGTGGACATCACCGTGATCGTGGACCCGTCGTCGTGCTCGGAGACGGTGACGGCGACAGATCCGGGGTTCGCCCGGACCGACTCCGGCACGACGCTGTGCCGCGGCGTCTCCTCGAAGGTGAGGTGCTCGGAGAGCTCGACCGAGGCCCGGCGTACCAACGAGCGGATCAACGAGGCACGCCAGGACGTCCAGGCCTTCTCCGAGGTGGCCTTCGCGTCGGCCTCGGTGAGTGCGGCCAGCAGCTCCAGCTCTTCGCGGTCCTTGATCCGCTCGGTGACCAGCCCGACGGTCAGCGGGTCCTCCGGGTCCCGGGTGGTCGCGGTCTCCGGGAGCAGCAGGTGCCACCGGACGAGAGCCGCGACCAGCTCGGTCTCGCGGGCGTCGAAGCCCAGCCTGTGGGCGATCTCCCGGGCGATCGGCTCACCGGCGACGCAGTGCTCGGTCAGCTGGCCCTTGCCGATGTCGTGCAGCAGGGCGGCGATCATCAGGACGTCCGGTCGGGACACCCGTCGGATCAGGGCGGAGGCCTCGATGCAGGTCTCCACCAGGTGCCGGTCGACGGTGAACCGGTGCACCACCGAGGCGTGCGGCAGCAACCGGACCCGCTCCCACTCGGGCAGGAGCAGCTGCAGCGCTCCGGTCTCGTCCAGGGTCTCCCAGACGCCGAGCATCCCGCGACCCGCGGCCAGCAGCCGCACCAGCAGGTCACGGGCCTCGGCCGGCCAGGGCACCGGGATCGGTGGCGCCTCGGCGATCAGACGGGCCGTCGTCGAGGGTTCCAGCACCAGGTCCCGCTCGGCCGCCTCGGCTGCCGCGCGCAGCAGCAGGAACGGGTCGCTTCCCGGGCGGGCGTCGCGATCCAGCACGATCTCCTCGTAGGCGACCGCGAGACCGTCCCCCAGCGAGGTGAGCTGGGGCTTGCGACTGGCTGCCGACCGGGCCGGGCGGCGCAGGACCGCGTCGGCCCGGCGCCAGGTCAGCCGGGACAGGTGCGTGAGCCGTCGTCCGAGGCTGCGCACGTGCAGCTGGACGGCCGCGGCGTCGGAGAGCTCGAGCAGGGGCGCCATGTCGGCCCAGAACTCCGGCACGATCCGGTCGCTGCCGCGTCCGGCGACCTGGTGGACCACGTCGCGCACGTCGAGCAGGGCCTGGCGGCCCGCCTCGAGCTCACCGTGCGGAACGTCGACCAGCCAGGTCGCCGACAAGGCCTTGAGGACGGTGGCGTCCCGCAAGCCGCCGGTGGCCTCCTTGATGTCCGGCACCGACACGTGCGCGATCTCGCCGAGCAGCCGGCCGCGGTCGCGGACCAGCTCACGCAGCTCGGGCAACCGCTGCTTCGCGCTGCGCCGCCACTCCGCGAGGATCGCGGTGCGCAACCGCAGGGTCAGGTTCGGGTCGCCGGCCAGGTGCCGGATGTCGAGCAGCCCGAGGGCCACCTTGAGGTCCGCGTCCGCCTGCTCGAGGACCTCGGGCAACGACCTGACCGCGTGGTCGATCTTCTGCCCGGAGTCCCACAGCGGGTACCAGATCTGGCCGGCCCAGTCCCCCGTCTGGACGTCGGCGTCGTGGACCAGCAGCACGTCCAGGTCGCTGTACGGCGCGAGCTCCTCGCGCCCGTAGCCACCGACCGCCACCAGGGCCACCCCGGTCTCCGGACAGCCCACCGAGGCGAACGCGTCCTGGCAGAGCAGGTCCGCGGCGCGGGCGCGTTCCGCCCGTTCCGCGGCGGTCAGATGGCTGCCTCGTCGCGGTCGCCGGTACGCACCCGGACGACACTGTCGATGGGCGCCACCCAGACCTTGCCGTCACCGATCTGACCGGTGTGGCTGGCCTTCACGATGGCGTCGGTGATCGCGTCGACGTCACCGTCGTCGACCACGATCTCCAGACGGACCTTGGGCACCAGGGCGATGTCGTACTCCGCGCCGCGGTAGACCTCGGTGTGGCCCTTCTGCCGGCCGTACCCGCTGACCTCGCTGACCGTCATGCCGGTCACGCCGACCGTCTCGAGCGCTGCCCGGACGTCTTCCCACTTGTGCGGCTTGATCACCGCGGTCACTAGCTTCATCAAGGACTCCTTCGAGGACCTACTGGTCGTGCCTGTCGAGAAGACTGCCACCGCTACCGCCGAGGTGCGGACGCGCCCC
This sequence comes from Propionibacteriales bacterium, assembly GCA_026392455.1. Taxonomy (GTDB): domain Bacteria; phylum Actinomycetota; class Actinomycetes; order Propionibacteriales; family Nocardioidaceae; genus Marmoricola. The sequence goes on along the minus strand of JAPLCB010000010.1, from coordinate 232,600 downwards.
TCCGGTAGCCGCGTGCAGGTCGTAGGCAGATTCTGCGTGGATCACCAGGTCGACCCCGGTGACTTCATGATCCTCCTCCACCCGGAAACCCATCGTCCGCTCGAGGGCCAGGGCGAGCAACCCCGACACCACGAACGCGTAGGTGAAGGTCGCGACGCAGGCCACCGCCTGCTTCCCGAGCTGGTCCAGGCCGCCGCCGTAGAGGAGACCGTCGGCACCGTCGGCGTAGATCGAGGTGCTCGCCAGCAGACCGATCAGCAACGTGCCGACCAGCCCGCCGACCAGGTGGACACCGACCACGTCGAGGGAGTCGTCGTACCCGAACCGGTACTTCCACCCGATCGCCACCGCGCACAGCGTCCCGGCGGCCAGCCCGACCGCCATCGCTCCGAGCGGGGTGACGAAACCGCAGGCCGGGGTGATCGCGACCAGCCCCGCCACGACACCGGAGGCGGCACCGAACGACGTCGCGTGCCCGTCGCGGACCCGCTCGACCAGGAGCCAGGCCAGGCAGCCGGTGCAGCCGGCGACGAGGGTGTTGACGAACACGATCGCGGCGCGGCCGTCTGCCGCGAGCTGCGAGCCGGCGTTGAACCCGAACCAGCCGAACCAGAGCAGGCCGGCACCGAGCATGACCAGGGTCAGGTTGTGCGGCTTCATCGGGTCGCGGCCGAACCCGATCCGCTTCCCGAGCACCAGGGCGACGGCAAGACCCGACGCACCCGAGGTGATCTCGACCGCGGTCCCGCCGGCGAAGTCGAACGCACCGAGCTGGTTGGCCATCCAGCCGCCGGTGTGACCCTCGGCGTCGAAGTCGAAGATCCAGTGCGCGACCGGGGAGTAGACCAGGACCGTCCACAGCGCGGCGAAGACCAACCAGGCGCCGAAGCGGGTCCGGTCGGCGATCGCTCCGGCCACCAGCCCGCAGGTGATCACGGCGAAGAGTCCCTGGAAGATCGCGAACAACGGCAGCGGGATGCCCGATGCGGTGACCCCGTCGACCATGTCGCCGAAGGCCAGGTACTGGAACGGGTCACCGAACAGCCCACCGACGACGTCGTCGCCGAACGCGATCGAGTACCCGACCAGGACCCAGACCACACTGACCACCGCCAGCGCTCCGAAGACCATCATGATCATGTTCAGGACGCTCTTCGAACGGACCATCCCGCCGTAGAAGAGAGCCAGGCCGGGCGCCATCAGCATGACCAGGGCGGCCGCTGCCAGGAGCCAGGCGGTGTTGCCCGTATCGATGTCCGTGGCAGCCAGAGACGTGAGGAGTGGTGAGCTCATGGGCCGCACAATGACAGGAAATTGCTCGAGCCGGTGGAGGCGTCTCAGAGTTGAGACACCCCCACCGGCCCGTTGAGTCCTTAGATCGCGGCCTCGTCGCGGTCGCCGGTACGCACCCGGATCACGCTGTCGATCGAGGAGACCCAGACCTTGCCGTCACCGATCCGGCCGGTCTGCGCGGCCTTCACGACGATCCCGACGACGTCCTCGACGTCACCGTTGTCGACGACGATCTCGATCCGGATCTTCGGCACCAGGGCGATGTCGTACTCCGCACCCCGGTAGACCTCGGTGTGGCCCTTCTGCCGGCCGTAGCCGCTGACCTCGCTGACGGTCATCCCGGTGACGCCGAAGGTCTCCAGGGCCTCCCGGACCTCTTCCCACTTGTGCGGCTTGATCACCGCGGTCACGAGCTTCATCAGAGAGTCCCTTCCTTGCTGCCGAGGATCGAACCGCCGCCACCGAAGCTGCCGGAGGTGGCCAGGTCGTACGCCGTCTCGCCGTGCTCGGCGAAGTCGATGCCGTCGACCTCCTCCTCAGCGGTGATCCGCCAGCCGATCGTGTACTTGATCGCGAAGCCGATGACCGCCGTGGCGACACCGGACCACAGGATCGCGATGCCCGCACCGGCCGCCTGGTCACCCAGGGAGCCCCAGCCACCACCGTGGAAGAGCCCGTCGACCCCAGCGGCACCTTCGCTGACGGAGAACAGCCCGATCAGCAGGGTGCCGACGATGCCGCCGACCAGGTGGACGCCGACGACGTCGAGGGAGTCGTCGAGACCGATCTTGTACTTCAGGCCCACCGCCCAGGCGCAGACCGCACCGGCGATCGCACCGATCGCGATGGCACCGGTGATGTCGACCGCACCGCAGGCGGGGGTGATCGCGACCAGACCGGCCACGATGCCGGACGCGGCACCGAGGGTGGTGGCCTTGCCGTGCAGGAGCCGCTCGATCAGCAGCCAGGCCAGGATCGCCGCCATGGTGGCGACCGTGGTGTTCATGAAGGTGCGACCGGTCTCGGAGAAGAACTGGGCCTGGAGCAGGTCCGGGTCGGCCAGCGAGTCGGCCGAGAAGACGATCGAGCCGACGTTGAAGCCGTACCAACCGAACCAGAGCAGACCGGCGCCGAGCATGGTCAGGGTCAGGTTGTGCGGCTTCATCGGCTCACGTCCGAAGCCGACACGCTTGCCGATGATCAGCGCCAGCACCAGACCGGCGACACCGGCGTTGATGTGGACCGCGGTTCCACCGGCGTAGTCCTGTGCACCGATCTTGCCGCCGATCAGACCGCCACCGAAGACCATGTGCGCGAGCGGGAAGTACGACAGCGTCACCCACAGCGGCAGGAACACGATCCAGGACGACAGCTTCACCCGGTCGGCGATCGCGCCGCTGATCAGCGCCGCCGTGATGACCGCGAAGGTCAGCTGGAACAGCACGTAGATGTAGTTCTCGCTGGTGACGCCGTCCAGGCCGAACAGGTCGAACGGCTTGTCGGGCAGGATCTGACCGTCGCCGCTGAAGCCGTCGGCGAACGACATCGACCAGCCCCACAGGACGTAGACGATGCCGACGATGGCCATCGAGATGTAGGACATCATCATCATGTTCAGTACGGACTTCGAGCGGCTCATGCCGCCGTAGAAGAGTGCAAGTGCGGGTGTCGTCATCAGCAGCACGAGTGCTGTGGCAACGAGCATCCAGGCGTAATAGCCGTCCATCGGACCTCCAGTGGTGAGACTGCTTGGTTGCGCGGGTCCCGCCTGACCGACTGCCATGTCCGTCAGGCAAGCCCCCCGCTATGGGAGAACAGTCCTCCGAGGACGTTTCACGCAGCCGTGCTGAGCCGTTTCGAACGCGTGACACCTGGGCCCGCCATGTTACGAACAGGTGAACTCCCGCTCACCGCGATTCGTGGCGGCGGGACCACGCCACCGTGCATCGTGACCGTGATTCGTCCGCAGGCGGACCGATCCGGTGCTCAACAGCGGCAATTCGATGTGAATTCCGAAGAACGCCCAGGTGGAGCCGGAGTTAAGGAACCCGATCGAATACCGGCGTTTCGCTTCCCGGGGAGCCGTCGCGGCCCTACCTTTTCAGCGTGCCCGAGACCGCAACCCTCCCCGACCCGGTGGAGCCACCTGCTCCACGTCGCAAGGGCCGGCCGCGTGACGCCAGCGCCGACGAGCGGATCCTGGCGGCTGCCGCAGAGCTGATCCTGCAGCGCGGGTACGACAACATGACCGTCGACGAGGTCGCCGCCCGAGCCAAGGCGGGCAAGGCCACCGTCTACCGGCGCTGGGCGGGCAAGGAAGACCTCGCCTTCGCTGCGCTCGAGCAGCTCTACAGCAGCGAGCTGCCGGTCCCGGACACCGGGAGCATCCGTGAGGACCTCACCCAGGCGTTCACCCAGGCCCTGGAGTTCGTCTCCTCGGACACCGGCCGGGCCTACCTGCGGATGACGATCTCCGAGTCCCTGCGCGACGATCGTCTCGGAGCGCTCTACACGGTCGCTCACCACAGCCAGGAAGCTGCGGCCCGGTCGATGTTCGAACGCGGGATCGCCCGCGGCGAGCTCCGTGCCGACATGCGGGTCGACTTCGCGGTCGCCTGGATCTCCGGGCTGCTCGTCCTGAACTCGACCCTCGACCAGGCTCAGCCGGGACTGGACGAGGTCGGCGACATGGTCGACTTCGTGCTCCGCGGGTGTCAGGCCTGACAAGGACGCGTCAGCGGATCTGATCATGCCGAGGTAGATCACCAACCTCGACGGAGGAACGGCGTCGAGACGGAGCGTGCCGAAACCAGGTGACCTACGCGCTCAAGGACGCGCTCAGCCGTCGAGCAGGGCGTCGACGAACTCCTCGGGCACGAACGGCGCCAGGTCGTCGGGGCCCTCGCCGAGGCCGATCAGCTTCACCGGGACACCGAGCTCGCGCTGGACGGCGACCACGATCCCGCCCTTGGCCGAGCCGTCGAGCTTGGTCAGCACGATGCCGGTGACGTTGACGACCTCGCTGAACACCCGGGCCTGGACCAGACCGTTCTGACCCGTGGTCGCGTCCAGCACCAGCAGCACCTCGCGCACCGGCACCTGCTTCTCGATGACCCGCTTGACCTTGCCCAGCTCGTCCATCAGGCCGGCCTTGTTCTGCAGCCGGCCGGCGGTATCGACCAGGACCACGTCGACGCCCCGCTCGAGGCCCGTCCGGACAGCCTCGAACGCCACGCTCGCGGGGTCACTTCCCTCGGGTCCGGAGACGACCTCGACGCCGACGCGTTCACCCCAGGTGGCGAGCTGTTCGGTGGCCGCGGCCCGAAACGTGTCGGCCGCACCCATCAGGACCGAGCGCTCCTCGGCGACCAGCACCCGGGCGATCTTCCCCACCGAGGTGGTCTTGCCGGCTCCGTTGACCCCGACGACCAGGACCACTGCCGGAGCTCCGTCCGAGGCACCCACGTTCAGCGAGCGGTCCATCCCCGGGTCGACCAGCGCCAACAGCTCCTCGCGGAGCACGTTGCGGGCGTCAGCCGCCGAGCCCCCCTCCACCCGCAGCCGGGTGCGCAGTCGTCCGACGAGCTCGGTCGTGGGACCGACCCCGACGTCGGCGGTCAGCAGGGTGTCCTCGAGCTCTTCCCAGGCGTCCTCGTCGAGCCGGTCGCGGGACAGCAGCGCGAGCAGTCCGCGGCCGAGGCCGCTCTGCGAGCCGGCCAGACGGGCCCGCAGCCTGACCAGGCGACTGCCGGCGGCCTCGGGGCGGTCCAGGACGGGGGTGGCGCTGGCGCCCTCCAGGACGACCCCCGGGACGGCGTCAGCGTCGTCGGTCGGGGTCGGAACCTGCTCGGTGGCCCGTGCCGGAGGCTGCTCCAGCCCGGCTCGGCCTCCACCGCGTCGGACGAGACCGACGACGAGCGCGACCGCGACCAGCGCGAGGACACCGGCGAGGACGAGGTATTCAGTCAGACCCATGGGCCAATCCAACCAGAGCGCGGTCCCCGGCGCGGACGCGGCTCAGCTGCGGGTGAACTCGGTCAGCGGCAGGCTCTCGGGGCGGACCGGCTCCTCCTCGAGGGTCGGCATCGCCTCGACCCCGCGCTTCATCGCGTCCCCCAGCCAGGGTGCTCCGGGAACTTCCTGGTCGCGGTGCGGGTAGGCGACGTACAGCACGACCGCAGCGGCGACGACGAGGATCAGCAGCATGGCGAGCAGGAGCAGGATCACGGGTGGTTCCTTCCGAGAGTGTCAGCTCCATCCTCCTCCTCGGATCAAGCCCCCGGCACTACGACCCTCGACTGGTGTGACCCAGGCAACAGCCGGGTGACCGCATCCCGGATCACGTCCGGCATCGGGGTCGAGGGGCGGCCCGGGTCGGTGTTGTCGACGTACACGTGCACGAAGCGCCCCTCGGCGGCGGCTTCCTCGTCGGGCGCGCCGTCGCCGCCCTGGAAGAGCCCGATCCGGTAGATGATCGACGAGGTGCCGACCTTGTCGGCGACCAGACCCATCTCGATCGGTGCGGGGAACCCGATCTCGCGGAAGTACTTGCAGCCGGTCTCGGCGACGACCCCGATCTGCGGCAGCGCGCGAACGTCCACCCCGGTCGCGTCGTAGAGATACGCGTTCACGGCGGTGTCGAAGAGCTCGTAGTACGTCGCGTTGTTCAGGTGACCGTAGGCGTCGTCGTCGCGCCAGCGCGTCGTCGCGGTCCGCCAGACGGTGTAGTCGGCACGGGTGGGCCGGTTGCCCTTGCCCGGGTTCGGGGCGCTCATGCGCTCTCGGTCTCGCGCAGTCGCTGGCTGATCACAGCCGAGACGCCGTCGCCGCGCATGGACACGCCGTACAGCGCGTCACCGACCTCCATGGTCCGCTTCTGGTGGGTGATCACGAGCAGCTGCGAGTGCGCCCGGAGCTCCTCGTAGATCTCCAGCAGACGCCCGAGATTGGTGTCGTCCAGCGCCGCCTCGACCTCGTCGAGGATGTAGAACGGCGACGGCCGCGCCTTGAACAACGCGAACAGGAAGCAGACCGCGACCAGCGACCGCTCGCCGCCGGAGAGCAGCGAGAGCCGCTTGACCTTCTTGCCCGCCGGTCGTGCCTCGACCTCGATCCCGGTGGTGAGCATGTCGTTCGGATCGGTCAGCACGAGTCTGCCCTCGCCGCCGGGGAACAGCCGGGTGAAGGTCTCGTCGAACGCCTTGACGACATCGGTGTAGGCCTCGGTGAAGACCTGCTCGACGCGCTCGTCGACCTCGCGGACGATGTCCAGCAGGTCGCGCCGGGTGCGGCGCAGGTCCTCGAGCTGCTCGGTGAGGAACTTGTGCCGCTCCTCCAGCGCCGAGAACTCCTCCAGCGCCAACGGGTTGATCCGACCCAGCTGGGCCAGGGCCCGTTCGGCCGAGCGCAGGCGCTTGGTCTGCTCGTCACGGTCGTACGGGATCGCTTCGGGGACCTCGTCGCCCCCGTCCTGCGGGTGCTGCGGGACCAGCTGGTCCGGACCGTACTCCGCGACCAGCGCGTCAGCGTCCAGCCCGAGCTCCTCCAGCGCGCGCTCCGCCAGCTGCTCGATCCGCATCCGCTGCTCGGTCCGAGCCATCTCGTCGCGGTGCACCGAGTTGACCAGCTCGTCGAGGGTGCCACCGAGTCCGCGGAGCTTCTCGCGGGCGTCGACCAGGTCCTGCTCGCGACCGACCCGCCCCTGCTCGACCCGGGTGCGCTGGATCGAGGCAAGGTCGACCGACTCGTCCAAGCGGGCCAGCACGACCGCGACCCCGCGGGAGACGGCCTCGGCGACCTCGCCCTCGCGGATCAGCCGCTCACGTCGTTCGATCGCCTTCGCGCGGGCGTCGCGCTCGGCCTGGGCCGCGGCGACCAGAGTGTCCGCCCGGCCGTGGAGCGCCCGGGCCCGCTCCTCGGCGGTCCGCAGCGCCAGCCGGGAGTCCATCTCGTGGGCTCGCGCGGTCCGAGCGGCTTCGCCCAGCTCCTCGCGGACCGTCGTGTCAGGCTCCTCCTCGGGAGCGTCCTCGGCAGCAGCGAGACGCTCCTCGAGCTCGGCCAGACCGGCCTGGTCCTTCTCGTGCGACTCCCGCGCCGTCAGGATCGCCTGCTCGAGTCGAGCCGCCTCCGCCTTGGCCGACCGTGCCTGCGACCCGTACTGGCCGAGCTCCTCGGCCACCGCGGCGAGGGCGGCATCGGACTCGTGCAGCTTGGCGAGCGCGACCTCGACCCGGTGCGCGGCGTCCTCGCGCTCGGACTCCAACGTGCTCAGCGCGAACGTCAGCCGGTCCAGCTCGTGGCCGGCCCGGGTCAGCGACTCGGTGGCCTCGTCGACCGCGGCCTGGACCTCGATCAGGCTCGGCTGGCTGGAGGAACCGCCGGCAGCGAAGTGCGCGCCGAGGACGTCCCCGTCGAGGGTGACCGCGGTGACCTCGGGGGCCTGCGCGACCAGGACCTTGGCAGCAGCCAGGTCCTCGACGACGGCGACCTTGTGGAGGAGCCGGGACAACGCCGGGTGCAACGTGTCGGGACACTCGACGACGTCCATCGCGTAGACGGCGCCGCCGTTGAGCGCGGGCCACGCCGTCGGGTCCGCCGCAGTGCCTCCCAGAAGGATCCCGGCACGGCCGAGGTCGGCCTCCTTGAGGTGCGCGATGGCGGAGATCGCGGAGTCGACGTCGGCCACGGCGACGGCGTCAGCCGCACTGCCGAGAGCTGCCGCGACCGCGGCCTCGTACCCGGTGCGGACGGTGAGCAGGGCAGCGACCGAACCGAGGAGACCGGAGACCGGCTCGGTCGTCGCCAGCAGCGCGCCGGCGCCGTCCTTGCGGTTCAGACCGATCTCCAACGCTTCCTTGCGGGCCGCCAGGGCACCACGTTCGCGCTCGGCCGTCTGGGCCTCGGCACGCATCTTCGCGAGCCGGTCCTCGATGTCACCCAGCAGGCTGCTGGCGCCTTCGTGCTCGGCGTCCAGGCCCTCCTCCCCCGCGTCCAGGCCAGCGATCCGGGACTCCAGGGACGTGAAGCTCTGCTCGGCCTTCTCGGCCCGCGCCACGGCTTCGGCCCGGGCGGCGGCCAACCGGGCCACCTCGTCCTCGGCCGCCGCGGCGCGGCTGCGCAGGCCGTTGACCTGCCCGTGCAGACGGGCCATCCCCTCGCGCCGGTCGGCGGCAGCGCGCTGGAGCCCGGCGATCCGGCGCTCCTCCTCGCCGAAGGCCTGCTCGGCCGCCTGCCGCGCGACGACGGCAGCCTCCAGCGACCCGCGGTTGGCCTCGACCTCGGCCAGGATCCCGGACTCCTCGACCCGGACCCGCTCGGCCTCGGCCTCGAGCTCGACCGGGTCGCGGCCGGCCGGGATCTCGGGCTGGGAGGCCGCGTTGCGGACCCGCTCCGCGGCCAGGCTGGCCGTGCCACGGAGGCGTTCACGCAGGCCCGACAGCCCGAACCAGGTCTCCTGGGCCCGAGCCAGCGCCGGGAGGTCCTCGCGCAGTGCTGCCTCCAGGAGCGCCTCGACCTCACGGGTGGCGGCGATGTCAGCCTCCACCTCGGCACGCTTGGCGACCAGGACCGACTCGTCGGCGAGCTCCTGCTCCAGCGAGACCCGCGCAGACGCCAGGTCGTCGGCCATCAGCCGGGCCCGGGCGTCACGCAGGTCGGCCTGGACCGTCTGCGCCCGTCGGGCGACCTCGGCCTGTCGGCCCAGCGGCTTGAGCTGACGGCGGATCTCGGTGAGCAGGTCGGAGAGCCTGGTGAGGTTGCCGTCGGTGGACTCGAGCTTGCGGAGCGCCTTCTCCTTGCGCTTGCGGTGCTTGAGGACGCCTGCGGCCTCCTCGATGAAGCCACGTCGCTCCTCCGGGGTGGCGCGGAGAATCGAGTCGAGCTGCCCCTGGCCGACGATGACGTGCATCTCACGACCGATACCCGAGTCGCTGAGCAGCTCCTGGACGTCCAGGAGCCGGCACCCGGTGCCGTTGATCGCGTACTCCGAACCGCCGTTGCGGAACATCGTCCGGCTGATCGTCACCTCGGCGTACTCGATCGGCAGCGCCCCGTCGGAATTGTCGATGGTCAGCATCACCTCGGCGCGGCCCAGCGGCGGGCGGCCGGCGGTGCCGGCGAAGATGACGTCCTCCATCTTGCCGCCGCGCAGCGACTTGGCGCCCTGCTCACCCATCACCCAGGCGAGTGCGTCGACGACGTTGGACTTGCCGGAACCGTTCGGACCGACGATGCAGGTGATCCCGGGCTCGAGCTGGAGCGTCGTCGCCGAGGCGAAGGACTTGAACCCCTTCAGGGTCAGGCTCTTCAGGTACAACGATTGCTCCTCAGTCCGGCAGCGCTTCGGGCGCAGTTCACCTGCGCGGTTCGGTCGCTGACGCGCGACCGAACAGGAATCGCCCCGAGACTACGCGTCCGGCCGGCTCGGACCGAGCCTCGGACCGCGTGTCGGACAGGTGCCGCCGCAGCCCTGCTGCACGACGTCGTCGTTACGGGGGGCCCGACGAAACCGGGCTCCCGGGGGCGGTCGGCGGTGAGCGCCGACCGGGGTCAGGCGGGTTCGAGAACCTCGTCGGCGGCACCGACCATCGCGCCGAGCGTGTCGTTCTCCATCTGGAGACGAAGCGTCACGGCTTCCAGGTCGGCTACCCGCTGGCGGAGCAGCTGGTTCTCACGAGCGAGGCGGGCGGTCACTCGGGGGTCGCTGCCACCGAGGTAACCGTGAAGTGCCTTGGCCATGAAGATTCCTCCGGGGGAACTGAGGCGGAATGACCCAATCGGGCCGTCTACAAGAATCTCACGGACCGCGCTGGAGAGCAAGACGGCGTTCGACCGCTCAGCGGCCGGGGACGCGGGCCTGACGGGGAGGTCGCTGGCACGACGGGCAGAAGAACGAGGACCGGTTCATGAAGTGCACCCGGGTGATCGGCGTGCCGCAGCGCGAGCACGGGTGCCCCTGCTGCCCGTAGACCTCCAGGGACCGGTCGAAGTAACCGCTCTCCCCGTTGACGTTGACGTACAGGGCGTCGAAGGACGTGCCGCCCTGGCCCAGGGCTGCGGTCATCACGGTACGAGCGCCGGCCAGCACCTGCTCCACCTCGCTGACCTTGAGCCGGTCGCCGGGCCGGTCGCCGTGCAGACCCGCCAGCCAGAGCGCCTCGTCGGCGTAGATGTTGCCGACCCCGGAGATGACGGTCTGGTTGAGCAGGATCCGCTTGATCCCGGACGCACTGCGGCGCACCCGGCGTACGAAGGCGGCGTCGTCGAAGGCCTCGTCCAGGGGGTCCCGGGCGATGTGGGCGAGCTCGTCGGGGAGCTCTGCTCCCCCGGGTGAGTAGGACAGGCCGCCGAACATCCGCTGGTCCACGAAGCGGAGCTCGACCTGACCGAGCGAGAAACGCACCCGCAGGTGCCGCTCGTCGGGGGCCCCCGGCGGCTGGACGAGCATCTGGCCGCTCATCCCGAGGTGCGCGAGCAACGCATCCGGGGCACCATCGGTGACCGGTCCCAGCGGCAGCCACAGGTACTTGCCACGGCGGCGGGCAGCGGTGAAGGTCCGCCCGGTCAGGACCGCTGCGAAATCGTCGGGCCCAGCCGCGTGTCGCCGGACGGGGCGCGGGTGCAGCACCTCGACGGCCTCCACCGGCCGGTCGAGCACGTGAGCCTCGAGGCCGCGGCGGACGACCTCGACCTCGGGGAGCTCAGGCACCGGGGCCGGCGTCGGCCTCCGCCGGCTGGTGGACGACCGGCGCCGGGAGCTCGGAGAGGAGCGTGGCGTACGCCGATTCGGCGGCCTGCTGCTCGGCCTCCTTCTTGGAGCGGCCGATCCCGTGGCCGTGCATCCGGTCCGCGACCCGCACCTGGGCCGTGAAGGTCTTCATGTGGTCGGGGCCGTCGTCCTCGATCAGGTAGGCCGGCACACCGAGGTCGTGCTCGGCGCAGAACTCCTGCAGGCTCGTCTTCCAGTCCAGCCCCGCTCCGAGGGCCGCAGCCGCTTCGAGGAGGGGGTCGAACAGCAGGTGCACCAGCTTCTCGGCAGCGTCGTGGCCGCCGGAGAGGAAGGTGGCACCGATCACCGCCTCGACGGTGTCGGCCAGGATCGAGGCCTTGTCGTGCCCCCCGGTGGACTCCTCGCCCTTGCCGAGGTGCACGTGCTGACCGAGGCCGATGGTGCGGGCGACGTCAGCCAGCGCCCGGGCGTTGACGACCGCGGCCCGGAGCTTGGCCAACCGGCCCTCGGAGAGGTCCGGATGGGTCCGGTACAGCGTGTCGGTGATGACCACGCCCAGCACCGAGTCACCGAGGAACTCGAGCCGCTCGTTGGTCGGCAGACCGCCGTTCTCGTACGCGAACGAGCGGTGCGTCAGGGCAAGCTGCAGCAGCTCGGGACTCAGGACCGGGTCTCCGAGCGCACGACGCAGTTCCTGGAGCGACTCAGACTCGAGCGGCTGCGTGGTCAAGGTGTTGAGCCGGGTCAGATGACCTGGCGGCGGTCGGCCTTGGCGCCGTACTGACCGCATTCGGGGCACGCACGGTGCGGCAGGTGCTTGGAGCCGCAGGCCGGGTTGGTGCAGTTCACCAGCGACGGCGCAACGGTCTTCCAGGCCGAACGACGGTGGCGCGTGTTGCTGCGCGACATCTTCCGCTTCGGGACAGCCACGATGTACTCCTTGTCAGCGGCCAGGAGGATCCTGGCCAGGTTGTTTCCACGTCTGGGTGCTGGTTCTCGGGCGACTACTGGTCGTCGGTTGCGGTGCTTGCCTCGATGGTCTGCAGCGCAGCCCACCGCGGGTCAACCGGCTCCTCGTGCTGGTGGTCCGGGTCGTCGGCCAGGCGTGCGCCGCAGTCGACGCACAGTCCCGGACAGTCGTCCTGGCACAACGGCTGGAACGGCAGTGCGAGCACCACCGCATCCCGCAGGAGCGGCTCGAGGTCGATCAGATCGCCCTCGGTCCGACGGACATCGGTCTCCTCGTCGACCTCGCTGTCATCTTTCGAGACACCGTGGCCGTCTCGGGAGTCGTCGTAGAGGTACAGCTCCTGGATGTCGATCGTGAGGTTGTCCTCGATCGGCTCCAGGCACCGCGCGCACTCACCCTCGAGGTCGGCTGACGCCGTCCCGCTGACGAGTACACCCTCCATGACAGCCTCGAGCCGCAGGTCAAAGGTGACCTCCGAACCCTCAGGCACGCCCAGGATTTCGATACCCAGCTCTGCCGGAGCTTCCGCGGTGTGTGTCACCGTGCGCTGAGACCCCGGGCGGCGGCCGAGCTCGCGTGTATCGAGCACGAGCGGCGCTCTCGGGTCGAGATTGCGCAAGATGTCACTTCCGTTGATGCTTCGTCAGAACCTCCGGGAGTCTAGCCGCAGCGAGCACCTCGGGGCCAATCGGACAAGCTGCCCCCATGGTTTGACGCTTTCCCCGTGGGGTCTCACCCGGGAAACCGACGGACCACCCACGGTCAGCGTTCCAGGTGCTCCGACAGGCTGATCTCGGCGACGTCGCTGTCGTCCCCGAGCCCGTGGACGTGGCCGCCGGTGAGCTGGGCCCGGCCCTTGCGCGCGACCTCGGCGGTCCCGACCAGGGTCGCCTCGAACTCGGTGAGCTGCTCGGCGACGTACTGGACGGTCTCGACCCGGAGCGCCTCATCGGCGATGCCCTGGTTCGCGAGGTTCTCGCGACCGACCCGGATCCGGTCGGCAGCCTTCTCCAGGGTGTGCTCGAAGTTGGCGAGCTTCTCCTCGATGTAGGCGTCCGTCTCGGCGCGGAGCGCGGCGGCCTCCTGCTCCGCGGCCTGGGTGATCTCCTCGGCCCGCAGCTGCGCGAGCCGGAACATCCCGGTGTCGCTGGCCAGGTCCTCGCTGCGACGCTCGGCCTCACGGACCAGCTCGATGGCCTCCAACCGGCCGGTGTCCAGGAAGGCGTCCCGGTCCTCGACCACCTCGGAGGCGTGGCTGAGGGTGCCGTCGATGGCGGCCTCGAGCTCGGCGACCGCCGCCAGCACCTCGACCTTGTTGATCATCACCGACGCAGACATCGGCACCGACCTGGCTGCGTCGATCGCCGCCCTCAGGTCGCGCAGCCGCGCGTCGATGTCGTCCTTCACTCAGGCACCCGGCGCTGCGGAGCGCTTCTCGGCGAGCCGTTCGGTGAGCCGGGCGAGAACGAACTCCGGCACGAGCCGGGACACGTCGCCGCCGAAGGTGGCGACCTCCTTGACCAGGGAGGACGCCAGGAACGAGTACTCGGGGCTGGTCGGGATGAAGATGGTCTCGACGTCGACCAGGGACGAGTTCATCTGCGCCATCTGCAGCTCGTAGTCGAAGTCGCTGACCGCCCGGAGCCCCTTGACGATCGCCTTGATGCCGTTCTCCTCGCAGAACGAGGTGAGCAGTCCTTCGAAGCCCGCCACGGTGACGTTCCCGAACGGCGCGCAGGCCTGCTCGAGCATCGCGATCCGCTCCTCGGCGCTGAACAACCGGGCACTGGCCTTGGCCTTGTTCACCCCGATGGCGACGACGACCTCGTCGAACAGCGCCGAGGTCCTCGAGATGATGTCGAGGTGGCCGTTGGTCACCGGGTCGAAGGATCCCGGGCAGACCGCTTTCCGCACTGCTACTCCTCAGGTTGACCGTCGTCGTCGTGGGCGCGCTGAAGGTACCAAAGCACCGTGTCGCCGTACTTCTTCGAGCGAGTGCCGCCGTGCCCGTCCGGCCATGCAGGTTCAACGCTACGCCGCGAACGCTCCACCACGACAGCCGCGCCCGGCGCGAGCCAGTCGCGGTCCACCAGCAGCCCGAGGACTGCGGCGACGTCCTCGGCCGCGAGCGGGTACGGCGGGTCGAGGAACACCACGTCGTACGGGTCCCGCGGGGCGGTGCCCAGGACCCGCTCGACCGTGTCCGCGCGGACCTCCACAGCCAGGCCGAGGGTACGGATGTTCTCGCTGATCAGCGCTGCCGTACGACGGTCCGACTCGACCGCGACCACCCCGGAAGCACCCCGGGAGGCTGCCTCGAGCGCCACCGCGCCGGACCCGGCGTACAGGTCGAGCAGGCGGAGTCCGTGCAGCGACCCGAACCGGGACTCGAGCGCCGAGAACAACGCCTCCCGGACCCGGTCCGACGTCGGTCGGGTGGCGTCACCGGGGGGCGTCCTCAGCTTCCGGCCCTTCGCGGTGCCGGCGATGATCCGGGTCATCCCTTGTCCAGGTAGGCAGCTCGTTCGGAGTCCTCGATCGCCGCGACAGCGGCCGCGAGGACGGGCGCACCGGTCAGGTCCGGGTCCTGCTCCAGGTAGGCCGCGGCCTCTTCACGCGCAGCGACGATGACGTCCTCGTCGTGCAGCACCGAGAGCTGCTTGAGGAAGGACCGCCGGCCGCTCTGCTCGACACCGAGGACGTTGCCCTCCCGCCGCTGCTCGAGGTCGATCCGGGAGAGCTCGAACCCGTCCCTGGTCCCGGCGACCGCCGTCAGCCGCTCCATGCTCGGCGAGTCCGGAGCGGCCGTGGTGATCAGCAAGCAGAGGCCCGCGTGTCCACCGCGGCCGATCCGGCCACGGAGCTGGTGCAGCTGCGAGACGCCGAACCGGTCGGCGTCCATGATCACCATCACCGTCGAGTTCGGCACGTCGACCCCGACCTCGATCACGGTCGTGGAGACCAGCACGTCGACCCGACCCGCGGCGAACGCCTGCATCACCCGGTCCTTGTCGTCGGGCGTCATCCTGCCGTGCAGCTTCTCGACCCGCAGACCCGCCAGCGGACCGCCGGAGAGCTCCGGAGCGAGGTCCTCGACGGAGTGCAGGTCGGGACCTTCCTCGGGCGGTGGCTCGTCACCGATCCGGGCGCAGACCACGTAGGCCTGCCGCCCCTTGCCGACCTCCTCCCGGATCCGGGTCCAGGCCCGGTGCAGCCAAGCAGGCTGGACCCGCACGGGGACCACGCTGGTCTGGATCTCGCCGCGCCCCGCGGGCAGCTCGGCCAACGTCGAGGTGTCCAGGTCGCCGAACACCGTCATCGCCACCGTCCGCGGGATCGGGGTCGCGGTCATCACCAGGACGTGCGGCGGCGTCCCGGCCTTGCCGGTCAGGGCCGCGCGCTGCTCGACGCCGAACCGGTGCTGCTCGTCCACGACGACCAGGCCCAGGTCGCAGAACTGAACCTTGTCCTCGAGCAGCGCATGGGTGCCGATCACGATGCCGGCCTCACCGCTGGCCGCGTCGAGCATCGCCTGCCGGCGGGTGGCGGTGTTCATCGACCCGGTCAGCAGCGTGACCCTGGTGGCCACCTCCGCGCCGCCGAGCTGACCACCTTCCCCCAGGTCGCCCAGCATCGCCCGCATCGAACGCAGGTGCTGCTGCGCGAGGACCTCGGTCGGTGCGAGCAGAGCGGCCTGGCCGCCGGCATCGACGACCTGCAGCATCGCGCGGAGCGCGACCAGTGTCTTGCCCGACCCGACCTCGCCCTGGAGCAGGCGGTGCATCGGGTGCGGGGTGGCCAGCTCGGTGGCGATCTCGTCCCCGACCCTGACCTGACCGGCCGTCAGGGTGAACGGCAACCGCCCGTCGAAGGCGTCCAGGATGCCGCCCGCCGCTCGTGGCCGCGGCGTCGCCGGCTCGGCCCGGTGCTCGGCACGACGCCGGGCGAGGACCATCTGGGTCACGAAGGCCTCGTCGTACTTCAGGCGCTTGCGGGCCGCACCGAGCTGACGGTGGTCGTCGGGACGGTGGATCCAGCGCAGAGCCTGGTCCGCGGTGAGCAGCTCCCGCTCCTGCCGGATCGCCCCGGGCAGCGGGTCCGGGATCTCCTCGACCAGGTCGAGGGCCAGTCCGATCAGCTCCTCCAACCCCCAGCTGTCGACCTTGCCGGCCGCGGGGTAGACGGGGATCAGGTCAGGCATCTTCGCCAGGGCCTCGGCAGCATCCCCCTCCGCGCCGTACATCCGGTAGTTGGGGTTGTTCAGGTCCCAGCGCCCGTTGAACCACTTGAGCTTCCCGGAGAACATCCCGATCGCTCCCGGCCGGAACACGTTCTCGTGGAACGTGGCGACTCCCCGGGACTTGGCGAAGAAGGTCATCGCCAGGGTGCCTCCCTCGCCCTTGACCTGGAGCAGGACCCGGTACGCCTGCCGCTGGGTGCGCCGGTCGGTGTAGGTCTTGAGCTCGGAGCGGACCACCTCGCCGACCATCGAGAGCAGGTCACCCTCGACCAGGTCGGCCAGCTCGCTGAGCCGGCCCTTCTCGACGTAGGTCCGCGGATAGTGCGCCAGCAGGTCGGCGACCGTCGCGAACCCGGTCTCCTTGACCACCTTGTCCGCCTGCTTGCCACCGAGCACGGTCAAGGGCGAGCTCCACTCGATCCTCATCGGGTCACTCGACCGCGAGCAGCAGCGGGTAGCGCTCCTGGCCACCGTCGTAGAGCTGGACGTCGATGCCGGCGTGGTGGGCCTCGATCCAGTCCTGGCACCGCTCGACCAGGTCGCCGCAGTCCTCACCGCCGACCAGCGTCACCAGCTCACCGCCGCCGGCCAGCATCCGCTCAAGCAGTCCGGTGGCGACCTCGAAGCGGTCGACGCCGACGATCGCGAAGTCGCCCTGGAGAACCCCGAGCACGTCCCCCGGTTCACAGGGGCCGGCCGACGTGATCGCTTGCCGGGCCGCGATCGTCACGGCGCCGTGCCGGGTGCTGCGGGCGGCAGACGTCATCTGCACGACGTCGGAGTCGAAGTTGCGGCCGGGCTCGTGGACGGCGATCGCGGCGATCCCCTGGACCTGGGCCCGGGTCGGGACGACCACGACCTTGATCCCGTCGCTCTCCTCGGCCGCCGCGGCGGCAGCCTCCGCGACCGCGAGCGTGTCGGGGTCGTTCGGGAGGACGACGACCTCCTGAGCCCCGCTGCCGAGGACCGCGGCCAGGATCTCGCCGGTGCTCGGGCGGCGTCCGGGGCCGCCCACCAGCACGTGGGCCCCGGCCTCGCGGAAGATCAGGCCGAGTCCCTCCCCCGCGACCACGGCCACGACCGCGCGTCCACGCCGAGCCGTACGCCGGTCGCGGGCCCGGGAGACCTGTTCGGCGAAGTGGGTGACCCGGATCCGGCGCGGCCGACCTGCTTCGATGCCGACCTCGACCGCCGATCCGACGTCGTCGGTGTGCACGTGCACGTTCCACAGACCGTCCCCGCCGACGACCACCAGCGAGTCGCCGAGCCCGCCGAGCCGGCCGCGCAGCTCCTTGATGATCGCGGCCTCGTACTCGGCGTCGATCGCGTCGATGTCGAGCAGGTACATGACCTCGTAGGCCGGACCGTCCTCGGTCAGGTCCCCGGTCGGCAGCGGCTGCGGGATCGCCCGCACCCCCATCACGTGCGGGGCACCGACGGCCCGCTGGCCGGTGACCGCGGTCTCGGCAGCGTCGAGGATCACGCACAGGCCGCGTCCGCCGGCGTCGACGACGCCGGCGTCGCGGAGCAGCTGCATCTGGTCGGGGGTCCGGGCCAGCGCCTCCCGGGCCGCCGTCGCCGCTGCGCGCAGGACGTCGCCCAGGTGGGCCTCGGGGTCGTCGGCGCGCGCCGCAGCCGCCACCGCCGCCGCCTTGGCGACGCTGAGCATGGTGCCCTCGACCGGCGTACCGACGGCGGCGTACGCGGCGTCGCTGGCCAGCGCGAACCCTTCGGCCATCAGGACCGCGGAGCGGTCGTCGGGGCCCCCCTGGCCCATCCGGCGCAGGAGCGCGGTGAGCAGCTGGCTGAGGATCACCCCGGAGTTCCCGCGGGCACCGAGGAGGACGGCCCGGCCGTACACGGAGAGCGCCGCCCGCAGGTCGGGCTCCTGATCCGCGCTGCCGGGTTCGCCTGCTTCCTGCTCGAGGTGCTCGCGCAGCGCGCCCAGGGCGGACTCCATGGTGAGGTACATGTTTGTCCCGGTGTCACCGTCGGGAACGGGGTAGACGTTGAGGGCGTCGATCTCCTCGCGGGCCGCTGCCAGACCCTGGACCGCCAGGTCCGCGAACCGGCGTACGGCCGCGAGGTCGAAGGTGGCGATCTGCTCGCCGCGCGTCCCCGCCGTCATGCCTCACCTCCGGTCCGAGTCGGTCCCCATCGCGTGTGCGCAATGATGTGGATCACGCTACCGATCCTGCACTCGATTCGCGCGCAGGGGTCTGTGTCGTTTATCCTTCTTCGGTTGCCCGGATCGAAGTTGTTTCGTCACCGGGACCCTGACTTAGTAACAAGCAAACCCAAGGAGTGCACGGTGGCTGCCGTCTGCGACATCTGCGCCAAGAAGCCCGGCTTCGGCAACAACCGCCCGTGGTCCCGCAAGATCACGAAGCGCCGCTTCAACCCCAACATCCAGCGCGTCCGCGCCACGATCAACGGTGCCCCCAAGCGCGTCAACATCTGCACCGGCTGCCTGAAGGCCGGCAAGGTCTCCCGCTAGTCCGCTAGGCCGCTAGCTGCTTGAACGGCGCGAACGCTTCGGCGTTCGTGCCGTTTTTGCGTCCCGTCGAGAAGGGCCTGACACGCGCTCGAGTGTGGCCTTTCGCACGGACCGCTCGTTCCGACCGCGCCGGAGGCCCCTTTCGACTGCGCGGCGGGCCTCTTTCAACAGCGCGGCGGGCCCTACTCGCTAGAAGTGGGTCCAGCCGGGGTCGCCCTCGTAGACCGCGCCGTCGACCGTGACGCCCGGGCCGTCCTCGCCGGCCGCGGTCACGGCGCCGACGGCTCGAAAACCTGCCGGCAACGTCGTCCCGGCCGGGAAGGTCGCCACCAGCGGGTGGTCCTCGCCGCCGCCGAGGACGAAGCTGAGCGGGTCCACGCCCAGCGCCGCACCGACTGACTGGAGCGGCTCGTCGATCGTGAAGGCCGTCGACCAGATATCGATCCGGACGCCAGAGTTCTGCGCCACGTGACCGACGTCGGCCACCAGGCCGTCGGAGACGTCGATCATCGCGGTCGCGCCGCCCGCGGCGGCCAACGGACCAGCTTCGTACGGCGGTTCGGGGCGCTGGTGGGCGGCGACCACCGAGCGCGGCGAACGGAACCCGCGACCGAGCACCGCCAGGCCTGCCGCGGCCCAGCCCTGGCGGCCGGCGATGGCCAGGACGTCCCCGGGACGGGCGCCGCTGCGCAGCACCGGTGCCACCGAGCACTCCCCCAGAACCGTGATCGCCACGACGATCTCCGTGCCCCGGGTGATGTCTCCCCCGATGATGCTGGCACCGACCAGCGCCGCCTCGGCGGCGATTCCGTCGGCCAGGTCGAGCACCCACTGCGCAGGAAGGTCGGGGGGCAGCGCGAGACCGACGGTGAGCGCCGTGGCACGACCGCCCATCGCGTTGATGTCGGAGAGGTTCTGCGCGGCCGCCCGGCGTCCGATGTCGGTGGCCGAGGCCCAGTCCTGCCGGAAGTGCCGGTGCTCGACCAGGAGATCCGTGGAGACCACCACGTGCCCCTTCGGGGTCCGCAGCAGCGCCGCGTCGTCACCGGGGCCGACGAAGACGGCCGGACCCTGGGGAAAGCGACCGACGAAGGCGGAGATCAGCCCGAACTCACCGAGGTCACCGACCGTGGCCATCAGCGCAGACCGGTCCCGCGGGCGAGCGCCAGGGCGATCAACCGGTCCAGCAGCTCGGGGTAGTCCAGACCGGAGGCCGCCCACATCCGCGGGAACATCGAGGTAGAGGTGAAGCCGGGCATCGTCTCCACCTCGTTCAGCACCACCCTCCCGTCGTCGAACACGAAGAAGTCGACCCGCGCCAGTCCCTCCACGTCCAGGGCGGCGAACGCGTCGACGGCACACCTGCGGACCTTCTCCGCTACCGCCTCGTCGAGGTCGGCGGGTACGTCGAGCGCCGTGTTCTGCTCCGGCAGGTACTTGGCCTCGAAGTCGTAGAAGGCATGGGCCTGGTCAACCCGGATCTCGGCGATCGCACTGGTCTGGGGGGCCGAGCCGTCCAGCGTGCCGATGACCCCGATCTCGACCTCACGCGCCCCCAGCGCCGCGGCCTCGACCAGCACCTTGGGGTCGAACCGCTGGGCTTCGGCGATGGCCGCGGCCAGGTCCTCGACCCGGTCGACCCGGCTGATGCCGAAGCTGGACCCGGCCCGGGCCGGCTTCACGAAGACCGGGTACCCCAGCGACGCGACTGCCTCGGAGATCGCGGCCGGGTCCTGCTCCCAGGCCTGGGAACGAACCAGGACCCAGGGCAGCACCGGGAGTCCTTGGGCCGAGAAGAGGAGCTTCATGAACATCTTGTCGGTGCCCACCGCGGAGGACAGCACGCCGGCGCCGACGTAGCGGACCCCGGAGAGCTCCAGGAGACCCTGCAGAGTGCCGTCCTGGCCCCAGGGACCGTGCATCACCGGGAAGACCACGTCGACCTCGCCGAGCACCTGAGGCACAGCACCGGGCTCCCAGACCTGGACCTCGGCGCTCGGACCGAGCACGACCTCGCGGTTGCCGGTCACGGTGGGCAGCTCCCCCGCGGGGCCGAGTGCCAGGCGATCCGGGTCGGCCGACTCCAGCACCCAGCGTCCGTCGGTGGTGATCCCGATCGGGACCACGTCGTACCGTGCGGGGTCGAGCGCGCGGATCACGCTGCCGGCCGAGATGCAGGAGATCGCGTGCTCGCTCGACCTTCCTCCGAAGACCACGGCGACCCGGACCCGGCTGCCGGACTCAGGACCGGAGGCGGGCTGGTCGGCGGACTGCAGGCTCATGGCACGGACCCTACCGGCGTCGGGCGACCGCGTCCGAAGCGACACCGCAACACCCCCACTACGGTGGCGCCATGTTCCTCGCTCCGCTCGTCAACGAGTTCTCGGTTACTCGACCACGAGCAAGCTCGGGCACTCGCTAACCTCGACTCATGCGTCCCGCTACCCGTGCCGTCCACGTCGGCCGCCCGCCCCACGATTCCGACGAGCCCCTGAACGTCCCGATCACGATGGCCGCGACCTACGTCGCCGGCGGCAGCCGGGAGTACGGCCGGTACGCGAACCCCACCTGGACCGCCTTCGAGGAGGCGCTCGCCGATCTCGAGGGCGGCGAGCAGGGGGCCCGCTGCCTCTCGTTCGCCAGCGGACTGGCCGCCGTGTCGGTGGTTCTGGACCTGGTCGGGACCGACCAGCTCGTCGTTGCGCCGCGGCACGCCTACAACGGCACCTCGATGCAGCTGGCCGACCTGGAGTCACGGGGCCGGATCAGGACCGCGCTGGTCGACATCACCGACACCGCTGCGACGGTCGCCGCGTGCGAGGACGCCGCCCTGGTCTGGTTGGAGTCGCCGAGCAACCCGGCGATGGAGCTCGCGGACCTCGCCGCGATCAGCGCTGCGGCCCACGAAGCCGGCGCCTACGTCGTCGTCGACAACACCTTCGCGACGCCGGTCCTGCAGCAGCCGCTGGACCTGGGGGCCGACCTGGTCGTGCACTCGGCCACCAAGTACATCTCCGGCCACTCCGACGTTCTGATGGGCGCGATCGTGACGCGCAGCGACGAGCTGTACGACGTCCTCAAGCGGCGCCGCGACCTGCTCGGGGCCATCCCCGGCACGTTCGAGGCCTGGCTCGCCCTCCGCGGCCTGCGGACGCTCCCGCTCCGCGTCGAGCGGGCCCAGGCGAACGCCACCGAGCTCGCCCGCAGGCTGACTGAACACCCGGCCGTCACCGAGGTCCGCTACCCCGGGTTCGGCGGCATGCTGGCGATCGTGCTGGCCGACGCGGACACGGCCGACCGGCTCACCCACGGCACCTCCCTGTGGGTGCACGCCACCTCGCTGGGCGGGGTCGAGTCGATGTTCGAGCGCCGACGCCGGTGGGCCGCTGAGCCGGCCACCATCCCCGAGGGCCTGGTCCGGCTCTCGGTCGGTATCGAGGACGTCGACGACCTGTGGGACGACCTAGTCAGCGCCCTGCCCCACCGTTGAGAAAGGCCCGCCACGCGATCGACAAGGGCCTGCCGCGCGATTGAATCGGGCCCGCCGCTGTGAGGACTCAACTCAAGCCAGCGCAAGGCCCAACTGGAGCGCGCGTCAGGCCTGACTCAACGGGGTGCTCAGTCCCGTTCGGCCTTGGTCTGGCGGGCAATGAAGGCGTCCATCATGTCCCGCGCGCTGATCTCACCGCGGATCACGGCATCGATGTGCTCGGCGATCGGCGCGTCCACGCCGATCCCACGGGCCAGCGCCAGGATCGAGGAGCAGGACTTGGCGCCCTCGGCGACCTGCTTGGTCGTCGCGTAGATCTCCTCGGTGCTCATCCCCTGGCCCAGCCGCTCGCCGAACGTCCGGTTCCGCGACAGGGGTGAGGAGCAGGTCGCCACCAGGTCGCCCAGCCCGGCCAGGCCCATCAGTGTCAACGGGTCGGCACCCTGCTTCATCGCCACCCGGGCGGTCTCGGCGAGACCCCGGGTAATCAGGGACGCCGTGGTGTTGTCACCGAAGCCGAGACCGACGGCCACCCCGACGCACAGGGCGACGACGTTCTTGTAGGCGCCGCCAAGCTCGCACCCCAGGACGTCGGTGCTCGTGTACGGCCGGAACGCACGCGAGTGACAGATCTTCTGGAGCCGCAGCGCGACGTCCTCGTCGGCGCAGGCCACGACGCTGGCAGCGGGTTCGCGCTGGGCGATCTCCTTGGCCAGGTTCGGACCGCTGATCACGGCGATCCGCTCGGGTCCGGCGCCGGTGACCTCGGCGATGACCTCGCTCATCCGCTTCGTCGTCCCCAGCTCGACGCCCTTCATGAGCGAGATGAAGACCGCGTCCGGCGGCACCAACGGCGCCCACTCGGCGAGGTTCTCCCGCAGCGACTGCGACGGCACCGAGAGCACGACGTACTCGGCCCCGGCCAGCGCCTGCGCCGGGTCGGTGGTGGCGCTGATCCCGTCGGGCAGCTCGATCCCCGGGAAGTAGTCGGTGTTCTCACGCCGGTCGTTGATGTTCGCGCAGACGTCGTCACGCCGGGCCCAGAGGGTCACCTCGTTCCCGGCATCGGCCAGGACGATGCCGAACGCCGTTCCCCAGGAACCGGCACTGAAAATTGCGACCCGAGCCATCAGGCGTGCCGCCCCTTCTTGTCGTGGGTGGTGTTCGGTCTGCCGACTTCGTTGACGCCGGCAGCCTTGGGGTCGAACCGCACCGCGGGAGGTTTCTCGTGGCGGAGGTCAGCGACCAGCGCACTGATCGCGATCATGATGCGCTCGGTCGCCTCGTGCAGGATCTCATTGGTGATCGGCCGGCCGACCAGGTCGGCGAGGTCGACGGGGTCCCCCACCTTGTAGCGCGCCGTTCGACGCGGGAACAGGTGCGGCCGCGCGGTGTACGGCGCCAGGATCTCCTGAGCCCCCCACTGGCCGATCGGGATCACCGGGCACCCGGTCTCCAGCGCCATCCGGGCCGCACCGGTCTTGCCCCGCATCGGCCAACCGTCCGGGTCCTTGGTGATTGTTCCCTCGGGGTAGACGCCGACGCAGTCTCCGGCCCTGATCGCCTCGACCGCGGCGACGTACGCCTGGGCGGCGTCCGAGCTCAGGCGCGAGACCGGGATCATCCGGGCGTCCCGGACGATGTGCTTGAAGACCGGTACGTCGAAGAGGGCGTCCTTGGCCAGGTAGCGGACCAGCCGGCCGTGCTCGTAGAGCAGCCAGCCGAGCGTCAGCGGATCGATGTGCGAGACGTGGTTCATCGCGACCACGCAGCCACCGGTCGCCGGGATCTTCTCGCCGTCGATCCACTCGTGCTTCGTCACGGTCAGCAGGGTCGGCTTGACGATGGCGACCACCGTGGTCCAGGCCCAGCCGCGGGGCTCGTTCAGCTTTCGGACCTTGACCAACTTCTCGACCTCCTCCACAACTCGACCGTGAAGGAGCACACTACCGAGGCTGCTGGGAGGATCGCGGTGTGACGACACCCCGTTTTGCATTGTTGATCCCGGTCAAGGACGGGCGGAGCGCGAAGAGCCGGCTCGGCGTCGGCAGCAACGAGCAGCGCGCCCGCCTGATGGCGGCGTTCGCGCGGGACTCGATCTCCGCGGCCCTGGCCTCCGACCGGGTCGACGTCCACGTCGTCGGCGACGCAGCGAACCTCGAGCACCTGCTCGCCGGGATCGACGTCGACGTCGTGCCGGACGAAGGCGCCGGGGACCTCAACCGAGCCCTCATCTCGGCTGCCGTCCGGGTGGGGTCTCCCGCACGACCGGTGGCGGTGATGCTGGCTGACCTGCCGTGCCTGCGCAGCCAGGACCTCGCCGACGTGTTCGACCTCGTGGCAGCTTCCGGGCTGCGGTCGTTCGTCCCCGACGCCGCCGGCACCGGGACCACGATCCTCGCGGCACCGTCGGGGACGGACCTGGACCCGCACTTCGGCGAAGGGTCGGCGAAGGCCCACGCCGCCTCGGGTGCCGTCGCCGTTGCCCTGGAGGTCTCTTCGGTCCGCCTCGACGTCGACACCACGGACGATCTGCGGGCAGCGCTGCAGTTCGGTGTCGGCCCGGCAACCGCGGCAGCGACGTCCGAGCTCCTCTGACAGCGTTCCGCGCAGACGCGAACGGCGGCGCCCCCCTCAGGGAGCACCGCCGTCATGAAGCGTAGATCAGGCCTTCTTGGCCGGAGCCTTCTTGGCCGGAGCCTTCTTGGCGGGAGCCTTCTTGGCCGGAGCGGCCTTCTTGGCCGGAGCCGCCTTCTTGGCCGGAGCCGCCTTCTTCGCGGGAGCCGCCTTCTTGGCCGGAGCCGCCTTCTTCGCGGGAGCCGCCTTCTTGGCCGGAGCCGCCTTCTTGGCCGGAGCCGCCTTCTTCGCGGGAGCCGCCTTCTTCGCGGGAGCCGCCTTCTTCGCCGGAGCCGCCTTCTTCGCGGGAGCCGCCTTCTTCGCCGGAGCCGCCTTCTTGGCCGGAGCCGCCTTCTTCGCAGCAGCCGCCGTCTTGGTGGCGGTCTTCTTGGCGGCAGCAGCCGTCTTCGAAGCAGCAGCAACCGGGCGACCGACCTGGGCCTGCGCGAGCGCAGGGAGCTTCTTGGCACCGGAGACGATGGCCTTCAGCTCAGCGCCGGCACTGAACTTCGGCACGTTGGTCTTCTTCGACTTCATCTTCTCGCCGGTCGCAGGGTTGCGGACCCAGCGAGCTTCACGAACCCGCTTCTCGAACGAACCGAAGCCGGTGATGGCGACCTTCTCGCCCTTGGCTACTTCACGGGTGATGGTGTCGAGCACCGACTCCAGCGCGTGCGCCGCCGCCTTCTTGTTGCCCTCAAATCGGGCCGAGAGAGCGTCGATCAACTGACTCTTGTTCACAAGCTTCCCTTTCGTGAACGTCTGGTATCGAGCGACATGCTCGACTTTCTCCTTGCACGCTAGGCAAATCAGGGCCTCGCCACAATGCACGCGCACGCGTGTCGGCATACCAAATTTCCGTTGACGAAACGCCGGGGAAACGTGCCGTTCCGTCGCCATCGGAGCAGCACAAAAGCGAAGGTGCGAGGTTTCCCCATACAGAGATAGGGAAACCTCGCACCTTCACGGTGCCGTCGCCGTGCCCGGCGGCGGGAAATGCCTCAGTGCTGGGTGACCGGCTTCCAGCTGGGTCGCGTCGACTCGAAGGACGAGATGACGTCAGCATGGCCGAGAGTGATGCCGACGTCGTCGAGACCTTCGAGCAGTCGCCACCGGGTGTAGTCGTCGATGTCGAAGGAGTCGACGATCGCGTCCGGGCCCTCGCCGGCGCTCACGGTCCGACTCTCGAGGTCGACCGTGACCGTTGCTCCCGGGTGCTCGTCGAGGTAGTCCCAGATCCGCTGGACCACCTTCTCGTCGACCTGTGCCGCGACCAGACCGGCCTTGCCGGAGTTGCCCCGGAAGATGTCGGCGAAGCGTGCGGAGATGACGGCCTTGAACCCGTAGTTCTGCAACGCCCAGACCGCGTGCTCGCGGGACGACCCGGTACCGAAGTCGGGGCCGGCGACGAGGACGGATGCACCCTCGTACTGCGGTTGGTTGAGGACGAACTCCGGGTCCGAGCGCCAGGCCGAGAACAGGCCGTCCTCGAAGCCGCTGCGCGTGACCCGCTTGAGGTAGACCGCAGGGATGATCTGGTCGGTGTCCACGTTGCTGCGCTTCAGCGGGACGGCGACGCCGGTGTGGCTGCTGAACTTCTCCATGCGATCAGACCTCCAGATCTGCGGGGGACGAGAGCGTGCCGCGGACGGCGGTCGCGGCAGCGACCGGGATCGAGACCAGGTGGGTCCGACCACCCTTGCCCTGACGGCCCTCGAAGTTGCGGTTGGACGTCGATGCGCTGCGCTCCTGGGGCGCAAGCTGGTCCGGGTTCATGCCCAGGCACATCGAACACCCGGCTCCGCGCCACTCGGCGCCGGCGTCGGTGAAGATCTTGTCCAGACCCTCTTCCATCGCCTGGATGCGCACCCGCACCGAACCGGGGACCACCAGCAGGCGGGTGCCGTCGGCGACCTTGTGCCCCTTGATGATCTCCGCGGCCAGGCGCAGGTCCTCGATCCGACCGTTGGTGCAGGACCCGACGAAGACGGTGTCGACCTTGACGTCCCGCAGTGGTGTACCAGCCTCCAGGCCCATGTACTCCAGCGCCTTCTCGGCGGCGATCCGGTCCGACTCCTCCTCGAAGTCCGACGGGGTCGGCACGACGCCACCCAGCGGAGCGCCCTGACCCGGGTTGGTGC
This sequence comes from Propionibacteriales bacterium, assembly GCA_026392455.1. Classification (GTDB taxonomy): domain Bacteria; phylum Actinomycetota; class Actinomycetes; order Propionibacteriales; family Nocardioidaceae; genus Marmoricola. Next base: position 205,626 of record JAPLCB010000010.1, on the reverse strand, counting down.
CCCAGGTGACGAACGGGGTCATCGTGGACGCGTCCAGGACGATCTCCTCGTCGAAGGTCGCGTCCGGGTCGGTGACCAGCGTCTTCCAGTGCGCGACGGCAGCGTCCCAGTCAGCGCCCTTCGGGGCCTCCGGCTTGCCCTCGATGTAGTCGAACGTGGTCTGGTCGGGCGCGATCATGCCGGCCTTCGCACCCCACTCGATGCTCATGTTGCAGACCGTCATCCGGCCCTCCATCGAGAGCTCCTCGATCGCTTGACCGCGGTACTCCACGATGTAGCCCTGACCGCCACCGGTGCCGGTGTGCGTGATCAGGGTGAGCACCAGGTCCTTGGCAGTGACACCGGCCGGCAGCGAGCCGTTGACCGTGACGGCCATCGTCTTCGGCTTGGCCTGCATCAGCGTCTGGGTCGCGAGCACGTGCTCGACCTCGGAGGTGCCGATGCCGAAGGCGATCGCCCCGAAGGCGCCGTGGGTGCTGGTGTGCGAGTCACCGCAGACGATGGTCATCCCCGGCTGGGTCAGGCCCAGCTGCGGGCCGACCACGTGCACGATGCCCTGCTCGATGTCGCCGAGCGGGTGCAGCCGCACGCCGAACTCGGCGGCGTTCTTGCGCAGGGTGTCGACCTGGGTCTTCGACACGGGGTCCGCAATCGGCTTGTCCCAGTCGATGGTGGGGACGTTGTGGTCCTCGGTCGCCAGGGTCAGGTCGGGGCGTCGTACCTGACGACCGGCAAGACGGAGGCCGTCGAAGGCCTGGGGCGACGTGACCTCGTGAATGAGGTGGAGGTCGATGTACAGGAGGTCGGGTTCGCCCTCCGCCGAACGGACGACGTGCTCGTCCCAGACCTTCTCTGCCAGGGTCTTACCCACGGCTCCTCCTTCGTGACGATGTGCTTTTCGCAACTGCCGGGACTCTACTCTTGCATCTCAGCGATTGAGACGGCAGTATTGCTATATGGACAACTCTAGCGGAGTCGGCGTTCTCGACAAAGCCGCTCTCGTGCTCGCCGCCCTCGAATCCGGGCCGGCGACACTGGCCGGACTCGTCGCCGGCACCGGCCTTGCGCGACCTACCGCTCACCGTCTTGCCGTCGCCCTGGAGCACCACCGCCTGGTCGCCCGTGACATGCAAGGACGGTTCGTCCTCGGCCCCCGTCTCGCCGAGCTCTCCGCAGCGGCCGGCGAGGACCGGCTGCTCGCAGCAGCCGGCCCGGTCCTGGCCCGCCTGCGGGACATCACCGGCGAGTCCGCGCAGCTGTGGCGCCGCCAGGGTGAGTACCGGGTCTGCGTCGCCGCCGCCGAGCGCCCCAGCGGGCTGCGCGACACCATCCCGGTCGGTTCCCAGCTGACCATGCGCGCGGGGTCCGCGGCCCAGATCCTGCTCGCCTGGGAGGACCCCGAGCGGATCCACCGCGGTCTCCAGAACGCTGCGTACTCGGCTACCGCACTGGCCGGCATCCGTCGCCGCGGTTGGGCCCAGTCCATCGGAGAGCGCGAGCAGGGGGTCGCGTCGGTGTCGGCGCCTGTCCGCTCCCCCAGCGGCAAGATCATCGCGGCCGTGTCGGTCTCCGGACCTCTGGAGCGCCTCTCCCGCCAGCCTGGTCGGATGCACGCCCCGGCCGTCCTCGCAGCCGCCGACCGACTCTCCGAGTCGTTGCGCCGCGCCGCAGTCGAGTAGTTCCCGCACGTCACCACCAGTCGAACGGATCGCGCCGGTGCCCTTCGCAGTCCACGAGGACCACGTCCTCGTCCCGCACCGCGAGCGCGGCGTCCACACCGTCTACTTCGACGACGCCTACGTCTGGTCCTTCAGCACACCCCGCGACGGGGTGCTGCGTCCAACCGGCTGGAAGGTGCCGTGGCCGGACCCGCTCGTACCGAGGCTCAACGGCGTGACCGTCGTCAGCATCGACCGCGGCCGAGAACGCCGCTTCGAGCAGGAAGTCCGTTTCGGCGACAGCACCGACCGGCTGCGCCTGGTGGACCGGTTCGGGAACCCGGTGGCCATCGACCGGGTCGGACACGTCGCCCGGGTGTTCTCCGCGACCGACCCCCAGGCGCGTCACCAGGTCATCGAGGGGACCCGGCAGGCACTGGCGGACCTGCGTAACGACGGGTACGACGCCCACCTCAGCTACGGCTGCCTGCTGGGCGCTGTCCGGGACGGCCGGATGATCGGCCACGACACCGATGCCGACATCGCCTACGTGAGCCGGTACACCCATCCGGCGCAGGTCATCAGCGAGTCCTACGCGATGGAACGATCCCTGCGCCGACGTGGCTGGCAGGTCGTCCGGATGTCGAACGCCGACCTCAAGCTGATGTACCCACTTCCCGACGGCCGCCGGGTGCACATCGACGTCTTCGGGGCGTTCCACGTCGGCAAGACCTTCTACCAGCTGGGCGGACGGAGCGGAACGCTGCCGCGGTCGGCCCTGACACCGGCCGGCACCGTGTCCCTCGAAGGCGTCGAGCTGCCTGCACCCGCCGACCCGCGAGCCGTCCTGGAGTTCCTGTACGGCCCGTCGTGGCGGGTCCCCGACCCGGCCTTCCAGAACGTCGACCCGCCCGGCGGGCTCCGCCGGATCCAGGGCTGGATGCGGGGCGTCCGCGACGACGTGATCCCGTGGAACGAGTACGTCAAGCGGCACCGCAGCACCCTGCCCCGAAAACCCTCGACCTTCGCCCGTTGGGTCGCCGGGCGCCTCGACCCGGGAGCACCGGTCGTCGACCTGGGGTGCGGCAACGGGCGCGACACCCTGCTCTTCCAGCGTCAGGGCCGTGCGCCGGTCGCCCTGGACGCGTCGAGCCAAGCGCTGCAGATCACCCGCCGACGCCTGGCCCGGGCCGGCGTCGAGCACCCCGACGTGCGCACCCTCTCGCTGTACGACCGGCGCTCGGTCCTGGTCACCGGCGCCGAGCTCGCCCGGACCGAGGTCCCGGTCAACCTGTACGCCCGGCACCTGGTCGGCTGCCTGGACCCGGAGGGACAGGACCTGCTCTGGTTGCTCTGCTCGATGGCCCTGCGCCGAGGAGGTTCCCTGTTCCTCGAGTTCAGCGCCGGCGGCCGGCGGCCACGACCCGAACCCGCCCACCTCCTCACCCGGGTCCGGGTCGAGGCGGTCGTCGCCGGCATCACCGCTCGCGGCGGCCTGATCGACGAGGTCGTCGTCGAGCCCGGCGAGGACTACCTGGACCAGCCCGATCCCCGGGTCGCCCGCATCGTGGCGCACTGGGCACCACCGACCACCGACGTCCCCCGAGAGGACCGCTGATGAAGAAGAAGTACGGCGCCGGCCGCTACCTCAAGGAGGCCGTCTACCTCCCCAAGCGGGTCCTGGACCTCGAGGCGGCGGTGATGGAGAACCGCCAGCTGAACCGGCGACTGGCCGAGCTCACCGACATCCTGGCCGAGCTGCTGGTCCCCGCCACCGAGCGCGACGAGGAGAAGCTGGCGGCGCTGCTGGCCCGGTACCGCGCGGAGTCGTTGGCCACCTGACGGCCGATCCGGTCGGCACCTCGCTCAGAAGAGCGCTTCCTGCTCGAGGCTGAGCAACGTCTGCTTGCGGTCCAGCCCCCCGGCGTACCCGGTCAACGAGCCGTTCGCCCCGATCACCCGGTGGCACGGGATCACGATCGGGATCGGGTTCTTCCCGTTCGCCAGGCCGACGGCACGGGAGGCCGCGTTGGTGTGGCCGAGGCGGTGCGCGATCTCGCCGTACGAGGTGGTCTCGCCGTACGGGATCTTCGCGAGCTGGTCCCAGACCTTGACCTGGAACTCGCTCCCCCGGGGCGCGAGGGGCAGGTCGAACGTGGTCAGCTCCCGGGCGAAGTACGCGTCCAGCTGGTCGACCGCGGAGCGCAGCAGCGGGTTCGCGTCGTCGCGGTCGCCGATCGGACGGCCGTCGGCGAGGCCCCGAAACGGGCTGAACTCGATCGCGAGGACCGCCTCGGCGCTGGCAATGACGCGCAGGTCCCCGATCGGGGAGGTCATCACGGTCCACATGGTGGTAGCTGCCTTCTCGGTCGTCGTGGTGGTGGTCACTTTATGACTCCTTCTCGTCGTCACTCATCCAGGTCCACAGATGCAGCAGCGCGTACGAGCGCCACGGACGCCAGTCCTCGCTGCGCAGGTCGATGTCGGTGATGCCGAGGCCGGCAGCTGCGTGCCGGACGCCCAGGTCGGTCGCCAGGAAGACGTCGGGATCGCCGAGCGCCCGGAGCGCGACGTAGTCGGCGGTCCAGGGGCCGATGCCGGCGAGCCCCAGCAGGTCGTCACGGGTCCGGCCACGGTCGGCGCTGCGGTCGAGGACGACGACCCCGCGCGCCACGGCGTCGGCTACCGCCGCCAGCGCCCGCCCGCGGGCGCGCGGCATCGCGATCACCGAGGGGCCGACCTCGGCGAGTACCGCCGCAGTCGGGAACAGGCGGGTGACCTGGTGGTCTCCGTCGAGACCGAGAGGTGCGCCGTGGGCCTGGACCAGGCGAGCCGCCAGGGTCCGGGCCGCGGCCACGCTCACCTGCTGGCCCAGGACCGCTCGGACGGCGACCTCGAGCCCGTCGACGTGACCCGGAACCCGCAGCCCCGGCCGCCGACGGACCAACGGCGCCAGCTGCGGATCGTTGCCCAGCTGCTCGTCGACGGCCACCGGGTCGGCGTCAGCGTCCAGCAGCCGGCGGGTGCGTTCGAGCGCCGGCGCGAGGTCACGGGCGTCGGCCAGGGTCAGCCGGCAGGGCACCTGACCGGTCGGTCGGTCGACGAGCTCGACCCGGATCACCGCTGGCCCGTGCGGGAGCTCCAGCGAACGCTCGTACCAGCCCGCACCGGCAGCCTCGACTCCGGCGACTGCGCGTTGCGCGAGGAACGTCAGCAGCTCCGCACCTGCGTACGGCTCCCGAACGCCGATCCTGGTGACGATCGTGCCCGAGGTGCTGGTGCTCCCCCGCCGGCCGCGCAGGTCGGTGGGCGTTGCGGCGTACACCTCACGCACGGTGTCGTTGAACTGCCGGATGCTGGCGAACCCGGAGGCGAAGGCAATGTCGGCGAACGACAGCTCGGACGTCTCGATCAGGACCCGTGCGGTCTGGGCACGCCGCGCGCGGGCCAGCGCCAGCGGACCGGCGCCGAACGCGGTGGTCACCACCCTGTTCAGCTGCCGGGTCGAGTAGCCCAGACGTCGGGCCAGCCCCTCGACACCGTCGCGCTCGACGGTGCCGTCGGCGATCAGCCGCATCGCGCGACCGGCGACGTCGGCCGCGACGTCCCAGTCCGGGGAACCGGGCGTGGCATCCGGCAGGCACCGCTTGCAGGCGCGGTAGCCAGCAAGCTGGGCCGCAGCAGCGCTCGGGTGGAACGTCACGTTCTGGAGCTGGGGCGTGATCGCCGGGCAGCTGGGTCGGCAGTAGATTCCGGTGGTCCGGACCGCGGTGTAGAAGACCCCGTCGAACCGACGGTCCCGGCTCTTCACGGCCCGGTAGCAAGCCTCGCTGTCGCGGTACATGCCGTGAAGTCTGCCGGTCGCCCGCGACAACTTCTAGCGGAAATCGGCCATGACCGTGGTCGTCGCTGTTCTGGGCGACGCATTCCCTCAGGGAACGCCTTCGGGTGCCGAACTGGTACCTGGCGAAAGGAACACCCATGCCCGATCCGTCACCGTTCATCAGCGTCGCCCGACGAGCCACGGTCAGCTCGACCACCAAGCGCCACCTGATGGCGATCAGCCGCAGCATCGAGGCCCGGGCCCTGGCGGCCGGCCCCGGAGCGCGGTTGTGGGTGTGCCTGCAGAGCGTCCGCTTCCACGGCGGGCGCACCCTCCAGCTCCACCACGAGCTCGCGGCCAACGGCGTACGGATCGACGTCTACGGCGTGGACGTCCGCCAGCGGCTGGCCCCGGAGTCACCCTTCGGCCTGCACGACGTGTCCGCCCGAGGCCCCCTCGCCCTGGAGTGGAACGTCCTCCTGGTGACCCCGGAGTTCGGGCTGGGCATGACCGCCCGCCAGATCGGGCCCGAGCTGCCGCACGAACGGACCACCGATCTCGACACCCGGTTCGACTGGGCCGTCTCGGAGAACCGCGACGACGTCCAGTACGCCGCCTCGGCGCTCTCCGGGGAAGACTTCGTCCTCGCGGACGACGTACCGGCCGGACACCGGTACGAAGCGGGTCTCGCTCCGATGATCTGAGCCGGGCCCGACGAACGAAACCCAGGTCCGCAGGACCTGGGTTTCGTTCGTATCTGTACCCCCGACGGGATTCGAACCCGCGCTACCGCCTTGAGAGGGCGGCGTGCTAGGCCACTACACAACGGGGGCCTGAGCGGACGAGACTCTATCGGCTCGGCTCGCACGGAGCCAAATCGACGGGTCTCGCCGAACTCGCTGGGATACAAGGACTCGAACCTTGACTAACTGAACCAGAATCAGTCGTGCTGCCAATTACACCATATCCCACTATTTCGGTCCGACTGCCTGAGCGACCGGACCGAGGGGAAACCTTACACGGGCGTGGTTGTAGGCAGCAAAACGGGTCGGGTAGTGCGCGATGTGATTCCCGTCCTGTTCGCGAGCCAGAGCACCAGCACCAGGTACACACCGTTCTGCGCGAGGCTCAGCGGGAGGTTCGACCAGGCGACCTCGGACACGTGCAGCGTGTCGTCGATGCTGCCCAGCCCGAGGGCCAGTCCGAACGCGAACAGGTTGTTCCAGATGTGCAGCGCGATGCCGGCTTCCAGTCCCCCCGTGCGCACCACGACGTACCCGGCCATCAGGCCGAAGAGGAAGCGGTCCAGGAACAGCGGTGCGTTCTGGACTCCGTGGGCCACCGCGAACAGCAGCGAGGTGACCACGACCGCGACCCAAGGACGTCGGGTGAGTGCACCGAAGGCCTGCATCAGGTACCCGCGGAAGAAGTACTCCTCCCCCATCGCCTGCAGCGGCGTGGTCAGCAGCACGACCACGGCCATCGCGACCAACGAGCCGGTGACGTCGTTCGCCGACCCGCTCACCGAGCTCTCCACGCCCGGCAGGAAGGTGGAGAGCACGAGCTGGACCCCGACGGCGACCAGCGCCAGGCCGGAGCAGGCCCAGAAGAAGCGCCAACGGATGCCCGGCTGGACCGAGGTGAGCCACGTGGCGGAGACCCGGTGGACCACCGCGACGATCGCCCACATCATCGGGATCAGGCCGGCGAGGAGCAGGTTCAAGTACAGCAGTCCCTGCCAGGTCACCGGCTCGACCTTGACCGCCCGCGCAAAGGCGTCCTCGAACGAACCGTCGTGGTCGACCGCGACCGCAGCCGCCGCGATCGCCTGCCCGACCAGCGGGGCGAACAGCGTGAACGCCAGCACGGCCAGGAACAGCCCGAGGGCCGGCTGCCACCACTGGTACGCCGAGGTCCGCAGCACCAACGGGTACGGACGTGGCTCCTCAGAAGCCGTCTGGTCGCTCATCGCGCCGGTCAGCCCGGGACGGTGTCGAGCCGGCGCAGCGATTCGGCCCGCCCCAGCAGCTCGAGGGACTCGAAGAGCGGCGGCGAGATCCGCTTCCCCGTGATCGCCACCCGGACCGGGCCGAACGCGTTCTTCGGCTTGATCCCGAGCTCGTCGACCAGCTTGGCCCGCAGCGACGTCTCGATCTCCGCCGTGCTCCAGACCGCCAGCCCGTCCAGCGCCTCGCGGGCGGCAGCGACGATGCCGCGCCCGGCCTCGTCCAGCACCGTCGCCAGGTCGTTGTCGTCAAAGGTGACCTCGGCCGCGAACAGGAAGCCCAGCATCTCGGGCACCTCGGTCAGCTTGTTGACCCGCTCACCGACCAACGGCATCGCCAGCTCCAGCAGCCGCGCGTCGGCGTCCGAGACCGGATCGCTGAGCACGCCGGCGTTCTTGAGGAACGGCACAGCGCGGTGGGTGATCTCCTCGATCGACAGCTTCCGCATGTGGGCCGCGTTGATCGCCTCGGCCTTCTTGAGGTCGAACCGCGCCGGGTTCGGCTTCACGTCCGCGATGTCGAACGCGTCGACCAGCTCGGTCAACGTGAAGACGTCCCGGTCCGCTGCGATCGACCAGCCGAGCAGGGCCAGGTAGTTCAGGAGCCCCTCGGGGAGGAAGCCGTCCTCCCGGTAGCCCAGCAGGCTCGCACCCGGGTCGCGCTTGGAGAGCTTCTTGTTCCCCTCCCCCATCACGTAGGGCAGGTGCCCGAACTGCGGGGTCACACCCCTGCCGATCCCGACGGCGCCCAGGGCGGCGTGCAGCGCGATCTGGCGCGGGGTGCTGGACAGCAGATCCTCCCCGCGGAGCACGTGGGTGATCTCCATCAGCGCGTCGTCGACCGGGTTGACCAGGGTGTAGAGCGGGTCCCCGTTGGCCCGGGCCAGTGCGAAGTCCGGGACGTGCTGGGTGTCGAAGGTGATCTCGCCACGGACGAGGTCGTCCCATCCGATCTGCCCGTCCGGCATCCGGAAGCGCACCACGTGCGGCCGTCCGGCGAAGGCAGCGAGCTGGTCGGGGTCGAGGTCGCGGCAGAAGCCGTCGTAGCCGATCACCAGGCCCTTCAGCACGGCGACGGCCTCGTCGACCCGTGCCTTCAGGGTGAGGTCGTCGGGGTTCGCGGCGGCGGCCTCCTTGGCAGTCGCGATCGCCGCCTTGGCCGCAGCCTGCTGGGCCGCGTGCCGCGCCTCGACCTCCTCGGTGGTGCAGAAGCAGGCGTAGGTGTGCCCGCCGGCGGCGAGCCGTTGCAGCGCGTCGGCGTACAGGTCGCCGCGCTGGGACTGGAAGTACGGGCCGAAGTCACCGCCGACCTCGGGACCCTCGTCCCAGTCGAGCCCGAGCCAGCGCATCACCTCGACGAGGGAGTCGTAGGACTCCTTCGTGCTGCGCTCCTTGTCGGTGTCCTCGATCCGGAAGACGAAGGTGCCACCGTGGTGCCGGGCGAAGGCCCAGTTGAAGAGCGCCGTACGGGCGAGGCCCACGTGCGGGGACCCGGTCGGGCTGGGGGCCATCCGTACTCGGACGTTGTCGGTCACACGCTTCTCAGTCACGCAGCTTCACCTTGTTCGTCAGATTGCCGATGCCTTCGATGAAGATCTCGATCTCGTCGTCGGGCTGGACCGGACCGACCCCTTCGGGGGTACCGGTGAGGATGACGTCACCGGGCAGCAAGGTCATCACCGAGGTGACGTACTCGATCAGCTCCGGGATGCCGAAGATCATGTCCGAGGTGCGGCCGTCCTGCTTGAGGTCGCCGTTGACGTAGGTCTTCACCGCCAGGTCGGCCGGGTCGAGCTCGGTCTCGATCCAGGGTCCCAACGGGCAGAACGAGTCGAAGCCCTTGGCCCGGGTGAACTGTCCGTCCTTGCGCTGCAGGTCGCGCGCGGTCACGTCGTTGCCGACGGTGTACCCCTGAATGACGTCGGCGTACTTGGCCGCCGGGACCTCGCGGCACGGGCGGCTGATCACGATCGCGAGCTCGCCCTCGTAGTGCACCTCGTTGCTCTGCCGGGGGTAGAAGATCGGGTCCTCGGGGCCGATCACGCTGGTGTTCGGCTTGATGAACATCAACGGCTCGTCAGGGACGTCCCCACCCATCTCGCGCGCGTGGGCTGCATAGTTGCGGCCGATCCCGACCACCTTGCTCCGTGGGATCACCGGTGAGAGCAGGCGTACCGAGGACAGCGCGTACTCCTTGTTGGACAGGTGCAGCCCGACGTGCAGCGGGTCGCCGTGCAGTCCCACGATCCGGCAGTCCTCGTCCGGGATCCCGAACTCGTCGACCTCCCCGCTGATGACGCCGAACAGGGGATCTTCTCCGGTGGTGAATCTCGCGATGCGCACGGATACGAGCCTATCGGCTCCCTGCGCAGCTCAGAGCGGCGGGAAGTGCGGGCCGAGGACCGTCCTCCCGAGCTGCAGCGCACGATCGATCTCGGGCTGCTCGCCGATCACGATCGGGGTCCACTGCAGGGCGGCACCGACCTGGATCAGGACGTCGACGACGTCCGACGGCAGCGGTGCGGCCGCCCCCGGACGTTCTCGCTCCAGAGCCTGGGAGATCCGCGCCCGGAGGCGGTCCTGGACCAGCCCACCCGGCGCGAGCAGGATCCGCAGCGCCAGGGTCGGCTCGCGCTGGCAGAAGTCCTGCAGCGGGGGGAAGCCCGAGGTGATCTCCATGAACCGGCGGACGGTGTCCAGCGCCCGGTCGATGCCCGCTCCCTGCGCCTGGGTCGCGACCAGGTCGAAGAGCTCGTCGGTGATCTCGGCGAAGATCTCCGCGATCAGCTGCTCGCGGTCCCCCACCCACCGGTAGAGGGTGGTCCGGCCGACCGCCAGGGCGTCGGCCACGGTCCCCATGTCGACACGTTCGCCGCGCTCGAACTGCCCACGGGCGTACCGGAGGGCGTGATCGCGGGTGGCACGCTCCAGGTGCGGTGGAGTCGTTGCGGTGGTCATGCCGCGACTCTAGCCCGCGGTGGAACATTTCTAGTAGACGTCCCATGTGGAACACATTGTGATTTTGTCACGTTCTCGGTACCGTCGCCGCATGCGCCCCTCCCTGCGTTCGTTCAGCCGACCCCTGACCCTCACCGCGTTCGCCGCCGCGCTGGTCCTGGGCCTCACGCCCCTGGCCGGTACGGCGAACGCGGCCGACCCGAGCCGCGACCGCTCGTGCGGCTGGGTCCTGGAACCGAGCGCGGACCGCGAGAACATCCTGTTCCCGGACCTCGCGACCCGGTACCTCGGCGCAGCGGTCCCGGTCCCGCCCGGCGGGTCGCTGGAGATCACCGGTGAATTCCCGCACGCCCGGTACATGTCGCTGCAGGCCTACAGCCTCGCCCTCCAGACGGCGAGCAACATCAAGGACGACCTGATCGAACCGGAACCGGGCTCGGTCAACCCCTTCCGCGTCGGCGCTGACCGCAACGCGCTGAACCGCCGCTACAAGGTCACCGTGGTCAGCGGCCGAGAGCCGGCCTCGGGGGGTCCCGCGAACACGCTCTACAACAACTCGACCGACGGTTCGAAGTGGGGCTTCGGTCTGGCGTACCGGATCTACCTGCCGGACGTGGGGACCGGACCGTTCGGCGGCGTGGCCGCGCCGGCGATCACGGTCGTGCTGGCCGACGGCACCAGGATCCCGCTCCCGACGTGCCCGGACCCGCTCCCCGACCTGCTGCCCGCGACAACGTTCCTGGCCAGCCTCGGCCTCGACCTGCCGCTCGCCCCGCTCGGTCTGCTGGCACCCCGGGAACCGCACTTCATGCGCTACGTGAACGTCGCCCAGACCTACGGCACCGATGTCACCGAGAACGAGTACACCAGCAGCACCCTCACACCGGCGATCGCCTCGGTGACCGGAACGCTGCCGGGCGGTCTCGGCGAGAACGCCGACAACAAGTACGTCTACGCCTACCTGACGCGGGAGTACGGCAAGGTCCTCCTGCTCCGCGGCAAGCTGCCGACCACTCCGCGCACCTACCTCGGCACCGGGGTCACGACCGGCGGCGAGCAGATGCGCTACTGGTCGATGTGCACGGCGAACCGGACTACGCAGACCTACGGCTGCGTGCACGACGAGTCGGTGAAGGTGGACCGGAACGGCTACTTCACGATCGCCATCTCCACCGCCGCCGACCGACCGGCCAACGCGGTCGATGCCTGCGGTGTCTCCTGGCTTCCGTGGGGCCTCGACCCCAAGGGCATCGCCTACATGCGCAACATGCTTCCCCGCGCCGACTTCGGTCACGCCGTCCAGGACGCGACGTACGGGACCGAGAAGACGACCCTGAGTGCCTACTACCCGAAGGGGACCTACTACGCGACGCCCACGGCGTTCGAGCAGGCGCTGGGCTGCACCCCGTTGCGTTGACCAACGTGGTGCCGACGCCGACTACGCTCTCTCGGTGATCCTGACCCGTCCTGAGTGGCTCGAGCGCGCTCGCACGCACGAGCAGCGGGTCGACGTCCGGGTCCAGCCGCACCTCGAACGTCGGCACCAGGGCATCGCCCACCCGGTCCACGACTTCCTCTTCACCTACTACTCCCAACGGCCGGCCGCACTGCGCCGTTGGCATCCCGGGTTCGGCGTCCGGCTGGAGGACGCACCGGAGTACGACGGGGTCAAGGGCTACGTCGCCGGCACCGTCTGCGCCGAGCACGTCGCCGCACAGCTCCCGGTCGTCGAGGCGATCCGCACGCTGCTCGCCGCCACCGCGGCGCGACCGGCGACCCTGGGCTGCTTCGGCCTGCACGAGTGGGCGATGGCCTACCGCAGCGAGACGCCGGGCAACGAGATCCGGCACCCGTGGCCGCTGCGGCTCGGGCCGACCGGGACCGACCAGGTGGTCGAGGGCAACCGGATCGGTTGCTCGCAGATGCACGCAACTTAAGGCACATTCTGTTCGGCCCCGAATTTCGGATCGTTGGCACGCGAAGTTCACGAGTGCCGACTCGGCTCTCAGCGGTGCCTCCAGCACGATTAGGCTTGCTTCATGACCAAGGAAGCGGCTCACGTTGCGCGCCTTGCTCCTTACATCGAACCCCACCTAGAACGCCGCGCAGCAGGGATCAAGCACCCCGTTCACGACTTCCTTTTCACCTACTACTCCTACCGACCAGCCCAACTGATGCGCTGGCAACCAGCAGGAGCGCTCGACCCATCCAAGAGGGAGCTGGCCGAAGCCACCCTCAACCTTCTGGGCGCAACTGCGGGTCGCTCTGGAGACTTCGGATGCTTCGGCCTCCATGAGTGGGCCATGGTCTACCGCGCCGAGCACAGTGGCAGGCGACACCCCCAGCCCCTTCGTCTCGGCTCCACCGGAACCGACACGGTGGTGGAGACCCACACCGTCGGTTGTAGTCACTGGGATGCCGTGCGCTTCTTCACTCCTCCGGCTCTGCCCCTGAACACCTTGAAACCCGCACGCGATGACCGCCCAGGCTTCGAGCAACCGTCGTGCTTCCACGCCAACATGGACCTCTACAAGCATGCTTACCGGCTCGACGCCCTCGTAGGAAGCGATCTCGTCGCTGACGCCTTCGAACTTGCATGGGACATAAGAATCGCCGATATGCGGGCTGCGCCCTATGACCTAACAGGCCTACAGCTTGAGCCCCATGGGACTGAATGGACCCCCATCAAGATCGAGACGCCAGAAGGCAAGCGGGAATACATCCAGTCCCAACGAGCCTTTGCGAAGCGAGCCGCTCCCATCCGACAGCAGTTGATTGACCACTGCGCACGCCAACTCGGATGAAGGCCCGGCGCCTCGCTCTGGTGCGCCCTACTTGTTCGCCACTGTGCCGACCACAAGGGTCACCACCGGTCACTTGCACAAGCGACCTATTTGATAGCCGTTATCGATGCCGAACCAAGCTCCCGCACTTTGGGCACCGCTTCGGCGCTTGACCACGCTGCACAGCACGGGATCGCACCCGCATAAGCCCTGGGGAATGGCGGGAAGGCTTTGGCTTCGACCCCTGCCACGTGGAAGCAACGCACGCCACGCTTACTGAGCTGTCGGATGACAGCCTCATCGGGCTCGGGATAGACCTCGTTGAGAACGATCGAACCAGAACCCAACCAGTCAGAGATACCGTCAAGCGCCCTCGCGCTGGCTAGGTTCACGACAACACAGCCCGCACGAAAGACAGGCTCGGCCTCCGCTATCGAGTCGGGCACGGCAGTGTCGGCTATGTGCACCTTGAAGCGGTCGTGCAACCGCTCGGCGAGCCTTGTCCCGATGAACCCTGCTCCGCCGAGCAAGACCACGTCATCGAAGGGGTGGCCCGCGTTCTCCTCAACCAATCTCTCAATGCTCGCTGCGACGATGTCGGCAGTGGTGTCTGCTTCTGGCGGGTGGTTGATGATGCCGTGCTTGTGGAAGAGCCCGGGCAAGATGCCAGCAAAGGTCTTCTGCTCGGCCCCGAGCGTCCTCCGAAGTCGTTCCATCGAATGCTCTAGGCGGGCGAGGTTCTCTCGGTGTTGTGGATCGCGAAAGTGAACCTCAGTGGACGAGACACCGAAGATCAACGTGAGTCGACCGTTCTGAACGATGAGACCCGACGGCCACGGCCTCCACCTGTTGCGTTCCAATCTCCAGCGGTAGGCGTAGTTAAGCCCGTAGTGGTCATTCGCTGGGTAAAACAAGAAAACGGATGCGAGGAACCCTGTGCGCCGGTTCAGAAGCCCGATGAGACGGAAGGTAATGGACCTGTTCAAGAACAGGTTGACCGTTTCGATGGCAACGCGCCTCGCGTGACCCGACAGAGTCTTGATCACTTGCGTCCCCAACGCTTGGTTGCTTGGTCTTGGGTTGGTGCCGGTGGCAACACCTTGCCGCTGACGAAGTTGATGATGCGATCGGCACCCGTGTCTTCGTGCGAGATGACGATCACGGTGCTGGCGGAACGCCTCGCGTAGGAACGCAGCTCCTGGATAAGGCGTGCCTTCTGACTGGGATCAAGCGCCTCAGTGGGCTCATCCAACAGGGCCACGTCCGGCTGGTTCGCAAGCCCTCGAACGATGTTCACCCGCTGCTGAAAGCCCGAAGACAGCGATCGAAGCGGCTGATCAAGCAACGAGCTGAGGCCGAAGGTCTTTGCCAACTGCTTCACATGACCTGCGTCCAGCCGATGGCCAGCCAGAAGGTGCGGGCGGACGATGTTGCCTTCAACCGACAGGTCTGGGTCAAAGGATGCTTGCTTCGGCACATAGCCGAAGTGACGAGCCCGGAGGGCAGTGCGCTCCCGCTCTTTGACTCCGTCACCGTAAATGTCGAAGCCGTTGTATCGGACGGCACCAGAGACCTCAAGGACTCCCCCGCAAAGGCCGAGGAGTGCGCTTCCGAACGTCGACTTGCCTGATCCGTTAGGTCCTGCGATCCCGACATACTCACCGGGTTCAATGACCACATCGACGTGATGAATGGCTTCTGTGGTGCCATCACAGACGACACGGAGGGATTCGACCTCAAGCCGCAGGCCATCCACTTCCGTGCTGGCGGTCACGGCCTTACCGGATCTCATTGGCGGCATCCAATCTACGAATGGCGCGCATTGCACCGAGCGTTCCCATCGCCATCGAAGCTCCAACCAGCAAAGCGCCAGCACCAAGGCCACCCAGCGAAGCCCCCATGTTCATGCCGAACTGGGACGAGTTTGCGACGGCGATGAGACCAATCGCAGGTAATGCCGCATAGAGCGTTGCCTTTGCCGTTTCGAGGAACGCACGGAGGAACTCAGCCCGAACAAGCATCGCTTTCTGGACGCCCATGACGTTGTGGATAGCGATCTGCCTACGCCTACGCAGCACGTCAGCAGTTCTGATAAAGCTCGCAGCAACACCGCCGACCAGTGCGACGGCCAGCATGTATTGCATGATGACGGGAGTAACGCTTCTGTCCCAGAAGCGGTCATACGAGTTCAGCCACGACCGGACCGAAACCGCAGACAGGCCGATCCCTGCCGACGACAGATGATCCTGCACGACAATTGGCGTCGCTCCCCCAACGAGAACGCCAGAGTATGGCTCTGGTTCGGCACTCAACTCGTCGTAGCCCGCTTCTGACATGACGACGGCAGTTCGATCAAGGCCGGGGAACCAGTCGACAGTCTTGACCACGATCGCGTCATGCCCTTCAACTGACAGACGATCTCCGACCGAAGCGAACTGCGCCGTGGTCATGACCGGCAACTCAGATCCAGACGGTCGTAGGTCTGGCACGCGGTCAGTTGGCAAGGCCACGATTGATGCACTTGAAGGGTGCGCGCCACTACTTAGGTTGGCCGCGTCACCCAGCGCCAGGCGATAGGCGATAGCGGTGTAGCCGCCACTGAGCGCCCATTCTTGAACTGCATCGACTTGCGACTTTGACACGACAGATCGGTTAAACGGCTTGGCCTCCGGCTGAGACAGGACCACTGTCGGCACGCCCTCCGCGCCAATGAGGCTGCTCAGCGCCTGCTCGATGGGCTCCCGAGCACCACGTCCGGCCTCAGCACCTAGCCCTGTCCCGACTGCGATCACAGCCACCAGCGCGGGCGCCAAAACGTAGCGCGACCAACTCCGCTCTTCGCTCCTCGACGGAGGTGCCGTCACGTTGATCAGCTCGCGCCATCGAGGGGACCGCAGACGCATGAGGCCAACGAACAGGGAACCAACTGCAAGGACGATCACTGCACCAGTTCCAGCAGCTCGCAAACCCTCACACAGGGCGATCAGCGCATCCGTCCCGCCCGAACTAACGCTAGGGACAGGAGTGAATCCGAGGACAGTGAGAACAACCCCGAGACACGCGAGGACAACGCCAACGAAGCGGAGCGCGAGCGTGCGCCAGCCACCGGCTTTCTGTCTAACTGCCATCACAAATGAACCCCGCGCAGCACCACGGCTGAAGCAATTGCGAAGGGCCGTTTTGCGCCTATCTGAGCGCGCACCGAACGACGCTTCGACACAGTTGACTCCCACGTTGGCTCGCGACAGTCACAGGGCAATGACTGTTAGGAGGGCGCAAGCCGTGCACACATTGTTGCAGGTCATGAACGGGCTTGCAGCAGACCAACGACACGACACCAGTTGACGACCTCGGCCTACCCAGTAGGACCGGATGGCGTCCACACGGAGGCCCGGTTTTCGCCTACTCTCTGCTTCCACTTCGATGCCTTCCGGTTCTTCACCCCCCAGGCCCGGGCGTTGAACACGCTGCAGCCCGGCCGGGACGACCGACCTGCGTTCGAGCAGCCGGGGTGCCTGCACGCCGGCATGGACCTCTACAAGCACGCCTTCCGGCTGTCGCCGATGATCTGCTCCGAGCTGGTGGCCGAGGCGTTCGAGCTCGCCTGGGACATCAGGGTCCTGGACATGCGAGCGGCTCCCTACGACTTCAGCGGAGTGGTGCTGGAGCCCAGGGGTGAGCCCTGGACCGCGGTCGCGATCGAGACGACCGAGGGCAGGGCCGAGTACGTCGCGGCCCAGCGAGAATTCAGCGAGCGCGGAGCTCCGATCCGCCGGCAGCTGATCGCCGAGTGCGACCGGCTCCTGGGCGCCTGAGGCCGCTTCAGACCAGGCTGCCGTTGGGGGCGACGCCGCTCGCGGCCACCACGAAGCCGAGCACGATCCCGGACGCCGACACGATGGTCCACACGATCGGGACCCACCACACCGACCGACCGGCACGGATTCGCTTGATCGTCTGGACCAGGGACACCACGAAGAAGAGCAGCGCGACCGCGAGCGGTGTCATCATGCCGATCGCGATCAGGTTGGTGTCGCACGTGCTGGAGGCACCGCACGAGTCCGAGACGAACGCGATGAAGAGCCCGAAGCCCCCGAAGACCAGCACGCTGGCTGCCTGGAGCACCAGCAGCAGGATCGCGACGGTTCGACCGGCTGTGGAGGGTTCGCTCTGTTCGGACACGGTCGCACGGTAGCCAGCAATCACGGTTCGCACCTACCAAACGGGGGGACGACGGTCCCGCCACGGGGCGGCCTGCTCCACCTGGGCAGCCAGCGACAGCAGCAACCCCTCGGCCCCGGGCGCAGCTGCGAGCATCACGCCCACCGGCAGCCCGTCGGGGGTGTGGTGGGTCGGCAGCGAGATCGCTGGACTTCCGGTGACGTTCCACATCGACGTCCACGGGGTGAACTGTTTCTGGGCCTCGAAGTCGGCGGCCGGGTCGTCGTCGTTGCGCAGGGCGCCCACCGGGAGCGGTGGCTGGGCCAGGGTCGGCGTCAGGACGACGTCGTACGGCGCCAGCACCGCCAGGGCCCGGGCCGCGATCCGGCGGAGCTCACCGAGGGCCAGCCCGAAGGCGGGACCGCTGACCGCTTCGCCGCGCTCGCCCAGCCAGCGCGTCAGGGGCTGCAGCTCGCGGCGGGACGGCTCGTCGAGGCCCGCCGTCGACAATCCGGTCAGCACGGCCCAACAGGTCTCGAACGTCGTCACCGCCTCCCGCGGCATCGGCGGGTCGATCTCGACGACGTGGTGACCGAGCCCCTCCAGCAACGTGCTCGCGGCTTCGTACGCCGCCAGGCACTCGGGGTCGACCCCGGTCTGGGCGATCACCGGGACGGCGAACCGCGCGACCTTCAACCGGCCAGGTCCGACCTCGCACGCGGCCAGGAACGGGGCGGCCTCAGCAGGAGCCCAGAACGGGTCGCCGACGGCTCGGCCGGCCATCACGTCCAGCAGTGCGGCCGCGTCCCGCACCGTCAGGGCGAGCGGGCCGTTGGTGGCCAGGCCGGTAACGTCGCCGTACATCGGCGCCCCGGAAACCCGGCCGCGGCTCGGCTTCAGCCCGACGATCCCGCAGCAGCTCGCCGGGATCCTGATCGACCCTCCCCCGTCCGAACCCTGGGCCAGTGCCGCCAGTCCGCCGGCGACCGCCGCGGCGGCGCCTCCGCTGGAGCCTCCGGCCATCCGGGTCAGGTCCCACGGAGTGACCGCCGGCGGCGCCACCGCGGACTCGGTGTAGCAGGGCGAGCCGAACTCCGGGGTGTTGGTCTTGCCCAGGCTGATCAGGCCGGCGGACTCGATCCGTCGGACCACCTCGTCACTCTCGTCCGGAACGTGGTCGCGCAGCAGGGCGGATCCGAACATGGTGCGGACACCGGCGGTCGCGTTCAGGTCCTTGATCGCCGTCGGAACCCCGGCCAGCGGGCCGACGGCGGTGACCGACCTGGCGCGCTGGCGCGCCTGCTCGCCGGTGAACGTGACGAACGCGCCGAGCGACGGGTTCAGCCGCTCAGCGCGCTCGAGGTAGTGCTCGACGAGCTCCGCTGCGGACGTCTCGCCCGCGGCGATCGCCGCGCCCTGCTCGAGGGCGGTCAGGTCGTGCAGCTCGGCCATGCAGAGCAGGCTATGCCCGACCCGGTCCCCCGGCAGTTACCTCAGGCCGCGGTGGTGTCCGGGACGTACGCGACCAGGGCGCCGAGCGCGGCGCGCAACCGGCCCTGGACCTCGGGGTCGCTCAGGACGTCCACGTCGATCGAGGTCTGCGAGACGGTGACGTCCTCGAGGACCACGGCACCGGCGATCTTCGCCGACAGAGCCGTGTGCTCGTGCGCCCACTTGCCGCCGTACGGCGTCGGGGTGACGCCGATGACACCGAACGGCTTGCCGGCGATGGCGCCCGCGCCGTAGGGCCGCGACAGCCAGTCGATCGCGTTGTTGAGCACGGCGGGCATGGTGGCGTTGTACTCCGGGGTGATCACCAGCACCCGGTCGGACCCGGCGACCAGCTCGCGCAGGGCGGTGGCAGCAGCCGGCGCTGCCCCGGCGTCGAGGTCCTCGTTGTAGAACGGCACGTCCGCGAGCCCCTCGACGATGTCGATGGTGACCCCGGCCGGGGCCTGGGCCTTGAGGGACTCTGCTACCTGTCGGTTGACGCTGTCGGCGCGGAGGCTGCCGACGAGAACGGCTACGTGGGTCATGGGACTGAGCTCCTGAGGTGTGGGGGAACGCTTCAGGAGACATAACCGGACCGCGGTCCGCTTCTATTCCCGCTCCGGTCGAGAATTTCTGCTGCCGGGCGGCGGAGCAGGCTCCGGAGCAGATTAGGTTGGGTCCATGACCGACTATGAGCTGCTCCCGATCCTCGGGCAGCAGCCGCGCGAGCGCAGCGACGCCGCACGGAACCGGGATGCCGTGCTGTGCGCCGCCCAGCAGCTCATCGACCGGTGCGGGGTCGACGCGGTCACCATGGACGCCGTCGCCGATGCAGCCGGGGTCGGCAAGGGCACCGTCTTCCGACGGTTCGGCAACCGCGCCGGCCTGATGGCGCGGTTGCTGGACGAGTCGGAGGCCGCGTTCCAGGCCTCGGTGATCAGCGGACCGCCGCCGCTCGGTCCGGGCGCGCCACCCCGGGAACGGCTGCTCGCGTTCGGCCGTGCCCGGCTGGTCTCGAACCTGACCAACGCGGACCTGCTGCTCGCTGCGTCAGGTGCCGATACCGGACGGAGCTACGCGGCGTACTCCTTCACGGCCACGCACGTGCGCTACCTGCTCGGCCAGCTCGACGTGGGCGGCGACGTGCCCCTCCTCGCCACCGCGCTGCTGGCGCCGCTGGAGGTGCCGATCCTGCGTCAGCAGCTGACCATCGAGAAGATGAGCGTGGAACGGATCAGCGACGGCTGGGAGGACCTGGCGAACCGGGTGGTCGGTCCACCAGCCCCCGGCCGATGAGGGTGGTCATCGCGCTCGGCGGCAACGCCTTGCTGCGCCGTGGCCAGCCCCTGACCGCCGAGAACCAGCGCGCGAACATCCGGCAGGCGGCGGCCCAGATCGCCCGGATCGCCCAGGTCGTCGACCAGGGCCGGAGCCACGAGATCGTGATCGCCCACGGCAACGGCCCGCAGGTTGGCCTCCTCGCCCTCCAGGCCGCCTCGTACGTCGAGGTCCCCGCGTATCCACTGGACGTGCTCGGGGCACAGACCGAAGCCATGATCGGCTACGTCATCGAGCAGGAGCTCGGAAACCTGCTCCCGGCCGACCAACCGTTGGCGACGATCCTGACGATGGTCGAGGTCGACCCCGAGGACCCTGCGTTCGCAACCCCGACCAAACCGATCGGCCCCGTCTACCCACGCGCTCACGCAGAGGTGCTGGCCGCCTCGGCCGGTTGGACGATCGCCGCCGACGGTGACGGCTACCGACGGGTGGTCGCCAGCCCCGAGCCACGTCGCATCTTCGAGATCCGGCCGATCCGACAACTCCTGGAAGCCGGCACCATCGTCGTCTGCGCGGGTGGCGGCGGCATTCCGACCGCCTTCGGCCCGGACGGGACCCTGCACGGCGTCGAGGCCGTGGTGGACAAGGACGCCACCGCGGCGATGCTGGCCATCAACCTCAGCGCCGACCTCCTGGTCATTGCCACCGACGTCGACGGGATCTACACCGGCTGGCCCGGGCCCGACCGGCAACGCCTGGAACGGTCCACACCGAACGAGCTCGACACGTTCGCGCTCGACGCCGGGTCGATGGGGCCGAAGATCAAGGCCGCCTCACAGTTCGTCCGCACGACCGGACGCCCCGCCGTCATCGGTGCCCTCGACGACCTGGCCGCTCTGGTCGCCGGGACGGCCGGCACCCGGATCGTCTAGGCCCCGTGCCGGCGCAGTCCGAAGGTCAGACCGTCGATGAGCGCCTCCCACGAGGCCTCGATGACGTTGTGCCCGACCCCCACGGTGACCCACGACGACTGACCGTCGGTGGTCTCGATCAGCACCCGGGTGATGGCGTCGGTGCCGTGCCCCTGGTCGACGATGCGGACCTTGTAGTCGATCAGCTCGAACTTCACGATCTCGGGGTACAGCTGCTCGATCGCCTGGCGCAGGGCGTGGTCCAGAGCGTTGACCGGTCCGTTGCCCTCCCCGGTGACCACCAGGCGCTCTCCCCCGGCCATCAGCTTCACCGTGGCCTCGGAGCCGGCCTCGGCACCCGGTGCCGAGTCGGTGATCACCCGCCAGGACTCCACCTCGAAGTACGACGGCCGCACGCCCGCGACCTCGCCGGCGAGCAGCAGCTCGAAGGACGCGTCTGCAGCGTCGAAGGTGTAGCCCCGTTGCTCCATCTCCTTGACCCTCGCGGTCACCGCGACGATCACGTCGGCACCGAGCTCGAAGCCGAGCTCGCGTCCCTTGAGCTCGATCGAGGCCCGACCGGCCATGTCGGAGACCAGCAGCCTCATGTCGTTGCCGACGCCCTCGGGCTCCATGTGCTGGTACAGGTTCGGGTCGACCTTGATGGCGCTGGCGTGCAGGCCTGCCTTGTGGGCGAACGCGGAGACCCCGACGTACGGCTGCCGCGACGACGGCGGCACGTTGGTGACCTCGGCAACGGCGTGCGCGATCCGGGTGGCGTCGCGCAGCAGGCCGGCCGGCAGCACCTTGCGGTCCATCTTCAGCTCGAGGTTGGCGACCACGTTGATCAGGTCGGCGTTCCCGGTGCGCTCGCCGTACCCGTTGATGCAGCCCTGGACGTGCGTCGCCCCGGCGTCGACCGCGGCCAGGCTGTTGGCGACCGCGCACCCGGTGTCGTTGTGGGCGTGGATGCCGATCCGACCGCCGGTCGAGGAGACCACGTCGTCGACGACGTCGCTGACCCAGGAGGGCAGCATCCCGCCGTTGGTGTCGCAGAGGGCGGCCACCTCGGCGCCGGCCTCGAAGGCCGTGCGCAGCACCTCGAGAGCGTAGGCGCGGTTGTCCCGGTAGCCGTTGAAGAAGTGCTCAGCGTCTAGAAAGACCCGCTGCCCCTCGGCGGTTAGGTGCTCGACGGTGTCCCGCACCATCGCCAGGTTCTCCTCCAGCGTGGTCCGCAGCGCCAGCTCGACGTGCCGATCGTGGGACTTGGCCACCAGCGTGACCACCGGGGCCCCGGATTCGCGGAGCGCCGCGATCAACGGGTCGTCGGCGGCCCTGATCCCGGCCCGGCGGGTGGCACCGAACGCAGCGAGCTGGGCGTTCTGGAGCTTCAGCTCCTCGCGAGCCTTGGCGAAGAACTCGGTGTCCTTCGGGTTCGCACCGGGCCAACCGCCCTCGATGAAGCCGACCCCGAGACCGTCGATGTGCCGAGCGATCGCGAGCTTGTCCGCCACCGAGAGGTTGAGCCCCTCCTGCTGCGCGCCGTCGCGCAGGGTGGTGTCGTAGACGTGGAACGCGTCGGGCGTGGTCATCGTCGGATCCTTCGTGGGTCGAGCAAAGAAAAAACCTCCCGGTGAACGAGAGGTTGGCGCGTCGGGGGCTGTCCCGGCGCGCTAGGCAATAATGATGCTTGCTGAAGGCACAGCCCGAGTCTGCCACACCCGACGGTTCCGCTCCACGGAAGGCCTCCTGAGATGGTCCGAGCACTGGTCCTCGGAGGCGGTGGCATCACCGGTGTCGCCTGGGAGCTCGGGGTGCTCGAGGGGCTGCGCCGCGCGGGGGTCGACCTGAGCGACGCGGACACCGTCATCGGCACCTCAGCGGGCTCCGTGGTCGGGACCCGGCTGCGCCTCGGGCCGGTGACCAACGCGTACGACGAGCAGCTGCAACCCGCGACCCACGAGATCGCGGCCGACCTCGACGAGGTCACCATGATCAAGCTGGCGCTGCTGATGTCGCGCCCGGCCGACGAGCCGACCCGCTTCAAGCGGATCGGGGTGGCAGCCCGTGGCACCGGGACCAGCGACGCACCGGCCCGGGTCGAGGTGATCCGTTCGCGGATCGGCGATCCGGACTGGCCCGAGCGCGATCTCCTGATCACCGCGGTCGACGTCGACCACGGCAGGTTCGAGGTGTTCGACCGGACCTCGGGCGTCTCGCTGCTCGACGCGGTCACCGCGAGCTGTGCCGTTCCGCTGGTCTGGCCACCGGTCACCATCGGCGGGACCACCTACGTCGACGGCGGGATGCGTTCGCCGGCGAACGCCGATCTGGTCGGCGCGGCCGACGTCGCCGTGGTGATCGCCCCGATGCCCGACTCGCTCACGCCGGAGCACCACCTCGACCTGCAGCTGGCGCGCGCCGGCGTCCGGGCGCACACGACGGTCAGCCCCGACCAGCCGGCCCGCGATGCGATGGGGCCGAACTCGCTGGATCCCGCGCGACGCCGGGCCTCCGCCGAGGCAGGGCTGCGCCAGGGCCTGCTCGCCGCCGACCAGGTCGGTGCGGTCTGGGGCCAGCGCGGCTAGTCGGTCGTGGTGACCCGGTGCATCCAGTCGAACTCGTCGGCGGCCCGGCCGTACTGGATGTCGACCAGGGACTGCCGGATCTCGCTGGTGAAGGCACCGGTCTCGGTCGAGCCCTGCACCTGACCACCGTCCCACTTCAGGGTGCCGACCGGCGTGACCACGGCGGCCGTTCCGCAGGCGAAGACCTCGACGATCTCGCCCGAGGCGACCCCGTCGCGCCACTCGTCGATCGAGAACCGGCGCTCGTCCACCGTGCGGCCGGACTTCCGGGCCAGGTCGATGATCGCCGAGCGGGTGATGCCCTCGAGGATCGTCCCGGTCTCCGGCGTCACGATGTGGCCGTCGGCGAAGACGAAGTAGAGGTTCATGCCGCCGAGCTCCTCGACGTACCTGCCCTCCTGGGCGTCGAGGAAGACCACCTGGTCGCAGCCCTGGCCGATCGCTTCCTGCTGGGCGACCAACGAGCTGGCGTAGTTGCCGCCGGTCTTGGCCGCCCCCATGCCGCCGCGGCCGGCCCGGGTGTACTCCTCGGTCAACCACAGCGTCAGCGGCTTCACGCCACCCTTGAAGTACGCACCGGCCGGGGACGCGATCACCATGAAGGTGACGTGCTGGGACGGACGCACCCCGAGGAAGGCCTCGGTAGCGATCATGAACGGACGGATGTACAGGCTCTTCTCCGAACCTGACTCCGGGACCCATCGCTGGTCGACCTCGACGAGCGCGTCGACAGCCTGGACGAAGTCCTCGGGCTCGAGGACCGGCAGCGCCAAGCGGTGCGAGGACCGCTTCATCCGACCGGCATTCTCGTAGGGACGGAACGTCCAGATCGAGTCGTCGGTGTGCCGGTAGGCCTTCATCCCCTCGAAGGTCTCCTGGGCGTAGTGCAGCACCGCCGTCGCCGGATCCAGGGTGAGCGGTCCGTACGCCGTGATGCGGGCGTCGTGCCAGCCCTTCTCGGGCGTCCACTCGACGGTGAACATGTGATCGGTGAAGTACGTCCCGAAGCCAGGGTCGGCCAGGATCTCAGCGACCTGCGCAGCGGAGCGCGGGGTGGCCGAGGGGACGATCGCGATGTCGAGGGTCATGTGGTCACGCTATCTCTCTTGGTCGTTGGTGGAGCCTGCCGAAGCCGACAATCCGAACCCCGCAGTGGTTTCGACAGGCACCAACCAACGGGGTCGCTAACCGGCTACGCGGGCTGCGATCCGGTCGCCGATCTGCGCAGTGGTCAGGGCTACGCCCGGCTCGCGCGAGGCCAGGTCGGCGATCACGGCGGTCTCGACGGCCTGCGAGGCGTCGGTCAGACCGAGGTGATCGAGCATCAGCGACACCGACAGGATTGCGGCGGTCGGGTCGGCCTTCTGCTGCCCGGCGATGTCCGGCGCGGATCCGTGCACCGGCTCGAACATCGAGGGCGCGGTCCGGTCCGGGTTGATGTTGCCGCTGGCGGCCACACCGATCCCGCCGGTGACCGCAGCGGCCAGGTCGGTGATGATGTCGCCGAACAGGTTGTCGGTGACGATCACGTCGAAGCGGGCCGGGTCGGTGGTCATGAAGATCATCGCGGCGTCGATGTGCATGTAGTCGGTGGTGACCTCGGGGTACTCCGCAGCGACAGACTGGAACAGGCGCCACCAGACCGAGCCGGCGTTGACCAGCACGTTGGTCTTGTGGACCAGGGTGAGCTTCTTGCGCGGCCGTCGCTGGGCGCGGGCGAAGGCGTCCCGGACGACCCGCTCGACACCGAACGCGGTGTTCACCGAGACCTCGGTGGCGACCTCGTGCGGCGTACCGACACGCAGGGCGCCACCGTTGCCGGTGTACGGACCCTCGGTGCCCTCGCGGACGACGACGAAGTCGACCTCGCCCGGGTTGGCGAGCGGAGAGACCGAGCCCGGGAAGATCCGCGACGGGCGCAGGTTCACGTAGTGGTCGAGCTCGAAACGCAGCCGCAGCAGCAGCCCGCGCTCCAGGATGCCCGGAGGCAGGTTCGGGTCGTTGGGCTTGCCACCGACGGCCCCCAGCAGGATCACGTCGTGGTGGCGGATCTCCTCCAGGACCGTGTCCGGAAGGACCTCGCCGGTCGCCAGGTAGCGCTCGGCGCCCAGGTCGTAGCGGGTCGGCTCGAACTTCACGTCCGAGGGCGTGACCACTTCGAGGACCTTGAGGGCCTCGGCCGTAACCTCGGTTCCGATCCCGTCGCCCGGGATGACTGCAAGCTTCAGAGACTGTGATGACATGCCGGAAAGGCTAGTTGTCGTCGGGGCGCTGGCCGCCCGCGTCTCGCAGGTCAAGAGCCGGGTGGACGGCGCGCTGGGCGGCCGGGCTCTCGGGGTCGTGCTTCGCGGGGCCCCACTCGGGATAGTTCTCGTACATGACGGTTCTCGATTCGCTACGGAGTGACCTCCGCGGTTCGAGAACAGCTGTTCGCTGGTCGCACGCGGAGGGGTTCGTAGGCCGATGGCGGGGTACGCCGAACTCCGCGGCGAGGTGGCCTACGAGTGCGAGGCCCCGCCACGGCGGCGAATTACTACGAGGAACGTCCGCATGGTGGTGTCAGGTTAGGACGCGTTAACCGTGGGCGCACCTGGATTACCGAAGATGTCCCACGATCCGAGACTTCGCGCCGATATCCGGACCGAGGCGTCTTGTTTGGAACACTGGCGCCATGAGCGCGCCTCCTGACGTTCCGCCGATCGTGGCGCGCGCGTTCGACGTCTCCCGCCGGGCGGGCTACGTCTCCTTCTGCCGCAACGAGACCGGTCGGCTCCTCGCCGCCCTGGCTGCGACCAGGAACGGGACGATGGCCGAGTTCGGGACCGGGTGCGGCGTCGGCACCGCCTGGTTGCGCTCAGGAGCCCGTGACGGCGCGATGATCCTGTCGGCCGAGCTCGACGAGAAGCTCGCGGTGGCAGCCCAGGACATCTTCGAGGACGACCCGCAGGTCGAGGTCCTCTCCGCAGACTGGTCGACCCTTCGCGACAAGGGCCCGTACTCCTTGCTCTTCCTCGACCCGTCCTCGCCGGACGACGCCTCGGTCGACCTGATCGCCGACCTGGTCGAACCCGGGGGCATCGTGGTCATGGACGACTTCGCACCGTGCGAGGGCTGGCCGCCGATCTCACTGGGCCGGGTGGACACCCTGCGGGAGACCTGGCTGACCGACGAGCGGTTCACCGCTGTCGAGGTGATGGTCGCCCCGGACGCGGTCGCCCTGATCGCCACCAGGAACTGACCGGGGAAGCTCGACCACGGCGAAGGGCAGCATCAGCTGGACCAGCGGGCCGATGGCCAGGGTGTAGACGATCGTGCCGAGGCCGACGACCCCGCCGAGCGCGAAGCCGATCCCGACCACGCTGAGCTCGAGCCCGGTCCGGACGAGCCGGATCGAGACGCCGGTACGCCGGTGCAGGCCGGTCATCAGGCCGTCGCGCGGTCCCGGCCCGAACTGCGAGCCGATGTACAGCGCGGTCGCGGCACCGTTGAGCACGACGCCGACGACCATCATCAGGACCCGGAGGCCGAGCTCGTCGGGGGTCGAGAACAGCCGCAGGAAGACGTCGGCCGACATGCCGACGAGGAACGAGTTCGCGATCGTGCCGAGGCCCGGCAGCTCCTTGAGCGGGATCCACAGGACCAGCACGACCAGGCTCATCACGATCACCGCCTCACCGATCGTCAGCGGCGAGTGCTTGGCGATCCCCTGGTGGAGCACGTCCCAGGCCGCGTTGCCGACGGCGGCACGGATGATCATCGCCAGCGTCAGGCCGTACAGCACCAGCCCGACCGCGAGCTGGCCGAGCCGGCGTACCAGCCGCCCGGCGCGGAGCTGCTCGACCGGACCGAGCCGGGCCAGCTCGCGCACCGGGCGGTCAGCGGTTCTGGGCACGGTTGATCAACCGGTCGAGGAACATCGGACGACGGCTGCTACGACGCTGCCGTCCCAGCGGAGGGGTACCCATGCGGGAGTTGTTGAAGGCGCTCATGGTGCAACTGTCCCTTGAATTGGTCTGGTCCTAAATAGCCAATCGAGGTAAAGTGGTCTGCATGAAGGAGTCCAGTTGAGCAGGATCATCGCCGCCAACCGGGTCGCCGCCCTCGTCGGCGACTTCGATCGTGAGCCTGCGTACCGCGGTCTCGCCGAGGGCCTGCGGGTGCTGATCACCGACGGCCGGGTGCCGGTCGGCGTACGGCTCCCGAGCGAGCGTGAGCTCACCGAAGCCCTGGGCGTCAGCCGGACCACCGTCACCCGCGCCTACGCGGAGCTGCGCGACCACGGCTACCTCGTGTCCCGCCAGGGCTCCGGAAGCATCGCCAGCCTGCCGGCGTCCAGCGGGCTTCGCGGCGACCACCTGCTACCGCCCGGCAGCCTGCCGGAGGACAAGATCGACCTGACCTGTGCCGCCCCGGTCCCCGGCCCCGGCATCCTGGCGGCGTACGAGCACGCGGTGGCCGAGCTCCCGGCCTACCTCGCCAGCCCCGGTTACTACCCCTCGGGGCTCCAGGTGCTGCGCGAGGCGGTCGCGGAGCGGTACACCGCGCGCGGTCTGGCCACCACCCCGGAGCAGATCATGATCGTCCCGGGCGCCCAGTCCGGCGTCGCGATCGCCGCCCGCGCGATGATCGGCCGAGGCACCCGAACCCTGGTGGAGAACCCGACGTACCCGAACGCCATCGCAGCGCTCAGGCACGCCGGCGCCCGGCTGATCACCAGCCCGGTCGGGCGGGTCGAACCCGTCGCCGACGACCTGATCAACGCGGTCGAGCAGTCCCGCCCGCAGGTCGCCTACCTGATCCCGGACTTCCACAACCCGACCGGGCACCTGCTCTCCGACGACAGCCGCGCGGCCGTTGCCGCGGCGATGGAGAAGGCCGGCACGGTTCCGATCATCGACGAGTCCATGGTCGACCTGGCTCTCGACGGCCAGACCATGCCCGCGCCGTTCGCGTCCTACCAGCGGGACGCGATCACCGTCGGCTCCCTGAGCAAGCCTTTCTGGGGCGGGATCAGGGTCGGGTGGCTGCGCGCGCCTCATGCCGTCATGGAGGACATGTTCCGCGCCCGGCTCTCCCTCGACCTGGGGGCGCCGCTGCTGGAGCAGCTCGTCGCCACGGAGCTGATCCGCAACCACGCCCACCTGATCGAGCACCGCCGCAGCACGCTGCGTGCCAGCCGGGACGCAGCGATCGCCGCGATCGCGCTGCACCTCCCGGACTGGAAGGTCAGCCGCCCCTCAGGCGGTCTGAACCTGTGGTGCGAGCTGCCCGCGTCGCACTCCTCCGACCTGGTCCCGCACGCGGCCGCCCGCGACGTGCTGCTGGCGCCGGGACCCAGCTTCGCCCCGGACGGCGGCCTCGACCGGTTCCTGCGCATCCCCTACACCCAGCCCGCGCACGTCCTCGGCGACGCGATCAGCCGGCTGGGCGAGGCCTGGGCAGCCACGCTGGCAGATCCGACAGCGCTGCGACGGCGCGAGCCGACGCTGGTCGCCTGAGCCCGGCCCGCTCGCTCGCTCGCTCGCTCGCTAGGAGTAGACCCGGACGTAGTCGACCTGCATCGTGTTGGTCCCCGGTGTGCGCGACGTCGGTTCGTTCGCGCCGCTGCCGATCAGCTGTGTCAGCGCGACCATGTAGGCCTTGTTGAACGGGTCCTTGCCCGATGCCGTCGTGTTCGTCAGGCAGACCTGGTTGTCGTAGATGAACGAGATCGAAGCCGGGGTCCACTCCAGCACGTAGGTGTGCCACGTCCCGCCCACGTCGGGGACCAGGCAGTGGTTGTTGGTCGCGTACGCGTCGGCGTAGGTGCCGCCGTAGTGCAGGAACGGGATCACCCGGTCGTAGTACTTGCTGTACCACTCGGCGATGTCGATCTCGCCGCTGAACGGCCACACGTTGCCGGGGACCTCGGGGTACAGCCAGAGCGCCGACTGGATCCCCGGCTGCTTCGACGTCGAGAACTTCGCCCGGAACTCGAAGCGGCCGTAGGCCTGGGTGAACTTCGTGTAGGTGCTCACCATGCCGGAGGAGTACTTGGTCCTGAACGAGCCCTTCGGGGACGTGCAGGTGCTGGCCCAGGACGACTTCCGGCTGGTCAGGCTCAGAATCCCCTTGGAGACTGCGAGGTTGCGGCTGCTGTCGGTGAAGCAGGTGTTGTTCTGGTCGAAACCACTGGTCGCGGTGAGCTGGGGCGTCCACTTGGTCAGGTCCAGCGTGCTCGCCGAGAAGTCGTCGGCGAAGGTGCAGACCCACGGGCTCCCGTCAGCCTTGAGCACCGCTGTCGGACCGCACGCGCTGGCGGGGGGCAACGGCGCAGCGACGGCTGGCGCGACGCCGGATGCCGGCACCACGGACAAACCTGCCACTGTCGCCCCGAGGGCCACCAGGACCTGGAGACGGCGACGGGCACGGGTGCGACTACGGGCATGACTGAGCATCAGAACTCCCCACTCGGCGGTTCGAGGGCAAACCGGGTGCAACCGGTCCGAACCCTCGATGGCGGTAAAACTAGCGGAAACCGGGCACCCTGCCTAGGTTGCCCCCGGATCCGCTGAGACCGGTTGGTCAGGACCAGACCCGGACCCAGGCGATCTGGGTGGTGGAGACCGCAGGGGTCGACGAGGTCGGGGCGTTCTTGCCCAGGCCGAACCCCTGGAACATCGCCATCATGAAGTCGCGGTTGAACGGCGCTCCGCCGCCCTTGCGGTAGAGGCAGGTCACCCCGTCGTACATGATCCTGATCCCCTGCGGCGTCCACTCCAGCACGTAGGTGTGCCAGTCCTGGACCCGCCGGACCAGGCAGTTGTTGTTCGTGGTCGCGCTCTTGGGGGCCAGGAACGAGGTGCCGTAGTGCAGGTACGGGATCACCCGGTCCGGGTAGCTGCTGTACCACTCGGCGACGTCGATCTCGCCCGAGATCGGCCAGGTCGCCCCGCTCGCACCATCGGGCCACAACCAGAACGACCCCTGGATGCCGCGCTGGGTCGTGTAGGGGAACTTGGCCCGGAACTCGAACCGTCCGTACGCCTGGGTCCACTTCCCGAAGGTGCTCACCATCCCCGCGCTGTACCGGGTCCGGACCGTGCCGGACTTGCGGTAGCAGTTGAACGCCGACGCCTCGCGTCGGGCGGTCAGGCGGAGCACCCCGTTCGCGACCTTGACGTTGTCGGGGTCGTTGACGAAGCAGTCGGGCCGGTCGTCGTAGCTGAATCGGTCGCTGGTCATCACCCGCCACAGGTTCGTGTTCAAGCGGGTGCCGTCGAAGTTCTCGCCGAGGGTGCAGCGCCACCGCGTCCCGTCGGGTTTGCGGTAGGTGTTGACCCCGCAGTTCGGCGCCGAGGTCGCCGTGCCGACAGTCGTTGCCGCCCGGGCCTCCGGCGGACCGGGCAGACCGGGCAGACCAGGAACGAGGGCGGCGAGCATCGCCAGCAGGGACAGCCCGACAAGGATCCGGGCGCGCGCACGAACAGTCACAGTTTCCCCCACACGGTGATCGAGCAGTCCGAGGTGCAGTCGGACCGGCCCGGCGATAGGCCTGAAAATTACCGCAACTCCGACATCTCGGATAGGGGTTCCGCCAAAAAAGTCAGGACTGACGTGATCTCAGTCCGAGAGGTCGACCCCGCGCACCGTTTCGGCGTCGATGGCGGCGCGGATCTGCTCGAGCACCTCGGCCGGGACCACCGAGTCCACCGACAGCGCGACCAGCGCCTTCCCGCCCTTGGCGTCGCGGGAGACCTGCATCCCGGCAATGTTCACCCCGGCGTCGCCCAGGATCTGGCCGACGGTCCCGACCATCCCCGGCCGGTCCTCGTAGCGGAAGAAGGCCAGGTGCTCGGTCGGCTCGAGGTCGACCAGGAAGCCGTTGACCTCGACCAGGCGCTCCCGCTGGTTGATGCCGACCAGCGTGCCCGACACCGAGAACTGGTTGCCGTCGGCCAGGGTCCCGCGGATGGTGATCACGTTGCGGTGGTCCGGGCTCTCGGCCTCGGTGACCAGGCGCACGGCGACCCCGCGCTCGGCCGCCAGCAAGGGCGCGTTCACGTAGGAGACCTGCTCCTCGACGATGTCCGCGAAGACTCCCTTGAGCGCTGCGAGCTCGAGCACCTTCACGTCGAACTCGGTGATCTCGCCGCGGACCTCGACGTCGAGGGACTGCGCGACCTCCCCGGCCAGGGAGGTGAAGATGCGACCGAGCTTCTCGGTCAGCGGGATGCCCGGACGGACGTCCTCGGCGATCACGCCGCCCTGGACGTTGACCGCGTCGGGGACGAGCTCGCCGCTGAGAGCAAGCCGTACCGACTTGGCCACCGCGATACCTGCCTTCTCCTGCGCCTCGTCGGTGGACGCTCCGAGGTGCGGCGTCGCGACGACGTTCTCCAGCTCGAAGAGCGGCGAGTCGGTGCACGGCTCCTTGGCAAAGACGTCGAGGCCGGCCGCAGCGATCTCACCGTTCTTCAGCGCGTCGTACAGCGCACCCTCGTCGACGATGCCGCCGCGAGCGGCGTTCACCAGGACCAGGGTCGGCTTGGCCGCCTTGAGCTGCTCGGCGCCGATCAGACCGGCCGTCTCCGGTGTCTTCGGCAGGTGCACGCTCATGAAGTCCGACTCGGCCAGGAGCTCCTCGAGGCTGACCATCCGGACGCCCATCTGAGCGGCCCGGCCCGCCTGGACGTAGGGGTCGTAGGCGATCACGTTCATGCCGAAGGCGGAGAGCCGCTGGGCGACCAGCACACCGATGCGGCCGAGCCCGACGATCCCGACGGTCTTCTCGTACAGCTCGATGCCGGTGTACTTGGACCGCTTCCACTCCCCGTTGCGCAACGCTGCGTGGGCCGGCGAGACGTGGCGAGCGGCGGCCAGCATCAGGGCGACTGCCAGCTCGGCAGCGCTGACGATGTTCGAGGTCGGAGCATTCACGACCATCACGCCGGCCTGGGTGGAGGCCTTGACGTCGACGTTGTCGAGCCCGACACCGGCCCGCGCGACGATCTTGAGCCTGGTCGCCACGGCCAGCGCCTCGGCATCGACCTGGGTGGCCGACCGGATCAGGATCGCGTCGACGTCGACGATCGCCGCCAGCAGCTCGGCCCGGTCGGCACCGTTGCAGCTGCGGATCTCGAAGTCCGGGCCGAGTGCCTCGACGGTGGCGGGGCTCAGTTCTTCGGCGATGAGTACGACGGGCTTGCCCACGTGAGGTTCCTCGGCTCTTGGATGTCGGCTGGTGAGGGTCGACCTGAGCCGGAGAACCGGGTCTCCGAGACGGTCGACGTGCACGACGCTGTGCCAGCGGGAACTCTACCCGAACCGGTCCTCCGGGGGCCGGATGTCCACTCGACCGAGGTAGCTGCCCGGGGAACAGGTTCCTCTGTCAGGATGACCGCATGAGTGAACCCACCGCGCCCGATTCCGAGCACGAGGACCAGCCGGACGCCGTCAGCCTGACCAAGGACAGCGTCCAGGACGGCGCCGAGGCCGAGGTCGAGCCCGAGATCGCCGACCCGGACGCCGCCGAGCCCGTCGACGTCGACCCCGCACCCGTGGTGGAACCGGCTGCACCGGCGGGCCGGAACCGGCAGCTCCTCTTCATCGCGGCTGCCCTGGTCGTCGCCCTGGCACTGGGTGGTGGGCTCTTCTTCATCTTCCGCGGCGGCGACGACGCGAAGCCTGCGAGTGCCGAGGACCAGGCCAAGGCCGCGGTCATCGCCCTGCTCGAAGGGACCTACAAGGTCGCCAGCGGCGACAAGGCCGGTTGCCAGCAGCTCGTCGACAACCTGGTGCTCACGCCCGAGCAGAGCGACTTCTACCAGCGCTGCGTCGACGAGACCGCCAAGGCGACCCCGGCCCCCCTGACCATCGACTCGATCAAGGCCACCAAGGTGACCCTGAACGACGCGGCCGGAACGGGCACGGTCGACGTCGACGTCGCCGCCACGGTGGACGGCAAGTCGGAGACGAAGTCAGCGTCGGTTCCGGTCAAGAAGGTCGACGGCCGCTGGAAGGTCGACCCCCTGGCCTGAGGGTCCTCGGTCCGGTACCGCCGGTTCAGTCGGTACCGGACTCCATCGCAGCATCGTCGGAAGCCGCTTCGGCGCCGGCGTCGAATTCCGTCGGCACCGCGATCCGGTCGAAGCCACCGGCCGGGAGCTCGCCGAACAGCGTCCCGTTCTCGACCAGCACGGTGCCCTGGTCGAGCGGCTGACCGGCGTACAGCTCGAGCTTGGCGCGACTGTCGGCGATGTCCAGGTTCCGCATGGTGAGCTGACCGATCCGGTCGAGCGGCCCGAACGCAGGGTTCTCGACGCGCTCCATCGACAGCTTCTCGGGGTGGTACGAGAAGTGCGGACCCTCGGTCGCGAGGATCGTGTAGTCGTCACCGCGGCGCAACCGCAGAGTGACGGTGCCGGTGACCAGCGAGGCGATCCAGCGCTGGATCGACTCGCGCAGCATCAGCGCCTGCGGGTCGAGCCAGCGACCCTCGTAGAGCAGCCGACCGAGCTTGCGGCCCTCGAGGTGGTAGTTGGCGAGGGTGTCCTCGTTGTGGATCGCGTTCAGCAGCCGCTCGTAGGCGGCGAACAGCAACGCCATCCCGGGCGCCTCGTAGATACCGCGGGACTTCGCCTCGATGATCCGGTTCTCGATCTGGTCGGACATGCCGAGTCCGTGACGTCCACCGATCGCGTTGGCCTCGAGAACCAGTGCGACCGGGTCGCTGAAGCGCTTGCCGTTCAGCGCGACCGGACGGCCCGCGTCGAAGGTGATCGCGACGTCCTCGGTCTCGATCTGGACCGACGGATCCCAGAACTTCACCCCCATGATCGGCTCGACGATCTCCAGCGAGACGTCGAGGTGCTCGAGCGTCTTCGCCTCGTGGGTGGCGCCCCAGATGTTGGCGTCGGTGGAGTACGCCTTCTCCGTCGAGTCGCGGTACGGCAGGTCGTGCTTGACGAGCCACTCGCTCATCTCGTGACGACCACCGAGCTCGGCGACGAAGTCCGCGTCCAGCCAGGGCTTGTAGATCCGCAGCTCGGGGTTGGCCATCAGGCCGTAGCGGTAGAACCGCTCGATGTCGTTGCCCTTGTAGGTCGACCCGTCACCCCAGATGTTGACGTCGTCGGCCTGCATCGACCGCACCAGCATCGTGCCGGTGACAGCGCGGCCCAGCGGTGTGGTGTTGAAGTAGGCCTTGGCTCCGGAACGGATGTGGAACGCCCCGCAGGCGAGTGCCGCCAGACCCTCCTCGACGAGCTGCGGCTTGATGTCGATGGCACGGGCGATCTCGGCGCCGTACTGCTTGGCACGATCGGGCACCGAGTCGATGTCGGGCTCGTCGTACTGGCCGATGTCGGCGGTGTAGGTGCACGGGATCGCGCCCCTGTCGCGCATCCAGGCGACCGCTACCGAGGTGTCGAGACCTCCGGAGAAAGCGATGCCGACACGTTCGCCGACGGGGAGACTGGTGAGGACTTTGGACACGGGAGAAGTATGCA
Source organism: Propionibacteriales bacterium (assembly GCA_026392455.1). GTDB lineage: Bacteria > Actinomycetota > Actinomycetes > Propionibacteriales > Nocardioidaceae > Marmoricola. The sequence continues at coordinate 170,478 of JAPLCB010000010.1, read as the reverse complement.
TGACCCTGTATGGTCATGCAAACCAGTCCGCCCCGACCTCACACGGCGCACCCGTCCGGCCCGCACGCCTCCGCTCCCCCGCCGACCAGGTCCAGCTGCGGGTGCAGATCCGTCCAGGCCCGCTCGAGGACCTGCACGAACGTCTCGGCCGGCTGCGCCCCGGAGACCCCGTACTTGCGGTCGATCACGTAGAACGGCACTCCGTTCGCGCCGAGGGCGCTGGCCTCACGGATGTCTGCCTCGACCGCCTCGGCGTACTCGGTGCCGGCCATCACCTCGGCGACCCGGGTCGGATCCAGGCCCACGTCCGTCGCGATCCGGGTCAGCGTTGCCCGGTCCGCAACGTTCTCGGTCTCCACGAAGTACGCCGCCAGCAAGGCCTCCTTGAGTCGGCCCTGGAGCACCGGGCCGCCGGAGTCCAGCGCCAGGTGCAGGATCCGGTGGGCATCGACCGTGCTGACCCGCAGGGACGCGTGGTGCCGGAACAGCAGGCCTTCCTCGGCCGCAACCGCCTCAACCCGGTCGATCATCGCCCGACCTGCCTCTGCCCCACCGCCGTACTTGCGACCGAGGGACTCGGCCACGGTCTCGACCGGAACCGCGGGCGCCGATGGGTCCAGCTGGAACGAACGCCAGACGACCTCGACCTCCCCGGCGTGCTCGAAGGCAGCGAGAGCGTTCTCCAACCGGCGCTTACCGATGTAGCACCACGGGCAGACGACGTCACTCCAGATCTCGATGCGCATGCCGGTCAGAACCGAGCAACGCCGGGCTTTGTTCCTGCTCGGTAACGTCGGGGCATGAAGCTGAACGCCCGCAGGACCTTCACCACGCCCGCGTCCCCCGAGTCCGTCTTCGCCTTCATGGCCGACTTCCGCAGCACCGAGACCTGGGACCCGGGCACGGTCCGCTGCAGCCTGCTCTCCGGCCAGGTCGGTCCGGGCGCGACGTACCGCAACGTCTCGGAGTTCCTGGGTCGCGAAGCCGATCTGACCTACGTCACCCTGGTGCACGAACCGAACTCCCGGCTGCACTTCCAAGGAACCAACGACTCCTTCGTCGGCGACGACCGCTTCAGCTTCGCCCCCGACGGGACCGGCACCAGGGTCGACTACCACGCGACCTTCCAGCTGCGCGGCGCGTCGGCCCTGGCCGTGCCCGTGGTCGCGGCCTACCTCCCGATCCTCGCGAGGAAGACGATCAAGCAGCTCCGTACGACCCTCGACGGGCTCTGAGCGGCTGGCAGGACGCGGGGGTCATCCCCGAGCCCCCGGCTCCCGATCTCAGGGGTGACCAGGGTGTCTTCCCCGATGCGGTGGTGCAGTGCCAGGGCCCAGAGTTTTGGTCATGATCACCGTCGATGCACTCACGAAGAAGTACAGCGGGTTCACCGCTGTCGATGACGTCACGTTCACCGCCCGAGCCGGGCGCGTGACCGGGTTTCTCGGGCCGAACGGAGCCGGGAAGTCCACCACCATGCGGATGATGGTCGGGCTCACCAGGCCCACCTCGGGGACCGCGACCATCAACGGGCGGCCGTTCGCCGAGCTGCCCAACCCGGGACTCGATGTCGGGGTCCTGCTGGATGCGTCAGCCCAGCACGCCGGACGTACCGGTCGCGAGATCCTGGCGATCGCCCAGCGGACGATGGGTCTGCCGAGAGCCCGGGTCGACGAGATGCTGCACAAGGTCAGCCTCACCGAGGACGAGGCCGAGCGCCGGGTGAAGAACTACTCACTCGGAATGCGCCAGCGGCTCGGGATCGCGACGGCCCTGATCGGGAATCCTGAAGCCCTGATCCTCGACGAGCCGGCCAACGGGCTCGATCCGGCCGGCATCCGGTGGATGCGGGACCTGCTCCGCGAGTACGCCGACCAGGGCGGGACGGTCCTGCTCTCCTCCCACCTGCTCCACGAGATCGAGGTCGTCGCTGACGACCTGGTCGTGATCGGCAACGGGCGGGTCGTCGCCCAGGGCACCAAGGAGGAGCTGCTCGCTGCTGCCGGGACCGTCGTCCGCACGCCCCAGGCACCGGCCCTCTCCGGAGCACTGGCGGCCGCCGGTGTTGCCCACACCCTCGGCCCGGACGGGTCCATCCGAACCGACTCGGACCCCGCCCTCGTCGGCCGGATCGCGCTCGCGGCCGGCGTACCGCTGGTCGAGCTCCGGTCCGCGGACGGGGCCGGACTGGAAGAGATGTTCCTCGAGCTGACCGCAGAGTCCCAACGGGAAGCAACCCCCACCACCCAGAGCACGACGTCCGAGAGCAGGGCAGCATGAGTACCACCACGATCGAGCGCACGGTCCCTGTCGCCCGCAATTCCCGAGCCCACGACGCGATCCCGCTGTCGCGCATCGTCGGCGTCGAGGTCTCCAAGATGTTCAACACCCGGTCGGGGTACTGGCTGCTGGCCAGCGTCGGGATCCTGTCCACCCTTGCCACGGTGGCGACCGTGCTGTTCGCCCCGGACGACCAGATCAGCTACGACGGGTTCGCCGCGGCGGTCGGCTTCCCGATGTCCGTGGTGCTCCCGATGATCGCGATCCTGTCGGTCACCAGCGAGTGGAGCCAGCGCAGCGGACTGACCACCTTCACACTGGTACCCCACCGCGGGCGGGTGATCGCCGCCAAGCTGCTCGCCACGCTGCTGGTCGGCGCTGCCTCGATCGGGATCGCCTTCGGCGTCGGGGCTCTCGGCAACGTCGTCGGATCGGCGATCGCGGGAGTCGGCACCACCTGGGACATCACCCTCGGAGAAGCCGCCCTGATCTTCCTCGCCGATGCGCTCGGCATGCTGATGGGCTTCACCCTGGGCATCCTGATCCGCAGCTCGCCGGGCGCGATCGTCGGCTACTTCGTGTACGCGCTGGTGCTGCCAGCAGCTCTCGGCACGCTGGCGGCTTTCCAGGACTGGTTCGCGGACCGTCAAGGATGGGTCGACTTCAACTTCGCCTCGACGCGCCTGTACGAGGGCGACCTGGCCGGCAAGGACTGGGCCCACCTCGCCGTCTCCGGGACGTTCTGGCTGGCCATTCCGCTGGCGATCGGGTTGTTCGTGGTCACCCGCTCCGAGGTGAAGTAGCCACCCGCACGAAACCTGCTCCCCAGCCTGTTGCATCGGGCTGGGGAGCAGGTTTCACGCCAGGTGGCGTGAAACCGTCAGTGCTTGAGGCTCGGGTCCCAACGGTTCGCGATCAGCTTGAAGCTCGGGGTGTCCTCCAACGAGGTCATCGACTCGAAGATCCGCTCGTACTTGGTCGCGGCGATCCGCCACTTCCCGTCGGCGTCCTTGCGGTACTCGTCGATGTAGTAGCCGCCGCCGCGGATGATGATCTTGAAGTCGGGGACGATCACGGTGTCCTCGAACGCCCAGCTTCCCGTCGCGGTGTCTCCGTGGACGTCGATCTCGGGGTGGTTGGCGATGTGGATCGTCACGATCCCCTCGCCGAGGTTGCCCGCCATGAACTCGACGACGTCGGCGCGGTTGTCGTAGTGCAGGGGCTTGTCCATCGCCTGGGTCCCGTACCGGGCTACGACGTCCTCGGCGAGGCAGTCGCCGAACTCGTCCCACATCTTCAGGTCGAGGGTGCGGAAGTAGCGGTACTTGAGCTGACGGATTTCTTCGATCGTGGCGAGGTCCATACCCAAATCCTAGAACGTGTTCTAGTTCGAGGGAAGGGTTCGGGTCGAGATGAGAGGCGCCTTCAGTACCGCGAGCGGGCGCAGATGTCCCGCAAAACTTCACCGACCGGGCGCAGATGTCCCAGTTGCTGGGACATCTGCGCCCGGTCGGCGTTCAGAAGTGGGACATCTGCGCCCGGTCAGCGAGCAGCGGAACCCTCGGTGTAGTCCGCGTCGGTCTGCTTCCACGCGAAGTGCGACCGCAGCGCACGGCCGGTGGCCTCGATCGAGTGCGCGGCCTCCTCCTCGCGGAGCTTCAGGAACTCAGCACCACCGTTGTCCTGGTCGGCGATGAACCGGGTCGCGAAGGCGCCGCTCTGGATGTCGTCGAGGATCGACTTCATGCTGGCCTTGACCTCGGGGGTGACGACGCGCGGACCGGAGACGTAGTCGCCGTACTCAGCGGTGTCGGAGACCGACCAGCGCTGCTTGGCGATGCCGCCCTCCCACATCAGGTCGACGATGAGCTTCAGCTCGTGCAGGACCTCGAAGTAGGCGATCTCCGGCTGGTAGCCGGCCTCGGTCAGGGTCTCGAAACCGGCCTGGACCAGGTGGGAGACGCCGCCGCAGAGAACAGCCTGCTCGCCGAACAGGTCCGTCTCGGTCTCCTCGGTGAAGGTGGTCTTGATGACACCGGCGCGGGTGCCACCGATGGCCTTGGCGTACGACTTCGCCAGGTCCCAGGCAGTGCCCGAGGCGTCCTGCTCGACCGCGATGATGTCCGGGATGCCGCGACCGGCGACGTACTCGCGGCGCACCGTGTGGCCCGGGGCCTTCGGGGCGACCAGGATGACGTCGACGCCCTCGGGGGCCTGGATGTAGCCGAAGCGGACGTTGAAGCCGTGGCCGAAGACCAGCGTGTCACCCGGGGTGATGTGCGGCTCGATGGACTCCGCGTAGATGTGCCGCTGGAACTGGTCGGGAGCGAGGATGACGATGACGTCGGCCTCCTGGACCGCCTCAGCAACCTCCAGGACGCGCAGACCCTCCTCCTCGGCCTTCGCGATGCTCTTCGAGCCCGCCTTCAGGCCGACCCGGACGTCGACACCGGAGTCGCGCAGGTTGAGCGCGTGGGCGTGGCCCTGGCTGCCGTAACCGATCACCGCGACCTGCTTGCCCTGGATCAGGGACAGGTCGGCGTCGTCGTCGTAGAAAATTTCAGCCACGGGGGCTCTCCTTCGTCGTTTCGCTCGTTCGAGCTTGTGGGGCTCGATGTTCGAGCGCAGATGAGATTACTGGTACGTCGTGGTGGTGCTGAACTCAGGCCGGATCGGCCAGGGCCTGGGCCACCGGAACCGGAACCGGCTTGAGGGTCCGTTCGCTGATCGAGCGACCGCCACGGCCGATGGCGACCAACCCGGACTGGACGAGCTCGCGGATGCCGAACGGCTCCAGCACCCGCAGGAAGTCTGCGAGCTTGTCGGAGTTGCCGGTGACCTCGAGGGTGATCGCGTCGGTGGCGACATCGACGACCCGGGCCTTGAAGAGCTGAACCACGTCGAGCACCTGGGAGCGCGTCTCGACGTCCGCCTTGACCTTGACCAGGACCAGCTCGCGCTCGATCGCGTCACGGTCGTCGAGCTCGACGATCTTGATCACCTCGATCAGCTTGTTGAGCTGCTTGGTGACCTGCTCGAGCGGCGACTCCTCGACGTTGACCACGATCGTCATCCGGGAGATCTCCGGGTGCTCGGTCGGGCCGACCGCCAGGGAGTCGATGTTGAACCCGCGGCGGCTGAACAGCCCGGAGACACGGGCCAGGACGCCGGGCTTGTTCTCGACCAGAACGCTGAGGGTGTGCACGCTCACAGGTCATCCTCCTCGAACTTGGGCGCGAGACCGCGGGCGTACTTGATCTCGTCGTTGGATGTTCCGGCAGCCACCATCGGCCAGACCATCGCGTCGCGGTGGACGCGGAAGTCGACCACCACCGGGACGTCGTTGATCTCCATCGCCTTCTTGATGGTGGCGTCGACGTCGGAGGCGTTGTCGCAGGACAGGCCCACGGCGCCGTAGGCGTCGGCGAGCTTGACGAAGTCGGGCACCCGACGGGCCGGCCCGGTGTGCAGGTCGGTGTTGGAGTAGCGACCCTCGTAGAACAGGGTCTGCCACTGCCGCACCATGCCGAGCGACTCGTTGTTGATGATCGCGACCTTGATCGGGATGCCCTCCAGGGTGCAGGTGGCGAGCTCCTGGTTGGTCATCTGGAAGCAGCCGTCCCCGTCGATCGCCCACACCGTGGTGTCCGGCGCACCGACCTTGGCACCCATCGCAGCCGGCACCGCGAAGCCCATCGTGCCGAGCCCCCCGGAGTTGATCCAGGTGTTCGGGTTCTCGAACCCGAGGTAGTGGGTGGCCCACATCTGGTGCTGACCGACGCCGGCGCAGTAGATCGACTCCGGGCCGCTGATCTGGCCGATCCGCTCGAGCACGTACTGCGGAGCAAGACCGTCGGCCGGCGTGTCGTAGCCGAGCGGGTACTGGGCCTTCACACCGGCGACGAACGCGACCCAGCCCTCGAAGTCGCCGGTGTTGCCGGCGTCCTGCTCTGCCTGGAGCGCCACGATCAGGTCGGCCAGGACCTCGCGGCAGTCGCCGACGATCGGGACGTCGACGGCGCGGTTCTTGCCGATCTCGGCCGGGTCGATGTCGGCGTGGATGACCTTGGCGCCCGGAGCGAACGAGTCCAGGTTGCCGGTGACGCGGTCGTCGAAGCGCGCGCCCAGGCTGATGATCAGGTCGCTCTTCTGCAGACCGGCCACCGCAGCGACGGTGCCGTGCATCCCCGGCATCCCGAGGTGCTGCGGGTGGCTGTCCGGGAACGCACCCCGAGCCATCAGGGTGGTGACCACGGGGATTCCGGTCATCTCGGCGAGGACGCGGAGCTCCTTGCTGGCACGCGCGCGGATGACCCCGCCGCCGACGTACAGGACCGGCTTGCGGGCTTCCAGGATGAGCTTGGTCGCCTCCCGGATCTGCTTGGCGTGCGGGCGGGTCACCGGGCGGTACCCCGGCAGGTTGAGCTCGGTCGGCCAGGTGAACGTCGTCATCGCCTGGAGGGCGGACTTCGCCACGTCGACCAGCACCGGGCCAGGGCGACCGGTCGAGGCCAGGTAGAAGGCCTCGGCCACGGTGCGCGGGATGTCGGCAGGGTCGGTGACCAGGAAGCTGTGCTTGGTGATCGGCATCGTGATGCCGCGGATGTCGGCCTCCTGGAAGGCATCGGTACCGATCGCGGCGGCGGGCACCTGACCGGTGACCGCGACCATCGGGACCGAGTCCATGTAGGCGTCCGCGATCGGGGTGACCAGGTTGGTCGCGCCGGGGCCGCTGGTCGCCATGCAGACCCCCACCTTGCCGCTGGCCACCGCGTAGCCCTGGGCCGCGTGCCCAGCACCTTGCTCGTGGCGCACCAGGATGTGCCGGATCGAGGAGTCGAACAGCGGGTCGTACGCCGGGAGGATCGCGCCTCCCGGGATGCCGAAGATGTTCTCGACGCCCGCGCTCTCCAGCGACTTGATCAGGCTCTGTGCGCCGGTGACCTGGGTCCCGGCACCGCCCTGCTCGCTCATCGCCCTGTCCTCATTTCCATTAGCTGGCCTTTGGTGTCTCGGTCGTGCTGTACGTGACTGGTTCCAACAAAAAACCCCTCGGCCATCCAGGCAGCGAGGGGTCGACGCGGGTGCGAAGAGGCGGTTGGCCTCAGCTCACGCGTCGCGTGCGTACTACAAGTTCAAAACGCATGAGCACATCATGCCCCTCGGCGCTCGCGGCGCTCAACCCAGTTTGCCAGGGATCCCACGTTGTGGGACGGACGTCCCGGATGGTGGCGAGCCTGAGCTCAACGCGCAGTCCCCAGGGATGCCTTCTGGTTTCCGCCGGCGTCGAAATTCTCCGGGGCCAGCCAGGCCTCCAGGGCTGACCTGATCGCCGGCCACTCCGTGTCCGTGATGGAGAACCACGCGGTGTCCCGGTTGCGGCCGTAGTACACCAACGCATTGCGGAAGGTCCCCTCGTAGGTGAACCCCAGACGCTCGGCGGCCCTTCTGGAGGGCGCGTTCAACGAGTCGCACTTCCACTCGTACCGGCGGTAGCCCAGGTCGTCGAAGACGTGGCGCATCATCAGGTACATCGCCTCGGTGGCCGCCGTCGTCCGCTGCAGGGCAGCCGCGTAGGCGATCGATCCGACCTCGACCGAGCCGTTCGCCGCGTCCAGACGCATGTACGACGCGGTGCCGACCGGGTTTCCGTCGGGTTCGCAGATCACCAAGGGCACCACCATCGGGTCCGCAGCGAGACCGTCGAGCCACGACCCGAGTCCGGCAGGGCTCGCCAGGGACGGGGTGTTCAGGTACGTCCAGCTGCTCGTCGGCGAGCCCTGGACGGTGGTCGCGTACAGGCCCGCGAGGTGGCGCGTCGTCCACGGCTCGAGGCGGCAGTACCGGCCGACGAGAGTGACCGGCACGACCGCCGGACGGGGCGACCACACCACCGGATCACCGACCGGCTGGTCGTACTCGTTGTGGCGCACGGCATCAACCTAACCGGAGCTACTGGTAGCTGACGAACGAGATCTCCGGACGGATCCGGAGCACCCGGGCTGCCTGCATCAGCGGGACGTCCTCGTCGTAGAACAGCTTCAGACCCGGGGTGAACTGACGTGGCCGGAGCACCGCGCGGAACGTCGCCAGCTTGGCGGCCGGCGACCCGAAGCCGTCGACGTGCTGGACCATGGCCAGGTTCGGTCGCGCGCTGACCAGGTTGATCTTGCGGATCATGTCGGTCCGGAACTGGTGGAGCACGAAGACCTTCTGCGGAAGGCCTTCGGCAACGGTCAGATCGTCCAGCCACCGGGAGACCTCGTTGATCTCGTACGCCGACACCGAGCCGATCCGCCGTCCGGGGACACCGCCCTGGCTCATCCGCCACTCGGGATCGAGGGCCAGCCCGACCCGCGGATCCTTCAGCGCCCACTCCCAGCGCTTGGCGACCTGGAGGAAGTTGGCCTTCCCCGGCTGCAGGTCCAGGACCAGCAGGGCCCCGAACCGGTGCGCTGCGTCGATGTACCGCTAAACGCCAGCCCGATCGATGTCGGAGCTGTACTGCCCGGACCTGGTCGGACCGGCGTGGGCGACCGTCACGATCAGCTCGAACACCGGCTGCACCGGTCGACCGGTCACGGCGTACGCGCGAGCGGCACGGACCAACCGCGGCATGATCTCCTCCGGCGAGCCCTCCCCGAGGACGCCGAGCGATCCCGTCCCGGCCGTTCCGTAGTACGCGACCAGCAGGCGGTGACCGTCGAAGATCCGGGCCGGGACCGGCGGGGCGACGTCCTCGGCGGCCGCGCCGGGGTCGTTCACCGACGGCGTCGGGAGCACCGCCGCTGCGGCCGGCACCCGCGGCGTCGCCTTCTCGTTGCCGATCGCGGCGATCACCAGCAGGAACGCGACCAGCAGCAGGCTGACGAAGTAGATCGGCAACCAGTCGTAGTCCCAGCGCTGAGGGGTCACTCCCCCATTCGACCACCCTTGCACCGCACTGGCGGCACCGACGCAGATCCTCCCGCGGTCGGATGTCCGGGCGCCGCCGAGGACCGACGATGGTCGGCATGACTCCCCTCGTGCCCGCCCGGCTCTCCGCACCTGTCCTGAAGGTGCTGAAGCGGCCAGCGAACGCCGTCCGTCACGACGATGCCCTGAAGGTCCTCGACCTTCCGGTGACCTACGGCGACTTCACGCCGATCACCGGCACCCACGTCCTGCTGGTGACCTACAAGCGGGACGGCACCGCGATCCCGGCACCGGTCTGGTTCGCCCGGGACGGCGACGAGCTCTACGTCTGGACCGAGGTCAACGCCTTCAAGGCCAAGCGCCTGCGCAACGACGGGCGGGCGCTGATCGCACCCTGCTCGGCCCGGGGTGTGCCCCGTGGCGAACCGATCGCCGCCGTCGGACGGGTGCTCGTCGACGATTCCGAACGCCGGCACGCGGCGCAGGTGATCCGTCGCAGCTGGGGCCCGGGGCGCCGGCTCTTCGAGGCGCTCTCCCGCCCGCTGACCGACGTCCACTACCTGGCGTTCCGACCGGCGGTTCGTCCGCTGGCATGACCGGCACCGACCCGGTTCGGCGCGGTAGCCCGTGCAGCCGCCGGCGACCCTGCCCCGTCTGGTGACGTAGCCCGCACCCCGTTTGGACGCCGACGGACGAGGGGCTGTCCGGCGCTGTCCGGTTCGGGCCGCACCAGACTCACCACGGACAAACTGCTCAGGTCGGTCTCGTAAGTACCGATCCTCTGGCCGAACCTTGAAGACCAGGACCAGACGCTCGCGGGGCAGCACGATCACCGATGCCTTGGATGCTTCGCCCTGGCCTTGAGGTCAGAACGACTCCCGGACCGAACTCGTCGAATCTCGGGAGGTGCGCACGTCAGCCGGAGGACGCAGTGACCGCGCCTGTTCCCGTCCGCCCGCTGCACGACGACCCTGCATGGCTGGTCGTCGGCGGGAACGCGTCCGCCGGTTCCTTGGAGCGGCTGCTCGCTCGCTCGGCGCTCGGTGACGAGGTCGCCTTCGCTGCGCTCTACGACGCCACCTCGGCGCGCATCTACGGACTGGTCCTCCGTCTGGTCCGAAACCACTCCATCGCCGACGAGGTCACCCAGGAGACCTATCTGCAGGTCTGGCGGATGGCAGCACGGTACGACCCCACCAGGGGAGCCCCGATGTCGTGGTTGACGACCCTTGCCCGTCGTCGCGCAGTCGATCGGATCCGCACCACCGAAGCAATCAGCCGACAGGACACCGCCTACCACCAGCACAACTCGTCGGTCGACTACGACGTCACTGCTGAAACCGCCGAAGCATCGATGGAAGCCCAGTGGGTGCGGACGGCTCTGGCGTCGCTCACCGTGATCCAGCGACAGGTTGTCGAGCTCACCTACTTCGGTGGGCACACCCATGCCGAGACAGCCCGGATCATGGGGATCCCGCTGGGTACGGCGAAGACCCGGATCCGCGACGGCCTGATGCGCCTGCGTTCACTGGTGGACGAGGCCGCCTGACAACGGTCACCCGCTTCGGGGACCTCAGTCCGGCAGGACGATCGCCGCGAGCGTCTGCTCCGGGTTGAAGGCGATCTCCCAGCGATACCCATCGGGATCACCGAAGTAGCCGGTGTGGCCACGACCTTCGCCAGCCGTTGTGGCGAACAATGGCACGGTCAGGGAGCGTCCTTGAAATGCAGGGGACGACGGTCGAGGAATGGTCTGGCTCGCTTAAATGCCTCGGTAGACGGTGTCCATCCTGGCCCGCCCTTGGCGTAGACGTGAATCTTGCGCTTGTAGGGAGACCCGAAGTGCGTGGTGCCATCGCTGGTTAACACGACCCAAACCGTTTCGGTCACGTTCTCGCCTCGAATCGTGACCTGATGGGTCGTACGACCGACGACCCACCCGGCCGTAGTGAGGTAGCCGTGGAGATTGAGGAATGTCCATCGCTTCACCGCAATGCGCCGAGAACGCTTTCCCGACGCATTGATCAGCCTGACGGCGTCCAACTTGGTGATCGCGGTCGGTCGCTTTCCCGGCGGCTCGGTGCCTCCATTGAGAATCTCAATCCAGTCCGCATCCGAGTACACCGGCAACGCGTCGTACGTGGCCTTGGCCGATGCCTGCGCTGCCGCCTGCTTCTCACTCTCGATGCGGGCGTGCTCTGCCGCTTGTTGCCTACGTTTCTCTGCCTCAGTCGCGGCGATTTTCGCGGCCTCTGCGGCTTCGAGCGCCCGCTGGTTCTCGATCGCCACTCTGCAGATGTCGCAAAGCAGCCGACCATCGAAGAACTGACCATGAAACCGGCAAGCAGGATTGGAGCAGTCAGCGCAGTGACCAACTGCGAACGCCCCACACTTGCCGTCCGGGCCGCTCACGCACGCGACAGTTGACATTCCTACCTCCAACTCGAAGCGATGGCCACAAATGCGGGAGTGCTCAACCTCGACGTTCCGGGTGACAGCCACCTGCTTTGTACCTCGAAGGCCCAAGTTGTAGAACGCGCCGGGATCATCAACGGTTTCGTACGAGACTTGCTGCTCAATCTCAGTCCAGCGGATTGTCGAGGTGCACTCGGCGAGACCCGGCGAGATCAGCCGATGCTCGACGCCCCCGCATTCTGGACAGGCGTCTTCAATCGGCACGTTGGATCACATTCGCGAAATGGGAGGACGGGGGCCAGCGCTCGGCTGGGACGAAGTGTCCCAGCCCTCGACCTGTTCAGGCGGGAGCGCAGCAGGCCCGGTCCAGACAGGTGGCAGAACCCAGGGGCTTTGTCAGTCAGGAACCACGAACGCGAGCGTCTGCTCCGGGTTGAAGGCGATCTCCCAGCGATACCCATCGGGATCACCGAAGTAGCCGGTGTAGCCGCCCCAGTCCCGATGCTCCCCGACGCTGATCGGGTCTGCCCCGACCGACCCCGCCAGCGCGAGGACCTCGTCGACCTCGACCTCGCTGCGAACGTTGTGGGCCAGCGTGATCGGGACGATTCCGGCCCCACGCCGGATCGGGCCGACCTCCGCCTCGAAGCCGGCCTCGGACCACAGCGAGAGCACCAGGTGCTCACCGGCCCTGATCATCAGGACCTCGCCGGGGACGAAGAGCTGAGGCGTCCAGCCGAGGCCGTCGACGTAGAAGGCACGGGTGCGTTCGAGGTCGGCGACAGCGAGGGTGATGAAGCTGATCCGTTGGTCCATGACCCCACCCTGCCCGATCGGACCGAGAGGTTTCGAGGCCGGCGCCAGAGCGCCGACACCTCAACCAGCACCACCCGCCGCCGGAGCGCCGACACCTCAATCAGCAGGAGCTAGCCGCAGACGGCTCCGTGGGCCGCCGACTGGACGACCTTGGCGTACTTGCCGAGAACGCCGCGGGTGTACTTCGGCGGGTTCGGCTCCCAACCGACCTTGCGGGAGTCGACGTCGTCCATGGTGACCTCGAGGGTCTTGTTGGCCACGTCGAGCGTGATCGGGTCGCCGTCCCGGATGAACGCGATCGGGCCGCCGTCGACCGCCTCCGGAGCGATGTGGCCGACGCAGAGGCCGGTGGTGCCTCCGGAGAAGCGGCCGTCGGTGATCAGCAGGACGTCCTTGCCGAGCCCGGCACCCTTGATCGCGCCGGTGATGGCCAGCATCTCGCGCATCCCAGGTCCACCCTTGGGTCCCTCGTACCGGATCACCACGACATCGCCCGCGAGGATCTTGCCCTCGGTCAGCGCGTCCAGCGCAGCACGCTCGCCGTCGAAGACCCGGGCGGTACCGGTGAAGGTGGTGTCGTCGAACCCGGCCGACTTCACCACGGCACCTTCAGGGGCCAGCGAGCCCTTGAGGATGGTGATGCCGCCGGTGGCGTGGATCGGCTCGGAGATCTGGCGGAGCACCTCACCATCGAGCGGCTTCGGGTTCAGCGCCTCGAGGTTCTCGCGCATCGTCCTGCCGGTGACGGTCAGCGTGTCGCCGTGCATCAGGCCGGCGTCGAGCAGCGCCTTCATGACCACCGGGATGCCGCCGATCTTGTCGACGTCGTTCATCACGTACTTGCCGAACGGCTTCAGGTCACCGAGGTGCGGGACCTTGTCGCCGATCGTGTTGAAGTCGTCGATGGTCAGGTCGACCTCGGCCTCGCGCGCGATGGCGAGCAGGTGCAGGACCGCGTTGGTGGAGCCGCCGAGCGCCATCACGACCGCGATCGCGTTCTCGAACGCCTCGCGGGTCATGATCTGGCGAGCGGTGATGCCCTGGGCCAGCATCGCCACCACGGCCTCGCCGGAACGGTGCGCGAAGCCGTCGCGACGACGGTCCACGGCCGGCGGAGCGGCGCTCCCGGGCAGCGACATGCCGAGAGCTTCGGCGACCGAGGCCATCGTGTTCGCGGTGTACATGCCGCCGCAGGCGCCTTCGCCCGGGCAGATGGCGCGCTCGATCTTGTCGACCTCCTCACGGGTGATCTTGCCCGCCAGGCAGGCGCCGACGGCCTCGAAGGCGTCGATGATCGTGACGTCGTGGCCGTCCACGCTGCCGGGCATCGTCGACCCGGCGTACAGGAAGACCGAGGCGAGGTCGAGGCGGGCAGCTGCCATCAGCATCCCGGGGAGCGACTTGTCGCAGCCGGCCAGGAGCACCGAGCCGTCGAGTCGCTCGGCCATCATCACGGTCTCGACCGAGTCGGCGATGACCTCACGGCTCACGAGGGAGTAGTGCATCCCCTCGTGGCCCATCGAGATGCCGTCGGAGACCGAGATGGTGCCGAACTCGAGCGGGTAGCCGCCGGCGGCGTGCACGCCGTTCTTGACCGCCTTCGCCAGCCGGTCCAGCGACAGGTTGCACGGGGTGATCTCGTTCCAGCTCGACGCGACGCCGATCTGGGGCTTGACCCAGTCGTCGTCCCCCATCCCTACCGCCCGCAGCATCCCCCGCGCGGCGGCCTTCTCCAGGCCGTCGGTGACGTCGCGGGAGCGGGGCTTCATGTCGTGGGTGCCGGAGCTAGAGGTCATGAGACCCATTGTTCCCGACGCGGCCGGGCACCTGCACAGGGGTTTCGCTCCTCGACCCTCACAGGGCCGCGGCGCGCACCACCATCACGTCCGGGAGGTTGGCCACGAGCTGGCGCCAGGTCCCGCCGGCATCGGCCGATCCCCAGACTGCTCCGTTGCGGGCTCCCAGGTAGATGCCTGGTGACGGATGGCCGTCCGTGCACATCGCGTCGCGCATCACCGCGACGTAGAAATCACCGGGCAGACCGTCGGCCAAGGCCTCCCAGGACTCGCCGGCGTCTCGCGAACGCCACACCGCGGCCCGCGCACCGGGCGGGTAGCGCCGGTCACCGCCGTTGACCGGGAACACGAAGATCGTCGCGGGCTCGTGGGGATGGACCACCAGCGGGAACCCGAAGTCCGCCGGAAGCCCGGCTCCGATCGACTGCCAGCTGGCACCGTGGTCGACGGAGCGGTAGACGCCGCCGTGGTTCTGCAGGAACAACCGCTCCGGGACTTCGGGATGACGGGCGATCTTGTGGACGCACTGACCGAACTCCGGGTACTGCGCACCCTCGGGGAGGAACTCCGCCCGTACGCCGCTGTTGCGTGCGTCCCAGGTCGCACCACCGTCAGCGGTCTGGTAGCAGCCTCCGGTGGAGATGGCCACCGTCAGCGAATCCGGATCGGTCGGGTGCGGAAGGATCGTGTGGAACGCCTGCCCCCCGAAACCCTCGCCCCACTCCGGGCGGTGCGGGTGGGCCCAGAGGCCTCGTTCCAGGGCGAAGCTGGCGCCACCGTCGTCGGACCGGAACACCGCACCGGGTTCGGTCCCGGCGTAGACCACGCCGTCGGTGGTCCCGGCCACCAGCTGCCAGACCCGCTCGACCGAGGCGTCGACGTCCGTGGGGAAGTGCGCTCCCGCGGTCGGCGCCCAGGTCTCCCCCAGGTCGTCGGACATCTGGATCTGCGGGCCGGTCCACGGGGAGGACGCTCCCACGAGCAACCTCGGCCGGGCGCCGCGATCGTCGACCATGCAGGAGTAGACCTCCATCATGTCGAAGTGCGGCCCGGTCCAGGACCAGGTGGAGCGGTGCTCGTCGGACCGACCGACCCAGAGGCCCTTGCGGGTCCCCACCAGCAGGATTGTTGCGCTCATGGACTCGATCCTGCTCCTGATCCGTGGCGTCCTCAAGGCCTCCCCCGGGTGCGGGCCGGTCTCGCCGCTGTGAGACCAAGTTCACATTCCCGTCACACCGGCGTGACCGTCCCGTTGCCCGCACCTGGGAGGTTCTCCAGTACCAACACACCAGTGAGGAGCCCTGATGAAACTGCTGACGATGCCGCTGGGCCTCGCTTCCCGGTGGTCGACCCGCAGCCAGGAGCAGGCACGCCGCAACGCGATGGCAGCGTGCACGGTCCTGACCGCCCGACGGATCGAACGTGTCGAGGTCGAGGAGTTCGTCGCTGACTTCCTGGCGCGCCGCTCCGTGCGCCCGGAACCCGCCGCGGCGAGTGCGCAGATCAGCCACACCGGCTGAACCGGACACAACTGAAGAGCGAGTGCCCCTGACCAGTCGCTGATCGCGTGAGATCAGCCACGAAAGCCCCCTTACGCAGAGGGCCTGGGAGACACTCGACCCATGTCTGCCTCCGAAGCGCTGCTCCACCTCGTCCCCGAACCGGACGACGGCCTGGCGCTGCGCTTCTACACGGTCACCTCGTCGGACGGCACCCGTCTGCAGGCGTGGACCAACGACGTCGCCGGACCCACCGTGCTGCTCTGCAACGGGCTCGGCACCAACCCCTACGCCTGGCCGGCGCTCCTCGACCCCGACTGCGGCGTCCGGGTGATCTCCTGGAACCACCGCGGTACCGGCGGCTCCGAACGGCCCAGCGACCCCGACCACGTCGGGATCGACTCGTTCGTCGAGGACGCCGTCGCCGTTCTCGACTCGGCCGGGATCAAGTCGTGCACGGTGATGGGGTGGTCGATGGGCGTCAACACCGCCTTCGAGCTGGCCACGCTGCACCCCGACCGCGTCGACGGGCTCTTCGCCGTCGCCGGCGTACCCGGCGGAACCTTCTCGTCGATGCTCGCCCCGCTGGGTGTCCCCCGCCTCGTGCGCGGCGCGATCACCGTCAGTGCGGCCCGGGTGATGCGGTGGGTGGGCAAGCCCGCCAGCCTGGTCACCACCAGGCTCCCGGTCGGCCCGAAGACCGTCGCGGTGCTCAGCCACTCCGGGTTCATGCTTCCGGTCGCCGACGCCGAGCTGACCGCAGCGACCGTGAAGGCGATGCTGGCGACACCGGTCGACTGGTACATGCACCTGGCGGTGCAGACCTCGAAGCACCTACGGGTCAGTCTGCGCCAGATCCAGGTCCCCACGACCTTCGTCGCCGGCCACTGGGACCTGCTCGCGTCTGCCGAGGACATGCGCACAGCGGCCGAACGGATCCCCGGCGCCAGCTACGTCGAGTTCAACGCCAGCCACTTCGTCGCGATGGAGAAGCCCGACGAGGTGCACGAGCTCCTGCTGGAGCTGCTGGACCGGGTCCCGGACCACGGCACCCTCTTCTGAGCCGATCCCGTCCGCTGGGGGGTCCCGGCTAGGTTCGGGGGCGTGAAGCCACCTCTGCCCACCACCATCGCCCTGGCCGGAGCCCTGGCCCTGCTCGCAGCGTGCGGGAGCGATCCCCAGAAGGCCACCCCGAGCATCGGCCCCACCACGGCCGCGCCGGTCGCGACCAGCCCCGCCACCACCGGTTCGGTGAGGACCCCGGCACCGAAGGTGATCGGAACGGTCGCCCGCAACCTCGAGGTTCCCTGGGGAATCGACTTCCTCCCGGACGGTTCGGCCCTGGTCACCGAGCGCGACTCCGGACGGATCCTGCAGATCGCCGGGAGCCGGGTGGCCGCGGTCGGCACGATCGACGAGACCCGCTCGGGCGGCGAGGCCGGCCTGCTGGGACTTGCGGTCTCACCGTCGTACGCGACCGACAAGCTGATCTACGTCTACGCCTCGACCGATGCCGACAACCGGGTGCTCCGGGTACGTTTCGCCGGTGGACGGCTCTCCGGGGTCACGCCGGTCCTGACCGGCATCCCGCGCGGGTTCATCCACGACGGCGGACGGCTGGCGTTCGGGCCCGACGGGTACCTGTACGTCTCGACCGGCGAGAGCGGCAACCCCGAGATCGCCCAGGACAAGGGCTCGCTGGGCGGCAAGATCCTCCGGATCACCACCGACGGCGCGCCGGCTCCCGGCAACCCCGACCCGAGCTCCCCGGTCTGGAGCCTGGGACACCGCAACGTCCAAGGCATCGCGTTCGACGGTGCGGGCCGGCTCTGGGCCTCGGAGTTCGGGCAGAACACCTTCGACGAGCTCAACCTGATCGAGGCCGGGACGAACTACGGTTGGCCGGCCGTCGAGGGCAGAGCCACGTCGGACGAGAACCGCACCAGGTTCCGCGACCCGCAGGTCGTCTGGGAGACCCAGGACGCCTCACCGTCCGGCCTGGCGTTCGTCGACGGGCACCTCTGGATGGCGTCGCTGCGCGGTCAGCGGCTCTGGCGCATCGCCGTCGGCAGCGACGGCGCTGCCGACCAGACCGACTTCTTCGTCGGCGACTACGGCCGGATGCGGACCGTCGTGGTCGCCCCCGACGGCAACCTGTGGGTCACCACGTCCAACCGTGACGGACGTGGTGACCCCCAGGGCGGGGACGACCGGATCCTGCTGGTCGACCCCGGCACTTCCTAGATCAGCGGGTCACCGTGATCGTGGTGGCACCCTTGCGGATCGCCGGGAACTGGCCGTAGGCGGCGATCCCGGCCGTGCCCAGGCGCCGGCCGACGTTGACGTAGCGGGCGAACGTCCCGTTCGCGCCGGCCTTGCCGGTTGCCACGACGACGCCCTGGTAGCGCAGGATCACCGACTCGGCGGCCGCCAGGCCGGAGACCGTCACCTTCACGAACTTGCCCTGCCGGACCCGCTTGATCGCCGGCGTCACGAGCAGGGTCTTGGACCCGAGGACCTTCGTGACGACCGACTTGCTGGTGCCCACCCGGTCCTTGACGGCGACCGTCCGGTTGGCCGTACCGGCGGGGAGCACGGTGGTCAGGACCGCCGTACCGTTCGCGCCAGCGGCAACCGGTCGGTTGACCCCGTTCACCGTGAAGCAGACCTTGTCACCCGGGACGACCCCGGAGACGGTGTACGCCGCGGCCGTGCCCGCACGACGGTAACCCGACGGGCCGGTGAGGCCCAGCGCCGGAACCGCTGCCGGTGCGAACTGCAGAACCGGGATCGCCGGAGCGGTGGCACGACGCCACTGGTCCTGGGCCCCTACGGTGATGCCGTCGGCGCGGGCAGCGGCTGTCGCCTCGTCGTTGTACGCCAGCGCGCCGGTCTCGGCGAACAGCGCACTGGGGCAGGCGTTGAGCTCGTCGGCCTGACGTTGACGGACCCAGACGGCGGCCTGCGCCGCGTCGTCCTCCTCGCCGAGCTTCGCCAGCGCGATGCCGGCGGCCGCGGTGCTGTTGGTGTTCGAGACGGTGGTCGAGGCGCCGCCCCCGAACGAGCCGTCGGACCGCTGGGCGCCGAGCAGCCAGGTCCTGGCAGCGGCGAGGGCGCTGGTGACCGCCACGGTCGGCGAGGTGATCGCGGCGAGCTGCTGCACGGCGATCGCGGTCGCGTCCGTGTCGGCAGCCGCCGAGTCAGCGTCGCACGTCGCATCGGTCAGCGCGAGCCGGAAGTAGCCCGCGGTGCACTGCTGACGCAGCAGGAAGGCGACAGCGTCGGACGCCTTCGACGAGCTGGCCGCCGCCAGTCCTCGGGCTGCGAACGCCTGACCGATCGTGTTGGTGTAGTCGCCGTACGAGCTGTCGCTGTTCAGCCGACCCGCCACGGGCGCGGCCGCGATCCGGTCCTCGACGGCGTCTACGAGGTCGACGCCGCCCCAGGTGGCGGTGTCCTTCCCGGCTACCTGGCCGAACACCAGCGCCTTGGCTGCCTGAGCGCCGTAGTAGCCCACCTGGACCAGGACGGGGTCGAAGCTGGGCGGCGGGTAGTCGTACTCGTCGCTCTGGACGTAGCCGGTCGTGAGCTGCGGTCCGACCGCGTCGGCGATCTGCCCGACGGTGGCACTCTGCCCGCCGACGGCCGCGAGCCCGAACCCAGCGTCGATCGAGAGGCCGATGTCGTCGAAGTTGTACTGATCGTTGTGGATCAGGCCATCGGTCAGCTGGTTCTTGACCCACTTGGTGGCGATCGCCACCGGGCGGGCATCGGCTGCAGCATGGGCCGCCGGCGGGGCGACCAGGGTCAGCCCGGTGATGGTGAGGGCCGAGGTTGCGACGAGCGCACCCAGGCGAGGGAGGTAGGACATGATTTCCTTCCCGCTGCATGAGCGGGAAGCCGAGGCCGCCCGCTGCGTACCACGACAGCGTTGTGCGAGGACGTCACGTGCCAGGCATTCCGACTCGTCGTCCACCTCGCGGTGTGCGACCTACGGCTGCGGGTCAGTGCCGGATTTCGACCGGCTTTCCCCAACACGAACGTGATTGATGTAGTTGTTGCCCTCCGGCGGAGGACAGCAGACCTTAACACCGCCGAACCGGCCGCTGAACCGGCCGTTCAGCCCGAGGAACGGGCTAGGTGAGCTTCTCCAGGACGAGCTCGCGGACCCGACCTGCGTCGGCCTGACCCTTCATGTCCTTCATCACCGCACCGATGAGCGCTCCCGCGGCAGCGTGCTTGCCGTCGCGGATCTTCTCGGCAACGTCGGGGTTGGCCTCGATCGCGCGATCGATCGCCTCGCCCAGGGCGCCATCGTCGGAGACGACCGCGAGCCCGCGGGAAGCCACCACGGCTGCCGGCTCACCCTCGCCGGCGAGGACCCCCTCGAAGACCTGGCGGGCCAGCTTGTCGTTGATCTCGCCGGCGTCCACCAAGGCCTGGATCGCCGCGACCTGGGCCGGGGTGATCGGCAGCTCGGTGAGCTCGACGCCGTCGGAGTTGGCGCGCCGGGTCAGCTCGGCCACCCACCACTTCCGGGCAGCCTGCGGCGTCGTACCAGCGGCGACCGTCTGCTCGATCAGGACGACCGCGTCGGAGGCGACGACGTCGCGCATCTCCAGGTCGGTGAAGCCCCAGTCGGTCTGCAGCCGGGCACGCTTCACCCGCAACGGCTCGGGCAGGGCGGCCTTGAGCTCCGCGACCCACTCCCGGCTCGGCGCGACCGGCACCAGGTCCGGCTCGGGGAAGTAGCGGTAGTCGTCGGCGTCGGACTTCTCCCGGCCCGAGGTCGTGACCCCGGTGTCCTCGTGCCAGTGCCGGGTCTCCTGCAGGATCGAGGTGCCGTCGGTCAGCAAGGTCGCCTGACGGGAGACCTCGTACCGGGCGGCGCGCTCGACCGAGCGCAGCGAGTTCACGTTCTTGGTCTCGGTCCGGGTGCCGAGCACCTCGCTCCCCTTCGGCGCCAGCGAGAGGTTGACGTCGCAGCGCATCGAGCCCTGCTCCATCCGCACGTCCGAGACGTCCAGGCCGAGCAGCAGGTCGCGCAGGGTGGCGACGTACGCCTTGGCGACGGCGGGCGCCTTAGCGCCTGCTCCGGTGATCGGGCGGGTGACGATCTCGATCAGCGGGATGCCGGCGCGGTTGTAGTCCACCAACGAGTAGTCGGCTCCCTGGATGCGACCCGTCGCACCGCCGACGTGCAGCGACTTACCGGTGTCCTCCTCCATGTGGGCGCGCTCGATCTCGACCCGGAACGTCTCACCGTCGACCTCGACGTCGAGGTAGCCGTCGAAGGCGATCGGCTCGTCGTACTGGGAGGTCTGGAAGTTCTTCGGCATGTCCGGGTAGAAGTAGTTCTTCCGGGCCATCCGGCACCACGCGGCGATCTCGCAGTTCAGCGCGAGGCCGATCCGGATCGCCGACTCCACCGCACGGCCGTTGATGACCGGCAGCGAGCCGGGCAGGCCGAGGCAGGTCGGGCAGGTCTGGGTGTTCGGCTCGGCACCGAACTCGACCGCACAGCCGCAGAACATCTTGGTGTTGGTGTTGAGCTCGACGTGGACCTCGAGGCCCATCGCCGGGTCGAACGCGGCGATCGCGTCGTCGTACGAGATCAGGGACTCGGTCATGCGTTGCTCCCGTTCAGGGTCGGGGCCTGGTCGAGCAGGGCACCGCCCCATTGCTTCTCCAGCAGGGCTTCGAGCGCGGCGCCGACCCGGTACAGCCGGTCGTCGGCGAGGGCCGGGGCGAGGATCTGGAAGCCGACCGGGAGACCGTCCTCCGGCGCCAGACCGGCGGGCAACGAGAGGCCGGGGATCCCGGCCAGGTTCGCCGGGATCGTGGCGACGTCGTTGAGGTACATCGCCAACGGGTCGTCGAGCTTCTCGCCGATCTTGAACGCCGTGGTCGGGGCCGTCGGCGAGACCAGGACGTCGGCCTTCGCGAAGGCGGCCTCGAAGTCCTGGCTGATCAGCGTCCGGACCTTCTGCGCCTGGCCGTAGTACGCGTCGTAGTAGCCGCTGGACAACGCGTAGGTGCCCAGGATGATCCGGCGCTTCACCTCGTCACCGAAACCGGCGTCGCGGCTGGCCCGCATCACGTCCTCGGCACTCGGGTCGTCGTTGCCCTCGGGGAGGACCCGCAGGCCGTAGCGCATCGCGTCGAAGCGGGCCAGGTTGGAGGAGGCCTCGCTCGGCATGATCAGGTAGTACGCGGCGAGTGCGTGCACGAAGCTCGGGCAGGAGACCTCGACGATCTCGGCACCGGCCTGCACCAGCAGGGCCACCGCCTCGTCGAACCGCTGCTGGACGCCGGGCTGGTAGCCCTCGCCACCCAGCTCGGAGATGACCCCGACGCGGACGCCGGAGAGGTCACCGGCAGCGCCCGCTCGCGCGGCGTCGGCCAGGGCGGCCAGGGGCTCGTTGATCGAGGTCGAGTCCAGCGGGTCGTACCCACCGATGACCTCGTGGAGCAGCGCCGAGTCCAGCACCGTGCGGGTGACCGGGCCGACCTGGTCGAGCGAGTTGGCCATCGCGACCAGGCCGTAGCGCGAGATCCCGCCGTACGTCGGCTTGAGACCGACGGTGCCGGTGACCGCACCCGGCTGGCGGATCGAGCCTCCGGTGTCGGTGCCGATCGCCAGCGGGGCCTCGAAGGCGGCGACAGCAGCGGCCGAACCGCCGCCGGAGCCACCGGGGATCCGGTCCAGGTCCCACGGGTTGTGGGTCGGCCCGTACGCGGAGTGCTCGGTGGAGGAGCCCATCGCGAACTCGTCCATGTTGGTCTTGCCCAGGATGGGGAGGCCGGCGGCCTTGAGCTTCGCGACCACGGTCGAGTCGTACGGCGGGATCCAGCCCTCGAGGATCTTCGAGCCGCACGTGGTCGGCAGACCCTCGGTCGCCAGCACGTCCTTGACGGCGATCGGTACGCCGTCCAGGGCGGAGGCCGGCGTCCCGGCAGCGCGGCGGGCGTCGGACGCGGCCGCAGCGGCGAGCGCACCGGTGGTGTCGACGTGCAGGAACGCGTGCACCGCGCCGTCGACCGCAGCGATCTGGTCGAGGTGGGCCTGGGTCAGCGCGACGCTGGTGGTCTCGCCGGCGGCAAGCATGTCGGCCAGCTCGGCGGCGCTCTTCTTCAACAGGCTCACTGCTCGTCTCCCAGGATCCGCGGGACGGAGAAGCGCTGCTGCTCGCTCGCCGGGGCACCCGACAGCGCCTGCTCGGCGGTCAGGCTCGGCCGGACGACGTCCTCGCGGAACACGTTCGTCAGCGGGATCGCGTGCGAGGTCGGCGGGATCTCCGCGGCGGCGACCTCGGCGATCGAGGCGATGCTCTCCAGGATCACCGACAGCTGCGGAGCGATGTGATCGAGCTCGGCGTCGTCGAGCTCGATCCGGGCGAGGTCGGCCAGGTGGCGTACCTCGTCGCGAGTGATTTCAGGCATGCGGGCAATCCTAGTGGCGGCGAGGATCGCCGGGTCACCGGGTTTCGAGGCCGGCGCCGGGGCGCCGGCACCCCGACCAGCGCCGCGCGTCAGCCCCGCACGATCCCGTCGTCGATCATCTGCTGGAAGTGGTCCCCGACCGACTCGGCCCCGGGCCGGAAGTCGATCCCCAGGTCCTTGACCGTGCGGGAGTTGTCGAACTTCAGCGGGTAGCCGACGTTCAGCTCGACGAACTTGCGGGTCAGGCCCGCGACCGGCGCAGCCAGCTTGATCAGCGGCTTGGGTGCCTCGATCAGCGGGAACGCCGGCCTCCAGCCGAAGCGCGCCCGCAGGGCACGGGAGATGTCGAGCATGCTCATCGTCTCGGCGTTGGTGATGTACCGGCCGTGCGCCTGCGGGGTGTACCCCGCGGCGATGTGGGCGCGGGCGACGTCGCGGACGTCGACGACGCCCATCTGGAGCGCCGGAGCACCGGTCGCCAGCGAGAAGTCAGTGAAGCTGCCCATCGTCCGGAAGGTGCCGGACTTGCTCGCCGCCGTCAACGACGGACCCACCACCAGGCCCGGGTGAATGGTGACCAGGTCCCAGCGGTCCTGCCCCTTGACGATCTTCCAGGCCTCGCGCTCGGCGACGGTCTTCGAGAACGGGTAGGGCTGGTGGTCCAGGGTGCTGGTGGTGTTCCAGTCGTCCTCGGTGAACTGGTCCTTGCCCACCATGTCGACGTTGTCGCCACAGATCGCGACCACGCTGCTGGTCAGCACGACCCGCTTGACCGAACCGACCTCGTTCGCGCTGGCCAGCACGTTCCGGGTGCCCTCCAGCGCTGGGTCGACCAGCTGCTTCTGCGGGTTCTTGACCTTGCCGAGGAGGAACGGCGATGCCGTGTGGATGACCAGCTCGCAGCCGACCATGGGCTCGGTGTAGCTGTTCGGCTCCATCAGCTCGGCGCGGTGCAGCGTCAGGCGGCCCGGGTGCTCGGCGGCGAGAGCGTGCAGGTGCTCGAGGCCCTTGAGCTTCTTGGGGTCGCGCACGGTCGCGCGGACCGTGCGGCCGTCCTCGAGGAGGTACCGGACCACCCAGCTCGCGACGTAGCCGCTGCCACCGGTGACCAGGACCGGCGCTGCCGGATCAATCTTCGTCATGGGGGAAGGTTAGAGGTACTTCACGAACGGCGAAACCGGTCTCACCGTCGCTACGCTCGCCAGCATGGAGTCATCCACCACCGCGGAAGAACGCCCGCAGCTCGAGCGGTTCCTCGACCAGGCGCGCGCCGAGGTCGCGCGGACCCTGGACGGCCTGACCGACGAGCAGGCCCGGCGTCGGTTGGTGCCCTCGCTGACCACTCCCCTGGGCCTGGTGACCCACCTGACCTTCGTGGAGCAAGCCTGGTTCCAGGTCGTGCTCGGCGGACGGACCCGCGCCGAGCTCGGTCTGCCCCAGGACGTGGACCCCACCTTCGTACCGGCCCCGGGGACCACCGTCGCCTCGGCGCTGGCCGAGTACGAACGAGTCTGTGCCTGGTCACGGGAGACGGCGGCCGGGTACGCGCTCGACCACGTCGTGGAGCACCACCGGATGGGAGCGGTCTCGCTGCGCTGGATCTACGTGCACATGGTGCGTGAGACCAGTCGGCACGCCGGCCATGCCGACATCCTGCGCGAGCAGCTGCTCTCAGATTGCTGAGGGCCCACCCTCGAGGAGCTTCTTGAACGCGTCCTCGTCGAGCACCGGGACGCCGAGCTCCTCGGCCTTGTCGGCCTTGGAGCCGGCGTTCTCGCCGACGACGACGTAGTCGGTCTTCTTGGAGACCGACCCCGACGCCTTGCCGCCGCGGGCGAGGATCGCCTCCTTCGAGCTGTCCCGACTGAAGTCCACCAACGAGCCGGTGACCACCAGGGTCAGCCCAGCGAGCGTCTGCTCCCCCAGCGCGGCCTTCTCGTCCTCCATCCGGACCCCGGCGGCGGCCCAGCGGTCGACGATCTCGCCGTGCCAGGGCTCACCGTCGAACCAGGCACGCACCGACTCGGCGATCGTCGCACCGACACCCTCGGCAGCGGCCAGCTCGGCCAGGCCCGCGGCACGGATCGCGTCCATCGAGCCGAACGTGTCGGCGAGCGCACGGGCGGCGGAGGGTCCGACGTGCCGGATGGAGAGGGCCACCAGCACCCGCCACAGCGGCTGGGCCTTGGCCTTGTCGAGGTTCGCCAGGAGCTTCTGACCGTTGGCCGAGAGCTGGGGCCCTTCCTCGCCCTTCTTCGGAGCCCGGGTGAACAGCGGCGCGTCGAGCATCCGGGCCTCGTCGAGGTCGAACACGTCGCCCTCGTTCCTGATCACACCGGCGTCGAGCAGCGCCACCGCCGCTTCGTAGCCGAGACCCTCGATGTCGAACGCACCCCGGCCGGCCACGTGGAAGACCCGTTCGCGGACCTGGGCCGGGCACTGCTCGTGGTTGGGGCAGCGGCGGTCCTTGTCGCCTTCCTTCTGCTCGACCAGGGTGGTGCCGCACGAAGGGCACTCGGTCGGCATCACCCAGGCCGGCAGACCCTCGGGGCGCAGCGCCAGCACCGGACCGAGGATCTCGGGGATCACGTCGCCGGCCTTGCGCAGGATCACGGTGTCGCCGGGGCGGACGTCCTTGCGGGTGACCTCGTAGCCGTTGTGCAGCGTCGCGTTCTCCACGGTCGATCCGGCCACCTTGACCGGCTCCATCACGCCGTACGGCGTCACCCGGCCGGTGCGGCCGGTGTTCACCCGGATGTCCAGCAGCAGCGTGTTGACCTCCTCCGGCGGGTACTTGAAGGCGATCGCCCACCGGGGGGCCCGCGAGGTGGACCCGAGCCGCCGCTGCAGGGCGACGTCGTCGACCTTGACGACCACCCCGTCGATCTCGTACGGCACGATCGTGTGCCGGTGCTCGCCGGCGTTCTCGATGAACGCAACGACGTCCTCCAGCGAGGCCACCACCCGGACCTGGTCGGAGACCGGGAGGCCCCAGGCAGCCAGGGCCTGGTAGGCGTGCGACTGCGCCTGGGGCTCGAACCCGTCGCGCGCCCCGATCCCGTGGCACACCATCCCCAGGTCGCGGCTCGCGGTGACCCGTGGGTCCTTCTGCCGCAACGAGCCGGCGGCGGAGTTGCGCGGGTTCGCGAAGAGCGGCTTGCCGGCGTCGGCGAGGCTGGCGTTGAGCCGGGCGAAGGCATCGACCGGGAGGAAGACCTCACCGCGGACCTCGACCAGGGCCGGCACCGGGAACTCCGTGGTGCCGGTCAGGGTGTGCGGGATCGCGGCGATCGTCTTCACGTTCGGCGTCACGTCCTCGCCGGTGCGACCGTCACCCCGGGTCAGCGCCCGGACCAGCCGGCCGCCCTCGTAGAGGAGGTTGATCGCGAGCCCGTCGACCTTGAGCTCGCACAGGTACGCGGCGTCGGTGATCCCGTCGCGGGACAACCGCCCCTGCCAGGCCTCGAGCTCCTCGACGGAGAAGGCGTTGTCGAGGCTCTCCATCCGCTGCAGGTGGTCGACGGCGGTGAACTCCGTGGAGACCGCTCCGCCGACCCGCTGGGTCGGCGAGTCGGGGGTCCGCAGCTCGGGGGCCAGCTCCTCGAGCTCCTCGAGGCGTCGCATCCGAGCGTCGAAGTCCGCGTCGTCCAGCGTGGGCTGGTCCAGGACGTAGTACCGGAACCGAGCGTCCTCGACCTGCTCGACCAGGGCCGCGTGCTCGGCACGGCGGGAGGCGACGTCGCTGGCGGCGGGGTCGGGAGCGCTCGCGGAACTCATGGCACCATCTTGCCGTGCCGCACCGACCAATCCGAACGGTGCCCGGTGCCGAATCCGCTACGTCCGGGTCCGTGAATCCCCGGTCTTCCTGGAAGGATCGCCCATGCACGACCGCCTGACGATGAGCCCGGTTCCCGACGAGCTGCGAGGGCTCGTGGTGATGCTCCACGGGGGCGCCGAGTTCGGGCAGCGGCCGGTCGACCACCGCAGCCTGGCCCTGCGGCGGACCAGGGCGATGTTCGACTCGATCTCGCCGACGCTGGTCGAGCAGGGATACGCGGTGGCCCTGCTCCGGTTCGTGGTCAAGGGCTGGAACGCTGCGCCGGGAGCCTTGCCCAGCCCCGTCCGCGACGCTCGCCTCGCCCTGCAGGACCTCGAGCAGACCTACTCCGGTGTTCCCACGGTCCTGCTCGGGCACTCCATGGGCGCCCGGACCGCCGCCTGGGTGGCCGACGAACCCAGCGTCGTCGGCGTCGTAGGACTGGCTCCCTGGTTCCCCGCGGACGAACCCGTCGACGCACTGGCCGGCAAGCAGGTCGTGGCCGTGCACGGCAGCCGGGACCGGATCACCAGCCCCAAGGCCTCCCGGATCTTCATCGAGCGGGCCTCCCGGGTCGCCGAGGAGGCGCGTTTCGTCGACATGCCCGGTCGTGGCCACTACATGCTGGCCGGCGCCCGTGACTGGAACGCGGCCGCCCTGCGGGAGACCACCGGACTGCTGAGCCGGGTCCACGACGCCTCCTGACCGGGCAGGACGTGCGCGGTATCACGTCGCCGAATCGAAACCGGTCACCACGACGGTGCGTTCCATCAGGGAGACCGGCTTGCGCGCAAGCACCGCCTGAGGAAAGCACTGGATGTCCCCCCACAACGACCGCCCCTCGTTCAGCCTGACCCAGCTCGTCGTGAGCGCGCTGGCAGCCTCGTCGGCTGCCTTCGCAGCCTCCTACCTCGGCGTGGCCGGCACCATCATCGGTGCGGCCGTCGCCAGCGTGGTGGCTACCGTGGCGACAGCGACGTACTCGACCTCGTTGCAACGCAGCCGCGACGCCGTCCGCCGGGGCGCCCTGGTGGTCCGGCAGACCGGCTACCCCCCGGCGCTCGCACCGGTCCCGGACCCCCGTGCCCCCCGACCGGACTCCGACCACGGCACCCGCGAGCTCGCGATCGCCCCGGAACCGGTCGTCGCTGCCCCACGCAGCTGGCGGCGCACCGGCTGGACCGCGGCTGCCGCCCTCGTCCTGAGCCTCGCCCTGCTGACCGGCATCGAGGGCGTGCTCGGCAAGCCGCTCTCGGCGTTGCTCAACGGCTCGGACGGGAGCGGGACCAGCGTGAGCGCGACCCTGGACGGCAGCGGCCAGAAGCGCCCGTCAGCACCGGCGAGGAGTCCGGAACCGTCGGCCCCCGCGGTCGACCCGACCCCGGCCCCGAGCCCGACGCCGACCACGAAACCGACCGAGCAGCCCAGCACCGACCCCACCGGGACCCCGACCCAGGAGCCGACAGACTCCCCCAGCGCGGAGCCGACCGGCACCCCGGCACCGGAGTCGACACCGACTCCCTGACCTGCGCGCCCAGAACAGCACGACGGCCTCCCGGGTGGACCCGGGAGGCCGTCGTGCTGGTGAGCGGACTACCCGCTCAGGTGCAGCTCAGTACTCGTGCCCGCGAGCCGTGGAGCCGATCGTGTCGGCGTCCCCGACGTACGTCGCGTCGTACGTACCGTGGATGTCCAGCAGTACCTCGCCCGGGTTCAGGTTGAGGTCGATGCTGATCACCTGGTCGTTGCACTCCGCGATGCCCTGGTCGTTGGTCACGGCGGTGCACAGGTTGCGCATCGGTCGTGCCGCGCCCGGAGGAGCCGTGAAGCTGATCGTGCGACCCGCCATCGGGTTGCCGTAGCGGTCGGTGAGCTTCGCCCGGATGTAGTTGGCCCGAGGAGCCAACGGGCCCGGGTTGTTCACGTCGGCCGCGACGAGGGTCGTCGGAGCCTTGGTGATCACCTGGTCGTACCCGGTCGAGGTGCTGGCACCGAACGAGACGTCACCGGAGTACGTCGCCTTCACGGTGTGGGTCCCCGCGTGCAGGTCCGGCACCGCGAGGGTGGCCTGACCACCGGCCCCGACGGGGGCGGTGCCGAGGACAGCCGAACCTTCCTTGAAGGTGACCGAGCCGGTCGGGGTTCCCGTGCTGGCGTTGACCGTGGCCGTGAAGGTGACCGTGTCACCGTAGACCGCGGGGTTGCTCCCGGACTCCACTCCGACAACCGTCGGGACCTGGCCGACGACCTGGGAGGTCGTCTTGGAGATTCCGTTGAAGTTGAAGTTGCCGACGTAGACCGCGGTCAGGGAGTGCGTGCCGGCGGAGAGTCCCGTCGTCACGAACACCGATTCCGAGGTGCTCGACGCCGAGGCCGGGGTCAGGCTGGTGGCTCCGAGGAGCTCGCCACCCTCCCAGATCTGGACGACACCGGTCGGACGGCGGGTCGCCGGGGCGACCGCGCTGACCGTGGTGCTGACCGTGACCGCGTCCCCGTAGACCGACGGGCTGGGACCGGAGCTGAGCACCATGGTGGTGTTGCCCTTGGTGACAACCTGGCCGGTGCCCTGGTCGAGGTAACCGGTGCTGCCCACGAAGTTGCCGTCACCGTTGTAGGTGGCGGTGATCTTGTAGGTACCCGGCGTCAGCGACGCGAAGTTGCTGCTGGTCGCGACGCCGTCGGTGAGGGTCCGGCTGCTGCCGAGGTTGGCGCCGTTCACGTAGAACGTCACCTTCCCGGTCGGCACCCCGGCACCCGGAGCGACCGGAGCGACGGTGGCGGTGTACTGGATGCCCTCGCCGTTCGCGGCCGGGTTCGCCGACGAGGCGATCGTGACCGTGGTCTGGGCCCGGATCACCTGCTGGGCGACGTTCCCGGTGCTCGGGTTGAAGCTCCCGTCGCCGCTGTACGCCGCCGAGATGGCGTGCTGGCCCACCGACAGGCTGCTGACCGTGATCGACGCCTGCTCACCGGTGCCCGGGCCGACCGGCTCGGTCCCGATGACGGTGGCGCCGTCCTTGAAGACGATCGACCCGGTCGGTGCCCCGGCACCCGGCGCGTTCACCGAGACAGCTGCCGTGAAGGTCACCGGCTGGCCGAAGACCGACGGTGTCACCGACGTCGACAGGGAGGTGGTCGTGGATGCCTTGTTCACCGTCTGGGTGAGCGTCTGCGACGTGCTGGTGAAGAAGTTCAGGTCGTCGGAGAGGTAGACGGCCTTGACGGTGTGCGGACCCACCGCGATGCCGGTGAGGGTCGTCTCGGCGACCTGGCCGGAGAGCTCGACGAAGTCGTAGCTCGCACCGTCCACGATGAACCGGACGAAGCCGGTCGGGTTGCCGGTGGCGGGCGCGATCGGGACGACCTCGGCCCGCAGGGTCACGGGCTGACCGAAGACCGACGGATTCGGGTTGGTGGTGAGCGTGGTCGTGGTCTGGGCCGCGACGACGATCTGGGTCAGCGAATCGGACTGGCCGGCAAAGTTGACGTCACCGGAGTAGTTGGCCGTGACGTTCTTCGACCCGACCTGCAGGTTCGCCACCGGGGAGACGGCCTGGCCGCCGACGACCGGCACCGGCCCTCCGAGCGGGTCTCCGTCGATCGCGAACTGGACGGTCCCACCCACGGTGCCCGCGCCCGGGGCGACCGGGGCGACGACCGCGGTGTAGGTGATCGGCGCGCCGGAGAAAGCGGGGTTGGCCGAGGAGCTCAGGTCCACCGTGGTGTCGGCACGGTTGACGCCGTGCGAGACCGTTGCCGACGTGCTCGACGCGAAGTCGGCGTTGCCGTTGTAGACCGCTTCGACGTCGTGGTTTCCGGTGCTGAGGTTGCTCACCGTCAGGGTGGCGTTGTCGCTGCCGTTCAACGGGACGGCAGTACCGAAGGGAGCCCCGTCGACGTTGAACTGGACACCGCCGATGACGTCACCGACGCCCGGCGACAGGATGTCGACGTGGGCGGTGAAGGTGACGGCCTGGCCGCTGACCGTCGGCGACGGCGCTGCGGTGAGCTGGGTGGTCGTCTCTGCCTTGTTGACCACCTGGGTCTTGGTCGCGGCGGAGCTGCCGAGGTGGTCGGAGCTTCCGCCGTAGACCGCCCCGATGGTGTGGTCGGTCGTGCTGAGGCTCGACGTCGGGATCGACGTCGCGACTCCGTTCACCAGCGCGACCGGGGCACCGAAGTTACCGCCGTCGACGGTGAACTGGACCGTCCCTGTCGGAGCGTTCGGCAGACCGTTCACGCTCGCCACGGTGGCGGTGAAGCTGGTCGCCTGTCCGTGCACGACCGGCGCCGGCTGCGCCAGCGTGGTCGAGGACGCGTTCTTGGTCACCTCGAACTGCAGGTTCGTCGAGCTGCCGACGTAGGAGGAGTTGCCCGGGGTCGAGACCGACAGGGTCGTTGTCCGGAACGGGCCGGCCACCGGGAGGTTGGCCGTGGCGACACCGGCCGCGTTGGTCGGCGCAGAGGCCGAACCGCCGCCGGCGAGGGTGAAGTTGACGGTGACCCCGCTCACCGGAAGGCCGGAGATGTTCGCGTCGGTCACGGTCGCACTGACCGGGATCGAGGTGTTCTGCGGGGCCGTGGTGGCTCCGGAGTAGTTGATCGCCGTGGTGTTGGTGATCGTCACGGTCCGGGTGGAGTTGGCCGACGCGGTCACGCACTGGGCACCGAAGAGGCCGCCGCGCACGACGTTGGTGACGGTGCTCCGGATCGTGTAGTTGCCGTTCGCGAAGTTCCGGGTCGTCAGCGTGACGGCCTGCGCGGCGACCGCGCTGCCTCCGGTGACGTTGAGCAAGGTCGACAGGACGGCCGTGTTGGCGGCGTTGGCCAGCTCGATCCGGACCAGCGCGTTTCCGGACCCGCACCCGGTCCCCGGGATGCCGGCGACCAGGGTGTTGTTGGTCGCACCGCTGTCGGTGATGGTGTAGTTGCCGGCGATCACGGTCCCGTTCGCCGCGGGCGCGGTGAGCGTGGCTTCTGCCGCGCCGACCGCGACCAGGCTGAGACCTGCTGCCATTCCGAGTGCGGCTACTGCCGCGGTGAGCCTACGCACGATGGGCCTTTCCTTCTCCAGGGCAACCCTGGCAATCCGTTCCCCGGGGGCTTCCGCCCCCGGGGTCACTGGGAGTGAGGGGTTGGAGGGTTACTTGAGGATGACGCCGGTTGCCGTGGAGCCGAGGTAGTCCCCGTTCCCGGCGAAGGTCGCCTTGTAGCCGAGCAGGGTCAGCGGCACCAGCTGGGAGAGCGCGTTGCACTTCGCCACGCCGTACGCGTCCGTGTTCGTCGTGCAGACCGTGGTGGAGCCCACGGTGAAGACGATCGGGACACCGGCGACCGGGCCGTTGGCCGAGTTCAGGCTGATCTCGAGCTGGCCCAGCGGCAGCGCCAGGGGCGGCAGCAGCTTCACCAGGGCCGGACGCGCGGTGATGGTGGTGGCCAGCTTGGCCACCGTCACCGTCGCGTTGGCCGAGGCACTGCCGGCGAACCGGGCCGACCCGGAGTAGGTCGCCTTGACCGAGTGCACCCCGCCGGAGAGCGTGCTTACCGAGATCGACGCCGTGCCGTTGGTGCCGTTGGCGCCAACGACCACCGTTCCGAGCGTGGTGCTCCCGTCGGTGAAGGTCACCGTGCCGGTCGGGGCACCCAGGGCACCCGTGCTCGGGCTCACGGTGGCCGTGAGCGCTACCGTGGCGCCGAAGTTGACCGATGACGGCGCCGCGGTCAACGTGGTCGCGGTCGTCACCTTGCCCACGTTCTGCGACGTCGAGGCCAGAGCCGGGACGAAGTTCGTACTACCGGAGTAGTCCGCGGTGACCGTGTGGGCGCCGGGGGTCAGGGTCGAGATCGCCGGGCTGGTGGCCTCGCCGCTCCCGTCCAGGGCGACCGCACTACCGACGGCGACGCCGTCGACCCGGAACTGCACGTGCCCGTCCGGGTTGCCGATCCCGCTGGTCGGGGTGACCGCAACGGCCTTGAAGGTGACCGGCTGGCCGTAGCTGCTCGACGGCGCCGAGGAGGTGACCGTCAGGCCCACCGCGGCCGCCGAGACGGTCTGCGCCAGGAAGTCACCGCTACCGCCCCAACCGGGGTTCCCGACGAAGGCAGCGATGACCGTGTGGTCACCGGCGTCCGGGGAAGAGACCAGCGGGCTGGTGGCGGTTCCGTCCGGGCCTACCTCGACCGGGATACCGACATCGGTTCCGTCGATCGAGAACTGGACAGCACCCGATGCCGGGGCGTCCGCCGGGGTCGGGTCGTTGACCGGGTCATCGTCGACCACGGTGGCCGTGAAGGACACGAAGTCACCGAAGCGGGACGGGTTCTGCGAGGACGTCACCGTGGTCTTGGTGGCGACGATCGCGGCCCCCTCGATCACGGTGTGGCTCTTGTCGGGAGAGACACTGCCGTTGTAGTCGCCGTCGCCGGCGTAGGTCGCCACGATCACGTGGGTCCCGGGGGTCAGGGTCGACGTCTGCAGGGTCGCCTGCGCACCCCCCGACGACGGGCTGAGGGCCCCGGAACCGATCGGGTCACCGTCCGAGGTGAAGCTGACCAGGCCGGTCGCTCCACCACCACCCGGCGCGACAGCGCCGACGTTGGCGGTGATCGTGATCAGCTGGTCCTCCGAGGACGGCGACGGCGAGACCAGCACCGTGGTCGTGGTGTCCGCCTTCGCGACCGTCTGCACCAGCGAGTCGGTCCCGCTCCTGTAGTTCACGCTGCCGCTGTAGCTGACAGCCACCGTGTGGGTTCCCGCCGTGAGCGAGGTCACCGGGTCGAAGTTCGCCACGCCACCAGTCAACGTGACCGGTGACCCGACGTTGGTGCCGTCGATGGCGAGCTGGACGGTGCCCTGAGGCAGGCCGCCGCCCGGCGCCTGGGCCGCGACGGTGACACCGAAGTTGACCGCTTCCCCGGACACCGTGGTGGTGTCCGACGAGGTCAGGTCGACAGTGACGTCGGCCTTGGCCACGGTCAAGGTGCCCGGAGCAGATGCCGCGCCGTTGTACTCGTCGTCACCGGAGTAGGTGGCGACGATGCTGTGCGCACCCACGGGGATGGTGGTCACCTCGACCGATGCCGACCCGCCGGAGACCGGTGCCGTGCCGTACACGGTGCCGCCCTCGCTGAAGGTGACCGAGCCCGTCGGGCTGCCTGAGCCCGAGGTCGTGCCGATCGTCGCCGACAAAGTGACGTTTTGGCCGTACACGGTGCTGTTCGGCGTGATCGACAGTGCGGCCGTCGCCGGCAGCAGCGGGACCCGGACCCGGAACAGGACCGAGGCCGAGCTGCTGGTGCCGAAGCTGGCGTCGCCGTTGTAGACGGCCTGGACGGTGTGGTTGCCCAGCGCGAGCGACCCGGTGTTCAGGTTCGCGCTGGTGGCCGTGCCGCTGGAGACCGGGACAGCCGCACCGAATGCCGCGCCATCCACGAGGAACTGCACCGCGCCGCCCGGGTTGGATCCGACTGTCGGGACGACCGATGCGGTGAAGCTGACGTTGTCCCCGATGGTGACCGTCGACATCGACGGCAGCACCGAGGTTGTGGTCGGGTTCACCACGACGTTGAAGTTCGAGCTCGTGCTGGCCGCGGCGAGCGCCGTGGAACCGGCGTACGACGCGGTCACGTTGGTGAGCCGGACGGGACCGTTCATCGGCAAGGTGGCCGTGGCGACACCGGCTGCGTTGGTGAGCCCGTTGACCGAGCCGCCGCCACCGAGGGTGAAGGTGACCAACCGACCAGCGGCACCGCTCGGGTCAGCGAGGTCGGTCAGCTGAGCGCTGACCGTGGCCGAACCGGAGACCGGGGCGCTGGTGACGCCGGTGTAGGCAATCGTCGAGCAGTTGGTCGGAGTGATCACCACGGTGGTGGCGCCGGTGGCACCTCCGCCCGCGACGGTGATACCCCAGTTGGCGCGCGAGCCGTTCTTGCCCATGTTGTCGCTGATGCCCTGGGTCACGCCCGGTGTCGTCAGGGTGACGCTGTAGGCACCGTTGGCACCCGTCGTGCCCGTACCGGTGATGCCGGTGCCCGGAGTGAGCTGGGACTGGTCGAGCCGGACCGTGACCGGCACGCCGGCCTGGCCGGTGCTCAAGTTGCCGGCGACGGCGATCTGTCCGCCGGCGCAGGTCAGGGACGGGGTGGCCGTCGCGGAGAACTGGGTACCGCTCGGGATCGAGGCCGACCGCATGTTGCGGGTCAGGGTGATCGATCCACCGTCCAGGGGCAGGACGAGGATCTCCTTGACCTGGTTCTTGTGCGTCGGCGACCACCACGAGAGGTCGGACATGGTGCTGTCCGCGTTGACCGTCGTGACCTTCTTGGCGTTGACCGTGCCGATCGGGGTGGTGACGGTCTCGTTGACGACGCTGGACGGGGCGTTGAACACCATCGTGTCCGGACCGAAGGTCGAGGTGCCGGAGCCTCCCAGGGAACCGGCGTCGTAGGTGAACCCACCGTTGTAGTCGACGTTGGTGTTGGTGTTCCAGGTATCCCCGGCGTTCAACGGGAAGTTGTGGACCTTCCACGTCTGGTCGCGCGGGGTCAGCTGCAGGTCGATGACGGCGGTGATGTTCTGGGAGATGATCCCGAGGGTCGCCCGGGCACGCAGGTCCTGGTGCTGGTTCTCCTGGAGCAGTGCGAGGTCGGAGACCCGCACGTACCGGGTCCCCGAGACGCTGCCGGAGAAGTTGCTGAGCGACGCGGTGCCGACACCGTCAGCGACGACCTGGCCGCTGCCGGAGTTGATCGTCCCGGTGAGGTTCAGCCGGTACGCGTCCTGACCCTGGAACGTCTCGCGGGAGACGACGGTGTAGTTCGCGCTCTCGTTGATCGTCACGTCGGTGCCGTCGGCGACGTACCGGAACGTGGTGTCCCAGTTCCAGTTCCAGCCGACGTTCCAGGCCGGGACGTCGTCGCCGGGAGCCTGAACGGCCTGCGCAGCAGGCGCACCGACCGAGACGAGAGCAGCCGCAGCGAGTGCGATGGCGGTGGCCATGCCGACCAGGCCGCGACGCGCGCGTGCCTGGGTACGACGGCCAGAAGGTACGCGAGAGCGCATTCCAGAACCCCTTGTTCCACATCGAGAAGGTGCTGTGGGAGGTCAGCACCGAAACGTGTTCTAGCAGGTCGGATGTGACGTGCGCTACGGAGAAGTAACAACAACCTGATATGTCCGGTTTCGAAATAGACCACTTACTGGACCGGTCCGGACCGAATCCGGACACCTGCCTGAAA
Organism: Propionibacteriales bacterium; assembly: GCA_026392455.1. GTDB lineage: Bacteria > Actinomycetota > Actinomycetes > Propionibacteriales > Nocardioidaceae > Marmoricola. The sequence continues at coordinate 134,260 of JAPLCB010000010.1, read as the reverse complement.
CCCTTGAAAAAAACTCGATTGTGCGGGAATGCGCCTCGCCCGTACTCTGTTGATGAAACGAAACCGTTCCGTTTCATCGCGGGTACCGAGAGGCAGGTCACCATGAACATGCGTACATCGATCCGCCCCCGCGTCGAGGGCGAGCGGGAGGACGAGATCCTGGACGCCTGCGTCGAGCTGCTCATCGAGGCCGGTTACGACCGCCTGACGATGGACGCCGTCGCCAAGCGGGCCAGGGCCAGCAAGGCGACCTTGTACCGTCGCTGGGAGAGCAAGGCGAGCCTGGTCGTCGAGGCACTGATCCGTGCCAAGCAGTCCCCCCACATCGGTGACCACGACACCGGAACCCTGCGCGGCGACCTGCTCTCCACCTTCTGCGGGAACAAGGGCATCAACGAGTCCGCCACCCAGGTCCTCGGATCGGTGATCACCGCCCTGTCGACCGACCCCGAGTTCGCCGAGCTGTTCCGCGACAAGTTCATCGCCCCGAAGGTCGCAGTCACCCAGGCGATCTACGCCCGGGCCCAGGCCCGCGGCGAGATCAGCGGCGACCTCGACCTGGAGCTGATCGGCCCCGCTCTTGCGGGAATCCTGCTGCACCGGACGTTCATCCTGGGCATTCCTCCCGACGACGCCACCATCGAGCGCGTCGTCGACCACGTCATCCTCCCCGCCGTGCAGCACCCCTCGTGCGCCGGGGAACCCCAGCAGCACCGACGCAACGCTGCGTCACCGCACCAGTCGACCTACACGTCGCCCACCACCACGAAGGCAAGGAAGTCCTCATGACCGACATGACCACCGCCGACGCAGCCCCCACCGGGGAAGCGGAGGCCAACGACACCGGTTCCACCAAGAACCTCGGCTGGGCCCTGGTGCTCATCTGCATGGCCCAGCTGATGGTCGTGCTCGACAGCACCATCGCCAACATCGCGCTGCCGTTCATCGGCAAGGACCTGAACGTCTCCTCCGGGAACCTGCAGTGGGTCGTCACCGGCTACGCCCTCGCGTTCGGCGGCCTGCTGCTGCTCGGCGGTCGCCTCGGTGACCTCTACGGTCGCCGACGGGTCTTCATGATCGGCCTGACGATCTTCGCGGTCGCCAGCGGTCTGGGCGGTCTCGCCGAGAACGAGGGCATGTTGCTCGCCTCCCGTGGCCTCCAGGGCCTCGGCGCCGCTCTGGCCGCTCCCGCTGCGCTGGCACTGATCACGACCACCTTCCCGGCCGGTCCGCGCCGCAACCAGGCGTTCTCGGTGTACGCAGCGATGTCCGGGGTCGGTGCCGCCATCGGCCTGCTCCTCGGCGGCTGGCTCACCGGCCTGACTCCCTCGTTCTTCGGAGCTGACATCGAGGGCTGGCGGCTGACCTTCCTGATCAACGTCCCGATCGGACTGGTGGCCGCGTTCGCCGCCCCCAAGCTCCTCAAGGAGTCCGCCACCAACCGCGGCGTGGCCCTCGACCTTCCTGGTGCGGTCACCGGGACCCTGGGTCTGGTCTCGCTCGTGTACGGCATCACCCGGGCCGGCGACGAGCGCTACGGCTGGGGCAACGGCGGCACCCTCGGCTTCATCCTGACCGGCGTCGCGCTGCTCGCTGCGTTCGTCACGATCGAGCGTCAGGTCACCAATCCCCTGCTCCCGTTGAGGATTCTCGCCAACCGGACCCGGGCGACGGCGTTCATCGCGATGATGATCGTGCCGGCTGCGATGTTCGCGATGTTCTTCTTCCTCTCGCAGTTCGTCCAGAACGTGATGGGCTACAGCCCGCTGCAGGCGGGGCTCGCCTTCCTCCCGTTCCCGTTCGCGATGGTGATCGGCGCGACGATCAGCTCGAAGCTGATGAACCGGCTCGACCCGCGGTTCCTGGCGGGGACCGGCACCCTGCTCGCCGGGGTTGCCCTGCTCAACTTCCACCGACTCTCGGTGGACACCTCAGCGGCGAGCCTGAAGGCCGGGATCGACGCCCAGGTCGCGAACTTCGCCGCCAACAACGGCGACCTGGTGCACATCGGGAGCGACATCAATTACTGGACGAGCATCTTCCCGTTCATCGCCCTGATGGCCTTCGGGATGAGCCTGACCTTCATCCCGCTGACCCTCTCGGCCGTGCACCACGTCGAAGAGGCGGACTCGGGGATCGCCTCGGGCGTCCTGAACACGATGCAGCAGGTGGGTGGTGCCCTCGGTCTGGCCACGCTGGCCACGATCGCCCAGCACTACTTCACCCAGACCCACGACCGCCTGGCCGACGTGGTCAGCAGCGTCCAGGCACCCGGAGCCGCCAAGGAGCTGATCCTGGGCCAGGCATCGTTCACCGAGGGTGGCACGAACGCCTTCCTGGTCGGGGCCTTCATGATCTGGACGGCGTCGCTGGTCCTCTGGATCTTCCTGGACGTCAGCCACGAGGAGATGGCCACCGACGGGCCGGGAGCCGTCGCCGCTCACTGACCCGGAATCACGGCCTCAGTCGCCGGCAAGCCGTGCGGCGCTCTCCCCTACCAGGGAGAGCGCCGTTCGTGCATATCCAGGGGTGGCTCCGGCCAGCCCGCAGGCGGGGGTGAGCACCAGCTGCCCGCCGATCTCGTCGAGGCCGAAGCCGAGCATGTCCAGCGTCCGCTGGACCCGCTCGACCACCTGGCCGACCGTCGGGACCCGCACCGGGTCCGTGCTCGGGACGACGCCGAGGAAGACTCGCTTCCCGGTCTCCAGCGCACTGCCCAGGCCGTCGAGGTCCGCTGTCGTCAGTGCGTCGAGGTCCACCGAGATCCCTGCCGCTCCGGCCTGGTCGAAGATCTCGAACGGGACGCCGGGTGCGCAGCAGTGCACGACCGGAACTGCACCCGCCGCGACCACGGCCGCGAAGACCCAGGACAGCACCTCGGTCGCCTCCGGCGGGTGCACCGAACGGTGCCTCCCGAAGCCCGAGGACGTCGGGATCCCGCCGCCGAGCACCGCCGGGAGGACCGGCTCGTCGATCTGGACCAGGTAGCGAGCACCACGCACCCGGCGTCCGAGGTCGCGCAGGTGCTCGGTGACCCCTTCGGCGAACGCCTGGGCCAGCTCTCGTCTTGCTCCGCGATCGGCCAGCAACCGGTCCCCGCGCGGCCGCTCCACCGTCGCCGCCAGCGTCCACGGGCCGGCGAGCTGCACCTTGAGCTCACCTTCGTAGCCCTGCGCCGCAGCCTCCAGGGAATCAAGGTCCTGGGCCAGCAACGACCGCGCCCGGCGGTGGTCGACGCCGGCAGCGTCGGTCAGCCGCCAACCGGCCGGCTGCAGATCGAACCCGAGCTCGGCGACCACGGCCAAGGACCGGCCGGTCATCCCCGCGGTCGTGCCGCGTGCGGGCAGCTCCGGCAGGTAGGGAAGGTCGCTCAGCTCCCCGAGCACCAGCGCCACGGACTCGCCGAATTCCTCGCCGGGCATCGACCCGATCCCGCTCGCCACCGGGCGCTGTCTGACCACTCCACGACCCTACTGCGAGGAATATCTGGATCCGACCAATCCGGACTCCGACCAGGCGCGAAGACCTTGTATGAAGCGACCGTCGAGCACGACATTCATGTCCGTAGCGCGACGAGCCCGTGAAAACGGCCCGTTCGCGGCAATCGGCGTCCTGGCCGCAACCTTCGCGGTCGCCGTGGCGCACTTCGTGGCGAGCCTGCTGAACCCCCAGTCGTCACCGATCCTCGCGGTCGGTTCCGCCGTCATCGATGCCACCCCGACCCCGATGAAGACCTGGGCGATCCGCCAGTTCGGCACCAACGACAAGATCATCCTGATCGGCAGCGTCTTCGCCGGGACCCTGGTCCTGGCCGCGATCGCCGGCATCATCGCCCGGCGCCACCTGCGTGCCGGTCTCGTCATCACCTTCATCCTGGTTGCCATCGCGGGCGTCGCTGCACTGGTGCGCCCGACCGCCGAGATCCTCGATGTCATCCCCGCCCTCGTGGCTGCCGTACTTGGACCGCTCACCCTCTGGTGGCTGGTCCGGGCGCTGCGGGCCCTGGAGGGACCCGTAGCGGCCTCTGACGCTGAGCCCGGCAGCTCGCGTCGAGGCTTCCTGATCGGCTCCGGCGTGCTGCTGCTCGGCGGTGCAGCGGCTGCCGGAGCCGGTCAGTGGATCTACAAGACCAGGTCGTCGCTGTCCAACATCGTCCTGCCGAAGGCCTCGCGCACCCTGCCGGCGCTGCCGGCCGGTCTCGAGGCGAAGGTCCCCGGGATCACGCCGTTCAGCACGCCGAACGACAAGTTCTACCGCGTCGACACCAAGCTCGCGGTCCCGATCGTGGACCACAACGACTGGGTCCTCACGGTTGACGGCATGGTCGACAAGAAGCTCAAGATCAGCTACAACGACCTGCGCGACATGGCGTTCGAGGAGAGCGACATCACGCTCACCTGCGTCTCCAACGAGGTCGGTGGCCGGTACGTCGGTGGCGCCCGCTGGCTGGGGGTCCCGCTGAAGCGGATCCTCGACCAGGCCGGTATCTCGCCGGACGCCGACCAGCTGATGTCGACCGACGTCGAGGGCTTCAAGATCGGCACCCCGATGTCGGCGCTCCTCGACGGCCGCAACGCGATCATCGCGATCGGCATGAACGGGAAGGTCCTCCCCCGCGAGCACGGCTTCCCGGCCCGCCTGGTCGTGCCCGGCCTGTACGGCTTCGTCAGCGCGACCAAGTGGGTCACCCGACTGACCGCCACCACGTACGCGAAGGACACGTCGTACTGGACCGACCGCAAGTGGGCCACCGATGCTCCGATCAAGATCGCGAGCCGGATCGACACCCCCAAGGCGCTGACCAACATCAAGCCCGGCATGACCGCCATCGGCGGCGTTGCGTGGGCCCAGAACAACGGCATCGCGAAGGTCGAGGTCCGCATCGACGGCGGAGCCTGGACCGAGGCCGAGCTCGGCCCCAGCGGGGGCAACGACTACTGGCGCCAGTGGTTCCTGCCCTGGGACGCCCCGGCCGGCAACCACCGGCTGTCGGTCCGCGCCTTCGGCAATGACGGCTCCGAGCAGACCGCGGTGAAGGCCAACCCCTTCCCCGCCGGGTCCAGCGGCATCCAGGAAGTCGTCGTGACCGTTTCGTGACCTGAAACGGCCCAAAAACTCTGCAGATGAGCAATCCGGTTCCTCCTGAGCGCCGAATCACTGCCGAGAAACAGCAAGAACGAACAGCTGCTCCACCTAGCACCTGCACCAAGAACCGTCAGAAGAAGTAAACCCAACGAAAGGCTCAACCTCATGACCTCCTCCATCCTGCGGAAGACCGGCGCGATCGCGTCGATCACCCTGGCCCTCTCCTTCGGTCTCGCCGCGTGTGGCGACGACTCCGAGGACACCGGCGCCACCGGCACCACCGAGACCTCGGCCCCGGCCGCCACGGAGTTCGGTGCAGGTTGCGCCGCCGTTCCGACCGACCCGAACGACCCGGGCTCCTTCAACGGCATGGCCACCGCTCAGGTTGCCTCCGCCGCGAGCGCCAACCCGGTCCTGACCACCCTCGTCGCCGCTGTCAAGGCTGCCAAGCTCGTTGAGACCCTCAACGGTGCCGAGGCCCTGACCGTCTTCGCGCCGGCCGACTCGGCCTTCAAGAAGATCCCGACGGACGCCCTGAACGCCCTCATCGCGGACGTGCCGGCCCTGACCAAGGTCCTGCAGCACCACGTCCTCGCGGGTAAGATCGCTCCGGCGGACCTGCCGGGCGAGCACGAGACCCTGGCCGGCGACACCATCAACGTCGTGGGTTCGGGCGAGGACTTCACCGTCGAGGGCAAGACCGTCAAGTCGAAGGTCGTCTGCGGCAACGTGCAGACCGCCAACGCCACGGTCTACATCATCGACACCGTTCTGACTGACTGATTCAGCCAGAATCCCAGTAGCAAACGACAGGAACAGGAACACACCGTGTCCCACCTCCAGCCCGTTCCCTCCGGCGATTCGTCGCCGGAGGGGGCGGGTGTCGGCGCACCATCCTCGACTTCCCTGGCCGAGTGCCTGCGACTCTCCGCCCGCGGCGACGAGCAAGCCTTCGCCACCCTGTACGACGCCACATCAGCCCGGGTGCACGGCCTGGTCCTGCGGGTCATCCGTGACCCGGCCCAGGCCGAGGAGGTCACCCAGGAGGTGTTCCTCCAGGTGTGGCGCACCGCGGCCCGGTACGACGAGACCAAGGGCAGCGCGCTGGCCTGGCTGATGACCCTGGCCCACCGACGAGCTGTGGACCGGGTCCGCGCCGCGGAGGCCGTCAACCGCCAGGACACCAGCTACCACCAGAACTCACAGACAGTCCCCCACGACAGCACCGCGGAAGCGGCCGAAGCATCGATGGAGGCACGACGGGTCCGGGCCGCCCTCGCTGAACTCACCGCCGTTCAGCGCGAGGCCCTGGAACTGGCTTACTTCGGTGGGTACACCCACACCGAAGTGGCAACGATGCTCGACCTACCGGTCGGCACGGCAAAGACCCGCATCCGGGATGGCCTCATCCGGTTGCGCGACGCGATGGGAGTGGGCCAATGACAGCTCACGAGATTCACGCCCTGGCCGGGGCATACGCGGTAGACGCTCTCGACCAGCTCGAACGCTCCCGTTTCGAAGCCCACCTGGCCGTCTGCGCGGAGTGCCGCGACGAGGTGCTGAGCCTCCAGGACGCGACCCTGCTGCTCTCCGAGCTCACTGCGGTCGCTCCCCCCGCATCGATGCGTGCCGCGGTCCTGACCGACATCAGGAAGATCCGGCCGATCCCGCCGGCCGTGGTCGCCATCGACCGTCGTCGTCCCCGCCCGCGCCTGTTCACCAACCTGCTGGCGGCTGCCGCTGTCCTGGGTGTCCTTGGCACCGGCGCGGTCGTCATCGACCAGGCCGGCAACGACAACACCGCGGTCCAGCTCAGTGCGGCTGACCGGGTCCTCACCGCCGTCGACGTCGAGCACTACAACGTCGACTTCGTCAGTGGCGCCAGCGCCACGGTCTCCCGTTCGGCCTCCGAAGGGCGCGCCGTCCTGGTGGCCCGAGGCATGAAGGCCGCCCCTGCGGACCACGTCTACCAGCTCTGGCTGATCAAGAACGGGAAGATGGTTCCCGCCGGGTTCATGAGTGGCGGTACCGACCTCAGCACCGAGCTGCTGGACGGCAACGCCAACGAGGCGACCGGCGTCGGCATCACCATCGAGCCCTCCGGTGGTTCGACCAGCCCGACCGAGGACCCGATCGCCGAGTTCGACTTCGAGCCGAAGACGACATGACCGGCCGGCACACCCGTCGCGTCGGCGTCATCGGCAGCGGCGTGGCAGGACTCACGGCTGCCTACGTGGCGAGCAAGAGCGCCTCGGTCACCCTGTTCGAGGCTGACTCCCGTCTGGGCGGGCACGCCGACACCCACGTGGTTCCGACCGCTGACGGCGGCACCGTCAACGTGGACACCGGTTTCATCGTGCACAACGAGCGCACCTACCCGACCCTGCTGCGGATCTTTGCCGAGCTCGGCGTCCAGACCCAGCCGTCGGACATGTCGATGTCGGTCCGGGCCGACGAGGCCCACGGCGGCCGCGGCCTGGAATGGGCCGGCGCCCTGGGGCCGGCCGGACTGTTCCCGACCAAGCGGAACTACCTGCGGCCTTCGTACCTGCGGATGCTGACCGAGATCCCGCGGTTCCACCGCCGCGCCAAGAAGCTGCTGGCCCAGACCGCTGCCGGTGACGGCGCCACCGACGGCCAGACCCTGGACGAGTTCCTCACCCAGGGCCGGTTCTCGGCGTACTTCCGGCGGCACTTCATGACCCCCCTGGTGGCCTGCGTCTGGTCCTGCGACCCTGCGATCGCGCTGGAGTACCCGGCCCGCTACCTGTTCTCCTTCCTGCAGCACCACGGGATGCTCACGATCTACGACTCCCCGCAGTGGCGCACCGTCACCGGCGGCTCGCACCGGTACGTCGAGAAGGTCGCCGCCTCGATCGAGGCCAACGGCGGCACCATCCTGCTGGGCACCAAGGTGACGTCGGTGCTGCCGACCACCGAGTGCGTCGAGGTGACCGACGGCAACGGCCAGGTGCACCGCTTCGACTCGGTCGTCGTCGCCACCCACCCCGACCAGGCCCTGGGGATGCTGGCCGAGCCGACTCCGCTGCAGACCGAGCTGCTCGGTGCGATGCCGTACTCCGACAACATCGCCCAGCTGCACACCGACGACTCCGTGATGCCCCGCAACCGCAAGGCCTGGGCCTCCTGGAACCAGTGGGACCGCCCCGGCCAGGACGCCGTCACGGTCAGCTACGACATGACCCGGCTGATGTCCCTGCCCTCGGCAGACGGCGTGCGCTACTTCGTCACGCTCGGCTCGAGCGACCAGATCGACCCGGCCAAGATCATCGCGGTCCGGCACTACGCGCACCCGATCTACAACCCGACCTCGGTCGCGGCCCAGCGCCGGCTGCCCGAGATCGACAGCGACCGGTTGGTCTTCGCCGGTGCCTGGCACGGCTGGGGCTTCCACGAGGACGGCTCCCGGTCCGGCGCCGCTGCCGCCGCGAAGCTCGGACTCGGGTGGCCGGAGGAACCGAGCGCGTGAGCGCCTCGACCGGTTCGCGGCCCAGCCCGGTGAGCGCGCTGACCAGTACCCCGGTGATCTACCGGAGCACCATCACGCACACCCGTCGGGGGCCCCTGAAGAACCGGTTCACCAACACCTCCTACCTGTGGGTGGTCGACCTCGACGAGCTCCCCGACCACGGGGTGCTCGGCCGGTTCGAGGCCCGCGACCACCTCGGCGTACCGGACCGCACGATCAGGCAGAACCTGGAGGCCTTCCTGGCCGCCGAGGGCATCGTGGTCACCGGTGGCCGGATCCTGATGGCTGCCAATGCCCGCGCCTTCGGCTACAACTTCAACCCGATCAGCGTCTTCTGGTGCCACGACGCGACCGGCGCCCTCGCGGCCACGGTCGTCGAGGTGCACAACACCTACGGCGACCGGCACGCCTACCTCGTGCACCCCGATGCCGCGGGCCGGGCGCTGGTCTCCAAGGCGATGTACGTCTCGCCGTTCCACGGCACCGACGGGCATTACGAGCTCACCGTCCCGGCCCCCACGGACCGGTTGCAGATCACGGTCCGGCTCGTGACCGCCGACCGCACCGTCTTCGACGCCGTCCTTCTCGGGCAGGCCGTGACGAGCACCACCCGCCGAACCATTTTCCGGGCGGCACCGGCGGCAATCCTCGGGGCCGTTCGGATCCGAATACAAGGTATCCGCCTGTGGGCCCGCCGACTTCCGGTCCAGCCCCGACCCACCCATCACCAGGAAGGTGTTCGATGACCTCGATCGCCGAGAACCTCTCCGAGAGCCTCGCCGGGACCCCGTCCCGCGTTGCCGACCGCTGGGCCGACATCAGCCCGCTGCGCAAGGGCCCGAAGGCCAAGATCTCCGCCGCCATCGCGCGCCGGATCTTCCTGCGGGTCACCGAGCGCTACGGCATCACGGTCGCGATGGACGGAGACCCCGGCGTCGCCGAGGCCGACCTGGTGCTGCACCGCCCCGACGAGTTCTTCAACCGGCTCGGCAACGACGGACTGATCGGCTTCGGCGAGTCCTACATGACCGGCGCCTGGGACGCTGCTGACCTCGGCGGCACCCTGACGGTGCTCTGTGCCGAGATCGGCGACCTGGTGCCGGCCTGGATGCAACGGCTGCGGGCGACGTACGTCGCGCGGCCGCCCAAGCTCCAGCGCAACAGCGAGAAGAACACCCGCAAGAACATCGCGCACCACTACGACCTGTCCAACGACCTGTTCGCGGCGTTCCTGGACCCGACGATGAGCTACTCGTCGGCGCTCTTCGACACCGACTCGGTCAGCATCGGGAACGACTCCTCGGTGATCCGGTTCGAGGCTCCCGCCCCGGGCTCCCCGCTCGAGGAGGCCCAGGGCCGCAAGATCGAGAGCATCCTGGACGCTGCTGGCGTCACCGCGGGCTCCCGGGTCCTGGAGATCGGCACCGGCTGGGGCGAGCTCGCCATCCGCGCCGCCCGACGCGGTGCCGTCGTCCGCTCGGTCACCCTGTCCAGCGAGCAGCAGTCGCTGGCCCGGGCCCGTTTCGCCGACGCCGTGGCCGCCGAGGGCCTCCGGGCCGACGCCGTCCAGGTCGACCTGCTCGACTACCGCGCCGTCGAGGGCCAGTACGACGCCGTCGTCTCGGTCGAGATGATCGAGGCCGTCGGCTACGAGTACCTGCCGAGCTACTTCGAGACCATCGACCGGGTCCTGGCGCCCGGCGGCAAGGTCGCGATCCAGGCGATCACGATGGGCCACGAGCGGATGCTCGCCACCCGGCGCACCTGGACCTGGATCCACAAGTACATCTTCCCCGGCGGGTTCCTGCCCTCGACCGAGCAGCTCGACCAGGTCACCCGGGAGAAGACCACCCTGCGGCTGACGGCGCGCAAGACCTTCGGGTTGCACTACGCCGAGACCCTGCGCCAGTGGGACACCACCTTCACCGCTGCGCACGACGAGGTGATCGCCGTCGGGTTCGACGAGACCTTCCTGCGGATGTGGCACTTCTACCTCGAGTACTCGCGGGCCGGCTTCGCCGCGGAGTACATCGACGTCCAGCAGCTGACCTTCACCCGGGAGAACTGATGACCACCCTCGAGGACCGCCCCTCGACCACGACCACCGCCGGCGTCGCCCAGACCCTCGAGGCCGCCCTGCGGCCGATCGTCGGCGGCGACCTGCCCGTCGAGCTGCACGCCTGGGACGGCTCGGTCGCCGGAACCGGTCCGGTCGTCCGGCTGAACTCCGCGCAGGCGCTCAGGCGGTTGCTGTGGGCCCCCGGCGAGCTCGGAGCGGCCCAGGCCTACGTCACCGGCGAGATCGATGTCGACGGCGACCTCGACGCCGCGCTGACCCACGTCTGGGACGTCATCGGCGAGCGGGGCCTGACCGGGGTGACCGCGTCCCCGAGCACCGTCTGGCGGGCCGCCCGCGCGGCGCTGAAGGTTGGCGCCTTCGGCAAGCGTCCAGCAGCACCGGTCTCGCAGGCCGTGCTCAAGGGTCGCCTGCACAGCAAGGCCCGCGACCGTGAGGCGATCAGCCACCACTACGACTTCAGCAACGACTTCTACGAGGCCGTCCTCGACAAGAACATGGCGTACTCCTCGGGCTACTACGCGACCCCGGAGACCTCCCTGGAGGAGGCCCAGGACGCCAAGCTCGACCTGGTCTGCCGCAAGCTGGGGCTGGAGCCCGGGAAGACCTTCCTCGACGTCGGCTGCGGCTGGGGCTCGCTGTCGCTGTACGCCGCCGAGCACTTCGGCGCCAAGGTCACCGGCATCACCATCGCCGCGGAGCAGAAGAAGTTCATCGACGCCCGGATCGCTGAGCGCGGCCTGGGTCACCTGGTGGAGATCCGGCTGTGCGACTACCGGGACGCCACCGGGGAGTACGACGCCGTGGCCTCGATCGAGATGGGCGAGCACGTGGGCCAGGGCAACTACCCGACGTACGTCGAGGTGCTGCGCCGCTCCGCGAAGCCGGGCGGCCGGGTCCTGATCCAGGCGATGTCCCGCCAGGGCAAGGGCGGGGGCAACTACCCGGGGGGCGGACCGTTCATCGAGTCCTTCATCGCCCCCGACATGACCATGCGGCCGGTCGGCGAGACCGTTGCCCTGATCGAGGCCGGCGGGCTCGAGGTCCGGGACGTGCACGGGATGCGCGAGCACTACGTGCACACCGTCAACCACTGGATCGAGCGTTTCGACGCCAAGCTCGAGCACCTGCGGGCCCTGGTCCCCGAGGAGTACATCCGCGTGTGGCGGCTGTACCTCGTCGGTGGCGGAATGGCCTTCCGTGACGGCAGGATGGGGGTCGACCAGATCCTCGCGGTGCGCCCCGGCGCCCCGCACACCCTGCCGGCGGTGCGAAACTTTTGATCGATGTCCAGTACGACTACCCGTTCAGCGACTTCCTGATCGTCTCGGGCGCGTGCCTGGGTGTGGTGGTGGCACTGATGGTGCTCACCGCCGTGCTCACCAAGATCACCGGTCGGGTCTCGGTGGTCGACACCATCTGGGGCCTGGGCTTCATCGTGGTGACGGTGACCGCGGTCGTGCTCGGACGCACCATCGGTTCGCAGGACGTCGGCGTTGCCTGGATGGGGTACGCGCCGCTGGACATGATCGACAACCCGTTCGACGAGCAGCACTTCCGCGGGTTCCTGCTGATCGCCCTGGTGGCGCTCTGGGGCGGTCGGCTCGCCTGGCACATTGCCCGGCGCTCGCACGGCGCCGGTGAGGATCCGCGCTACGAAGAACTGATGGCCGGGGGCAACGGCGGAGTCGTTCACCTGATCCGCAAGGTGCTGCTCCCCCAGGGCCTCGCGATCTGGTTCATCTCGCTGCCGATCCAGGTCACCGCCCTCTCGCTGACCCATGTCACACCGGTGCTGCTGGTCGGGGTGCTCGTCTTCGCGATCGGTCTCGGCTTCGAGACCGTCGGCGACGCCCAGCTCGCGGCGTACAAGAAGGACCCGAACCGGAGCGGCGTGATGGACCGCGGACTCTGGAAGTACACCCGGCACCCGAACTACTTCGGCGACGCCTGCATCTGGTGGGGCCTCTACCTGGTCTGCGCCTCGTCGTGGCCCGGGGTCTTCACGATCCTGTCCCCGGTGGCGATGACCTACTTCCTGGTCTTCGCCACCGGAGCCCGCCTGCTCGAGCGGACCATGATGCAGCGACCTGGCTACCCCGAGTACGCCGCCCGGACCAGCATGTTCTTCCCGCTGCCGCCGAAGCGCTAGATTCGCGGCGTGGAGATCCTCGCCGGCCTGTCCGTCCTCGTGTTCATCGCGTTCCTGGTCCTCGCCCTGGCCGCCGCCGTCTGGTGGCTGGTCCTGCTGATCGAGGCCGTCCGCTTCCCCGACGCCCAGTGGGCCGCAGCCGGCCAGAACAAGCTGCTCCAGGTCCTGCTGATGGTCCTGCTCGGCATCGTCGGCACGATCATCTACGCCGTCACGGCCCGTCCTGCTCTGCGCCAGGTCGGACCGCCACCCCCCGGTTACGGTTCGCCACCGGGCTACGGCTCCTAGGGAGCTCAGGCCCACCGCAGGACCACGAGGGACCTTCGACCTCTGGCGCGCCGCCAGGGACCGGATCAAGATGGCTGCGAGGGAATCCCGGATTGCTCTGGGGAGGGCAGATGGACTATGCACGAGCGCACTACCACGACGGCAGCGTCGCCTGCGACGAGACCGGCGTGGCGATCCAGCGGTACTACCCCTGGGGAGTCCGGCGGATCCGGTACGGCGAGATCCGCGACGTCCAGGTTCTGGCCCTCAGCGACTGGTCGCTGATCCAACCCTGGCGGATCTGGGGTCCGGTCGACCTGGAGCACTGGTGGAACCTGGACATCCACCGCACCGAGAAGTCCGTGGCCCTGGTGCTCGACACCGGAGAACGGTTCAAGCCGACCGTCACACCGGTGGATCCCGAAGGCTTCGAGAGGGTCGTCCGGGCGCACCTGTTCGGGATCCCGACGCTGCGCGAGCGAGCAGCCACTGCTCGACTCACCGCCGGTTACGCACCGGTAGTTCCAGCGCAGCGGGGCCGCTACCAGTCAGCGCCGGGTGGACGCGATCGTTCCCGAGCCCACGACCCGGGTGCCGTCGTAGACCACGCACGCCTGTCCAGGAGCGATGCCGGAGGCTGAGTCCAGAAGGGTTACCGAGAAGCCCGCCGCACCGTCCGACCGGTCGGCGGCTGGTACGACGACCGCCCGGTGCTCGTCGCCGTGGGCGCGGAGCTGGACCGTGCACTCCAACGGTCCGGTCGGCGGCGTCCCGCACCAGAGCGGCCGGATGCAGTCCAGACCGGTCACCGCCAGTGACTCGCGTGGCCCGACGGTGACGGTGCCGGACACGGGTTCGATGTCGAGAACGAACCGGGGCTTGCCGTCTGCGGCCGGGGTGCCGATCCGCAGGCCCTTGCGCTGACCGATGGTGAACCGGTACGTGCCCTCGTGGTCACCGAGGACCTCGCCGGCCTCGTCGAGGATGGCACCGCCGCGGTTGGGCGCCGCCGCACCGAGCTTCTCGTCCAACCAACCGCCGGTGTCCCCGTCAGCGATGAAGCAGATGTCGTGGCTGTCCGGCTTGTCGGCGACCTGGAGACCACGGCGTTCGGCCTCGGTGCGGATCTGCGGCTTCGCCGTGTCGCCCAGCGGGAACAACGAGTGCGCGAGCTGGTGCTGGGTCAGGACGCCGAGCACGTACGACTGGTCCTTGCCCGGGTCGATGGCGCGGTGCATCTCGATCAGGCCGTCGTCGCCGGTGCGCAGCTGGGCGTAGTGCCCGGTCACCACGGCGTCGTACCCCAGCGCCAGGCCGCGGTCGAGGACGGCGGCGAACTTGATCTTCTCGTTGCAGCGCAGGCACGGGTTCGGGGTCCGGCCGCCGGCGTACTCGGCCAGGAAGTCCTCCACGACGTCCTCGTGGAACCGGTCGCTCATGTCCCAGACATAGAACGGGATCCCGATCACGTCCGCGGCCCGACGAGCGTCGTTCGAGTCCTCGATGGTGCAGCAACCACGTGCCCCGGTGCGGTACGACTTCGGGTTCCTGGAGAGCGCGAGGTGGATGCCGGTGACGTCGTGGCCGGCCTCGACCGCGCGGGCTGCCGCCACCGCCGAGTCGACGCCGCCGGACATGGCTGCGAGGACTCTCATGCTCGCTCCGCACCCCTCGAGGTCTGACCGGCCGCCCGGGCGCGGATGACGACCGGGCCGATCGCCTCGAGCAGCGCATCGATGTCCGCGTCGGTCGAGGTGTGACCCAGGGAGAACCGCAGCGAGCCTCGTGCCTGCTCGTCGCCGCACCCCATCGCCAGCAGCACGTGCGAGGGCTGCGGGACGCCCGCGTTGCAGGCGGATCCGGTGGAGCACTCGATCCCCCGGGCGTCCAGCAGCATCAGCAGCGAGTCACCCTCGCACCCCGGAAATGTCAGGTGGGCGTTGCCGGGAAGCCGGTGCTCGACATCGCTGACCGGGTCGCCGTTGTAGGCGCTGGACGGGGCGACGGCCAGGATCCCGGCCACCATCCGGTCGCGCAGGGCGGTCAGCCGCGAGGCCAGTGCAGGTTGCTCCTTCACCGCCAGCTCGCAGGCTGCCGCGAACCCTGCGATCGCGGGAGCGTCGATGGTCCCGGACCGGACGTCGCGCTCCTGCCCGCCGCCGTGCAGCAAGGCGGTCAGCTGGACCTCGCGCCGCACCAGGAGGGCACCGACGCCGTACGGGCCGCCGATCTTGTGGCCGGTGACCGTCATCGCATCGACCCCGGAGGCGGCGAAGTCGACCGGGACCTGCCCGATCGCCTGCACGGCATCGGTGTGGACCGGGATCCCGTACCGGTGCGCGATCTCCACGATCCGGGCGATGGGCTGGATGGTCCCCACCTCGTTGTTGGCCCACATCACCGAGACCAGCGCGACGTCCTGCGGCGCAGCCTCGACGGCCGCCTCGAAAGCGGCCAGGTCGATCCGACCGAGAGCGTCGACGGCGATCAGGTCGACCCGCGCGTCCTCCTCGGCCTCCAACCACTCCAGCGGGTCGAGGACCGCGTGGTGCTCGATCTTCGTGGCCAGCACCCGGGTGCGCTGCGGGTCCGCCGCACGCCGCGCCCAGAACAGTCCTTTGAGCGCCAGGTTGTCGGACTCGGTGCCGCCCGAGGTGAAGACGACCTCTCCGGGGCGGCAGCCCAGCGCCCGCGCCACCGTCTCCCGGGACTCCTCCACGACCCGCCGCGCCGCACGACCCGAGGCGTGCAACGAGTTGGCGTTGCCCACGTTGCCCAGCTGCGCGGTCATCGCCGCTGCCGCTTCAGCAAGGATCGGCGTGGTCGCCGCGTGGTCGAGGTACACAGTCATAGCCGCTCCAGCCTACTTCCGTGGCCCCAGGCTCGTTCCGGGCGCAGCGAACCGGACCACCAAAGCCCGGTGGTCGGTCCCGTTGAGGGCTGCGGTCCGGGCGCTCCCGGCCGCGTAGCCGCCCCGGGACAGGACGTGATCGATGGCGATCAGCCCCGGAGAGCTGGGGTAGGTGGGCTGCCAGCCCGCGTTCGCCCGGCGAGCCGCGTCGACGAACCCCTGGTCGAGCAGCCGTCGCATGCCGCGGTGCTCCAGGGTCGAGTTGAAGTCCCCGACGACCAGCACGTCGCCGTCCAGCGACCGGGTCACCTGCTCGAGCACCGACCAGTCCCGCCGCCAGGAGCTCCCCTGGCCGTCCAACGGCTGGGCGAGGTGGACCGCGACGAGCCAGAACGGGACCGGCGCAGCCACCCGGAGCTGGTAGGAACCGTGGTCCAGCGGGACCCGGACGGACCCGGTCAGCGGGTAGGCCGAGAACACCATCGTGCCGGACGAGACCGGCCCGGGAGCTCCGCCCACGTAGGGCAGCGAGGCCTCCAGCCCCGCGTCGGCCAGGCGTTGCCGCAGCGAGGGGGTGACTTCCTCGACGACGACCAGCTGGGCAACCTCGGCCCGGACCTGCCGCACCACCTCAGCAGCATCAACGCCGCCGCGCCGGGCATTGAGGGTCAGCACGGTCAGGTCATCGGCGTGCGCCGGGTGCTCCCCGAGGAACGCCGGCGCCAGCAGCACCGCGTGCAGTGCGACCCCAGCAGCGCCGACGGCCGTCGCCGCGCTGACCCAGGCCCGCAGGGGTGGCTGGACCCCCGCTCGGAACACGAGCAGGGCGGCGACGGCGACCAGGTAGCCGGGGAGGGCGTACGGCGTGTAGCTGAGGAACAGCGCGAACCAGTACGAGTCGGCCCGCAGCGCCCAGAGCAGGCTCAGAACCAGCGAACCGGCCAGGGCGCCAGCCGCGACACACGCGGCGGCGACCCTGACCGGTCCCCTGACTGTGTTCAGTGAACTGAGCAGGTGAGTGCTCAGCCCTTGCTAGCCGTGATCGCGGACGACGCCGCCGGGAGAACCGACTTGAGGTCTCCGACGACACCGAAGTCGACGAGCTCGAAGATCGGGGCCTCTTCGTCCTTGTTGATCGCGATGATCGTCTTGGACGTCTGCATCCCGGCCCGGTGCTGGATGGCTCCGGAGATGCCGGCCGCGATGTACAGCTGCGGCGACACGGTCTTGCCGGTCTGACCGATCTGGAAGGTGTGGGGCACCCAGCCGGAGTCCACAGCGGCACGCGAGGCGCCGACAGCGGCACCGAGCGAGTCGGCGAGACCCTCGACCTCGGAGAAGTCGCCACCGGTGCCACGACCACCGGAGACCACGATCGCGGCCTCGGTGAGCTCGGGGCGGCCCGAGGACTGACGCGGCTGGGACGCCACGACCTGGGCCTTCTTCGCGGAGTCGGAGATCGTCACGGTGACGTTCTCGACCGTGCCAGCACCGGCGACCTCTTCAGGAGCGGCGGCGTTGGGCTTGACCGTGATGATCGGTGTGCCCTGGGTGACCTTCGCCTGCACGGTGAAGTTGCCCGCGAACACGCTCTGCGTGGTCACCGGGCTGCCACCGTCGACCTGGACGTCGACGGCGTCGGTGATCAGGCCCGAGTCCAGCTTGACCGCCAGGCGACCAGCGATCTCCTTGCCCTCGGCCGACGAGCTGATCAGGATCGCACCCGGGCTCGCCTGAGCGGCGATCTGCTGCAGTGCCTCGGCCTTGGGAGCGACGAGGTAGCCCTTGATCTCGGCGTCGTCGACGACGTAGACCTTCTCGGCCCCGAACTTGGTGACAGCAGCCACGGCGGCGTCAGCCTTGTCCGCTCCCCCGATGAAGACGGCGGACGGCGTGCCGAGACGCTTGGCGATCGCCAGCAGCTCGTAGGTGGGCTTGCGGACGGCACCTTCGAGGTGGTCCACCAGAACCAGGATTTCAGTCATGTGCTCAGGCCTCTCAGATGAACTTCTTGGACGCGAGGAACTCGGTCAGCGCCTTGGCGCCCGAGCCGTCCTCGTCGGTCACGATGGTGCCCGCGGTACGCGGCGGACGGGCCTCGGTGCTGTCGACGGCGGTCCAGGCGGCCGAGAGGCCGACCTCTCCGGCGTCGACGCCCAGGTCGGCCAGCGAGTACGACTCCAGGGGCTTCTTCTTCGCCGCCATGATGCCCTTGAACGACGGGTAACGAGCCTCGCCGGTCTGGTCGGTCACCGACAGGACCAACGGCGCGACCGCACCGATGACCTCGGTGGCGATGTCACCGTCACGCTTGATCCGGAACTGGTTGCCCTGCGACTCGATGACCGAGGCGAAGGTGACCTGAGGCAGGTCCAGCCGCTCGGCGAGCATCGCGGGGACGACCGACATGCCGCCGTCGGTGGAAGCCATCCCGCAGACGATCACGTCCACGTCGCCGACCTTCTTGATCGCGGCGGCGAGCACCTTGGACGTCGCGAGCGCGTCCGAGCCGGCGATCGCGTCGTCGACCACGTGGACGCCTGCGTCAGCACCCATCTGGAGGGCTTTGCGGATCGCGTCCGCAGCACCCTCGGGGCCGACGCTCAGGGCGGTCACGGTGACCGAGTCGGGAGCCTCGTTCTTCTCTTTGAGCTGCAGCGCCTGCTCGACGGCGTACTCGTCGAGCTCGGAGAGCAGTCCGGGGACGCCAACGCGGTCCACGGTGTTGTCCGACTCGAAGGCCTGGTCGGCGGTCGAGTCAGGGACGAATTTCACACAGACGACAATGTTCATGCTGGTGTACGGCCCGCGAGGGCCCCTCCTGAATCAGAGTGTTGAGTTCTGGTGAGACTACTAGTCGGTAAGGCCTGACCACACCCGATCTCAGGTGGGGTCGATCACAGCGACCTCGACGTTACTTCTTCGGAGCCAGCACCCGCTGCAGGTACCGCCCGATTGCGAGGTACACCAGGGCAGCGATGCCCCAGTTGACCACGGCGTTCTTGGTGTCGGCATTCTCCCCGTGGAAGCTGAAGATTCCGTTGTCCCGGCCGAACGGGCCGTCGATGGCGTCGGCGACGTCGAAGACGAACTTCACCACCCCGTTGTCCTGGCTCACGTTCTCCTGGGCGGCGACCAGGAAGGCACCGAGCGCCAGGGCGAGCGCGAAGAACAGGAAGATCACCCGCAGGACCTTCGACATGGTGTCGCGGATCTGGTCGTTCTGGATCTTCTTGGCTTCCGCGCGCCCCGGGAGGGGTTCGTCGGACTTGACTACTCGTGCCACCAGGAATGTCCCCTTGAACGTTGCCGGCACCGCCCGCGCGGTGCTGACCCTCACCGTACCCGGACCGGACTCACCGACCCTGGAACTGCGCCTTGCCGGGACCGTGTTCGACGAACGAGGTCATCCCGGTGGTCCGGTCCTCGGTGGCAAAGACCCCCGCGAAGTGCTGGCGCTCGATCGCCAGCCCGGTCTCCAGGTCGACCTCGAGGCCACGGTCGACCGCGTCCTTGAGGGCCCGCAGTGCGTACGACGCGGCGCCGACGAACTGAGCCGCCCAGGCGTGGGCCTCGGCGTACACGTCCGCAGCCGGGAGCACCCGGTCGACCAGGCCGATCGCCAGCGCCTCGTCCGCCTTGACCATCCGGCCGGTGAAGAGCAGGTCCTTGGCCTTGCTGGGGCCGATCAGGCGCGCCAGTCGCTGGGTCCCGCCGGCGCCGGGGATGATGCCGAGGAGCACCTCCGGTTGGCCGAAGACGGCGTTCTCGGCGGCGAACCTGACGTCCGCGGCCAGGGTGAGCTCGCAGCCACCGCCGAGCGCGTAGCCGTTCACGGCCGCGACCACCGGCTTGGGGATCTGCGCGATCGCGGTCACCGCACCCTGCACGCTGCTGACCCGGTCGACCAGATCGGTGTACGACCAGTCGGCCATCTCCTTGACGTCGTTGCCGGCAGCGAAGACCCGCTCGCCCCCGGTGAGCACGACGGCCTTCACCTCGGAACGCCGGGTCACCTCGGCGGCGACCTCGACCAGCTCGGCCTGGACCTGGGTGTCGATCGCGTTCATCTTCGGCCGGTCGAGCCGGATGGTCCCGACGCCGTCGACGACCTCGAGCCGTACGTACTCACCCATGGTGCTCCACTCCCTCGCGTTCCCTGACCTGCACTGACGGCCGAGACTAGCGAAACGGTCCGCTCGGTTCGTCGCCGGTCAGAAGGTGATCCCGCGGTCGGCGAACCGGGCCCGGACCAGGGCTGCTGCCGCGTCGCCGTCACGTTCGCCCGCGGCCACCCAGGTCTTGCGGGCAGCGTCGACGAACGACGTGTCGGCCGCGTACCCGAACTGCGACCCGATCAGCGTGGTGTCCCAGTCCTGGGGGGACTTGCCGAGAGCGCCGTAGCCCAACCGGATCTCCCAGAGGGCCTGCGACCAGATCTGACCGTCGTGGTGGACCTCACCGGTCTGGTCGGCCGTGGTCAGGCCGGTGGTCAAGGTCCGCAGGCAGTGCGGGGCCGTGTCGGTGTAGGACACCGCGTCCCAGTCGCCGACGCAGGCCAGGTCGGTCGCGACCGGCCAGTGGTACTGGTCGGCAGCAGCCAGACCTGCGGTGACCGCGAAGTAGTCGCCGAAGGCCTCGCCGATCGAGCCGGCCTCCGGGCTCGCGCCGAAGCCCTCGACCTGGGAGGCGTGGATCGCGTGCCCGTACTCGTGCAGGATCACCTCCGCGTCCTCGGCGTCGTCGACCCCGCCCTTGCCCAACCGGATCCGGTACGGCTTGTCGGTCTGGTAGGAGTTGTCGCCGCCGTACTGGTCGACCTTGACCGGGAACGACTGCTTGACGATGCCCCGGTAGGTCGAGCCGAACCCGAGGGACTGCAGGTACTCCTGCGCCTGGTTGACCCAGAAGTACGCCATCACCTGCTCGAACTGGTCCTGGCTGCGGTCGTAGCGGAACGTGTTGGTCCGGCTGAACGCCGGTGTCCCGGTGGCCGACTCGACCCGCGCCCACGACCCGCGCAGGTAGCCCGATCCGTCCAGGTTCCGCAGCCCGACCGGCGCGTAGGCGTCGTCGGGCACGGCCCTGGCTGCGTCCTTGAGGTCGACCAGGTCCTGGTTGCCGCTGGACTGCACCGGGTTGACCATGAAGACGCGCGCCGATCCGGTCGTGCTCCCGGCCGAGGGCTTCGCGGCCGCCGGCGACCCGGGCCCCCAGGCCACACCGGCCACCACCGCGAGGCTGCAGCAGGCGACGACGGTCCGGACGGCAGGGAGTCGGTTCATACCGGTCATCCTGCGCCACCCGGGGGCTTGGCGCCAGCACCTGCCCGAGGCTGCGAGGATAGGGCGATGCCGCACGAGATCTGGCGATGGACCAGCCCTGAGGACTCTGCCCCGGTCTGGCCGGGACGGAGCTGGCCGCTCGGCGCGACCTGGGGCGAGGAGTCCACGAACTTCGCCGCCTACGCACCGCACGCGACTGCCATGTGGGTCTGCCTGTTCGACGAGCACGGCAACGAGACGTCGTACCAGTTCACCCAGCACTCCCTGGGCATCTGGTACGGCGCCGTCCCCGGGGTGCAACCCGGCCAGCACTACGGCTTCCGGGCGGCCGGACCGTGGCAGCCCTCCCAGGGTCTCCGCTTCAACCCGCGCAAGCTCTTGCTCGACCCGTACGCCCGCGCGATCAGTGGTCAGGTCGTGCCCGGGCCCGAGGTGTTCGCGCACGACTGGGAGTACCCCGAGAGCCCCAGCGAGCTCGACTCAGCCGGCTCGATGCCGCGGAGCGTCGTCGTGCACGACCCCTTCGACTGGGGCCCCGGCGGCGACCCGCCGATGCGGCACCGCTGGCGCGACACCGTCATCTACGAGCTGCACGTCAAGGGCTTCACGGCACTGCACGCCGAGATCCCCGAAGAGCTGCGCGGTACCTACGCCGGGCTCGGCTCCCCCGAGGCGATCCGTTACCTCACCGACCTCGGCATCACCGCGGTCGAGCTGCTGCCGATCCACCAGTTCGTCTCCGAGACCCACCTGGCCGAGCTCGGGCTGACCAACTACTGGGGCTACAACTCGATCGGTTTCTTCGCACCGCACGCTGCGTACTCGTCCTCGGGCGAGGACGGGCAACAGGTCACCGAGTTCAAGCAGATGGTCAAGAACTTCCACGAGGCCGGGATCGAGGTGATCCTGGACGTTGTCTACAACCACACCGCCGAGGCGGGGGCTCTGGGCCCGACCTACAGCTTCCGGGGCCTGGACGACCGCGGCTTCTACCACCGGGTGGCCCCGGCGGAGCCTGTCGAGGGTGACGATGACGCGCTCCCGGCGCACGCCCGGTTCGACGACACCTACTGGGACGTCACCGGCTGCGGCAACACGGTGAACGCCCAGAACCCCCAAGCACTGCGGCTGATCCTGGACTCGCTGCGCTACTGGGTCAACGAGATGCACGTCGACGGTTTCCGCTTCGACCTGCTGTCGGCGCTCACCCGGTCCGGCTACAACGTGGACATGACCAGCAACTTGCTGGTCACCATCGGCCAGGACCCCGCGCTGCGCCACGCCAAGCTGATCTCCGAGCCGTGGGACGCCTCCGGCGACGGCTACAAGGTCGGCGAGTACCCGCCCCCGTGGGTCGAGTGGAACGACCAGTTCCGCGACACCATGCGCGACTTCTGGCGCGGCCGCTCCGACGGTGTCCGGACCGTCGCCACCCGGGTGGCCGGCTCCTCGGACCTGTACGCCGACGACGGCCGCTCGCCGTACGCGTCGGTCAACTTCATCACCGCCCACGACGGGTTCACGCTGCGCGACCTGGTCTCGTATGACCACAAGCACAACGAAGCCAACGGCGAGGAGAACCGGGACGGCACCGACAACAACCGTTCGTCCAACTGGGGGGTCGAGGGTCCGACCACGGATCCGGAGATCCTCGCCCGCCGTCAGCGGGTGGCCGCGAACCTGATGATCTCGCTCTGCTTCTCCAACGGCGTCCCGATGATCACCGCCGGCGACGAGCGCGGTCGGACGCAGGGCGGGAACAACAACGCGTACGCCCAGGACAACGAGATCTCCTGGATCGACTGGCGCCCGGACGACGCCTGGCTGCGGATGTGGGACATGACCCGGACCGCGCTCAAGATCCGCCGCGAGCACCCCGCGCTGCGGCAGCGGCACTGGTTCGAGGGCCGGCCCGCGATCAAGGGCGGACCCAAGGACCTGGCCTGGATCCACCCGGCCGGCCGCGAGATGAGCGGCGACGACTGGCACGACACCGATCTCAAGGTGATCGGGATGTTCGTCTCCGGGAACCCGTTGCGGTCCCCGGGCCCCCGCGGCGAGCAGCAGGTCGACGCGTCGTTCCTGATCTGGTTCAACGGTTCGGACATCGACTGCGAGGTCCGCCTCCCCGAGAACGCCTGGGTCCAGTCCGGTCAGGTGGTCCTGTCGACCGACGAGACTCTTGCCGAGGGCACCGAAGCCCGGGCCGGGGGGACGTTCAACCTGCGGGCCCAGTCGCTGGTGGTACTTCAGCAGGGTTGACGCCGTTTGTCGGTTTCACTCCGGATGGCGTGAAACTGCGCGAACAACCTGTTGCAACGTACTGGGCAGTCAGACTCTTGCTGTCCGACCGGAGCGATGGAGCGCTCGGCGCAGGCGCGCTCCGGTCTGGTCCCCCTGGTCGAGATCGGACCAGGTGAGGCGGACAAAGCCGAACCCTGTCGCCTCTCGCATCCGGTCCTCCCGGATCTTCTCGCGGAAAACAGCGTTCGACGGATCTTCGCCGGGACGCAGGAACCGGCCGTACTTCACCTTGCCGTCGAACTCGCCGAGTACACCGTGATCAGGCCAAGCGAAGTCCGAGAAACCGATCAGGACTCCGTCGTGGTCGTAGACCGGATACTGGAGGATCGGCCGCGGCAGGTGTTGCTTCCAGAAGAGGAACCGCGCTCGCGACTCACCCACCGACTCGGCCCCCGGCTGAGCGAGGCTGAGAGTGATCCGGAGACGGCCCGTCCCAGGCCACCCGGCCATCGCGTCGTACGCAGCCCGCAGGCCCGCCTCGTCACACGTGCCCGATTGGAGTGCCGAGTCGATCAGCACGAGCCCGGACTCCACCGAGCTCATCGCTGCAGCGCCGAGCGCGCAGTACTCAGGGGCGATGACCCTGGCACCGCCGACCACCGAGACCGATCGCGACGCCGGCGCATCGTGGTAGGCGACATCATGGTGCCGACGGCTGGCGCTCGCCTCCAGTCGGGTGACGTGCACCCGCGAGAGGTCGGTCCCCCAGGTACGCATCCCGTGGAGGATCGCACCCGACACGTGGCTCAAGGCGGTCTGCTCGCCGTGAGTCATGAGTACCGCGTGGGAGGCGAGTGCGTGCCTTCCCGCGGCATCGAGCTCGTCCCATCGGTCTGCAGCCGCATAGGCGCCGTGTCGCACGCGAACCAACAACCCACCGGCGACGGCACGATGCAGATCGCGATCGAGGTAGCCGTGGGCCAGAGCTTCACGTCTGAGAAAGACCCCATGGTCGTGGCGTCGAGTTAGTTCAAGCATGAAGGCAACGCTTGCTCCTCGACGCCTGCCCGCCGAAGGAGCGCCTCAGCCCTGTGGATCGTCCGCCGATCTCTCGAGGCTGTGCGCGCCGGGCTCCAGCCTCGTTCTGACAGATCAGCCCGTTGCAACGACCGTTCGATCCGGTTTCACACCAACTGGCGTGAATCCGACGCTCAGGCCAGCGCGACCAGCCCCAGCTCCGCGGGGGAAGCCAGCGCGGGATGCTTCGGCAGCACGCGGACGGTGTATCCGAACGGGCCCGGCTGGTCCAGCACCAACCGGCAGGCGAACCGGTGCCGTCCACCTTCGTAGCTCTCGGCCAGCTCCAGCGGGGTCACGGCCGGCTCGAGGATGGCGTCCTCGCCCTTGACGCGACCGTGGACGAGCTCGACGGCAACGTCGGCGGGAGCGAGCCCGCCGAGGCTGACGTAGGTGTTCAGGTCCAGGACGCCGCCGACCTCCGGGGAGTCCGAGACCCCGGCGGTGTCGAGGTGGTCGATCCGGACCTGGTCCCAGCCTGCTCGCACCTTGGCCTTGAAACCGGCCAGGTCCCGGGCACCGTCGTAGCTCCCGCCAGGGCCGGACTGCGTGATCGCGCGAGCAGCGTCCGCGGCCGGTACGTACAGCCGCTCGACGTACTCGCGGACCATCCGGGTCGAGAGCACCTTGGGTCCGAGCGACTTCAGGGTGTGCCGGACCATCTCGATCCAGCGGACCGGCAGGCCATCGGCGTCATGGTCGTAGAAGCGGGGTGCGACCTCGTTCTCGATCAGGTCGTACAGGGCGTTCGCCTCGATCAGGTCGCGCTGGTCGGGGTCGTCGACGCCGTCGGCGGACGGGATCGCCCAGCCGTTGTTGCCGTCGTACCACTCGTCCCACCAGCCGTCGAGGATCGACAAGTTCAGACCACCGTTCAGGGCGGCCTTCATGCCGGAGGTGCCGCAGGCCTCGTACGGGCGCAACGGGTTGTTCAGCCAGACGTCGCAACCCGGGTACAACGGTTGGGCCATCGCGATGTCGTAGTTGGGCAGGAAGACGATCCGGTGCCGGACGCCGGCCTCGTCGGCGTACCGGACGATCTCCTGGATCATCCGCTTGCCGCCCTCGTCAGCCGGGTGGGACTTGCCGGCGATCACCAGCTGCACCGGGCGCGCGGGGTCGAGCAGGATCCGGGTCAGCCGCTCCCGGTCGTGCAGCATCAACGTCAACCTCTTGTACGACGGCACCCGCCGAGCGAACCCGATGGTGAGCACGTCCGGGTCCAGCACCTCGTCGATCCAGCCGAGCTCGGCCGGGGCGGCGCCGCGCTGCTGCCAGGACTTCCGCAGCCGGGCGCGCGCGTCGTCGACGAGCCGGGACCGGAGCTCGCGCTTGGTGGCCCAGAGCTCAGCGGCAGGCACCCGGTCGACCACGTCCCAGAAGGCGTCGTCCCCGGAGCCTGAGCCGGACTCGGGCAGGTCGGCGCCGACCTGGGCGGCCAGCTCGAAGACCTCGCGCGCCACCCAGGTCGGCGCGTGCACCCCGTTGGTGATCGACGCGATCGGCACCTCGGCCTCGTCGAACGCCGACCAGAGCCCGTTGAACATCCCGCGGCTGACGTGACCGTGCAGCAGCGAGACACCGTTCGCCCGCTGGCCGAGGCGGAACCCCATCACCGCCATGTTGAAGACACCCGGGTCGCCGCCGTCGTAGTCCTCGGTCCCGAGCGCCAGGATGTCCTCGACCCCGACCCCCGCCACGGCGCTCTGGGCGCCGAAGTACTGAGCGATCAGCTCGCGCGGGAACCGGTCGATCCCGGCCGGGACCGGCGTGTGGGTGGTGAACACCGTGCCGGCCCGGCTGACTTCCAGGGCTGAGGCGAAGTCCAGGTGCGGGCCGTCCTCGGCCACGCTGAGCTCCCGGATCCGCTCCAGGCCGAGGAATCCCGCGTGACCCTCGTTGGTGTGGAAGACCTCGGGCTCGGGCGCGCCGGTGATCCGGGACCAGGCGCGCAGGGCCCGCACTCCCCCGACCCCGAGGAGGAGCTCCTGGCGCAGCCGGTGCTCCGAGGTTCCGCCGTACAGCCGGTCGGTGACCTCGCGCAGCGGTCCGGGGTTCTCCTCGAGGTCGGAGTCCAGGAGCAGCAGCGGCACCCGGCCGACCTGAGCGACCCAGATCCTGGCCAGCAGGGGATGGTCCCCCGGGATGGCCAGGGAGACCTGGGCATGGGTCCCGTCCGCCTCGCGCAGGGGCGTGATCGGCAGGCCGTCCGGGTCCAGGACCGGGTAGGTCTCCTGCTGCCAGCCCTCGCGGGAGAGCGACTGCCGGAAGTAGCCGTGCCGGTAGAGCAGGCCGACCCCGATCAGTGGGACGCCGAGGTCGCTGGCCGTCTTCAGGTGGTCTCCGGCCAGGATGCCGAGGCCGCCGGAGTACTGCGGCAGCACCGAGGTGATCCCGTACTCGGGCGAGAAGTAGGCGATCGCGCGCGGCGAGGTCACGGCGCCGCCAGCGGCCCGCTTCTGGAACCAGCGCTCGCCGTTCTGGTAGCGGTCCAGGTCGGCGCGGGCGTCCTCGAGCCTGGCCAGGAAGCCCTCGTCGCGGGCGAGCTGGTCGAGTCGCTCGGCGGAGATCAGCCCGAGCAGCTTGACCGGGTCCTGGCCGGACTCCTCCCACGCCGAGGGATCCATGGCGGCGAAGACGTCCTGGGTCGCCGGGCTCCAGGACCACCGCAGGTTGGTGACCAGCTCGAGTGCCGGGGCAAGCTCGGGGGGAAGGACGGGACGGACGGTGAAGCGTCGGATCGCGCGCATGCAACGACCGTAACCGACCGCTACTTGATCGTTCCAATTCCGTTCTCGAGACGCAGCAGCACGCCGGGCCGGTCGCTCGGGGCCCGGTGGGTCACCATCAGGACCGCCCGTTCACCGTCGAGCAGGTTGGCCAGCACCGCCGCCTCGGTCGCGGCATCGAGGCCGCTGGTGGCCTCGTCCAGGACCAGCAGCTCCGGCCGGCGGACGAGGGCTCGCGCGATTGCCAGTCGCTGCTGCTCGCCGCCGGAGAGGCCGGCGATCTCCTGCAGCGGCGCCTGCAGCTCGCCGGCAAGGCCGCGGACGACCTCGTCCAGGCAGGCCAGGCGGAGCGCCTCCCACGCGGTCTCCTCGGTGAGGGTCTCCCCAGGCTGCATCGACCACGCCAGGTTCTGCCACACCGTCCCGGGGACCAGGACGGTCTGCTGGGCGACGTACCCGATCCGGCGGCGCCAGGCAGCGAGATCGGCGACGGCCACCCCGTCGACCAGAACTTCACCGGTACCCGGGCGAAGAAGTCCGAGGATCACGTCCAGCAGGGTGCTCTTGCCCGAACCACTCGGGCCGGTGACGGTGACCAGGCCCCGGTACGGAACCTCCAGGTCGATCCCGGCCAGGGCCGGGAGGTCGCCGCCGTCGTAGGTGACGCCGACGTCGCGGAGCTCCAGCAGCGCGACGGCCCGGCGGCGCCCCTCACGGTCGACCTGAGGCCCGACCGTGGCCGGGTCGAGCGACGGGCTCGCGACCTCGGGGTGCTGGCGCGCCTCTGCCTGGAAGGTCAGCAACGCCTCCAGGGCCGGTACGTCGTTGGCGAAGGTCTGCGCCGCGACCAGCAGGTTCTGACCGGACGCGAGCAACCGGGTCGCGACCACCAGCAGGGTGGCCAGCTCCGCGAGCGAGAGTCCCACCTCGCGCCCGATCAGGATCAGGACCAGCACGGCCAGGACACCGACCACACCGAGCGTCGAGGAGACCATGGAGGAACGCGCAACGAAGGTGCGGCGTACCTCGCGAACCCGCGCCGCCTCGGCTGCGACCAGCTCGGACCAGGCTCGTTCCGCTCCGTGCGCCCGCATCACCCGGGCTGAGGCCAACGAGTCCGAGACGGTGGCCCCGAAGCCAGCGATCCGTTCGGACATCACCTGGCCCAGCGCCGTCGCACCCCGGGTCGATCGCGCCGCGAGCAGGAGGACCAGGACCACCGCGGCGAGAGCGAGGCCGCCGACCACCGGGGCCACCAGGACGCCGACCGCCGCCGTCGCGATCAGGACGAAGGTGCCGACGAAGAGCCGCAGAACCATCGCGACCGCACTCTGCGCGCGCTCGACGTTCGTGGTCAGGCTCTGCACCACCTCGCTGCGCCGCTGCGCCGCGAGGTAGGTCCAGTCCGAGCCGTACAGATCGTCGATCAGACCGAGCCGCAGCCGGTCCACGGTGGCGAGGCGGATGTCGACGGCGAGCACCATCGCCCACCACTGGCCCAGTCCGCGCAGCACCACGACCGCGATCACCAGGGAGAACGCCCGGGTCAACGTCAGCTCGACGCTGAGACCGGGAACGCTGAACCGGTCGGCACCGCCGAGCGCCTGGATCACCGGCACCAGCAGCACCAGTCCCAGGCCCTCCAGCAGTGCCACCACGAACTGCAGCACCAGCAGCGCTGCCACTCGCGCCGAACCGACGGTGTCGGCCATCTCTCGCAGACACAACCCGGCGCTCCGGATCACGGCCGCGACCTGATCATCGTGTCGATCTCGGCCGACGGCGACCGCTTGGCCCACGCGACGCTACGGACCTGGAGCCTGCGAACCCGCGCCCACAGCGTCAGCGGCACACCGCTCCAGGCGCTCTTCGCGTCGACCCCGAGGACGGACTTCACCGGGAGCATCGTGCTCACCGCGGAGTGCCGCAGGTCGCGCGGGGTCGGGCTGGCCTCCAGCATGTAGCGCAGCAACCGGACGCTCTCACTGCCCGGGAAGGGGTTCTCAGCGGCCGTCGGTCGTTCCTGGGCCGCGACCGCACGGAGCAGCACCGAGGCCGGTACCTGGTCGAGCCGGGCCAGTACCTCGGCGGGCACACCACCGGGCAGTCCGACGACGAAGCGGGTCACAGCCAAGGTGCTGACCTCCAGCCGGCGCAAGGGATCCCGGCTCCAGGACCGGTCCCACGTGGCCGGGTCGGCGGCGATCCGGTGCACGTCGACCAGGCTGCGCATCCACCGCCACGAGTCCTTGGCCGCGTGCAGGCTGGCGTGCCCCAGCAGGTCCGCGCGCGAGAGCGTGTCGACCACGACGCCACCCAGGTCGACCGGCACCCGCCGCTCCCAGGCCTCGGCGAACACCGGCAGCGCATCCAGGGTCGGGTCGAGTCGCCAGTGCAGGTCGACCGCGCTCCCAGGTCCGTCGTACGTCAGCGCGTTGAAAGCGCCCATCACGTGCCGCCAGGCCCACGTGCCCGGGGCGATGTCGTAGCCAGGACGCAGCGACCACCCGCTGTCCAGAAGGACCTGGTGCGCCTGCTGGACCTGATCAGGATCAACCAGCAGGTCGATGTCTCCCGAGCCCCGTGCCGCTGGGTCTCCCGTCGTCTGCACCGCGAGCGCGGGTCCCTTGATGGCCAGGCTGGCGATCCCGGCACCGGCGAGCAACCCGGTCAGGCGGCCGGTCTCGAGGACCTGGACCATCAGAGCCCGGCGGCTGACCGCCCGGAGATCGGCGATCGGCTGCCGGATCTCGTCCGGGAGGTCCAGGCCTGCCGCCTGGCTCCCGAGCAGCTCCGCGACCCGGTGGCGCCGGACCGCTTCCATGAGGTCGTCGGTCGTCTCGGTGGTCGGTTCGGGCAGCCACGAATGACCAGCCTCCAGCCGCAGTGCGCCACGGACCCAGGAACGCACTCGCCGGACGGCTTCAGGGGACGGTCCCGGGGTGATCTGCACCCGGCAAGGGTAGGAGTCGCGCACCGCTGACGGAGTGCGAACGTGCAAGTCGGGTAGCCTGACTTTCCCCGTGACGGATTCCTCGTGGATCTCCCTCAAACAATCCGTACCTTTCTGGGTGCCGAATCGTTGAGGAAGATTGAGAAGGCAACAACCGACAGGAGCTCCACGATGACCGGTTCTGAGAAGGCGTACAGCGCTCCGAAGCTGGAGACGCTCAGCCTGCGGGCCACCAGCGACATCGACCTGGGTATCGGGGTTTCGATCCCGTTCCCCCCGCTCGGTAGCTGACGGCTCCAGCCACTCAAGGGCACCTTCGGGTGTCACGAGGACTTC
Source organism: Propionibacteriales bacterium (assembly GCA_026392455.1). GTDB lineage: Bacteria > Actinomycetota > Actinomycetes > Propionibacteriales > Nocardioidaceae > Marmoricola. The sequence continues at coordinate 103,714 of JAPLCB010000010.1, read as the reverse complement.
GTTCCATGGGATTCGTTCGTACGGTTCGAGGTTTTGTCCGTCTAGGACTGAGGGACCAGGTTCGCTTCACGGCGGCCTGGTTCCTTCTCGGTTTTACCCGCCTGCTGATCCTCGCGCTCCCGTTCACCGTCGTACGGCGGCTGCTGGGCGAGAACCAGGCCGAACCAGGGACGCACCAGGCCCCCGTCCTGAGCGCTTCCCAGCAGTTCCGGGCCGCGCACATCGGCCGGATCGTCGAAGCCGCAGCCGCCCACGCGCCGTGGCGGTCGGACTGCTACCCGCAAGCGTTGACCGCGCGGACCTTCCTGGCCGCCCGCCGGATCCCGCACGTGGTCTCTTTCGGCGTTCGGCGGGACGCCGGCGCGCTGGTCGCCCATGCTTGGGTGCATGCAGGAGACGTCACGGTGACCGGGGGCAACGGTCGTGAGTACACCGAGGTCGGCGCCTTCGCGTGGACGCCCCGGGTGAGCCGGAAACGGTGAGCACGCTCTTCTACTCCGTCTACGGGCTCACGTTCTGCAGCGAGATCGAGCTGACCGACCTCGGCGAGCCGCTGCCCGGACCGGTCCAGGCTGACGTCAGGATCCGGATCGCCCCGCTGGCGGCACCACCGGCCGACGTCCCCCTCCTGGACCACGGTCTGTGGCGCTCGGGCGACACCTGCGGGGTCGCCGTCCCGGACGTCGCCCGTTACGAGGTGCGGGCCGGGAGCGAGATCGTCGTGGACCCGGTGGCCGGAGCCGATCCCGCCGCGGTGCGGCTCTTCCTCCTCGGCAGCATGATGGGGGCGCTGATGATGCAGCGGGACCACCTGGTGCTGCACGGGAACGCAGTCCGGATCGGGGACGCCTGTGCCGTGGTGGTCGGTCGGTCCGGTGCAGGCAAGTCCACCCTGGCAGCCGAGTTCGCCCGGCGCGGGCTCGACGTCCTCTCCGACGACGTCGTCCCGGTCGACCGGACCGGGATGGCGCTCACCGGGTACCCGAGGATCAAGCTCTGGGACGACGCCCTGGAGCGGCTCGGGGTCGACAAGGACTCCCTGGAACGGATCCACACCTCGCACGAGAAGTTCCAGCTGCCGGTACGACGGTCGCGGTCCGAGCCGGTCCGCCTGCGCTGGATCTACGTGCTCGAGCGGCACGAGGGTGATGCCCTGACCCTGGCGCCCGTGCACGGAGCCCTCACCTTCAGCCTCCTGCACGAGCACACCTACCGCAACGAGCTGGTTCACGGCCCGGGGCCGATGGCTCAGCACCTTGAGCAGTGCGCCAGGCTTGTCTCCGCGGCCCGGGTCACCCGGGTCTGCCGCCCCGTCGCCACGATGACCGCCGAGGACACCGCAGAGGCGATCCTCCAGGACATCGCCCGAGATTCTCAGGAGAGTGCATGAGCAGCAGCCATCCCGACACGACCTACGTCCGACGGCCCGAGCTGAACGCCGTCGAGATGGACGGCGAGCTCGTGATGATGGGTCAGGAGCAGGGCGAGTACTACGGGCTGCGCGACGTCGCCGCGTCCCTCTGGAAGCACCTCGAGGCGCCCAAGTCGCTCGAGGAGCTGGTGATCCTGGTCAGCGCCGAGTACGACGTCACTCCCGAGACCTGCCGCGACGACATCGTTGCCTTCCTCGACGACCTGGTGGGCCGCGAGCTCGTCACCGTCTCCTGATCGCGCGCTCGTACTGAGGGAGGCCGCTAGGCCTGTCCCGACGTGACCTCGGCCAGCACGTCCATCGCTTCGTGCAGCAACGCGTCAGGGGCGACCAGCGGCGGCAGGAACCGCAGGATGTTTCCGTAGGTGCCGCAGGTCAGGGTCAGCACGCCGGCCTGGTGGCACCCGGCGCTGAGCCTGCCCGCCAAGGCTGGGTCGGGCTTGGTGGTCCCCGGCTCGACGATCTCGATCGCGACCATCGCGCCACGCCCGCGGACCTCGCCGATCGCCGGGAAGTCGGCGGCCAGGGCGTTGAGTCGTCCGACCAGCAAAGTCTCGATCTCGCGGGCGCGACCGTTCAGGTCCAGGTCCTTCATCGTGGCGATCGCCCCGAGTGCGGCGGCACACGCGACCGGGTTGCCGCCGTAGGTGCCTCCGAGACCACCGGCGTGAACCGCGTCCATCATCTCGGCTCGTCCCACGACAGCAGCCAGGGGAAGTCCGCCGGCAACCCCCTTGGCGACGGTGACCAGGTCCGGGACGACGCCCTCGTGATCGCTGGCGAACCAGGCCCCGGTCCGGCACATCCCGGACTGGATCTCGTCGGCGACGAAGACGATGCCCTCCGACTGCGCGTACGCCGCCAGCGCCGCCAGGTAGCCCGGAGCCGGCACGATGAATCCGCCCTCGCCGAGGACGGGTTCGATCACGATGCAGGCGACGTTGCTGGCTCCGACCTGCTTGTCGATGACGTCGATCGTCCGGGCCGCTGCCTCCGGGCCCGACAGCCCGTCGCGGAACGGGTAGGACACCGGGGCGCGGTAGACCTCGCCGGCGAACGGCCCGAAGCCCTGCTTGTAGGGCATGTTCTTCGCGGTCATCGCCATCGTCAGGTTGGTGCGCCCGTGGTAGGCGTGGTCGACCACCACGACGGCGTCCCGGCCGGTGTGCACCCGCGCGATCTTCACCGCGTTCTCCACGGCCTCGGCGCCGGAGTTGAACAGCGCGGCCTTCTTCGGGTGGGTGCCCGGTGTGAGCTCGGCGAGCTGCTCGCAGACCTCCACGTAGCCCTCGTACGGCGCCACCATGAAGCAGGTGTGGGTGAACGCCGCCACCTGCTCGACCACCCGTGAGACCACCTCGGGGGCCGCGTTGCCGACGGAGGTGACCGCGATCCCGGAGGCGAGGTCGATCAGCGAGTTGCCGTCGACGTCGACGACCACACCACCGCCGGCTGCGACGACGTAGACCGGCAGCACGCTGCCGACCCCCGAGGCCACCGCGGCCGTACGACGGGCGTGCAGTGCCTGCGACTTCGGACCAGGGATCGCCGTGACGATCCGCCGCTCCTGGGGCAGGGTCGGTCCACCACTACTCATCTGACATCTCCCGCCAGCTCCTTGATCCCCCACGGGGACCCGTACGCGGTCAGCAGGTCCAGGAACGGCACCGCGTCGAAGGCCTCCGGGCCCCGGACCCCGACTCCGGACCAGACCCCGGTCGCCACCAGCTCGAGCGCGACGACCGGGTTGATCGCCGTCTGCCAGACCACGCACTGGTGGCCGTAGTCCGCCATCACGGTCTCGTTGTCGACGACGTGGTAGAGGTACGTCGACCGCCGTTGGCCGTCCTTGCCGGTCCCGGTGACCCAGAGTCCTGCACAGGTCTTGCCCTTCATCCGTGGGCCGACGGTCGCCGGATCCGGCAGCACGGCGGCGACCACGTCACGCGGGCTGACGTCGCAGTGCCCACCAGAAGCGGCCTTGACCCGCACCGGGTCCGTCGCGTCGAGTCCCAGGGTGTGCAGCACCTTGAGGATGTTGATGAACTCGTCGCCGAGCCCGTACTTGAAGGTGGCGCGCTTGCAGTCGACCCAGCGCGGCATCAGCAGCACCTCCTCGTGCTCGACGTTGACGCACTCGACCGGCCCGATGCCCTCGGGGAAGTCGAAGACCTCCGGCTCGGAGAACGGGGCCGTGGTGAACCAGCCGCCCTCCGGGTTCGCCGCGGTCTTCTCCCAGATCACCGGCGGGTTGAGGCACTCCTCGATCGTGGTCCACATCGAGAACGACGGCGCGAAGATCTCGTTCCCGTCGTCGTCGGTGACGACCAGGTTGGCGCCGTCCCGGGTGCCGAGCTCGTCGATCTCGGAGAACAGGTGGTCGGCGGCGTACCGGGCGAAGACGTCGGAGAGCCCGGGTTCGACCCCCATCCCGACCAGGGCCAGTCGTCCGGCGCTCTCCCACTGGTCGGCCGCGGCGAACTGCTCGTCACCGAGCATCACGCCGACCTGCTCGTACGGCTTCTCCGGGTGCGGCTTCGACAGCGACATCGCCATGTCCACGTAGTCGGCACCGGCATGGAAGGCACCGTGGAAGATCGGCATGTTGAAGACCGGGTCGACGGCGTTCATCACGTGGGTGATGCCGTGCTCGCGGCACAGCGCGGTCACCGAGTCCTGGGAGGACGCGTCGATCTGCGCCGCGGAGAACCGGGGGTCGGCCGCGGCCGCCCTCTCGGCCTTCGCCAGGTCGTAGTCGGCGATCACGATTGCGTCGTAGAAGTCGCGACGTGCCGCGATCGCGGTGAAGGCCCCGCCGACGCCCCCAGCGCCGACGAGCAGGATCCTCATCCCGCTACTCACCGATGTAGCTCATCACGTGCTTGATCCGGGTGTAGTCCTCCAGGCCGTACAGCGACAGGTCCTTGCCGTAACCGGAGTGCTTGAACCCGCCGTGCGGCATCTCGGAGATGAACGGGATGTGGGTGTTGATCCAGACGACACCGAAGTCGAGGTGCTTCGACATCCGCAAGGCCCGCGCATGGTCCTTGGTCCAGACGCTGGACGAGAGGCCGTACTCGACACCGTTGGCCCAGCGCAGGGCCTCGCCCTCGTCGGTGAACTTCTGGACCGTCATCACCGGACCGAAGATCTCCTGCTGGACCTGCTCGTCGTCCTGGCGCAGACCGGAGAGCACCGTCGGGTCGTAGAAGTAGCCGGACGAGCCGTTGCGGGTGCCGCCGGTGACCAGGTTCGCGTGGTCGGGCAGCCGGTCGACCATGCCGGCGACCTTCTCGAGCTGGGCCTGGCTGTTCAACGGTCCGTAGTAGGTGTCCTCGCTGTCGGGCATGCCGGTCGGCATCCCCTGCGCGGCCTCGGCGAGCGCCGCGACGAACTCGTCGTGGATCCCGGCCCCGACCAGCACCCGGGTGGCGGCCGTGCAGTCCTGCCCAGCGTTGAAGAGTCCGGCCCCGGCGATGCCCTCAGCGGCCTTGGCGATGTCGGCGTCGTCGAACACGATCACCGGCGCCTTGCCACCCAGCTCGAGGTGGACCCTCTTGAGGTCCAGCGCCGCGGAGCCCGCGACCTCCATCCCGGCCCGGACCGAACCGGTGATCGCGACCATCTGCGGGGTCTTGTGCTCGACCAGCGCCCGGCCGGTGTTCCGGTCCCCGCAGACCACGTTCAGCACGCCCGGCGGCAGGAACTCACCGCAGAGCTCGGCCAGCAGCACCGACGATGCCGGGGTGGTGTCGCTGGGCTTGAGGACCACGGTGTTGCCGGCCGCCAGAGCCGGCGCGATCTTCCAGATCATCATCAGCAGCGGGTAGTTCCACGGCGTCACCTGCCCGACCACCCCGATCGGTTCGCGCCGGATCCAGGAGGTGTGGTCGGCCATGTACTCACCGGCCGACTTGCCCTCCAGAACCCGCGCAGCGCCGGCGAAGAACCGGAAGTGGTCCCAGGCGTAGGGCATCTCCTCGCTCATCGTCAGGTGCAGCGGCTTGCCGGTGTCGCGGGACTCGACCGCGTTGAACTCCTCGGCCCGCGCCTCGATCGCGTCGGCGATCTTGAGCAGCGCGTTGGACCGGTCCTGCGGCGTGGTCTCGCCCCAGCTCTCGAACGCGCTCGCCGCGGCCGCATAGGCACGGTCGACGTCCTCGGCCCCCGAGGCGGGCGCCGAGGCGTAGGCCTCCCCGGTGGTCGGGTCGATGACGTCGTACGTCGCACCCTCGGCGGACGGGACCGACTCCCCGTTGACGAAGTTCTCCAAGACCGTTCCGGACACGGTGGCGCTCCTTAGTTCCTTGACCCGACTCAGGTGCTCCCAAGTCAAGCCAGATCAGGGCGACCCGTCAAGGATCAGCAACGAAATCCGTTGAATGAATCCGGATGTTTACATGAAAGCAACGTTCAAAGTGCCTCCAAAGTGCGGAATCACTTGCTTTGATCGCACGGGTGTAGGCACACTTGCGTGCATGAACGACGCCGTCGAAGCCAGCCGCCAGGATGCCGCCCGCGATCACCTGTGGATGCACTTCACGCGGCACTCCTCGTACGAGACCGCAGCCATCCCGACCATCGAGCGCGGGGAGGGTGCCTACATCTACGACACCCACGGTCGGCGCTACCTCGATGCTCTGTCGGGGCTGTTCGTGGTCCAGGCCGGGCACGGTCGCAAGGAGCTGGCCGAGGCCGCGGCCAAGCAGGCCGAGAAGCTCGCGTTCTTCCCGATCTGGTCCTACGCGCACCCCGGGGCGATCGATCTGGCCGAGCGGGTCGCGGGCTACGCGCCGGGCGACCTGAACCGGGTCTTCTTCACCACCGGTGGCGGCGAGGCCGTCGAGACGGCGTGGAAGCTGGCGAAGAACTTCTACAAGCTCACCGGCAAGCCCGGGAAGCACAAGGTGATCAGCAGGGCGATCGCGTACCACGGCACCCCGCAGGGTGCGCTGTCGATCACCGGTCTCCCGGCGATGAAGGCCCCGTTCGAGCCGCTGGTGCCGAGCACCTTCCGGGTCCCCAACACGAACCTGTACCGCGCCCCGGAGCAGTTCCAGGGCGGCACCGAGGCCGACGAGTTCGCCTTCGGGCAGTGGGCGGCGGAGCGGATCGCCGAAGCCATCGAGTTCGAGGGCGCCGACACCGTCGCAGCCGTCTTCCTCGAGCCCGTCCAGAACGCCGGCGGCTGCTTCCCACCGCCGAAGGGCTACTTCGAGCGGGTCCGGGAGATCTGCGACGAGTACGACGTCCTGCTGGTCTCCGACGAGGTCATCTGTGCGTTCGGCCGGCTCGGCCACATGTTCGCCGCCGACCGGTACGGCTACCAGCCGGACATCATCACCTGCGCGAAGGGGCTCACCTCGGGGTACTCCCCGCTCGGCGCGATGATCGCGACCGATCGGCTCTTCGAGCCGTTCAAGTCCAGCGGCGAGACGTTCCTGCACGGTTACACCTTCGGCGGGCACCCGGTCTCGACGGCCGTGGCGATGGCGAACCTGGACATCTTCGAACGCGAGAAGCTGAACCAGAACGTCCTCGACAACGAGGACGCGTTCCGGGCCACGCTGGAGAAGCTGCTCGACCTCCCGCTGGTCGGCGATGTCCGCGGTGACGGGTACTTCTACGGGCTCGAGCTGGTCAAGGACAAGGCCACCAAGGAAACCTTCAACGACGCCGAGTCCGAGCGGTTGCTGCGCGGCTTCCTGTCCAAGGCGCTCTTCGAGGCCGGCCTGTACTGCCGCGCTGACGACCGCGGGGACCCGGTGATCCAGTTCGCTCCCCCGCTGGGCTGCAACCAGCAGCATTTCGACGAGATCGAGCGGGCCCTGCGCAGCGTGCTGACCGAGGCCGAGAACCACCTCTGACCGGGCGCAGATGTCCCAGCAATTGGCGCTGACCGGGCGCAGATGTCCCACCGCGGTGGGACATCTGCGCCCGGTCAGCGCGTTCTAGCGAGACATCTGCGCCCGGTCACGAGTTCTGCGGGAAGCCCAGGTTGATCCCGGTCGAGGAGTCCGGCTCGGGCCAGCGGGTGGTCACGACCTTGCCCCGGGTGAAGAAGTGCACGCCCTCGGGACCGTACGCATGGGTGTCGCCGAACAGCGAGGCCTTCCACCCGCCGAAGGAGTAGAACGCGGCCGGCACCGGGATCGGGACGTTGACCCCGACCATGCCGACCTCGACCTCGGCGACGTAGCGCCGGGCCGCACCGCCGTCGCGGGTGAAGATCGCCGTCCCGTTGCCGTACGGCAGCGAGTTCACCAGCGCGAGCGCCGCGTCGTACGTCGGCACCCGCAGCACGCTGAGCACCGGACCGAAGATCTCCTCGGCGTGGACGCGTGATCCGGGGGCGACGTGATCGATCAGGGACGGCCCCAACCAGAACCCGCCTGCGTCACCGCGGGGAGCAACCGTGCGGCCGTCGACCACCAGGGTGGCACCTTCGGCGACCCCGACGTCGAGGTAGCCCGCGACCCGGTCCCGGTGCTCGCGGGTGATCAGCGGGCCGAGGTCCGGCTCGACACCGGTCGCGTCGCCCGCCCCGATGGTCAGTCCAGCCATCCGTTCGGCGATCTTGGCGACCAGCTCGTCGCCGATCGGGTCCACCGCGACCAGCGCCGAGATCGCCATGCACCGTTCACCCGCCGAACCGAACCCGGCGTTGACCGCCGCATCTGCCGCGAGGTCGAGGTCGGCGTCCGGGAGCACCACCATGTGGTTCTTGGCACCCCCCAGGGCCTGGACCCGTTTGCCGTGCGCGGTGCCGGTCTCGTAGACGTACCTCGCCACCGGGGTCGACCCCACGAACGAGATCGCAGCGACGTCCGGATGCACCAGCAGAGCGTCGACGGCCTCCTTGTCCCCGTGCACCACCGAGAGCACCCCGGCGGGCAGCCCGGCCTCGGCCCAGAGCCCCGCAATCAGGTTGGCGGCCGTCGGGTCCTTCTCGCTGGGCTTGAGGACCACGGCGTTCCCGGTGGCCAGGGCGACGGGCAGGAACCACAGCGGCACCATCGCCGGGAAGTTGAACGGCGAGATCACGGCCACCACCCCCAGCGGTTGGCGGACCGACGAGACGTCGATCCCGGTGGAGACCTCCATCGAGAGCCCGCCCTTGAGCAGGTGCGCGATCCCGCAGGCGAACTCGACGACCTCGAGGCCGCGCTGAACCTCTCCGAGGGCGTCGGAGGGGACCTTGCCGTGCTCGGCCGTGATCGCGGCAGCGACCTCGTGCTTGCGGGCGTTCAACAGCTCCCGGAAGGCGAACAGGACCTGGGTCCGCCGGGTCAGCGACAGCCGTCCCCAGGCGGCGCCGGCGACGCGCGCCGAGGTGACGACGGTATCGACCAGGGCAGTCGAGGCGAACCCGACCTCTCCGGTGACCTCCCCGGTCGCCGGGTTGGTGATCGGGCCGGTTCGCGCTCCCGGCACCGTCAGCGACGCCCCGTCGATCCAGTGCGGCAGTACAGCAGTCATGAGTCGAACCCCAATCCCAGTTTGTCCATCGTGCGCAGCCACAGATTCTCCCGGCCACCGTTCTCGTCCGCGTTCGCCAGGGACCGTTTCGTCAGCTCGATCCCGGCCCACCGCAGTGGTTCCGGCGGGAACGGCACCGGCTTCTCCCGGACCATCCGCAGGGCGGTCCGCTCGGTCTCGGCCCCGGCGAGCTGGTCGAGCGCCACCTCGGCGGCGAACCGGGTGGCCGCGACGCCGAGACCGGTGAAGCCGAGCGCGTACGCGACCCGGCCGTCGTACGCGGTGCCGTGGAAGGCGGTGAACCGGGTGCAGGTGTCGATCACCCCACCCCAGGAGTGCGTGAACGCCAGGCCCTCGAGCTGCGGGAAGGTGGCGAAGAAGTGCTCGGCCAGCACCGCGGCGGTGGCCGGCCGCTGGTCGTACGCCGGCCGCTGCCGACTGCCGTAGTGGTAGATCGCGTCGTAGCCGCCCCAGAGGATCCGGCCGTCACGAGTGGTCCGGTAGTAGTGGAACAGGTTCGACCGGTCACCGATGCCCTCGCGCCCCGACCAGCCGATCGCGTCCCGTTGCTCGGTGCTGAGCGGCTCGGTCATCAGGGCGTAGTCGTAGACCGGCACCGTCATCAACCGCAACCGGCGCAGCAGCGGCCGGAACGCGTTCGTGGCCAGCACGACCTGCCGGGCCCGGATCGTGCCGGAGCCGGTGACCACCGCGACCCGGTCGACACTCCCCCGCCCCTTCTCGTTGCGCAGGCCCGTCGCGCGGACGCCTTCGAAGATCTGCACACCCGCGCGCAGGCAGGCCTCCCGCAGTCCCCAGGCCAACCGGGCGGGCTCGAGGATCGCCGAGTCCGGGTCGTGCAGCGCACCGAGGTACGTCGGGGAATCGACCCGGGCGCGGATCTGGTCACCGTCGAGCAGGGTGAGCAGGGCCCCGTGCTCGGCGCCCTCGGCCTGCTCCATCGCGAGCCCGACGACCTGGTCGGGACGGGTGGCGACGCTGTACGCCCCGGCCCGGAGGAAATCGCAGTCGATGGACTCGGTCGCGATCGTTGCCCCGATCGCGTCCAGGTTCTCCCGGCCCAACCGGACCAGGGTGCCCAGCTCGTCGGGCCAACGGGCGAGACCGTTGCCCAGACCGTGGGTCAGGCTGGCCTCGCAGAAGCCGCCGTTGCGTCCGCTCGCGGCATGGCCGCAGGTGCCGGCCTCGATGACCACCACCGGCCTGCCGGGCTCCCGGGTCACCGCCAGCAGCGCGGTCCACAGCCCCAGGTACCCGCCCCCGACGACCACCAGGTCCGTGCCGATCTCGCCGGGGAGCGGACCGAGCGGCTCCGGGCGCGACGGATCTTCGAGCCAGTACGGCGTCGGGGCAGCATCGAGCAGGGCCGGGTGAGCGGTGGGAGGAGTCATCAGGCCGCCAGCGCCCGGGCCTTCCGCCGGTTGTTCAGCTCGTTGCCGATCACGATGGTGATCGAGACCAGGAACATGATCGTGCCGATCACGTTGACCTGCATCGGCACGCCGCGTTGGGACGCCCCGTAGACGAACATCGGGAACGTGGTGGTCTGACCGGCGGTGAGGTTGGTGATGATGAAGTCGTCGAAGGACAGCGAGAAGCTCAGCATCGCTGCGCCCAGGATGCCGGGCAGGACCAACGGGAAGGTCACCCGCCAGAAGGTCTGCCACTCGTTGGCGTAGAGGTCCATCGCGGCCTGCTCGAGGTTCGCGTCCATCCCGCTGAGCCTCGACTTCACCGTGACGATGACGAAGGACAGGCAGAACATCACGTGGGCGATGAAGATCGCCCGGAAGCCGAGCAGGTTGCTGTTGCCGCTCGAGACGAACAGGGCCAGCAACGACGAGCCCAGGACGATCTCCGGCGACGCCATCGGGAGGAAGACGATCAGGTTCGCGGCCGACTTTCCCTTGAAGCTGTGCCGGACCATCCCGAAGGCAGCCAGGGTCCCCAGGATCACCGCGACCACCGTCGCGAGCAGACCGATCTGGACGCTCTTGCCCACGGCCGAGCACATCCCGGTCGGGTTGCACATGTTCGACCAGTTGTCCCAGGTAAAACCTCGGAAGGCGTAGATGTTGCGCGAGTTCGAGTTGTCGTTGAAGCTCATCAGGATCACGACTGCGATCGGCACGAACATGTAGACCAGCACGAGCAGGCCGAGCGCCAGCACCAGGTGGTCGCCGATCCAGAGCCGGATCCGACCAGGTCGCCTCAGGACGTCGCTCATACCAGCTCCTCCGTCCCGGCCTTGCGGACGTAGACCAGGACCATGCTGATGATGACCACCATCAGGATCACCGAGAGCGCGGCTGCGGCCGCGTAGTCGTTGATGCTGGTGAACAGGTCCTGGATCACGTTGCCGACCATCCGGGTGTTCGGGTTCCCGAGAAGATCGGCGTTGATGTAGTCGCCGGCCGCCGGGATGAACGTCAGCAGGGTGCCGGCGACGACCCCCGGCATCGACAGCGGCAGCGTGACCTTGAAGAACGCCCGCGCCGGGGACGCGTAGAGGTCGCCGGCGGCCTCGATCAGCCGGCCGTCGATCTTCTCCAGGCTGGCGTAGAGCGGCAGCACCATGAACGGCAGGAAGTTGTAGGTCAGACCGGCGATGACCGCGAACGGGGTGGCCAGCAGTCGGTCGTCGGGGCCGAGCACGTGGACCGCCTGGAGCGAGTTCACGATGAATCCGTCGTCGGCCAGGATCAGCTTCCAGGACAGTGTCCGGATCAGGAAGCTGGTGAAGAACGGCGCGATCACCAGCACCAGCAGCAGGTTGCGCCACTTGCCCGCCTTGAAGGCGATCGCGTACGCGAGCACGTAGCCGAGCACCAGGCAGAAGGCCGTCGCCAGTCCGGCGTACCCCAGCGAGCGCAGCAGCGGCTTCCAGTACTGCTCGAGGGCGTCGGTGAAGTTTCCGAAGTGGTACGTGACCTCGTACCCGCCCAGCGGCGAGCCGTCCGGGTCGTACAGGCTGTTGGCGATCAGCGAGTACAGCGGGATGACGAAGAAGAACCCGAGCCAGAGCGCAGCCGGAAGGATCAACCAGTAGCCGGTGAGCTTCCGTCTCGGTCGCACCGCAGCCGGGGCCGTCGCCATCAGGCCACCTCGATCCCGGCGTTCACGTCCTGGCTGGCATCGAGCAGGAAGGCGAACTCCGGCCTCCAGGAGACGTCGACCTGGGTCCCGACCGGGATGATCCCGCGGACGCCGGTGTTCTGCTCGAAGGCCATCAGCTCCTGCCCCCAGGCCATCCGGATCAGGTACTGGGTGCTGACCCCGACGAAGCTGACGTCGGTGACGTAGGCGCCGGTCATGTGGTTCCCCGGTGCGTCGATCGGCTCGCCGGCCGGCGCGATCAGCACCTTCTCGGGACGGATCCCGACCCAGCCGGCCCCGGTCTCGGCGTGCGCCCGGTCCAGCTCGATGGAGACGATGGTGCCCTGCATCTCGACCTTCACCACATCGCCCTCCCGGCCGACGATCTCGCCGGCGATCAGGTTCGACTGGCCCAGGAAGTTGGCGACGAAGGTCGTGGCCGGGTTCTCGTAGAGCTCCGACGGGCTGCCCATCTGCTCGATCACCCCGCTGTTCATCACCGCGATGGTGTCGGCCATCGTCATGGCCTCCTCCTGGTCGTGGGTGACGTGCACGAAGGTGAGGCCGACCTCGGTCTGGATCCGTTTGATCTCCAGCTGCATGGAGCGCCGCAGCTTGAGGTCGAGGGCGCCGAGAGGTTCGTCGAGCAGGAGGACCTCGGGCTTGTTGATCAGGGCCCGGGCCAGCGCGACCCGCTGCTGCTGGCCGCCGGAGAGCTGCGGCGGCTTCTTGCGTGCCTGCGACGTCAGCTCGACCAGGTCGAGCATGTCGTTGACCTGCTGGTCGACCTCCTTGGACCGACGTCGCCGCAGCCCGAAGGCCACGTTCTCGTAGATGTCGAGGTGCGGGAACAGCGCATAGTTCTGGAAGACCGTGTTCACCGGTCGGCGGTACGGCTTCTCGTAGGTGACGTCGAGGTCACCGAGGTGGATCGAGCCGGACGTCGGTGTCTCCAGACCGGCCACCATCCGCAAGGTGGTGGTCTTTCCGCAGCCGGACGGACCCAGCAGGGCGAAGAAGCTGCCCTGGGGCACGACGAGGTCGAGCGACTTCACCGCGGTGAAGCTGGCGAAGTCCTTGGTCAGCTGCGAGATCCGCAGATCCCGGTTCCCGGTCGGCGTCGAGGCCGACACTGCATCCTCAGCCACTCTGGACATCGGCGAAATCCCTTCCGTAGCGGGTCGTCTGAGCCTCGTTGAGCGGCATGAACTTCTTGGTCCGGGCCAAGGTCTCCTCGTCGGGGAAGATCAGGTTCTTCAGTGCCTTGTTCCGCAGCAGGTCCGGGTCGATCTTCTCCATCTCCTGCTCGGCACCCTTGACCGGACAGATGTAGTAGACCCAGTCAGCCAGCCGGGCGGCGACCTCCGGCTGGTAGTAGTAGTCGATCCACTTCTCGGCGTTGCCCTGGTGGGTGGCGAGGTTCGGGACCAGCATGTTGTCGGCCCAGATCATCAGGCCCTCCTCGGGAGGCACGAAGACCAGGTTCTCGTCCTCTGCTGCGGCCACGTCACCGGACCAGGCCTCGCAGGCGACGATGTTGCCGGCCGCCAGGTCCTGGATGTACTCGTTGCCGGTGAAGGCCCGGATCTGCCCGTCGCGACGGGCCTTCTTCATGGTCTCGACGCCGCGTTCCCAGTCGCTCTCGGCGAAGTTCGCGGGGTCGGCTCCGTTGACCAGCATCGCGAACCCCATCGTGTCGCGCATCTCGGTCAGCAGGGTGATCCGGCCCTTGAGGTCCGAGCGGGTCAGCAGCTCGGAGAAGGACCGGACCTCCTTGACCTTCGCCTTGTTGTAGGCGATGCCGGTCAGGCCGCTCTGCCAGGGCGCCGAGAAGTCCCGCTCGGGATCCCAGCCCGGGGACTTCAGCGAGTCGATCAGGTTGGCGTGCAGGTTGGGCACCTTCGCCCGGTCGAGCTTCTGGATCCACCCGACGTCGATCATCTTGGCGGCCATCCAGTCGGTCAGCACGAACATGTCCCGCTTGGTCGACTCGCAGGCACCGAGCTGGTTGCTGACCTTGGCGTAGAACTCGTCGTTGTCGTTGACGTCGATGTCGTAGCGGACCTTGATGCCGGTCAGCTTCTCGAAGTCCGTCAGCGTGGTCGGCTCGTCCTCGTCCATGTAGCCCGGCCAGTTCGAGACGACCAGGCGCTTCTCCGACGCCGAGAGATCGTCGGCCCGACAGGTCGCCGGGTCCTGGCGCTTGCCCTGGGTCTCGAAGAGCGGCAGCGCGGCGAAGCTCCCGACCCCGAGCGCTGTCACAGCAGCACCCTTCAGGACCGTCCTCCGCGAGAAACGGGAATCTCCGGCCACGCAACCTCCCCGGTTGTTTCAGCGCATCGTGACACGCGCCACAGTTCATAACAATAGATTCCGTCGTGAAGATCTTGTTTCACAACGAAAACCGCTGCATAAACTTGCCTTGGGTCGGGCCTGGCGCCACCATGAGTCCCATGGGTGAGTCCGAGAACCAGGCCAGTCGTCGTACCGCCCCGCTCGACGACGTGTCCAAGGCGATCATCGAGCAGCTGCAGCAGGACGGCCGACGGCCGTACGCCCGGATCGGCGAGGCGGTCGGGCTCTCCGAGGCTGCGGTGCGCCAACGCGTGCAGCGCCTGATCGAGAGCGGCGTGATGCAGATCGTCGCGGTCACCGATCCGCTGGAGCTCGGGTTCGCCAAGCAGGCGATGATCGGCGTCCACGTCGACGGCCCCATCGAGCCGGTCGCCGATGCGCTGGCCGAGATCGAGGAGATCGAGTACGTCGTGATCACCGCGGGCGGTTTCGACATCCTCGCCGAGGTCGTCTGCGAGAGCGACGAGAAGCTGCTCGACGTCGTCTCCACCCGGGTTCGCGGTATCCCCGGGGTCCGCAGCACCGAGACCTTCGTCTACCTCAAGCTCCGCAAGCAGACCTACTCGTGGGGTGTGCGCTGACCGCCAGCTCCATCGAGCCGAGTCCGGCACGCGTGAGCCTCTGGGCTGACACCGCCGGGACCGCCCCGGCCCGCCGCCCGGCGCTGCCCGGGCCGGCCGAGTACGACGTGGCGATCATCGGCGCCGGGTACACCGGGCTCTGGACGGCGTACTACCTGAGCCGCGCCGACCCCACCCTGCGGATCGCGGTCCTCGAGGCCGAGCAGGTCGGCTTCGGCGCCTCCGGGCGCAACGGCGGGTGGTGCAGCGCCCTGTTCCCGACGCCGTGGAAGAAGCTGGTCGCCGCCTCGAACCAGGACGACGCCCGACGCCTGCACCACGCGATGGCCAGCACCGTCGCCGAGGTCGGCCGCGTCTGCGCGGAGGAGGGCATCGACGCCGGGTTCCAGCACGGCGGGACCGTCACGCTCGCTCGCTCCGCACCGCAGCTGGAGCGGCTGCGTACCGAGGTCGACCTGAGCCGGCGCCGGGGCTTCACCGCCGACGACCTGCGCCTGCTGGACGCGGACGAGGCCAGCCGGTTCCTCGCAGCCAGCCAGGTCGTCGGTGGCACCTTCACCCCGCACTGTGCCGCGGTTCATCCCGCCCGGTTGGTCAACGGCCTGGCCCGCGCGGTGGAGGGCAACGGGGTCGCGATCTTCGAGGACACACGGGTGCTGGGCATCGGCGACCGCGCGGCCCGGACCGCCTCGGGCACGGTCCGGGCGGAGGTCGTCGTCCGGGCCACCGAGGCCTGGACCGCACGGCTGCCGCGGACCCGGCGCCAGGTTGCCCCGGTCTACTCGCTGATGGTGGCCACCGAACCGATCCCACCCGGGCTCTGGGAGGAGATCGGGCTCGCTGACCGGACCACGTTCAGCGATGGCCGGCACGTGATCATCTACGGCCAGCGCACCGAGGACGACCGGATCGCCTTCGGTGGGCGCGGGGCGCCGTACCACCTCGGCTCGCGGATCCAGCCGGGCTACGACACCGAGGCACGGGTCCACGCACTGCTTCGACGGACCCTGACCGAGCTGCTCCCGGCGCTCGGCGGGATCGGCTTCACGCACGCCTGGGGCGGCCCCCTGGGGATCGCCCGGGACTGGAGCGCGTCGGTCGGCCTGGACCGGCGGACCGGTCAGGCCTGGGCCGGCGGGTACGTCGGCGATGGTGTCGGCACCAGCAACCTGGCCGGACGGACCCTGCGTGACCTGGTCCTGGGGCAGAGCACCGACCTGACCACCTTGGGCTGGGTCAACCACCGAAGCCCGGCCTGGGAGCCCGAACCGTTGCGCTGGCTGGGTATCAACAGCGGGCTGCACGCCATGCGCGCAGCCGACCTCGAGGAGCGGGTGACCGGCCGCGACAGCCGGATCGCCCGGCTGATGTCGCCGCTGATCCACGGGTAGGTGGCCAACACCAGGTGTGACGGAACCGTGACTGTCGTCACACATCGTCGTTGAAGGCCGTACCGGGGAACTCACTACCGCCAGGAGCCACGCATGCCTGAACTGTCCCGCCGCGCCCTGATCGCAGGAGGAGTCGGCGGCAGCGCCGTCCTGGCGATGAGCCAGTGGACCGAAGCCGTCGCTGCGACCGCCCCGTTCGTCCACGGCGTTGCCTCCGGCGACCCGCTGCCGAACGCCGTCATCCTGTGGACGCGGGTGACCCCGTCGGTCGACGCCACCCCCGGTTCAGGTCTCGGACCGGACGTCCCGGTGGACTGGGAGATCTCCTCGAACGCCGGATTCACCGACGTCGTCGCCAGCGGGTCGAGCACCGCCAGCGCCACCAGCGACCACACCGTCCACGTCGATGCGGGCGGACTTCAGCCCGCCACCGCGTACTGGTTCCGGTTCCGGGCTCTCGGGTCGACCTCCCCGGTGGGCCGCACCAGGACCGCGGCTTCGGCGGACACGGCCGCGCCGGTCCGGTTCGGCGTGGTCTCGTGCGCCAACTTCAACTGGGGCTACTTCACCGGCTACAAGTACCTGGCGAACCAGAACAACCTCGACGCCGTGCTCCATCTGGGCGACTACATCTACGAGTACGCGCCCGGCGGCGTGCTCGCCGAGGGCATCCCGAAGACCGTCCGGACCGCCGAGCCGCAGCGGGAGTGCCTGACCCTGGCCGACTACCGGATCAGGCACGGTCACTACAAGCTCGAGCCGAACCTGCAGCTGCTGCACGCACGGCACCCGGTCGTGGCCGTGTGGGACGACCACGAGATCGCCAACGACACCTGGAAGGACGGTGCCGAGAACCACGACCCGGCCACCGAGGGCGACTGGGCCACCCGGGCGACCGCAGGTCGGCGGGCCTGGCTGGAGTGGCTGCCGGTCAGGCACACCGACCCGGACGACTGGTACCGGATCAACCGTCGGCTGCGGTTCGGCACGCTGGTGGACCTCTGGATGCTCGACGAGCGCCGCTTCCGCGACCAGCCGCCGAAGAGCCTCTTCTTCGGCTACGGCTCGACCGGCGGTACGTCGAGCGCGCCGGGTCGCGGCATGATCGGCGAGGAGCAGACGCACTGGCTGGTCGACGGGCTCGCCACCAGCGGCGCCACCTGGAAGGTGGTCGGCAACCAGGTGCCCTTCTACCCGACCACGCTGCTCGCCAACGTCCCCGGACAGCTCACGACGATCCTCGGCCCGGAGCTCTCCAAGACCTTCGAGCAACCCCTGCTCCAGCTCCAGGTCGAGGACTGGAACGGCTTCCTCGACGAACGCCAGCGGATCGTTGACGGGATGGCGACGATCGACAACGTCGTGGTGCTGACCGGTGACGTCCACCAGAGCTACGCCAGCGAGATCCCGGTGAAGCCGAACAAGTACCTGCTCGACCGCAAGTCCGCCGCCGTCGAGTTCATCACGCCCGGGCTGGCCAGCCCCTCGCTGCCGACCCAGATCAACCAGGTCGCCCCTGGGGTGGGCACGCTCTTCGACGCCGTCCTGACCACGAACGACCGGCTCGCCAACCCGTGGGTGAAGTACTCCGAGGGCCTCAAGGCAGGCTTCATGGTCGTCGACTTCACCGCCACCCGGGTCCAGGCCGACTGGCACCACCTCGACAGCACCAAGCCCGACGCCCCCGAGAAGGTCGCCGCGTCGTACCAGAGCGTGGTGGGATCGCGGAAGATCACCAAGGCGTCCGGGCCCCTGACCTGAGCCCGGCCGAGTCGGTTTCACACCAGGAGGCGTGAAACCGGCTCGACAGCACGTTGCAACGACCGTTTCGCCAAGTTTCACACCAGCTGGTGTGAAACCGGGGCCCCGCGTTTGATTCCTCGGGCCAGACCCGCAAGGGTTGACCCATGGTGGGACGGATCCCCGTACTGGACGTGACGCCCGTGGTCGAACACGGGCGCTACCCCGCCAAGTCCGTTCCCGGCGAGGTCTTCACGGTCACGGCGCAGGTGTTCCGCGAGGGGCACGACCAGCTGGGGGCGGAGGTCGTCCTGGTCGACCCGTCCGGCAAGCGCCGTCCCCCGGTGCGGATGCGGCCGGTGGCGGGCGACGTCGACCGCTGGGGAGCCGACGTGTCCGCGGATGTCGTTGGAACCTGGTCGTTCAGTGTCGAGTCCTGGAGCGACCCGCTGGCGACCTGGCAGCACGACGCGGGCATCAAGATCCGGGCCGGGGTCGACGTCGACCTGATGTTCGTCGAGGGCGTCGGCCTGCTGCAGCGCTGGGGACGCGAGGTGCAGGCACCCAAGGCCGCTCGGACCGTGGTGCTGGACGCGATCGCCGGCCTCAGCGACACGAACCGGCCGGCGGAGGCGCGGCTGGCCGCCGGGGAGAGTCCCGCTCTGACCGAGGTGATCAGCACCCACCCGATACGCGAGCTGCTCACCACCGAGGGCCCCTATCCGCTGTTCGTCAGCCGGGAGCGCGCCCTGTTCAGCAGCTGGTACGAGTTCTTCCCGCGGTCCGAAGGCGCCGTCCGCCACGACGACGGAACCCTGTCCACGGGCACCTTCGTGACCGCGGCCGACCGTCTCGAGGCGGTCGCGGCGATGGGCTTCGACATCGTCTACCTGCCGCCGATCCACCCCATCGGGGAGGTCAACCGCAAGGGCCGCAACAACTCCCTGACCCCAACCCCCACCGACGTCGGCTCACCCTGGGCGATCGGCTCGAAGGCAGGGGGGCACGACAAGGTGCACCCCGACCTGGGCACCCTGAAGGACTTCGACGCGTTCGTGAAGCGCGCGAAGAGCCTCGGGCTCGAGGTCGCGCTCGACCTCGCCCTGCAGGCCGCCCCGGACCACCCGTGGGTGAAGAAGCACCAGGAGTGGTTCACCACCCGCGCCGACGGCACGATCGCGTACGCCGAGAACCCGCCGAAGAAGTACCAGGACATCTACCCGGTCAACTTCGACAACGATCCCGAGGGCATCTACGCCGAGGTGCTGCGCGTGGTTCGGCACTGGATGAAGCACGGCGTCCGGATCTTCCGGGTCGACAACCCGCACACCAAGCCGGTGGCGTTCTGGGAACGGCTGCTCGGCGAGCTGCGGGAGACCGACCCGGACGTGCTGTTCCTGGCCGAGGCGTTCACCAAGCCGCCGATGATGCAGACCCTGGCCAAGATCGGCTTCCACCAGAGCTACACCTACTTCACCTGGCGCAACGAGAAGACCGAGATCGAGGCCTACCTGCGCGAGGTCTCGTCGGTGTCGGCGCACTACTTCCGGCCGAGCTTCTGGCCCAACACCCCCGACATCCTGCACGAGTACCTGCAGCACGGCGGGCCGGCGGCGTTCCGGATCCGGGCCACCCTGGCCGCGACCGCCTCGCCGAGCTGGGGGGTGTACGCCGGCTTCGAGCTGTTCGAGCGGATGGCGGTACGCCCGGGCAGCGAGGAGTACCTGGACTCGGAGAAGTACGAGATCAGGATCCGCGACTGGGCCGCCGCCGAGGCCGAGGGCCGTTCGCTGGCTCCGTACCTGACCCGCCTCAACGAGCTGCGTCGCGACCACCCGGCGCTGCAGCAGCTCCGCGACCTGACGGTTCACCGCAGCGACAACGAGCAGATCCTCTGCTTCTCCAAGTCCTCGGCGCTCCCCGACGGGACCAGCGATACCGTGATCGTGGTCCTGACCCTCGACCCGCACGGGCCGCAGGAGACGATGGTGCACCTCGATCTCGGCGCCCTCGGGCTCACCGCGGACAGCCGCTTCGAGGTCCGCGACGAGCTCACCGACCAGACCTGGTCGTGGGGCTCGGACAACTACGTCCGCCTCGACCCGTCCGCCGAGGTGGCCCACCTTCTGACTGTGAGGCAAAATCTGTGACCGACGCAGCGTCCATGGAGATCCAGGCGATCGAGCACCAGGCCGAGGTCATCGGCGAAGCCCCCGAGTGGTTCAAGACGGCTGTCTTCTACGAGGTCCTGGTCCGGTCCTTCAAGGATTCCAACGGCGACGGGGTCGGTGACTTCCGCGGCCTGACCGAGAAGCTGGACTACCTGCAGTGGCTCGGCGTCGACTGCCTCTGGGTGCCGCCGTTCTTCACCTCGCCGCTGCGCGACGGCGGGTACGACGTCGCCGACTACACCAACATCCTTCCCGAGTGCGGCACGGTCGACGACTTCCACGCGTTCCTCGACGCCGCGCACGCCCGCGACATCAAGGTGATCATCGACTTCGTCATGAACCACACCTCGGACCAGCACCCGTGGTTCCAGGCCAGCCGCTCAGATCCCGACGGCGAGTACGGCGACTTCTACGTGTGGTCCGACACCGACCAGCTCTACGAGGAGGCCCGGATCATCTTCGTCGACACCGAGCCGTCGAACTGGACCTGGGACCCGGTGCGCGGGCAGTACTTCTGGCACCGGTTCTTCTCCCACCAGCCGGACCTCAACTTCGACAACCCCCAGGTGCACGAGGCGATGCTGGAGGCGATGTCGTTCTGGCTCGACATGGGCCTGGACGGGTTCCGCCTCGACGCCGTGCCCTACCTCTACGAGCGCCCCGGCACCAACGGCGAGAACCTGCCCGAGACCCACGAGTTCCTGCGGATGGTCCGCAGGTTCGTCGACGAGAAGTACCCCGGCACGGTGCTGCTGTGCGAAGCGAACCAGTGGCCCTCCGACGTCGTGGAGTACTTCGGAGACCCCGAGGTCGGCGGCGACGAGTGCCACATGGCCTTCCACTTCCCGGTGATGCCCCGCATCTTCATGGCCGTACGCCGCGAGTCCCGCTTCCCGATCTCCGAGATCATGGAGCAGACGCCGTCGATCCCCTCGGGCTGCCAGTGGGGAATCTTCCTGCGCAACCACGACGAGCTGACCCTGGAGATGGTCACCGACGACGACCGCGACTACATGTGGTCGGAGTACGCGCAGGACCCGCGGATGAAGGCCAACATCGGCATCCGCCGCCGGCTCGCGCCGCTGCTCGACAACGACACCAACCGGATGGAGCTCTTCACCGCGCTGCTGCTCTCGCTGCCCGGCTCCCCGGTCCTGTACTACGGCGACGAGATCGGGATGGGCGACAACATCTGGCTCGGTGACCGCGACGGCGTACGGACCCCGATGCAGTGGACCTCGGACCGCAACGGCGGTTTCTCCCCTGCCACCCCGGGCCGCCTGCACCTCCCGGTGATTCAGGATCCCGTTTTCGGGTACCAGTCGGTCAACGTGGAAGCCGAACTCGACAACGCCTCCTCCTTGCTGCACTGGACCCGGCGAATGATTCACACCCGCAAGCAGCACCCCTGCTTCGGCCTCGGCGAGTTCAGTGACCTCGGTGGCAGCAACCCGTCCGTGCTCTCCTACGTCCGCGAGTACACCTGGACCGATCCCGAGGACGGGCTGCAGCACCGCGACTCGGTCCTCTGCGTGAACAACCTGTCGCGCTTCCCCCAACCGGTCGAGCTCGACCTGCGCCGCTGGGAGGGCGTCACCCCCGTCGAGCTTCTCGGCGGTGTCCGATTCCCCCAGGTAGGGGAGCTCCCCTACCTGCTGACCCTGGGCGGGTACGGCTTCTACTGGATCCGCCTCCCGGAGGTTGCCGATGACGCCTGACCCAGAGTTCAACGAGCACGCCGAGCACCGTGCCCACCTCGCCAGCTACGTCAGCCAGGCACGGTGGTTCGGGGGCAAGGGACGCGACTTCGAGGTGACCTCGGTGACGTCGTACGTCCTGGGCCCCGGCGTGACCACGAACCTGGTCGGGCTCCGGTACGCCGACGCAGGCGCACCGGCCACGGACACCTACCAGGTTCCGCTGTCCGCCTACGACCAGCCCCAGGACCGCCTGGCGCACGCCGCCGTCGGCTTCTGGGGCGGTCAGCACCACTACGACGCGGTCCACGACCGCGACGCCATGCACCTGTGGTTGCGGGCGTTCGCCGGCCAGCGCGCCGCCGTGGCCGACGAGGCCGTGGTGTTCGGGACGGTCCAGGAGCACGACCTCGACCTGGAGGCGCACTCGACGCTGTTCTCGGGCGAGCAGTCGAACTCGTCGGTCGCCTTCGGCGAGGACGCCATCCTCAAGGTCTTCCGCCGGGTGCATGCAGGGGCCAACCCCGACATCGAGATCCACACGGTCCTGACCCGCGCCGGCAACACCCACGTCGCCGCCCTGTACGGCTGGGCCGAGGTGGCCTCCGAGGCCGGGCCGATCCACCTCGCCATGCTTCAGCAGTTCCTGCGTACCGCCAGCGACGGCTGGGAGCTGGCCCTGGCCAGCGTCCGCAACCTGGTCCGGCAGACCGACCTGGAGCCCGAGGAGGCCGGGGGTGACTTCGCGGCCGAGGCCTACCGGCTCGGCGCCAACCTCGCCGAGATCCACACGGTGCTGGCCTCGTCGTTCGCCGCCTTCCCGCTGGACAGCGCTGCCGTCGCTGCGACCATGACGAACCGTCTGGATGCTGCCGTCGACGTCGTCCCGGAGATCGCGGCGATCCGCGACACCCTGGCGCAGCGGTTCGACGCGATCGCCGAGGTGGGCGGCCAGCTGGCGCACCGGGTCCACGGGGACCTGCACCTCGGACAGACGCTGCGCACCTCGCTGGGGTGGAAGCTGGTCGACTTCGAGGGCGAACCGGCCAAGGACCTCGCTGAGCGCCAGGAGCCCGACTCGCCGTGGCGCGACGTCGCCGGGATGATCCGTTCCTTCGACTACGCGGCATCCACGATCGTCCGCGACCTCGGCGGCACCGACACCGACGCCGGCGAGGTCGCCCACCGGGCCGGAGCCTGGACGGCCCACTCGACGGCCGCCTTCCTGACCGGCTACACCGAGCAGCGCGGGGCCCCGATGTCCGAGGACGAGGCCGCGCTGCTGCGGGCGTACATCGCGGACAAGGCGATCTACGAAGCGACCTACGAAGCGCGCAACCGGCCCGGCTGGTTGCCGATCCCGCTGGCTGCCCTGGCCGGGATCGCGGTCACGGCACCATGACGGGTCACGGGACGCTGGGCGACCTCGACCTGCACCTCATCGGTGAGGGGCGCCACCACCGGCTCTGGGAGGCGCTCGGCGCGCACCCGTACGACGGGGGCACCCGCTTCGCCGTCTGGGCTCCGCATGCCCACGAGGTCCGCCTGGTCGGCGACTTCAACGGCTGGGACCGGACGACCCTGCCGATGTCGCGGCACGCGGCGTCCGGGGTCTGGGAGCTCGACGTTCCCGGAGCCCGGCCGGGTTCCCGCTACAAGTACGTGATCGCTGGCGCCGACGGGATCTGGACCGACCGCGCCGACCCGATGGCGATCCACACGGCCGTCCCGCCCGAGACCCACTCGGTGATCTTCGCCAGCCAGCACACCTGGACCGACGAGGCCTGGATGCTGGCCCGGACGAACCGACCGGACCTGGCGCCGATGTCGGTGTACGAGGTCCACCTCGGCTCCTGGCGCCGGGGCCTGACCTACGATCAGCTCGCCGAGCAGCTCCCGGCGTACGTCCAGGAGCTGGGCTTCACCCACGTCGAGCTGATGCCCGTGATGGAGCACCCGTACGGCGGGTCCTGGGGCTACCAGGTGACCTCCTACTACGCGCCGACCTCCCGCTTCGGCGACCCGGACGGTTTCCGCCGGCTGGTCGATGCCCTGCACGGGGCCGGTATCGGGGTGATCCTGGACTGGGTCCCGGCGCACTTCCCGAAGGACGAGTTCGCGCTGGCCCGGTTCGACGGGACACCCCTGTACGAGGACCCCAACCCGTCGCGCGGCGAGCACCCGGAGTGGGGCACCCTGGTCTTCGACTTCGGCCGTCTCGAGGTCCGCAACTTCCTGGTCGCCAACGCGCTCTACTGGCTCCAGGAGTTCCACGTCGACGGACTCCGGGTCGACGCGGTGGCCTCGATGCTCTACCTGGACTACTCCCGCAGCGACGGCGAGTGGACCCCGAACGTGCACGGCGGCCGGGAGAACCTCGAGGCGGTCGCGTTCCTCCAGGAGCTCAACGTCGCCGTCGGCGCCGAGGTGCCGGGGGCGACCGTCATCGCCGAGGAGTCGACCTCCTGGCCGGGAGTCACCGCGCGGGTGGACAGTGAAGGTCTCGGGTTCGGCTTCAAGTGGAACATGGGCTGGATGCACGACTCGCTCGCCTACGTGGCCCGGGACCCGATGTACCGGACCCACCACCACGACCAGCTCACGTTCTCGCTGGCGTACGCCTTCTCCGAGCAGTACGTGCTGCCGATCAGCCACGACGAGGTCGTGCACGGCAAGGGTTCGCTGCTGCGCAAGATGCCTGGTGACCGGTGGAAGCAGTTCGCCGGGGTCCGCTCCTTCCTGGCCTACCAGTGGGCCCACCCGGGCAAGCAGCTGCTCTTCATGGGCTGCGAGTTCGCCCAGGACAACGAGTGGGCCGAGGCCGGCGAGCTGGACTGGTGGCTCCTCGACCAGGCCGAGCACCGCGGCGTCCAACGCCTCGTCGGCGACCTCAACCGGGGCTACACCTCCAGCCCGGCGCTGTGGACCCAGGACGCGGTCGGCAACGGCTTCACCTGGCTCACCTCCGACGACGCCACTGCGAACGTGATCGCCTTCGTCCGGTGGGGCACCGGCGGCGAGGCCCTGGTCTGCGTCTGCAATTTCTCCGGTCGACCGCACGAGCAGTACCGGTTGCCGTTCCCGTTCGCCGGGACCTGGCGCGAGGTGCTCAACACCGACGCCGAACCGTACGGCGGCTCGGGGGTCGGGAACCTCGGTGCGGTCACCGCGGTCGACCAGCCGTACGGCGACCAGCCGGCCAGCGCGACGCTGCGACTGCCGCCGCTCGGGACGCTGTGGTTCACCCCCGCGTAACGACGTTGACCTAGGCTGTCCGCGTGGCCGCAGAACTCATCCCTGTCTCCCCCGGTGTCGTCCGCCTGACCTGGACGTTGGAGCTCCAGGAGCAGGGGCTCGGCCCGTCGGTCGAAGCGGTCCGCAACGCGCTGGTCGAAGGCTTCGGCGCCGGGAACCAGCGGATCGAGACCCATGTCGATCCCGAGGACGAGGACGCCCAGCGGATCGCGACCTTCTCCGGGCTGATGCGCGAAGGCGTCGCCCGCAGCGTCGTCGACGGCCTCGACCGGATCGTCTACGCCCGGCTGGCCGACGACACCCCGGTCGACGACCCGGCCGGCTTCCGCCGACTGCTGAACTCCTTCCTCCCCCGCAAGCGCGGGATCAGCCAGATGCTGATCCGGGCCGACGGTTCCCCGGCGGACCGCGTCCTGCTCTGCCAGCTGACCTACAAGAAGGACTGGGACCTTCCCGGCGGCGTCGTCGAGGTCGGTGAGTCCCCGATGGTGGCGGTCGGTCGCGAGGTCGAGGAGGAGCTCGGTCTGACGATCACCCCGGGCCCGCTGGTTCTGACCGACTGGTTGCCGCCGTGGGGCGGCTGGGACGACGCGATCTGCCTGGTCTTCGACGGTGGCGTCCACGACGAGGCGATCGTCGAGAAGATCGTCCGGCAGAAGCGCGAGATCAGGTCGGCCAAGTTCTGCACCATCGAGGAGGTCCACGACCTCTGTGCCGACTTCACTGCTCGTCGGATCGTCTCCGCACTGATCAACCTCTCCGACTCCCCCGGAGCGCCGTACACCGAGAGCGGCCGCTCCTAGCCCGTTCAACCGGGCCTCCGGCACCGTCGAGAAGGGCCTCCGGCACCGTCGAGAAGGGCCTGCCGCGCGGTCGAGAAGGGCCTGCCGACCGTGGAGAGCGGCACGCCGCGTTCGGCCGAGCACGACGCCCGACTCAAGCGCGCCGGAGGCCCGACTCAAGCGCGCGGGAGGCCCGACTCAAGGGGTCAGCCGAACCTGCCGTTGACGTAGTCCGCGGTCCGCTCGTCGGCCGGGTCCTCGAAGAGCTTGCGGGTCGCGCCCGCCTCCACGATCTTGCCCGGGGTCGTCGAGCTGGCCAGGAAGAACGCACACTGGTCGGAGACCCGCTGGGCCTGCTGCATGTTGTGGGTGACGATCACGATCGTGACGTCGTCACGCAGCTCCCGGATGGTCTCCTCGATCCGGTTCGTCGAGGTCGGGTCGAGCGCCGAGCAGGGCTCGTCCATCAGCAGGACCCGGGGACGGACGGCCAGCGAACGGGCGATGCACAGCCGCTGCTGCTGCCCGCCCGAGAGCGAGCCGCCTGGTTCCCGCAAACGCCCCTTGACCTCGCTCCAGAGCCCGCCCTTGATCAGCATCTCCTCGACGACGTCGTCCTTCGCGGCCTGGTCGAGCCGCTTCCCGGTCATCTTCAGCCCCGAGAGGACGTTGTCGTAGATCGACATCGCGGGGAACGGGTTCGGCTTCTGGAAGACCATCCCGACGTGGGCGCGGGCCTCGGTCAGCTTCAGCGTGGGGTCGTAGAGGTCCTGGTCCCCGAGCCGGACCTCACCGGCGAAGGAGGCCCCCTTGATCAGCTCGTGCATCCGGTTCAGGGTGCGCAGGAAGGTCGACTTGCCACAGCCGGACGGTCCGATCAGCGCCGTGACCAGGCGTGCCGGCATCTCCAGGGAGACGTCGTCGAGCACCAGGTGGTCACCGAACCAGGCCGAGACGTTCCGCGCCGAGAGGCCCATCTGACCACCCGTGTCCTCGGCGAAGAGGGCCTCCTCCAGCAGGTGCCGCCCGACGGCAGCGTCGTTCTCGAGCTCGGTCATCAGATCCTCACAACAGGTTGGGCAGGAGTTGGGCGGCATGACCGGCGATCTGCAGGCCGACGAAGCCGAGGGCCGGGACCGCGACCAGCCAGGACTGCCAGCGACCCCAGGTCGTGCGGGCCCAGGCGAAGAGCACCGCCAGCCCGAGCAGGAGCTGGGACCAGAGGAAGAGCTTGAGCACTCCGCCGGTGTCGCCGGCCATCGCCTGCTCGCTGTCACCCAAGGAGCTCGACCCGAAGGCGAACCCGGGCGCCGGCAGCACGGCGGACACCAGCTCGGCGTCGACCCGGACGGCGTTGCCCGGCATGAACAGCGGACCGTCACCGGTGACCAGGGTGAGGCGACCGGACTTCGGGTCGGTGGTGCTGGTGCCGGGGTCGCCGGCGTACCGGATCCCGGTGACCTGGTACCTGATCGTCTCCAGGCTCTGCCCGGTAACGACCTCGATGGTGGCTCCCGCCTTGAGGTCGACGATCTTGCGGAAGGGCCCGCCGTACCCGGCCTGGCGACCGAAGATCACGCTGGTACCGGCCTGCCCCGGGAAGACCGAGTCGCGCCGGTGCCCCGGGCCGGACTTCAGCACGTCGGCGGTGGTGCCCTCCAGGACGACCTCCTTGACGCCGATCGACGGGATGTTCAGCAGGGCGATCGGCTTGCCCAGCGGGTACGGCTTGCCGTTCTGGTCGAGCTGACCGGTCGGACCGATCGCGTTGGCCAGGTCCGAGCGCAGCTCGGCGTAGGCGACGTCCTGGTCCCGGGTGTGCCGGACGGCACCGATCACGGTCACCTCCAGCACGAAGGTGAGCAGCACGATCGCCAGCAGCACCATCGAGGTCGAGGCGAGGTGGCTGATCCCGGCCGATCGATCAGCCGGGGCCGTCGGGGCCGGTGCGGGTGCACCGGCTCCGACGGCTTCAGGTCGGGTGTCCAACTGGGTCAAAGGATCTTCCTCGCCGGGGCCAGGGCGACGCCCGAGGCGTACCCGGTCTTGAGCGCGGTGACCTTGCAGGTGACGAGCTTGTTCTTGTCACCGGCGACCGTCTTGTAGGTCGAGGCCACCTTGCCGGACAGCGGCGTGGTCCCCCGCAACCACTGGTACTTGTACCCGGTGGGAGCCGGCGTCCAGGTGCCCTTCGCGCAGGTCAGGATCCGGCCGACCCTGGCAGTGCCGAGGACCTTCGGCTTGGTGGTCGCCACGAGCTTGGCGCCCAGGGCGATCTTCTTGGCGGCACTGGTCTGCACGACGCTGGTGGCGTTGACGGTGAAGGTCGCGCGGCAGGCCACGGACTTGGCGTACCAGGCAGCCGGAACCACGGCGGTCTTCGACTTCGCGGTCGTCGAGGCGACCCCGTTGACCAGCCAGGCGAAGGTCTGGGTGCCGCCGGTGCTGGTGGCGCAGGTCAGGGTCTTGCCCACGGCTGCGGTCCCGGTGATCACCGGGACACCGGCCACGACGACCGACGTGGCGGTCGAGGTCGAGCTCAGGAAGGCATTGGTGTCCGCGGAGGTGAACACCGCGGTCAGACTGCGGTTCCCGGCGACCAGGGCGACGCCTGACTTGGTGGCCGTGCCCGAGACGACCGCGACCGGGGCACCGAGGTTGGTGGCGCCGTCCTTGAACTGCACGGTGCCAGCGGCCGCGGACTCCGAGACCGTGGCGGTCAGCGTGGTCGTGGTGCCGACCTTGATCGGCGTGGCCGGCTGGGCCAGCGTGGTCGTGGTGGCGACCCCGGCCGGGGCCGGCGGCACGTAGGTGTAGGTGCCTTCGAAGGCGTTGGCGCCCGCGACCAGGTTGATCGTGGCCAGGAAGTCCCCGTAGACCGTCCCGCCGTTGCCGTTCTGGCACCGGAAGTTGATGACGTACTGGCCCGACGGCGCCGTGACACCGTTGGCCTGGAAGAGGTCCTTGAGGGTGTTGGCGGCCTGGACGGTGACGCCGGTCCCGGTCGGGAGCGGGGTCGCCGAGGCGTAGGAGCTCACCCCGTTGAGGTTGTTGTCCTGGGTGCCGGTGATGCCCGGACCGTTCAGCGAGACCTTGAAGTTCACCGTGCCGGCCGGGCAGGCCTGCGGAGTGTTGACCGTGATGAAGTCCGTTGCCGGACCGCTCGTCGGCGTGACGGTGAGGTCACCCAGGTCAACCTCGGCCGCGTGGGCCGTGGGCACAGCGAGGCCGAGCAGGCCAGTGGCCACGACGACGCTGGCAAAGCCGGCGAGGAAGCGGCGGGGGGACGTTCCGAGCATGTCTTGTCTCCTGTACGTGGGGTGCTGCTGAGGGGTGGTGCCGGTCTCGTTCGTCAACTGCTTCTCCTCCAGAGGAGGAAGCCTGTTACTGCTGCGGCGGCAATGCCGCCGATGATCAGGACGTAGGCCAACGCGCTGCTGCCGGAGTCCGCGGCCGGAGTCAGGTCGGGAATCCCGTTCGCGGCACTGGCCGGGTCCTGGGCTGACGGAGCTCCTGGGGTCGCCTGACCTCCCGCCGCTGGGGTGCCTGACTTCGACCCCGCCGTCCCCGGGGAGCTCGGGATCGGGTTGCCGAACTCGTCGACCGGGACGTTCGGGCCGACCTTGGTCGTGACGGGCTTGGCAGCGACCCACGACGTGGGGCTGGTGAACCTGATCTCGGCCACGTAGTCGCCGTACGACTTCGGGAACTTCGCCGTGCGGCAGGTGACCACGAACCGGTAGGTGCCCTCGAGCGCGACCGGTCGGTCCTGCTCGGACATGAACTCCTTCATGCTGTAGACCAGCGGCGCCGGGAACGGACCCAGC
This sequence comes from Propionibacteriales bacterium, assembly GCA_026392455.1. Classification (GTDB taxonomy): domain Bacteria; phylum Actinomycetota; class Actinomycetes; order Propionibacteriales; family Nocardioidaceae; genus Marmoricola. The sequence goes on along the minus strand of JAPLCB010000010.1, from coordinate 73,887 downwards.
GGGTTGACCCCGGCCTTGGTGTTGCCGATGACGTTCTCGCCGTCTTTCGGGAAGCCCTTGCCGTAGACCTTCCCGAGGATGCTGTCGGCCGGCTGCGGGCAGCCGCCGGACGTCTGCAGCTCGATCGGGTCGTCGGCACCGCCGGACTTCGCCACCACGACGGCCTTCCAGACCGGCGGGTCGGCGTCGGCCGCGTGCGCCGCCGGCGTACCACCGGTGACGAGTGCGACCAGCACCACGGACGCTCCGAGGGCGAGTGCCGAGCGGGTCAACCTGCGCTTGCCGCCGACCGGTCGACCGGCTCCGGCAGCAACCGGCTCAGCCAGGGCGTCGGCCGGTACGGTGGTCCCGCTCTGCGGAGTCCCGGCAGCGGCGAGGACCTGGGCACCGCGGCGCTTGCGCCGGAACCACAGGCCGACGGCCAGGGCAAACAGCACAAGGATCACGGCGAGCAGCCAGGGGAACACGAACACGGAGGTCTCCTTGACCACGGGCGGGACGTCCTGGACGGACTGGTCGAACCCGGCGGGTTCGAGGGTGACCTGGGAGGTCACCGAGCCGACGGCCCAGGTGCCGCCGAATTCCTGGTGGACCTGCACGAAGCCGCCGGGCAGCAGCTCCTTGATCTCAGCCGGGTTCCGCGAGGCCGAGGAGAGCCCGAAGGACCGGAGCATCTCGACCTGCTGGCGCGCCGACAGCCGGACGTTGCCGGTGTTGCGGACGGTGTAGTCGACCTCGGACCGGCCGAACCCCAGGGACTTCCAGCCACCGGTGTAGCTCGCCTTCAGGTCCTGGACCGCCAGCTCAGGCTTGAGCGTCCCGGGGACGCGGAGGTAGACCCGCAGGCCGACGCGGTGCTCGACGACGACGTCGGAGCTGCCCGGCTTCGGTTCCTTGGCGAGCAGGGAGACCAGGATCGACCCGGTGTGGTCCCCCGGGGTCGCGTTGAACGGGACTCCCACCTGGAAGGGCACGATCGCCACCTGCCGGGGCTTGAGCCTCAGCTCGGTCTTGGACAGGGCGATCCAGGCCCCGACGTCCTGGGGCGCCTCGCTGCTCGGCTGCGTCGAGAACTCGCCGTCCGGGGTGCTGGTCGCGTCGCGCGCGAGGAGCCGCACCGTCACCGGCTTGAGCGAGTAGTTGTAGACGGCGACCGCGTCCTGCTTGCTCTTCTTGGGCAGGATCTCGTACTCGTACCGGGCGCGGTTGTCGGGAACGCCGTCGGTCGCGGTCCGGATACCGACCGTGGTCCTGTTCTGGACGTCGGCATCCGGAGCAGGCGCCGGGCTTGCCGAGAACGGGAGCAGGGCGATCGTCAGTGCGACGACCGCCGTGACTACGAGCTTGTTCTTCATAGGACCTGTCATTCGGTGGTGGGCGGTTCGGTGAGGTGCCGGTCTCCCGGCACCTCACCTCCCCTTCCTTACTGGTCGTGCTGGTGCTGCAGGTACTGCTGGTGGAGCTCAGCCAGCCGTCAGATGACGGTGAAGGTGAGCGTCGCCGAGAAGGTGCCGGCGGCGACGTCGGTCGGCAGGTTGAGCTTGAGTGCAGCGTCGACCTTGGCCGTACCGTTTCCGTTGTCGTCGGTCGTCGTGGCGAACGCCCGGGCCGCACCCAGGCCGAGGGCCGGGTTCGACTGCGGAGCACCGACGGAGGGCAGCGTGTCGGGAGCAACGACTGCCCCCGCCGTGATGCCGACCTGGTTGGCAGCGGAGACCGCGATCACCGGGGCCCAGCCGAAGTTGAAGGCGGACACGCTGGTCGCACCGTTGACTCCGGTCGGGTTGGTGAAGTCGGAGACCACGCCGGTGGCGGCCCAGCCGGGGTCGCCGGCACGGGTGTCGGTGATGACCACGGTGTCGAGGTTGCCCTCGGCCTGGAGCAGGTCACCGCCGGCGTTGATCTGCGCGAACGCGTACTGCGGGTCGGACGGCAGGATGCCGGACGACGCAGGCGCGTGCAGGTTGACGATGGTGTCGCCCTCGACCGAGATGGTCAGCGCGCCGTTGTCCACGGACGCGTTGATCTGCTCGGTCGTGCTGGCACCACCGAAGGCGGTGACAGCATGCATGACCTGGGTGGCGTCCGACGTGGTGTAGTTGCCGTTCGCCGGGATGAAGGTCGCGTCCACCGTGTGGGTCGCCACCGAGAGAGCCGCCGTGGAGTAGGTGGCGACGCCACCACTCACGGTTGCCGGCGCACCGGCGTTGGCTCCGTCGATCTTGAACTGCACGGTGCCGTTCGCCGCAGCCGGGGTGACGGTCGCGGTGAAGGTGACCGGGCCGTACTGGCTGGTCGACCCGTTACCGGTGATCGCCACCGTGGTGCTGGCCGCGTTGATGACGACGTTCTCGGCCGTGAGGTCCGAGCTGCTGTCGAAGGCCGACGTGTTGGCCGACACGAACTCAGCGGTGATCGGGTGGGTACCCGCGGTCAGCGCCGAGGTCGTGAACGTGGCCGCACCGGCGGTCACGGTCTGGGGAGCGCCGAGGTTGACGCCACCGTCCTTGAACTGCACGGTTCCGGCAGCAGCCGGGGACACGTTCGCGGTCAGGGTGACCGGGCTCCCGAAGGTGGCCGGACCAGTCGGCGCCACCGTGGTGGTGGTCGGCGTGGCCGGGACCGACGTGGTGTAGCTGCCGTCGAAGGTGGTGGTCGGGGTGAAGTTGATCAGCCCGACGTACTCGCCGTACTGGATGTTGCCCGGGGCGTTCTGGCAGAACACCTTGATGGTGTACTGCCCGCTCGGTGCCGTGACGCCCGCCGTCTGGAACACGTCCTTGAACGTGTTGCTGCCGGTGATGGCGAAACCGGACCCGGCCGGGGTGGTGGCACCCAGGCTGGTGTTGCCCGACAAGTTCTCCCCACCGGCCGGGAGGCCGGTGCCGAACAGGCGCGCGATAGTGTTGGTCGCACCTGCAGGGCAGGTGCTGCTTGTCGTCAGAGTTCCGAACACGTCACCGGTAGAGCTCGTAGCAGGCGAAACGGTGAGGGTTCCGATGGTGGCAGCGTTCGCCGCACCGCCACCCAGAAGGGTGGCGGTGCTGGCGACGACAGCACCAGCAACGAGGGCCGAAACCCTCGCGAAGGTCCTTTTCTTCACGACTGACTCATTTCCTCTAAGTAGGTGTAGATCAGTTGTTCCGGGTGATGGTGGTGGCACCGCAGGCGGAGCCCAGGGTTCCGAAGCCGTACTTCGCGATGAGCGTGGCCTGGAGGCAGAGCAACGAGTCGCTGCCGGTGAAGACCTGGTCGACCTCGGGGTCGTTCAGGTCAGCGGTCGGGACGACGTTGTAGATGTCGCGGGTGGCGGGGGCGTTCTGGGAGTCGCCCGCACCAGCGACGGTGCCGTACGTGGTGTTCAGCTGGAACGGGTACGACGGGACGTCACCGGCGGTGTTCACGATGGAGCCGAGCACGCCCTTGCCGATGAAGGTCGGCGAGGTGCCGGTGGCCTGCGCGATGTACTGGGCGATCGAGACACCGATGATCGAGTTGTTGTCGAGCACGTTGGCCCGGTGCTCCTGGATGCCGTTGTTGTTGGTGTAGTCGCCGCGACCCGAACGGTCCTTCTCGTCGGAGACGCAGCCCCGCACGGTGGCGGGGTCACCGGTCAGCGTGGAGTTCGCGTACCCCAGGATCGTGTTGTAGAAGAAGTCCCGCGAGCCGGAGCCGGACTGCGGGAGCAGGGCCTTGAAGTTGCTCTGCCAGCCGGCGGCCGCCGAGTTGTCCTCGAAGCCGGGGTAGGTGCAGTCGTACATGGCCTTGAGGTCCGCGAGGGTGAGCTGCTTGGGCAGGTTGCTCGAGGCAGTCACCGCGAACGCCACCGCGTCCTTGGCGAACGGGATGTAGGTCAGGTTCGACCCAGCGGTCCCACCGACGCTGGAGGAACGCGCGAAGTCCAGGCAGTTCTCCCGCGGGTTGCCGACGGTCTCGCTGGCGACCAGAGCAGCACGGCCCTGACCCGAACCGTTCGGGCGCAGCACTCCGTCCGGGGCACCGACGGTGCCGGTGGCGGCGTAGGAACAACCGGTCGGCCGGCTGGTGAAGGTGCCGCCGCTCGCGTTGTAGGAGGAGATCACCTTGCTGCCACCGATGGTGACGGCGTCAGACAGGCCGTTCATGACCTCTTCGGAGGTGTCCGAACCAGTTCCCTGGAGCGGACGGGTGTTGGCGGCCGGCGACCCCGACGGGTCGGCGACAGCCATCCCCGCGCTGATGAGGGTGCCCGCAACTCCGAGGCCGATAGCGGCGACGGAGAAGCGCTTGATTCCCTTCATTTTATCTCCTTTTGAGACGTTTCCAGGAGCGGTCGCCCCTGGCTCGATCCGGGCGGTCACGAGGACGGTCCGGTCGTATGGGGGGAGGCTGCGAGCTTGCGCGCGTACAGCCAGGTGGTCAGCGGCTTGAACGCACCGGCAGCGAGGCCGAGCGCGAGGGCCGCGAGCAGCAGGTAGCGCTGCGGTCCGGCCGCGTTGTCCGGGGTCGTGAACGGCGACGCCACCGGACCGGTGAGGACGGGCGCGGCCACGGGGCCCTTCGACGGGGCGCCGTTGCCGGCCACCGGCACCACGCCGGGCAGTGCGACCGGGCCCGAGGAAGCAGGCGGGACGACCGTGTCGGTGGGAGTAGCCGACGGCTCGGCGGCGGGCTCGTTCGTCCGGTCACCGCGTCGTGCGATGAGGCCGGCCGCAGCCAGGGTCTGCTCGACCATCGCCGCCGGCAGCGGGACGTAGCCGCCCGGCAGCTTGCCCTGCTCGATCCCGGGGACCTGGCCCTTGACAGCGGCGTACTTCAGGAACGCCGAGTACGCCTTGGCGTCGTCGGCCGGGAGCTGCTGCGGCGAGGTCACCGCGTAGGTGATCACCGGGATCGGGTAGGCCTCGGGGTCGGTGGCGTCCGGGTTGCTCAGCAGCACCCCGTCGACCTCGGACTTCTTCATCTGGGCCAGGCCCGCTCGGATCGAGGCCGAGGTCGGCGCGACGTACTTGCCGGCGGCGTTCTTCAGCGACACCATCGGCAGGCTGTACCGCAGTGCCGTCGGCAGGTCGGTGATGCCGAGGATCGACCGCTGGCCACCGACCTGCGGCGGGTCCTTCTTGAAGACCGGCGGGTTCGCGAGCCGGTCGTACTGGGTCCGCGACAGGGTGTCGCCCTTGACCGCGCTCCGGGCCACCTCGTGCATGTCGGCGGCGAAGGGGCGGGCGTCGAGCTCCTGGACCTCGATCGTCCCGCCAGCGCCGTTGTCGCCGAGGTTGAGCTGGCCCAGGTCGCTGCGGGGGAAGTCCGAACGGTCCAGCGACAGGTTCTTGTACCGGGGGTTGATCTTCATCCCCCACGGGTCGGCCTTGCCCTTGATGAAGTCGACCGCGTCGGTGTCGGAGTTGATGTAACCCCACAGCTCTGCGTGCCCGTCAGCCAGGCCGAGCGGCTGCAGCAGCGAGACCAACGGGGTCTCGGTCTTGATCTTGGCCAGCTGCGGGTTCAGCTCCTTGAACTCGGGGTCCCGGAGCATGTCGATCGCGTTGCCCGGCGGCATCCCGGGGCTGTAGGAGCCGGCCAGGTAGGACTGGGTGAGGAGCTTGGCCACCAGGCGGGGGCTCAGCTTCATCGACTCGACGCGCTGGCCGCGCTTGGCCTGGACGTCGGCCGGCGCACCGAACGACGGGATGATGTCCAGGTTGAAGGCGATCCCCAGCGCGCTGATCGTCACCGGGGCGTAGGTGACCGGACGCCCCTCGGGAACCGTGGCGGGATCGAGCGGGCGACTGACGAAATTGAGCCACGGGTCGTCGTCGAGCACCTTGTTGCGCGCCAGGTCGCCGGAGACCTGCGAGAAGCCGAAGATCGACCCGGTCTCACCACAGAGCTTGGGCTGCCACCGGACGATCGCCTCGGAGACCTCTTCCTGGCCGAGCAGCCGCTTCTCCGCCGTGCCGATCGGGCAGGTGATGCCGACCGGGTCGAAGTGCAGCCGCACCGCGAGCTTGTCGTTCCAGTTGGTCTGGGACAGCGGCGACGAGTTCAGGGTGCCGGTCGAGGACGGGTTGCCGTCGACCTCGACGTTGTCGCGCGGCACGATCGCCAGCCAGCAGTCGCGAGCGGCCCCGCTGGGCAGCCGGGAACCGCACCCGAGTCCGGGCGCCTCGCGACCGGTCTGGACCTCGAAGTAGTCCTGACCGGTGCCGTCGGAGGCGGTGCGGCCGAACGGCTGCTCGTTGGTGGTGTAGCCGCCGAAGAACTGGCTGGGGGTGTTTGGCTCGGTGACCCCGGTCACCGACTGGAACGGGACGTAGGCGTTCGGCTGGCCGGGAGCCTTCGTGATCGTCTCCAGGGGGTCGACGACCTGGCCGTTGACCTGCCGGTTGGCGGCGTTGAACCCGCCGTACCGGATGTCGACCAGGCCACCGAACTGGCACTTCTCCCGGACCGGAGCAGCCTCGTCGCCCCAGCACTGCATGATCTGCAGGTAGTTCGCCGGGAAGTTGTCGCCCGAGCCGCCCTTCAGCCCGGACCAGGTGATGTGCACGACCTCGTTGACCAGGTGATCGGTCTTGCTGACCGTGACCTTGAGGTTCGAGAACCGACCGGTGCCCTGCACCGTGACCGCGGTTCCGGCCTCGTCGGAGTCGGCCCCGACGGCCGGTGCGGCAGACGAGCCGAGCAGGACCGCCGGCACCAGCAGCGCCGCGGCGGCAACGGCCAGGGTGAGCCTCCTCATCGCTGGCTCCGGGCACGCAGTGCCTGGGCGACCAACGGCGGGGCCAGCACGGCGCCGACCACGAACAGGCCCGCCAGCACCATCAGGAGCGTGGACATGCCTTGGGAGTAACCACGCTGGAGGTTCACGCTCTCGGAGACGACCGGGGTGATCCCGCCGACCTCACCCCCGGCAGAGATGACCTGACCGGTGTCGGGGTCCACGACGGTGCCGGTACCGGGTGCGCCGGCTGGGCCGCTGGTGGTGCCGCCGGTCGTCCCGGTGCCGCCGGTCGTCCCGGTGCCGCCGCCGGCGGTCGCGGTCGGGGCCTTGTTGCCACCCGTTCCGGTCGCGCACTGCGTCGGGCCGGCCTTGTCGCACGCGGGCGGCTGCGGGGCCGAGGCGGCGAGCAGGTTCTTGCCGCTCGCGGAGAAGGTCGGGTTGTTGCACTTGGCGATGTCGACGGTTCCGGCGGTGACTCCCGGGATCCGCTTGACCTGCTTGAGCCCGGCCTGGACCAGGTTGATCGGCAACGGTGAGTAGCCCAGCTCCTCGGCCTGCTGCTGACCCTCGCAGAGGAAGTAGTTCGCGAACCCGCCCAGGGACTTGCCCTTGGAGCCGTTGAACGAGCCGGACAGCTCGGTCGGCACGATCATGTAGCTGTAGCTGGACAGCGGGTAGGCGCGGGCGTCCGGGTTGTCGTACACGCCGTCGAGGACCTGGGTCAGGTAGCTCGGCGAGCTCGGGGTGTCGTTGATCTTGGCCCCGAGCAGGCCCACCGCCACGTTCTGCGCGGTCGGCTCGACGTAGTAGCCCTTCTTGTTGAGCATCTTGACGACGGGGAAGCGGGTGTTGAGGGCGTAGGAGTACTCGACGTAGGTGATGGTGCCGTCGTTCGCCTCCTGGGAGACGTAGCCAGAGACACCGAGCGAACCGGACTGCGCGGTGAAGCCGCTGCCGCTGACGACCGGGTAGTTGGAGGTGATCCCGCAGGGGGTGCTCCGGCCGGCCTTCTTGCAGTACGGGTCCCAGAACGAGGCGTACCGCTTGCTCAGCCAGGTGGTGAGCTGGGCCGTCGTTCCGGAACCGTCCGAGCGGACCACCGGGACGATCCGGCGCGCCGGCAGCGACAGGCCGGGGTTGTCCTTCCTGATCCCGGCGTCGTTCCAGGTCTTCGCCTGGCCGGTGAAGATCCGGGCGATGTTCTCGCCGGACAACCGCAGGTTCGTGACCCGCTTGCCGCCGATCTTCAGGTTGTACATGAACGACGTACCACCGGCGACGATCGGCATGTAGGCGTACTTCCGCGTCGGCGGAACGTCCTTCACACCGCCGTCGGTCAGCCCGTACGGGATCTCGGAGACCGCGAAGTCGACGGTCCCGTTGCGGAACTGGTTACGACCGTCGGAGGAACCGGTGCCCTGGTAGTTGATCTGCAGGCCGTACTGGTTGACGTTGCGGCGCCACTGGTCGAGCGCGTTCTGCGACCAGGTCGAGCCGGACCCGGAGATCGGGACGTAGCTGTCCGCGGCGTACGCCTTGGAGGTCGGGTGCACCAGCACCGCACCGAGCAGGCCGATCGCCCCGACGACGACCCCGGCCCGCATCGCGAAACGCTTCACGTCGCGGTGCGACGCTCCCAGGATCCGCCGGCGCTGACGTCCGGTCAGCTGACCGGGCCCGCGGCCACCGAGAGCACGGGCGATCACGAACATCACCAGCACCAGGATCATCAGGAAGGCCGCAGCCCCGAAGCCACGAGTGATCATCGTGTCCTGGGGGGACTTGACGGCCATGAATGCCTGCAACGGGAGTGACACTTGGGGGCCCTTCGAGGGATCGGCGTTGAACGCGTTGTTGAAGCCGGCGGTGAGCAGCACCGGCGAGGTCTCGCCGATGCCACGGGCAGCGCCGAGGATGACGGCCGTGGTGAGACCGGACCGGGTGGTCGGCAGCACGACGTGCCAGATGGTTCGCCAGTGGCTGGTTCCCAGCGCGTAGGAGGCTTCCTTCAGGTGCCCGGGAACCAACCGGAGCACCACGTCCGAGGCGCGGATGATGATCGGCAGCATCATCACGCTGATCGCCAGGGCTGCGGCAAAGCCGCTCTTCTCGTGCTTGGGGATCAGCTGCAGGTCGAGGCCGGCGACGGTGACCTTCACGCCGAGGATCCAGACCGCGTAGATGAACAGGCCGGCCACGATGCTCGGCAGGGCCGTCATCGCCTCGACGATCGTCCGGGTGAACCGGGCGAAGCGACCGGGGAACTCGTTGAGGTAGACCGCGCAGAGGACGCCCAGCGGCACCGTGATCAGCAGCGCGATCGTGATCTGCTCCAGCGTGCCGATGATCGCGTGCTTGATGCCGCCGAGCGTCAGCGGGTCCAGCGGACCCGCCTTCTGCATGTCCTCGGAGTAGAAGTTCCAGTGCGTCATCGCCGGGAACCCGCGGTACAGCGTGTAGCTGACCACCAGGACCAGCACCGAGAGCAGGATGAAGCTGAGGGTGTGGATCACCGCGGCGGCCACCCGGGCCTGGACGACCTGCCCGTCGTCGTCCAGCGAGACCAGGACCGCGTAGAAGCCGAGGAAGAGCGCGTACCCGATCGCGACCGAGGCGATCGGGCCGGTGATCGGCATCACCGAGACCAGCAGGGCCGTGGTGGTGACCGCAGCGACGAAGGCGCCGAGGAGCGAGAACACGTCGGTCCGCTTCACCTTCGCAACCGGACGCGGGACCGGTGTCCCCGGCCGCTGGTCGGCCGGGACCGGGAGGAAGGTCCTCGGCGCGGTCGTGGGTTCTTCGGTCATCGTCATCCGCTCTCGGCCCCCGATCGGCTGCGGGCGACGATCGTCGACGCCGCGAAGTTGATGGCCAGCGTCATCAGGAAGAGCGCGAGGCCAGCGGCGAACAGGGCGGAGAGCGAGAACTGCTGCGCCTCGCCGTACCGCAGTGCGATCAGCGAGGAGACCGAGCTGCCGCCGTTCTGGAAGATGTTCGGCTGCAGCGCCGGCACCACCGAGAGGATCATGTAGACCGCGATGGTCTCGCCGAGGGCGCGACCCAGGCCGAGCATCGAACCACCGATCATGCCGCCCTTGCCGAAGGGCAGTACGACGCTGCGGATCATGCCCCACTGGGTGCTGCCCAGTGCGTACGCGCCTTCACGCTCGCCGATCGGCGCCTGCGAGAAGGCCTCGCGCATGATCGCGCACATGATCGGGGTGACCATGAAGCCGACGACCATGCCGGCGATGAAGGTCGAGGAGGTGAAGACGGTGTTCTGGGTCAGGGCGCTGCCCTTCTCGTACCCGTCGCTGTCGATGCCGAGCAGGGGCAGCCAGCCGAAGTGCTCGGAGATCCACTGGGCCAGCGGCACGACCTTGTTCTGCAGCAGGAAGAAGCCCCACAGCCCGTAGACGACGCTGGGCACCGCAGCCATCAGGTCGACCAGGCTGATCAGGGTGCTCTTGAGGCGCGGCGGGGCGTACTCACTGATGTACAGCGCGGTCCCGGTCGCCAGCGGAACGGCGAAGCTGATCGCCACCAGCCCGATCAGAACGGTGCCGACCAGGATGCCCAGGACCCCGAACTTGTGGGAGTCCGGCTCCCACTGGGTCTCGGTGAGGAAGTTCAGCTTCGCGTCGATCAGCGCCTCGGAGGCCCGGAACGCCAGGAACCCGCCGACGAGCAGCATGATGACCAGCACGGTGATCGCGGTCGCCGAGGTGAGGTTGCGGAACACGAGGTCCGCACCGGTCGGGCGGCTCCTCAGGGAGCGCTTGGAGCGGGGGTCGCTGAGCGCGCCCCCACCGGGAACCTGAGCCACGGACGTCAAACCGAACCTGCCCTGAAAGATCATTCGTACTGGACGGGCCGAGAATCCCGTGTCGCAGATCCAGCCTGCTGACGGGAGTACCGTCGCGAGGCCGGGTGTCGCGAAACTCGTATTCCGGTGAACAGCGTGCGAACGACGTCAGTGAAGTTGGTGCGAACCGGTCAGATCCGAGGCCCGACCGCCGAATGCTGCGGAAAACGGTCGGGCCGGGTGTCTGGTACCGCCGGACCGCCCGCTCGGGACGGCCGCAGGGCCACCAGGACACCGGTCAGGACCACCAGTCCACCGGCCAGCTCCGCGATGTTCGGCACCTGGCCCAGCAAGGCCCAAGCGCTGATCATCGCCACCGGGGGCGCGATCAGGATGAACGGCACCACCGAGGACGCCGGGTACCGCGCCAGCAGGCCGTTGAAGATCGAGTAGCCGACCAGCGAGGCGAGCCCGGCGGTGTAGAGCGTGGAGACGATCGCGTGCCAGCCCAGGTGCAGGGTCGCGTCGGCGACCACGCCCGGGCCGTCGAGCAGGCAGCTCAGGACCACGAGCGGAACCGGCACCACCAACGAGGACCAGACAGCCATGGACAAGCCGGACCGGACCCCTGCCCTCCGGGCGACGACGTTCCCGACGCCCCAGCTCAGGGCACCGGCCAGGCACAGCAGTAGTGCCGCGAGCGGGATGTGACCGCCCCGACCGACACCCACGACGACCAGACCGGCAGCCCCGAGCCCGACCCCGGCCAGCTGTCCAGCGGTCGGCCGCTCCCCCAACCAGAGCGCGGCGATGACGACGGTGAAGAGCACTTGCGCCTGCAGCACCAGCGCGGCCAGCCCGGGAGGCATCCCGGCGTCCATCGCGGTGTAGAGGAAGCCGAACTGTCCCAGGGACATGAACAGACCCACGGCGACGACGGTCCTGGCGGGCGCCTGCGGACGCGGGACGAAGAACGCCGCCGGAAGCACCACAGCGACGAACCGGAGCGCGACGAAGAGCAGGGGCGGCACGCCGTCGTCCAGGCCCCACTCGATCACCACGAAGTTGAAGCCCCAGATGGTCGCGACCAGGACCGCGAGGAGGCTGTGACGTGCGCTCATGGAGTCAGTCTGGGCCCCAGATTGATGAAGCACCAGCGATGGCATCTTCAGTAATCCATGTAATCTGACTTCATGATTGATCTGACCGCCCTGCGTTCCCTGGAAGCCGTCGACCAGTTCGGCTCGGTGGTCGCTGCGGCCGACGAGCTCGGCTTCACCCCGTCGGCCGTCTCCCAGCAGATCAAGCGGCTGGAACGTCAGTCCGGCGTCGCGCTCCTCGAGCGGGTCGGCCGTGGTGTGATCCTGAGCGGCCCGGGCCGGATCCTGGTCGCCGAGGGCTCCCGGATCGCGGAGCAGCTCGAACGCCTGGAGAGCGACCTGCAGGCCCACGCCGGCGACGTCGTCGGCCAGCTCGAGCTGGTCGGCTTCTCCACGTCGATGCGCGGGCTGATCGGTCCGGTGGTCGCCGAGCTGACGGTCGCCCACCCGGGCCTCCAGGTCAGGCTGACCGAGCTCGAGCCGTGGGACGCGGTCGAGCGGGTCTCCACCGGGCAGAGCGACGTCGCGCTGGTGCACCGCTGGGGTGACGTCGTCCTGGAGATCCCCGATCACCTCGAACGGCGCGTGGTCCACCACGACGAGGCCGAGGTGATCCTGCATGCCACCCACCGGCTGGCGGGGCGTTCCCAGGTCACCGTCGCGGACCTGGTCGACGAACCGTGGATCGCCACCCCGGACGGGACGATCTGCCGCCAGTGGCTGCACCGGATGTTCGCCGGCACCGGCCGGCTGCCCCGGATCGAGCACGTCTCCATGGAGTTCGCCTCCCACCAGGCACTGGTGGCAGCGAACCTCGGGATCGCGTTGATCCCGCGGCTCGGCCGGGGACCGCTGCCCGACGACACCCGCGCCGTACGGGTCACCGACCCGGTCCCGGCCCGCGAGACCATCGTGATCTGGCGCCGTAGCCAGGACCGCTCCCCCGCGGTCCGGGCCGTGGTTGCTGCCCTGGCCGGCGCCGGCGCCGGCGCCGGTTGAGGTGCTGGGCCCTAGAGGGTCTGGAGCACGTAGCCCCGCTTGATCACGGTCTTCACCAAGGGGTAGGGGCCGAGGGCCTCACGGAGCCGGGCCACCGCGACCTCGGCGGTGTGCGGATCGGCGGAGTCACCCGGCAGCGCGTCCAGCAGCCGGTCACGACTGACCACCTCGCCCGGGTGCAGTGCCAGCTGACGGAGAATCGCCAGTCCGTTCGGTGACAACGGCAGCAGGCTGTGGTCGAGGGTCGCCGCACTCGCCCGGACGTGCAGCACCCCGGACGGCGTCACGACACTGTGGGCCTCGTCGCCCAGCGTCATGATCACCAGCCGCACCAGGGCCCCCATCCGGGAACGGTCCGGGTACACCGGGCGCAGCCCGGCGTTGAGCAGCGGGTCGGCCGTGACGGGGCCGACCGCCGCGATCAGCAACCGGCCCTGCACCACCAGGCTGCGGACGACGTCGGTGATCCCCTGCTGGTCGAGCTCCGCGAGCCAGGCGATCGCCGCCGGGGCCGAGGTGAACATGACGGCGTCGTACGCGGCCGCGGCTACCTGCAGGGCGGTCTCGCTGACAGCGGCCGGATCGCTCGGCGGGCCCCAGCGGTAGACCTCCAGGGGGACGATCTGCGCTCCGGCGCCGGACAGCACCGACTCCAGGTGCGGGTCCCCGGCGCCGTGGTGCTGGATCGCGATCCGCAGACCGCGGACCCCCTCCGCGAGCAGGAACTCCACGATCTCCGCCGACGTCTCCGACTCGGCCACCCAGTCCGCCTTCAGTCCTGCTGCCTGCAGGGCACCGCGTGCCTTCGGCCCGCGGGCGACCAGCCGGGACTGCTCGAGGTTCCCGACCAGCTCGTCGTGGAGACCGGCCTCCTCGGCGGTGTCCATCCACCCGCGGAAGCCGATCCCGGTGGTCACCACCACCACGTCCACCGGGTTCGCCAGGATCTCCCGGGTACGACGCAGCAGCTCGTCCACGTCGATGTCGGGGACGACCCCGAGCGCGGGCGCCACCGTCACCTCCGCGCCACGGCGCGACAGCGCAGCAGCGAGCTCGTCGGAACGTCGCTGTGCGGTCACCAGGATCTTGGTGCCCGCGAGGACCGGGGTGAGTTCGGTCATGGGCAGTTCCTAAGGGACCAAGGCAGTGGAGACCGGGACGGGATGGACGTAGACGACACCGCCGGCGATCCAGGTCCGGTAGACCGGGAGTCGGGCGGACGGGTCGGTGTAGCACTCACCGGTGGCGAGGTCGAAGACGTGCTTGTACATCGGCGATGCCACGGTGTCGCGCTGCTGGCCGTCACGCCCGACCGAACCGACGATGCCGCGGGCGATCACGTTGGCGTCGGCGAACGGGTCCCGGTGCCCGACGGCGTAGACGAAGTCGGCCGGGAGCCCGGTCTCGACGTCCGTCCCGGTCACCCGGAACAACGCCACCTGCTGGTCCCGGACCAGGACCGCGACCCCGCGCTCGGGGATCAGCTGGCCCTTGGTGCACACCGACACCCACTCGGACTTCCGTTCGGCCACGGCGTTCATGCCCGGACCTCCAGCTTCGCACCGGCGATCAACGTCGATCCAACGGTGCCGACCTTCTCGGCGGCCGTCGCGGGCCTGCGCTGTCCACGTTCCTCGACATAGGCCAGGTCGGGGTCGCCGGCCTCCGGGGCATTGATGAACGACACGAACTGGGAGAGCTTGTCAGGGTCGGCGAGCGTCGCCGCCCACTCGTCGCGGTAGCTGTCCACGTGCGCGTCCATGGCAGCGTCCAGGCTGGCGCAGATCCCCAACGAGTCCTCCATCACGACCTCGCGGATGGCGTCCATGCCACCCTCGTGCGCCTCGACCCACGGGGCGGTGCGTTGTAGCCGGTCGGCGGTGCGGACGTAGTACATCAGGAAGCGGTCGATGGTCCGGACCAGCGCTGGCGTGTCCAGGTCCTCGGCGAAGAGCTGGGCGTGCCGCGGGGTGAACCCCCCGTTGCCGCCGACGTAGAGGTTCCAGCCGTTGTCGGTCGCGATCACCCCGACGTCCTTGCCACGGGCCTCGGCGCACTCCCGGGCGCAACCGGAGACACCGAGCTTGATCTTGTGCGGCGACCGCAGTCCCCGGTAGCGCAGCTCCAACTCGACGGCGAGGCCCACCGAGTCCTGGACGCCGTAGCGGCACCAGGTCGAACCCACGCAGGACTTCACCGTCCGCAGCGACTTCCCGTAGGCATGGCCGGACTCGAAGCCGGCCTCGACCAGACGCTTCCAGATCGGCGGCAGCTGCTCGATCCGGGCACCGAACAGGTCGATCCGCTGACCGCCGGTGATCTTGGTGTAGAGCCCGAAGTCCTGGGCGACCTGACCGATCGCGATCAGCCCTTCCGGGGTGATCTCCCCCGCGGGGACCCGCGGCACGACCGAGTAGGTGCCGTCCTTCTGCAGGTTGGCCATCACGTGGTCGTTGGTGTCCTGGAGCCGGGCGAGATCGGCGTCCATGACGTGCCCGGTCCCCAGCGAGGACAGGATCGAGGCGACCACCGGGCGGCAGATGTCGCAGCCGCGACCGGTGCCGTGCGACGAGATGATCTCGCTGAAGGTCCGCATCCCGGTGACCGAGATGATGTCGAAGAGCTGGGCCCGGCTGAACTCGAAGTGCTCGCAGAGCGCGTTGCTGACCGTGATGCCGGACTTCTCCAGCTCGGCGGTCATCAGCTTCTTGACCAGCGGCAGGCAGGATCCGCAGCTGGTGCCGGCCTTGGTGCAGGCCTTCACGCCGGCGAGGTCGGTGCAACCACCCTCGCAGACCGACGACCGGATCGTCCCCGCGGTGACGTTGTTGCAGGAGCAGACGTTCGCCGCGTCCGGCAGGTCTCCGGTCACCGGGGCCCCCGTCCCCTCGGGCAGCAGCCACGCGTTCGGGTCCGACCCCAGCTCGGCCCCCAGCATCGGGCGCAACGAGGCGTACGCACTGGCGTCGCCGACCAGCACCCCTCCGAGGAGGGTCTTGGCGTCGTCGGACATCACGAGCTTCTTGTAGACACCGGCGACCGGGTCCGCGTAGACGACCTCGAGACTGCCCGGCGCCTCGGCGAAGGCGTCGCCGAAGGAGGCGACGTCGACGCCGAGGAGCTTCAGCTTGGTGCTCATGTCGGCGCCGGGGAAGGTGGCCTCGCCTCCCAGGAGGCGGTCGACGACGACCTCGGCCATCGTGTAGCCGGGGCCGACCAGGCCCCAGGTGCGGCCCTGGATGCAGGCCACCTCTCCGATGGCGTACACGTCGTCGGCCACCGTCACGCAGCTGTCGTCGACGACGACGCCGCCGCGCTCGCCGATCACCAGGCCCGAGCTCCGGGCGAGCTCGTCACGAGGGCGGACACCGGTGGCGAAGACGACGACGTCCGTGTCGACCACGGTGCCGTCGCCGAACTCCATCGCCGCGACCGCACCGCTGTCGCCGGCGTGCAGCGCAGCACTTGCGGTCGCGGTCAGGACCTCGACCCCCATCCCTTCGACGATCCGGCGCAGCGCTGCGCCGCCACCCTCGTCGACCTGGAGCGGCATCAACCGGTCGGCGAACTCGACGACCTTGGTCTGCACGCCGAGGCCGTGCAGCGCCCCGGCGGCCTCGAGCCCGAGCAGCCCACCCCCGACCACGACGCCCCTGACCGTGGCACCGGCGGCGGCAACTTTCTCCACCCAGGCCTCGAGCGTCTGGACGTCCTCGATCGTGCGGTAGACGAACGCGCCCGGCAGATCGGAACCGGTGACCGGCGGCACGAAGGCCGACGACCCGGTCGCGAGCACCAGGGCGTCGTAACCGACCTCCTCGCCCGCGACCTCGATGGTGCGGGCGGCCGTGTCGATCCCGGTGACCGCGGTGCCCAGGTGGACCGAGACCAGCGGGTCCGCGGCCAGGTCCACCTCGCCCATCACCAGGTCCGCGGGGGACCTGCCGGAGAAGTAGGACGTCAGCGCCACCCGGTCGTACGGCGGGTGCGGTTCCTCGCAGTAGAGGTCGACCGACCAGCGGCCTTCGGGGTCGCGATCGCGCAGCGCCTCGACGAGGCGGTGGGCGACCATGCCGCCGCCGATCACGCGCAACCTCCTCGGAGTGCGCGAGCCGTCGGACAGATTGGCCAGTTCGGGGTGAGTACTGGACATGTCAGGCACCTTAGGTAGTCGATTCAACGGGCGTGTTTCGCGGTGTTACGGGCGTGTCAACAGATGGTGCGGGCGCTGCCGGATCACTGGCGTTGAGCCAGTCGACGAGGCCGCAGACGACCTCCTTGCACCCGCCGCAGCCGGTGGTCGCCCGGGTGGCCCCGGCGATCGCGTCGGGCGTGGTGGCACCCTGCTCCCAGGCGCTCACGATCTGCTTCTTGGTCACGGCGCTGCAGCGGCAGACCGTCGTGGAGCCGGGCATCCGCATCGGTGAGACCGTCGCGGCCACACCTCCCTGGGCGCCGGCCGGGACCAGCAGTGCCAGCGGGTCGGCGGGCAGCGGCGTCCGCCGGTCGTAGGCCAGCGTCAGCGCCGCCGAGACGTCGGGGAAGCCCAGGCAGGTGACCCCGACCAGCTCCCCGTCGCGCAGGACCAGGTCGACGTGCCGGTTGCCGCCACCGTCGCTGACGGTCAGCACCCGGTCGTCGTCCAGCGCCTGCGAGGGACGCACCCCCATCGTGACCAGGTCGACGCCGACGGCCTTGAGCTTGACCGGGTCGGGACGGTCGTCCCCGACCGCGTCGGGGTCGAGGTCCTCGCGACCGAGCATCAGCGCGACCAGATCGTCGGCCTGGTTCCAGCCGGGCGCCAGCAGCCCGGTCATCCCGGTCGGCGGCTGGGCGCAGTCGCCGATCGCGTGCACCCACGGGTCCGACGTCCGCAGCTCCTCGTCGACGACGATGCCGCGCTCGACGGCGATCCCGGCCCGGGCGGCCAGGCCGCTCTCGGCCCGGATGCCGCAGGAGACCAGCATCAGGTCCGCAGCCAGGAGCCGGTCGTCGGTCAGCCGGACCGCGACGATCTCGTCGTAGGCGCTGATCACCTCGGCCACGCTGGTGCTGGTGATCACGTCGATCCCCAGCGACCGCAGCTGGGCGGCGAGCATCCGCGACGGACCGCGGTCCAGCTGGGTCGCCATCAGGTGGTCGTCGAGGTCCACGACCGTGACCGGGACCCCGCGCCGGCGCAGACCGCAGGCCGCCTCGAGACCCAGCAGCCCGCCGCCCAGGACGACCGCGTGCTTGGCGTTCATCGCGCGGGCGGCGATGTTGCGGGTGTCGTCCAGGGTGCGCAGCACGTGCACGTGCTTGGGGGCCCCAGCAGGACCGGCCAGGCCGGGCAGCGGTGGCACGAACGCTCGTGCGCCGGTCGCCAGCACCAACCGGTCGTACGTCGACCGGGTGCCGTCGGAGAGCAGCAGCTCGCGCGCGTCGGTATCGATCTCGTCGACGGCGACCCCGCGCCGGAAGAGCACCCGGTCCGCGTCCGGCAGCGGGAGTCCCAGGGCACGGAGATCGGCTCGTCCGGCCAGGACCTCCGACAGCAGGATCCGGTTGTAGGGCTCGTACTCCTCGGCACCGACCAGCTCGATCGCGAACCGGCCGCTGCGGTCGTTGCGGACCAGCTCGTCGACGAACCGGTGGCCGACCATGCCGGCGCCGACCACGACGATCTTCTCCGGCGCGGAGCTCTGGGCAGTCATGCGAGTACCTCCTCGGGCTGGGGCGGGACGAACAGGTCCGCGCGGGCGATCGAGACCGCGCACACCTTGAACTCGGGCATCCCGGAGATCGGGTCGACGGCGTCGTTGGTGACGGCGTTCGCCATCCCGTCGCCGGCCCAGTGGAAGGGCATGAAGACGGTGTCGGTCCGGATCGTGGTGGTGATCCGGGCCCGCGCGATCGCGGTCCCCCGGACCGAGGTCACCGCGACGTCGTCGCCGTCGTCGATCTGGTGGAGCTTGGCCAGGTGCGGGTGCAGCTCGACGAACGCCGCCGGCGCGACGGCGTTCAGGGCGTCGACCCGGCGCGTCTGGGCCCCCGACTGGTACTGGGCCAGGACCCGTCCGGTGACCAGGTAGACCGGGGCCTCCCGACGCAGGTCGTCGGCCGGAGCCCCCGGCGAGACCGCGACCATCCGGGCGCGGCCGTCGGGGTGCGCGAACCGGCGGGCGAACAGGCGCGGGGTTCCGGTCGAGCCGACCGGCGCTGGCCAGTAGTGACCGCCGGAGCCGGCGCCCTGCTCCTCGGCGTCCAGCAGCGCGTGCGACAGGCCGGAGTAGTCGGCCTTGCCACCGGCGCTGGCCCGGGCGAGCTCGTCGAAGACCAGGGCGGGCTCGGTGTCGAAGTGCACCTCGGAGCCGAGGGCCCGGGCCAGCCCGGCGAGGATGTCGAGCTCGCTGCGCGCCTGGCCAGGGGCGTCCAGCGCCTTGCGGCGCCGCAGGACCCGGCCCTCGAGGTTGGTCATGGTGCCCTCCTCCTCGGCCCACTGGGTGACCGGGAGGACGACGTCGGCGAGCTGGGCGGTCTCGCTGGGGACGAAGTCGCAGACCACCAGCAGGTCCAGGGACTCCAGCCGGCGGCGTACGGCGAGAGCATCGGGGGCGCTGACCACCACGTTCGCGCCGTGGACGAAGAGCGCCTTGACCTCTCCCCCGAGCTTGCCGAGGAGCTCGACGGCCGGGACGCCCTTGCCCGGCAAGGAGTCCGGGTCGACCCCCCAGACGGCCGCGACGTGGGCACGGGCCGACGGGTCGTCGATCATCCGGTAGCCCGGCAGCTGGTCGGCCTTCTGGCCGTGCTCGCGACCGCCCTGGCCGTTGCCCTGTCCGGTCAGGCAGCCGTAGCCGCTGGCCGGACGACCCGGCAGGCCGAGGGCCAGCGACAGGTTGATCGCTGCGGTGACGGTGTCGGTGCCGTCGGTGTGCTGCTCGGCGCCGCGGCCCGACAGGATCATCGCGCCGTTGCCTCCGCGGGCCGGGGACGCAGCGGCGAGGATCTGGACGGCCCTGCGCAGCGAGGACTCGGCGACCCCGGTGGTCGCGGCGACCCGCTCGGGCCACCACAACGCGACCGACCGGCGGACGTCGTCCCAGCCGTTCACCCGGGCAGCCAGGTACTGCTCGTCGGCCAGGCCCTCGGCGACGACGAGGTGCAGCAGACCGAGCAGCAGCGTCTGGTCGGTCCCCGGGAGGGCCTGGAGGTGCAGGCCGCCGGGCGACTGGCCGTCACCGTCGGTGAGGGCTGCGGTGGCCGTGCGGCGCGGGTCGACGACGATCAGCCCGCCGCGGGAGCGGACCCCGGCGAGGTGCTGCACGAACGGTGGCATCGTGTCGGCGACGTTGCTGCCCAGCAGCAGGATCGCGTCGGCCGAGCCGAGGTCGGTCACCCGGAACGGCATCCCCCGGTCGATGCCGAACGCCCGGTTGCCGGCCGCTGCCGCCGAGCTCATGCAGAACCGGCCGTTGTAGTCGATGTGCTTGGACCGGAGCACGGTACGGGTGAACTTGCCCAGCTGGTACGCCTTCTCGTTGGTCAGCCCACCGCCGCCGAAGACCCCGATGCTGTCGTTCCCGTGGGCGCCCTGCAGCGCTGCGACCCGGGTCGCGATGAAGGCCAGCGCGTCCTCCCAGGAGCTCGGTTCCAGCACACCGGACGCCGAGCGGACCAGCGGCTCGGTGATCCTGTCGGGCACCCGCAGGACCGCCGCACTGGTCCAGCCCTTGTGGCACAGGCCGCCCGCGCTGGTCGCGCCACCCTGGACCGACGGCACGGGCCGGGGCGCGACCTCGACGGCGCTGCCCCCCTCCACCTGGTCGGCGGAGGGGGTCAGCGTCATCGCGCACTGCAGCGCGCAGTACGGGCAGTGGGTCTGCACCGGTTCCAAGGTCACTCTCAGACCCGGGCCTTGGCCATCTGCGACGACGGCTTGAGGTAGAACACCCAGGTCACGGCGACGCAGACCACGTAGAACCCGGCGAACACCCCGAAGGCCATCTTGCAGGCCTCGACCGGGTCACCGACCCACGGCGACCCGAACGTGATCGGGATCAGGAAGCCGCCCAGGGCGCCGATGGCACCGACGATCCCGAGGACGGCGGAGGCCTCCTTGGTCGACCTGGCCTCGGCGTCGGCCCGCTGCTGGGTGCCCTCCGGGCCGGCGGTGCTGGCGTAGGTCTTCCAGATCGCCGGGATCATCCGGTACGCCGACCCGTTGCCGATCCCGGTCGCCGCGAAGACGAAGAGGAAGGCCATCAGGAAGAACGGGAAGATGTCGGAGTTGTGGTTGACCGCGTCCACGACAGCCGGGGTGAAGCCGGGGAAGGAGGTCGGGTCCTTGGCCCATGCGGCGAGCTTCTCGGGCGGCGCGACCGGAACCTTGTCGAGCAGCGTGAGGGTGTACAGCACCCCCAGGGTGCCGGCGATCATCGCGATGAACGCACCCAGGGTGACCCGGGCTCCGCCGTACTTGTCCGCCAGCCAGCCGCCGAACGGACGGGAGATCGAGCCCACCAGCGCGCCGAGGAAGGCGTAGTAGACGAAGTTGATGCCGATCGACGCGCTGGGCACCGGCGAGCGGAAGAAGTTGATCTTGATCAGCAGCGGCATCGCGGCCGAGTAGCCGATGAACGAACCGAAGGTCCCGATGTAGAGGAACGCCATCACCCAGGTGTGCTTGTACTTGACCACCGCGAGCTGCTCGCGGGGCCTGGAGTAGGCACCCGACAGGTTGTCCATGAACTTGTAGGCGCAGGCGGCCGCCAGCAGGGCGAGTGCCGCGTACAGGTAACCGGCCCGCTCGAGCACGATCCCGCTCTGGCTGGCCTTGACCATACCGAACGCACCGGCACCGCCGACGATGATCGGGAGGAAGAACTGGATCACGGCGACGCCGGCGTTACCACCAGCCGCGTTCAGACCCAGGGCAGCGCCCTTCTTCGCGGTCGGGTAGAAGAAGTTGATGCTCGCCATCGACGAGGCGAAGTTGCCGCCACCGACACCGGCAGTCGCGGCGATCACCACGAAGACCCAGAACGGCGTCTCCGGCCGCTGGACGAAGACGACGAACAGGCTGGTCGGGATCAGCAGCATCAGGGCCGAGACGATCGTCCAGTTGCGCCCGCCGAACTTCGGGACCGCGAAGGTGTACGGAAGCCGCAGCAGGGAGCCGACCAGGTTCGGCACCGCCACCAGCCAGAAGAGCTGCTGCGGGGTGAAGTTGAAGCCGGCCTTGGCCAGCAGCGCCGCACTGACGCTCCAGAGCAGCCAGACCGAGAAGCCGAGGTGCTCGGCGAAGATGGAGAAGATCAGGTTCCGGCGGGCGACCGGCTTGCCGGTCGACTCCCAGAACTCCTCGTTCTCGGGGTCCCAGTGGTCGATCCAACCCTTGCGCGGCGGCGCTGCCACGGCTTCGGCCGAAAGCCCACCCTGTTCTGTTGCTGGCGTCTCGGTGACGGACATCCGCACTCCTCAAGGTCACGGATCCATCGGCGGATCCTGACCTTGACGGTGTCAACGAGATGTTTCGGGCCGATCACAGCAGCGATGACGCCGAGGTAAACCGTTTCTCGCAGACCCCGGTAGCAGCCTGTGAGAAGTGCGATCCCGCTCACACCGACGCCCCAGCGCCGTGAGACAGCCGTAACTTTTGGTGCTCAGAAGAGCGCTGACGCGAGGTCCCGACGGGCTTTGACCACCCTCGGGTCCTCGTTGCCGACGGCCGCGAAGAGTCCGATCAGGTGGGTCCGTGCCTGGTCCCGGTCGGCCTCGACGGTCCGCGCGACCAGCTTGATCAGGCGCACGAAGGAGTCCTCGACGTGGCCACCGAGCAGGTCGAGGTCGGCGACCAGCGTCTGGGCGGCGACGTCGTCGGGGTTCTCGGCCGCCGCCGTACGGGCCGCGTTCAGGTCGACCCCACCGGTCCGCACCAGCAGCTGGGCCATCGCCAGCCCGGCCGCGGCCTCGGCGTCCGCCGGGTTCGCTGCGAGCAGCTTCTGGTACTCCGCGACTGCACCATCGGCATCGCCGCGCTCGAGCGCGTCCTGCGCGGGGGCGTACCTCGGGTCGACGAGCTCCTCCCCCGTCTCCGCATCGACCTCACCGGCCCGGGGCTGGTGCCGTCCGGCAAAGCCGTTGGTGGTCAGCTGCTGGAGCACCTGGTTGATCGCGGCGCGCAGGTCATCGACTCCGACGACCTGGTCGATCAGCGGCACCGGCCGACCCTGCGCGACCAGGACCACCAACGGGACCGACGGGATCTGCATCGCCTGGGCGATCTTCGGGTTGACGTCGACGTCCACCCGACCGAGCAGGAACCGACCTTCGAACTCGTTGGCGAGGCCCTGGAGGTCGTCGGCGAGCCGGACGCTCTCCGGCGAGCGCGACCCGCTGTAGAAGGCGAGGACGACCGGGGCACTCATCGAGCTCTCCAGCACCGACTGGAAGTTCGCCTCGTCCACGACGACCGTGTAGGCGCCGCTCATCCCGGCCGCGGGCTGAGCACCTCCGGCGGTCGGGGCGGCCTGCAGGCCGGACAGGTCGATGGCACCGGGACGGGAGAAAGGCTGCTGCGTCATGGGGCCATTGTGCCGAACGCCGGCGACGGCTCGTCGGCGGGACCAACGGCCCGAACCTGTTGCCCGTTGGTCCGTGCCGAGAGTGCTCGGGGACCTTGCACCACCCCTCGGCACAGGCGGACACTGACCGTCATGGGGACAGCGCGCCGTGGGCGACCGGCCGGCTGGCCGCTGACGGCGCGCACCCTCGCCTTCTTCTCGTTGTTCACCGCGTTCGGGCTGGTCGGACGCACCCTGCTGACCACGGATGGTCGGACAGCGCTGATCTGGCCGGCCGCCGGGGTCGCCGCCCTGTGGCTCGGCACGGCCGGCCCGCGTCGGTGGGGGGTCGACGTGATCGGCCTCGCCGTCGCCACGGTCCTGGTCAACGCCGTCACCGGGGCGACCGCGGGGACCGTGGTCGTGCTGATCGCGGCGAACGTCCTCGGAGCGGTCACCTTCGTCCACGCAGCCCGCCGGACCGTCGGCCACCTGTGGGGACTCGGTGGCGACGACCCGTTGGCTCGACTGGCGGACCTCGGTCACCTGGTCGTCGCATCGGTCCTGTCAGGCCTGGCCTCGGCCGTGATCGGCTGGGCCGGGTTGCAGCTGACCGAGGGCGCTGACGTCACCGACCTGCTGGTCTGGTGGTGCCGCTGCAGCATCGGGACGATGGTGATCGGCAGCCTGGGCATCCTGGTGGTCCAGCCGGTCCGCACCCTCGGGGTCCGGCGCTGGATCACCGTGCTCCGCCGCGACCAGCCGTGGCCGGGTGCCGCCCGGGTTGCCGAGGCCGGGGGCCTGGTCGTGGTGACCGGCCTGCTGGCCGGGGTCGTGCTGTACCAGCCTCGCCTGGACAGCCTCGTCTTCGTCCTGGTGCTGACCAGCGTCTGGGCGGGGCTCCGGTTCAGCCCTGTCCTGGCGATGCTGCACGCCATGGCGCTGGGGTGGACCGTCCTGGTCCTGGCCAGCTACGGCCACGGACCGTTCACGGCTGACGGACAGTCCGACACGACCCAGGCACTGCTCGCGCAGGGCTTCGTCGCCGTCCTCGCACTGACAGCACTGGTCTTGACGCTGGGTCGGTCCGACCTGGACCGGACCAGCCGGGCCCTGACGGCCACGCTGGAGGAAGCCTCGGCCCGGACCACCCTGCTCGACACCGTGCTCCGCACCATGCGGGAGGGACTCACCGTCGTCGACGAGCAGGGAAACGTGTACCTGCACAACCCGGCCCTGGCGACGCTCCTCGGACTCCCCGCCGACGACCCGGAACGCGCCACCAGCGACCTGGCCCTGGCGAACCTCTTCCACCCCGACGGTCGCCCGGTCGCGGTCGAGGACCTGCCCGGTTCACGGGCCCTGGCCGGCGAGGAGGTCACCGGGGCGGAGTTCCACGTCCGCTCACCGCTGCTGACCCACGGACGGATCGTCGAGATGGGTGCGCACCTGCTGCCCGGGACCAATCGCGACGGATCGCGTCGGGCCTTGGTGAACGTCCGCGACGTGACCGCCGACCGCCAGCACCGCGATGCCCTGGCCAACTTCGCCGGCACCGTCGCCCACGACCTCTTCACCCCGCTGACCATGGTCAACGGGTGGGCCGAGAACCTCGTGGAGGCCTACGAGTCCGGCGAGGACGATCCTGACCTGAGCCTGCACGCAGCACGCCGGATCCACGCCTCGGCCCAGCACATGCGCGACGTCATCCGGGACCTGCTGGCCTACGCCGTCGCCCGGGACCAGACCCTGCACCTGGAGCAGACCGACCTGACCGCGCTGGCCGAGCAGCTGGCCGAGCTCAGCCGGAACGGTCGGTCGTGCCCGAGGATCACCGTCGAGGAGGGCATCGTCGTCCGCGGGGACCGGGTCCTGCTGCGCCAGCTGTTCCAGAACCTGATCGACAACGCGGTCAAGTACGCCACCCCCGGGGTCCGACCGCAGATCTCGATCAGGTCCCGCACCTACGGCGACGCCGTCGAGATCCGGGTCACCGACAACGGCATCGGGATCGAGCCCGAGGAGCGCGAGCACGTCTTCGCGCCGTACCACCGCGTCGACGAGACCGGCCGGGGCACCGGCCTGGGGCTGGCGATCTGCTGGCGGATCGTCGACCGGCACGGCGGCCGGATCTGGATCGAGGACGGCCCCGGCGGCCGGGGCACCACGGTCGTCCTCAGGCTGGTGGCCGGGCGTGGAACCGCCCGGCACCCTGAACCGAGCCCGGCCGCCCCCGTGCCGGACAGCGCGGCCTAGAAGCGCGCGGGCTCCCGGTACTCGCCCCACTCCACCCTGAGCGCGTCGCAGATCTCGCTCAGCGACGCCTCGACCCGGCAGGCGTCGAGCATCGCCGGGATCATGTTGCCGCCGTCGCGGGCGACCGTGAGCATCCGCTCCAGGGCGGCGTCGATGACGCCCGCGTCCCGACCGGCCTTGCGGGCCTTGAGCTCGCGGACCTGGTCGACCTCGACCTCGTGCGAGACCCGCAGGATCTCCAGGTCGTGGGTGACCGAGTCGAGGTGCACGTTGACCCCGACGACCTTCTTGTCACCCTTCTCCAGCGCCTTCTGGTAGATGAAGGCGGCCTCGGCGATCTCGGACATGAACCAGCCGTCCTCGATCCCGCGCAACAGGCCCTTGGTGATCGGCTTGTCACCGGCGGACGTGGCCGCGGCCAGGCCCGGGAGGTTGCCGGCCTCGAGGGACGAGCCTCCCAGGCTGAGGATCTTGGAGAAGATCGCGTTGGCCTCGGCCTCGATCTTGTCGGTCAGTGCCTCGACGTACCAGGAACCGCCGAGGGGGTCGGCGACGTTGATGACGCCGGTCTCCTCCATGATCACCTGCTGGGTCCGCAGGGCGATCTCGGCCGCCTGCTCGCTCGGCAGCGCCAAGGTCTCGTCCAGGGCGTTGGTGTGCAGCGAGTTGGTGCCGCCGAGGACACCGGCGAGCGCCTCGACCGCCGTCCGGACGACGTTGTTGTAGGGCTGCTGGGCGGTCAGCGAGACACCCGCGGTCTGGGTGTGGAACCGCAGCCACTGCGCCTTGTCGGTCTTCGCGCCGTAGACGTCGCGCATCCAGGTCGCCCAGATCCGGCGGGCTGCGCGGAACTTGGCGATCTCCTCGAAGAAGTCGAGGTGGGAGTCGAAGAAGAAGCTCAGCCCGGGGGCGAAGACGTCGACGTCCAGGCCCCGCTCGAGACCCAGCTCGACGTACCCGAAGCCGTCGGCCAAGGTGAAGGCGAGCTCTTGGGCGGCCGTCGAACCGGCCTCGCGGATGTGGTACCCGGAGACCGAGAGCGGCTTGTAGGCCGGGATGTTCTCGGCGCAGTACTCCATCAGGTCACCGATCAGGCGCAGGTGCGGCTCAGGTCCGAAGATCCACTCCTTCTGGGCGATGTACTCCTTGAAGATGTCGGTCTGCAGGGTGCCGTTGAGCTTCCCGGTGTCGACCCCGGCACGTTCGGCGGCGACCAGCATCATGCAGAAGATCGGCACTGCCGGCCCACTGATCGTCATCGAGGTGGTGACCTCGCCGAGATCGATTCCGTCGAAGAGGATCTCCATGTCGGCCGCGGAGTCGATCGCGACACCGCAGTGCCCGACCTCGCCGAGCGCGCGGGGGTCGTCGGAGTCGCGGCCCATCAGGGTCGGCATGTCGAAGGCGACCGAGAGGCCCCCACCTCCGCGGCCGAGGATCATCTTGTAGCGCTCGTTGGTCTGCTTCGCGTTGCCGAAGCCGGCGAACTGGCGGATCGTCCAGGTGCGAGCACGCTGACCCGCCGCGTAGAGCCCGCGGGTGAACGGGAACTCACCGGGCCACTCGGAGTCGTCGGTGCCGTAGGCCGGCTCGACGTCCATCCCGGACAGCGTGGTGAAGTCCGCATCACGCAGGCGGGTGGCGTCGTACCGGTCCTGCCACCGCTGCCGCGCGCTCGTCCCGCTGGTCGTGGCCGTACCTTCTCCAACTTGCTCCATAGCAAGATAGTAGGACATCCGACTATGTCCGGGAAACCCCCGGGCCCGGCTCCGGGCGTCCTACATTGCAGGCGTGGATACGACGACCCCCTCCCTGCGCTCGACCGCCGCCGCGGTCGTGCTCGTCCTCGCGGCTGCCGTGGCAGTGGTGGCCGTGGCCCCGGCACCGGCCCAGGCGGCCTCCTGTGCCGGGTTCACCAACCGGGCCGGGATGACCAACAAGGTGATCCGGATCGGGAACGCGTCGGATCTCTCCGGCCCTGTCCCGAACCTCTACCGGGATGCCCAGCTCGCGACGAAGGCGTACGTCGCCTACTTCAACTCCGCCCGGACCATCTGCGGTCGCAAGCTCGCGCTGACCAGCGTCGACACCCGGACCGATGACGCCACGAACCTGAGCGCGTACCGGACGCTGTGCACCCAGACCTTCGCGTCCGTCGGCTCGATGTCCCTGTACGACGGGGGCGGCGCCGGCGCTACCCAGTCGTGCCGGTTGCCCGACCTCCGGGTCACGGCCGCGACCAACGCCCGCAACGCGTGCACGACGTGCTTCAGCGTCAACGCCGTCCGTGCGGGCGAAGCGCCCAACAGCGTCCCGGACTACTTCGTCGCCCAGCGTCCAGCAGCCGTTCAGAAGGCCGCCATGGTCTACCTGAACCTCCCGGCCCTCGCCGCCCGGGCGATCACCCTGCAGAAGGTCGCCAGCGCGCGCGGCTACTCCTTCCTCTCCACCCAGGCGATCGACATCGCTGACTTCAGCTACGGCCCGTACGTGACCAAGCTGAAGAACGACGGCGTCCGGGCCGTGCAGTTCGTCGGCCCGTACCAGCAGACCGTCCGGTGGGCCCAGGCGATGCAGACCGCGAACTTCACCCCGGACGTGTTCCTGGTCGAGCCCGGTTCGTACGTCCCCGGCTACGCGAGCGCGGGGGGCAGCGCCGTCCAGAACTCGGTCGTCCCGATCAACTTCGTCCCGCTCTCGGCGAACCAGGCCGAGCTCAACCTCTACCGCTCCTGGCTGGCCAAGGTCTCCCCCGGCGCCACCCCCACGCCGACCGGCCTCTTCGCCTGGTCAGCGGCGAAGCTCTTCACCTCCCAGGCGATCAGCCTCGGCGGCAAGCTCAGCCGGGCGTCGTTGAACGCGCGGCTGCGCACGGTGACCGCCTGGACCGGCGGCGGCCTGCACCCGCCGATGCAGGTCGGGACCAAGCACGTCTCACCCTGCACCCGTCTGCTCGCCCTGAAGAGCGGCAGGTGGGTCTCGATCGGCGGTACCAGCTATCGCTGCACCGGGGTGACCACCGCGCCCTAGAAGTCCCCGGCCGCCTCGCGCACGGGTCGGAGCAGCTCGGAGAGCCCGCGGAGCTGGTCGTCGTCCAGCGAAGCCATCCCGAACCCGGCGTCCAGCAGGTCAGCGGTCGCCTGCTCCACCAGTGCGCGCCCGGCCTCGGTGATCTCAGCGAGCACGGCCCGACGGTCCTCAGGGTGGGGCACCCGGCGCACCAGCCCTGCCGACTCGAGTCGGTCGACGATCGGGGTGACCGAGGTCGGGTGGACCTGCAACCGCTCGCCCATCTTGCCCAGCGGCAACGAGCCGCGCCGGGTGAAGGAGAGCAGGACCAGGGCCTCGTAGCGAGCGAAGGTCAGGTCGAGCGGTTTGAGGACCGCGTCCAAGCGCGAGAGCACCAGCTGCTGCACGCGCATCAACGAGGTCACCGCATGCATCTGGGGTACGCCGCCCCAGCGCAGCCCCCACTGCCGGGCGGCCTCGTCGATCGGATCGAAGGGAAGCATCCGACGATGCTACTGGCCACTCTTGAGCGACTCGTAGAAGGCACGGATGTCAGCGCCCAGGCAGGCGAGCTCGACGTACGGAACCCCGTGCTCGCTGCCGTCGAGGTACGCGAACTCCATCGCGCCACCCATCATCGAGCCGGCCTGGACGACGTCGACCCCGGCTGCGGCGGCACGCTCCAGTGCTGCCGGCATGTCGTCGACCTCGAAGCACAGGTGGTGCAGTCCCGCCGGCGAGCTGCTCAGGAACTCGGTGTAGATCGACTCCCCGCTCACCGGCTGGATGATCTCGAGCTGGAGGTCGCCGAGGTAACCCAGTGCGACGTGCACCGTGAAGTCAGCCGGTCGACCGCGGAAGGTGCAGCTCTCCGGGTCGAACCGGATGTCGGGCAACCGGGTCCAGCGAGGTACGCCGAAGTTCGTCGTCAGGAACGCCTCGGTAGCGGCGATGTCCTCGGTCACCCAGCACAGCTGGGTCACAGGTCCAGTGACGATGGTCATCGGGCGTCTCCTCGGTCAGGTCGAGCTCAGCGCCTCCGTCGGCGGGACGCGACAGGCCTTGACCGCAGGATAGAGGCCTGCCACCGCTCCCACGAGCACGGTCAGCAGCACGGCTGCCCCGCTGACCCAGAGCGGCAGACTGAGCGGCCACCCCTGGACCTGGGCGTAGACCACGGTGACCAGGTCCCCGAGAAGGACCCCCAGGACCCCGCCGGCCGTCGCCATCACCAAGGACTCCGCCAGGAACTGTGCGGCGATCTGCCCCCGGGTGGCCCCCAGGGCCCGGCGCAGCCCGATCTCGGGGCGACGTTCCAGGGCCGCGATGATCATCGTGTTGCTGACCCCGATGCCGCCGACCAGCAGCCCGATGGCAGCCAACCCGAGCAGGAGCCGGTTCAAGGTGGCATCGGCGACCAGCTTGGCGGCGAGCGCGTCCGAGGGCCGGGAGACACCGACCAGCTCGGGGTGCTCGGGCGACGCGGTGGGTGGGACCACCCGCTCGACCGGACCGAGCTGGTCCTCGGGGACGCGCAGGTAGACCGCGCTCAGGGTGCCGTCCGCTCCCAGGTAGTCCTGTGCGGCAGACCCACCCACCAGCACCGAGCTGTCGAGCTCGGGGGCCAGCGGCAGCGGCCGCAGGACGCCGACCACGACCCACCACTGCTGGTGCATCCACAGCCTCAGGCCCGGAGCGTCCACCCCGAGACGGCGGGCCGCGGCCCAGCCGAGCACCACCGCCGGGTAGCGCTGCTCAGTCGCCGTGAACCAGTGCCCGTCCGCGACCTGGCCACGCAAGGTCGCCAGCAGGTCGGTCGAGACCGACGTGACCAGCACGCTGCTGGTCTGCCCGCTCGGCACGTACGGCGACCGGTACGCGGCCTCGGACTGGAGCACCGTCAGCCCGCTGACAGCCGTGACCGGACCGATACTGCCGAGCATCGGTGCTGCGGTCCGGGGCAGCATGCTCGGCCGACCCCGCAGGTCCGCGGTCGGGTACACCTTCAGGACGTTGGTACCGAGTGCTTCGAGCAGGTTGCTCAGCTCGGCCTTGCTGGACTGGGTGATCCCGGCGACGGCGACCATCGCCGCGACCCCGATCCCGATCCCGAGGGCGCTGAGCAGGAACCGGACCGGATGCCCCCGGGCGCCGCGCCCGGCCAGCCGTACCAGGTCGGTCCCGGCCAGCCTGCTCACCGCGGTCCCGCTGCTGCGTTCGTCACGACCCGACCGTCGCGCAGCTCGATCTGCCGGCCCATCGCAGCCGCGACCTCGTGGTCGTGGGTGATCACCACGACGGCCGTCCCGGTCACCGCGAGCTCCCGCAACAGCGCCACGACAGCGGCGCTGTTGACGGAGTCGAGATTGCCGGTGGGCTCGTCCGCGAGCAGCACGGCAGGGTCGCCCACCACGGCGCGGGCGATGGCGACCCGCTGGCGCTCGCCCCCTGACAGCAGGTGCGGACGGTAGGACAACCGGTGCCCCAGCCCCAGACGCTCCAGCACGACTGCCGCCCGACGCCGGCGCTCTGCGTGCCGGACCCCGGCGTACAGCAGGCCCTCGGCGACGTTGTCGAGCACGCTGACCAGCGGGGAGAGGTGGAACTGCTGGAAGACGAAGCCGATCTTCTGCGCCCGAACGCCGGAGAGCTCGCGGTCACTCATCGTGGTGACGTCGACGCCGTCGATCAGCACGCTGCCAGACGTCGGGCGGTCCAGGGTGCCGAGGAGGTTCAGCAAGGTCGACTTCCCCGAGCCGGACCGTCCCAGGATCGCGACGAACTCTCCCGCAGCGACCTCCAGACCGACGTCGACCAGCGCCTGGACGTCTCCGGGATACGTCCGGGTCAGGGCGCGGCACTCCAGGACCGTCGTCACCGCGGAACCCGGACCTGGGTACCTGCGGCGACCTGCCCATTGATCTCGACGAAGCCCTCGGCGTACAGGCCTGGCTCCACGGGGACGAAGGAACCGTCTGCCCGCTGCACCGCGTAGCCGCCCTCGGCCAGGGCGACCAGGGCCGTCACCGGGACCGCGAGTACGGCACGCGCCTGCGCGGTCACGTAGCTGACCAGCACGTCACCCGCCTGTCCGACCCCGACCCGGTCGAGCAGCCGCAGCCGGACCGTAGCCGAGCTGCCGCCCTCCCCACTGCCTTCGACCGCCCCGACGCTGACAACCGCAGCCCGGACCACCCGCTGGTTCGCCAGGGTCACCGCCACCCGTCGGCCCGGCGCCGCCCACCCGAGGTTGTCGCCGTCCGCCTTCGCGGAGACGGTCAGCCGCGACGAGGTCTGCTGGACCGCGGTCGGGGTCAGCTCCAGGCCCAGCGCCGCCCGGTCGACCGCGACCCGGATCGGCCCGCGCAGGTAGACGACGTCCCCGAACTCCACCCTCCCGGTCGCGGGGAGGCCGAGATCGGTCTGCCAGGCGCGGACTGCCGTCGCCGTCCCCGCGGTGAACTCGTCGTCGACGTCGAACCCGTCGTAGCCCAGGGCCCGGAGGTTCTGCTCCAGCTGGAGCACGTCGGGACCGACGAGACGCTGGGGTCCTGGCGCACCAGGCGATCCTCGTGAGGCGCCGCCCGGCCGTGCCTTCGCGAGCCCGAGCGACCGGTACGCCGGGACCCGCCCGAGGAGCAGCGAGACCGGCCGGTCGTCGAGCCGCAGGAGAGTCCCCCCTCGATCGACCAGTGCGCCTGTCCGCGGCAACCAGGTGACCGTGCCCGTCGCCCTGATCGGGAGGGCGGCCGGCGCACCGAACCCCAGGGTCCCCGGAAGCGTCCCGCCGACCCGGAGGTCGCGCCGGATGACCTCGGCGACCGAGGTCGACGACTCGGCGACCGTCGGGTCCGTGCGGTCAGCGCGCGGGAGGGACCGGTACTGCACCACCACCAGGACCAGCCCGAGGAGCAGGCCGGCCGCGACCAGCATCCGTCGCCACGGCCGACCGGTGGAACCATCAACCAACGCCCGGCCCCGGATTCGCCGGCGCGCCGATGATCGGCGCGCACGCCGAGGTGGCCCGGCTGGCGCCCGCCGACAACTGGTCCCACTCACGTTCGTCGCCGACCCCGTCCGAACCTGGGTCCGGGAAGTCCGGAGCACCGTGGGTCTGCATGCAGTGCGAGTACTCCGCGAACTGCTGCTTCTGCTCTGGCGTGATCGACGCCGCGTTTCGGCGGTCGAGCAATTCCTTGACCTCCGCCGGCACCGGCACCGCTTTCCCCTTGCACGCAAGGTCAGCGCGTCGGGATGCTTGCGGATCGATCCGGACCTTGCGCCTGTCGATGAGGATCGACCCGAGCTCGTCGGGGTCCGGCATCTGCGGCACGCCGTGCGAGCGGTAGCAACGCACGTAGTCGCGCATCGCCTGGACGTACGAAGCCACCACGGCTGCACTGTCGGTCGTCGGCCGAACCTGACCGGCACCCCCGGTGCCCGGGGTCAACGACGCCACCGTCGGTTTGTCGGCCGTCGCACAGCCGTGGAGCAGAGCGCCCACCAGGATGCCGGCAAGGACCGCGCGGATTCTCACGAGCCGCTCAGCAGGGGTTGCCGGAGGTGACCCAGAGCTGGTCGTTGCGAACCCAGCCCGACTTCGCCGTGTCCCGGTCCCAGAGGTGGGTCCAGTAGCTCGAGCCGCTCCAGGTCCGGCAGTGCAGGACGGTGTCGTGCGTCTGCTGACCCTGTCCGACGGCCGTGCAGGACGTGCTGTCCCCGGTGCGGATGTTCACCCCGTTGTTGACGAAGTTGTTCAGGACCAGGGCCTGCGTGATGTTCGACCAGTTGTTGTTCGGGCACGACGCCGCGTCAGCGGCCTGGGTCGTCAGCCCGAACGCGAGCAGGCCACCCGTGGCGGTCAGCGATGCCGCGAACGCGGCCAGCAGCTTCTTCATGATGGTTTCCTCCCTGTCGCCGTCCGAGACGGCGTTGTCGGCGCGGGCGCCGTACAGAGGGTCCGGAAGAACCTCCCCCGTGCTCCCGGGACCCGACGACCGCGAGTACCGGACCGAAGGTAGTTTTCGGGTCTCGGAAGGGAAAGGACGCTGCGCAGACTGTCGCTCGGGTCGGCCTCGCTCAGTCCCGGTACGACTCCAGGAGCGCGTCGGCGGCGGTGTAGGGGTCCGAGGTGCCGGCGACGACCTCGGCCGCCAGCGAGTCCAGGGCGGTGTGCGCGTGCACGTCGCCCCAGCGTTCCCGCAGCCGGGTGACGGCAATGGCCTCGATCTCCTCGCGGGCGCGCCGGACCCGGCGCTCGGCGAGCTCACCGGAGCTGGTCAGGTGGGCCAGGTGGTGGCCGATCGCGGTGACGACGTCATCGACGCCCTCGCCGGTCATCGCCACCGTCTTGACGATCTCGGGCATCCAGGCACCCTCGGGACGCTGGGCCAGCCCGAGCATCCCGCGCAGCTCACGCCGGACGGTGTCGGCGCCGTCGCGGTCGGCCTTGTTGATCACGTACAGGTCGCCGATCTCCAGGATGCCGGCCTTGGCCGCCTGGATGCCGTCCCCCATGCCCGGGGCCAGCAGGACCAAGGTGGTGTCGGCCATCGAGGCGATCTCCACCTCGCTCTGCCCGACGCCGACGGTCTCCACCAGGATCACGTCGCAACCGGCGGCGTCCAGCACCCGGAGCGCCTGCGGTGCCGCCCAGGACAGACCACCGAGATGGCCGCGCGACGCCATCGACCGGATGTAGACCTCGGAGTCCAGGGCGTGGTCCTGCATCCGGATCCGGTCACCCAGCAGGGCCCCGCCGGAGAACGGCGACGACGGGTCCACCGCGAGCACCCCGACCCGCTTGTCCTGGGCGCGCAGGGCACCGACCAACGCGCTGGTCGAGGTGGACTTGCCGACGCCGGGAGCGCCGGTGATCCCGATGATGTGCGCACCGCCGTCCGCGCGGGCAGCACCGGCGTACGGGGCCAGGCTCTTCATCACCTCGCGCAGCACGGGCGAGGCGTCCTCGACCAGCGAGATCAACCGGGCGACAGAACGGGCGTCCCCGGACCTGGCCTTCTCGACCAGTCCGGGGACGTCGTTGGTGGTTCTACGGCTCACAAGCAGCAGACGCTACTAGCAGCGGTCCTGCGTCAGCTCTTCGGGACGCGCACGATGAGGGCGTCGCCCTGACCGCCGCCGCCGCAGAGGGCAGCCGCGCCGATGCCGCCGCCGCGACGCTTGAGCTCGAGAGCGAGGTGCAGGACCACGCGGGTGCCGGACATCCCGACGGGGTGACCCAGCGCGATCGCGCCACCGTTGACGTTGACGATGTCTGCGGAGAGGCCGAGCTCGCGTGCCGAGGCGATCCCGACCGCGGCGAAGGCCTCATTGAACTCGACGAGGTCGAGGTCAGCGGCGGTGATGCCTTCCTTGGCGAGCGCCTTGGCGGTCGAGGCGGCCGGCTGCAGCTGCAGGCTCGAGTCGGGACCCGCGGTCTGGCCGTGCGCGCCGATCTCGGCCAGCCACTCGAGACCGAGCTCCTCGGCCTTCGCCTTGCTCATCACGACGACGGCAGCGGCACCGTCGGAGATCTGCGAGGCCGAGCCTGCGGTGATCGTGCCTTCCTTGCTCACCGGCCGAAGACCGGCGAGGGACTCGGTGGTGGTGTCGCCACGGACGCCCTCGTCCTCGGTGACGACGACGTCGCCGCGCCGCGAGGAGATGGTGACCGGGACGATCTCGTCGTCGAAGACGCCGTTCTTCTGCGCGGCGGCGGCACGCTGGTGCGACTGAGCGGCGAAGGCGTCCTGCTCCTCGCGGGTGAACTGGTCCTTGGTCGCGTTGCAGGAATCGGTGAGGTTGATCATCGCCTGCTTGGTGAACTGGTCGTACAGGGCGTCGTACGCCATCGAGTCCACGAGCGTGGTGTCACCGAACTTGAACCCTGCGCGGGAGTTCGGCAGCAGGTGCGGCGCCTGGGTCATCGATTCCATCCCGCCGGCAACCACGATCTCCGCCTCGCCGGCCGTGATCAGCGCCGAGGCCTGGGCGATGGAGTTGAGCCCGGAGAGACAGACCTTGTTGATGGTGATGGTCGGAACACTCATCGGGATGCCGGCGCCGACGCTCGCCATCCGCGCCGGGTTCTGACCAGCGCCAGCCAGGATGACCTGACCCATGATCACGTAGTCCACCTGGTCACCGGTCACACCGGACTTCTCCAGCGCACCCTTGATGGCGACCGCGCCCAGCTCAGCTGCGGAGAGCGAAGCCAGGCCGCCCTGCAGGCGACCGATCGGCGTACGGGCGCCGGCGACGATGACATTTACGGACATGGGTCCTCCTGGGACGAGCGGTGCTGGTGTCGAAGCGTTTCGAGTACCCAAGAACACTACCCACCGGTAGCCGATCTCGGGAGGGGTCTCGGGCTCTGGTCCGGTGTCAGGGGCGTCACACCTCAGCAGCTCCGGTTGAGCAACTCCGGGATCTGGTCGAGGATGTCGGCATGACTGCACCCCTGGACCTCCCCGAAGACCTGTTCGTCTGCATCGACCACGTCGGCGTCGCCGTGCCCGACCTCGATGCCGCTATCGAGCTCTACACGAGCGTCTTCGGGATGACCGTTGCCCACCGCGAGGTCAACGAGGAGCAGAAGGTCGAGGAGGCGATGGTCCAGATCAACACCAGCGCGGGCGACCCCGACCGCTCGGGGACCCAGCGCATCCAGCTCCTGGCCCCGCTCAACGACGAGTCCACGATCGCCAAGTTCCTGAACCGCTCCGGCCCGGGTCTGCAGCAGCTCGCCTACCGGGTGACCGACGTCGAGAAGGTCTCCGCGATCCTGCGCGAGCGCGGGATGCGACTGCTGTACGACGCCCCCAAGCGCGGCACCGCGAACAGCCGGATCAACTTCATCCACCCCAAGGACGCCGGCGGCGTGCTGGTCGAGCTCGTCGAGCCGGCGGCCGACGCACACGGAACTGACGCACACTGAGACGTCCGGCACACAGCCGGCCGAACAACCTGACTCGCCGGTAACATACGGCGCGCAATCCCCGCAGCCCCCAAGATCAGGAGCCCCTGACGTGCAGCACATTCTCGATGCGATCACGGCCGAAGCCTCGACCGAGGAGTTCGCAGCTCTCGCCCTGCCCGAGTCCTACCGGGCCATGACGGTCCACAAGGACGAGGTCGACATGTTCGAGGGTCTCGACTCTCGCGACAAGGACCCCCGCAAGTCGTTGCACCTCGACGAGGTGCCGCTTCCCGAGCTCGGCCCCGGCGAGGCCCTCGTCGCGGTGATGGCCTCGGCGATCAACTACAACACCGTCTGGACCTCGATCTTCGAGCCGGTCTCCACCTTCGGCTTCCTCGAGCGCTACGGCCGCGAGTCCGACCTCGGCGCCCGGCACAACCTGCCGTACCACATCGTCGGCTCCGACCTCTCCGGCGTCGTGCTGGCCGTCGGCCCCGGTGTCACCAAGTGGAAGCCGGGCGCCCGCGTCGTCGCGCACTGCCTGTCGGTCGAGCTCGAGGCCCCGGACGGCCACAACGACACGATGATGGACCCCTCGCAGCGGATCTGGGGTTTCGAGACCAACTTCGGCGGTCTGGCCGACGTCGCGATGGTCAAGGCCAACCAGCTGATGCCGAAGCCCGAGCACCTCACCTGGGAAGAAGCGGCCTCGCCCGGCCTGGTGAACTGCACGGCGTACCGGCAGCTGGTCTCGACCAACGGCGGCAACATGAAGCAGGGCGACAACGTCCTGATCTGGGGTGCCTCGGGAGGCCTGGGCGGTTTCGCCACCCAGTACGCGCTGAACGGTGGCGCCAACCCGATCTGCGTGGTCTCCAACGAGGAGAAGGCCCAGATCGTGCGGAACATGGGCGCCGAGCACGTCATCAACCGCTCCGAGCTCGCCCCGAAGTTCTGGAACGACGAGGGCACCCAGCAGAACCCCAAGGAGTGGCAGCGCTTCGGCAAGGCCATCCGCGACCTCACCGGCGGCGAGGACATCGACATCGTCTTCGAGCACCCGGGCCGCGAGACCTTCGGCGCCTCGGTCTACGTCACCCGCAAGGGCGGCACCATCACCACCTGCGCCTCGACCTCGGGCTACATGCACGAGTACGACAACCGCTACCTCTGGATGAACCTGAAGCGGATCATCTCCAGCCACTTCGCCAACTACCGCGAGTCGTGGGAGGCCAACCGGCTGATCGCCCAGGGCAAGATCCACCCGACGCTGTCGCGGGTCTACAGCCTGGAGGAGACCGGCCAGGCGTCGCTCGACGTCCACCACAACAAGCACCAGGGAAAGGTCGGCGTGCTCTGCCTGGCGCCCGAGGAGGGCCTCGGCGTGAAGAACGGCGAGCTCCGCGAGAAGCACCTCGACAAGATCAACCTGTTCCGCGGGATCTGATCCAGTACCGATACTCCGTCAACAGGGCCGTTTCCCCTTCCTGCAGGGGGAAACGGCCCTGTTGCCGTCTCCGGACGGCGATCGGCTTGGGAATCGGTCGGGGTATCAGCGAGACTGACCTCGAGGGATCACAGCACCGCCAACTGCGAGGGGCACCATGAGCGAGGAACAGGGCACCACCGGTTCGAGCACCGCTTCGGACGAGCTCGACAACGAACAGACGCGCAAGATTCCGGTCCAGCCGGTGGCTTCCGGGGTGCCGCGCTCCGCCAATGCTCCCCTGGTCCCGCCGAAGGCCGCGTCCACCAGCGCGACGACGCTCCCGGTGGTCCGCAAGGGCGGCTACGACACCGACGCCGTCGACCGGCACCTGCGCACCACCTCCGCCGAGAGGGCCGGCCTGATCGCCAGCCTGAACGAGTCCCAGGACCGGATCCGGATCCTCGCTGCGGAGAACGCCCAGCTGCGCGAGAAGCTCAGCGAGAACGAGACCCCGTCGTACGCGGGCCTCGGCGGCAGGGCCAGCGAGATGCTCCGGCTGGCCGAGGAGCAGGCGGACGACGTCCTGGGCGAGGCGAACTCCCGGGCCGCGGCGATCCTGGCGCAGGCCGAGCGAGAGGCGGCCGGGATCCGCGCCCGCGCGGAGAGCGACGCCGATGACATGCGAGTCGTCCAGCTCGGCGAGCTGGACGACCAGCGGGTCCGGACGATGGCCGAGATCGAGGCCGAGCGCCGCCGGCTCAAGGCCGACGCCGATGACTACCTGGCGGCGGCCCAGCGCGAGGCCGACCAGCTCCGGCTGGCCGTGACCCAGCAGACCGAGGCCCTGCGCACCAACACCGAGCACGACGTCGAGCAGATGCGTGCCGGCGCGGACCGCGAGGTCACCGAAGCCCGCCGGATCATGGCGGTCGAGCGCGAACGGCTTGTCCGCGAAGCAGCCGAGCACCACGCCACCGCGACCACCGAGACGCAGCGGCTGGTCGCCGAGGCGGAGGCCCGGGCCAACGCGGCCGAGGACCGTTCACGCGAAGCGATCAACGCCGCCAACAGCCATCGGGACCAGACCGCGACCGATGCTGATGCGCTCCTGTCCAAGGCCCGCCGCGAGGCGGAGCAACTGGTGCGCTCGGCGAAGAAGGAGGCCGAGAGCCTCCGGATCAACGGCCACGCCGCCTCCGAGCAGGCCCTGGCCGAGATCAAGGCCGAGGTCGTCCGGGTGTCCAAGCGGCGCGACGCGATCGTGGCTCAGCTCGGGGCGCTCAAGGACGTGGTCTCCGGGTTCGGCAAGGACGACGACGCCGACGACGCACCGCTGGCGGCAGTCGCAGACCCGACGGAGTAGTCCCCAGCACTCTCCAGCACGACGGCCGCCTCGACCGGGGCGGTCGTCGTCGCGTTCCGGCCCGGCGTGCCCGACCGCTCGCCCAGCTTGACCACCACGACGCCGACCAGGACCAGCCCGGCTCCGGCGAACTGGACCCCGTTGGGCAGCTCCCGCAGCAGTACCCAGGCGAACCCGAGCGCGAACAGCACCTCGAGCAGCGCGACGAAGGAGGCCAGCCGGGCGCCGAGGCGCCGACTAGCCGCGATGCCTGCCACATAGGCCACCGCGGCAGAGACCAGGCCCAGCAACGCCAGCGGCAGCCAGAACGGTACCGAGAACGCCGCGTACGCGACGTCAGCCGTGCTGACCCGGAACTCGACCAGCCCGACCGCGCCGGCCATCAGCAGCGCTACCGCACCCAGGATCATCGCGCCGGCGGCGAGCACCAAGGGCGGCAGCTCGCTGCGCCCCGCGGAGAGGACGAAGTAGAACGCGGCGCCGATCATGGCCGCCAGCGACCAGAGGACCCCCGGCGTGCTCACCCGCGCACCGGAGACCAGGTCGAGCACCAGGACCAGCCCGACGAGGGCAACCGCACCGCCCGCCAAGGTGATCCGGCTCGGTCGCTGGCCGTGCCGGAACCAGGCCCATCCCAGGACTGCGACCGGGGCGGTGTACTCGATCAGCAGGGCCGGGCCGACCTCCATGTGGCGCACCGCGTTGAAGTAGGCGAGCTGGCAGCCGGCGATCGCGATCAGCCCGTACGCGAGCAGGGTCCCAGCCTCGGCGCGGAGCAGGTGCCAGCGACCGTCGAGCGCCCACCAGGCCGGGACCACGAGCGCGAGGGCGGCGACACTCACCCGGACGGCGACGGCCGCGGCCGAGCTCCAACCCGCATCCATCAGACCGGCCGCGAAGGCACCGGAGGTGCCGAAGCAGGCCGCCGACAGCACCGCGAAACCAACCCCCGAGATCAGCACGTTCGCATGGTTGTCATGGGTCATTTGCCGCATGGCTAATGACATTACGTCTCGACCTGGTAATCTGTCAAAGTGGTTTTCGCTGATGACACTGAGGCGGCCCTGCTGGCGGCCGTCGAGCTCGCCAATTCCGAGCTCGAGCCCGACACCCTGACCACCACCGAGGACCTCGGCGCGTTCTTCGACCGGCACGGCTACACCGGCGCCCGGACCGGGGACCCCGCTGAGCTCGCCCGGGTCCGAGCGGTGCGCAGGAGTCTGCGCACACTGCTGACCAGCAGCCGCGACGACGCGGTCGATCAGGTGAACGCGATGCTCGCCACCGCGGACGCGCTCCCCCGACTGGTCCGTCACGGCGACCTCGACTGGCACATCCATGCCGTCGACGACACCGCCGAGCTGGCCACCCGGATCACCGTCGAGACAGCCATGGCCATGATCGACGTGATCCGCGCCGACGAGATGACCCGGCTGGCGGTGTGCGCGGACGACGACTGCACCGGCGTGGTCCTGGACCTGTCGCGGAACCGCTCGCGCAAGTACTGCTCGACCGCGTGCGGGAACCGGAACGCCGTCGCGGCGTACCGGGCCCGTCAGGCCTGAGCGGGTCGAGCGAGGCTTTGCCTACGTCAAGAACCGGCGCAGCACCTCGACGAACACCTCCGGCTGCTCGGAGTGCAGCCAGTGCCCGGCGTTCTTGATCGTCACCCGCCGGTTGCGCGGGAAGTACCGGTCCATCGCCGGGGCGTACTCGTCGACGATGTACTCGGAGTTCGCGCCGCCGACCCACAGCACCGGACCGTCGTACGGCGTGCACCCGGTGAGCTGCTCCGCGGGCCAGGAGACGAAGCCCGGCAGATCCCGCTGCAACCCCTCGAGGTTGGGCTGCCAGCGCCAGGAGCTGGACCCGTCGGAGGTCGCGTCGCGCCGCAGGTTCTGCAGCAGGAAGGACCGAACGGTCGGGTTGGGCACCGCTGACCTCAGGGCCGAGTCCGCGTCGGCCCGCTGCGCCAGCGCACCCAGGTCCATCGCGCGCATCGCCTCGATGTAGCCACTGAACTCGCTCCCGCTGGTGTACGCCACCGGTGACATGTCCGCCACGCACAACCGTTCGACCAGCGCAGGGTGACGCAGGGCGAGCACCATCGCGACCTTGCCGCCCAAGGAGTGACCGACCAGGGCGACCGGGGCACCGGTCGCGAGCTCGACGGCGATGACGTCCGCGACCCCGACCAGGTCGAAGCCCTTGCCCTGCGGCGGACCGTGGGTCCAGGCAGACCTCCCGTGGTCCGGCAGGTCGACCAGCAGCACCCGGTGCTCGCTGGCCAGCGCCTTGGCGATCGCGGTCCAGTTGCGCCCCTGGCCGAAGAGCCCGTGCAGGAAGACGACCCGGCTGCCGTGCTCGCCGTACGCCGTGGTGTGCAGGGACGAGGTCACCCCGTCATTCTGTCAGCAGAAGCGGCGCAGCCCGGTACTGGTCAGGTCGCGGTCCCGCAGCACGACGGCGAGGCGACTCCCCCAGCGCGAACAGGTCCGCGCGAAGTCGACCTGGCGGTACTCGATCGCCAGCACCCGCCTCCCGTAGTGCCGGACGTAGCGGGCGCACTCGGCGTACCGTCCGCACTCCTCGGCAACCGCGAAGTCGAACCCGACCACCCGACCGTTCCACTCCGACCAGTTCTTCTGCCCGGCCGCCAGCCCGGCGCGGTGAGCGCGGGCCACCAGCAGGGCAGCCATCGCCTTGTTCTGCGCAGGCGTGATCAGCCCCTGACTACGCGAGAACGAGTCGAGGTTGTCGAACTCGACGGCCCGGAACCCGGAGCGGGCGCAGCCGGTGATCCAGCGCCCGACGATGACGGCCAGTCGATCGCGCTTCGCCGGGCTCCGGGTGTCGAGCAGCTTCTCGCCCCAGGCGGCGTCGACGACCGGCCGACCGTCCTTGCGGAGGATCAGGTCCGGGCGCTCCGCCCAGAAGGCGCCCTCGTCCAGCTGGGTCTGGAAGCCGTTGACGTAGCAGACGTTGTACTTCCCGGGGACCGGCCGTGCGGTCCGGTCGCGCACCACGATGCCGACGGCCGCGGTCACCGACCGGGAGCCGCCGAGCTGGTAGTCGACGTGGGTGCCCACCGGGAGCGGTGCGACCGCGGCGTGGGCCGGCGCTGCCACGGTCAGGCTCATCAACCCCGCTGCGCACGCCGCTCGCCACTGCATGGCCGCGAGCCTACGTCCGTTTTGTCCCCGCGCGGGTGGGAACGCGACGACGCCGCCGCCCCGAGGGACGACGGCGTCGTAGTGAGCGCCACCCGGCGGGAGGGCCGGGAGCCTGGGGTCAGCTGTAGTCGTGGAAGCCCTTCTTGGTCTTGCGACCGAGGTGACCGTCGGCCACGACCTTCTCCAGGGACGCAGCCGGCGCGAAACCGGGCTCCTTGAACTCGGCGAAGAGCTCCTTCTGGATCGCGAGCGAGACGTCGTTGCCGACCACGTCGAGCAGCTGGAACGGTCCCATCGGGAAGCCTGCGGTCTCCTTGATGGCGTCGTTGATCACGTCCAGCGCGACGCCCGACTCGGCCAGGAGGCAGGCATCGTTGAGGTACGGGAACAGCAGTGCGTTCACGATGAACCCGGAGCGGTCCGCGCAGGACACCGCCACCTTGCCGACCTTGGCGCACAGGGCGAGGGTGGTCTCGTTGACGTCCGCTGCGGTCGCGGGCGCCGTGACGACCTCGACGAGCTTCATCACGGTCGCCGGGTTGAAGAAGTGCATCCCGATGACCGACTCCGGACGCGAGGTCGCGGCCGCCAGCTGGGTGATCGGCAACGAGGACGTGGTCGTGGCCAGGATGGCGCCGGCCTTGATGATCCGGTCGAAGTCACGGAACAGCTCGAGCTTGAGCTCCAGGTCCTCGGCGATCGCCTCGACGACGATGTCGACGTCCGCCAGCGCCTCACGGCTGGTGGCGCCGGTCAGCCGGCCGAGGATCGCGTTCTTGGTGTCCTCGTCGGACTTGCCGCGCTCGATCAGCTTGTCGAGACCCCGGCTGATTCCCGTGATCACGCCCTCGACCTTGTCGTCACCGCGACCGACGAAGACCACGTCGTACCCGGCAGCGGCGAAGACCTGGACGATGCCCGAGGCCATCGTGCCGGTGCCGACGACGCCGACGGTCTTGATGTCGTGCTTGAGCTGCGGCTTGTCGTCAGCCGACGGGGTCTGGTCGTCAGCGATGACCTCGCCGTCCGCGTAGGTGTAGAAGCCGCGCCCGGAGGCCTTTCCGGTGCGGCCTTCGGCGACCAGCTTCTCCAGCAGGTCGGCGGGCTTGTGCAGGTTGTCGCCGGTCTCGGCGTACCGGGCAGCGAGACCGTCCCGGACCACGTCCAGGCCGAGCTCGTCC
Organism: Propionibacteriales bacterium; assembly: GCA_026392455.1. GTDB lineage: Bacteria > Actinomycetota > Actinomycetes > Propionibacteriales > Nocardioidaceae > Marmoricola. The sequence continues at coordinate 30,401 of JAPLCB010000010.1, read as the reverse complement.
AGCGTGGTCAGCGGACCACGGGGGTAGCCGCAACCGAACCGCATCGCTGCGTCGATGTCCCCGCGCGAGGCGTAGGACTGCTCGAACATCCGTACGGCGTGGTTGAGGTACGGGAGTACCAACGTGTCGTGGATCTGGGTGGCTGAGATGTCAGTCATGGCGGCGATGATGCCACGCAACCTACTCGTGAGTAAGGGGTCTTCCACTCCTCGGTCTGCCAGACCGGTCACATTCGTCCCGGTCAAGCGCCGAAGACGTGCTCCCCGGCAGCGATCCGGGTCCTCAGGTGAGCGATCGAGCGGGTGAAGGGCCACGCGCGCCGACGCTCCGGCAGCCGTCGCACCACGGCGCCGACGGCCTTGTTGAACCGCTCGAACCGGCGCTGCTGGCGCGGGCTCCAGGTCAGTCCCAGCTGTGGTCGGAGCTCGGCGGGCAGGTACCCGGTGACCAGCCAGCTGCGCAGGCGCAGGATCGGGGCCGGAATCGTGCGGTCCAGGTACTCCAGCCGGATCACCCGGTGCAGGTACGCCCCGACGGCCGCGTCGATCCGGGCCCGGGCCAGCCCGTCGCGCCAGTAGACCTCGAAGTCGTCCCGGGTTGCTGGCCACAGGTCCAGCGGCATCTGCAGCATCCCGCCGAAGATTGCCCCCTGACGGTAGAACTCCGCACGCTCGGTGCCGGTCAGCGGGCCGTAGGTGTACTCCCGGGCCTCCTCGAAGCCCTTGTAGATGCACGCCCCGACCCACCGCTGCAGCTCCGGGTCGAACGCGTTCGGCACCCGGGCGTGCGAGACGTTGACCGCCGCACGGTACGTCGCCCGCTCCGCCGGGGTGCCGAGCACGGCCACGGCGAGCAGCCCCACCGTCGTGCGCTGACGGCGGCGCGGGTTGCCGAAGAGACTGCCCTCGACCACGACGCTGTCCTTCACGCCGTACCCGATCTCGGGGCGGCTCAGCTGCATGACGACGTTGGCCGTCCCGCTCAGGGCCGTGAAGATCGAGGCGCCCTGGGCGAGCAGCACGGTGTCGAGGTGGTCCAGATCGCCTACGGGCACACGAGGAGGCTAACGGCCTGGTGGGGCCGGTGCGCCGATTTCCCGTCCACCCTGCCGGCGCGGCCTCTCGTCGTCTGCACGGCGTGATCGGCCACACCGCCGGAACGCCGCTAGCGTGAGGCCATGACAGCCGACGCAGAGCTCCGCGCCCGCCGCGAAGCGGTGATCATCGAGCACATGGAGTCCGAGAACGTCCACGACTACGACGTCACCATGGCGACCTTCTCCCACCCCCGTTACGAGATCGTCCCGACCGGAGACGTCTTCGACGGCACCGAGCGGGTGCTGGAGTACTTCGCGGAGTCCCGGACGGCGTTCCCCGACCAGCGCAACGAGCTGATCGCCCTGCACCACGCCGACGACTCCATCGTCGTGGAGTTCATGCTGCTCGGGACCCATCTCGGACCGTTCCGGGGGCTCCCCGCGACCGGCCGCTCCTTCGAGGTCCGGTGCATCGCCGTGTTCCAGTTCGACGACGGCACCGGGGTCACCTGCGAACGGCCGTACTTCGACTCGGCCACGATCCTGCGCCAGCTCGGCATCGCCCACGACCCGCTGACCCGCAGAGGCCGGCTCGCCACCCTGGCCAATCACCCGGTGACCATCGGCACCGCGGTCGGCAAGGACCTGCTGCGCCGGGTGCGGCGACGTTGAGCGGCATCAGTTAAGTTCTCCCCCATGCGCCTTGTCGTTGCACGCTGCCAGGTCGACTACGCCGGCCGACTCTCCGCCCACCTGCCGCTGGCGACCCGGGTGCTGATGATGAAGGCCGACGGCTCGGTCCTGGTGCACTCCGACGGCGGCTCGTACAAGCCGCTGAACTGGATGAGTCCGCCGTGCACCGTCAAGGAGGGCACCAACGACGACGGCAAGATCGAATGGGTCGTGACCAGTCGCAGCACCTCCAAGGGGCCGGAGGACACCCTGAGGATCCTGATCGAGGAGGTCCTGCACGACACCTCGCACGAGCTCGGCATCGACCCGGGCCTGCAGAAGGACGGCGTCGAGAAGCACCTCCAGGAGCTCCTCGCCGACCACCCGGCCACCCTCCTGGAAGGCCTGAGCCTGGTACGCCGGGAGTTCCCCACCGCGATCGGCCCGGTCGACCTGATGTGTCGCGACAGCCACGGGCTCTCGGTCGCGGTGGAGATCAAGCGCCGTGGCGACATCGACGGCGTCGAACAGCTCACCCGTTACCTCGAGCTCCTCAACCGTGACCCGCTTCTCACGAGCAAGGGTGCCGTCCGCGGCATCTTCGCCGCCCAGGAGATCAAGCCCCAGGCCCGGGTGCTGGCCGAGGATCGCGGCATCGCCTGTGCCCTGGTCGACTACAACGCTCTGCGGGGACTCGACGACCCGACCGACCGGTTGTTCTGAGGCCTGCCTAGATCGACCTGGTCCTCGCAACCGGCATCGGTGAACCCGCTCCTGAACCGGCCAGCGGCAGGGTGATCCGGAACGTCGCGCCGTGGGTGTCGGACTTCACCACCCCGATGGTGCCGTGGTGCGCCTCGACGATGGCCAGGGCGATCGTCAGACCGAGACCGGCACCAGGGACCTGCTGGGCCACCGCGGAGCCCGATCGGTAGAGACGCTCGAAGATCCGGTTCGGATCGATCTCGTCGATGCCCATGCCGGAGTCCGCGACCTCGACCTCGACGGTCCCGCCGTGGACCACCAGCCGCACCCGGACCGACCCACCTCCGGGGGTGAACTTCAGGGCGTTGGACAGCAGGTTGTCGATCGCCTGGCCGACCCGGTCGCGGTCACCGTCGATGACCACAGCAGCCCCGGGAATGTCCAGGCTCAGGTCGATGTCGACCTCCTCGGCCCGGGGCCGGGCGGCCTCGACGGCATCGCGAACGATCGGTTCGAGGTCGATCAGTGCGGTCCGGATGGTCAATCCGCTCTCCTCGATCGCCACCAGGGTGAGGAGGTCGTCGACCAGACGGAGCTCACGCTCAGCGCTGCGCGTGATCACCTGGAGGAACCGCTTGCCCTGCGGACTGAGCACCTCCAGATCGGCCATCAGCTCGGAGTACCCGAGCATCGAGGTCAACGGTGTCCGGAGCTCGTGGGACACCGTCGCGAAGAACTCGTCCTTCACCCGGTCCGCCTCGGTCTGCATCCGGCGCCGCTCACTGATGTCGCGGACCGCTGCCGAGACCAGGAGCCCGTCCTCGGTCTCCAACGGGGCCAACGAGATCTCGACCGGGAACTCGGTGCCGTCCTTGCGCCGGGCGAAGAGGTCCCCGGCGAGACCCATCGGGCGGGTGCGCGGCTCCCGGACGTACCCGTTGCGGAAGCCTGCGTGCATCCCGGCGAACCGGTCCGGGACCAAGATCTCGATCGACTGCCCGATCATCTCCGCCCGGTCGTACCCGAAACGTTCCTCGACCTGGGCGTTGACCAGCACGATGGTTCCCTGCTGGTCCACGATCACCACCGCGTCCGGTGCAGCCTCGAGCAGGCCTCGGAACAACCGCTCCTCGCGCCGCTTGTTGGTCATGTCCCGCACCGCCGCCGAGATCAGGAACTCGTCCTCGGTCTGGAGCGGCGCCAGGGAGATCTCGACCGGGAACTCCGACCCGTCCTTCCGGCGCGCCCGGAGGTCCAGCCCCGAGCCCATGGTGCGCACGTGCGGGTCGACGACGTACTCGGTGCGGTGGGTCCGGTGAGCCTCGTGCAGGTCGATCGGCACCAGGATCTCGACCTTCTGCCCGAGCAGCTCGCCGCGTTCGTAGCCGAAAACGCTCTCGGTCTGCGCGTTCACCAGGACGATCGTGCCCGCGCGGTCGATGACGACCATCGCGTCCGGAGCAGCCTCGAGCAAGCCGCCTAGGTCAGACGGCCTGCTCCTGCCCTCCGCGTCCGCGCTCATCAGGCTCCCTCACCCCGGTGTCGGGCGGGGCCCGACGCGATCATGCTAGCGATCACAGACACCGACAGGAGTGAAATGTCCGGTTTCGGAAATAGAGGTCCAGACCGGGATCTACCCACCGAGCCCGTTGGCCGTACGGATCGACGTGACGATGCCGTCCATTGCCTGGGTGAGGCTGAAGTCCTTGGGGGTGAAGACCATCGAGACTCCCAGCTCGACGAGCTTGCGCCCGTCGGAGTCCGGGATGATCCCGCCGACGATCACCGGGACGTCCCCGATCCCCTGGGCTTTCATCAGGTCCAGGACGTCCGGCACCAGCTCCATGTGCGAGCCGGACAGGATGGACAGCCCCACGCAGTGCACGTCCTCGGCGATCGCAGCCGCAACGATCTGCTCAGGGGTCAGCCGGATGCCCTGGTAGATGACCTCGAAGCCGGCGTCACGGGCCCGCACGGCGACCTGCTCGGCACCGTTGGAGTGGCCGTCCAGACCGGGCTTTCCGACGAGCAGCCGCAGCCGGCCACCCAGTTCCTCGCCCGTGGCCCTGACGCGTTCCCGGACCGCGGTCAGCTCGGCGCCGGCCTCGGCCACGCCGACGGCACCAGCGACGCCGGTCGGCGCCCGGAACTCCCCGAAGACCTCGCGCAGGGTGCCGGCCCACTCACCGGTGGTCGCGCCGGCGCGCGCCGCGGCCAGGGTCGCAGCCATCAGGTTCTTGTCGGTCTTCGCCTCGGCGGCCAAGGTCTCCAGAGCCGCGGTCACCGCGTCCTCGTCGCGCTCGGCCTTCCACGCGTTCAGCGAGTCGATGGCGTTCCGCTCGGCCGCGGGGTCAGCGGTCTGGATGGCACCGTCGAGATCAGCGGTGAGCGGTGAGACCGCCGTGGTCTCGAACTTGTTCACCCCGACCACGATGTCGGTGCCGTTCTCGATCCGGGCACGGCGGGTCGCGTGAGCGGAGACGAGCTCGGACTTCATGTACCCCGACTCGACAGCGGCCACGGCGCCGCCCATCGCCTGGACCCGGTCCATCTCGGCCCGGGCATCGGTGACGAGCTGGGCCACCTTCGCCTCGATCACGTGGGACCCGTCGAAGATGTCTTCGTACTCGAGCAGGTCGGACTCGAAGGCCAGCACCTGCTGCAGGCGCAGCGACCACTGCTGGTCCCAGGGGCGCGGGAGCCCCAGCGCCTCGTTCCAGGCCGGCAGCTGGACCGCGCGGGCGCGGGCGTTCTTGGACAGCGTGACGCCGAGCATCTCCAGCACGATCCGCTGGACGTTGTTCTCGGGCTGCGCCTCGGTCAGGCCCAGCGAGTTGACCTGGACGCCGTAACGGAACCGGCGCATCTTCGGGTCCTTGACGCCGTAGCGCTCCGTGGTGATCTCGTCCCAGAGCTGGACGAAGGCCCGCATCTTGCAGGTCTCCTCGATGAACCGGACGCCGGCGTTGACGAAGAACGAGATCCGGCCCACGACCTGCTCGAAGTCCTTCTCGTCGACCTGGCCCGCGTCCTTGACCGCGTCGAGCACGGCGATCGCCGTGGTCAGCGCGTAGGCGAGCTCCTGGGTCGGCGTGGCCCCGGCCTCCTGCAGGTGGTAGCTGCAGATGTTGATCGGGTTCCACTTCGGGATCTGGTGGACGGTGTAGGCGATCATGTCGCTGATCAGGCGCAGGGAGGCGGCCGGCGGGAAGACGTAGGTCCCGCGGCTCAGGTACTCCTTGATGATGTCGTTCTGGGTCGTGCCGGCCAGCTTCGCGGCGACGTCGGCCGGCGACATCTCCGGGTTCTGCTCCTCCGCGGCGACCTGGTACATCGCCAGCAGCCACATCGCCGTGGCGTTGATCGTCATCGAGGTGTTCATCTCGGTCAGCGGGATGTCGGCGAAGAGCTTGCGCATCTCGCCGAGGTGCTGGATCGGGACACCGACCTTGCCGACCTCGCCGCGTGCCAGCGGGGAGTCGGGGTCGTAGCCGGTCTGGGTCGGCAGGTCGAACGCGACCGAGAGACCGGTCTGACCCTTCGCGAGGTTGCCTCGGTAGAGCTTGTTCGACTCGACGGCCGAGCTGTGACCGGCGTACGTCCGCATCACCCAGGGACGATCCTTTTCTGCACTCATAGGAGGAGGGTAAATCCTCGTGCTACTCGCGGGTAAGTGCAGCAGCCCTGATCGGGGGCGGAGATACGTCACACCCGCACCTGGATCAGGCGGGCGAATCACCGATCCGGACGACGTCCGCGCCGATACCGGCGAGGACCTCGGCGAAGTGCGGGTAGCCCCGGTCGATGTGGTGCGACTCCGCGACGGTGGTCACGCCCATCCCTGCCAGACCGGCCAGGACCAGGGCGGCGCCGGCACGGATGTCGTGCGCGACCACCGGTGCCCCCGACAGCAGCGGCACCCCGCGAACGACTGCGTGGTGCCCGTCGGTGTGGAGGTCGGCGCCCAGCCGGGCAAGCTCCTGGGCGAACATGAACCGGGACTCGAAGACGTTCTCGGTGATCATCGCGGTGCCGTCGCTGACGGAGGCGAGTGCCATCGCGAACGGCTGCAGGTCGGTCGGGAATCCCGGGAACGGCAGGGTCACCACGTCGAAGGACCGCAGCCGCTTGTCCGCGGACACCGTGAAGCCACCCTCGTGGGTGTTGACCTCGGCGCCCGCGTCGATCAGCTTGTCCAGAACCAGGTCCAGGTGGGCCGCGACTCCCCCGTTGACGGTCAGGCTGCCACCGGCGATGGCCGGCGCGAAGGCCCACGTCCCGGCGACGATCCGGTCGGAGACGCAGACGTGCTCGACGGGGTTGAGCCGATCGACTCCCTCGACGGTCAAGGTCGAGGATCCCGTCCCGGAGATGCGCGCCCCCATCTCGGTCAGCATCTCGCACAGGTCGACGATCTCGGGCTCACGCGCGACGTTGTCGATGACCGTGGTCCCGGCGGCCAGGACCGAGGCCATCAGCAGGTTCTCGGTGGCTCCGACCGACGGGAAGTCCAACCACAGCGACGCACCCTTGAGCCCGTCGCGAACCTCGGCAACCACCTGACCGTGCTCGACCCGGACCTCGGCACCGAGGTCGCGCAGACCGGCCATGTGCATGTCCAGGCCACGCGAACCGATCGCGTCCCCGCCGGGCAGCGCCACACTGGCCCGGTGGCAGCGCGCCACCAACGGCCCCAGCACGGCGATCGACGCACGGAGCCGACGGACCAGCTCGTACGGCGCCTCCCAGCCGAGCTCCTCGGGCACCCCGATCCGGACCACCCCGCTGGTGAGCTCGGTCGTCGGGTCCACGTCACCCGGATGGTCGACAGCCACGGTGCAACCCAACCGTCGCAGCAGCTCGGCCATCACGGTGACGTCAAGGATCTCCGGCACGTTGTGGATCGTGGTGATCCCGGGCGCCAGCAGCGCAGCAGCCATCAGCTTCAGGGCGGAGTTCTTGGCACCGCCGACGTACACGGTCCCCTCCAGCGGGCTCGAGTGCGGCCCGGCGGCGGTGATCTGGAAGCTCTCCACAATCCAGCAGCCTAGACCTCGTCCAGGCCTACCCGGCAGCGCACTAGGCTGACGTCATGGTGAACCTCACGCGCATCTACACCCGCACCGGCGACGCCGGGGAGACCCGCCTCGGCGACATGAGCGTCACCTCGAAGACGGACCCCCGGCTGCAGGCCTACGCCGTGGTCGACGAGAGCAACGCGGTCCTCGGCGTCGCCCTGGCTACCGGCGACCTCGAGGACGACGTGGTCAGGGTGCTCACCCACATCCAGAACGACCTGTTCGACGTCGGCGCCGACTTCTGCACGCCGGTCGTGGAGAACCCCGAGTACCCGCCGCTGCGGATCGAACAGGACTACGTCGACCGGCTCGAGGCCTGGTGCGACGCCTACAACGAGAACCTGCCGGCGCTGCGGTCGTTCATCCTCAACGGGGGCACGCCGGGCGCGGCTCACCTGCACGTCGCGCGGACCGTCGTACGCCGCGCCGAGCGTGAGGCCTGGGCTGCCTGGAGCGAGTACGCCGACACGATGAACCCGCTCGCCATCAAGTACCTGAACCGGCTCTCGGACCTGCTCTTCATCCTGGCGCGGCATGCGAACCGGGAGAACGGCGATGTCCTCTGGGTCCCAGGTGGGGAGCGCTAGTGGGTATCGGCGGAGGTTGACGGCCGTTGCTGACTGAACAGCACGTTGCAACAGGCTGTTCGCCCGGTTTCACACCAGCTGGCGTGAAACCGACACGGCTCAGCGCTGGGGGCGCTGGTCCCAGTCAGTACCCGGAGGCGCTGCCTCCAACCAGGCCGAGAACCCGGTCAGCGCGGACGGGCTCATGGCCAGCGAGACCGGTCCCGAGGGCGTCTCGCACTCGATGATCCGATGCCCGCTGTAGAGCGCGAACGACTCGGCCTCGGAGGGTTCGCGCTGGCCGACGATGGACAGGTCGGTACGCGCCCACCGACGCCGCGGGCGCGGCGAGGGCGAGAAGATCCGGAACCACTCCAGGTCCGTGCCGTGGTACCGACCGAGTCCGAGAACCCAACCGCGCCCGGCCGTCGAGGTGACGGTCCGGACGCGGATCTGGGCACTCAGCTCGAAGGTGCCACCGTTGCGGGAGAGCACCCGCCGACGCACGACCAGACAGATTCCGTACAGAACCACGAGCAGCAGCAGGACACCGGCTGAGTCGAGCAGCCATTGCCATGCGGGCATTCGGTTCCTCGTCCTCGGTCGGTCGCAGTGGTCAGGTAGGACAGCGTGCCAGAGTCAGCAGGCTACGGGTCAGTTGGCCCGCTCGACCGCGCGGATACGTGCGTCGGCCCAGGCAGCGGCTACGGCAGCCTGGGACTCGTCGTCGTTCTCACCGGCAGCGTGCGCCCGGTCGAGATCGGCCCGCGCCTTCTCCAGGTTGATGTCGTGGGCCATCTCGGCGTGCTCGGCGAGGACGGAGACGCGGTCGTCGGCCACCGAGAGGAACCCGGCGTCGACAGCTGCGATCCAGGTCTCCCCGTCGGTGGTCGTCACGTCCACGACGCCGTCGACCATCACCGAGAGCATCGGAGCGTGACCCGGCAGGATGCCGACATCACCTTCCGAGGTGCGGGCGATGATCATGCTCGCCTCGCCGGACCACACCAGGCGGTCCGCCGAGACGAGTTCGACCTGCAGGACACCCATCAGAGGCTCGCCTGGATCTCGGCCCACTTCTTCTCGACGTCGTCCAGACCGCCGCACATGAAGAAGGCCTGCTCGGCCACGTGGTCGTAGTCGCCGTCGGCGATCTTGTTGAACGCCTCGATCGTGTCCGCGATCGGCACGGTCGAGCCCTCGAGGCCGGTGAACTGCTTGGCCACGTAGGTGTTCTGCGACAGGAACCGCTGGATCCGACGCGCGCGGTGGACGATGGTCTTGTCCTCCTCGGAAAGCTCGTCGACACCGAGGATCGCGATGATGTCCTGGAGCTCCTTGTTGCGCTGCAGGATCTGCTTGACGCGGATCGCGCAGTCGTAGTGCGCCTGACCGATGTACTGCGGGTCGAGGATCCGCGAGGTCGAGGTCAGCGGGTCCACGGCCGGGTAGATACCCTGCGACGCGATGTCACGGGACAGCTCGGTGGTGGCGTCCAGGTGCGCGAACGTTGCCGCCGGCGCCGGGTCGGTGTAGTCGTCGGCGGGGACGTAGATCGCCTGCATCGAGGTGATCGAGTGACCACGGGTCGAGGTGATCCGCTCCTGGAGCGTGCCCATCTCGTCAGCCAGGTTCGGCTGGTAACCCACCGCGGACGGCATCCGGCCGAGCAGGGTCGAGACCTCGGAACCAGCCTGGGTGAACCGGAAGATGTTGTCGATGAAGAGCAGCACGTCCTGGCCCTGCACGTCGCGGAAGTACTCCGCCATCGTCAGCGCGGACAGGGCGACCCGAAGACGCGTCCCCGGCGGCTCGTCCATCTGGCCGAAGACCAGGGCGACCTTGTCGAACACCCCGGCGTCCTGCATCTCCTCGATGAGGTCGTTGCCCTCACGGGTGCGCTCACCGACACCGGCGAACACCGACACACCGTCGTGGTCCTTGGCGACCCGGGCGATCATCTCCTGGATCAGAACGGTCTTGCCGACACCGGCACCACCGAACAGACCGATCTTGCCGCCGAGCACGTACGGCGCGAGCAGGTCGATGACCTTGATGCCGGTCTCGAACATCTGGGTCTTCGACTCCAGCTGGTCGAAGGCCGGAGCCTTGCGGTGGATGCCCCAGCGCTCGGACGGCTCGAAGGTCTCGCCCTCGGCGAGGTTGAGCACGTCGCCGGTGGTGTTGAACACCTTGCCCAGCGTCGCGTCGCCCACGGGGACGGTGATCGGGCCACCGGTGTCGCGCACCTGGGAGCCACGGACCACACCGTCGGTCGGCTTCAGCGAGATCGCGCGGACCATGCCGTCACCGATGTGCTGGGCCGCCTCGAGCGGAAGCGTGATGGTCTCGCCGCCGAGCGTGATGTCGACCTCGAGCTTGTTGTAGATGGCCGGCATCTCGTCGCTGGCGAACTCGATGTCGACGACCGGGCCGATGACCCGCGCGACCCGTCCCACACCAGCAGAGCCGCCAGTCGTCGTTCCGGTCTCGTTAATAGTGGCAGTCATGTCTCTCACTCACTCCCGGCGTTGGCGTCGGCGAGCGCGTTCACGCCACCGACAATCTCGCTGATTTCCTGGGTAATCCCGGCCTGACGGGCCTGGTTGGCAATTCGGGTGTACTTCTTGATGAGCTCTTCGGCGTTGTCCGTCGCGGACTTCATCGCCTTCTGACGGGCAGCGAGCTCGGAAGCAGCAGCCTGCAGCAGCGCGGTGAAGATCCGGCTGGTGACGTACTTGGGCAGCAGCGCGTCCAGGACGTCGTGGGCCGACGGCTCGAACTCGTACAGCGGCAGGACGTCACCCGGCTCGGGTGCCTCGGTGCCCTCGACGACCTCGAGCGGGAGCAGCCGCACGGCGACCGGCTCCTGGACGAGCATCGAACGGAACCGGGTGTAGACGATGTGCACCTCGTCGGTGGAATCGGCTTCCTGGTCCGCGGTGAAGGCCTCGATCAGCGTGCTGGCGATCTCACGGGCGTCGTCGTAGGTCGGCTGGTCGGAGAATCCCGCCCAGCTCTGCTTGACGGCACGGTTGCGGAACTTGAAGTACGCCGCAGCCTTGCGTCCCGAGGTGTAGATCGTGACGGACTTGCCCTCGGCCTTGAGCTTCTCGATGAGCCGCTCCCCCTCCTTGATGACGCTGGAGGAGTAGGCGCCGGCCAGACCGCGGTCACTGGTGACGACCAGGACCGACACGTGGTCGGAATCGATCGGCTCGGTGACCAGCGCGTGGTCGACGTTCGAGAACGTCGCCACCGCTGAGACCGCCCGGGTGAGCTCGCGGCTGTAGGGCGCAGCGGCTTGTGCCCGCTGCTGCGCCTTGATGATCCGGGACGCAGCGATGAGCTCCATCGCACGCGTGATCTTCTTCATCGACTGGGTCGACTTGATCCGCGCGCGGTACTCGCGCACAGAGAGGGCCATGGGTCAGCCCCGCTTCTGCTTGACGATCTGCTCCTGCTCGACGGCGTCGTCCTCGAGCGCCTCGTGCTTCTCCGAGCCGGCCTTGATGGAGTTGCCCTCCGAGGTCTCGAACTGGCCGAGGAAGGAGTCGTAGGCACCCACCAGGGCGGTCTCGGTCTCGTCCTCGAACTTCTGGGACTCCCGGATCGCGTCCAGGATGCCCGCGTGCGAGAGCTTCAGATAGTCGAGGAACTCACGCTCGAAGCGCAGCACGTCGTCGGTCGGGACCTTGTCCAGACGACCCGTGGTACCGATCCACAGCGAGACGGTCATGTCCTCCAGCGGGTACGGCGAGTACGCCGGCTGCTTGAGGAGCGCCATCAGGCGTCCACCGCGGTCCAGCTGCTGGCGGGACGCGGCGTCGAGGTCGGAGGCGAACATGGCGAACGCTTCCATGGCCCGGAACTGCGCCAGGTCGACCTTGAGCGAACCGGTGACGGCCTTCATCGCCTTGGTCATCGCGGCACCACCGACTCGGGAGACGGAGATACCGACATCGATGGCCGGACGCTGGTTGGCAGCGAACAGGTCGGACTGCAGGAAGATCTGACCGTCGGTGATCGAGATGACGTTGGTCGGGATGAACGCCGAGACGTCGTTGGCCTTCGTCTCGATGATCGGCAGACCGGTCATCGAGCCCGAGCCCAGCTCGTCGGAGAGCTTCGCGCACCGCTCCAGCAGGCGGGAGTGCAGGTAGAAGACGTCACCCGGGTAGGCCTCGCGGCCCGGCGGGCGGCGCAGCAGCAGCGACACCGAGCGGTAGGCCTCAGCCTGCTTGGTCAGGTCGTCGAACACGATCAGGACGTGCTTGCCGGCGTACATCCAGTGCTGGCCGATGGCCGAACCGGTGTACGGCGCGAGGTACTTGAAGCCCGCGCTGTCCGACGCCGGGGACGCCACGATGGTGGTGTACTCCAGCGCGCCGGCCTCCTCGAGGGCGCCGCGGACCGACGCGATGGTCGAGCCCTTCTGGCCGATGGCGACGTAGATGCAGCGGACCTGCTTCTTGGGGTCGCCGGACTCCCAGTTCTGCTTCTGGTTGATGATCGTGTCGATCGCGACCGTGGTCTTGCCGGTGGCGCGGTCGCCGATGATCAGCTGGCGCTGACCCCGGCCGATCGGGGTCATCGCGTCGATGGCCTTGATGCCGGTGGCGAGCGGCTCGTGGACCGACTTGCGGTCCATGACGCCGGGAGCCTGCAGCTCGAGGGCGCGACGGCCTTCGGTGGCGATCTCGCCGAGACCGTCGATCGGGGTGCCGAGCGGGTCGACGACCCGGCCCAGGTAGGCGTCGCCGACCGGGACCGAGAGGATCTCGCCGGTACGACGGACGGTCTGGCCCTCTTCGATCTTGTCGAAGTCACCGAGGACGACGACGCCGATCTCGCGGGTGTCGAGGTTCAGGGCGATGCCGAGCGTGCCGTCCTCGAACTCGAGGAGCTCGTTGGCCATGCACGAAGGCAGGCCCGACACGCGGGCGATGCCGTCAGCGGCCTCGGCAACGGTGCCGACCTCTTCCTTGCTCGCGGCGTCGGGCTTGTAGTCAGCCACGAACCGCTGCAGCGCGTCCCGGATCTCCTCGGGACGGATCGAAAGCTCCGTCATAACAGGTCCCTACTCTCTAGTGCTTCTTGAAGTTTGTGGGTGATCAGCCGGCGAGCCGGCGACGTGCGTCGTCGATCCTGGACGAAACGCTTCCGTCGATGACGTCGTCACCGATCTCGACGCGAAGTCCACCGACGAGGTCGGGCTCGACACTGACGTTGAGGTGCACCGGACGCCCGTACTGGGCGCTCAGCGCGTTCTGCAGACGGTCACGGTCAGCGGCCGACAGCTCGCGAGCGACGCGTACCTTGGCGACGCTCTCGTCCTTCACCGCTGCTGCGATCTTCTGGTACTCCCCGAGGGCGACCGTCACGGTGCGGTGGCTGCCGTTCAGTGCCAGCACCGCGAGGCGTCGGGTAGCGCCGAGTGCCTTGCCCTCGAGCAGAGCGGAGAGCAGCGCACCCTTGTCGGCGACCGTCCGGGTGGGTTCCGACAGCGCGCCGCGCAGGTCGGCGTTGTCGTTGACCAGCTGGCTGATCTCGAACAGCTCGTCGGCCAGACGGGCCGAGTCGCTGCCCGCCGACTTCACCGTGGCGACGACCCCGAGGTACTCCAGGGTGTCGGCCAGGTCGCGCGGGGTGGTCCAGCGCCGGGAGACGGCGTCGGCGACCAGGTCCAGGCCAGCGGCCGAGATCTTGCCGTCGAACACTCCCCGGACCAGGTCCGACTTTGCCGCTGCGTCGAGGGACTGGTCGGTCGCGACCCGCCGCAGTCCGGGCTCGGCCCGGAGCACGGCGGACGCGCCGAAGAGGTCCTCGCCGATCGTGGCCAGGTCGGCGGCGGATGCGCCGGCTGTGTCGATCGCCGAGCGCAGTCCTGCCTGGGCCTCGGCTGATGCGCCTCGCAGCACCATCAGTTGGCTCCCTCGAGCTCAGCGAGGAAACGGTCGACCACGCGTGAGCTGCGGTCGTCGTCGTCCAGGCTCTCCCCGACGATGCGACCAGCCAGCGTCGTCGCCAGGGTGCCGACCTCGGCGCGGAGCGAGGTGACCGCCTGCTGGCGCTCCGCCTCGATCTGGGCCTTGCCGTGCTCGACGATCCGAGCCGCTTCGGTCTGCGCCTGCTCGCGGAGCTCCGAGATGATCTGGGCGCCTTGCTCACGTGCTTCCTCGCGGATGCGCGCAGCCTCGTGACGAGCGTCAGCAAGCTGACCCTCGAGCTCGGCGAGCTTGGCGTCAGCCTCGGCCTGCTTCGACTCGGCGGCCTGCAGGCCACCCTCGATGGCCGTCGTGCGCTCTTCGAACGTCTTCTCGAAGTTCGGGACTACGAACTTCTTGATCGCGAAGAAGAGAATGCCGAAGACGATCAGTGCGATCGCGACCTCGACCCACTCGACCATGAGGGGGCTGTGCTCTTCGGTCTCGACAACGGCCCCGGTCGCTGCCTCAGTGGCAGTTTCGGAGAGAGAAATCAGGTACGACAACATAGTCGTGATCCTTCGTCAGTAGAGATGAACTAGAGCACGAACGCGAGCGCGATACCGATGATGGCGAGCGCCTCGGCGAGGGCGAAGCCCAGGATCGCGATCGACTGCAGGCGGCTCTGCGCCTCAGGCTGACGAGCAACACCACTGATGTACGCGGCGAAGATGAGACCAATACCGATACCCGGGCCGATCGCGGCGAGGCCGTAGCCGATCATGTTGACGGAGCCCTCGGTAACCATGGAGATCATGGCTTGTTCCTTTCGGTTGTTTCCTTGGTGGAAATCTGGGGTGGGGACGTACTAGGTGGAGCAGTGGTCGATCAGTGCTCGTCAGCGAGCGCACCCTGGATGTACATCGCGTTCAGCAGGGTGAAGACGTAGGCCTGGAGGAACTGGACCAGGAGCTCGAGGAACGAGATCGCGATCGCCAGGATCCAGGCGACGATGCCGGCGCCCTGCACGAAGGGGGTGCCGTTCTGCAGCATGTAGAGGCCACCGGTCGAGAACAGGATCAGCAGGAGGTGGCCGGCGAACATGTTGCAGAACAGACGCAGCGCCAGCGTGACCGGGCGGATCAGCAGGTTCGACAGGAACTCCAGCGGCACCAGGAGCAGCAGCATCGGTCCGGTGATCCCGGCCGGGACGCACTGGAGCTTGAGGTACCCGATCAGGCCGTGCTTGCGGACGCCGATCGAGTTGTAGACCAACCAGCTGATGCCGGCCAGCGCGTACGCCATGCTCGCGCGGCTGAAGGTCGGGAACTGGATGAACGGGATCGAGCTGAACAGGTTGTTGGTCAGCACGAAGAAGAAGATGGTGATCAGGTACGGGATGTACGGCTTGAAGTCGTGGCTGCCGATGATGTCGCGGCCCATGCCGTTGCGCACCGCGGAGTAGGCCTCCTCGCCGGCGAACTGCAGCCGGCCGGGGACCATCGCACGCTTGCGGGCGGCGAAGAAGAGGAAGGCGAAGACCAGGCCGGCCGCCAGCACCAGCTGGAGCATCGGCTTGGTGACGTCGATGCTGCCGATGGAGAACACGGCGGGCAGATCGAAGTTACCCGGGCCGGGCGCGACGAACTCGTCGCCGCCTCCTGAGGCCGGGACAGCGATCCCAACGATCCCTGCAACGCTCACCTGGATGCTCCTACTTCTCGTCTTCTGCTGATGCTGGAGGGTGCTTCTTGCCGCGCCGCAGCGTCATGGAGAACTGCGGCAGCGCGTCGAACCGTTTGATTGTCAGGTAGAGCCCGAACCCCGCACCGAGCAGGATCCCGATGACGACCAGGAATGAGGTCCCGAGCCACCGATCCGCGAGCCAACCCAGGAAGCCGTACAGGCCGATCCCCGCAACGAGATAACCGTGGGCGTGCCAAGGGTCTCCTTGGTACGTCGAATCGGTTGGTTCGCTGGGTGAGTCGGGCGCAGGATCCGGCTGGGTCATCGCACCGCGGACAATAGCAGGGCTGGACGCTCATGCCGCATCCACCTCCTCGGCCGATCCGGATTGCCCGGTTTGGGCCGTCTGGCCCTCCCAGGGCGGGATCGGGGTACGCAGCGTGGTCACGATCTGCGCCGTGATCCAGGTCAGGGTGCCGACGATCAGTCCGGCCGCCAACCACCCCTCGGTCAGCGTCGTGTCGAACGCGTCCGAGCGACGCAGGACCACGAAGACCATCAGGACCAGGGCGACCTGGATCGTGTAGGTCATCATCGCCACCAGCAGCGCCGTCGACGGCACGATCCTCGCCGCGATACCGACGTTGAGAGCTCCGAAGGCGAAGAAGGCGATCACCAGGGCGCCGCCGAGGCCGGCCGAGCGCACCGCTGCGGTCCCGTCGAACGCACCCGCCGCGGCGACCAGCAGACCGGTCCCGGCGAGCACCGCGAGCACACCCGCACGCAGGACTCGGGGAGTCCTCTGCGTCGGTGCTGCGATCGTCGTCATGGCGGCCTCGTGGTGGTCGTCAGCTGGGCGGCGGTTCGGCGTTCTCTGGCGGTGCTTGTGAAAGTTAGCACAATCTTTTCGCTCTGAGAATTGGACCGATCCAAGGGCGCGCTAGCGCGCTTCGCCCGGTTCAGACCGCACTGCGCAGGCGCGGTACCACGAACGTCAGGACCACCGTCGCGGCAGCCCAGAAGGCAATCGCAATCACAGTCAGCGGACTGGCGTACAGGCTGATCAGGACCGCACCGAAACCGATCAACCCGGTCCACAGCCACATGATCATCACGGCCTTGCGCTGGCTGTGGCCGAACTCGAGCAGCCGGTGGTGGAGGTGCTCCTTGTCCGGTTGGTAGAACATCTGGCCGCGCCGGGTCCGCCGAACGACGGCGAGCAGCAGGTCGAGGAACGGAACCACCAGGATCGAGATGGGCAGCAGGATCGGCAGCAGGATCACCAGTGCGGTCCCGGTGTCGGTCCCGCCCGGACTGTCGGCACCGAGCTGCACCGAGGCGAACTGACCGGTGAGGGTGAGGGTGGAACCCGAGAGCACCAGACCCAGCAGCATCGACCCGGAGTCGCCCATGAAGATCCGGGCCGGGTAGAAGTTGTGCGGCAGGAACCCGACGCACGCCCCGGCCAGGCAGGCGCAGAGCAGCGCGGCGGTGATCGCCAGGGTCTCGTTGTTGGCATCGGCGAGGTTGTAGGAGAACAGGAAGAACGCGAACGCTCCGATGCAGACCATCCCGCTGGCCAGCCCGTCGAGGCCGTCGACGAAGTTGATCGCGTTGACCGTCCCCACGATCAGGACGATCGAGAACAGCATCGCCTGGGTCGGGTCCAGGGAGAGCTGGTCCCCGCCGGGCAGCCGCAGGGAGTACAGCTGGACGTCGTTGAGCACCAGGTAGCCGGCGGCGACGATCTGCCCACCAAGCTTCGTCAGCGCGTCGAGCTCGATCAGGTCGTCGAGGACCCCGACCGCACAGATGATCGCGCCCCCGACCAGGACCACGCCGGCGTCGTGGAAGATCTGCGGCTGCGAGGTGGACAGGAACGGCAGGTGGTGCGCGATCAGCAGCCCTGCCCCGAGTCCGCCGAGCATCGCCACTCCCCCGAAGTACGGGATCGGGATCGCGTGCACGTCCCGGTCCCGAACCTGGGCGACCGCACCGAGGCGCATCGCCAGCTCCCGTGCCACCACGCACAGCAGGTAGCTGACCACCGCGGCCGTGAGGAAGACCAGGAGGTACTCACGCACCGGCGGTGTCCTCGGGCGCCTGGTCGTCGGGCAGGTCGTCCAGGGCCACCTCCACCCCGGCCAGCACCTCCCGCAGCTCCTCAGCACTGATGGCCCCCACCCGCAGCAAGCGGGGCTGGGCACCGGTGCAGTCGACGATCGTCGACGGACGGTCGTCGGAGGTCGGGCCACCGTCGAGGATGACAGCGACCTTCGTCGACAACATCTCGGCGGCCTGCTCGGCATCCGTGGCGGCCGGCATCCCGGTGAGGTTGGCCGAGGACACCGCCAACGGCCCGGTCCGGGCGAGCAGCTCCAGGGCGACCTTGTCGTGCGGCATCCTCACCGCGACGGTGCCGCGGGTCTCGCCGAGGTCCCACTGCAGGGAACCCTGCTGCCGGACCACGATGGTCAACGGGCCGGGCCAGTAGTGCTCGACCAGCAGACGCGCCCAGTCGGGAAGCTGGCTGGCGAGAGCGTCGAGGGTCGCAGGAGATCCGACGAGGACCGGTGGCGGCATCTCCCGACCACGACCCTTGGCCTCGAGCAGCCGCGCAACGGCTACCGGGTCGAAGGCATCGGCACCGAGTCCGTAGACGGTGTCGGTGGGCAGCACCACCAGCTCACCGGCCCGGATCGCGGTCGTCGCAGCAGCAAGTCCGGACTCCAGCATGGCCTCGTCGGCACAGTCATAACGGGTTGACACGGCTTCATCGTGCCAGCCTTGCGGTCAGGTAGCGCGGACGACCTGCCAGATCGCGGTGATCGCGTACGTCGGTCCAGCGGCCGGCAGCAGCGAAGACCCCCGGCGCCGACTCGCCCTGGAGGTCCGCGTGCTCGGCCCCGACCCAGCCGTCGGGTCGCAGCAGCCGAGCCGCGACCCGCTCCAGCACCCGCATCGCGTCGAGCCCGTCCTGGCCCGACCAGAGCGCCAGGGCAGGGTCGTGGTCGCGGGCTTCGGCGGCGACCCCGGCGTACTCGGTCAGCGGGATGTACGGCGGGTTGCAGACCACCACGTCCACCGTCCCGTCGAGCTCGACGAAGGCATCTGCCATGTCGCCCTCGCGGAGGTCAATCCCGCTGCCCGCGAGGTTGCGCTGCGCCCAGACGAAGGCGTCGGGGTCGAGCTCGACGGCGTGCACCTGGGCGGACGGCACCTCGTCAGCGATGCTCAACGCGATCGCGCCGGAACCGGTGCACAGGTCCACGACGACCGGGGCACGCCCCACGACCTCACCGGCCCGCTCGATCCCCCAGCCGGCCAGCAGCTCGGTCTCCGGCCGTGGCGTGAAGACGCCGGCGCCGACGGCGAGATCGACGTACCGGAAGCCGGTGCTGCCGGTGAGGTGCTGCAACGGGATCCTCTCGGCACGTCGGGACACCAGCGCGCGGAAGTCGTTCGCAGGGCCGTCAGCCACGTCGTCGACCAGCAGCAGGTTGCCGCGCGGGATGCCCAGGACGT
This sequence comes from Propionibacteriales bacterium, assembly GCA_026392455.1. Lineage (GTDB taxonomy): Bacteria > Actinomycetota > Actinomycetes > Propionibacteriales > Nocardioidaceae > Marmoricola. Next base: position 11,206 of record JAPLCB010000010.1, on the reverse strand, counting down.
GGGCCAGCAGGATCTCGGCGTCGTTGTCCGGGCTCGGCACCCCGGCCTCTGCGAGGCGTGCGCTCGCCAGGCCCAGCAAGGAGCGCGACTCAGTCACCGAGGGCTTCCAGCCGGGTGGCCATGTCGGCCGAGACGCAGGACTCGATCACCGGCTCCAGCGCTCCGTCGAGGACCTGGTCCAGGTTGTAGGACTTGTAGCCGGTCCGGTGGTCGGAGATCCGGTTCTCCGGGTAGTTGTAGGTCCGGATCCGTTCGGACCGGTCGACGGTGCGGACCTGGGACTTGCGGACGTCCGAGGCCTCCGCGTTGGCGGCCTCCTCAGCGGCCGCCAGCAACCGGGCCCGCAGGATCCGCATCGCCTGCTCCTTGTTCTGCAGCTGCGACTTCTCGTTCTGGCAGCTGGCCACGATGCCGGTGGGGACATGGGTGATCCGGACCGCGGAGTCCGTCGTGTTGACGCTCTGACCGCCGGGTCCCGACGAGCGGTAGACGTCGATGCGGAGGTCGTTGTCGTTGATGGTGACGTCCACCTGCTCGGCCTCGGGAACCACCAGGACCCCGGCAGCCGAGGTGTGCACCCGGCCCTGGCTCTCGGTGACCGGCACCCGCTGGACCCGGTGCACGCCGCCCTCGAACTTCAGCAGCGCGTACGGCGCCTCGCCCGGCGCGGGCGTGCCCTTCGCCTTGACCGCCACGGTCACGGACTTGTAACCACCGAGGTCGGACTCGTTGGCGTCGAGGATCTCGGTCTTCCAACCCCGGGTCTCGGCGTACCGGGTGTACATCCGCAGCAGGTCCGCGGCGAACAGCGCCGACTCCTCGCCGCCCTCCCCGGACTTCACCTCGAGCAGCGCGTCCTTGCTGTCGGAGGCCTCCCGCGGGACGAGCTGCTGCCGGAGGCGCTCGCCCACCTTGACGCGTCGTTCGTCGAGCTGAATCGCTTCGGCCGCGAAGGCTTCGTCCTCGCTGGCCAGCTCCCGCGCTGCGTCGGCGTCCTCGGCCAGCTGCAACCACTCGCGGTAGGTCTTCACGATCGCGGTCAGCTCGGCGTAACGCTGGTTCAGCTTGCGTGCCAGCGCCTGGTCCGCGTGGATCCCCGGCTCCGCCAGGGTGCTCTCGAGCTGGGCGTGCTCGTCGATCAGCCCTTCAACGGCTTCGAACAACGTGGCTCCTGGGGAGTGGGGACTGCGGGGAAGACAAGGGGAGAGGAGAACGCAGAACGCCGGTCACCGCGGGCAGAGATGCCCGCGGGACCGGCGTTCGGTGAAGCTACTTGGTCTTCTTGGCGTAACGAGCCTCGAAGCGGGCCACGCGGCCACCGGTGTCGAGGATCTTCTGCTTGCCGGTGTAGAACGGGTGGCAGTTGGAGCACACGTCGGCGTGAAGCTTGCCTTCAGGCGAGGTGCTGCGCGTCTCGAACTTGTTTCCACAGGTACAGGTCACCTCGGTGAGCACGTACGCGGGGTGGATGTCCTTCTTCATGTTTCCTCTTCCGGGTCAACGGCCGCCGGGTCGCCTGCGGGCGCAGACGTGAACCGGAGCCTCGGTGATTCTGCCACCTTCAACCCGCGAAGGTGAAATCGCATTCCGCGATCGGACGGAGCTAGGACTCGTCGCCCAGCACGGCCGCGACCCGCTGGGCCAGCTCACGGGGGCTGAACGGCTTGACGACGTAGTCGTCGGCACCGGCTTCGAAGCCCTGCTCGATGTCGGACTCCTGGGCACGGGCGGTCAGCATGATGATCGGGACCCCGGCCATCGCCTCGTCGGCTCGCAGCACCCGGGCAGCTTCGAGGCCGCTCATCCCCGGCATCATCACGTCCAGGATCACCAGGTCCGGCTTGTTGCCGAGGCAGGCCTCGACCGCGGCAGCGCCGTCGGCGACCGGCAGCACCTCGTGGCCTGCGTGCCTCAGCTTGAACACGACCAGCTCACGGATATCTGCGTCGTCATCCGCGATCACGATGCGCGCCATGCGGACCCCCTCTTAATCATCATCTCTGCACTCCCCCGGACACCGCCACGAGGGAGAGTGCCGGCTCAGCATAACGACTGCGGCGCACCGATCCGCCCTAATCGCCCCACTGAGCGACATCAGTCCCGATCAACCCCTGACCGACGCCCCTGCTACCGGAGTGCTCCTCTGCACCTGCATCAGGAACTCCAGGTTCGTCTGGGACTTCGCCAACCGCTCCAGGAGCAGCTCAACGGCCTGCTGGGGCCCGGTGCCCGACAGCTCCCGGCGGAGGTTCCAGATGATCGCCAGCTCCTCGGCGCTCATCAGCTCCTCCTCGCGGCGGGTGCCCGAACCGACCGCGTCGATGGCCGGGAAGATCCGCTTCTCGGCGAACTCGCTGCGCAGCCTGAGCTCCATGTTCGGAGTGCCCGTGAACTCCTCGAAGATCACCTCGTCGATCTTCGAACCGCTCTCGACCAGAGCCGTCGCCAGGATGGTCAGCGAACCGCCGTCCTCGATGTTGCGGGCCGCACCGAAGAACTTCTTGGGCGGGAACAGCGCAGCCGAGTCCACACCTCCGGAGAGGATCCGGCCGGAGGGCGGCAGTGCCAGGTTGTAGGCACGCCCCAGGCGGGTGATCCCGTCGAGCAGGACGACGACGTCGTGACCGAGCTCGACCAGGCGCTTGGCGCGCTCGATGGCCAGCTCGGCGACCATGGTGTGGTCTGTTGCCGGACGGTCGAAGGTGGAGCTGATCACCTCACCGTTGACCGAGCGCTCGAAGTCGGTGACCTCTTCGGGTCGCTCGTCGACGAGGACCACCATCAGGTGGCACTCGGGGTTGTTGGTGGTGATCGAGTTCGCGATCGACTGGAGCACCATCGTCTTTCCGGCCTTGGCCGGCGAGACGATCAGACCTCGCTGCCCCTTGCCGATGGGCGCGACGATGTCGATGATCCGACCGACCAGGTTCGTCGGCGTGGTCTCCATCCGCAGCCGCTCGGACGGGTGCAGCGGCGTGAGCTTGCTGAACTCGACCCGGGTCTTGGCCGCTTCGGGGTCGCCCCCGTTGATGCTGTCGATCTTGACCAGCGGGTTGAACTTCTCCTTGCGGTCGCCTTCCCGGGGTTGGCGGACCTGCCCGACGATCGCGTCGCCACGACGCAGACCGTACTTCCGCACCGTCGAGAGGGAGACGTACACGTCGTCGGTCCCCGGCATGTAGCCGCTGGTCCGGACGAAGGCGTAGCTGTCGAGGACGTCGAGGATGCCCGCGCACGGCGCCAGGACGTCGTCCTCGAGGATCTGCAGATCGGGCTCGTTGCGGTTGCTGCGGCGCTCTGCGCCACCCTGCTGGCTCGGTGCCGACCCCTGGGCGCCCGGAGCAGTCTGTCCACCCGACGCGACCACCCGGTCCCGGTCACGACCCCGCCGACGACGGTTCCGACGGCTTCCGCCCTCGCCGTCGTCGCCCTGCGCAGCATTCTGGTTGTTCTGGTTGTTCTGGTTGCCCGCGTTCTGGTTGCCCGCGTTCCCGGCACCCCGGTTGCCGGCGTTCTGGTTGCCCGCGTTGCGGTTCTTCTCGACGACCGCGCCGTCGTCAGCCGTCTGAGGGGCCTCGGCCTTCTGGGGCTCGGCGGCCTCGACCTTCTCCGCCGCTCGGGCCTCCGGGGGCACGTCGACGGCCACCTTCTTCTCCCGGACCGGCTCCGACCTCCGAGCACCGCCACCCTGAGCAGCCTTGATCGCAGCGACGAGCTCGGCCTTCTTCAGACCGGTCGCCTTGATCCCCAGACCACCGGCCACCTTCTTGAGCTCGGGCAACAACATCGCGGACAGGCCGCCCTTGGCAGCAGGCGCGGACTCGGTGGTCTCGGTCATCTAGGTCCTTCTTCGCCGAACGTGGATTACGTGGGTGGCCCGATCCGGGTTCGCCTCGGCTGTTTCGACACAGACGGCGGTGAGGTCCGATCGGAGAGGTGCGGCAGGTGTCGCTCGGGCTGATCAGCGCGGCGACGTCACTGGACGCGGTTGAACAGTAACACCGGCGCGATCGACCAGCAGCGCATGGACGCCCCAACCCGCGGGTGCCTGCTCGGCGACCCCGTCGAGGTCGGCGGCGGTGCCGAGGACCAGGACGGTCGGCCCCGCGCCCGAGATGAAGGCCGCCTTCCCCAGGCCGCGCAGCTCGGTGACCAGGGCGAACGACGCGGGCATCGCCGAGGACCGGTACTGCTGGTGCAGGAAGTCCTCGGTACCGCGGAACAGCTGGTCGGGGGCGCCGGCGAGCGCAGCGACCAGGATGGCGGCCCGTCCCGTGTTCGCCGCCGCGATGCCGTGGTCGACCTGCTGGGGCAGCAGCCCGCGAGCAGCTTCGGTGGAGACCCCGTCCGGGGGAACGAACGCGATCGCGGAGATGGCAGTCGAGATCGGAGCGGACAGCGCCCAGACCTCGTCGGCGCTCTGCCCACTGATGACGAACCCGCCGATCACCGCCGGCGCGACGTTGTCCGGGTGGCCCTCGAGCTTGTTGGCCAGGAAGAGCACCGAGTCGTCGTCGAACCGCTCTCCCCCGACGACCAGGGCCCGGGCCAGCACGATCCCGCCGACGATCGCGGCCGAGCTCGACCCGAGTCCGCGGCTCTGCGGGATGTTGTTCTCGAACCGCAGGCGCAGCCCGCTGGGGCTGACGCCCAGGATCTCGAAGGTGGCCCGCATCGCCCGGACGACCAGATGACGCTCGGTGCGCGGCAGGTGTCCCGCACCTTCACCGACGATCTCGATCTCGAGGCCGGCAGGCACGACCTCAGCAGTCAGCCTGTCGTGGAGCCCGAGCGCGAGACCGAGGCAGTCGAAGCCCGGACCGAGGTTCGCGCTGGTGGCCGGGACCACGACCGTGACGGGACCGGTGACGAACGACGACACCGGCTAGGCCAGACCGGCAGCACGCGCCGCCGAGGTGACGTCAGCGTCGACCACCGTGTCGACCAGGTCGGTGAAGGTCGACAGCGCGGTGTCGATGTCCTTGAGCCCGTGGCCGGTCACCGTGATCACCACCGTCTTCCCACGCAGGTCGGCCCCCTCGGCGTGCTCGATCAGGATGCCGGCGACACCGGCAGCGGACGCTGGCTCGACGAACACACCGTCCCGGGACGCGAGCTCGCGCTGGGCCGCAAGGATCTGCTCGTCGGTCGCCTTGCGGAACATCCCACCGGACTCGTTGGCTGCCGCCATCGCCAGGTCCCACGAGGCCGGGTTGCCGATCCGGATCGCGGAGGCGACCGTCTCGGGGTCCAGGACGGGGGCACCGAGCACCAGGGGCGCCGCTCCAGCGGCCTGCCAGCCGCGCATCACCGGGGTCCGCGTCGAGTCCCCCGAGTCGAGGTACTCCTTGTAGCCCTTCCAGTACGCCGAGATGTTGCCGGCGTTCCCGGTCGGGAGCACGTGCACGTCCGGGGCCTCGCCGAGGAAGTCGACGATCTCGAACGAGCCGGTCTTCTGGCCTTCCAGGCGCATCGGGTTCACCGAGTTGACCAGGGCCACCGGGTAGTCCTCGGCGAGCTGGCGAGAGATCGTCAGGCAGTCGTCGAAGTTGCCCCGGACCATGATCACCTGACCGCCGTGGATGACGGCCTGGGCGAGCTTGCCGGCGGAGATCTTGCCCTGCGGCACCAGCACCAGCGCCTTGATACCGGCCTTCGCGGCGTACGCGGCCATCGACGCGGAGGTGTTGCCGGTGGAGGCGCAGACAACGGCTTTCGCACCTTGCCCGACCGCGACCGAGAGCGCGACGGTCATGCCGCGGTCCTTGAACGACCCGGTCGGGTTGTTCCCCTCGACCTTGAGCCAGACGTCGGCACCGGTGACCCCCGAGAGCCAGTCCGAGTGGACCATCGGGGTGCCACCCTCACGCAGGGTGATCGTCGGAGTGCCCTCCGGGAGGTCGAGCCGGTCCCGGTACTCCTCGATCACACCGAGCCACTGGTGCCTGGTCATTCCGAGCCCCTCATCATTGGTCTCCTTCAACACGCATCACGCTGGACACGTCGCGGACGAACGCCATCCGGCGGATCGCTTCCACCGTCGCCGAGAGGTCGGCGTCGCTGGCGGTGTGCGAGACGACGACCAGCTGAGCGTCGTCACCCCGGCCTTCCTGACGGACCGTCTGGATCGACACGTCGTGCTCGGCGAAGGCGAGCGCCACCGCCGCGAGGACGCCGGCCTTGTCGTCGACGTCGATCTGGACGTGGTACCGGGTCTGGGTGCTTCCCATCGGCAGGACCGGCAGGTCGGCGTACGCGGACTCGCCGGCGCCGCGGACCCCACCGAGCCGGTTCCGGGCCACCGTGACCAGGTCACCGAGCACCGCACTCGCGGTCGGCGAGCCACCGGCTCCGGGACCGTAGAACATCAGCTGGCCGGCGGCTTCGCTCTCCACGAAGACCGCGTTGTAGGCACCGCGGACGCTGGCCAGCGGGTGCGAGAGCGGGATCATCGCCGGGTGCACCCGCGCGGAGACCGCCGGACCGTCAGGCCCCTCGACCAGCGAGCAGATCGCCAGCAGCTTGACCACCGACCCCATCTCGCGGGCCGAGGCCACGTCGCTGGCGGTCACCTCGGCGATGCCCTCCCGGTACACGTCGGAGGCGACCACCCGGGTGTGGAAGGCCAGGCTGGCCAGGATCGCGGCCTTGGCAGCAGCGTCGAAACCCTCCACGTCGGCGGTCGGGTCGGCCTCGGCGTACCCGAGCCCCTGCGCCTCGGCCAACGCCTCGGTGAAACCGGCTCCGGTGCTGTCCATCTTGTCGAGGATGAAGTTCGTGGTGCCGTTGACGATGCCGAGGACCCGGGTGACCTTGTCGCCGGCCAACGACTCGCGCAACGGACGCAAGATCGGGATCGCACCGGCGACGGCCGCCTCGTAGTACAGGTCGCGGCCGGCCGCCTCGGCAGCCGCGAACAAGGTGGCTCCGTCCTCAGCGAGGAGAGCCTTGTTGGCGCTGACCACCGAGGACCCGGAGGCCAGCGCAGCCAGGATCAACGAACGCGCCGGTTCGATGCCACCGATCAGCTCGACCACCAGGTCGACGTCGTCCCGGGTCACCAGCGCCTCGGCGTCGGTGGTGAAGAGCTCTGCGGGGAGGTCGGCGTCCCGCTGGAGGCCGAGCCTGCGCACGGCGATACCGACGAGCTCCACCGGCGCACCCACCCTGGCCGTCAGGTCGTCGGCCTGCTCGTGGATCAGCCGGGCTACCTGGGTGCCCACGACGCCGCACCCGAGCAGCGCGACCCTGATGGCACCGCGGGGCTTGTCTGCCGAATCTGTACTCATAACGGTGTCAGTCTTCCATCCGGGCGCCGGGACCGAGGTCGAGTCTCAGCAGGTCGTCGGTGGTCTCCCGCCGGATCACCACCGTGCTGGCGCCGTCCCGGACCGAGATCACCGGCGGTCGCAGGGCGTGGTTGTAGTTGCTGGCCATCGACCGGCAGTAGGCACCGGTGCCGGGTACGGCGATCAGGTCCCCGGGAACCAGGTCCCCGGGAAGGAACTCGTCCTTGACGACGATGTCGCCGGACTCGCAGTGCATCCCGACCACCCGGGCCAACAGCGCCGGCGCGTCCGAGGACCGGCCGGCCAGGGTCGCGGAGTAGTCGGCGTCGTACAGGGCCGTGCGGATGTTGTCGCTCATCCCGCCGTCGACCGAGACGTAGGTGCGCACAGCACCGGCATCGAGCTCGACCGCCTTGACTGTGCCGACCTCGTAGACGGTGCACATGGCGGGGCCGACGATCGCGCGGCCGGGCTCGATCGAGAGGCGCGGGACCTCGACCCCGCGGGCCTTGGCCTCCTCGGCGACGATCTTGGTCAGCTCGGTCGCGAGCTGCGCCGGGTCCGACGGGTCGTCCTGGGTGGTGTAGGCGATCCCGAACCCACCACCGAGGTCCATCTCCGGCATCACCACGCCGACCTCGTCCGAGATCTGGGCGTGCAGGGCGAGCACGCGCCGCGCTGCGACCTCGAATCCCGAGGAGTCGAAGATCTGCGACCCGATGTGCGAGTGCAGCCCGAGCAGCTCGAGCCCCGGAACCGCGACGATCTGCCGGGCCGCCTCGAGCGCGTCCCCGCTCGAGATCGAGAACCCGAACTTCTGGTCCTCGTGCGCGGTCGCGATGAACTCGTGGGTGTGCGCCTCGACCCCGGCAGTGACCCGGATCAGCACCCGGGCGGTACGGCCGAGCTCGCGGGTGAGGCGGCTGAGGCGCTCGATCTCGTGGAACGAGTCCACGATGATCCGACCGACGCCGAGCTCGAGCGCCCGGGTCAGCTCGGCGACCGACTTGTTGTTGCCGTGGAAGCCGATCCGCACCGCCGGGACACCGGCGCGCTCGGCGACCGCCAGCTCGCCCCCGGAGCAGACGTCCAGGAACAGCCCTTCTTCGACCACCCAGCGGGCAACCGTCGTACTCAGGAACGCCTTGCCCGCGTAGTAGACGTCGAAGTTCTCGAAGGCGTTTCGGAACGCCGCCGCGCGTCCGCGGAAGTCGGCCTCGTCCAGCACGTACGCCGGCGAGCCGTGCTCCGCGACGAGGTCCGTCACGCTGACTCCCCCGACCTCGAGGACGCCGTCGACCTTGCGGGCGGTGGAGGACCACAACAGCGGCACCAGGGCGTTGGCATCGGCGGGCTCGCGCAACCAGGTCGGCCCGCTGACCGAGACGGCCGAGTGCGCCCAGCCTGCTTCGTGCGCCCTCACATCCGCTCCGGAGAGCTGACACCGAGGAGGTCGAGCCCGTTGGCAAAGACGGTCCGTGTTGCGACGACCAGGACCAGCCGGGCCAGGTTGGCCTCGCTGACCGGTTCGTCACCCTGGGGCAGCATCCGGCATTCCTTGGTGTCGTACCAGCGGTTGAAGACCGCGGCGGTGTCCTCCAGGTAGCGGGCGATCCGGTGGGGCTCGCGCAGGTCGGCCGCACTGGCCACCACCCGTGGGTACTCAGCCAGAGCGCGGAGCAGGTCACCGTCGCGCTCGTGGTCGAGCAAGGCAGGATCGAAGGACGCGCCGGGCAGCTCCATCCCGAGGTCCGCGGCGTTCGCCATCATCCGGCACGTCCGAGCGTGTGCGTACTGGACGTAGTAGACGGGGTTGTCGTTCGACGCCTTGGTGATCTCGGCGATGTCCAGCACCAGCGGCGAGTCTGCCGGGTACCGCGCCAGCGAGTAGCGCAGCGCATCGACTCCGATGACGTCAGCGAGCTCGTCCAGGGTGACGATCGTGCCGGCACGCTTGGAGAGCTTCAGCTCCTCGCCGTTGCTGAGGATCTTGACCAGCTGACCGATCAGCACGTCGAGGGTCAGGTCGGGGTCGTCACCGACGCAGGCCGCCATCGCGCGCAACCTGTTCACGTAGCCGTGGTGATCGGCGCCGAGCAGGTAGAGGCAGTTGTCGAAACCTCGCGCTCGCTTGTTCAGGTAGTACGCCGTGTCGGAGGCGAAGTAGGTCAGCTCGCCGTCCGACTTGATCAGCACCCGGTCCTTGTCGTCGCCGAAGTCGGTGGTGCGCATCCACAGGGCACCGCCCTCCTCGTAGACGTGGCCCAGGTCGCGCAGCCGCTGGAGGGTCTCGGGCACCGAGCCGGACTCGTGCAAGGAGAGCTCGGAGAACCAGACGTCGAAGTGGGTGTTGAAGGTGGTGAGCTGCTCCTGCTGCTCGGCGAGCTGGAGCTCGTACCCCTTCGCTCGGACCGCGGCCCGACGCTCGTCGGCCGGCAGGTCGAAGATGCCCGGGCTGGCTGCCTCGACCGCCTTGGCCAGGTCGTCGATGTAGGCGCCGGCGTAGCCGTTCTCCGGCTTGGGCTCCCCCAGCGCAGCGGCCGTGATCGAGTCAGCGAAGTAGTTCATCTGGACACCACGGTCGTTGATGTAGAACTCGCGGGTGACCTCGGCGCCCGCGGCGCTGAGCACCCTCCCGATCGCGTCCCCCAGGACGGCCCACCGGGTGTGGCCCAGGTGCAACGGCCCGGTCGGGTTAGCCGAGATGAACTCGACGTTGATCTTCTGCCCGGCGAGCACCGAGATCCGACCGTACGACGCCCCGGCCGCGACCACGTCGGCAGCGATCTGCCCCTGGGCGCCGGCCTCGACCGTGATGTTGAGGAACCCCGGCCCCGCGATGTCGACCGTCGCGATGCCCTCAGCCGCGTCGAGTGCCTCGGCGAGCAGACCGGCGAAGTCGCGCGGGTTCATGCCCGCCTTCTTGCCCAGCTGCAGGGCGACGTTCGTGGCGTAGTCGCCGTGTTCCTTGCTGCGCGGCCGCTCCACGACCACGGTCGTCGGGATCCCGTCCGGGAGCGTCACACGACCCGATTGCTCTAAGGACTTCAGGGCGGCGACGATCGTGGCGGAGAGCTGCTCGGGATTCACCGGGCAAGCGTATCGGCGCGCCCCGGTTTCCTCCGCACCAGTTTCGACCGGTAGTGTTCTGCTTCGCGTCCTGGCGTTTACCGCAGGAGGCATGCCTCCGTAGCTCAGGGGATAGAGCACTGGTTTCCGGTACCAGTGGTCGCAGGTTCAAATCCTGCCGGGGGCACATTTTTTCAGCGAGGAACCAAGGGTCTCTGATCAGCCGTGGTGCTGGTCGGCGGCCCTTGTTCTCTGCCAGGTTCAGGTGCGCCAGTTCCAGCCCTGCTGGTTGAGGTGTGGGCCGGTTTGGTTTTGCTGGTTGAGGTGTGAGCGCAGCGAGCCTCGAAACCCCTGGCGCCTGGTCACGGCAGAGGTCTACCCGCCGGGTGGGTCAACCGGTCTGGGGGTCACGTCGTGGGTGCCGTGGTGGTCGCGGAGGAACTGGTAGCCGTGGGGTGACCGCCAGAGATACACCCCGGTGTCGAGGTGGGTGTAGCTCCAGCCGACGTGGGTCTTGAGGTTGTGGTGGTGCTGGCAGAGGTTCCCGAGGTTCTCGCTGCTGGTCGCCCCGCCTTGGTCGTAGGGGTGGGTGTGGTCCTTCTGGCAGGACCTCGCGGGTTTGTCGCAGTGCGGGAACACACACGTCCGGTCGCGGAGCTCGAGATGCTCCTTGAGACTGTCGGGGACCACATAGCCGGTCGACGTCATCTTGGTGGCCAGATCGATCACGGGTTTGACCGTGACCTTCACGTCGGGGTTCGCGCACCAGCCGGCGACCTGGGTCTGGGTGAGCAGGTGCCCGCCACCGTTCTCGACCCATGCGGTGGGGTTGGTGGTGTCGGCGGGCA
>JAPLCB010000008.1 GCA_026392455.1 Propionibacteriales bacterium | reverse complement strand
TGGCGGCCAGTCCGGTGCTGGTCTGGGTGAACCCGATCACGACCTGGGTGGTGCCCGGGGTGGTGGGGGTTCCGGAGATGGTGTTGCCGGTGCGGGTCAGGCCGGCCGGCAGCGGTGCGGCGGTCCAGGTCCCCGCGGGGTTCCCCTGGGCGGTCAGCGTGGTCGTGTAGGCGACGCCCTGCTGGCCAGTGGGCAGCGAGGTGGTCGCGATCGTCGGTGGCACCGGGACGGTCACGGTCAGGTTCAGCACCTTGCTCGCGGTGGTCAGACCGGGCTGGGCGAACCGGAACGTGTAGCTCGCGTTCGACGTACCGGTGGGCGTGCCGGTGATCCGGCCGGTGTCGGAGTTGAGCTTCAGGCCCGCCGGCAGGCCCGGCGCGACACTCCAGGTTCCGGGATTCGCCCCCACCTGGGTGAGCTGGGCGCTGTACGCGACGTTCCGGTTCCCGTCGGGCAGCGACGTGGTGCTGATCTTCGGGTTGGCGATCACGACGCAGTTCGCCGCGACCGGGGAGACTGCTGACGCCTTGAGGCCGACGCGCGGTACGAAGACCCGGAAGACCGACCCGTCCTTGACCACGACCGAGCGGGTGTATGTGCCCTTGCTGGTCACCCGGGCGGTGAACCCGGTGCTCACCCAGGTGCTCTTCCCGAACCGCTGGATCGTCACCGTCGTTCCGGTCACGAACGGCTTCACGGTGCCGGTGACGGTGACTGCGGAGCCGGCCGTGACGGTGACCGGGGACTTCCCGACGACCCGCAACGTGGCGGCCACCGGGGTCAGCGCACTGACCTTGACGGTCGCCGAGACCACGGCCTTGGCTCCGCCCGCGGCGGCGAGGGCGCGGTAGGAGTAGGTGCCGGCCTTCGACGGCAAGGTCACCCGGGCGGCGTACTTGCCGCCGGCGGTGGAGGTCCCGACCGTCTTCGCGGTGACCCAGGAGGTGCCGACCTTGCGCTGCACGCTGACCTTGCTGCCCTTCGGCGACCGGCTCAGGACGCCGGAGAAGGTCACGGACTTGCCCACCAGGGCGGCGGCCGGCCGAGCGGAGATGCTCAGGGTGCGGGTGGTGGCGGCCGAGGCGGTCGACCCGAGGACGACCAGGGTCCCGAGCACCAGGATGCCGGCGATCAGCGCAGCCAGGGCCAGCCGCAGGATCTTGACGGACTTCAGCACGATCCACCTCGAGGCGATGGTGGGGAGTGGAGTGAGTCCCCCCGAACCGAGACCCAGGGTAGGCCGACGACAGGGCGCCCGTGGGGAAACGCCAGCACCTGCTCCAGCCGTGCGGCGGCTAGCATCGGCAGCACCAACTTCCCAGGAGACCTGCATGCCGCTCACCGACGTCGCCCCCCTCTCGGCCAGCATCGAGATCGCCGCCTCCCCGGCCCAGGTCTGGGCGGAGGTCTCCGACCTGCGCAACATGCCGCAGTGGAGCCCGCAGACCGCCCGGTCGATCCTCCGTGGCGGGGGTGCGGCCACCGCGGAGGGAGCGAAGTTCCTGAACGTCAACCGCAAGGGCCTGCTGGTCTGGCCGACCCAGTCCAAGGTGGTCCGGTTCGCCGCACCGGGCGCCGACGGCTCCGCTGAGATCGCCTGGCGGGTCAAGGAGAACTACACCGTCTGGAGCCTGCGCCTCGAGGCGACGCCCAGCGGTGGCACCCGGCTGACGTCCACCCGGGAGGCCCCCGACGGCATCTCCGACGTCTCGGTCCGACTGACCAAGGTGATGTTCGGCGGCGTACCGAAGTTCACCTCGACCCTGCAGCACGACATGGGCGAGACCCTGCAGCGGATCAAGGCAGCCGTCGAGAAGTGACCCACCTGGCCGACCGGTTCGGATCCCTGCGGCTCGAGCACGTCGCCCTGGGGTCCGGACCGACGCCGGTACGCCGGCTCGACGGGCTGGTCGGCGCCGACGTCGAGCTCTGGGTCAAGGACGAGAGCCGGTTCGGTGACGGCGGCTGGGGCGGCAACAAGGTTCGCAAGCTCGAGTGGATCATTCCCGAAGCAGGCCGGCGTCGGGCGAGCACGTTGTTCACCGTCGGCGGGATCGGTACCCACTGGGGCCTGGCCTGTGCCCTGTACGGCGCCGAGCACGGCCTGCGCACCGTGCTCGGCCTGGTCGACCAGCCGGTCGACGACCACGTGCGCGAGCAGCTCGGTCGGCTGGAACGCTCCGGCGCCCAGCTGCACCGGTACCCCGACGTCCGGCGGCTGAAGCTGGCCGCGCCCTGGCTGATCGCGCGCAACATCCGTGCCGGCCGGCTGCCCTGGTACCTCCCGGCCGGTGGGTCGAACCCGGTCGGCACCCTGGGGTACGTCGAGACCGCGCTCGAGATCGCCGGTCAGGTCGAGGCGGGTCTGCTCCCCGAGCCGGCCAGCGTGGTGGCGCCGATCGGGTCCGGCGGGACAGCCGCCGGCCTGGCGCTCGGGTTCCGGATCGCCGGGCTGCGGACCCGGGTGCTCGGGGCCGTCGTGAACGACGCGTTCCCGCTCGACGCCCCGGTGATCGCGGCACTGGCGAACCGGACGGCCGACCTGCTGGAGCAGCGCGGGGCCCGTGGGGTGCCTCGGGTGACGGCCGAGGACCTGACCACCCGGGACGACTGGCTCGGCAGCACCTACGGCGACCCGACCCCCGCGTCGACCGCGATGGTGGAGCGGGCTGCCGGCCTCGGTCTGGAGCTCGAACCGGTGTACACCGGGAAGGCGTTGGCCGCCGTCGAGGACCTCGGAGCCGGGCTGGCCGGTCCGGTGCTCTGGCTCAACACCCACGGTCCGCGGTAGCAGGGAGGCGCTCTCGGTAGCGCTGGGTCTGGGCGAGTAGAACCACGGGCACCGCCAGGAACAGACCGAGTCCGAGCAGCGCGGCACCTGCGAGCAGCACCAGCAGTGCTCGCAGTACGAACCCGGCTTCGGCGCCGAGGTCCGCGATCACGAACCGAGCGCTCGCGAAGGCGGCCTGGACCGGCCCGAGGCCGTCGTCCAGGACGAACAGGGGCGCGTACCGGATCAGGAACCCGACGACGACCGCCGGCAGCAGCAGGAAGATCGTGTTGATCGTCAGCAGTACGGCACCGAGTGCCGCCCCGGCCACGCTGGCCGCGCTGATCCACCCGGCGAAGGGTGACCGTGCCGGGACCTCGTCGGTCTGGTCCAGGGCGGCGCGGTACAGACCTGTCGCCACCAGCTGCCCGACGAGAAAGAGCCCGAGCAGACCGATCACCAGCACCAGCTGGGCGCGTCCGTTCCCCGGCCCGGAGAAGGTCTGACCGATCAGGTACTGGACCACGACGTGGGCTGCGGTCCCCGCGGTGCCGAGCACCAGCGCCGGGACCAGGAGCCGGTCCGGCGACCTGCGGAGTACCTGCCACGCGGCGCGCAGGGTCCCGGGACGAGTCACGCCCGGCATCCTAGGCGGATGCCGGGCGTGCGCTGCTCGGTCGGCAACGAGCGTCCCGTCAGGACAGCGGCGCCACCGGCTGGTCGTTCAGGACCCGGTACGTGTAGGCCGCAGCGACGAGGACCACCGGGATGGCCACGAAGACGCCGACCAGGCAGGCGATCGCTCCGGCGACGATCGTCAGTGCACCGAGCAGCATGAACACGATGGTGTTGCCGAGCTTGCTGGTCACGAAGGTGATGCTCGCCTTGATCGCCTCGACCCCGGACAGGTTCTTGTCGACGACGAAGTACATCGTGAACGCGGTCAGGAAGCTGATGATGATCCCGGGCAGGTAGAAGAACAGCGTCCCGGCGAAGCTCAGCACGGCCAGGAACGCCGCCGTGGTGACGACGGCGGGCTTGGACGCCCAGGCGAGGACACCCCCGATGTCGAGAGCCGGTTGGCCGTCGACGATGTTCAGCGAGGACCTGATCAGACCGGCGATCAGGATCTGGCTGATGAAGCCGCCGATCCCGGCGATCACGGCGGCGACGAAGATCCGGGTCAGGAAGCTCGGCCCGCAGTCGTCGTTGACGAGCTGGTTCAGGGTGCAGTCGTCCGTGCTGAGGAAGAGTCCGGACAGCACCAGCTGGACGACGATCTGGACGACCGCGATCGCCACGATGATCACGATCGCCGGGACCAGCAGGGTCGCCGGGCTCTTCGTGAACGCCGACCAGCCGTACTTGATCGCGGCGACGGCGTCGTAACCAGCCGCCCCGGCGGGCGGAGCTCCGTACGGGGGCGGGACCGGCGGTGCTGGCGGAACTCCGTAGGCACCCTGGGGTGGCCCGGGCGGCGGCGGCGGGGGCGGGGTCGAACCGTACTCGGGCGGCGGGGGCGTGGTGTCATCGCTCATGACAGCCACGGTAGGCCAGCCGTTCGGTGCCTGCTATACGTGGAAGTACTCGAAACCTGATTGCTACCTCGGCGAAACCTGGGCCGGTCCATGTTCGAGCCCCCCGGACCTGGCGGGTCCGGGGGGCTCTCCGAAATCAGTTGCTGCCGACGTCGGTCGGCGGTGCTGCTAGCGCTCGACGTCTCCACGGATGAAGGCCTCGACCGAGGCGTGACCCTCGTCGTCGGGGCGCTGCACCGGCGGGGACTTCATCAGGTACGACGACGCGGACAGCAGCGGGCCGCCGATGCCACGGTCCTTGGCGATCTTCGCGGCGCGGATCGCGTCGATGATGATGCCGGCCGAGTTCGGGGAGTCCCAGACCTCGAGCTTGTACTCGAGGTTCAGCGGAACGTCACCGAAGGCACGACCCTCGAGGCGGACGTAGGCCCACTTGCGGTCGTCGAGCCAGGCGACGTAGTCGCTGGGCCCGATGTGCACGTTGCGGTCGTGGACCTTGCCGGACAGCGGACCGGTCAGGTTGGAGGTGACGGCCTGGGTCTTGGAGACCTTCTTGGACTCCAGACGCTCACGCTCGAGCATGTTCTTGAAGTCCATGTTGCCGCCGACGTTGAGCTGGTAGGTGCGGTCGAGCACCACGCCACGGTCTTCGAACAGCTTGGCCATCACCCGGTGGGTGATGGTCGCGCCGACCTGGGACTTGATGTCGTCACCGATGATCGCGACGCCGGCGTCCTCGAACTTCTTGGCCCAGACCGGGTCGGAAGCGATGAAGACGGGCAGCGCGTTGACGAAGGCGACACCGGCGTCGATGGCGCACTGGGCGTAGTGCTTGTCCGCGATCTCGGATCCGACCGGCAGGTAGGAGACGAGCACGTCCACCTCGGCGTCCTTGAGCGCCTGGACGACGTCCACAGGCTCGGCGTCGGAGACCTCGATGGTCTCGAGGTAGTACTTCCCGAGCCCGTCGTTGGTCGGGCCGCGCTGGACGGTGACGCCGGTCGGCGGCACATCGCAGATGCGGATGGTGTTGTTCTCGGAGTTGTTGATCGCGTCCGAGAGGTCGAAGCCGACCTTCTTGGCGTCGACGTCGAACGCGGCGACGAACTCGACGTCGCGGACGTGGTAGTCCCCGAACATCACGTGCATCAGACCCGGAACGACGGCGTTCGGGTCGGCGTTCTTGTAGTACTCGACGCCCTGGATCAGGGAGGTGGCGCAGTTGCCGACTCCCACAATGCCTACGCGAACCTTTGCCATGAGGTTCTCCTTTTCTCTCAACTGATTTCGGTATTGGGTACAGCGGTGTTTGGTACAGCGGTCTTCGGTGGTGAAGTCAGGGGGCCCCGGTCGGGGGCGCGGTCCGCGACGGTGCGGTCCTGGGCGGTGCGCTCGGCCTCGATCAGGTCGGTCAGCCAGCGGACCTCGCGCTCGACCGAGTCGATCGCGTGCCGCTGCAGCTCGGTGACGTACCGGTCGGACCCGCCCCGCGTGCTGCGAGCCCGGTCGAGGCGTTCCTGCAACCGGGACCGACGACCTTCGAGGATCCGCATCCGGACGTTGGCGTCGGTGCGCGAGAAGAAGGCGAACCGCATGTTGAAGGACTCGTCCTCCCACGCGGCCGGGCCGGCCTCGGTGATCTCGGTGGTGAAGAACTCGGTGCCGGCCGGGGTGATCTGGTAGACGATCCGCTGACGACGCGACACCGAGCTGGAGACGGTGGTGACCTCGTTGATCCAGCCGGAGCGCAGCATCCGCTTCAGCGCCGGGTACAGGGAGCCGTAGGAGAGCAGTCGGGTCCAGCCGAGCAGCAGGTTCAGCCGCTTGCGCAACTCGTAACCGTGCAGCGGGGACTCCTGGAGGAGACCGAGGACGGCGAGTTCGAGGGTGGCACCCTTGCTCGGCATCTGGTTTCCTCCTATCGGTCTGCTCTATCGGAACGCTCTATCGAGGTAACCTATCGGATCGATATATCGCAGGTCCAGTTCATCGGGTGTTCACCGCTGAGATCCGTGACACAGCCCGTCGCGACACCGGGAACTGCTGTTCGGGGGTCACTGGACCGACGCCGTACTCTTCAACCGGAGAAACGTCCCGCGCACCTGTCGTCCCCGTCCTTTCCCCTTCCCTTCCCCTGGAGACCGAGACCTTGAGCACCAATACGCCCCGACCGCGACCAGCGAAGAAGGCGACCTCGACGTCGAGGAAGGCCTCGGCCGGGTCCCGCAAGGCGGGGAACAAGCCGAAGCTGACCCGCAAGGAGATCGCCCTGAAGACCCTCAAGTGGTCTTCGCTGGTCGGCCTCGTGATGGCGGTGCTGATGGTGTCGATCTTCTACTTCGCCTACCGGGCTACCGAGATCCCCAGCCCCAACTCGGCCTTCCAGGCCCAGACGACGAAGGTCTTCTACGCCGGCGGCAAGACCGAGGTGGGCTCGTTCGCCACCCAGAACCGGGAGTCGATCCCGCTCGCCGAGATCCCGGCGTCGATGCAGGACGCCGTCGTGGCCGCCGAGGACCGGACCTTCTGGACCAACAACGGGATCGACGCCAAGGGCATCGTCCGTGCGGCCTTCTCGAACGCCAAGGGGAACTCGACCCAGGGCGCGTCCACGATCACCCAGCAGTACGTGAAGATCCTCTACCTCTCCCAGGAGCGCACCCTCAAGCGCAAGGTGAAGGAGGCCATCCTGTCGCTGAAGATCCAGCAGCAGCAGTCGAAGTCCCAGATCCTCGAGGGCTACCTGAACACCATCTACTTCGGCCGTGGCGCGTACGGCGTCCAGGCCGCTGCGAACGCCTTCTTCGGCGTCCCGGCCGCGAAGCTGACCACTGCCCAGTCGGCGATGCTCGCCGCGGTGCTGAACTCACCGAACTTCCTCAGCCCCGACCGCAACGACGATTCCCGGGCTGCGCTGCTGAACCGGTACAAGTACGTCGTCTCCTCCATGCTGGCGACCGGGAAGATCACCTCGGACGAAGCCGCGAAGATCAGCGACAAGCTCCCGAAGATCACCAAGGCCCGGACCAGCAACACCTACGGCGGCCAAAAGGGCTTCATGCTCGACATGGTCAAGGACGAGCTGCTGAAGCTCGGCTTCGAGGAGGACCAGATCCTCGCCGGTGGGCTGCGGGTCACCACGACGTTCACCGCCAAGGCCATGGACGCTGCCAAGACTGCCATCGCCGAGCAGCGTCCCGAAGGACTCGGTGACAAGAACCTGCACGTCGCGAGCGCCTCGGTCGACGTCAAGACCGGCTCCCTGCTCGGCTTCTACTCCGGGCAGGACTACCTGAAGAGCCAGATCAACTGGGCGAAGTACGGCGGCCCCCCGGGCTCGACCTTCAAGGCGTTCGCGATCGCGGCCGGACTGGAGGAGGGCTTCAGCCTCAAGGACACCTTCGACGGCAACTCGCCGTACTCGATCGGTGGCATCGACTTCAACAACCAGGGTGAGGGCCGGGGCCGCAGCTACGGGTCCCGGATCAGCCTGCTGACCGCAGCCGAGAACTCGGTGAACACCGCCTTCGTCGACCTCACCCAGGCGATGGACAACGGTCCGCGCAAGATCATCGACACCGCGGTCGCCCTCGGCATCCCCGCGAACTCGCCGGGTCTGGACGCCAACGCCGGCGTAGCGCTGGGGTCGGCGACGATCGGCCCGATGTCGATGGCCAACGCCTACGCCTCCATCGCCAACGGTGGCAAGGCCAACGAGCTGCACGTGATTCGCCAGGTGACCCGCGCCGACGGCGAGGTCCTCTACTCGGCGAAGGACGAGAGCGAGCAGGCCATCCCGGCCGACGTCGCGGCCGACACCAGCTTCGCGCTGCAGGACGTGGTCTCGCGGGGTACCGGCCGCAATGCCAAGCTCGCCGACCGACCGGTCGCCGGGAAGACCGGCACGGCGACCAACGACGACGGCGACGTGGTGTCGTCGTGGTTCGTCGGGTTCACCCCCCAGGTCTCCACGGCCGTCATGTACGTCCGTGGCAAGGGCTCCGGCGCCCTCAACGGTTACCTGCCGACCTTCTACGGCGGCGAGTACCCGGCACGAACCTTCCAGGACCTGATGACCCGGGTGATGGAGGGCCTCGACGTCGAGGACTTCCCGGACCCGGCCAACCTGGACGGCGATGCGCCGACGAACGGCCACGAGCCGGCCCGGCCCACGCCGACCCGTCGGCCGAGCCCGACCCGGGCACCGTCGCCGACGCTGCCGCCGAGCACGCCGACCCCGACGCCGACGCTGCCCCCGGCCACCCCGACCGAGCAGCCGACGCCGACCGGTCAGCCGTCGTCGACGTGCGGCTTGCTCAACCAGAACCCGTGCAAGCCGTAGTGACCGGGCTGGTCGGGCTGGCATGAGCCGACCCACCCACCAGGACCCGGTCGCCACGGCCTTGAGCGAGGTCGTCGGCGGGCCGGCGGGCAAGCGCGCCCGGCCGCACCCCTGGTGGACGCCGGTCCGGGTGATCCTGGCGGTCTTCACCGTGGTGTTCGGTCTCGCCGTGCTGCAGAAGGCTCCGTGCGGAGCCTCGGACTGGTCCGACACCGCGCTCCGCTACCGGGCGATGTGCTACTCCGACGTGCCCTACCTCTACACCGGCCGCGGCTTCGCCGAGCACCGGTGGCCGTACGGCGACAATGCCCGGACCTACACCACCACCGGGGACGACGGGGTAGCGGTGCCCGAGTCGTACGAGACGATGGAGTACCCGGTCCTCACGTCGTACTTCGTCTGGGGCGCCTCGCTGCTGACCGCGGTGGTGCCGTCGGGCCCGTCCCAGGAGGTCCGGCAGAACACCTCGATCGGAGCGCTCTGGTCGCTGCCGGGGATGGCTCGTGAGGTCAACACCAACTTCCTGATCACCGCGATCCTGCTCTTCTGCTGCGGCCTCGGGGCGATGTACTTCCTCTCGGGTGCCAGCCCCGGGCGGCCGTGGGACGCGATGGCGATGGCGGCCTCCCCCACCCTGCTGGTCACCGGCCTGGTGAACTGGGACCTGCTCGCGGTCCTCTTCACCGCGGGCGCCCTCTGGGCGTGGGCCCGCGGCCGGCCGGTGCTGGCCGGGGTGATGGTCGGGCTCGGCGTCGCGGCGAAGCTCTATCCGTTGTTCCTGCTCGGCGCCTTCCTGGTCGACGCGATCCGTCGACGCAAGCTGGACCGGTTCGGACTCGCTGCGCTGGCGACGGCGGCCTCCTGGTTGGTGGTGAACCTGCCGGCGATCGCTGACAACGCGAACGCCTGGAAGCTGTTCTGGTCGTTCAACTCGGACCGCGGAGCGGACCTCGGGTCGTTCTGGTTGGTGATCGCCCAGAACGGCACGACGGTCACCCCGCACACGATCAACGTCGTCTCTGCGGTGTTCTTCGCGCTGGCCTGCGCTGCTGTCTTCGCGCTCGGACTGGCCGCGAAGAAACGTCCGCAGGTAGCCCAGGTCGCCTTCCTGGTGGTGGCCGCGTTCCTGCTGGTGAACAAGGTCTACTCACCGCAGTACGTGCTCTGGCTGCTGCCGCTGGCGGTGCTCGCCCGGCCGCGGTGGCGGGACCTGCTGATCTGGCAGGCCTGCGAGCTCTTCTACTTCGGCGCGGTGTGGCTGTACCTCGGGGGCTGGTTGGCGCCGGCCGGCGGCGACGTCTCCACCACCTACCACCTCGCGATCGTGGTGCGGATGGCCGGCGAGATCTACCTGATGATCCTGGTCGCGACCGACGTCTGGACCGCCGAATCGGACGAGACCGAGTGGTCGCCCGAGGAGTGGGCCGAGGTGGAGGCTCTCGGGGATGTCGACCGAGTCGCGCTAGCTGATGTCGACGGAGTCGACGGTGGTCGTCGTGAACCGCACCCGGACGTCGACCGTGCTCCCGATCTCGGGCACCTCGACCCCGGCCGGTAGGAAGATCATCGACGCCTGCATGTGCGGCGGTTCGGCGAAGTAGCGCGCCTTGCCGTCGATCGTGAACGGCGACTTGGCCAGCCCGACGGCATCCATCCCCCCGCGCGCCATCGTGGTCGCGCGGGCCTTGATGCCGGCTGCGCCGGTGGGGGCCTCCAGCCCGATGCCGTGCGCGGTGCCGCCGGAGACGACCAGGAGCGTGCCGGCGCGCGGGATCGACCGGCCGCGGTAGCCGAAGGTCTCCCCGCGCTCGACCGGGTGGCTGTCCAGGACGTGCGCCCGGACCTCGAGGGCGCCGCGGTCGCCGAGCCAGAGCTCGGTACCGATCCGCTGCCGGAACCGGACCTCGGGATAGTGCCGCGCGAGGGCAGCCACCTCGGCCGCGGTCAGGTGCGAGACCCAGACCTGGGGCCGTGGGGACCCTGCCAGCCCGGCCGCGACCACCTCGGTCATCAGGGCCTCGGCCTCCGTGAGGTTGCCCCCGGCAGGGCCCAGCGGCAGGTGCAGGGCGACGCCCTCGACCCGGACACCGCCGGAGGCGGCGACCGCCGCTGCCTCCCGCAGGCCGCGTGCGGTGAACCCGTGCCGCTTCATTGACGTCAGCAGTTCCAGAACGACGCGGGGGACACCGTCGGTCATCGACAGCGCCGCCAGCTCGTCGAGCCGGTCGACCGTGTGGATCAGCCGGCCGGGGTCGACCGAAGCGGGCAGCTTCTCGAAGGAACGCCACGGCGTCAGCACGAGCAGGTCGCCCCCGAAGCGGGGCGCCACCTCGGTGAGCTCGGTGGTCGTGCCGACCGCGACCGTCTCGACGCCGAGCCACTGGGCCTTCCGGGCCAGCCGGCCCAGGCCCAGGCCGTACCCGTTGCCCTTGATCACCGGCACCAGGCCGGGCCGTTCTGCGGCGACCTGGCGCAGGTGGTCGCGCCAGCGGTCACCGTCGACGTGCAGTACGACGCTCATCCCCGGTCACCTCCGTCGCAGGTACATCTGGAAGGCAGCGTAGAGGGCCCGGTTGAGGGGGAGGTCCCACTCGCCGACGTACTCGACCGCCTCACCGCCGGTACCGACCTTGAACTGGATCAGACCGATGTGGGAGTCGTCGGCCGCAAGGGTCTCGGTGATGCCGCGCAGGTCGTAGACATCGGCGCCCACCGCCAGCGAGTCCCGGATCATCTGCCACTGGACCGCGTTGGACCCGCGGACATCGCGCTTCTCGGTCGAGCTGGCACCGTAGGAGTACCAGGTGTGGGCACCGACCCGGATCCAGATCGTGGCGGCGACCAGGTCGCCCTCGTGCTCGGCCAGGTAGACCCGGATCTGCACGTGCCCGCCGCTGGACAGCTCCTCGGCAGACAACGCGTCGTACATGACCTGGAAGTAGCTCAACGGCCGGGGCGTGAAGTGGTCCCGCTCCGCGGTGTGGGCGTAGAGCGCGTGGAAGGCCGGCAGGTCGACGGCGATCGTTGCTGCGGTGGCGACCCGGACGCTGACCCCGGCCTTGGCCGCCTTCTTGATGTTGCGGCGCCAGAGCTGGTTCATCTGCGCCAGCGCCTGGTCCTCGGTGAGCGGCCCGTCGGCGCCGGTGAGCGGCACCTGGAAGTTGTACTGCGGCTGCCCGGCGGCGAAACCTCCGGCGACGGACTGGCAGACCCAGCCGAGCTCCCGGAGCTGTGAGACCACCTGGGCGCCGGTACGGCTGCGATCGCGCGGGGCCATCGCCGTCAGCGTCGTGACCGCCTCGTCGGCGATGCCTTCCTTGATCTGGGCCGCGTCCCAGCGGCGGGTCAGCACGGGTGGGCCGATCCGGATGCCGAAGGCGCCCTGCTGCTTGAGGTGCGCGGCCAGTGGCCCCAGCCAGGCGCCGAGGTCGTCGCTCTCCCAGTCGATCACGGGTCCTTCCGGCAGGTAGGCCAGCGAACGCTTGATCTTCGGCAGCTGCCGGTAGAGCACCAGGGCGACCCCGACGAGCTGCTCGGCGCCGGTTCCGGCCCGGAACCAGCCGAGGCTCTCGGCCCGCCACTCGGGCTTGACCTTCGCCCAGGCCGGCACCTGCAGGAAGCTCGCCGACCGTTGTCCGACCAGGAAGGCGAGATGCTGCTCGTCGGAGATCGGGCGGACTGACAGCTCGGCCGGGGAAGTCACCCGCTGAGCCTACTGACCCTCGAGCAGCTGCACGATCTGCTTCCAGGCCGCACTGGTGGGGTCGATGACGTCGAAGTGGCCGCCGGGAACCGTCACGAGCTCGGCCTTGCCCCCGGCGGACCCGTCGAGCTGGACGTAGGTAGTGCTCTGGTCGCGAGGCACGATCTGGTCGTCCTGCGCGTGCACCGCGAAGACCGCACCGCGCGCGGGGACCAGGGCGCACGGGTCTGCGACCGCGTAGTCGGACCGGGCATCGTCGGGCAGCGCTGCCATCAGGGCTTCGGCCGCTCCGTTGCCGAGGCCCCCGGAGGCTGCCGAGCTGAGGTCCAGGACCCCGGAGAGCGAGATCGTCGAGGTGGGCACCGTCCTCGGTGCGCCACCGGGGGTGCGTGCCGTTCGCGACGCCGCCCAGACGGCCAGGTGCCCGCCCGCGGAGTGACCGATCAGGTGGACGTCGAGACCGGCGACCTCGTCGAGCTGCTGCACGTGGTCGACCGCCGCCGCGACGTCCTCGAAGGTGCGGGGGAAACCACCGCCGTTGCCGACCCGCCGGTACTCGACGTTCCAGGTGGCGAAGCCGCGGTCCCGGAAGTCCGCCGCCATCGGCTCCATCAGGTCGGCACCGTACTCGGAGAGCCAGAACCCCCCGTGCAGCAGGACCAGCACGCCCTTCGGCGGGGTGTCCCGGGGCAGGCCGAGCACGCCGTACTGGTCGGGGTGCTCGTCGGCGTACCTGATCCGCTGGTCCGGACCGGGCAGCTCAGCGGACGGCGGCGACGAGTTGTTCGCACCGCCGCAGCCGGCGAGGAGGGCCGAGGCACCGAGCAGCGTCAGCAGCCCGCGCCGGCTCAGAGGCGGTCGCGCAGCCATGCGATGTCCTGCCTGTGCTCGTCCGCGCCGCCGGGGGTCTCGCAGATGACCGGCGCGCCGGCGTCGCGGACGAGGGCGGCGAACTCGTCGGGATCGAGCTGGCCGGTGCCGAAGTTGGCGTGCCGGTCGGCACCGGAGTCGAAGGTGTCCCGGCTGTCGTTGGCGTGCACCAGGTCGATCCGCCCGGTGATGGCGTGGATCCTCTCGACCGCCTCGGTCAACGCGATCCCGCCGGCCCAGGCGTGACAGGTGTCCAGGCAGAAGCCGACGTTCTCGGCGCCCTCGGCCTGGCTGATGGCCCCCCAGACGGACGCGATCCGGTCGAGGTGGCGAGCCATCGCGTTGTCACCCCCGGCGGTGTTCTCCAGCAGCAGCGGAACCTTCAGGTCGGTGGCCTCGACGGCCTTGCGCCAGTTGTCGAAACCGGTTTCGGGGTTGTCGTCCTTGTTCACGTGGCCGCCGTGCACGATCAGGCCCTTCGCGCCGATCTCGGCCGCCGCGTCGATGTGCTGCTGGAGCAGCTTGCGGCTCGGGATCCGGATCCGGTTGTTCGTGGTCGCCACGTTCACGATGTACGGCGCGTGCACGTACAGCGCCACACCGGCAGCCTCGGCGTCGGCCTTGAGCGCGGCCGCGCCGCCGGCGTACGCGATCTCCGGGCCCTTGTAGCCCTGGGGGTCGCCCAGGAAGAACTGCACCAGGTCGGTCCCGCGGGCCTTGGCCTCGGCGATCGGGTCGGTCTGGTCGACGTGGGCGCCGATGGCGACGGAGCTGGACGGGTTGGGCGTACTCATGGCTCCACCCTAGGAGTGCGCGCCCACATCCCTGTCATGTGCGCATCCTGAACGTGATCGCTCCGCTCTCCTCGCGTCTGTGGTCGAAGTCGGGGTCGTGGATCCGCTGGTGGTGGAAGTGGCAGAGCCCGACGGCGTTGGCGAGATCCGTCCGACCTGCTTTCGCCCACGACTTCAGGTGGTGGAGCTCGGTCCACGCGAACGGTCTGTCGCAACCGTCGGCCCCGCAGGTCTTCTGCCTCACCCCGAGGGCAGCGCGCTGAGCCTCGGAGAAGAGCCGGGCGGAGCGACCGAGATCGAGCGGCACCGACGCACCTCCCAGCACCGTGGGGAGGATCCCGGCCCCGCACGCGAGCCGGCGGGCCTCGCCGGCGCTGAGCTCGGCGCCGGTGTCGAGGTGCGCGACGGCCAGCGCTCCGCGCAACGTCTCCTCGGCGATGGTGACCAGCATCGTCGCGGCCGTCCGCGGGTGCAGGTGGTCGGTGGGCAGGTGCTCGATCAGTTCGCAGAAGGCCTCGCCCCGCGCTCGGTCCCCGTCGGTGCGGAGGTCGGTTTTGTAGCCGACCTGGGCCTGGCTCGCACCCAGACGACCTCGACGAGGAGCGGTGATCGTCTGCAGGATCTTGCGCAGCAGGTGTCCCTGCATCACCGGGACGGTGAAGTGCCCACTGACGGTGCCGTCGCCGTTGTCGTGCAGCGACAACCGGGTCTGGGCCCGGGCCGACGTCTCCTCGCCGACGAGGAGCTCGTTCTCGTGGGCGTCCACGACCCGCGTATCGGCCTCGACCTCGGCCAGCGCACGCCGTGCCGCACGACGGAGCAGGCTCGGTGGCATCGACCTGGCCTTCTCGACCAGCGCTGCCTCGACCAGCGCCCGCTGCGCCGGCGTCACGGAACCGGGAAGCTGCTCGTCCGCCCGGACGATCACGGCCGCGTGCTCGGCGGTCAGCTCGCCGGCCGCCAACGCCAGCTGGGTGACCGTGCGTTTCTCGAGGCGCTGCGAGAGCCGCACCTGCCGCTCGACGACGAATGGGTCCGCGTTGACGGTCTGCGCGGCCCACTGCCCGGTGCTCGCGTGACCGGCGGCAGCGGCGGTGCGGGTGCGTTCGGCGGACGCGAGCAGCGCCATCCTGACCCCGGCCAACCTCGACTCCGCCCGGTCCACCGCCGCGAGCCCGGCAGCCCGCTCAGCGCCGTTGAGGCGGTCGAAGTCGACGTGGGTGAGGCGGTCCAGGCAGGCGTGCAGGTCAGCCACCGGATCGGTGGTCCCAGGCAGCGCCAACAAGGTCATGGATCCAGGATGACTCGAACAGGTGTTCGCATCAAACGTCCATCCGCAGGTCTGGTCAGTGCCTCGGTCTGGCCGGGCCGGGAGGTCGGCGGGAGCTCCAGGGTCGCCGTCACCTTTGCCGGGACGACGATGCCCGCGAGACCCGAGGCGAGCAGGCCCGCACTGCTGAGATGTCCGAGGTCCACGTCCCCACGCCAGGTTCGCCACGGTCCGGTGAGCACTGATTGGCATCAGAGCCGTCCGTCCGGGTACCCTGACCCGTCCTCTCTCCAGATGGGAGATGGACAACCGCACAGCCCTCCTGCCACGGAAACGCCGTGGCCGCCAAGTCCGAAGGAGGTGGAGAACGCTATGCGTAACTACGAACTCATGGTCATCCTCGACCCTGAACTCGAAGAGCGGACGGTTGCCCCGTCCCTCGACACGTACCTCAACGTCGTTCGCAACGACGGAGGCACCGTGGACAGCGTCGACGTCTGGGGACGCCGTCGTCTTGCCTACGAGATCAACAAGAAGGCCGAAGGCATCTACGCCGTCGTCACGCTCCAGGCCGAGCCGGCCACCGTCAAGGAGCTCGACCGTCAGCTTGGTCTGAACGAGTCAGTGATGCGTACCAAGGTCCTGCGTCCCGAAGCTCACTGAGCACCCCAGCACGAAACCTAGGGAGAAACCCATGGCAGGCGAGACCCTCATCACCGTAGTCGGCAACCTCACCGGCGACCCCGAGCTGCGCTTCACCCCCTCGGGTGCGGCCGTCGCGAACTTCACGATCGCGTCGACCCCGCGCAACTTCGACCGGCAGACGAACGAGTGGAAGGACGGCGACACGCTGTTCCTCAACTGCTCCGTCTGGCGTCAGGCCGCCGAGAACGTTGCCGAGTCACTGCAGCGCGGCATGCGTGTCGTCGCCCAGGGACGGCTCAAGGCCCGGAGCTACGAGACCCGCGAGGGCGAGAAGCGCACGGTCATGGAGCTCGACGTCGAAGAGGTCGGGCCCAGCCTGAAGTACGCGACGGCCAAGGTCACCCGCGCCACCCGCAGTGAAGGCGGCGGCGGGGGCGGTTTCTCCGGCGGCGGGGGCGGCAACGACCCCTGGGCCAGTCAGCCCTCGCAGTCTGCTCCTCCGGCCGCAGCCCCTGGCGGCGGCAGCTGGGGCGGTCAGCAGGGCGGCGCCAACGGTGGCGGCGCTCCGGCGCCTGCTCAGGACCCCTGGGCCGTGCCCGGTGGCTCTGACGAGCCCCCGTTCTAACTGAAACATTTCATCCACCCGCCCACCATTCCGGCCTTCTGTGCTGATGCAGAACCGTGCCGGGCTCTACGAAAGGGAGCACCACAATGGCAAAGGCAGTTATTCGCAAGCCGAAGAAGAAGGTTTGCCAGTTCTGCAAGGAGAAGGCGTCCGGTATCGATTACAAGGACACCAACCTCCTGCGCAAGTTCATCTCCGACCGCGGCAAGATCCGTGCCCGTCGGGTCACCGGTAACTGTGTCCAGCACCAGCGCGACATCGCCACGGCCGTGAAGAACGCCCGTGAGGTCGCCCTGCTGCCGTACACCTCGACGGCTCGCTGATTAGGGGAGTGACGACATGAAGCTCATCCTGACGCAGGAAGTCACTGGACTCGGCGCCCCCGGCGACGTGGTCGAGGTCAAGGACGGTTACGGCCGCAACTACCTGATCCCGCGCGGCCTCGGCCTCCGCTGGACCAAGGGCGGCGAGAAGACCATCGAGTCGATCAAGAAGGCCCGCGAGTCGCGGGCCGTTCGCGACGCTGACCACGCTCTCGAGGTGAAGGCCACGCTCGAGGGCTCGACCTTCCAGGTCAAGGTCCGCGCCGGCGAAGGCGGTCGCCTCTTCGGTGCCGTCACCACGGCTGACATCGCCTCGGCGATCGTCGAGGCCGGTGGCGAGGTCGACAAGCGCACGATCGTGGTCGCGAACCCGATCAAGTCGCTCGGCGCGCACACCGTCACGGTCAAGGTGCACGACGAGGTCGAGGCGAAGGTCAGCCTCAACGTCGTCTCTGCCTGAAGTACACCCAGGCCCGGTTTCCGGGCTGAGAAGGCCGCTCCGCTAGTCGGGGCGGCCTTCGTCGTTCCCGGACCGAGGTCCCTCGGGGTGCACCTCGAGCGGGCCGGGGCCGCCGAGCCAGGTCCGACGGTGGACCCGGAACAGCTGGTAGATCAGGGCGAGGTTGATCAGGGCGATGCCGATCAGCGTCGGTCGGATCAGGTCCTCGGCGACGGCGTAGGCGACCGGTGGCAGCACGATGCCCGCGATGAACGCCCAGGTCAGGACGCCGTACCGGCCGGCAACGAAGCTGTCCCGCGGGACCTGGTTGATCGCTGCCTTCCCGATCGCCTGGACCAGCAGCAGGCTGAACGCGGCCTGGGGCAGGCTGATGAACCACTGCACCGACGGGTCGACTCCCTTGACGGGGCCGTCGACGTCGGGGAGCAGGTCGGTGACCTGGGGGAACCAGAACACCAGGCTGACGACCAGGGCGACCCGGGCCAGCCAGCGGACGAGGTCGACCTCGAGGTGCCGGCTCAGGGCCCCGACGCCGGCCAGCACCAGCAGCCACCCGAGCCAGTCGGCCAGTACGTCGTACGGCTGTCCCGCGATCTCGAAGTAGCCGGGGGCGAACACGATGACCAGGCCCATCGCGATCTTCTGCAGCGGGGTCACCGGGTCACCCTACGGTCATCCAGGCGGTGCCCCGCTCACGGGCGAGGAGGACCACGCCGCGCCCACCCATGAAGGCGATCGCGAACGCGGTCCACAGCCAGACCAGGGTCCCGCCCCAGGTCACCGCGACCCAGGCAGCCGGCGCGAAGATCGCCAGCACCAGCAGCCCGGCCCAGGCCAGGTAACGCCCGTCGCCGGCCCCGATCAGGATGCCGTCGAGCACGAAGACGATCCCGGCCAGGGGCTGGGCCGCTGCGGCGACCAGCAGCACGCCGGTCAGCAGCCCGCGGACCTGATCGTCCGGGGTGAACAGGCCGCCCAGGGCCGGCGCGAGCAGTGCGAGTCCGGCTCCGGTCACCAGCCCGGTGGCCCACCCCCACCGCAGCATCCGGCGGGTGATGGCCCGGGTCCCGGCGGTGTCGCCGGCTCCCAGGTAGCGGCCGGTCAGGGCCTGGGCGGCGATCGCGATGGCATCCAGGGTGAAGGCGAGGAACGTCCAGAGCGTCATCGCGAGCTGCATCGCGGCGAGGTCGGCCTCGCCCAGGGTGGCCGCGCCGTACGTCATCAGCAGCAGGCTGATTCGGAGGGTCAGGGTCCGCAGCAGCAGCGGGACCCCGGCACTTCCGGCGCGCCGGACACCGGCCGTCGAGGGCCGTCGGGCCACGCCGTGACGTACGGCTGCACGGTTGACCACCACCAGGAGGGCGACGGCCGAACCGACCTGGGCGACCACGGTCCCGAGGGCCGAGCCGGTGATCCCGAGGTCCAGGCCGTACACGAACCCGACGTTGAGGCCGACGTTGGCGAGGTTGCCGACGACTGCCACCATCAGGGGAGTCCGGGTGTCCTGGAGTCCGCGCAGGATGCCGGTGGCCGCCAGCATGACCAGCAGCGGGACGGCGCCGAAGGCGGCGGTACGCAGGTACAGCTCGGCCTGGCGCGAGGCCGGACCGCTGGCGTCGAAGAGCCCGACGAGCTGAGGGGTGGCGAGCACGGTCGTGAAGGTGACCGGGACCCCGATCGCCACCGCCAACCAGATCCCGTCGATGCCGGCGCTGATCGCCCCGTGCAGGTTGCCGGCGCCGATCTTCCGGGCGACCGACGCCGTGGTCCCGTAGGCGAGGAAGACGCAGAGACTGACGGCGGTGGTGAGCACGGCGCCGGCGACTCCGAGTCCGGCGAGCTGCGGGGTGCCGAGGTGCCCGACGATCGCGGAGTCAGCGAGCAGAAATGCCGGTTCTGCCACCAATGCGAGGAACGCCGGGACCGCGAGTCGCAGGATCTCCCGGTCCTTGGTCGCTCTCAGGGGCACGCTGCGAGGCTAACTGGCCGATTTGCCCTGTTGAAAACTTGCCCAACCTGTGGGTAAGGCACGGAACCGGGGGTTTTGTCGACATAGAAACCCACGCATCCCAGATGACGAAACAGTGAACAGAAACCGGATGAAATTGTTTTGTCCACAGCCCCTGGATCGGTATTCGTGCAGGTCAGCGACGCGTCGAGGCGGTGAGCACTTTCTCCCTCCACAGCTCGACCACCGGGCTGTGCACAGAAAATGCGGAGTGTTCCACACGACACACAGGGTTATCCACAGGTACCTGTGGATACCGGGCTTGGTGGCGCTCCGACCAGGGCTTAGTGTCACGCAGTCCAACGGTCTCGGCGCCTCCGTTTCCTGGGGGTGGTGGCCCCTACCTTTGGGCTTCAGGAAGCAACAGACGGGATCGGTCGCCAGGTGAGCATGACGGAGTCAGCAGGTCACGGGGGAGCGCCCTCGTCCGCCTATCTCGACGAGCCCAGCACGCCGTCGTTCGGCGGTGGCGGGTTCAGCAGCGGTGACTCGGGGAACCAGGAGAACTGGTCCGGTCGGATGCCGCCGCAGGACACCGAGGCCGAGCAGAGCGTCCTCGGCTCGATGCTCATCTCCAAGGACGCGATCGCCGACGTCCTCGAGGTCGTCAAGGCCCACGACTTCTACAAGCCCGCCCACGAGTCGATCTACCTCGCGATCACCGACCTCTACAGCCGCGGCGAGCCGGCCGACCCGGTCACGGTCACCGCGGAGCTGAGCCGCCGCGGCGAGCTCGTCCGGGTCGGCGGTGCGCCGTACATCCACACGCTCTCGGCCAGCGTCCCGATCGCGGCGAACGCCAGCTACTACGCCGAGATCGTCCGGGAGAAGTCGATCCTGCGCCGGCTCGTCGAGGCCGGCACCAAGATCGCCCAGCTCGGGTACGCCGGCGAGGGCCAGGTCGATGCCACCGTCGACGCGGCCCAGGCCGAGGTCTACGCGATCACCGAGAACCGCAGCAGCGAGGACTACGTCCCGCTCAGCGACATCATGGAGTCCACGCTCGACGAGATCGAGGCGATCTCCAGCCGTGAAGGCGGGATGTCCGGGGTGCCGACCGGCTTCGCCGAGCTCGACGACCTGACCAACGGTCTGCACGCCGGCCAGATGATCATCGTCGCGGCGCGACCGGCGATGGGGAAATCAACCCTGGGGCTGGACCTCTGCCGGGCGGCGTCGATCCACAACAACATGACCAGCTGCATCTTCAGCCTGGAGATGACCAAGTCCGAGATCACCATGCGGCTGCTCTCGGCCGAGGCACGGATCCCGTTGAACCACCTGCGCAACGGTCCGATGACCGACGACGACTGGACCAAGCTCGCGCCCAAGATGAGCGAGATCTCCGGCGCGCCGATGTTCATCGACGACAGCCCGAACCTGACCATGATGGAGATCCGCGCCAAGGCCAGGCGGCTCAAGCAGCGGCACGACCTGAAGCTCATCGTGATCGACTACCTCCAGCTGATGAGCTCGGGCAAGAAGGTCGAGTCTCGCCAGCTCGAGGTCTCCGAGTTCTCCCGGCAGATCAAGCTGCTGGCCAAGGAGCTCGAGATCCCGATCATCGCGCTCTCCCAGCTGAACCGTGGTCCCGAGCAACGGGCCGACAAGCGCCCGGCGATGAGCGACCTGCGTGAGTCCGGCTCGATCGAGCAGGACGCCGACATCGTGATGCTGCTGCACCGCGACGACGCCTACGAGAAGGAGTCGACGCGTCCCGGCGAGGCCGACATCATCGTGGCCAAGCACCGCAACGGCCCGACCCGCGACGTCACCGTGCTCTTCCAGGGTCACTACTCGCGATTCGTGGACATGGCTCGTTAACTCTCCCCGCTCGGCGGCGTCAGCATCGGCACGATGAACTGCCGGGCCAGGGCTGCGACCTCCTCGGGGTCGTCGAGGTCGACCAGGTCGCCGGGGGTGATCAGGTACGACGTGCAGATCCGCACGATCACGTCGGCCACCAAGGTGCTGTCGAGGTCGGCGCAGACGTGCCCGGCGGCCTGCTCCTGGCGCAGCTGTCCGGCCAGGAACTCCCGCACGATCGTCAGGCTCTCGGTGCGGCCCGCGATCATCGAGGAGACCAGGGTGCCCGGCTCTGCCGAGACCATCGCGCTGATCAGCGAGTTCGTCCGGAAGGTCGTCATCGCGCTGACGAACCCCAGGACCACCCGCTCCGAGGCCGTGGTCGCCGCTGCGACCTCCAGGTGGAACTGCTCCAGGTACCGCCGGAACTCCCGGCGGACGACCTGCTCGACCAGGGCCTCCTTGGTCGCGAACCTCCGGTAGATGGTGATCCGGGCGAGGCCGGCGGCGCGGGCGACGTCGTCCATCGTGGTGCGGTGCACGCCGGCCCTCCGGAACTGCTCGTACGCCGCGTCCAGCACCGCGGTGCTGATCTCGTCGGTCGCGGTTGGGTCCTCCAGGGCGTGCTGGAACGCTCGGCCGAGCATCGTCGGAACTGGTTCAGGTGCCACGTCCACTCCTCGGGGATGAGGGTTCCTCGTCGACCGAGCGACAGTTTGCGCAGCGACCTTGGTGGCTCGCCGGCCCGGTGCTCTGATGGTACGCGGATACGTGATTTGTATCTCCGTACCACCGAGGGAGTGCGCGGACTGGGAGGGCCGCAGACATGGCTGATGTGCGCGCCGGCTTCCGTGGGGGCCTCCGTGACGGTTGGCGCGACCGCCCCCGGATCCAGGTCGTGTCCGAGGCCCGGGCGATGGCGGTGCTGGCCGGCAGGATCGTGGTCAGCCTCGTCCGCTCGATCGCGCTGCGCCGGTTCCCCCTCGAGGAGCTCGTGACGCAGATCTGGTTCACGGTCCGGGTGTGCACCCTGCCGGCGCTCGCCGTCTCGGTCCCGTTCGGGATCGTGCTCGCCCTCCAGGTCGGCATCCTCGCCTCCCAGGTCGGCGCGGTCTCGTTCACCGGGGCCGGCAACACCCTGGCGGTGATCCGTCAGGCGGCGCCGCTGATCACCGCCCTGATGCTCTCCGGGGTCGCCGGCTCGGCGATCTGCGCCGACCTCGGGTCCCGCAAGATCCGCGACGAGCTCGATGCCCTCGAGGTGATGGGCATCTCCACCGTCGAGCGCCTGGTGATGCCGCGCGCGCTGGCGACCGTCTTCGTCTCCTGCATGCTGAACGGCGTGGTGATGTTCTTCTCGATCATCACCACGCTGCTGGTCAGTGTGACGGTGATGAGCCTGTCACCGGGCACCTACCTGGCGTCGGTGTCGACGCTCGCGTCGCTGGCGGACCTCTACCTCTCGCTGGCCAAGGCGGCCGTCTTCGGCATCGTCTGCTGCGTGGTGGCGGCTCACAAGGGACTGACCGTCAGGGACGGCCCCGCCGGCGTCGGCGACGCCGTCACCGGTGCGGTGGTCATCAACGTGGTCCTGCTGTTCGCGGCCAACTTCCTGATCTCCCAGGTGGCCGCCACCTTCATGAAGGGGCCGCTGGGATGAGCGCGGTCGACAGCGCAGCCGGGATCGGCGAGCAGATCGTCTTCGCTGCCAGGTCGCTGGCGAGCATCCCGGACGCAATCCGGCACCACCGCGCTCAGGTGGGGCGTGTCCTGGTGGAGGTCACGCTCGGCTCCGGGATCTTCCTGGTCGGCGGCGGCGTGGTCGGAGTGGTGCTGCTGCTCTCCACGCTGACCGGGACCGAGGTCGGGCTCGAGGGGCACAACGGACTGTCGGCGATCGGGTTGGCCCCGTTGACCGGCTTCATCTCGGCGTACGCCAACACCCGCGAGCTGGCGCCGATGGTGGTGGCGCTCGGCTTCGCTGCCCGGATCGGCTGCGGCTTCACGTCCCGACTGGGTGCGATGCGGATCAACGAGGAGATCGACGCGATCGAGGCGATGGCGATCCGGCCGCTGCCCTACCTGGTGGGCGCGCGCATCGTCGCGGCCTTCGTCGTCGTGCTTCCGCTCTACATCCTGGGCCTCGTCGGCACGTACCTCGCGACGGACTTCATGGTGACCCACCTGTACGGGCAGTCAGCGGGGACCTACGACCACTACTTCCGGGTCTTCATCTCCCCGATCGACGTCGTCTACTCGGGGGCCAAGGTCGTCGTGCTGACCACGCTGGTCACCCTGATCCACTGCTACCACGGCTTCACCGCGTCCGGCGGACCTGCGGGCGTCGGCCGTGCGACCGGCCGGGCCATCCGGGCCAGCATCGTGATGCTGGTCGTGGTCGACATCCTGCTGACCCTGCTGTTCTGGGGCCCCAACGACCAACCGCTGATCTCGGGGTGAGCGGCCGTGTCTGACATGCTCTTCGCCCGGCCCGACCGGGCACTGCGCCTGCGGCTGACCGCCTTGGCCGCGGTCGGTCTGGTGCTCTTCGCGGCCTGTGCCACCTGGCTCGGGCTCTCCTTCGTCGGTGTGCTCGGGCGGGACGTCCCGGTCACGGTCGAGGTCACCACGTACGGCGACTCCCTCGGCGTGAACTCGAGCGTGAAGTACCGGGGGCTGCGGGTCGGTCGGGTGATGAGGCTCGAGAAGAGTCGCGGCGCTGCCCGGAGCTACACCATCAAGGCGGTCCTGGAGCGTCAGTTCGCCGACCGGGTGCCGGCGTCGGTGGTGGCCCGGGTGCTGCCCGGCTCCATCTTCGGCGCCGACTTCGTCGACCTGGTCGACCCGGGCGGTGCCGGTCGGGCGGTGCCCGCTGCCACCGGCGGCCGGGCCCTGCGCGCCGGCAGCGTCGTCCGGGCCGACACCTCCGCGCCGACGGTGCGGCTGATGGACACCTTCAGCGCGACCCAGCGGGTGCTGGGTGCGATCGACCCGGCGGTGATGGACAGCGCTCTGTCCCAGCTGGCCGCAGCCCTCGACGGGAAGGGGACCGAGATCCGTGGCTTCATCACCCGGACCAGCGCGCTGCTGGAGCAGGCGGGTCGGGCCGAGCCCGACTTCTACGCCGACCTCGCGCTGATCGGGCGCAACGCCGGTGTTCTGGCCGACCTCGAGCCAGCCCTCGCCCAGACCCTGCGGGACTCGTTGCCGCTGGCCCGGACCTTGGCCGAGAAGGCGCAGAACACCCAGCGCCTCCTGGGCAGCTCCGCGGGTCTGGCCGGGAGCCTGACCGCCTTCCTGCATGCCAACGGCGGCGCGCTGGCGGCACTGCTCG
The DNA here is from genome assembly GCA_026392455.1 of Propionibacteriales bacterium. GTDB lineage: Bacteria > Actinomycetota > Actinomycetes > Propionibacteriales > Nocardioidaceae > Marmoricola. The sequence goes on along the minus strand of JAPLCB010000008.1, from coordinate 533,856 downwards.
ACGCGGTGTCGCCGACCTACCGGGCCTTCGTCGGCGGGATCGTCCCGTTCTCGAAGATCCTCGGGCTCGCCCCCCAGGTGATGCGCAACGGAGCGAACGTGGTGAAGGGCAACGCGCTGCAGATGCTGGCCCAGTTCAACGTCGACCTGGTGAACCCGTACTCCGCCGCCGACTGCCCGCGGTACGGCAGCCTGAAGGGGCCGAACTGCCGATGAACCGAACCATGACGGTGCTGTCCCGGATCCGTTGGCAGGTCGCCGGCGTCCTGGTCTTCACCCTGCTCTCGCTGGTGCTGACCTCGTTGGTGGCCGGGACGCTCTCCAAGGGCGGCACCGGAGCGACGGTGCGGATCAAGGCCCAGTTCCGCGATGCGACCGGCCTGAAGAAGGGCGACGACGTCCGGATCGCCGGGGTGCGGGTCGGACAGGTCGCGCGGGTAGCCCTGGACGGCACCCGGGCCCTGGTCACCCTCGAGATCGCCCGCGACCAGCCGGTCTACGACACCACGGTGGCCAAGATCGACTACCTGAACCTGATGGGCCAGCGGTACGTCGGCCTCTCCAAGCCCGCGGGTGCGGCCGCGAAGCTCCGGAACGGCAGCACCATCCCGCTGTCCAGGACCGAGCAGGGACTTGACCTGACCGCGATGTTCAACGCCTTCCGACCGCTGTTCACCCTGATCCAACCCGGTGACGTCAACGAGCTCGGGACCAACATCATCCAGGTCCTGCAGGGCCAGGGCGGCGCATTGCAGCACCTGACCGACCAGACCGCGAAGATCACCGCGACGTTGGTGGACCGGGACGCGGTCATCGGGGCGGTGATCGAGAACGTCGGCGCGGTGATGGGCACGCTGGAGAGCCACCGCACCGAGATCAGCTCGATGGTGACCCAGCTCAACGGGCTGACGGCGACGGTGGCCCGCAACCGGGCCCAGATCGGGGCGACCATCGACGGAGTGTCCGGCCTGGTGAGGGCCTTCTCGGGGACCCTCACCACGCTGGGTCCGACCGTGACCCGGGACGTCGCCTCGCTCCGGGACTGGGCGGTCGCGTTCGCCCGGCAGTCACCGGCGCTGGCCGGGAGCCTGTCCGACACCCAGGTCCTCCTCGAGGGCTACGTGAAGTCACTGGGTCTCGGCAGCTTCTTGAACACCTACTTCTGCAAGGTCGGCATCCAGCTCGGCGACCGCGGCCCGACGGTGCCGCTGAACCCGTCGCCCCAGAGATCGAGGCGTTGCCAATGAGCCCCCGTACCGTCCGCCTCGCGGCCTGGGCACTCTCTGCCGGACTGGTGGTGCTGCTCCTGGTCCGGTTCCTGAGCGCGGGTCCCGAGCTCACCGTCGAGCTCCCCGACGCGGCCGGGATCCGGGCCGGGGACGAGGTCCGGATCGCGGGCATCGCCGTCGGCAAGGTCACCGGGATCGCCGCGGTGGGCAACAAGGTCGCCGTCGACGTCGAGATGGACGAGGGTGTCCCGGTGCCGGCCGACACCCGGTCGGAGGTCAAGCTGAGCTCGCTGCTGGGCCAGCGCTACCTCGACCTCAAGCCCGGCACTGCCCGCCCCTTGGACGACGGCGGCACGCTGGCGCTGAAGCAGGCGGTGGGGGCGTACACGATCGAGCGCTTCTGGCTCGACAGTGTTCCGGCGCTGACCCAGATCAACCTGAAGACGTTGTCCAAGGCTGTCGACGTCCTGTCCACGGATCTCGCCGTGCGGCCCGGGTCGGCCGCACGAGCGCTGGCCGGGATGTCTGCGGCTGCCGGCATCGTGGTCGAGCGCGACGGGCAGATCGGTCGACTGCTGTCAGCGACCAGGGCCGTCACCGATGAGGTCGTGGCGCAGCGTGGCCAGCTCACGAGCCTGCTCACCAACGCCGATCAGGTGATGGCGATGATCGTGCGTCGGCGGGACTCGATCGAGGCGCTGCTGCGGGAGACCAGGACCCTGGCAGCGGACCTGAGCTCGTTGGCCAAGACCAACGCCCGACCGATGTCGGACGCCCTGACCCAGCTCCAGACGATCCTCGACGTACTGACCCAGCACCGCGACGACCTGGGGCGGACCCTCGAGCTGGCGGTCCCGGCGATGCGCCTGTACGTCAACTCGGCCGGCGACGGCCCCTGGCTCGGCGTGAACGCGCCGTACTTCATCCTGCCCGACAGCTTCTGGTGCCTGACCCGGAGGGACATCGGATGTCGCTGAACCGACGAGCTCGACGACTCAGGCTGCTGGTCGGGGTGATGGCGGTGGCCCTGGTCGCGGTCGCGGTCGCCAGTCTCCCCGGCTCGGACCGGCCGACCATCACGGTCACCGCCGACTTCGCCGACACCACCGGCATCTACGTCGGCAACGAGGTCCAGTACCTCGGGGTTCCGATCGGGAAGGTCATCGGCGTCGTGCCGCGGGGATCGGTGATGGCGGTGCAGATGAAGGTGGACGCCGGTACGCCGGTTCCTGCCGAGGCTGGCGCCGAGATCCTGCAGTCCTCGTTGCTGACCGACCGGTTCGTCCAGCTGGGCCCGGCGTACGAGGGTGGCGCCCGGCTCACCGCGGGTGCCCACATCGCAGCCAGTCGGACCCGGTCGCCGGTCAGCATCGACGGTGTCGGCAAGGCGATCGACGACCTGGTCGTTGCCCTCGACCAGACCGGGCCCGGTGGCCATGACATCGGCGACCTGCTGCACGCCACCGCGACGACCTTCGACGGCAACGGTGCCAAGGTCCACGACCTGCTGGTCTCCAGCCAGCGGGCCCTGGCGGCGATCAACGACAAGGCTCCCGACCTGAAGGCGATCGTGGCGAACCTCTCGGTGGTGGCCCGCACCCTCGGGGCGCGGGATGCCACGATCCGCCGGTTCACGAAGAACCTGGCCACGAGCACCCGGATCGTGGCCGGCCAGTCCGCGAGCCTGAACGAGACCCTGGCCTCGTTGGAGGACCTGACGGGCCGGGTCGGAAAGTTCGTCGACGAGAACGGGGCCAAGCTCACCGGCAACCTCCGGTCGGTCAGCGAGGTGGCGCAGACGATCCGGCAGCACCAAGGCGCTCTGGCCGAGATCTTCAACCTGATGCCGACCGGCTCGGAGAACGTCGCCCGTGCCTTCGACCAGCGTCGCGGGATGCTCCGGGTCCAGATCGCCCTGCGCGATCTCGCGGTCTTCTCCAACCTGGCCCGCTCCGAGCTCTGCCAGTCGCTGGTCGGCCCGGCCTGCTTGTTCCTCTTCAACCCGAACGGCACCGGCACCCTGGACGGGTTGACCCGGCTGATCCTGGACCTGATCCCCGGAAGGTTGTTCCCGTGGCAGTGATCGGTCGGGCGGTGACCCTCGTCCTGGTGGCCCTGGTCGGGCTGAGCGGGTGCGCGACCTTGCGTGACCTGCCGTTGCCCGGGCTGGTCTCCGGTCCGACCTTCGGCATCACCGCGCACTTCCCCAGTGCGCTCGGTCTGCCCGAGCAGGCGGCGGTCCGCTACAACGGCGCGGTGGTCGGGGAGGTGGTCTCGGTACGGACGGCCGACTACGCAGCCGTCGTCGACCTCCGGATCAGCCAGAGAGTTCCGGTGCCGACCGACGTCCACGCCGAGATCAGGTTCAGCTCGCCGATGGGGGAAGCGTTCGTCGAGCTCACCGACCGGCCCGGCAAGGGCCCTCGTGCCGGGGGCACGCTGCGGGCCGGGTCGGACATCCCGCTCGCGGCGACCTCGGCGGCGCCGAGCGCGACCGACCTGCTCGCGTCCGTCTCCACCGTGATCACCGGCGGCAGCTTTGCCGACATGAAGGTGATCATCGACGAGCTCAACACCGCGCTGACCGGCAACGCCCCGAACGTACGACTGCTGGTGAAGCGGCTCGACGGAACCTTGACCCGCCTCAACGACCACACCGCCGACTTCGACCGGGCGCTGAGCTCGCTGGACCGGTTGTCGACCGCCCTGGTCGGTGACCGAGCACTGATCGACGAGGCACTCACGGCGCTGGAGCCGGCCGTCCGGACCTTGTCGGAGCAGAGCGGCCAGATCCTCACCCTGATGACGAAGGTGCGCCAGCTGTCCCGGGTCGGCACCGCGACGATCACCCGGACCCGGGCCTCCCTGACGTCGGTGCTGCGTGACCTCGGGCCGGTCCTGGACACGTTGGAACGCAACGAGCAGAACTTCCGGTCCGTCTTCGAGGGCATCCACGACTTCGGGGTGAAGTCGGGGGCGGCGAGCCGGGGACTGTTCACGAACTTCGACCTGACCTTGCTGATCAAGCTGTCCGACCTCGTCGACCCGCCCGGTAACCCGCCCCCTGCGCCAGCAGGTCGACGATGAGCCGCCCCGACCACCAGGCGATGCGCAACCGGATCAAGATCGCCCAGGTGCTGCTGGCGGTGATCGTGGTCTTCGGCGCGCTGATCGTCGGCAAGGCGATCGTGACCGGTTCGCTGTTCCGGTCGCCGTACCGGGTGGTCGTGGAGCTGCCGGACGCTGCCGGTCTCCACAAGCGCTCGGACGTCACCTACCGGGGCCAGCACGTGGGGCTGGTCCAGAAGGTCGGTCTCAGCGACCGCGGCGTCCGGGTCACGGTCCGGATCGACGCCGGCGTCAGGATCCCGCGGGACAGCCAGTACGTCGTCGCGAACCTGTCGCCGGTCGGGGAGCAGTACCTCGACATCCGTCCGCGGACCGCTGCGGGACCGTTCCTGGTCGCCGACGAGGTGATCGACGGCAGTCGGGCCGAGCTGCCGCTGCCGACCTGGAAGCTGTTGGCCGACACCCAGAACATCCTCAAGCGGATCGACGTCGACGACATCCGGACGATCTCCCGGGAGATCGATGCCGTCTTCGGTCCGCAGGACGTCGATCTCCCCGGCCTGCTCGACGAGTTCAGCCGGACCCTGGGCCTCGCCGACGAGCTGAGCCCGCAGATGTTCCGTCTGCTCGCGGAGTCCCGGAAACCGTTGCAGACGATGAGCGAGCTGACGCCCGAGCTGCGGATGTTCGTGGCCAACGCGCGGACGGTCGCCGCTGCGCTGCGGAAGGCGGCCCCCGGGATCGGGCGGCTCATCGACCAGGGGGCGGTGGTGATCCCGGTGGTCTCGGCCCAGTTCGATGCCGCCTCCCCGACCTTGGTCAGCCTGCTCGATGCCGGCACGCCGGTGGCGCAGATGGCGGCCGAGCACCTCCCCGGGCTCCAGCACTGGTACGAGTGGACGCCGCGCCAGATGAACGCCCTGGTGACGGCCACCCGTGGGGGCGTGGGCCGGGTGATCATGGTGATCACGGCGGCGGAGAACTGCCGCTACGGCCGGGACGTCTCGCCGTACCAGCTGGAGGTCGAGATCCCCTTGAGCGCCCGGTGCCGCACCATCGACCCGGCGATGCAGCAGCGCGGTTCGCAGTACGTTCCCCGTCCCTGACGGCAGCCTCGGTAGGCTCCGGGCGTGACCGAAGACGAAGACGACCAGCGCACCACCTGGGTTCCGTTCGCGATCGCCGGCGGGCTGGTCGCGATCATCCTGGCGGTGGTTCTGAGTGTCGACGGGGCCTCGGACGACAAGCGTCCGGCCTCGCCGGGCACCCCGACCTCGAGCACCAGCCCGTGAGCCTCCGGCCGGGCTCGGTCACCTGGTTGGCGACCGACGAGCCGCACCCGGCGCGGGACGCCCAGCGCAACGCGCTGCGCTGCGCGATCTCGGCCGACAAGCAGGGGTGGCTCGACCTCTGGGCCGACGACTGCGAGATCTTCGACCCGGTGGGCCCGTCCCTCTTCGACGCGGACGGCACCGGTCACCACGGCCGGGCCGGGATCGAGCACTTCTGGGACGTCGCGATCGCGCCGGTGGCGCGGTTCGACGTGGAGGTCCGGACCTCCTACGCCAGTGGTGACTCCGCGGCGCAGGAAGCCACCTTCACCACGACGTTCGACGACGGGTCGCGGGCCGAGGTCGACCTGGTGACGGTCTACCGGGTCGACGAGGCCGGACTGATCGTCTCGATGCGGGCGTACTGGGAGCTGGACAAGGTGCGCGTCAGCTCTACTTCCTGACCAGGGAACCGGCGGTGATGTCGTCGCGGGCGACGTAGACGGTGAGGTTGCCGGCGTTGTCAGCGGGGGCCGCGTCGACGTACTTGAGCATCAGCTTCTGGTTGACCGCCGGGGTGTACCAGGCCTCGTAGGTGTGGTCGGCGCGGCAGACGTCGCCCCAGCGCAGCCCGCCGGCGAAGGTCAGTCCGTGGGTGGCCAGCGTCGGCAGGTTCGACGGGCTGTCCTCGTGTTCGCTGCCGGCCTGGTCGGAGCCGCCCCAGCCGCCGTGCCAGTCGAAGGTCCGGAACGGTCCGGTCGGCGGCAGCTCGATCGGTACCCGGTCGGTCGGCAGCCAGGCGGGGTCGGCAGCGTTGCAGTGGGCATCGCCACGGGTGCCGTCCGCGTACCGGAGGGTTCCGGTTGCCACCAACCGGTAGGTGACACCGGCCTTCAGGGCGTACGGCGAGGTCACCACCGTGCCGGTGGCCGGGACGGTGAGCTTGGTGACTGCCGTCAGGTCCGGGTCGAGCTGGTTGGTGCCGGGGTAGCGGACCGCGAGCGACGGCACGTTGCGGGACCGGTACCAGGACGTCTGGGCGGCAGCGCCCGCGTACCCGAGCGAGATGTGCACGTGGTTGAGGTGCCGCAGGCTGCGCGAGCACTTCGCCCTGGTCGCGCACCCGGAGTTGAGGTAGGCCCGCGGGGCGAAGTCCCGGTAGGAGGCCCAGATGGTGTCGTTGTAGATGAAGTACATGATCCCCAGCCGCCGGGCCAGGGCGTGCGTGTTGCCCGCCGAGTCCGTGGCCAGAGCCCTGCGGATGAAGTCGTAGGCGGCTCGCTTGGTGGCCGGGCGGGCTACGTCGGCGGCCCAGTCGAAGGCGCGGCCGTCCTTGTGCTCGCTGGTCCCGCCGACACCGCAGCCGCGGATCATCCCCATCGACCCGGTCGACGGGTAGGAGCGCAGCAACCACCGGGCGAGCGCCGCGGTCCCCGGCTGCGGGGTCGAGCGGCAGGTCCGCTGGGCGTCGTACCCGGCCGGCGCGTCGACCTGCGCGGACCACCCCAAGGCTGCAACCGGCGCCGGGTTTCCGGGCACCACCAGGGCCAGGAGTAGAGCACCAGCGGCACCGGTTGCAACGGTTCTGGAGAGGCGTCGCGAAGGACGCCAGCTGAGGTGGACCACGAGAAATCCAAACGCTAGTGCGGTGCCGATCCGGGGGCGCCGCTCGAGAAGAGGTGTCAGGCGGCGCTGCGCCCTCCCTCGCCGCGCCGCCTGGTGGTCCTTTCGGCAACGACCAGGTCCGGTTGAGGGATCGGTGCGGATTCACAGGAAAGTCGGGACGTCCCGGGCCGGGCGTGTCAGTTGACGCGGTACCGGCTGGGACTCGCACCGAGGTTGCGCTGCATCGCTCGGCGCAGGGCGGTCGCGTCGGCGTACCCGACGGCGGCCGCGACCTGCTCGACGGTGAGCCTGCTGCTCTCCAGCAGTGCCCGGGCGCGCCGGACCTTGACCCCCTGGACCAGGGCCGAGGGGCTCCTGCCCGTGGCTCGTACGACGTGCCGCGCCATGGTCCGCTCGGAGAGGGCGAACTCGGCCGCCAGACCGGCGATGCTCGGGGGCTCGGGCAACCGGGCCTCGACGGTGGCCACGATCCGAGCGACGAGCTCGTCGCCGTTGGCCAGCATCTCCGGGACGACGTACGGCGCCTGGGCCTGACGGGCATCGATGAGCAGGCTCCGGGCGACGGCATCGACCAGCTCGTTGCCGTAGCGACCCCGGAGCAGGTGCATCATCAGGTCGGTCTGGGCGAGCGCCGCGCCCGCGGTGACCAGGTTGCCGTCGGCGCAGACCATCCGGTCGGCGTCCACCCTGCAGCCGGGTTCATCGGCGGCGAGCAGCGCGGCGAGCCACCAGGTGGTGGTGACCTGCCGGCCGACGAGCAGACCAGCCCTGGCCAGCAGGAAGACGGCCGAGCAGGACGCGGCGACGGTGCCGCCGTGGGCGGCATGCCGGGACAAGCCGGTCGCGACCTCGAGGACATCTGGCCGTGAGAGCCGTTCCCGGACCGCGTCGGGGGTGTCGGTCCCCAGGCCGGGGACGATCCAGACCGAGTCGTCGCCGGTCGTCCTGCGGGGCAGCGGGACGGTCTGCACTGTCATACCGCCCTGGAGCTCGACGGGACCGCCGCCGACCGAGCAGATCCGCCAGGTGGGTTCCGGTAGGCGGAACCGGGGGGCGAGCCGACGGGCGGCTCTGAGGGTGTCGACGGTGATCGCGACGCTGCTCGGGTAGGCGTCCTCGACGACGACCACGGTGAAATCGTGCATGACGGATTTTGCCCTAAGAACGTCGAATCAGACACTCGCATCCTGCTCGGTGACGGGCTGGAATACAAGGGTGACCGCCGACGACCCGCTCCGTGACTTCGCCCGCCGCACCCTGACCTTCGACGGTGTCACCAAGACCGTGCTGGTGTCGGGCACCGGTCCAGCGGTGGTGGTGCTCACCGAGATGCCGGGGATCAGCCCGCACGTCGCCCGGTTCGCCCGCTGGGTCCGGGAGGCCGGCTTCACCGTCTTCCTGCCCTCGCTGTTCGGCCGCGACGGCGCCCATCCCGAGGCTGCTGCCGGGCTCGAGGTGCTGCAGCGCGCGTGCGTCAGCGCCGAGTTCCGGGCCTTTGCCTCGACCGACTCCAGCCCGGTCACGCACTGGTTGCGCGCCCTGGCAGCGCGGGTCCACGTCGAGTGCGGGGGAGCAGGGGTCGGGGCGATCGGGATGTGCTTCACCGGGAACTTCGCGCTCACCATGATGCTGGACCGAGCCGTGCTCGGAGCGGTCCTGTGCCAGCCGTCGCTGCCGCTGGACGACCCGGCCGGGATCAACATGGCGCCGGCCGAGCTCGAGGCAGTGGCGGATCGGGTCCGCCGCGAGAAGCTGACCGTGCTCGGCTACCGGTTCGCGGGCGACCGGCACTGCAAGGCGGAGCGGTTCGCGGCGTACGCGGCAGCACTCGGCGACCGGTTCGTCGGCACGGTGCTGCCGGACGAGGCTGCTTCGCCGACCACGACGCCGTTCTTCGCCGAGATCGTGCAGACCCCGCACAGCGTCGTGACCGCCCACCTGGTCGACGAGGCGGGGCAGCCGACGATCGCGGCGCGCGACGAGATCCTGGCCTACCTGGCGGAGCGTCTGTGAGGTGCTCCGGCCCGACGATCAGCGCAGGGTGAGGTACATCCCCAGCGCCGGCAGCGCCAGACCGGCGACCAGCCACAGGCTGACCGGGTTCAGCTTGTGGATCGCGCGAGCCCCTGCGATCCCGGCGACCCAGAGGATCCCGGCGATCACGTTGAGGCCGATCCGGGCATCGGTCCGGGCCTCGTCGGTGTAGTACGCCGCGATCATCAGGCCCACCGAGAGGTGGAACATCGTGGTCAGCACCAGCGCCGAGGTCACCCACTGCTTGACCCGGGCGAGCTTCACCAGGTCGCGCTGGCGCTGCTCGGGTCGCTGCCGCGCTGCGCCGGGCTGCAGGGTCGCAGGGTCGATCAGGTGCTTGGGGACCTTGCGCGTCGGTTCCTGCAGGGACATGCGACCACGGTACGTCGTGGGTCGCAGCCACGAAAATCGCCTGATCTCTTACCAAGCAGTTGCTTGGCAGGCACACTGGGCAGGCGCGCTGGGAAACCGACGGCACCCGAACTACGAGAGGCACCAGATGCTGGTCGACGTACCCGAGGGCAAGGACCCGATCTCCTACGTGTGGGGCGAGATGGTTCCCAAGATCGGCATGGCGGCCGTGAAGTTCTCCGGCGCGGTGTACGCCGACAGCACCCTGTCGCTGCACGAGTTCGAGGCTGCCCGTCTGATGATCGCCGAGGTCAACGGCTGCGTCTTCTGCCAGGACTGGCGCACCGACCGCGACGGCGTGACCGTCGAGGACGGGTACGACGACCAGGTCCGCACCTACGCGACCTCCACGGTGCTGACCGAGCGCAGCCGGCTCGCCGCCGAGTACGCGTTCCGGTTCGCCACCGACCACCACAACCTCGACGAGGAGTTCTGGGAGCGGATGTTCGCGTCGTACTCGCAGAACGAGGTCGTCGAGCTGACCATGTGCCTGGGGTCCTGGATCGCGTTCGGTCGGCTGAACCGGGTCCTCGGCCTCGACGTCGCCTGCGTGCTGCCCGCGCACACCCAGGATGCGGTCAGTCACGCGTGAGCTGAGGCTCCTGCTGGCCGGTGCCGCCCTCGTTCTGACGAGTGCGGTGCTGGCGCTGCCGAGCGCGGCGGCGACCGAGCTCTCCGTGGCTGGGCCGGGGGCCGGGACCTGGCAGATCGGGCAGATGTGGCACGGCGGCTCGCTGGGTGACGGGATCGTCCCGGCCGGAACCTCCATCGACCTGTCCCCGATCTCCGGTTCGCCGAAGGACGTCTACGCGGTGGCCGCAGGTCGGATCGTGAGGACGTGCGTGTCGCCGACCCAGTCGACCGTGTTCGTCGACTCCGTCGGCATCGGGGTGATCGGCTACTCGCACCTGGCCACCGGGAGCATCCTGACTGGCGGCAACGTCGCCCAGGGTCAGCGGTTGGGGACGCTCGCCACCACCTACGTGAAGTCGGCCTGCGCCACGTCCTGGACGGGTCCGCACCTGCACCTCTCCTTCCCCGCCCGGTACGACGTGCTGAAGCTGGCCGGTCAGAAGACCTCCCGGTACGCCGTCCTGCAGTTCCCGACCCCCCGGTTGGCGACCACCTTCCTGGGACGACCCGGGATCGCCCTGTCGCTGACCGCGACCGCAGCCCGGGTGGACGTCTGTGCGGACAACCTGCCCGGAGACGTGGTCGTGGTGCGGTTGAACCTGCGGGCGACCTCCACCTCGCCGGGCAGGTCCTGGAGCGCCAGCAAGGTTGCGACGTCGCGTTGCGTCCGGTTCGAGAACCTGGACGGCGCTGGTCGGGTCCTGCGCGGGCGCACCTACGTCGCGCGGGCCGCCCTCAACCAGAACCCGTCGACGTCCTGGAGCTATCCGGGGTGCTATCGGGCGACTGGTGGCCAGGGACTGTGCGACAGAGCACTTTTCCGATGACCGTCCTACTGTTGAACAAACGTCAATAAGGGGTCTACTCTCGATCCAGCGGGTCGGGACCGGCCCGCGTACGAGGAGGATCGATGGCGTCACGTCTCAACCCCTACATCCAGTTCGCGGACACCGCGGGGGCTGCGCTGGAGTTCTACCGCAGCGTGCTGGGTGGCGAGGTCGCCGTCAGCACCTTCGGCGACATGGGCACCACCGACGAGCTCCTCGCGACCAAGGTGATGCACGGCCAGCTCGAGACTCCGGCCGGCTTCACCCTGATGGCCTCCGACACCCCTCCGGGGATGGAGCCCAAGTTCGCCGGCAACATCACCATCAGCCTCTCCGGTGACGACGTCGCCGACCTCCAGGGCTGGTTCGCCGGCCTGTCCGAAGGGGGCTCGGTGAACATGCCGCTGGAGAAGCAGATGTGGGGCGACCACTACGGCCACCTCACCGACAAGTTCGGCATCGACTGGCTGGTCAACATCAGCGGTGACGCCGTGGAAGCGAGCCAGAAATGAGTACCTCCATGAACGCCGGGAACGCTGCGACCACCCCCGACTACGACGTCCTCGTCGTCGGAGCCGGGCTCTCCGGCATCGGTGCGGGCTACCGCCTGCAGACCGAGTGCCCGGAGAAGACCTACGCCATCCTGGAGGCCCGCGACTCGATCGGCGGTACCTGGGACCTGTTCAAGTACCCCGGTATCCGGTCGGACTCCGACATGTTCACGCTCAGCTTCCCGTTCAAGCCGTGGAGCGACCAGAACTCGATCGCGGACGGCCCCTCGATCCTCAGCTACATCAAGGAGACGGCCGCCGAGTACGGCATCGACGAGAAGATCCAGTTCAACACCAAGGTCGTCGGTGCTGACTTCTCCTCGGCAACGGACCTGTGGACCGTCACCGTGCAGAAGGGCAAGAAGAAGTCGACGCTCACCGCGCGGTTCCTGTACTCCTGCTCGGGCTACTACGACTACGACCAGGGCCACGAGCCCGTCTTCCCGGGCATCGAGGACTTCGCCGGTCAGGTCGTCAAGCCGCAGTTCTGGCCCGAGGACCTCGACTACACCGGCAAGAACGTCGTGATCATCGGTTCCGGCGCCACTGCCGTCACGCTGGTGCCGTCGATGTCGCACGACGCCGCGCACGTCACGATGCTGCAGCGCAGCCCCACCTGGATCGGCGTCGTGCCGCAGCAGGACAAGCTCGCGAACACCCTGCGCAAGACCCTGCCCGCCGGCGTCGCGCACAAGATCGTCCGGACCAAGAACATCGCGTACAACATGGGGATCTACGAGCTCTCGATGCGGCAGCCCAAGCTGGTCCGCAAGATCCTGACGGACATGAGCACCCGGATCCTCAAGGACCCGGCGATGGTCGCCGAGCACTTCACGCCGGAGTACAACCCGTGGGAGCAGCGGCTCTGCGCGATCCCGAGTGCCGACCTGTTCAAGGCCATCAACAAGGGCACCGTGGACGTCGTCACCGACCACATCGACACCTTCGTCCCCGAGGGCATCAAGCTCAAGAGCGGCAAGGTCCTGCAGGCGGACATCGTGGTCCCCGCGACCGGCCTGAAGATCCAGCTCTTCGGTGGCATCAAGCCGACCGTCGACGGTGCCGAGGTCAAGCTGAACGAGAACTACGTGTGGCAGGGCTGCATGCTGACCTCGATGCCGAACTTCGCGCTCTGCGTGGGTTACACCAACGCCTCCTGGACGCTGCGGGGTGACCTGACCTCGCGGCTCGTGTGCAAGGTCATCAACGAGATGGACAAGAGCGGTTCGACCTCGGTCGTCCCGGTGCCCGAGGGCCCGCTCCAGGGCCGTCCGCTGCTCGACCTGGCGTCCGGCTACATCCAGCGTGCCGCCAACGAGCTGCCGCAGCAGGGTCACCAGGGGGCGTGGCGGGTCCGTCAGAACTACCTGATCGACTCGGCCACCACGATGCGGCGCGACCTGCACAAGACGCTGAAGTTCTCCACCGCGGCCGGGGCCACCGCCGCGGTGAAGGCGTCCGCGTGAAGGTTCTCGACGCCGTCGAGCTCGAGGTCGGCGGAGTGCCGCTGCGGGTCCGGGTCAGCGGACCCGCGGACGGCGCACCCGTACTGCTGATCCACGGGATCGCCCGCAGCCTTGAGGACTGGACCGAGGCCCACGACCTGCTCGCGGGGACGCACCGGGTGATCAGCACCGACCTGCCGGGCTTCGGCTACAGCCGGAAGGGGCGGGAACGACCCGGGCTGGCTGCCTTCGCCCGCGCGATGGCTGGTCTGCTCGACGCCGCCGGAGTCAGCGAGCCGGTGCACGTGATGGGCAACTCGCTCGGTGGGGGCGTCGCGATGACCCTGGCCACCGACCACCCGGGCCGGGTGGCGAGCCTGACCCTCGTCAACAGCGTCGGGTTCGGCAGCGATGCCAACATCTCGCCGCTACCGATGGCGTACGGGGCGCTCGCCGCACTGCCTGGTCTGCGCGACTACTTCGGCCCCAAGGCTCGTGCGGCCGGAGCCGAGACCATTCGCGACCTGTTCTTCGACCGGTCCCTGGCCACCCCGGCGCAGTTCAAGCACGCCGGCCTGCTCGCCAAGCAACGAGACTTCCGGGCGACCTTCCTCGGCACCGCAGCCACGCTGGGTGCCCCGGTCGTCGGGATCCGGGCGGGTTGGCGCCGAGCGCTGCTGGCCAAGGTCGCCACGAGCGGCATCCCGGTGCTGGTGGTCTGGGGCGATGACGACCGGATCCTGCCCCCGCACCATCTCGAGGCCGCGGCCGCCGCGCTCCCACGGGCCCGGACGCACATGTTCGTCGACGCCGGGCACATGCCCCAGGTCGAGAAGGCCGAGGAGTTCGCAGCCCTGGCCGGGGCGTTCGTCGACGAGGTCGAGGAAGCAGCGGCGCTGGAGAAGCTCGACCGGGCATGAGCGTGCTGGTCGAGTTCGACGCCGAGGTCGTCACCAGCGACAAGCCGGGCGGCTGGTCGTACGTGGTCTGGCCGGAATCCGCGGAGTTCTTCGGTACCCGCGGACTGGTCAAGGTGCGCGGAACCGTGGACGGGGAACCGTTCGAGAGCTCCTTCATGGCACTCGGCGACGGCAACCACAAGCTGCCGGTGAAGTCGGCGATCCGGGTCAGGATCGGGAAGAACACCGGCGATACCGTGCACGTCGTCATCTTCGAGAGGATTGCTCCGTGAACGCCGAGACCCCTGCTGTACTCACCGAACGTGACGGGCACGTCCTGATCGTCACGCTCAACCGGCCCGAAGCGCGCAACGCCGTCAACGGAGCCGTCACCGCGGGTCTGGGGAACGCGCTGGCCGAGGCCGACGCCGACATCGAGATCCGCGCCGTCGTGCTGACCGGTGCGGGGGACCAGACCTTCTGCGCCGGCGCGGACCTCAAGGCGATCATGCGGGGCGAGAGCCTGAACCCGCCGGGCACCGAGGCCTGGGGGTTCGCCGGAATGGTCCAGCACCCGATCGCCAAGCCGGTGATCGCCGCCGTCAACGGCACGGCGCTCGGCGGCGGCACCGAGCTGGTGCTCGCCAGTGACCTGGCCGTGGCGTCCGAGACGGCGCTGTTCGGCCTGCCCGAGGTCAAGCGCGGCCTGATCGCGGCAGCCGGTGGCGTGATCCGGTTGCCCGCGCAGGTCCCGCAGAAGATCGCGATGCACCTCCTGCTCACCGGCGAGCCGATCGACGCCGCCACCGCGCTCCGGTGGGGCCTGGTCAACGAGGTCGTCCCCCCGGCCGGGGTGCTGGCCGCGGCCGTCGACCTGGCCCAGCGGATCGCCGCGAACGCCCCGCTCTCGGTGCAGGGCAGCAAGCAGGTCGCCCTGGGGCTCCGCGACGGTGCCTACGCGTCAGAGGCCCAGGCCTGGGTCGACAGCGACGCCGCCATGATCCGGGTGATCGGCAGCGAGGACGCGATGGAGGGCCCGATCGCCTTCGCCGAGAAGCGGGCTCCGCAGTGGAAGGGTCGATAGCTCGTCCGCACGCTCGGCGGGCAGCCCGTTCCTGACGGATCAGCCTGTTGCAACGTGCTGTTCCGGCGGTTTCACACCAGCTGGCGTGAAACCGCCCCCCCCGTAACCGGAACCCCCCAGTTTCAGTTGAGGGGTCATGGTGACCTCACACACCCGCCGGCTGGCTCTTGCCGCCGCAACGGCGCTCTGCATCCCGCTCCTGGTCTCGAACGGCAACGCGCCGGCAGCGGCCGTGCCGCCGACGTACTCGGCGACGATCACCCGGACCGAGCACGGGATCCCGCACATCACCGCCAGCGACTTCGGCGGTCTGGGCTTCGGGTCCGGCTACGCCACGGCGCAGACCTCGACCTGCACCCTGGCCGACATCGTCCTGACCGGCCGCGGCGAGCGCTCGAAGTACCTCGGCCCCGACGCCCCGTTCGACGACGGGGTCGCCATCAACGGAACCAACTTCCAGATCGATGCCCTCGTCGCGGACCTGCACAACCGCAAGGTCGTCGAGGGGCTGCTCGCTGACCCCAAGGCCGGTCCGGGTGCCGAGGCGCGCCAGATGGTTGCCGGGTACGCCGCCGGGGTGAACAAGTACCTCACCGAGCTCGGCAGTACCCAGAACATCACCGACCCGGCCTGCAAGGGCGCTGCCTGGCTCGCGCCCAACGCGACCTCGATGGACATCTGGTACGGCGTGTACCTGGCCAACATCATCGCGTCGACCGGCAACTTCCTGAAGGAGATCGTCGGCGCCACCCCGCCGACGCTGACCGACCCGGGCCTGCCCAGCCTGGCGACGTTCGGCATCGTCCCGCCCGAGCTGCCCGACGCCGACACCTTGACCGCGTCGCTGAAGACCGACGAGAACTTCGGCTCGAACGCGACCGCCATCGGCGGGGACGCCAGCACCACCGGCTCCGGCATGCTGCTCGGCAATCCCCACTTCCCCTGGAACGGGCGGTTCCGGTTCACCCAGCAGCAGCTCACCATCCCCGGCCAGTACGACGTCGCCGGAGGCAGCCTGATCGGTTCGCCCGTCGTCAACATCGGGTGGAACAAGGACGTCGCCTGGAGCCACACGGTCTCCACGGCGTACCGGTTCACGCCGTACGAGTACCGCACGGTGCTCTCGCCCTTCACGTACCTGACCGCGAACGGGCTGCTCAAGCAGGTCGAGAAGCGCAACGTCACGGTCACCGTCAAGAAGCCCGACGGCTCGCTGGGCACCCGCAGCACGACGTTCTACCGGACGCCCCAGGGTTACGTGATCGACTCGCCGAGCCAGCTGATGGGCTGGACGCCCCTGAGCTTCTTCGCGATCCGCGACGCCAACGGCGAGCAGCTGCGCACCATCGACACCTTCCTCAACATGGGCAAGGCCACCAACGTCCGCGACCTGCTCGCGCGCCAGGACGCCGCCGGTGGGATGCCCTGGGTGAACACCACCGCGACCGACCGCAACGGCGACGTCCTGTACGCCGACCACTCGGTCGTCCCGAACGTGTCCAACAACCTCGCGAACGTCTGCATGACGCCGATCGGCCGGGTGCTCCAGCAGCTCGCCGGTCTGCCCGCGCTCGACGGTGCCCTGGCCGACAGCGTCTGCAAGTGGGGCACCGACGCGGACGCGCAGCGGCCCGGGATCTTCGGGCCGAAGAACCTTCCGGTCACCGTCCGGCGCGACTGGGTGATGAACGCCAACGACTCCTACTGGCTCCCGAACCCGGCCCAGAAGCTCGAGGGCTACGCCCGGATCATCGGCTGCGAGAAGTGCCAGCGCACCCTGCGGACCCGGATGGTCGACCAGTACGTCATCGACGGCCTGGCCGGCGGGGCGAAGATCGACCCGGTCGAGCTGCGCGGTTTCGAGCACCAGAACCGGGTCCGGGGCGCCGAGATCATGGGGGCGAACGGTGACCTGGTGAAGATCTGCGAGGCTGCCGAGGGTGGCGACGCCTGCCCGGTCCTGGCGGCGTGGGACAAGACCTCGAACATCGACAGCCGGGGCAACCACATCTTCGAGGAGTTCGTGAAGCGGCTCCCGAAGAAGGGCGTCCTGGTCGCCAGCGGCTACGAGGTCGGCTACAGCAACGCGGACCCGGTGAACACGCCACGGGACATCGACGAGAAGAGCGCGAAGGTGATCCGGGCGATGCGGGACGCGATCGCGTTCCTGCGTTCGAAGAACATCCCGATGGACGCCACCTGGGGGTCGTTGCAGGTGGCCGGTGACCGGGGCGCGCCGCCGATCCCGCTCGGCGGCGGGCTCGGCGACCAGGCGGGCAACGCGAACGCGCTGGCTTCGCGGGGAGTGCTGGCCAACGGCACCTTCTTCCGTCCGATCACCTACGGGTCCTCCCACATCCAGGCGATCTCGTTCCTTCCGAACGGCGTCGTCGATGCGAAGACGATCCTGACCTACGGCCAGTCGGACAACCCGAGCTCGCCGTGGTCGTCGGACCAGACCTTGCTGTTCAGCCAGAAGCGGTGGGTGTCGTTCCCGACGACGCCGGCCGAGATCGCCGGTCAGCAGATCAGCACCATCACGGTGTCGGGCAGCTAGGGCTGGCGCGCTGCTGAGGTCGAGGTGCGCGCGGAGCGAGCCTCGAAACCGGGTGCTGGTCTCGGGAGAGGTGTGTGGGGTTTCGAGGCCGGCGCTGGAGCGCCGGGTCCTCAACCGGCAGTGGGCTTGAGCCGGTAGTGCACGAAGGTCGGCACCGCGAAGGCGGCGACGATCACCAGCACCACCACCAGCAGACCGCCGCCGGCGGCCGCGGCCGCGGTCCCGACGACGGCCGCGGCACCCCCGTGGGCCACGTCCGCGATCCGGGGACCGCCGGCGACGACCACGATGAAGACCCCCTGCAGCCGACCGCGGACGGCATCCGAGGCCGAGGCCTGCAGCATGCTCATCCGGAAGGCGGCGGACGCCATGTCGGCGGCGCCGGCGACGACCAGCATGAAGACCGCGAGCGCGAGCATCCAGGTCTGTGCGACCGTGTCGGCCAGCGAGACCGCCCCGCCGAAGCCGGCGATCGCCAGGCCCCACACGACGATGCAGGCGATCACGGCCAGCCCCTGGCGCTCGACCCGGGAGACCCAGCCCGAGAAGACCCCGCCGATCACCGCTCCGAGGGGGATCGCCGCGAACAGCAGGGCGAAGGCGATGCCGCCGTCGGACGGTCCGCCGAAGTCGAGGTTGGCGATCTCGGGGAAGAGGGCTCGCGGCATCCCGAAGATCATCGCGATCAGGTCGACCAAGAAGGACATCAGCAGGACCGGGTGACCTCGCAGGTAGCCGAGGCCGTCGAGCACGGCCCGCAGGCCCGGCGTACCGGCGGCGCCTTCGACGGGCAGCTTCGGCAGGCCGACGACCGCACCGAGCGTGGCCAGCAGGGTGAACGAGTCCAGCAGGTAGAGCCAGGAGAACCCGATCACCGGGATCAGCGCGCCTCCGACCAGGGGTCCGGCGATCGCGCCGGCCTGCAGCACGGTCATGTTCAGCGAGTTGGCGGCGGGAAGGTCGCGGGCCGCGAGCAGCTTGGGCAGGATCGCGCTGCGGGTCGGTTGGTTGATCGCGAAGAAGGCCTGCTGGACCGCGAACAGCGAGAGCAGCAACCAGACGTTCCCGGAGCCGGCAGCGGCCTGGGCCCAGAACCCGACGCTGGTCCCGATCAGGCCGAGCGTGGTGACGATGAGCAGGGTCCGACGATCCATCACGTCGGCGAGCGCGCCGCCCCAGAGGCCGAAGACGATCAGGGGGACCAGGCCGAAGAGCCCGGTCAGGCCGACGTACGCCGACGAGCCGGTCTCGGCATAGATCTGGGCCGGTACGGCGACCACGGTCAGCTGGGCGCCGATCACCGTGATGATGTTCGCGGTCCACAGCCGGCGGAAGTGGTCGTTCTTCAGCGGCGTCGTGTCCGCGAAGAGCCCCCTGATCTGCACGGGTCGAGGTTACGCGTACGAGCGGAGCCGCACGGAGCGACGATCAGCGAGTGTCCGAGCTTGCTCGTGACCCCGGCCTTGAACAGGACGTACCGGTCTGGTCGGATCGACCCATGACAACTCGGGTGGTTCTCCGTCGGCTCGTTCCCGCTGTGCTCCTCGCCGTGCTGGTCGGCGCCTGCGGCCCGTTCGGGGGCAACGAGGACGACGGCGCCGAGAAGGCGGCGGAGGCCTTCGCCGCCGCCCTGGCCCGGGGTGATGTCTCCGGGATCGCGTTCACCGATCCGGGAGCGGCCGCCGCGCACGCCGCGTTGACCAAGCCGTTGGGCGCCACGGTGAGCACGGTGAGCGTCGTCGGTGTGAAGGGCGACGGGACCACGCGGACCGCCACCCTCGCCTGGAGCACCGAGATCGGGGCGAGCTCGGGACAGGCAGGGGTCGCGCCGTGGGTGCGGGAGACCTCGGTCAGCCTGGTTGACCAGTCGGGCAGCTGGAAGGTGGCCTGGCAGCCGACCGTGGTCGACGCCTCGCTGGTCGACGGTGAGGCGCTCGTCGTCACCGGCATCAAGGCAACCCGCGGCGACGTTCTCGGAGCGGGCGGTGCGACGCTGGTCGAGCCGCGGCCGGTGGTCCGGTTCGGCATCGACAAGTCGTTGATGGACCCGAGCGCCGCCGGGTCGTCGGCGACCCGGCTGGCGAGCCTGCTCGACGTCGACCTCGCCTCCTACGTGAGCCAGGTCGAGAAGGCGGGGCCGCGCGCGTTCGTCCAGGCCCTGGTGCTGCGGCGCGGCGACGTCCCGAACCGTCTGCTGGCCCAGGTCCAGACGATCCCGGGCGGCCGCAGCATCTCCGACCGGCTGCCGTTGGCGCCGACCAAGGACTTCGCGGCGGCGCTGCTCGGCACCGTGGGTCCGGCCACCGCCGAGCTCATCAAGAAGAGCGACGGCCGGCTGCGTGCCGGCGACGACACCGGCCTCTCCGGCCTGCAGCTGCGCTACGACGAGCAGCTCTCGGGAACGTCCGGGGCCACCGTGTCGGCAGTACGGGGGGAGAGTCGGCGGGTGCTGTTCACCGCAGCACCGGTCGCGGGGAAGGATCTGCGGACCACCCTGGACCAGCGCCTCCAGTCCAAGGCCCAGCAGCTGCTCACCCGGTACGGCCCGGCCAGTGCCCTGGTGGCGGTGCGCCCGTCGACCGGCGAGATGCTGGTGGCGGCGAGCGGGCCCGGCTCCGACGGCTACAACACCGCCACCTTCGGTCAGTACGCCCCGGGATCGACGTTCAAGGTGGTCAGCGCGCTCGCCCTGCTGAGGTCCGGACTCACGGCCGACTCCCGGGTCTACTGCCCGCCGACGGTGGTGGTCAACGGCAAACGCTTCAAGAACTACTCCGACTACCCGTCCGATCGCCTGGGCCGGATCACCCTGCGCCAGGCGGTCGCGAACTCCTGCAACACCGCCTTCATCTCGTCCCGCGCGAAGATCACCGGGACCGCGCTGGCCGACGCGGCTGCCGCGCTGGGGTTCGGTATCGACCACGACAGCGGCTTCCCGGCGTACTTCGGGCAGGTGCCGACGCCGGCGGGCGAGACCGAGGCCGCCGCCGACCTGATCGGGCAGGGCAAGGTGCTGGCCTCTCCGATGGTGATGGCCGCCGTGATGGCGAGCGTCGTGTCCGGGAAGACCGTGGTCCCGGACCTGGTCCTGGGCGACGCGCCCGTGACCGCGACGCCGGCCGAGCCGCTCACCGAGGATGAGGCCACCCAGCTGCGGACCTTGCTGCACGCGGTCGTCGAGGAGGGGTCCGGTCGTTTCCTGCAGGCGCTCGGACGACCCGGTGTGCTGGCCAAGACCGGCACCGCCGAGTACGGCGACGCGAGCCGGACGCACACCTGGATGATCGGGGCGCAGGGCGACCTGGCCGTGGCCGTGTTCGTCGAGACCGGTGAGTCCGGTTCGCGCACCGCGGGACCGGTGCTGGCGGACTTCCTTCGCTTCGCGCGGTAGCGGGCCGGTACTGTCGCTCGAGTGCAAGCGGACGGGTCAGGCTGGGTACCGCGCACCGACGACCCCGATGCCGTCTACGCGGCGGTCACGACCTGGGCTGCCGGGCAGGGATTGACCCTGTACCCGCACCAGGACGAGGCCATCATCGAGCTCCTCGGCGGCAGCAACGTGGTGCTCGCGACGCCGACCGGGTCCGGCAAGTCCTTGGTCGCCGTCGCGGCGCACGCGGCGGCTCTCGCCGGTGACCGGGTGAGCTTCTACACCGCGCCGATCAAGGCCCTGGTCAGTGAGAAGTTCTTCGCTCTCTGCGAGACCTTCGGCGCCGACAACGTCGGGATGCTGACTGGCGACGCCTCGGTGAATGCCGACGCACCAATCATCTGCTGCACCGCGGAGGTGCTGGCGAACATCGCGCTGCGCGAGGGACCAGGAGCCGACGTCGGCCTGGTGATCATGGACGAGTTCCACTTCTACTCCGAGCCCGACCGGGGCTGGGCCTGGCAGGTGCCGCTGCTCGAGCTGACCGGGGCTCAGTTCGTGCTGATGTCCGCCACGCTCGGCGACATCAGTGAGCTCGCCGCCGACCTGAGCACCCGCAACGGCCGGCCCACGGCCGTGGTGGACGACGCCGAACGGCCGGTTCCGCTGACCTTCACCTGGGCGATGACGCACCTCGCCGAGACGCTCGAGGAGCTGGTGACGACCCACCAGGCGCCGGTGTACGTCGTGCACTTCACCCAGATGGCCGCGGTCGAGCACGCGACCGGGCTGCTCGCCGCCAAGGGCATCCAACCCACCCGCGAAGCCCGCGACGCGATCGCCGAGCGACTGGTCGGGTTCCGCTTCGGTGCCGGTTTCGGGAAGACGTTGCAGAAGCTCGTCCGGCGCGGCATCGGGGTCCACCACGCCGGGATGCTGCCCCGCTACCGCCGTCTGGTCGAGCAGCTGGCGCAAGCCGGGTTGCTGGTCGTCATCTGCGGGACCGACACCCTCGGCGTCGGCATCAACGTCCCGATCCGCACGGTGCTCTTCACCGGGCTGGCGAAGTTCGACGGCACCAAGATGCGGATCCTGCGGTCGCGCGAGTTCCTGCAGATCGCCGGTCGCGCCGGTCGCGCCGGCTTCGACACCGTCGGGTACGTCGTGGTCCAGGCGCCCGAGCACGTGATCGACAACGCCAAGGCCCTGGCGAAGTTCGCCGACAACCCGCAGAAGCAGAAGAGCGTCCGTCGCAAGAAGCCGGCCGAGGGCGAGATCGTCTGGTCCGAGGAGACCTTCGAGAAGCTGGTCACCAAGGCGCCCGAGCAGCTGGTCTCGCGGATGAAGGTCGACAACGCGATGCTGATCAACGTCGTCTCCCGCACCGAGGACGCCTTCCCGGTGATGAAGCGCCTGATGCGCGACAACCACGAGAGCGTCGAGAAGCAGCGCAAGCTCTCCCGGCGGGCCCTGCGGCTGACCCGGAGCCTGGTGGACTCCGGCGTCCTGACCCGGCTCGACCAGCTCGACGAGTTCGGTCGCCGCTACGTCGTCACCGTCGACCTGCCGGCCGACTTCGCGCTGAACCAGCCGCTGGCGCACTTCGCCCTCGCTGCCTTCGACGTGCTCGATCCCGAGGCCGAGGAGTACACCCTCGACGTCGTCTCCGTCGTGGAGGCGGTCCTGGAGGCCCCGCGCCAGATCCTGTCCCAGCAGCAGTACGTCGCCCGGGGGCTGGCGGTCGCCGAGATGAAGGCTGACGGGCTCGAGTACGAGGAGCGGATGGCGCTGCTCGACGAGATCACCTGGCCGATGCCGTTGCGCGAGCTGCTGGAGGCGACGTACGCGATCTACCGGGAGAGCCACCCGTGGTTGCCCGAGGACGCGCTGTCACCCAAGTCGATCGTGCGCGAGCTCTACGAGCAGGGGATGAGCTTCACCGACTTCGTGGCGCGCTACCAGCTGGCCCGGTCCGAAGGCCTGGTGCTCCGCTACCTCACCGACGCCTACCGGACGTTGCGGCAGACGGTCCCCGACCAGCACCGCACCCCGGAGCTCGACGGACTGATCGAGTGGTTGGGGGAGACCGTCCGGCAGACCGACTCCTCGTTGCTCGACGAGTGGGAGTCGCTGACCGACCCGGAATCCGTCGCCCGGCATGCCGCCGAGCGCTCGGGCGACCGCCCGCCGAGCAGCCCGCGGCCGATCTCGAAGCAGGACCGGCCGTTCACGGTGATGATCCGCAACGCGATGTTCCGACGGGTCGATCGGGTGGCCCGTGACGACCTCGACGGGCTGATGGCCCTGGAGCGGGCCGCTGCGGACCGGACCGATCCGCCGGGAGAGGTGGTGATGACCCGGTCCGCCTGGGACGAGGCGATCGAGGCGTACTTCGCCGAGCACGACGACGTGCTCCTCGACGGCGACGCCCGCGGGCCCGACCTGCTGCGGATCGACCGGACCGGTCGCACCTGGAAGGTCACCCAGACCCTGGCCGACCCTGCCGGTGACCGCGACTGGATCATCGAGGCGACCGTCGACACCGAGGTCTGCGACGAGCTGGGTGAGCTGGTGCTGGTCACCCAGGCGTTCCGGCGCCTCGACGGCTGATCCGGCTCAGCTGACGGACTTGGGGAAGTCCCGGCTGTTGATCGTGACGTCGGAGATGATCACCGGGTGGTCGGTGATCGACTTCAGGCTGTTGTCGGCGACGTAGTTGGAGAAGTCCAGGTCGTACGAGCCGACGATCCAGTCGACGAACGGGTTGCGCACCACGGAGCAGCCGTCGCGTCCGTGGCCGCCGATGGCGGCGCGCATGTCGGCCCCCGGCAGGATCTGGCAGGCCCACTCGGTGCGCTCGTTCATGTCTCCGGTGACCAGGATCGGGAGCCCGCTGCGGCTCAGCGCCCGGAACAGGGTGATCTGGCGCTGGGTGGCCACGTTGCGCCACCGCTGCTGGTTGCCGCGGACGTCGGCCGGGTTGTGGAAGTTGGTCATGTAGATCGTGATCCCGCTCTGCTTGTTCTTCAGCAGCAGCACCGGGATGTTGCGGTCCCGGCCGTAGAAGTACGGGATCGGGGTGGTGTCGGCCTTGACCAGGGACCAGACGTTCTTGTTCCAGCCGATCGAGTTGTCGCCGTCGCCGCTTCGCCGCGAACCGCCCGGGAAGAGTCCCCAGCTGCCGTTGGTCTCGGCCAGGAACCGGGCCCGCTGGTCACCCTGCATCTCCTGGAAACCGACGATGGAGATGTCGCGGTTCAGCACGTACCGGGTCGCGGCCGACATCCGGGAGACCCCTGACGCGCGCTTCTGGGATCCGGAGGTGTGGGAGCTGCCCAGGACGTTGAAGGAGGCCAGCCGGAAGGTGAGGTTCACCGCTGCTGCCCGTCGCGGTTGCGGTTTCGGCCTCAGGGTCGCACCGGCCAGGGGCACGGTGCCGGCCAACGACTCGACGGTGCTCGCAGCGGAGCCGGGCAGGTCGGACGGCGCGCCGGTGGCGGCCGCGCTGAGCGGCAGGGCGTTCTCGATCGGGCCAGCTTGGGCCCCGGCACCGTTGGTCGGGGTGCTCGCGCTGAAGTCGATCGAGGGCACGGCGCTTCCGCCCATGACGACGAACGTCACCAGCCAGACAACGCCGACACCGGCGACGAGCGCGAGCTTCCGTACCACTTCCCCACGATATCCCGACAATTCAACCAAGACGACCAGGATGAAAAAGTCGGGACGCCAACCGGGTCAGGACAGGTCAGGCGGAGACGCGTTCGGTCCCGATGGTCCGCACGGACTGGGTCCGCAGGTTCGCGACCGGGGCCGCTCGCTCGTAGAACTCCACCATCCGCAGGAGCGGGCCCTGGCGCTCGGCCAACCGGGCCCGGTGCTCGGCGAGGACCTGCTCGGTCAGGTGGGTGTCCAGCTGGGTGCTCTCGGTGAGCTTCCAGCGGTAGCGCAGGGCTGCGGCGAGGCCGTCGCGGTCGCCGAAGAGGTCGGCGTACTCCGCGTTCCAGGGAAGCTCGGTGCAGCCGGCGGCTGCCAGTGCCTCGATCTCGCGCATCGCTTCCCAGCGACGGTGGGTCTGGGTCCAGCTCATTGCGATCACCTTCTGTCGGTCGTGTGAGCCAGGTCGGCTCGGTGCAGGACTCGAACCTACGCAGCGCTCGGGCCGGAACCATCGGGCTGCGGTACCCATCGGACCTACGACCCTGGTAGCAGAGGCTCCACGCCCAGGGACGGATGCCGTGCAGGCCGATGCTGCCTAGGCTGGGGACGTGCGCCCGGTCCTGTCTCCGTCCCCTGACGCCGCTGCGGCGGACGTCGGCTGGCTGCGTGCCCGGATCGAGGCACACATCGAGGAGCACGGTCTTGCCTACCCCTGGTGGATCCCGGTGGTGGCGATCCTCGGCCAGGTCGGCGCGGTCGGCATCGCGTTGAGCCTGCGGGATGCGCTGTGGCCGCTCCAACCGGAGGCGGCCGCGTTCCTGCTGGTGCTGATGCCCGGGGTCTGGATGGTGGGCTTCAACCGGCACCTGTCGCACACCTTCGAGACCTTGGCCGGTCTTGCTGCTGCGGTCCTGCTGCTCTGGAACCCGGTCGGCCCGGGCGCGGCCCTCGACGTCGCGCCCGCCCTGCTGGCCCTGGTCACGGCCGAGGTGGTCGCCCGCGACGGTGTCCGCAACGGACTGGTCGTCGGGGTGATCTCGCTGGCGATCATCACCGGGGCCGATCTCGGACCCGGACTTGAGGGGACGCCGGTGCACCTGGTCGACATCCCGCTGGGGTTCGTCGTCGGGTACATGATGCTCTGGCAGATGCGGGCGCTGGCTGCCGAGCGTGCCGCGCGTGAGGGCGAGCACGTCCGCGCCACGCTCGCCGAGCGCGAACGGATCGCCCGGGAGATCCACGACCTGGTGGCGCACTCGCTGAGCGTGACCCTGCTGCAGATCACCGGTGCCCGGCACGCACTTCGGGACCTGGAGGAACCCACCGGTGAACCGTCCGTCCTGGCCGAGGTCGACGACGCGCTGGCCGACGCCGAGCGGGTCGGCCGGCAGGCGATGGCGGACATCCGACAGACCGTGAGCACCCTGGCCGAGGGTCCTGCCGAGGTCCGGGCGCTGCCGACCGGGACCGACATTGCGGGCCTCGTCGCACAGATGGAACGTGCCGGACTGGCGATCGACTACAGCGAGGCCGGCGAGCCGAAGCGGTTGGCCCAGGCCACCGGGCTCGGCCTCTACCGGATCGCGCAGGAGTCGCTCGCCAACATCGCCAAGCACGCGCCGGGCAGCACCGCGCAGGTGCGGTTCGAGGTGACGTCGCGCCAGGCACGGCTCGTCGTACGCAATGCCTTGCCGGCCGACGTGACCGCCGACGGCACCGGATCGGGCCTGGCCGGGATGAGCGCGCGTGCCGAGCAGCTGGGCGCGACTCTCGCTGTAGCCCCTGTCGACGGCTACTGGCTGGTGGACCTGACGGTGCCCCTGCGGGAGCGCAACGGTCTGCTCTCCTGCCCGCTGCGTACGGCGCACCGTCACGGGAAGCTGGCGTGGTGACGACCGACAGCGTCGAGACCCGGGTGGTTCTGGTCGACGACCAGGAGCTGGTCCGGTCCGGGCTGCGGCGGATCCTGCGACGCCGGGACGGGTTCGAGATCGTGGCCGAGTGCGGCGACGGTTCCGAGCTGCCGGCAGCGCTGGACGAGGCCGGTGTCGTGGACGTCGTGGTGATGGACCTGCGGATGCGTGAGGTCGACGGGATCACCGCGACCCGGGCCCTGGCCGGCCGTCCGGACGCACCGCCGGTGCTGGTGCTGACCACCTTCGACGACGACGCGATGCTCTCCGGGGCGCTCCGGGCCGGCGCGGCCGGGTTCCTGCTGAAGGACTCGTCGGCCGACGACCTGATCCGCGCCGTCCGCGCGGTCGCGGCCGGTGACTCCTGGTTGGACCCCGCCGTCACCGGGCGGGTGCTGTCCAGCTACCGGCAGAGTGCCCCGGCCGCGGGCGCCGCTGCCGACGGCCACGAGGTGCTGACCGCCCGCGAGCTCGAGGTGCTCTGCTTGATGGGAGCCGGTCGGTCGAACAGCGAGATCGCTGAGGACCTGTTCATCTCCGAGCTGACCGTGAAGAGCCACATCGGCCGGATCTTCACCAAGCTCAACCTCCGCGACCGCCCGGCCGCGATCGTCTACGCGTACGACAACGGGCTGGTTCGTCCGACGGCCTGAGGGACGCTGGCTCTGCTGGTTGAGGTGCGACCGGAGCATGGGGTTCTGCTGGTTGAGGTGCGAGCGGAGCGTGGGGTTCTGCTGGTTGAGGTGCGAGCGGAGCGAGCCTCGAAACCTCCTGCGGGACGCAGTGAGGTCACGAGGTTTCGAGGCCGGCGCCAGGGCGCTGGCGCCTCAACCGGCAGGTGCTGGTTGAGGTGCGAGCGGAGCGAGCCTCGAAACCTCCTGCGCTTCCAGTTGTCCGCAGGCCGGGTTCTTCGTCGGGACTGCACAGCCCCGATGCCTGCCCGCCGATATCGGCGGGCGAACGCCGGAGGGTGTGGCGATGCCCTTCACCTACATCCTCCGCTGCGCAGACGGCTCGTACTACGTCGGCAGCACCACCCACCTCGAAACCCGGCTGTGGCAGCACAATCACTCCGAACTGGGTGCTGAGTACACCCGCCGAAGGCGGCCGGTAGTCCTGGTCTGGCACCACCGGTTCGAGTCGGTCGGGCAGGCGTACGCGTTCGAGCAGCAGGTCCAGGGATGGAGCCGGGCGAAGCGCGAAGCCCTGATCCGTGGTGATTTCGACGTTCTCGCCGCGCTGTCCCGGCGGGGACACCTTCGGAAGGGATCGCAGTGAGGTGACGAGGTTTCGAGGCCGGCGCCAGGGCGCCAGCACCTCAACCAGCAGGTGGTGGTCGCGGTGAGGTCGGAGCGGTGGGGCCCTGCTGGTTGAGGTACGAGCGGAGCTCGAACTCTGCTGGTTGAGGTGCGAGCGGAGCGAGCCTCGAAACCTGCTGCGGGACGCGGTGAGGATACGAGGTTTCGAGGCCGGCGCCAGGGCGCCAGCGCCTCAACCGGCAGGTGGTGGTCGCGGTGAGGTGACGAGGTTTCGAGGCCGGCGCCAGGGCGCCGGCACCTCAACCAGCAGGAGGAGCTGGTTGAGGTGGCTCAGCCGGCTGTGGGCGAGGTCCGGCCCACGACCTCGAAGGCGCGGTGCGCCAGGGGCAGGGCGGCTTCGCGGTCGATCGGCACCAGCCCGATCTTGGTACGCCGGTCGAGCAGGTCGGCGACGTCGGCGGCACCCTCGTGGGTGATCGCGAAGACCAGCTCGGCCAGGGTCGCCGGGATGGTCGCGCTGACGGGGGTGAGGGCCTCGGTCTCGGTGAGGCCGAGCTCCAGGGCGTTGGCCAGGACGACCGGCGCCTCGGTGCCGAAGCGGCGCACCAGGCGGGTCGGGGCCTCGACGCGGGCGAGCGTGCCGGCGTTCTCGGCACCGAGCAGGGGGAGGGCCTTGGTGCGGCACGGCCCGGCCGGCAGGCCGCGCTGGGCGACGGCTGCGTCCACGGCGTCCTGGGCCATCCGGCGGTAGGTGGTCAGCTTGCCGCCGACGATGGTGATCACGCCGGTCTCGGAGGTGAGCACCGCGTGCTTGCGGGAGAGGTCCGCGGTCGATCCGTCGCTCTTCAGCAGGGGGCGCAGTCCGGCGTAGGCACCGACGACGTCGGCACGGGTGAGCGGCTTCTCCAGCACGCGTGAGATCACGTCGAGCAGGAAGGTGATGTCCTCCTCCGGGACCTCGGGCACGTCGGGGATCTCGCCCTCGACCTCCTCGTCGGTCAGGCCGAGGTAGATGTTGCCGTCGGGCTGGGGGAGGGCGAAGACGAACCTGTTCGACGATCCGGGGACCGGTGCCATGATCGCGCAGCGCACCCCCGGCAGGCTGCTCGCACGCAGGACGACGTGAGTGCCCCGGCTGGGCTTCAGCGTGATCCCGGGTACCAGGTGACCGGCCCAGACGCCGGTGGCGTTGACCACCGCCCGGGCCGAGATCCTGCGGTCCTCACCGGTCAGCTCGTCACGCAGCAGGGCGCCGTCGCCGGTGACCTCGACGACCCGCGTCCGGGTGTGCACCCGGGCGCCGTGGGCTGCGGCGGTGCGGGCGATCCCGAGGACCAGGCGGGCGTCGTCCTCGAGCTGGCCGTCCCACGACAGCACGCCGCCGCGGGTGTCGCTGCGGATGACGCCGGCCAGCGCCCGGGTCTCGGTGGCGTTGATCCGGCGAGGCTTGGGCAGGGTGGTCCGCGACGTACGGGCGACCTTGCGCAGCAGGTCACCGGCGCCGACCCCGCGGCGCGCCAGGAAGCTCTGGAACCAGGAGACGTCGTCGGTCAGCGGGATCACCATCGGCAACGCGTGCACCAGGTGAGGTGCGGTCGACTCCATCAGGATGCCGCGCTCGACGGCGCTCTCGTGGGCGATGGCGACCTGGCCCTTGGCCAGGTAGCGCAGGCCGCCGTGGACCAGCTTCGAGCTGTACCGGGACGTCCCCCAGGCCACGTCGAAGGCGTCGACCGCGACCACGTCGAGCCCGCGGGTCACGGCGTCGAGCGCGACGCCCGCGCCGGTCACCCCGAGACCGATCACGAGAACGTCGGTGCTCTCCGGGATCCCGGCGGACCCGGCGACGATCCGGCCACGATCGGTCAGCGGGGCGGTCATGCCAGGTACCGCCGCAGCAGCAGGTCGAGCTCACGGTCGAGCTCGTCGGCCGTGACGCCGTCGTCGACCATGGTCTGGGTCGACAGCGTGAAGCCGTGCGCTGCGAGCAGCACCGACCGGGCGAGCTGTCGCGGGTCTCCGGGACGGACGTCGCCGGCTGCCTGCCCTGCGGCGATCTGGCTGTGCAGGATCTCCAGGACGAGCTCCTGGGAACGACCCTTCCGCTCGAGGAGGTAGGGCAGCAGCATCTGCGGGTCGAGCTCGACGATCCGGGTGAACAGCTCGTTGGAACGCAGCGCGCGGACCGTCGAGGTGATGCCGTCGACCAGCCGGTCGAGGTGGTTCCCCGGGGCGGCAGCTGCTGATCCAGAGGTCTGCAACGGGACCAGGGCGACCCATTCGCGGGTCATCAGGTCGCCCAGGAGGGCCTTCATCTCGGGCCACCGGCGGTATAGCGTCATCCGGGAGAGTCCGGCTCGCCGGGCGACGTCGGTGAGCGTCGTACGGCTCCACCCGACGGCCAGGATCGACTCACGGGCGGCGTCGAGCGCCAGGTTCTCCGAGGTCTGCGAAACGGCCGCCGACGTCATGCGGAGCAGCCGGCCTTGTGACAGTGGGACATCATGTGTCACACTGTAACACATGGCCCTGAACGAAGCAGCCCGCACCCACCCGAGCCCCATCTCCGACCCGACCTCCGCCGAGATGCACTGGTCGCGCTGGGGCGACCCGGCTCACGCCGGCCCGCTGGCCGATAGCGCCTTCGCGCTGGTCGACACGTTCATCGGCACGTCCGAGACGCCGGCCGTCCCGAGCGCGGAGGTCCGGCTGTCGGCGCCGCTGGCCGACGGGCTCCTCGCCGAGCTCGCCGGCATCGTCGGTGCCGAGCACGTCCTGACCGACCACGACAGCCGGTTGCAGCGGACCCGCGGGAAGTCGACCCCCGACCTGCTCAAGCTGCGCGCCGGCGACGGCACCGACTCCCCGGACGCCGTCGTCCGGCCGGGGACCCACGACGAGGTCGTCGCCCTGATCGACTGGGCCGTCGCTCGGCACGTCGCGGTCGTGCCCTTCGGAGGCGGTACCTCGGTGGTCGGCGGACTCGTTGCCCGGCGGGAGGGTTACGCCGGAGTGATCAGCCTGGACCTCAGGCGCTTCGACAAGCTCCTCGAGGTGGATCGGACCTCGATGACCGTGGTTCTCGAGCCCGGGTTGCGCGGGCCGGCCGCCGAGGCGCTGCTGGCCGCCGAAGGCCTCACCCTCGGGCACTTCCCGCAGTCCTTCCAGTACGCCTCCATCGGCGGGTTCGCCGTCACCCGTTCGTCGGGCCAGTCCTCCGCCGGGTACGGCCGTTTCGACGCCTTGGTCGTCGGCCTCAAGGTCGCCACCCCGCAGGGCACCCTCGAGCTCGGCAACTCCCCGGCGAACGCCGCCGGCCCCGACCTCCGGGAGCTGGTGATGGGCTCCGAAGGTGCTTTCGGTGTCGTCACCGCCGTACGGCTGCGGGTCCGCCCGCTGCCGCAGGTCACGACGTACGAGGCGTGGCGCTGGGCGTCGTTCGCCGACGGTGCTGCCGCGATGCGGACCCTGGCGCAGGCCGGGATGCTGCCGACGGTCCTGCGGCTCTCCGACGAGAACGAGACCGCGATCAACCTCGCCAAGCCCGCTGAAGTGGGCGAGAGCGGCGGTGACGCGGGGGGCTGCCTGATGATCACCGGCTACGAGGGCACCCCCGAGGCCGTCGAGGCCAAGCGGACCGCCGTCACTGCTCTGCTCGCAGGACTCGGCGGCGACAACCAGGGAGCGGACAGCGGTCAGGCCTGGGCCGACGGCCGCTTCCACGGTCCCTACCTGCGCGACTCGCTGCTCGACGTCGGCGTCCTGGTCGAGACCATGGAGACCGTCACGTTCTGGTCCAACCTCGACCACGTCTACACCGCGGTGAAGGACGCCCTGGTCGCAGCCCTCGGCGAGGCGACGCTGGTGCTCTGCCACATCTCGCACGTCTACGAGACCGGCGCCTCGCTGTACTTCACCGTGGCCACCAAGGCGTCGGCCGAGCCGCTGCCGCAGTGGGCGGTCGCCAAGAAGGCGGCCTCGGACGCGATGGTGCACAACGGCGCTTCGATCACCCACCACCACGCGGTCGGGCAGGACCACAAGCCGTGGTTGGCCGAGGAGATCGGCCCGGTGGGGGTGGAGATGCTGCGCGCGGTCAAGGAGCGGATCGACCCCACGGGCGTGTTGAACCCCGGAGTCCTGATTCCCTGATCGTCGGGATCGCCGGGTTGCTACGGTTTGCCCACCTGGTTTCGAGACAGGCCGTGCCGGCCTTCCTCGACCAACGGGCCGTGACCGAGACCTGAAGGAATGAACCTGTGCGCATCGCCGTACTGATGACCGGGCTGACGGCGTACCAGGACAAGTGCTTCAGCGAGCTGGCCGCCCTGGGCAACGAGCTGCTCCTGGTGCACCCGTCCTCGATGAAGTACGCGGCGTTCGACAAGTCCACCTTCACCGGCTCGGTGCAGCGGCACATGTGGGACCGCACCGACACGACCGACAACGGTGAGTCGACGGCGGGGAGCCCGTCGCCGGCGGTGCTGCTCCCGATCATCGAGGACTTCGCCCCGGACGTGATCATCATGTGGTCCTGGGACGGCAAGGGCTACCGCGCGGTGATGAAGAAGTTCCGGGGCCGGGCGGTGCGGGTGATCTTCAACAGCAACTTCTGGCACGGCCGCTGGAAGCAGTACCTCGGTGTGCTGGCCAGTCCGTTCTACGTCAAGCCGCTCTTCGACGCGGTCTGGGTGCCTGGTGAGCGTTCCGAGCTCTTCGCCCGCCGGATCGGTTTCACGGGCAAGCAGGTGATCCGCGGCGCCAACTCGGCCGACTCGGAGCTCTTCGAGCGCGGCCCCCGTGAGCAGTCCGAGCTCGCGTCCCGCCGGCGGTTCCTCTTCACCGGCCGGCTGATCTGGCACAAGGCGCCGGTGCTCCTGGCCGAGGCGTACGCCGAGTACCGCACCCGGGTCGAGGACCCGTGGGAGCTGGTGATCGCCGGCGACGGTCCCGAACGTGCCCACTTCCAGGACAAGGAAGGCATCGACTGGCGCGGCTTCGTCCAGCCGGCCGACCTGGTGGACCTGATGCACGCCTGCTCCGGCTTCGTCCTGCCCAGCCACATCGAGTGGTACGGCGTGGTGGTGCACGAGGCGGCCATCTGCGGGCTGCCGATCCTCTGCTCCGACGGTGTCGGTGCGGTTCCGCACCTGCTGCAGGACGGCTTCAACGGCTGGGCGTTCGCGGCCGACGACAAGGACGAGCTGGTCGCAGCGATGGTGCGGATGACCACCATGAGCGACGAGCGGTTGAAGTCCATGTCCGACGGCTCGCGCGCCCTGGCGAGCCGGATCACGCCGAAGATCTGGGCGCAGAACCTGCACGAGCAGCTGGAACGCCGCGTGCTGAAGCAGAAGGCGGGCTCGCTCTGATGGGGCGCACGCTGATCGTCGAACCAGACCCGCGCGGCCACCGCTTCGAGGCGGTCGCCCACGTCTTCAACGTCGCCAGCCGGGCCGGCGACGTCCTGCTGGTCACCAGCAGCGGTGCCCAGGAGACCGACACCTACCGTGAGCAGCTCGGCACGCTCGCGATCGGGACCGAGGAACGCTTCAGCTCGATCCTCCCGCCGACGCGCGAGATCGCGGAGGTCGTCGCCGACGTCTGTGGCCGCGTCGAGGTCGACACCGTCGTGGTGATGGACGCCGACCAGAGCCTCAAGCTCTGGTGGTGGGTCGCGCCCCGGGCGCTGCGGAGGCTGAAGAAGCGTCCGCGGATCGTCTTCATGCTGACCCGCTACCCGGCGCGGCTCGGCCTGACCGACCGGGTCGGGTGGAAGCTCCGGATCACCAAGGCGACCCTCGCGATCGTCGCCATGCTGACCGGCTCGTTGCACCGGGTCGCCGGTTTCGCCGGCCGGGAGGACACCGCTCCGGGGTGGCTGGTCAAGCGAGCGCGGGACCCAGCGATCTGCACGGCAAGCGCTGCTGACCGGGACAGTCTGCGCCCCCGGCTCGGCCTGGCCCCTGACCGGAAGCTGGTCGGGATCTTCGGCGCGATCGGCGAGCGGAAGAACGCCGCGATGACGCTGGAGGCGATCCTGGCGGCCGACCTGGACGCGGACCTGGTCCTCGCCGGTGGTTTCGACGACGTCGTCCGGGCCTGGTGCGCCGCGCTCCCGCCCGACCAGAAGGCGCGGGTCTTCGCCCGCGACGAGTTC
Organism: Propionibacteriales bacterium; assembly: GCA_026392455.1. Classification (GTDB taxonomy): domain Bacteria; phylum Actinomycetota; class Actinomycetes; order Propionibacteriales; family Nocardioidaceae; genus Marmoricola. The sequence goes on along the minus strand of JAPLCB010000008.1, from coordinate 499,862 downwards.
CTCTCCAACGCCGAGCTGGACCGGTTCGTCGCGTCGGTCGACGTGATCGCGCTGATCATGACCAACAACGGCCCCAGCGGGATCATGGGCAAGGCGCTCGCTGCCGGGGTGCCGGTGGTGACCGCGGGCTCGACGGTACGGGCCCGCGAGCTGGCCGCGACCAACGGTGGTGAGGCGGCCGACTTCGGCGTTCCCAGCATCGGGGCGGCGATCGGCAGGGTGCTGCGCGGCGAGAGTGCGACGCCCGACGACTCGGCGATCCCGATGGCCACGGCCGACCAGTTCGTGATGACGATCCTGGGGGTCGACGAGAACGGTCGCACGGTCGGGCGGCGTTGACCGTTTCGTCGGACTCCCCCTGCCAACACCGGTAGGGTTCTGCCCGTGCATCCTCGTGTCAAGGCCATCGCGCGCCCGATCGTTCTCGCCGTCAACACACCGCTCGCCAAGGCCCGTGGGAACGCGGTCTACAAGAAGGCCGAGCGACCGGTGAAGCTGGAGATCGGCGGCAACTCGCCCCGCGAGGGCTGGGTCGTCACCAACGTCGGCCCGACCGTGCGCAACTACCTGGACGCCACGGCTCCGTGGCCGTTCGCCGAGGGCGAGGTCTCGCACATCTACTCGGACAACGTCATCGAGCACATCACGCTGGCGATGAACCGCGCGTTCTTCCGGGAGGCGTTCAAGGCGCTGCAGCCCGGCGGCAAGATCCGGTTGGTCACCCCTGACCTGCGCGCGCACGTGGAGCTCTACCTCTCCGGCGCCGCGGCTCTCGACAGCGCCCCGGCCAAGCACTACCGCGGCCTGGGCCTGGTCGTGGAGCACCCGATCGACCTGGCGCGGATCCCGGTCGCCGCCTTCGGCCACCACACCGGCTACCTGTTCGACTTCGAGACCCTCAAGGTCGAGCTCGAGGCGGCGGGCTTCAGCGACATCATCCAGACCGAGGCCGGCAAGAGCACCGTCCCGGAGTTCGCCGGCCTCGACGTCCGCAGCCACGAGGGTGGCGCCCAGCTCGCGGTCGAAGCCACCAAGTAGGACCTACCCGGAGAACGCCCAGACCCCGATGGGTCCGGGTTCGGTCAGGTGGATCGTCCGACCGCCCTGGTCGGTGATCCGCACGGTGTCGCCGGCACCGACCTGCTGGTCGTCGATCAGGCCCCGTCCGGCGGCGACGAACACGTGCAGCCGGGGTGCGTCGGGAAGTACCACGGTGTCGACCGTCGGGTCGGCCAGGTAGAGCCGCGCGCCCGCGACCGCCGCGACCTCGACCAGCGTGTCGGTGCGGTGCCCGTGAACGCGGCGGTACGTCGGCTCCCCACCCGGTCGCTCCGGCCGGAGCCAGGTCTGGATGAACCGGGTCCGGATCCCCGGCTCGGTGACCTCGCTGTGCACGATCCCGCTGCCGGTGCTGAGGTGCTGGACGTCCCCGGCGCTCAGAACCCCGGTAGCGCCGCTGGAGTCGGTGTGCCGCAGCGCGCCCTCCAGCACCCAGGTGACGATCTCCAGGTTCGAGTGCGGATGGTCGTCGTACCCGGTCCCGGGCGGGAGCAGCTCGTCGTTATGCGCGACCATCGCCGCGAAGCCGAGGTTGGCCGGGTCGTAGAACGGTCCGAACGAGAACGAGTGCCGGGTCGTCCGGCCGCCGTCCTCGGTCAGGAAGCGGTCGGCTCCGCGTCGTACCTCGATGGTCACCGGCCCATTGTCCTGCACCGGTCGTCCGGCGTGCCTCTACGCTGCTGCCATGGGAGCCGGGCACGACCACGGTCACTCCCACGCCAGCGGGCGTGCGGAGGACCGCCGTCGACTGCTGGTCGTGCTGACCGTCACCAGCTCGGTCGTCGTGGTCGAAGCCGTCGGCGCCTGGGTGAGCGGCTCGCTGGCACTGCTGGCCGACGCGGGCCACATGCTCACCGATGCCGCCGGGATCCTGATCGCGCTGTCGGCGTCCCTGATCGCGGCGCGGCCGGCGAGCCCGGAACGGACCTTCGGGTACCACCGCGTCGAGATCCTGGCCGCGATCGTCAACGCCCTGGTCCTCCTCGGCCTCTGCGGCTACCTCGCGTACGCCGGCGTCCGGCGGCTGCTGGACCCGGTCGAGGTCGAGGCCGGGCAGATGCTGGTGTTCGCCGCCGTCGGTCTCGCGGCGAACCTGCTCTCGGTGGCCGTCCTGACGCGGAGCAAGGACAACTCGCTGAACATGAAGGGCGCCTACCTGGAGGTGCTCAGTGACGCCCTCGGCTCGGTAGCGGCGATCGTGGCGGGCATCGTGGTGGTGACCACCGACTTCTACCGGGCGGACTCGATCGCCTCGCTGCTGATCGCGGTCCTGGTGCTGCCTCGCGCTGCGGCCCTGCTGCGCGAGGCCCTCGGTGTGCTGCTGGAGGCGACCCCGGCCGGGCTCGACATCGAGAACGTCCGCCAGCACCTCCGGGGCGTCAGCGGTGTCGTCGACGTCCACGACCTGCACGCGTGGACCATCACCAGCGGGATGCCGGCGCTGTCGGCCCACGTCACCGTCACCGACAGCGCGCTTGCCGAACGCGGGGTCGGGGAGATCCTCGACGAGCTGACCGCGTGCGTGGGCACGCAATTCGGGATCGACCACGCGACGCTGCAGATCGAGCCCGAGTCGCACCGCGACCACGAGCACGACACCGAACATGCTTAGGAGCCGGCGATGGACCGCGACGTCCTGATCGACGCGCTGCTCGGGGTCAGTGCCCTGATCCACCTGGCCCCGGTCCTGGGGGTGCTCTCGGTCGGGCACCTCGAGAAGCTCTACGGGGTCGAGGTCGGCGGACCGGATCTCGCCGTCCTGCTGCGTCACCGCGCGGTGCTCTTCGGGATTCTCGGCGGCCTGCTGGTCGCCGGGGTGCTCGAGCACGGGGTCCGGGACGTCGCGGTGGTGGCCGTGCTGGTCAGCGACCTGGCGTACGCGGCCTTGTGCTGGGTGCACCGCGATCACAACGGCCAGCTCGGGCGGGTGCTGCGGGCCGACCTGGTCTCGATCGTGGTGCTGGTGGCGGCCGGGGTGGCCCTGCTCGCGTAACGATTCCCCGGCGTACCCGTTGATCACGGCAAGAGACGTGACCAACCTGCGAGGGAAGAACGCGGGAGCCTTCCGTTGCGCACCACCCAGTACGCCTTCATCCTGACCATCCAGGTGGTCGTGCTCGTCGCGATGCTCGCCTTCGGCGTCCGGAGCATCGACCTGGTGCCCGAACGGATCGACGCGCCCGCCGGCGCGGACGTGAACCCGCCCCCGGCCGAGCACGGCCTGGACGACCTCCGCGGCTACCTGGCGCGGTGACCGTCGGCCAGCGTCCGGCTACACCGTTGCGGCCAGCCGGACGCCCTGCTCGATGGCCCGCTTGGCGTCCAGCTCGGCGGCCACGTCGGCACCGCCGATGACCGTCACCGGTCGCCCTGCTGCGACCAGCTCGTTGTAGAGGCCGCGCACGGACTCCTGGCCTGCGCAGATCACCACGTGGTCGACGTCGAGGACCTGGGGCTGGCCGTTCACGGTCAGGTGCAGCCCGGCGTCGTCGATCAGGTCGTACGTCGCACCGCTGATCTGGGTGACCGCGGACTGCTTGAGCACCGCCCGGTGGGCCCAGCCCGACGTCTTGCCCAGCCCGGCGCCGATCATCCCGGTCTTCCGCTGGACCAGGGTGACCTCGCGGACCGGTTCGCGGTCCTTGTGGTCCGTGAGGCCGCCCCGGTGCAGGTCGGGGTCGCCGACGCCCCAGTGCGCGAGCCAGTCCTCGAGGGTCTCGGACGGGTCGTGGGTCAGGAAGACCGAGACGTCCACGCCGATCCCCCCGGCGCCGATCACGGCGACCTTCTTGCCCGGGACGACGGACCCGTCGAGGACCTCGGAGTAGAGCACCGCCTTGGGGTGCTCGATCCCCGGGATGCTCGGTACCCGCGGCTCGACGCCGGTGGAGATGACGACCTCGTCGAAGCCGGCCACCGTCGTGACGTCGGCTGTCGTGCCCAGGCGTACGTCGACCCCGAGCACCTCGAGCCGGCGGGTGAAGTAGCGCAGCGTCTCGGCGAACTCCTCCTTGCCCGGGATGGCCATCGCGAGCCGGAACTGTCCGCCCAGGTGCGGGTTCTTCTCGAACAGGGTCACCTTGTTGCCGGCCTCGGCCAACGAGACAGCCGCGCTGAGCCCGGCCGGCCCGGCACCGACGACGGCGATCTCGCGCTTGCGCCGGCTGGGGGTCAGCACGATCTCGGTCTCGTGGCAGGCGCGCGGGTTCACCAGGCACGACGCCAGCTTGTTCTTGAAGACGTGGTCCAGGCAGGCCTGGTTGCAGGCGATGCAGGTGTTGATCTCGTCGGCGCGCTCGGCGGCCGCCTTGTTGATGAACTCGGGGTCGGCCAGCAGTGGCCGGGCCATCGAGACCAGGTCGGCGGTTCCCTCGGCAATTAGTCGATCGGCCAGTTCCGGGGTGTTGATCCGGTTGGAGGCGCAGACCGGGATCGCCATCTCCTTCCGGAGCCGGGCGGTGGTCCAGGCCCAGGCGCCGCGCGGGACCTGGGTGATGATCGTCGGCACCCGGGCCTCGTGCCAGCCGATGCCGGTGTTGATCACGGTGGCGCCGGCGTCCTCGATCAGCAGCGCGAGCTCCATCACCTCGTCCCAGGTCTGGCCGCCCTCGACCAGGTCGAGCAGGGAGAGCCGGTAGATGATCGGGAACCCCGCGCCGACGGTCTCCCTGGTGCGCCGGACGATCTCGATCGGGAAGCGCATCCGGCGAGCCGAGGTGCCACCCCAGATGTCGTCGCGCTGGTTGGTGCGCTCGGCGAGGAACTGGTTGATCAGGTAGCCCTCGGAGCCCATGATCTCGACGGCGTCGTACCCGGCCTTCTGGGCCAGGCCAGCCGCCCGGGCGAAGTCGTTGACGGTCTGCTCCACGCCCTTGGTCGACAGCGCAGTCGGCTTGAAGGGGTTGATCGGGGCCTTGATCGACGACGCCGAGACCGAGAAGGGCGTGTACCCGTAGCGCCCCGCGTGCAGGATCTGCATCGCGATCGCCCCGCCTGCCTCGTGCACCTCGCCGGTGATCTGCTGGTGCCGCTGCGCCTGCAGCCGGTTGGTCATCTCGCTGGCGAACGGCTTGAGCCAGCCGCGCTTGTTGGGCGCGTAGCCCCCGGTGATGATCAGCCCGACTCCACCGGAGGCCCGGTCGGCGAAGTACTTCGCCAGCTTGGGGATGTCCCAGAAGAAGTCCTCGAGGCCGGTGTGCATCGAGCCCATCACGGCCCGGTTGCGCAGCGTCAGGTCGCCGATGGTGATCGGCTCGAGGAGGTGCGGGTACGGGGAAGTCATGAGGTCTCCGTTGCGGGTCGAGGTGCGAGCGGGTGCTCGGCTGCTGGTTGAGGTGCGAGCGGGTGCTCGGCTGCTGGTTGAGGTGCGAGCGGGTGTTCGGCTGCTGGTTGAGGTGCGAGCGAAGGAAGCCTCGAAACCCCGTGGGCCTCGAGGTACTCGGTGAGCCAGGCGATCCAGAAGGTCTCCTGGAGGATTCCGCCACGCAGCACCAGGTAGGTGTCGAGCTCCTGCCCGGACAGGGTGCTCGTGTCGGGGTAGTCGCGCGCGGCCATGCCGTCGTAGTGGGCCAGTCGGGTGCGGTGGTCGTCGATCAGCTCACGGATGTTCGCCAGCAGGGCGGCCCGGTCGCCGTACGAGGCGGCGCGCATCTTGACCGCGATCTCGCTGCGGAAACCGGCCCGCGGGGTGGTGGTCGCGATCCACGCGCCGAGCTCCTGGCGGCCGAGATCGGTGACGGTGTACTCGCGCTTCTCCGGCCGGCCGGTCTGCTCGATCGCCTCGGCGGTGACGAGGCCGTCGGACTCCATCCGCCGCAGCACCTTGTAGATCTGCTGGTGGGTCGCGCTCCAGAAGAACCCGATCGAGCGGTCGAACCGTCGCGCCAGCTCGAGCCCGGCGGCCGGGCGTTCGCTGAGCGCGACCAGGAGTGCGTGTTCGAGGGCCACCGAGCTAGTGTGCAACGAGTTGCATACCCTATGCAACTCGTTGCACATATCTCGCACGTCACGGCCGGAGTAGCGTCCAGGCCATGGACGCTGCTGAGCTGCGCGCGAGTCAGGCCCCGCTCAAGGACCGCTACCGCGAGAACCCCGGTACGGCGATCACCCCGGTCGGCGCGACCGGCCGGGTCGTGGAGGGGATCGCCTTCGACGTCGACCAGTTCCCCGGCAGCACCCGAGCCGGCCTGCACGCCGCGACCGGCGGCGACGGGACCGACGCCTGCTCGGGCGACATGCTGATGGAGGCGTTGCTCGGCTGCGCCGGGGTGACGCTGCGGTCGGTGGCCACCGCGATGGGCATCGGGTTGCGCTCGGCGACGGGTACGGCGACCGGCACCTTCGACGCCCGCGGCACCCTCGGTGTCGACCGCGAGGCGCCGGTCGGGATCGCCGACGTGCTGGTCCGGTTCGAGCTCGACACCGACGCGGACGACGCGACCCTGGGACGGCTCGCGGTCTCCGTCGAGCGCTACTGCGTCGTCGGTCGCTCGCTGGCCGAGGCGCCCCGGATCGAGATCGTCAGGACCGGGAGCGGAATCCTGGAATAGATACCCCCTAGGGGTATGTTGGAGGTGGCATGGAAGCTCATCACCACACTCATCACGACTCGTCCTGGCGCACCGCCGCCAACGCGACCCTGCACTGCCTCACCGGCTGCGCCATCGGCGAGGTCCTCGGCCTGGTGCTCGCCACCTGGTGGGGCTGGGGCGACACCGCGAGCATCGCCCTGGCCGTCGGGCTGGCGTTCTTCTTCGGCTACCTGCTGACCTTCGGGGCTGCTCGTCGCTCCGGGCTCGCCGTACCCGCGGCGGTCCGGTTGGCGCTCGCGGCCGACACGGTGTCGATCCTGGTCATGGAAGTGATCGACAACGGCTTCATGCTGACCGTGCCCGGCGCCATGGAGGCCGGGCTCTCCTCCGCCCTGTTCTGGTCGAGCCTGGTCGCCGCGCTGGCGATCGCGTTCGTGGTCACCGTCCCGGTCAACCGGTGGATGATCGCGCGCGGCAAGGGACACGCAGCGGCGCACGCGCTGCACTGAGACCGCCCCTGGACGCTGACAGTGAATCTGTCATGATCCCGCCATGACTATCGAACTGGGACAGGGCACCGGCCCGCTCAAGGGAATCAAGGTCGTCGAGATCGCCGGCATCGGCCCGAGCCCGCACGCCTGCATGATCCTCGCCGACCTCGGCGCGGACATCATCCGCGTCGAGCGTCCGGGGGGTCAGGCCCTCACCGGCGGCACCCACGACTTCCTCAACCGCGGCCGTCCCAGCGTCGCGCTCAACCTCAAGGACCCGGCCGCGGTCGAGACCGTCCTCAAGCTCGTCGAGACCGCCGACGTCCTGGTCGAGGGCATGCGCCCCGGCGTCACCGAGCGGATGGGCCTCGGCCCCGACGACTGCTTCGCCCGCAACCCGAAGCTCGTCTACGGGCGGATGACCGGGTGGGGCCAGACCGGCGCGTGGTCGCAGGCCGCCGGCCACGACATGAACTACATCGCCATCACCGGGACCCTCTTCGGGCTCGGTCAGGTGCCCGGCAAGCCCCAGTTCCCGGCGAACCTGGTCGGTGACTTCGGTGGTGGTTCGACGTACCTGGTGATCGGGATCCTGGCCGCCCTGCTGGAGGCCAAGGTCTCCGGCCAGGGCCAGGTCGTCGACGCGGCGATCGTCGACGGCACCGCGAACCTGAACGCGATGACGGCCGCGTTCCTCGAGGGTGGCAACTACCAGGAGAAACGCGCCGCGAACCTCCTGGACGGGGGCGCCCCGTACTACGACATCTACGAGACCGCCGACGGCCGGCACATGTCGGTCGGTGCGCTGGAGCCGCAGTTCTACGAGATCCTGCTCGACCTGCTCGACGTACGCGAGAGCGCGCCGGACCGCTGGGACTTCTCGAAGGTCGACGAGCTGCGCGCGGTCTTCACCGCGAAGTTCGCCGAGAAGACCCAGGCCGAGTGGTGCGAGATCTTTGACGGCACCGACGCCTGCGTCGCGCCGATCATCCCGCTGACCGAGGCTTTCGAGCACCCGCACATGAAGAGCCGCGAGATCTTCGTCGAGCACCACGGCCGGATGCAGCCGGCGCCGGCCCCGCGGTTCTCGCGCACCGGCGCGACCCTCGGCCTGCCGCCGTCGGCCGGTGCCGGGCAGCACACCCGGGAGGCACTGGCCGCGTGGGGCATCGACGATGTCGACGCGCTGATCGAGAGCGGCGCGGCGGTCCAGCCGGAGTAACCAGCGGTCAGGCCAGGGCGACCGTCGCGTCCCGGACGAACTCCGGGTCGGTGAGCCGGTCGCCGTACAGGTCGCGGAGCTGGCCCATCCGGTACCGGACCGTCTGCGGGTGCACGAACAACGAACCGGCGATGTCGTCACGGCGGCCCTGGTGCAGCAACCAGGCGCGCAAGGTGTCGACCAGCTTCTCCCGGGACGCGGGAGTCAGCTCCGCCAGGGGCCCGAGCACCCGCTCGCGCAGGTCCGTGAGCGCGTCGTTGTCGGCACCGACGATCAGCTGGGCGAGGTGCAGATCGGTATCGCCGCGCAGCCCGAGGCGGTGCGCCTGCCGGGCGCGCTGGTACGACGACCCGGCCCGGGTCCACGGCCGCGGCGGTCCGAGAACGGCCTGGGCGTCGGCGAGCACGCGCAGCAGCACCCGTCGTTCCCGTCCCGAACCGGCCGGCACCAGCAGCGAGGTGAAGCCGTCCTCGAGGTCGAGCGCCGCGAGGTCGTCGGGCAGGTGCAGCGTGCGGGTGTCGAGCAGCTTGCGCAGGGAGCGGACCTTCGCCTCCGCCAGGATCACCCCGGTCAGGAACTTCGGCGGATCCCAGTCAGCCCTCTCGGCGGCGGCGACCAGGTCGACCTCCGGCGATCCGTCGAGCAGCCGCGCGGAGAGCCGGTCCAGCCGCTGCTGTCGGAGCCGCCCCGACGTGGCGAGCTCCTCGGCGTGCCCGCTGACGCTCGCGTCCGAGAGCTCGTCGATGTAGGCGAAGACCAGCTCGGCGAGCCGGGCCACGGTGGTCGCGGGCAGTCCGTTGCTGACGGCCGCCGCGCTCATCTCCCGCCAGGCGACGCGGGCGCCGACCCGGTAGGCCTGGGCGAGCGCGTCCATCGTCCGGCCGCTGCGGGCCTCGCCGCGCCCCAGCGCGTACGCCGCCTCGAGAACTGCCTCGATCTGGTCGCCCGCGCCGATGCCCTCGGTGCGTGACGCGAGATCGAGGAAGCCGTCGAGGGCGACCTTCACGGCGACCTCGATGTTGCGGCCCATCTCGCCGGCGAACGGGTCGCGGTAGCTGGGGACCTCGCTGATGACGACCGCGATGGTCTGCTCGGCGACGCCCGCCATGCCGGTGCGCATGGCGTCGACGATCTCCACCGGAAGCCGGAGAGGCACTTCCTCGGCCTTCATCATCGCCTCGGTTCTTTTGTTCGGAGAGAACAAATAGTACGCCTAGATTCACGTCCCTGGGTCAGGCTTTGGACGATCCGTCCCGTCACTCTTGGTACATGACCGACACCCTTCTTCGCCCCGCCGCGCGGAACGCTTCCCTGCGCTCCCGGCTGGGACGCCTCGCCGAGGCAGCGACCACTCCGCTGCTGCCGGCCGACTACCTCGACCTCGTCGCCCCGCTCCGCTCCGGCACCGACCTGCGCGCCCGCATCGTGGCTGTTCAGCCGGAGACCAAGGATGCCGCGACCATCGTGCTCAAGCCCGGAGTCGACTGGGCCGGCCACGTGCCCGGCCAGTACGTCCGGATCGGCATCGACGTCGACGGCGTCCGTGAGTGGCGCGCCTACTCGCTGACCCACGGGCCTCGCGCCGACGGCCTGATCTCGATCACCGTCAAGGCGGTGCCGGACGGCAAGGTCAGCAACCACCTGGTCCACGTGGCCCGACCGGGCACGCTGGTCCACCTCGAGCAGGCGACCGGCGACTTCGTCCTGGACCCCTCGGCCACGAAGCTTCTCTTCGTCACCGCCGGATCCGGCGTCACGCCGGTGATCGGCATGCTGCGCAACCTGTTCCCGGTCACGGACTCCGGTGTGGTCGACCTGCCCCGCAGCGCCCACCTCGACATCGTCGTCGTGCACATCGCCCCGACCGAGCCTGACTCGATCTTCCTCGACAACCTGCGCGAGCTCGCCACCCACGGCGCGATCACCCTGGTCCCCCGGTACGACGACCAGCACGGCATCCTCGACGTCAACGACCTCGGCACCCTGGTCCCGGACCTGGCTGAGCGGACGACGTACGCGTGCGGTCCCGGAGGGCTTCTGGATGCGCTCACGGCGTACCTGACCACTCCGTTGTTCACCGAGCAGTTCCGGGCCGCCTGGGTCGAAGCCGGCGACGGCGGCACCTTGACCGTCGGTGGCATCACCGTCGACGCCGACGGCTCCACCCCGCTGCTCGACGTCGCCGAGGCAGCCGGGGCCTTGATGCCGAGCGGCTGCCGGATGGGCGTCTGCTTCGGCTGCGTCCTGCCCTTGAAGGAAGGTGCCGTCCGCGACCTGCGCAACGGCACCATCACCACCGCGGACCCGATCTCGTCGGCCAACGGCGGAGTTCCGATCCAGACCTGCATCAGTGCGGCCGCAGGGCCGTGCACCCTCGGAGAGAAGGCGGCACGATGACCACGATCCAGAAGAAGTCCGACAACCCGATCGCGCACCTGAGCGCCGAGGACATCGAGACCCTCGGCCGCGAGCTCGACGCGATCCGCCAGGGGGTCCTGGACACCCGCGGTGCTGACGACGCGGCGTACATCCGCACGGTGATCAAGGCCCAGCGAGGCCTTGAGGCCGGCAGCCGTGCGCTGCTGCTCTTCTCGATCTTCCCGCCGGCCTGGCTCGCCGGGACCACCGGCTTGAGCATCGCCAAGATCCTGGAGAACATGGAGATCGGGCACAACATCATGCACGGCCAGTGGGACTGGATGCGCGACCCGAAGATCCACTCGACGACCTGGGAGTGGGACAACGCCAGCCCGTCGGACCAGTGGAAGCACGGGCACAACGAGCTGCACCACACCTACACGAACGTCGTCGGCAAGGACAACGACCTCGGCTACGGGATCATGCGGGTCGACGAGGACCAGCGCTGGCAGCCGTTCTACCTGGCCCAGCCGCTGTGGAACTTCATCAACGCGTGCTTCTTCGAGTACGGCATCGCGGCCTACGACCTGGAGCTGGGCAAGAACCTGGCGATCCCGAAGGAGAAGCGCAGCGAGGACTTCAAGGCCCGCCTGGCGCAGACCGGTCGGAAGATCCGCCAGCAGGCCACCAAGGACTACCTGATCCACCCGGCCCTCTCGATCCCGACCGGCTCGTTCGTGCCGACGTTGGCCGCGAACTTCACGGCCAACGTGGTCCGCAACCTCTGGACGCACTCGGTGATCATGTGCGGTCACTTCCCCGAGGGTGTCGAGACCTTCGAGAAGGCCTCGATCGAGGGCGAGACCCGTGGCGAGTGGTACCTGCGCCAGATGCTCGGCTCGGCCAACATCTCCGGTGGTCCGCTGCTGCACCTGATGACCGGGAACCTCTCCTTCCAGATCGAGCACCACCTCTTCCCCGACCTGCCGAGCAACCGGTACGCCGAGATCGCCCCGCAGGTGCAGGCGCTCTTCGACAAGTACCAGCTGACCTACATCTCGGCCCCGCTGCCGAAGCAGGTCTACTCGGCCTGGCACAAGATCGTCCGGCTCTCGCTCCCGAACGGGTTCGTCGAGGAGACCAAGGCGAGCAACCTGCCCAGCCAGCTGGTCAAGCTCTACAAGATGACCACGGGCGGCAAGAAGGTACGCCGCGCGATCGAGCTGAACGACCAGCGCAAGAAGCGCGAGCAGACGCTCGCTGCGTAGTTCGATTCGTTTCACGGCGCACTCACCAGCGCCGTCGGAAGGTCACCGAGCCGTCGGGCTCGAAGCGATGCTGGTAGTCCCGATCGTGAATCCGTTGGTGGTGGAAGTGGCACAGCGGGATTGCGTCCGCGAGATTCGTCTGACCGCCTCGGCCCCACGGATCTCGGTGGTGCAGCTCGCACCAGGCAAACGGACGGTCGCACCCGTCTGCGGCGCACGAGGAGTGCGTCAAGCCGAGGGCCGTCCGCTGGGGTTCGGTGAACAACCGCGAGGAGCGGCCAAGATCCAGCGGTAGTGACTGTCCTCCCAGCACGGCCGGGACCAGTCCCGCACCACAGAGCAGTCGGCGCACTTCTCCGGAGCTGAGCGACTCTCCCGTGTCGAGGTGTCCGGCGCGCAAGGCTCCGCGCATGGTGTCGTCGTTCAAGGTGACCACCAGCGTTGCAGCCGTCCGTGGGTGCAGGTACTCGGTCGGGAGGTGCTCGATGAGCTCGCCGAACGCTTCGCCCCGTGCACGACCCCAGTCGGTGTCGTCGCCGGTGTTCTCCCCGGCCTGGGCCTGGGACGCGCCGAGCCGTCCGCGACGCGGGGCCGTCATGGTCTCCAGGATTTTGCGGAGAAGTTGACCCTGCAGGGTCGGCAGCGTGAAGCGGCCGGTCATGGTGCCGTCGCCGTTGTCGTGCAGGGTGAGGCGGGTGCGACTGCGGGCCAACCGCTCCTCCGCGGCGAGGACCCCGTCCTCGTGCGCGTCGACTACGACCGGATCCGGTTCGATGGCGGCGACGGCGCGGCGGGCTGCCTTCCGCAGCGCTCCCGGAGTGAGGTCCCGGGCCTTTCCCAAGAGCGCCGTCTCCACGACTTCGCGTTGCCCCGGCGTCACCGCGGCGGGCAGCTGTCGGTCGGCCTCGACGATCACAGCGGCGTGCTCGGTGCTGATCGTGCCGCAGCTCAACGCCTGTTCGGTCAGTGAAAGTCGAGCCAGGTCGTGGGCCAAGCGGGCCTCGCGCTCAGCAGCCGCGGAGTCGGCGTTCGTGGCGTTCGCCGTCCACTGACCGGTGCTGGCCAGGCCGGCCTTGCGGGCGAGGCCGGCGGACTCGGCGTTGCGGATCAGGGCCATCCGGAAAGCCGACAACCGGGAAACGGCACTGCCGACTGTCCGCAGGAGCTCCGCGTGCTCGGGCTCCTCCAGCCGCGTCAGGTCGAGCTCCCCGAGGCGATCCAGGCACGCCTGCAGGTCCGCGGTTGCGGAGGTGGTGCCGGGAGTCGAGGTCATGACCCCAGATTATTCGAACAGATGTTCGATCGCCAGGGGTGGTTCGACATCTGTGGACAAGGGTTCGGTGGGCCGTGCCGGCGCCTGCCGCGGAGCAGACCGTCAGGCAGCCAGCTTCACCGGAGCCGCACCGAACGCCACGTTGAACCGGTCGCACCAGATCACTGCCGAGCGCATCGAGCTGATGTCCGCTCCGGCGGGGATCAGGTAGTTCTGGTTCCCGTCGGTGGCCTTCAGCTCGCCGAGCTTCACGTAACCGTTGTCGTCGTACTTGCCCCAGCTACCGCCCGCGGTCGCCTCGGAGAGCCACACGTGGACGTCGGGGCCGTCCGAGGTGGAGAACCCCTCGAGGCGGAGGTAGCGCCGACCGTCAGCGAGCTCGATGATCCGGGCGGTCCCGTTCGTCTCGTGCTCGGCGTTCACGAACCTCCCGACGCTGAGGTCCCGATCGACCGGTGCCGGGCTCGGCGCCGGGGTGGCCGCGGCAGCCGGCGCGGGGTCAGGGGCTGTGGTTGACCGCGGCGTGGATGCCGGGGTCCCGGAGGATGCGGCGGGGGCTGGAGGGGTGGTCCTCGCGGCCGGCGCGCCGACCACCGAGCTGGGCGCGGCCTCGTCCAGCGTGCTGCTGGTGAATGCTCGCCACGGCTCGAAGAAGGCGAGCGCGGCGACTGCCAGGACGGCACCGATCGCTGCCAGGGTCGACAGCACACGTTTCTTCATGGGACCAGCCTAGGCACGAGATCCGGATCTACACCTCACGAGATCCTTACGGATCAGTCCGCCACGTCCACGTGGACGTGGTCGCGGTGCTCGAGGATCTTGACCGTTGCGGCGGATCTCGCCCCACGGTCCACGGTGTAGTCCCGCCAACCCGAGCCACTGCGCCGGCTGGTCCAGATCTTCGCGTCGAAGATGACGGTGTTGACCTTGAGCCGTTCGGCGTTGGCGACCAGGTACTGCGCCACCGCCCACCCGTGCTGCTTGTTGGCCGCGTTGACGGGCCGGAAGAAGATGTCGACCGCCCTGCCGTCGTAGTGCGCGGACCCGGGCATGTGACCGTCGGACACCCCACCCGGGGCGAACCCGCCCAGGGGGAGCTTCCCGAACCGGGTCTGGACGTCGTCGCGGACGGCCTCGGCCCGGTGGGTGAGCCCGGTCGCGCCGAGCCGGTCCTCCTCGCCGTCGCGGGCGCCGCCGTACCGGCAGACCAGCGCGCTGCGGGTCCGGCCGCTGAGCGCGTTGCCGATCACCGCGGCGTCCGCGACGTCCAGGTCGATCTCGCCGAGCACGGCCGCGGTCGCCTGGTTCGCGGTGCCGGAGCGTCGTACGACGTCGGCAACCGCCCGGGACGACGCTTCGGCGTCGGTCCGGTCCAGCGACACCTCGCGGTCTGCGGCGGTGACGGTGCAGTCGGCCCCCCAGGACCGGGTCACGGCGGCGACGACCCCGACCGAGACCACGGCCAGGACGGCGAGCGCAGCAGTGCCGCGGCGGGTGAGGCGGGTCCGGCGTCTCGGCATTCCTCCAGTGTCCGGGTCGTTCCAATTCCGGCGGGTGAGTTAACCCACAACAAGCCGCCCATTGACGTTGACAGTCTTACTGTCACAATGGGGTGGGAGGTCGGCGTCGATCCGGCGCGCCTCCGAGCAGTTCCGGAGCATCAACGCTCTACCTATTCAACGACTAGTTGGGACGGTCATGGCACAACCCGAAGCTTTTGTGTACGACGCCATCCGCACGCCGCGCGGAAAGGGCAAGAAGGACGGCTCGCTGCACGCGACCAAGCCGGTCGACCTCGTCGTCGGTCTGCTGGACGCGATCCAGGAGCGCAACCCGAACCTGGACCCGAACCGGATCGACGACCTCGTCCTCGGCGTCGTCTCGCCGATCGGTGACCAGGGTGGCGACATCGCCAAGACCGCTGCGCTCGCCGCAGGCCTGCCCGACACCGTTGCCGGCGTCCAGCTGAACCGGTTCTGCGCCTCCGGCCTCGAGGCCGTCAACCAGGCCGCCGGCCGGGTCCGCAGCGGGTTCGAGGACCTGATCCTCGCCGGTGGTGTCGAGTCGATGTCCCGCGTCGCGATGGGCTCCGACGGTGGCGCCTGGGCGTCCGACCCGGCGACCGCGTTCGCCGCGAGCTTCGTCCCGCAGGGCATCGGCGCCGACCTGATCGCCACCCTCGAGGGCTGGAGCCGTGAGGACGTCGACGCGTACGCCTCGCAGTCCCAGGAGCGCGCCGCCAAGGCGCAGGCCAACGGCCTCTTCGACAACTCCGTCATCCCGGTCAAGGACCGCAACGGCCTGACCATCCTGGCGCGTGACGAGTTCATCAAGCCCGGCACCAGCGTCGAGTCGCTGTCCGGCCTGAAGCCGTCCTTCCAGATGCACGGCGACATGGGCTTCGACGACGTCGCCCTGCAGAAGTACCACTGGGTCGAGAAGATCAACCACGTCCACCACGCCGGCAACAGCTCGGGCATCGTGGACGGCGCGGCCCTGGTCGCGCTGGGTACCGAGCAGGTCGGCAAGGACCTCGGTCTGACCCCGCGCGCCCGGATCATCTCCGCGGCCGTCTCCGGCGCCGACCCGACGATCATGCTCACCGGTCCGGCCCCGGCCGCCCGCAAGGCGCTGGCCAAGGCCGGCCTGGAGACCAAGGACATCGACCTCTTCGAGATCAACGAGGCGTTCGCCGCAGTCGCGATGCGGTTCATGCGCGACATGGGCATCTCCGACGAGATCACCAACGTCAACGGCGGCGCGATCGCGATGGGTCACCCGCTGGGTGCTACCGGCGCGATGATCCTCGGCACGTTGATCGACGAGCTCGAGCGTCGCGGCCAGAAGCGCGGCCTGGCCACGCTCTGCGTCGGCGGCGGCATGGGCATCGCCACCATCGTCGAACTGGTCTGAACGAGGAACGAGGTCAGCCCGGTTCATCGGTGGTTGAGCAGCGTCCGCGAGCGAGGAACGAGCTCGCGAGGAGCGTGTCGAAACCGGGTGAGACGGCCGACCGAGGTCTCCACAACATCTTGAGAAGGAACAGGTATGTCTGAAGAATCCGCAGTGAAGTACGAGAAGGATGCCGACGGGATCGTCGTCCTCACGCTCGACGACCCGACCGCCAGCGCCAACACCATGAACGAGCTGTACGGCCGTTCGATGGAGGAAGCGGTCGCCCGCCTGGAGTCCGAGAAGGACTCGATCACGGGTGTCGTCATCACCAGCGCGAAGAAGACGTTCTTCGCCGGTGGCAACCTGACCACGCTCCAGCAGGTGCAGCCGGAGCAGGCCCAGGAGATCTTCGACCAGAGCCAGGCCATCAAGGCCCAGCTGCGTCGCGTCGAGCTCCTCGGTGTCCCGACCGTGGCCGCGATCAACGGCGCCGCGCTCGGCGGCGGCCTGGAGATCGCGCTCGCCTTCCGGCACCGGATCGCGGCCGACGCCCGCCTGGAGATCGGTCTCCCGGAGTCCACCCTCGGCCTGCTGCCGGGCGGCGGCGGCGTCACCCGTACGGTCCGCCTCCTCGGCATCCAGTCCGCGCTGATGGACGTGCTGCTCCAGGGCACCCGCTACCAGCCGGCTGCCGCCAAGGAGAAGGGCCTGATCCACGAGATCGTCCCGGCCGACGAGCTGCTCGCCGCGGCGAAGAAGTGGGTGCTGGACAACAAGGACAACGACGATGCCAAGGCGCAGCCGTGGGACCAGAAGGGCTACAAGATGCCCGGCGGTACCCCGGCCAGCCCCGGCCTGGCGGGCATGCTTCCGGCCTTCCCGGCGATCCTGCGCAAGCAGCTCAAGGGCGTGCACATGCCGGCCCCTGAGGCGATCATGGCCGCTGCGGTCGAGGGCGCCCAGGTCGACTTCGCCAACGCCGAGAAGATCGAGTCGCGCTACTTCGCGTCCCTGGCCACCGGCCAGACCGCGAAGAACATGATCCAGGCGTTCTTCTTCGACCTGCAGGCGATCAACTCGGGCTCGCTGCGTCCCCAGGGCGTGGACAAGTTCCAGCCCACCAAGGTGCTCGTCCTCGGCGCCGGCATGATGGGCGCGGGCATCGCGTACGTCTGTGCACGCGCCGGGCTCGACGTGGTCCTCAAGGACATCTCGATCGAGGCTGCCGAGAAGGGCAAGTCGTACACGCAGAAGCTGAACGAGAAGGCCGTCTCCCGCGGCAAGCTGACGCAGGAGAAGTCCGACGCGCTGCTCGGCCGGATCCACGCGACCGACAACCCGGCCGACGCCAAGGGCTGCGACCTGGTCATCGAGGCCGTCTTCGAGGACCCGGCCCTGAAGGCCAAGGTCTTCGCCGAGATCGCCGAGCACATCAACGCCGACGCGCTGCTGTGCTCCAACACCTCGACGCTGCCGATCACCGAGCTGGCTGCCGGTGTCGACCGGCCGGCCGATTTCATCGGTCTGCACTTCTTCTCGCCGGTCGACAAGATGCCGCTGGTGGAGATCATCCGCGGTGCCGAGACGACCGACGAGACGACCGCCAAGGCGATCGACATCGTGCAGCTCATCAAGAAGACCCCGATCGTGGTCAGCGACAGCCGTGGCTTCTACACCTCGCGGGTGATCGGGACCCAGATCAACGAGGGCATCTCGATGCTCGCCGAGGGCGTCCACCCGCAGAGCATCGACCGCGCCACCACCATGGCCGGCTACCCGGTCGGTCCGCTCCAGATCAGCGACGAGCTGAACATGGAGCTGATGTACAAGATCCGCAAGGCGTCGATCGAGGCGACCGAGCGCGACGGCGGCACCTGGGTCACCCACCCGTCCGAGGCGGTCATCGACAAGATGATCGAGCTCGGCCGCTCCAGCAAGCTGGTCGGCAAGGGCTTCTACTCCTACGACGAGGCCGGCAACCGCACCGGGCTGTGGGAGGGCCTCGCCGAGGTGTTCCCGGTCGCCGCGGAGCAGATCCCGGTCGAGGACATCCAGGACCGTCAGCTCGTCGTCGAGGCGATCGAGACCGTGAAGTGCTTCGACGAGGGAGTCCTGCACTCCGCCGCCGAGGCCAACATCGGCTCGATCTTCGGCATCGGCTTCCCGGCCGTCAAGGGCGGGGCGATCCAGTACATCAACGGCTTCGAGGGCAAGGCGGGCCGCGGCCCGGCCGGCTTCGTCGCCCGGGCCCGTGAGCTCGCGGCCAAGTACGGCGAGCGCTTCGAGCCCCCGGCCAGCCTGGTCGCCGTCGCCGAGAGCGGTGGCACCTTCCCGGCTGCCTGATCCACGTACGACCCTCAGCACCGCGTCCGGCTCCTGGCCGGGCGCGGTGCTTCGTTTTCCCAAAAGTATGCAAAACGGACACCGCTCACCGACAATCAACCAGTGGGTAACGACGGGGAAGGCGAACGGATCGCGGTCCGAGGGCTGCGCGTGCGCTTCGGGACGGTGGAAGCGGTCCGCGGGATCGACCTCTCGGTCCTCGCCGGCCGGGCCACGGCGTTGCTCGGCCGCAACGGCGCCGGGAAGTCCACCACCATGCGCGTGCTCGCCGGGGTGATCCCGCCGACCGAGGGCAGCGTGCTGGTCAACGGGATCGACGTCCGCCACGACCCGGTCGGGGCCAAGCGGGTCACCGGGTACTGCCCCGACGTCGGCGGCCTGGTGCCGCGGGCGACGCCCTGGGAGCACCTCCAGCTGGCGGCGCGACTGCGCCGGCTCGACGACTGGAAGGAGCGGGCCCGCGACGCGCTGGACCAGTTCGAGCTCGGTGGGGTTGCGCACCGGGTCACCGGGGGGTTCAGCCACGGGATGGGACGTCGGCTCTCGGTCGTGCTCGCCGCCTTCCACCGCCCTGACGTCCTGCTCCTCGACGAACCGTTCGACGGGGTCGATCCGCTCGGCGTCGACGCCACCCAGCAGGTCATCGCCGATGCGCGCACGCGCGGCGCCGCGGTCCTGGTGTCGACCCACCTGCGGGACCTTGCGGTCGAGGTCTGCCAGGACGCCCTGGTGCTGCGCGGCGGAGCGGCGGTCGCCGGGATGCCAGCGGTGGCGCTGGTCGGTGACGCCGGAGCGGATACCTACCGTGCGCTCCTGGACTGACGCCGTGCGCCAGCTGGCGGCCGGCGTCGTGGACCTGCGCGCTCTGCTGGCCTTCCGCAGCTCCGGACTCAACGCCCGCTCCCGGCGTCGGCTGCGGATCGCCGCAGCAACGGTCCTGGTGCTGACCGTCGCGGCGGCGGTGGTGCCCGCCTACCTGCGTGAACCGCTCCAGGCGGAGCACGCCCGGGACCTGGTGGCGGTGCTGCCGTCGCTCTACCTCGGGTTCGCCGTCCTGGCCGCGCTGGCGGCGATCGGGTCCGGCGGTGGTCGGGAAGTGGTTCCGCGCGAGCAGCTGGTCGCCTTCCCGGTCTCCGCGGTGACCGAGCACGCCGGCGCACTGCTGCTCGCCCCGCTGAACATCGCCTGGTTGCTGCAGACCTGGGCCTTGCTGGGGACGACCACCTACGTGCTGGGTCCGCGGAACCTGGTGCTGGTGGTGGTCCCGCTCCTGCTCTGGGTCGCCGTCGCGACCGCGCTCGGCCAGGTCGTGGGGTGGGCCTTCGAGGCGATCCGCCGCGGGCCGAACGGGACCCTGGTCGCCCGGGGCATGGTGCTGGTCCTCTCGGCGACGATCGCCGCGCTGGTGGCCACCGACCAGCTGACCGCGCTGCTCGACAACAGCCCGACCGTGCAGGTGTACCTCGGTGCGGTGTACGGCTCCGCCGCGGTCTGGTCGCGCTGGCTGCTGGCCGTCGGCGTCCTCGCGGCGCTGCTGGCCGTCGTGGTGCTGGTCGGTCTGGTGCCTGCTCGCTGGGCGCTGCTCCGGCCGCTGCGGGAGGAGGTCCGCCTCGAGTCCGGCTACCAGCGATCCCGGCCTTCCCCTGGGTCTGACCTGGCCGCGCTCCTGCGCATCGACCGGGCCTCCATCTGGCGGGCCGTCCCGCTGCGTCGCGGCTTGCTCGTCCTGGGACTGATGCCCGGGGCTGTTGCCCTCACCGGTTCGTTGGAGTGGGGGATGATCACCGTCCTCCCGGGCCTGGTCGCCTCCGGCGGAGCCCTGCTGTTCGGGGTCAACGCCTGGTGCCTGGACGGGCGCGGAGCGCTCTGGCGGGACTCGCTGCCGACCGACCCACGGCTCGGGTTCGCGGCGAAGGCGATCGTGCTGTTCGAGGTGCTGCTGGCCTCGGTCGCCGTCACCGTCCTGCTCGCCTCCGTCAGGGCCGGGAGGCCGACCGCGACGGAGCTCGCCGCGGTCGTGATGGTCGCGTTGGTGGTGACCGCCCAGGTGGTGGCGGCGTCGTTGCAGTGGTCGGTGACCAGCCCGTACGCCGTGGACATGCGGAGCGCCCGGGCCACGCCGGCTCCGCCGGTCGTGATGGTCGGGTACAGCGCCCGGCTCTCGGTGCGGACCACCGTGGTCGGACTGTGCTTCTGGCTGGCTGCGCTGGGGCCGGACTGGCGGGTGCCGGTGCTGCTCGCGGTCCCGTTCGGCTGCTGGTCGGCGTACCGGTTGCGGCGTACGGCACAGCTCTGGGCCGTGCCGCAGAACCGGGCCCGGGTCGTCGCCGTCGTGGCGACCTGATCCAGGTTCCGGGCGCCCGTACGCGGGTGCTGACGCCGCGCGCGTAACTTCGGTCACACGGGCTCGTTGAGCGTGATGAAGCACCAGAGAATCCGGGGGGATCTCTGAGTCGTCGTCATGACGTTCTTTCTGGGAGTCCGAGCATGAAGAAACACGCAATTGCTGCTGTGGGGGTTTTCGCGGCGGTCGTCGCCGTGCTCGTCGGGTCCAACCCTGCGCAGGCCTACCCGAACGTCCAGGCCAGCCTCAGCGCCCCCGAGCAGGTCCTCGCGAGCGGTCAGCAGTTCACGGTCGTCGCGTCGTCCTCGGCCGAGTGCGCGTGGGACCTCAGCTGGGACGGGGCGCACCGCGAGGTCCGCGGAACCCAGTTCCAGACCACCTTCGTCGCCCCGACCGTCACCCGCGCCACCGAGCTCGCCCTGTCCGGTGTCTGCAGGTACGCGGACCCCAGCGGCACCGGCACGTCGGCGGACTCGTCCTCGGTCACCCCGGACGACCTCGTCTTCACCGTGCGACCCGCCGGGACCGCGACCACGGCCGGGACTGCCGCAGCATCACTTGCCGGCACCGGCGGCCCCGACAGGCTGGTGCTGGTCGGCGGTGTCGGCCTGCTCCTCGCCGGGGCCGTCGTCGCGGTCGCTGCTCGCCGGCGTGCCGAACAAGCCGAGCTCACCGCACAGACCGTCTAACCTTCCCCTGTGGGGATCACCGAGAAGCTCAACATCACCCGTCGCCGCCTGCTGATCGGACTCGGCCTGAGCGGCGCCGTCCTGTTCCTGATCTTCGGGTGGCAGGCCGTCACGGCGGGGCTGGCGCTCAAGGACGCAGGTCGGGACGCAGCCCGGGTGCAGGACCAGGTCGCCGCCGGAGACTTCGACGCCGCCAACCGGACCTTGGCGAACCTGCAGGACAAGGCCGACCGTGCCCACGGGCGGACTGCCAACCTGCTCTGGGACGCCGCCGGGAAGATCCCCTGGGTCGGCCGGAACGTCGAGGCGGTCCAGACCGTCGCTGCGGTGCTGGACACCGCGACCGAGGTCAACGCTCCGATCGCGCTGAAGCTGAGTGCGGCGTTGCGGTCCGGGACGTTCAAGCCGGTCAACGGACGGATCAACCTGGCCGAGGTCGAGAAGCTCACTCCCGACGTGCGCCGGGCTGCCACCTCGATCGAGGAGGCCGGTCGACGCCTCGACCGGATCAGGCCGAACTCCCTGGTCTTCCCGTTCAACGACATGGTCGCCGAGATCCAGGAACCGCTCGGCGGAGCCAGGTCCGCCTCCCGGGCGACGGCGACGGCGTTCGACCTGCTCCCGACGATGCTCGGTCAGGACGGACCTCGCACCTACCTGCTGATGGTCCAGAACCCCGCCGAGCTGCGGTCGACCGGCGGACTGCCCGGTTCGGTCGCGATCCTCAAGGCGGTCAACGGGCAGCTCGCCATGACCGACCAGTTCTCGGCCGCCGACGTCAAGCCGACCGCGACCCCGGTCCTGAAGCTGGACGACGAGACCCGCCGGATGTACGGCGAGTCCCCGGCCGAGGACTTCCGCGACATCAACTTCACCCCGGACTTCCCGACGGCCGCCCAGGCCGCGGTGGCCCTGGTCAAGGAGAAGCTCGGGCTCGGTGACATCGACGGGGTGGTCTCGGTGGACCCGATCGTGCTGACCGGCCTGCTGCGCGCCACCGGCCCGGTCGACGTCAAGGTCAGGGATGACGGCGGCAACCTGGTGGCCACGGTTCCGCTGACCGCCAGGACGGCCGTCAAGGCCCTGCTGAACCAGGTCTACGTCCAGCAGGACCCGGGCACGTGCGGCCAGGACAACAGCTGCATCCAGCGCAAGCTGGCGCTCCAGGACGCGTTCTTCGAGGCGAGCGCCAAGGACATCTTCGACGCAGTGATCACCCAGGGACAGGGCGACCAGCAGCAGGCGATCCGGGCGCTCGGCGACGGTACCAACCAGCACCGGATCCTGCTCTGGTCACGGCACCCCGACGAGCAGGCCCGCCTGGCCGGGACGGCGGTCAGCGGCCAGCTCAACCGCGAACGCGGACGCTCGCCCGAGATCGGCGTCTACCTCAACGACACCACGGCCAGCAAGATGGACTACTACCTCCAGTACGTGGCGACCGCGACCGCGACCGAGTGCCGGCGCAAGGGTGCCCAGGACCTGCGGACGACGGTGGTCCTGCGGTCGACGATGCCGAAGAGCTTCGCGAACCTGGGCATCTCGGTGCTGGGCCAGGGGATCTACGTGCCCCAGGGCCAGATCGGGGTGAACCTGCGGATCTACGCGCCGGCCGGAGGTGAGGTCCTCGACCTGCAGGTCGACGGCGAACCGGTGGTCATCACCGCCGACCGGCACTTCGGTCGCCAGGTCGCGTACGTGCCGATCACCCTGAAGCCGGGTCAGGAGCTCACCGTGGTGGCCAAGGTGCGCTCCGGGGAGAACCAGCCCGCCGACGGCGTCCTGAACTTCACTCCCGGTCTGGAGTCGACCGACGTGAACGGCAACGCGGTCCCGGTCGTCAACGGACGCACGATCGCCAGCGCCTGCAGCTAGGCCACCCGTCGCGCGGCAACCCTGACAGCGCTACTGTCAGCGTCATGGATTTCTCGCACTCGCCGCGCGCCCAGGAACTCGCTGGACTGGTCTCCGACTTCGTCACCCACGAGATCGAACCCGTCCACGACGCCTACCACCACGACGTGGCAGCGGCCCGTGCCGCCGGGACCTGGGCGGAGTCGCCGATCATGGACGAGCTCCGCGCCAAGGCCCGGGCCCAGGGCCTGTGGAACCTCTTCCTCCCGGTCGGTCACGACCAGCCGTACGCCGAGCAGTACGGCACCCACGGCGGCGCCGGTCTGAGCAACTCCGACTACGCGCCGCTGGCCGAGCTGATGGGGCGGGCCACCTTCCTGGCGCCGTACGTCTTCAACTGCAACGCCCCGGACACCGGCAACATGGAGGTGCTGCTCAAGTACGGCACCGACGAGCAGAAGAAGCAGTGGCTCGAGCCGCTGCTCGACGGACAGATCCGCTCGGCCTTCGGGATGACCGAGCCGGGCGTGGCGTCCTCGGACGCCACCAACATGGCGGCGACCGCGATCGTCGACGGTGACGAGGTGCTGATCAACGGCACCAAGTGGTTCTCCACCGGCGTCGGCCACCCGGACTGCAAGATCATGATCTTCATGGGGCTCACCGACCCTGACGCCGACCGTCACCACCGGCACACCATGGTGCTGGTCCCGCTGGACACCCCGGGCGTGACGATCGACCGGATGCTCTCCACGATGAACGTGTACGACGAGCCCGTCGGCCACGGCGTGGTCTCCTTCGACAACGTCCGGGTGCCGAAGGCGAACATCCTGCTCGGTGAGGGCCGCGCCTTCGAGATCGCCCAGGGCCGTCTCGGTCCCGGCCGGATCCACCACTGCATGCGGCTGATCGGCCAGGCCGAGGTCGCGCTCGAGATGGCCATCAAGCGCGGCACCTCGCGCAGCGCCTTCGGCAAGCCGCTGGTCCGGCTCGGTGGGAACATGGAGCGGATCGCGGACGCCCGGATCGCGATCGACCAGGCCCGGCTGCTGGTCCTGAACGCAGCCTGGAAGCTCGACGTCGGTGGGCCGCTGAACGCCCTGTCCGAGGTCAGCCAGATCAAGGTGATCGTGCCGAACGTGGCCCAGAACGTGATCGACATGGCGATCCAGCTGCACGGTGGCGGCGGCATGTCCCAGGACTTCCCGCTCGCCGGGATGTGGACCAACGCCCGCGCCCTGCGGCTGGCGGACGGTCCGGACGAGGTGCACCGCGGCGTCGTGGCCCGGATCGAGATCGGGAAGCACCTCTGATGGACGCTCCGCCGGTCGAGGTGCGAGCGGAGCGAGCCTCGAGACCACGACGTGCTCTGGTCACCGGCGGCGCGTCCGGTCTGGGGGCTGCTCTCTGCCGGGCGCTGGTCGCCCGGGGCGACGAGGTCATCAGTGCCGACGTGAACCCGCCGTCGGCTGAGTTCGGGCCGATCGACGGGGTCGAGTACCTGACCCTCGACGTCCGTTCCGATGCCGACTGGGCCGCCGCGCACGAACGCGTGCTCGCGAAGTGGGGGAGCCTGGACCTGCTCTTCAACACTGCCGGCGTGGCCGGCGGCGGGCGCCTCGACGTGGCGGGCCTGGACGAGTGGCAGTGGATCACCGAGATCAACCTCTTCGGGGTGGTCCGCGGGACCAGGACCTTCGTGGGCCTGATGAAGGCCCAGGGCAGCGGCACGATCGTGAACACCGCGTCGCTGGCCGGCCTGGTGCACCCGGCGGGGATGGCGTCGTACAACGCGACCAAGGCCGCGGTCGTCGCGTTCAGCGAGACTGCCGCGCACGAGCTGGCCGAGTACGGCATCGCGGTCAGCGTGGTCTGCCCGTCCTACTTCCGGACGCCGCTGATCGACACCATGCAGGGCACCGACGTCGCGGTCGGGACCGTGATCGGCGCCCTGGTCGCGAACTCGCCGGTCAGCGCCGACGACATCGCTGCCGCGGTGCTCGCCGGGCTCGACAACGGTGACGAGGTGATCCTTCCCGACGAAGCCGCCCGGGCGGCGTACGGGTTCAAGGTCGCGGACCGTGACGGCTACAACGCGGTCATGCGCAAGCAGGCCGCCCGACTGAACGCGATGGAGTGAAACGTGCCTGACAACCCCAGCGGTTCGGCCATCGAAGGCGCCAGCTCGGTTCGTGAGGAGGACTCGTTCGACCTCGACGCCGTCCGGACCTGGCTCGCCGGGCACGGCGTCGACCTCGTCGGCGACGTGGAGATCCAGCAGTTCGGCGGCGGTGCCTCCAACCTCACCTACTCGCTGCGGACCGCCGACCAGGACCTGATCCTGCGGCGACCGCCGCGCGGCAAGAAGGCGGCCGGTGCCCACGACATGGGCCGCGAGTTCCGGATCCAGTCCGCGCTCAAGGGGCCCTTCGGGCTGGTGCCCGACATGGTGGCCTTCTGTGACGACGAGTCGGTGATCGGCTCGGAGTTCTACGTGATGCAGCGGCTCGACGGGATCATCCCGCGGCGCGACCTGCCCGCTGAGCTCGACCTCGACGAGACCTCGGCCCGGGCGCTGAACAGGACCTTCATCGACACTCTGATCAAGCTGCACCGGGTCGACACCGCGATCCCGGAGATCGCGGCGATGGGCAAGGGCTCGGGCTACGTCGAGCGGCAGATCACCGGGTGGTCGGGCCGCTACCGCAACGCGATCACCGAGGACGCGCCGGCGTTCACCGCGGTGATGGACTGGCTCGTCGAGCGGATGCCGGCCGATGTCGCCAACTGCGTGATCCACAACGACTACCGGTTCGACAACGTCATCCTGAGCCGGGAGGACCCCAGCCGGATCATCGGGGTCCTGGACTGGGAGATGGCCACCCTCGGCGATCCGCTGATGGACCTCGGCGGCACGCTGGCGTACTGGGTCACCCCGGACGACGACGAGGGCTTCCAGCTGGTCCGCCGCCAGCCGAGCAACCTGCCCGGGATGTTCGACCGGCGGGAGTTCGTGGCCTACTACTGCGAGCAGATGGGCTACAGCGTCACCGAGGAGGAGTGGAAGTTCTACGAGGTCTACGGGCTCTTCCGGTTCGCGGTGATCGCCCAGCAGATCTACTACCGCTACTTCCACGGCCAGACCACCAACGAGATGTACGCGATGTTCGGCCAGGCCGTGCACTACTACGAGGACCGGTGCCTGCGGGTCATCGCGGGAGAGATCTAAGTGGGTCAGATCGTGCTGGTCCGGCACGGCCAGGCCTCCTTCGGCGCCGCTGACTACGACGCGCTGTCGCCGCTCGGTTTCGAGCAGGCGCGCCTGCTGGGCGTGGCGCTGGCCGCCCGCAACATCGAGGCCACCACGATCGTGGGTGGCCGGATGCGACGGCACCGGGAGACCGCCGAGACCTGCGCGGCCGCCGCGGGCTGGTCGGCCGGTGACCTGGTGGTCGACGCTGGTTGGGACGAGTTCGACTTCCTGGCCGTCCTGGCGGCGCACCCCGAGGAGACCGCCGCCCACGTCGGTCCGGAGCCCACCAAGGCCGAGTTCCAGCGCTGGTTCGAGGCCGCGACCGCCGGGTGGATCGCCGGCGACGACCGGCCGTACGAGGAGACCTTCGTCGCCTTCACCGAGCGGGTCGCCGCGGCGCTGGACCGGACGGTCGCGCTCGCCGGGTCCGGCACCGTCGCTGTCTTCACGTCCGGCGGTCCGGTCGCCTGGGCCGTCGCCTCGGTCCTCGGCGGTGCCGCACCGCGGGCCGACCTGTGGACCAAGCTCAACCGGATGAGCGTCAACTCGGGCCTCACCCGCCTGGTTTCCGGCTCGCGCGGCGTCAACCTGCTCTCGTACAACGAGCAGTCCCACCTCGACAGCGTGCCCGGCACGCTGTCCTACCGATAGGTCTCACGATGGCACGGACGATCCTGATCACCGGCGCGAGCAGTGGGCTGGGTGCCGAGATGGCCCGGCAGTTCGCAGCGTTGGGCTACGACCTGGCGCTCTGCGCGCGCCGTACCGAGAAGCTGGAGTCGTTGAAGGCGGAGATCCTGGCCGCCTCGCCGGCGCGTCGCGTCGAGCTCCGCGCCCTCGACGTGACCGACGACGACCAGGTCTTCGAGGTCTTCCGGGCGTTCAAGGCCGACTTCGGCACCCTCGACCGGATCGTCATCAACGCGGGCCTCGGCAAGGGCGCCCCGCTCGGCACCGGCCGGTACGACGCCAACCGGGAGACCGCGATGACGAACTTCGTCGCGGCGCTCTGCCAGTCCGAGGCGGCCATGGAGATCTTCCGGGAGCAGAACGCCGGGCACTACGTGATGATCTCGTCGATGTCAGCGGTCCGCGGGATGCCCAAGGCGCTGACGACGTACGCCGCCACCAAGGCCGGGGTCGCGCACCTGGCCGAGGGTCTGCGCGCCGAGCTCTACGGCAAGCCGATCAAGGTGACCGTCCTGTACCCGGGCTACATCGCCTCGGAGATGAACGACAAGGTCGAGCAGAGCACGCCGCTGATGGCGAGCACCGAGAAGGGCGTGAGGTCGATGGTCTCCGCGATCGAGCGGGAGGTCGACTCGGCCGCCGTCCCGGGACTGCCGTGGGCTCCGCTGGGCTTCGTGATGAAGCACGCCCCGATGCCGGTCTTCAAGAAGCTGATCTGAGGCTGCGGGCGGCGAGCGGCACTGCTGGTCGAGGTGCCGGCGCCCTGGTGCCGGCCTCGGAACCCCGGGCCGAGGTCTCCTACCGAACGAACTGCTCCACCAACCCCGGCACCGCCGCGGCGGCGAACCCGACGGCTACATCCTCGCGGACGTCGAGGATCTCGTAGGCCTGCTGGCCGGCCGCGGTGGTCGCGGTCAGGCTGACAAGTCCGGCCCGACGTTGGAAGTAGGTCTGGCGCAGGTTCCAGCCGATGATCCCGCTGCGCTGCAGGACGTCGGTGCGTCCCCGCAACGAGCCCCAGCGGACCAGCACGTGGCTGCTGGTCAGGGCGTGCCCGAGTCGCGCGTAGCGGTCCCGGGCCAGTGCAGCCGCGGCGACCGGGACCAGAACGGCGGCACCGGCCAGGGTCCACGGCCAGTCCCCGGCAGCGGCCGCGAGGCCCAGGGCCACGGGAGCCAGCAGCGCGGGCAGCACGGCTCGGAGGTAGCGACGCCGACGGGCTTGCGGCCCGTGCTGGTGGAACGTACCGGGGGACCCCGGCTCCTCACCGATCACCGCACCGGCCACGGCCCGGACGACGGCGAGGGGCGCGGCCGGGACCAGGGGTGCGGTGTTCTCGTCGCTGCGCCGGGCGAACCCGGTCGCGATCGCGGTCAGCCGACCGCCGCCGGCCACCCGGAGGCCGAGGGGCTCGTGGATCTCCACCCCGCGCAGCCGGTCCAGGTCGATGCTGGTCGACCGGGTGGTCAGGGCACCGCGGTGCACGTGGAAGGTGCGTTGCGCGACGTCGCGGGTCAGGGTGAAGTTCCAGTTCGCCAGCAGGTAGCCGACGATCCCGAGCGTGGAGGCGATCAGCAGGAGCGTGATCCCGCCCAGCACGACCACCGCCGGGAGGGCGACGTTGCGGACCTGCTCGACGACGCTGGCGTCCGCCAGCCGGAGCTCGAGGTTGCTGCCGAGGAAGGGGCCGGTCGCGGCACCCAGAGCAGCCACCGCGACCACCAGGCCGGACGTGGTCAGCGGCGCGAACCTCGCCCAGCCCGGATCGAACCGGACCAGCACCTCGGCGTCGGCGGACCCGCCCTCCGCCGGGTGGACCGCGCCGGCGCGGTCGAGGAGCTCGCGGCGCAGCCGGGCGGCCTCGACCGTGCCCAGCGAGTCCAGCTCCAGGGTGCCGTCCTCGGTGCTACCGGTGCCGATCTTGACCTTCTCCAGGCGCAGCACCCGGTGGATCGGTGAGGCCGTCAGCTCGACGGTCCGCACCCGGTCGAGGCGGGCGGTGCGGATCTCCCGACCCAGGACCCCGCGCCTCAGCTCGATCTGGGCGCCGGTGATCCGGAACCGGGTGGAGGCGAACCGGACCACACCGATGGCGACCGGCACCGCAACGCCCAGGTAGTGCCACGGCCCACCGTCCTGCCCGCCGGAGCCGAGCACGAAGAGGCCGATCAGGAAGGGCAGGAACCGGACCACCTCGTTGACCGGGTGGACCAGCAGCATCCGCAGGTCCAGCCGCCGCCACTCCTGGTCGTGCTCGAGCTCGGTCACGTGGCGTCGCCGTGCTCGGCCTCGGCCCGCCGGGTCAGCTCGTCGACCAGCTGCTGGGCGACCGCGACGTCGAGGTCGTCTATCCGCAGCGGTCCCGCCGCCGACGCCGTCGTGACGGTGACCGAGGCCAGGCCGAAGGCGCGAGCGACCGCGCTCTGCTCGAAGTCGACGGTCTGGACCCGGGACATCGGCGCGATCCGGCGCTCCCGGGTGAGCCAGCCGCTCTGGGTGTAGACCGCCGTCCCGGTCGTCTCCCAGCGGTGGACCCGGTAGCGGAACTGAGGCATCACCGTGACGTACCCGAGCGCGGCGGCGGCGTACCCGGCCCAGAGCCAGAGCGGGACGTCGACGTCCCAGAGCAGCTCGGCCAGTCCTGCGCCGGCGCCGAGCACCAGGGAACGGGTGAGCGCCCCGAGCCGCCAGAGGTACGGCGCCCGTGTCGAGACCAGGTTCGCCGGGTCGCGCAGGACGCCGGTCGGTTCCACCATGCCGCCAGCCTAGGGGGACGGTGGATTAGCCTCCCTCTATGACCACTGATGCCGACGTCATCGTCGTCGGAGCCGGCCTGGCCGGACTCGTCGCTGCCGCGGAGCTCGCCGACCTCGGCAAGAAGGTGCTCCTCCTCGACCAGGAGCCCTCCCAGAGTCTGGGCGGACAGGCGTTCTGGTCCCTGGGCGGTCTCTTCCTGGTCGACTCGCCCGAGCAGCGTCGGATGGGCATCAAGGACTCCTACGACCTCGCCCTCCAGGACTGGCTGGGCAGCGCTCAGTTCGACCGTGAGTCCGACTACTGGCCGCGCCGGTGGGCCGAGGCGTACGTCGGGTTCGCGGCCGGCGAGAAGCGGCAGTGGCTCCACGACCAGGGCCTGCGGCTGTTCCCGGTGGTGGGCTGGGCCGAGCGCGGCGGCGGTCTCGCCGGGGGTCACGGCAACTCGGTCCCGCGGTTCCACCTGACCTGGGGCACCGGCCCGGGGGTCGTGGCGCCGTTCGAGCGACGGGTCCGCGAGGCGGTCGCCCGGGGCCGGATCGAGCTCTGCTTCCGCCACCGCGTCGACGACCTGGTGATGACCGACGGCACCTGCACCGGCGTGACCGGAGCGCTGCTGGCCGACGACGCCATGGAGCGCGGCAAGGCGTCCAACCGAACCGAGATCGGCGACTTCACCTACAGCGCCCAAGCCGTGATCGTCACCTCGGGCGGCATCGGCGGCAACCACGAGCAGGTCCGCAAGCAGTGGCCGGTCGAGCGGCTCGGCGAGCCGCCGAGGACGATGGTCGCCGGCGTGCCGGCCCACGTGGACGGCCGGATGCAGTTCATCACCGAAGCCGCGGGGGCCGAGATCATCAATCCCGACCGGATGTGGCACTACACCGAGGGCCTGCGGAACTGGGACCCGATCTGGGAGAACCACGGCATCCGGATCCTGCCCGGTCCGTCGTCGCTCTGGCTCTCGGCCACCGGCGCACGCTTCCCGGCGCCGTACCTGCCGGGCTTCGACACCCTCGGCACCTTGGGCGCGATCATGCGTACCGGCTACGACTACTCGTGGTTCGTGCTGACCCAGAAGGTGATCGAGAAGGAGTTCGCGCTCTCGGGGTCCGAGCAGAACCCGGACCTGACCGGCAAGGACATCAAGCTGCTGCTCTCCCGCGTCAGGCCCGGTGCCCCGGGCCCGGTCGAGGCGTTCAAGCAGCACGGCGAGGACTTCGTGGTCGCCGACAACGTCACCGATCTGGTGGCCGGGATGAACAAGGTCGCCGGCTCCGACCTGATCACCGTCGAGGGACTGACCAGGACCATCACCGAGCGCGACCGCGAGCTCGACAACGAGTTCACCAAGGACATCCAGATCACCTACATGCGCGGGCACCGCCACTACCGCGGCGACAAGCTGATCAGGACGGCGAGCCCGCACAAGTTCGGTGACCCGAAGAACGGCCCGCTGATCGCCGTACGGCTGAACATCCTGACCCGCAAGACCCTCGGCGGCCTGCACACCGACCTCGATGCCCGCGTGCTCCAGCCCGGCGGAGCGCCCCTGCCTGGTGTCTACGCCGCAGGCGAGGTAGCGGGGTTCGGTGGCGGTGGCGTTCACGGCTACAACGCGCTGGAGGGGACCTTCCTGGGTGGCTGCATCTTCTCCGGCCGGACCGCCGCTCGGGCCGCGGCGGCAGCGATCGGCTGAGCGGGCACTACCTCGCCTCACGGCCGCTGCCGGGCGCCGCGAACAGGTAGTGCCTGTTCAGCGAAGCGCCGGATATCGGTTTCCACCAGGTCGGGTCGCAGCATCACGTCTTCCCACGCGAAGCGCAGCACCGTCCACCCGCGCAGGACCAGCGCGTTGTAGCGACGGCAGTCGTTGCGGAGCGCGGACCTGGAGCTGTGCCAGGTGTGCGAGTCCGCCTCCAGCACGAGGCGCCGCGCCTCGTCGACGAGATCGGGTCGGAACTCGCCGATCCGGACCTGAGGAACGCAGTTCAGCCGCGGGACGCCGAGGGCGATCGCGCGCAGCGTCGATTCGAACGGGTTCGCTGCTCTCGCGTCCGCCGCCGCGGCGACCCGCCGCGCCGTCCCCGACCCGCGGCCACCCAGCGCAGCGACAAGCCGCTGCAGCTCGCAGGGTGTGAGAGCGCCGTGCCGCAGGGCGGAGTCAGCCACCGCGAGACCCTCGTCGAACGGCAGCGTGGCCAGACAGTCGGTGAGGGTCCGGGAGGGCGAGGTGACGTGCCCGCGCACATCGGCCGGCTGCAGGTCGGACCAGTGGAGGACGACCTCGCTGCGTCGGTCTGGGCGGATGTTCCGCTTGCGCCGAACGGTGACGTGGGGCTCGGTCGGTGGAGTCTTCACCTCCCAACCCCAGTGCAGGGCTGCACTGAGGTGGGACACCGTCCCCGAGAGCGCGTGAGCTGCATGCAGGGCATCGCCGATCAGGCGGGACGAGTACCGACCGAGACCGTCGCGGGTCACCCGACCCTCGTCGACTGCGTGCTTGAGTGCCCGGGCAGAGACGAGCTCGAGAATCGCCGCCCGGGTGGTGATCCCGCCGAGGCGGGCCACTGCTTCTTCGGGTCTCATGTCGGCAGGGTGGGGGGTCGTGCTCCGGGGAACAGGCCCAACCTCCCGATCTGTGCGGGCGGCAGGTCCGGATCGAGGTTGTGCATGTTGGAGCGCACGTGCGGGCCGCTACTCTGGGCCCCATGACTGGACGTGTCGTGCACTTCGAGATTCCCTACGACGATAAGGCCCGGGCGCAGAAGTTCTACGCTGACGCCTTCGGCTGGCGGATCCTCGACTTCCCCGAGGCGCACTACTCGATCGTGCAGTCCGGTCCCACCGACAAGGCGACCGGTTTCCCGACCGAGTCCGGCTACATCGGCGGTGGCATGGTCAAGCGCGAGTCCCCGACCGATCGGCCCGTGGTGACGATCGACGTCGACGACATCGACGCGGCGATCGCCAAGATCGAGTCCCTCGGGGGGATGGCGGTCCTGGGTCGCCAGGAGGTCGGCGACATCGGCTACGCGGCGTACTTCAAGGACGTCGAGGGCAACTTGATGGGCCTGTTCCAAGCTCGTTGAGAAGGGCCCGCCGCACGCTTGAGCAGGGCCTTCTGGTCGGGCTCTCGGTGCGTAGGGCCCATGTCGAACGCGCGTCAGGCCCTTCTCAACGGAGCAGGTCGGTGATCAGGGCGCGGAGCCGGGGGAGGTCGTCGACCAGTCCGAGGGGCTCGGCCTGGTCCTCGATCATGGCCCGGAACAGGTGCGCCTGCTCGACCAGGCGCGGGTCGATGTGCCGGAAGACCTCGAGGGTGACCGTCCCGTAGAGCCGTGACCAGGCGCGCTCGAGGACCCAGATCAGGCCCCGGAGCTGATCGGGTACGCCGGACACGTCGGCCGGGGTCTGCGGGTCTCGCAGGATCTCGGCCAGGGCGGGGTCGAGGTCGGCGAGCTGCGGGATCGGGAACTGCTTCTCCCCCCAGAGCTCGAAGAGCATCTCGGAGAACTTCACCCCGACCGACGTGACGCTGTTGAGGGCCTCGAGGCACTCGACGTCGACGTTGGTGAAGACGAGGGCGAACTCCTCGCGGTTCTCCAGCGCCCACTGCCGGAACTCGACCGTCGCGGCGACGAGTCGGGCCGCCGTGTCGCCGGCCGGCTGGGCGTCGGCGGCGGCGGTGATCCGCTCGCCGACGTCGGCGTCGATGTTCAGCGCCACCATCAGGATCAGGTCCTCGTGGCTGGCGGCGTACCGGTAGAGCGCCGGTGCGGTCAGGCCGAGCTCGCGGGCGACCGCACGGAGGGAAACGTCGGCCCGCTGAGCCAGCAGCGTCCGGGCGGCCGCGACGATCCGGGCCGTGGTGGCGGCGTGGGCTTCTGCGCGGGTGAGGGTCACGGCTACTCCGGGTCAGGCGACGTGGGTCACAACGGTACGACTTGACGAAACCTAGTTTACACCGTTTACAGTTAACGGTGTAAACCTCGAGCTTCCCTCCCAGGAGTCGCCATGTTGAACCGTTGGACCCGGGTCCTGCTGCACCGCGCGAAGGCCGTCCTCGTGACCGGCGTCATCGTCACGATCGCTGCGTCGGCGTACGGCCTCGGCGTGTTCGACTCGCTGGGCAAGGGCGGGTTCGACGACCCGGCGACCGACTCGGCCAAGGAGCTCGTCGCCGAACAGGCTGCCTTCGGGAACAAGGCCATCGACGTGGTGCTGCTCTACCGCAGCGACACCCTGAAGGCCGACCCGGCCGCGGCGGACTCCGAGTTCGCCCGGGACGTGGCGGCACGTCTGGCAGTGATCCCGGGCGACGCGGTCACCTCGGTGCTCACTCCCTGGATGCCGGCCGGTCGCGACGCCGGGCTGGTCAGTGACGACCAGCACGCCGTCCAGGTGCTGATCTCCCTGGCCGGTGCCGGCCAGGACGACCAGAGCGACAACAACGAACGCATCCTGCCGTTGCTCGAGCGGCCCGTCGACGACGGCCTCAGCCTGGACATCGCCGGGCCGTGGGCGGTGTACACCGGCGTCAACGAAACCGTCAGCGCAGACCTGGCGCGCGCCGAGCTGATCACGCTTCCGATCGTGCTGATCCTGTCGCTGCTCATCTTCGGCAGCCTGGTCGCCGCGCTGATGCCGGTGATGGTCGGCGCAATCTCGGTCCTCGGTGCGCTCGCGATCGTGCGGCTGATCACCAACGTCGGCGAGGTTTCGATCTTCTCGATCAACGTGATCTCCCTGCTCGGCATGGGGCTGGCGATCGACTACGCGCTCTTCGTCATCAGCCGTTTCCGCGAGGAGCTCGCCGAGCTGCCCACCGACGACCCGGACGCCTCGAGGAAGGCCATGAGGATCACCCTCGCGACGGCCGGCCGGACCGTGCTGTTCTCCGGCTTCACGGTCGCGGCGGCGATGTCGGCGCTGCTGGTGTTCCCGCAGAACTTCCTGCGGAGCCTCGGGTACGGCGGGATCGCCGCGACCTTGGTCGGTGTCGTCACCGCGTTGACGATCCTGCCGGCCGTGCTGGTGCTGCTCGGTCGCCGGATCGACAACGGCCGGATGCCGTGGCGGCGTCACCGGCCGGTCGAGACCGATACCGAGCACGGCGCCTGGGCCCGCTTGGCGCACGCGGTGATGAAGCGGCCGGTGGTGGTGATGGTCGCCGTCGTCGGTCTCCTGCTGCTGGTGGCCTCGCCCTTCCTCGGGGTGAAGTGGGGCTCGGTCGACTACCGGGTGCTCCCGCCCGACCACCCGGCCCACGTCGCCGCCGAGAAGATCAACGAGCAGTTCGCCGGGGAGAAGTCCTCGGCCAACCTGCTGCTGAGCACCGGTGACCAGACCCAGGTCGACCAGTACGTCGAGCGCGCCCGCGCCGCTGTCCCGGCCGCTGCCGTCCTCCCGGTCGCCTCCGAGAACGGCAAGACCCTCCTGCGCGCCACCTGGTCCGGCAACAGCCAGGACGAGACCTCGCTCGACATCGTCCGGGACCTGCGCGACGTGCCGGGACCGGGGGAGGAGAAGGTCCTGGTCGGCGGCCTGACCGCCGACACCGTCGACCTGCTGGGGTCGATCAAGACGCACCTGCCGTGGATGGCCGGGATCATCGTCGCGGTGATGCTGGTGCTGCTGTTCCTGGCGTTCGGGTCGGTGGTGCTGCCGATCAAGGCGGTGCTGATGAACGTGCTCTCGATCAGCGCCTCGTTCGGGGTGATCACCTGGATCTTCGGCGGCGGGCGCCTGGAGGGCTTCCTCGACTACAGCGCGACCGGCTTCCTGGACGCCACCCAGCCGATCTTCATGCTGGCGATCCTGGTCGGTCTGTCGATGGACTACGAGGTCTTCCTGCTCAGCCGGGTCCGGGAGCAGTGGGACAGGACGGCCGGCTCAGGTCTCACCCCGACCGAGCGCAACACCGATGCGGTGGCGGTCGGCGTTCAGAAGACCGGACGGATCATCACCTCGGCCGCGCTGCTGCTCGCGGTGGTGATCGGCGGCTTCTCCACCAGCGGGATCGTCTTCATGAAGATGATCGGGGTGGGCATGCTGGTCGCGCTCCTGGTCGACGCAACCATTGTCCGCGCGCTGCTCGTGCCCGCGACGATGAAGCTGCTCGGCAGATGGAACTGGTGGGCGCCCGGCCCGCTCCGACGTTTCTGGGAGCGGTACGGGATTCGCGAGTCCTGAACCGGTGCATCGGTGTTTCCCCGTCCTGGGTGGTTAGTTGACGACCGGGAGCCGCAGGACCTGGCCGGCGCTGCCTGAGCTGATGGTGACCACGTTCGACAGCAGGCCGCCGCGGTAGTTCACCGAGCTCGAGGAGACCACCAGGCGGAGCTGGTGGCCGGCGGCGAACTGGTGCACGAAGGCCGGCAGGGTGGTGGTGAACGGCACCGTGACGTCCGGGATCCGTACCGGCGCGGTCAGGTCGTTGACGTCGGTGGCGGTGCCGTCGGGCCCGACGTCCTGGACACGGATGAAGAGGACCAGCTCGCCCGGGGCCCCGGCCGCCTGGGTCGCGGCAGCGATCGGCGAGGAGACCCGCAGGTTCAGCCGGGGTGAGCCGACGACCGTGAGGCTTCGGGCCAGGGCGCCGGTGTTCCAGGTCGCGGTGGTGCCCGGGAGGTCCCCCTCGAGCGCCGGCGCTTCGGCGAAGAAGCCGATCGCGTCCACGGTGTTCAGGTTCGTGGGTACGCCGGCAGGGGCCGTGACGATGGACTGGTCCGTTGCGGTCAGGCCGACGGGCGAGCTGACCAGGTTCTTCCCGGAGAGGTAGAACGGCTTCTCCTGGCCGACCGGGAAGCTGGCGGCTGTCGCGTACGCCGGCCTGGCGTTGCCCTGGTAGGTGATCCAGTCCCGGAAGTAGGCGAACTCGGGTCCGGTGTCGACGTCGCGGCCCTTGAGGTGCTTCTCGAACCAGCTCAGGATCCGCCCGGTCTCGTACTGGGTGACCGGGTTCAGCGAGTCCCGGCTGTACTCGCCGGGTGCCGGAGTGCCCTGCGAGTGTCCCCAGGACTGCCAGATCATCTTCGTCTCGGTGCCCTGCGCCTGCAGCGCCTGGTAGTTGGCGATGCCCTCGTTGAGGTTGAAGAGGGTGTCGCTCTCGCCCTGGATGACCAGCGTCGGGATCCGGATCCGGGAGATGTAGGACCCCACCGAGGCGTGCCGCAGGCTCTGGGTCGCGGCGTCGTCGAAGTAGCCGAAGGTGCCGGCCTGGACGAGGGCCGGGCAGACGAAGTCGGCGAAGTTGGGGCACGGCAGCAGCCGGCCCGGGTCGGTCTGGGCGTTGTTGATGCCGTTCGCGATGCCCAGGGCGGAGAAGCCCAGCCCCCAGGTGAGCTTGGTGGCGCCCGGGGTTCGGGTGCTCACGCCGCGACCGGTCCGGTCGGTGTTGTTCGGGCCGAGCGAGTAGCTCAGGTCGTTCCAGGTGATGATCGGCACGATCGCGTCCAGCCGCGGGTCGACCGAGGCGATCGCGAACTGGACCTGGCCGCCGTACGAGCCGCCGACCATGCCGACCCTCGGGTCGTTGGCCAGGGTCTTGCCGTTGTGGGCGACGCTGTCGCGCTTGACCACGGCCAGGGCTGGTGCTGCCTTGGTGTGGGCTGCGTCCAGGAACGCGATGCCGCGGGCACCGCCGAGGTAGCTGACCAGCTGGCGCCCGGCGACGCCGTCCCAGTCGGGGTCGTCCAAGGTGATCTGGCAGCCCGAGCCGCCGAACCCGAGGCCCGAGTAGGAGAGGACCGCGTAGCCGCGCTGGGCGAACGCCTTGCCGATGGGTGCCTGGTCCTCCTTGGACCCGCCGAACCCGTTGGTGGCCATGATGGCCGGGACACGGTTGGTGGCGCTCGCGCCGACCGGGGTGTAGAGGTCGCCGACGATGTCGCAGGTCTTCGCTGCCCCGGGTCCGACCTTGACCTTGAAGTGCAGCGTCTGCACCTTGTAGAGCAGGGCTGCCTCGGAGGCGGGGGTGGCAAGCAGGCCGAGGCTGCCGGCAACCAGCGCGAGGGCGGTGGCCGGAACGGCACGGCGTGGTGAGAAGCGGAGCATGCCGGATCAACGATCCCGGACAGACCCCGGTTACGCGGCCAGGGAATGCGCCGGAGCGCCATGTGGTTGAATAGTTAACTAACCTGCCAGGGAGGCACCCCATGGAGTACGGAATCTTCACCGTCGGTGACATCACCACCGACCCGACCACCGGCCGTACGCCGACCGAGAACGACCGCATCAAGGCGACCGTCGCGATCGCGCTCAAGGCCGAGGAGGTCGGCCTCGACGTCTTCGCCACCGGTGAGCACCACAACCCGCCGTTCGCCGCTCCCGCCAACCCGCCGGTGCTGCTGGCGCACATCGCCGCGCTGACCCAGCGGATCAAGCTGTCGACCTCGACCACGCTGATCACCACCAACGACCCGGTCCGGATCGCGCAGGACTACGCCTACCTCCAGCACATCGCAGACGGGCGGATGGACCTGATGCTCGGCCGCGGCAACACCGGCCCGGTCTACCCGTGGTTCGGGAAGGACATCCGCGAGGGCATTCCGCTCGCCATCGAGAACTACGCGCTGCTGCACCGGCTCTGGCGCGAGGAGAACGTCGACTGGGAGGGCCGGTTCCGCACCCCGCTGCAGGGCTTCACCTCGACCCCCCGCCCGCTCGACGACAAGCCCCCGTTCGTCTGGCACGGCTCGATCCGCAGCCCCGAGATTGCCGAGCAGGCGGCGTACTACGGCGACGGCTTCTTCTCCAACCACATCTTCTGGCCCGCCGAGCACACCGCCCGGATGGTTGCCCTCTACCGCGCCCGGTTCGAGCACTACGGCCACGGCACGGCGCAGGACGCCGTCGTCGGCCTCGGCGGTCAGGTCTACCTGGCCAAGAACAGCCAGGACGCGGTCAACCAGTTCCGGCCGTACTTCGACCGGGCCCCGGTCTACGGTCACGGCCCCTCGTTGGAGGACTTCACCGCGCAGACGCCGCTGACCGTCGGATCGGTCGCCCAGGCCGTCGAGAAGACCCTCGGGTTCAAGGAGTACGCCGGCGACTACGACCGTCAGCTGTTCCTGGTCGACCACGCGGGTCTGCCGCTGGACGCCGTGCTCCGGCAGCTCGACCTGCTCGGCGAGGTGGTGGCGGAGCTGCGCCAGCACGAGGCCCCCGCGCGGGTCGAGGAAGAGGTGTCCGCATGAGGACCGTTGCCGTGGTCACCGCCGGGCTCTCCGACCCGTCCTCGACGCGGTTGCTGGCCGACCTGCTCAGCACCGCCACGGTGGCGGCCCTCGGGCAGGACGCCCGGGTCGAGGTCGTCGAGCTCCGCCCGCTGGCGCACGCGCTGACCGACCACCTGCTCACCGGGTTCGCGACCGGTGACCTGGCAGCGGCGCTGCAGACGGTCACCGACGCCGATGCCGTGATCGCGGTGACCCCGGTCTTCAGCGCGTCGTACAGCGGTCTGTTCAAAACCTTCTTCGACGTCCTGGAGACCGGGGCGCTCGACGGCACCCCGGTCCTGGTCGCCGCGACCGCCGGCACCGCCCGGCACAGCCTGGTGCTCGAGCACGCGCTTCGGCCGCTCTTCAGCTACCTGCACGCGGTCGTCGTACCGACGGGGGTGTTCGCGGCCAGTGCGGACTGGGGTGCCGGCGGTGCCGGTGGTGAGCTGCGCCGCCGGATCGACCGGGCTGCAGGTGAGCTGGCGGCGCTGGTTGCCGGCTCCCGGCAGACGGTCAGGCTCGACCAGTTCGACCGCGACCTGGCTGCGATGGGCGACTTCGAGAGCCTGCTCAACGGGCAGTGACCCCTCGGCTCCGGGGAGGCTGCCAGGATGGGGCCATGAGCATCATCAAGATCAACGCCATCACGGTTCCCGCGGACAGCGGGGACGAGCTCGCCCGTCGCTTCGCGGCGCGGGCCGGTGCCGTCGACGGCCAGGACGGGTTCGAGGGCTTCGAGCTCCTCAAGCCGACCGACGAGCGCACCCAGTGGTTGGTACTGACCCGGTGGCGTGACGAGGACGCCTTCGCTGCGTGGCTGAACGGGCCGTCCTTCGCCGAGGGACACCGCGGGGCCGCGGCCGAGGGTGGCACCGGTCACGGGCACGGCCACGGTCACGGCGAGGGTCAGGCACCGGTCAGCGTGGCCAGCGAGCTGTGGAGCTACGAGGTCGCCGGCGGCTCTGCCGGCTCCTGACCAGTCGCGGAGCACAATGGAGCCATGGCCAACCCGCAGCAGATCCGTTCCCCCAAGCCCCTGAGCCTGGAATTCCCCCAGTCCCTGGCGGTGTACGACGAGTACGCCGACGCGCAGAAGTCGGTGGACTTCCTCTCCGACCAGGAGTTCCCGGTGCAGAACTGCATGATCGTCGGCACCGACCTCAAGCAGATCGAGCGGATCACCGGCCGGCTGACCAACGGCCGTGTGGCCGGCCTCGGCGCGGTGTCAGGCCTCTGGCTGGGGCTCTTCGTCGGCCTGATCCTGTCCTTCTTCGGTGAGGACGGGAACGGCCTGGCGATGATCGCTGCGACCGCGGTGATGGGTGCTGCCTTCGGGGTGATCTGGTCGCTGCTCGGTTACCTGGCCACCCGGGGCCGTCGGGACTTCTCGTCGGTGACGGCGGTCGTCGCGACCCGGTACGAGGTGCTGGTCGAGCACAAGCTGTTGGGCCGGGCCCAGGAGCTGCTGCGGCAGCTGCCCGGTGCCACCCCCAACCCCTTCGCCTGAGCCGGTTCCTGCTGGTGGAGGTGCCGGCGCTCTGGCGCCGGCCTCGAAACCTTTGCCTGAGTCGGCTCCTGCTGGTGGAGGTGTCGGCGCTCTGGCGCCGGCCTCGAAACCTCGCAGGGTCCGCGCAGAGCGTCACCAGGTTTCGAGGCTCGCTGCGCTCGCACCTCAACCACCACAAGCCTGTGGCGCACCTCAACCGCCACAAGCCCGTGGCGCACCTCAACCAGCACAAGCCCGTGGCGCACCTCAACCAGCACAGGCGTCTGTCGCACCTTCCCCCTAGGCTGCCCGAGTGGCGTTCCTAGTACACCGGGCCGAGCGGGCCGACCTCCTGGCCGAGGGTCTGGCCGACCTCGTGCGCACGCCGCTGCCCGACCCGTTCGCCACCGAGCTGGTGATCGTGCCTGCGCGGGGGATCGAGCGCTGGCTCTCCCAGACGCTCTCGCACCGGCTCGGCAACGCACCCGGTCGCGGCGACGGGGTCTGCGCCGGCGTCGACTTCCGCTCGCCCGGTTCGTTGGTCGCCGAGGTCCTCGGCACCCGCGAGGAGGACCCGTGGTCGCCGGACGCGGTGATGTGGCCGTTGCTGCGGACCATCGACCAGTGCGTCGACGAGCCGTGGGCGCAGGTCCTCGCCCGCCACCTCGGGCACGGCATCGAGGGGGAGGAAGGGGAGCTGCGGCGAGGCCGACGTCTCGCCGTGGCGCGCCGGCTCTCCCGGATCTTCCTCTCCTACGCCGCCCAGCGTCCCGCCATGCTCGCCGACTGGGAGAGCGGTGGCCGGGGCGACGGTGGCGGCCGCGACCTTCCCGACGACCTCGCGTGGCAGCCCGAGCTGTGGCGCCGTACGGTCGCCCGGATCGGCTTGCCGACGCCGGGGCAGCGGCACGCCCAGGCCGTCGCGGCCCTGCGGGCCGGCTCGCTGGTCGTCGACCTGCCCGAGCGGCTCTCGCTCTTCGGGCACACCCGGATCAACCCGACCGAGGCCGAGCTCCTCGCCGCTCTGGGCGAGCACCGCGACGTCCACCTCTGGCTCCCGCACCCCTCCGAGGTGCTGTGGCAGAGCCTGCGGGGGAAGGCCTCCGCGGGTTGGCGCAAGGACGACCGCAGTCACGTCGAGGTCGAGCACCCGTTGCTGGCCGCGATGGGTCGTGACGTCCGGGAGGGGCAGGCGACCCTGCTCGCCGTCGGAGCGGTCGAGGCCCCCGCGCTGGCGTCGCCGGCGCGAGGGGACACCGTGCTCGCTCGGGTCCAGGCCGACATCGCGGCGAACCGGCCCCCCGAGCCGACCACGCTGGTCGACTCCTCCGTCCAGGTGCACGCCTGCCACGGCCCGTCGCGCCAGGTCGAGGTCCTCCGCGAGGTCGTCCTCGGGTTGCTCGCCGACGACCCGACCCTGGAGCCGCGCGACGTCCTGGTGATGTGCCCGGACATCGACGAGTACGCACCGTTGATCAGCGGCGCCTTCGGCCTCGGCGACGCCGTGGCCGGGAGTCACCCGGGCCACCAGCTGCGGGTGATGCTCGCCGACCGCTCGCCCACCCAGACCAACCCGTTGCTGGCCGTGCTCTCCGGGCTCCTCGACCTGGCCGACGGCCGGGCGGAGGCAAGCCGGGTGCTCGACCTGCTGGCGACCGACCCGGTTCGTCGGCGGTTCGGCTTCACCGAGGCCGACCTCGAGACGATGACCGAGTGGGTCGCTGCTGCCGGAGTGCGCTGGGCCTGGGACGCGTCCGGGCGCGAGCGCTACGGCCTGGAGGCCTTCCCGCAGAACACCTGGCGGTTCGGCCTGGACCGGGTGCTCGCCGGGGTGGCGCTGTCGGACGACTCAGGACTCTGGCTCGGCCCGACCCTGCCGCTGGACGACGTCTCCAGCACCGACATCGGACTGGTCGGACGCTTCGCCGAGGCCGTCGACCGGCTCGAGGCGCTCACCGACCAGCTGCACGGAACGCACGGCGTCGCCCACTGGCTCGACCTGCTCAGCGACGGGGTCGAGCAGATCGCCGACGTCCCCTACGGCGAGGAGTGGCAGCTGGCGCAGGTGCGTCGTGAGCTGGCCGTCCTGGGACGCTCCGCCGGTGACGACCTCACCCTGCGACTGCCCGACGTGCGGGCGATGCTGCACCAGCAGCTGGCCGGTCGTCCGACCCGCGCGAGCTTCCGGACCGGCACCCTGACGGTCTGCACGATGACCCCGATGCGTTCGGTGCCGCACCGTGTCGTCTGCCTGCTCGGCCTCGACGACGGCGTGTTCCCGCGCGGCGGTTCGCTCGACGGCGACGACGTGCTGTCCCGGCTGCCGCGGGTCGGCGAGCGCGACGTGCGCAGCCAGGACCGGCAGCTGTTCCTCGACGCGGTGATGGCCGCGACCGACCACCTGGTGATCACCTACACCGGTTTCAGCGAGTCGACCGGTCAGGAGCGGCCGCCCTCGGTTCCGCTGCGCGAGTTCCTCGACGTGGTCGAGCGGACCACGCCGCGTGACGACGTCGTCACCGAGCACCGGTCGCAGGCTTTCCACTCCGACTACCTCACCGTCACCGACCGGCCGCCGTTCTCCTTCGACCCCGACGCGGCCCGAGCGGCGCAGGCGGCCGCCGGAGAACGGACCCCGGT
This sequence comes from Propionibacteriales bacterium, assembly GCA_026392455.1. GTDB lineage: Bacteria > Actinomycetota > Actinomycetes > Propionibacteriales > Nocardioidaceae > Marmoricola. Next base: position 456,488 of record JAPLCB010000008.1, on the reverse strand, counting down.
CACGGTGCTCGCCGACCTCCGTCCCGGTCCGGCGCCGGTCGCCGACATCGAGCTCGCCGACCTGGTCAGCATCCTGCAGAACCCGGTCGCCGGCTTCCTGCGGCGCCGGCTCGAGATCGAGCTGCCCCGCGAGGAGGACGAGATCAGCGACTCGATGCCGGTCGAGCTCGGCGGGCTCGCGCGCTGGCAGGTCGGGGACCGGATGCTCGCGGCGCTGAACGCCGGCCGCACCCCGGCCGACGCCATGCAGGCCGAGTGGCGCCGAGGCACGATGCCTCCGGGCCGCTACGGCTGGCGTCGTACCGGCGAGATCGTGGCCGCGGCCGGGCCGCTGACCGAGCAGTACGCCGCCTCCACCCAGGGCGCTCCGGCCAAGGCGCGCGACCTCGAGGTCGACCTCGGTGGCGGGCGCCGGTTGGTCGGCGCCGTCACCGGTCTGCACGAGAACCGCCTGGTCCGGGTCGGCTTCTCGCGGCTCGGCGCCCGGCAGCGGTTGGAGGCCTGGGTCAGCCTGGTCGCCCTGAGTGCCCAGGCGCCGGGCGAGTGGATCGCACGGGTGATCGGCCGCGGCGGTGAGGGCGATGCTCCGGCTCGCGGCACTTACGGCGTGGTCGACGACCCCTCGACGGTGCTGACCGACCTGGTGGCCCTGCACGACCTGGCGCTCTCCCGGGTGCTCCCGTTCGGCGCCGAGTGCGCCCGGCTGTACGCCCGGACGGCAACCTCGTCGCGGCCTCGCTGGATGCTCGACCGCGACCTGGGCGACCAGTGGCGCAAGGACAACGCGGGCATCGAGATGGTGACGGCGTGGGGTGCCCGCCCTTCGTGGGCCGACATCACCGCGGAGGCCGCGACCGAGCCGGGAGCCGAGCACCTGTTCGGTGAGATCGCCGTCCGGCTGTGGTCGCCGGCACTGCTGGCGGAGGTGGAGTGATGACGCCTTCTGCCCCGGAGCCCGCCGCCTTCGACATCACCACACCGCTGCCCGAGCCCGGCACCACCGTGCTCGAGGCCAGCGCCGGGACGGGCAAGACGCACACCGTCGCGGCCTTGGCGACCCGGTTCGTCGCCGAGGGTGTCGCCGACCTCGACCAGCTCTTGGTGATCACCTTCAGCCGGGCGGCCACCCAGGAGCTGCGCGACCGGGTGCGCAAGGCGTTCGTCGAGGCCGCGGAGGCGCTCGAGGACCCGGACCACGCGCGGACGGCCGCGCCGCACCTCGCGGTCCTCACCCGGGGACCGGACGGCGCTGGGCTCGATGACACGGTGGTCGCCGAGCGCCGCCGTCGGCTGCTCGACGCGGTGACCGACTTCGACGCTGCCACGATCGCGACCACCCACGAGTTCTGCAACGCGGTGCTGCGCTCGCTCGGGGTCGCCGGCGACTCCGACTCGGGCGAGGCCCTGCGCGAGGACATCGCCGACCTGCGCGACGAGGTGGTCGACGACCAGTACCTCGCCCGGTTCGCCGACCAGCCGGTCGACCCACCGATCGAGTACCGCCCCGCGCGCAACGCAGCCCGGCACGCCGTCGACAACCGGCACGCCACGCTGCGCCCGGTCGACTCCACCGATCCGGCCGCGGCCGCGATGGTCGACTTCGTCGCCGCCGTCCGCGAGGAGATCGACCTGCGCAAACGTCGGTCGCGGATCTTCACCTTCGACGACATGCTCTCCCGGCTCGCCGACGCCGTCGACCCGGCGACCCATCCTGAGGGATCGCCGGCCGCCGAGCGGATGCAGGCGCGCTGGAAGGTCGTCCTGGTCGACGAGTTCCAGGACACCGACCCGGTGCAGTGGAAGGTGCTGGAGAGTGCTTTCGCCGAGAGCGTCCGGCTGGTGCTGATCGGCGACCCGAAGCAGGCGATCTACGCCTTCCGCGGCGGTGACACCCCGACGTACCTGAAGGCGGTGGCGGACCGGCCGACCCGGACCCTGGACACCAACTTCCGTTCCGACGAGGCGGTCGTCGAGGCACTCCAGGTGCTGACCCGGCACGCCGCGCTCGGCGACGAGCGGATCACCGTGCACGAGGTCGGCGCCCACCGGAAGGGTTCCTCGCTCTCGGTCGGTGGCGGGGTGCGCCTGCGCCAGGTACGCCGCGACGGCTTCGCGCTGACCAAGTCCGGCACCATCAACATCGGCAAGGTCCGCGACCACATCGCTGCCGACCTCGCTGCCGACATCGCCCGCCAGCTCGCGGAGGCTCCGGTCCTGACCAACCTCCCGTACGGCGAGCCGTCCCGACCCCTCGACCCGGGTGACATCGCGGTGCTGCTGCACTCGGTGCGTGACGACGCCCCGCGGATCAAGGCCGAGCTGACCAAGCGCGGCATCCCCTCGGTGATCAACGCGGCCGAGAGCGTGATGACGAGCCCCGCTGCCGGGCACTGGATGCGGCTGCTGGCCGCGATGGAGAAGCCGCAGCTCCCGGGCCGGATCCGCGCGGTGGCCCTCACTCCCTTCTTCGCGACGACTCCCGACGACCTGCTCGCCGGCGGCGACGACCTCACCGACGAGCTCGCCGAGCGGGTGCGTTCCTGGCTCGACCTGCTCCGTTCGCGCGGGGTCGCTGCCGTGCACAGTGCCGCGCTCGCCGGTGGTCTGGCCGCGCGGGTGCTGGCCACCGAGAGCGGTGAGCGGCAGCTCACCGACCTCAACCACATCGGCCAGCTGCTGCACCGGGCCGGGGCCGAGCAGCGTCTCGGCGTCTCGGGCTTGGTGGTCTGGCTGCGTGGAGCGATCGAGGAGGGCAACCGCAACGACACCCGCCGGCGCCGCCTCGACGTCGACGCCAAAGCGGTCCAATTCGTGACCATCCACGGTTCCAAGGGCCTGGAGTACCCGGTCGTCTACCTGCCGCAGCTCTTCGACCGCGCGGTGAAGGACTGGCCGACCGTGCACGCGTACCACGAGGACGGGCTGCGCTGCCTCGACGTCGCGGACTCCCCGGCGGCCAAGGCGGCCGCACGTCGCGAGGAGGCCCAGGAGGAGCTCCGGCTCGCGTACGTCGCCCTCACCCGGGCACGCTCCCAGGTCACCACCTGGTGGGCGCCCACCTTCAACGCCCCCAACGGCGCGCTCACCCGGCTGCTCTTCGCGCGTGCCCCCGGTGAGCCGGTGGTCCGCGAGCGGGCAGCGTTCGGAGGGACCGACGACGAGGTCGACGAGGTGCTCGGTCGCTGGGCCGGGCTCGGCGCCTTCCGGCTCGAGCCGAGCACCATCGGCACCGACTCGGTCCGGATCGCCGAGCCGGCGCTCGCCCTCTCCGCGCGCGTCTTCGGCCGCGAGGTCGACACCGTGTGGCGCCGGACGTCGTACAGCGGGTTGATCCGTGCGGAGGAGGCGGCCGGACCGCCGACGCAGAGCGAGCCGGAGAACCGCGGCACCGACGACGAGCACGAGCCTGACGACGAGCTGGTCGCAGCGGAGCTCCCCACGCCCGAGGACGTAGACCCCGCCCTGCTTTCACCGATGGACGGGCTCGTCGCCGGTGCCACCTTCGGGTCGTTGGTGCACGCCGTGCTCGAGCACGCTGACCCGCAAGCCCCGGATCTCCGCGCCGAGCTGCTCGCCCGGATCGAGGAGGAGCGTCGGTGGTGGTCGGTGCCGGCGACGACCGAGGAGCTCGCCGAGGCGATGCTGCCGCTGCAGCACACCCCGCTGGGACCGCTGGCGAACGACCTGACCCTGGCCCAGATCGGTCTGCCCGACCGGCTCCGCGAGCTCGACTTCGAGTTCCCGATGGGGGGCGGGGACCTGGCCGGCGGCGGCTCGACCACCACGCTCGGCCTGTTCGCGGACGCCCTGCGCCGGCACCTGCCCGCCGGCGACCCGATGCGCTCGTACGCCGACCGGCTCGACGGCAGTGTGCTCGGTGAGCAGGTGCTGCGCGGCTACCTCAGCGGCTCGATCGACGTGGTCCTGCGGATCGGCGGCGGCGAGAAGTTCGTCGTCGTCGACTACAAGACCAACACCCTCGGCGAGCCCGGGCGGCCGCTGACCGCCCTGGACTACACCCCGGCCAAGGTCGCTGACGCGATGCTGCACTCGCACTACCCGCTGCAGGCGCTGCTCTACTCGGTGGTGCTGCACCGCTTCCTGCGCTGGCGGCTCCCCGGGTACGACCCCGACCAGCACCTCGGTGGTGTCCTCTACCTCTACCTGCGCGGGATGGTCGGACCGCAGACGCCGGTCGTCGACGGGGTGCCGTGCGGGGTCTTCTCCTGGAAGCCGCCGGCAGCGCTCGTCCGCGAGCTCTCCGCCATCCTCGACGGAGCCGCGCTCGACGGAGCCAGGGGCGACGGGGAGGGACCATGACGACCGGACCTGACGAGCTCCTGCTCGACGACCACGACCGTCGGGTCGCGCGGCGCGCCCCCGGCCTGCTCGCCACCTTCAACCGCGCCAGCGTGATCGAGGCCTCCGACGTGCACGTCGCGACCCGGCTCGGTGCCCTCGGTGAGGAGGCCGACCCAGCTGTCCTGCTCGCGGTCGCCCTCGCCGTCCGAGCAGCCCGGTCCGGTGCCGTCTGCGTGGACCTGGCCGCGATCGCCGAGCAACCGGTGGAGACGACTGCCGAGCTGCCCTGGCCGACCCAGCCGGGGTGGGGCGCGGCGGTCGCCGCCAGTGCGCTGACGGTGCGCGGCGTGCTGCGGCTCGAGGGCTCGCTGCTCTATCTCGACCGGCACCACCGCGAGGAGCGCCAGGTCTGCGACGACCTGATCACCCGGTTGCGGCAGCGACCGCCCGAGGTCGACCCCGTCGTACGGGACGCGGGCGTGGCGCGTCTGTTCAAACCCGGTTGGGAGCAGCAGCGTGCGGCCGCCGTGACGGCGGTCGGCCAGTGGACGACCGTCCTGACCGGCGGACCTGGCACCGGCAAGACGGCCTCGGTCGCCCGGATGGTGGCCCTGGTCGCCGAGCAGCTCGAGCACGGTGGCCGTGCGCCGCGGATCGCGCTGGCCGCCCCCACCGGCAAGGCGTCCGCCCGGCTCCAGGAGTCGGTGGCGCGCGAGGCCGAGGCCCTCGAGCCGCAGGACCGTGCCCGCGTCGACGGGCTCCGTTCGAGCACCCTGCACCGGCTGCTGGGATGGCGACCCGACAGCGGCACCCGGTTTCGGCACCACCGCGGCAACCCGTTGCCCTACGACGTGGTCGTCGTCGACGAGGTCTCCATGGTCTCGCTCTCGCAGATGGCCCGCCTGCTGGAGGCGTTGCGCCCGACCACCCGGCTCGTCCTGGTCGGCGACCCCGACCAGCTGGCCTCCGTCGAGGCCGGGGCGGTGCTCGCCGACCTGGTGGCTGGGTTCTCCGACCGGGCCGACTCCCCGGTGGTCCGGCTGACCGAGCGGCACCGCACCCGAGCGGCCGACGGCACTGCCGCGGTCGAGCTCGACGAGCTCGCCGACGCGTTGCGCGACGGCAACGCCGACCTGGTCCTGGACCTCTTGCGCGGTGGCAGCGCGGTGACCCGGTGGGTGGAGCCGAACGATGCCGAGGCGCTGGCCGGCGTACGGGCCGAGGTCGCCGAGGCTGCGATCGCGGTCACCCGCAACGCGCTGGCCTTCAACGACCCTGACGACCGGACGGCGATCACCCGTCAGCTCGACGAGCACCGGCTGCTCTGCGCCCATCGCGAGGGACCGTTCGGTGTGGGCAGCTGGAACCGCCAGGTCGAGCAGCTCGTCGGCGACCGGACCGGCGTCAGCATCTACGACGAGTGGTACGCCGGCCGACAGGTCCTGGTGACCTCCAACGACCGCGGGCTCGGGATCTCCAACGGTGACATCGGCGTCGTGGTCCGGCTGCCCGACCGACGGCACCGGGTGGTGATCCGGACCGGTACCGAGACCAAGCTCTTCGCGCCGACCCGGCTCTCGGGGATCGAGACCGTGTACGCGATGACCGTGCACAAGAGCCAGGGCTCCGAGGCCCGGGCCGTCACCGTGGTGCTGCCGGACAACGACTCGGCGCTGCTGACCCGTGAGCTCTTCTACACCGCCGTCACCCGGGCCCGGGAGCGGGTGACGATCGTCGGGTCCGAGAGCGCGGTCCGGGGCGCGATCGCGCACCGGGTGCAGCGTGCGTCCGGTCTTGCCGGCCGGATCGCCGGCAGCTCCTAGCGGCCGTTGGCGGAGAAGTGCTGGAAGTCCTTCAGCGAGTTCCAGGTGCCGCCCCAGGTCCACCCGATGCGGTCGAAGGCGCGCACCACGGGACCCCCGGGAAGGATCATCCCGGGTCGTTCCCGGTTGCGGTCGGTGTAGGCGCCCGCGAGCTCGGGGAGTACCAGATCCCCCTTGACGTAGGGGTTCTGGAACGGATTGAGGTCGACCGCCCGCCCGTAGGCGTGCTGGCTGAACACGGTCTCGCCGCGTACCGGGCGGCAGTCGAAGGCGCCGGTGTCGTTGCCGTCGCCGGTCGGTGCGGCGGTCTGCTCGGCCTTGGTGGTGATCCGCATCTCCTCGATCGGGAAACGGGCGGCGTACAACGCGCGGAACACCGTCACCAGGTCGTCGGCGCTCTTGGTGTTGACCAACAGCTCGCCGGTGTGGCGCCGGTCGTCGAAGCCCCAGAACGTCAACCGGATCCAGGCGAGATCGGCGACGGAGACCGGGCAGCCCGGCGCCCACGTCGACCGCGCGACCACCGACGTGGGTGGAGGTGACGTCACCTGGGCGGCGAATCCTCTGCCCGGCAGGGGATCCAGGGTGTCGGGCAGGGTGAACCGCCGGTTTCGCAGGGCGGGGGGAGTGGGCTGCTGGACGCCGAACCCGTCGGCGGTGCGCGCCAGTGGCCGGGTGCCCAGCCAGGACGGCGGCACCGTCCCGGGCGCCGGGTCTGCCGCGGGTGCAGACGTGGGTGGTGCCGACGACGGACGGGTCGGGGTAGGCGTCGCCGCTGCGGAGGGTCGCGCAGCGTCGGGCGCGGATGCCCCGCAGCCAGCGAGCAGGGCCGCGAGCAACGACCAGCCGACGGCCCGTGCCGCACGATTCCGGGTCACCGTCCCAGCGTACGACCGTGGCGTACGTCCTATTACCGACCAGTAGGTCTCGCCTACAGTGGGCTCATGGAACGCACCATCTACGAAGACGACCACGAGGCCTTCCGCCTCTCCGTTCGCGAGTTCCTCGATCGTGAGGTCACCCCGCACGTCGAGGACTACGCCGAGGCTCACGGGCTGCCGCGCGAGTTCTGGCTCGCTGCGGGCAAGCAGGGGTTCCTCGGCCTGGAGATCCCGGAGGAGTTCGGCGGCTCGGAAGCCGGTGACTACCGGTTCAACGCCGTCCTCACCGAGGAGATGGCGAAGGTCAACATGGCCCTCGCCTCCTGCGTCGGCATCCACGCCGACATCGTGGCGCCGTACCTGGTGCACCTGACCAACGACGAGCAGAAGAAGCGCTGGCTGCCGCAGTACGCCGCCGGCGAGGTTCTCGGTGCGATCGGGATGACCGAGCCCAGTGTCGGCTCGGACCTGGCGAACCTGAAGACCACGGCCGTCAAGGACGGTGACGACTGGGTGATCAACGGGTCGAAGACGTTCATCACCAACGGCTACAGCGCCGACCTCGTGGTGGTCGCGGCCCGCACGGCCCCGGAGAAGAAGGCCAAGGGGATCTCGCTCTTCGGCGTCGACACCTCGACCGAGGGCTTCTCGCTGGGCCGCAAGCTGGACAAGGTCGGTCAGCCGGAGTCGGACACCGCGGAGCTCGCGTTCACCAACGTGCGGGTCAGCAACGACGACCTGATCGGGCCGCTGGACACCGGCTTCATCTCGATGATGCAGTTCCTGCCGCAGGAGCGGCTGAACTGCGCGATCGCGAACGTCGCCCACGCCAAGCAGATCCTGGCCGAGACGGTGCAGTACGCCCACGACCGCAAGGCCTTCGGCGGTTCGATCGGCAGCTTCCAGTGGAACAAGTTCCTGATCGCCGAGCAGGTCACCAAGATCGAGGTCACCGAGTCCTGGCTCGACCAGTGCGTGCTCGCGCACACGAAGGGCAAGCTCACCGCGGTCGACGCGGCGAAGGCGAAGTACTGGACCTCGCAGATCCAGAACGAGGTCATCGACCACTGCGTCCAGCTGCACGGTGGCTACGGGTACATGAACGAGTACCGCGTTGCTCGGGCCTGGCGCGACGCCCGGGTCACCAAGATCTGGGCCGGTTCGAACGAGATCATGAAGGAACTGATCGGTCGCGACCTGGGCTTCTGAGCCCTCAGCTGGCACGCCTTCGCAGCCCCCGCAGTCTCGGATTGCGGGGGCTTCGTCGCGCAACCGCCTGTCTAGTCCATGTGGTCACACCCGTAACCCGGGCACCACTGGTGTCGTCAGTCCCACCCCTCCTGAGGGCGTATCGGGCCGCGCGGTGCGCATTCTGGCTGTGCGCCGGTCTTTCCGGCGCCTAGCAGACGACGGGTGACGACTCCAGGATTGAGCAGGTGGAAACCCCACGCGTACGTGTCGTGGTTTCGGCCAGGTGGCCCAGTCGGGTGGTTCTAACGGAATCCGTTGACACCTCTCCGCGAACGGGTGAACTATTCGCTGGCTCCCGTCGGACGACGGGACAGGGGAAACCGTGGGGGTTATCCGTATGTCTCAGCACTCTGCCGGCACGCGTCGTTCGCGTGGGTCACGTCTGCGCAAGCTCGCCATCGTCGGAGTCGTCGCGGGAGCCCTCGGCCTCGCAGCCCCGGCCTCGGCCCTCCTCGGCATCACCTTGCCGCCGTTGCTGCCGCCGGTGACGTCGCCCGACCCGATCACCGTCCAGACCACCCCGGTCGACTACACGCCGAACTCCTCGCTGAACCTCAGCGGGGTCAACGCCTCGGTGGACGGGCTGCTCGGTACGACCAACCTCCTCGGCGGCCTGACCCAGGCCGGCACCAGCCTGACGCAGCTGCTCAGCGGACTCTTCGGTGGCGCGGCCGTCGCGGCCCCCGTGGTCCAGGCGAAGGCCACCGAGGCCTCGGCCACCGCGATCAACAACCTCAAGACCCGCGCCGAGAACACGGTGGCCGCCGCTGCCGCGCTCGACCTGCAGGGTGCCCAGGACGAGCTCCTGGCCAACGTCACCGACATCCAGGGCCAGGCGCTCGGAGAGGTCGCCGGTCTGCTCCCGCTCGCGCTGACCACCGGGCTGCAGGTCGTCCAGAACATCGTCACGCCGGTCTGTGGTCTGACCGCGGTGCCGTCGTCGCTGATCCCCGGTGTCGGAGTGGACACCACCCGGCTGTGGACCGCTGCCGCTCCGGTGATCCAGCAGACCGACCAGGCCACCAACAAGCTGCTACGCGACTCGTACTCGAACCTCTACGACCAGACCCTGGCGTCGGTGGCGAGCATCCCGACCGCCGGCCCGGTCGCCAGCGCGCTGCTGCTGCTGCTGAAGTACAACTGGACGACGACCTACACCGCGCCCGGGTCGACGACCCCGATCGTCACCACCACCAAGGCGCTGATGAACGTCCCGACGCCGATCGACGTCGACAACGACGGGCTCTTCGACCTGTGCGGCACGACCAGCTTCGCGCTCTCTGGTTCCGGCACGTCGATCTCCGGCATCAAGCTGACCCAGTCGATCACCAAGATGCCGCTGGCCAAGCCGGTGCTCCCGGTCCAGATCGGTGGCGGACTGCTGAACGTCATCAACTTCGGCTACAACACCACCGAGTCGACCGCCCCGGTCATCTACACGACCGCCGCGACCCTCGAGGGCTCCGGGCTGAGCATCGACAACACCTACTCGGTGCACCGCGGCAAGAACCTGGTGATCCCGCCGCTCTCGCTGGCGGCCCTGAACCTGACCACTGCGCAGCTGCCGACCTTCCCGCCGTTGCTGACCGACGCACCGAAGCCGATCGTCACCGACGAGATCTGCATCGGTGCCTGCTCGGGCATCGCGATCCGGGACCGGTTCGAGAACGTGCCCGTGTCGACCCACGTCGACGGTCCGCTCGCCTCGGCCGGGGTCAAGACGAACTACTCGGCACCGAGCGAGTCCGACTCCTTCACCCACAGCTTCTCCCTCGGTACCAGCATCACGCTGAGTGCTTCGGCCGGCCGTGACGCTGCCGCCACGGAGGTTCCGAACCTGGGGGCCACCACCGCACCGAAGGCCTTCTCGTCCTGCCTGTCGATCACCGACGGCACCTGCTCGCCGAACTCGGCCACGACCGACAAGTTCTCGACGTCGTTCACCGCGAGCTCCAAGACGCTGGCCGAGCAGAACCTGGCCATCGGGGGTGCGCCGGCCAACACCTGCACCGGCGTCGCAGCACTCGGTGCGACCACCCACATCCTGGGGACGTCATTCAACGGCAGTGCCACTCCGTCAACCGCGACGGTCGGCTCCGGTCGGTTGGCGCTCGACTCGGCTGGTGCGCCTGCCGAGGGCTGTATCGCCGGCGGATCGGTGCTCGCCCTGACCGGCCTGCCGACGTACACGCTGCCGAACGGCTTCTCGGCGAACAACCGCCGGGCGACGTACAGCAACACCTCGACCTTCGGCCTGCTCACCGGTACGCCGATCGCCACCAAGACCGGCACGATCACCTGCCCCGCCGGGACGGCTGTCGGTTACAGCTCGCTGTCGCCGTTGGGCACCTTCGTGCTGGCTCCGGTGATCTGCTCGGTGCCCCCGGTCAACACGGTCGCCCCGGCGATCACCGGTCAGGCCCTGGTCGACGCCACGCTGACCGCCGGCAACGGCACCTGGACCCCGGGTGCCCCGAACACGCCGACGTACACCAAGCAGTGGTTCAAGTGCGACGCGGCGGGGGCCAACTGCGTGGTGATCCCGGGAGCAACCGGTGACACCTACGAGCTCCAGTACGGGAACTACCCGGCCGAGCCGACCGACTTCGGTCACACGTTCATCGTCAAGGTGACCGGCACGAACCTGGACGGCACCGCCACGGCGACGTCAGCCCCGACCGCTGTGGTGGCCCTGCCGCCGCCGCCGATGATCGCGACGGCTCCGGTGCTCAGCGGGAACCGGAAGGTCGGGGTCGCGACGACCACGACCAACGGCACCTACACCAACGGCGCCACGTCCTTCACCTACCGGTGGCAGCGTTGCGACGCTGCCGGAACGCCGGCCAGCTGCACCGACATCGGGGGCGCCACGTCGTCGTCGTACGTCGTCCAGGCTGCCGACAAGGGTCTGACGATCCGCTCCGTGGTCGTGGGCACCAACCACGGTGGTTCCTCGGCTCCGAACCCGAGTGCGACCGCCTTCATCCCGCCGAACCCGGTGAACAACGTTGCTCCGGGGATCAAGAACGGCCCGGCCAACGCGGTCGGCGCCTCGGTCGCCACGGGTGACAACCTGTCCGCGACCGTCGGCAGCTGGGACTTCACCACCAGCGCGTTCACCTACCAGTGGCAGCTCTGTGATGCCGCCGGGACGAACTGCGCCGACATCGCCGGTGCGACCGGTGCGGTCTACCAGCTCCAGCACCCCGCTGACGACGGTGGCACCGTCCGCGTCGTCGTGACCGGCCACGGTCTGAACGGCGACACCTCCGCCACCAGCGGAGTCACCGGTGTGGTCCTCTTCAACGACCTGTCGGCGAAGACGGTCACCCAGATCCCGGACGGCACGGTCAGTGCCACCACCCCCGGTGCCGGGACTACCACCTACGTCGGTGGTTCCTTCGACACCGTTGGTGCGCCGACCGGAGGTTCGGGTCTGATCCCCGACGGCGGTACCGGCTCGACCGTGTCGCTGGCCTCGGCCACGGCCGGTGCGGCCAACGGTGGCGTCATGGCGACCGTGCCTGACGGTGCGGGCGGCTACTTCCTCGGTGGCTCCTTCACCCAGGTCAAGGGCGTCCAGTGCCCGTCGCTGGCACGCATCCTCGCCGACGGAACGGTGGACGCGAACTACTGCTACGCCGGGCTCACCGGCACGGTGAAGTCGCTGGCCCGTACCTCGGGGACCTTCGCCGGGTCGAGCAAGGTCCTGGTCGTCGGGGGCGACTTCGCCTACGCCGGACACCAGAACCTGATGTTCATCGACCCGCAGGCCGCCGGTTCGCCGCAGTTCCTCGCGAGCGGCGACCCGAACGGGGTTGTCAACACCGTGGCGAACAACCTGAGCTCCACGGCGTCGAACAACAACATCGTCTACCTGGGTGGGAAGTTCAGCCAGGTCGGCGGGACCCAGGCCTCCAACCTGGCAGCGGCAACGCTGACCTGGTCGGGAAGCCAGCTTGCCTCTGCGGCCCGGAACAACTGGTCCGCGGGCGTCTGCATCGGCGTCGGGACCACGACGCCGGCCGGTACGTCGGCCTGTGGGGACCCCGCCGCGTCGGTGAACACGATCGCCTCGCTGTCCTCCGGGTTCGTCGCGATCGGTGGACGGTTCAACCAGCAGTACCGCGTGGTGAACAACGCCACGCCCACCAACACCGCAACGCGTAACAACGCGCTGCTCGTGGGTGACACCGGGGCCGCGCCGACTCTCCTGGGCTGGAACCCCAATGTGTCCGGTGGTGCCCAGACGGTCAACGCGATCGCCCTGGGCGGGGTGACGATGGGGAGCTTCTTGGGGGTTCCGTTCATCTCCGGCTACACGGTCTACCTGGGTGGTGACTTCACCGCAATCAACGGCGTAGCGATCAAGAACCTCGGTCAGTTCGGGGCCAGCGGAACCGGTGGCAGCAACACCAACGGAACCAACAACACCAGCGGGCCGATGAACACCTGGCTTCCGAACCCGAACGGTCCGGTGACCAGCCTGGCCTGGGCGGGCAACAACACGACCAGCTCGCTGATCGTGGGCGGGGCCTTCACGACCATCGACAGTCGGCCGAACACGACCACGGCGTCTACGACCCTGGTGCGGCACCGGTTGGCCAAGATCAACCTCGGAGCGGCGAGCTCCACAACCCTCCCGGTCGTCGACGGCACCTGGGACCCCAACGCCGGTCGCACGGTCCGGACCGTGTCGCGCGATGCAGCGACCGGCACCGTCACCGTCGGTGGTGACTTCGTGGTCCTCGGTGGCCAGACCCGCAACAACCTGGCCGAGTTCGACCCGAACACCGGCGTGACCGGCTGGAACCCGAGCGCTGACGGTCCCGTCAACGCACTGGCCTTCCGGTCGGGCACGGTCTACGCCGGTGGCGCCTTCGGCAACGTGGGTGGCGCGATCCGGGCCAACCTGGCGGCCATCGACGGAACCACAGGTGCCGTCGGCAGCTGGAACCCGGGTGCCAACGGCACGGTCAACGCGCTCGCCACGGATGCCTCGAACGTCTACGTCGGCGGTTCGTTCACCAGTGCCGGCGGACAGGCTCGGGCCAACCTGGCGGCGATCGACAACGCTGGCACGGCCACGGCCTGGAACCCGGGTACGGACGGTGTCGTGAAGGCCTTGGCCGTCAACGCCGGCACGGTCTACGTCGGCGGTCTGTTCGCCAACGCCGGTGGTGCACCGCGGAGCAACGCGGCGGGGATCGACAGCAGCGGTACGGCGACCGGGTTCGACCCGAACGCCGACGGGGTCGTCAACGCGATCGCGGTCAACGGTGCCGGGGCCTACCTCGGTGGCGGGTTCACGCACGTCGGACCCGACGCTCGCGACCACGTGGCGCTCGTCGACCCGACCACCGGACTGGCCGCTGGGTGGAACCCGGGAGTCAACGGGGTCCTGAACGCGCTGTACCTGGTCGGCAGCCAGGTGTTCGTCGGCGGTGACTTCACCTCCGCCGGTGGTGCGTCGCGGTCGAACCTGGCAGCGCTCGACGCCGGCAGCGACTCCGCCCTGAGCTTCAAGCCCGACCCGAACGGGGCGGTCAAGGCGCTCAGCCGGACCAGCGGCGGCTCGATCACGGTGGGTGGCTCGTTCACCATCATCGCGGGCCAGGCAGCACCGGCGCTCGGCTTCTTCGGAGGCTGATCTCCACCAGCACGACCTTGACCAGGACCGTCCCGGCTCACCTCCGGGGCGGTCCTGGTCACGTCACCGACGGCACGTTCGAGAGGCAGTGATGACCGAGCCGAGCAAGCACCGCAGGGCCGAGCCCAGACGGGCCGCACGGCCGGCGCGCAATCCCGGGAGGGTCCTGGCCTGGATGCGGACCACCCCCGGCCTGGCGGTGGCCGCCGTCGTCCTGGTCGTCCTGGCCGTGGGCGTCCAGCTCCTGACCCGTGGTGCCGAGGAGTCTCCGGGCTCCTCGACGCTCCCGGGAGCGGTCAACGCGACCTTCGGGGACCGGTGGATGACCGTCGACGGGTTCTCGTACGAGGTGGCGATCGAGACGCTCGACGACCTGGTGCAGGGGTCCTCCGACGGAGGCTCGGGCTGCCTGGCGGCGCCTCCCGCCGGGATGACGAATCTCCGGTTCCGGATCGTGGTCACGAACAGGTCCGACCGCGCCGCGCCGCTGCCGCGCCTGGACTTCGGCACCGACCTGGGCCGCGGCGGCAAGCTCCAGCAGAAGACCCCGAGCTTCGCCCAGGCCAACAAGGCGGTCGTGGTCACCCCGCTGGTCGCTGGTGTCAGCACCTGCGCGGACGCCTCCCGGCTGGGGACCACCGGGCGGCCGAGGATTCCGGCCGGCGGCGCCGTGGAGTACTTCGGGGCCTTCGGTCCGCTGGACCTCCCGCTGACGTCGCGACCGACCGTGCTCTACCGGTACTACGCCGCCGACAACGGGGCGGACCGGCCGCGGGTGCTGCTGGCGCCGTACGGGAACCTCCCGACGTCCTGACCTGGCGCTCAGTCCCCGCGCTCGGCGTACCGCTCCAGGGCGACCTGTCGTTCCACGGCGTGGTCGACGACCGGCCGCGGGTAGTCGGCCTCGTAGCCGAGCGGGTGCTTCCAGGGTTCGTGGACGGCCGAGCCCGGGAGGTGCGCGAGCTCGGGGACCCAGCGTCGGATGTAGTCCCCGTCGGAGTCGAACTTCAGGCCCTGGGTGATCGGGTTGAAGACCCGGAAGTACGGCGACGCATCGGTGCCGGTGCCGGCGGTCCACTGCCAGCCGTGGCTGTTCGACGCGACGTCGCCGTCGATCAGGTGGTCCAGGAAGTGTCGGGCGCCGACCGGCCACCAGGCGTGCAGGTCCTTGGTCAGGAAGCTGGCCGTGATCATCCGGACCCGGTTGTGCATCCAGCCCTCGCCGAGCAGCTGGCGCATGCCGGCGTCGACGATCGGGAAGCCGGTCCGTCCCTGGCGCCAGGCCTCGATCAGGTCGGTGGGGTCGTCGTACCGCAGCGGCAGGTCCCGCAGGTCGGTCCACGCCGAGGCCGGTCGGTGCCAGAGCACGTCGGCGTAGAACTCCCGCCAGGCGATCTCGGTGGCGAACTTGCCGGCCGGGTCGACCTCGGCGAGGAGCTGGCGGGGGTGCACCGAGCCGATCTTCAGGTACGGCGACATCCTCGAGGTGCCGTCCACCCCGGGGCGGTCGCGGAGGTCGGCGTAGTCGCCGATCGCCTCGTTGCGGAACCAGGTCATCCGCTCCAGCGCAGCCGCGGTGCCGGCCGTGGGCAGGGTCAGCGGCGCCTCGGCGAGGGCGTCGGCCAGGGCCTGCTCGGCAGCCGTGTCCTCGGGCAGGTCGAGCCAGCTGACGTCCGGGGCCGGCAGCGGCGGCTCCCAGCCGATCTCGCGCCAGCCGCGGGAGAACGGCGTGAAGACCTGGTAGGGATCGCCCTTCTGGGACCGCACGGAACCCGGGTCCACGGCGTACGGCGTCCCGGTCCCGACCCGGGCGAGGCCGGCGTCGTCCAGGGCCGCCGCGACCCGGGCGTCGCGGGCCAGACCGAAGGGCGTCGTCTCGCGGGTGATGTGCACGGTCCCGGCGCCGATCTCGCGGGCGACGGCCGGCAGCACCGCGACCGGGTCGCCGTACCGGAGCACCAGGTGGCCTCCGGTCTCGTCGCGCAGCGCCTGCAGCGAGGCGGCGACCCACGCGCGGCGGACCGGGCCGGCCTGGTCCCAGACCAGCGGGTCGATCACGAACAGGCCGAGGACGGGACCGGCGTCGGCGGCGGCGTTGAGAGCGGGGTGGTCGCTGATCCGGAGATCGCGTCGGAACCAGAGCACGGAAGTCACGCCGAAAGCCTAGAGTCGGCACCATGAGGCGCTGCAGATGAGAGTGGCTGTGATCGGGACCGGCTCGGCCGGGCAGGTGCTCGCGGCGGGTCTGCGGCGGATCGGCCACGACGTGGTCAGCGGGACCCGGGACCCGGCTGCGACCGCCGTGCGCGATGACTGGTCCGGTGGTGAGCTGGTCACGTTCGCCGAGGCCGGCCGCGGAGCCGACCTGGTGGTCAACGCCACCGGTGGTCAGGTGAGCCTGGAGGCGCTGACCCAGGTGGACCTGGTCGGCAAGGTCCTGCTCGACGTCTCGAACCCGCTCGACTTCTCCCAGGGGTTCCCGCCGACCCTGAGCGTCAAGGACACCGACTCGTTGGCCGAGCAGATCCAGCGGGCGCACCCCGAGGCCCGGGTGGTGAAGTCGCTGAACACCGTCAACGCGGCCGTGATGGTCGATCCGGCCCGGCTGCCGGAGCCGACCACGATCTTCGTGGCCGGCGACGACGCCGAGGCGCGGATGCTGGTGCGTTCGGTCCTGGTCGAGCTCGGCTGGAGCGACATCGTCGAGTTCGCCACCCTGGACGCGGCCCGGGGGCTGGAGATGTGGCTCCCGTTGTGGGTGCGCCTGATGGGGACCCTGGGAACGGCCGACTTCAACCTCAAGCTGGTCCGCTGAGACGCAGAAACGCGCGTGAAACGCGGGTTCAGTAGGGTCGAAGCCATGTCCTACCTCTTGCGCGTCGAGCTCCCCGACGTCCCCGGTTCCCTGGGACGGCTGGCGAGCGCGATCGGTGAGGCCGGGGCCAACATCGATGCCCTGGAGATCGTCGCCAAGGACCCGGTCGGCGGCTTCGCCATCGATGACGTGTTCATCGCCGCCGACGGGATCATGCCGGACAGCATCGTCTCGGCCTGCACGGCACTGGACGGCGTGAAGGTCCTCTGGATCTCCCGGTACGCCGCCGGTGGGAACCTCTTCCTCGACCTCGAAGCCGTCGAGTCGATGACCCAGGACCCCTCGACCGCGGTCCAGAAGCTGGTCGACGCCGTCCCCGACGTCTTCCGGGTCGACTGGGGCATCCACATGACCCGGGCCGACGGCGGCGCTTCCATCGTGCACGGGACCGTCTCGGCTCCCACCGAGCTGCCCAGCGGGGTCGTCTGGCCGGAGAACCTGGAGAAGGCCCAGGTCATCGACGTCCCGGAGTGGTCCGAGCTCGTGGTCGCCGCGTCCCCGTTGAACGCCGACGAGCTGGTCGTGGTCGGGCGCCGGGGCGGCCCGGAGTTCCTGGACTCCGAGATCGCCCGGCTGGCCCACCTGGTGGCGATGGCCGCCAGCCTCCGCCGCAACGCCTGAGCGCGACCCGGCAGGCCTGCTGGTTGAGGTGCGGGCGCTCTGGCGCTCGCCTCGAAACCACCGCTGCTGAGGTCAGTCGATCGGCTCCAGCAGGAACACCGGGATCTCGCGCTCGGTCTTCTCCTGGTACGACGCGTACGTCCCCCAGGTCGCCACCGCGTGGTCCCACCAGTCGGCGCGCTCGGCACCGGTCAGCACCCGCGCCGCGTACGTCTTCAGCACGGCGCCGTCCTGCAGGTCGACCAGCGGATGGGCGACGAAGTTGTAGTACCACTCGGGCTGCTCGTCGGCGCCGCCCTTGGAGGCGACCGCGACGTACTTGCCGTCCCGCTCGACCCGCATCACCGGGTTCTTGCGCAGGTTGCCGGACTTGGCGCCCAGCGAGGTGATCACGACGATCGGGTAGCCGGTGTCGAGCAGGGTGTTGGCCTCGGCTCCGTCGGAGGCCTCGAAGGCAGCGACCTGCTCACGCACCCAGTCGGCCTTGCTCGGGACGTACGTTCCTTGAAGAGTCATACCTGGTCAATGCCCGGAACGGGGGCTCGCATTCCCGACCGATAGATTCCCACCCATGAGCGCACTGGATGGAGTCAGCGACATCTTCGACCCGGCGGACTGGGACGACGTCCCCGGTTTCGAGAACCTGACCGACCTGACCTACCACCGGGCCAAGGCGCACGGGACCGTCCGGATCGCGTTCGACCGGCCGGACGTGCTGAACGCGTTCCGCCCGCACACGGTCGACGAGCTGCTCCGGACCCTCGAGCACGCCCGGACGTCCGGCGACGTCGGGTGCGTGCTGCTGACCGGCAACGGCCCGAGCACCAAGAACGGCAAGCACGCGTTCTGCACCGGCGGCGACCAGCGGATCCGCGGCAAGGCCGGCTACCAGTACGAGACCGACGGGCATGTTGACGAAGGTGCGCCCCCGAACCCGATCGATGCGGCCAAGCTGGCCCGGCTGCACATCCTGGAGTGCCAGCGGCTGATCCGGTTCATGCCGAAGGTCGTCATCTCGATGGTCAACGGCTGGGCCGCTGGTGGCGGGCACTCGCTGCACGTGGTCAGCGACCTGACGATCGCGAGCGCCGAGCACGGCCGGTTCAAGCAGACCGACGCCGACGTGGGCTCCTTCGACGGCGGCTTCGGGTCGGCGTACCTGGCCCGTCAGGTCGGCCAGAAGTTCGCCCGCGAGATCTTCTTCCTCGCTGCTGAGTACTCGGCCGAGGACGGCGTCCGGATGGGGGCGGTCAACCGGGCCGTCCCGCACGCCGAGCTGGAGAAGGTCGGCCTGGAGTGGGGCCGGTTGATCAACGGCAAGAGCCCGACCGCCCAGCGGATGCTGAAGTACTCGTTCAACCTGATCGACGACGGCCTGGTCGGCCAGCAGCTGTTCGCGGGTGAGGCGACCCGGCTGGCCTACATGACCGACGAGGCCCAGGAAGGACGCGACCAGTTCCTGGAGAAGCGCGACCCGGACTGGTCGCCGTACCCCTGGTACTACTGAGCTGGCACGACCCCCGGACCGACGTTGCGACGGGAGGTCCAGCGTCTGCTTTCCGGCGGGCACCGGGCCGCCCGAGGTCCGCTTCGGGCCGTTCGTCCTGATCGGATTCGGACCACGGACAAACCCGGCTCTACCGGAATAAAGTCCCTTCCAGGTAGTCAGTTCTCTGGGAGGGGAGCAGGTGGACCGAGTTGTGCGCGGCGTCCTCGACGGCATCGGGTCGCTCGGTGTTCCGCGGGCCCGGGGTGGGCATGGTGGCCGTGGTCGGCTGATGTCCGATCCGCCCGTCCACCATCCCGGCGTCGGAGGGAACGCCGGGATCCAGGTCTGCTGGCTCGACCGTCCGCGCGAGATCGCTTCGCGGGCAACGTCAGCGAAGACGTGAGGGGTTGGGATGGACGACATCGACCTGTTCTGCGGGTTGCTCGAGCAGTTGCACCGGGGCTCTCGTGCGGGAGATCCGGAGGAACTTCTGGCCCAGTTCGTCGTCGGTCTCGTGGATTCGATGGGCGTGCCGCTGGCGCTGGTGCTGCGGGGATCGACGCAGACCCCTGTCGTGGCCCATGCGGCTGGAGTCGAGGTGGCGGCCGCCCACGTTGCGGTCCCCGCTGGGTCGGAGCTTCAGGAGGCAACCGTGCCCCGCGCGTGGCGGGAAGCCGGCGTCGGGTCCATCAAGGTTCTCCCCCTGCCGGGGGACAGCGGGATGTTGGTCCTGGGATGGGACCACCACGATTCCCCTGCTCAGGAGCCCGCCGCTGAGTCGCTGGTGGCGTCGTTGACATCGGTTCTCGTCGAATCGCTCGCCAGGATGGTCGTCGAGGCTGAGCTGGCGGACCTGACAGCGCGGGTCCAGGGCGCCCAGCAACTCGCTGGGATGGGTGACTACGACTGGCACATCAGCTCGGACACGAATCGGTGGTCGGACCAGCTGTACCGGATCTACGGGTACGAACCGCAATCGTTCAACGCGTCCTACGACCGCTTCCTGGGCAACATCCATCCCGAGGATCGTGAACGCATCCAGGCGATCCACCAGCGCGCCTATGCCACCGGTGAGCCCTACGGGATGATCGAGCGGATCGTGCGTCCTGACGGTGAGATCCGCTACCTGTCGTCCAACGGCGAAGTGATCATGGATCCGAACGGTACGCCGGTACGAATGCGCGGCACCTGCATCGACGTGACCGAGCGGATCCTGGCCGAGCACGAGCGCGAGCTCGTCGCACAGCGACTCAGTGCTCTGGTCGCTGCCTCGCCCGAGGCGATCTTGGTGATCGACAAGGACTCGCGGATCGTGCAGTCGAATCCGAGAGCCTCCGAACTTCTCGGCGGGGAGGTCTCCGGGCAGAGGATCGACCAGATCCTTCCCGGTCCGACGGTGGGGACGGGTGTCGCGGCCGTCGGACTCGACGGAACCGATCTGATCCTCGACATCACCCGGGTAGCCCTGAGCGAGACCGACAACGAGGCGACGGCAGCCATGTTCCTGGCGGACGCCAAGCCACGTCTGGAGCGCGAGGCTCTGGCCGAAAGACTGGGTGAGTCCCGGGCCAGGCGCCGGCAGGCGTTCGAGCTCAACGACAGCGTGGTGCAGGGACTGGCTGCGGCGAGCTACTCGTTGGACCAGTCGGACCTCGTTGGCGCGCGGTCCTACCTCGACGTGACGCTCGGAGCGGCGAGGACCATGATGGGCAACCTGCTCGAACCCCGCGGCGGTGTTCTGTCGGGAGGCGACCTGGTGCGCACGACGAGTGCCCAGGTGGCACCAGGTACCGAAGGTGGCCCCGAGCGGGTCGAGGAACCTCGGCGCGCGGTGCCGGAGCCCACCTCGCCCAGGGTGTTGATCGTCGACGACTCCGAGGACATCAGGACCTTGCTGCGGCTCCAGCTCACCAGGGTGGGCGGTTTCGACATCATCGGCGAGGCTGCTGATGGTCTCGACGGAGTGGACAAGGCGCGGTCGTTGCGCCCCGACCTGGTGCTGCTGGATCTGGCGATGCCGCGCATGGATGGCCTCCAAGCCCTTCCGATGATCCGTGCTGCGGTTCCGGGCGTACGCGTGATCGTGCTCTCCGGGTTCAACACCGGCGACCTGGAAGCCCAGGCCTTGAGCGCGGGAGCAGACCGCTACCTGACGAAGGGCGGCACGGTGGGCGACCTCGTCGCCGCCATCAACGGGGTGCTCGAAGCCGCGTGACCTGAACAGATCGAATAGGCAACGTTGACGAGATCGGTGGTGATCGATGCACGACTCATCCGCTCGCGAACGGGCGCTTGGCGTCGGCGCATCAACGGATGGCGAACCTGCCCCCGGGGATGGGGATCCACCTCGCCTCGACGACGGTGACAAGCGGTCGAGCCGGATCGCGCAGCTCGCTCGATCCGGGGACCACCCTCTGGTGCGTTCGTTCCCCCAAGGTGCCCTCTTCGCCTTCGACCAGGACCTGCGCTACCTGTCCGCGGGTGGCCAGGGGCTCGCTGACGTGGGGCTGTCGCGGGAGATGCTCGAGGGCCGCACGATCTTCGAGGTCTTCCCGCCCGAGACCGTGGCCGTCATCGAGCCGCTCTACCGTGCTGCCCTGCGCGGAGAGTGCACGTCGTTCGACGTCCCCTTCGAGGGGCGTGTCTTCCTGCAGCGACTGGCGCCGGTGCTCGGTGACGACGAACTGCCGATCGCTGGTCTGGGGTTCACCCAGGACGTGACCGACGCCAGGGTGGCTGAGCAGACGATGCGTGAGTCCGAGCAACGGATGCGGCTGTCCTTCGACTTCGCGCCGATCGGCCAGGCTCTGGTGGAGCTCGACGGTCGGTGGCGTGCGGTGAACTCCGCGTTGGCCGAGTTGACCGGCTACAGCGAGGGCGAGCTCCTGGAGATGTCCTTCCAGGACATCACGCACCCTGACGACCTCGATCTCGACCTGAGTCACCTGAAGAGACTCGTCGCTGGCGAGATCTCCTCGTACCAGATGGAGAAGCGCTATCGGACGGCCGCGGGCGGGACGGTCTGGGTACTCCTCTCGGTCACCTTGGTGCGGGACGACGAGCAGGCCCCTCTCTACTTCATCTCGCAGATCCAGGACATCAGCGAGCGGAAGCTGCAGCACGACGCGCTTCGAGATCTCATCGGCATCCTGGCCCACGATCTCCGGACGCCGACCACGGTGGTCGCTGGCTTCTCCGAGGCGCTGGCCATCGGTTGGGAGGACTACTCCGACGACGAACGCCGCGACTACGTCCGGCGGATTGGTGCTGCCAGCCACTCCTTGCAGGTGCTCCTGGACAACTCGCTCACGGTGTCGACCCTCGACGAGAACGGCATCGTCGCCAGTCCCGTACCGATCGAGCTCGATCGTGCGGTAGGTGAAGCCCTGAAGACTCTCGACACGTCGACCCAGAGGATCGACATCTCCGGGCTACGCCCGGTCGTTGCCTGGATGGATCCCGTCCATCTGACGCAGGTCCTGACCAACCTGGTCACCAATGCCGTCAAGTACGGGGGAGACGTCCTGACCATCTCGACCGCGGAGGAGGTCGACGGGATCGTCCTCAGCGTGAGCGACAACGGTCCCGGAGTGCCGACCGAGTTCGTCCCGCACCTGTTCGACCGGTTCAGTCGGTCGGCCGCGGCGAGGCTGGGAGGTCAACGGGGGACTGGCCTGGGTCTGCACATCGTGCGTCTCCTGCTGGGTCTCAACGGTGCGGAGATCTCGTACTTCCCGGCGCCTGGGCGCGGGGCGGGCTTCCGGCTGGTGCTCCAGAAGGTCGGCCCGGTCGAGCTGGTCGACTGACTGCGCGTCTCCTGGTCCCGGCTGTGCGGGTCAGCGGCAGGCCGCCGCCAGCCCCTGCAACCGGCGCTGGACGGCAGGATCGGTGGCCAGCGTCGAGTCGTTGAGCTGGGCGACCGTGAACGAGCGCAGCAGGGAGTCGGACAGGCAGCCGGCGACCTTCGGTGACGCGCCCTGGTCCATCAGGGTGACGCCGAGGTAGGTCCGGGACGCGACCAGTCCCAGCGCCTCCTGGGAGGCGTCCTTGCCGGCCGGGCCGTCGGTCCCGGGGTCGCAGGACCCGAACTGCACCAGGTCGCCGACCCGCTCGACCGTCGCCGGGGCTTTCGGAGCGGCCCGGCTCCACGCCTGGAGGGTGCTGAACATGGTGGTGGTGTCGGCAGCGGTGTCGCCCCGGTAGGAGATCTTCACGCACGACGTGCCCCCCTGGTCGTACGCGACGTACCGGTCGCCGCCCCAGCCGTCGGCCGCCGCGAGCGCGTCCTTGAGCGGCACCCGCTCGGCCAGCATGAAGAACAGCGTCAGGCTGCCGAACTCGCCGGAGGCGAACTTCGCCTGGCCGTCGGCGAGACCGGGGAGGTCCACGTCGTCGGACTCGGTGTCCCCGGTGATGACCTCGAAGGCGTCCAGCAGGGCCGCTTCGTGCTTGGGGGTGTTGGTGAACAGGTCGTCGACATCGCTGTTCCCGCCGTTCTCGGCGACCGCGGCGACAACGGCTTCACCCAGGGTGTACGGCGCGCTCTCGAGCGTGACGACGATCTTCGGCAGCTTCTCGTACGCGGCGCTGGCGTCCTTGTTCTGCTTGGCCTCGCTGGCATCGAGAGCCTGCTGGTCCTTCTTGCTGAGCGATTCCCGGTACTGCGTCTCGATCCGGGAGGCGTCGCCCTCGATGACCGCGTCCAGGATGGACGCCTGGTTGTCCTCGGTGTCGCCGTCCTCGCCGTCGTCGGCGAGCTTCTTGGTCCGGGTGCCGATGTCGAAGTGCTGGTCCTGGAGCACGTGGGTCAGCTCGTGCACCAGGGTGGACCTCACCGCGGGCGTGATCGTGGTCCCGCGGACGGTGATCCGCTTGTCCTCCACGGAGTAGTACGCCAGGGTCCCGGACTCGTGCAGGGCGCTGAACGCCTGGTAGAGGTCGACGTCGCCACTGATCATCCCGACCGCCCGGAGCAGGCCGGTGAACTGCTCGATCTCCTTGCGGTCCGCGTCGGTCAGCTCTTCCTCGTCGGCGGCGAAGTCCTTCTCGAACTCGGCGGGCTCGAGGAACCGCACCTCGACGGGGTGCTTGAACTCCAGGTCGCGCTCGTCGGCGGCGATCTTCACGTACGGCAGGATCCGTTCGTCCCACTGCTCGGGGAACACGATCCTCTTCCCGGCGACGGGCTTGTCGCCGTCGTCGGTCCCCAGCAGGGTGAAGGCGGCCGCGCCAGCTCCGCCGACGACCAGCAGGAGCGCGACCAGGATCACCAGGAGCCGGGTCCGCGGCCGCCTCGGCGGTGCGGGCGGGGGCAGGTCGGCGGGCGGCGGCATCCCGAGATCACTCATGCGGCCGAGGCTATAACGCGACCGTGGTGCGGCTAGCGTGTGAACGTGCAGATTGTCGTTCTCACCGGTGCCGGCATCTCGGCGGAGAGCGGTGTCCCCACGTTCCGCGGCCCGGACGGCCTCTGGGAGGGCCACCACCTCGAGGACGTGGCCACGCCGGAGGCGTTCGCAGCCGACCGGCTGCTGGTCCAACGCTTCTACGACGCCCGGCGCGCGACGCTGGCGCGGGTCGGGCCGAACGCTGCCCACCGGGCACTGGCCGAGCTCGAGCAGGTGCTCGGCGACGACCTGCTGCTGATCACCCAGAACATCGACGACCTGCACGAGCAGGGCGGTTCGCAGCGGGTCCACCACATGCACGGGGAGCTCCGGGCTGCCTGGTGCCGGGCGTGCGACCAGCGCTTCGGGTGGTCCGGTGCTCTGGCCGACGAGCCGCCCTGCCCGGGCTGCGGGGTCCGCGCGCTGCGTCCGGACGTGGTCTGGTTCGGCGAGATGCCGTACGGGATGGACGAGATCCACCAGGCCCTGTTCGACTGCGACCTGTTCGTCTCGATCGGCACCTCCGGCGTCGTCTACCCGGCCGCCGGCTTCGTCGACTACGCCGCGGCCGGTGGCGCCGACACCCTGGAGCTGAACCTCGAGCGGGCCGCGAACAGCGACTTCCGGCTGTCCCGCCAGGGTCCGGCGACCGAGCTGGTCCCGGCCTGGGTGGCCGAGGTCACCGCACGGCTCGGGTCCGTGGGTTGAGGCCGCGGTCGGCTCCCGGGGCGCTGCTGCTCGCCGTGCTGCTCAGCGGCTGCGGGGGGACGCCCGGAGATGGTGCCGGGGTCGACGCGTCGCCGTCGTTGGACGTCCTTCCCGGGGAGCAGGTCGGCCGTCTCGCCGAGCAACAGCTCGAGGCCGAGCACCTGGAGATGGCGACCGGGAAGGTGACCTGCCCGGACCTCGACTGGGTGCTGAACGCGTCGGTGCGCTGCCTCAAGATCTCCGAGCTCAGTGCTGGGCGACGCGTGAAGATCCCCGGCACGGTCACGGTGACGAGCACCGAGGGCGGCGGTCGGCTGCACGTCGAGCTGGACGACCAGGTCACCGAGTTCGGCCTCGACGGGGTCGAGCTGGGTCGTCAGGTGACGGCCTGGGTCCGTGCCGGTTCGCCGTCCGCCGGCGCGGCGACCTGTCCGTACCTGCGTGGCGCGATCGGGGCCAGCACCCGCTGCACCGTGGACATCTCGGGACGGCAGTACGTCGTCCTGGTCGAGGTCACCAGGGTCGCCGCCGCCGACTACCGGACCAGCTACGCGCTGAGCTGGGCCGGTGCCATCCCGGCACCGAAGGCAAGCCCAACCTTTGTTGCGACCGAGCCGCCGGCCGTGGTGGATTGACCAGGTGACTGCCAAGACCTCCGCTGCCGAGCTGCCCGACGACCTCGAGGCCGGGCCGCACGAGAACGAACCGCACAAGGAGAACGCCTCGGCGCTGCTCAACTGGTTGCGCGCCGCGGTCCTCGGCGCCAACGACGGGATCGTGTCGGTGGCCGGGCTCGTGATGGGCGTTGCTGGTGCGACCACCGACCGGCAGGCGATCTTCGTGGCCGGTTCCGCGGGTCTGGTCGCAGGGGCCCTGAGCATGGCGGCCGGGGAGTACGTGTCGGTGAGTACCCAGCGGGACACCGAGAAGGCCCTCCTGGAGAAGGAGAAGCGCGAGCTGGCCGAGGAGCCCGAGGAGGAGCTGGCCGAGCTCGCCGGCATCTACCGGGCGAAGGGGCTCAGCGAGGCGGTCGCCCTCCAGGTCGCCACCGAGCTGACGGCGCACGACGCCCTGGCCGCCCACGCGGAGGTCGAGCTCGGGATCGACCCCGATGCGCTGACCAGCCCCTGGCACGCGGCCTGGGCTTCGATGCTCGCGTTCACCGTGGGCGCCGCGCTGCCGTTGCTGACGGTGATGCTGTTCAGCCCCGGGGTTCGCGTCTGGGCGACCGCGGTCGCGGTCGCGGTCGCGCTGGCGATCACCGGTTTCGCCTCGGCCCGGTTCGCCGAGGCCGACGTACGCCGGGCGATCCTCCGCAACGTGATCGGCGGTCTGCTCGCCATGGCCGTCACCTACGCGATCGGCACCGTGGTCGGTCAGAGCACCGGCTGAGCCGGGTACCTTGCGGCCATGAGGATCGCGGTCGCTGCTGAGCACGGGCCCGGGGAGACCCGGGTCGCGCTGGTCCCGGACCTGGTCGGCCGGGTGCTGGTGCTGGGGGCCGAGGTCGTCGTCGAGCCCGGCGCCGGGGCCCGGGCGGGCTTCGCCGATGACCGGTACGTCGCTGCCGGCGCCCGGATCGACGTCGACGCCGTGCTGGACTCCGACGTGGTGCTGTCGGTCCAGCCGCTGCGGCTCCCGGCGCTCGGTCGGCTGCGAGCCGGGGCCGTGACGATCTCGTTCTTCGCAGGACCTGACCGACCGGAACGGGTTGCTGCGCTGACTGCGTCGGGGCTGCGTGCCTTCGCGATGGAACAGGTCCCGCGGATCTCCCGGGCCCAGCCGATGGACGCCTTGACCTCGCAAGCCCTGGTCGCCGGCTACCGCGCCGTCGTGGTCGCCGCTGACCTGTACCCGCGGTTCCTCGCCAAGGCGGTGACCGCCGGCGGCGTGGTCCCGGCCGCCCGGGTGCTCGTGATCGGAGCCGGGGTCGCCGGGTTGCAGGCGATCGCGACCGCCCGCAGCCTGGGTGCCCAGGTCAGCGGGTACGACGTCCGAGCCTCGTCGGTGGAGGAGATCGCCTCGCTCGGTGCCACCCCGGTGGAGCTGGGGCTGCCGCCGCTGGAGGGTGCCGCCGGGTACGCCCGGCAGATGAGCCCGGAACGTGCCGTCGAGCAGCACCGGCGGCTGGCGCCGTACGTCGCAGCCTCGGACATCGTGATCACCACGGCAGCGGTCCCGGGTCGTCGGGCTCCGGTCCTGGTGACGTCCGCGATGCTCGCGGCCATGGGACCCGGGTCGGTGGTCGTCGACATCGCCGCCGAGGCCGGTGGCAACGTCGAGGGGGTCAGCCCCGGGGAGGTGGTCCGGCACGGTCCGGTGACGCTGTGGGGTGGTGCGAACGTGCCGGGCACGATGCCGTCGATGGCGTCGACGTTGTACTCCCAGAACGTGGTGCACCTGCTGGCCCTGATGGTCCGCCACGGAGGTGTCGCGCCCGACCTCGGTGACGAGATCCTGGCCGGATCGCTGGTCGTCGGCTAGCCGCAGGCGTACCGTCGGAGGTGGAGGTACGGCCATGGCACGCAGCGACGACTTCAAGATCGGCCCGGGTGACGGCTACCGGTACTCCGCGCCGGAACCGGACCGGGACCGCCAGGACCGCGAGAGCGGCTACCTGATCCTGGCGATCCTGGTGGGGTTGCTGATGCTGGCCATCGCGACCGGCCACGTCACGATCTTCTACTACTGACGGCGGGGTTTCGAGGCTCGCTCCGCTCGCACCTCAACCAGCAGTGGTGGCGCCGCGTGTTGCTGGTTGGGTTTCGAGGCTCGCTCTGCTGCTCTGCTCGCACCTCAACCAGCAGCGGTGGTGTGGTGCGTTGCTGGTTGGGTTTCGAGGCTCGCTCTGCTCGCACCTCAACCAGCAGCGGTGGCGCCGCGCATTGCTGGTTGAGGTGTCGGCGCCCTGGCGCCGGCCTCGAAACCCGGTGACCGGAACGGTCAGGACAGGCTCCAACGCACCTTCACGGTGACGTCGACCTTCTGCTCGCCCGCGGCGATCGGGACATCGGCCCGGCTGGCGGTATCGGCGGCGAGGCCCGAGGCGTACATCGGCTCGGGGGTGGGGGCGCCGGCGGTGGAGACCTCCTCGACGTAGACCAGCTCGTCGACGTCGCGGCCCGCAGCCGTGGCGAGCGCCTGCGCTGCCTGCTTGGAGTTCTCCACGGCCTGCTGCCGGGCCTGCGCGACCAGGTCGTCGCGTTCACCGATCCGCATCGAGACGTTCTGAACGCTCCCGGAGTCACCGGCGGCGACGGTTGCAGCGGTGATCACGCCGCCCGCGTCGTCGAGCTTGCGGACCAGGACCTTCAACGACGAGGACGAGACGTAGCCGTCGATGGTCTCCTTGTTCCGGGAGTAGTTGTAGGACGGCTCGATCGAGATGTTCGTGGTCGCGATGTCCTTCTCGGCGACACCCGCCTTGGTGAGGGCCGCGATCACGGCCTTGATGCCGTTGGTCGTCCTGGCCATCGCGTCGCCGGTCTTCGTCGCCTTGTTGCGAACGGTCACCTCGAACTCCAGCTGGTCGGGCTTCGCGGTCACCGACCCGGTTCCCTGGGTCACCACCCCGGTCACGGACGGATCGGTGTCGGCGTTGATCCGCATACCGATCAGGAAGGTGCCCACGAGCGCGAGCAGGATCAGGGCTGCGGCCAGCAGGCTGAGCGAACGGGACTTCGACGGTGCAGGGTTCTCGGACATGGTGTCTCCTCGGGTGACCGGTGCGGTGCTGGTCGGACGCGAGGAGCGCAGAACTGGTTCCGCCTGCTGGTTACTGGGCCAGCCCGTACAGCCGGTCGCCGGCGTCGCCGAGACCCGGGACGATGTACCCGACCTCGTTGAGCTTCTGGTCCAGGGCTGCGGTCACGACGGTGATCGGGATGTCCAGGTGGGCGACCCCGGCCTCGAGGTTGGCCACGCCCTCGGGTGCGACCAGCAGGCAGATGCAGGTGATGTGGTCGGCGCCGCGGTCGACCAGGAACTCCAGCGCCGCAGCCAGGGTGCCGCCGGTGGCGAGCATCGGGTCCAGCACGTAGCACTGCCGTCCGGTGAGGTCCTCGGGCAACCGCTCGGCGTACGTCGAGGCCTCCAGGGTCTCCTCGTTGCGGACCATCCCGAGGAAGCCGACCTCGGCGCTCGGGACCAGTCGCATCATCCCATCGAGCATGCCCAGCCCGGCGCGCAGGATCGGCACGACCAGCGGGCGCGGACGGCTGAGGACCACCCCGTTCGCCGGGGCCACCGGGGTCTGCACGGTGACGTCCTCCACCCGGACGTCGCGGGTGGCCTCGTAGGCCAGCAGGGTGACCAGCTCGTCGGTGAGGCGGCGGAACTCCGGGGACGCGGTGCGCTCGTCGCGCAGCGTCGTGAGCTTGTGGGAGACCAGCGGGTGGTCGACGACGTGCAGGCGCATGAGACGAAGGTTACGGCGAAGTCGTCCGTCTCGCTTACTGGCGCGGGTTCTGACACCATCAGAGCCGTCGGGATACCCGATCCGAGTGTGCGTGAGCGACGAACGGAGGTGGGCAGCATGTCTGACGTGACCGATGCCGAGATCGACGCGATCGACGTCGCCGTGGTCGTCTACCAGGACGAGGGCATCTGGAACCTCGCCGAGCTTCCGCTGCACGCGCTCGACGATGTCGACGCGATCGCCCGCGAGCTGCGCCGCTACCCCGGTGAGTCCGGCGCACTGGCCCTGCTGGCGATCGACGAGGACTTCGTCATCCTGGTCCGCGCCCAGGGCACGCTGGTCCGGGTCCTGCTGTCGGACGCGACTGCCGCACCCGACTGGGTCCTGGCCCGTACGGCGATCGACCACCTCGGCGTCCACGTCGAGGTGGACGAGACCGATCCGTCGCCCGCCGGTGACCTGGGCATCCTCGCGGACCTCGGGATCACCGCCGCCGAGATGGGCGACCTCCTCGACGACGAGGACCTCGAGCCTGAGGACGTGCTGGCCGAGATCGCGGAGATCGTCGGCTTCGGCGACGAGTTTGACGAGTACCTCGAGGACTGATGGGCTCGACGCACGGCGCTCTGGTCGGTTGGGACGGCGCGATGCGGCAGGCGCTGGCCTGCGCTGGTGCGGCCGCGCAGAGCGGTGACGTGCCGATCGGTGCTGTCGTCCTCGGTCCCGACGGCGCTGTGCTCGGTACCGGCGTCAACGTCCGGGAGCGCGATGCCGATCCGACCGGGCACGCCGAGGTGGTGGCCCTGCGTGCGGCGGCGGCGGCCCGGGGGGAGTGGCGGCTGGACGGCTGCACCCTGGTCGTCACGCTCGAACCCTGCACGATGTGCGCGGGCGCGATCGTGCTGTCGCGGGTCGACCGGCTGGTGTTCGGGGCGTACGACGAGAAGGCCGGCGCTGCCGGCAGTCTCTGGGACGTGGTCCGGGACCGGCGCCTGAACCACCGTCCCGAGGTCGTCGGGGGAGTCCTCGCCGGCGAGTCAGCGGCGTTGCTCGAGGCGTTCTTCGCCGAGCACCGCTAGAGCCCCAGGACCGCGAGCCCGGGACCGACCTCCGGTGTCACGTCGCGCGCGGTCATCGGCTGCCGGCAGTGGTCGCACTCCAGCCGGACGTGCGCCTCGCCGGTGCAGTCGTGGTGGCGGTAGTGGACGGGCGGGCCGTCCGGCGCCATGTAGGTGTCGCCCCAGTCCCGCAGGGCCATCAGGACGGGGTAGATGTCCAGGCCCTTCTCGGTGAGGCGGTACTCCTCGTGCGCGCCCTGGTCCGCCTTCTGCTTCACCAGGATCCCGTGCTCGACGAGCCGGTCGAGCCGGTTCTGGAGGCGGCTGCGGGAGATTCCCAGAGAGCTGGCGAACGCGTTGAACCGGCGGACCCCGGCGAAGGAGTGCTTCAGGATCAGCAGCGTCCAGCGGTCTCCGAGCACGACGAGGGGTCGCGTGATCGAGCAGAACTCGTCGGCGTGCTCCTCGTAGCGCATGGCGAGATCCTACCCTTTCGGTTCCATTTTGAGACCGACTCGGTTAGCCTTCAGGTCTCAAAATGAGACCAGCGTAGGAGAACCCATGACCGCTCAGCCCGACTCCAGGTTCGACGTCCTGTCCGAGATCCTGGACGAACGGTGGACCTGCCGGCAGTTCCTGCCCGAGCCGGTGCCGACCGCCGACATCGAGCGGCTGCTCACGCTGGCCCAGCGCACCCCGTCCTGGTGCAACACCCAGCCGTGGCAGGTCATCGTCACCAGCGGTGAGGAGACCTCGCGGTTCACCAACGCGCTCGCCGAGCACCTCCTGGTCCACCCGCAGGCACCGGATCTCGAGTTCCCGGCGGCGTACACGGGCAGGTACCAGGCCCGTCGGCGGGAGTGCGGCTTCCAGCTCTACGACAGCGTGGGCATCACCCGGGACGACCCCGAGCAGCGGCTGACGCAGATGCTGCGCAACTTCGAGCTCTTCGACGCCCCGCACGTCGCGATCGTCACCACCGAGGCCGATCTCGGGGTGTACGGCGCCGTCGACTGCGGTCTCTGGGTGAGCACGTTCCTGCTCGGTGCCCAGGCCCTCGGGCTCGGCGCCGCCCCGCAGGCCGCCCTCGCCGGCTACGCCCCGTTCCTGCGCGAGCACTTCGACATCCCCGAGAACCGCCAGGTCGTCCTGGGCATCTCGTTCGGGTACGCCGACACCGAGCACCCGATCAACCAGTTCCGGACCTCCCGCGCTCCGCTCGACCAGGCGGCGACCCTCCTGGCCTAGGCCTGCGCCTGGGGCGTGAGCGCCTCGGACTCCTCGTCGCTGAACAGGCGCGAGCGGATCAGGAAGCGGACCCCCTCGGGTGCCTCCACCGAGAAGCCGGAGCCGCGGCCCGGCACGACGTCGACGGTCAGGTGGGTGTGCGACCAGTAGGCGAACTGCGACTTCGACATCCAGAACGGGATCTTCCGCTCCAGGCCCACGTCGAGCTCGGCCAGGTGGACGTCCGCCTCGCTGGTGATGAAGTCACCGGCCGGGAAGCACATCGGCGAGGAGCCGTCGCAGCAGCCACCGGACTGGTGGAACATCAGCGGCCCGTACTGGCCGACCAGGCGGCGGAGGAGCTCGGCCGCCTGGTCGGTCACGTCGACGCGGG
Source organism: Propionibacteriales bacterium (assembly GCA_026392455.1). Classification (GTDB taxonomy): domain Bacteria; phylum Actinomycetota; class Actinomycetes; order Propionibacteriales; family Nocardioidaceae; genus Marmoricola. Next base: position 424,405 of record JAPLCB010000008.1, on the reverse strand, counting down.
CAGGCCCGGTCTTCAGGTCCGTCATGTCTAGAAGAACCCGAGCTTGTCCGGCGAGTACGAGACGAGCAGGTTCTTCGTCTGCTGGTAGTGGTCGAGCATCATCTTGTGGTTCTCGCGCCCGATGCCGGACTGCTTGTAGCCGCCGAACGCGGCGTGTGCCGGGTAGGCGTGGTAACAGTTCGTCCAGACCCGGCCGGCCTGGATGCCCCGGCCCATCCGGAACGCCAGGCCCGCGTCACGGGCCCAGACGCCAGCACCGAGACCGTAGAGGGTGTCGTTGGCGATCTGCAGGGCAGCGGCCTCGTCGCTGAAGCTCGTCAGGGCGACGACGGGTCCGAAGATCTCCTCCTGGAAGACCCGCATCGAGTTGTTGCCCTCGAAGATGGTCGGCTTCACGTAGTAGCCGCCGGCGAGGTCCCCGTCCAGGACGTGGCGCTCGCCACCGGTGAGGACCTTGGCGCCCTCGGCGCGACCGATGTCGAAGTAGGACAGGATCTTCTCGAGCTGGTCGTTGGAGGCCTGGGCGCCGAGCATGGTGTTGTCGTCGAGCGGGTTGCCCTGCACGATCTTCTCCACCCGGACGACCGCGTCGTGCACGAAGTCGGAGTAGATCGACTCCTGGACCAACGCCCGCGAGGGACAGGTGCAGACCTCGCCCTGGTTGAGCGCGAACATGGAGAAGCCTTCGAGTGCCTTGTCGTAGAACGCGTCGTTGCTGGCGGCGACGTCCTCGAAGAAGATGTTCGGGCTCTTGCCGCCGAGCTCGAGGGTGACCGGGATCAGGTTCTGGCTGGCGTACTGCATGATCAGCCGGCCGGTGGTGGTCTCGCCGGTGAAGGCGACCTTGGCGATCCGGCTGGACGAGGCCAGCGGCTTGCCCGCCTCGACGCCGAAGCCGTTGACGATGTTCACGACACCGGCGGGCAGCAGGTCGCCGATCAGCTCGAAGAGCACCAGCAGCGACCACGGGGTCTGCTCGGCCGGCTTGATCACGACGGCGTTGCCGGCGGCCAGCGCCGGGGCCAGCTTCCAGACGGCCATCAGGATCGGGAAGTTCCACGGGATGATCTGGGCGACCACGCCGAGCGGCTCGTGGAAGTGGTACGCGTAGGTCTCGGCGTCGATCTCGCTGATGCCGCCCTCCTGGGCGCGGATAGCGCCGGCGAAGTAGCGGAAGTGGTCGACGGCCAGCGGCAGGTCGGCCGCCTTGCACTCACGGATCGGCTTGCCGTTGTCCCAGGTCTCGACGACCGCGAGCATCTCGAGGTTTTCCTCGATCCGGTCGGCGATCTTGTTCAGGATGTTGGCGCGCTCGGCCGGCGACGTCCGGCCCCAGGCGGGGGCCGCGGCGTGCGCTGCGTCGAGGGCCTTCTCGATGTCGGCCTCGGTGCCGCGGGCGATCTCGGTGAACGCCCGGCCGTTGACCGGTGAGATGTCCTCGAAGTAGTTGCCGGTCGCCGGGGCGACCCAGTCGCCGCCGATGTAGTGGTCGTACCGGGGCTTGACCGCGACGAGCGAGTCGGCTGTGCCGGGAGGTGCGTAGATAGTCATCGTTGACTCCAAACCAGTGAGGGGGAAAGTGACCGTGCTCACACGTTAGGAAGCCGTACGTTGCGCCTACGTTGCGCGTCCTTCCCCGCCGGGCGGACCTCAGCTCAGGCAGAGGCAGAGCGGGTGCCCGGCGGGGTCCAGCAGCACCCGGAAGGTGGTTCCGGGCTGGTGCTCGTGCAGTCGGGCGCCGAGTGCGACCGCTTCGGCCTCGGCCGCATCGAGGTCCTCGACCACCAGGTCGAGGTGCATCTGCTGGGGGTGGTCCTGGCCGGGCCACGTCGGCGGGACGTAAGGGTCGACCTGCTGGAAGGAGAGGCACTGGCCCGCGCCGCGGACGTCGTACCAGTCGTCGTTCGCCTCGACCTCCCAGTCGAGCAGGGCGCCGTAGAACCGGGCGAGCACGGCGGGGTCCGGGCAGTCGATGACGACGCTGGGGAAGCGGGCGATGGCCATCGGGTCAGCCTAGGTTCAGCCGAGCTCGCGGTCGAGACGTCCGAGCTGGCTGTCGATCAGCGCCAGCATCGGCGAGCTCGGGCCCACGGCCGCGCGCTGCGCCTGCCAGATCTCGTAGTCGTCACTGCCCCAGGCTGACCGGGTCCAGGTCGACATCAGGTCGGCCTGGCCGCTGCGCCGCACCGCTTCACGCAGGCTCATGTGCAGCTGCTCGCGCAGCCTGATCACGCCGGGGGCGGTCGAGCGCGGCAGGATCGGGCCGCGGTAGCCGCGCATCGCCGAGCGCAGGTCGCCGGCAGCCAGCTGGGCCTCCAGCGCGAGCCAGTCGGCCGTGACCGAACCCGCCAGCCGGTAGGGCCGGGAGTCCAGGACGTCGTCGCCGAGCAGGCTGCGCAACCGGTTGAGCTCGGCACGCAACGTCGACGAGGCGCCGTCGTCCTCGTAGACGAGCACCGCCAGCTCGTCGCCCGACAGACCGCGTGGTGCGGAGGCCAGCAGCAGCAGGATCTCGCTGTGCCGGGGAGAGAGCCGGAGCTCGTGGCGGTGGCCGCGGCCGTCGTCGACGGTCAGCAGCGAGTCGTTGCGTCCCAGCGACTCGATCACCAGGTGCATCGATCCCGGTGCGGTCTCGGCGTACGACGCCCGGGTGAGCTTCTCGCGGGCGAGCTCGGCCTCGGCCATCCGGGCAGCGGCGCGGACCATCGCCATCGTCTGGGGGACAGCGATGTCGTCGTTGCCGGTGATGTCCAGGACACCCAGCAGGCTGGTCGAGCTCGGGTCGTGGATCGGGGTGGCAGCACAGCTCCACTGCTGGACCGAGTGCCGGAAGTGCTCGGCGCGGCGTACCTGCGCGGGGCGGTCCAGCCGCAGGGCGAGCCCGGGCGCGTTGGTACCGGCCAGTCGCTCGTCCCAGTTGCTGCCCTCGACGAAACCGATCTTCTCGGCCCGGCGCAGCGCCATCGGCGTCCCGCACACCCAGAGCAGCTGACCCTCGGCGTCCGAGACCGCCATGATTGCGTCGCAGTCGCGGGCGGCCTGGCCCAGGACGTCGTCCAGGAGCGGGAAGACCTGGGCCAGCGGGTGCGCGGCCCTGTGGTCGCGCAGGTCGGCCTCCCCGAGGGTGATCGGAGCTTCGACCTTGTCCGCGGACACGCCAGCAGCCGCGGACAGGTGCCACGAGTCCGCTACTTCTGCGCGCATGGCGCGAGGGGTCATGTCGTCAGTAGACAGGGTCATCGGTGAGTCCACCAGGGTCGGAGGTCCGGTAGTTCGTCGAGAGTCCTCGCGCCGACGTTGCATCCACGTTGCAACTGCCCTGCTGGTCGAGGTGCCGGCGCTCTTGCACTGGCCTCGAAACCCGGTGACGTCGACGCAGACCGGCCACTGCGTGTCCGCGGCGCAACCGGCCACTCAGCCCGATTACGGGCAGACCGCCGGACTCCGGTAACCTCTTCCGCGGTGGCGTGTCCGAGCGGCCTAAGGAGAACGCCTCGAAAGCGTTTGTGGGAGTGATCCCACCGCGGGTTCAAATCCCGCCGCCACCGCCAGGTGATGTCTCGCGACATCAGCAAGACCCGGACCCACCCAGTGGGTCCGGGTCTTGGTCTCTCGGGGCTGTTCGTCCTGCACCTCGGCGGACCGCAGTGGGCAGGCCGTCCGCTCCAGGGCCTCGATCGCGGAGCAACGTCGTACCCCGACGCGCGCGACCAAGGAGGACCTTTCGCCCCTGTTGTCCGATTCCACCCGCGACCGGTCCCGAGCGGTCTACGGTGAACGTGTGGTCCCCGTCGAGGGTGGGGGCGGCCCCGCTGAGAACGCCGCAACCCTGGAGGACTGGAGCCGAGCACTGGCCTGGCTGGTCCTCGGCTTGGCGTGCGCCGTGATGGTCGGCTGGTTGCTCGACGTGCGGACCCTGACCTCGGTCGTCCCGGGCTACAACACGATGAAGTTCAACACCGCCGTCTGCCTGGCCTGCCTGTCGGCGGCGGTTCTGGCGGGAAGCTCGCCGGCGCTTTGGGTCCCGCTGACCGCTACCGTCGTGGTGACGACCCTGACGCTGGTCGAGATAGCGGCAGGAGTGTCGCTGGGAGTCGACGAGGTACTGCTCGCGGACACCGTGACCGTCGGCGCCGTGCCTGGACGGATGGCTCCGGTGACCGCGATCGGGCTGCTCGCGCTCGCGCTCGCGCTGGCGCTGGTCCGATCTCCTCGTCCTCGGGCGGGGCAGGGCCTGCTGCTGGTCCCGCTGATGATCTCGATGACGGCGCTGCTGGGGTACCTGTTCGACGTCGAGCAGCTGTACCGGGTGGCAAGTCTGACCAGCGTCGCGGTGCACACCGCCGCCGCGTTGCTGCTGATGACCGTCGCGGTGGGCGCCCTGGTCCCGGGAGGTCTCCTGCCGTGGACGGCGCGGGGACGGGGACCCGGGGCTGCGATGGTCCGGCAGACGACGCCGTTCATCGTCATCGGCTTGGTCACGCTGGGCCTGGTGCGGATGAGGCTGGGTGACGCGGGTGCCTTCGGCGAGCACTTCGGCATCGCCGTGATGGTGATGGTCGGGATCCTGATCTCGGTCGGCTCGACGGCGTTCGCAGCAGCACGCCTCGATGTCGCCGCCGAGGCCCGTGACCAGGCCGAGGAACAGCTGCGGGCGTTGAACCAGTCGCTCGCGCTGGGTCGCGACGAGGCGTGGGCGCGCGCGGAGCGTCTGGCCGAGGACCTGGCCGCCCAACGGACCCGGTTCGACCGGGCGATCTCCAGCACGGAGTCGGTGGTGTGGACGGTGGAGACGACGACCGGGACGCCTGTCCCGGTCTATGCCAGCCCGAATGCCGAACGCGTCCTGGGTGACGACCTCCGCGACGGGGAGACCGCGACCGGGGCGCTGGCCCGCCTGGTCGACGAGGACCAGCGTGACTCCGCGCTCGAGTTCCGTCGGAGCGTCCGTGCAGGTCGATCAGCCGAGGCCGAGCTGCGGCTCACGGTCGGCGGCGTCGAGAAGTGGGTGCGCATCCAGGGCATCCCCCGGCAGGAGGGGGACCGGTCCTTCTACGACGGGATCATCACCGACTGCACCGACCAGCACACGTTGGCCGTGCGTCGTGACCTCCTCCTCGAGCAGGAGCAGAAGCAGGTCCAGAAGCTCTCCGAGCTGAACCATCTGCGGGACGAGTTCATCGCGGTCGCCGGTCACGAGCTCCGCACCCCGGTAGCAGTCATCCTCGGCTACTGCGAGATGCTGATCGACCCCGACGCAACCGATGCCGCGCGGTCCGAGAGCGCCGCGGTCATCGCTCGGCGGGCGCGGCAGCTCAGTGACCTGGTCGAAAGGGTCTTCGACCTCGCCAAGATCGACTCCGGCTCGATGGACCTCAACATCGAGGCCGTCCCGACGGGAGCATTCGCCACCGACCTCATCGAGGAGCACCAGCACGCGGCCGACCTGGCCGGAGTCGGCCTGACCTTGGACGCCGTCGACACCTTCGTCCTCGCGGACGGTCCACGCCTGCAGCAGGTCTTCGACAACCTGTTGTCCAACGCGTTGAAGTACACCCCGACCGGAGGTCACGTGGACCTCACGGTCAGCCTGGCCGGGGACGCGGTCCTGTTCGAAATTGCCGACGACGGTATCGGGGTCGGTGCCGAGGAGCTCCCCCGGCTGTTCGAGCGGATGTTCCGCGCCTCCAGTGCCCGGGACGCGGGTATCCCCGGCACCGGGCTCGGACTGGCGGTCACGAAGTCGCTGGTCGAGGCGCACGGCGGCAGGTTGACCGCGCGGCGCAACGAGCCGCACGGCCTGGTGTTCTCGGTGACCCTGCCGCAAGCAGGGAAACAGCTCGTCGGGTCAGCCGTATGAATGCGTCAGCGACGGCCCTGGTGGTCGAGGACGACCCCGACCTGCGAAACCTGATGAGCTCGGTCCTGGCAGGCGCCGGGTTCCAGGTGCACACCGCCGCGACCGGGGTCGCGGCCCTCGAGGCCGCCGGCACGGTCAACCCCGACGTCATCACCCTGGACCTGAACCTGCCCGACACGGACGGGATCATTCTCTGCCGTGGACTGCGCAACGTGACCGATGCGTACATCATCATCCTGACCGCCCGCAGCGAGCAGGACCAGGTTCTCCTCGGCCTCGAGAGCGGCGCGGACGACTACATGACCAAGCCGTTCTCGAGCCGGGAGCTCACTGCCCGCGTCAAGGCGCTCCTGCGCCGCCCCCGGGTTCGGGAGCTCCCCGACGACCCCACCGAGGACCACCACGACCACGGTCAACTGGTGATGCGCACCAGCGAACGGACCGCGCACCTCAACGGCACCGAGCTGGCGCTGACCCGGGTCGAGTACGACCTGCTGGCCGCTCTCGCCGGTCGCCCCGAGCAGCTGATCACCCGCCAACAGCTCCTGGACCAGGTCTGGGCGTCCAGCTGGAGCGACCACCACCTCGTCGACGTCCACGTCGCCAACCTCAGGCGGAAGCTCCGCCCGACCAGGTCCGACATCGAGATCGTCACCGTCCGCGGCTTTGGCTACCGCCTGCACCGGCACGAGGTGGCCGAGTCGGACACGGTCGGCCTCGGCCACCTGCCGACCCCGGGGCCGGGCTTGACGAAATCTTGACCGTTCCTTGCCGATCTTCCCCGGGAAAAGAGCCACCGCCCTTCCCTACGGTGGAAGCAGGCGCCACCTCGGCGCCGGCAAAGACCGAGGGTGCCGGTCCGCTTCTCCAGGGCCGCGTCAGCCCCGGGAGGGGGGACCCATGGCGGTAGTCGCGGTGGTCGATGACGACCACGACCTCAGGGAACTGATGGCCATTCGCCTGCGGGCATCAGGCCTCCAGGTCCATCAGTCTGCCGACGGCATCGCTGGACTCGAGCTGATCCGAGGCTGCAACCCCGACCTGGTGGTCCTCGACTGGATGATGCCGGGGAAGACCGGCATCGAGGTCTGCCGGGACCTCCGCTCCGACGAGGAGCTGGCGAGTGTTCCGGTTCTGCTGGTCACGGCGCGTTCGGAGAGCGCAGACCGTGAGGTCGGCCTCGCCGCAGGAGCCAACGTCGTCCTGACCAAACCCTTCGAGCTCCGGGCCTTCATCGACACGGTCGTGAGACTCCTGGAGGAATCAGGATCCCGGGCGTCCGCCTGACCTGCCGTGCGCCCGCTCCAGCTACCGGACCTGCTGTGCTCGGTGCCGCTGCCCGGTGTCGCCAGGACCGCTGGCGCGCGACGTCGCTGCTTCAGCTCGGCGAGAAGCCGCTAGTCGTGCTCCGACTGCCGCAACGGAAGTCGCACCACGAAGCTGGCTCCCTCGCCCGGTCGGGACTTCACGGTCACGCGTCCGCGGTGCTGGTCGACGATCTGCGTCACGATGGGCAGGCCGAGACCGACCCCGGGAACGGCCGCTGAGCCGGCCGCCCGGTGGAACGGTTCGAAGATGGCCCGGTGCTCGGCCGGGTCGATGCCGGGACCCTGGTCGGTGACGGTCAGCTCGGCCTCGTGACCGTCGACCGTGACGGTCACCTCCACCGTGCCTCCCGAGCTCGAGAACTTCGTGGCGTTGGTGACGAGGTTCTCCACCACGCGGCTCAGTCGGGTCGCATCGCCGTGGATCAGGAGCTGCTGGGGGGCGGTCAGGTGGACGGCGATCTCGGCACCGGAGCGCCGGGCGAGCAGGTTGAACCGGGACACCACCTCGCTGACCAGGGCGACCAGGTCGACGATGGAGGTCACGCGCGGGGCGCCGCGGGTCGTCAGGGCGATCAGGAGGTCCTCGGTGAGCTCGGACATCATCCGGCCCGAGCGGGCGATCCGCTCGGCAAGCTCGTGCTGCTCCGGATCCAGGTCCTCCTCGAGAAGGAACTCCGCGAAGCCGATGACCGCCTGCAGGGGTGAGCGGAGGTCGTGGGCGACGGCGCCCAGGACCTGGTGCGCCTCCGACAGCTCGTGCCGGCTCCGGGCCAGGTCCCGCATCGCCTGGCGCTGCAGGATGCCGTAGTCGTTGTTGATCCGGCTCAGCTCGACGAGGAGGCGGTGGTCCCGAGCCCTCTCGGTCGGACTCACGACGTCACCTGCACCAGCCGGTTGCAGGTCGTGACGGCGTCCGCGGCGCTGGAGGCGAAGTCGTCCGCGCCGATGGCCGAGACGAGCTCGGGGGCGACGGTGAAGGGCCTGCCGCCGACGAGCACCTTGACGTCGCGCGCCCGGGGATCGGATCGGATGGCGGCGATCAGCGCCTGGACGTGAGGGATCTGACCGGGCATCGAGACCGAGATCGCGAGCACCGAGGCCTGGTGCTGGGCGACGTGGTCCACGATGTCCCCGGGGTCCGTCGAGGTCACGTAGCTGGTCTCCCACCCCTCGAACTCCAGGAGGTCCACCACCATCCGCAGACCGACCTGGTGGAGGCTCCCGGGGGCGTCGACAGCCACCAGCCGGTGGGGGCTGGGGGTGCCGGTGAACAGACGCGGGTAGAGGTCGGTGAGCACCATCTGGGTCACGGCGGTGCAGTAGTGCTCCTGGGCCACGCTGATCTGTCCGATCTGCCAGCGGCGCCCGATCTCGCGCTGGGCCGCCTCGAGCACGTCCAGGAGGATGGAGCGGATGCTGGTCCCGCGTCTCAAGGCGTCCTGCACGAAGGCGCGGGCATCGTCACGGCGACCCTGGAGGACGAGGGTCAGGTAGCCCCGGGCCAGGGGGCCGAAACGCTCCTGGTCCGGCTCGGCCGGAGCGGCCCAGGTGGTCAGCGTCAGCGCGTGCTCGATGAACGCGTCGACCCGGTCGGCGTCGGGTGGCGTCAGCCTGCGGCCGAGCAGGTCGCGGAACGTCGTCACCGCTGCCGGGGCGTCGGCTGTCCCGCCGGAGAGGACGCTCAGGCGCGAGGCCGCGTAGCTGAGGAAGTCGGCGAGGATCGCGGGCTGGTCGACGGCCAGGGCAGCATCCAGCGTCTTGATGCCGTCCTCGGAGAGCGCGGACAGCTCGATGCTGTCGGGAAGCTGCAGGAGCGAGAGGGCCTCGGCAGCGACCGCGGCCGGGTTCACGCCCAGGCCAGCCAGGCACGGCGAGTCCCAGGTGTCCATGGAGTCCACCGTAGGTTTCGGGCCGGTGGCAGGAGAGGGCCGATGGTCCTCGGAGCCGGGCCGCTCGGTCCTGGGTTCTCCCGGGCCGCGGGTGATCAGGTGTGCCGTGCGCGGCGGCGGACCCACCTCGCCAGGACGAGGGCCAGCTCCCAGGCCCACCCGGCCATCGCGGCCACGCCCAGCAGCAGGGCGACGGCGTACCAGCCCAGGAACCCGATGCCGGCGCAACCGACCAGCCAGGTGGTGAACGGCAGGCCGGTCGGGAGGGCGCCGATGATCGCGCCCACGACGGCGCCGATCAGTGCCCAGCCGAGCGCGCCCCAGAACGCCCAGATCATCTCGAAGGAGCGGTCGCCCGCGCGGTCCGCCCAGGTGTCCGCACTCGTGCTCGCGGGATCCGACATGACGAGGAGCCTAGGACGCGCGAGGGTTCTCCGCGACCAGGTTCATGATAAAGTCTAGTCACTTACTACAGATAGAAAGGAGGCTGAGTCAGATGCCCCGTACCGAGAACCGCGTCGCCCACCCGGCGATCGACATCCACCAACACCTCTGGACCCCGGAGTTCGTGGACCGCCTGCGCGCCCGCACCCAGGTCCCCTACCTGCGTGGGTGGACGCTCTTCACCGCCGGTGAGGCGCCCTACGAGATCGACCCTGGAGCACATGACGTCGAGCAGCGGATTGCTGCCGATCACGAATCGGAGGTCGGCACGGCGTGCCTCAGCCTCTCTGCCCCGCTGGGGATCGAGGACCTGCCGCGTCCTCAGGCCGGTCTGCTGATCGACGCCTACCACCGCGGCGTCACCGAGCTCCCGGACCACTTCCGTGCCTGGGCCTCGGTGCCCGCGACCGACCCGGACCTCGCCGGCCTGCACACGCTGCTCGCCGACGAGCGGTTCGTCGGTCTCCAGCTCCCGGCCACGGCCGTCTCGACCCCGGCGGCCTGGGAACGTGCCGCGGGGCTCCTGCTCGCGGCCGAGGTTGCCGGCAAGGCGGTCTTCATCCATCCGGGGGCCGAGCACCACCGCCCGCAGCAGCAGCCGGTCCCAGGCTGGTGGCACCCGACCGTCGGCTACGTCGCGCAGATGCAGGCCGCCTGGTGGGGGTGGCAGGCCTTCGGTGGCCGGACCCACTTCGGGGACCTGAAGGTCGTCTTCGCTGCGGCCGCGGGTCTCGCGCCGCTGCACCAGGAACGTCAGATCGCCCGCGGGGGTGACGATTCCCCGGTGGACCCAGGTGTCTTCGTCGACACCTCGAGCTACGGCGCCCGGGCCCTGGACGCGCTGGTGCGCGTGCTGGGGATCGATGCCCTGGTGCTCGGCAGCGACCGGCCCTACGCCGAGCCGATCCGGGACTTCCTGGGCAACGCCTCGACGTACGCCCTGCGGGTCCGCAACCCCGGGCGGCTGATCACGCCGACCCCGGTCGAGGACGTCACCTGGGCAGTGGCGAGCTGATGGGGGCCGTGCGATGACCGCGACCGTGGAGCCCACGACGCTGCGGCCGGCCCTGCCCGGTCGCGACCTCACCCGCCCCGAGCTCGAGGAGCTGGTCGCCGCCATCGCCGCGGACCCGAGCTCCTGGGGGCACCTGGTCGCGTTCGACTCCGACGAACGCGTCTACGTCTCCCTGCACCGGGACTCCCACGTCGACGTCTGGCTGCTCTGCTGGACGCCGGAGAACGACACCGGCTGGCACGACCACGACGTCTCCTCCGGGGCGGTCGCGGTGGTCTCCGGCGAGCTCGTCGAGAGCAACCTGACGCTGATGCACGGGGCTCGTGAGCGCCGGATCGCCCGAGGCGAGGTGTTCTCCTTCGATGCCGACCACATCCACCGGCTCAGTGATGCCGTGCACGGCTCGGTCTCGGTGCACGCCTACTCGCCGCCGTTGTGGCGGATGGGCCAGTACGCCGTCAACGACGACGGCGTCCTACGACGGCTCTCGCTCTCGTACGCCGACGAGCTGAGGCCGATCGACTAGGTGCCCCCGGAGCCCGGTGCCGTACGCCCGGAAGTCGCCACACCTTCCGGGCGTACGGCGTTCTGCGGGTCTCCTTGACGTACCGGCGAATTGCCGCGACGCTGCCATCAGCCAATGGCATCGTGAAGGGAAATTCGTGAACCAAGCAGCCGACCTCGCCGCCGTCCTGGGAGAGGAACCGCCGGCCTCGGTCAGGGCGTTGCCGGTCGAGACCCTGGCCCGCCTGACCGAGCAGATCACGGTCGCCAGGAAGCGTCAGCACGCCGAGATGGAGGCCTCGGTCGCGACCGCGATCGCCGGGGTGCCGTTCGCGGTGCGCGGGATCGTCAAGAAGGCGCTGTCGTGAAGGCGGTGCTGTCGTGAAGAAGGGCCCGGTGCACGCGACCAGTCCGCAGATCGGCCGGATCGCTCGGTTGCTGCACCTCGATCCCGCGGAGATCCAGGGTCTCGGTAGCGTCGCTGATGCCGACCTGCGGATCCTGCACGACCAGATCAGCCGGACCCTGTTCGCCGAGGGTCAGCACCGGTTCGCCCGGGTGGCGGGACTCTCCAAGACGATCCCCGGTCCGCTGGCCGGGGTCCTGGCGGAGAAGTTCCTGCCGCCGGTGATGGCGGCCCGGGTCTCGGAGATGCTCGACCCGGCCAAGGCCCGTGACCTGATCGGCCGGGTCTCGATCTCCTACCTCGCCGAGATCGCGCTGGCCCTGGACCCGGTCAAGTCCAGGCCGGTCGTCCAGAAGCTGCCGCCCGAGCCGATCGGGAAGGTGGCCAAGGAGCTCTTCGGCCGCCAGGAGTACGCGACGATGGCCGAGTTCGTCGGGACCGTGACCGTCGAGGCTCTCTTCGCCGCCCTGAAGGTCGCCACCCCCCACGACCTGCTGGCCGTCGTACCGCTGCTGGAGTGGAACGACAACCTGGACCGGGTCATCGCCGACCTCCCGCACTCGCAGGTGGTCGACATCGCCGGGTCCCTGACCGCCGAGGAGCTCGCCGACCTGGCGCTGGCGCTCGATCCGTCGCGGATGGGCCCGATCGTTGCCGCCGTCCCCGTCGACACCGTGGCCGGGATCGCGCGGGCTCTCTTCGACCGCCAGGAGTACGCCGGCATGGCGGCCTTCGTCGGCGTCGTCACCCCGGAGATGCTGCACGCCGCACTGGGGGTGGCCAGCAGCCACGACCTGCTCGCGGTGGTCCCACTCCTGGAGTGGAGCCCGCAGATCGACGAGGTCGTGGACACGCTTCCCGACGAGACCTTGGACGGGCTCTTCGCCGAGATCGCCGGGTCGGCCGACTGGGAACCGGCGAAGATCGCATTCGAGCGGCTCAGCAGCACGGCCCAGGAACGGTTGTTCGCGCGCTTCGACCGGCTCTCGTCGGCGAACCAGCAGAACGTCCGTGACGCCGCCGCAGCCGGAGAGCTCGGCGACGTCGCGACGAGTTTGGTCGCGACACTTCCAATCTGACCATTGACCAATGGCACAGTTAGTGGTGTCATCAAAATGTGAAGTCAACGATGATGCCGCGGTTCACGCCGCACCCGCCGTCCAGCCGGGCTCGTTTCGCGCTCTGGGCCACCCGTCGGACCCTCCGTCCGCTGGAGCACGTCGTTCCCGACGGAGTCCTCGGCGTGAAGGTCACCCGCCGACTGCTCGCGGGGATGATGGCCGGGGCCGGGACCAGCCCTCTCGGTGTCGAGGTGACGCCGGTGGACTCGACCACCGAGCGCTTCGGCCGCGTCAAGGGCGAGTGGGTCCGCCCCACCACCCCGCGCCCCGGGATGGTGGTCTTATACATCCACGGCTCCGGCTACAACCTCTGCTCGACCAAGACCCACCGTCCCCTGGTCAGCCGGCTGGCCAAGGAGACGCGGGTCACCGTGTTCTCCGCGGAGTACCGCCTGGCTCCCGAGCACCCGTTCCCGGCCGCCCCCGACGACATCGAGCGGGCCTACGACTGGCTGCTCGCCCAAGGGTGGACCGCAGACCAGATCGTCGTCGCGGGCGACTCGGCCGGTGGGCACCTGACCCTGGACCTGGCGGTCCGGTTGCTCCGCGAGGGACGCGACCTCCCCGCCGGCCTGGTGATGTTCTCCCCGCTCGCCGACGTCACCTGCAGCTTGATCACCGAGCGGGAGAAGGCGCTCCCGGACCCGATGCTCTCCGCTGCCGGCGTGCGCAAGCTCTTCGCGCACTACCTCCTCGACACCGACCCGCTGCACCCGCGCCTGACCCACGTGCTCGAGCCCGGCGAGGTGCTGCCGCCGACCCTGATCCAGGCCGGCGGGGCCGAGTTCCTCGCCGCCGACGCGCACCACATCGCCGACATGCTCGAGGCATCCGGCACTGACGTCGCCCTGGAGATCTGGCCCGGGCAGATGCACGTCTTCCAAGCAGCCAACCGGATGGTTCCCGAAGCCGACCAGGCCCTGCGCCGGGCAGCGAAGTTCCTGGTGTCCGCGCTCCAGGCGAGCACGGCAGCAGCCGAGGCCAAGGAGGCCACCGCATGACGAGCAAGGTCAGCAAGAACGCCCGCGCGATCGTCACCGGCGCCGCCAGCGGCATCGGTCAGGCCTTCGCGATCGAGCTGGCCCGTCGCGGTGGCCAGGTGGTCGTCAGCGACATCGACATGGTGGGCGCCCAGCGCACCGTGACCGTCATCGAGGACAACGGTGGCACGGCGATCGCGGTCCACTGCGACGTCTCCCGGCTCGACAGCGTGCAGGACCTCGCCGCCGAGGCCTGCCGCTGGTTCGAGGGCGTGCCGACCCTGGTGATCAACAACGCTGGCGTCGGCGCCGGGGGCAACGTCGTCGGCGACGCTCCGATGGAGGACTGGCAGTGGACCCTGGGGATCAACCTCTGGGGTCCGATCAACGGCTGCCACGTGTTCGCCCCCATGCTGCGCGACGCTGCCGCGGCCGGGGAGAGCGTCGGGATCATCAACGTCGCCTCGGCGGCGAGCTTCGGCGCTGCTCCGCGGATGGCGGCGTACAACGTCAGCAAGGCCGGTGTGCTCTCGCTGTCGGAGACCCTGGCCGCCGAGATGGTCGGCACCGGCGTGAAGGTCAGCGTGCTCTGCCCGACCTTCGTGAAGACCAACATCGTGACCTCCGGCCGGATCAACGCGAAGGCCTCGGCGGCAGCGAGCCGGCTGATGCAGTTCGGGATGTCGGCCGACAAGGTCGCCCGGATCTGTCTGGACACCCACGACCGCGGCGGTCTCTACGTGATGCCGCAGATCGACGCCAAGGTCGGCTGGCAGATCAAGCGCACGATCCCGCACACCTACACCCGGGTGGTCGGCCTGCTGGAGCGGTACGGGCCGCTGGGCGGCGACGACTCTCTCCCCGAGACCTCCGTCCACCCTCACCCGGTCGCGGACCCCGCGACCTCCGACAAGGAGAACTGACATGGCGACCAGCACCCAGGCTCAGCCTTCGACGGCTCAGCCTTCGATGAACATGGAAGACATGCTGCAGAAGATCAAGGACCGGCAGTGGGCGCTGGCCGACATCGACTGGGACGCCCCCGGGGTGGAGAAGATCCCGGAGGACTTCAAGCCCAAGCTGAAGGCCTTCATGGCCGACCTCTGCTGGATCGAGAACGTCGGTGCCCGCGGTTTCGCGGCCATGGCCAAGAAGGCGCCGAACGACACCATCGCGGAGATCTACCGCTACTTCCACGCCGAGGAGCAGCGGCACGCGAACGCTGAGCTCGCACTGCTGAAGCGCTGGGGGATGCTCGAGGACGGCGAGATCCCGGAGCCCAGCGTGAACATCCGGATGGCGATCGAGTGGCTCGACACCTACGCCGACGACATGCCGTTGTCGGTGCTCGGCACCGTGATCCCGATGCTCGAGGTGGCCCTGGACGGCGCGCTGCTCAAGTTCCTCCTCGAAGAGGTCCACGACCCGGTCTGCCACCAGGTCTTCGAGAAGATCAACAACGACGAGTCCCGGCACATCGCTGTCGACTTCGCCGTCCTCGACATGATCGGTCACGCGAAGGCCCGCAAGCTCGCCATCGACTTCGTCTCCAACGTCGCCTCCCCGGGGCTGATCATCGGCATGCTGATGTACGTGCCGCTGCTCAACCGGATGCGCAACAACCTGGTCGACATGGGCCTGCAGCCGGAGAAGCTGTACCGGGCGATGGAGCGGTTCGAGAAGCTCGGGCGCCGCGGCGAGTACACCCACCGGGTGCCGCTCTTCCAGGTGCTCCGGGTGCACTCGAAGATGGTCGTCGACCCCAAGCACCCGTACCACCTGCTCGCCAACTCGATGGTGACGCTCTCGGAGTACTACCCCAGGGCCCTCTTCCGGCCGATCCCGACCTGGTTCAAGGAGCTCACCTACGAGCCGGTGACCAAGGGCGTCAAGAAGGGGATGAACGCGGCATGACCGTCACCGACATCGCCCCCAAGAAGCGCGCGTCGCGGGCCAAGAAGCCGGTCACGGTGCACACCACGCTGGTGATCGGGGCCGGGTTCACCGGCCTGGGTACCGCGATCAAGCTGCGCGAGGCGGGGATCGAGGACCTCGTCATCCTGGAGCGCGCTGACCGCGTCGGCGGCACCTGGCGCGATGCCACCTACCCGGGCGCGGCCTGCGACATCCCCTCGCAGCTGTACTCGTTCTCGTTCGCCAAGAACCCGAACTGGTCGCGGACCTACTCGCCCAGCGCCGAGATCTGCGCGCACATCGAGGAGCTCGCCGAACGCTTCGACCTGACCAAGGACATCCGGTTCAACACCGAGGTCACGGCACTGGCGTTCGACAAGCGCGAAGCGCGCTGGGAGGTCACTGCCGGCAGGACGAAGTTCTACGCCCGCTCGGTGGTGATCGCCTCGGGCCCGCTCTCGGACGCGAGCCTGCCGAAGATCCGGGGGATCGACGACTACCAGGGGGTCAAGGTCCTCAGCGCCCGTTGGGACCACGACTTCGACTTCACCGGCAAGAACGTCGCCGTGATCGGGACCGGTGCCAGCGCGATCCAGATCATCCCCGAGCTGGTGAAGGTGGCTGGATCGGTGAAGGTCTTCCAGCGGACCCCGGGCTGGGTGATGCCGCGGTTGGACAGCTCGACGCCGGCGGCCGTCCAGCGGGTCTTCGAGAAGCTTCCGGTCGTGCAACAGGCAGCGCGGACAGCGCTCTTCCTGGGTCACGAGGTGGCTGCGACCGGCCTGGTGTGGAACACGCCGATCACCACCCTGATCCAGCAGGCCGGCAAGCTGCACCTGCGGATGACGGTCAAGGACAAGTGGCTCCGGCGGCAGCTCACCCCGGACTTCCGGGCCGGCTGCAAGCGGATGCTGATGTCCAGCGACTACTACCCGGCGCTGCAGGCCGACAACTGCAAGCTCATCACCTGGCCGATCGCCACGATCACCCCCGACGGCATCCAGACCAGTGACGGCCTCCAGCACGAGCTCGACGCGATCGTCTTCGCCACCGGGTACGACGTCCACCTGGAAGGCCCGCCGTACCCGATCACCGGCATCGACGGACAGCTGCTGAGCGACGACTGGTCGGGTCACCCGCAGGCGTACAAGAGCGCCAGCGCGCACGGCTATCCGAACCTCTTCTTCACCTGCGGCCCCAACTCGGGTCCGGGGCACAACTCGCTGCTGGTCTACGCCCAGGGTCAGATCGAGTACGCCGTCTCCGGGATCCGGGCACTCGTCGAGCAGGACCTGCGCTGGCTCGACGTCCGCAAGGACGTCCAGGACGACTACAACGTCACCATGCAGAAGCGGCTGCAGAGCACGACGTGGATGACCGGGTGCAGCAGCTGGTACCTGACGGCGGACGGATTCAACGCCTCGATGTATCCCGGGTTCGCCACGCAGTATCTTCGTCAGATGCAGGACTTCCGGATCGACGACTACGACGTCGCCTCGAACGCGGCGAAGCGGCTGTGGAACATCCCTGCCGACGACACCCGGACGGTGGCTGGCTGAGCATGGCCGCCCCAGCTCTGAACATCCGCGCGGTCGAGTCCGTGCTGGAGTCCCTGCGCCGGGGCCAGCGTCAGCTGGCCCGGGACCCGCGGGGGACGGTCGATGCTGCGGTGCGGCAGCTGCTCTCGCTGGGTCGGGTGCGGGACCAGCCCCCGGTGGGCGAGAGCTACCGGATCGATGACCTCGCCCGGGCGAGCAACGTGACGGTGCGCAACATCCGCGCCTACCAGGAGCGGGGGCTGCTGCATCCACCGCGGCGCGAGGGGAGGGTGGCGATCTTCGACGACTCGCACCTGTCCCGGCTCAAGATCATCAGCTCGATGCTCGAGCGGGGCTACACCAGCGGTCACATCACCGAGATGCTGCACGCCTGGGAGAGCGGCCACGACCTGGCCGACGTGCTCGGGCTGGAGAAGGCGCTGGTGCCGCCCCGGCTCGAGGACCCGCCGGCGACCATGACGCTGGCCGAGGTCCGCGCGCTGGCCGTCGACAAGGACGCACTGCAGCGGTACATCGACGTCGGGCTGGTCGAGATCAAGGGAGCCAAGGCGCTGGTACGCCGCCCGGACCTGCTGCGTGCGTTCAGCGAGATGCGTGGCTTCGGGATGCCGGCTGAAGCGCTGGTCAAGCTGCACAGCGAGGTCTCGATGGCCGTCGACGAGGTCACCCGTGCCCTGGTCAACGAGGGTCTCAACCAGGTCGGCGACCGGTTCCTGACCCCGGCGGGTGGGCGTGACGCCGTGCCCAGCGGGGCCGAGGTCGGCGAGCTGGTAGCCACCCTGACCCGGTTCCGCGAGCTGGCCACCAGTGCCGTGGTGGGTACGTTCTCCGAGTCCATGGAGCGCACGATCGAGGACCTCTTGGCCGCCTACCTGGCCATGGGCCTGCCGTCCGAGGCCGAGGACGCCGGCTGAGAGATCCCGGTGGTTGAGGCGCGCGGAACGAGCGTCCCGAAACCAGGCATGATGTCCTGGTGACCTGGTTCGACTCTGCGGCTGACGCCGAAAAGCAGCTCGCGGCAGCGGGCTACCTCGCTGACCCTGCGACCGCCACGACCACCTACCTCGCCGGCGCGCTCGAGAAGCCGCTGCTGGTGGAGGGGCCTGCTGGTGTCGGCAAGACCGAGCTGGCGAAGGCGATCGCCCGGGCCACCGGCTCGGAGCTGATCCGGCTGCAGTGCTACGAAGGTCTGGACGAGGCCCGGACGCTGTACGAGTGGAACTACAAGAAGCAGCTGCTGCGGATCCAGGCGTCCCAGGGTGATGGCCAGAGCTGGTCCGAGACCCACGACGACATCTTCACCGAGGAGTTCCTGCTCTCGCGGCCGCTGCTGACCGCGATTCGCAGGGAGACGTCCACGGTCCTGCTCATCGACGAGGTCGACAAGACCGACGTCGAGGTGGAGGGCCTGCTGCTCGAGGTGCTCAGCGACTTCCAGGTGACCATCCCCGAGCTCGGCACCATCAGCGCCGTCCGCCGGCCGCTGGTGCTGCTCACCTCGAACGCGACCCGCGAGCTGTCCGAGGCCGTCCGCCGCCGCTGTCTCTACCTGCACATCGACTACCCGGACGCCGAGCGCGAGCACGCGATCCTGGTCGGCCAGGTCCCGGGGGTCGAGGACAAGCTCGCCCGCGAGATCGTGGACGTGGTCACCCGCCTGCGTGCGCTCGAGCTGCGCAAGGCACCCTCGATCGCGGAGTCGGTCGACTGGGCCCGGACCCTGGTGGCCCTCGGCACCGGGACGCTGGACCCGGCCACCATCGACGCCACCCTCGGGGTGGTCCTCAAGCACAGCAGCGACATCGAGCGCGCTGTCCGCGAGCTGAAGCTCCGCCAGGCCTGAGGCGGGTTCTGCCATGGCCTTCCTCGACCGGCACATCGCGTTCCTGGAGGCGCTGCGCAAGGCCGGCCTCCCGGTCTCGCTCTCCGAGGGGCTCGACGCTGCTGACGCCGTCCTGACCCTCGGCCTCGAGGACCGGGAGAACGTCCGTGCCGCCTACGCCGCCACCTTGGTGAAGAAGCAGCCGCACCGGGCCGGGTTCGACCACGTCTTCGACCTCTACTTCCCGGCGCTGGTCGGGGACCCCACCCGCGTCACCGACCTCGATGCCGACCCGGCTGCCGCCGAGGCCGACGACGAGCAGGCCACCGGCGGCGGTGCCCTGGGGGACAGCCCGGTCGACCTGGCCGAGTTCCGCGACGCGCTGGTCAACGCGCTCGGCATGGGCGACCCGGACGCTCTGCAGACGCTGGCACGTGAAGCCGTCCAACGCTTCGGCCTGATCCGCGGGCGCGGTCAGGGGGAGCAGCGCTGGTCGTCGTACAACGTGATGAACCGGGTGTCGCCGGGCGAGCTGGTGGACCGGGTGCTGGAGGGACTGCTCGCCGACCTCGACCGCGACCCCACGATGCGGCGGTTGGTCCAGGCGCAGGTCGAGGCCTTCGAGGCGATGGTCGACGCCGAGGTACGCCGCCGGGCGGCCGAGGTGCGCGGCCCCGAGCACGTCGCCAAGTACACCGTCCGCAAGAGCATCGACCAGATCGACTTCACCTCGGCCCGCAAGAGCGACCTGGAGGAGATGCGCCGCGAGATCGGCCCGCTGGCGCGCCGGCTCGCCACCCGGCTGAACAAGCACAAGGCTTCCAAGCAGCGCGGGCCGTTGGACTTCCGGCGCACCGTGCGGGCCTCGGTCTCGTCGGGGGGTGTCCCGCTGGAAACCCACCACAAGCCGCGCCGCCCCAGCCGCAGCGACCTGGTGGTGCTCTGCGACGTCAGCGGCTCGGTGGCGAACTTCGCGAACTTCACGCTGATGCTGGTCTTCGCCCTGCGCGAGCAGTTCAACCGGGTCCGGGCCTTCACCTTCGTCGACGAGATCCACGAGGTCAGCGACCGTTTCCACCCCGGCGCCGACCCGATCGAGACGATGGCCTCGCTCGCGGCCAGTGCCCAGCACGCCAGCCTCTGGGGACGGACCAACTACGGCCGCGCGTTCACCCGTTTCGTCGAGCTCCACTCCGATGCCCTGGGCCCGAAGACCAACCTGCTCATCCTCGGGGACGCCCGCTCGAACTACTCCGACCTCGCGCTGCCGGTGCTCAAGCAGATGGAGCACGAGTCCCGGCACGCCTGGTGGTTGAACCCGGAATCGCCACGGCACTGGAACACCGGTGACTCGGCCGCGCGCGACTACGCCAAGATCGTGACGATGGTCGAGTGCAGGAACCTCGTCCAGCTCGGCGACTTCGTCCACGACCTGGCCTGAACGCGTACCGTGTCCGGTATGCACCGGTTCCTCTGGCTCGCCCCCGCCTTGCTCCTGTTCGCCGTGCCGACGTCCGCGGCGACCCCGGCGCCGGTGGTCGCGCCCAGGACGGCAGCGGTCCCCAGTGTCACCGTGGTGGCCGCCGGGGACATCGCCTGCGCGCCTGGAGCGACCGTGACGGCGACGACCTGCCGACAGGCCTCCACGGCACGGCTCGCCGCGTCCCTGAAACCCAACCGGGTGATCGCGCTCGGCGACCTGCAGTACCCCAACGGCAGCTACTCCGACTTCCTCAACAGCTACGCGAAGTCCTGGGGAGCGCTGAAGTCGATCACGATGCCGGTGGCCGGGAACCACGAGTACCAGACGCCGGGAGCCGCCGGTTACTACCGCTACTTCAAGGACCGCAGCCCCGGGGCCAAGGGCTACTACCGACGGGTGATCAACGGCTGGCAGATCTTCGTCCTGAACAGCAACTGCGACAAGATCAGCTGCGCCGACCAGCGCACCTGGCTCGCGAGCGCGATGGCCGCGAACCCGTCGAAGTGCTCGTTGATCGCCAGCCACCACCCCCGGTTCTCCTCCGGTGGGGAGCACGGGAGCTCGACGTTCATGAAACCGTTCTGGCAGATCGCTGCCCGGTACGGCGTCGACGTCGCGCTGTCGGGCCACGACCACGACTACGAGCGGTTCGCGCTGCTGAACCCGTCGGGACAGCGGTCCAGCACGGGCATCCGTCAGTTCGTCTCCGGGGCGGGCGGCCGGAGCCACTACGCCAAGGGCACGACGGTGCCTGGTTCGGAGAAGTTCCTGTCGACGCCGTTCGGCGTGCTCAAGCTGACCTTGCGCCCTGCTGGCTACTCCTGGCAGTTCGTCGGTACCAACGGCAGGGTCCTCGATTCGGGGACTTCCGCCTGTCACTGAAGTCGGTACGGGTAGAGTTAACGACTCCCCGTTTCCGTTCGAAGGACCAGCGAAGTTGAACGATGACGTCGCCGCTCGCGAGATTGCCAGCGAGCAGGAGTTCGTCGACTCGGTGTACCGCCAGTTGGCGGATTCAGCACGGTCCGCGGAGCAGCTCGCTGCCGAGGGACGCGCCCGCGGCCAGCTCGGCCACGAGGGTGGTCTGGTCGAACGCGATGCGATGCTCTTCCAGGCGGCCAAGCGGATCGCCACCCTGGACGCGGCCCACGAAGGGTTGGTCTTCGGCCGTCTCGACATGCGCGCCGAGATCGACGAGGAGCCCCGGTACGTCGGCCGGATCGGACTTCGCGACGGCAACCACGACATCCTGCTGATCGACTGGCGGGCGCCGGCCGCCGCGGTCTTCTACCAGGCGACGCCCGCCGAACCCCAGGGCGTGATCCGTCGCCGGATCCTGCGCAGCACCGCGGAGACGGTGATCGGGGTCGAGGACGACCTGCTCGACGCCGACGTCGACACCGACCTCCCGATCGTCGGGGAGGGCGCCCTGATGGCCCAGCTCTCGCGCGCCCGCGACCGGTCGATGCACTCGATCGTCGCCACCATCCAGGCCGAGCAGGACCGTGCGATCCGGGCGCCCGAGAAGGGCGTCGTCCTGATCACCGGCGGACCGGGGACCGGCAAGACCGTGGTCGCCCTGCACCGGGCCGCCTTCCTGCTGTACGGCGACCGCCGCCGCTACGAGACCGGTGGCGTCCTGGTCGTCGGCCCGTCCGGTGTCTTCATGCGCTACATCGAGCGGGTGCTGCCGTCCCTGGGCGAGACCGCCGTGGCGCTGCGCTCCCTCGGCGACGTCGTCGACGGGCTGCGCGCGGCGCGCCGCGACGACCCCCGGGTCGCGGAGGTCAAGGGTTCGGCCGTGATGGCGGAGCTGCTGCGGCGTACGGCCCGCCAGTCGGTCCCCGGAGGGCCTCGTGAGTTCCGGGTCTTCTACCGCGACGACGTACTCCTCCTCGGTCCTCGCGAGCTCGGTCAGGTACGCCGCCAGCTGCTCTCGATGGGCCCGCGGAACCGGTCGGTCAACAAGGTCGCCTCCACGCTGATCGACCACCTCTGGCGCCAGGTCCGCTCCGAACGCGCGCGCGAACGCACCAAGGAGGACTTCGCCGAGGAGATGCGCACCAGCGACGCCTTCCTGGACTTCGCCGCCGGCTGGTGGCCGACCCTCGACGCGGCCACCGTGCTCGGCTGGCTCGGCGACCACGACCTGCTGACCCGCGTCGCCGAAGGTGTCCTGGACGACGAGGCGGTCCGGTTGCTGACGAAGTCCTGGGGCGACGACCTGTCGGTCGACGACATCCCGCTGGTCGACGAGCTGCGCTACCTGCTGGGCGACCCGCCGCTGGTCAACGATGCTGACGAGGACCCGCTCGGGCTGGCCGACACCTCGCTGTCCGAGCTCACGTTGTCGACCGAGCGTGAGTGGGGCGGCCAACGCACCTGGGCGCCGCCGACGAACCGGGTCGAGGACGACGGCTACGCCCACGTCCTGATCGACGAGGCCCAGGACCTGACGCCGATGCAGTGGCGGATGGTGGGTCGCCGCGGTCGGACCGCGACCTGGACGATCGTCGGGGACCCGGCCCAGTCGTCCTGGCCGGTCCCGGCGGAGGCCGAGAAGGCGCGGGCCGAGGCGCTCGGCACCAAGCCGTTGCACGAGTTCCACCTCTCGACCAACTACCGCAACTCCTCGGAGATCTATGCCTTCGCCGCCGCGTACGCCGAGCGGGTCGGTCTGAAGGCGGACCTGCCGAACGCGGTGCGCTCGACCGGCATCGACCCGCGGCACGTGGTGGCTGCCGACCTGGAGGGCGCAACCCGGACGGCCCTGGCCGACCTGATCGGCGCGGTCGCGGGCACCGTCGGCATCGTGGTTCCGGTCGCCCGCCGTGCCGAGGTCACGAACTGGGTCGCCGGCTGGTCCGAGACCGATGGCCTGACCGAGGGCGAGGACGCCCGGGTGGTGGTCCTGACCGGTCTGGACACCAAGGGCCTGGAGTTCGACGGCATCGTCGTGGTCGAGCCCCAGGAGATCGAGACCGAGTCCCCGACCGGGACGGCGACCCTGTACGTCGTCTACACCCGGGCGACGCAGCAGATGGTCACCGTCGCCCGCTCCTGACGAGTCGGTTTCACGCCAGCTGGTGTGGAACCGGGAGATCAGCCTGTTGCAACGTGCTGATCTGTCGGGAAAGGGCTGGGTGTCACGGTCGCCTCAAGTTAATGCGGTAGCAACACCACGGGTCTACCGTCGACCTATGGAACAGCCGCACGTCATCGTCCTGTTCGGCGCGACCGGGGACCTGGCCCGGCGCAAGCTCCTGCCCGGGTTGTTGAGGCTCTTCGAGGCCGGACTGATGAAGGACGCCCGGATCGTCGGCACCTCCCTGGAGGAGGTCGACACCGAGCAGTTCGTGAAGGTGGCCCGCGCTGCGTGCGAGGAGTTCGGCAAGGGCGGGCTGACCGATGCCCGGTGGGACCGGTTCGCGCCGCTGCTGACCTACATCCCGCAGTCCTACGGCCCGCAGTCCCTGGCCGAGGCGGTCTCGATGGCGGAGGCCTCGTTGGCCGCCGACGTCGGCATCGTCGCCTCCGACATCCGCCGCCTGCACTACCTGAGCGTGCCGCCGAAGGCCGCCCTCGACGTGATCAGGCAGCTGGACGAGGCCGGGCTGGTGAACCGTTCGCGGATCATCATGGAGAAGCCATTCGGGACCGACCTGGCGACGGCCAAGATCCTCAACGACCGGGTGCACCAGGTGTTCGACGAGAGCCAGGTCTTCCGGATCGACCACTTCCTCGGCAAGGAGGCGGCCCAGAACATCCTGGCGTTCCGGTTCGCCAACGGTCTCTTCGAGCCGATCTGGAACCGGAACTTCATCGACCACGTGCAGATCGACGTACCGGAGATGCTCGGGCTCGAAGGTCGGGCTGCGTTCTACGAGGGCACCGGTGCGTACAAGGACATGGTGGTGACGCACCTGATGCAGGTGCTGGCGTTCATGGCCATGGAACCACCGACGTCGCTGGCCCCGGGCCCGATCAGCGACGAGAAGAACAAGGTCTTCCGCTCGATGCGGCCGCTCGAGCCGCACAACGCCGTACGTGGTCAGTACACCGGCTACCGCGGGAAGGACGGGGTCGCGGACGACTCCGACACCGAGACCTTCATCGCGCTGAAGGTGGAGATCGACAACTGGCGCTGGGCCGGGGTGCCGTTCTTCCTGAGGACCGGCAAGAAGATGGCCGAAGGTGCGCGGATCATCTCGATCGCGTTCAAGGAGCCCCCGCTGACGATGTTCCCCTCCGGCTCGAACGCCGGGACGCACGGTCCGGACCACCTCACCTTCGACCTGGCGGACCAGTCGAAGATGTCGCTCTCGTTCTACGGGAAGCGCCCCGGGCCCGGGATGAAGCTGGAGAAGCTTTCGATGCAGTTCGCCACCCACGAGACCACCAGCTCGTCGTCGGTGCTGGAGGCCTACGAGCGGCTGATCCACGACGCGATGCGTGGTGACCACACCCTGTTCACCACGGCCGACGGCATCGAGACGCTCTGGGAGAAGTCGCAGCCGCTGCTGGACAACCCGGTTCCGGTGCGCGGCTACTCGGCCGGCAGCTGGGGCCCGAACGCGATCCACCAGCTCATCGCTCCGCACGCCTGGCGGCTCCCGTTCGAGCGGAGCTGGCGCGACTCGAAGCAGGAGTGAGTCGGAACGCAGAACCGCCCCCACCGCAGCGGCAGGGGCGGCTCCTGACGCTCTGCGTCAGTCGATCACGCTGGGTCAGTCGATCACGCTGCGTCAGTCGATAACTACGTGCGGGAAGATCGTGGCGCCGCCGGGCAGGACGATCGGGTCGGTGATCGCGAGGAACGCTCCGCCGACGATGCCAGCGGCGTCGGTCGCGGTCGGTGCGAGATCGGTGAACGTGGTCATGGTGTTTCCCCCGTTGGTTGCGTGTTCCCCGGTGGTCCGGGGTCGGTGATCTGGTCATGGTTCTGGCGGGCCGGGGTTCGTGGGAGCGTTCCCCTGCGTCGCCACGTCCCAGGGTGGCCGTCGTCGTGGTCGGGCACTACCTGATTGCCGAGGTCGGCCGATCCGTTCTAGACCTCGTTCCGCGATCCGCGTCGCCCGGCGTCAGATTTCGTCCGCTGCGACGTCTCCTCGGCGCGGTTGCGGTGGTTAGGGTCGGTGCGTGGTCAGCTACGTCGGGATCGACCTTGCCTGGAAGGCCGGCAATCGCACCGGCCTGGCCGTCGTCGACGGTTCCGGTCGGCTGCGCAGCAGCGGTGTCGTACGTAGTGACGACCAGCTGTTCGCGTGGCTGGACGAGCATGCCCCGGGACTGCGGGTGGTCGCGGTGGACGCACCGCTGGTCGTTCCCAACGCCACCGGCCAGCGGGCCGGGGAGAACGAGCTCGCACGGGCGTACGGGCGCTACCGGGCCGGACCGTACTCCTCGAGCAGGTCGATCCCGTACTTCGATCCGCCGCGTGCCGAGACCATCGCCGCCGCCCGCGGTTGGGTCACCGATCCGGAGCACGTCGGTACCGAGGACCGGCCCGCCTGCATCGAGGTCTACCCGCACCCGGCGATGGTCGGGCTCTTCGGCCTCGGCGAACGGGTGCTGTACAAGAAGGGCCCCGATCGGCAGTCGGGGTTCGCCCAGGTGGTCGAGCTGTTCGAGACCCTGGAGGTGCTCGGTCTGGGCGATCATCCGCGGTGGCAGGAGCTGGCGCGCATCGTCGCCGCTCCGTTGCCCGGGCAGCTCACCCAGATCGAGGACGAGATCGACGCGGTGCTCTGCGCGCACCTGGCCTGGTTGTGGGCAGTGCGACGGGAGGAGCTGCACGTCTACGGTTCCGGGGTCGAGGGCTACATCGTGGCGCCGCCGCCCCCGACCCACGCGGCGGTGCGCTCCCGCTAGGGCGTCCAGGTCCTGAGGTACTCCGGCACCGACGGGGTGCCGCGCAGGTCCGGTGCGGGGACCGGATCGCCGTACGCCGCCACGATCGGAAGCACTCCGGCCCAGACGGGCTCGTCGAGGTCCTCGGCCGGGTCGTCGGGGTCACCGGCGCTGATCTTGACCGACCACTCGACCAGCGGCAGCTCCAGCACCAGCGTCGCGGCGAGCTCCTTGGGACGCGGTTCGCGCAGGCCGGCCCACCGGCCCGGCATCCAGGCCTCGGTCATCGCCTGCAGTGCTGCGGGCTTGTCGGCCACCTCGGTCGGGATGCCGAAGACCATCGCCGAGCGGTAGTGCATCGACGACTCGAAGGCCGAGCGGGCGAGGACCAGCCCGTCGAGCAGCGTCACGGTCACGCAGACCTCGGTCCCGGACGCCAGGGCCCGGAAGAGCCGGCTCCCGGTTGACCCGTGCAGCAGGAGGCGGTCGCCGTCGCGGGCACAGGCGACCGGAATGTTGACCGGGTACCCGTCCTGGACGAACGCGACGTGACCGACCTTGGCCGCGTCGAGGACGGCGTGCAGCGCGGTCAGGTCGGTCAGGGCCTTCTCGGGGAGCCGGCGGATCCGGGTGCGGTCGGTCATGAAGTGATTGTGGACGTCAGCGACTCCGGGCAGCACAGGGGCGCGCTCATGCTGCCCGAAGGCCGCGCACTACCGTCGAATCAGTTCGTTCAGCAGGGTGAATCTCTGGTCCGCCGGCAGTGACCTGGGGAACCAGCCCCAGGGAGCGGCGTCAGCGACCCCGCTCGCCACGTCTCCGTTCGCTGTCTCGAAGAGGAGACCCTGCGGAGCGGGGGTAACGACCGGCACTCCGGCAGGGCGGCCTGCGCCGGGGTTCAGCACGCTCTCGGTGCGATCGCCCGAGGTGAGCGGACCTGCAGGGTTCCCCAGGACGACCAGACGAGTGCCGATCGGCGCTGCCGTCTCGAGGTCGGCCACGCCGGTCACCGTCGACCGCGCACCGGAATTCACAACTGCACGCCCTTCCTCGTCGATCACCGCTCCACCGCGGGGAAGTCGGAGGTACGCGAAGCCGTCCTGGACGCTCGTCGCGCCTTTCACCGTGTGGGTGACCTTGACCTTCACGATGGCGTACTCGAGCCGCTCGTCGTGATCGACGACCGACTCCGCAGGAAGCCAACCAGCGATCGAGCCGGTGAGGACCACCGCGCTGTCCGTCGCGAGCGCCGACGGTGTCGCCTTGACGTCGTAGTCGTAGTGGCTGCTGCCCCGAACCACCGCGGCGTCCACGATCGGACGATGCTGATCGCTCGGAGCAGCGGTCGCGCTGGTCGGCACAGACACCTGGTTGGTTTCCCCTGTGCAGCCCCCCATGGTCGTAGCCGCTGCAATCGCCGCTAGTGAGAGGAGCAGGGAACGATGCTTGCTGGATGTCATGTCGATGGCCTTTCAGAAGGTTCCGCTGATATGAGAACTGCCCTTGTGGTGGGCGCCGTAGAGGATGTTCCAGT
This sequence comes from Propionibacteriales bacterium, assembly GCA_026392455.1. Taxonomy (GTDB): domain Bacteria; phylum Actinomycetota; class Actinomycetes; order Propionibacteriales; family Nocardioidaceae; genus Marmoricola. The sequence goes on along the minus strand of JAPLCB010000008.1, from coordinate 396,696 downwards.
CCTGTCCGGAGACATCCCCCGAACGCATACAGCTGTGGGTGGTGTCGGTTCCCGGGTAGTCGCTCCCTGAGTAGTGCGAGAGGCCGACCGAGTGTCCGAGCTCGTGGCACGCCGTCTTCCTGTACTGGTCAGACGGGTGGGGGGCGTCGTCGAGGACGGCCTTGTTGAGACGGACTCGATACCGATCGCACCGCCCGTTGTCCCATGCCAAGGTGCAGGTCGTTTGTCCGTATGCGGGGACATCTGTCGGACCTTGGACCCATCGGACGTCCGTGTGGACGTCGCACGGGTTGTAGTACGCCGTGTCGACAACTGTCTGCTGGCGCAAGCGCGTCATCGCGGCGTCCATTGTCGACTGCATGCTCGACACGGAGTAGTAGCAGAACGTGTGGATGCCGCCGTCCGGCAGGCCTTCGCTGAAGTCGGGATCGGCGTGGGCGACCGGAGTGATCCCCATCGTTGCCGTTCCGAGGGCGGCGAAGGCGATCCTGAATCGCCGCTGGATTCGCTGACGACGCTCGTTGACGTGCCTTCTCGGCCTAGACGAGGGCTTCTCCTGGGCTATCGGCATCGGTACCTCCGGATTCGTGACCAGTGGATCCGGTCACTCGTAGGACACCCATCGATCCGATCGGTCACGCGAAGTCCACGGATGAGATCGCGAGCCTTGCGTCTCGCCTCCGGAAAAGGCCGCAGTCGCGGTGCCCGGCCGTTGGTAGCGTCTCCGCATGACCGCTGCACAGCTCTCCGCCCGCGCCGCCCTCGAGCAGGTGACGGCGCAGCAGGCCTGGGCGGTCATCCGGATCCGGGACAGCGCGTCGGTGACCCTGGTCGGCGGGCCGTTGGTGCCGGTCGACCGGCTCGCTGACGTCCCGGTCGGCGAGGGGATCCCGACGCCAGGTCGTCGGTTCGATTCGCTGGTCGCGGTTCCGTTCCGGCAGGTGGCCGAGCGTGGCTTCGAGGTCCACGACGACGGCGCTCCGCTGGCCGTGGTGCAGATCGACACCGAGGTCGAGGTCCCGCTGACCGAGCTGCTGGCGGTGCTGCCCGACGAGGCGATCACCTTCGCCGATCGCGGCGGCTTCGAGACCGACGACGACACCTATGCGGCGATGGTCGAGCAGATCATCGCCGAGGAGATCGGCAACGGCGAGGGCGCGAACCTGGTGGTCGGCCGGCACTACCGCGCGCAGCTGGAGGACTGGGGGTCGGAGACCGGCACAGCCAAGGCCCTGACCGTCCTGCGCCGCCTGCTGGAGAACGAGCGCGGCGCCTACTGGACCTACTGCTTCTGGACCGGCGACAGGTTCCTGATCGGGGCCTCGCCCGAACGCCACGTCAGCGTGCACGGGGGCGACGTCCGGATGAACCCGATCTCGGGGACGTTCCGGCTCAAGGGTCTCCAACCTGCCGAGCGCAAGGAGAAGCTGCTGGAGTTCCTCGCCGACGAGAAGGAGATCTACGAGCTCTTCATGGTCGTCGACGAAGAGCTCAAGATGATGTGCGACATCTGCCACGAGGGCGGCCAGGTGCTCGGTCCGTTCCTCAAGCCGATGACGCACCTGGTGCACACCGAGTACCTGCTCGCCGGTCGCACCCATCGCGACGTCCGCGAGGTGCTCCGGGACTCGATGTTCGCGGCCACCGTCACCGGTGCTCCCGTCGAGAACGCCTGCAAGCTGATCAAGCAGTACGAGGCCGAGGGCCGCGGCTACTACGCCGGTGCGCTCGCGCTGATCGGCCGCGACGAGTCCGGTGCTCAGACCGCGGACTCGCCGATCCTGATCCGCACGGCCGATGTCTCGCCCACCGGTGCCCTCAAGGTCACCGCCGGGGCGACCCTGGTCCGTGACTCCGACCCGCACTCCGAGGTGGCCGAGACCTTCGCCAAGGCCAGCGGCATCCTCAGCGCGTTCGGCCTGGTCCCGGGTGCCGTCGGGGCCCCGTCCCAGATCGAGGACCTGACCCACGACGAAGACGTCCTGATCGCCCTGAACTCCCGCAACCAGCGATTGTCGAAGTTCTGGCTCACCGACCAGGGCGGCGCTGCTCCGGCTCCCGAGCTCGCCGGCCGGTCGATCGGGATCCTGCACGGCGAGGACGACTTCGCCAACATGCTCTGCCACGTCTTCGCGGTGCTGGGGATGAAGCCGAGCATCATCCGGCACGAGGACTTCAAGCCCGGCGACTTCGAGGCCTTCGACGTGGCCGTCGTCGGCCCTGGGCCGGGCGATCCGCGGGACGAGAGCAGTGCCAAGATCGCCACCTTCCGCGGAGCCGTCGACGGGCTGCTCGCGTCGGGGAAGCCGTTCCTGTCGGTCTGCCTGGGCCACCAGGTGCTCTGCCACCGCCTGGGGATCCCGCTGGCCTTCAAGGACATCGTCTTCCAAGGGACCCAGTCGACGGTCTCCATCGGCGGGAAGCCCGAAGCGGTCGGGTTCTACAACACCTTCGTCGGCCGGCACCTCCCCGGGGAGACGCTCCCCGACGGAGTCACCGTCGACACCGACCCGGCGACGGGTGACATCCACCTCGTCGCGGGCCCGCACTTCCGCGGCGTTCAGTTCCACGCCGAGTCGATCCTCACCGAGAACGGTGTCGTGCTGCTGCAACGGCTCCTGCTCGACCTGGTCGGTGGTTGAGGTGCGAGCGCGCTCGCGCTCGCCCCGAAACCTGGTGACATGACCGCCGAGGTCGTGGTCGTCGACCACCACGACTCGTACACCTGGAACCTGGTGCACCTGATCGCTGGTGTCACCGGGACGCTCCCCGAGGTCGTCGAGCACGACGACGCCGACGTCTGGGACCGGATCGGGCGGGCAACCCACCTCGTCCTCTCGCCCGGCCCCGGCCATCCCACGGACCCGGCCGACTTCGCTCTGGGCGACCGGGTCTTCGACCTCGGCATCCCGGTCCTCGGGGTCTGCCTGGGGATGCAGGCACTGGTCGCCGCCTTCGGGGGGACCGTGGCCCGGGTCGAGCCGGCCCACGGCGAGGTCGCCGTCATCGACCACGACGGGACCGGGGTGTTCGCGGCTCTGCCGGCTGGCTTCCGGGCGGTGCGCTACCACTCGCTGGCCGCGACGCAGATCCCCGCCGAGCTGCTGGTGAACGCGACCTCCGACGGGGTCGTGATGGGCGTGCGGCACCTCAGCCTGCCGCTGCACGGGGTGCAGTTCCACCCCGAGTCGGTGCTGTCCGAGCACGGGGCCCAGCTCGTCGCGTCGTTCCTCCACCTGCCAGCCCCGGACCCGGCATGAGCGCGCTCGAGGAGTTCGCCCGCATCGCCGGCGAGCACGAACGTTGCTTCTGGCTCGACGGTGGCGGCTCGCAGCCCTGGTCGGGGGAGCGCTCCATCATGGGCTGGCTCGAAGCCGACGACCTCTCGCTGACCTACGACGCCGTCCGCCGGGAGGTCACCGAGCATCCGTCCGGGAAGGTGGTCGGTGACGACATCTTCACCGCGCTGCAGGAGCGGCTCGACGGTGACCCGGGCACCAGCTGGGTCGGCTACTTCGGGTACGCCGCCCGCCCCGACCTTCCTGCCCGGAGCGCACCGGGGCTGCCGGACGCCGTCTGGATGCGCGCACGCACCGTCCAGGTCAACGAGGGTCCGGTCCCGACCCCGACGCCCGGCGACCTCCACGACACCGAGCACCCGACGCCGGCCGGGTACGCCGCTGCGTTCGGCCAGGTGCAGGGGCACCTGCGTGCCGGCAACTCCTACGAGGTCAACCTGACCTACCGGGCCGAGGCGTCCTCGGACCTCAGCCCGGTGGCGATCTACGGTCGCCTTCGCACCTCGAACCCGGCGCCCTACTCGGGGGTGCTGCGGCACGGTGACCTCTGGCTGCTCTCCGCGTCGCCCGAGCGGTTCGCCACCATCGACCGGCACCGGCGGGTGGAGACCCGCCCGATCAAGGGCACCACGCCGCGCGGGAGCACCCCGGCCGAGGACGCGGCCCTGCGGGAGCGGCTCGGCACCGACCCGAAGTTCCGCGCCGAGAACCTGATGATCACCGACCTGCTCCGCAACGACCTGTCGATGGTCTGCGAGCCCGGCACCGTCGAGGTGCCGCACCTGATGGAGGTCGAGTCGTACGCCAGCGTGCACCAGCTGGTCTCGACGGTCACCGGCAGTCTCCGCCCGGACATCGGCACGGTCGAGGCGCTCCGGGCGCTGTTCCCGGCCGGGTCGATGACCGGTGCCCCGAAGGTCCGGACCATGCAGATCATCGACGCCGTCGAGGACCAGCCGCGCGGGATCTACTCCGGTGCCTTCGGTTGGATCTCCGGGGACGGCCGGGCGGACCTGGGCGTCGTGATCCGGTCGCTCTACCGGGGCGCGGACGGACCCTGGCGGCTCGGGACCGGCGGCGGCATCACGGTGCGGTCCGACGTGGACGAGGAGTACGCCGAGACGCTGTGGAAGGCCGCCCGGCTGCTGTCAGCCCTCTGACGGAAAGCGAGAGCGGCCGCGGTAGGGGTGTCCGCGGCCGCTCTCGGTACGCCGGCCAGTGGGGGGTCTGGCCGGTCAGGTCAGGATGTGGAGGTGTCCGCGTCCGACCCGAGCTTGGCGGTGGTCGTCTGGGTCTTTCCGTCGCGCAGGTAGGTCAGGGTGACCTCCTCGTCGGGCCGGTGCCCGCGGATGGTGGCGATCAGGGACTCGGAGCCGTCGATCAGGTCCTCGTTGACCTTGGTGATCACGTCCCCCTCCTTCAGGCCGGCCTCGTCGGCGGGCCCGTTCTTCTCGACGCTGCGGACCAGGGCGCCCTGGGCCAGGGTCGACGAGGCGACGTCGGAGACCGTGATCGCGAGGCGTGCGTGCGTGGGGTCCTGGCCGTCGATGATCTGGTTCACGATCGGCAGCACCTCGTCGATCGGGATGGAGAAGCCCAGGCCGATCGAGCCGCCGGAGTCCGCCGACCCGCCGGTGCGGATCGAGGAGTTGATGCCGACGACCTGTCCGGCGAGGTTGACCAGCGGACCACCGGAGTTGCCGGGGTTGATCGCCGCGTCGGTCTGGATCGCCGGGTACGTCGTGCTGCTGCCGGAGGTCTGGGGGGTCTGCTGGCCGAACGGGTTGGTGCCCTGGCTGTCGTCCTCGGTCTGGACCGAGACCGGCCGGTTCAGAGCGGACACGATGCCGGTGGTCACCGTCGCGTTGAGCCCGTACGGCGACCCGACCGCCACCACGGACTGACCGACCTGCAGGTCGGCCGACTTGCCGATGTCCGCGGGCGTGAGCCCGGTGGCGTCCGCCTTGATCACGGCCATGTCGGTGACCGGGTCGGTGCCCAGGACCGTCGCCTTGACGGTCCGACCGTCGTTGAGGTTCACCGTGATCGTGCCGTTGCTGCCGGCGACGGAGACCACGTGGTTGTTGGTCAGGATGGTGCCGTCCGCCTTCAGGACGACGCCGGAGCCGGAGCCCGAACCGGACTGGCCGGTGACGTTGATCTTCACCACCGAGGGCAGCACCGCGGCGGCGACCTTCTCCACCGACCCGTCGGGCAGGTCCGCGGCGTTCGTCGCTCTCACGCTCCCGGCCGAGCTCGGCGCGGCCGAGGAGGACGAGTTTGCGTCGTCGTCCCAGGCGTTGAACCCGGCTGCACCGCCGACGCCGGCTGCTCCGCCCAGGAGCAGGGCGCCCACCAGGACTCCGGCCGCCAGTCCGCGGGACCGCGGGGCCGTGACCGGGTCAGCGGCTCGTCCGAAGGGCGGGAGCGGCGGGAGCGGCTCGGTGAGGTTCGGTTGCTCGGCCGGGTAAGCGGCACCGGTCACATTGAGCGGCTCGGTCGGGTTCTCGGACCCGGGTGCACCGGAATCCTGGCCGGGCGCTGGAGGGGTGACGGACCACGGAAAGCCGGGGCCGTTCCCAGCCGGGGAGTTGTCAGTGCCTTCGGGGATCTCGTGGTCCGTCATGCCACCGATCCTGCCTGGTGATCCTGAGAGGTCCCTATGCGGTTCCTACGACCGCCCCAAGACTTCCGCTGCTGCTGGTCGGGGGTTCGGCCTGGCCGGGGATGCTGAACCAGAACCCTGCACCGCCTCCAGGGCCGGTCCCGGCCCGGACGATGCCGCCGTGGCGCTCGGCGACCGACTTGACGATCGAGAGCCCGAGGCCCGAGCCGGGCATGCCGCGGGACTCCGCCGAGCGGTAGAAGCGCTCGAAGACGTGCGGCAGGTCGGCGACGGCGATGCCGGGCCCCTCGTCGGCGATCATCAGGGTCCCGTAGTTCAGCGTCACCGTGACGACGCCGCCGGTCGGGCTCCACTTGGCGGCGTTGTCCAGCAGGTTCGTGATCGCGCGCTCGAGCGCGGGCGCGTCCCCGATCACCCACCAGGGCGACATCCGGACGTCGAACTCGATGTCGGCCCGGCGCCGAACCCGGGTGATCGCCTGCTCGACCGTCGCGGCCAGCTCGACGGGCTCGACGGTCGACGTTGCCGGCTCCTCCCGGGCGAGCTCGACCAGGTCGCCGATCAGCGTGGTCATCTCGCCGATCTGGGCGCGGACGTCGTCGAGGAGCTCGGCCCGGTTCTCCGGGGACAGGCCGGTGCTGGCGTCGGCCTGGACCAGCAGGTCCAGGTTGGTCCGCAACGAGGTCAGCGGCGTCCGCAGCTCGTGGCCGGCGTCCGCGACCAGCTGACGCTGCCGGTGCTGGGACGCGGACAGCGCCCGCAGCATGTCGTTGAAGGCGCTCGCCAGCCGGGCTACCTCGTCGCTGCCCTCGATCGGGATCGGCTCCAGGCGCTGGGTCCGGGCGATGTCCTCGACCGCGGTGGTCAGCCGTCGTACCGGGCGCAGTCCGTTGCGGGCCACCGCCCAGCCGGCCAGACCGGCGGTGATCATCCCGGCGATGCCGAAGAGCAGCATCACCAGCCCGAGCCGGTCGAGCATCCGGTCGGTGGGTTCCAGTGACTGGGCCAGCACCAGGGCCTGGTCGTCACCTGCGTGCACCGCCACCATCCGCCACCGGGCGCCCGCGGCCCAGACGGTGCGGGCGGAGTTGTCGTGCAGCCCGTGGGCCACCTGGACCTCCGGCACCCCGACGCCGGCGAAGGTGTCGCTGCGGTCCAGGTTGTGCAGCACCGCGGGGCTGGTGCTGGAGTCGACCAGAATGATCTTCACGTCGGCAGCGCCCAGGGCCCACGGCGGGATCTGCGCCTGCGCGAGACCGTCCATCGTGTTCGCGCTGGCCGCCTGGTACGCCCGAGACCGCAGGGACTCGTCGAGCGAGCCGATCGTCTGGGTCCGCACCGTGGCGTACGCCGCGAACGCCACCACGCTGACCGCGAAGCCCACCGCCACCGTGGTCAGCAGGGTGACCCGGCTCGCCAGCGACCGGCGGTAGTGCAGGCCCGCCCACGGGTTGGTAGCCGGGTCCAGGCCGGGACGGTCGGAGCTCATGTGGGTTCTTCACGCAGGACGTAGCCGACCCCGCGCACCGTGTGCAGCAGCCGCGGCTCGTCCTCGGCCTCGGTCTTGCGCCGCAGGTAGCCGATGTAGACCTCGAGGCTGTTCGCGGTGGTGGGGAAGTCGAACCCCCAGACCTCCTCGAGGATGAACGAGCGTTCCAGGACCCGGCGCGGGCGCCGCAGGAACAGCTCCAGCAGGGTGAACTCGGTCCGGGTCAGGGTCATCGACCGGGAGCCGCGGTGGACCTCGCGGGAGCCGAGGTCCATGGTGAGGTCCGCGAACTCCAGCCGCTCGTCGACCTCGGTCTCCTCAGGGCTGACCCGGCGCAGCAACGCCCGCAGCCGGGCCAGGAGCTCGTCCAGGGCGAAGGGCTTGGTGAGGTAGTCGTCGGCCCCGGCGTCGAGCCCCTCGACCCGGTCGCCGACGGCGTCCCGAGCGGTCAGGACCAGGATCGGGACGTGGTTGCCGACCGAGCGCAGGGCGCGGGTGGTCTCGATCCCGTCGAGCCGCGGCATCATCACGTCCATGACCACGGCGTCCGGGTTCGTCTGGCTGATGCCCGCGAGCGCCTCGGCGCCGTCGGCCGCCAGGGAGACGGTGTAGCCGTTGAATTCCAAGGACCGACGCAGCGACTCGCGAACAGCGCGGTCGTCCTCGACGACCAGGACGTGGGGCTTGGTTTCCGTTGTCACGGTCCAAGAGTGCCATTGGCGCCTAAGGAACGCCTGAGATCACGGGCACCTCGCAGCTCAGAGCAGCTTTCTGGCTGCGTCGCCGGCGAGCACCCCGTACCGGCCGCCCATCAGGGCCGCGTGCACCAGGAGCGGGAAGAGCTGGTGGAGCGGCTGGCGCTCCTCCCAGCCGTCGTTGAGCGGGAACGCCTCGGTGTACGCCGCCACGATCCGCCCCTGCTGGGGAATCCCGAACAGCGCGAGCATCGCGAGGTCGGTCTCCCGGTGGCCGCCGTACGCCGACGGGTCGATCAGCACCGCGTGCCGGTCAGCGTTCCAGACCACGTTGCCCGACCACAGGTCGCCGTGGATCCGGGCGGGTGGTTCGGACGGGCCGGCGAGCTCGACGATGCGGCGGACCACGCCGTCGACCGCCGCGGCGTCGGCCTCGCTGATCTGGCCCCGGTCGACGGCCAGGCGCAGGTAGGGGAGCACTCGGCGTACCGCGAAGAACTCCGGCCAGGTGTCCGCCGGCCGGTTCGGCAGCGGCAGGCTTCCGATGAAGCCGTCGGCGTCGGCCCCGAAGGTGGGCGCCCCGCTGGCATGGAGCCGGGCCAGTCCGGTGCCGAGCTCGGTGGCTGCCTCCGGGCCCGGGCGGTTCGGCTCGACCCAGGCGAGGATCAGGCAGTCGGCCTGCACCCCGAGGACCTCGACGACCGGGACCACCGCGGGTTCGGCCAGCCACCGCAGGGCGCGGGCCTCCGCCTCGAAGAACCCGGTCGGTGCGTTCGGTCGGGTCTTCATCAGCACCGAGCGCCCGTCGCTGAGTCGCAGCCGGTTGGACGTGCAGGTGTCGCCGCCAGCCACCGGGGACGTGGAGACGACCGCGGTGCCCAGCACCTGCTCGGCCCGTTCCGCGACCGTCCTCATCCGGGTCATGGGCCGAGGCTACCGAGCGCCCGAGCTTGCTCGAGGCCCCATCCGCGGCACAGCGCTGAGCTTCGTCGCGGTGCCAGGGGGAGGGTCGAGAGCCCGTTGACGAGCGAAGCGAGGATCATGGGGTCATCCTGACCCTCGGTCGGTCTACTGACCAGCCCCCTCGAGGTCGGCCACCAGAGCCGTACAGGTCCGCTCGACGATCGTGAGGACGTCGGCGAAGCCAGCCGGGCCGCCGTACCAGGGATCCGGGACGTCGGGGACGGGCTGGTCCGGATCACGCTCGGGGTCCCAGCTGCGGAAGAGTCGGACCCGGTCGTGACGGTCGACCGGGAGCGACGCCAGCACGTCGGTGTGGTTGCTCGCGTCCATCGTCAGGATCAGGTCGTGGTCGAACCAGGCCGGCCCGAACGTCCGCGCCCGGTGCCGGCTGGCGTCGTACCCGGCAGCGGTGAGGACCCGCGCCGTGCGAGGGTCCATCGGCTCCCCGACGTGCCAGTCGCCGGTGCCGCAGCTCTCCGCGGTGACCGCGTGGTCCAGCCCGGCGTCGCGCAGCCGCTGGTTCAGGACGACGTCCGCGGTGGGGGACCGGCAGATGTTGCCGAGGCACACCAGCGCGATCCGAAGTGCCGGCACGGGACCTCAGTCGTGGGAGGGCAGCACGGCGTCGACGATCACGCCGGCGATCGAGATCACGATCGCGCCCCAGAAGGCGGTCCAGAACCCGTCGACGGCGAAGTGCAGGCCGAAGGTGTCCGCGATCCTGTCGGTCAGCAGCAGCATCAGGCCGTTGGTGACCAGCAGCATGAAACCGAGGGTCAGGACGATCAGCGGCAACGACAACAGGTTGACGACCGGTCGGACCACCGAGGTGACGACCCCGAAGATGGCGCCGACCACCAGCAGCGAGACGATCTTGTCCCGGTCGGTGTCGGCGCCCGCCAGCGAGATGCCGGAGAAGAGCCAGACCGCGGCGCCGACGGCGAGCGCGTTGGCGATCAACCAGGTCACGTACTTCATGAGCACAGCGTAGGCCGCGCCGAAGATTTGCGGTGCGCATCCCGGTTCGGGCGATTCAGTGGTCCACTCCGGACGCCGGGCGGGCTAGTCCACGGGGCGGTTCCGCCGGGGAACTGCTTGCCGCAACTGGCCCGGCGGCACTCTAGTGACCTCAGGAGCCCGTACTCAGAAGTCAGCCAGGGTCAGCCAGGGTCAGCAAGGGGGAGCACCGCCACAGACGCCGAAGCCAGCCCCCAGACGTTGGATCGGGCGTGCAGAGCCAAACCCCCCTTGGCCCACCGCCGTACAGAACGCTCCAACGCGGCTTCGGAAGATGCGTGCCCGGGAGTGGGAGCTTCCGGGCACGCATCGCACCCTGCTGCGCTAGCCGCCCGCGGCGGGAAGGCTCAGGGTGAAGACCGCACCGGTACCGACGCGTGGTTGGTAGCTGACCGAGCCGCCCTGGGCCTGGGCCAGGGTCTGGACCACGTTGAGCCCGAGCCCGGAGCCAGCCGCAACGGTCCCACCGGCCCTGCTGAACTCCCGGAAGAGCTGGGGTTGGAAGTCCGGGGGCACGCCCGGCCCCCGGTCCTCGACGTCGATGCAGACCTGGCGGCTGACCTCCGAGCCGGACCGGATCCGGATCCGGATCGGCGGTTCGCCGTACTTGCGCGCGTTGGAGATCAGGTTGCCGAGCATCTGCTGCAGGCGGAGAGGATCGGCGTGCACCTGCCGCCGGTCCTCGACGTCGAGCGCCTCGTGGGTGAGCCCGTGGTCCTCCATCACCGCTGTCACGACCGGGATCGGGTCGAAGGTCCGGGAGTCGATGCGCAAGGTGCCGCGCTGGACCTGGGCCGCGACGAGCAGGTCTCCGGTGATGCTGTCGAGCAGCCGCGACTGCCGACCGATCGCGGTCATCAGACGTTCGACGTGCCGGGTCTCGAGCTCTTCCTCGAGGATCGTCTCGGTGATCGCGCAGAGGACCGCGACCGGTCCGCGGATCTCGTGCGCCGTCGTCGCGATCGCGCTGCGCAGGTGGCCGATCTCGTCGGTGATCTCGTGCAGGTAGATCAGCAGGGAGGTCGCCGTGTGCCGCAACGTGACCCGGACCGGACGGTCCTGGACGTTGGCCTCGAACTCGCCGTCGCCGGTCAGCCTGCTGTTGGAGATGGCTGCGGCGATCTCCGGGGCGACATCGGCGAGGGGCTCGCTGGGAAGGGGGTCCACGCACAGCAACGAGCGACCGGCGGCGTTGATGGACACCAGGCGGTACGGCGGGTCGGCGCCGATCTCGAGGATGGCGAACGGTGCCAGGGAGACAGCGTCCCAGAGCGGGGGTGCCTGCGCGGTGGTCACGTCATGAGCCGGTGCGTCCACTGGTGCGAGGACCACGGGAGCGACCACCTCGACCTCGCCCGGCGTTGCCGGCGGACCTGGGCGGTCCCCGACGATGTCGCGGATCTGGTCGAGGATGCGGCCGAGGGAAGCGCCCTTCTGGAGATAGCCGTCCGCCCCGATCGCCAGCGCGCGCTCGGCCATCTGGGTGGCCTCGAAACCCGACAGGACGATCACCCGCGTCTGCGGGGCCAGGGCTCGGATCTTCGGGAGTGCTTCCAGCCCGTCCATCACCGGCATCGACAGGTCGAGCAGCACGACGTCGGGCTGGGTGGAGCGAACGACCTCGATCCCGGCGGCACCGTCACCGGCCTCGCCGACCACGGCCATGCCCCCGCGGACCAGGGCGTGCCGGAGCAGCTCACGCAGGTCGGCGGTGTCGTCGACGATCACCACCCGCAGGGTCCCGGAGCCGAGGACGTCGATCGTCACGGCGTCGGTTCCCCGGGGGTCACCGGCTTCTCGAGGAGGGCCGGGGTGGAGCGCACCAGGCTGTGGCCGTCCGCGCCGTTGCCCAGTAGGTCGGTGATGATGCGGCTGGCGGCCTCGATCGAGGAGGCGAGCGCCTCCTGCGAGCGGCCGGGCTGGTTCAGGTCGAGGGCCATCTTGGCCACGACGAGCCCTTGCAGGACCGAGTCGTGCAGCTCCAGGGCCTGCCGTTCGCGTTGGCGCAGGTCGTCGAAGAGCTGGGCTCCGTGCATGAGGGAGGAGTAGTTGCGGCGCAGCGTCCAGTAGTACATCGCGGTGAGTGCCCCGACGACGTCCCAGAGCGCCAGCGGCCACCCCCAGGCAGCCCGCATCGCCAGGCCCTGGTCGTCACCGACCCCGAAGGCTGGCAGCAGCATGTGCAGAGCATGGGCGCCGTGGTGCACCGAGCAGGTGAAGAAGATCGCCCCCGTCGCAGCCCCCAGCGGGTTGGTCCGGAGCTGGTGGCTGCGCGCCAGTGGCACCACGATCGCCAGCGTGATCAAGAGGTAGGCGACCATGATGATCGCGTTGCACACGAGTCCGACCTGCCATGACGTCATCCGTGTGCTCCGCTCGCGGTCAGGGCTCCGAGGACGATGACGGACCCGAGCAGCCAGAGCCTGGCTGAGCTCGGCCAGTCGTCGTACCCGGGCAAGGTCATCGGGGTGTCGGCGCCACGACGGAGGAGGACGAGGCCGCCGACGACCACCACGGCTTCCCAGGTCGCGCAGCACAGGTCCCACGGGCCGACCGCCTCCGGGGACGGCAGCAACCCGAACGGGAGGCCGATGGTCCGGGTGGCGAGCCAGAGCAGCAGGACCGCCGCGTTGCCGACGACCCCGACGACCAGCACGTTCCTCCCGGGGACCAGGACCGCCGCCGTGGACCAGATCACCTGGGCCAGGGCGCAGAGGGTGAAGAAGGTCCCGAACAGCGGCAGCTCCCGGAAGTGTGCCGGTGCGACCGCCGCATGGACCCCGGCAGCAGCCGTCGAGCTGACCACCAGGAGCGGGACGAGGACGGTGCTCAGGTCGGGGGCGTAGTACGTCGGCGTCCGGTGCCGGACCGGGGTCGACGTGCCCAGCGACGTGCCCAGCGATCCGGACGCGATCCGGGCCTGCAGGTCGGCGACCCGGTACTCGTGCTCGTCGCGCGGGCCGCGGGACCGGGGCGTCCCGACCCACTGCGGGCCGAGGACGGCCAGCAGGCCGAGGAGACCGAGGACGAGGACGCCGTAGTGCACGCCGTGGGCGAGCGGGCTCGCTCCGACCGACAAGCCGTTCATCGGCATCCCTCCTCCACACGCCCCCCGACGTACGGACCAGCTATCAGCGTAGATCGAATGAGGATGAAAGGAATAGAACCCTGTAAAACAGGCTAAATGTCTCGAACAGGACTAGACATTTCGAGCGGTCCTCGGCGACGCTCGGCGGGACCGTTCCACGGAGATCACCAGCGCCACCGCGATCACGATCACCACGCCGCCCACCACGACCGGGCCCGTCACCGGCTCGTCGAGGATCAGGGCTCCGAGGAGAACGGCGACCACCGGGTTCACGTAGGCGTAGGTCGCGACCAGCGAGATCGGTGCGTTGCCCAGCAGCCAGACGTACGCCGAGAACGCGATCATCGCGCCGAACACCACCAGGTACCCCCAGGCCAACCAGGCGTGCATCGAGTACTCGCCCGGGCTGGCCCGCTCTCCCCGCAGGAATCCGGCCACCAGCAGCACCAGCCCGCCGCTGACCATCTCGTAGACGGTCATCACGAAGGCGTCGTCGGGGAGCGTTAGCCGGGGCTGCACCCAGGAGCCGAACGCCCAGCAGGTGCTGGCCAGGAAGACGATCAGCGCTGCTGCCAGCGGGACCTGCTCGTCGGCGCTCCCGGTGCGACCGGCCAGGACCAGGTAGCCCAGGCCACCCAGACCCAGGACCACGCCCAGCACGCTGAGCCGGTGCGGGCGGTCGCCGGAGGCGAACCGGAAGATCGTGATCATCAGGGGCGCGACCGCCACCAGCAGGGCGGTGACCCCCGACGGGGCTCCCTGCGCCTCGCCGACCGAGACCAACCCGTTGCCGAGCACCGGGAGCAACAGGCCGAGGATGCTGCAGCCGACCAGCTGGCGGCGGGTGATCCGCAGCCGGCGCCAACCGCTCCGGCCGACGAGCACCAGGCCGACGAGCACCCCGGCGAGGAGGTAGCGGGAGCCCATCGCGGTCAGCGGGGGTGCTTCGTCGACGACCACCCGGATCCCCAGGTAGGTCGAGCCCCAGACCACGTAGACCACCAGCAGAGCGGCCGCGACCAGGCCGGCCGGAGCCGGGTTCCTGATGGGCGCGACGGTCACCCCGCCACTGTGCCAGAACGTTACCGACGAGTTGGTTGGCGAACTCGGCCCTTGTCTGGGTACCGTGAAGCGACACCGTGTTCCGGATCACACTGCACGCCACCCCTGTGCAAGCGGTCCGGGACAGCAACTGCCGAATGCGATCGCGGAGACCCCGCCTCGCTGAACCACAGGAGACGTCATGGGCGCCAGCGACCCCGACCAGCAGTTCGTTCAGCTCCTCACTCCCGACGGGGAGCGGGTCGAGCATCCGGACTACCGCTTCGACAGCGGGGCCGCCGACGAGGCGGCCACCATCCGCGGGCTCTACCGCGACATGGTGCTGACCCGCCGCATCGATACCGAGTCGACCGCTCTCCAACGCCACGGCGAGCTCGGCCTGTGGGCCCAGCTGCTCGGCCAGGAAGCGGCCCAGATCGGTTCCGGTCGGGCCCTGGCGACCCAGGACTTCGCCTTCCCGACGTACCGCGAGCACGGGGTCGCCTACTGCCGTGGGCTCGACCCGCTCCGGGTGCTCTCGCTGTACCGCGGCTGCGACCAGGGGGACTGGGACCCCCGCGAGCACAACTTCGCCAACTACACCGTCGTCATCGGCGCCCAGGCGTTGCACGCCACCGGGTACGCGATGGGGGTCCAGCGCGACGGCCTCGTCGGGACCGGCGACAGCGAGCGCGACACCGCGGTGATCGCCTACTTCGGCGACGGCGCCACGGCGCAGGGCGACGTCAGCGAGGCGATGGTCTTCGCGGCGTCCTACCACGCACCGGTGGTCTTCTTCTGCCAGAACAACCAGTTCGCGATCTCGGCGACCACGGACCGGCAGAGCCGGATCCCGCTCTACCAGCGGTCCCGCGGGTTCGGCTTCCCCGGCGTCCGGGTCGACGGGAACGACGTCCTCGCGGTGCACGCGGTCACCACCGCCGCGCTGCAGCGCGCCCGGGAGGGGAACGGCCCGACGCTGGTCGAGGCCTACACCTACCGGATGGGCGCGCACACCACGACCGACGATCCGACCCGCTACCGGATGGCCGAGGAGGTCGAGCAGTGGCGGGCCAAGGATCCACTGACCCGGGTCGAGCTGTACCTGAGCCGGTACGGGCTGGCGAGCCCGGAGTGGTTCGCCGACCTCGCCGAGGAGGCCGACGAGCTCGGCCACCAGCTCCGCGAGCGCTGCAAGGCACTCACCGATCCCGACCCGCTCGGCATCTTCGAGCAGGTGTACGTCGAGCAGACCGACGAGCTCGCCCGGCAGCGCGACGAGTACGCGGCCTATCGCGCCACCTTCGTCTCGGAGTCCGCCGGTCAGGAGGTCGGGGCATGACCAGGATGACGTTGGCCAAGGCGCTCAACGCCGGTCTGCGCAAGGCGCTGGAGGGCGACGAGAAGGTCACCCTGATGGGCGAGGACGTCGGCCGTCTCGGCGGGGTCTTCCGGGTCACCGAGGGGCTCCAGAAGGATTTCGGGGACGACCGGGTGCTGGACAGTCCGCTCGCCGAGTCCGGGATCATCGGGACCGCGGTCGGAATGGCGATGCGCGGCTACCGCCCGGTGTGCGAGATCCAGTTCGACGGCTTCGTCTATCCGGCGTACGACCAGATCGTCAGCCAGGTCGCGAAGCTGCACTTCCGGACCCGCGGCAAGGTGCAGATGTCGATGGTCATCCGGATCCCCTACGGTGGCGGGATCGGTGCGGTCGAGCACCACTCGGAGTCGCCGGAGGCGCAGTTCGCGCACACCCCCGGCCTGAAGGTGGTGACCTGCTCGAACCCGGCCGACGCCTACGTGATGATCCAGCAGGCCATCGCGTCCGACGACCCGGTGATCTTCCTGGAGCCCAAGCGCCAGTACCACGCCGACAAGGTGGAGGTCGACGACACCGCGGACCTCTCCGCCGCCCAGCCGCTGTTCACCTCGAAGGTGGCGCGTCCCGGGTCCGACGTCACCCTGCTCGCCTACGGCCCCATGGTCCGCACCTGCCTGAAGGCCGCCGAGGCCGCCGAGGCTGAAGGTCGGTCGATCGAGGTCATCGACCTGCGCTCGCTCTCGCCGCTGGACCTCGGGCCGGTGGAGGAGTCGGTGCGTCGCACCGGGCGCGTGGTGGTTGCCCACGAGGCGCACCTGAACCTCGGGATGGGCGCGGAGATCGCAGCCCGGCTCGCGGAGACCTGCTTCTACTCGCTGGAGGCTCCGGTACTGCGGGTCGCGGCGTTCGACACGCCGTACCCGCCGTCCCGGATCGAGGAGGACTACCTGCCCGACCTGGACCGGATCCTCGACGCCGTCGACCGGACCTACGGGTTCTGATGAGCGACTACAAGCTGCCCGACGTGGGCGAGGGGCTGACCGAGGCCGAGATCGTCACCTGGCGGGTCGCGGTCGGCGACGAGGTCGCCATCAACGACATCGTGGTGGAGATCGAGACCGCCAAGTCGCTCGTCGAGCTGCCGTCGCCGTACGCCGGGACCGTCGAGGCTCTGCTGGTGCCCGAGGGCGTCACGGTCTCGGTCGGCACCCCGATCATCCGGATCAACGACGGCGTCGCCGCCCCGGTGCCGCCGCCGATCGTGCCGGAGCCTCTCGACCTCTCGAACCCGGCTGCCACCGGGCGGGTCGAGGGCGAGTCCCTGGTGGGTCGGAACAAGGCCGAGCGCGGCGCCGTACGACGGGCGCGAGCGCGGCGGGTCGACGAGGTGGCTCAGCAACCGCCTCCGAGCCCGGTGCCTGCCGCCGCTGCGACGCTGCAGGTCCTGGCCAAGCCGCCGGTCCGCAAGCTGGCCCGCGACCTCGGGATCGACCTGACCACCTGCAGGGCCACGGGCCCGGCCGGCACGGTGCGCCGTGCGGACGTGGAGGCCGCCGTGGGGGAAGCCGGCGTCGGGACACGTGCCAGCGCGCCGTCCTCGACCGACGGGTCGCAACGCGAGTACCGCGAGCCGATCAAGGGTGTCCGCAAGATGATGGGGGCCGCCATGGTCTCCTCGGCCTTCACCGCCCCGCACGTCACCGAGTGGGTGACCGTCGACGTCACCCGGACGACCCAGTTCGTCGAGCGGCTCCGGGCGCGCCGGGAGTTCGCCGACCTCAAGGTGTCGCCGCTGCTGATCCTGGCGGCGGCCTGCCTGCGCGCGGTGCGCCGGACCCCGGTGATCAACTCGACCTGGGACGAGTCCGCCCAGGAGGTCGTCTTCAAGCGGTACGTGAACCTCGGGATCGCGGCAGCGACCCCGCGCGGCCTCGTCGTCCCGAACATCAAGGACGCCGATGGACTCTCGTTGCTGGAGCTGGCGACCCGGCTCGGCGAGCTGACCGCCGTGGCTCGGGAGGGTCGTACCCAACCTGCGGACATGGCCGGAGGCACCTTCACGATCACCAACGTCGGCGTCTTCGGGATCGACGGCGGCACGCCGATCATCAACCCGGGCGAGTCGGCGATCCTGTGCTTCGGTGCCACCAAACGGGCGCCGTGGGTCGTGCGGGACGCGGCCGGTGCTGAATCGCTCGAGATCCGGGACGTCTGCACGCTGTCGGTCTCCTTCGACCACCGGCACGTGGACGGCGAGAGCGGGTCGCGGTTCCTCGCCGATGTGGCCTCGATCATGGAGGACCCGGCGGCGGCGCTGCTGTTCTAGGACTCTGGAAAGGAAGCGTGGCCCCTCGCGGACGGCCCCCTGTTCCCCCGAACCAGGTGCTGAACGCGAAGGGCCACGAGTCACTTCGATGGTGTCGGCAGGTGGTGCGCCCGCCAACACCCTTCCAACGACGGTACTGCCGGTCAGGTCACGCCCCGGTAAGCACCGTCACTGGTCCTTGAACCGGATCAAACCCGCCAGAGTCGGCATGTAAGCGGCACCGTCGGGGCCCAGGTAGATGGCTGCGTAGTGGTTGTTCCACTGGATCCCGTTGCCGGTCCGCTGCATCCACCGGGTCTTGCCGGTGCGCACGTCGAGCGCTGCGAGGTACCAGCTGTCGTCGAGCGGGTTCGACTTCGGCTTGGCGTACAGGTAGACCAGGCCGGCTGCCAGGGACACCTTCGGGACCGGGGTCGGGGAGACGATCGGGTTCGTCCAGTCCACCTGGCAGGAGCCGTCCGGGTTCAGTGACACCTTGGCGACTCCGCCGGCGGTGGTTGCACCCAGGATCGTCGACTGGACCCCGGCGTACCCGTAGTTGTTCTCGACGATCACCGACCGGGGACCGTCAGCAGTTCCTCCGGCGTAGATCAGGCTGTTCTCGGTGTTCGAGGACCCGTTGCCGAAGACCGGAACCTTGCAGATCTCGCGGTTCGCCTGACTGCCGTTCCGGCGGTAGAAGATGACGTTCATCCGGGGCTCTGCGTTGTCGGTGATCGCCACCAGGTCGTCGCCGATCAGGGTCGGGGTCGTGCCCGAACCCTGGGAGAGCTGACCGGGCTTGACGGCGACGCCCCGGTCGTAGGTCTCCGACCAGCGGACCACGGGCTCGCCGCTGGCGTTCGCCTCGACCGCGGCGAGCCGGTGGGTCGTGACCAGGTAGATGGCGCCGGTCTCGTCACCGGAGACCGAGTTGAAGATGCCCTCGCCCTCGGGGAACTTCATCGTCCGGATCGCGCCGGTGCTCGGATTGATCACGCCGACCCGGCCCTGCTGGGTGGCGAAGAAGATGTTCCCGCTCCAGTCGGGGAGGGTGGCGACCATGCAGTCGTCGGCCGGCATCGCGGCCGAGGCGTCGAAGCTGCCGATCTTGGTGAACCCGGCCTCGTCGACCCTGACCTTGAGGATCTCCTTCTTCGTCGTCAGGACGTACACGACGTCGTCGTTGCTGAGGGAGAAGTAGGTGCCGCCGCAGATGTCGGAGAAGGGGTTCTGCAGGGTCAGCAGGTTGCGGGTCGAGGTGGTGAAGTCCGAGCCGATGGTGCGCAGCGTGGTCGGGTCGATCAGTCGCAGCGCGAAGCCTTCGAGGCCTCCGCAGAGCCCGACCAGCCGGTCGCGGGAGTCGAACGCCATGGTCGCGCACTCGGAGACGCCGTACGTCGCCGACCGGACCTTGAGGTTGCGACCCAGGGGCCCCAGGCCGGTGTAGGCGTCCGACGCGTAGGCGTCGTTGTGCATCGAGTTCGTGCCGTTGGGTGACAGGTGCGGGTTCTGGCCGATCGCCTGGTGGGGCAGCGGGGCGGCGGTTGCCGGCGTGCCGCTGAAGCCGCCGGTGAGGAAGTCGGTGGGCAGCGACGGGATCGGGAGCAGGCCGTTGGCCGAGCCGCCCGGCGCGGGCAGCAGTACGGCGAGCGCGGCGACGAGTGCGACGGCGGTGAGGCGAACGCGATTCATGTGATGTCCAACGGTTCAGTGCCCGTGAGGACACGGTCGGGAGGTGAGTTTTAACGGATCCCGTTGGTTGCTCAGGACGGGAACGTGGTGCGCTCGTCGCTCCGGGGCGGCGCGACGTTGAGCAGGGCGTCGGTGCCGCCGTCGACCGGAATCATGGTGCCGATCAGCAGGCTCGAGTCCGGTGACAGCAGGAAGGCCAGCAGTGCGGCGACCTCCTCGGGGCGGCCCGGGCGGCCCAGGGCGTTCGGGTACAGGTCCGCGAACGGCCCGAAGACGGGGTCCTTGCGCAGCTCGTCGGTCATCGGGGTGGAGATCAGGCCCGGAGCGATCGAGTTCACGCGGATGCCGCTGCCGGCCCACTCCGCCTTCACACCCTCGCGGCGTGCCCAGGTGGCGAGCGCGTACTTCGAGACCGGGTACATCATCACGGCCTCGTGCTGCGCGGCCAGTGCGCGCGCCTCGTCCTCGTCGTGGGCGAGGCAGGCCTCGACGATCCCTTCGCTGGTCCACCCGGGCTGGCAGACCACCGAGTTGGACGCGAGCAGCACGACCGAGGCGGCTCCGGCCTTCGCCAGCAACGGTCGCAGGCCGGTGACCAGATCGATCGCGCCGAAGTAGTTCACCGAGATCAGCAGGGCCGGGTCGGTCCCGGTGTACCCGGCGATGCCTGCGCACGGGACCAGTCCCTCGATCCCGTCGGGGGCGAGGGACTCGACAGCGGCAACGGCGCCCGCGCGCCCGGCCGGCGTACTCAGGTCTGCGTCGACGTCGCTCCCGCGCAGGTCGATGCCGATGACCCGGTGGCCGTCGGTGCGGAGGCGTTGGGCGGTCGCGGCGCCGATCCCGGAGGCTGCTCCGCTGATCACGTAGGTACTCATGGGCCTATTGGAACTGAAACACGTTCTAGTGTCTAGCGGCCCACTGTCGAGAAGGGCCTGGCGCGCCGTCTCCAGGCCCGAGTGAACCCCGCGTCAGGCCCCTTTCAACGGGTGGGGGGTGGGGTGGCGAAGCGGTGCGCCCGGACGGCGCGCTGGGCGGCGCGCTCGGCGGGAGTGGCGTGGAAGAGGGTGGCGAGCTCGTGGGCGAGGACCGCACCGAGGCGCTGGCAGAACGCCTCGGCCTCGTCGGCGGCGTCCGGGAGCTCGGGGACGATCCGGTCGACGACGCCGACCTCCAGCAGGTCGCTGGCCCGGATCCGCTGGGCCCGGGCCATCTCGGGAGCGTGGTCGGTGTCGCGGTGCACGATCGCGCTGGCGCCCTCGGGCGGCAGCGGTGACAGCCACGCGTGCTGCGCCGCGACGACGCGGTCCGCGGGAAGCAGCGCGAGGGCACCGCCGCCGTTGCCCTGGCCGAGCATCAAGCAGAGAGTCGGGGCGTCCAGGGTGACCAGGTCCGCCAGGCTGCGGGCGATCTCGCCGGCCAGGCCGCCCTCCTCGGCCTCGGGACTGAGCGCGGCGCCGGGGGTGTCGATGACGGTGAGCAGCGGGATGCCGAGCTCGACGGCCAGCCGCATCCCGCGCCGGGCCTCGCGCAGCGCGCCGGGCCCCATCGGGCGGTCCGTCGTCTGACCGCGACGGTCCTGACCGAGGAAGACGCACGGGGCGCCGCCGAACCGGGCCAGCGCGATCATCAGGCCCGGGTCGGCCTCGCCCTGCCCGGTCCCGTTGAGCGGCACCACGTCGGTCGCGGCGTACCGGAGCAGCCGCCGTACGCCGGGGCGGTCGGGACGGCGGGAGCGTTGCACGGCGTCCCAGGTGTCGACCTCGGGAACCGGAGGCGCCGGTGCGTCCTGCGGGTCCGGGACTGCCGGCACGGCGAGCAGGATCGACAGGGTCCGGTCCAGCAGGTCGGCAACGTCCTCGGGTCCGACGACGCCGTCGATGATGCCGTGGGCGTACAGGTTCTCCGAGGTCTGGACGTCGGCCGGGAAGGGCTTGCCGTAGAGCGCCTCGAACACCCGCGGCCCGAGGAAGCCGACCAGGGCGCCGGGCTCGGCGATGGTCACGTGGCCCAGTGAGCCCCACGACGCCATCACCCCGCCGGTGGTCGGGTTGCGCAGGTAGACCAGGTAGGGCAGGCCGGCGGACTTGTGGGCCGCGACCGCGGCCGAGATCCGGATCATGTGGACGAAGGCCGGAGTCCCCTCCTGCATCCGGGTACCCCCGCTGACCGGCGCCGCGAGCAGCGGGATGCCTTCGGCGGTGGCGCGTTCGATCCCGGCCACCAACCGGGTCGCGGCGGCCTGTCCGATGGACCCGGCCAGGAAGCCGAACTCGCAGGCGATCACGGCGACCCGTCGGCCGCGGATGGTGCCCTCGCCGATGACCACCGACTCGTCCACCCCCGACTTGGCCCGGGCGGCCTCGAGGTCGGCCTGGTAGGCCTCGCTGATGACACCGTGGTCGGGAGCGCTGCCCCAGGAGACCCAGGAGTCCTGGTCCAGGACGAGGCCGATCAGGTCAGCGGCACTGAGGCGGATCATGGGGTGGAGCGTACGGGAGCGGCAGCAGCGCAGCGACGGTCAGCGGCGACCGTCCCTGGGAGGATGTCCACGTGGAGATCGAGATCGACGACCCGACCCGACCCGACGTGACCGCGCTGCTCACCGAGCACCTGGCCGACATGTACGCCACCTCGCCGGCCGAGAGCGTGCACGCGCTGGACGTCGCGGCGCTCACCGCGCCGGGCATCACCTTCTGGACCGCCCGCGAGGACGGGATCCTGCTGGGCTGCGGGGCCCTGCGTGAGGTCGACCCGACCCATGCGGAGATCAAGTCGATGCGGACGACGGCTGCCGCCCGGGGACGGGGGGTGGCTGCTGCCGTCCTGGCCCGGATGACCGAGGTGGCCCGCGAGCGTGGGTGTGCCCGGCTGAGTCTGGAGACCGGGGTCGAGGAGTACTTCGAGTCAGCGCGCCGGCTCTACCTCCGCCACGGGTTCACCGCCAGCGAGCCGTTCGGCGACTACCGGCCCGACCGGCACAGCGTCTTCCTCACCAAGGAGCTGTGAACAGGACGCTCAGACCTGCTTCTCCAGCAGGCTGACCAGGTGGCCGCCGGCCTCCTGCCGGCCGACCTCGACGAACCCCCGACGGCGGTGGAAGGCCAGGGACGGTTCGTTCGGCGGCTCGAGGTTGACCTCGAGGCAGAGCACGCCGCCCAGCTCGGCCGCACGGTGCTCGATCGCGTCGTACACCCGGGAGCCGAGACCGCTACGCCGCGCGGCCGTGTCGATGACGATCCGGTCCAGGTAGAGGAAGTCGGTGTGCCGTTCGGAGAACCACCGGTAGTTGCTGGAGTCGTACGCCGACCCGGCGGCGAACGTGATCACGAAGCCGACCGGGGCGTTCTCCGCGAGGATCACCGAGCCGGCGTCGGCCCAGCCGAGCAGCTGGTCGAGGCGGGCCTGGTCCAGCGGTGCCAGCAGCTCGACGTTCGTCTGGTTCCAGGCCAGCACGGCCTCGTGGTCGGCGGCCAGGACCGGACGCAGGATCGGCGGCAGCGGTTCGGTGTCCATCGGAGCCCACCTTAGACGCGACGATGCCCGGTCCGAGGAGGCGGACCGGGCATCGTCTGGGTGGGAGGGACCTACGGGACGATCACCTTGTAGAGCAGCGACGTCGGCGTCGTCGTGGTGGTGCCGCGGTAGTAGATCCCGAAGTAGTACGTGCCCTTCGGGAGCTTCGCCCCGACCTGCAGCCGGACGGTGCCGTTGACGATCGTGCCCGACGCGACCGGCTTGGTGTTGCGTCGGATGTCGACCTTCGCTCCGTTGACCAGACCGCCCGGTGCCTTCGGCGTCACCCGGATGAAGGTGTTGCGGGCGGGTCCGGTGTAGTTGCTGAGCGCCAGGGTGGTGGTGGCCTTGTTGACCCGCACCGTGACGGTCCCGGTGCGGCTGGCGCCGAGGCTGTCGGTCGCGGTGTAGGTGATCGCCGTGGTGCCGACGAAACCGGTGGCCGGTGTGTACTTCAGCGACGTGCCGCTGACCTGGCTGGTGCCGTTCACGTTCGGCGCCGTGAAGGTGACGGTGTCACCGTCGGCGTCGCTGCCCGGCAGCGTGACGGTGACGGCCTTGCCGGCGGTCGTGGTCGCGCTGACGTTCCCCGTCGCCGGTGACCGGTTGCCGGTGAAGGTGTACCTGACGCCCGACCAGGTGATGTCGGTCAACCGACCGTTGTCGCCGGTGTCGGAGAAGACGCCGAACGCCAGCACCTTGTAGGTCTTGAACGCCGACAGGATGTCCCCGAGCAGGTACGGCTCGTTCGCGGTGATCGGGCCGACGGTCTTGCTGGAGCGCCACACCTGACCGACGTTGATCCGGTTGAGCCCGGCGGTGGCCGGGTCGGCGGGCCGCAGGGTGGTGAACACCGTGCTGCCCGAGACCGGGTCCTCCACGAACAGGGGCACCTGGAAGTAGACGTTCCCGCTGGTGACGGTGTACGACGCCGTGGTCAGCGCGGTGACCAGGTTCACGTTCCGGGTGTCCAGGGTGCTGGAGTTGTTCGGGTAGCCGTTGATCACCTGCGACTTGGTGGCCCCGAGGTTCAGGACGTTGGAGTCGACCGCAGCCGTCGCGGTGCCGCCGACCGCTCCCTGGTGCCAGCCGGCGTACGTGCTCTCGTCCGGCGCGATGGTCCGGACCGGCACCAACGAGGTGGAGCCGGCCGCCGGGACGGTGTCGGCGAAGGTGTAGGACCGGCTGCCGAAGTCGATCTTCGAGACCGAGCCGACGTCACCGGCATTGGTCAGCACGCCGACCGCGATGGTCTTGTAATTGCCGAGCGCGGCGATGATGTCGCTCAGCGGTGCGTCGGTGTTGGCCGGGATACCGTCCAGGGCCCTGCTCGACTGCCACTGGTCGGTCAGGGTGAACCCGTGCTGGCCGGCGGTCTCACCGTTGTTGCGCAGGGTGGTGAACTTCAGGCCGGAGCCGTCGTTGAACTTGACCGGCACCTGGAAGTAGACCGGGTCGGACCCGGGAGCTACGGTGTAGCTCGCCTCCGGCAGCACGAACTGCAGGTTCGCGTTCACGCTGTTGAGGGTGTCGGAGTTGTTCGAGAAGCCCTTGATGATCTGGGACTGCCCGGCCAGCAGCAGTCCGCTGGGGGTGACCTGGTGGCGAGCGGTCGCGCCCGCGTACCCCTGGTGCCACTCGGAGTAGTTGGTCGACGTCTCCTCGGGCTCGATGTCGGCGTTGGTGACCGTCGACGACACCACCGGGGAGGCCGCGAAGTTGTAGGTGTCACCGTCGAAGGTGATGCTCTGGACCGTGGCGCTGCTGCCCGGGGTCGTCAGCACCCCGAAGGCGAGCGTCTTGGACTTGTGCGCGTTGACCGCGGAGATCAGTGCCGCCAAGGAGTACTCGGTACCGGCGGTGACGTCACCGAAGGACTTCGACGACACCCAGGTGTCGGCTCCGGCGATCGCGGCGTTCCCGCTGTGGCCACTGGCCGGGCGCAGGGTGGTGAAGGTGCCGGGAGTGGCGGCGTCGTCGTCCGCGTCCACGAACAGCGGGACCTGGAAGAACGCGCTGCCGCTGGTGACGTTGTACTGCGCTCCGGCGAGCGCCAGAAGGTTGGCGTTCACGCCCCCGAAGGCGAGGTCGGCGTTGTCGTTGTCGGCGTACCCGTTGATGATCTGGGACTGGCCGCGCAGGGACAGGCCGCCGGAGGTGATGGCGGCGTTCAGTGCAGCGTTCGCGTACCCCTGGTGCCAGCCGGCGTAGGTGGTCTCGTCCCCGCGGATGTCCTGGGGGTTGACGGTGATGGTGTCCGCGCTGGCGGGCGACTGGCTGGCGACCAGCAAGGTGCTGGCCACGATGGCGCTGCCGAGCGCGCCGATGCCGATGCGGCGGGCACGACTGCGCCCCCGAGATTGCGTCGTCATGATTCTCCTGTGTTCGAGGCTGCGTTCGGTGCCAGTAAGTCAGCCCGTCCGCCGAAGGTGAAGGTCTTTTCACCGGCGGTGGAAAAATGAAACGAATCAGTATCGAAAGGGCGGTAGGCGGAGACTCAGGCGGTGATCGCCGGGCCGCGCTGACGCCACCAGGCAAGGACCGCCTGGACCTCCACGAGGTCGGGCCGGGCCAGGAGGGCGTCGTCGACCGAACCGGTCAGACCGAGGGCCGAGGTGATCGGTCCCTGGGTGGTCGGGTCGCGGAGCTGTTCGAGCAGCGGGGGGCCGGGCTGGAGCGGGACCGGAACGTGGGCCCGGGCGTTCCACAGGGCCCGACGGTTTTCCGGCTCGCTCTCGGCCAGGGCCAGACGCTCGATGCGGCCCGGGTCGTCGGGGGGGATCAGGTACTCGTGCAGCTGGACCAACCTGGTCCGCCAGACCGGGTCGTCGTGGGACTCGAACGCGTCCAGGATCCGGCTGCTGAGGTTCTCCTGCACGCCACTGGTCATCAGCAGCAGCGAGGCCTCGTGCCGCTGCAGTCGTGACCGGCCGGCCAGGGCGGTCTCCAGGAGGGGTTGGGCGACCTCGGACTCGACGTGAGCGGTGGCCCACGACGGCAGCCCCGCGACGAGCTGGTCCCGGCACGCCACCACCGCTGATCGCTGCAGGGGCCGCTCGGACGGGGGGAGCCGGTTCTGCAGGATGTCCTCGATCCAGGTGGCGCTCTCCTGGGCTGCCGGGGTCCCGGCTCGGAGCAGCTTGCGAGCCAGGTCGCGTCCGGCGTCCGGGGAGGCCCGCAGGACGAGGCTGGCAGCATCGCCGATCGCCCCGGTGCCGGCGGACCCGATCATGGCGCTCAGCTCCGCGATCAGCGCGGCGTCGACGCGCGGCATCGTCGCGAACAGGTGCAGGGCCTCGAACCGCAGGATGTACCCGTGGCCGATGGACCGGGCGAGCTCCTCGAGCAGGCGACGGGCGATCAGACGGGTGTTGTCGGGCGACAGGTAGAAGTACCCGTTCAGTGCCGAGAACGCGGCCAGGGCGTACCAGTCCGACCCGGTGAGGTCGTGACCGAGGACGACCCGGTCGAGGATCGCGTAGGTGTCCTCGGCGGTGATCTCCGCGGTGGGGTCGACGGTCGGGGCCGACGCGAAGGTGTCCTCGGTCGCTCGCCGCTGGCGATCGTTGGTCGCGAACAGCAGGTACGGCGGCAAGCAGGCGCCTACCTCGTAGGCACGGAGCAGCCGGCAGGAAGCGCCGGAGTTGCCGTACTCCCAACGGCTCAACCGGCTCGGGGACGCTGTCAGGTGGCGTGCCTCGAAGGCCGCGACGAAGTCAGCATGACCCTCGTCCGTCCGGCAGGCGCGCAGCCGGGACGTGCGCATCAGCCAGCGGGTGCCTTGGTGCAGCAAGGTCGTCGGTTCCGTTCGTGCAGCGGAGGTGGGAGGTCTCGGACTCTACGTACCCCGCCCGACTGTTTCGATGCGGCGCTACGGGAACCGAACGCCGGTCGCCCGCTCGCTCAGGTCCCACAGGGCGCTGAGGGCGGCAGCGTCGTGGACGAACTTGCGACGTGTTCGCACCACCACCGGGAGGCCACCCATCTGACCCGGCCCGGCGGGCCCGACGTACGTCGCGCCGGGGAGGTCGGCGGTCGCGGCCATCAACGTGGGCAGGGCGCCGTACTCGGCCTTCTGCCCGATCTGACGGGTGACGGTGTGCATGAACCAGCCGGAGACGCCGCCCACCTTGCCGACGAGCTCGGTGGCCGAGTAGCCCGGGTGAGCAGCCTGGGCGTCGACCGGGAGCCCGGCGGCCCGGAGCCGGCGCTCGAGCTCCACGACGAACATCAGGTTCGCCAGCTTCGACTCGCCGTAGGAGCCCCAGCGCGAGTACCGGCGGGTCTGGGTGCGGGGGTCGTCGAGGGGGACCCGTCGGGCGATTCGGTGCGCGTGGGAGGCGACCGAGACGACCCGGCCGTTCCCGGAGGCGACCACCTGCGGGAGCAGGAGCCCGGTGAGCAGGAACGGCCCGAGGTGGTTGGTGCCGAACTGCATCTCGAAGCCGTCCACCGTCCGGGAGTACGGCAGGGCCATCACCCCGGCGTTGTTGACCAGGACGTCGATCGGTCCCAGCTGCGCGGCCTCGGCAGCGCCTCGGCGGACCGACGACAGGTCGGCAAGGTCGACGACGACCGACGAGAGCTTCGCGCCCGGGACCTCCGCGGAGATGGCGGCGGTCGTGGCGGCCAGCTTGGACGCCGACCGGGCGACGAGGACCACCTCCGCGCCGGCGCGAGCGAGCTCGGTGGCGGTGCTGGTGCCGAGGCCGGCCGTGACGCCGGTGACCAGGGTGCGCTTGCCGGTGAGGTCCGGCATCTGGGCCAAGGACCAGGTAGGTCGGCTCACGGGGTGATGCCGAAGTGGGAGAGCACCGTGCGCCCGAGCACCTCGTCGCCGGTGAAGGTCGGCGTCGTCGCTTCGAGGCCGCGGCGGCCGCCGGCCAGGACGACGAAGTCCTCGGCGCTGAGCTCGATCAGCACGGTGGGCGACGACGCCTGCTCGGTCGCGGCGGCCCGGCCGTCCTCGCCGATGGCCACCGTCCAGGAGGCGTCGGCCTCGGGGACGTCGAGACGGACGACGGTCCCGGCAGGCGGGGCGACCCGCTTGCCCAGCACCATCGGGAGCGCGCCGCCGAACTTCGTGATCGTGTGCCGGGCCCCGGGGGAGTCGTAGCCGCCGGGGCGACCGATCGCCCGGCGGATGTCCTGCTCGTGCATCCACACGTCGACGGGACGGTTGCTGAGCAGGGTCTTGTTGTCCCACGGCACCCCGCCCGGCGTGCGCGGCGGTGCGGCGTCGCCGTCCGTCGGTGGGTCGGCCTGGAGCTCGGCGTACCGGGTGGCTGCGGCGTGCTCGATCTCGTCGGCGAGCTCGCCCATGCTGCGGTCGCGTCGGGCGACGACGCCCTGCTCGGTGTAGACGTTGAAGAAGTTCTTGAGGTGCGGAGCGGTCTCGTCGACCTGGATCGTCTCCTCCGGGGTCCCCGCGAGGACGCCTTCGAGGTGGGCGGTGTGGGCGGCGTTGTCCTTGACGCTCCAGCCGTCGAGGTCCGTCGGCAGGGCCCACTGGTCCTCCGGTACGTCGCGGACCAGCGCGACGAACTCGGCGACGGCGGAGCGCCAGGTCTCGATCAGGTCGGCCAGTGACGGGGCGTAGGTCATGGCGGCAGCCTAGGGGTCCGGCTAGGTTCACACCATGGCGACGGAGTATCAGCGGTTCGTGGCACTCGGGGACAGCCAGACCGAGGGTCTGAACGACGGTGACGACCTGGTGGGCGTCCGCGGGTGGGCCGACCGGTTCGCCCTCCGGCTGGCCGAGACCACCAGCCCGGACCTTGCCTACGCGAACCTTGCGGTCCGCGGGTGTCGGGCCCGCCACGTCGTCGACGTCCAGCTTCCGGCCGCCCTGGGCCTGGAACCCGACCTGGCGTCGGTGGTGGTCGGGATGAACGACCTGCTGCGCCACGACTACCACCTCGAAGCGGTGGTCGACGAGGTCGAGCGGACCTTCGCGGCACTGCGGTCCACGGGGTGCCGGGTCCTGACCACGAGCTTCCCGGACGTCTCGTTGATGCTCCCGGTGATGGGGTGGTTGCGCCCGCGGGAGGTCGAGCTGAACGACCGTCTGGGCGAGGCTGCGGCCCGTCACGACGTCGACGTCCTGGACCTGTTCAGCGTCGGCCTGACTAGCGATCCAGCGATGTGGAGCCACGACCGGATCCACGGCAGCACCGTGGGTCACCAGCGGATCGCGGCCGGGATGTGCGAGCTGATGGGGCTTCCCGGGAGCGACCACTCCTGGGTCGAGCCGACGGCGTCGGCCCCGCACCTGCTGCACGTCGTACGCCGGGACGCCTGGTGGCTGGCGACCTTCATGGTTCCGTTCCTGACCCGTCAGCTCCGCGGTCGCGGGCCGATGGTCGACCAGGTGGCGAAGCGGCCGGACCTGCTGCCGGTCCTCGGTAGCTCGGTTGCCCGGGAATGACGACGGCCGCCCCACCCTCTCGGGTGAAGCGGCCGCCTGATGCTGGTTGAGGTGCGCGCGCAGCGAGCCTCGAATCCTCAGAAGCTGGCTTCGTCCAGCTCCATCAGGGACAGGTCGGTCGCCTCGGCGATCGCCAGCTCGGCGCTGATCTTCGGCAGGTTGTTGCGGGCGAAGAACTGGGCCGCCGCGACCTTGCCCTCGTAGAACGCCTTGTCGGCAGGCGATACCTCGCCACCGAGCTTCTCCAGGGCGACCTCGGCGCCGCGGAGCAGCAGCCAGGCACAGACGACGTCACCGAGCACCATCAGCAGGCGGGAGGTGTTCAGCCCGACCTTGTAGATGTTCTTGATGTTGCCGCCCTCGGCGGACTCGTCGGCGCTCATCAGGGTGCTGATCATGTGGTTGACCAGCGCGGCGGAGTCGTAGACGGCCTTGGAGAGGAGCTCGCGCTCCACCTTCAGGCGACCGTCCTCGGTGCCCGCCTTGATGAACGCGATGACCTCGCTGTTGAGGTAGCCCAGAGCCTTGGCCTGGTCCTTGACGATCTTCCGGAAGAAGAAGTCCTGGCCCTGGATGGCGGTGGTGCCTTCGTACAGCGTGTCGATCTTGGCGTCCCGGA
Source organism: Propionibacteriales bacterium (assembly GCA_026392455.1). Lineage (GTDB taxonomy): Bacteria > Actinomycetota > Actinomycetes > Propionibacteriales > Nocardioidaceae > Marmoricola. The sequence goes on along the minus strand of JAPLCB010000008.1, from coordinate 366,592 downwards.
CGTACTGCTCGATCGGGTACTCCTGCAGGAAGCCGGAGCCACCGAGAGTCTGCAGCGACTCGGTACCGAGCAGCACCCAGGAGCGCTCGGAGCCGTAGCCCTTGACGATCGGCAGCAGCAGGTCGTTGATCCGCTCGGCCATCTCGTTGCGCTCGCCGTTGTGCTCGGCGATCTGGATCTCGTCCTGCCAGGAGGCGGTGTAGAGGACCAGCGAACGCATCGCCTCGGAGAACGCCTTCTGCGTCATCAGCGAGCGACGGACGTCGGGGTGGTGGGTGATGGTGACCCGGGGGGCGGCCTTGTTGGCGGACTCGGTCAGGTCGGCACCCTGCTCGCGCGACTTGGCGTACTCCAGCGCGTTGAGGTAGCCGGTCGAGAGGGTGGCGATGGCCTTGGTGCCGACCATCATCCGGGCGTTCTCGATGACCTGGAACATCTGGGCGATGCCGTTGTGGACCTCGCCGACGAGCCAGCCCTTCGCTGCTTCGCCGCCACCGACGCTCGCGTCACCGAAGGTGACCTCGCAGGTGTTGGAGACCTTGATGCCCATCTTGTGCTCGACGTTGGTCACGTACGCGCCGTTGCGCTCGCCGGTCAGCTCGCCGGTCTCGTGGTCGAAGTGCCACTCCGGGACGATGAACATGCTCAGGCCCTTGGTGCCCGGGCCGCCGACGCCGTCGATGCCGGCCGGGCGGGCGAGCACCAGGTGGATGACGTTCTCGGTCATGTCGTTGGTCGCCGAGGTGATGAAGCGCTTGACCCCGGTGATGTTCCAGGAGCCGTCCTCGTTCAGGGTGGCCTTCGAGCGCCCGGCGCCGACGTCGGAGCCCGCGTCGGGCTCGGTGAGGACCATGGTGGCGCCCCACTGCTTCTCGACCATGATCCGGGCGATCTGCTTGTCGCGGTCGGTGCCGTTGTTGTAGACGACGCCGGCGAAGCTCGGGCCGGCTGCGTACATCCAGATCGGTGCGTTGGCGCCGAGGATGAGCTCGCCCATGGCCCAGTTCAGCGAGGACGGGGCGGGGGTGCCGCCGAGGTCCTCGTTGATCTGCAGGCGCCAGAACTCGGAGTCCATGTACGCCTGGTAGCTCTTCTTGAACGCGGCCGGCAGCGGGGCGGCGTTGGTCTTGGGGTCGAAGACCGGCGGGTTGCGGTCGGAGTCCTCGTACGAAGCAGCGAGGTCCTCGCGGGACAACCGGTCCATCTGGCTGAGGATGTCGCGAGCGGTGTCGACGTCGACCGCTTCGAACGCACCCTTGCCCAGGATCTCGTCACGCTTGAGCACCTCGAACAGGTTGAACTCGATGTCACGCATGTTGCTCTTGTAGTGGCTCACTGACCCACCCTTTTCGTCTCGGTTGTCCGTTCGACCGGTTTGCTACCGGCCAGTAACAACAAGTATGCGCCTCTGGTTCGGCCGGTGCAAGCACAGAGCAAGCAGGTGTGACGAAGACCAAATCGTCTGCTGGGGAGGGGATTCGGTCCCGGACCTGGGCGAGCCGCTGCCAGAACGCGGTCAGGTTCCTACTCTGGGGTGATGAGGCACCTGACTCTGACCGCGGCCGAGGTGATGACCCGGCACCCCGAAACCGTCGGGATGGACGACCGGTTGGAGCGAGTCCGGACCGTGTTCCAGCGTCGCGGGTGCCACCACGTCCTGGTGCTGGAGGACCGCAAGGTGGTGGGTGTGCTGTCCGAGCGCGACCTGCTCCGAGCCCTCAGCCCGAACATCAGCACCCCGAGCGCGACCGGGCAGGACCTGGCGACGCTGTCGAAGAAGGCGCACCAGGTGATGACCTACCTGCCGGTGGTGGCGACCGCGGACACGCTGCTGCCCGAGCTGGTCGACGCGATGCGGACCCGGTCCATCGGCTGCGTCCCGATCGTCGACGACGCCAACCATCCGCTCGGCATCGTCACCTGGCGGGACCTGCTCTTCGTGGCGTACTCCGCCGAGGCCTGAGTCGACGGAGCTAGTCGCCGAGGCGTTCGGCGACCCACTCGACGAGCGGTCGACCGGCCCGCCAGTCCGCCCGGACGGCCTCTACCAGCTCCGCGGTGTGGATGACCGGCTCGAACCCGTAGTCCTTGCCGATCGTCAACGACTTGTGGCGGAGCAGCTCGATCCGCGGGTGGTCGGCGTCGTACCCGCGCGGCGAGGTCTTGAGCTGCTGGCCACCGATCGTGAACCCGGCCCTGGTCACCTTTGCCAGGATCCGCTGCAGCTGCTTGCCGGTCGCCTCGTTGTCGATCGAGGTGCGGATCCGGGCCAGGTCGGTGCCGCTGGCGTCGTAGAAGCCCGCGCCGGTGCGGACGCCGCGAGCCGAGATCTCGACGTACCAGCCACAGGCAGGACCGACGCCGACGAAGGCGCCCTGGCTGGTCTTGTACGGCGTCTTGTCCTTGGCGAAGCGCACATCTCTGAACGGCCGGAAGACCTTGGCCTTGCCGAAGTCCTTCTCCAGTGCGTCGGTCAGCGCGACCATCGGAGCCTTCACCGACTCGGCGTGGATCGCCTTGTGCGCCTCCCAGAACGACCTGGTGTTGTCCATCTCCAGGTCGTCGTAGAAGTCCAGGGCAGCTTCGGGGAAGCCGGTGAAGGTCATGTCTCGAAGCCTAGGCTCTCAGGCCCGATGCTCCTTCTCCCGGCGTGGCGGCAGATCCGGGTGACTGGTCTCATCGCGACAGATCCTGCTGGTCGCAGCGCGGGTCAGCGCGGGTCGGCGCGTCGTAGGATGGCGGCCACGAGGAGGAGGCCATGGCCGATCCGGTTGACGACATCATCGGGGACTACCGCGCGTTCGCCGCTCAGCAGCGCGACCGGCTGCTTGCCCGGGGCATCGACATCAGCTCGTACACGCTCAGCCACCTCGCCTTCCGTGTGCCCGAATGGGACCAGTACCTTCACGTGCGGTCCCAGCTCGAACGGCATGCGAAGGCGAGCCACGAGAACGTCTGGAACGGCCGACCGATCTCGTTGATCCTGCTCGCGACGCCGCTGGAGGTCCTCGACGGGATGTCCGTGCCGCTCATCGAGCTCATTCCACCGGTCCACCAGCGCGTCTACAAGATGGGCCTCGAGCACCTGGGAGTGGTCGTCGGTGACGAGGTGGACGCCTTCTCCCGGCAGCACCGCGCTGCTCTGACCGGTCAGCAGTTCCAGAGCGCGGACGTCGAGCCCTACTACGTCCTCTTCGAGGACTTCACCCACGTCAAGTTCTACCGAACCTCACTGCACGACGGTGTGGTGCGCCAGAGCGGCGCCACGTTCCACGGCTTCGTCCACGTTGATGGCTGGGTCCCTCAGCGACTGGTGACGGCGACCGGCCCCAATCCCCTTCCACGCTGAGCGACGCGGACATCTGTCGCCGGCAGATCCGGACGTCCCAGCGGGGGCGAACGACGTGCACGACACTGGTCTCGCGGACCCCTCACGGTGAGGCGTCAACGGCCGGAGGAGAGAACCATGTGGGCGCAGCTCATCAAAGCGAAGGTGAAGCCCGGCACCGATCTGTCGGCCCTGACCGAGGTGCTCAAGGCAGCCGAACAACCTGGTTCGGGTCTCCTGCGGGAGATGTTCATGCACGACCAGAACGACCCCACCTCGGTCTACGTCATCGTGATGTTCGAGAACGAGGAGAAGGCCCGCGAGCGCGAGCGGGACCCGCGGCGTGCTGAGGGCCAGCAGGCGATCGGAGCGTTTCTGGCCGAGGCCCTTGCGGCCCCGCCGGAGTTCATCGACCTGACCGTTACCACGGACTGGATCCCTGAGCCGGGGACCACGGGGCGAAACTGGAGCGGATGACGAGATTCGAACTCGCGACATCGACCTTGGGAAGGTCGCGCTCTACCAGCTGAGCTACATCCGCATGTCGCCTTCACAGGCGACGAGGAGAGATCGTAGCCGACCCGGCCCGGCCGGCGCACGCGTCCACGTCTGCGACGGTTTTCAGCGCCAACTCAGGTGTCTTTGGCACACTGTCCCGGACTCCCTCGGACTTCACCGCGGGGTCGCCCGATCCGAGCCCCCTGCGAAACGAGTTCCCGATGTCACGGACCGCCCGCCTGCGCCTGTTGGTGCCCATTGCCGTGTGCAGCCTGCTGCTCGGCCTCGCTGCCTGTGGCGACAAGAAGGACACCGTGAAGGACAGCGGCGCCAAGGCGCCGACCGAGCTCGTGCTGAAGGTGCTCAAGGAAGGCACCGGAGCCGTCGTCCAGTCCGGTGACTCGGTCACCGTCGACTACCAGGGCACCAACTGGACCAACGGCGAGGTCTTCGACCAGAGCTACGGCAAGCAGCCGGCGACCTTCACGACCGATGGTGTCGTCCCCGGTTTCGGCGCCGCCCTCGTCGGCCAGAAGGTCGGCGCTCAGGTCGTCGTCGGGATCCCGCCCGAGTTCGGGTACGGCGCCGCCGGTCAGCCCAGCGCCGGGATCGCCGGCACCGACACCCTCGTCTTCGTGATCGAGATCAAGGCGACCGGTCTGGAGATCAAGCAGTGCGACGCCAAGCCCGGCGCCCTGAGCAACTCGGTCACGGTGGCCGGTGCGTTCGGCAAGAAGGCCACGGCGACCTTCGCCAAGCCGCTGAAGGCGACCACGCTGCAGCGCACTGTGGTGAAGACGGGCTCCGGAGCCAAGACCAAGGCCGGCGACAACGTCAACCTGCTGATCACGATCTTCAACGGCCGCACCGGCAAGCTGATCGACAGCTCCCCGGGCACCCTCAAGGTCGGCGACCAGAACGTCCCCGAGCAGTTCCAGGCCGGCCTGAGCTGCATCAAGGTCGGCTCCCGGGTGGTGACCACCTTCCCGGCCAAGGCGATGTTCGGCGCAGCCGGCAACCCGTCGGCCGGGATCAAGGCCAACGACTCGCTGGTCCTGGTCACCGACCTCATCAAGACGGTCGCCCCGGTCGCGCCGGCGGCACTGCCGGCCACGAAGGCCTGGGACGACGCCCCGACCGTGACCTTCAACGGCACCGCAGCCCCGACGCTGACGCTGCCCAAGAGCTGAGCTCGGTGAAGCAGGTCCGTCCGAGGTCGTTGGCCGCAGCCGGCCTGATCACCGCCGCGCTCGCCCTGGCGGGGTGCGGCGGTGACGACGGACCGGCTGCGGCGAGCGGGCCGACCAAGGACACCGGTTGCGGTTTCAGTTCCGGGCCGTCCAGCGACTCGGTGTCCGTGGTCGGTGACTTCGGGGGCGAGGCGACCGCTACCTTTGCCGAGCCGTTGCGGCCCGTCGGGTTGGAGCGCACGGTCGTGACCACCGGTTCCGGCAAGCCGACCAGGGCGGGCAGCACGGTGAACGCGACCGTCAGCGTCTTCAACGGCCGCAACGGGGACCTGATCAGCCGGCAGACGAGCACGACCACCGTCGGGGGTCAGGGGTCGCGGATCGCGGACGCCGGAACCGGATGCGTTCGGTTCGGGTCGCGGGTCGTGGCTGTCGCGCCGGCCTCCGAGCTTTTCGGGCCCGAGGGCAGCCCGGCGGCAGGACTGGCGGCCAGCGACGGGATCGTCGTGGTCACCGATGTCGCCGAGGTGGCCAAGCGTCCGGTGACCCGGACCTGGGCGGATGCCCCGGCGGTGACCTTCCGGGGTCAGCGATCCCCGGTCGTCGACGCCACGTCGGTCTCCGCGCCCGACGGTGTCCTGGTCGACCCGATCACGCCCGGAACCGGCTCGGTGGTGCGTGCCGGCGACCTGGTCACGCTCAACTACAAGCTGGTGGTCGCCGGGAGCGGCAAGGTCGTCTCCGAGACCTACGGCCCGGGGAAGAAGCCGGTCTCCTACCGCACCAACGACTTCGTCCCCGGATTCACCGCAGCGATCGTCGGACAACGGGCCGGTGCCCAGCTGCTGGTCGCGGTGCCCCCCGAGTTCGGGTACGGCGCGGCCGGAGCCGAGTCCGCAGGGATCAGCGCGAGCGACACGTTGCTGATCGTGATCGAGATCCAGGCGACCCAGCGCTAGTCCTAGGGGGCCTCGATCGGCGCCAGCGCCGGGCGCTTGATCTCGACGGTGTCGCCCGATGACCGTCCGGTCAGCCGGCGGTGGATCCACGGACCCAGGAAGTCGCGGGTCCAGACGATGTTCGCCTCGGCCTGCTCGCGTCGGCTGAGCGCCGGTCTGACCGGCCGCCCCAGGGGCTCCACCTCGTGCGTGACACCGAGCGCGTCGAGGACCGCGAACGCGATGTGCTGGTGGCCGTAGCTGTTCAGGTGCATCCGGTCGGTGTCGAAGACCTCGGCGTGGTCGGGGTCCCGCATCCGCCACATGTCGACCAGGGTCGTCCGGTGCCGATCACTGATCTCGCGAACCAGCTCGTTGAAGATCGCCATCCGGCCACGCAGAGCGCCGTAGATCCCCGAGCCGCCGGGGTCGAAGATCGTGAACAGGACGACCGTGGCCCCCGTCGCGGCCAGTCGGCCGACGGCGTCGTCGTACTGGTCGGCCAGGCCGTCGAGATCCACCTTGGGCCGCAGAACGTCGTTGGCGCCCGCGTGGATCGTCACCAGGTCCGGCCGAAGGGCGATGGCTGGTCGGACCTGTTCCTGCGTGATCTGGCGCAGCTTGCGGCCGCGGATCGCCAGGTTCGCGTAACCGAAGTCGTCGGCCCCCGGCTGGACCGACAGGACCTCGGCAACACGGTCTGCCCAGCCGCGCAGGCCGTTGGGCCGGCCAGCATCGGGGTCGCCGACCCCTTCGGTGAACGAGTCGCCCAGGGCGACGTATCGGTGGAACGCCATGGAGACACCCTAAGAGTCCCGGTAGGTTGTCCGCGTGCTCCTCTCCGATCGCGACATCCTCGCCGAAATCGAAGCCAAGCGGATCAGCGTCGAACCGTACGACGAGGCGATGATCCAGCCCTCCAGCATCGACATCCGGCTCGACCGCTACTTCCGGGTCTTCGAGAACCACCGCTACCCGCACATCGACCCGGCGATCGAGCAGGCCGACCTGACCCGTGAGGTCGAGCCGGAGGGTGACGAGGCGTTCATCCTGCACCCCGGCGAGTTCGTGCTCGGGTCGACGTACGAGGTCTGCACGCTGCCTGACGATGTGGCTGCTCGGGTCGAGGGCAAGTCCTCGTTGGGGCGCCTCGGGCTGCTCACGCACGCCACCGCCGGCTTCGTCGATCCGGGCTTCAGCGGACACGTCACCCTGGAGCTCGCCAACGTGGCGACGCTGCCGATCAAGCTCTACCCGGGTATGAAGATCGGGCAGCTCTGCTTCTTCCGGCTCTCCTCGCCTGCGCAGCACCCGTACGGCTCGGAGAAGTACGGCTCGCGCTACCAGGGTCAGCGTGGTCCGACGGCGTCGAAGTCGTACGCGAACTTCCACCGCACCAAGATCTGAGCGTCGGTCAACGGGTTTCGAGGCGACCGCTAGCGCGGCCGCACCTCAACCAGCAGTCGTTCGTCGAGGTGCGAGCGCTGCTTCCTGCTGGTTGAGGTGCGAGCGAGCGAGCCTCGAAACCCCAATCCGGTCGGCCTAGTTGAGCCGTCCCGGAATGGTGATCTCCGACGGATACTGCGCCGAGTTGTGCACCGTGATCACCGTGAGCGTGCTCAGCAGGTCCGGCAGGATCGGTGCCAGGTGCGGCACGTCGAACGACTGGACGGCGATCCGGAGCCGGTGACCCGGCAGGAGCTTCGCCCCGGTCGGGAAGATCTCGACATCCACGGGGGCGACCTGCCCGGCGGGGAGCTTGGCCTGGGCCGCCTTGGTGAAGGGGTGGAACGGCTGGATCAGCTTGCCGTCGAGGTAACGGGACCGGGACCGGTCCAAGGCCCGGTGCGAGATGACCTGCCAGCCGCCGGAGAGCCGGGTGACGGTGCCGTCGGGGGCCTCGTCCTCCAGGGCCACCGAGAGCATCCCGTCGCCGCTGGTGCTCTCGACGTACAGCCGGGCGTTGATCGGTCCCTGGAGCGCGACGGCCCGGGTGAGCGGAGCGGTCTTGAAGACCACGCCGGACCGGTCGTTGAAGGCGTTGTCGGTGTTGCACGGGTTCGGGAAGCCCCCCATGCTCAACGCCCCCGCGGTCCACTGGTCCGTGGAGCGGGTGCAGAGGCCGGAGACCGGGACCGGGAAGACCGACGAGCTGCCGGTCGTGACCTTTCCCTGGGTCAGGGCGCCGTCGGTCGAGCCGGTCTGCGACGTCCCGGACAGGCGGTACGTCGCGGCGGAGCGGTCGCCGACCCAGGTCCGGGCCGTGCGCCACGCGCCGGTGCCCTGCTCGTAGTAGGTGATCGGGGGGATGTCCCCGTCGAGAGCCGGGTCCGCGATGCCCTTGACGTAGTGGTCGAACCAGCGGAGCTTGAGCTCGGACAACGACCCGAGCCCGGCCTTGCCGACCTCGTCGCCACCGGAGGCCTGGAGGTGGTTCCACGGGCCGATGATCATCTTCGTCGGGACGCCCCGCTTCTGCAGGTTCTCGAACAGCAGCGGGGTTCCACGCTGGAACAGGTCGTACTCGCCGCTGACGAAGAAGGTCGGCACGTTGATCCGGCTGGCCACGTTGATCGGTGAGCGCTGCTTGTAGAAGTCGCCGTCGTAGGCAGGTTCCTGGCCGGTGAAGGCCTTCAGGACCAGCGGGACGGTGAAGGTGCCGGCTCCGGTCAGGTGCTCCAGCAGCGTGGTCAACCCGGAGGCGTCCGTCGGTGGTGTCATCGGAGGGATCAACCCGGTCGCGGTGACCAGGCCGAGCCAGAGGGGGATGAATCCGACGTCGAGCTGACCTCCGGAGGCAACGACGTCCCGGTAGACGTCGGCCGCGGGGACCTGCGGGAAGATCGCCTTCAGACCGTCGGGGCGACCGGCAGCCGCGAACATCTGCGCGATGCCCATGTAGGACGGCCCGGCCATCGCGGTGCTGCCGTTGCTCCACGCCTGCTCGTGGGCCCACTGCATGACGGCGGTGAAGTCCTTGTCCTCCCGGGTGCAGAAAGCGCACCACTGGCCGGCCGAGGTGCCGGTGCCGCGGGAGTCCACCGTGAGCTGGGCGTAGCCACGCTTGACCAGGTACGTCGGGTCGCCGCCGGCCAGGCCGCCGGCGTACTGCTGGATGCCCTTGTTGTAGGCGGTGATCGTGGCGATCACCGGGAACTTCTTGTCGATGGCGTTGCCGTCCGCGTCCGCGGGCAGGATCAGGTCGCCGCGCAGGACGACGCCGTCGTCCATCGGGATCGCCAGCTCGCTGACGGTGACGGTCTTCGGGTAGGTCTCGCCGCGCGGCTTCCAGGCTCCGGCCCGGCTGCTCGCGCTGCTGCCCTTCGCGCGTTCGGCCCGGCCGGTCTCCGTGGCGCCACGCGACCTGCTGGTCGCGGCGGGGTTCGGGGTCACCGGTGCTTCGGACGCTCCTGCCGCGCTCCGGGAGCTGTCCGACGCTGCCGTCAGGTCGATGCCGGTCACGGCTGCGTAGGCGCCGGTGGACAGGATCAAGGTGGCGACCGAAGCAGCGGTCAGGCGGGTGAGCGTGCGCATTGAGTGTTTCCTCCCGTGTGTCGGGAGATCAACGAAGGCCCGCGGCGCGAAGTTACGCCACCGTAGGAATCTGGTCGGGGCCGGCTCGGACTCCTGCAATTGTCGCCGATGGGACCGCCGGGATGCTCAGCCGTCCCACCTGCGACATTGGCAGCGGTTGGGGCGCGCGCCGTAGGAATCTGGTCGGGCCTGGCCCGGGCTCCTGCATATGTCGCCGATGGGACCGCCGGGATGCTCAGCTGGCCCACCTGCGACATTGGCAGCGGTTGGGGCGCGCGCCGTAGGAATCTGGTCGGGCCTGGCCCGGACTCCTGCAATTGTCGCCGATGTGACCGCCGGGATGTTCAGCTGGCCCATCCGTGACATTGGCAGCGGTTGGGGCGCCCGCCGGACGGCGCCCGGCGCCCAGGAACGACGAAGGGCCGGCCCGTCGGATGACGAACCGGCCCTTCGCTGACGATCACAGATCGCTCAGCCAGCGTCGATCACAAGTCGAACAGCGAACCAGCGTCGTTGATGTTGGCATCGGTCTTCGGCTGGTTGGCCTCGCCCGAGCTCGCCGGCTTCGGAGCCTCTGCCTTCGGAGCCTCGGGCTCAGTCGCCTCAGCCTCGGGCTCCGCCTCGGCCTCCGCTGCCTCTTCCTCGACCGCCGGCTCGGCGACCGCCGGCTCGGCGACCGGTGCAGCAGCCGGGGCCGCTGCCTCGGGTGCCGGGAGGTCGAAGAGCGACCCGCTGCTCAGGTCAGCGACCGGGGCTGCCGGTGCCGCAGCGGCAGGAGCTGCCTCCGCTTGCGCCGCTTCAGCTGGGGCCGGGGTCTCCGCCGTGGCCGGCGCCGCCGGAGCCTCGGTCGGCGCGACGTCGAACAGCGAGCCGCCGCCCAGGTCGGTCGCTGGGGCAGCCGGGGCTGCGGCTTCCTCGGCCTTGGGGGCTGCGGGCGCAGCCGGGGCCTCGGTCGGCGCGACGTCGAAGAGCGAACCACCGGCCGGCTTCGCGGCTTCTGGTGCCGGGGTGTCGAAGAGCGAACCACCGGCCGGCTTCGCGGTTTCTGGTGCCGGGGTGTCGAAGAGCGAACCACCGGCCGCCGGAGCCGGGGCTGCCTCGGCCGGGGCAGCGGCCGGAGCCGCGGCGGCCTTCGCGACCTTCGGCGTGGAGTCCGACTTCTTCTTCCGGGCCTCGCCCTTCACCGATGCCAGCAACATCTGGGCGACGTCGAGGACCTCGACGTCCGAGTCGGCGCGACCGGCATCGATCTCACCGGCCAGACCGTCCTCGAGCATCGTGCGGCAGAACGGGCACCCGACGGCGATCTGCTCGGCACCGGTGGCGACGGCTTCCTGCGTACGGTTGACGTTGATCCGCTCGCCGATGGTCTCTTCCATCCACATCCGGGCGCCGCCGGCACCACAGCAGAAGGACTTCTCGGAGTTGCGGGGCATCTCCTTGAGCTCGGCCCCGGGGATGATCTCCAGCAGCTCGCGCGGCGGCGAGTAGACCTGGTTGTGACGGCCCAGGAAGCACGGGTCGTGGTAGGTGATCGAGCGGGCGCCACCCTCGGCAGCGACCGGAGTCAGCTTCTTCTCCCGCACCAGGCGGTTGAGCAGCTGGGTGTGGTGGACGACCTCGAGCTCGAGGCCGAGCTGCTTGTACTCGTTCTTCAACGTGTTCATGCAGTGCGGGCAGGTGGAGACGACCTTCTTGGCCTTCGTCTCGGTCAGCGTCGCGATGTTCTCCTGCGCGAGTGCCTGGTAGACGAACTCGTTGCCGGCCCGGCGCGCGGAGTCGCCGGTGCAGGTCTCGCCGTTGCCCAGGACGGCGAACTCGACGCCGGCCAGGTGGAACAGCTCGGCCACGGCGCGGGTGGTCTTCTTGGCGCGCTCCTCGTAGGCGCCGGCGCAGCCGACCCAGAAGAGCCAGTCGACGGAGTCGAGGTCCTCGACATCCTCACCGACGACCTTGACCGGGAAGTCGAGACCCTGGGCCCATTCCATCCGGGCGTTCGGGTTCATGTTCCAGGGGTTGCCCTTGTTCTCCAGGCCCTTGAACAGGCCGTTGAGCTCGGCCGGGAAGTTCGCCTCGACGAGCACCTGGTACCGGCGCATGTCGACGATGTGGTCGACGTGCTCGATGTCGACCGGGCACTGGTTCACGCAGGCGCCACAGTTGGTGCAGGACCAGAGCACGTCGTTGTCGATGATCGCGCCACCGTCCGGGTGCCAGGCGTACTCACCTTCGGAGACGCCGACCAGCGGACGGTCGACCTGGTACGTCGCCTTCTGCTCGTCGGTCATCGCCTCGCGGGCGGCCTCGTCGGCCATCAGGTACGGCGCCTTCGCGAACGCGTGGTCGCGCGCGTTCATGATCAGCATCTTCGGGGACAGCGGCTTCTCGGTGTTCCAGGCCGGGCACTGGGACTGGCAGCGGCCGCACTCGGTGCAGCTGGCCATGTCGAGCAGGCCCTTCCACGAGAAGTCCTCGATGGAGCCGATGCCCAGGACCGTGTCCTCGTCGAGGTCCTCGACGTCGTCCAGGGTGATCATCTTGCCGTCGGCCATCATCGGCTTGACGGCACCGAGCGCGCTGGGGCCGTCGGGGCGCTTGAACATGATGTTGATCGGCGCCACGAAGATGTGCAGGTGCTTGGAGTTGAGCACGATGATCAGGAACACCAGCATCACGCCGATGTGCAGCAGCAGGCCGACGCCCTCGAAGATCTCCAGCGCGTGCTCGGACAGGCCGTCGAGCAGGTTGCCGATCGCGTGCGAGAAGAAGGCCGAGCTCGAGCTGTAGGGCAGGTTGTCCCCGGCGGCAGCGGCGCCGCGGAACAGGAACATCGTCCAGATGACGTTGAAGATCATGATCAGGACGACCCAGGCGCCACCGGTGTGCGAGCCCTTGAACCGGGACTTGCGGCCGAGCTTGGCGGGCTGGTTCTTGAACCGGATCAGGGCGAAGATCGCCAGGCCGACGAGGCAGAGCACGCCGATCAGGTCCTGGCCGAAGCCGAGGATCCACCAGTCGCCGACGACCGGGATCTTCCACTCCGGGTTGCGGGAGAGCAGGATCCCGTAGGCCTCGACGTACACGGTGCCGAGGATCAGGAACGCGTACATCACGAAGGAGTGCGCGATGCCCGGGATCGACCACTTGAGCAGCTTCTTCTGCCCGAGCACTTCGACCAGCTGGTTCTTGAGCGCCTTGTTCAGGCGCGAGGTGACTCCCTCGATACGGTCGGGCGCCGGCTTACCACCAGTGATCAGCCGGATCAGGAAGACCACGCGCTTCGCCGCGAACGGCAAGGTGGCGGCGTTCAGGATCAAGCCGAGGATCAAGGTCGTGGTCGTACTCACTTCTCACTCCAACCTGTAGGCCCGGAGGGCCGGCGGTGCCCGATGGTTCGGCACAGACTATTGCCCCCGGCGAGGGCGTGCATCTCGCGAGCACACCGGAGGGGTGTGAGAAACGCTACCTCGCAGTAACTTGGGGCGGGCTGATCAGGTGAGCCTTACCGGTCACAGTCGTTTCACCGAGGCGACCTTGCCGCTGCTGGTGAAGTTCACCGCCACCGGTCCGCCCAGGGTGCAGTAGGTGAACCGCTGGCCCAGTCGCCGGTGCGGCTGGCCGACCGTCTTCACGACACTCCACCAGGACTCGCCCCGCGTGATCTGTGAGCCGAAGAACCGGACGCTGTGCTTGTACGTCGGGCTGCTGCACGCGTCGGACCTGACCCCGTAGGCCCGTTCCCACGTCTGCAGGTAGGCCTCGGAGCCGCGGTAGAGGTCCTTGACGATGGCCGGGCCGGCGATCTTGCGCAGGTCCTCGACCCAGTCGGCGTACAGGCCGTAGTGGGCGACACCGTCGGTGTTGATGTCGTAGACCTGGGTGCCGCTGACCTGCTTGTAGACCTTCACGCCGCCGAGGGCGGTGAACGGGTACTTCACCGGGTTGGCGGCAGCGTTCGGCCGGGGGTTGCCCTGGGCGCCGAGCCCGTTGATGTCGGCGCCGTAGCCGAAGCCCCAGTAGGTCTTGGGGTTCGCCCAGGTCTGGTGCCGCTTCCACTTCGCGACGAACCCGGTGCTGTCGCCGGCGTACGGCGTGACGAAGCCCTTCTCGGCGTAGACCCGGGGGTAGGCGTCGGGGGTCGACCAGGAGTGGCTGGACACGACGCCCGGGTAGTCCATGGTGTCGATCAGGCTCAGTGACTGCTTGCGGGCCTTGACGCTCATGTGGTCGGGGTCGAAGAGCATGTGCCGCTTGGCCATCCCCTTGATGGTGGACGCACCCAGTGCGCTCAGCCCGAGGGTGTTGCAGTGGTGCTTCGCGGGGTAGAGCGGGACGGCGGGCAACGCGTTGAGGATGCTCGTCGGGAGAACGGCTGCGAGGGCGCCGAAGAGAGCGTCCTGGTTGGGGACGCCGGCCAGGTCCTGGTCCTTGTCGTGGACCTCGTCGTCGTTCGGCGAGCAGGTGGTCATCCGCCAGGCCGAGCCGGTCTCCAGGATGTTGGCGGCGTTGACCAGCTGCCCGGTGCTGCCCTCGTCACCGGCGACCCCGGCGAGCCCGTTGTCGAACTTGTTGACCAGCTCCATCTGGGTGACACCCATCTTGCGGACCGCGGTGAGCTGCTTGTCGATGGATGCCTGGGTGCAGGTCGGGTTGCCGAACTGCAGGTGGCACCCGAACAGGACGGAGGTCTCGATGCCCATCACCACGGCGAGCTTGCCGGAGTTGATCACCTTCCGGGCCTGGACCGGGTTCGTGACGATCCGGTACCAGCCACGACCGGGCCCACCGTGCTGGGCGTCGATGTACTTCTCGAAGTCGTGCATGTCCTTGGCCTGCAGCCGGACCGAGGTCATGTCGTCGCAGGAGTTGCGCTTGATCGGGTACAGCATGCAGAGCTGGTTGTTCTCCACCAGGAGGTTCACCAGGACCCGTTGACCGGCGCGCCAGGAGCGTTCCATCCACTTGTAGTAGGTGCCCTCCTGGGTGAGCTGGTCGGGCGCCGGCCAGTCCGTGAACGTGGGCCAGCCGACGGGGTCGGAAGCAGGTTGGCCCGAGAGGAACGCACCGACCGCGCCGCTGGCGACGGCGTTCGCGTTCTCGCAGCCCTTCAGCGCGACCGTCACACCCCACGGGGACCACGGGCGCCCGCAGTGCAGCTCGCCGCCGAGGAACTCGAACGCCATCCCGTGGGTGTGGGCGTCGACGGTGCCGCGGACCTCCTGGATCCCGGTGATGCCCTTGGCCGGGTTGCCGGCGACCCCGGTGCCGATCTCGGGGAACCGGGTGCACCCGGTACGCCGCTGCGGCCGGAACTGGGTCCGGCCGTTGGGGGCGGGCGCGAAGGTCGCCGGAGCCTGGCTGCTGCTCGGTGCCTGGAGGTAGCCCGAGCCGACCCGGAACAACCGGAAGGAACCGGCTCCGGCCTGGGTCACGGTCCAGTCGACCGCAGGGCCCGGGGTGGTGCCGATGACGGCGTTCTTCGCGTTGCCCGAGAAGAAGGTGCTGCTGCGGGTGAACAGCATGTAGTGACCCAGGGCGCTGGGCTTGAAGAAGAGCGGCGACGAGCCGGCCAGGGTCGCGGCCGAGAAGGACAGACCGTTCAGCCACCGGCCGGTCGCGATCGACTGCACGCCGTAGCAGGCGTTGTAGAGGTTGTACCGGTCGGTCGGGACGCTCGGCTGGGGCGCGTTGATCGCGACGTTGCCGAGCTTCGGCTCGCTCTGGGCGCGCTGCTCGGCAGCGGTGGCGATGCCGCGGGCCGCGGCCGCCGGGGAGGTCGGGTCGGAGCTGTCGTTGTCGGTGGTCGGAGCCGACCGGGAGACCGAGTTCTTGGTGGCCGGGTCGTTGTCGTTGTGCGGCGGCGCACCCGGGTCGTGCGCGTGGGTGCCGTCGGCGTTGAAGGTCTCACCGGGCTGGGCGCCGGCGTTGGCCACCGTGGTGTTGAACGCCTGCTTCAGCTCGTCGGCACGCCCTGGCGAGGAGGTCCCGCCGTGGAAGACCACGGTCGCTGCGATGACGGCGATCGAGACGCACAGGACGAGGGCGAGCCGGAGGTTTCCGCGCATGGAGTTCTTCCCTTAACTGCACCGATGAGCACTGATGGCTGTCCAACGAGAGCCGCGCGTCGGGGTCACGGGCGCCGCTGCGGGGCGAGCAGGCGGCGGGCCACGTGCAGCGGCCCGGTCACCAGGGTCAGCAACGGGTCGATCCGGTCGACGATGCTGTCCAGCCTGGCGGCGACCTTGCTCAGCTCGTCGGCGGCGGCGGAGAAGCGGTCCAGCGACTCGTTGAAGCGGTTGAGGGCCGTGTTGAAGTCGGCGAGGGCCTGGCCGAGGTCCTGGGTGGTCTGGCCGATGTGCTCGACGGTCTCGTCGACGGTCAGCAGGGTCTTGGCGCGGGTCCGGAGCTTGCGGCGGGCCTCGGGGTCCAGGGTGCTGTCCATGGGGACATTGTGGCCCCGGGTGGCCCCGGGGTGGCCCTCAGTCGCTGATCTCGGCTTCGTCCCGCGGAACCAGTGGTGCTGCCAGGAGCGGGAAGAGCCCGGTCAGGCCGAAGGCGACGCCGTAGCCCCAGAGCGGGATCAGGAACCCGACCAGCGGCGGCACCGCGGCGGCGGTCAGGTACTGGCCGGTGTTCTGGATCCCGAGTGCTCGGCCGGACCAGAACGGTCCCGCGCGTTCGGCGACGGCGGTGAAGGCGAGCCCGTTGTCGGCCACGGTGATCATCGAGGCGAAGACGATCAGCGGGACCGCGATCGCCCAGTCCGCGCGGATGGAGATCCCGACGGACAGCATGGTGACGCCGGCGGCCACGGCGACCCACTGCAGCGGCCCGGTCCGGGAACCGACCCGGTCGGACAGGTTGCCGGCCGCGATTCTGCCGACGGCTCCGAGCAGCTGGGCGACGGCGACCAGCCCGCCGGCGGCACCCGGCGACCAGTCCCGGCCAACCTGGAGCCAGACCAGCATGAAGCTCCAGACGGTGAACTGCGGGATCACCAGCAGCATCGACACCGCGTGGATCCGGTTGAGGTAGCCGTTTCCGCGGTAGGGGTTCTCACCGGCGAGGTCCTCGGGTCTGGGTGGCCGGACCGGGTCGAGGACCCAGAGTGCGCAGGCGATCGCTGTGACGGCGGCGAACGCAGCGGGGAGGACCATCGCCTGTCCGACCCCGTACGACGCCGCGACCACCGGTACGGCGACCGCAGCCAGCCCGACCCCGACCGGTTGGGCCATCTGGCGGATCCCCATCGCGGTGCCGCGCCGGCGTGGGGGGAACCAGCCGACGACCACCCGGCCGCTGGCCGAGGAGGTGCCGGCCGCAGCAGCGCCGGCGATGAACAGCATCAGCCCGAGCAGGACCGTGGACTGGTGGACCGCGACCGCTGCGCCGAGGCCGACTGCGGTGAGGGCCAGACTGCTGACGAGGACGAACCGCTCGCCGATCGCGTCGACCACTGCTCCCCAGGCGATCAGGGTGATCATGCTTCCCGCGATCGGCGCCGCCGCGATCCAGCCGGCGGCAGCGAGCGAGAGACCGTCGTCGTGGAGTGCCGGGATGAGGAAGGCCGGCCCGTTCACCGCAGCGGAGGACGCGGACTGCCCCAAGGTGGACAGGCCCAGCATCAACCAAGGGCGCGGGCGCGGGGACACCCGTTCACGGTACGGCGGGGATCATTTGGGCGTCCAATATCCGAGACGTTTTGTCTCGCATGATGGACGAGGCCGTCAGGACGAGACGGGGGAGGCGAACCAGATCGTCCGGTGGACCCAGTTGCCCGGCCCGAGCCGCGGCGCCGAGCACACGATCAGGGCGAGCTGGGGCGGCCCGTCGGACTGGTAGTAGTCGGCCGAACCGTCGGCGGCCTTGATCACGATCCGCTTGGTCACCTTGTAGCAGAGCTGGGTGTTCTTGCCCTTGCCCTTGACGACGATCTTGTCGCCGACGTCGAGGTCGGCAAGAAGCAGGTTGCCCAAGGCGGGTGCTTGTCCGTCCGGCCAGGTGTGCGCGTTGAGCAGGACGTTGCCGCGGGCGTCTCCCGGGAGCGCCCCGGGTGGCTTGGCCGGATCGTTGACGCCCGGAGTTGCCTTCGCCGGGTCGTCCCAGCCGAACTGGGTCTTGCCGGCGGTCGTGATCGAGGCAGCCCGCGGAACGTTGTTGGCGTCCCGCCCGAGCTGGAGCACCTCGGCGTCCCGGGTGATCCCGGCGATGCTGATCCGCGTCGGTCGGAACGGCTTCGCCACCGGGCGCGCGCACCCGGCCGGCTTCAGGACGGTCGGCGGCTCGATCACCTGAGGTGCGGCGACGGCAGGTCCGCCCGCTGGATCAGCCTGCGGCCAGAAGGTCCAGACGACAGCGAACAGGGTGGCGAGAACCAGGGCGACGAGGGCGATCCGCCGCCGGGTGCTCAGGCTGCTCATCACCGCGCTCTGCTCCGACATGGCTCCAGCCTAAGAGGTCGACGGGCATCGGAATGCCCGGATCGCCGAACAGTGGACTAGTCGACGCTCCAGCTGCCGCGGTGGGTTACCTGGGCTGGCGGCTTGCGCCCGCGTGCCGCCGATCCGCTGCTTCCGGTGCTCCGCGCACGGTGCCCCAGGGTGATCGCGCCGATCGGGTCGAAGGCCGCGTCAATCGCGAACTCGCCCCGGACTGCGTCGAGCCGGTCCGGGGGTATCCCGAAGAAGCAGCCGCCCAGCCCGGCGTCGACGGCGGTCTGGAGGATCAGCAGTGCTGCCATCGCCGTGTCGAGGTGCCAGTACGGCACGGCCCAGCGGTCCTCTCCGGTCGGTGGCGGGCTGGTTCTGGCCGACGCGGCCTTGTCCTTCTCGGCGTACCGCGCGAGATAGGCGGCCTTGCTGGAGCACGGCACGATCACCACCGGGGCCCGCATCATCCCGGTCAACCAGCGGTCCGGCTGGTCCAGGCTCGCCGGGTCGACGGTGGTCGACCACCACCGACGTACGTCGGTCGGGGTGTCGAGGACCAGGAAGCCCCACCCCTGGCTGAACCCGGCGCTGGGAGCGTGGGTGGCATTGCGGATCGCCCGATCGACCAGGGCGGGGTCCACCGGGCGCGGGTCGTAGTCGCGAATCATCCGGCGTCGGTCCACCACGTCCTGGAACTCCATCCGCGGAGCGTAAAGGATCGCGAGTTTTCGTCAGGGCTGACATTTTGCCCGCCTCGCTGTTACGTTCGGAGGTATGAGTGATCGACGTCACGTTCGGGTCGGAGTTTCGCGCACAGCGGTCGTCGCGGTGCTGGTCGGCGCGATCGCGGCGTCCTTGGCGGGCTGCGGCGGCAGCGCCATCGACGCGGAGACAGCGGCCAAGGCCCAGCAAGGGGCCGCCGGCTACACCGGTCAGGGCGGCAACGTCGTCGACCCGGGATCTCCGGGGCTTCCTGGTGCAACCAACGCCCCGGGTGACCCCGGGGGGCCGACCGTTCCCGGGGCTACCAACGCGCCCGGTTCGCCTGGCGCCCCGAACGCGCCCGGTGCGCCCGGTGCGCCCGGCGCCCCGGCTGCGCCCGGGGTCAAGGGGGCCTCGTGCGCCGGTTTCAAGAACGGGCCGGGGATCAGCAACGACACCGTCCGGGTCGGCAACTCCTCCGACATCAGCGGTCCGGTTCCCGGGCTCTTCACGGCGGCCCAGCAGGCGACCAAGGCGTACGTCGCCTACTTCAACGCCTCGGGCGGGACGATCTGCGGTCGCAAGCTGGTGCTCGACCAGTACGACAGCCGGACCGACGCCGGTGGTGACCAGCAGAGCTACACCAAGGCCTGTGCGAGCAACTTCGCGATGGTCGGCTCGATGTCGGCCTTCGACTCCGGTGGCGCCAGGACCGCCGAGGGCTGCGGTCTCCCCGACGTCCGGGCGATCGCGACCACGACCGAGCGCGGCAACTGCAAGACCTGCTTCGGCGCGCAGCCGGCCGGTCCGGAGGCTTTCCAGAACGCGGTCCCGGACTTCCTCAAGCGTCGGACCAGCGGCCAGAAGGCGGCGATGCTCTACATCAACATCGGCGCCTCGGCCGCCAACGGTCAGTCGCAGGCCAGGAACATGACGGCCCGGGGGATCAAGTTCGTGGTGAACCAGGGCATCGACATCGCCGAGTTCAACTACTCGCCGATCGTCCAGAAGATGAAGCAGGCGGGAGTCGAGTCGGTCCAGTTCATCGCCGCGTCCCAGCAGTTCGCCCGGCTCGCCCAGGCGATGCAGCAGGTCGGGTTCAAGCCGAAGGTCTACCTGCTCGACCCGTCGGGCTACAACGCCGACTACCCGAAGCTGGCCGGGGCTGCTGCCAAGGGCACGGTCGTCTTCACGAACTTCACCCCGTTCGAGGAGGCTGGCTCCAACCGCGAGATCCAGCTGTACATCCAGTGGCTCCAGCAGGTCGCGCCGGGAGCGAAGCCGACCTTCTTCGGCCTCTTCGCGTGGTCCTCGGCGCGGCTCTTCGCCGAGCAGGCCACCAAGCTCGGCGGCAAGCTGAGCCGGCCGGCCCTGATCAACGCCGTCCGCGGGGTCGACAACTGGACCGGAAACGGGATGCACGCGCCGCAGCACGTGGGCTCGAAGAAGATTGCCGACTGCTGGCGGTTCATCGAGTGGAGCGGCAGCGCCTGGGTCCCGATCGAGGGTCGCAAGTACCAGTGCCGGGGGACCACCTCGGGCTGAGTCCTGGCCTGTTCCCCGGTTCAGCGCGGTCGGCCGCGCAACGACGTCCGGATCCAGTTCAGGATCCCGCGGGGTCGTCCGGGTGCGGGTGAGTATCCGAGGCTGATTGCCAGGCCGAGGTCGTTGTCCATCGTCCCCAGGGTCGCAGCGACGAACCCGTCTCCACAGGTGTCGCAGAGCCTCCGGCCCAGCGCCGTCGTGGTGCCCGACCCTCGGATCTTGGCCCCGCACTGCTCGCAACGCTCCATCAGTCCTCGTTTCGGGTCGGGTGTCCGGGGCATGTGGATAACGCCTTGACAGATATTCCCATCTTAGCAACGCTGTGCCCAGGTATTACTGGACGTACCTCGTAGCAATCCGGCTACACATGGTGACCCGTTTCGGGTCCGACGAGGGAGTTCAGTCATGCGTGTTCGAGCCATCATTGTCTTACTGACCGCAGTCGTTGCCCTGGGCTGGGCGGGACAGGCCTTTGCAGCCGCCACGTCCGCGGTCTACTACGGGTCGGCGAGTGCTCCGATCAAGGCCGAGGACAACAGTTCTGACGGCAACGCCTGGTTCCACGGAGCCGCCGCCGTCATTGATCATTCCTGGCTCCGCAACCGCTACTGGTTCAAGGACTCCGCGCCCGGGGGCAACTCCGTGTATGTGACGAGTGACTGGTACTACAACCAGTGCACCGCCGGTGGGGTCTGCTGGCAGGCAGACGGCTCCGACCGCAGTAGCGAGCGAACCAGTGGGACCTGGGCTGATGAGGAGGACTACGACGACCTCGACTACCAGTCCAACAAGGGGCGGGTGATGACCCGGGTCTGCGAGAACCAGAACAACTCGCCCGACGCGTGCAGCCGCTACGTCTATGCCACGATGGACTACTGATCCATGACGGTGACGATCCGCCGGTTGCGCCACACGTACGCCGGTGCGACGGCCCCGGCGGTCGATATCGCCGAGCTGCGTCTATCCGACGGAGTGACCGGTCTGGTTGGGGTCAACGGAGCTGGCAAGTCCACGCTGCTCCGGATCCTGGCGCGGATCCTGCCGCAGGACGCCGGCGTCGTCGAGCTCGACGGGACCAACGTCGCCCTGCTGCCCCGGCGGGAGCTCGCGGTGCGGATCGGCTTCATGCCGCAGGAGTTCGCACTGCCGTACGGCGCCCGGGTCCTGGACAGCCTGCGCTACCTGGCCTGGCTCAAGGGCCTGGTCGATCCGACCGCGACCGAGCGGTCACGCGAGCTGCTCGGTCTCCTCGGTCTGGCTGAGCGCGGCGGCGACAAGGTCGCCGCGCTCTCCGGCGGGATGGTGCGACGGCTGGCACTGGCCCAGGCGTTGCTGACCCGCCCCGACGTGCTGCTGCTCGACGAGCCGACGACCGGGCTCGATCCGGAGCAGCGGGTCGTCGTCCGGGAGCTCCTGGCCGACGATCGCTTCGGCGCCCGGATCGCCGTGGTCAGCAGCCACGTGATGGAGGACGTGGAGTCGCTGGCCGACCGGGTCGTCCTGCTCGACGGCGGCGAGGTCGGCTTCGCCGGTCCGTTGACGGACTTCTGCCGGGCCGATGACGGCACCGTGCAGGATGCCGAGACAGCGTTCGTGCGCCGCCTGGTCGGGGCCCGCACGTGAGGGTTGCCGGGCGGGTGGGCGGCCTGTCGTTCGGATGGGTGGTGGTGATCCTCCAGGTCGGGACCTGGTTCGCGATCTCCACCGCTGAGCCCGGGTGGCTCGGCTCCTGGCGCCAGGCGATCGACAACGCGGTGGGCACGGTGTCGATCACGGGGCCGTTGCTGGCCGGCTTGGTGGCGGGGTCCTACGCGTCCCTGCGTGGGACGTCGCTCGCTGATCTCGTCCAGGTCTCCGCTCGTCCCTGGCGCGGTTGGTTCGGACCGGCCCTCCGGCTCTGGGCAGCGTCCGTGATCGGTCTGGTGACGTTGCTGGCCGCGCTGACCGTGCGCGCCCAGCTCCTCGAGGTCCCGACGCCACCGAGACAGTTCCTCGTCGTGCCGCTCGGCCTGCTGGTGCTGGGGGTCCATGCCCTGGTCGGGCTGGTCCTGGGGTTGCGTGCCAGCCCGCGGGTCGCCCCGGTCCTCGCGGCCGGCACCTCGTTCGGGCTCTTTCTCCTGGCCAACAGCCACCTCGCACCGCCCTCGTTCATCACCGGGGGCGTGACCGGTTCGATGTACGGCGAGCAGTACCGCCTCGGCAGCGTGCTCGTCCTGTGCGTCTTCGCGGTTGCCTCCGGGGCAGTGCTGGCACCGTGGGCCGGCTGCAGCAAGGCCTTCCCCTGGGTTCGCTGGATGGTGACGGCAGCGTCAGTCGCGGTGATCATCGGGCTCGCCCAGAAGGCCTGGCCCGATGTCGAGTCCCGGCTGGAGGCCGGACCGATCTCGTTCCGGTGCGAACAAGGCACGGTCGAGATCTGCGTCGTCCGAGAACGGCCGTCGAAGGACCTGCACGAGCTCGCCGCCCGGTTGGAGACCTTGGCTGCGCCGTTGCGGGGCCTCGGGCTAGCGGTCCCGACCCGGTGGAAGTACCTCCTGGTCGGTCACCGGGTCGACCCAGGGTGGGGAGTCCTCATCCTGGAGGGGCGGGGCGCACGAGGAGGCCGTGTCGACGACGCCGATCTGCTGCGCTCGCTGGCTCGACCTGCCTCCTGTCCCGAGGTCCCCGCCGAGGATGAACCTCCCTCGGTCTACGTCAGTCGAGCTCTGGTCGCGGGGTGGCTGGCTCAGCAGAACGGGATGCGCGCCATGGTCACCTTCCGACCCGGCTACCCGGCGAAGAAGGCCGAGGCCTGGATCCGGACGACCTACGACCAGCTCCGGAGGTGTGACCTCGATGCGATTCGTCGGCCGTAGCCTCGTCCAGGCGCGAGCCCAGGGCTTCCTCGCCGTCGTCGTCGTTGCGGTCGTGACGACAGCCTTCGGGTGCCTCGTCGGCGACGAGCTGATCGGGATCCCCGGTCTCGTCACTCCGATCCCTGCCGTGCGGGTGTTCCCGGCCGTGCTCGCGGCGATCGGGTCGCTGGCCGTGCTCGAGCCGTGGCGGGAGTTCGAGGTCGCCGGCGCGCGGTCGGCGGCGTACCACCGGGCCGTCCGCTTCGGTGTCGGGCTGCTTGCCGTGCTGGCGTCCGGGGCAGCGCTGGGAGCGAATGCGGAGGTGATGACCATCCTCGTCCTGGCTCTGCTCTTCTACGCGGCGATGGTGGTGGCGGTGGGACTGATCGGTCGGCACTGGTGGGTGCTGGCGGCGCTGGCTCTCTACGCGCAGCTCTTCATCCAGGAGTACGACCAGCTCCGTCCTGGCCCCGACGTCACGGTCCTGGCGGTGCTCGTGGCCGGGGCCAGCTACCTGGTCCGTGGCGAGGCGGTGCTGGGCCGGTCGCGCCCCGGGTGATCTCCTACCGCGGGAGGTGTCGGGGGCTCCGGTGCCGACCTAGAGTGGGCGGATGACCACAGTGATCGACCCGCGCACCGCCTCCCGCTTCGACAAGATGCGCCCGATGGGCCAGGGCCTCGCCGCTCCCGTCGATGCGTCGCAGGTCCCTGCCGGTCCGCGTTACCCGGGGTTACTGCAGAGCATCATGCTGATGCGTTACCGGCACACCTGGTTGCCCCGGATGCACCGCAAGTACGGCGACGTCTTCTCGATCAAGATCCTGCCCGAGGGTCGGTGGATGGTCTTCTTCCACAAGGCCGAGCACGTGCGGGAGATCTTCGCCGCCGACCCCGAGGTCTTCCACGCGGGCAAGGGCAACGCCATCCTCGGGCCGGTGATGGGGGAGCACTCGCTGCTGCTGGTCGACTCCAGCCAGCACAAGCGCGCGCGGAAGCTGCTGATGCCGGCGTTCAACGGACACGCCCTGCGCGGCTACGAGTCGATGATCGAGGGCATCAGCAAGACCGAGGTCGGTTCCTGGACCGAAGGCACCCCATTCGAGTCCCTGGAGCGGATGAATGCGCTGACCCTGGAGGTGATCCTCCAGGTCGTCTTCGGCGTCACCGACGAGGCTCGTCTGGTCGAGATGCGCCCGCTGGTCAACAAGACCGTCAACGTGAGTCCGGCCGTGTTCCTGGGCTGGGGCTTCCCGCGGCTGCAGAACATCGGCCCGTGGCGGACCGCGTTCGAGAACCAGGCCGCGCTCGACAACGTCATCTACGCCGAGATCGCGCAACGCCGCACGGCCGCCGACCTGGCGGACCGGACCGACGTGCTGTCCCGGCTGCTGCTGGTCCGTGACGACGACGATCCGTCGGACTCCGGCCTCACCGACGAGGAGCTCCGCGACCAGCTGGTCACCCTGCTGCTGGCCGGCCACGAGACCACCGCTACGGCGCTGGCCTGGGCGTTGCACGAGATCGGCAAGGATCCGGTCCAGGAACGCAAGGCGCGCGATGCAGCGACGGCGGGCAACACCGACTACCTCGAGGCCGTCCTCAAGGAGGCGATGCGTCTGCACCCCGTGATCCCGATGGTGGTCCGCCACCTGATGGAGCCGGCCACGATCGGTGGCGTGGACCTGCCCGCCGGCGCCAACGTCGCCGCGTCGATCATCCTGGCCCACGAGTCGGAGGAGAACTACCCCGACCACACGGCCTTCCGGCCGGAGCGCTTCCTCGAGGGCGAGGTCGCCACCAACACCTGGATCCCCTTCGGCGGCGGGGTGCGCCGGTGCATCGGCGCCGGGTTCTCGTTGATGGAGGGGGTCGCCGTCCTGCGCGAGGTGCTGTCGACGTACGAAGTGACCCTGCCGCCCGGTACCCGCGAGGAAGCCAAGGTCCGCAACATCACCTCGGTCCCCAAGCACGGCGCCAAGATCATCGTCTCCAGGCGCACGGCCTAGGTACTAGGACCAAAGGACGATCGCGGCGGGTGCTGCGGGACGGTAGCGTCCTGCTGTCCTGACCCCCTCGCTGCTCGGAGCCGCCCCCATGCTCGACACCTTCCAAGGCCTTCCGGTCCACGCCCTGATCGTGCACGCGACCGTGGTCACGCTTCCGCTCGCCGCGATCCTGGTGGCGCTGGCCGCGGTCTACCCGCGGTTCCGGGTCTGGGCCGGTCCGCTCCCGATGGTCGTTGCGGTGCTCGCCGTGGTCCTGGTGCCGTTGAGCACCTCGTCGGGCGAGGAGCTGGAGCACCGGATCAACGCCGAGGGCGACTGCCCCGGCATCCGGGAGGCCATCGAGCACCACGCCGAGCTCGCCGACTGGCTGATCTGGCTCGTCATCCCGCTCGCGGTGCTCGCGGTCGTCAGCTACTTCCTGCACCGACGCGGTCCGGTGAGCAAGCCGCTCGTCATCGCTCTCGCGGTGCTGTCGGTGCTCGCGGCCGGGTCCGTCGTCCTGCACACGGCCCGCGTCGGCCACGCCGGTGCTGAGGCGACCTGGAAGGCCCAGTGCCAGGCCCAGTAGCGCCGGCCGTCCGCCGGTGCACGGTCGCTCGCTAGTCTCGCGAGATGAAGTTCGAACGCAAGCACGCCCTGGTCCTGCTCGCTGTCGCGGTCTGGAACGTGGTGACGTACGCCCAGTTCACCAAGGCCTTGATCAACACCGAGGAGGACCGGCCGACCGGCTACTACGTCGCGCACTCGGTCCTGATCGTGGTCAACGTGGTCATCGCGTTCGTCCTGGGTCGCTGGGGGCTGCAAGCGCTGAAGGCGAGCAAGGCCGAACCTCCCGCTTCCTAGGTCGGATCTGCGCCAGGATGAGGTCATGGAGCTCACCCACGAAGAAGCGCACGAGATCGCCCGCGAGAAGGGCAGCAGCCGGATCGCCTACGGGATCGTCCGCCTGATCCTGGTGCCGGTGCTGCGGATCTTCTTCGGCCTCCAGGCCAAGGGTGTGGAGAACATCCCGAAGACCGGTCCGGTGGTGATCGCCCCGAACCACAAGAGCTTCTGGGACTCCTTCTTCCTCGCCGCCGTGGTGCGGCGCCGGTTGCACTTCATGGGCAAGGCCGAGCTTTTCCAGGGCTGGCGTGGTCGGCTCTTCCTGGCACTCGGTGCCTTCCCGGTGCTCCGGGGTTCCTCCGACCAGGAGGCCCTCGAAACCGCCCGGGCGATCCTGCAGCGTGGCGACGTGCTCGCGTTGTTCCCGGAGGGCACCCGGGTCTCGGACCCCGACAAGCTCGGCAACCCCAAGCGGGGGGCGACCCGGCTGGCGATCGAGACCGGCGCGGTGATCATCCCGACCGCGATGACCGGCACCGAGAAGCGGAAGTGGCCGCTGCCGCGCAAGGTCCGGATCGTCTTCGGTGAGCCGGTCCCGGTGACCGACCTGCAGGCCACCCCGGAGCACGCCGCGCTCCTGCTCGACCAGACGGTCTGGCCGACGGTCTCCGAGGAGTACCAGAACCTGCGCAACACCCCCGGCCTGATCGCCGGTGGCCTGGCTGCTGCCGGTATCGGCTACGCGCTGTACCGCCGACGCCACCGTTGAGCAGGGCCTGACGCGCGGTCGAGTGGGGCCTCGCGGTCAGAATGGTGCGGTGCTTCTCCCACCCCACGTCGCCCAGGGTGTCGCCGACGGCACGATGACCGTCGCCTTCCGGCGTTGGAAGAAGCAAGCGGTCAAGCCGGGCTCGACCTTCAAGACGGTCGCCGGCGTCGTCAGGGTGGTCTCGGTCAGGCCGGTGCGCCCCGACCGTTGCGCCGGGCGCCCGACCTGGTCGAGATCGAGGGCCGCGAGACGGCGCCGTTCAAGATCGACGTCCGCAAGCTCAAGGGCCTCGGCCTGACGATCAGCCACCCGGTCGGCTACGAGCTCTCCCCACGGGGTCTGGCCTACCGGGCGCGCACGGCTCGCCACTGAGTCACTGCTGGTTGAGCCGCGCCGCCTGCCGGGTGAGGTGGTCGCGCTCGGCGAGGTTCGGGGCCCGGTGGGCCGCCTCGGCGTACAGGCGTGCGGCCGTTGCCAGGTCGCCGTCGCGTTCGTGCAGGTACGCCGCAACAGCGGCGTGACGCGGAAGGCTGTCGTCCAGCGTGGCCAGGGCAGCCAACCCGGCCCGTGGCCCGTCGGCCTCCCCGACCGCCACGGCACGGTTCAGCCGCGCCACCGGGTTGTCGGTCAGGGCGACCAGCTCGTCGTACCACTCGAGGATCTGGACCCAGTCCGTCTCGGCAGCCGCGAGCGCGTCGGCGTGCAGGGCGGCGATGGCCGCCTGGGCCTGGAACTCGCCGAGTCGGTCGCGGGCCAGGGCGGTCTGGAGGATGGTGATGCCCTCGGCGATCAGTCCGGTGTCCCAGCGGCTGCGGTCCTGGTCGGCCAGCGGTACCAGGCTGCCGTCCGGCGTGGTCCGGGCCGGCCGTCGCGCGTGGGTGAGCAGCATCAGGGCCAGCAGGCCCGACACCTCGGGATGCTGGACGGCTGCCGCGAGCTGACGGGTGAGCCGGATCGCCTCGGCGGCGAGGTCGACGTCACCGGAGTAGCCCTCGTTGAACACCAGGTAGAGCACCCGCAGCACCGTCGCCACGTCGCCGGGCTGGTCCAGGCGGACGCCGGCGACGGTCCGCTTGGCGCGGGTGATGCGTTGGGCCATGGTGGTTTCGGGCACCAGGTAGGCCGCGGCGATCTGCCGGGTGGTCAGCCCGCCGACAGCACGCAGGGTCAGGGCGACGGCGGCCGATGTCGTCAGGGACGGGTGCGCGCACAGGAAGTAGAGCGCAAGGGTGTCGTCCTGGGCGGGGACCAAACCCGGCGCGGGCTCGTCCTCGAACCGGTCCTCACGCCGTCGCCGCGACGTCGTGGCTCGGGTGGCGTCCAGGAACTTGCGCCAGGCCACCGTGACCAGCCACGCCTTGGGGTCGCGAGGGGGATCGGCGGGCCAGCCCCGGACTGCCTCGACCAGCGCTTCCTGCACGGCGTCCTCGGCCGTCGCGAAGTCGGCTCCGCGGCGTACGAGGATCCCAAGCACCTGCGGCGTCAGGCTCCGGAGGAGGACGTCGTCCACGGGTCCGGTCACTCGGTGAAGGTCGGTGGTGCGCTCATGAACGGCCGAACCTCCAGCCACTCGTGAATCGGCTCGCCGTTCGCACCGGGGGCCGCGGACAGCTCGCCGGCAAGCTCGAGGGCCCGTTCGTGGCTGTCCACGTCGATCACCATCCAGCCGGCGATCAGGTCCTTCGTCTCGGCGAACGGGCCGTCGACGACGGGCGGGCGGCCCTCGCCGTCGTACCGGACCCAGGAGCCCTCGGGTGCCAGGGCCTGGGCATCGACCATCTCCCCCGACGCCTCGAGGCGGGCGCTGAAGTCGCGCATGAACTGGAAGTGGTCCTCGAGCTCGGTCGGGGTCCACCGGTCCATCGCGACGTTGTTCACCGGGGCCGGTGCGCCGCGGTAGTGCTTGAGCAACAGGTACTTGGCCATCGTCGTTCTCCTCGTCTGCGTGCGACCCATTCTGGTCACGTTCGCACCGGGGACGTAGCCGGTCACGGGATCTCGACATCCGCGGCTCAGAGAAACCGCCGACTGCCGGGTGCCGGCCCGGTGGCTGGGCAGTGCCACGACGTGGCGGTGAGGACCACCGGAACTCCGGTCGGGACGATAGACCCTGTCGACCGGCGAGTTGCGACCCTACGGTCGATCCATGGCGAAGAGCGTCAGTCCTCGCACGCTGCTGCGTGACGGGCTCCTGATGGGCCTGGCCTACGGGGCCCTGTCGTACCTGGTGATCGAAGCGGTCGCCTTCGGCTACCCCACCGGTTCGGTCTTATGGCCCGGGGCCGGGCTGACCCTGGGGGTCCTGGTGCGCCGCCCCCGGCAGAGCTGGCCCGCGCTGCTGGCCGGCGTCTTCGTCGCGGAGGTCGCGGTCGACCTCACCATCCCGGTGACCTGGGACGTGGCGCTGGCGTGGGCGCTCGCCAACACCGTGGAGCCGACCGTCGGCGCGTTCCTGCTCACCCGCCGGCTTCCGGTGGTCAGCCTCACCGAGGTGCCGGGCCTGGTGCGTTTCCTGGCGCTCGGCGTCACCCTGGGCCCCCTGGTCGGCGCGAGCGTGGGTGCCACGGCTGCCTGGGCCACCGGGACCGACGCCTTCTGGCCGACGTGGCCGCGCTGGTGGGTCGGCGATGCTGTCGGCGTCCTGCTCATCGCTCCGGCGATCATCGTCGGGCGCAGTCGTGGGAACGCGGAGCGGGCAGGTCCTGCGGAAGCCAGGTGGATCGGCGCCAGTCTGCTCGCGGTCGTCGCCGTGTCGCTCACCCCCTGGCCCGGGGAGAACTGGCAGCAGGGCCTCCCCTTCCTGCTGGCTCCGGTCCTGGTCGTCGTCGCCCTGCGGATCGGTCCCAAGGCGGCTGCCGTCGGTCTCGCCGTCAGCGGGTTGACCGTGAACGCCGTCACCGCGGCCGGGATCGGGCCGTTCGCGGAGTACGGCACCTACGGCGGCCTGGTGGTGGCTCAGGTGTGCCTCGCAGCCGCTGCCTTCGCCCAGCTCATCGTGATGGCTCTGAGCCACAACCTGGTCAGCCTGCGCGCGCTGGAGGACCACCGCGCTGCCATGGCCAACGTCCTGGCGCACGAGCTCAAGAACCCGCTGGCCTCGATCCTCGGCAACGCTGAGCTCCTCGAGGGTGGTGGCCCCGCGGAGCAGACCCTCTCCGCCCGCGGGGCGATCGAGCGCGGAGCCCGGCGGATCTCCAAGACCGTGGAGGACATGCTGGCGCTGGCCCGGATCGACAACCCGGACTCGGCACGGGTCCTCCGCCCGGTCGACCTTGCCGAGGTCGTGTCAGCAGCGATCGAGATGAACCGTGCTGCCGCCCAGCAGGCCGGGGTGCGGCTGCACGCCAGGATCGAGGACCGTCAGGTCCTGGTCACCGGCGAGCCGGACGAGCTCGACCAGCTGGTGCAGAACCTGATCTCCAACGCGGTCAAGTACACCCCTGCTGACGGCAGCGTCACCGTCGCGTGCTCCCTCGACGCCGATCGGGCGGTCCTGGTCTGCCAGGACGACGGGATCGGGATCGCCCCGGAGGACCAGGAGCACCTCTTCGAGGAGTTCTTCCGCTCCTCCGATCCGGCCGCCCGGACGCGCCCGGGCACCGGCCTGGGCCTCTTCATCGTCCAGCGCGTCGTCGAGCGGCACGACGGCCTGATCGCGGTCGAGTCCGAGCTCGGGGCCGGTTCCACGTTCACCGTCCAGATCCCGACTACCGGTCGAACGCCGCCAGCACCTGCTTCTCGGTGAGCCCGTAGTCCTTGAGGTCGTAGGAGTGCTTCGGCGCCGCCTTGCCCTCCTTGGCCTCGCGGTCGATCTCCTCGACCGCTGCCTGCGTCTCGGCCGTCCAGTCCAACCCGAACTGCTCGTAGACGCGTCGCGCCGTACCGACCTGGTCCTTGACGAGGTCGCCGAACGCGATGTCGATGAACTGGTCGGCGTTGTACTTCCCCCGGGCGTCGTGGAAGGTGTGGAACGCCCGTGACCAGAGGTCGAGCTGGGTGTGTCCGATGACGCCGCCGACGTAGGTGTCGGACTGGCCGACGGTGGTCTCGGCCGACAGCGAGCACGACGAGGCGATGCAGGTGACCGGCTCCCGGTGGGTGTAGACGATCAGGGCGTCCGGGTACACGGTCATCAGCGCGTCCAGCCCGCTCATGTGCGACGGGTTCTTGAGCACCCACCGCTTCTCGGTGTCGTTGAGGCCGAGGAGCTGGAGGTTCTGCTTGTGCCGGGCGTACGCGTCGGTCCAGTCCTGACCCGCCAGCCACTGCGAGTACCGGGGCAGGTTCGCCAGCGACTCGTAGGAGTTGGACTTGCCGGTCTGGCGCAGCAGCCGCCAGCACTCCTCGACGGTGGTGGCATCCATGTAGTGGATCCCCATGAAGTCCGGGGACTCGGTGTGGTGCGCGGTGAACGCCTGCTGCATCGCGTTGAAGATCGGGTCGGACTCCCAGGTGTCCCGCGGTGGCCGCGGCTGCGGGTACTGCGTCAGCCACATCTCCAGGCCTTGGGACGCCGGATCGGCGTGCAGCAGCCGGTGCAGGATCGTGGTCCCGGTCCGCGGCAGGCCCATCAGGAAGATGGGCCGCTCGATCTGCACCGCGGCGTGCTCCGGGTGCGCGGCGAACTGCGCCTGGGTCAGCAGCACGCCGACCAGGGCGCTCTTCACCTCGGAGCGGTGGAAGTAGTTGCCGCGCGGGGTCAGTCCGGCCTCGGGGGAGGCCAGGTCCTCGACGAGGACCCGGAGGCCCTCCTCGTGGAGCGTCCCGCCGAAGTCGTCCATGCCGGTGGTCCGGACGGCGGCGGCGGCGATGTCCTCGTAGCTGCCGACGTCCGGGCGCTCCCGGGTCATGATGTTGTCGCTCAATTGGTTTCCTAGGTCACCGGGTTTCGAGGCGACCGCTAGCGCGGCCGCACCTCAACCAGCACGGATCGATCAGTCGTGGAACTCGCCGCAGTCGACGGTGAGCATCTGACCGGTGACGGCGGAAGCGAGGTCGCTGGCCAGGAACAGGGTGGCACGGGCGACCTCCTCGGACGACGCGAGCCGCTTCAGGTCGGTCGGCGCTGCCTTCTCGGCGTACACCTCTTCGTGGGTCTTGTTCTCCACGGCGCCGAGGAAGTCGAAGTAGCCGCGGTTGACGTCCTCGTAGATGTACGACGGCGCGACGCTGTTCACCCGGATGCCGCGCGGGCCGAGCTCGGTGGCCAGGGAGGAGGCCAGGTGCGCCAGGGTTCCCTTGCTCAGCTTGTAACCGGCGTACTCGGGCTGGCTGGAGAACGAGACGCACGAGTTGAGCATGATGATCGAGCCCTTGGACTCGGCCAACGCGTCCGCGAAGAGAGCCGAGAGGCGCAGCGGCGCGAAGACGTTGGTCTCGTTGACCTTCGCCAGCGCCGACGGCTTGATCGTGGTGATCGGGTCCATCGGCGGGATCGCGAAGGCGTTGTTGATCACGCAGTCGATCCGGCCGAAGGCTTCGACGGCCTTGTCGCGCAGGTTGACCCGGGAGTCCTCGTCGGTCACGTCGGTGACGACCTGGACGACCTTGCGGCCGAGACCCTCGACGATCGCGGCGACCTCCGCCAGGCGTGAGGCCGTGCGGCTGGCGATCACCAGGTCGGCCCCCATCTTGGCGGCTTCCACCGCGAGCGACAGGCCCAGGCCCGGGCCGATGCCGGAGATGACGATGACCTTGCCGGCCAGTACCTGGGCGGGGGTGTAACGGTCCTCGATCGAGGTGTCGTGGGCTTCGGCGTAACCAAGGTCGGGGCTCAAGAGATCATCCTTCGGGCAATGCCGACCTGGCGGTCGGCGATTCGGGTGGAGTACTGCTCGGGCGAGACCTGGTTGGCCTCGTAGTACGGGAGGTGCTGAGGTACGTCGTCGAACGCGACGAGCTCGACCGTCGGGCCGTCCTCGGCGGTCAGCTCGCGCTCGATCCGCTGCCAGCGCAGCATCATCACGCCGGTTGGGTGGTCGGTGGTGTCCAGCCAGTTGGCGATGCCCGGGTTCTTCGTCGACACGACGTAGCGGAACTTGCCGTCCGGGTCGGCCTGGGACTGCGCCTTGGTCAGCGATGACTGGTAGTGCTCGTAGTCGGTCGAGACGTACCACTTGGACCCGATCTGGATCGCGTAGTAGTCGCAGTGCGGCACCGGCACGGTGATGAGGAGAGCCTGGTCGTCGGCGAGGTCGTAGTGGCCGAGCGAGGAGAACTGGCTGGCCAGGCCGCCGGGGGTGGACTTCGGGACGGTCAAGGTGTTGACCGGCTCCTTGTAGGTGAACCACTCCGGGAACGAGAACCAGGTCTTGATCTTGCCGATCAGCATCTTGGCGGCGACGCCGTACCGCTTGGAGACGGCGTCCATCGCGAAGGGTGCTCGCGGGATACCGGCGGTGTCGAGCCGCTGGAGCCGGTAGGTGCCGCGGTTCTCGGTGTTCCAGTCGTTGAACACCTCGCGGATGATCAGGGTCGCGCCCTTCTTCAGCCCGAGCTCGGGCCCGAACTGCCAGGAGAACGACCCGTCAGCCGCGATGTCCAGCTCCCGGTCGTCGAACGCGGCCACGCTGGTCGGCGCCCCCTCCGGCGAGTAGTTGCCGTCCATGATCTGGAAGGAGAGGTCGGCCGAGGTGCCGCGCACCCCGGAGAGCTCGTACGACGCGCCCTCGGTCAGGTAGGCGTTGAAGTAGATCGCGTCCGGGTTGTCCAGGCCCTGGCGGGCGTACTGGTGGGTGGGGTTGACCAGCACCGGGTGCACCAGGTCGTAGTCGAAGGCCATCTGCAGGGACGAGCGGATCGAGCCGGCGAGGTAGTCGTACCCCTCGGCGCGCTCCTGCTCGGTGATCTCGAACGGCGGGTTCGCGATCAGCGCCTCGGCCTCGGCGACCGCGTCGGTGAAGACGCGGGTGACGTCCGCGGTCATGGCGTCACCGGGTTTCGAGGCTCGCAGGCTCGCACCTCAACCAGCAGGTCCGCAGGCTCGCAAGCTCGCACGTCAACCAGCAGGTCCGCAGGCTCGCCAGCTCGCACCTCGGCCAGCAGTACTCGGGTCACAGGGAGACCTTGCTGATGATGTCCTCGGCGTACCGGTTGATGTTGTCGATCTTGGTCTGCAGCGGCTCGGTGTCCGGGCCCATGATGTAGGGAACGCGGAAGCCGACGATGGCGTCGGTGACGCCCTTGTCCTCTAGGCGCTTGATGCCGTCGAGGGTGTAGGCGTCGTACGAGATCACGTGGATCTCGAAGTCGTCACGGGTGTCACCCTCCTCCTTGCGGATCTCTGCCAGCCGGGTGAGCAGCCGGTCGAGCTCCTCGCCGTCGCCCCCGGCGTGCATCCAGCCGTCGCCCTTGACGACGGCGCGGCGCAGGGCGGCGTCGGCGTGACCGCCGACCAGGACGGGGATCGGCTTGGTCGGGGCCGGGCACTGCTTGAGGGCCTCGATGTCGTAGAACTCGCCGTGGTATTCGAAGAACTCGCCGCTGGTCAGGCCGCGCAGGATGTCGATGCACTCGTCGAGCCGCTTGCCGCGCCGCGCCCACGGAACGCCGAGGGCGACGAAGTCCTCGGGCCACGGGGAGATGCCGACGCCGAGACCGAGGCGGTTGTTGGACAGGAAGGCCAGCGACGACGCCTGCTTGGCGGTCAGCACCGGCGGGCGGATCGGCATCTTCAGGACGAACGGCGTCAGGCGCAGCGTCTCGGTCACGGCGAAGATGTGGGCGCAGAGGATCATCGTCTCGATGAACTCCTTGCCTTCGAGGAACTCCCGGTCGCCGGTGTCGGTGTAGGGGTACTTCGAGTCGGACTCCTTGGGGTAGATCAAGGAGTCGGCGATGGTCATCGAGGTGTAGCCCGCGGCCTCGCAGGCCTGCGCCATCGGAGCCCAGTACTCGGTCTTGGTCATGCCTTCGGCAAAGGAGAATCGCATCCCGCAAGACTAGAACGTGTTCCAGTTTCATGGCTAGAGTGATCCCGTAGCCAAGGACGTCTTTTTTCTGAAGGCGCCTCTACGCCCGAACGCACAGGAGGCACCCCCGTGGAGCTGCAGGA
The DNA here is from genome assembly GCA_026392455.1 of Propionibacteriales bacterium. GTDB lineage: Bacteria > Actinomycetota > Actinomycetes > Propionibacteriales > Nocardioidaceae > Marmoricola. Next base: position 331,941 of record JAPLCB010000008.1, on the reverse strand, counting down.
CATCCTCGACCGGACCGAGATCCGTGACGCGATCACCCACTACACCTTCGGTATCGACCTGGCCGAGTGGGACCGTCTCGACAAGGTCTTCACCCCGGACGCCGCGATCAACTACGTCGAGTCCGGCGGGATCGAGGCGACGTACGCCGAGGTGAAGCCCTGGCTGATCGAGAACCTGGCGGTGGCGCCGAGCCGGGTGCACATGATCGGGCAGATCGACTACGAGGCCCTGCCCGACGGGGAAATCGGTGCCAACGCCTACTTCCACAACCCGATGACCTTCGACTTCGGTCCGGACAGCAAGTTCCCCGTCGAGGTCACCGGGATCTACCGGCACACCTTCACCCGGACCGACGCCGGCTGGCGCTCGCGCAACCTGCACGAGACCGTGCTGTGGCGCCGGGGCTTCGAAGCGCTCGGCATGTGACGATGGACAAGAAGCCGAAAGGCCTCGACGACCCAGGCACCGTGAAGTTCATGAAGGTGATGGCCGCGGTCAACGTTTGGCTGTTCCGCCGTACCGGCGGCCGGCTGGGTTCGCACTGGCGGATCGGGGCCGGCTGGAAGAACCCGGTACCGATCTGCCTGGTCGAGCACACCGGCCGCAAGACCGGCCTGCCGCGCACCACCCCGTTGGTCTACCTCCGTGACGGTGCGAACGTCGTCGTGGTCGCCTCCCAGGCCGGCCGTCCGGAGAACCCGATGTGGTTCGGCAACGTGCGGGCCAACCCCGACGTCACCGTGCAGCTGGGGCGCGACCGGCTCCCGATGACCGCCCACGTCGCCGACCCGGTCGAGAGGGCGGCGCTGTGGCCCCGGCTGGTCGACCTCTACCCGGACTACGACAGCTACCAGTCCTGGACCGACCGGGTGATCCCCGTGGTGGTGCTGGAGCCGCGCTGACCGCGTGCCCGTCTGGTCACGATTTGATCACCAAGGGTTTGCGGGCTTGACCCCCGGGTAGAACCGACGACAGGTTGGGGTGCGCCACGTCACAAGCGTGCGCATCCGCTGGCTGTCCATGATCTGGGGAGGTGACTGAGCTGAGCACGTTGGATTCCGGACCCGCTGCACTGGAGCCTCAGGAAGAGGCCGCGGCACTCGCCGACACCGAAGGCGATATCAAGGGTCGGTCGCTCAGCCAGATCGCCTGGCGCAAGCTGCGTCGCGACAAGATCGCCCTCACGGGCGCCTTCGTCATCATCTTCCTGATCCTGGTGGCGATCTGCGCCCCGCTGATCGTCAAGCTGGTCGGCGGTTCGCCGTACGAGTACCACCAGGAGCTGGTCGACCCGGCGATCGGGCCGTACGGCACCTTCGGCGGCATGAGCTCGGCCCACCCGCTCGGCGTCGAGCCGATCAACGGCCGCGACATCTTCAGCCGCGTTCTCTACGGGGCCCGGATCTCCCTGCTGATCGCGGTGCTCTCGACGATCCTCTCGGTCGCGATCGGCACCGTGATGGGGATCGTCGCCGGCTTCTTCGGCGGTTGGGTCGACGCGATCATCAGCCGGGTCATGGACATGTTCCTGGCGTTCCCGCTGCTCGTCTTCGCCCTCGCCCTGAGCGGGGTCTTCCCCAACGAGGCCTTCGGGCTCAGCGGCCTGACGCTGCGGATCACCTTGCTGGTCTTCGTGATCGGCTTCTTCAACTGGCCCTACATCGGCCGGATCATCCGGGGCCAGACGCTCTCTCTGCGCGAGCGCGAGTACGTCGAGGCCGCCCGCAGTCTCGGGGCGCGCCGGCCGTACATCCTGTTCACCGAGCTGCTGCCGAACCTGGTCGCACCGATCCTCGTCTACTCGACGCTGATCATCCCGACCAACATCCTCTTCGAGGCTGCACTCTCGTTCCTCGGCGTCGGCATCCAGCCGCCGACCCCGACCTGGGGCGGCATGCTCTCCGACGCCGTGCAGTTCTACACCTTGCCGTACTTCATGCTCTGGCCCGGTCTGGCGATCTTCGTGACCGTGCTGGCCTTCAATCTCTTCGGGGACGGACTGCGCGACGCGTTCGATCCCAGGAGCCGATGACGGAGTGTTCTCCGATCTCGGGTACCCCACCGCCACGTCGCGGAAAACAGGAAGGTGACTGACATGCGTTTCAGGCGCACCAGCTCAGTGGTGGCGATCCTCGCCGCCGGAGCCCTTGCACTAGGAGCTTGCAGCTCCGACAACAGTCCGGGCGGAGGCGCGTCGGGTCCCAAGCTCGACGACAAGGCTCTGGACTCGGTCGTGAACCCCTCCGATGCCAAGGGTGGGACCCTCAAGTTCGGCATGGCCGGCGAGTGGGGTGACACCGTCGACCCCGGCGAGACCTACTACGGCTACTCCTGGAACATGGCCCGCAACTACGCGCGCACCCTGGTGATGTTCAAGCCGGCCCCGGGCAAGGGTGGCCTGGAGCTCGTTCCCGACATGGCCACCGGACTCGGTGTCGCGTCGGACGCCGGGAAGACCTGGACCTACAAGATCCAGTCCGGCCTGAAGTTCGAGGACGGCTCCCCGATCACCACCGCCGACATCAAGTACGCGGTGCTGCGGTCGACCGACAAGAAGACCTTCCCGAACGGTCCTGGCTACTTCGAGAGCCTGCTGGACCTGCCGAAGGACTACGACGGTCCGTTCCGCACCCCGGACGTGAACACCGACTCCGCTGTCGAGACGCCGGACGACACCACGATCGTGTTCCACCTCAAGCAGCCGTTCGCCGGCTTCGACTACATCGCCCAGCTGCCGCAGACGGCGCCCGTGCCGAAGGCGAAGGACACCGGGTCGAAGTACCGCAACCACGTGATCAGCTCGGGTCCCTACATGTTCAAGGGCAACTTCAACCCGACCACCGGGTTCACCCTGGTCCGCAACCCGAACTGGGACGCGGCCACCGACCCGAACCGGGCGGCGCTCCCCGACGAGATGACCGTCAAGCTCAACATGCAGCCTGATGACGTCGACAACCAGATCATCGCCGGCACGCTCGACGTCGACATGATCGGCAGCGGCGTGCAGCCGGCCGCGCTGCCCAAGGTGCTGCAGGACAAGGCGTTGCAGGGTCGGGCCGACAACCCGACGACGGCCCGCCTCTGGTACACCTCGATCGCCTCCACGGTCCCGCCGCTGGACAACATCGACTGCCGCAAGGCCGTCCAGTACGCGATGAGCCCGCTGTCCTACCAGTCCGCCTTCGGTGGAGCCTTCGCCGGCGGTGCGACCGCCAGCACCTTGCTCCCGCCGCTGATCCCGGGCTACGAGGACTTCGACCTCTACGGCGTCAAGGACAACCCGCAGGGCCAGGAGGGCAAGGCCAAGGAAGCCCTCGCTGCCTGCGGTCAGCCGGACGGCTTCGAGACCACGATGGGCTACCGCGACGACCGGCCCAAGGAGAAGGCAGAGGCCGAAGGCTTCCAGAACGCTCTCGCCAAGGTCGGCATCAAGCTCACCCTGAAGGCGCTCCCGAGCGGGACCTACTTCTCGGAGACCTGCGGAAACCCGAAGTACGTCGTCAACAACAAGGTGGGCCTCTGCGCCAACGGTTGGCAGGCTGACTGGAACGACGGGTACGGCTTCCTGAGCAACATCGTCGACAGCCGGCTGATCCGGCCCGAAGGTGGTTCCTCGAACGTCTCGGTCCGGATCCCGGAGGTGGACAAGCTGATCGACCAGGCCACCGTCGAGCTGGACGAGACCAAGCGGAACGCGATCTGGGGCCAGATCGACAAGCTGGTCATGGAGCAGGCCGTGGTCTACCCCGGTCTGTACGCCAAGGCTGTTCTGCTGCGTTCGGTGAACGCGACGAACATCTACGTCAACGACGCCTACAGCCAGTACGACTACACGGCCATGGGCGTCAAGCAGTAGTCCCGTTCGACACTTCGACACCTGAAAGTAGGTGACGGCGAGGTGTTCGGGCCGGCGGTCGAACCGCCGGCCCGAACACCGGAGCCAACCCATTGCTCAGCTACCTGATCCGCAGACTGATCGCGGCCGCCGGGCTCGTGGTCGTGATCAGCATGATCACGTTCGCGATCTTCTACGTGGCGCCGCGGATCGGTGGCGCAACCTCGGAGTCCATGGCGAGCCGGTACGTCGGCCGCTCGGCCACCGGTGCGACGGTCGAGCAGATCGCGGAGCGTCTCGGCTTCAATGACCCGATCCCGGTGCAGTACTGGAACTGGGCCAAGGGTGTCGTGGTCGGGACGACGTACGACTACGGCGCCGGGGTCGAGAAGTGCCCGGCGCCCTGCCTGGGCTACTCGTTCCGGACCCAGCAACCGGTGCTGCCGGAGATCAAGAGACGAATACCGATCACCTTCTCGCTGGCGATCGGTGCGGCCTTCCTCTGGGTGGTCTCCGGGGTCGCGGTCGGGGTGCTGTCGGCACTGAAACGCGGTTCGATCTTCGACCGGATCGCGATGACGGTGGCGCTGGCCGGTGTCTCGATGCCGATCTTCTGGACCGGTCTGATCTCGCTGTCGTACTTCAGCTACACCCTCGGTTGGACCCCGCCCGGTGCCAGCTACGTGCCGCTCACCGAGAACCCGCTGAAGTGGGCCCACGGGTTGCTGCTGCCGTGGATCACGCTGGCGCTGCTGTTCTCGGCCCAGTACGCCCGGCTGACCCGCGCCGGAATGCTGGAGACGATGGGGGAGGACTACATCAGGACCGCGCGGGCCAAGGGACTGCGCGAACGGACCGTGGTGATGAAGCACGGCTTGCGCGGCGCCCTCACCCCGATCGTGACGATCTTCGGCCTCGACTTCGGTCTGCTGATCGGTGGCGCTGTGCTCACCGAGACCGTCTTCGGCCTGCCAGGGCTCGGCCAGCTGGCTATCCAGGGCACCAAGAACAACGACCTGCCGCAGGTCCTCGGCGTGGTGCTGCTCGCAGCGCTCTTCGTCGCGGTCGCGAACCTGGTCGTCGACCTCCTCTATGCCGTCGTCGACCCACGGGTGCGTGCGAAATGACCGACAACGTGAAGACCCCGTACCTCGACGTCAACGACCTGCGCGTGCACTTCCGCACCGACGACGGCCTGGTCAGGTCGGTGGACGGGCTGAGCTTCCAGGTCGAGCGCGGCAAGACCCTCGGCATCGTCGGGGAGTCCGGGTCCGGCAAGTCGGTGACCAGCATGGCCGTGATGGGCCTGCACACGGCGTCGAACGCCGAGCTCACCGGCAGCATCCGGCTCGACGGCCAGGAGCTCGTCGGCGCCGGGAAGGAAGCCGTGCGTGCGCTGCGCGGCAAGAAGATGGCGATGATCTTCCAGGACCCGTTGTCGGCGATGCACCCGTACTACACGGTCGGCAACCAGATCATCGAGGCGTACCGGATCCACAACAAGGTCACCAAGAAGGTCGCCCGCAAGCACGCGATCGACCTCCTCGACCGGGTCGGCATCCCGGAGCCCGGCAAGCGGGTCGACTCCTACCCGCACCAGTTCTCCGGCGGCATGCGCCAGCGGGCGATGATCGCGATGGCACTGTCCTGCGACCCGGACCTGCTGATCGCGGACGAGCCGACGACGGCCCTCGACGTGACCGTCCAGGCGCAGATCCTCGACCTGATCCGGGACCTGCAGAAGGACTTCAACTCCGCGGTCGTGATCATCACCCACGATCTCGGTGTCGTCGCCGAGGTGGCCGACGACATCCTGGTGATGTACGCCGGCCGGGCGGTCGAGTACGGGACCGCCGAGGAGATCTTCAACGAGGGCGAGCACCCGTACACCTGGGGCCTGCTGTCCTCGATGCCGCGCTTCGACCGCAAGCGCACCGAACGTCTCGAGCCGATCAAGGGCACCCCGCCGAGCCTGATCCGGGTGCCGAAGGGCTGCCCGTTCAACCCGCGCTGCCAGTACGTGGACCTGGTCGGTGAACCCTGCGTGACCGAGCGACCGTCCCTGCTCGCCGAAGGCTCCAGCCACGGGGTCGCCTGCCACATCCCGCCGGAGCAGCGCTCCGCCATCTGGAACGACGAGATCGCCCCGAGGTTCGCATGAGCACCCAGCCACTGACTCCCCCGGCGCACGAAGCGGTGTTCCCGCCCCCGCGCGAGAACCTGCTCGAGGTCACCGGGTTGGTGAAGCACTTCGGGATCCGCGGTGGCTTCCTCCAACGGCAGACCGGCGCCGTCCAGGCGGTCGACGGTCTCGACTTCGAGGTCCGCCGCGGCGAGACCTTCTCGATCGTCGGCGAGTCCGGCTGCGGGAAGAGCACCACGGCCCGGCTGATCACCCGGCTGCTGGAGCCGTCCGCCGGCACGGTGGTCTTCGAGGGCCGCGACATCACCCATCTCTCTGACGGGAAGATGCGCCCGATCCGCAGCGACATCCAGATGATCTTCCAGGACCCGTTCTCCTCGCTGAACCCGCGGCACACGGTCGGGAAGATCTGCGGGGCTCCGTACCGGTTGCAGGGGATCACGCCGGAGGGCGGCGTGAAGAAGGCGGTCCAGGACCTCCTCGAGCTCGTGGGTCTCAGCCCGGAGCACTACAACCGGTACCCGCACGAGTTCTCGGGCGGTCAGCGGCAGCGGATCGGGATCGCCCGGACGCTGGCCCTGAAGCCCAAGCTGATCGTCGCCGACGAGCCGGTGTCGGCCCTGGACGTGTCCATCCAGGCCCAGGTGGTGAACCTGCTGGAGGACCTGCAGAACGAGCTCGACCTGACCTACGTGATGATCGCCCACGACCTCTCGGTGGTGCGGCTCGACTCGGACCGGGTCGCAGTGAGGTTCCTCGGCAAGATCGTCGAGCTGGCCGACCGGGACGAGCTCTACGAGAGCCCGCGGCACCCCTACACGGTCGCGATGATGTCGGCGGTGCCGATCCCGGACACCAAGCGGCGCACCGAGCGGGAGCGGATCCGGCTCACCGGTGACGTGCCGAGCCCGATCAACCCTCCGGCCGGTTGTCGGTTCCACACCCGCTGCTGGAAGGCGCAGGAGGTCTGCAAGACCACCGAGCCGCCGTTGGTCGAGATCGTGCCGGCGCACTCGGTGGCCTGCCACTTCCCGGAGCCGCCGCACGTGCCGGTGGCTGGCTGAATCGTGCCTGACCTCCCCTTATCCTTGGCTCCGTGACCGACCACCACGAACCGGAGGACCGCCAGGCGGAGGTGCTGTCGGCCGTCTGGAAGTTCGTCGGGATCACGGTCGTGCTCGGGCTGCTGATCTGGATCGGCACGACCGTGGTGGTGAACTCCCTCGACCTCGACGAGGTCACCACGGGGCCGGTCACCAACACCGAGCCGCTCGCCCCGCGGTCGGTCCTGCCGACGGTGGCCCTGACCTCGGCGGCCCCGACGCCCACGCCGACCCCCACCCCCACACCGACCCCGACTCCGACCGTGGTCCCGGACCCGAGCAGTACCGGTGACGACGGGTTGACCCTGAGTGCGACGCCGACCTCGGTCGACGCCGGAGGCCGGATCGATCTCCTCGGTGCCTGGGCCGGGCGCGACAACGTGTCGTTGCACGTCCAGCGGTTCGAGGACGGTGAGTGGGTCGACTTCGGGGTCCAGGTCCGCGTCGAGCTGGGCAGCTTCGCTACCTACGTCCTGACCAGCCGTGAGGGGGAGAACCGCTTCCGGGTCTACGACCCGTCCAGCGAGGCGGCCTCGAACGACGTGAGCGTGACCGTCGGCTGAGGTCCACCCTCCGCACCTGGATCAGCTCGGGATCCAGTCGAACGTGCTCGGGTTCGGTCCGCGACGCCCGTCATCCCCTCGGTCCAGGGCGGTGATGGCTGCCTGGTCGTCGGCATCCAGCTCGAAGTCGAAGATCGCCGCGTTCTCCCGCATCCGGGCCGGCGAGAGCGTCTTGGGGAAGACGATGTCGCCGCGCTGGAGGTGCCAGCGCAGGGTGACCTGCGACGGGGTGCGGCCGAGCTTGGCGGCGATGCCGGTGACCACCGGGTCGTCCAGGACGGCGCCCTGGGCGATCGGCGACCAGGCCTCGGTGAGGATCCCGGCCGCAGCGCCGGCGGCGCGCACGGCCTCGTTGCCGAAGTACGGGTGCACCTCGATCTGGTTGACCGCCGGTACCACGGAGGTCTCGGCGGCGAGCCGGGCGAGGTGGTCGACCTGGAAGTTCGACACGCCGATCGATCGCGCGCGGCCGTCCGCCGCGAACTCGATCAAGGTGTTCCAGGTGGACACGTAGTCGCCGTCGTACCGGGTCGGCAGCGGCCAGTGGATCAGGAAGAGGTCGACCTGGTCGAGGCCGAGCCGGTCCAGGGACTTCTCGAACGCGGCCCGTGCGTCGTCGGGGCGGTGGAAGCCGTTGTTCAGCTTGGTCGTGATGTAGACGTCGTCGCGGTCGAGCCCCGAGGTTCTCAGCGCCTCGCCGACCCCGGCCTCGTTGCCGTACATCTGCGCCGTGTCGATGTGCCGGTATCCGGCCTCGAAAGCGTCCAGGGTGACCTGGGCGGTGTCGGCCGGCGGGATCTGGAAGACCCCGAAGCCGAGCTGGGGGATCGAGCGTCCGTCGTTCAGGGTCAGCTGGGTGATGGTCATGAAGTGCTGACCGGAACGGGGGCCGAGATATTCCCGGCTCCCGTTCCGGTCGGCGCTGTCAGGGGATCACCACCACCGCGGGGATGGTCTGAGCGGCGTCGTGCGGCTGAGGTGAGCCGGTCGTGGTCTCGTCGACCTGGGTGAGGCGGAGCCGGACCTGGCGAGCGGCGCTCGGGCCCACGTTGCAGCTGAACTGGAACAGCGAGTTGAAGCCACCGTTGCTGCCCCGGCTGCAGATCGGGTAGGTACCGACCAAGCTGACCGACGAGCTCACCGTCAGCGTGTAGTCGCCGACTCCGCCGCGCGAGCACGCAGTGAATCCGCGGGACGTCGCGCTGAGGATGAAGCAGTTGGTGCCGTCACTCCAGACCGAGGCAACGGCGCGGGCTCCCTTGGCGGCCGGAGCGAGGTCGGCCGCGCCGATGCTGCTGTTCTTGACGTCCACCCCGCCCAGGGAGCCGTTCTTGATGTCGACCGAACCGACAGTGCCGTCCTTGATCTGCTTGCCGGTGATCACGATGGCGTAGGCGGTGCCGCTGGTGGCGATCACCAGGGCCAGGACGGCGATCAGGGTCGCCGGGTGCAGCAGCTGACGGGTGCGGCGGAAACGGGTGTTGCTCACGGGAACCTCCTGGGTGTGTTGGACCCCTGGATCGTGCCACCGGCTGCTGGGTTCCGGGAAGGTCCCGGCGCGCACGAACTTTCTGCCGGCTGGTGGAACAACACGGGCCCTGGATGAGTTGAGGCCTGTGACAAGAGTTGAGTTGTCTCGGCTCAAGTTATTTGCCAAACTCGGGATCGCGACGCACCATTGCCGTCGCAACCCGAGACTTGTTGGAAGAAGCAGCCCCGGAGAGATCCGGGGCCTCACACGGAGGTAACAACCATGGCACGTGCGGTCGGCATCGACCTGGGTACGACGAACTCGGTCGTATCGGTCCTCGAAGGTGGAGAACCCACCGTCATCGCGAACGCTGAAGGTGCGCGCACGACCCCGTCCGTGGTCGCCTTCGCCAAGTCCGGCGAGGTCCTCGTCGGCGAGGTCGCCAAGCGTCAGGCGGTCACCAACGTCGACCGCACCATCCGCTCGGTCAAGCGCCACATGGGCACCGACTGGAAGATCAACCTGGACGGCAAGGACTTCACCCCGCAGCAGATCAGTGCCTTCGTGCTGCAGAAGCTCAAGCGGGACGCCGAGGCCTACCTCGGCGAGACCGTCACCGACGCCGTGATCACGGTGCCGGCGTACTTCTCCGACGCGCAGCGCCAGGCGACCAAGGAAGCCGGCGAGATCGCTGGCCTGAACGTCAGCCGGATCGTCAACGAGCCCACCGCGGCCGCGCTGGCCTACGGCCTGGACAAGGGTGACGCCGACCAGACCATCCTGGTCTTCGACCTCGGTGGCGGCACCTTCGACGTCTCCCTGCTCGAGATCGGCGAGGGCGTCGTCGAGGTCAAGGCCACCAGCGGTGACAACCACCTCGGTGGTGACGACTGGGACCAGAAGGTCGTCGAGTGGATGACCAAGAAGTTCAAGGACAACAACGGTGTCGACCTGGCGACCGACAAGATCGCTCTGCAGCGGCTCCAGGAGGCCGCGGAGAAGGCCAAGATCGAGCTCTCCAGCTCGGCGGAGACCACCATCCACCTCCCGTACATCACCCACGGGGAGTCCGGTCCGCTGCACTTCGAGGAGAAGCTGACCCGCGCCGAGTTCCAGAAGCTCACCCACGACCTCCTCGAGCGGACCAAGAAGCCGTTCCAGCAGGTCCTGAAGGACGGCGGCGTGGCCGTCTCCGCGATCGACCACGTGGTCCTCGTCGGTGGCTCCACCCGGATGCCGGCCGTGACCGACGTCGTCAAGGAGCTGCTCGGCGGGAAGGAGCCCAACAAGGGCGTCAACCCCGACGAGGTCGTCGCTGTCGGCGCCGCGCTCCAGGCGGGTGTCCTCAAGGGTGAGGTCAAGGACGTGCTGCTGCTCGACGTCACCCCGCTCTCGCTGGGGATCGAGACCAAGGGCGGCGTGATGACCACGCTGATCGAGCGGAACACCACCATCCCGACCAAGCGCTCGGAGATCTTCACCACCGCCGACGACAACCAGCCGTCGGTCGAGATCAAGGTCGCCCAGGGCGAGCGGCAGATGTGGGCGCAGAACCAGGCGCTCGGCAACTTCGAGCTGACCGGCCTCCCGCCGGCGCCGCGGGGGATCCCGAAGATCGAGGTCACCTTCGACATCGACGCCAACGGCATCGTGCACGTCGCAGCCAAGGACCAGGGCACCGGCAAGGAGCAGTCGATGACGATCTCCGGTGGCAGCGCGCTGTCGAAGGACGACATCGCCCGGATGGTGGCCGACGCGGAGCAGTACGCCGAGGAGGACGCCAAGCGTCGCGAGGCCGTCGAGGTCCGCAACCAGGGCGACAGCCTGGTCTACTCGACCGAGAAGTTCCTCTCCGAGAACGGCGAGAAGCTGCCCGAGGACGTCAAGACCGAGGTGCAGGCCGACGTCGACGCCCTGAAGTCGCTGCTGGAGGACGAGTCGACCGAGGCGGACGCGCTGACGACGGCCATCACCAAGCTCGGCGAGTCCAGCCAGAAGATGGGCGCGGCGCTGTACGCGGCGTCCGAGGCCGACGGTGCTGACGTTCCCGAGGGCGCCGAGGCGTCCGGTGACGACGACGACGTCGTCGACGCCGAGATCGTCGACGAGGACGACTCCAAGTGACCGGGGCGAACGACCAGGGGCCGGAGGAAACTCCGGCCCCTGGTCCGGCCGACGGTCCGGGCGGGCAGGTCCCCGACGCTGAGCCCTTCGTCGTCCCCGACGACATCAGCGGTATCGACAACCTGCTCGAAGAGGGCGGGCCGTTGGAGCCGCAGGACATCATCGACGCAGGTGACGCCGTCCCCGAGCCCGTCGATCCCCTGGAGGCGGCGCGGCAGGAAGCCGCCGAGCGGACCGCGGACCTGCAGCGGTTGCAGGCGGAGTTCCTCAACTACAAGCGGCGCGTCGACCGCGACCGGGACCTGGTCCGCGAGAACGCGGTCTTCGCGGTGCTGACGCCGATGCTCGACGTCCTCGACAACATCGACCGGGCACGTGAGGCCGGCGAGGTCGAGGGTGGTTTCAAGAGCGTGGCCGAGCAGCTCGACCGGATCGTGAACGGTCTGGGTCTGGTCCGGTACGGCGTCCCGGGCGATGCTTTCGACCCGGCGCTGCACGAGGCGCTCTCCCACGTCGGGACCAGCGCCGAGGTGTCGGTGCAGACCTGCCAGCTGATCGCGAAGGCCGGTTACAAGATCGGGGACCGGGTGGTTCGAGCGGCTCAGGTGCTCGTGGTGGATCCCGAAGAGGCGTAAGAGTCACCAGGTTTCGAGGCGACCGCCGGTGCGGCCGCACCTCAACCAGCACAGTTCCCGAGAGGAGGGGTGAACCATGAGCCAGGCTGACTGGGTCAACAAGGACTTCTACAAGGTCCTCGGTGTGCAGAAGGACGCTGACGCTGCCGCGATCAAGAAGGCGTACCGCAAGCTGGCCCGGGAGAACCACCCCGACTCCAACCCCGGGAACGCCGCGGCAGAGGCTCGTTTCAAGGATGTCGCCGAGGCGAACGACGTCCTCAGCGACGCCGGCAAGCGCAAGGAGTACGACGAGCTCCGTGCCTACGGGGGCGCGCCGTTCGGAGCGAACGGTCCCGGTGGTGGCTTCGGCGGTCAGCCGGGCGCCCACTTCGGGGGAGCCGGCGGGTTCGACCTCTCCGACCTGTTCGGCGGCATGTTCAACAGCGGAGGTGGCCCGCAGCGCGCCCAGCGGCGGGCGACCCGCGGCGCCGACCTGGAGACCGAGGCGTCGATCTCGTTCACCGACGCCATCGACGGCACCACGATCTCGCTCCGGCTCTCGGCCGACTCGGCGTGCGAGACGTGCCGGGGGACGGGCGGCAAGCCCGGCACCAAGCCGCACGTCTGCCCGACCTGCGGTGGCGCTGGCATGGTGGTGAACAGCATGGGCGGCGGATTCGCGATGAACGAGACCTGCCCCGAGTGCCACGGCCACCAGGTCGTCTACTCCGAGAGCTGCCCGACCTGCCGGGGCTCTGGTCGCGGTCGGTCGAGCCGGACCCTGCAGGCCCGGATCCCGGCCGGGGTGAAGGACGGCCAGCGGATCCGGCTCAAGGGCAAGGGCGCTCCCGGGGAGTCCGGGGGGCCGGCCGGGGACCTGTTCGTCAACGTCCGGGTGGCTGCCCACCCCCTGTTCGGCCGCAAGGGTGACCACCTCACCATCACCGTGCCGGTCTCGTTCGACGAGGCCGCCCTCGGTGCCGAGATCGGCGTCCCGACCTTGGATGGTGCCCCGGTGACCCTCCGGATCGCGCCGGGCACGCCAACGGGCCGAGTGCTCCGGGTGCGTGGTCGCGGCGCGCCGGCGAAGGCTGATGCTCGGGGCGACCTGTTGGTTACCGTGGAGGTGCAGGTTCCGACCGAGCTCGACGACGCGACCAGGGCCGCTGTGGAGGCCTACCGCGACGCCACTGCCGGGACGGACCCGCGTGCACACCTGGCCGAGAGGAGCTCGTAATGCCGCGTCAGTCACCGCGAGCCCCGGGCCCCAGCACGCCGGTCTACGTGATCAGTGTTGCCGCCGAGCTGACCGGTCTGCACCCGCAGACGCTGCGCCAGTACGACCGCGCCGGGCTGGTCTCGCCAGGTCGGACCGGCGGCGGCGGCCGGCGCTACTCGCTCAACGACATCGAGGCGCTCCGGGTCGTCGCCGAGCTGACCGCGACCGGGATCGGGCTCGAAGGAGTCCGTCGGATCATCGACCTGGAGAACCAGGTGATCGCGTTGCGGGCGCGCAACGCCGAGCTGCTCGAACGCGCCCGGGCGCTGCAGTCGGCGCTCGACCAGACGGCTGCTGCCCTGGATGCCAGGCGCCCCAACCTGCCTGCGCTGAGGCCCCGTACTGGTGCGATCCATCCGTTCGGCTGACATTTCGGAACCGTCGCCGGGTGTCCTGTGTCAGAACGGTCAGTGACCGATGCCCCGCTGAGCCGTTAGTCTCAGCACCGGCTCGACCAGCAGCGGTCGCCGGCTGATGATCATGCGACGAGATGTGGGGCACTGACAGTGGCATTGATGGAGATCGACTGGTTCTTCCAGCACGTCGAGGGGTCCGACTGGATCCACATCGCCACCATTCCCGTGTTCACCGGCGTGATCGGCTGGCTGATCAACTGGACCGGCCTGATCATGCTGTTCTCGCCGGTGCGGTTCCACGGCTTCGCCGTTCCCGGCCTCAAGCAGCTCTCCCGGGTGCTGCCGCGCAAGCTCCAGGAGATCCCCGGCATCCTGCAGGGAGGGATCGGCTGGCAAGGGATCGTGCCGGCCCGTGCCGCGAAGATGGGCAGCATCGCCGTCGACAAGGCGATCACCAAGCTGGGTACCCCGGGGGAGTTCTACCAGCAGCTGGAGCCGGACAAGATCGCCGAGCACATCGTCAAGGTCTTCGAGCCGGACATGCCTCGGATGATCGAGGACGTCATGGAGCGCGAGCACCCGAACCTGTGGCGCGACCTGCCGACGCCGGCCCGCAAGGCGATCATCGCCCGGGTCCAGGCGCAGATGCCGACGGTCGTGCACGGGATCACCGACGAGATCGGCATCCACATCGATCAGCTGCTCGACCCGAAGATCATGGTGATCGACCACTTCGAGTCGAACCCGGCGCTGGTGGTGCGGATCTTCCGCGACTTCGGCCAGAAGGAGCTCAACCTGATGGTGGCCTTCGGGTTCATCTTCGGGTTCCTGCTCGGGATCCCGGTCGCGATGGTCGACCACTGGTTCGGCATCTGGTGGCTGCTGCCGCTGCTCGGGATCGTCGTCGGATGGGTGACGAACGCCCTCGGTATGTGGCTGATCTTCGAGCCGCCCGAGCCGAAACGGATCCTCGGCATCAAGTGGCACGGACTGTTCCTGCGCCGCCAGGACGAGGCAGCCGAGGTCTACGCCCAGATCATCGCCGACGACGTGATCACGCTCGAGCGGATCGGGGACTTCTTGCTCGACGGCCCTCGCGGTGACCGGACCCGGCAGATGATCGCCACCGCGATGCTGCCGGCGATCGACCAGGCAGCCGGACCTGTCCGCGGTGCGGTCCGGATCGCGATCGGCTCCAAGCGGTTCGACAGCATCCGTGACGCGGTCGCGGCCGAGGCCGTCGACCGGACGATCACCCCGTTCCGGGACCCTGAGTTCAGCAAGCGCCAGGCCGACAAGATCCGGACCCTGGTGGCCGCCCGGACCAAGGAGCTCCCGCCGCGGGACTTCGTGGACATGATGCGTTCGGCGATCAAAGAGGATGAGTGGATGTTGTACGCGCACGGCGCGATCATGGGCTTCGCCGGTGGAGTCATCCACCTGGCGCTCTTCGGGGTGGGTGGCAAATGAGCGAGGGTGCGGAGCTGAACTCCGGGGGTCGTCCCGAGCGGGCGCCCGCCGTCTGGGAAGGTGCCGCCGAGGCGCTTCCCGGAGTGGCCCGGATCGCCGGTACGGCCTGGCTGCGCTCGGCCTCCTGGGTCGCCGGATCGAGTGCCCGTTCGGCACGGAACCTGGCCCGGGCGATGACCGACCCGAAGGCCGCCGGAGACCTGGTGCGCGGCGTCGCCACCGACCTGGCTGATGCCACCAAGGCGATCTCGACGGTGGCGTCAGCGATCTCCGCCGGGGTCCCGGTCCCGGTGGCGCTCTTCGAGGCCAGCGTCACGCTGACGTCGGTGATGACGCCGACCGAGGCCCCCGCGAAGGTCGAGCGTGAGCTCACCCTGCGCGAGCGTGGCGAAGAGCTGCTGCGCAAGTCCCGGGACGTGTGGAGCGACGACGAGGCGCACCCGGCGTACGCCCGGATCCTCGACGAGGTCGCGCCCGACGAGGCCCGGATCCTGATGCTCCTGCTCCGTGGTGGACCACAGCCGTCGGTCGACGTACGGACCGGTGGTCCCGTCGGGATGGTGTCCTCGTCACTGCTGTCAGCCGGGCTCACGATGATCGGCCCCCGGGCCGGG
Source organism: Propionibacteriales bacterium (assembly GCA_026392455.1). Taxonomy (GTDB): domain Bacteria; phylum Actinomycetota; class Actinomycetes; order Propionibacteriales; family Nocardioidaceae; genus Marmoricola. The sequence continues at coordinate 316,365 of JAPLCB010000008.1, read as the reverse complement.
GTCCGCTACCTCGACGAAGTGCCGGCCTACCTGAACAACCTGTTCCGACTCGGCCTGGTTTGGTTCTCCCGCGAGCAGCTCGAGGACCCGCTGGAGTACCAGGTCGTCGAGGCGCAGCCCGATGTTCTCGAGGCGATGCACTCGGTCCGGTTCGCCAAGGTCGTCCGTCGCTCGATCCACCTGACGCCGTTCGGGATCGACTTCTGCAAGACCTGCCTGGTCGACGACGACGAGGCCGTGGACCTTCCGGCGCACGAGATGCCCGACAACGAGCAGTGATGACGAACGGCCGCCCCGAGAGGCGGCCGTTCGTGCTCAGGGGCTGAGCGCCCTGCTGCTCAGCTGACGGCCGGGCTCCCCTTGAGGGCCAGGCCGGTGATCGGCACCGCCGTGATCCGGAGCGGCTGCGACTGGTCGACGCTCCAGAGGATGGCCGTCTGGGTGGAGCAGACGAGTCGCACGACACCGGGCGCGGTCAGCGTGATCAGACCGGCGCCGGTCAGCGAGGTGCCGCCGTTGTTGGAGTCCGCGGTGCCCTGGGCGGCGTAGATGCCGTCGCTGTTGCGTTGCAGGTAGCAGTCGACCCGCCCCGCGCCGGAGGTCAGGTAGACCTCGTAGTTGAGCAGGTACGAACCGGCCGGCATCGTCGTGGTCGAGAAGGTCCTGGTCGACGCGGAGGCCGTGCTGCCGGCGTAGGACCAGACCAGGGCGCGGGTCCCGAGGACGGTGGAGTCCTTGCCGTCGATCTTGTCGGCGTTGAGGTTGGTGACCTTGCCGGTGCCGTTGACGGCGAAGGGCGCGTTGGCGGTGGACTTGGTCTTGACCTGAAGCCCGGTACCGGGGGTGGTCCGGACGATGGAGGTCAGGGTCGAGGAGGTGTTGATCTTGCCGGCGAGGATCGCCTTGCCGGTGGTCGCCAGGGCGACCGTGTTGGCGGCGAGGACCAGGACGGTCACCGCGCCGATCACGGTGAGGACGGTCATCAGCTTGGAGCGCATCGTGGTGTTCCGATCTGGAGGAGGGTGCCGTGCGGGCCGGATCTGCGGCGAGCCCACCGTCCTGGGACGGACGGTGGGCTCGCGGCGACGGTCGTCAGCGGCGGGCCGCGACCTTGGAGACCGTCGGCGCACCCTTGTTCGTCACGCCGGCGATCGGCACCGCCGTGATCTGGACCGGCTCGCTGGAGGTCGCCGTCCACGTCCCGCCGCTCGGGGCGCTGCAGTTCAGGACGACGCTCCCGCCGGTGCCCTTGGTGACCAGCGCGGTTGCACTCAGGCCGGGGTAGGACGTCGCGGTCTCGGTCATGTTCGTCTCCCCGGTGAAGACGGTCGCACCACCATTGACGGTTTGCCTCAGGTAGCAGGCCGAGGTGAGACCGTCAGCAGTGCTGAGCGATCCGAAGTAGACCGAGTACGACACCAGGTAGGTGCCGTTCGGCAGACCTGCCAGCGCGAAGTCCGTGGTGTCGCCGCGGGTGCCGGTGAAGATCCACTTCAGAGCGCGGGTGCCGCCGTCGAGACCGTCGACCTTGTCGGCGTTCAGGCTGACGACCTTGCCGGTGCCGTTGACCGCGAACGGTGCGTTGGCGGTGGACTTGGTCTTGACCTGGAGCCCGGTACCGGGGGTGGTCCGGACGATCGAGGTCAGGGTCGAGGAGGTGTTGATCTTGCCGGCGAGGATCGCCTTGCCGGTGGTCGCCAGGGCGACCGTGTTGGCGGCGAGGACCAGGACGGTCACCGCGCCGATCACGGTGAGGACGGTCACGAACTTGGAGCGCATGTCAGGAGTCCCGATCTGTGGAAGGCAGAGAAGCCTCAGCATCGGTGCCGGGGTGGGGTCCGGAACAGTGGGGTTTCTACTAGTTGTGGCTTTTCCTCATCCCTCACGGGCGAAAGTCGCTACGGCCTCGGCCAGCGCTGGCCTTCCAGGTCCTCGATGGAGGTGTTGAATTTCGCTAACAGCTCCCGCAGGGCAGCCACGTCGTCGTCGTCCCAGGTCTCCAGCACCCGGCCGACCTGGCTGTGCCGCATCGCTCGGTCCTGGTGGAGCAGGGCTACCCCCCGTGGCGTCGGGCGGAGCAACCGGGCCACCCCTCCGTCGGGGCTGTCGATCCGCTCGGCCAGGCCCTTGCGACGCAGGGTCGCCACCTGACGGTTCACGGTGGAGACGTCGAGACGGAAGGCCTCGGCGAGCTGCTTGAGGGTCAGCGGCTCGAGCTCGAGGCGGCTGAGCAGCTGGTAGCCGGACCTGTCCAGCACGAGATCAGGAGTGTGCGCGGCTGAGCTGAGCTGGTGTCGGGCGAGCAGGGTCAGCTCCTGCTCCAGCAGCTCAACGGTACGGGCGAGGCTGGTCGCTGAGTCCTGGCTACGGCTGGGCACGTGTGACGCTCCTCTCGCGGTCCGGGGATGTGCATAGTACACACGATGTGTACGATACATATCCAGGCGCCGACCGGGCGTCGATGCTGCGGAAGGCCCCTGATGACCCAGATCGCGACCCCGTCCGGCACCTCGGCGGAGCGCAAGGTCGCGCACCCGGGGGTCGTCGTCGCGGTGGCCTGCTACTGCGGCATCGTGGTTGCCCTGACCCAGACGATGATCGTCCCGCTGATCCCGCTGCTGCCGAGCCTGCTCGGGACCACGGCGTCGAACACGTCCTGGGCGGTGACCGCCACCCTGCTCACCGCCGCTGTCACCATGCCGATCAGCGGCCGGCTCGGCGACATGGTGGGCAAGCGCCTGATGCTGGTGATCAGCCTGGGGTTCCTGGTCGTCGGGTCGCTGCTCTGCGCGGTCTCCGACAGCCTGGTCCCGGTGATCGCGGGCCGGGCTCTGCAGGGCATGGCGATGGGAGCGATCGCGCTCGGGATCAGCATCATGCGCGACGAGCTGCCCGTCGAGCGGGTCGGTCCTGCGGTCGCCCGGGTCAGCGCCACCCTGGGCGTCGGCGGAGCGATCGGCCTCCCGGTCGCCGCGGTGATCGTGGAGAAGGCCAACTGGCACGCCCTGTTCTGGATCGCCGCCGGCCTCGGCGTCGTCGGCATCGTCGCGGTGCTCGCCCTCATCCCGGAGTCGCCGGTCCGTACCCCGGCCCGCTTCGACTTCCTCGGCGCTGTCGGCCTCGGTTCGGCCCTGGTGATGCTGCTGCTGGCGATCAGCAAGGGGGGCGACTGGGGGTGGGGCGACCCGCTCACCGTCGGGCTGCTGATCGGCTCGGTCGCGGTGCTCGCGATCTGGGGGACCTGGGAGCTGCGGACGGCCGCCCCTCTCGTGGACCTGCGTACGACGGCCCGACCGCAGGTGCTCTTCACCAACATCGCGTCGGTCGGCGCCGGCTTCGCCATGTACGGGATGTCGCTGGTGCCGATCCAGCTCCTGCTCGCCCCCGGGGCGACGGGCTACGGCGCCGGCCTCACCCTGATCCAGGCCGGCCTGGTGCTGATGCCCGGCGGGCTGATGATGTACCTGTTCTCCGACGTCGGCGCCCGGATCACGATCGCCCGCGGACCCCGTGCCGCGCTGCTCACCGGTCTGGTGATCATCGGTTTCGGCTACACCGTGCTGCTGCTGATGCGCTCGGAGTGGTGGCAGATCGGGCTGGCCGGTGCGATCACGAGTGCCGGTGTCGGCGTCGCGTACGCCGCCATGCCCGCGCTGATCATGGGCGCCGTCCCGGTCACCGAGACCGCTGCCGCCAACGGCCTGAACGCGCTGATGCGCTCGGTCGGCACCTCGCTGTCGGCCGCCGTCGTCGGCACGGTGCTGGCGCACCAGACGACCCGCCTCGGGTCGATCGCGCTCCCCTCCGAGCGGGGTTTCACGATCGCCCTGCTGATCTCGCTGGCCGCGTCGGCTGCCGCGTTCGCGCTGGCCCTGGCGATCCCCGCCCGCACACCCCGTTGAGTCGGGCCTGACGCGCGCTCGAGTGGGGCGTGCCGCGCGCTCGAGTGGGGCGTTCGGCGCGCTCGAATCGGGTGGCGGGTCGCTACGGCGCGCAAGGCCCGATTCAAGCGAGCGTCAGGCCCTTCTCAACAATTTCTGAAGTTGAGTGGAATGGACTCAACTTTGGGGGCGTTGTCCTGATGTCGGCACCACGCCTGCCGATGTAGTGACAGCCTGGGCCACACGTGTGGACCGAGTACTCGGAGGGTCTTGATGGACGGATCGAAGTTCACCTCGCGCAGCGTTGAGGTCATCAACGCTGCTCACACTGCTGCGGTCACCGCGGGCAACGCCCAGATCGAGCCGGTTCACCTGGCGATCGCGCTGCTCAAGCAGGACAACGGCCTGGCGCCGTCGCTGCTCACCAAGGCAGGGGCCGACGTGGCCGCGCTGGGCCGGCGGCTGGACCAGGAGGCGGCCGGCCTGCCGTCCGCGGCCGGGGAGACCGTGGCCCGCCCGACGACGGCGCCCGCGCTCACCCGGGTCCTGAGCACGGCGATCGAGCTCGCGACCGAGATGAAGGACGAGTACGTCGCCACCGAGAACCTGCTGCGCGCGCTGAGCGTCGTGGAGAGCCCGGTCCGCACCCTCTTCGCCGACTTCGGGATCACCGAAGCCTCCCTGCGCGGGGTCGTCGAGGCGGTCCGCGGCAACCGGACCGTCACCAGTCCCGAGGCCGAGGCCACCTACGAGGCGCTGGAGAAGTACGCCGTCGACCTGACTGCCCGCGCCGAGGAGGGCCGGCTCGACCCGGTGATCGGCCGCGATGCCGAGATCCGTCGGGTGATCCAGGTGTTGTCCCGGCGCACCAAGAACAACCCGGTCCTGATCGGTGAGCCGGGTGTCGGCAAGACCGCGGTCGTCGAGGGCCTCGCCCAGCGGGTGATCGCCGGCGACGTCCCGGACTCGCTCAAGGGACGCCGGGTGCTCAGCCTGGACCTGGCTGCGATGGTGGCCGGTGCCAAGTACCGCGGCGAGTTCGAGGAACGCCTGAAGTCGGTCCTCGAGGAGATCACTGCCTCCCAGGGACAGGTGATCACCTTCATCGACGAGCTGCACACGGTCGTCGGGGCCGGTGCCAGCGGCGACTCCGCGATGGACGCTGGCAACATGCTGAAGCCGATGCTGGCCCGTGGCGAGCTCCGGCTGATCGGCGCGACGACGCTGGACGAGTACCGCGAGCGGATCGAGAAGGACCCGGCCCTGGAGCGCCGCTTCCAGCAGGTCCTGGTGGGTGAGCCGAGTGTCGAGGACACGGTGGCGATCCTGCGCGGGTTGCAGCCCAAGTACGAGGCGCACCACGGGGTGAAGATCACCGACCAGGCCCTCGTTGCGGCGGCCGTGCTGTCCGACCGCTACATCAGCGGCCGGCAGCTGCCGGACAAGGCGATCGACCTGGTCGACGAGGCCGCGTCCCGCCTGCGGATGGAGATCGAGTCCTCGCCGGTGGAGATCGACCAGCTGCGCCGCGCGGTGGACCGCCTGCGGATGGAGGAGCTCGCCCTGGAGCGCGAGACCGACGACGCGTCGCGGGACCGGCTGCTCAAGCTGCGCAGCGACCTGGCCGACAAGTCCGACGAGCTCCGCGGTCTGGAGGCCCGCTGGGAGCAGGAGAAGGCCGCCCTGGAGGGCTCCGGCGAGCTGCGCAAGCAGATCGACAGCCTGCGCGTCGAGGCCGAACGCCTCCAGCGCGAGGGTGACCTCGGGCAGGCGTCCGAGATCCTGTACGGCCGGATCCCGACCCTGGAGAAGAAGATCGCGTCCGCTGACTCCGCGGCACCGGTCGAGAACCCGATGGTCACCGAGGAGGTCGGGCCCGAGGAGATCGCCGAGGTGGTCGAGGCCTGGACCGGCATCCCGACCGGCCGGATGCTCGAGGGTGAGACTGCCAAGCTGCTCCGGATGGAGGACATCATCGCCTCCCGGCTGATCGGGCAGCGGACCGCTGTCGCGGCGGTCTCCGATGCGATCCGTCGCTCGCGCGCCGGGATCTCGGACCCGGACCGGCCGACCGGAAGCTTCCTGTTCCTCGGACCGACCGGCGTCGGCAAGACCGAGCTGGCCAAGTCGCTGGCCGACTTCCTGTTCGACGACGAGCGCGCGATCGTCCGGATCGACATGTCGGAGTACTCCGAGAAGCACTCGGTGTCCCGGCTGGTCGGCGCCCCTCCGGGCTACGTCGGGTACGACGAGGGCGGCCAGCTGACCGAGGCGGTCCGGCGTCGTCCGTACTCGGTGGTGCTGCTCGACGAGGTCGAGAAGGCGCACCCGGAGGTCTTCGACATCCTGCTCCAGGTCCTCGACGACGGCCGTCTGACCGACGGGCAGGGCCGCACGGTCGACTTCCGCAACGTGCTGCTGATCCTGACCAGCAACCTCGGGTCGTCGTACCTGATCGATCCGACGCTGGAGCAGCAGGCCCGTCACGACGCGGTGATGGGCGCTGTCCGTCAGGCGTTCAAGCCGGAGTTCCTCAACCGGCTCGACGAGATCGTGATGTTCGACGCGCTGTCCAAGGACGAGCTCGCGCACATCGTCGACCTGCAGCTGGCGGCGTTCGACAAGCGCCTCGCGGTACGCCGGATCAACGTCACCGTCACTGACGCGGCCCGGACCTGGCTCACCGAGTCCGGCTACGACCCGGCGTACGGCGCCCGGCCGTTGCGCCGGCTGGTGCAGACCGCGATCGGGGACCCGCTCGCCCGGATGTTGATCGGCGGGGTGGTCCTCGACGGCCAGCACGTCGTGGTCGACGTGGAGGGCGACGGGCTGGCGCTGCGGGTCACCGACTGAAGCCGTTGGGTCCGAGCCAGTCCAGGAGCACCCGGTTGAACGCGGCCGGTTGCTCCTGCTGGACGAAGTGACCGGCCCGGGGGACCAGGACGACGTCGCTCAGGCCGGTCAGCCAGGTGCGCTGCGTGGCCAGGTCGGGCGGGGCGAAGGTGCGGACCGGGTCGTGCTCACCCATCACCAGGAGGGCCGGTTGCGCGACGGGCGTGCCGGCCCACTGCTGGGCGAGGCGCCAGTCGAGGTCGACGGCACGGTAGGACTGGAGGCCGCCGGCGAGCTCGCGGCCGGGTCCGCCGGCGGCGTACGACTCCAGGTAGTGGGTGAACTCGGCCTCGGAGAGCCACGACCACGGCAGCGGGGGCGCCGGCGGTAGTGCGTCGAGGTACGACGTCCCCGCGCTCGGGTGGTCGAAGGCCGAGAACAGGTTGCCCTCGGCGCTCAGCGCCCACATCAGCCGCCGCAGGAACTCGGCCAGGTGGTCGCCGCCGAGGTCGCGCTCGGCCGCGCCGAGCTGCTGGAAGTAGTGCAGGTGCAGGAAGTGCCGGTCCGCGACAGCGGCGAAAGCGGTGCTGGGAGCGACCGGGCCCGGATCGCCGCCGAACGGGACCGTCCCCAGGACGCTGCGGACCCGCGCCGGGTGCCGTTGGGCGAGGTTCCAGGCGTACATCGACCCGAAGTCCTGACCGACGACATCGGCCTGCTCGATCTCCAGTGCGTCCAGCACGCCGACCAGGTCGGCCTCGACCACGGCACTGCTGTGCGCGAGGCCGGCCGGGCGGTCCGAGGCGCCGTAGCCGCGGGTGTCGACCGCGACAGCGCGGAACCCGGCAGCAGCGAGCGCGGGAAGCTGGTGCCGCCAGCTGTACGACGTACCGGGGAAACCGTGCAGGAGCAGGACCGCCGGGCCCGAACCGAGGCTGCGGACCGCGAGCCTGATCCCGTTGCTCGCGACCAGGACCGGGTCGGGGAACGCTGCGGAGGCCATGGTCGGATCATCGCAGCAGCCAGGCCGTGGTCGCGGATATGGCTCCGGTTGGTTGAATGACCCCATGAGCTCACCGGATCCGTCGGCACGTCCCGCCCAGGTCACGGTTGCCGGCTGGTCGGTGGCGGTCGCCTCGGCGTTCCTGCTGCTCTCGGCGTTCGACTCGCTCAACAGCCTGAACAGCGTCGAGACCCGGGACCAGCTGATCCAGGCGATCGACGAGGGCAACCTCAAGGGCCTCGGCATCTCCGTGGCCGAGGCACTCGACGTCAAGCGCTGGGCGCTGTACGTCTCGGCGCTGGCCGCGGTGGTGACCGGTGTGCTGGGGATCTTCGTGCTGCAGCGGGACAAGACGGCCCGGATCGGACTCACCGTCGCGGCGGTGCCGATCGTGCTGACCGTCCCGATCACCGGCAGCTTCCTGGCGATGCTGGTCGGCGCGGGTGCCGCGGTGCTGTGGACCCTGCCTGCCCGGGACTGGTTCGCGGGTCGTCCGGTGACCCGGCGCGAGCCGCGCCCGGCCGCGCCGCGTGACCAGTCCCCGCCGCCCGCCCCGGCGCCGTGGGTCCCGCCCACCGCGGTCACCCCGCCGGGAGGACCCGAGCCGGCAGCGTCGGCCGGCTGGGGCGAAGCGCCCGCGACCACGACGACCTACCCGGCGTACGACGCCTCCACCGGCTCTGCGGTACCGCTCTCCCACCAGGAGCTGCGGCCCCGCCAGGTGCGGAACGCCTGCCTGATCACCTGGGTCTTCAGCGGACTGACCGCGATCGGGTACCTGGCTGTGCTGGTGGCCGTCTCGATCGACAGCCAGGCCATGATCGACATGGTCACGGAGAGTCCCGCCTGGGACCCGTCCTACGACGAGGGGATCATCGTCGGCGCGGCCGTGGCCGGCAGCATCCTCATGCTGCTCTGGTGCGCGGCGGTAGCCGTGGTCGCGGTCTTCACCTGGCGCGGAGCCCCGTGGGCCCGGGTGGTCCACCTGATCTCCACCGGGGTGGCGGCGGTCTTCGCCCTGCTGGCACTCCCGTGGTCGCTGGCCCACCTGGCCGCGGTCGGCGCGGTTCTCGGGCTGCTGCTCAGCGCTCCCGCGCGGTCCTGGTTCACCAGTCGGCGGCGCTGAGCCGGTCGACGGCCTCGTCGATCACCTCGGTCCTCTTGCAGAACGCCCACCGGACCAGGTGCCGACCGGCGTCCTGGTCGTCGTAGAACACCTGGGAAGGGATCGCCACGACGCCGACGCGTGCGGGCAGGTCCAGGCAGAAGGCCCGACCGTCGGGGTACCCGGTGGCCGACACGTCGGTGGTGACGAAGTAGGTGCCGTCCGGCCGGTACGGGGTCAACCCGGCGGCGGCGAGCCCCGAGGACAACCGGTCGCGCTTGACGGCCAGGTCGCGGGCGAGCTGCTGGTGGAAGCCGTCGTGCTCGTCCAGGGCGACCGCGACCGCCGGCTGCAGCGGACCGCCGGAGACGTAGGTGAGCCAGTTCTTGGCTCCTTCGACCGCGGCCACCAGGTCAGCCGGTCCCGAGGCCCAGCCGATCTTCCAGCCGGTGACCGAGAAGGACTTGCCGGCGCTGGAGATGGTGACGGTCCGCTCGAACATCCCGGGCAGGGTGGCCACCGGGACGTGCTCCACGCCGAAGGTGAGGTGCTCGTAGACCTCGTCGCTGACCACCAGCAGGTCGTGCTCGATCGCCAGGGCGGCGACGCCCTCGAGCTCGCTGCGGTTCAGGACGGTGCCGGTGGGGTTGTGCGGACTGTTCAGCAGGATCAGCCGGGTGCGAGGGGTGATCGCCGCCGCCAGCTCCTCCAGGTCGAGCCGGAAGTCCGGAGCCCGCAGCGTCACCGGCTTCCGGATCCCCCCGGCGATCTGGATCATCGCGACGTACGAGTCGTAGTAGGGCTCCAGGACGACGACCTCGTCGCCGGGCTCGACCAGCCCGAGCAGGGCTCCGGCGAGCGCCTCGGTGGCCCCGGTGGTCGCCACGACCTGCTCGCGGACGAGGTCGAGGCCGTAGTGGCGCTGCTGGTGGGCGATGACCGCGTCCAGCAGCTCGGGCGTGCCGTGTCCGGGCGGGTACTGGTTGCGGCCGCTGCGCAGGGCAGCGACCGCAGCATCGATCACGGCGGCCGGACCGTCTTCGTCGGGGAATCCTTGGCCGAGGTTCACCGCGCCCGTACGCACCGCCAGTGCCGACATCTCGGCGAAGATGGTGCTGCCAATTCCGTCCAGTCGGTGTGCATGTCGGCCCATGCACCGACCTTAGTAGTTCACAATGTGGCGGTGACTGAGCACGAAGACCCGACCGCGGCCCCGCTGATCCTCGACGACCCCGAGCCGTCCGGGCCCCCGCCACGCAGCGGCGGGCGGAAGATCACGTTCTGGATCGGCATCGGTCTGATCCTGGCGGGCCTGGGCCTTCTCGGGTACGTCGCCTGGCAGCTGTGGGGGACCAACTGGGTCTCCAAGCGGGCCCAGAAGGAACAGGTCACCCAGCTCCAGGAGGACTGGGCCGCCAAGGACTGCCGCGAACCCGAGGCCGGCAAGGCCTCGGCGATCATCAAGATCCCCGAGTTCGGCGCCAAGTACCAGGTGCCGGTCCTCGAGGGGGTCGGGCAGGACATCCTCGCCAAGGGCTTCGGGCACTTCGAGGAGACCGCTCAGCCGGGACCGCTGAGCAACGGCCGGACCGGGAACTACGCCCTGGCGGGCCACCGGATCACGCACGGCGAGCCGTTGCGGAAGATGCCGGACCTGCGGCCCGGTGACCTGGTGACCGTCGAGACCTGCGAGAACGTCTTCACCTACAAGCTCGACACCGACCCGAACAAGCTGATCGTCGACTTCAGCCAGACCTGGGTCCTCAACGCCTTCCCGCAGAACCCGAACGGCGGGGTCAGTGCGGTCGCCGGTGCGGATGCCCCGGACCCGGTCTGCCAGGCCGCCAAGGCAGCCCGCGACGGCCAGGGCACGACGATCAGCTGCGACATCAAGGACATGTACAAGCACGTGCTGACCCTGACGACCTGTTCGGAGCTGTTCCACACCGACAACCGGATGATCGCCTTCGGGCACCTGGTCATGGTCGAACGGCGCCTGGCCCGGCGGTAACCTTCCGCCATGGCTGATCGCGACGTACTCCTGGACCAGGTCAATTCCAAGGCGATCGTGCGTGGCAAGGTCACGCTCGCGTCGGGTCGCGAGGCCGACTACTACGTGGACATGCGGCGGGTGACCCTGGACGCCGAGGCGGCGCCGGCCATCGGTCGGGCCGTGCTGGAGCTGACCGCTGACTGGGAGTACGACGCCGTCGGTGGCCTGACCCTGGGGGCGGACCCGATCGCCGTGGCGATGATGCACCAGGCGGCCGCTGCCGGTCGCCGTCTGGACGCCTTCGTGATCCGGAAGTCCCAGAAGGTGCACGGGTTGCAGAAGCTGATCGAGGGCCCGTCGGTCGAGGGGCGTCGGGTGCTGGCGGTCGAGGACACCTCGACCACCGGGGGTTCCGTGCTCGAGGCGGTCGCCGCCCTACGTGCTGCCGGAGCCACGGTCGTCGGGGTCGCTGTCGTCGTCGACCGGGACACCGGTGCGCGCGAAGCGGTCGAGGCCGAGGGTCTCGAGTACCGCTACGCGGTGGGTATCTCCGACCTCGACCTCTGAGCCCTACTCGAGGTTGGCGGCGGCGGCGGTCTGCCGGCGGTGCTTGACCCACTCGTAGGCGACCGGGATCGCGGAGAACGCCAGGATGGCGCCGATCGCGATGTCGATGTTGTCGCCGAGGCCGGGGAAGCGCTTGCCCAGGACGTACCCGAGCAGGGTGATGGTCACGACCCACAGGACGGCACCCACGGCGCTCCAGGTGATGAAGCGACGTCGCTCCATCTGCGCGACGCCTGCGACGACCGTGACGTAGGTCCGCACGAACGGCACGAACCGACCGATCACCAGGGCCTTGTTGCCGTGCTTCTCGAAGAAGTCGCGGGTCTGGTCGAAGTACTTCTTCTTCAGCACCCGGCCGTCGCGCTGGGCGAGCGGCGGTCCGATCTTCCGGCCTATCTCGTAGCCCGCGACGTTGCCGAGGAAGGCGCCGACGCTCAGGATCAGCATGGCCACGATGATGTCGACGGTCTTGTTCCCCGGGACGACCTCCATCCGGTCGGTCGCGATGAACAGGCCGATCGCGAACAGCAACGTGTCGCCCGGCAGGAACGGGAAGAACAGGCCGCACTCGACGAAGATGATGGCCACGCTCAGCCAGAAGAATTCCTGACCGAACTGGTCCAACCACCAGTTGGGGTCCATCCAGCTGATGCCGGCGAGTTGTATCACGTCGAGGATCACGCGCTGAGCGTATAGGGCGCGACCTGACAGCAACCTGCCAACCGTCACACCGGCCCTAGGCTGTCCCGATGACCAGCGAAGACGACGGCGGCGACGCGGTGACGAGTCGGGCGCCGTACGACCCGATGCCGCACGGACCGGCTGAGGTCGGGCTGGGTCCGTGGGTGGGGGACTGGCCCTCCGGCCCCCAGTACGACCCGGTGCTGCTGGCCGACGGCGATCGTCGCAACGTCGTCGACCGGTACCGCTACTGGACGGTCGACGCGATCGTCGCGGACCTCGACACCCGCCGCCACGACTTCCACGTCGCCATCGAGAACTGGCAGCACGACTTCAACATCGGGACGATCGTGCGGTCGGCCAACGCCTTCCTCGCCGCCGAGGTGCACATCGTCGGCAACAAGCGGTGGAACCGGCGGGGCGCGATGGTCACCGACCGGTACCAGCACGTTCGCCACCACCCGGATGCCGAGGCGCTCGCGGCGTACCTGCGCGATCTTCCCGGGGGACCGGTCCGCCTCCTGGGGATCGACAACCTCCCCGGCTCGGCGCACCTGGAGACGATGGACGTGCCGCGCCGGGTCTGCTTCCTGTTCGGGCAGGAGGGTCCCGGTCTCTCGGACGGTGCTCGAGCGGCCTGCGACGGGACGTTCTCGATCGCGCAGTTCGGCTCGACCCGGTCGATCAACGCCTCGGCGGCAGCTGCGATCGCGATGCACAGCTGGGTGCGGACCCATGCCGATCTCGGTGACGAGTCCGCCTGGCGGGGGTGAGCACGGGGTCGTCTAGGGTGAAGGTGATCTGGAACCCGCCCGAGGAGACCCCGCATGCCCATCGCCACCCCTGAGAAGTACGCCGAGATGCTGGACGCTGCGAAGGCGAAGGCGTTCGCGTTCCCCGCGATCAACGTCTCCTCCTCGCAGACCCTGAACGCAGCGCTGCAGGGCTTCGCGGACGCGGGCAGCGACGGCATCATCCAGGTCTCCACCGGCGGCGCCGAGTACCTCTCCGGCCCTGGGGTCAAGAACATGGTCACCGGCTCGGTGGCCTTCGCGGCGTACGCGGCCGAGGTCGCCAAGAACTTCCCGATCAACGTCGCGCTGCACACCGACCACTGCCCCAAGGACAAGCTCGACGGGTTCGTCCGGCCGCTGCTCGCCATCTCGGCCGAGCGGGTCGCCCGCGGCGAGGCTCCGCTGTTCCAGTCGCACATGTGGGACGGGTCCGCGGTGCCGATGGAGGAGAACCTGCAGATCGCGCAGGAGCTGCTCGCGCTGAGCGCAGCCGCGAAGATCATTCTCGAGGTCGAGATCGGTGTCGTCGGGGGCGAGGAGGACGGCGTCGTCGGTGCCATCGACGAGAAGCTGTACACCACTCCGGAGGACGCGCTGGCGACGGCTGCGGCTCTCGGCATCGGTGAGAACGGCCGGTACATGACGGCGCTGACCTTCGGCAACGTGCACGGGGTCTACAAGCCCGGCGGCGTCACCCTGCGTCCGGAGATCCTGAAGGCTGCCCAGGAGGCGGTGGCCGCGAAGCTCGGGCTGGCGCCCGGGTCCAAGCCCTTCGACCTGGTCTTCCACGGAGGGTCCGGCTCGACACCTGACGAGATCGCTGCGGCTGTCGACTACGGCGTCATCAAGATGAACGTCGACACCGACACCCAGTACGCCTTCACCCGCCCCGCTGCCGCGCACATGTTCACCAACTACGACGGCGTCCTGAAGGTCGACGGCGAGGTCGGCAACAAGAAGGCGTACGACCCTCGTGCCTGGGGCAAGGCAGCCGAGGCCGGGATGGCGGCTCGCGTCGTCGAGGCGTGCGAGAACCTGCGGAGCACCGGTCAGTCGATCGGCTGAGGTGCCGGGGCGGTCGCTGACGGCCGACCGGTCAGACGCGCTTTCCAGCGCAGCGCGGGCTGCTCCACGAAGTGCCAGGAGAGCGCCGACAGCGTCAGGGTGATCGCCGTGGCGAGCAGGAAGACCAGCTTTGCGGTGCCCATGTCGAACTCGTTGCGCAGGACCATGATCACCGGGTAGTGGAACAGGTAGACCGCGTAGGAGACCTTGCCCACCCAGGCCACCGGCCGCCAGGAGAGCAGCGAGCCGACCCCGGCGGAGCGGACCCGCTCCAGGTGCAGCAGCAGGGCGACGGTCAGCAGTGCTGCCGCCGGGGACTGCCAGATGATCACCCGCTGGTCCGCGTAGATCGAGATCGTCCAGGCAGTCTGCAGCAGGACGGCGAAGCCGAGCGCGATGGCCCAACCGATCCACCGGCCTTTCGGGGGGCCGTCGGCGGACGCCCGCTCCGGTTCGTCGGCCCGGTTCGCGATCACCACTGCGACCAGGGCGCCCAGCAGCAGCTCGAAGGCCCGGGTCCACGGAACGTAGTACGCGATCGGGAAACGGACGACGTTCGGGCTGGACTGGAGCACGAACAACGCGTAGCTGACCACGATGCCGCCGACGATCCACGGCACCAGGCGCTGCCGCTTCCGGAGCAGCAGCAGGAGGACGACCGGCCAGACCAGGTAGAACTGCATCTCGACCGCGAGGCTCCAGGTGTGGCCGAGGTTCCCGACCTCGTTGCCGGCAAGGCCCCAGATCAGGTCCTCGACGTAGAAACCTGAAGCCGCTGCGGTGCGCAGGTATCCCAGGAAGGTGCCGCCGTCGCCGAGCGTGCGGAAGAAGAAGGCGCCGAGGACCAGCATCGCCAGCAGCGCCGGGTAGAGGCGCAGCAGCCGGCGGACCCAGAAGTCGCGCAGGCTTGCGGTGCCGGTCCGGGCGTGCTCGGTGAGCAGGACGCCGGTGATCAGGTAGCCGGAGAGGACGAAGAAGATGTCGACGCCCAACCAGCCGCCGGTGGCCGGCTGGACGTAGGAGTGGAAGGCGATCACCGGGAGCACGGCCATCGCGCGGATGCCGTCCAGTTCCGGTCGGTAGGTCTTCCCGAGGCTGCTCACGCTCGGAAGCGTGGCACGTCAGGTGCCCGCTCGCGGGCATGTCCGCCAAAAGAGGGTCAGCGGGTGTCGCGTGGTCAGTGCGCGGCAGCGCCGTCGACCGGTGCGGCGGCGCCGGTCACGTGGCTCGGAGCGGTGAAGAACAGCACGGCGACGATGCCGATGACCAGCACTCCGGCAGGCAGGAACATCGCCTGGGACATCGCTCTGCTGAACGGCTCGAGCGCCGGGTCGGGCAGGCCGTTCCCGGCGTCGGCGCCCGACGGGTCGAACGCGAGTCCCTGAGCGGCGAGACGGGAGTCCATCAGCAGGGCGATCCCGGCCGACCCGAGGACCGCACCGACCTGGCGGGTCGCGTTGTAGACCCCTGCTCCGGCCCCGGCCAGGTGCATCGGCAGGTTGCGTGTCGCGGTGGCCGAGAGCGGTGCCCAGATGCCCGCGCTGCCGGCGCCGAGGAGCGCCACCGGGATCATGATCCTCCAGGTGGGGCTGTCCGGGGTGAGCTCGAGGGCGAGCCAGACCAGGGACCCGCAGGCGACGGTGAAGCCGGTGGCGGTGATGAGCCGCGGGTGCACCCGGTCGGTCAACCGGCCGACGACCGGTGCCAGCGCGATCGAGAAGACCGCCATCGGGACCAGCAGAAGGGCGGACTTGGTCGGGGACAGTCCCCGGACGAGCTGGGCGTAGAGCATCAGGGGGAACGCCATCGCGGTGAAGGCGAAGCTGATCGTGGAGATCCCGGCATTGGCCAGGGAGAAGTTCCGCTCGCGGAACAAACCGAGCGGGACCAGGGGCTCAGCGGTGTTCCGCGCCTGCCAGTAGATGAACAGCCCGAAGACGAGCAGGCCGACGATGATCAGCCGCCAGACCGTGATCTCGCCGGTCAGGGTGCCCCAGTCGTACTGGTGGCCCTCCTGGATCCCGAAGACGAGCAGGAACATACCGGTGCCGCTCAGCGCGACGCCGAGCCAGTCGAAGCGGTGCGGGTTCGTGCTGAGGGTCGGCACCAGCTGCCAGGCCATCACGAACGCGAGCAGTCCGACCGGGACGTTGATGAAGAAGATCCACTCCCAGCCGAGACCGTCCACCAGAACTCCGCCGAGCAAGGGGCCCACCAGCAGCGCTACGCCGGCAGTGGCGCCCCAGAGCGCCATCGCCTGGCCGCGACGCTCGGCCGGGAAGATCCGGGTGATGATCGCCATCGTCTGCGGCGTCATCATCGAGGCGCCGAGTCCCTGGAAGATCCGCGCGATGATCAGGCCCTCCACGCTTCCGGTCAGGCCGCACCACAGCGAGGAGAGCGTGAAGACGACCAGGCCGGTGAGGTAGAGCCGCTTCTGGCCGAAACGGTCGCCGAGCCGCCCGGTGATCAGGACCGGCACGGCGTACGCCAGGAGGTAGGCGCTGGTCACCCAGACCACCGAGTTCACCTCGGCGTGCAGGTCCTCGATGATCGCCGGGGTCGCGACGGTCACGATCGTCGAGTCGACCATGATCATGAAGAACCCGAGGACCAGGGCCCACAGCGCGGGCCAGGGGTCCTTCTCGGTCTGGAGGGCGGTTCCAGGAGGCTGGGTCTGGGTCACGGAACTACCTAACACCCGGTAGGGGACAATTACTCCATGACCCCCCTCGATGACCTGATGGCTGGACCGCCCCCGACCCGACTTCCCGAGGACCCGGCTGCAGCCGCCCTGGCTGCGGGCGACGAACCGCGGTCGGTGGTCACGGCGCACCCGGAGTCCCCGCTGGCCTGGGCCGTGCTGGCCGAGCTGGCCCTGGCCGACGGCGGTGACGGCGTGGTCGCCTACGCGTTCGCCCGGGTCGGGTACCACCGCAGCCTGGACCAGCTGCGACGCAACGGTTGGAAGGGACACGGGCCGGTTCCGTGGGACCACGTCCCGAACCGAGGCTTCCTGCGGGCGCTGGCGGCCCTGACCAGAGCAGCCGGTGTGATCGGGGAGACGGCCGAGGAGCAGCGCTGCGGTGACTTCCTGCGCGACTCCAGCCCGGCGGCGTACGACGCCCTGCTCGGCTGACGCCCGGGGATCCTCGAACCCTGCGCTGGCTAGGCGTCGGCCGCGGGACTGCGCGGGACCAGCAACGAGTACGCCGCCGGCTCGACGTGCCAGGTGCGTCGTCGCTCGGGGCCGCTGATCTCGCCGTCGGCGCTGAGCCAGAAGTCCTCCCCGGACAGGGAGACCCGGCTGCCGCGGAGGTAGGTGACGTCGTCCCGCTCAGGATGCCGGCGCAGTGCCAGGTCGAGCGCGTAGCCCGCCCGTGCCAGCGGACTGGCGGCGAAGGCGATCATCACGTCCACGGTGCCGTTGGTCGGATCGGCCTCGGGGGTCAGCTCGGTGCCGCCACCGACGCTGGTGCCGTTGCCGATGGAGACCATCAGGACGGGGCGGTCCATGTCGGCGACGATCTCCCCGTCGACCTCGATCCGCAGCCGGACGTACGGCGGGTTCAGGGCAGCGATGGCGGCCCCGACCGGGTACCCGATCAGCCCGAGGCCGTACTTCCCCAGACGTTCCTTCCAGGTCGCACCTCGCTTGCTGGCCAGGACACTGGCTCCGGCGTGGACGTTGTTCACCACGATCTCGCCCAGCTCGTCCACGATCAGGTCCATCGGCTGCGGCGTGGCGGCCAGCAGCGCCTCGGCTGCTTCGACGGGGTCCAGGGGCAGGTTGACCGCTCGGGCGAAGTCGTTGCCGGTGCCCAGCGGCAGCAGGCCGAGGGTCCGGTCGGCCAGGTCGTTGCGCCGGTGCAGGGTCGCAATGACCGCGTGCAGGCTGCCGTCGCCGCCGGCGACCACGATCGGGCGGGTGCCCGCCCGGTGCAGGGCGCCGTCCAGCTCGCCGGGATTGCTGGTCTCGCACACCTCGACCGAGGTTTGTCCGCGGAGCACGTCGAGCGCGATCCCGAGGTTGTCGGAGTTGCCGGCGTCGGCATGGGTGATCAGCAGGAGGGGTTCCACCTCGACACCGTAACTTCTCGTTGCCGGCCCGCACCCGAGCGGCCCCCGGCGGCTCTCGTGGCCCGGTCCCGCGGGCCTTTTCTGGTAACGTGACGCCGCAAGAGCCCCGTGCTGTTGCACGCCGGGCTCTTCTGCATTTCAGCAGACGTGCCCGTTCACACCAGCAGAGTTGCGCCAGCACAGTGGGAGGCGAGCAGATGCCCGCGATCGTGGTCCTCGGAGCCCAGTGGGGCGATGAAGGCAAGGGGAAGGCCACCGACCTTCTCGCTACCAGCCAACCCATCGACTACGTCGTACGCACCAGTGGCGGTCACAACGCTGGTCACACGATCGTGGTCAACGGCGAGAAGTACGCGACCCACCTGCTGCCCAGCGGCATCCTGACCCCGGGGGCCACCTCGGTGATCGCCAACGGCGTCGTGGTCTCGCCCGAGGCCCTGTTCCGCGAGCTCGACGGCCTGATCGAGCGCGGTGTCGACGTCGCCCAGCTCGTGGTCAGCTCCAACGCACACGTGATCGCGTCCTACCACGTGGCCGTCGACAAGGTCAGCGAGCGGTTTCTCGGCAAGAACCAGATCGGCACCACCGGACGCGGCATCGGACCGGCGTACGGTGACAAGGTCAACCGCGTCGGCATCCGGATCGCCGACCTGTTCGACGAGAAGATCCTGCGGCAGAAGGTCGAGGCCGCGCTCGAGGTCCGCAACCAGGTGCTGGCGAAGGTCTACAACCGGCGTTCGATCGATGTCGACGCGGTCGTCGAGGAGCTCCTGGCCTACACCGACCGGCTGCGGCCGATGGTCGCCGACACCAGCCTCTTGCTGAACAGGGCGCTCGACGAGGGCAAGACGGTGCTCTTCGAGGGCGCCCAGGCCACGATGCTCGACGTCGACCACGGCACCTACCCCTTCGTGACCAGCAGCAGCCCGATCGCTGGTGGCGTCTGCACGGGGGCCGGTATCGGTCCGACCCGGATCGACCGGGTCATCGGCGTGATCAAGGCGTACAGCACCCGGGTCGGCTCCGGGCCGTTCCCGACCGAGCTCTTCGACGAGGACGGCATCAACCTGCAGCGGATCGGTGGCGAGATCGGTGTGTCCACCGGGCGTACCCGTCGCTGCGGTTGGTACGACGCGGTGGTTGCGCGCTACTCCGCCCGGGTCAACGGCCTGACCGAGTTCTACCTGACCAAGCTCGACGTCCTCGACACCTGGGAGCGGATCCCGGTCTGCGTGGGCTACGACGTCGACGGGGTCCGGCACGACGAGATGCCGATGACCCAGACCGAGTTCCACCACGCCACCCCGGTCTACGAGTACTTCGACGGCTGGGGCACCGACATCTCGGGCTGCCGGAATTTCGACGACCTGCCGAAGAACGCGCAGATCTACGTGAAGGCGCTCGAGGAGATGTCCGGGGCACCGTTCTGGGCCGTCGGGGTCGGTCCGGGTCGCGAGCAGACGGTCGTCGTCAACGAGCGCTGATCGATCCGGGCCGCTCCGGGTCGGGAGCGGCGCTAGCGGCCGGTGCTGGTCCGGGTCACCAGGGGCGGCACGGCCGACCAGGGGAAGTCGACCCAGAGCTCGGTGCTCTTCCACACGTAGTCCGCCTTCACGACCGATCGCTCCTTCTCGAAGACCACCGCGGTCCGCGCCTCGGCGACGTGGTCGGCGAGGAACTCCTGGACGTGCACCAGCGTCAGGCCGGTGTCGGCGATGTCGTCGGCGATCAGCACCTTCAGGCCGCGCAGGTCGACGACGTCCGGGGTGGGCGGAAGCATGATCGGGACCGGGAGGCGGGTGTCGACACCGGTGTAGAACTCGACGTTGACGGCGGACAGGTTCTTGACGTCCAGCGCGTAGCCCAGGCCCATCCCGAGGGCCAGTCCTCCGCGAGCGACCGACAGCACCAGGTCCGGTTCGAACCCGCTGTCGACGACCTGCTGGGCGAGGGCGGGGACCACGACGTCGCCGAAGGTGGCCCAGCTGAGGTGCTCGCGGTCTGAGGTCACGGCGCCGATTCTGGCACCGGTTCGTGACGCGGGTGTTTCAGCGGCGACGGGTCATCGCGGCGAACAGGCTCTCGGCGGTCTCCACCAGCTCGCCGGGGGTGAGGTCGACGTCACCGGAGAGCCAGGAAGCCACCAGCTCGCTGAAGCCGGCGATGTAGACCAGGCCGTGGACCCGGGCGCGCGCGGTCGGCCACGCCTCCTCGCCGTACAGGTCGACGGCTTCGCGGGCGACGAAGTCAGCAAAGGTCTCCAACAGCTCGCTGCGCCGCGAACGCAGCCGCGGGTTGGCGCTGGCGTGGATCACCGCGACCCGGGCCTTCTCCGGCTCGGCGACCACGAGGCCGACGAACGCCTCCATCACGGCGTGCACCCGGACTTCGGCAGAGCCGGGGGTGGCCGCGATGGCGCTGGTGGCCAGGTCGAGGATCTCGTCGCAGACGGTGTCGAGGGCGGCCAGCAGCGCGTCGTCGAGGCTGGCGAAGCTCTCGTAGAAGTAGCGCTCGGTCAGGCCTGCGGCGGAGCAGATCGCCGTCATGGTGGCGTGCGCCTCACCGCTGCCCGAGAGCACGTCGATCGTCGCGGCGATCAGCCGCCCCCGACGCTCGTTGACGCGCTCGACCGCCGTCTTGCCGCCGTAGCTCCGCTCCGTTCCACCCACGCAGGACACGATGGCGGATCGGCGCGGAGACCACAAACACTTGACGGGGCCGCAACCGTGCCACAAACTGACAGACGTCCCTGTCAGATAGGAGGAGTCATGACCTCGGTGGTACCCCCGACCCGTGCACCGATCCGGCGCGGAATCCCCGGGATCGGTGGAACGCTGGCCTACGTCAAGGACCCGCTGGTCTTCATGAACGACCAGTACGCACGCTTCGGTCCGGTGTCCGAGATGGGCTTCATCGGCAAGCGGTGGACCATCCTGCTGGGTCCCGACGCCTGTGGCGAGGCGCTCCGCAACGCGGACAAGGCGTTCGCCAGCAAGGCCGGCTGGGGCGCCCTGGTCGGACCGTTCTTCGACGGCGGCCTGATGCTGCTGGACTTCGAGGAGCACCACCGGCACCGGCGGTTGATGCAGGCGGCGTTCACCCGCGACCGCCTGGCGGGCTACACCGCGGCCCTCGGGCCGGCGGTCGCGGCCGGGCTGGACCGCTGGCAGCCCGGCCCGGACTTCGCGGCGTACCCGGCGCTGAAGGACCTCACCCTGGACCTCGCGACCCAGGTCTTCATGGGAGGCGCCGAGCTGTCGGAGCCCGGCGAGCTGGACCGCGTCAACCAGGCGTTCATCGACTGCGTCCAGGCTGCGACCGCGCTGGTCCGGCTGCCGATCCCCTTCACCCGCTGGGGGCGCGGGCTG
The DNA here is from genome assembly GCA_026392455.1 of Propionibacteriales bacterium. Lineage (GTDB taxonomy): Bacteria > Actinomycetota > Actinomycetes > Propionibacteriales > Nocardioidaceae > Marmoricola. Next base: position 294,996 of record JAPLCB010000008.1, on the reverse strand, counting down.
GCGGGTCGCCGCCTGCTCGAGAAGTTCCTCCGCCGGCACCTGGCGCAGAAGCGCGCGACCCCGGGCGAAGATCTGTTCTCGGTCCTCTGCCACCTCTCCGAGGACGGCGACCAGTTCACCGACGACGATGTCGTCAACCACATGATCTTCCTGCTGATGGCCGCCCACGACACCTCCACGATCACCACCTCGACCGCGATGCAGTACCTCGGCCAGCACCCCGAGTGGCAGGACCGGTTGCGAGCCGAGGCGGCCCACCTGGGCGACCAGCCGACCCTGGACGAGCTCGACGGACTGGACGGCTTCGACCTGGTGATCAAGGAGTGCCTGCGGCTGCTGCCGCCGGTGCCGGTGCTGGCGCGCAAGACCGTCAAGGAGACCGAGATCCTCGGTACCCGGATCCCCGCCGGGCGGTTGACCGCGTTGATGGTCCACTTGCAGCACCACCAGCCGGAGCTCTGGAAGGACCCCGAGACCTTCGACCCGGGTCGCTTCTCCGCCGAGCGGCGCGAGGACAAGGTGCACCGGCACGCCTGGGAACCGTTCGGTGGCGGCGTGCACAAGTGTCTCGGCATGTTCTTCGCGGGTGCCGAGGTGAAGCTGATCCTGCACCAGCTGCTGCGCCGGTACTCCTGGACCGTTGCTCCGGACTACGTCGCGCCCCTGAACTACTACTCCCTGCCGTATCCCCAGGACGGCCAGCCGGTCGACCTCCAACCACTGAGGACCCACGCATGAGCAAGCCCGCCCCGAACTGGCACCGCGGCATCGCCGGACTCTCGATCGTCGTCACCGGCGGCGCCCGAGGCATCGGTCGTGCCACCGTCGAACGACTCGCGCGCGCCGGCGCCAACGTCGCCATCGGAGACCGCGACGCCGAGCTGGCCGCCACCGCGGCAGCAGACATCTCCCGGCAGACCGGGACCCGGGTCGTCTCGGCCGCGCTCGACGTCGGTGACCCGGACTCGTGGACCGCGTTCCTCGGCGCCGTCGCCGAGATCGGACCGATCGACGTGCTGGTCAACAACGCCGGGATCATGCCGCTCGGCTCGGTGCTCAAGGAGAGCGCGGGGGTCGCGGCGGCGATCGTCGACGTCAACCTGCACGGCGTCATCAACGGGACCAAGGCCGTCGCTCCCGGCATGCTCGACCGCGGTCACGGGCACATCATCAACGTGGCCTCGGCGGTCGGTCGGGTCGCCGTGCCGAACGGAGCCACCTACTCGGCCTCGAAGTTCGCCGTGGTCGGCTTCTCCGAGGCCACCCGGGCCGAGCTCGCGCCGTACGGGATCGAGGTCAGCATGGTGCTCCCGACCGTCGTGCTGACCGAGCTGGCCGCCGGCGTACCGGCTGCTCGTGGGGTCAAGCCGGTGACCGCCGACCAGGTCGCCGAGGTGATCGAGGCGACGATCCGCAAGCCGAAGGCCGAGACCTGGGTCCCGCGCTGGAGCCAGAGCGTCGCCAAGTCGGCTGATCTGATGCCGCGTCGGCTCAAGGAAGCCATCGCCCACCTGATGAAGGCCGACACCGTGCTGGCCGACGCGGACGAGGCGAAGCGGGCGGCGTACGAGGAGCGGGTCCGCAACCCCTGACCGTCGAGAGGGCGCAGATGTCCCGCTCATGCCCACCGACCGGGCGCAGATGTCCCACCGCGGCGGGACATCTGCGCCCGGTCGGTGCGCTGGGCTGGGACATCTGTGCCCGGTCGCCGGATTCGAGGAGGGAGCGGCGGCCCACTAGAGTTACCTCGCGTGAAGACACTCGTGATCGGTACCGGTGGCCGCGAGCACGCGCTCGCCCTGGCGCTCTCCCGGGATCCGTCGGTCACCGAGGTGCACGCGGCGCCCGGGAACCCGGGCATCGCCGCGGTGGCGGAGCTGCACGACGTCGACCCGATGAACCCGACCGCGGTCGCTGACCTTGCTGAGCGGTTGGGGGTCGACCTGGTCGTCGTCGGTCCGGAGGCTCCCCTGGTCGCCGGAGTTGCCGACGCCGTCCGGGAGCGCGGGATCTCCTGCTTCGGGCCGTCCGCCGAGGCCGCCCAGCTCGAAGGCTCCAAGGCGTTCGCCAAGGACGTGATGGCTGCGGCCGAGGTGCCCACCGCGCTGGCCCACGTCTGCGAGACCGAGGCCGAGATCGTGGCTGCGCTGGACGCCTTCGGTCCGCCGTACGTCGTCAAGGACGACGGGCTCGCTGCCGGCAAGGGAGTCGTGGTGACCGACGACCGCGCTGCCGCGCTCGAGCACGCACTGGCCTGCGACCGGGTCGTGATCGAGGAGTTCCTCGACGGCCCCGAGGTCTCCCTGTTCGCGATCACCGACGGCACCACCGTGTTCCCGCTCCAGCCGGCCCAGGACTTCAAGCGGATCTTCGACGGCGACGAGGGCCCGAACACCGGCGGCATGGGCGCGTACACCCCCCTGCCGTGGGCGCCCGAGGGTCTCGTCGAGGACGTGCTCGAACGTGTCCTGCAGCCGACCGTCGACGAGCTCGCCCGTCGGGGCACCACCTTCTCCGGCCTGCTGTACGCCGGCCTCGCGCTGACCAAGCGCGGCACCAAGGTCATCGAGTTCAACGCCCGCTTCGGCGACCCGGAGACCCAGCCGCTGATGGCCCTGCTCGACTCGCCGCTCGGGGTGCTGCTCAAGGCCGCCGCCGACGGGAAGCTCCACGAGACCGCCCCGCCGCGGTGGAAGCCGGGGACCGCCCTGGCCGTCGTGATGGCCAGTGCCGGGTATCCGGAGTCGTCGCGGTCCGGTGACGTGATCACCGGGACCGAGGCAGCCCAGGATGACGCCCAGTGTGACGTCATCCACGCGGGCACCGCGCTGGCCGACGGCAACCTCGTCACCGCCGGTGGTCGGGTCCTGGCGGTCACCGCCGTCGGAGAAGACCTCGACGACGCCCGGGCCAAGGCCTACCGCGGCGTCGCGGCGATCAGCTTCGACGGAGCCCAGTACCGCACCGACATTGCGGCGAAGGCCGCGGCAGGGGAGATCAGAGTCTGATGGCCGTCCACAGTGTTCCCAACGTGCTCGCGACCCGGTACGCCGGCGCCGACCTGGCGGCGATCTGGTCGCCCGAGCACAAGATCGTGCTTGAGCGCCAGCTCTGGATCGCCGTGCTCAAGGCCCAAAAGGACCTCGGGATCGACGTGCCCGACGGCGTGGTCGAGGCTTACGAGGCCGTCGTCGACCAGGTCGACCTGGATTCGATCGCGGCCCGGGAGCGGATCACCCGGCACGACGTGAAGGCTCGGATCGAGGAGTTCTGCGCCCTCGCGGGTCACGAGCACATCCACAAGGGGATGACCTCGCGCGACCTGACCGAGAACGTCGAGCAGCTCCAGATCCTCTCCTCGCTGAAGCTGGTCCGGCAGCGGATCGTCGCGACCCTGGCCCGCCTCGGCCGCCTGGCCAGCGAGCACGAGTCCCTGGTGATGGCCGGCCGCTCGCACAACGTCGCCGCCCAGGCGACCACCCTGGGCAAGCGCTTCGCCACCGTGGCCGACGAGATGCTGGTCGGTCTCGCCCGGCTCGACGACCTGCTCGGTCGTTACCCGTTGCGCGGCATCAAGGGTCCGATGGGGACCGCGCAGGACATGCTCGACCTGCTGGACGGGGACGGCGCCAAGCTGGCCGACCTCGAGCAGCGGGTCGCGGGTCACCTCGGCTTCGAGCAGGTCTTCACCAGCGTCGGCCAGGTCTACCCGCGTTCGCTCGACTTCGACGTCGTCTCCGCCCTGGTGCAGGTCGTCGCCGGTCCCTCGAACCTGGCCACCACGATCCGGTTGATGGCCGGTATCGAGCTGGTCACCGAAGGCTTCAAGGAGGGCCAGGTCGGCTCGTCGGCGATGCCGCACAAGATGAACACCCGGTCCTGCGAGCGGGTCAACGGCCTCGCCGTCATCCTGCGCGGGCAGCTCTCGATGGTCGGCGAGCTCGCCGGCGACCAGTGGAACGAGGGCGACGTCTCCTGCTCCGTCGTACGCCGGGTCGCGCTGCCGGACGCGTTCTTCGCCACCGACGGGCTCTTCCAGACGTTCCTCACCGTGCTCGACGAGTTCGGGGCGTTCCCGGCCGTGATCCAGCGCGAGCTCGACCGCTACCTGCCGTTCCTGACCAGCACCAAGGTGCTGATGACCGCGGTCCGCAACGGGGTCGGTCGCGAGGAGGCCCACGAGGCCATCAAGGAGCATGCTGTCGGCGTTGCGCTCGAGATGCGCCAGGGGCTGGCCGTGAACGACCTCTTCGACCGGCTGGCGGCGGACGCCCGGCTGGGGCTGACCCGCGACCAGATCGCCGCCCTGGTCGCCGACCCGATCGAGTTCACCGGTGCTGCGGTGGACCAGGTGCAGGCCGTCGTACGACGGATCGAGGAGGTCGCGAAGGGCGACCCCGACGCCGCGTCGTACTCGCCGGGCGCGATTCTCTAGCCCGTCGGGAGGCCGTGCCACGGCTGCGGGCAGCGCCGTGGTCCCGGTCGTCGGGTCGCCGATGACCAGGACGTCGGGCCGGGCTGGCGATGCGGCCTCAGATCCTCCGGGCGAGTCCGCTGAGCAAGCAGTCCAGGGCGAAGGCGAACTGGGGATCCGCCTCGGGCCGGGCGGCCACCATGTCGGCCAGGTGCGGGAGGTCCCCGGAGCGTTCGCCGACGCCCCGGCCGAACTCGGCGAACTGCGGGTCCTCGCCGTCGGCCGCGAGCGCCTGCTGCCAGGCCTCGCCGAGCGCGAGGGTGTACACGTGCTGGACGCAGTGCTGGACGTCCATCGTGCTGAACCCGGCCTCGTCCATGACGGTGGCCAGGTGCTCGATCCGGTCGAGACGCAGTCCGGTCGGTGCGCTGGTCAGGCGGACGTACTGGAGCAGGTGCGGGTTCGCGACCACCGCAGCCCGGGTCGCGTGCGCGAACGCGCTGATCCACTCCTGCCACGTCGCTCCGGCCGGGGGCTCGAAGTCGTCGTACTCGGTCGCGTCGAGGATCCTGGCCGCCACCAGGGCCAGCAGCTCGTCACGGTCGCGGACGTGGTTGTAGAGCGCGGCCGCGCCGACGTCGAGCGCCCGGGCGACGTCGGCCATCCGCAGGTCCTCGGTCCCCAGCCGCACGGCGGCCTCGACGATCTGGTCGCGGGAGATCTGCTGGGGGCGGCCGCGCCCGCGCTTGGTCTGACCGCTCACGGGACCTCCGTCCTGAAATAGTGAATGCCGTCAGAAAATAGCGGCTCAAGCCCTTGACAGGCAAGAACGCGTTCTAGTTCTGTAGCCGGATGACCACTGAGCAGCAGCCCCCGCAGGACATGCACCTCACCCGCAGCAGTCGCGACACCGACGCGATGGCCGCGACCCTCGCGCCGTGGCTGGCCGAGCGGCTCCCCTCTGGCGCGGACGTCGAGGTCGCGCTCTCGGGGGCCTCTGACGCGAACGGCATGTCCAGCGAGACGATCCTGGCCGACGTCACCTGGACCGAGGACGGCGAGCGCAGCACGCGCGGCTACGTGATCCGGATGGCGCCTGCCGCGAAGGACGTCCCGGTCTTCCAGACCTACCGCCTCGACCACCAGTACGAGGCGATCAGGCTGGTCGGCGAGCTCTCCGACGTCCCGGTCCCGACGCCGCGGTGGTTGGAGCCGACCGGTGACGTCCTGGGGCAGCCCTTCTTCTTCATGGAGCGGATCGACGGCCTGGTGCCGCCCGACGTGATGCCGTACACCTTCGGCGACAACTGGTTCTTCGACGCCTCCGACGCTGACAAGCGTCGGCTCCAGGACAGCACCGTCCGACAGATCGCTGCGCTGCACTCGATCCCCCGAGCGGCGGAGGTCTTCGGCTTCCTCGACATCGACACGTACGCCGGCGACACCCCGTTGCGCCGGCTCTTCGACAAGCTCGCGACCTGGTACCGCTGGGCAGCCGCCGAGCTCGCGCCGTCGCCGCTGATCGACGAGGCGCTGGCCTGGCTGGAGGCGAACTGGCCTGAGTTCGACGGGCCCGGGAGCACTGCTGACAACGTCCTCTCCTGGGGCGACGCCCGGATCGGCAACGCCCTGTACGTCGACTTCGAGCCGGTCGCGATCCTGGACTGGGAGATGGCCGGGATCGGGCCTCGCGAGCTGGACCTGGGCTGGATCGTCTTTGCCCACAAGGTGTTCCAGTCGATCACCGACGTCTTCGAGATGCCGGGCCTGCCTGACGTCCTGCGTGCCGAGGACGTCAGTGCCACCTACACCGCGGCGACCGGTGTCGAGGTGCACGACCTGCGCTGGTTCGAGATCTACTCGGCCGTGATCTGGGGGGTCGTCTTCATGCGCACCGGTGCCCGCCAGGTGCACTTCGGTGAGCTCGACGGTCTCCCCGAGGACGTGGACAGCCTGTTCCACCACGCCCCGCTGATGCGGAAGCTCCTCGCGGAGGTGTCGGCATGATCGGCCCGCTCGACGAGTACCCGATCCACCAGGCGCCGCTGCCGATCACCCGGGTCACCAGCAGCGACCGGAACTTCTACGACCGCTGCTACTTCAACGCGATGGACACCAGCGACGACGCCGGACCCGACCGGAAGATGTTGGTCACCGGTCTGGGCTACTACCCGAACCTCGGCGTCAAGGACGCCTACGTCCTGCTGCGTTCGGGCGCCACCCAGACGGCGGTGCACCTCTCCGACGCGATCGACCAGAACCGGCTCGACCAGCGGGTCGGGAAGTACGCGCTGGAGGTGATCGAGCCGCTCCAGAAGATTCGCCTGGTCCTCGAGGAGACCGAGGGCATGGCGATGGACCTGACCTGGGACGGCTCGTACGACGTCGTCCAGGAGATGCCGCACCTGATGCTCGGCAGCGACGTCCGTCCGACGCTGGACGCCCAGCGGTTCGCCCAGCTCGGCTCGTGGACCGGCACCCTGGTCGTCGACGGCGTCGAGACGACCGTCGACCCGGAGCACTGGATGGGCAGCCGCGACCGCTCCTGGGGGATCCGTCCGGTCGGCGAGGCCGAGCCGGCGGGAAGGCCCCAGGACCCGCCGATGGAGGGTTTCTGGTGGCTCTACGTCCCGATGCGCTTCGAGACGTTCTCGATCGTGATCATCATCCAGGAGCAGGCGAACGGCTTCCGGACGCTGAACGACGTCACCCGGGTCTGGAAGGACGGCCGCGTCGAGCAGCTGGGCTGGCCCAAGGTCGACATCGACTACGCGCCGGGTACGCGGACACCGGTGCACGCGGTCCTCACCTGCGCCGCGCAGGACGGCAGCCCGGTGGTCGTGGACATCGAACCGCGCACCCACGTGGTGCTGCACCTCGGCGGTGGCTACGGGGGCGACCCGCAGTGGATCCACGGCCAGTGGAAGGGTGAGAACTTCGCCGAACGGGTGTCCTACGACCTCAACGACCCGGCGCTGGCCGGGATGATCCCGTTCGGTGTGATCGACCACTGCGCCCGGGCGACCTGCAACGGCGAGACCGGTCACGGCCTCTTCGAGCACGGGACCTTCGGACGTCACGACCCGAGCGGCTTCGTCGACTGGAGCAACGACCGCAGCCAGTAGCCGAAAACGCTCAGGCAGGACGAGCGCCTGCCGATGGAGGCGGGTACTACGTGCACCCCAAGGACGGGGCGCCACCGGACCTCTGGTCCGCAAGGAAGGGAATCCCTATGCATCTCACTCCCAGGTCGGTGCTGACGCGGGCTCAAGGAGCAGTCTGCGTCCTCGCCATCACCGTCGGTCTGACCACGGCGCCCGCCATGGTCACGATCGCGGAGGCCGGAACCGCGGCCACCTCCCCGTGCGCCTCGGCCCAGGCTGCCGTGGCCCACGCCCAGCAGGACCGGGCTGCTGCCCAGCGGAAGGTCGTGGCAGCGAAGAAGGCCCTCGCGCGGGCCAAGAAGGCCGAGGTCAAGAAGGCCGCCAAGGTGAAGAAGGCCAAGAAGGTCCTCACCCGGGCCAACCACGGTTACGCCTCGGCGAGCAAGGCCGTGAAGATCCGTCAGGCCGAGGCCCGCAGCGCGTGCGCCAACCCGGCGCCGAACCCGCAGGCCGCCAGTACTGGCAAGAAGCTCAGCCTGCTCGCCCTGGGCAACGGCCTGCCGGTCGGTGACATCGACGCCACCCAGCTGGTCGCCCTGCTGGACGAGCTGCTCCCCGGCGTCGCGGGGCAGCTGAACCCGGCCGAGCTGGCGTCGCTGCTGTCCGGCTTCAACACGGGAGACGCGTTGGACCCGGCGGACGCTCTCGCGCTGCTGACCGGGGTGCTCGACCCCGCAGCGGTGACCGCCCTGCTGGGCGGCCAGGCCGACCCCGAGGCCGTCACGGCTCTCCTGGACGACATCATCGGCCAGCTCGGCGGTCTCGGCGGGCTCCCGGTTCCGTCCGAGTTCGACCCTGCTGGTCTCTGGGACACCTTCGCCGGGATCTTCGGGACGCTCGGTGCCGACCAGCTCGGCTCGCTGCTCGCGCTGGTGACCGGAGCGCTCGGTGGTGGCGGTGCCGATCTCGACCTGGGTCAGCTGACCGACCTCATCGACTCGTTGGTCCCCGGGATCAGCGACCAGTTCGATCCCGACCAGCTGACCGCGATGCTGGCCGGTCTCAACGGCACCGGTCCGGGAGCCGACGTCCTGGCCGACCTGCTCGGCGGCCAGTTCACCCCGACCCAGCTGCAGCAGATCCTCTCCGGTACGGCCGGAGATGAGCTGCTCGGCGCGGTCGTCGCCCAGGTGATGGCGCAGCTGGGAACCGCCGGTGGCGGTGGACTCGAGCTTCCCGGTGACCTCGACGCCGGGTCGCTGGCCGCGCTGATCTCCACGGTGACCGACCTGATCACCTCGGTGCTCGGTGGTGGCGGCCTGCTTCCGGTGGTCTGCGGGCTCATCCCGATCCCGCTGCTCTGCCCCTGACCGCGTGATCCGGTGCCCGGGACCGCGCTCCAGCGCACGGTTCCGGGCACCGGCGTTCACACCCGGCCGGCCGGGTGCAGGGTGCGGGCCACCGAACTGATCTCGGTGCCGGCCGACCTGCAGGGCGGACAGCCGCCGAGGTGTGCCTCGACCCGGGCCCTGCGGGACGTTCCGTTGCCGCGGGCCTGACGTGCCAGGGCGGGGATCATCGAGCGGCACTCCTCGGTCTCCGGCGGGCGGACGTGCTCGGCCAGGTACGCCAGTCGCAGGGCTTCTCGGGCGCGGTGGGCCAGCTGGGCCGCCGCACCGGTACTCGTCCCCATGATCGCGGCGACCTCGTCGAGGGGCCGGCGCTCCAGGGTGCTGAGCCGCAGGACCTGCTGCCACCGTGCCGGCAGACTGGCGAGCGCCCGGGTCGCGAGCCGGTTCTCGACCTGGGCGTGCCAGGGGTCGTCGACCGCGGCGGCCGGCTCGAGATCGGTGAAATCGTCGATCAGCACCACCCGCTTCTCCCGTCGGTAGCTGGTCCGGTACGCGTTGCGGACCGCCATCTGGAGGTAGGGGCCGACGGCGTGCTCGGGCCCTCGCCCGGCCAGCAGCTGCCGCAGCGTGTTCGTGAATGCGTCGCCGACCAGGTCCTCGGCGCGGGTGGGTCCCGCGATCGAGATCGCCAGTCGTAGGGCCGCGGGTCGGTGCCGCTCGTAGAGCACGGCGTACGCCGCGAGATCGCCGGCTCGTACGGCGGCGAGGAGGTCCGGTTCGGTCGGCTCGGCGGGGGTGGTGGGGGACGGGTTCACGAGGGCTCGGCTTCCGGGAGGAGGGGTGCACTCCAGAGTGGCGACTGCCGAGCCGCCGCACATGCGCCGGATTGCCTGTTTTCTCCCCCTGGACTGCGCGAACCGTCCCTAGACTGGGCCGGTGGGGGCAACGAGCAGGTTCGCGCACCTCGTGGGGCGTGCCGACGACCTGGCTGAGGTGGCACGACTGCTCGGGAGCCACCGGGTGGTCACCGTGTGCGGCCCTGGTGGGGTGGGGAAGACCCGGCTGGTCGACGAGCTCGTGGTCGCCTCTGACCCCGGGCGGGAAGTCGTGGTGGTGGAGCTCGCCGCAGTCACCGATCCGGCGTTCGTGGGTCACTCGGTGGCGGCCGCGACCGGCTTGCGTTCCACGATCGACCCCGGCGACGTTTCGGTCCTTGCCGAGCACCTGCGGGACCAGGAGCTGATGCTGGTCCTGGACAACTGCGAGCACCTCGTCGCGTCCGTGGCGGCGTTCGTGGTCGCGGTGCTGCAGCACTGCCCGGGGGTCACGGTTCTCACGACCAGCCAGGTGCCGCTCGGGATCGCGGCCGAGGTCGTCCACGTGTTGGCACCGCTCGCGGTACCGCAGGACGACGTGGTGCTGCCCGAGGGCAGCAGCCTGCCGGCGGCGCTCGAGATGTTCGTCGACCGGGCCCGGTCGGCCTCGCCCTCGTTCGAGCTCACGCCGGCGAACCGTGCCGCGACCCACGCGATGGTGCGCCGGCTGGGCGGGTTGCCCTTGGCCATCGAGCTTGCTGCGGCCCGGATGAGGGTGCTCTCTCCCGAGGCCCTGCTGGATCGGCTCGACGACACCTTCGACGCGCTCGGCACCGGGTTCCGGGACGCTCCGGCCAGGCACCAGGGCCTGGCTGCGTCGATGGCGTGGACCGAGGACCTGTGCACCGACGCCGAGCGGGAGCTGTGGGCCCGGTTGTCGGTCTTCGTCGGCGGGTTCGACCTGGAAGGCGCCGAGCAGGTCTGCTCGGACCGGACCCTTCCGGTCGAGCAGGTCCTGCCCGCCTTGGTGGGGCTCGTCGAGAAGTCCGTGGTCACCCGGAGCGACGACGGCCGGGACCGCTACCGGCTGCTGGAGACGCTGCGGGAGTTCGGCGCTGCGCGGCTGCGCGGCTCGGGGGCCGAGGAGCGCTGGCGCGATCGTCACCGGGACTGGTTCGCGGCGGTCGCGCAGGACCTGCGCCGCACCTGGGTCGGCCCCGCCCAGGTCGCCTGGTTGCAACGACTCGACCGCGAGGGGGCGAACGTGCGAGCAGCCCTGGAGCGGGCGCTCGCCGACCCTGCGCAGGTGCCGCAGGCGATCCAGATGTGCTTCGACCTGAAGGCGTACTGGGCCACCCAGGGCAAGTCGGGTGAGGGCCGGTACTGGATGGACCGGGCGCTGGCACCAGGCCTCGGTACGCCGCGGGAGCGCGCGCTGCTGCTCGCGATGAGTGCGTCGTTCTGCACGAGGCTGGGGGACACCGCCCGGGCCCGGGCGATGGTCGATCACGCCCGGGTCGAGGCGCACGGTCTCGAGGACGACTTCGTGGAGGGCGCGCTGTGCCTGGCTGAGGGCCCGGTGCTGGTTCGCGAGCTCGACCTCGACGCCGCCGTACGACGTCTGGACGACGCGGTCCGGCTGCTCCGGGCCTTTCCGCTGAGCTACGAGTACACCGCCGCACTGGTACTGGTCGGCATCATCTTCACCCAGCTCGGCCGGGACGCCGAGGGCAAGGCACTGCTCGCCGAGGCCGTGACCGAGGGCCTCCGCACCGGCGAGGGGACCTCCCGGGGATACGCCCAGGTCTGGCTCGCGCTGCACGCCACCCCCGCAACCGGAGCAGTCGGCGATGCGCGTCAGGCCGACGGCCTGCTCGATGGTGCCCTCGAGCTGCTCTGGGCCCTGCGCGACCGGATCGGGATCGCGATGCACCTGGAGGGGGCAGCCCACCGGGCCCACCGGCGTGGCTCCGAGGCCGAGTGCGCCCTGATGCTCGGTGCTGCTGCCGGTCAGTGGCGCCGGATGGACCTGGAGATCGACCAGGTGATGGTCGGCGCCCGGGTCGGTCGCTTCGAGTACCGCGCCACCGTCCCGCCCCGGCAGCCCGCCGAGTTCGCCCGTGGGCTCGCGCTCTCCGAGGAGGAAGCGGTGTCGCTGGCCTTCGCCCGGTTCCGTCACGAGCCCGTCCAGGCCGCGACCAGTGCCACCGAGGTCGACGAGCGGGCCCTGCCGCCGTTGAGCCGACGGGAGAGCGAGGTGGCTCGGCTGGTCGCCGAGGGCGCGAGCAACCGCGACATCGCCACCCGGCTGTTCATCTCGGAGCGGACCGTCCAGGGCCACGTCCAGAGCTCGTTGCGCAAGCTCGACTTCGGCTCCCGGGCCCAGATCGCAGCCTGGGTGGTACGTCTGACCGGGTGACGTCTGGGACCATGGAGCGTGACGTCGGGCGGTGCACGATCCAGGGGCGCGACCCTGGTCTGGGTGGTGGCGCTACTGGTCTACATGCTCGCGGTGTTCCACCGTTCCTCGCTCGCGGTGGCCGGGCTGGCTGCCACCGAGCGCTTCGACATCTCGGCCTCGCAGCTGGCGACCTTCACGATGCTGCAGCTGCTGGTGTACGCCGCGATGCAGATCCCGGTGGGCATCCTCGTGGACCGGTACGGCTCCCGGACCGTGCTCGCGACCGGCGCCGTCGTGCTGACGCTCGCGCAGACCGGCTTCGCCTTCGCCGAGTCCTACTCATGGGCTCTGCTGGCCCGGGTCGTCGTCGGTGTCGGCGACGCGATGACCTTCATCTGCGTGCTCCGGCTGGTGAACACCTGGTTCGCGCCGCGCAAGGTCCCGGTGATGATCCAGGTCACCGGAGTGCTCGGTCAGCTCGGCGCGATCATCGCGGCGGTGCCGATGACCTGGGCGTTCGGACACCTCGGCTGGACCCGGTCCTACCTGATCGCGGCGTCGCTGGGCATCGTGCTGGTCGTGGCCCTGCTGGTCGTGGTCCACGACGCACCCCAGGCCCGGAACCTGCGCGGTCCGGCCCTGAGTGCGGCCGCGGTCCGGGAGAGCCTGCGCGACTCCTGGTCGCATCCCGGCACCAGGTTGGGGTTCTGGATGCACTTCTGCACCCAGTTCAGCGCCACCGTTCTCGGGCTGCTCTGGGGGTTCCCGTTCCTGGTCAAGGGCGAAGGTCTCAGCGAGCACACGGCCGGTGTGCTGCTCACGGTGATGGTGGTCGCGATCATGGCAACCGGGCCGTTGCTCGGTTGGAGGATCACCGTCCGCCCGTGGCACCGCTCCACCTTGGTGCTCGGGATCGTCGGGGCGATCGTGGTGACCTGGACCGTCGTCCTTTCCTGGCAGGGGCCGGCACCCCTGTGGCTGCTGACCCTGCTGGTGATCGTCACCGGCATCGGCGGACCCGCGTCGGTGATCGGGTTCGACCTCGGCCGCACCTCCAACCCGCCGCACCGCCTGGCCAGCGCGACCGGGATCATCAACCAGGCCGGGTTCCTGGCCAGCCTGACGTTGGTGATCGCGATCGGTCTCATCCTGGACTGGCGCACCCCGGGCGACTCGGTCGACTACACCCCGGAAGCCTTCCGCTGGGCGATGAGCTTCCAGTACGTGCTCTGGGCGATCGGGATCGTGCAGATCTGGCGCTACCGCGGCAAGGCCCGGGCCCGGCTGAAGGCCGACGATCCTGACGCGTGGGCCGAGCAGTCGCGCGCCGCTCAGTAGGGTGGCCGTCATGTCTGGAACCCTTCGGTCCACCCTCGGCGTGCTCGTCGCCGTCCTGGCGCTCGGGCTGGCCGGCTGCGGCGGCGACGACGACGGCCCGGTGGCCGTCGGTCCGAGCGCGTCGCCGACCCCGAGCGCGTCGCTGCCCCCGTCGCTCTCGCCCTCGTCGAACCCGGGAGGGCCGCTGGTGCCGGATGCCGGCGTCCCCAGCGACTTCCCGATCACGGCGGTCCCGTTGGTGCCGGGGGCTGTCTCGCAACCACTCGGCGCGGGCTCCTCGGGGGAGGAGGGTCGCAAGGGCTGGATCCTGGAGGTGGCCGCCGCGAAGGCCCCGGAGGACTGCTTCGCCGACGCCGCCGCAGCCCTGGTCGCGAAGGGCTTCGTCCTGGCGGCCGGCCCGGACCGGTCGGCGGGGAACGTCGAGGCCCAGTACACGAGCCCGGGGTATGCCGTGATCGTCTCGGCCCGCGACGACGGCTCGGGCGGTTGCACCCTCGGCTATGAGATCGGTCAGATCGCCCCCTAGGCAGCCGCATAGGCTCACCCCTTGTGAGCGGAGATCTGAACATTCCTGCTGCCCCGGCGATCGAGGGCGCGGTGCACCTGCACTCGGGCAAGGTGCGTGACCTGTACCGGATGACCGAGGGCCCGTACGCCGGTCGGCTCCTGATGGTCGCCAGCGACCGCATCTCGGCGTACGACTTCGTGCTGGACAGCACCATCCCGGACAAGGGCGCGATCCTGACCCGGATGTCGCTGTGGTGGTTCGACCAGCTCGCCGACCTGGTGCCCCACCACATCGTCTCCACCGATGTGCCGGCGGCGGTGGCAGGTCGCGCCGTCTACTGCGAGGAGCTCGCGATGTACCCGGTCGAGTGCGTCGCCCGCGGATACCTCACCGGCTCGGGACTGCTCGACTACGCCGCGACCGGCGAGGTCTGCGGGATCGCGCTTCCGGCCGGGCTCCAGGACGGCAGCCGGCTCCCGGCGCCGATCTTCACCCCGGCCAGCAAGGCCGAGGTCGGTGACCACGACGAGAACGTCTCCTACGACGCCGTCGTTGCCGAGGTCGGAGCCGAGACGGCCGGCGCCCTTCGGGAGCTGACCCTGGCGATCTACAGCCGAGCCGACCAGATCGCCCGCGAGCGCGGGATCATCCTGGCCGACACCAAGTTCGAGTTCGGTCGAAGGACCGGCGGTGCCGACGGTGCGGTGTCGGAGCTGGTCCTGGGCGACGAGGTGCTCACCCCGGACTCGAGCCGGTACTGGCCGGCGGACCAGTGGCGTCCGGGGCAGGCCCAGCCGTCGTACGACAAGCAGATCGTCCGGAACTGGCTGACCTCGACGGACAGCGGCTGGGACAAGGCATCAGGTGCCCGTCCGCCTGCCCTGCCGCAGAACGTCATCGACCACACCCGCGCACGGTACGTCGAGGCGTACGAGATCCTCACCGGCGAGAAGTTCTGAGGGTTCTCCACAGGCGCCCGGCGCGCGGATCGTCGGGTTGTGGGTCGCCGCCTACGCTGGGGCCATGAACGACGCCCAGGCCTGGACCGCGATCGGTGGTCTCCTCGCCGTGCTCCTCGCCTTCATCGGTCTGGTCGTCCGGCTCTTCGACCGCTCGGTCGATGCCGTCGAGCGGTCGCTGACCAGCTCGGTGGCTTCCCTGCAGAGCTCGATGGACACCTCGTTCCGTGCCCTGGAGAGCTCGATGCGTTTCGGTTTCGACGCTGTGAACGCCCGGTTCGACGCCGTGGACGCCCGGTTCGAGGCCGTGGACGCCCGGTTCGACCGGCTGGAGACACGGTTCGACCGGCTGGAGGCCCGCGTCGACGGCCTCGACCGTGATGTGACCACCCTGACCCGACGATTCCTCGATGGAGCCTGAGCCCCTGTGCTGACCTCTTCGGTCCACTTCGACGTCCCTGCCCGTACTGCGTTCGACTACCTGGTCGACCCCCGCAACCGCCCTGCCTGGCAGTCGTCGTTGCGCCGCATCGAGGACCTCAGCAGCGAGACACCCCAGGTCGGCCAGAGCTGGACGGACGTGACCTCGCCCGGTCTGCGCGCCGCGATGGTGACCACCGTCCTGGACCCGCCCCGGGTCTGGACCGAGCGTGGCACCTGGCGCGGGATCGCCGCGGAGCTGACCCTGCGCTTCGTCGACGTCCCGCTCGGCTGCACGGTGACGGCCGAGGTCCGGGTCACCGGGAGCGGGCTGCTGCGGCCGGCCGGTCCGGTGATCACCGCGGCTGCTGCGGCCGCGGTGCCCACGGATTTGAAGAAGGCTGCGCGGAGCCTGTCGGCGCGTGCGTCGGGACAGTAGGTTGTCGGCATGCTGAATCTGTCTGTCCTCCTCGAGGACTCCGCGCGCAACTACCCCGACCGCGACGCCCTGGTCCTCGGAGACACCCGGCTGACCTACGCCCAGGTGAACGCAGCCGCCAACCAGGTCGCGAACCTCCTGGTGGAGCGCGGCATCGAGCCCGGTGACAAGGTGGCGCTGAGCTGCCCGAACCTGCCGTACTTCCCGATCGTCTACTACGGCGCCCTCAAGGCTGGTGCGGTCGTGGTGCCCCTCAACGTCCTGCTCAAGGGGCGTGAGGTCGCGTACCACCTGGGTGCTGCCGACGTGAAGGCCTACTTCTGCTTCCAGGGCACCCCCGACCTCGCCATCGGCGCCGAGGGGTACGCCGGGTTCCAGCAGGCTCGAGAAGAACAGCCCGACGGCGCTGGACCCCAGCACTTCTTCATGATCATGGCCGACCCGTCCGCGCCGTCGTCGATCGAGGGCACCGAGACCCTGGGTCAGGCCCTGGCCGGCAAGTCCCCGGTCTTCGACGCCGTCGTCACCGAGCCTGGCGACACCGCGATCATCCTGTTTACCTCGGGGACCACCGGTCAGGCCAAGGGCGCCGAGCTCAGCCACTCGAACACGATGATGAACGTGGTCACGATGAACCGGCTGTTCGGCAACCAGCCGGCGTCCGATACCCACGTGCTGACCCTGCCGCTGTTCCACACCTTCGGTGCGACGGTGCAGATGCACGCCGGCTTCGCGACCGCGGCGACGTTGCTGCTGGTCCCACGGTTCGATGCCGAGGCCGTGATCGGCCTGATGCAGAAGGAGGAGGTCACCTTCTTCGCCGGTGTGCCGACCATGTGGTGGGGCTTGCTCGCGGCCCTCGATGCCGCTGGCGGAAGCGTCGACGTCGAGCGGATCGCCCGGAACCTGCGGATCGGCGCGTCCGGCGGCGCGAGCTTGCCGGTCGAGATCATCACCCAGGTCAAGGAGAAGCTCGGCGTCACCATCCTGGAGGGGTACGGCCTCTCGGAGACCTCCCCGGTGGCAACCTTCAGCGACCCGGCCCAGGAACCGCGTCCGGGCTCGATCGGGGTGCCGATCTGGGGCGTCGAGGTGAAGCTGATCGACGACGACTGGAACGAGATCGACACGGTCGCCGAGCCCGACGCGATCGGGGAGATCGCGATCAAGGGCCACAACATCATGAAGGGCTACTACGGCAAGCCCGAGGCCACGGCCGAGGCGATCCGCAACGGCTGGTTCCGCTCCGGCGACCTCGCCCGGCGCGACGCGGACGGGTTCTACTACATCGTCGACCGCTCGAAGGACATGATCATCCGCGGTGGCTTCAACGTCTACCCGCGCGAGATCGAAGAGGTCCTGATGACCCACGAGGCCGTCTCGCTGGCCGCTGTGGTCGGCGTACCGCACGACTCGCACGGCGAGGAGGTGAAGGCGTTCGTGATCCTGAACGCCGGGGCCACCATCACCGAGGACGAGCTGCTCGCCTGGGGCAAGGAGCAGATGGCCGGCTACAAGTACCCGCGTCTGATGGCGTTCGTCGACTCGCTCCCGATGACGGCGACCGGGAAGATCCTCAAGCGCGAGCTGGTCGACTAGTTCGTCACAGTCCTCGCGGAGATCTGCCGCTCCCGGTTTGAGGCTTGGGGGATTCCACCTAGGCTGCGTGGGTGTCCTGGGACTCCGAGCGCGTCCCCAAGCACCGGGGGCGGCACAAGGCGGTCCGCCCTGACCAAGTCGGGCGGGCGCTGCGGCGTGCCTTCGTAGCGACCTTGGTTCCCGGGCTGGTCCTGGCGCTCGCGCTGCTGATCTTCGCCGGCGGGACCTCGACCAGCTACAAGGCCAAGCTGGCCACGACGCCGGACTTCTACACGATCGCCGCAGCCGTCATCGGGGTCGTCGGACTCGCGTGGGTCGGACTGATCTGTCTGACCTACGTGCGGCACCGGTCCCCGACAGCGTCCGCGGAGTTCCGGTTCGTCGGGGCGCTCGGCGTGCTGGTGATGTGCGCCGCGGTCGCGACGCCGCTGGCGTTGAGCGGGAAGTACGTCGTCGACGGCCGCGGAATCTTCAGCGCCACCGGTGAGCGCAGCGCCACCACGCCCAAGGTCTCGGTCAAGAACCCGTGGGGCGGTCGCGACCGGGTCAACGTGCTGCTGCTCGGCGGTGACGGCGCCGTGCGGCGTCCGGGGGTCCGGACCGACTCGGTGATGCTGGCCAGCATCGAGGTCAGGACCGGGAAGACGATCCTGTTCAGCCTGCCCCGGAACCTCCAGAACGTGCCGTTCGCCGAGGGCTCCAAGCTGGCTGCCGAGTACCCCGCCGGGTTCACGGACGGGACGACGAACAACGCCGAGTACTTCCTCAACGCCGTCTACCGCAACATCCCGGCCAAGTACCCGGCCGACTTCCTCGGCAAGACCGACAACCTGGGCGCCGACGCCCTCAAGCTGGCGGTGTCCGGAGCCCTGGGGATCCCCGTCGACTACTACGTGCTGATCAACCTGGCCGGGTTCTCGAAGCTCGTCGACGCGATGGGCGGGATCACCGTCAACATCAACGAGCCGATCCCGATCGGTGGGAACACGGATGCGCGGATCCCGCCTGACGGCTACCTGCAGCCCGGGCCCGACCAGCGCCTGGACGGGTTCAACGCTCTGTGGTTCACCCGGGGGCGTTACGGATCGACCGACTACAAGCGGATGGAGCGGCAGCGCTGCGCGATCGACGCGATCGTCGCGGAGGCCAGGCCGCTGAACCTGTTGCAGAACTTCAGCGAGATCGCCAAGACGATCAAGCGGATCTATCGCACCGACATCCCGACCAAGTTGTTGCCGGCCTTCGCCGAGCTGGCGGTCCAGATGAAGGGCAAGCAGATCAGGTCCGTCGGCTTCGAGAGAACCGCTGATTTCGACCCCAACGAGCCGGACTACGACTACGTCCACGCGACGGTCCAGAAGGCGCTCTACCCGAAGAAGGCACCGACCACCGTGACGGCCAAGGGTCCGAAGAAGGCCTCCAACACCCAGGACGACTGCGCGTACCAGCCTGACGTGAGTGCCGCGGGTTAGGCTGCCCCGGTCCTTCTGCGCCAGGACCTGATCGAGGAGCACCTGATGACCTCTCCCTACCTGCTCGCGTCCTCCACCGTCGTGGCGGTCGCTCCCGACGTCGCCTTCGCCGGCGTCCTGGACGCCCCGTTGGAGGAGTTGTTCACCGAGCGCGCCGGGCCGATCCCGCCGATCAAGGAATGCACCGGGCAGGACGGCGGCTGGGACGCGGTCGGCAAGAGCCGGACCGTCGTGCTCGCCGATGGCAGCACCAACCTGGAGACGCTCGTCGAGTACACCAGGCCGGGGAGCTACCGCTACCAGCTCAGCGACTTCACTGGTCCGATGAAGGCCCTGGTCGCCCGGGTGGAGGGCCAGTTCTCGTTCGTCCCCGAGGGCGCGGGCACCAGGGTCACCTGGAGCTGGAAGATCCACCCGACGAACCCGGTCGCCCGCGGACTGCTCCCGGTGATCGGGTTCTTCTGGCGCCGGTACGCCGCTGCCATGTGGCCGCGGTACGCGGCCCGTCTCGGCTGAGTGCCGCGGTACGCGGCCCGGCTCGGCTGAGTGCCGCGTACGCGGCCCGTCTCAACGCGGTGCCGCCGTACGCGGCCCGGCCCGGCGAAGAATAGACTGGCCCGGTCGTCCCCACTCTTCACCTCAGGAGCGCCCCGTGGCCCGTGTCGTCGTCGACGTCATGCCCAAGCCCGAGATCCTCGACCCGCAAGGCAAAGCCGTTCTCGGCGCGCTGCCCCGCCTCGGTTTCGACGGTGTGACCGAGGTCCGGCAGGGCAAGCGCTTCGAGCTCGAGATCGACGGCGAGCTCACCGAGGCGCGCCTGGCCGAGGTCAACGAGATGGCCGAGAAGCTGCTGTCCAACCCGGTGATCGAGGACTACGCAGTCACGGTCGTCGCATGAAGGTCGGGGTCGTCACCTTCCCCGGTTCCCTCGATGACGCCGACGCCCGGCGGGCCGTCCGTCTGGGCGGTAACGAGGCCGTCGCACTCTGGCACGGCGACCACGACCTCAAGGGTGTCGACGCGGTGCTGCTGCCCGGCGGCTTTTCCTACGGGGACTACCTGCGCTGCGGTGCCATCGCTCGGTTCGCCCCGGTGATGACCGAGGTCATCGACGCCGCCAGGGGCGGAATGCCGGTGCTCGGGATCTGCAACGGCTTCCAGATCCTCTGTGAGTCGCACCTGCTTCCCGGTGCGCTGATCCGCAACGACCACCGGAAGTTCGGTTGCCTCGACCAGACCCTGGTGATCGAGAACAACCGCACCGCGTGGACGTCGTCGTACGAGGTCGGTCAGGAGGTGACGATCGTCCTGAAGAACGGTGAGGGCTCGTTCGTGGCTGACGAGAAGACCCTCGACCTGCTCGAGGCCGAGGGTCGGGTCGTCGCCCGTTACGTCGGCAACCCGAACGGCTCCCAGCGCGGGATCGCCGGCATCAGCAACGAAGCAGGCAACGTCGTCGGCCTGATGCCGCACCCCGAGCACGCGATCGAGGACCTCTGCGGTCCGGGCACCGACGGCCTCGGCTTCTTCACCTCGTTGGGGTCGCTGGCCGTCTGAGTCTCCTCGCGAGCAGCACGTTTCTGGCAGACCAGCACGTTGCACCAGGCTGGTCGTGCGGTTTCACACCAGTTGGCGTGAAACCGTCACCAACGGCCGGCGAGCAGCACGTTTCTGGCAGATCAGCACGTTGCACCAGGCTGGTCGTGCGGTGTCACGCCAGCTGGCGTGACACCGTCACCAACGGCCGGCGAGCAGCGCGGCCCAGGTGAGCTTGGCGATGATCCCCTCGGTGGGGGTGATCTTCAGCTTGGCCTGGTACTCCTTGGCGGCCTTCTGGGTGGCGGCGTCGTACGTGCCGGTGACCTTGAGCCTGGCCAGGGTGGCGGCGTTGAGCGCCCGCTGGGCCCGGATCACGTCTGCGCCTCGTACTCCCGGCTTCAACGTGGTTCGTGTGGTCCCTGCCGACAGCAGCGACGTCCAGTCCCGCCGGGTGAAGGCCTTCCAGACGGTGTGCCCGGTCCGCTTCTGCCAGGCGTTGACCGCCTTGGTCGTCATCGTGTTCCAGGTGCCGGTGACGGCCGTGGTGTAGAGGCCCTGCTGCTTGAGCAGGCACTGCAGCGGGACGGTGAGGTCGGTCCGGTCGTCCGGCGAGGTGAACCGGTATGCCGTCTTGTTGATCGAGGCCGTGGTGCACCGGGGGTCGTAGGACTTCGAGCCCTCCGGCGTCGTGACCGGCGGTGGCGTGCTGGCCTGCCCGCGGAGGTCGAGGTAGTTGCGGTCGATGTTGATCGTCTCGCCGCCCCAGGTCTCGTTGTGGCCGCCCTGGTACTGGTGGATGCGGGCTCCGGGCCACCCGTCCTTGCGGATGTAGGTGGAGTTGGTGTCCGCGACGCCGTTCCAGTCGGCGATCCAGATCTGGTCGGGCAGGGCGAACCGGTTGCCGGGGGTGACCCGGGCGTCGTCGAGGATCTTGATACCCGAGGCGGCGCTGGAGTAGACGCCGGAGACGTAGCCGGAGCTACGGATCGTGTTGCTCCAGGCGGCGAGGAACCACAGCGAGGAGAGCCGGCAGCTCTCGATCTTGGCGTTGAACGCCTCCAGGTCGTAGTACAGCGTGCTCCGGCTCACGATGCCGAGGCGCTGGGCAGCGGCCACGGCGATCCGGGCTTCGGCGCGCCCCTGGGACCGGGCCTTGCCGTAGGTGTCTGCCGGGTCTGCGCTGATCTTGTTCGACTGGTACCGGTCGCGGGTGGTGCAGGAAGCCTGGGCGCCGAGGTGGATCGGCAGCAGGCGCCAGCCCGCGGTGAGCTGGGTGTTCACCCAGGTCGGAGTCAGGTTGGTCTGCTTCTGGCAGTACCGCAGCGACCCGGAGATGTAGATCCCGGCTGCCCGGAACGGTGAGCTCCTCCGCCAGGCCGTCATCTTGGTCTGGCTCGGCGCCTCGCACTGGTCGAAGCCGTAACCGGTGAAGTTGCCCGGGGTGATCGGGTTCGGGGCTGCAGCTGCCTCGGACGCGGGGTCGACGAACCGGGTCACCGCGATGACGGCGCCGGTGGCGACCAGGGCGGAGCAGGCCAGCATGACGACGGTGTTCCGCAGTCGCCGGGCGGTCTGGATGGGGGAAGGCATCGAGAACTCTCCTCGTCGGGATCCAGCAACGATAACCTCATCAGTCACTCCAGCCCCGCAGATCGGGTCGAATCGGGACCTGAGTCCCGTGACCGGTCCACGACGCAGGGCCTCGCCCGGTGCGGCGCCGGTCAACCAGTAGATTTGCGCCCGTGAGCAGCTCTCTGGATACCGTCGCCGCAGCCATGACCGACCCGGACCGGGAGCAGCCCTGGGCCGACCTCGGTCTGAAGGCCGACGAGTACGCCCAGATCCGCGAGATCCTCGGCCGTCGGCCCACCAGCTCGGAGCTGGCGATGTACTCGGTGATGTGGAGCGAGCACTGCTCGTACAAGTCCACCAAGGTGCACCTCAAGCAGTTCTCCGAGATCCCCCAGGAGACCCCGGTCGGCAAGATGCTGGCGGGTATCGGCGAGAACGCCGGCGTGCTCGACGTCGGTCAGGGCTATGCCGTCACCTTCAAGGTGGAGTCGCACAACCACCCGTCCTTCGTCGAGCCCTACCAGGGTGCGGCCACCGGCGTCGGCGGCATCGTCCGCGACATCCTCGCGATGGGCGCCCGGCCGGTCGCCGTGATGGACCCGCTCCGCTTCGGCCCGCTGGACGCGCCAGACACCGCTCGCGTGCTGCCGGGGATCGTCGCCGGAGTCGGTGGCTACGGCAACTGCCTGGGCCTGCCGAACATCGGCGGCGAGGCCGTCTTCGACGCGACCTACCTCGGCAACCCCTTGGTCAACGCACTCTGCATCGGCGTGCTGCGGCACGAGGACCTGCACCTGGCCAAGGCGTCGGGCGTCGGCAACCTGGTGATCCTGTACGGCGCCCGTACCGGCGGTGACGGCATCGGTGGCGTCAGCGTCCTGGCGTCCGAGACGTTCGACGCGGACGGTCCCGCCAAGCGGCCCAGCGTCCAGGTCGGTGACCCGTTCATGGAGAAGCTGCTGATCGAGTGCACCCTGGAGATCTTCGCGGCGGGACTGGTCGCGGGTATCCAGGACCTCGGCGGAGCCGGTCTTTCCTGCGCCACCTCCGAGCTGGCCAGCGCCGGTGACGGCGGGATGCACGTCGAGCTCGACCGGGTCCCGCTGCGCGACTCGACGCTCGCCCCCGAAGAGATCCTGATGAGCGAGTCGCAGGAGCGGATGATGGCGGTCGTCGAACCCGCTGACGTCGACGCGTTCATGGCGATCTGCGCGAAGTGGGACGTCGAGGCCGTCGTCGTCGGTGAGGTCACCGACGGTGATCGGCTGCTGATCGACTGGCACGGCGAGCGCGTGGTCGACGTACCGCCGCGCTCGGTGGCTCACGACGGGCCGACCTACCACCGTCCGTACGCGCGGCCGTCCTGGCAGGACGCGCTCCAGGCCGACGGCGCCGAGGCGCTGCCCCGACCGGCCACGGGGGCGGAGCTGCGCGAGACCGTGCTGAAGCTGGTCGCCAGCCCGAACCTCTGCGACAAGTCCTGGATCACCGACCAGTACGACCGCTACGTCCAGGGCAACACCGTGCTGGCGCAGCCCGCGGACTCCGGCATGATCCGGATCGACGAGGAGACCAACCTCGGCGTGTCCGTCTCGACGGACTGCAACGGCCGGTTCGCCAAGCTCGACCCGTACTCCGGAGCGCAGCTGGCCCTGGCCGAGTCGTACCGCAACGTCGCCACCGGTGGTGCGCGTCCGCTGGCGATCAGCGACTGCCTGAACTTCGGCTCGCCGGAGGACCCCGACGTGATGTGGCAGTTCGCGGAGGCCTGCCGCGGTCTCAAGGACGCCTGCCTGGAGCTCGGCATCCCGGTCACCGGCGGCAACGTGAGCCTCTACAACCAGACCGGTGAGACCGCGATCCTGCCGACGCCCGTGGTCGCCGTCCTCGGGGTGATCGAGGACGTCACCAAGCGGACCCCGACCGGGTTCCAGTCGGCCGGCGAGGTCGTCTTCCTGCTCGGCGAGACCCGTGAGGAGCTGTCGGGGTCGGAGTGGGCGAACGTGGTCCACGGCCACCTCGGCGGGAAGCCCCCGGTCGTCGATCTGGGCGCGGAGAAGGCTCTGGCCGAGCTCCTCGTCGAGGGTGTCGGCCTGCTCACCTCGGCCCACGACGTCTCGGACGGCGGGTTGGCGCAGACGCTGGTGGAGTCCGCCCTGGCGCGCGACATCGGGGTCATCGTCACCGTGTCCGGTGACCCGTTCGTCGCCCTCTTCTCCGAGTCCGCGGGCCGGGTGGTCGTCACCGTCGACCACAGTGACGCCGAGAGGCTGCAGGAGCTCGCCGCCAAGCACGGCGTGCCGGCCGCCGCCCTGGGCGTCACCGGCAGCGACGCCATCGACGTCGACGGTCAGTTCGCGCTGCCGATCACCGAGGCGCGGGCAGCATGGGCGGCCACCCTGCCGAGCATCCTTGGCGGTTGAGGTACGGACGACGTGAGCCTCGAATCCGACGACCTCACCCCGAAACAGCTGACCAAGCTGTACCTGGCCAGGCTCGCTGAGAAGGCGCCCGGCTACTCGGTCGAGGTGCGGGTCCCGCCGTACGGGGCCGTCCAGGCGGTCGAGGGGGGTCGGCACACCCGGGGGACTCCGCGGGCGGTGGTCGAGACCGATCCCGACACCTGGCTCGCGGTCGCCACCGGTCGGTTGAGCTGGACCGAGGCTGTCGACTCGGGGAGGGTCCGGGCCTCCGGCGAACGTACCGATCTCTCGGCCTACCTGCCGCTCACCTGAGCCCTCGACTCACCGGGTGGTGATGTCCTTGTTCAGCGCCAGGTACTCGGCGAGCTTGTCGGAGCGCAGGGCCGTGAACAGCTCCTCGCCCCGGGCCCGGTCGAGCAGGACCGCTCCGTTGCCGCCGGCAAACGGGTCGCCAGCGGTCGGGACGGTCAGGAACGTCGTCGTCGCCGAGCGCAGGCCACGCATCGAGAACATCGTCCCGAACATGCTCGGGTAGCCGAAGTCCTCCTCCAGCGTGAGGTGGCTCGCGGTCGACTTGAGCAACCGGCTGAGGGTGAACGGGTTCGCGATCCGGTTGCCGTCCACCGCGGTGCGCATCAGACCGCGCAGCAGGCTCTGCTGGCGGTCGACCCGGTCCAGGTCGTGACGCGGCAGGCACGGGTTCAGGGCGACGTACTCCAGCGCCGAGGCGCCGTCCAGCTTGCGGGGACCGGCTTGCAGGCCGCAGTCCTGCGTCGGGATCTCGACGATGACTCCGCCGAGGTGGTTGGCGATCTCGGCCAGCCCGTTCATGTCGAGCACGGCGACCCGGTCCATCCGAGCGCCGGTGAACTCCTCGACGGTGCGGACGTACAGGTTCTGGCCGCCGGTGGCGAAGGCGTCGCTGAGCAGGCCTTGGCGGGCGGGCGAGGTTCCGTCCGCCGGGATCGGGAGCAGGCTGTCGCCCGGGATCGAGATCACGAACATCGCCCGGTTGTCGCGGGTCAGGTGGAGCACCATGACCAGGTCGCTGGACTTGAAGGCGTTCCGCCAGCCTCCACGGCCGATGGTGGCTTCCTCGGGCTCGGCCGGGTTCCGTCCGACCAGGAGGATGTTCTGCCCCGGGGTGTTCAGTCCGCCGCGGTCCTCGATCGCCGGCATCCGCTGCAGGCCGCTGAGCGTCCAGTAGGCCCAGAAGCCGAACAAGATCGTGAACGTCGCGAACAGCACGCCGCCGACCTTCGCGGCCCGGCGCAGGCGGCGACGCCGGTGCACCTTCTTGCGGCGTTCGTCCCGGCGGGCCCGGCGCCGCTCGCGCTCCTCGTCGGAGATCTCCGGCTTGTCCACCCAGGAGAGGTCCCGGTCGTTGATGAGCTCGACCTGGGGTGGTGCAGCGGGCAGGTCGTCGAGGGCTCGGAAGACCGGCAGCGGCTTGGCTGCGGGAGCTGGGGCGACGTCGTCCTCGCGGGACGCCTCGGGGGCGTCCTGCTCGTCGGGGCCGTCCGGCACGTCGTGTTCCTTGCTGCTCGGGATCGCTCGCGAAAGGGTACGACGATCGCCGTCCGAGAACCGAAAATCGTCGCGGTTGGTGGACACCCTAGAGTTGCGGGATGAGTCTCGACGATCTCCGCCGGCGTGTCGGCGACGTCCTTCCCGGCGTACGGCGCGACCTCGAGGACCTCGTCCGGATCCAGTCCGTGAGCGCCGATCCAGCCCGCGCGGGGGAGGTGCAGCGCAGCGCTGAAGCGGTCGCGGCGCTCTTCAGCGCCGAGGGCTTCGACGTCCGGATCACCTCCGCGGACGGCGGCGCTCCCGCCGTGATCGCGCGCAAGCCGGCGCCGACCGGCGCGCCGACGATCCTGCTCTACGCCCACCACGACGTGCAGCCCGAGAACGACCACGCCGACTGGGACAGCCTGCCGTTCGAGCCGACCGAGCGCGACGGTCGCCTCTACGGGCGCGGTGCCGCCGACGACAAGGCCGGGATCGCCGCCCACCTGGCCGCCGTCCGCGCGCTCGGTGAGGACCTCGCCGTCGGGGTGACCGTCTTCGTCGAGGGTGAGGAGGAGGTCGGATCGGGGTCGCTTCCGGCCCTGCTCGCTCAGGAGAAGGACGAGCTGGCCTCGGACGTGATCGTGATCGCCGACAGCACCAACTGGGACATCGGCGTACCGGCGCTGACCACCAGCCTGCGGGGACTGGTCCGGGTCGACGTCGAGGTGCGGACGCTCACCCACGCGGTGCACTCCGGGATGTGGGGTGGCCTGGTGCCGGATGCCCTGATCGCCCTGTCCCGGTTGATCGCGTCCCTGCACGACGACGACGGCAACGTCGCGATCGCCGGCCTGCACGCTGGCCCGGCCGACGACATCGACTACCCCGAGGAGCGTCTGCGTGCCGAGTCCGGTGCGGTCCCCGGCCTGCGCTGGATCGGCTCCGGGCCGGCCGTCGAGCGTCTGTGGACCAAGCCGGCGCTGAGCATCACCGGCCTGGACGCGCCGCAGGTCGACGGGGCCAGCAACACCCTGGTGCCGGCAGCGCGGGCCAAGATCTCGCTGCGGATCGCCCCGGGGGACACCACCGTCAACGCGCTGACCCGGCTGCGCGAGCACCTGGACGCCCACGTGCCGTGGGGTGCTGAGCTGACCGTCACCGTCGTCGACGCGGGTGCGGCGACCGCGATCCAGGCGACCGGGCCGGCGTACGACCTGGCGCGGGACGCTTTCACCCAGGCCTGGGACGGGGTGCCGCCGGTCGACATCGGGGTCGGGGGCTCGATCCCGTTCATCGCCGAGTTCCTGGAGGCGTTCCCGGCCGCGAGCGTGCTGGTGACGGGCGTCGAGGACCCGGACACCCGCGCCCACGGCGCCAACGAGGGCCTGCACCTGGCCGAGTTCGCCCGGGTCTGTCTCGCCGAAACGCTGCTGCTGGCGAACCTGGTCTCGATCGCACCGTAGAATCTCGGCGTGGCCATCGATGCTCAAAAGGCAGGCCGTCGCGGAGACGGACTTCTGACGCACGAACTCGACCCCCAAGACCGCGGACCCCAGGACGCCTGTGGCGTCTTCGGCGTCTGGGCCCCCGGCGAAGACGTCGCCAAGCTCGCCTACTACGGCATCTACGCCCTGCAGCACCGCGGCCAGGAGTCGGCCGGCATCGCGGTCAGCAACGGGCGCCAGATCCTGGTCTACAAGGACATGGGTCTGGTCTCGCAGGTCTTCGACGAGTCGACGCTGAGCTCGCTCAAGGGCCACCTCGCGATCAGCCACGCGCGCTACTCGACCACCGGTGCGAGCACCTGGCACAACGCGCAGCCGACCTTCCGGCCGACCGCGCACGGGTCGATCGCGCTGGGCCACAACGGCAACCTGACCAACACCTCCGACCTGGCCCGGATGGTGGCCGAGCTCCCCAGCGATACCGGCGAGCTCGACATCCACGCGCGCAACCTGGAGACCAGCACCAACGACACCTCGCTGGTGACCGCGCTGCTCGCCTACCACCCGGACCAGTCGCTGGAGGACCGCGCCGCCGAGCTGCTTCCGCAGGTCCGCGGCGCCTTCTCGTTCGTCTGGATGGACGAGGGCACCCTGTACGCCGCCCGCGACCCCCAGGGCGTTCGGCCGCTCGTGCTCGGCCGCCTCGAGCGCGGCTGGGTCGTTGCCTCGGAGACGGCGGCCCTCGACATCGTGGGCGCCTCCTACATCCGCGAGGTCGAGCCCGGCGAGATGATCGCGGTCGACGAGGACGGTCTGCGCACCCGGCGCTTCGCCGAGGCGGCCCCCAAGGGCTGCCTCTTCGAGTTCGTCTACCTGGCCCGCCCCGACACCCTGATCTCGAACCAGCGGGTGCACAGCGTCCGGGTCGAGATCGGCCGCCGGCTCGCCCAGGACTTCCCGGCCGAGGCCGACCTGGTGATCCCGGTCCCCGAGTCGGGTACCCCGGCCGCGATCGGGTACGCCGAGGAGAGCGGCATCCCCTACGGCGTCGGCCTGGTCAAGAACTCCTACGTCGGCCGGACCTTCATCCAGCCGAGCCAGACCATCCGCCAGCTCGGGATCCGGCTCAAGCTGAACCCGCTGCGCGACGTGATCGAGGGCAAGCGGCTGGTCGTCGTGGACGACTCGATCGTCCGTGGCAACACCCAGCGGGCCCTGGTCCGGATGCTCCGCGAGGCCGGTGCTCGTGAGGTGCACGTGCGGATCTCGTCGCCGCCGGTCAAGTGGCCCTGCTTCTACGGCATCGACTTCGCCACCCGGGCCGAGCTGATCGCGAACGGCCTCTCGACCGACGACATCTGCGCCTCGATCGGTGCCGACTCGTTGGCCTACATCTCGTTGGAGAGCCTGGTCGACGCGACCACGGTCCCGACCGACAAGCTCTGCCGGGCCTGCTTCGACGGCGTCTACCCGATCCAGCTGCCCGAGCCCGAGCTGCTCGGCAAGCACCTCCTCGAAGCCGAAGCCCTCGTCCCGGAGCGGGCCCTCGACGTCGACGGGCTGGCTGCTTCGCTCGCCGGCGGCGGCGCGACCGACGCTCTCGACCGACCCTGACAGCAAGGAACCACCACGTGAGTACTTACGAAGCCGCCGGCGTCTCGATCGAGGCCGGCGACCGGGCCGTCGAGCTGATGAAGGTCTGGATCGAGAAGGCCCGGCGGCCGGAGATGCTGGGCGGTATCGGTGGCTTCGCCGGACTTTTCGATGCCTCGGCGCTGAAGGCCTACGACCGCCCGATCCTGGCCACCTCGACCGACGGGGTCGGCACGAAGGTGGCGATCGCCCAGGCTCTCGACAAGCACGACACGATCGGCCACGACCTGGTCGGCATGGTCGTCGACGACCTGGTCGTCTGCGGTGCGGAGCCGCTCTTCATGACGGACTACATCGCCACCGGGAAGGTCGTCCCCGAGCGGATCGCGGCGATCGTCCAGGGCATCGCCGAGGCCTGCGTGCTGGCCGGGTGCGCGCTGTCCGGCGGCGAGACGGCCGAGCACCCGGGTCTCCTCGGGCCTGACGAGTACGACGTCGCAGGCGCCGCGACCGGTGTGGTCGACGCAGCGAACCTCCTGGGCGCGAACCTGGTCCGTCCCGGGGACGTCGCGATCGCCATGGCGTCCAGCGGCCTGCACTCCAACGGGTACTCGCTGGTGCGCCACGTGCTGCTCAACGGTGCCGGCCGGAGCCTCACCGAGCACGTCGACGATCTTGGCCGGACGCTCGGCGAGGAGCTCCTCGAGCCGACCCGGATCTACGCGAAGGCCTGCCTCGACCTGGCGCGGCGTACCGGAACCCATGCGATGTCCCACATCACCGGGGGCGGCCTGGCGGCGAACTTGGAGCGGGTCCTCCCGCGTGAGGTCACCGTGACGCTCGACCGCAGCACCTGGGAGCTGCCGGCCATCTTCCAGCTCGTCGCGAAGACCGGTGACGTGGCCCTGCCGGACCTGGAGAAGACCTTGAACTGCGGAGTCGGCATGGTGTCGTTGACGCCGGCCGAGGACGTGGACGCAGCGATCGCGATCCTGGCCGAGCACGACATCCACGCCTGGGTCGCCGGCACGGTCACCGCCGCCGGGGACGAGGCCGATCACGGCGTAGTACGCCTGGTCAACGACTACGCCTAGGAGCGAGCCCGAGCCGAGCTTGCTCGTGCTCGTGGTGAGCGACGACGGCGTTGAGGAGCGCAGCGACGGTCACGCGTAGTGAGTGAGCGCGAACCGAGCTCGCTCGTGTTTGCCGCGAACGAACGAGCGTTGAGGAGCGCAGCGACGATCACGCCCAGGAGCCTCCTGGGCGCACCGTCGTCAATCCTCGCCTGACCACTTGGTGATCCCAGGTGCGGGAATGTGCTCCGGCCAGGTACCGTTGGGCCCACGAGACGATGATTCCGTCCGGCAGCCTTTGAGCGCCGGCCAAGTGTGCGAGGGGGCCACCCAATGGGACGCGGCCGAGCTAAGGCGAAACAGACCAAAGTTGCCCGTGATCTGAAGTACCAGACACACGAGACGGACTTCGGAGCACTGGCGAACGAGTTGCACGGTTCGCCCTCCCCGAGCACGGATTCCGTTGCCCCGGAATCCGACGAGTACGACGGCTGGGCCGACTACACGCCGTCCTCCTCCCGCGACTGACCAGGTCGCACCCCCACGATCCAAACGGCATCCGGTTACGGGCAATGTGCCCGATTTGTCACCCGGTCTAGACCGTCAATGCAATGTCCGTTTGGTCGGCTTTACACGAGTTCCCGCGAGTGTCATGCTCGTCGAGTCGTAAAGAAGTAGAAACACCCAACTGAGGGGCCCACGATGCAGCAGCACAACTCCGAGACCGAGACCCTGTTGACGCCCGCCGAGGTGGCCGCGATGTTCCGCGTCGACCCGAAGACCGTCACCCGCTGGGCCAAGGCTGGCAAGTTGAGCGCCATCCGGACGCTCGGCGGCCACCGTCGTTACCGCGAGGCCGAGGTCAAGGAACTGCTGGGCGGGATCATCCCGGCCCAGCGCGGCGCAGCCGACTGACCGAACGGCGTTCAGCACGACACCCGCGTGAACGAGCCCGGCACTCCTGACGGAGTGCCGGGCTCGACGCGTTCCGGGCGTCAGCTCTCGAAGGCCCCGTGCCGCCCGGCGCCGCCGGCGAACCGGGCTGCGCCGTCGATCGCCTCGGCGAGGACCGTGGGGAGACCGTGCTCGTACTCGGCCGTGATCGCCTCGGCTTCGGTCATGGCCCACTGGCCGCGAGCGCTGGCCCGGTCGCTGCGGACGCAGAGCTGCGGGAATCCGGCGATCTGCGTCGCCAGCGTCCGAGCGGCGTCCAGGGCTGCTCCGGGTTCGACGACGCGGTTGACCAGGCCGATCGCGAGGGCCTCGTCGGCCTCGACGGCGCGCCCGGTCAAGATCAGGTCCATCGCCCGTGACTCACCGATCAGTCGGGGGAGCCGAACCGTTCCACCGTCGATCAGCGGGACGCCCCAGCGTCGGCAGAAGACCCCCAGGACCGCGTCGGCGGCGGCGACCCGGAGGTCGCACCACAGAGCGAGCTCGATCCCGCCGGCTACCGCGTGCCCCTCGATGGCGGCGATGACCGGCTTGCTCAGGTCCATCCGGCTCGGGCCCATCGGGCCGTCCCCGACCGGGTCCAGCTGGTTGCCGTTCGGCGTACCGATGGCCTTGAGGTCTGCGCCGGCGCAGAACGTCCCGTGTGCTCCGGTCAGGATGGCGACCGAGAGGGTGTCGTCGGCGTCGAAGGCGCGGAACGCCTGTGCGAGGGCCGTGGCTGTCGGACCGTCGACGGCGTTGCGCGCCTCGGGCCGGTCGATCGTGACGACGGCGATGTCGCCCTCGGTCTCGTAGTGAACCGTCATGGGGTCATTCAACCGCTCGAACCCCGGACCTGACGATCAGGCTGCGTGGAAGCGGTCCCAGAACCGGTGGGTGCGGCGGTGGTCCTGCTGGCCGCGCTGGCCGTCGGCACTCTCCCGGGCAAGCCGGTCGACCAGCTCGGCGGCGATCGTGCGGCCCAGGGCGATGTGCTCGGCCGTGCGGCTGAAGTCGGTCATGCTGGTGCCGAGATCGGGTCCGACCAAGTGGTGGATCTCCACCCCTGCCCCGAGGTCCGGGATCGCTCGGGCGCGCATCGCCACGCTGAGGCTGGCGACGATGATCTCGATCGGCGTGCGGGCGTGCGGCAGCCGGGCCGGGACGGTGGCGTCCAGCACGAAGACCCGGGTCGGGTTCAGGTGCGACGCTCCGGCAACCGGGATCAGGTCGGCGACCCCGCCGTCGACGTGGGTCGCGGTGTGCCCTTCGGCGTCGGCCAGCACGACCGGAGCGAACACCCCGGGCACGGCGGCGGAGGCGAGCAGCAGCCGCTCGATCGGGCCACTGTCGTGGTAGGCGACCGCTGCACTGGCCAGCGGCGTGGTGGTCACCCGGACCGGGGTCGGGAGGTCCTCCAGCCGGCTCACCGGGATCCAGGCCTGGATCAGCGACTGCAGGGCGTCCGAGGAGAAGAGGTACGAGTGCCGCTGGGCCAGGTGGGCCAGCCGGGCCCAGTTCCCACCGGGGAAGATGTCCTTGGTGGTCAGTCGTTGCCAGCGTTCGGCCAGCTCGTCGACGCGGTCGCGGTCGGGCCGCCATCCCATGAAGGCGGCGTTCAGCGCGCCGACCGAGGTTCCGACCAGGCCTGAGGGCGTGATCCCGGCTTCGAGCAGGGTCTGCATCATGCCGACCTGAACTGCTCCGCGGGCTGCTCCACCGGAGAGGACGAACACGTCTCTCGGGGTCATGTTCTGGTTCATGGCACCTCCCTGCGCCGGTGAGAAACCTTCCTTGGTCACACCAGAGTCATCGGCCAGAAGATGTCCGATTTGAGTATTTGCCGACCAAGGGCACATATCGGACATAGATTGGTCGATGGGTCTGGTACAAGCCCAACGAGACCAGAGGGAGGGCCACCATGAACGAGAGCCCCGAGGCGGTCGACGTCGCGTCCTGGGACGGCGACGAGACCCTGACGACCTATCACGACGAGGTGTGGTCGGCCTGGCTGCACGGCAGTGTCGCTGCTGTGCACGACGCCGGCCGGTTGCTGCTCCTGGTCCCGATGATCCTGACGCCGGCAGCAATTGCGCTGGCCCTGCGGCTCTACCGGGTCGGCTCGGTCACCGTCCTGGACTGAACGCCGGCCCGTCGGTGTCGACGTGCCACCTATCCTGGCACCCATGAGCGGCCAGGTGGACAGGACAGGTCTGATCGCCGGCGTCGTGGCCCTGGCTGCTGCCGTCGGGATGGTGGTAGCGGTCCCGTCGTTGCTCCCGTCCGGGCTGCGTGACGTGGTCGGCCTCGGCCCGGAACGGTTCGCCGACGCGCCCGACCCCTCGGGTACCGGCCCGTACGCGTTCCTGGCCACCCAGGCCGGCGACCCGGACGTTCCCGTCGGCTACGACCCGTGCCAGCGGATCCCCCTGCGGGTCAACCTGGCCGGTGCGCCGCCCGGCAGCCTCGAGCTGGTGATGCGGGCGATCGCGATCGTCGAGGGCGCTACCGGACTGCGGTTCGACTACCGCGGCCAGACCGGTGCCCGGCCCCGCTGGGAGGGCGAGACCGTCCCGGTGATCCTGGGTCAACCCAAGGCGTCGCCCGTCCTGGTCAGCTGGGCGACGGCGGACGAGGTCGACGCTCTCGCCGGCCGGGTTGCCGGGGTCGGCGGCAGCGTCGCGGTCCCGGACGGCGGCGGCATCGAGCGCTACGTCACCGGCGGGATCACCCTCGACTCCGAGGCCTTCGCCGAGATCGATGCCACCGACGACGGTCGGGCCGATCAGCTGGCGATCCTGTTGCACGAGTTCGGCCACCTGGTGGGCCTGGACCACGTCGACGACCGGGGTGAGCTGATGAACGCCGTCAGCGCGGGTCGGACCAGCTACGGGCCGGGCGACCTGCGCGGACTCGCGGCGGTCGGCTCGATCGACTGCGGGTGACGCGGCTCAGGACACGAACTCGTAGTCGGCGAGCGGGAAGTGCCCGGCCCGCCACATCGTCTCCAGGGTGGTGCTCGGACGGAACGGGGTGTCGCCGTTCTCGTCGAAGTAGTAGCTGTTCGAGACGCTGCACGACTCCTCGGTGAAGACCTGCCGCGGTCGGCGAGCGAGCATCTTGGCGAAGTACTGGTCGTTGGCCTCCTGCTTCACCTCGACCACCGCGGCCCCGCGGCGCCGGGCCTCGGTCAGGCAGCGGGTGATGTGCGCCATCTGGGTCTCGATCAGGTTGAAGTACGACGAGCCGTTGTAGCCGTACGGGCCGAGGATCGAGAACAGGTTGGGGAACCCGGGGACGCTGACTCCCTCGTAGGCCTGGGCGCGGTTCTTGACCCACCAGTCGCCGAGGTCGACCCCGCGGCTGGTGCACGGGAAACCGGGCATGTTGTCGCGCTCGAACACCTTGAAGCCGGTCGCGAGGACCAGGACGTCGAGGGGGTGCTCGGTGCCGGTCGCCGTCCGGACCCCGGTCGCCGTGATCTCCTCGATGGAGTCGGTCTCGAGGTAGACGTCGTCGCGGTTGAACGTCGCGAGGTACGAGTTGTGGAAGCTGGGCCGCTTGCAGCCGACGGCGTACTTCGGGGTGAGCTTCTCGCGCACGACCGGGTCGGTGACCTGGTCGCGCAGCGCCTTGCGGGCGAGCTTCTCTCCCGAGGTCGCCAGGTGCAGCGGGTTGTGGAAGTGCGCGGCCAACGGGAACGTGAGCTCGACGTACGTCTGGCTGGCGAGGCGGGTCAGCGCCTTGGCGCCGGGGACCCAGCCGAGGACGGCGCGCCCGAGTCCGGCGATCGGGGCGTCGGGCTTCGGCAGGCACCAGATGGCGGTGCGCTGGAAGACGGTGACATGGGCAGTCTCGTCGACGATCGCGGGGATCAGCTGGACCGCTGAGGCGCCGGTGCCGATCACCCCGACCCGTTTGCCGCGCAGGTCGAGATCGTGGTCCCAGCGCGCTGTGTGCACGGTCTCGCCGGCGAAGCTGTCCAGGCCCGGGATGGTCGGCGGCTTGGGCTTGGTCAGGACGCCGGTGGCGTTGACGACGAACCGGGTGGTGATCTCGTCGCCCTGGGCGGTGGTGACCGTCCACAGCGCGGTGTCGTCGTCGTACGCGGTGCTGACCACCGCGCTGTTGAGCCGGATCCGGTCGGCGAGCCCGTACTTCGCGACGCAGTGCTCGGCGTACCCCTTCAGCTCGGTGCCGGGCGCGTACACCCGGCTCCAGGTACTGAGCTTCTCGAAGGAGAACTGGTAGCTGAACGAAGGAATGTCGACCGCGACGCCGGGATACGTGTTCCAGTGCCACGCCCCGCCGACGCCGTCGCCCTCCTCGAGGACGAGGTAGTCGGGGAAGCCGGCCTTGTCGAGGAGGATGGCGGC
Source organism: Propionibacteriales bacterium (assembly GCA_026392455.1). GTDB lineage: Bacteria > Actinomycetota > Actinomycetes > Propionibacteriales > Nocardioidaceae > Marmoricola. The sequence continues at coordinate 259,709 of JAPLCB010000008.1, read as the reverse complement.
TCCGATCCCGGAGAAACCGCCTCCGATCACGATGACCTCGACGTTCGGGACCTGGGTCTGGGGCGTCATGGGTGCCACCGTAGTGCCGTGGCGGCGCGCAGGGAACGGTTGTGTCGCTGGCGAGCCTCAGGAGACGCGGTGCTTGCCCTTCAACGAGCGCCGGCGGCCGGGGAGCTGGTCGAAGACGACAGCCAGGTGGGCCACCGGATCGGTCGCCTCGGACTGCCAGATCGGGATCGCGTTCCCGTCCGGGGTCGACAAGGTGTCGTGCGCGCGTCGTCGTGCTGCGCTACGGCGTCTGAGCGCCTTGGTGAACTGCGCGACCATCTGGCCCTCCCGAGGGGTTCAACGTGGTGTTCCGGAGTCCTGCTACCCGACCAACCAGGGGTTCATGCGCTGGTCGGGTAGCAGGACGGTTTTCTCCCGCTAGAGAGACGCCTCAGATCGGCCTTCCTCACGCCGACCTGAGGAAAAGGTCTAGCCCGCGTTCTACGGCTGGAGCAGGACCGGGTCCGGCGCGACGAGCGTCGGGAGTGCGGGCTCCGGAACGGGTGGCTTGAACGAGCCTCGCAGCGAGACCCGGTCCTCGACGCTCGGGGGCGCCACCAGGTCCGTGATCCTGTCGGCGTGCTCCGAGCTGCTGGGCACTCCCACGGTGCACGGGTGCGCGGTGCGAGCGCTGTCGGCAACCTTCTCGGCGATCTCGCCGGTGGTCCGGGGGTGCAGGGCTTCCACGCTCAGACGCGGGAAGACGGTCGTCCTGGTTGCGAGGTCGACCGGTCGGCAGGCCGGGGCTGCTGTGCCCGCGGAGCCCGGGGAGGGCTGTCGTGCCGGCGTCGGACGTCGGACCGGGGTTCCGGCGCCCGAGGTCCCCGAGGGCGTGCTCGTGCCGGTCGCTGCGGACGCCGGTGCGGTGGAGGCTGCTGCCGGTGCAGGCTGGTCCTGGAGGGTCAGGACTGTCCCGGCGACCGCGACCGCTCCGGCGAACCCGGCCGCGGCGACGACCTTGCTGGCCTCTACCGGCAGCCGGAGGGCACTCAGCAGGGCGGCGCCGGGCTGGTGCGGTGCGAAGCCGACCAGGGTGGCCGCTGCCGGGCCGAGCAGGACGCCGATCCGGTTGTTGATCGCGGTGATCTCGCGGTAGCCCTCGGCGCAGTGCTCGCAGGCGCGCAGGTGTCGCCAGACCTGGGTCAGGTCGGTCGACCTGCGGGTGCGACCGCGCGCGAGCGAGGCCAGGACCCGGTGCACCGCGGCGCACTCCTGCTCCTCGCTGAGCTGGGCGTGCTCAGTCAGGTACTGCTGTCGCAGGCCCTCGAGGGCGCGGGCCTTGAGAGCGTGCACGGCCGCGGGCTTGATGCCGAGCACGTCGGCGACCTCGCCCCCGCTGCGTCCCTCGACCAGTCCGGCCCAGAGCACGTAGCGCCAGCGGGCCGGCAAGTTCTTGAAGGCCCGGGTGACCAGCTCGGACTCGATCGCGTCCGGTTCCTCGACGACCAGGTTCAGCACCCGCTGCTCGTCGAGCTCCAGCGGCGTACCCACCCGCGCCTGGCGACGCAGCGCGCTGATGTGCAGGTTACGCATGGTGGTGTAGAGGTAGGGCAGCACCGACTCCGAAGGGCCCTGACCCCGGGCGATCGCTGCGAACACCTTGGTCATCGCCTCGGAGGCCAGGTCCTCGGCGTCGTGCTGGTTGGCGGCGATGCCACGGGCCGCGAGCAGTGCTGCCGGTCTGACCCGGACCCACAGGACGTCGGCGCAGCGGCTGTCCCCGGCTCGGGCGCCTTCAAGCAGGGCGACGTCGTCGCGGTCGTCGAAGAAGTCGACGCTCTGCATGCTCACCCCCGTGGCTGACGACCGGTGCTGGTGTTGGTCGTTCTGCGGTGAATCGTACGGGTCAGGTGGGTCGTTGGCCGGTAAACCCGGACGCGTCGGGTGCCTCGGTGCGGTTCTTCGGCGGCGCGGATCGGTGAGCGGCCGGCGGCAGCACGCACCGCCTTCCACGCAGCGATCCCTCTCGCGGCGCGAAAGGGGGGTCTTGCTTCAGGGCAGCGATCTGCGGGGTGGTGGCCAGTGGCGGGGTCAACGTTCAGGAGTTCTGCGGTGAACCTCAATGACGCTCGGCGAGGGATCGCCAAGGCAACCCCAGGGCGGCAACCACAGTCTCGGGCTTCGCGCGTCAGTAGCGGCGGAATGACGCGGCCACTGCTCTAGGCCGGTAGCCGACTTTGCGGGACTCGCCAGAGTCGTTTCGCCGCCACGCGTCGGGAGCCAGGTCTATGTTCGTTGGTCGGGGGTAGTCGACGAGAGGTGAACGATGTCTGAAGAGTCGTGGCACAGTGCCCGGTTGATCCCGACCTCCGGCATTTCCGGGGCTGAGGAGCAGGAGCGACGGGCTACGTCCGCCTTGCTCGCCGTGTTGATGGCCGTCAAGGAGTTCAACCGCACACTCCTCGCTCCTTTCGGCGCGCCGGCCGGCACGATCGAATGCTTCATCGAGGTGCCGTTCAAACTCGGAGAGCGTGACTACCGTCCCGATGGCCTCATTCGCGCCAAGCGCGGGGCAAAGACTTGGACGGCTCTCGTCGAGGTGAAGACCGGAAAGAACGACCTTCTCGCTCCTCAGTTGGAGGCTTACCTCGACATTGCCCGTGGCGAGGGGTTCGACTCCCTCATTACGATCAGTAACGAGATTCCCGCAAACCCGGTACTGCACCCAACAGTTGGGATTGATAAGCGCAAGCTCAAGCGCGTCCAGTTGCACCACTTGTCTTGGTCGCACGTGCTTTCCCAGGCGGTGATGCAAAAAGAGCATCGCGGCGTGGCCGACCCGGATCAGGCGTGGATTCTGGGCGAGCTCATCAGATACCTCGAGCACCCCAAGTCGGGCGCGCTCGACTTCGACGACATGGGCCCTGACTGGGTCACGCTTCGCGAGGCAGTCGCGGCCGGCACTCTTCGCGCAACGGATTCAACGATCGCCGGAGTCACGTCTCGATTCGACGCGATGCTCCGATACACAGCCCTCCACCTCGGCCGCAGACTTGGCACGGAGGTAACACATCAGCTCAACCGCAAGGAGTCAGCAGACCCGGCCCTGCGAGCCGCGGCCCTGAAGGTGGAACTCGTTGGCCAAGGCACCTTGTCTGGGTTCATCCGAGTGCCCGGCACCGTTGGAGACATTCAGATCACTGCCGACCTCCGGTCGTCCAAGGTCACCTGTCAGGTCGACCTGGAGTCTCCGAAGACAGGCCGCCCCGCAACCCGGGTCAACTGGCTGACGAGGCAACTAAAGGAAGCGCCGGGGTCTGTCCGCGTCGAGGCCTTCGTTGCCAACCAGCGCGGCCAAGGAGCTTCAGAACTTCTTGGCGTGGTGCGCGACGATCCATCCGTTCTAATCATCGATCCGACGAAGGACGTGCGTGGGTTCCGCGTCGCGAGCGCGTCGAACATGGGTTCCAAGCGCGGCCGAGGTAGGGGTGGCTTCATCGACTCAGTCATCGACTCGGTCGACGACTTCTATCAGCAGGTTCTTCAGCAGTTGAAGCCGTGGTCGGCGGCGCCGCCCAAGCTTCGCGACGAACCGGAGCTCCCGACGGGTGTTCCTGCGTCACTGGTTTCCACAGCGCTTTCGTCGCAGGATGATCCGACTACGGAGTCCCCCTTGGGGGACGATGAACGCGCTCTGGTCATGGCTCCAGACGCAGGGTCGACGGACGCAGATCTGCAGGGTGAACCCACCTCTACCGAGGTCGAGGGCGAGGGCGACCAGGATGACAAAGCCTTCGATGCCGGACCCTGGGGTGCTGTCTCAGCTGCATCAACGTTGAGCGAGGAGTCGCCCGCGCCGACTCAATCGGCATGGTCCGCCCCAGAGTCTCGGTGATCTAAGACCGAGTTGATGCGCGGCGGCTGGCACGGGGACGACGGGGGCAGATAGATGTTGGTCTCGGTTGGCGCCGGGTCGGTGCCCTGAGCGCACTGGTCGAGGTAGGCGAGGACGGTGAATAGCAGCGAAAGGCCCGCGACGACGAGGCTGAGCCGCTCGCGCCGGGTGGCTTGGACGTCGCGACGGTGACGTGCTTGGGGCATAACCAGGAACTCCTCTAGAAGAGGTTGTTCCCGGGCGGCCCAGTGCTCCGGGGTGCAGCGCAATCCGCTAGGCGATGACACCAGCGTACGTCGGTGTCCGACGTTATGGCGCGACCTTTGCGCCGTGGGTCGCGCTCTGGACGTGAATGATCTCGGCGTGGTCGTGGAACGAGACTACGAGCCAGCGTTTGTCGCACCCGTTGCACGACGACACGCCATGTACGTGTGGTGCCTCTCCCGGAGCTCCGTGAAGAGGGAAGGCCAGGTTGCGTTCCTGCAGGACCGGGGTGCGGAACGGCTTGGCGACATCCTCGGGGTTGTGAAAGACCCACAGTCGTTTGGATGGAACGTGAACCATCAGACGGGCGATGGAACGCCACGACTTGCAGTCACACCGCAGGTGCTTCTGGACTCGCCAGTGCTTCTCCAGGTTCGCGTACATCGCGACCGCTTCGTAGTAGGCCTGATCAGAGACATGCCGCCCACGGTGCGGCGGCAGGTGCTTGTACGGGTACTTGTCTCCGAGCGGGTAAGTGGTTACGGGATCCCCCACCTCGAACGGCAGTTCGTTGTCGACACCTTCGCGCATCACTACGTATCCAGGGGAGTCCTCAGTCAAGGTCTCAAGGTCATCGCGTACGGATGCGTCCCTAGCGCCCGGCTTCACGAGTTCGAGTCTGGCATCTTCGAGCGATTAGGACGCTACTGCGCCGCAACGGAATAACGCACTCAGAGCGGCAGCATCGGGCTCTCTTGCGATCGCGGCGTCAGATCTTGCCAGATCCGCGCTGTGAGTGGTTGTCAGCGCCGAGACCGGGACGCGACATATGAACCGAACTTGCACCAACCCGAAGCGGGTTGGCTAACTTGTCTAGGGTGAGCCCAGGGTCGGCAGACGACAACGACGGTGACGACTCAACGGTCGCACCAGAAGCGAGTGCGCCGGGCGTCACCGTGGGACCGTCCGAACGATCGGTCGCGGGCGCGGCAGACGACGCCCTCGCGGAAGCTGCCCAGCGCGCCGTTGCGACTCCCGAGGTGCGGGCAGCGATCGAGCGGGCAGTCAATGGTCGGGCGCACGGAGTAGCGGGAATGGTCGGTCTTGGCCAGTCAGCGATCGAGCAGGCAGTGAGTTCCGCGCTTTCAGACATAGCTCGAGACGCTGTGTCAACCCCCGAGGTGCGACGCGAACTGGAACGAGCTGTCCGCCGTGAATCGCCAGGGCTGGCGCGCATGGTCGGGTTCGGGCAGACACCGGCAGAAGCCGCGGTCAACAAGGTCATGCTCGAAATGGCCAGAGACGCCGTTGCGACACCGGAGACGCGCCGCGACATCGAAAGGGCTGTACGGCGCGAGTCATACGGCCTGGCCCGGATAACAGGCTTCGGACAGTCGCCGGCCGAAGCGGCGGTCAATAAGGCGCTGCTCGAGTTGGCGCGCGATGCAGTGTCGGGACCGGACGTCCGCCGTGAAGTGGAGCGCGCAGTTCGACGTGAGTCTCCGAGTTTGGCGCGTTTCGCAGGATTCGGCCAAACTCCTGTTGAAGCAGCGGTGTCCAAGGCGCTCGCTGACGAAGCACGCGACGCCGCGTCATCTCCAGAGGTCCAAACTGCGATCCGCCACGCACTGCGAAACCAGGCGAATGGCGGCACGTTCGTCAACGACCCGGCTGTCGCTCTTGAGATCGCCAAGCATGCTCCGAGAGGGTTCGCGGACGACCCCCAGGGGTCAAGCAAACCCATTCCACAACAACTTGTACCGATCGACGGGGAGTTCTCGCCGGAGTTCACCGGCCCCGGAGACTTCTTTGCCGCCCACGAAGTCGAGGTCGACTCCTTTGCCACCCTCACGCGAGAAATTGCAGCGCTCGCAGTAAAGAACCCCGACCTCAAATTCGTATGGCGCGGCCAACAGAACGCGAACTGGGGCCTGCACAGCAGCCTCTACCGCCGACTCATGGACCACAACGGGATTCAGGCAAGTCCCGCCAAGCCCGTCAAAGAGTCCGGCAAGCCATTTCCCGACGAAACACAGATGCTCGAAGCTGAAGTCGCCCTCATCCTCGAGGCCGCCGACTGGCGTATGTCAGAAGTCCCAGCCCTCGAACTGTTCGCACGACTCCAACACCACGGGGGACCAACAAGACTCCTTGACGTGACACGCAACCCACTAATCGCAGCATGGTTCGCAGTCGAACCCGGCAAGGAAGACGGCAACGACGCCCGACTGTTCGCGCTCGCCACATCCCCACCCCTCGAAGAAGGCGAAGAACAGGCCGAAGACCCACTCCTCAAAGAGGTCCTCGGCGCCAAGCGCTATCCGTTCTGGAACGACTACAACTCACTAGAACTACGAGCACGAGCAGACTGGGGAACAGGTACATTGCGCCGCCTCTGGGTTCCGCCGGCATACGACCCACGCATCGCAGCCCAAAACGCGGCATTCCTCCTTGAAGGCGTCCCGATGCTCACCCAGACCAACATCAGGCTGTTCACGGACGGCAAGAGCGGACAGTGGAACGTCGCCGACATCGCTGCGTCGATGTCGATCTACGCCAGGCCAGCGCACCCAAGACGGCGCGCCCGGCCAAGCAAAGCTCGAGTAGCACCTCTCTTCTCATTCCGAATCGGCGCAGAAGCAAAGAAAGAGATCCGCGAAATGCTCACGTCCAGCTACGGGTACTCGACCTCCCTCGTCTACCCCGACATCCAGGGCATGAGCACCCTCCTCCGAGACAAGTCGGATTGGTTGAGCCCACAGGGCAGCGGTCCAGATCATCTCCCAGAACAGCGAGGGCATGTCGGCGCGGGTCCTGACGCTACGGTCATCTCGGTATAAAGACTGGAATGGCGGCTAGTCGTCCGCCCTGTCAGATCGCCTATTTCTTCGGGGTCGCAGGCGTGTTCGAACGGACCGCAGGCTTTGCCAAGTCGAAACCAAGCTATGACAGCGGAATGTCTGCTCCCACGTCACGGACCGTACGGTCGAACACGAACCGTCCGAGTTCGTTCACCCAGCGACCGGGGTCGGTCTCAAGGATCAGGGCGGCCTTCTCTCTCGCGTCGAGGAAGAAAGTGTCGGGGTTCAGGTCGTCGAAGTTGCCGGCCAAGAGGATCGCTGCCCGCCGATGCCGAACCCCGTTTGTCAGGAGCTCCAACGCATCCGGGTCCCTCGTTCCGTGCCGCAGGTAGGCGGGCACGACCGATAGCCCGAGCGAGAGCTCCTCTCCGCGTCCTTCGAAGTACTTGCCGAGAACCGCTACAGCCTGTTCCACCAGAGTGGCGAAGGTGAAGGCCACGACCCCGGCGTGGATTCTGAGGACATCGTCGATGTCCCTGGGATGTTGTTCGGAGATCGAATGGAACGTCCGACCCGAGAGCCACAGACGAAGGTGGCGCAGCAGGTCGTCGGCCGGAGGCAATTCAGCTTCGTGCTCGTAGGCCTTGCGGTAGTAGTTCCACATCAGCGCCGAACGCATCTCGGGCCGGGTCCATGCCCAACCCACAAACGAAGCCAGCAACTCGTCATCGAGGGTGGTGTCGTCGGCGGTCCAACGGCCAAAGGATGGGAGGAGTCCGTCTAGGACACTGTCGACAAGCCTGACGCGTGCCCCGGTTCCGGTCGACAGGCCGAGTCGGCCGTTGGCACGAAGCGAGAGGAGCCGCCTAGCCCGAAGCGAGAAGACACGTTCCAGGTCACGCTTGGCATCGTCGTTGGCCTGGCGAAATGCATAGGTGCTGTCGGCGAGACGGAGCGCGAACGCTTCGAACTCCTCGGCTCCGAGGTCGTCGTGTAGCAGTTCGAGCAACGTCGCGTCGATTCCGTCAGCGAGTGCAAGCCAATCTGAGTCACCTTCGAGGAGGTCGTTGGTCAGCGGGCCGGACGTCCTCAGGTTGGCTTGCTGCAAAAGGGTGAGCAGTGCGCCCCTGACGTTCTCCCCGGTGGCGCCGTCGGCGACCTGCGACACTCTGGCCCAGCTGGCCGGGTTCGCGCAGATGACCAGCCCCTTGGTTTCGCTTCCGGCGCGTCCCGCCCGTCCGACTAGGTTCTTGATCTCGCGGATGAGGAGCTGCACTCGTGTTCCGTCCTTCATGCGGCTCGTCGAGTACAGCACGAGGGTCTTGATCGGGAGGTTCACTCCTTCGGCCAGAGTGCCGGTGCAGAACACCAACTTGATGTGCCCACCTCGTAGGAGGTCTTCGAGGACCTCGCGAGTCTCCTGCGGGACGTCACCGTGGTGAACGATCGCTCCGTCGCTCAGAGCGGTCGTACCTGCCCACTCTGCGCCGTATTCAGTCGTCAGGTAGTCGAGAACATGCGCGACGCGTTGGAGGGACTCCTGGGGGACGAACTGCGCTGGGTCTGGAAGGGGTAGACCAACCGTGCGCTGCTTGGAGAGCTCCTCAGCGAGAGCAAGGACGCCCTGGTTCCCGGACTTCGCGGTGGAGAATACAGCGGCGACGCCGAGCGGGAGTGCTTTGCGAGCGGCGGCGACCGCTTGTGCCTTCACCGAGCCGTTCGCCCAGATCTTCTGCTTGCCGGTGTCAGAGTTGGTGAAGTCGAAGTCGTCGGCGGTCAGAAACCCCGGAAGGATCCGGATGGGCAGCGTCGTGTCGGCCGGAGGCTTCATCTCCAATGCGACTCTGAGTTTGCGGCCGGCCTTCTCGCTGGGCCGTAGGACGCTGTACTCGATGTCGGCTGGCCGGAAGTCGCTTCGGACGACAGTCTCGTCCGTTCCGCCGAGCCAAGAGTTGAGGTCCTCAATGTTCGGGACGATCGCGGAGATGAACACGACTCGGGGCGGGGTGTCACGGGCGAGGAAGCGTGCCAGGAGCAGTTCAAGTCCGACTCCCCGGCCCTCGGACTCGACTAGGTGCCCCTCGTCGCACACGAGCAAGGTCAACCGATCCAAGAGCTCGGGCACGCTGTCGAGCAGTCCGGTGAGCGACTCCGGAGTTGCGATGATCACGCGGGCCGATTCGATATCGGAGGTTTCCTCCGAAGAGGGGACGATCCCGCCGTAGACGGTCTTGGTCGGGTACCCGAGGTCTGTCAGGTTCTGCCCCAATGAAGCGCGCAGTTCGGAACCCAGAGAACGGAACGGGACGAGAAGGACGGCAAGGTCGGTGTCGTTGCCGACCAGATGGTTGTAGATCAGGGTCTCGGTCAGCGCGGTTTTGCCTGCCCCGGTTGGCATCTGCAGCGAGTAGGTCTCATTGCTGGTGAGCAGGCCGGCATCGATCGCTTCACGCTGAGACGGGAAGAAGTCCCACACAGGCGGACGGCGATCAAGAAACGATCCGACCAGTGGGCTCCACCGAGGATCAGCTCCGTTGGGCAGGACGGCGCGGACGTTGGTGGCTGCGAAGCGCTCGAGAAGTGCTGCGAGCAGGGTCGCGCCGACCCATTCGTCCGGGCCGCTACTTAGAGCGTCGTCGACAGCTTCGCGAGCCTGGTCGCGGAGCCTGGTCGCCGTGAGGCCCTCACCCTCGCGAAGGCCGTTCATAAGTTCGCGGACCTGTTCGGAGTTATTGCTCCGCGAGCGAGCCAGAAGGTCGTAACAGGTCCCGTACACCTCATCGCCTAGGTGCTCAGCACGCACTGGGCGCATCGTGACGTAGGCAGAAGCTGAGTACCCACCGAGATAGTAGGCAGCCGCGGCGTAGAACAAAGTTTCGGACCGTGCGGCCTCGGTCAGCGGGCGAGCGGCTCGGGCGAGGCCGCTGCCCACCGTGGCCCAGTCGCGTGGTTCAGATGTTCCATTTCGCAGCAGGTCGAACAGCTCCCCGACCAGAGACGAGCGGAGGTCCGAGTTCCTGCCTTCCTGGTAAGCCAGGTCGGGCAAAAGTTCAGCGATACCGAATGCGGCAACATTGCCTCGGGTTTCGGCGTCCGCGATCCACTCGCGCAGGACGTCCCTCATGAGGCTTCCTCGTTCGCGTCGCCCTTTGCGTCGATGTGAACCTGCGCGCTAGCGATCATTTCGGCGTACGTTGCGGTGTAAGCATCCTTGAGGCCGGTGAACGACACGACGATCAGGGTGCACCCGTCGTGGATCTCGGGAATGCTGGCAGTCTCGTCCGCGACGAGCTTGGCCTCGATCACCGCGATCGCCTTGTAGTCCTTCCGGTAGGCGCCGAAGTCCGTAGGGGAGATGAACCGGTCGAGCTGCTCAATGGTGATCCCCTCCACTCCTGCTCGGATCGCCATGTCTTTGAGCCAGTTCAAGGTCTTATCAAGACGCCCGTCGCGGTCATCGATCGAACCCGCGAGCGCATTTTCGACCGATGTCGGCTTGCCCTTGGGCCCTTTGGTGGCCCTCGCCTTTACCTCGGCGCAGGTAACCAGGTCCTCGGGACTTGGATCCGGCCACTCCGGGAGTTCCAGCTGCACGACGTCGGACTTCGGCGCCGGTTTGAGCTTGTCGTTGATGAAGCGCCACTTGAGCGGGTCGAGGACCTCGGTCGGATGCTTCTTCGCGGCGAGATAGAGAGCGGCGAGCATTTCGCCGAAGTTCCCTGACCGGGTAGGCCCTGGCGGCGGCAGGAAAGCCTCGGCGAAGTCGTTGGCCGAGATGCCAGCGGCTGCGCGTGCTTCCAGGTCTGAGTCGCTGAAGTGGCAGCGGCGCACGGGCACGCCTAGAAGTTCGGCCCACTTTTGCGCACTGTCGGGGTTGGCTTCGACGAGAACGTACCCGTGAGGCTTGGTTCCGACCGCTTGCTCGGAGAACCTCTTGGCGAGCTCACCAAGGTCAAGACCCAGTGACTTCATCGCTGCCTGCCTTGCTCTGAGCCCCGTGTGGATGTGTCAGGTCCGGAGCGTAGGGCACCAGCCCTACGCGGCCAACTAGACGCGAGATCTAGCCGCGAATGAGACGCGCGATCCCATGCAGGTCTTGAGCATTCAGCCTCCGAGAAAGAGCGCGTCAATCTGGGCGGGTTGAGCTACCTACGGGGCCTGTCGGGTCGACCATGCAGAAGGACCTCGCCAGATCAAACTGCAACCAAAATTGCAGCTAGGCCCGAAACGCAAAGACCCCCGCCGGACTCCGACGGGGGTCTTGCTGCAGGTCATCGACCTGCGGGGTGGTGGCCAGGGGCGGGGTCGAACCGCCGACCTTCCGATTTTCAGTCGGACGCTCGTACCAACTGAGCTACCTGGCCAACAGCGCAGAAGCATACCGGCATCGAAACGGGGCGCCGAATCGGGACGGCCCGGTGAGGGAGCGCAGCCTGCAGAGCTGGGCTACGAAGGCGGCGCAGAGCCTGTGGATTAACGTTTGACTCGAACATATGTTCGATCAAGGATGGACTCATGACGTTGACCTCCGAGCTGGTGACCACCCCGGTGGATGCTGCCGAGGTCTGCCTCGGAGATCTCAGCCAGGTTGATCTCGCCGGGATCGCCGCAGGCGGGTTGGAGGCCATGGTTCGACGGCTCGCGCGGATGGAGGCGATGCTGGCCGCCTTCAAGCTCAGAATTCTGGCCGAGGCGGAGCGCTCCCGAGCGGCAGTCGCTTCAGGTAAGGCAAACGTCGGCCAGTGGGCAGCGGCGGCGACGCATGCTGACCCTGCTGTCACGTCGCGGCACGCACGTCTGGCGGTGGGCCTTGAGGAGCGTGCTGCGACCCAGGAGGCGCTGACTGCTGGCGAGCTGTCCGTCGAGCATGCTGAGGTGATCGTCCGGGCCACGGCGCAGCTACCAGCCAGCGCCACGGCGGTGCAGCGAGCGCTGGTCGAGCAGACGCTCATAGTGGAGGCTGGCTCGCTCTCGCCTCAGCTGCTGCGACGACGGGCCCGACGTGCCCTGGCGGCGATCGAGCCTGACCCTGCCGCCGTCGATGCCCAGGAGAACTCTCTCGTGGTCGATGAAGAGACTGCGGCGTGGGCCAAGACGCGACTGACGATGCACGACAACGACGACGGCACCGTGAGCGGGCACTTCACGGTGCCGACCTTGCAGGGGCACCTGTTGCGCAAGGTGCTGCAGACGATCAGCGCTCCGCGTCGTGGTCGGCTCGGCGCATCGCGGGCGCAGGTGGGTGACAACGTCGGCTTGCGCAAGGACTGGGATCGGGCTCGCGGTGAGGCCTTCTGTGAGCTCCTGGAGAAGCTGCCGGTCGACCACCTGTCACCCAAGACCGCAGCCACGATCGTGGTCACGATGACCGAGGAGTCGCTGCGCGGCTCGATGAAGGTTGCAGGGCTCGACACCGGCGCTGAGATCAGCGCTGGCGAGGCGCGGCGACTGCTCTGCAATGCCGGTGTCATTCCCGCAGTACTTGGCGGAAGGTCCGTACCGCTCGACCTCGGACGGTCGTCCAGGTTGTTCAGCGAAGCTCAACGGGTGGCCGTCGGGCTCACGTACCAAACCTGTGCCGCGGAGGGGTGCGATCGTCCGCTTGCGTGGGCCGAGCTCCACCACCGAGATCCCTGGAGCGTCGGCGGCGAGACCAATCTCGAGGATGCGGTGCCGGTCTGCCACTTCCACCATCGCCGAATTCATGACCCGCACTACGGCCACGAGTATCGACCTCATGGGGTCAGGTTCTATCCGCGGCCTTAATGAGGCATCGCCAAGAAGTGGAGGGGGCGTGTTGGTTTGCGAAAACTTGCGGGAGGGCTTGCGGGTGGACAGCCATTGGAGTAGAACTGGACACCTGTCCGATCAAGTGTCCAGTAAGGTTCTCGCCTGATGCCCAAGCCCGTCCACCCCGACCGCCGCCCGGCCGTCGTCACCGGCGCCTCCTCCGGGATCGGTGCCACGACAGCACTGACCCTTGCCGCGGCGGGGTTCCCGGTGGCGCTGGGTGCCCGGCGCGTCGACAAGTGCGCCGAGATCGTCGACCAGATCAAGGCCGCCGGCGGCGAAGCGGTCGCCCACCCGCTCGACGTCACCGACCAGGCCTCGGTCGACGCCTTTGCCAAGTCGGTCGAGGACGACCTCGGTCCTGTCGAGGTGCTGGTCTCGAACGCCGGCCACGTCTCGCCGGGGATCATCCACGAGGTCGAGACCGAGCGCTTCGCTGCCGAGATCGACCTGAACCTGCTCGGCGCCCACCGCCTCGTCCGGGCCTTCGTCCCCGGGATGCTGGAGCGACAGCGCGGTGACGTGCTCTTCGTCAGCTCCGACGTCGCAGTTCGGGCGCGTCCGTTCATGTCGTCGTACGCCGCCGGCAAGTGGGGGCTCGAAGGGATGGCGCACGCGATGCAGATGGAGCTCGAGGGCTCCGGTATTCGAGTCTCGATCGTCCGGCCCGGCCCGACCTGGAGCGAGATGGGCACCGACTGGGCCGACGAGGCCGCGGCCGACGTGCTCACCGGTTGGATCAAGTTCGGTCTCGCCCGGCACTCGCACTTCCTCAAGCCCACGGCACTCGCCAACGCGATCGAGACCGTCGTCAGCGCGCCGCGCGGCGTGCACCTGAACCTGATCGAAGTGAACCCCGAAGCCCCCCTGGAGTCGAAGTGACCATCACGCAGAGCCCGATCGAAGGGGCTGGAGTCGAAGGCATCAAGGAAGTCTCCCGGCGTTTCCCCGAGGACGCGCACGGGCATCTCGAGGACCTGCGCGACGACCCGATCGACCTGCTGCACCGGGTCCGCGACGAGTGCGGCGACATCGGTCGCTTCCGGCTCGCCGACCGCGACGTCGTCCTGGTCACTGGTGCCGAGGCCAACGAGGCGTTCTTCCGGGCTCCGGACTCGATCCTCGACCAGGCCGCGGCGTACCCGTTCATGACGCCGATCTTCGGCAAGGGCGTCGTCTTCGACACCACGCCGGAGCAGCGCTCGGAAGGTCTGAAGAACCAGGCGCTCAAGGGCGAGATGATGCGCGGCCATGCCGCGACCATCGAGAACGAGATCAACCAGATGGTCGCGCAGTGGGGCGAGAGCGGTGAGATCGACCTGCTGGCGTTCTTCGCCGAGCTGACCATCTACACGACGTCCGCGTGCCTGATCGGGATGCCGTTCCGCTCCGAGCTCGACGGCAGGTTCGCCGAGTACTACCACGAGCTCGAGCGCGGGACCGATGCGCTGGCGTACGTCGACCCGTACATGAAGGGCGTGGAGTCGTTCGAGATCCGCGACGCGGCCCGGCTCAAGCTGGTCGACCTGGTGCAGGCGATCATCGACAAGCGGCACGCCCGCGGCAAGGTCCCCCGCGAGGAGCGCGACCTGCTCGACGTGCTGATCTCGCTGAAGGCTCCCGACGGGAGCGACCACTTCACCACCGACCAGATCACCGGGATGTTCATCTCGATGATGTTCGCCGGGCACCACACCTCCTCGGGCACCGCGGCCTGGACGCTGATCGAGCTGCTCCGCAACCCGGACGCGATGGCCACCATCGTCGCCGAGCTGGACGAGCTCTACGCCGACGGCAGCGAGGTGTCCTTCCAGGCGCTGCGCAGCATCCCGAACCTGGAGGCGACGCTCAAGGAGACGCTGCGGTTGCACCCGCCGCTGATCCTGCTGCTCCGGGTCGCCCAGGAGGACTTCGAGATCGGCGGTCACCTGCTCCCGGCCGGCACCATGGTCGGGGCCAGCCCGCGGGTCTCGAACCGGATCGCCGAGGACTTCCCGGACCCGGACGCGTTCGACCCGGGTCGCTACCTCGACCCGAACCAGGCCGACCTGCAGAACCGCTGGACCTGGATCCCGTTCGGCGCCGGCAAGCACCGCTGCGTGGGCAACGCCTTCGCGATGATGCAGCTCAAGGCGATCTTCTCGGTGATCCTGCGCGACTACACCTTCGAGATGACGCAGCCGTCGGAGTCCTACTGCGACGACACCTCCAAGATGGTGATCCAGCTCGCCAGCCCGGCGAAGGTCCGCTACCGCAAGCGGGTCCGCTGATGAAGGTCGTAGCCGACCTGGAGCTGTGCCAGGGACACCAGATGTGCCAGTTCGAGGCGCCGACCGTCTTCGGTCTCAACGACGCCGAGGACAAGGTCGTCGTGCTCGACGAAGAACCGTCCGAGGACCTGCGCGACGAAGTCACCGCCGCGATCAAGTACTGCCCAGCGATGGCACTGTCGCTGGTCGACGCCTGAACTCACCCGAGAGAGACGAGATACCCATGCCTGATTACACCCGCGCCGAGCTCGAGGAGTTCTGGGAGTCCTGGCTCGAGGTCAACCGGGAGGCCGAGCGGATCGGCGACTGGCGGATCATGGCCGAGCACTACGCCGTCGATGCGACGTACGGCTGGATGTACGCCCCCGACGAGCACTTCATGGCCGTCGGTCGCGACCAGATCCGGGACTGGGCGATCGGCATCGAGATGGACGGCCTCGACGGCTGGCACTACGACTACCAGGCCTCGCTGATCGACGACCAGAAGGGCATGGTCGTCGGTTTCTGGAAGCAGAAGTCCGGCATCCTCGACGACGCCGGCAAGGAGTTCGAGATCCTCGGCATCGGTGGCTCCTGGTTCGGCATCGAGCGGCAGACGTCCGGTCCCGACGAGGGTCTGCTCAAGTTCGCCTGGCAGCGCGACTGGTTCGACATGCCGTCGACCGCGCACACCTTCCTGGAGATCATCAAGGCCAACAAGGCCCCGGAGACGTTGCTCAAGCGGATGTCGGTCAGCGGGCTCGGCGTGCCGGGGCACTACAAGTACGAGGACATCCCCTCGCCGGTCTGGCCGCCCCCGGTCGAGGCCGGGCAGTACTTGACGCAGGCACCGACGGAGGTCACGAAGTGAGCACCCTGAACACTCCCGCTCCCCGTCAGCTGATCGACGGCAAGCTGGTCCCGGCCAGCGACGGCGCGACCTTCCCGATCCTCAACCCGGCCACCGGTGCCGAGATCGGCCAGGCGCCCAACGGCACCGCCGCTGACGTCGAGGCCGCCATCGCGGCGGCCCGGCGTGCCTTCGACGAGTCCGACTGGTCGACCGATCACGAGCTCCGGGTCCGCTGCATCCGTCAGCTCCAGAAGGCGCTCTACGACAACGCCGACGACTTCAGGGCGCTGACCACGGCCGAGGTCGGGATGCCCGGCTTCATGATCGGGGCCGCGGGCTTCGACGGGCCGGTCGACGGCCTGACCTTCGTCGCGGACACCGCCGAGGCCTACGCCTGGGAGACCGACCTCGGGGTCGCCTCGCCGATGGGGATCCCGAGCCGACGGACCGTACGCCGAGAGCCGGTCGGCGTCGTCGCCGCGATCACCCCGTGGAACGTGCCGACCCAGATCAACCTGGCGAAGGTGGCGCCCGCGCTGGCAGCAGGCTGCACCGTCGTCCTGAAGCCGGCGCCCGACACGCCCTGGTTGGCTGCCGAGCTCGGTCGCCTGGTGGCCGAGCACACCGACATCCCGGCGGGCGTCTTCAACGTGGTCACGCCGCTGTCCAACGAGGTCGCTGCGGTGCTGACCACCGACCCGCGGATCGACATGGTGTCGTTCACCGGCTCGACCAACACCGGACGGGCGATCATGGCGGCTGCGGCGCCGACCCTGAAGAAGGTCTTCCTCGAGCTCGGCGGCAAGTCCGCCGCGATCGCGCTCGACGACGCAGACGTCGCGTCGGTCGCCGGGGCCACCGCCTTCGCCGCCTGCATCCACGCCGGTCAGGGCTGTGCGATCACCACCCGCCTGGTGGTGCCGCGCGCGAAGTACGACGAGGCCGTCCAGGTCGCCGCCGCCACGATGGAGTCCATCGGCGCGAAGGACCCGACCGACCCCGGCACCATCTGCGGTCCGGTGATCTCGGCGGTCCAGCGGGACCGGGTCGCCGACTACCTCAAGCTCGCGATCGAGGAAGGCGGCACCTTCGCCACCGGTGGCAAGGTCATTGACCAGGCCGGCTACTGGATCGAGCCGACCGTTGTCGCCGGGCTGGACAACTCCTCGCGGCTCGCGCAGGAGGAGATCTTCGGGCCGGTGCTCGTGGTCATCCCGCACGACGGAGACGACGATGCGGTCCGGATCGCCAACGACTCGGCGTACGGGCTCTCCGGGTCGGTCGACTCCGGTGACCTGGCGCGAGCCAAGGCCGTTGCCACCCGGATCCGCACCGGCACGCTGGCCGTCAACGGGGGAGTCTGGTTCAGCCCGGACGCTCCCTTCGGCGGTTACAAGCAGTCCGGCATCGGGCGCGAGATGGGCGTCGCCGGGTTCGAGGAGTACCTGGAGACCAAGACCATCGCCGAACCCGCCTGAGGTTTCGAGGCTCGCTGCGCTCGCACCTCAACCACCATCCACGAACTGAGAAGAGAAGAACATGCGTTTCACCAACAAGGTCGCCATCGTCACCGGCGCAGCCCAGGGCATCGGCGAGGCCTACGCCAAGGCGCTCGCCGCCGAGGGCGCCTCGGTCGTCGTCGCCGACCTCAACGAGGAGTCCGGCCAGCAGGTCGTGGCCGCGATCGAGGCCGCCGGAGGCACGGCGATCTTCGTCCGCACCGACGTCTCCGACGAGGCCTCCGCGCAGGCGATGGCCGCGGCGACCGTCGAGGCCTTCGGTGGCATCGACCTGCTGGTCAACAACGCCGCCATCTACGGCGACATGGCGTTCGACCTGCTGATCAGCGTCGACTGGGAGTACTACAAGAAGTTCATGAGCGTGAACATGGACGGCTCGCTGGTCGTCACCCGTGCGGTCTACGGCCACATGGCCAAGCGCGGCGGTGGAGCGATCGTCAACCAGTCCTCGACCGCTGCCTGGCTGTACTCGGGCTTCTACGGTCTGGCGAAGGCTGCCACCAACAGCCTCACCCAGCAGCTGGCCCACGAGCTCGGCGGCCAGGGCATCCGGGTCAACGCGATCGCCCCAGGACCGGTCGACACTGCTGCCACCCGCACCCAGGCCGGCCAGGCCGCGCACGACATCGTGAAGAACAGCCTCGCGATCAAGCGGATCGGCCAGCCCGAGGACATGGTCGGCGCCTGCCTGTTCCTGCTGTCCGACGAGTCGTCCTGGGTCACCGCCCAGATCCTCGACGTCGACGGCGGGCAGGTCTTCCGCGCATGACGGTCCGGGCTGGATTCATCGGGCTGGGCAACATCGGCAAGCCGATGGCCCTCCGCCTCGCCGCGTGGGAGGGCGGGCTGACCGTCTTCGACCTCGCGCCCGAACCGCTCGCCGAGGCCGAGAAGGCGGGCGCCCGGGTCGCGTCGTCGGTCGGCGAGCTGGCGGCCGAGTGCGGCTACATCTCGGTGATGGTCAACACCGACGAGCAGGTACGCGACGTGATGGGGGAGATCCTCGGCGCTGCGAAGCCCGGCACCGTCGTGGCGGTGCACTCGACGATCTCGCCGGACCTGCCGCCGCGGTTGGAGGACCTCGGGGGACGCAACGACCTGCTGGTCGTCGACGCCCCGGTCTCCGGCGGACCGATGGGTGCCGCGGAAGGAACGCTGGCCATCATGGTCGGCGGGACCGAGACAGCGTTCGCTGCCGCCGGGGGACCGCTGGCCCTGATGGGGACCGAGGTCGTGCACTGCGGCCCGATCGGGAACGGCACCGCGGCCAAGCTCGCCCGGAACCTGCTGCACTTCGTCTCCTTCACCGCGACCGGCGAGGCCCTGCGCCTGGCCGAGGCGGCCGGGATCGACCTGTCGGCGCTCGGGCGGATCGTCCGGCACACCGACTCGATCACCGGAGGACCCGGAGCGATCATGCTCCGGGACACGGCCAAGGAGATCGCCCCGGGCGACTTCTGGCTCTCGATCTTCGAGCACGTGCACGCCCTGGGGGCCAAGGATCTCGGCCACGCGATCGAGCTCGCCGACCGGCTCGGGGTCGACGTGCCGATGGCGCACTTCGCGAAGGACCACCTGGCAGCCGCGCTCGGCCTGCCTCAGCAGTCGACCTCGAAGGAGCAGTGATGGGCAAGTTCGACGACCTCCCCGAGGTCCGCCGCAAGGGCCTGGAGAAGATGGAGCAGGTCTACGGCTTCGAGATGAACGACATGGAAGGCGACTTCTTCCGCTACACCGCCGACCACCTGTTCGGTGACATCTGGCAGCGCCCCGGTCTCTCCGACCGGGACCGCCGGTTGATCCTGATCGGGATGCTCGCCGGGCAGGGCGCCCAGGACGTGCTCGGCATCCAGATCCCCGCCGCGTACGCCGCGGGCGAGCTCGACGACGCCGCGCTCCGCGAGGTCGTGATCCTGCTGTGCCACTACGCCGGGTGGCCGATCGGCGCGCGGCTGAACGCCCTGGTCGAGGAGACCATCGCCAAGGCGGAGCGTGCCCGTGCCAAGGCCGCACAGGGGGAGAAGTAACCGTGGCCACCGAGCCGGCTGGGCCGGTCACCTCGCACCTGCGCCTCGGCCTGAACCCGCGTCAGGCCGAGACCGTGGACAAGCTCCTGCTTGCCGGTGAGGCCGAGCTCGAGGAGGTCGGACCGGAGGCGCTCACCATCCGGATGGTGGCCCAGCGCGCCGGGGTGTCTCCGGCGACGGCGTACACCTACCTGGCCAGCAAGAACCACCTCTTCGCGGAGCTGTTCTGGCGGCGGATCGTCACCGAGCCCGGCCCCGAGCCCGAGGGCGACACCGCTGTCGACCGGATCCGGGTGGTCACCCGCCACATGTCCGCGATGCTCGGCCGGTCGCCGCACCTGGCGACGGCTGCGAACATCGCCCTGCTCGGTACCGACCCCGAGGTCGAGCGGCTCCGGCTGGTGATCGGGGCCGAGTTCGTGAACCGGTTCCGCGAGGCCATCGGCGAACCCTCGGACCCACGGGTCGTCGAGGCGCTGACCCTGGCCTTCGCCGGGGCGCTGCTCCAGGCCGGGATGGGCCTGATGACCTACGAAGAACTCTCCCAGCGGCTCGACGACGTCGTCGCCGTGATCATGGAAGGCCACTGATGTCCACCGAGACGACTCCCGGGGCGCCGGCGACGTGCCCGCTGAATTTCGACCACTACGACCACGCGTTGCAGGACGACCCGTACCCGACGTACGCCCGGCTGCGTAACGAGGCTCCGCTGTACCACAACGAGGAGCACGACTTCTGGGTGATCTCCCGGCACTCCGACGTCCGGGAGGCGTTCCGGGTCGACGACGTGTACTCCAACAAGATGGGCGTCACGCTCGACAAGTCCGCGTGGAACCCGAACGCCCACATCGTGATGTCGTTCCTCGGCATGGACCCGCCGCAGCAGACCCGGCTGCGCAAGCTGGTCTCCCGCGGCTTCACGCCGAAGCGAGTCGCGGAGATGGAGCCGCGGATCGCGAAGATCAGCCAGGAATACCTGGACCGGGCGCTGGCGCTGGGCCCGGAGTTCGACTGGATCAAGGACTTCGCCGGCAAGTTCCCGATGGACGTCATCTCCGAGATGCTCGGTGTGCCGGCCGAGGACCGCGACGAGGTACGTCGGCTCGCCGACCTGCTGGTGCTGCGCGAGGACGGCCTGCGGGACGTCCCGCAGGCCGGGATGGACGCCTCGATGGAGCTCTTCGGCTACTTCAGCAAGCTCCTGGCGACCCGCAAGGCGACCCCCCAGGACGACCTGGTCACCGCGCTGATGCTGGCCGAGGACGAGGGCGACCGGATGAGCGACGGCGAGCTCACCGCCTTCCTGTTCCTGATGGTCGTCGCCGGCAACGAGACCACCACCAAGCTGCTCGGCAACGCCGTGGCCAGCATCAGCCGGCACCCCGAGCAGCGGGCCGCGGTCTTCGCGGACCCCGAGCTGGTCGGGCCCTGGATCGAGGAGACGCTGCGCTTCGAGGCCTCCAGCCAGCTGCTCGCCCGGCAGACCATCGCCGACGTCACCATCGGCGACGTCACCTGCCCCGCCGGCTCCCAGATCCTGTTCAACATCGGCGCGGCCAACCACGACACCGACGTCTTCACCGACGCCGAGGAGTTCAACCTGCACCGTGACAAGGGCGAGCTGGCCAAGCACATCGCCTTCGGCGGTGGCCGGCACTTCTGCCTGGGCGCGAACCTGGCCCGGCTGGAGGCCACCATCGCACTGAGGCAGCTGATCGAGCAGTGCTCCTCGATCGAGCCGAAGTACGACGAGGCGCAGCGGTTCTACTCTGCCAACGTGCGCGGGTACGCCTCGTTGCCGGTGACGGTGACCCCGCGGTGACCGCGGTGACAACGGCCAGTCGCTACGAGTCGCTCACCCGCGACGAGCTCGCCACCCTGGTCCCCGAGCTGCTCCTGATCGGTCAGCTGATCGACCGGTCCGGGATGGCCTGGTGCATCAGCGCGTTCGGCCGCGAGGGGATGGCCCAGGTCGCGATCGAGGAGTGGATGGGCGCCAGTCCGATCTACACCCTGCGGATGCAGCAGGCGCTGGGCTACCAGGGCAACGACATCGTCACGATCTTCAAGGGCCTCCAGCTCGACATCGGTGCTCCGCCGCAGTTCATGGACTTCCGGTACACGATCCACGACCGCTGGAACGGCGAGTTCCACCTCGACCACTGCGGCGCGCTGATGGACGTGGAGCCGATGGGTCCCGAGTACGTCCGGTCGATGTGCCACGACATCGAGGACCCGACCTTCGACGCCACGGCGGTGGCGACCAACCCGAAGGCGCAGATCCGGCCGATCCACCGGCCGCCGAGGATGCCGGCTGATCGCAACCCGCACTGCGCCTGGACCGTGATCATCGACGAGGCCTACCCCGAGGTCTCGGAGTCCGCGGACTGCACGGCGCTGCGCGGCTCGAAGGCTGCGCTCACCGGGCTCGCGCCGATCGACACCTCGCAGGAGGGTCGATCCGACTACTCCGGCGAGGTTCTGGCCGACCTGGACTTCGCGGAGTTCTCGCACTCGGCCCTGGTCCGGATCGCCGACGAGGTCTGCCTGCAGATGCACCTGCTGAACCTGAGCTTCCTGCGGGCGATCGACCGGCGTACCGAGACCGACCAGTTCGTGGAGATCGCCACCAAGCAGCTGACCGGTATCGCCGGGATCGCGGCCGATCGGATCCGCAAGGCCCTCGGCCTGCCCGCGGACGAGGCGGGCGCGCTGCGGGTCCTGGAGCTGCACCCGTTGCTGAACCCGGCGGCGTACGTGACCGCGTCGGTCACGGACGGTCTCGTCCAGGTCTCACCGGGGCCAGCGCACGAGGACGGTTCCTGGATCACCCTGGTCGGCCCCGAGCGGGTCACCCCGTTGCAGGCGCTGGTGCGGGCCGTCGACCCCTACCTGGACGTCGAGGTCTCCGGCACCGAGCAGGAGTGGACCCTGCGCGTCGTACGGCGTGCGGACGCCGCTGCCGAGGCTGGTGAGGTCGCGGTGACCCGGTTCAGCACGGGTGCTGCCTTCGAGTTCGAGCACCGCACGGCGATCCCGCTGATCGTGCTCTGAGGACTCAGCGCCGACGCAGCGGGTT
Source organism: Propionibacteriales bacterium (assembly GCA_026392455.1). Lineage (GTDB taxonomy): Bacteria > Actinomycetota > Actinomycetes > Propionibacteriales > Nocardioidaceae > Marmoricola. The sequence goes on along the minus strand of JAPLCB010000008.1, from coordinate 237,303 downwards.
CGTGGCCAGGTAGGACGGCGTGGCTGCGAAGGTGGCTAGTCAGACCCGGGACCGGCACTGACGCTACCCGCACTAGGGTCGTCTCATGAGCTCCGCCTCCTGGGTCTGTGCCGCCCTGACCGTCGTCAGCGCCTACGTCAGCTTCGGCTACGCCATCGTCGACCAGCGGGCGGCTTCGACCGCCGAGGTCAGGGTGGCGTCGGCCTACGCGCAGGCACGCAGCATCGCGCTGGCCCTGGTTGCCACCAGCGCGCTGTTCAGCGACTCCCAGGGCTTCGTCGCGGCCATCGCGCTGCTGATGGTGATGGTCCAGCTCCTCGACGGCGGCATCGGGGCCCGGACCGGGGACCGTGCCAGGACCGTCGGCCCGCTGGTCATCGGGCTGGCCAACCTGACGGCGCTGCTCTGGATGCTGTCGAGCTAGGAGAGCAACGAAGCGCGAACCTGCGGCTACTCCGTCGAGATCGCGTCCAGCACGTTCAACCGCGACGCACGCGCTGCCGGGATCACGGCAGCCAGCACCCCGACGACGACCGCGATCACCCCGAAGACCGCCAGCTGGCCGAACGGGATGAACAGCACCCGGAGGTCCTCCTCGAGGACCCGCTGCAGCAGCACGCCGTAGATCAGCCCGAGCGCCATGCCGAGCACCGCTCCCAGGACGGCGATCGCGACCGACTCCAGGGTGATCGTGCGGCGGAGCTGGCGCCGGTTCATGCCGATCGCCCGGAGCAGTCCGATCTCCCGAGTGCGTTCGAGCACCGAGAGCCCCAGGGTGTTCACGATGCCGATCACGGCGATGATGATCGCCAGGGCCAGCAGCCCGTAGATCATGTAGAGCAGCTGGTTGACCTGGCCGCGGACGGACTCGGCGAAGCCCTCCTTGTCGTTGACCTCGACCAGTGGGATCGGTTTGGTCACCGCGTCGAGCGCGGTCTGGACGGTGCCCGGATCGGCGCCGTCGGTCAGCGTGATGCTCAGGAAGTTGTCCTGCCGCTGGATGCCGGCCTCGGCGACGACCTCGATCGGGACGTTCACCTCGAAGGCCACCACGCTCTCGGTGATGATGCCGCCGACGGGCAACGTGATCTTCTTCCCGGCCGGGAAGGAGAACGTCAGGACGTCCCCGACCTTCCAGCCCTCCTTGTCGGCACGTTCCTGGGTCACGACCGCCTTGCCCGCGCCGAAGTCGACCGAGCCGGCAGCCGCCTTGAGCCGGGAGACGTCGTCGAAGTTCGCGTCGGAGGCGCCGATCAGCTCGCTGTCCGTCTCGTCGTCGATCTTGACGCTCAGCATCTGCTGGCGGCTCACCGTCTGCACCCCGGGGACCTTGGTCATCTGGTCGCCGACCGTCGTGGAGAACGGTGCGAAGGTCACCGACTGGGCGATGAAGTCCGGCGCGAACTCGTCGTCGACGACCTTGTCGATCGAGGCCTTCATCGATCCGGCCATCACCGCGATGGTGGAGACCAGCGCGAGCCCGATCATCAGTGCCGAGGCCGTGGCCCCGGTACGCCGGGGGTCGCGCATCGCGTTCTCGCCGGCGAGCCGTCCCGAGGGCCCGAACAGGCGCCCGAAGATGCTGCGGCAGACCAGCAGGACCGGGAGGCCGATCACCGGGCTGAGCACGGCGACGGTCAGCAGGGACGTGAACGCTCCGACCCCGATCCACGCGGCGGCTGGCAACCCGCCCACGTCAGCGAGACCGGCGACGGCGGCAGTCGCGGCGATGACCAGCACGGCCGAGCCGATCACCGTACGTCGGCGCAACGACCCCTTGGTGGGGACGTCGTCGGCGCGCATCGCCGCGATCGGCGAGACCTTGCCGGCGCGGCGCGCGGGCATCAGGGCGGCGACGAGGGTCACCAGGACGCCGACGGCGTAGCTGGTGAGGATCGTCGAGGTCGAGAGCGTCAGGAAGGTGCCCTCGATGTCGAGACCGACGCTCCCGAACATCGCGGCCAGCCCCCGGGCGAGCGCCCATCCCAGTGCGATCCCGACCGTGGTCGCGAGCACCGCCATCACGAACGCCTCGGCCAGGATCGAACGGGTGACCTGGCGGCGGCTCGCACCGAGGGCCCGCAGCAGGGCCGACTCACGGGTGCGCTGGGCGACCAGGATCGAGAAGGTGTTGACGATGATGAAGGCGCCCACGATCACCGCGATCAGGGCGAAGACCAGCAGGAAGGTCTTGATGACGTCGAGGAACGCCGCGGTCGAGTCCTGGGACTCCTTCACCACGGCGTCGCCGGTGACTGCCTCGAAGCCGTCCGGGAGGACGGTCTGGGCGGCCGCGACCAGCGCTGCCTGCGAGACCCCGTCGGCGGCGGTCAGGCCGACCGTGGTGAACGCGTCCCGGCCGCCCAGGAAGACCTCCTGGGCACCGGGGGTGTCGAAGATGATCAGGGTCGCGCCCGCCGTACCGCCCTGGTTGAACTCGGCGGTGCCGACCAGGGTGGCCGAGCGCTCCACCTGTCCGGCCGGGGAGAGCAGCTTCACGGTGTCGCCGATCCGGTAGCCGGCCTTCTCCGCGGAACCCTCGTCGAGGACGATCTCGTCGGCTCCCTGGCCCCACCGCCCGTCGAGCAGCGCCAGGATCTTCCCGCCGTCCATGTTGGGCGCGTCGGTCCGGTTGAAGGCCAGAGTCGGGGCTCCGGTGCCGCCGAGGAGGTCGCCGTCGGAGTCCACGACGTACATCCCGTAGCCGTCGACGTTGCCCTCGGCGATCTCCACCTCGGGTAGGGCGTTCAGCTTCGCGATCACCGAGGGCGGCAGCGTCGCTGCGGACGTTCCGGCCCCGCCGGCGGAGAAGGAATCGGCCCCCTCGACGCGCACGACCCCGTCGGGCGTGGTGCCCTGGATGATGCCGTCGAAGGTCTTGCTCAGGCCGTTGGAGAAGACCAGGACGCCGGAGAGGAACGCGACACCGAGGACGATCGCGAGGGCGCTCATCGCCAGGCGCATCTTGCGCGCCCCGATGTTGCGCAGGATCAGCTTGAACAAGGCTCAGGCCCCCGACCCGGCGTCGAGGACGCCGTCAGCGCTGTGACGCTGGGCGGCTCGCGCGGTCACCTCGGCCTGGAGCACGGTGATGTGCTCGAGGATCTCTTCGCGGCTCGGGTGGCTCAGCTCGTCGACGACCGCTCCGTCGGCGAGGAAGACGACCCGGTCGCAGTGCGAGGCGGCGACGGCGTCATGGGTGACCATCACGATGGTCTGCCCGAACTCGTCGACCGACCGGCGCAGGAACGCGAGCACCTCGGCCCCGGAGACCGAGTCGAGGTTTCCGGTGGGTTCGTCGGCGAAGATGATCGACGGCTTGCTGACCAGAGCTCGGGCGCAGGCGACCCGTTGCTGCTGGCCCCCGGACATCTCGCTGGGACGGTGCCCCAGCCGGCTGCGCAGTCCGATCGTCTCGATCACCGTGTCGAACCACTGCTGGTCCGGTGTGCTGCCGGCCAGGGACAGCGGCAGCAGGATGTTCTCCTCGGCGGTCAGCGTGGGGATCAGGTTGAACGCCTGGAAGACGAACCCGATCCGGGTACGCCGCAGCACGGTCAGGTCGTTGTCGTTGAGGCGCCCGACGTCGGTGCCGCCGACCAGGACCTGCCCCGAGGTCGGGGTGTCGAGCGCGGCGAGGCAGTGCATCAGCGTCGACTTGCCGGAGCCCGAGGGCCCCATGATCGCGGTGAACTCGCCGGCGTGCAGGTCCAGGGTGACGCCGTCGAGGGCGCGCACCTCCGAAGCGCCGGAGCCGTAGACCTTGGTCAGTCCGATCGCGCTCGCGGCGATGGTGGCAGCGGCAGGTTCAGGGGTGGACGAGGTGGCGCTGCGGAAGCTCATGGTGTCCACCATGCCAACACGGGGCCCGTCACGCCATCGGGTATGTCCCTGAGCCGACCCCGGGGCCGGAGAAGCAACGAAGCCCGGACCTGGTGGTCCGGGCTTCGTTCTTCTCTTGCGACCCCGACGGGACTCGAACCCGCGGCCTCCGCCGTGACAGGGCGGCGCGCTAACCAACTGCGCTACGGGGCCTGGTGCTGTGCTTCGGATTGTGAAACTTTCGAAGCGCAGGGAATGCTAACGCATCCAACGGCCACACTCACAATCGCACCCCCAACGGGATTCGAACCCGTGCTACCGCCGTGAAAGGGCGACGTCCTAGGCCACTAGACGATGGGGGCCTCGTCCGGTCCCGCCGCGGCGTTTCCGAACCGGTCAAGCATAGGGCCGCCCCAGGGGTCGGCCAAATCCTGGTCGGGAGGTGCTTCGGTGGGGCCCCAGCGGACCCCGGGACGGCGTACCCGCGGACTGTCGGCCGCAGGTCGGGCTGATCCTGGTCCGCTGCGCAGAGCGCCGGCGCCGGAGCCCACTCGCCAGCTCAACGCGGTGGCCTCGCCGCTGGCCTCGTCGACCACGTAGGTCTCGTACCAGCTCCCCTCCACCAGCGCTTGCCGCAGCACCGCGAGCAGGGCGTCCACTCCCGCGGCGTCGACGATCGGCAGGACGGCGTGCACGGAGCGACCCAGCCGCAGGTCGGCGCCGGCGTCGTGAACCCAGACGGTGAGTGCGCGGTGCTCCTGGGGCACCCAGTCGAGCAGGGCGATGCCGTTCGGGGCGGTGAAGACCTGGAGGTACAGCGACCGCCCGATCTCCTCGAGGCCGTCGACCAGGCGCTGGGTGAGGGATTGCTTCACGAAGACAAGGACTCCGTGAACGCCCTCTGATCACGCACCCTAGGCTCACGACGTGGAGCTACCCGAGACCGACTTCGACGACCTGGTGGCGGACGCCCTGGACAGGATCCCGGACGGGCTGGCGCGGCTGATGGACAACGTCGTCGTCCTGGTCGAGGACGAACCTCCGGCTGACGAGCCGGACCTCCTCGGTCTCTACGTCGGGACGCCCCTGACCGAGCGGGGCAGCGAGTACACCTTCCACGCACCGGACCAGGTCTTCGTGTTCCGGGGTCCGTTGCTGCGGATGTGCCTGGATCTCGAGGAATTGGCCGAGGAGATCGAGATCACCGTGGTCCACGAGATCGCTCACCACTTCGGCATCGAGGACGACCAGCTGCACGCGTGGGGTTGGGGCTGACCCGAACGGCCCGCTTGGCGACGTCAGGCGCCCAGCAGGTAGCCCGCCCAGGCCGCACCCAGGCAGCCCAGCACGGTGCCGGTCGCGTACGCCAGGCCTGGCCAGCCGCCGCGGTTGACGGCCTGGACCGCGACCGCCGAGTACGTCGTGAAGGCGCCGCAGAAGCCGGTGCCGACCAGAGCGAGCGGGTGCCCGGTGACGCCGTGCCCGACCAGCCAGCCCAGCACCGCGGACCCGACCAGGTTGACGACCAGGGTGCCCCAGTGCGTCCGACCGTCCAGGAGGCGGGCAGCGAGCAGCCGGCTCGGTGCGCCTGCCGCCGCGCCCACCGCGACCAGGAGCGCGGTCACGTGTTCACCTCCGCGTCGTCCGCCGCGGCCCTTTCGGCCGGGGTCGTCCACCGGTCCACCAACGTCACCGCAACCAGCGCGGCGAGCAGGGTTCCCCCGGCGTACGCCAGGGCGACCCCCGGTCGGTCGTTCTCGAGCAGGACCACGGTCTCGGTCGAAGCGGCTGACATCGTGGTGAAGCCCCCCAGGACACCGGTCCCGAGGAAGACCCCCAACCAGGGCGTCCGGCGGACAGCCGCCAGTGCCGGGACGCCGGCCAGCAGGGAGCTCCCGACGACGTTGATCACGAACACCGTCGTCGGGAACCCGGTCCCGACCGGGAACCAGTCCGTCAGACCGGCCCGGGCCAGCGACCCCAGAACGCCGCCCGCGGCCGCGGCAGCCAGGGCCACCTTCAGCGGGGGAGCCGTCACGAGGCCTCGTGACGACGGCTGAACCGCGTCGGCCCCGTCCACGGACGCGGTTCCTCGCCCGCGTCCTGCCGGGTGAACTCGCCGAGGTACCAGTGCTGAAGGTCCAGCAGGACCGCCGTGGGTCGTACCGCCAGCAGGCGCTCGTCCCCGAAGGTCGCGTAGATCTCGTCCAGCAGCCTCGAGAGCCGGGTCATCGTCTCCGGGGCGCCGGGCGGCAAATGGTAGGTGAGGTCGACGCTCTCGACGCCCGAGCGGATCGCCGCGTCCAGCTCCTCCAGCCCGACGACGTGCCGGCGCTCGTGCTCGACCTGCAGGTACACCTCGGCGAACTCCACGGCCAGCGGGTAGCGATCGGGATCGGTGAGGGCCAGCAGCCTGAGCTCCCGGCCCAGCTCGTTGAAGTGTCGACGCAGGTGGGCGAAGAGCTCGACCGGCATGTTGTCGAGCCTGACCTCGGCCAGGTCGGCCTGCTCCAACCGGACCTCGCCACGCTCGTCCAGTGCCTCGTCGAGATCGAAGAGGGCGCCCGGCACGGGTCGCTCCTGCGGCTCGGTGGCCGGCTCGAACCAGACGACCTTCCCGCTGCCCCGGGCGTCGATGTCCGCGCCCCAGCGCAGGGCGTAGCTGGCGACCAGGTCCAGGCCCCGTCCGACCGTCGACCACGAGAGATCGTCCTCGATGTCGATCTCGGATGCCGAGTGCCGTTGCAGCGGTGGCACCAGGGACTGGTCGGTGACCTCGATCCGCGGGTGCTCCACCGTGCCTCGGACGTGCACGGTCATCGGGGGTTCCGCGTGCAGGATCGCGTTGGTGACCAGCTCGGAGACCGCGAGCCGGGCACTCTCGGCGAGCTCGGGCCGCCCGATGTCGACCAGAACACCGGTCACCCAGTCGCGCGCCAGCCTCACGGACGGCGGACTGGCCGGGAGGGCCAGGGTTCGCTTGTTCCAGGGCACTGATCGGACTCCGGGTTCGGGGACGTCGTTCGCGGGCACGTGAATCACGAGAAGGTGCCCATCCCTCCATGACGATCAAACCACACGGGCGGCCCGGATTCCCGAACCGTGTGACCGAGAAGACGTCCCGAAAATTGTGGGCCTGACGGCCGATCCGGGAGGATGGAGGTATGGCTAAGAAGACGGACAACCAGCGCCACCGGGTGGTCGTGGTCGGATCCGGCTTCGGCGGGCTCTTCGGCACGAAGGCCCTGCGCCGTGCCGCGGTCGACGTGACGATGATCGCCAAGACCACCCACCACCTGTTCCAGCCGCTGCTCTACCAGGTGGCTACCGGGATCCTGTCCGAGGGCGAGATCGCGCCTCCGACCCGCGAGGTGCTGGCCCGGCAGAAGAACGCGACGGTCCTGCTCGGTGACGTCACCGGGATCGACCTGGCCGCCCGGACGGTCACGTCGCACGTGCTGGGTCGCGAGCTGGTGACTCCCTACGACTCCTTGATCGTGGCCGCTGGCGCCGGCCAGTCCTACTTCGGCAACGACCACTTCTCCCGGTTCGCTCCGGGCATGAAGAGCATCGACGACGCCCTCGAGCTCCGGGGGCGGATCTTCGGTGCTTTCGAGCTGGCCGAGGTGATGGCTGCTCGTGGTCAGGACGTCGACCACCTGCTGACCTTCGTCGTCGTGGGTGCCGGTCCGACCGGGGTGGAGATGGCCGGTCAGATCGCCGAGCTCGCCCACAAGACGTTGAAGCGGGACTTCCGCTCGATCAACACCCGCAAGGCCCGGGTCATCCTGATCGACGCGGCCCCTCAGGTGCTCCCGCCGTTCGGTGCCAAGCTCGGAGCCTGGACGCAGAAGAAGCTCGGCGCCATCGGGGTCGAGGTCCAGCTGGGCGCGATGGTGGTTGCCGTCGACGAGCGCGGGCTGGAGGTCCAGGAACGCGACGGGACCCGGCGCCGGATCGAGGCCGTCACCAAGGTCTGGGCGGCCGGTGTCCAGGCGAGCCCGTTGGGCAAGACACTCTCCGAGCAGACCGGCGCTGCTCTGGACCGGGCCGGTCGGATCGCGGTGAACCCCGACCTGACGCTGCCGGGGCACCCGGAGGTCTTCGTCGTCGGCGACATGATTGCGCTCGACAACCTGCCCGGCGTCGCCCAGGTCGCGATCCAGGGTGCGCAGTACGCCGCGCGGGAGATCAGCGGTCGGATCCGCGGCAAGGCGCCGCAGGCGGCGTTCAAGTACTTCGACAAGGGCAGCATGGCCACGATCTCGCGCTTCAGCGCGGTCGCGACGGTCGGCAAGCTCAGGATCACCGGCTTCGTCGCCTGGCTGATGTGGCTGGCCGTGCACCTCTTCTACATCACCGGGTTCAAGAACCAGGTGACCGCGCTGCTGCACTGGTTGGTCACCTTCGTCGGTAACGAGCGCTCCGAACGGACCGCCACCGAGCAGCAGATCTTCGCCCGCGAGGCGATCAGCCGTCTCGACGGCGGCACCGGTGAGCTGGTCAGCGCACCGAGCGCGACGCCGAGCCACGAGGACCTCGAGGAGCGCGCTGCCGAGGAGGTTCGGCTCACTGACGCCGGCGTCCGCGGCAAGTCCGCCTGACGTTGCCCTGCTGGTTGAGGTGCAGCGTGCGGCGTCCTCACTCGTACTGGGGCGGCGTCTCGCCGCTCTCGGCGAGCTGCTCGCGGGCCCAGCGCGGCAGGATGAACAGGCCCTCGGCCTCGACGGTGACGTCGCCGTCGGCGTCGCGGAGCTCGCCCTTGACGATGGTCTTGATCCCCGCGCTGGAGTCGACCCAGGCGCTCGCGGAGCACGCACCGAGCGCGGTGGGCTTGCGGTAGCGCAGCGTCAGGGTCCCGGTCATGCCCGGAGTCCCGCCCGCGGCCGCGGCCTCACCGAAGATCTGGTCGAGCACGAGCGCGAGCACCCCGCCGTGCACCTTTCCCGGAGGCCCTTCGTAGAGCGCGTTGAGGAAGAACTCCGAGCTGGCACCGCCCTTGACCCGGTCCTGCACGATGCTCAGCGGTGGCGCGATCGGGTTCCGCAGGCCGACCACCGAGTTGCCGTAGCCGCGGACCCGGCCGTTGTTGGTGACCACGACGCCGAAGTTCGCGGGGATCATCTCGGTCTCGAGCCGGGCGGTGATGGCCTCGACCGCTCGGGTGGTCTCGGCAATGGTGGCGTGGTCGACGGTGGTGCGAAGACTGACCTCGTTGAGGCGCCGCAGGGCGTCGGTGAGTCCGCCGTACACGGCTTGCTCTGCAGCGAACTCCTCGTCGGTCATGTCGACGGTGCGGTACTCGAACGGGGGCTGGCTCATGGACCTCAGACTAGAACGAGTTCCAGTTTTGCGCGACGGAACGGGTCCGTGAGCCCGCACACGCGTCAGACCAGGATCGCGCCGATCGTCTCGGGCGTGAACCCCGGGAAGACCGCCGCGGACGACGCGTTGAGGCGCTTGGTGACCACCTCGGCGAGCACGCTGCGGTAGTCGGTGGTGACCGGTACGTCGGCGTCCAGGCTGTTCTCCAGCGCCGGCATCGTCCCGTAGTGACCGCCCTTGACGCCGGCCCCGAGCAGGAACATCACGTTGCCGTAGCCGTGGTCGAGCCCGAAGTCGCCGTTCTCCTGCACCCGGCGGCCGAACTCGGAGATCGTCACGACGGTGACCTTGTCGCCCAGGGTGCCGAGGTCGGTGAAGAACGCCGCCAGTGCGGAGGCGAGCTCGTCGGCGCAGCGGATCATCAAGCCGTCGTCGAGGGTGCCCAGGCCGGTGTGCATGTCCCAGCCGCCGTCGTGGTCGACGGCGATCACGTCGGTGCCGACGTTGCCACGGACGATCCGGGCTGCTGCCTGGAGGGCGCGACCGAGGTCGCCGTCGGGATAGGAGGCGTCGTTGGCGGGCGTCGTCGAGGTGCTGCGGACCGGGCCGAAGTCGGTGATCGCCGACAGTGCGGTCCGGCCTCCGGTGCCCAGGACCCCACCGGCCGCGGCCCACATCGTGTTCATCGAGGTGCGCCGGCGGTGGGCGGTGTCCCACTGGTCGTCCCCGGCCAGGGCCAGCGAGTCGACCGAGTAGGCGCTGACGGTCCGCTGCGGTCCGTACAGCGCAGTGATCGGGACCGACATCCCCATCCCGATGGCTTGCAGCGGGTGCGTGTAGGTGTCCTGGCCGATCAGCCGGTTGATCCAGCCGACGCGCGCGCTCGAACCGGGATCGGCGTCCTCGAGCTCCTCCATCGCCGCGAAGTGGGAACGGTTCGGTGCGGGCAGACCGGTGGCGTGCACGGCGGCGATCTTGCCGGCGTCCCACATCGGCAGCAGCGGTGCCAGCTTCGGGTGCAGGCCGAAGGTCGCGTCCTGAGCGAGCAGGGCCGCCTTCGGGATGGCGATGCCAGGGCGCGCGGCGTAGTACGCCGGGTCGGTGTGCGGCACCACCAGGGAGAGGCCGTCGGAGGCTCCGCGCAGGGACAGCAGCACCAGCACGTTGCCGGCCTGCCGGGTTGCCCCGTAGCTGGCTTGCAGGAAGGTGCTGCCGAAGAGCGAGGTGCTGACCCCGACACCCGCGGCGGCGAGTCCGGACTTCAGCAGGCTGCGGCGGGACATCCCGGTGTTCGCGGCGTACTCCTGGCAGCAGGTCGGTGTGTTCTCGGTCATCGGGTCACCGAGCCAGGTGCTGGGGGCTGTCGAGGAAGACCGAGAGCAGGCGCGGCATCTGCCACTTGATCAGCTCGTGGTCCTTGGTGATGATCGCGGCGGCACCGAAGCCGGTTGCCTGGCTGGCGACCTTGAGGATCAGCGCGCTCGCCGGCCGGCCCAGGATGCTGCGGGACAGATGGTCGACGAAGCGGTCGAACCGCAGCGAGGTCTGCGGCAGCCAGGCCGCCGGGCTCTTGTACGTCGCTCCGACGGTGGGCCACCACCGGCCCGCCATCGAGTAGTGGACGTCGAAGGAGCCGAGCATCCGGGACACCGACGTCCAGGCGTCGGCGGTGTCGGGGCGTCCGTCGGGCCGGGTCCAGCCAAACGGGGTGAGCCCGATCTGGTCGCACTGCCAGAGCATGGCGTTCGCGGCCGCGTTGTCCTGGGTCGGGCGGGCGATGCCCACCCCCAGGGCTCGGTAGGTCGCGATGATGTCCTCCTCGGGGGTACGGACCTTCCTGCCACCGGCGTAGCGGAACTCGGTGGTGGCGATCAGGGCCTTGAGCACCGGCGCGATCGCGGTGTTGTTGGCGAGGTAGACCGTCGCCAGGTGCTGGACCAGGGCGTTGCTGGGGTTGTCCGAGACGAAGTGGACGGCCAGCTTGCGGGCGATCCGGCGCGCCGTGGCGGGGTGTCGGGCGAGGTAGTCGAGGTAGGCCTTGGTCACCGCGCGGCCGTCGGTCGAGGTGTTCGGGTGGGTGAACCCGAGAACCTTGACCGGTCCGGTCCAGTGCCAGTCGGTCCGGTACGACGGCACCCAGGTGTCCCAGAGATCGACGCTCCAGCCGGTGAGGATCCGCGCCGACGCCTTGACGTCGTTCTCGGTGTACCCGGCCGCCGTCCCGACGGTGTGCAGCTCGAGCAGCTCGCGGCCCTGGTTCTCGTTGGGGGAGTACTTCGACGAGGTGGCGTTGCCGAGGTACGCACCCATCGCCGGGTGCGTGCTGACCGCGTTCAGCAGGGTGTCGAACCGCCCGAGGGCGAGCTTGCGGATGGTCCGGCCGTAGTCCTGGCGGTAGCCGGCGCTCTCGCTGCCGTCGGTGGGGACGTGGAAGTGGTGCTCCCAGAACGCGGCCATCGTCTCCAGAACCTGGCGCTGGGAGCCGATCCGCCGGACCATCGACCAGGTCTGGTAGTGCGCACTGACCTCCCAGAGCGGCTCGATGTCGGCGTTGGCGCGCTCGATCGTGGTCAGGGAGTCGGCCAGGTTGGACGGCCACCAGGCGCCGCTGCTGGTGTAGTAGGTGTCCGAGATCAGGCTCGGGGTGAGCTGTCTGGCGAACCACTTGTCGATTCCGCCGATCGCCGTCACCTGGGCGCCGAGGCCCCGGGTCCAGCCACCGGTGAAGCGGTTGATGATGTGCAGCGAACGCAGGTCGAGGACCTTCGTCGCCGGGTAGGTCGTCACCGGCGTCGTTGTTGTTGCTGCCGCCGTCCGTGGCGATGTCCCGAGAACCGTCATGGTCTTGATCTCCCCAGCTAGGAGTGTCGTTCCAGGGTCCATCGGCATCGCGGCCGCGTACCTGAGGGTTTCCTGCCGAACTTTCTGCGCGCTCAGTACGGTGTCGCCATGGAGATCGGTGTCGCACTTCCGCAGATGGCCCCCGGCTACGGCCCGGGCACGACCCTCGACTGGGCCCGGAGGATCGATTCCGGTCCGTTCTCCAGCATCTCGGCGGGCGAGCGTGTCACCTTCACCAACCCGGAGATGGTCGCGACCCTCGGCGCGGTCGCGGCCGCAACCACCCGGGCCCGGGTGTTCGCGAACCTGTGGGTGCTGCCGCCGCTGGCGATGCCGATGGTGGCGCAGCAGGTCGGGACGCTGGAGAACCTGGCGCCCGGCCGTTTCGAGATGGCCGTCGGGGTCGGCGGACGCGAGCACGACTACCGGGCGCTGGGCAGTGACTTCGGCGGCCGGCACCAGCGCTTGGACGACCGCGTTGCCGAGCTGAAGAGCCTGCTCGCCGGTGACCCCCCGTTCGACGGCGCCGCCCCGGTGGGCCCGGCCTTGAGCGACCCGGCCGGTGTCCGGATCCTGGCGGGTGCGATGGGGCCGAAGTCGATGCGACGGGCGGCGCGCTGGGCCGACGGGATCAGCGGGTTCAGCATTGCCGGCGATCCGGACGAGATCGCCCGCGGCAACGCCCTGGCCGACACCTGCTGGATCGAGGCGGGCCGGACCACGCCGCCGCGCAAGGTCAGTGGCTGCTTCGTCGCGGTCGGCGTACCGAACAGCGGCGAGGTGGTGCGGTCCTTCACCGAGCGCTACCTCGGGTTCCTCGGCCCGGAGCTCGCCGAGGCGGTTGCCGCCACGGCCCGGGTCTCCTCGGCCGACGTCCTCGCTGAGGTCCTTGCCGACGCGGATGGTGCCGGCTGCGACGAGTTCATCCTCGTCCCTGCCACCACGGACCTGGCGTTCCTCGAAGCAGCCGCGGAGGTCGTCGCTTCGAGGTCTTGACGGCACCGCTCGTTTACTAGAACGTGTTCTACATGACGTTGCGAGTGATTCAGTGGGCCACCGGTGGGGTCGGACAGGCCGCGATCGGGCAGATCCTGCTGCACCCCGACCTCGAGCTCGTCGGGTGCTGGGTGCACTCCGAGGCCAAGGCCGGCAAGGACGTCGGCGAGATCCTCGGCGGCGAGCCGATCGGCGTGGTCGCCACCAACAGCATCGAGGAGATCCTCGCCCTGGAGGCTGACTGCGTCCTGTACTCGCCGCTGATGCCGAACCCGAAGGAGGTGGCCGCGCTCCTGAAGTCCGGGAAGAACGTCGTCACCCCGCTCGGCTGGTTCTGGCCCAGCGAGGAGGACCGGACCCGGATGGAGCCGCACGCGATCGCCGGTGGCGTCACCCTGCACGGCACCGGGATCGACCCGGGCGGCGCGACCGAGCAGCAGCCGCTCTTCTTCTCCGGGCTGTCGTCGGCGATCACCTACGTCCGCGGTGAGGAGTACTCCGACCTCCGGACCTACAACGCTCCCGACGTGGTCCGGCACATCATGGGCTTCGGCGGTACGCCGGACGAAGCGATGACCGGCCCGATGCTGGCGCTGCTGACCAACGGGTTCACCCAGTCGGTGCAGATGTGCCTGGACACCCTCGGCTTCGCCGATGCGGAGATCCGCAGCGTGCGGGAGGTCGCGGTCGCGACCGCGCCGATCGACTCGCCCATCGGCGTGATCGAGCCCGGCCAGGTCGCTGCCCAGCAGTTCGCCTGGGAGGCCTTCGTCGGGGACACCAAGGTCGTCCGGGTGGCGGTGAACTGGCTGATGGGGGACGAGCACCTGGATCCGCCGTGGGAGTTCGGGCCGAAGGGAAAGCGGTTCGAGGTCGAGGTCAAGGGCGACCCGGACTGCGAGGTCGTCATCCACGGGTGGCACCCGAGCACCGTGGCGGCCGGCCTGGAACGCAACCCCGGGATCGTGGTCACCGCGGCGCACTGCGTGAACTCGATCCCCTACGTCTGCGCTGCCGAACCGGGCATCCTCACGTTCGTCGACCTGCCGCTGGTGGCCGGTCGGGCGCACCCGGACCTGGCGCGCTAGCTCGTGGACGTCAGCCGCTTCCCGGGCCTCGACCCGGCGTTCCTCCCGATCGTCGAGATGCTGCCGGACACCACCACGGCGTTCGACGACATCCCCGCGGCCCGCGAGATGTTCCGGCTCTTCCTGCCCGACGGCCCGGTTCCTGGTGAGGACCGCCTCGACATCGAGGACGTGATCGTCGACGGCGTCCCGCTCCGGGTCTACCGGCCGAAGGAGGCCGGCGCGGACCTGCCGGGGATCCTCTACCTGCACGGCGGTGGGTTCTGCATCGGCGACATCGACACCGAGCACGGCGGCGCCGTGGCCCTCGCGAACGCCGTGCACGCGGTCGTGGTCAACGTCGACTACCGGCTCGCGCCGGAGCACCCGTACCCGGCTGGGCTCGAGGACTGCTACGCCGGACTGGCGTACCTGGCTGCCCTCGACGGCGTGGACGCCTCCCGGCTCGCCGTGCACGGCCAGAGTGCGGGCGGCGGGCTCGCGGCAGCCACCGCGCTGCTGGCCCGGGACCGCGGCGGTCCGGCGCTCGCCTTCCAGTCGCTCGGCATCCCCGAGCTCGACGACCGGCTGGAGACCCCGTCGATGACGGCGTACGTCGACACCCCGATGTGGAGCCGGGTCCAGGCGATCAAGTCCTGGGAGCACTACCTCGGTGGCAAGCCTGCCGACGGGTATGCGGCTCCTGCCCGGACCGACGACCTCTCCGGGCTCCCGCCGGCGTACGTGGTCACCTGCCAGTACGACCCTTTGCGCGACGAGGGGATCGCCTACGCGCTGCGGCTGCTGCAGGCGGGCGTCGCGGTCGAGCTGCACCAGTACCCGGGCACGTTCCACGGCTCCGCCCTGGTCCGCGAGGCCGAGGTCGTCCAGCGGATGGAGGCCGAGAACGTGGCCGCTCTGCGCCGCGCCCTGAGTCGTTGAGACGGGCCCGCCGCGCGCTCGAGAAGGGCCCGCGACGCCCCTGGGTCAGGCGGCGCCGGCAGCAGCCCGCGCTTCGCCGGCCTCGATCTCCTGGAGCAGGTCCACCACGTACCGGGCGAAGTCGATCTGGATCGTGTGCCGTGGGGCGTCGTAGTACTGCGCGGTGTGCTCGGCCTGATCGGCCTCGGTGATCCGGACCTGTTCCTCGATGCTGGGCAGCACGTAGCTGCCGGTCAGCAACCGGGCCAGCAGCTTGGACTGCTGCTCGGCCAGGTTCACGATCGTCGGCGAGGACTGCGCCAGACCCAGGTAGTAGAGGTGGTCGACGCCAGGCTTGATCATCCGCTTGAACAGCGGGTACTGGTGGTCGGAGTCCGGGTGCAGGTCCGCCTCGCCCTCGTCGAAGAACGGGAACTCCATCGAGTAGCCGGTCGCGCAGATGACCACGTCGGCCTCGACCGAGGTGCCGTCGGTCAGGTGCACCGTGTGCCCGTCGAAGCCCTTGATCGCGGCGAGGAAGCTGATGTCGCCCGACCCAGCCCTGGTCAGGAAGTCGGCGCTGACCGACGGGTGCGCGGAGAGCGGCTCGTGGTCCGGCTCGGGCAGCCCGTAGTTGCTCATGCTGCCGACGAGCTCCTTGATCAGCGCCCGACCCGCCGCCAGACCCACCTCACGAGGGATGTCCGGCGGTGCCATCACCTTGTCGGCGGCGATGCCGTTGCGGTACTTCGGCAGCACCCAGACGCCGCGACGGGCTGACACGTACAGCTTCTCGGCCATCCAGCGGCTGCTCAGCTCCGAGGCGATGTCCATCGCCGAGTTGCCCATCCCGACCACGATCACCCGCTTGCCGCGCATCGCGACCGGCTCGAACGGGTTGATGTAGGCATGGCTGTGGATCAGGTCGCCGGCGAAGGTGCCCTCGTACTCGGGGAACCGGGGCTTCCAGTGGTGGCCGTTGGCGACGACCAGGTCGGTGTAGCTCCGGGTCTCCCCGGTGGACAGGGTCACGTCCCAGCCGCCGTCCGCGTTGCGCGTCGCGCGCTCCACCCCGGTGTTGAAGGTGATGCCGTCGCGCAGGTCGAAGTGGTCGACGTACGCCCGGAAGTAGTCGTGGATCAAGGTGTGGTGCGGGAAGTCCGGGTAGTCCGCCGGGGCCGGGAAGTCCTCGAACTGCAGTCGCGCCGTCGAGGTGTCGATGTGCAGCGACTCGTAGACCGCGGAGCGACCGTTGGGGTTCTTGAAGTACCAGTTGCCGCCGACGTCGTCGGACAGCTCGAACTGGTCGTAGTCGATCCCGTACTCGGCGAGACGCTTGGCCGTGGTGATGCCCGAGCATCCGGCGCCGATGATGCAGACCTTGGTCGCAGCGTCGTTCACGGGCGCACCGCCGCAAAAGCCGCTCGGACGTAGGCGTCGGTCCGGGGCGAGGAGACCATGTGGTCGGCCAGCTTGTTCTCGGCGTACGCGAAGGTGGTCCGGGTGTCGAGGTCGTTGACGACGATCGCGCCGCCGTACCCGGTCCACCAGCAGACGCGGCCGTCCGGGTTCGACTCGCCGATCGCCGGGGCTGACGACATCTGCAGGGCGTAGCCCATGCCGTACTTCACCGGTACGCCGAGCAGCAGGTCCGCGCCCTCGGACTGCACCTCGAAGATCCGGGCGATCGTCTCGGGCGACAGCAGCCGGACCCCGTTGACCTCACCGCCGTGGGAGACCAGGGCCTGAGCCCAGGCGATGCCGCGCGCGTTGCCGTGCCCGCCTGCACCACCGACGGCCCCGCGGCGCCACTGCTCGGTGTTGCAGACGTCCTCGGGCAGCAGCAACGGGTTCATGATGGTGCGGAGCAGGAAGTGGTCGGGACCCAGCTGCCCGTAGTCGATGCTCGACGGCGGCGGGTTCGACAGGTCCGCGACCAGGCCGAGCTCGTCGGTCGGGACGCCGAGCCGGAAGCCGCCGCCCAGCGGGGCCATGATGTCGTCGTGCAGGATCTCGGCAACGCTGCGCCCGGTGGCGCCGCGGACGATCCCGTCGATCAGGTGCCCGTGGCAGACGATCTGGTACGCCGGCGCCGAGCCCGGCTCGTACCAGGGCGCCTGGCCGGCCAGGATCGCCTCGGACTTCTCCAGGTCGAGGATGTCCTCGATCGTCACCGGCGCTTCCCAGCCCGGTACGCCACTGGTGTGGCCGAGCACGTGCCGGACCAGGACACCCTCCTTGCCGGCCGACCCGAACTCCGGCCAGTACGCCGAGACCGGGGCGTCGAGGTCGATCAGCCCCTTCTCGACCTGGGTCAGCAGCGTCAGTGCCGCCATCGTCTTGGTGACCGACCAGACCTGGGTGATGGTGTCGCGCTCCCAGGGAACTCCGGGACGGGCCTCGCCTCCCCACAGGTCGACGACGAGCTCGCCGTCGTGGACCACCGCGACACTGGCACCGCGGTCGGTGCCGTCTGCCAGGTTGCACTCGAACAATTCTCGCAAGGGGCTGAACGCGTCAGCACAGGTTCCGTCGGCCACGGACGTCACTGTAGAACGTGTTCTCGAAAAGCAGAACAGGTTCGCCGGGTGTCGGTCCGGTGGCCTCTAGGCTGGCGCGATGACCGGAACCGTCCTGGAGGTACTGCGGACTCCTGAGGCCCGCTTCGATGCACTGCCGGGCTTCGGCTTCGCGCCGCACTACGCGGACGTGGTGGCCGACGGCCTCGCGCCGCTGCGGATGCACTACCTCGACGAGGGGCCGGCGGACGGGCCGGTGGCCCTGCTGATGCACGGGCAGCCGACCTGGTCGTACCTCTACCGGTCCGTCGTCCCCGTGCTGGTCGACGCCGGGATCCGGGTGATCGCGCCGGACCTGATCGGGTTCGGCCGATCGGACAAGCCGACCCGGGGGACCGACTACACCTTCGCCCGCCACATCGGGTGGGTGGCCAGCCTGGTCGAGGGCCTGGACCTGCGCCGGATCACGCTGGTCGGCCAGGACTGGGGCGGGCCGATCGGGCTCAGCGTGCTCGCCGGTGATCCCGACCGGTTTGCCAGTGTGGTGGCGGCCAACACCATCCTGCACACGGCCGACCCGGCACTGGCAGGTCGGCTCAACTGGGCGGTGCACGGGCTGGACGAATCCCGGGTGGTGCTGGAGGAGGCCTTGGTCGACTACCTGCTCTACACCCAACGGGCACCGCAGCTGCGGGCGAGTGACTTCGTGGGAGCGACGGCGTCGGTGCCGTTGCTTCCCGAGGTCCTGGCGGCCTACGACGCACCCTTCCCCGACGACCGGCACATGGCCGGGATGCGGCAGATGACTGCCCTGCTGCCGCTGACCCGCAACGACGTCGGGGCGCGGATCGGGCGCCGGACCATGCGCGCGCTGGAGCAGTTCGACCGACCGTTCGTGACGGCGTACTCGGACGGGGACCCGGCGACGCGCGGCTGGGAGGCGGTGTTCCAGGACCGCGTACCCGGTGCCCGAGGTCGCCAGCACCACACCATCGCCGGTGCCGGTCACTTCCTCCAGGAGGAGGCAGGCGACCGGCTCGCCCAGGTCGTCGTCGAGGTCGTCGGCCTCGGTTAAGCGGCTGCGTCTGCCTCGGCGGCTGCCTTGAGCTTGGCCACGGTGGCCTTCAGGGCGGCCGCGGTCTTCGCCCCGAACAGACGGTGCAGGACCTTCTTCCCGAGGGCCCCGTAGTGGCTGAGGTCCCAGGTCTCGGTGACGTCGGTGCCGCCGGCCGCGTTCGGGGTCAGCTCGTAGCGCCAGCGGTGCGCCCCCATGTGTCGCCAGGCGATCAGCCGGTCCTGCTCGAACTCGACGACCTTGTTCTTGATCTTGTACGGCGCGCCCATCTTCATCGCCATGCCGAACTGGGAACCGAGCTCGAGCCGCTCCGGTGCCGCGTAGGTCTGTCCCACCGTCCCGGAACCGTCGATCCGGGCGTGCTGGCTGGGGTCGGTCAGGATCGCGAACACGACCGACGCCGGAGCGTTGATCGAGATGCTGGCGGATTCGTTGAGGTCGGTCATGCCGCGAAGCCTAGAGGGCTTCCGGTGAGACGGGGTCCGGCGACCGCTGGGTGACGTGGGAGCGCTCATCCCCCTTCAGCGTCGTGTCGTCGACAAATGTGACAGTGTCACCTGTCAGGTCTGGACCGCGCTCCGATGCCGATGGCCTGCGTCCCGGGCCGTCGAGCGCCTTCGGGAGGACCGTTCAGGAGACCTCGGGCATGCGTCGACCACGGGTGGGCACGTCGGTGGCCCGGACGGGCTGGTGTCAACGGCTGCGATTGGTGGGCCCCGTGGGACTCGAACCCACAACCCGCGGATTAAAAGTCCGCTGCTCTGCCAATTGAGCTAGAGGCCCGCGACGCCGGGCTGCCCGCGTCCGCACCGAAGTATGACGCACCCGGGCCGGGTGCCGGCGCTAGGGCCGGTAGTGGTCCAGGATCGCGACGAACTGGGCCGGTTCCACGGTCGAGGGCGTGATCGTGTGGGTCTTACCGGCGTCGTCGGTCAGGACAGCTTTCCAGGCCCGGGAGTCGAGCTTGCCGGACAGGACGATCTTCGTGTCCGGCCTGGTCAGGTCCCACGAGACGGCGTGGGTCCCGCGGGAGATCTCCAGGGTGCCGTTGCTGACCGAGACGATCGCCGGAGTCCAGTTGAGCAACGCCCACCAGGTGGCCATCGCGAGCACCGTGAGGCCGACGGCAGACGCCACGGCAGTCGTCCCACCTGCGGACACCGCCCAGAAGATCGCGGGCACCGCCCCGACGGCGAAGATGATGAACAGCGTGCCGAACAGGTAGTTCAAGCTCGCTCCCGGCCTGAACTCGACGAACCGGGGGATCGGCTCGGTGCTTGCCGGACGATCCTGGCGCTGGTCGGCCTGGTCGTCGGCGTGCTCGGGTTCCGGTCGGACTGCCAGGACGTCGTCGTACGACGGGAGGTCGATCACGTCCTCGGCCTCGCGAGACTCCTCGATCGCGGTCCGGACCTCGTCGCTGACCCCGGTCCAGTCTTCGGTGAACTCGTCCGCCTCGGGCTCGGTCTCGGGCTCGGTCTCGGGCTCGGCCTCGGCCTCGGGCTCGGTCTCGGCCTCGGGCTCGGGCTCGGCTTCGGGCTCGGCCTGGTGGTCCTCCGCGGGGACGGCCGCCAGGCTGCCGGTGCCCAGCGGATCGGTCCACTCGACCTCGATTGCCGCCTCGTCGAGGTCGGCCACGACCGGGTCGGTCTCCACGGCTTCCGGGACGGCCTCGGCGTCGTCGTCCCCGCTCTCGGATTCGAACTGGTCGTCCAGGTCGTCGTCCCCGGTTTCGGCTTCGAAGTGGTCGTCCGGGTCGTTGCCCTCGAGCTCGACCCGCGCGTCCTCGGTGTCGTCCGCGTCCTCGGTGTCGTCCGCGTCCTCGTCCTCGTCCGCGTCGTCGTCCTCGAACTGATCGGACTCGTCGCTCTCGGCCTCGACGTACGCGTCGTGCTCTACGTAGTCGTCGCCGTACTCGTCAGGAGCATGATCTGCCTCCGAGTCGTCGGCTTCGCCGGTCGCGACCGCGACGCTCGGGACGGTGGTTCGTTTGGCGGTCGGGACCGGCTTGCCGGTGATGTCGGCCAGTGCTGCGGTGGCGGCCCCTCGGGCCGGAGCCATCGGAGCGACGGCCCGCGCGGAACGCTCCGACGCCAACCGCTCCCACTCGGCACGTTCGGCCGCGAGCCGTTCCTTCTCGGCCCGCTGTGCAGCGATCCGCTCCTGCTGCTCACGCATCGCCGCGGCCCGGCGTCGGTCGCGTTCTTCGGCTGCGACCCGTTCGAGCTCGGCGCGTTCGGCCGCGATCCTTTCCTTCTCCAGCATGATTGCCTCGCGGCGCGCAGCGATGATGGCCAACCGCTGGGCCTCAGCCTCGGCTGCTGCGATCCGAGCAGCCTCAGCGGCCTCGGCGGCGAGCCGCTCGGCCTCGGCGCGTTCGGCTTCGATGCGTTCCGCCTCGGCACGTTCTGCCTCGGCCTGGATCGCTGCCAGACGCTCGTTCTCGAGGCGTTCGGCTTCGGCGCGTTCGGCGGCGAGGCGTTCGGCCTCTGCCTGCTCGGCGGCGAGGCGTTCGGCCTCGGCCAGCTCGACGGCGAGGCGTTCGGCCTCGATCCGGGCCGCTTCGAGGCGCTCGGCCTCGGCCTGCTGGGCGGCGACCCGGTCGTTCTCCAACCGGACGGCTTCGGCGAGCTCAGCGGCGAGGCGACGCTCCTCGGCCTTCGCAGCGACGATCCGGACCCGTTCGGCCTCTTCCGCGGCGAGCCGCTCGAGCTCGAGGCGCTCGAGCTCGAGGCGCTGCGCTTCGGCCCGGGCTGCTTCCAGTCGGGCAGCCTCGGCGGCCTCCGCGGCGAGCCGCTCCTCCTCCGCCTTGATCGCGGCGAGCCGCTCTTCCTCGAGGCGGACTGCCTCGAGGCGCTCGGCCTCGACCAGCTGTGCTGCGGCTTGCTCAGCCACGATCCGGTCGTACTCGGCCTGCTCCGCAGCAAGACGCTCGTCCTCGACCCGGATGGCTTCGAGCCGAGCTACCTCTGCTTGCTGGGCCGCGATCCGTTCGGCCTCCAGTCGCGCTGCTTCGTCCTTCTCTGCCTCCAGGCGCGCCTCTTCGGCGGCAATGGCTGCTAGTCGGACGTTCTCGAGCCGGGTGGCCTCGGCGGCTTGGGCGGCAACACGTTCGGTCTCGATCCGGGCAGCTTCGGCAGCTTCGGCAGCGAGCCGCTTCTTCTCGGTCTTCCGGATCGCCAGCTGCAGGCCCTCGAGCCGACCGGCCTCGGTCTCCTGGGCGGTGAGGCGTTCGGTCTCGATCCGCAAGGCTTCCGCAGCCTCGTCCCTGAGCCACGATTCGTGCGCCTCGATGGCGGCGAGGCGCAACGCCTCGAGTCGACCTTCCTCGGCCACCTGGGCCGCGATCCGCTCGCTCTCGAGACGCTCGGCTTCCTCGGCTTCGGCCTGGAGTCTTACTTCCTCGGTCTTGATCGCGGCGAGGCGAGCGATCTCGGCCTGCCGTTCCTCCTCGCGCTCCCGCTCGAGTCGTTCCTCGGCCAGCCGCTTGGCTTCCGCGGCCTCGGCGGCGAGTCGTTGCTGCTCGGCCTGAAGGGCTGCGCGACGTTCCTTCTCGCGCTCGATGGCTTCCTGACGGGCGCGTTCGAGGCGTTCGCGTTCGAGGCGGGCACGCTCGGCTTCCTCGGCCGCACGCCGATCCTCCTCAGCCTGCAGCGCGGCCAGCCGAGACGCCTCCCGGCGCTGGGCGGCTTCCCGGATCGCTTGGAGCCGCTGACGCTCGGCGGCCTCCGCGGCCAGTCGGTCCTGCTCGATCTTCTCGGTAGCCTTGCGGGCTGCTTCGGCGCGTACGGCCGCAAGGCGTTCGGCCTCGAGACGCGCTGCTTCCTCCGCAGCCGCGCGCTCGGCTTCGATGCGTGCGATCTCCGCCTCCTCGGCAGCCTTCAGCTCGGCCGCGATCCGCTGGGCCTCGGCCTTCTCGGCAGCAATACGATCCCGTTCGGCCTTTTCGGCGGCCAGTGCAGCATCCGCGATTCGCTTCTGCTCCGCTGCTTGGCGCTCGAGCTCGACCTGCTGGGCTGCTGCCCGCTCGGCCTCGATCCGGTCGGCCTCAGCCTTCTCCTCGGCGAGGCGGGCGGCTTCGGCCTCGTCGGCGAGACGCTGTTCTTCGGCGAGGCGAGCCCGCTCGGCGTCTTCGGCGATGCGTCGTTCCTCGGCGAGGCGGTCTGCTTCGGCCTTCTCCTGGGCGAGGCGGGTGGCTTCGGCCTCGTCGGCGAGGCGCTGTTCTTCGGCGAGTCGGGCGGCTTCTGCTTCTTCGGCGGCGCGTGCTTCTGCGGCGAGGCGGTCTGCTTCGGCCTGTTCGGCAGCGAGGCGAGCGGCTTCGGCTTCAGCGGCGAGGCGCTGTTCTTCGGCGAGTCGGGCGGCTTCTGCTTCTTCGGCGGCGCGTGCTTCTTCGGCGAGTCGGGCGGCTTCTGCTTCTTCGGCAGCGGCGCGGGCTTCTTCGGCGGCGCGGGCTTCTTCGGCGGCGCGTGCCTCGGCGGCGAGGCGGTCTGCTTCGGCCTTCTCCTGCGCGAGGCGGGTGGCTTCGGCCTCGTCGGCGAGGCGCTGTTCTTCGGCGAGTCGGGCGGCTTCTGCTTCTTCGGCAGCGCGTGCTTCCGCGGCGAGGCGGGTGGCCTCGGCTTCTTCGGCGATGCGGTCGGCTTCGGCCTGCTCGTCGGCGAGACGCTGTTCCTCGGCGAGACGAGCAGCATCGGCGATGCGGTCGGCTTCGGCCTGCTCGGCGGCGAGGCGGGCCCGCTCGGCTTCGTCGGCTGCCTGCTGCTCCTCGGCCAGTCGGGCGGCCTCGGCTTCTTCGGCGGCTGCTCGAGTGGTCTCGGCCAGGTCTGCGGCCTTGCGGGCCTCGGCCAACCGGTTCGACTCGGCCTCTTCGGCTGCGGTGCGCTCCCGGTCCAGGCGAACCTGTTCAGCGCGTTCGGCGGCGAGGTGGGCATCGTCGCGGCGCACCTGGTCGGCAGCGGCATCGCGTACGGGTGCGGTCTCTTCGAGGTAGGAGCCGAGGAAGTCGATCGGCGACTCGCCCGGCTCGTTGTCGAACGGCGCCGCAGGGGTTGGCTCGGTGATCTCGGACTTCCGCCGTCGACCGGCAGCCCCTCGGCGCGCAGCGGGTGGCTCGACCGGGATGGGGCCGTCGTCCACGGGGTCCTTGATCCTGGGAATCTCGCCGGTCGCCCAGGGCTCCATGCTGAAGGTGTCGTCAGCGAGGTCGTCCGCCCAGGTGGTGACCCGCGGCAGATCGGTGGCCGACTCCGTTACCGAGAGCGTGGTGTCCGGGGACGACAGCTCCGACGCCACGGGTGGTGGCGCCGGGGTCGCGTCCGCAGGACCGGACGTCGGCTGCTCGGCGGATTCCTTGGCCTTGCCACGGCGACCGAATCGGCCCCGTCGTTGCCCCGGGTCCTCCTCGAAGGTCCCGAAGCCCGCGCCCTCGCCGATCGAGGTGTCCAGGACGGCGAGCGGGTCGTAGGCCTCCGGAAGCTCGACCTTCGCGCCCGGGACGGCCGATGGGACGGCGACACCCTCCAGGCCCTCGAAGGCGACCCGGAGCGGGTCGATCCGGTCGTCGTCGTCGCCGGCGCTCGAGGGTGCGGTGGGGCTGGTGGTCGGCTCCTCGTCAGGGTCGACGGAGCCCGCGCGGCGTCCACGTGCCACGAGCCACCCCTTCCGTGAGCCGATTCTGACTGGCGAAGTGAGCGCGCAGCCAGACTGAACCCTTACATGTTTGCTGTGCGAATGCCGCACTTCGCAATGAATTGTCGCAGCGGTTCCTACCTTATTCCCAACCAACCAGAGTACGGGTCAACACGCGACGGACCCGACCAGCAGTCGACCCAGCGCGTACGTCGGCGAACGCACGTCCACGTGTTGGCAAACATTCCCCGTCTGACCCTTGGTGGGGGGTGACAGAACGCGCTTACTTGGTAGTGTTTGACCCAGCAGGTGCAAGTTCCAGCGGTACACCAACGCAGTTGGAGTTTGTGATCCAACGGCGTTTCTTCTCTTTGCGAGGCGGGACGACGTATTCACCGCATCTGCGAAGAGGCAACCGAGGTGGTCGTCTCTCGCCCCAATAAGGAGAATTACCAGCATGGCACAGGGCACCGTTAAGTGGTTCAACGCTGAAAAGGGTTTCGGCTTCATCGCGCAGGAGAACGGCGGCGACGACGTCTTCGTCCACTACTCCGCGATCCAGACCAACGGCTACAAGTCGCTCGATGAGAACCAGAAGGTCGAGTTCGACGTCACGCAGGGTCCGAAGGGCCCGCAGGCGGAGAACGTTCGCCCGGTCTGACCGAGCACCAACGTTCCACCCAGTTCTGAGGGCTTCGACCATTTGGTCGGAGCCCTCAGGCAATTGGGTCTAAATTCGACGTCAGGTACCCGCCGGTGCCCGAACATCGTTCTCGGAGGTCAGCTGTGAGTGGTGACCCGCTCGACGTCGAGCTCGAGGACGCTGACCTGCTGGTCGAGGTCGAGCTGACCGCCACGTTGATCGCGGCGGCGAACGAGTCCGACGGGCCCTTGGCGAGCAACGAGATCGACCGGCTTCTCGGCCTGACCTGACCTGACCGGCCGGAAGGTCTAGGTCCCCGTGACGCCGGTTACGGTGCGGGCGCGGGTTGCGCTCAGCACGTCCGCCCTGGGCACCGGGGTGGTGCGCTGGCTTGCGTTGCCGCCATGATCAGCACCTAGCATGTGTGCCGTTCCGATCCTGCTCTCCTGGAGTTCACTGTGGCGTTCAGCTTCAAGCCTGTCGACACCGCGTTCTACGCGTTGCTCACCGAGCAGGCGACGCACCTGGTCAACGGTGCGGCCCTGCTCGCCGAACTTCTCGACGAGGGCAAGGACCGCGCCGAGCTGTCCGTGCGGATGCGGGAGGCCGAGCACCAGGCCGACGAGACCACCCACGAAGTCGTCCGCCGGGTGAACAGCACCTTCGTCACCCCCTTCGACCGCGAGGACATCTACTCGCTGTCCTCCGGTCTCGACGACGTCATGGACTACATGGAGGAGGTCGTCGATCTGGTGCACCTCTACGAGGTCACCGACCTCCCCGAGGGTGTGACCGAGCAGATCGAGGTCATCCAGCGGTGCGCCGAGCTGACGGCGGAGTCGATGCCGCGGCTGCAGAGCATGAAGGATCTCGAGGAGTACTGGATCGAGATCAACCGTCTGGAGAACGCCGGCGACAAGACCTACCGGCGCATCCTCGCCAAGCTGTTCAGCGGCAAGTACGAGGCGCTCGAGGTGATGAAGCTCAAGGACATCGTGGACTCCCTCGAGCACGCGATCGATGCGTTCGAGAAGGTCGCCAACATTATTGAGCAGATCCACGTCAAGGAGTCCTGACCGGTGGAGCTTGCCATCGTCATCGCGGTGGTTGTGGTGGCCCTGGCGTTCGACTACACGAACGGGTTTCACGACGCCGCCAACGCGATCGCCACCTCGGTCTCGACCCGGGCGCTGACTCCCCGGGTGGCCCTGACCCTCGCTGCGGTCATGAACTTCATCGGGGCCCTGCTCGGGCAGCAGGTCGCCCACACGGTGAGTGACACGATCGACGTTCCCGATGGCAGCCACGGCCTGATCATCGTGATGGCCGGTCTGCTCGGCGCGATCACCTGGAACCTGATCACCTGGTACTTCGGACTGCCGTCCTCGTCCTCGCACGCCCTGATCGGTGGCCTGGTCGGCGCCGCGCTTGCTGCTGCGGCCTTCTCCTCCGACGGGATCGCGGTGCACTGGCAGACGATCCTGGACAAGGTCGTCATCCCGATGCTCCTGTCGCCGCTGTTCGGGTTCGCCGCGGCCTTCGGCGTGATGCTTTCGATCATGTGGATCTTCCGGCGTCGCAGCCCGCACAAGGTGTTCCGGGGCTTCCGGCTCGCCCAGACGGTTTCGGCAGCCGCCCTCGCGCTCGGCCACGGTCTCCAGGACGCCCAGAAGACGATGGGCGTGATCTTCCTGGCCCTGGTCGCCGGCGGTTATGCCAGCGATGGCGACGACCTCCCGCTCTGGGTGATCATCGCAGCGGCCGGCGCCATCTCGGCCGGTACGTACGCCGGTGGATGGCGGATCATGCGCACCCTGGGCCGCAAGATCATCCACCTCGACCCGGCCCGCGGCTTCGCGGCCGAGGCGGTCGGAGCCAGCGTGCTCTACACGACGGCCTTCGTCTTCCACGCACCGATCTCGACCACCCACACGATCACCTCGGCGATCATGGGCTCAGGCGCGACCAAGCGTTTCTCGGCGGTGCGCTGGGGAGTAGCCCGCACGATCGTCACCGGATGGGTGCTGACCTTTCCGGCGGCCGGTCTGGCAGCGGCCCTGGTCTACTGGTTCTGCCACTTCGTGCTCCAGTTGCCCTGACCTGCTGCGGGTCGTCCCGGTGACCCCGGCGACGGCCCCGGTCACGGCCCCGGCGACGGCCCCGGTCACGGCCCCGGCTACGGCGAAGGCCCCAGTCACGGCGAATGTCGCTGGTGATGAAGATGCTCGGCCCATGGCTGCCGGTGTCCACATTCGCAGGCGCTGGGGCCGTTAACCACAGGTCCCGATCGGGCGGTACGCCGCAGGCATGGCGGGGACCACCATCCCGGGGTGGACCTGACTGGACATCTCGATGCGCTCGGCGGGGTCGGCCGGAGGGCTGACCTGGTGCGGCGTTTCGGGCGTACGGCGGTGGAACGGGCCCATCGATCCGGCGCGATCGAGCGGGTCGGTCGTGGACGGTACGTCATCGCGGGCATGTCGGACGTACGCCGAAGGGCCGCCGTGGTCCAGGGCGTGCTCTCGATGCGGAGCGCCGCCCAGGTCCACGGGTGGGCGCAGAAGGCCGTTCCCCGACTCCCGGACGTCACTGTTGCCCGTACCCGCCACATCTCGGCGGCCGAGCGCGAGATCGTGGTTCCGCACTGGTCGGACCTCCGGCACCACGACGTCGATGACGGGGTCACGTCGAAGCGTAGGACCCTGGTCGACTGCATGCGGATGCTGCCACTGGAGGAGTCGCTTCCGATCGTGGAGAGCGCGCTTCGGTGCGGTGATGTCTCAAGTCGGGGTCTGCGCGAGATCGCTGAGGAGATGCGCGGACGGGGCCGAGCGCGCGCCCGTGGCGTCGCGGCGATGGCGAGCAAGGACACGGCGAACGCGTACGAATCCGTCCTGCATGCGCTGGCGGCGACGGTGCCAGGCTTGAACGTCCGACCTCAGGTCCGGATCCGACTGCCCGACGGTCGCACTGTCCGACCGGACTTCGTCGACCTGGAGGCCGGAATCGTGATCGAGGCCGAGAGCTTCGCCTGGCACGGGGACAGCTCTGCGCTGACGCGGGACTGTGAGCGGTACAACCTGCTCGTCACGCTCGGGTTCGTGGTGGTCCGATTCAGCTGGCCCCAGGTGATGTTCCGGCCTGCGTACGTGCTCGAGGTGCTGGCCGCGGCAGTGACGAGGGCCCGGGCGGCTGCACATGTCGTCTGAGGGGCTGATGAACGGCCCACCAGCCCCGGCTGCGACATTTGCAGCGTTCGGCGCCGACCGAGCAGCAGGACCGAGCGCGCAGACCTAGCCGAACCGACCCGAGATGTACGCCTCGGTGGCCTCTTCGTCGGGAACGCTGAAGATCTTCTTGGTCGGGTTCATCTCGATCAGCTTGCCGGGCTTGCCGGTGGCCGCGAGGTTGAAGAACGCGGTGTCCTCGGAGACCCGGGCGGCCTGCTGCATGTTGTGGGTCACGATCACGATCGTGTACTGCTCCTTGAGCTCGTGGATCAGGTCCTCCACGGCCGAGGTCGAGATCGGGTCCAGTGCCGAGCAGGGCTCGTCCATCAGCAGGATCTCCGGTTCGACGGCGATCGCGCGGGCGATGCACAACCGCTGCTGCTGGCCACCGGACAGGCCCATGCCCGGCTTGTTGAGGCGCTCCTTGACCTCGTTCCAGAGGTTGGCGCCCTGCAGGGACTTCTCGACCAGTGCGTCGGCATCGCTCTTGGAGATCCGCTTGCTGTTCAGGCGGACACCGGCCAGCACGTTCTCGTAGATCGACATCGTCGGGAACGGGTTCGGCCGCTGGAAGACCATCCCGACCATCCGGCGAACCTCGACCGGGTCCACGTCACTGTCGTAGAGCGACTGGCCGCCGACCATCACCTTGCCCTCGACCCGAGCGCCGGGGATCACCTCGTGCATCCGGTTCAGGGTGCGCAGGAAGGTCGACTTGCCGCAGCCAGACGGCCCGATCAGGGCAGTCACCGACCGCGCCTTGATCGTCATGTTGACGCCCTCGACTGCCAGGAAGTCGCTGTAGTAGATGTTCAGGTCAGAGACGTCGATGCTCTTGGCCATGGGTGTTCAGCCTCGCTGGTTTCGTGGGTGCACGGTCTTGTCTCAGTGTCCGGTCTTGGGGGAGAGGATCTTGCCCAGGACGCGCGCCAGGATGTTCAGGCCCATGACGATCACGATCAGCACGAGCGCCGCGCCCCACGCCATCTGGACGGCGACGTCGACCTCGCTCCCCGGGTTGGAGTAGCTGTTGTAGACGAACACCGGAAGGCTCGTCATCTGGCCGCTGAAGAGATTGGTGTTGATCGAGTCGGTGACACCGGCAGCGATCACCAGCGGTGCGGTCTCGCCGATCACCCGGGCGATCGCCAGGGTGATACCAGTGATGATGCCGGCCATCGCGGTAGGGACGACGACCTTCAGGATCGTCCGCCACTTCGGGACACCGAGGGCGTACGACGCCTCCCGCAGGTCCGAGGGGACCAGCTTCAGCATCTCCTCGGACGACCGGACCACGATCGGGATCATCAGGATGGTCAGCGCGACGCTGCCCCCGAAGCCGAAGAACGTTCCCGGCCCCAGGATCAGGGAGAACAGGGCGTAGGCGAAGAGGCCGGCCACGATGGACGGGATGCCGGTCATCACGTCGATGAGGAAGCGGATCGCCCCGGCCAGCCGCGAGCCCTGGCCGTACTCCACCAGGTACACGGCCGTGAGCAGGCCGATCGGGACTGCCATCACCGTCGCGCCGAGGGTGATCAGCAAGGTCCCGATGATGGCGTGGTTGATCCCGCCCGGACCGGAGATGACGCCGCGCATCGAGGTGCTCAGGAAGGTGCCGGTGATGGCCGGTGCGCCCTTGGTGATCACCGTGGTCAGGAGCGAGACCAGCGGGATCAGGGCAATGATCAAGGAGACCCAGACCAGCGAGGTGATCAGCCGGTCGGTCGCGGCCCGGGGCGTTTCGACGATCCGTGACCAGACGGTCAGCCCGATGACGTACAGCAGCCCGGCCAGGACGACGATCGGGGCCAGGCCCCAACCGAGGCTGAGCCCGAGCAGGGCCCCTGCTGCGACGGCGACGGCAACGGCGATCAGCGGAGCCTGCTTGGGCAGCCGTGGCTGCTTGATCGACCGCAGCGGCTTCGAGGTCGGGGGGGCGCTGAGCTCGGTGGTCACTTCTTGCTCCCAGGTTCGTACCGGGCCACGATCGCGCGTGCCGAGAAGTTGACGACGAAGGTGATCACGAAGAGCACCAGGCCGGACGCGATCAACGCGTTGCGGGCCAGGCCGTTGCTCTCGGCGAAGGTCAGTGCAATGTTGGCGGCAATGGTCGACGGGT
Source organism: Propionibacteriales bacterium (assembly GCA_026392455.1). Taxonomy (GTDB): domain Bacteria; phylum Actinomycetota; class Actinomycetes; order Propionibacteriales; family Nocardioidaceae; genus Marmoricola. The sequence goes on along the minus strand of JAPLCB010000008.1, from coordinate 207,117 downwards.
TCGTCGACGAGATCAGGTTGAAGGTGACGACCCCGCTGGCCGACAGCACCAGCGCGACCGCCATCGTCTCGCCGAGAGCTCGGCCGAGGCCGAGCATCGCGGCGGAAACGATCCCGGAACGGCCGTACGGGAGGACCGCCATCCGGATCATCTCCCACCGGGTGGCGCCGAGGGCCAGGGCCGCTTCCTCGTTGAGTCGCGGGGTCTGCGCGAAGATCTCGCGGGTGATGGCGGTGACGATCGGCAGCACCATCAGGGCCAGCACGATGGAGGCGGTGAAGATGGTGCGGCCCGTGTTCGAGGCCGGACCCGCGAAGAACGGGATCCAGCTCAGGTGCTCCGCGAGCCACTCGTAGATCGGGACCATCTTGGGGCCGAGGAAACCGATGCCCCACAGGCCGTAGACGACCGACGGAACTGCTGCCAGCAGGTCGACCAGGTAGCCGATGACCGACGCGATCCGCTTGGGCGCGTAGTGCGAGATCGACAGTGCCACCCCGAGGGCCAGCGGAACCGCGATCAGCAGGGCGATCACCGCAGCCAGCAGCGTCCCGAAGACGAGGGGTGCGACATAGGCGAGCAGGTTGGACTTGCCGCCGAGATCGTTGGGACCGGCCGAGAACGCCGGGGCTCCTTCGAGGGTCAGGAAGACCGCGACTCCGGCGAGCGCGACCAGGATGATCAGGCCGGCGCCGCGGGTCAGGTTGGCGAAGACCAGATCGCCCAAGCGTCGCTTGGGCGATCCGGACTTCGTCGTCGTGGTGCTCACGAGTAGGTGACTTCCCTCGTGTCTTACTTGGCCGCGATGGTGTTGATGATGCTGGCCGCCTTGGTCTGCAGGGAGGCCGGGAGCGGGGCGGAGCCGGCGGTACCAGCAGCGGCGGTCTGGCCGTCGGCGCTGACCACGTAGCTCAGGAAGCCCTTGATGAGGTCGGCCTTGGCGCTGTCGTAGGTCGGGCACGCGATCACGTACGAGACCAGGAACAGCGGGTAGGCGTTGGCGACGGTCGTCTCACGGTCCACCTTGATGGCGAGGTCGCCCTCGGCGCGGGTGTCGTCGACCGGAGAGGCCTCGAGCGCGATGGCTGCACCCTCGGCGCTGGGGGCGACGAACGCGTCGCCGACCTTGATCTTGGCCTGCGACAGGTCGCCGGCCTGGCTCTCGTCGGCGTACCCGATGCTGCCGGACTTGATCGCGGCGATGACGCCGGAGGTGCCCTTGGCGGCTTCACCCTCGGTGGTCGGCCAGACCTTGTCGGCCTTGTAGGTCCAGTCCTTCGGCGCCACCTTGCTCAGGTAGTCGGTGAAGTTCTTGGTGGTACCCGACTCGTCCGAGCGGTGGACGGGGGTGATCGCCAGGTCCGGCAGGGTGACCCCGGCGTTGTCCGCGGCGATCGCCGGGTCGTTCCACTTGGTGATCTTGAGGTCGAAGATCTTGGCGATCGTCGAGGCCGACAGGTTCAGGTCGGTCACGCCGTCGAGGCTGAAGACGACGGCGATCGGGCTGACGTAGCTGGGCACCTCGAGGGCGTTGACGCCGCCGCAGCGTTCCTTGGCCTTGTCGATCTCGCCCTTGTCGGCGTCGAGTGCTGAGTCCGAGGCGGCGAAGTCGACCGAGTTGCCGATGAACTGCTCGACGCCGGCGCCGGAGCCTGCCGGGTTGTAGTTCACGGTGACCGTGTCGTTGCTCTTCTGGTAGCCGGCACGCCAGGCCTTCATGGCGGAGTCCTGCGCGCTGGAGCCGGCGCCGTTCAGCGTGGTGGTGTCCTCGCTGCCGCAGGCCGACACCGCGAGACCGAGGGTGAGGACTGCGATGCCGGACACGGCGACGCGTCGAAGGGAGCGGTTCACTTGAATCTCCTGTTGTCTTTGACAGTTTGTCACTTCGGAACCTAGGAATGCGAAGTGACACGTCCGTCGGTCGCAGGTGAACGGAAGGTGAACGAGAAACGGCTATGTAGTCGTGGCTGAGCGTAAACCACGGGGGAGGAGACGCCCGTCACGTCGTGCAGGTCCTGGATCTAACGAACAAGGTAGCGCTCCGTCGCGACCACGGCGCCCTTGCGGTGGTGGCAGACGACCATCTCTCCGGGACCGAGCGGTTCCTCCGCGATCCCCAGCACGTCGAAGACCTGCGGCAGCACCGGTCGGTGGCTGCAGAGCACGGCGTTCTCCCGGGACCCGAGCAGGCTCTTGATCGCGTTCCTGATGGTCACCGGGGTCGCGTCGACCTCGTTGAGGCCCGGGTCGGCCTCGAGGGACAGGACGTGGTCGCGGGCATAGGGACTGACCGTGCGCAGGCAGCGCTGGCTGTCCGAGGTCACCACCCGGGTGATCCCGTACGCCGAGAGCACCGGGATCAGGCTGCGCGCCTGCTCCCGGCCGACGGTGGTCAGCGGCCGATCGTCATCGTGGCCCTGCCAGGTCCCGCGCTTGACGGCCCGGGCGTGCCTCAGCACGACCAGGGTCGCGGTGTTCTTGTGCCGGGCCTCGGCCTGGTCGAGCAGGTCCACGTCGTCGGCGTAGGTCAGCCGCTCCCTGGCCTTGTCGAAGCTGAACCAACCGAGGTCGTCGATCTCGGCGTTCGGTGGGTAGCCGGTGACGTCGGCGTCCCCGACCACCCGTCCGACCCAGTAGTGCACCTTCTTCATCCGGCCGCCGGACACGACGTACGCCTGCGGCGCCAGCGGCCGGGTCAGCCGGATCTCGACCCCGCTCTCCTCGAGGACCTCGCGGACGGCCGTGGTGGTGACGTGCTCGCCGGGTTCCTGCTTGCCCTTCGGCCACGACCAGTCGTCGTACTTGGGACGGTGCACCAGGAGGACCTCGGCGCCGCCCGCCTTGCGGACGACGACGGCGCCAGCAGCTGTCACATCAGGGCCGGCAGCCAGCGGTGGGCTGGAATCGGGCTGGTCCATCGAGGCCATGACGCTAGTCTCACCGGGAGTCGAGCAATTGGGGTAGTCGTCGTGGTCAATCGTGGACGTGTCGTTGGATACGTCGCTGGTGCAACGGCACTGGTGGCGCTGGCGGGCACGGTGCTTTTCGGCGGTCCGGCGGCACCGGTCCTGAACGCGGTCGGGATCGCGCCCCTGCTGGAGAACCGGACCCGGTTCAGCGAGGCGCTCGACGTCGTCCCCGGTGAGGTCGACCGGGTCTCGTTCACCGACTGGGCGAAGGTGCGCGGGGCGCTGGGCGCCGACCTCGGCGCGGACCCCGACCCGGCGCAGATCGACGACATGATCACCCGGGCCTACGACACCGATCTCTCGGCGTCCTCGAGCATCGAGGACTCCTCGGTGGCGCTGCAGAAGTACTTCGGCTTCTCCCCGGCGACCATCGAGTGGGAGGCCTACTCCCAGGCCGCGGACGGCGCCGCCATGGTGGTCCGGCTCCCCGACGACCTCGACCTCGACACGGTCCGGGACCATCTCGCCGACATCGGCTTCACCAAGCCCTCCGGTGCGAACGGTGTCTGGGACGGCGGGATCGACCTGATCGCCGCCCTGGACGGCACCCTGACCCCGAAGCTTCAGTACGCCGCCGTCCTCGACGACGAGCACCTCGTGGTCACCAGCGAGAGCCACGAGTACGTCCAGCACGCCGTCGACGTGGTCCGCGGCAAGAAGCGGTCCCTGGGGGAGTCCGACTCCGCCCGGGAGATCGTCGACTCGGTCGACGAACCGGCGAGCGCGGAGTTCTGGGTCGGCGACTTCGCGTGCAGTGACCTCTCGATGAGCAAGGCGTCGGAGCAGGACAAGGCCCAGGCGGCCGGTCTGGTGCGTGAGGCGGGCAAGGTCTCACCGCTGACCGGGCTGGTGATGTCGATGGCGGCCGACCGCACGTTCACCGTTTCCGAGCTGTTCGAGAGTGACGACCAGGCGAAGGCGAACCTCGAGGCCCGGGCCCGGCTGATCGTCGGCGAGGCACCCGGGATGGGTGGCTCGTTCAGCGACACCCTGACCCTGACGTCCTCGAAGACGGACGGCGCGACGGTGCAGCTGGTCCTCCGGCCGCGCTCGGAGACCGGCTTCCTCCTCGGCGCGCTGAACCAGGGTCCGGTCCTGTTCGCCACCTGCTGACCCGGTGGTTCCGCCGGTCTGCGGGCTGCTCTGATTAGCCCCCTCGGCGCAGCGTGCTGAGGCTAGGATGCGGGTGATCTGGACGCGACCGGTCCGGTGACAACCGTGGGGGTACCCAGATGACCGCTGAACCCGTGCTGGGTGCGCCGCGCCCGCAGGTCCGTGCCACCCAGGGCCTCCGCGAGGCGTTGCGGGCCACGATCAAGGAGACGATCTGGCTCGGCGTGCGCTTCGAGCAGGGGCCGCAGCCGAACATCGGGCTCTTCTGCTCCCGCCGGGGAGGTAGCACCTGGCTCATGGAGATCATCGGTGCGAACCGGGGGATGCTGCCGCTGAACCAGCCGGTCGAGGCTTTCACCCCGAACCTGACGCCGTACCAGTACAGCCGGCTGCCGGCGTTCGACCGGGGTGCCATCATCCACCCTGACGCCCAGGAGCTGCGCGAGCTCCGTGCGTACACCGACGAGCTCGCAGCGGGACGAATGCGGGTCAACGCCCCGCACGCGTTCTGGCGCCGGGACTTCTCGTGGCGGACGTCGCGGATGGTCTTCAAGATCCTCAGCGCGAAGCCGATGATGGACTGGTTCGAGGCCACCTACGGCCTCGACGTGGTCTACCTGCTCCGGCACCCGGTGCCCCAGTCGCTCTCGTGCATCCGCAACGGATGGGGCACCAGCTCGAAGGCGTACCTGCGCAACGAGTGGTTCGTCGAGGAGGTGATCGCCAGTCCTGCTGCCGTCGACTTCGCCCGACGGATCGCTGATCACGGGTCGGACCTGGAGCAGATGGTGCTCAACTGGACGTTGGAGAACCTCTACCCCCTCCGGGTCCTGGCCGACCGTCCTTCGTGGCTCACCATCGCCTACGAGGAGGTCGTGACCGACCGGGAGCGGGTCTTCTCCGAGGTCTCCGAGCGGTTGGGTCTGCAGGACCTGGACCGGATGCGTCGTGCCGCGGACCGGGCTTCCCGGTCGTCCGGCCTGTCGGTCAGCAACACCCGGGATGCGATCGCGGGGCAGGACCAGGGCGTGCTCGCGGGTGGCTGGCAGTCGAAGATCGACTCCGAGCAGGTGCGCGAGGTCGGGCGGGTGCTCGACGCATTCGACGTCACCGTGTACTCCCCGTCCTCGGTGCTGCCGAACTGGTCGGGGTACCGGCCCGAGATGGTCGGCTGACTGCTCAGCGCCGCTTTCGTGCCTGGATCAGGATCTCCTGAAGATTCGTGAGCGGGGCGTCGTCCAGGGGCGCTGCGGCCGTCCAGGTCCCGGTCGCGTCCAGCTCCCAGGCGGCTGTGCCCGGGTCGAACGCCAGGTCGAACACCTTCCCGACCTCGGCAACGAGATCGGGGTGCGGCAGGTTGACCAGGACCTCGACCCGGCGGTCGAGGTTGCGGTGCATCATGTCCGCAGACCCGAGGTAGGCCTCCGGGTTGCCGCCGTTCTCGAACCAGAAGATCCGGCTGTGCTCCAGGAAGCGGCCGAGGACGGAGCGGACCCGGACGGTCTGGCTGAGGTTGGGCACGCCGGGCCGCACGGCACAGATGCCCCGGATCAGCAGGTCCACCGGCACGCCCGCGCGCGACGCGCGGTACAGCTCGTCGATGACGGCTTCGTCGACCACGGAGTTCGCCTTGATCCGGACCCGTGCCGGAAGGCCGGCGGCGTGATTCGCGATCTCGCCCCGGATCCGTTCGATCAAGCCCGAGCGCACCGAGTCGGGCGCGACCATGATCTGGTCGTAACGGGCGTTGCGCGACCAGCCGGAGAGGTTGTTGAAGAGGTGGGCGACGTCCTCGCCGATCGTCTCGTTGGTGGTGAGCAGGCCGAAGTCCTCGTACATCCGCGCGGTCTTCGGGTTGTAGTTGCCAGTGCCGATGTGGGTGTAGCGCCGGATCCCGTCGGGCTCCTCGCGCACCACCATCGCCAGCTTGCAGTGCGTCTTGAGGCCGACCAGTCCGTAGACGACGTGGCACCCGGCCTGCTCGAGCTTGCGGGCCCACCGGATGTTGGCCTGCTCGTCGAAGCGCGCCTTGATCTCGACGATCACCAGGACCTGCTTGCCGGCCTCGGCCGCGTCCACGAGTGCGTCGATGATCGGGGAGTCGCCGGAGGTCCGGTACAGGGTCTGCTTGATGGCCAGCACGTGCGGGTCGGCGGCCGCCTGCTCGATGAACCGCTGCACCGAGGTGCTGAAGGAGTCGAACGGGTGGTGCAGCAGGATGTCGTTGCGGCTGACGGCCTTGAAGACGTCCACCGGGGAGGCGGACTCGACCGGAGCCAGGAGCCGGTGGGTCGAAGGCAGGAACGTGTCGAACTTCAGGTCGCCGCGGTCGAGGTCGGCGATGTCGTGCAGGCCGCGCAGGTCCAGCGGCCCGGAGAGCCGGACGACCTCCTCCTCGGTGACGCCGAGCTCGGAGACCAGCAGGTTGAGCACCCGGTCGTCGATGGTCTCCTCGACCTCGAGCCGGACCGGGGGTCCGAACCGGCGTCGGAGGAGCTCTTTCTCGAGAGCCTTCAGCAGGTTCTCGGCGTCGTCCTCCTCGACCTCGAGGTCCTCGTTGCGGGTGACCCGGAAGGAGTGGACCGCGCGGACCTCCATGCCGGGGAAGAGCCGCCGCAGGTGCTCGGCGATAACGTCCTCGAGCGGCACGAACCGCTGGTTCCCGAGCGGGACGAAGCGGCTGAAGATCTGCGGGACCTTGACCCGGGCGAAGTGCTCCTTGCCGGTCTTGGGGTTGGCGACCAGGACGGCGAGGTTCAGCGACAGGCCGGAGATGTAGGGGAACGGGTGCGCAGGGTCGACCGCCAGCGGGGTCAGGACCGGGAAGACCCGCTCCTTGAAGATCTTCTTGCACTCCCGCTGCTCGTCGCGGTCCAGGTCCTCCCAGCGGACCAGGGTGATCCCCTCGTCGGCGAGGTCCGGGATCAGCTGCTCCCGGAAGACCCGGGCGTGCCGCTGCATCAGGACGGCGGCCTCGACCCAGATCTGCCGCAGGACCTCCTTCGGCATCAGGCCGGAGGCGGACCGGACGGCGACCCCGGCGGCGATGCGCCGCTTGAGGCCGGCGACGCGGACCATGAAGAACTCGTCCAGGTTGCTGGTGAAGATCGCCAGGAACCTGGCTCGTTCGAGCAGGGGGGTGCGGGGGTCCTCGGCGAGCTCCAGCACCCTCTGGTTGAAACGCAGCCACGACAGCTCACGGTCCAGGAACCGGTCGTCGAACTCGCCGGTGTCGAGGTCGTCGAGCTCCGGGGAGTACGGCGGATCGACATCGAACGATGCGACGGCGTGCAGGCCCGACTCCAGGGGTCCGTCCTCGGCTTCTGAGGGGAAGGTGTCGGCGCTCATGGATGCAGTCTGACAGTCCCCGGTGAACAGGTGGTGAAGTAGTTTGTCGCAATGTCCTCTCTCCAGACGTCCGTCGAGACGCTCCTCCTCCGTGCTGCCCTCGCCCTGCCCGAGGCGGCGCAGCGGGCGCTGCTGCGCCGACCGGTCGTGATCGACGGGCTGACCCTGTCGACCGAGATCCAGATGATGCTCAAGCTCCAGGGGATCGCCAAGCTGCCCGCGTTCGGCATGGAGGCGTTGCCGCAGGCCCGCGCGTCGATGGAGAAGCAGACCACCGTGATCGGCGGTAGCCAGCCGATCGGGGCGCTGCGCGAGATCACCGTCGACGGTGCGGACGGTCCGCTCGCGGCCCGGCTCTTTATCCCGTCCTCGCGGGTCGGGTCCGAGCCGGTGCCGACCCTGCTCTTCCTGCACGGCGGCGGGCACGCGCTCGGCAGCGTGGACACCCACGACGCGGCCTGCCGGGTGCTCGCGGAGGTGTCCGGTGTCCAGGTGCTCTCGCTGGACTACCGGCTCGCGCCGGAGCACCCGTTCCCGGCCGGGGTCGACGACTGCTTCGCTGCGTACCGGTGGATGGTGGCCAACACCGGCGTGCTCAACGCTGATCCGGAGCGGCTCGCGGTCGGCGGCGACTCGGCCGGCGGCAACCTCGCCGCGACCACGGCGATCCAGGCCGCCGAAGCCGGGTTGCCGTTGGCGTTCCAGCTGCTGATCTACCCGGTGACCGACTTCGTGAACCGGTCCGCGAGCCGGAAGCACTTCGACGGAGGCGGCTTCATCCTCGAGAAGCCCGCGATGGACAAGCTGCACCGCTGGTACCTCCCGGACGTCGCCCAGGATGCCGCCCCGCTCACCTCGGTGCTGTTGCGGACCTCGTTCCCCGAGGGCCTCGCGCCGGCGTACGTGATCACGGCCGGGTTCGACCCGCTGCGCGACGAGGGCGAGGCGTACGCCGGACTGCTGGCCGAGCACGGGGTGCCGGTGCAGGCGAAGCGGTACCCGGGCATGGTGCACGGGTTCTTCAACATCGTCGGTGCGGGACGTGAAGCGGTGTCCTACAACCGGGAGATCGCCGAGACGCTGCGCGCTGCCCTGGCCTGAGGCTCAGTGCGCCCGGGCCGCGCCGCGGTACTGGACCTCGGTCCGGACGGTGGTGAAGCCCTGTCGGTCGTAGACCGCGAGCGCGCCCGGGTTGTCGCCGTCGACGTAGAGGATCACGTCCTCGACGCCTTGGGTGGCGAGGTGGCGGAGGCCGACGTTGGTCAGCAGGTTTCCCAGCCCGCGGCCGGCGGCCTTCGGGTTGGTCGCGACGACGTACACCTCGCCGTACGGCGGGTTCTCGTCGCGGTGGACCTTGGTCCAGTGGAACCCGAGGATGCTGGTGTCGGTGGGGTCCTCCGGAACGGCGAGGAAGAGCCCGTTCGCGTCGAACCAGCTCTCGTTGACGCGTTCGCGGAAGTCCTCCGACGTCATGTGCCCCTGCTCGGGGTGGTGCGCGAAGGCGTGGGCGTTGACCTCCAGGAGGGCGGCCTCGTCACTCGGGCGGAAGGTCCGGATCCGGACGCCGTCCGGGACCTGCTGCTCTGCCAGCGGCAGCGAGGTGGGCCGGCTCATGATGCGGAGCTCGCGCTCGCGCGGAATGCCCAGGCGGGCGGCGATCCTGGCGGCGGCGGGGTGGTCGGAGTGCGACCAGGCCTCGACCCGGCTGGTGCCGGCCAGGGCCAGGCTGGCAAGGGCAGTGCCGACGCCGTTGCCGCGCGAGTCGGGGTGCACGGCGAGGTCGAGGATCTGGCCGTGCAGCAGGGCGAAGCCGCCGTCGCCGAGCCAGAGGCTCGCGTCGCGAAGGCCTCGGTACTTCAGCTGCAGGCAGGCCTGCTCGTTGAGGGTGATCACCTGGTCGGCGGCGTCGCACGCCTCGGCGATGCGTCGCACCTCGGCCGCCGGCCCGGTGCTGCTGTCGGCGATGAAGTCGGACGGGTCGATCAGGGCCAAGCTCATCTGTAAAGCCTCACGTTGCTGGCACGTCCTCGAGTTCTCGGCTCTTGTCCTTCGGGGGAAGCACGAAGCGGTAGCCGACGTTCCGCACGGTCCCGATCAAGGATTCGTTCTCGGGCCCGAGCTTCGCGCGCAGTCGTCGCACGTGCACGTCGACCGTACGCGTTCCCCCGAAGTAGTCGTAGCCCCAGACCTCCTGGAGCAGCTGTTCGCGGGTGAAGACCCGGCCGGGGTGCTGGACCAGGTACTTGAGGAGCTCGAACTCCTTGAACGTGAGGTCCAGGGTCCTGCGGCCGAGCTTGGCCGTGTAGGTGGCTTCGTCGACCACCACCTCGCCGCCGCGGATGATGTGCGTTTCCGGGTCGTTCGGGTCCCGGGAGCCGTCGAGCCGGCCGAGCGCGATCCGGATCCGGGCGTCGATCTCGGCCGGGCCTGCGGTGACCAGCAGGACGTCATCGATGCCCCAGTCCGCCGCGACCACGGCGAGGCCGCCCTCGGTGAGGATCAGGAGCACTGGCTGGTCCGAGCCGGTGGTCCTGATCAGGCGGCACAGGTCGCGGGCGTGCGCCAGGTCGCGTCGGCCGTCGATCAGCACCAGGTCGGAGGCGGGCGCCTCCAGCAGGGCGCTGCCCTCGGCCGGGAGGATCTTGACCTGGTGGGGCAGCAGAGCGAGACCGGGCAGGACGTCGGCCGACGGCTGCAGCGCGCTCGTGAGCATCAGCAACGTACTCATGTGCTCGCTCCCCTCAGTCGCGGCGGGTGCCGGGTGGGCCAATGAGCGAGGATATCCAACATGAGCAGCTCCCCGGTGCAAGATCGGCCACAGGTCGGACAGATCACGTTGCGCTACTGGGCCTCGGCGCGGGCGCTGGTCGGCGTCGGCGAGGAGTCGGTCGCGGTCTCCGGGCCGGTCTCGCTGGCGGTCCTGGTCGACGGTGCGGTGGAGCGGCACGGGGCCGGGAACCGCCTGGCCGAGGTGCTGGCGAGCTGTTCGGTGCTCCTCGGGGACCAGCCGGTCGGAACGCTGGAGCGAGCGGACGTGACCGTCGTCGCAGGCCAGTCGGTCGAGTTCCTGCCACCGTTCGCTGGAGGATGACCCTGATGTCGACTGGTCCAGTTCGGATCCACGGGTGGAATGCCTGCGTGGCCTGGTTGTTGGGACAACCATGAGTACCGGTGCCTGGTTCCTGATCGCCACCCTCGTGCTGGCCCTCGCCTTCGGTCTGTTCCGGGCAGTCACCGACGGTCGCTTCCGTGGCACCCACCAGGTCCGTGGTGGCGCCGACGACCCGGCGTCCGGGCCGGTCGCGAGCGGTTCGCTGCTGGGCGGGACTCCGTGGGCAGACCAGCTCGGCGGGTCCTACACGCTGCTGCAGTTCTCCTCGGCGTTCTGCGCGCCCTGCCGGGCGACCAGGCGGGTCCTGCAGGACGTGGCCACCGCGCTCCCCGGGGTCGCGCACCTCGAGGTGGACGCCGAGCACCACCTGGACCTGGTCCGTGCGCTCGGGATCCTCCGCACGCCGACGACCGTGATCCTCGACAGCACCGGGGCCGAGATCACCCGGGCCACCGGTGCACCCACCAAGCAGCAGGTGTACGCGGCTCTCGGCGCTCTGTGAGGAGGTCCGGGGAAGGGCACTGCCCACATTCGGCGAACCTTCCAGCAGGCGAAGGTGATTCGGCTAGTCTCACGTCGTCGTCGACCCCGTCCCCCGGGCGGACGCGGCGCCTCCTGGCCTTCTCACAGAACCGGAACTGACCCATGACTACCGAACCCCGCGTGGTGATCGTCACCGGCGGCAGCCGTGGCCTGGGTGCAGGCATCGTCCGCTCGTACCTCGAATCCGGCGACCTGGTCGCGACCTGTGCCCGATCGGTGACGCCGGAGGTGGAGGCCTGGATGGCCGATCCGGCGACGGCCGACCGGTTCCTCTGGGCCCCCGCCGACCTCGCGAAGGTCGCGGATGCGAACGCCTTCGTGAAGGCGGTCATCGACCGTTGGGGTCGGGTCGACGTGCTGATCAACAACGCCGGAGTGGCGCGCGACGGGATCCACTCGATGTTCTCCGACGAGGACATCGACACGGTGGTGGACCTCAACATCAAGGGGACCCTGTACGTGTCCCGGGCGGTCAGCCGACGGATGCTGGCCCGCCGCAGCGGCAGCATCGTCAACATCTCGTCGATCGTCGGGCTCTCGGGCTACCGGGGTCTGGCGACCTACAGCGCCACCAAGGCGGCGCTGGACGGCCTGACCCGCGCGCTGGCCCGGGAGCTGGGCAGCATCGGCGTGACGGTGAACGGGATCGCGCCCGGCTACCTGCGGACCGAGATGAGCCACGGTCTCGACGAGGACCAGCTGAACCAGATCATCCGTCGGACCCCGGCGGGGCGTCTCGGTGACCCGGAGGACATCGCCCGGGTGTGCCAGTTCCTGACCGACCCGCGCAACAGCTACCTCACCGGACAGGTGATCGTGGTCGACGGCGGACTGACCTCCTGATGTCGGTGAAGCGCCGAGCGGTCAACACCGCACTGATGGCGGCGTACAAGCGCGGGTTCGAGATCCGGCGGCACCCGGCCGGGCGGCGCCAGAAGATGTTCGCCTCCCGAGGAGTCGACCTGGTCCTCGACGTCGGCGGTGCGGACGGCGGGTACGGGCGGGCGCTGCGCCAGTTCGGCTACGCCGGTCGGATCGTCTCGTTCGAGCCCCTGGCGGCGTCGTACGCCGAGCTGTCCCGCAACATCGCGGCGGACCCGCGGTGGACCGCACGCAACCACGCGCTCGGGGACGCTGCCGGTGAGGCCCAGATCCACGTGGCGAGCAACAGCACCAGCTCCTCCCTGCTGCCGATGAAGGACTCCCACCGGGAGGCCGACCCGCGGGTCGGCATCGTCGGCCAGGAGACCATCCGGGTCGAGCGCCTCGACGACGCTGCTGCCGAGATCGTCGGGACTGCGGACACGGTCTTCCTCAAGATCGACACCCAGGGCTTCGAGCGGCAGGTCCTCGCCGGCGGTCCGGAGACGGTGGCCCGGAGCGTCGGGCTCCAGCTCGAGCTGTCCTTCGTCCCTCTCTACGAGGGCGGGATGCTGGCTGATGAAGCAATCTCGATGGCGTACGCCGCTGGCTTCCACCTCGAGGTCATCGAGTCGGGCTGGGCGTCCCAGACCGGTCAGATGCTCCAGGCCGACGGCATCTTCTTCCGTGACTGACCGATGACCCCCGGAAACCTGGAGATCTGATGCCCACCCCGCTGCGCCTGCCGATCCGCGTCCTGGTCAAGGGGCCGTCGATCGTGAACTGGACCTCCTGGATGGGTGGACCGCGAACCGATTTCACGTTCCCGCGAGTCATCGAGGAGCAGCTCGGTGCCCGCGGGATGCCGTCGCACGTCCAGGCGATCACGATGACCTCCGAGCAGGCCAAGAAGCTCCCGCTGACCTGGCAGCGCGAGGTCCTGGGGTTCTCGCCCGACGTGATCGTGCTGTCCTACGGCCAGTTCGAGTCGGTGCACCTGTTCCTGCCACGGTGGTTGGAGCGACACGCGAACAGCCTCCGGGCCCGCCAGCGCCCGGTCTCGCGGTTCTACCGCAAGACGCTGGTCAAGCCGGTGTGGAAGTCGCTGGCCCAGGTCCAGTCGAAGGTCGACGCGCGGCTCAAGCCGTCGTTCAAGCGGTCCCGCGTCCGGACCGTTCCCCTGGACATGGAGACCTACATCAAGCACGTCCAGAGGGTCGCGAGCCCGCTGGTGATCGTGATGGAGGTGCTGCCGCCGGCGGAGCGTCAGCGGACCTGGTTCCCGGGAATGCCGGCCCGGATCGCGCTGATGAACGAGGCCAACCGGTCCATGGTCGAGCGCGTCGCCCTCCCGAACGTCCTCTGGTTCACGACGTCCGACCTGGTCGAGCGGGACTTCGGAGGCGACCTCGAGCTGGCGACCCCGGACGGGTTCCACTACAGCCCGGGGCTGCACCGCGCCATCGGGGAGAAACTGACCGACGAGATCGCCCGGTGGGCTGCGACGCAGCCTCATCTCACGACTCCGGGAACCACCTCCGCGGACTGATCTGGTTGCGTAGGATCGCGGCCATGGCCAGCCACCTCACCACTCGGGACGTAGCGTGAAGAAGTTCGCCGGGCGGTTCCTGCCCGCAGTCGTGATCACCTTCCTCGACGGAGTCGTCTTCACGTTCCGCAAGGCCCGGATCCGGGGAGCCCGGAAGTTCTTCGGTCTCTTCGGCTACAACATCGTCAAGAAGGCCGACTACTACTCGGTGCTGCCGGTCCTCGAGGAGATCGAGGCCACCAGGTCACGCTGGGAGAAGCCGAGCGCCCTGACCGGCCTCGACATCGACGTCGCCGGTCTGGAGAAGAACCTCGGTGCTCTGGCGGACGCCTGGGAGGACGAGTTCAGCCGGGTGACCGGCGACTACCTCGCGAACACCCAGAAGGGCTTCGGCCCGGGATACCCGCAGTTCGACGCGCGCACGCTCTACTACATGCTCCGCGAGCACAAGCCGAAGCGCTACCTGGAGGTCGGGTCGGGGCTGTCGACGTACTACACCAGCCTGGCCGCGAAGCAGAACGCCGCCGAGGGCTCGCCGCTGCAGATCACCTGCATCGAGCCGTACCCGTTCGACGCTCTGCGCACGATCGAAGGCTTCGACCTGGTCGAGGGATTCGTCCAGGACGTCCCGCTGGAGCGCTTCGAGGAGCTGGAGGCCGGCGACGTCCTCTTCATCGACTCCTCGCACGCCCTCAAGATCGACAGCGACGTCGCCTTCCTCTTCATGGAGGCGCTGCCCCGGGTGGCGCCGGGAGTGCTCGTCCACATCCACGACATCCACTTCCCGTACAACCACCCGTTCCCGGCGGACTTCTGGCTCTTCGGGGAGCGCTGGCCGGTCTACTGGCAGGAAGTCATGGTCGTGCAGGCGTTCCTCGCGTTCAACGACTCCTTCGAGGTGCTGCTGTCGACGCCGATGGTGCGTCACCACGACGAGAAGTTCCTGACCGACCGGTTCGCCGACTACACGCCGCTCTCGCAGGACCGGAACCCGCCGTCGTCGCTGTGGTTGCAGCGGACCCGCTGAGGCGGACCGACCGGTTCAGTCCCGCAGGAAGCGGGCGACTTCCTTGCGGTCCGAGTCGACCATCAGCCGGGCCAGGTCGAGGGCGGTCGTCTGCGCCTTCCAGCCGAGGGACTCGAAGGCTCGCGTCGAGTCCCCGATCAGGGCGTCGACCTCCGACGGCCGCTCGAACCCGTCGTTGTACTTGACGTAGTCGCGCCAGTCGAGGTCGACGTGGGCGAAGGCAGCCTCGCAGAAGTCGCGGACCGTGTGGCCGACGCCGGTGGCCAGCACGTAGTCGTCCGGCTCGTCGGCCTGGAGCATCCGCCACATTCCTTCCACGTACTCGGGCGCGAAACCCCAGTCGCGGATGGCATCGAGGTTGCCGAGCTCGACGTGGTCCTGGATGCCGGCGGCGATCGCGGCGACGGCCTTGGTGATCTTGCGGGTCACGAAGTTCTCGCCCCGGCGCGGTGACTCGTGGTTGAACAGGATGCCGCTGACCGCGAACAGTCCGTAGGCCTCGCGGTAGTTGACCGTGACCCAGTGCGCCTGCAGCTTGGAAGCGCCGTACGGCGATCGCGGGTGGAACTTGGAGTCCTCGCTCTGCGGAGGGGGCGTCGAGCCGAACATCTCGGAGGTGGACGCCTGGTAGAAGCGGCACTCCAGCCCGGCGGCCCGGATCGCCTCGAGCAGGTTCAGGGTGCCGATCGAGTTGGTCGAGGCCGTGTAGTCCGGCATGTCGAAGGAGACCTTGACGTGGCTCTGGGCCCCGAGGTTGTAGACCTCGTCGGGGAGGATCGACCGGATCAGGTTCACCAGTCCGACGCCGTCGGTCAGATCGCCGTAGTGCAGCTTCAGGGCCGGGTCGGTGTGCAGGTGGTCGATCCGACCCCGGTTCATCGAGGACGAGCGTCGGACCAGGCCGTGCACCTCGTAGCCCTTGGAGAGAAGGAGCTCGGCGAGGTAGGAGCCGTCCTGGCCGGTGATCCCCGTGATGAATGCGCGCTTCATGATCCGCGAAGCCTATCGGCACCCCGCCGTACGCGGCGCCGCGCCCGTGTTGTTGGATTCGGCAGCGACGGGAAAGTCTGGACCGTAGAGTTGTGCATCGCATAGCAGCATGGCCCTGAGCCGCTGTGGTTCCGTCTAGTCCAGTCACCAGGGCCGTATTTGATCGCGATCTCAGGAGGATCCGCTGTGAGCAAGGTCGATGTGTTGGTTGCCGGCGGCGGTGGCTTCATCGGGGGGCACCTGGTTGCCGATCTGCTGAGTCAGGGCCTGACGGTCCGTTCCGTCGACGTGAAGCCGATGGAGGAGTGGTACCAGGTCCACGAAGGCGTCGAGAACGTCGTCGCCGACCTGTCGAAGCTCGACAACGCCCAGGAAGCGACGGCGGGGGCCAGCGAGGTCTACCTGCTGGCTGCCGACATGGGTGGGATGGGCTTCATCGAGAACAACAAGGCCCTCTGCATGCTGACCGTGCTGACCAGCACGCACCTGCTGGAGGCCGCGCGCGACCAGAACGTGGAGCGCCTCTTCTTCTCCTCCTCCGCCTGTGTCTACGCAGCCGGCAAGCAGACCGACGCGGACGTCACCGCGCTGGTCGAGGCCGACGCCTACCCGGCGATGCCGGAGGACGGCTACGGCTGGGAGAAGCTCTTCACCGAGCGGATGTGCCGCCACTTCGAGGAGGACTTCGGTCTGACCACGCGGATGGCGCGCTACCACAACGTCTACGGCCCGAACGGCACCTGGACCGGTGGCCGCGAGAAGGCGCCCGCCGCGACCTGCCGCAAGATCGCCACGGCCGCGATCACCGGTGACCACACGATCGACATCTGGGGCGACGGCGAGCAGACCCGCTCGTTCATGTACATCGACGACTGCGTCAAGGGATCCCAGATGATCCTCAAGGGCGACAGCAACGAGCCGGTGAACCTGGGTAGCGACGAGCTGGTGACGATCAACCAGCTCGTCGACATCGTGGAGGGCATCGCCGGGATCAAGTGCGAGCGGAAGTACGACCTGACGGCACCCCAGGGGGTGCGCGGTCGCAACTCCGACAACACCCTGATCAAGGAGATCTACGACTGGGCTCCGTCGATCACGCTGGCCGACGGCCTCGCGAAGACCTACGCGTGGGTCTACGACGAGGTCAAGCGCTCGCTTGGCTGAGCCGCGGTCGAGCGCGCCGCTGATGCGGATCCTGGTCCACGACTTCTCCGGTCACCCGTTCCAGGTCGAGCTGAGTCGTGAGCTGGCCCGTCGGGGTCACCAGGTCACGCACTCTTACTGCCCGGCCTGGGTCTCGGGGAAGGGTCGGCTGGAGTCCGAGGCCGGCGACAGCCTGGTGATCGAGCCGGTCGGTCCCAGCGAGCCGATCGAGAAGGACCGGTTCGTCAAGCGCCTGGTGGTCGAGGCACGGCTGGGGCTGGAGCTGCTCGGTCAGGTCCGGCGCACCCGGGCGGACGTGGCGATGCTGTCCAATGCCCAGATTCCCACCTTGGTCGTCTTCGCACTGGGGATGATGCTGCTGCGGAAGCCTTGGGTGCTCTGGCACCAGGACGTCTACGCCGTCGCCATCAAGGCCTTCGCCGGCGAGAAGCTGGGTCGCGGCTTCCGGGTGGTGGCGGGACTGTTCACCGTCGCCGAACGGTGGATCTCCCGGCGGGCAGCCGCGGTGGTCGTGATCGCCGACTCGTTCGTCGCGGTGCACCGGGAGTGGGGGACCGCGGCGAAGACGACGGTGATCCCGAACTGGGCTCCGCTGGACGAGATCTTCCCGGTCCCGCGGCACAACGCCTGGTCCGCCGAGCACGACCTCGACGGGGTCCAGACCCTGCTCTACTCGGGCACGCTCGGTCTCAAGCACAACCCGGCGCTCCTGGTCGGTCTCGCGGCCGCGGTGCGGGACGCCGGTACGCCGGTGCAGCTCGTGGTGGTCAACACCGGGCCGGCCGAGCAGGTGCTGCGCGACGAGGCGGCGCGGCTGAACGTACCGCTGGTGCTGAGGCCGTTCCAGCCGTACGAGCGGTTGCCCGAGGTCCTTGGGTCCGGCGACGTCCTGGTGGTGCTGCTCGAGCAGGACGCCGGTGCGTTCTCGGTCCCGTCCAAGACGCTGTCCTACCTGTGTGCCGGACGGCCGGTGCTGGGGTTCATGCCGGCCGAGAACCTGGCCTCGCAGCTGGTCGGGGACGTCGAGGGCTGCGTGCTGCCCCCGAACGAGGACTCCCTGCCCGCGGCTGCAGCCTGGGTCAGCAGGGTGCTCGCCGACCCCGAGGAGCTGAACCGGTTGGGGAAGGCCTCCCGCGCGCTGGCTGAGCGTGAATTCGCCCTGGAAGGATGCGCGGACCGGTTCGAGGAGATCCTCGTCCGGGTCCGGCGCTGACCGCGGCGTCTTACTATATGAACATTCGTCTTGCTATGTGGACAGACGGTTACCGAGGGTTCGGATCTTCGGCCTAGGCTTCCTCTTGTGTTTACGACCATGCTGACGAAGCGCCGCGCAGTGGACCACTGCCGCGTGCACTCGTCGCTGTGTCGAATGTCCTGACGGGACGCCTCAGCTCGTGTGAGAACTCCGCTCTGCGCCTTCGCAGAGCCTGTGGTCTCCGAGCCTGACCAGCTCCGTGCGACACCCCTGCGGGTGGGCACTCGGGCGTCCCGTACTCCCCGTCCAGGATCCCGAAACCACGTCCCAGGAGCAGGCCCATGAGCACGACCCCCCCGCAGATCGACCCACGTGGTCCGCGGTTCACTGCCGGCATCACCCTGCTCGTCTTCGCTGCGGTGCTGCTGACGGCACCGAGCACGACGGCGCTGGTGCTGCTCTCGATCCAGACGCTGTTCTTCGCGATCGGTGCCGGGCGCGGCGTGCAGCACACCCCGACCTCGTTCGTGTTCCGCACGCTGGTCCGCCCCCGGCTGGCCGCGCCGACGCACACCGAGGACGCCCGCCCGCCCCGGTTCGCGCAGACCGTCGGACTGGTCTTTGCCGTCGTCGCGCTCAGCGCTTTCGCCACCGGCCTGGACACCCTGGGGCTGGTCTTCTCCGCCTTCGCGCTGGCAGCAGCCCTCCTCAACTCGGTCTTCGGCTTCTGCCTCGGCTGTGAGCTGTACCTGATCGGGCAACGGGTACGAAACCGGGGAACCAGCACCACCCACGACTCCACCATTAATGAAGCGACCAAGGAAGAAGTAACCGCATGAGCCGCGAATCCGCACTCGTCAACGCCGACTGGGTAGCCGAGAACCTCGACAACCCGAAGGTCGTCCTGATCGAGGTCGACGAGGACACCACCTCCTACGACCGCAGCCACATCCGTGGCGCGATCAAGCTCGACTGGACCACCGACCTGCAGGACCAGGTCCGCCGCGACTTCGTCAGCAAGTCCCAGTTCGAGGCCCTGCTCTCCGAGAAGGGCGTCAGCAACGACAGCACCGTCGTCCTGTACGGCGGCAACAACAACTGGTTCGCCGCCTACGCGTACTGGTACTTCAAGCTGTACGGCCACTCCGACGTCAAGCTGCTCGACGGCGGCCGCAAGAAGTGGGAGCTCGACGCCCGCGAGCTGAGTGACGAGGTCGTCAAGCTCGACCCCACGTCGTACACGGCGACCGAGCAGGACCTCAGCATCCGGGCCTTCCGCGACGAGGCTGTCGCTGCGATCGGCGTGCACAACCTGGTCGACGTCCGCAGCCCCGACGAGTACGCCGGTCGTCTGCTGGCCCCGGCGCACCTTCCGCAGGAGCAGTCGCAGCGTGCCGGTCACGTCCCGACCTCCATCAACGTCCCGTGGAGCAAGGCTGCCAACGACGACGGCACCTTCCGCAGCGACGACGAGCTCCGTGAGATCTACGGCGCCGCCGGTCTCGACGACTCCAAGGACACCATCGCGCTGTGCCGGATCGGCGAGCGCTCGAGCCACACCTGGTTCGTCCTCAAGGAGCTGCTCGGCCACCAGAACGTGAAGAACTACGACGGCTCCTGGACCGAGTACGGGTCCCTCGTCGGTGTTCCGATCGCGCTGGGCGACGAGCCGGGCGAAGCCTGATGTGCGGAGCGACTGCCGGCGGGCTCTCCCTCGCCGGGATCGACGTGGCGAAGGAAGCGATCATCCAGGGCCAGGTGACCAGGGGTGGCGAGCCTGTCGGTACCGCCTACGTCCGGCTGCTCGACAAGAGCGGTGAGTTCACCGCCGAGGTCCCGACCTCGGCTACCGGGCACTTCCGCTTCTTCGCCGGGCCCGGCGAGTGGACGCTGCGCACGCTTGCCCCGCAGGCAGAGCCGGTCGACAACGTGGTGACGGCCGCCAAGGGCGTCGTCGCCGAGCTGGAGATCGCTCTCTGAGTCCTGGCTGACCCGGACCAGCTCCGGGCAGCGCCCGGTTCGCCCCCGCAGCCCTCGAGGCTCCGGGGGCGAACCTGTTCACGGCCGCGGACCTCTGGAGTGTGGTCGTCGCCGCTGCCCCGGTTGGGTAGGCTCAACGGTCATGTCAGGCATCGACGACCCGGGCGCACCCCCCGAGCTCCCCGAGGAGTACGCGGACGTCTACCGGGACGCCTACCTGCGTGCGCTGGCGGAAGGTGAGCCCGTGACCCAGTTTCCGGCCGGGTCCGAGCTCGACGAGGCCGAGGATCGATCCTCTGACAGCTCAGCACGGCTCTGGCTGCTCCTGGCCGGTGTGGCGCTGGTCCTGATCGTTGCTGCCTATCTCGTCGGGGACCTGCTCTCCGGTGACGACGAGTCGCCTCCGGTCCCGCAGTCCCAGCCGTCGGCGGTCACCGGGTCGCCGGTGGCTCCGACCCCCTCGTCGACCCCCACGCCGAGGATCGCTCTCGGCCCGGTGTGGGACGGGCCCGTGGAGCCGGTCGCGATCGAGTCCGCCCTGGCCTCGTGCACAGCTCCGGCCGGAGTCGATTCCGCGAACCGACCCGTCAGCTACGCGAGCGAGAACGCCATCGACGACGACCCGTCGACGGCCTGGCGGTGCAACGGGCGGGCGCGCGGAGAGACGATCACCCTCACCCTTCCGGGCTCCGTCGAGGTAGGTGAGGTCGGGCTCGTCCCGGGCTACGCGAAGACTGATCCGATCAGCGGCACCGACCGGTACGCCGAGAACAACCGGATCACCCGGGTCCGGTGGTTCCTGGCCGACGGCGTGGTGGTGGACCAAGTGCTCGACCCGGATCGTGCGGACCGGTCCGTTCAGCTGATCAGGGTGCCACGGACCGCGACCAGCGAGGTCACCGTGGAGATCCGTAGCGTGCAGCGCGGACCCCGTAACACCACGGCGATCAGCTCCGTGGTCGTCGCCGCGGCGGTCTGACGGAGCTCAGCGGGCGAGACGACCGGTGCGGGTCGGCTCTGGCGCGGCCACCGCTGCCGGCTTCTCGACACTGCGCCGGATCCGGGTCTCGCTCTCGTCGACCTCGTCCTCGGGCCGGTGGTGCAGCGCGAAGGTCAGCGCCAGCGCTCCCCACAGGACCCGGTCGTAGAGGGTCGGTCCCAGCATCGCGAACACGGCGTAGGAGACGCCCATGAAGGCGAGCCGGTTCGGGACCGGCTCGTCGAAGAGCGGCTTGATCAGGGACGCGATCACGTACAGGAAGCCGAGGACGGCGATGACGCCTCCCGCGATACCGACCTCGAGGTAGACGTTGTGGTACTCCAGGATGTCGGTGACCCAGCCGTTGCCCTTGATCGGGTTCTTCCAGAACTGTTCCAGGCCGTTGGTGAGCAACAGCTCACGGGCCTGGCTCGACGCCGTCGCCGAGCCGCCGCCCTGGAGCCGGTCGAAGGCCGACCCCTTGGGCGGGTCCTGGAGGATCAGACCGACCGCGACCGCCGCGAGGGCTGCGAAGGAGATCAGGACGTAGGAGCTGATCGCGGTGCGTTCGACCAACGGCCAGATCAGGACGGTGATCGCGACGCACAGCAGGCTGGCCCGGCTCCCGCTCTGGATCACCGACAGGCCGCAGATACCGGCCGCCCCGACGACGATCCAGCGGTACTGGTGGGGAGTCCGGTAGAAGAGGAACACGCAGAGCGCGAAGGCCAGCTGTCCGGCCAGGCCGAAGAAGTTCGGGTGGGTGGTCAGACCGATCGCGCGACCGCCGCCGAGAAGCCCGGTCATCAGGGAACCTCGGATAGTGCTGGCGATGTGCCCGATCACGTAGGCCCAGACGAAGGCGTTCAGCAGGTTCCGGGAGAGCCGGAGCCGGTGGAACACCACCGGGAGCAGGACCACGGCGTAGATCACCCGGACGAAACCGGTGAGGCTGGCGACCGGGTCGGCCGCCAGCACGCTGACGACCATCGCGTTCACGAAGAGGATCGAGACGCCGATCGTGTACAGCCGCGGCATCTTCGAGGACGAGGTGAGGAGCTTCGGGATCAGGAGTCCGATGCCGAGGACGTAGGCGAAGTCCGCGTACGTGACGTTCCCGCCGGCCCCCAGCTTCAACGCGTTCACGGGCGCGAGCAAGGTCGCCAGCAGGAGCAGGCCGATGCCGAGCCGGTCCGGTCCGAGGTAGACCAGCAGTGTTGCTCCCACCGCGGCACCGACGGCGAGCCCGCTGAACAGCAGAGATCCCTGGGTCCCGAGGACGAGGAGAACGAGAAGGACGACGCCGCCGACCGTGTTGATGGCGAAGTTCTTCATCTCAGTCCCTCCCGGAGCCGTGTAGCCCGGTGATCATCGAGCCCTGTTCCTCAGGGTCCCTCGGGGCCCGTCAGGACCGTTGCTTGTCCGGCCCGTAACCGTAGCCGTAGCCGTACCCGTACCCGTAGCCCTTGCCGCCCCGCTTCGGGGTCATGTTCACCATGACACCGAGGAGGTTGGCGTCCACCTGGGCGAGGCGCGAGGCGGCCTGCTTCAGCTGTTCCTTGGTGGTCTTGCCGTGGCGGACCACCAAGATGGCGCCGTCCACGTCGCGGGCCATGATCGCGGCGTCGGAGACCGGGAGCAGCGGCGGACCGTCGATGATCACCATGTCGAACATCTGGGAGACCCGGTCGAAGAGCTCCTGGGCCGCACGGGACTGCAGGACCTCGGTCGGGTTCGGCGGGATCGGGCCGCTGGCCAGGAAGTAGATCCCCGAGTCGGTGTGCTTCTGGATGCTGTCCTGCAGCTCGCTGCGGCCCACCAGGACGGTGGTCAGGCCGACGGAGCGCTCCAGGCCGAGCACGCTGGCCACCTTCGGACGCCGTAGGTCGCCGTCGACCAGCAGGACGCGCAGCCCGGTCTGAGCCAGGGCGATCGCCAGGTTCGTCGCGGTGGAGGTCTTGCCCTCGCTGGGCACCGCGCTGGTGATCACCAGCGCGCGCGGGCGCGAGTCGAGGTCGAGGAACTGCAGGTTGGTACGCAGCAGCCGGAAGGCCTCGACCCGGGTGGAGTGGCTGCCCACTTCCGTGAGCAGCGGGTGCTTCGGAACGTCGGCGTCGTAGGCGACGCTGGAGAGCACCGGTGCGTCGATGGTGTTCTCGACGTCGCTCGCCGAGCTCACGGTGTTGTCGAGCAGGTCACGCAGCAGTGCCATGGCGGCACCGATCACCAGTCCGAGGACTCCGGCAACGAGCAGGTTCAGCAGGGGCCGCGGACTGACCGCGTTGGAGCTGTACGAAGCGCTGTCGACGATGGTGGCCTTGATCGGCGACGGCTCGACCTCGACCAGGTACTGGGTGAAGATCTCAGACTCGGCCCGGGCGATCGCCTCGGCGTTCTCCGGCTTGGGGTCCTTGACCTTGATCTCGATGATGACGGTCAGCTCGGTGACCGTCGCCTCGATCTTGTCGCGCAGCTGGGAGGTCGTCAGACCGAGGTCGAGTCCTTGGCGGTCCAGCCGGTCGTTGACCTTCTGGAGCACCTGGGTGCTGGTCGCCAGCTCGGCGTAGGACTGGACCCGCTGGGCGGCGAAGTAGCTCGACGCGATGATGTCGTTCGTCGTGCCGGTCGTACCGGTCGTCGCGCCGATGAAGACGCGCGCGGTCGACTCGTACTTGGGCGTCTGGAAGTACGTCAGAGCGCCGCCGCCGAGAAGCCCGAGGAGGAAGAAAACAACAATGGTCAGCCATCGACGCTGCGCCGTACGCAGCAGTTCCTTGAAATCCACGCTGAACTTTCTGGCTCGGAGCTCTTACAACTCGACCACCGGAGTCTAGTCGGAGCGAGTCGGGCAGGGGTGCAGCGACCGTCCCCGCGGTCACGACAAGGTCGATCATGCCCTGCGTGCCGGGCCAGTTCGGTGCTATTTGGCCCTTTCGTGCGGGATTCTTAGCGTTCCGGGGAGTCGATCACCACGGTGAACGGGCCGTCGTTGACCAGTTCCACGGCCATCTCTGCCCCGAAGACCCCGCGGGCGATCCGCGTTCCCTCGTCCTGCAAGCCGGTGCAGAGCGCGTCGTACAGAGGCTCGGCGACGATCCCGGGGGCTGCTGCCGACCACGTCGGCCGTCGGCCCTTGCGTGCGTCGCCGTACAAGGTGAACTGGCTGATCACCAGGACCGGGGCATCGAGCTCCGCCACGGACTGCTCGTCGCGGAGGATGCGCAGGTCCCGGATCTTGCGGACCAGCCAGGCGACCTGCTCCGGGCCGTCGTCGTGGGTGATCCCGACCAGGACCACCAGACCCGGTTCGTCGACCTGGCCGACCACGGTCCCGTCCACCGTGACGGAGGCCCGGGTGACTCGCTGGAGGACGGCGCGCATGCGTCGAGGCTATCGAGCGCCCGAGCTTGCTCGAGGCCGAGTGGCCGAGAACGCTTTGACGAGCGGAGCGAGGATCCGGGGGCAGCGTAGGTCTACGCTGCTGCGATGGACGACCTGCACCGCGCGCCCGGCGAAGGTGATCGCAAACAGCTCCGGGAGCGGATCAACCGTGCTGTCGCCTCCGGCCAGATCGGGGCCGTGGACGGTGACATCCGGTTGGCCAACGTCTCGTCCGCGCAGAGCCTGACCGAGCTGAGCCTGATCGCGCGCGACCTCGACCAGCTCGAGGCCGCCCGGGCCCAGACCGTCCGTGCTGCCGCCGTGGCGGCACCGGCACCGGCGCAGTCCGAGGCGGCACCGTTCACGCCTCCTCCCGGTCAGCCCGCGGCGAGCCGGTTCGTCCCGCTGGTGATCTTGGGCGTGGTGGTCTTCCTGGTGCTGGTCGGCGTGGCCGGCCTCTTCGTCTTCAGCACCTCCAGCAACAACGAGGTGGGAGCCGAGCAGCCGCCGTTCGTCGTCGAGAGCGCCAGCGCGGGGGACCCGGTCCCTGCGGGACCCGGGGACCCGGTGACCGTGGTCCGTTTCGAACGGACGGCAGCCGGGATCACCACCTTCCTGCGGCAGTACCGCGACCGGTTCGGCACCGCGAGGGCCACCGAGCTGACGATGTACGAGGACTACGCCATCGTGCGGGTGCCGGTGCCGGGCAGGGACCGCGACGCGGGCTGGATCTACCGCGACGGCGGCTGGACCGAGTTCGGCGGGGTCCGGGCCACCTCCCCGGGGACCCGCGTCGTTGACCTGACCCGGCTCGACGTGGCGGCCCTGCTGCGCACCATGGGCCGGGCGAAGCGGAGCCTGGACGTCGAGGACGCCACCATCAGCCACGTCTCGATCGACTTCCGGTCTGCGTTCGACGACGTACCGAACGTCAGGGTGTACGCGTCCAACACCTTCGGGGAGTCCGGCTACCTGGCCACGACGTTGTCGGGGACGCTCGTCCGTTCGTACCCGTACTCCCGCTGAGGGCTCAGTAGACGATCGCCTGGACGCCGTCGGTCAGGATCGCTTCGGCGAAGGCCGCGGCGCCGGAGATCCGGGCGCCGGGCACCAGGTCCTCCTCGGTGATGCCCCGGCGGGCGGCGCACTGGGCGCAGACCGTCAGACTGCCGGCCTCGAGCACCAGGTCGCGGGCGTCGGCCAGGGAGCCGGCCAACGGCAGGGCGAACTCCTCCGCCTTCCCGGGCACGGCGTACCACGCGGCTTCGCCGGTCAACCAGACGCTGACCTCGGCCCCTGCGACGATCGCGGCCGTGGCGACGGTGAACGCCTGCGAGCAGCGCTCCGGTTCGTCGGCACCCGCCGTGCACTTGATCACCAGGCTTCTCACGCGTCGAGCCTAGCGAGCGCCCGAGCTTGCTCGTGGCCGAGTGGGCGAGAACGCGTTGACGAGCGAAGCGAGGACCATGGAACCACTCTAGGATGTGCTGCGTGGAAGCCTTCTTCGTCGTGGTCCTGGCGCTCGTGATGCTTGGCGTCGCGGCCGTCTCGTGGGCCGCGATCCGGCAGCTGCTGACCCTGACCGACCACCCCGGAGACGACTGACCGTGCCGTTCGAGATCCCTGAGAACATTCACCCGAACTGCGCTCGGTTGGCCTGGATCATCGGCACCTGGGCCGGGAACGGGCACGGCGAGTACGAGGGCATGGAGGACTTCGAGTTCGGCCAGGAGGTCATCTTCCAGCAGGACGGCCGTCCGTTCATCCACTACCTGAGCCGGTCGTGGATCATCGATGCGGACGGCAACCACGTCCGGGAAGCCGCGCAGGAGACCGGCTTCATCCGGCCGCAGCCCGACGGAACCCTGGAGGTCGTGATGGCCCACAACCTCGGGTTCGTCGAGATCTGGCACGGTGAGCTGGACCCCGAGGCGCCGCGGTTCGAGATCGTCACCGATGCGGTCGCCCGGACCAGCACGGCCAAGGAGTACACCGCCGGCAAACGCCTCTACGGCTACGTCAACGGTGACCTGCTCTACGCCTACGACATGGCCGCGATGGGCAAGGAGCTGCAACCACACACCCACGCGCAGCTGGTCCGGCAGTGACTCCAGGAAGCAGTGCGGGGCCGTGACCGACTGGCAGACCCGGCTCCGGGCGAGCGGGCACCG
This sequence comes from Propionibacteriales bacterium, assembly GCA_026392455.1. Classification (GTDB taxonomy): domain Bacteria; phylum Actinomycetota; class Actinomycetes; order Propionibacteriales; family Nocardioidaceae; genus Marmoricola. The sequence continues at coordinate 180,735 of JAPLCB010000008.1, read as the reverse complement.
GCTGACCCCGCAGCGCGAGCTGGTGCTGGCCGCGGTCGAGGCACTCGGGCACGCGACCCCGGACGAGATCTACGCCGAGGTCCGGACCAGGTCCGAGGCGATCAACCTGTCCACGGTCTACCGGACCCTGGAGCTCCTCGACGAGCTCGGCCTGATCCGGCACGCCCATCTCACCGACCGGGCGCCGACCTACCACTCGGCGGCCGGGCACGAGCACTCCCACCTGGTCTGCCGCGGGTGTCACGAGGTGATCAGCATCGGCCGGGAGTCGATGGAGGGCGCTCTGACGGCGCTGGCTGGAGCGCACGGCTTCGTTCCGGACTACGGTCACCTGACCGTGTTCGGGTCCTGCTCGGACTGTGCCAGGAAGGCTTCGGAATGACCTGCTCCTCGCTGTGGTTGGACCCAGCATGACCAGTCCGTTGCTCGCTCTCCCCGGTGCGGTTGCCGGCGACGGGCTCGACGCCCCGGTTGCCGCCCACTACGGCTCCTTCCACGGCGAGCAGCGACTCCTGGTCTCCGGCGACGGCTTCGTTGACCTGTCGCACCGTGACGTCGTCCGGGTCAGCGGCCCCGACCGGCTGACCTGGCTGCACTCGTTGACGACCCAGTACCTGACCGATCTGGCTCCCGGCGTGCCCACGGTGGCGCTGATCCTCTCGCCGCAGGGCCACGTCGAGCACGCCCTGTACGGCGTTGACGACGGCGAGGCCTTCACGGCCCACGTCGAGCCGGGTTCTGGAGCGGCTCTGGTCGAGTGGCTCGACCGGATGCGCTTCATGCTCCGGGTCGAGGTCACCGAGGTCACCGACGAGATTGCCGTGGCCTGGCGTCCCGGCGCCGCGGGGGACGGCAAGTACGACCTGGTGCCGCGGGCCGAGCTCGAGGCGTACGGCGCCGCTGCCGGTCCCGCGGCAGGGATGTGGGCGTTCGAGGCGCTGCGGATCGCCCGTGGTGAACCGCGGTTGGGTCTCGACACCGACCACCGCACGATCCCGAACGAGGTCGGCTGGATCCCGGGCGCCGTCCACCTCGACAAGGGTTGCTACCGGGGGCAGGAGACGGTGGCCCGGGTGCACACCCTGGGCCGGCCGCCTCGTCGGCTGACCCTGCTGCACCTGGACGGTTCGGACAACCGTCTGCCGGCGGTCGGGACACCGCTGGTCCACGCCGGCCGGGAGATCGGCTTCGTCGGTTCCTCCGCCCGGCACTACGAGCTGGGGCCGATCGCCCTGGGCCTGGTCAAGCGCGCGGTCCCGGTGGAGGCGACGCTCGACGCCGACGGCATCGCGGCTGCCCAGGAGGTCGTGGTCGACCCGGACGTCGGGCTGCACGTGCGACCCAGACTCGGCTGATCGCAAAGTCGAGCAGGCCGACGGGTCCGCCCTGGTCCTGATCTAGGCTTGACCAATGCATCGGCTTCGCAACGGCGTCAAGAACTACGACTGGGGATCGCCCGACGCGATCCCGCACTTCCTCGGGGGAGACGTCTCGGCGTCGCCGGTCGCCGAGGTCTGGATCGGGACGCACCCGCTCAGTCCGTCCGCCGCGGTCAACGAGGACGGCACCGAGCAGCCGCTGACCGAGGTCGCCGGCGATCTGCCGTTCATGGTGAAGCTGTTGGCGGCCGACCGTCCGCTGTCCCTCCAGGTGCACCCGTCGCGGACGCTCGCAGAAGCCGGCTTCGATCGCGAGGAGGCGGCCGGCGTTCCGCTCGACGCCCCGCACCGGGTCTACAAGGACCGCAACCACAAGCCCGAGATGGTCTACGCGCTGAGCACCTTCGACTCGCTGATCGGCTTCCGCAAGACGGCCGAGATCCTGCGCGTCCTCGGCCCGCTGGGCACACCGCTGAGTGAACGTCTGGTGACCGACCTTCGCGCCGATCCTGGTTTCGCCGGGATCGTGCGTCGCGTCGAGTACCTGCTCAGTGGTGAGGTCGGCAGCGACCAGGTCGGCGAGGTCGTGGAGGCCTGCCGGCGCCTCGCGGCCCTCGGGATGGACGTCAAGCGCGCTTATGCGACGGTCGCTGAGATCGCCGCGCACTACCCCGGCGATGCCGGTGTCGTCATCTCGCTGATGCTCAACCGGATGACGCTTCAGCCAGGAGAGGCCGCGTACCTCGAGACCGGTGTGATGCACGCGCACCTGAGCGGACTCTGCCTGGAGGTGATGGCCACCTCGGACAACGTCCTTCGGGCAGGCCTCACCAGCAAGCACATCGATCGGGCCGGGCTGGTCGCCTGCCTGGCCGACGGGATGGCCCGGATCGCTCGGGTCACGCCTGACTTCGTGGTCGACACCGAGATCTTCTCGCCGGCGCACGTCGAGTTCGCGCTCGCCGTCTCGCAGATCTCCCCGGCCGCGCCGGACGGGGTGGACCTGGTGAGGGCGAACGGCAGCGTGCTGATCTGCACCGGCGGCGAGGTCATCGTGAGCACCGAGGCCGGGGACAAGGTCACGCTCAGCCGTGGCGAGTCCCTGTACCTGAGCGCCGAGGACCGTGGTGCCATCGTCGAGGGTCTCGGCGAGGTCGCCCATGCGTACGTCCCGCCATCGCGGGCGATGCACTCGCGCCTGGTGGACGTGGTCTGACGCCGACCGGGCGCAGATGTCCCGGGATCCGACGCCGAACGGGCGCAGATGTCCCACCAAGGTGGGACATCTGCGCCCGGTCGGCGTACTTCAGCGGGACATCTGCGCCCGCTCGGGACCTAGGTTCGGTCGTTGATCATTCCGGCGCCGACGGTCACGCCGGTGGCCTCGTCGATCAGGATGAAGGACCCCGTGGTGCGGTTCTTCGAGTACGGGTCGCAGAGCAGCGGCACCGTGGTACGCAGCTGGACGCGGCCGATCTCGTTGAGCCCGAGGCCGTTGGCGGCGGCACTCTCGGTGTCCCGGTGCAACGTGTTGATGTCGAGGCGGTACTGGATGTCCTTGACCAGGGCCCGGCCGTTGCGGGTGGTGTGCTTGATGGCGAGCTTCTGGCCCTTGCGCAGCGGCTCGTTCGTCATCCAGCAGACCATCGCGTCGATGTCCTGGCTCGGCTTCGGTGCGTTGTTGACCCGGGCGATCATGTCGCCGCGGGAAACGTCGACGTCGTCGGTCAGGCGGATCGTGACCGACATCGGCGGGAACGCCTCAGTGATCTCGGAGTCGAACAGGTCGATGCCGGCGATCTTCGACGTCATCCCCGACGGGAGGACGACGACCTCGTCGCCAGGCTTCAGGACACCGCTGGCGACCATCCCGCCGTACCCGCGGTAGTCGTGGAACTCGTCGGACTTCGGACGGACCACGTACTGCACCGGGAACCGGGCGTCGACCAGGTCGCGGTCGGAGGCCACGTGCACGTTCTCCAGGTGGTGCATCAGGCTCGGGCCCTGGTACCAGTCCATGTTCTCGGACCGGTTGACGACGTTGTCGCCGGCCAGTGCCGAGATCGGGATGACCTGGAGGTCCGGGATGTTGAGCTTCGTCGCGAACGAGGTGAACTCGGCCTGGATGTTGTCGTAGACCTCCTGGGAGAAGTCGACGAGGTCCATCTTGTTGACCGCGAGCACCAGGTGCGGGACCCGGAGCAGCGAGAGGATCACCGCGTGCCGGCGGGACTGCTCGGTCAGGCCGTTGCGCGCGTCGACGAGCACCAGGCCGAGGTCGGCGGTGGAGGCGCCGGTGACCATGTTCCGGGTGTACTGAACGTGCCCGGGGGTGTCGGCGATGATGAATTTGCGGTTCGGGGTCGCGAAGTAGCGGTAGGCGACATCGATGGTGATGCCCTGCTCCCGCTCGGAACGCAGTCCGTCGGTCAGCAGCGCCAGGTCGGTGTAGTCGTAGCCCTTGGCCTCGCTGGTCGCCTCGACGGCCTCGAGCTGGTCCTCGAAGATCGACTTGGAGTCCAGCAGCAGCCGCCCGATCAGGGTCGACTTGCCGTCGTCGACCGAACCGGCGGTGGCGAACCGGAGCAGGTCCATGTTGCGGCCGACGTTCTGGGCCGTGCTGATGAGCTGGGCGTCGTTGTGAAAGCGTCCATCGGTGGGGGCGGGCATCAGAAGTAGCCTTCCTTCTTGCGGTCTTCCATGGCTGCTTCGGAGAACCGGTCGTCACCGCGGGTGGCGCCGCGCTCGGTGAGGCGGGCGACGGCGATCTCGTCGATGATCTCGTCGACGGTGGCGGCGGTGGACTCCACGCACCCGGTCATCGTCAGGTCGCCCACGGTGCGGAACCGGACGGTCCTCGTCGAGGCCTCTTCACCCGGCTTGCAGGGGTTGAAGTCGCTCTCGGTGAGCAGCATCCCGTCGCGCTCGAAGACGCTGCGCTGGTGGGAGAAGTAGATCGAGGGGATCTCGATGCCCTCGCGACCGATGTAGTGCCAGACGTCGAGCTCGGTCCAGTTGGAGATCGGGAAGATCCGCATGTGCTCGCCAGCGTGCAGGCGACCGTTGTAGAGGCTCCAGAGCTCTGGGCGCTGCATCTTCGGGTCCCACTGGCCGAACTCGTCGCGGTGGCTGTAGACCCGCTCCTTGGCGCGGGCCTTCTCCTCGTCGCGGCGGCCACCGCCGAAGGCGGCGGTGAAGCCCTCCTCCTCGATGGCTGCGAGCAGCGTGCCGATCTGGTGCCGGTTGCGCGAGGTCTTGCCGTCGTCGACGACGATGCCCTTGGCCAACGCCTCCTCGACGCTGGCGACGATCAGGCGTACGCCGAGCCGGTTGACCCAGTTGTCCCGGGTCGCCAGCACCTCGGGGAAGTCGTAGCCGGTGTCGACCTGCAGGACCGGGAACGGGATCTTCGCCGGGTAGAAGGCCTTCTCCGCGAGGCGCATCATCACGATGGAGTCCTTGCCGCCCGAGAACATCAGGACAGGCTTCTCGAACTCCGCCGCGACCTCGCGGAAGATGTGGATCGACTCCGCTTCGAGCTGGTCGAGCTGGCTCAGCCGGTAGTCGGCGTGGGTCTGGGACATGGGTGCCTCTCGTGTGGTGCGCCCTCGGGGGCAGCGGACATCGTATCGAGTTCCGTGATCCGCCTCGACATCGTCTCATACGAGTGGAACGTGTTCTAGTTTTGCGGTTCGGCGACTTCGTCGGTTGCCTGGCCGGTCGGGTCCGGGGCCGAGTCGTCGTCGAGCAGGTGGCCGCCGATCGCGTCCGGGATCCAGGAGTGAACCTCCCAGCCCTCGTCGGGGTGGCCGGTGAGCTCGATGCACGCGGTGTTGTGGAAGCCCTCGGCCGCCATCTCGTGGACGCTGGAGGCGCTCACCCGGTTGGCGACCCAGGTCCGGATCGCGGCGCCGTGGCTGATGATCACCGCGGTCTCGTGCCCGGCGGCAGCGATCCGTCCGACAGCGTCGTCGTACCGGGCCAGGAACTCGTGGCCGGTCTCGCCCCCGGACATCTGGACGTCGAGGCGTCGCTCGATCCAGTCGGCCACGGTGCCGATGTACCCCAGGATGGACGCCTCGTCGGTGGCCATCTCGTAGTCGGCCGCGGAGATCTCACGCAGGCCGTCGAGGCTCTCCGGTTCCAGGCCGAGGGCCTCGGCCAGCGGAGCGCCGGTCTGAGCGGTGCGGACGAGCGGCGAGATGTAGATCCCGGTGATCCCGCGTTCACCCAGGACGCTGGCCGCGGCCTGGGCTTGCCGGGTGCCCAGCTCGGTCAGGTCTGCCCCGGGGAAGGCGGTGTCCAACGCGCCGATCGTGTTGCTGTGGGTCTGTCCGTGGCGGAGCAGCAGGAGGCGCATGGGTCGAGATTACGCGAACCAGGCGAGCCGCTCGGAGCTTGCCCGGAGACGGTCGACCGAGGTGCGTTGAGGAGCGAAGCGACGATCAGCGGGTGTCCGAGCGGCTCGTGACCGAGTGACCGAGAACCCGTTGACGAGCGACGCGAGAATCCTGGGGCGTTGCTACGGAACCTTGGTCTCGCCGGGACGGACGCCTTCCAGGTCGGCGACCGTCGGGGCGCCGAACATGGGCAGGCCCTGGCTCTTGCGGAGGAATCCCCAGACGACCGGGACCACCACCAGCATCGCGAGCCCGATCACCGCGATCAGGACCGGGTGCGTCTGGTCCTTGCCCGCCCCGAGCGGCGCCCACCCGGCCTTGTCCAGGAGGGCTACTCCGGACATCGTCAGCACGATCACGATCCCGCGTCGGATCACGGACTGCGGAACCTTCGAGGCGAGCTGTGCACCGAGCAGGGTGCCGGGCACCGAGCCGATGATCAGCGGCAGCGTGATGTCCCAGTCCAGGCCGTTGACCATGATGTTGGAGATCGCGGCCGCGAGGACCAGCGGAACGGCCTGGACCAGGTCGGTCCCGACCAGCTTCAGTGCTGACAGGGTCGGGTAGAGGATCAGCAGGATCACCATGATGACCGACCCGGAACCGACGCTGGTGACGCCGACCAGAAGGCCGCCGAGGGCGCCGGTGAGCATGGTCGGGATCGGGCGGATCCGCGGGTCCGAGTCGTCGTAGTGCGTCCCGGCACGAACCCGCACGAGCTGGATGTACAGCCGGATCGCGTAGGTCGAGGCCGCCACCAGCAGCGCGAACCCGATGCACATCTTGAGCAGGTCCTCGACGTCCTCGGGGTCTACCGCCCACGAGACCAGGTGCGGGCCGAGGAAGGCCGTCGGCACCGAGCCGGCGATCAACCAGCCGGCGAGCCGGAAGTTGGGCGCGCCCTTGCGGGAGTGCACCAGGGCACCGCCGGTCTTGTAGACCGCCGCCGCGGTCAGGTCGGCGGTCACGATCGCCGAGGTGTTGCCGACGCCCAGGAAGATCAGGGCCGGCGTCATCAGGGCGCCACCGCCCATCCCGGTGATGCCGACGATCACGCCGACGAAGAAGCCGGCCACCACGATCTGGGCAGCGTTGTCTGAGAAGAAGTCGAGCACGTCAGGGAATCCCGGTCTGTTGGTCAAGCAGAACGATAGGCAGGTCGATCAGATTAGTGGACTTTATACGTCGAAGGGCAAAACCGCGACGACGTCGGCCAGGGCCTCGGCGATGGTCCGGCCGGTCGTGTCCACCCGGACGGTGGCGTCGGTCGGCACCTCGTACGGGCTGGAGATCCCGGTGAACTCGGGGATCTCGCCGGCCCGGGCCTTGGCGTAGAGCCCCTTGCGGTCGCGTCGCTCGCACTCCTCCAGCGGGGTCGCGACATGCACCAGGACGAACTCACCGCCGGCCTCGGTCACCATCGCGCGGACCTGCTGCCGGGTCTGGTCGAACGGAGCGATCGGGGAGCAGATCGCGATCCCGCGGTGCCGGGAGATCTCGGCTGCCACCCAGCCGATCCGCCTGATGTTGGTCTCGCGGTCGGCCTTGGAGAACGTCAGGCCGGCCGACAGGTTGCGTCGTACGACGTCGCCGTCGAGGCTGGTGGCCGTGCGCTGGCCCTGCTCCAGGATCAGGTCGAGGAGGGCCTGGGCCAGGGTGGACTTGCCGCTGCCCGAGAGGCCGGTGAAGAAGACGACCACCCCGGGCTGCTCGGGTTGGTCGCTGTCCACCACGGCCGCGATCTCGTCGGGGTGCTCGCCCAGTCCGGGCACGGCGAGGATCTCGCCCGGCGCATAGGTGGCAGCCACCTGCTGCCCGAGGGCGTGGTCCACGGTTGCGTCGCCGCGGGAGGCGAGGTTCACGGCCACGACGTGGGCGTCCCCGAGGAGCTCGGCCGCGGCCAGACTCGTGCGGACGAGGCCGACCGGGCTGACGCCCTGAGGTGTGCCGGTGCCGACGAAGGCCAGCAGCAGGACCGGCTGCCCGGCGCGAGCGGCGGTGATCGCGGCCAGATCCTCGTCGGTGAGGGCGCTGGCGACGGGGACGGTCAGGGCGCCGGCGTACTGCTCCCGGGTCTGCTCCGGCGTCAGGTGCAGTCGGCGGAAGGGCCCGTACGTCGGGGTGGCGAGCCCGGTCAGTCCGTCGGCGGTCAGGAGGGCCAACGGCAGTCCCTCGGGGTCGACCAGCTCGAGCGGGTCGACCCCGTGCAGCTCGGCGGGGAGCTCCAGGGTGATCGGCGAGTCGGCAGCGAAGGTCCGCTGGGGTGCCAGGGCTCCGCTCAGGAGGAGCTCGAGGTCGGCGAGCTCTCGTGCGGAAGGACAGAATTGGGCGGGGCCGGTCGGCGGTGTGGGTGGCACCGGGCCATGGTGCCAGACCGCGATCGGTGCGGTGTGACTCGTTTCACCGCCCCACAATTTGCTAAGTGCTAGCAATAGTTAGCAAGATGGGTCCGTGGCCAAGAAACTGAACGTCGGACTGACGGTCGAGACCCTCGGCGGATACCTGCGCGAGCAGCGTGACGCCGCGGGAATGTCGTTGCGTCAGCTTGCCGAGCAGGCCGGGGTCTCGAACCCCTACTTGAGCCAGATCGAGCGCGGGCTGCGCAAGCCGTCCGCGGAGGTGTTGCAGCAGCTCGCGAAGGCGCTGCGGATCTCCGCCGAGCAGATCTACGTCCAGGCCGGGATCCTCAAGCCCGACGACGACCAGGTCCGTTCGGTCGAGCTCGCTGTGCTCTCCGACCCGGTGCTCACAGCACGGCAGAAGCAGGCACTGCTCGCGGTGTACCACTCCTTCCGTGCCGAGGCCGCTGTCGATGAGGACACGGACGCGAGCAGCAGCGAGGACCAGGTTCCGACGTCACCCCCAGACGCCGGAGCACCAGCCCAGGGCGACGATCCCGCTCTGACGAACCCAACCGAAGGAAACTGACATGGCGAAGACCCAGTTCAACACCGACAAGATCAAGACCGAAGCCGTCAAGCCGCTGTTCGCTGCGGCCGGCGCCACCGAGCTCGCCGTCGAGTACGCCCGCGGCTACGCCACCGAGGCGACCAAGGCGACCCAGGCTCAGCTCGACGCCGCCCAGACCCGGGTCTCCGGTGTCCAGGCCCGCGTGTCGAAGGTCGAGTTCGACTCCAAGAAGGTCCAGACCGAGGCGAAGGCCCGCGTCGAGAAGCTCCAGGCCGACGCCAAGGACGCTCAGGTCAAGTTCGAGGCCCGTCTGACCGAGATCCAGAAGGAAGCCGCTGAGCTGCCCGCGAAGCTCGAGGCGAAGCTCAACGAGGCGCTCAAGGAGCTGAACAGCACGTACGCCGACCTGGCCGTCCGCGGCGAGAAGTTCGTCGCCGCCGTGCGCAAGGACGGCGTCAAGGCTGTCGCCGCCGTGAAGGCCAAGAAGGCCCCGGCCAAGAAGGCCGCCGCGACCAAGGCTCCGGCCAAGAAGGCTCCGGCCAAGAAGGCCGCCGCCAAGAAGGCTCCGGCCAAGAAGGCCGCCAAGAAGGCCTCCTGATCACGCTGCACGACGTCTGACCGGCGTCTCGAAAGGCCCTCGGGGAACCGGGGGCCTTTCTCTATTGCCGGGGGCAACGTGGTGGTTGCTGTCACGCGATGTCGCCAACCGCTCTAGGCTTGGCAGGTGTTCTTCTACTCGCTCCAGGCCAACCTCGCCTCCTTGGTGTACCTGGTGCTGTTCGGGGTGAAGATGTGGGCGCTCGTCGACGCGATCCTCCGGACGGCCCCGGCGTACGTCGCTGCCGACAAGCTGACCAAGCCGGCCTGGCTGTGGATCCTCGGGCTCACCGTGGCCTCCCACGTCCTGCTGGCGAACCTGACCGTCTCCTTGATCGGCACGGTGGCGGCCTTCGTCTACCTGCTCGACGTCAAGCCAGCGCTCGTCGCGGTAACCCGGCGCCGATGAGCAGCGACGTGAGCGAGCACACCGACCAGGCCCGCGCCGGTGACCCCGGCGAGCCGGTCCAGCGCACCCGGCTCAACCAGCAGATCCGGCACATGCTGGTCGGCGTCTTCCTCCTCGACGCCGGCGTCCTGTTCGTCACCTCGGTCGTGGCCTGGTACTGGCAGGGCTCGATCGACAGCCGTTGGCCCGAGCCGCCGTACCCGTTCCACTGGGCCCCCGTGCTCGGTCCGTGCCTGATCATCACCTGGCTGGTGATGCTGGTGCTCCTCGGTGCCTACCGCAGCCGCAACTACGGGGCCGGCTTCGAGGAGTTCCGGGCGATCACGATCGCCTCCGCGATCACCTTCGGGACCGCGTGCATGGTCGGCTTCCTGTCCTACTACCAACCGACCCGCGGCTACGTCCTGATCTTCTTCGCCCTCGGGACCCCGCTGCTGCTGCTGGTGCGCTACATCGACCGGCGGACCCTGCACAGCGCTCGCAAGCAGGGCCGGCTGGCCATCAAGATCGTCGCCGTCGGTTCGCCCGCAGCAGTCGCGGAGCTGGTCGAGGTGCTCGGTCGGGCGCCGTGGATGGGGTACCGGCTGGTCGGGATGTGCGTGCCCGGGGCCCGGGACCACCTGGAGATCGGCGTCCCGGTCTTCGGTGACATCGAGGACGTCCGCCAGGTGGCCATCGACCTGGGCGCGGACGGTGTCATCGTCGCCGGCGGCTCCTACTCCTCGGCCGCCGACCTGCGCCGCCTCGGCTGGGCGCTCCAAGGTCTCGACCTGGACATGCTGGTGGTTCCCTCGCTGACCGACATCGCTGGCCCGCGGGTGCACATGCGGCACGTGGCCGGTCTGCCGTTCGTCCAGGTCGAGGAGCCGCAGAGCGACCGCGCCGGCGGCTGGATGAAGCGGGCCTTCGACCTGATCGCCGCATCGGTCGTGGTGCTCATGCTCTCGCCGTTGCTCATCGTCACGGCGTTCGTGATCTGGTTCCAGGACCGGGGGCCGATCTTCTACCGGCAGACCCGGGTCGGGATCCGCGGACACGAGTTCAAGATGGTGAAGTTCCGCTCGATGGTGGTCAACGCCGAGGCGTTGCGTGCGGACCTGGAGGCGCACAACGAGGTCGACGGCGTCCTGTTCAAGATGGCCAACGACCCGCGGATCACCGCGTTCGGACGGTTCATCCGGAAGTACTCGATCGACGAGCTGCCGCAGCTGATCAACGTCTTCAAGGGTGAGATGAGCCTGGTCGGGCCTCGTCCGCTGCTGCCGGCCGACGTGGAGAAGTACGAGAAGGACACCCACCGGCGGATGCTGGTGCGACCCGGGATGACCGGGCTCTGGCAGGTCTCCGGCCGTTCGGACCTCTCCTGGGCCGAGTCGGTCCGCCTGGACCTGTACTACGTCGACAACTGGTCGATGGTGATCGACCTGGTGATCATCGTGAAGACCGTCAAGGCGGTCCTGGTGTCCGAAGGCGCTTACTGAGCGCACCGGGCCTGGTCGGCGTTGGCCTACGATGACGCCCAACCTTGTCACCCGCCCGGCCCGAAAGGCACCGTGCCATGCCCCCGCTGACGCGTCCGGTCGCCGTCCTGCTCGGTGTCCTGCTCGGGGTGCTGGCGGCAGGCTGCGGCGGAGGGGCGGACGGTGTCGACGGCGCCGGCAAGGACGGTCGTTCGGTCGCCCTGGCGCCGGGAACCTGCTGGACCGCCGAGACGCTGGGCGCGGATCCGCAGGTGATCCTGGGCCTGTCGCAGACCTACGGGGTGGACTACTTCTCGGTGGCGCACGCCGTGGACGGCCGGCCGGCGTTCAAGCTCACCGAGGCGTGCAGCAAGCCGCACCACCTCGAGGTCTACAAGGTTGTTCCGGTGGCGACGGTCACGCCGGTGGTGACGGGCTACGACGCGCTGCTGCGGTACTCCGGTCCGGAGTACCGCACGCTCTCCCGTGCTGTTGAGCGGGCCTGCATGAACGAGTCCCTCGCCGCGGCGGCCCAGCGCTCGGGCATCCCGGGCGCCGTCGTCGAACCTGCGTTCCCCGAAGGGGTCGAGCTCGGCTGGGCGCCGCCGTCGCCGGCGCAGTGGGACAGCGGGCAGCGGGTCTACGCCTGCACCCTTGCCTCCCAGCAGCCGGTCCAGTTCCGGTACGCCGGCGTGTTCACCCGAGGGTTCCCGACCGGGGCCCGTACCTGTATCAGCAACTCCCCGCTGCTCTTCGTCGACTGCGCTCGCAAGCACGACCGGGAGCGGATCGCGGTGATCGACGTGCGGGCTGCGGTCGCGGCCCGGAAGTTCCCGGGGAGGTCGGCGATCAAGGTCGGGTCACGGGGCCGGTTCGTGCAGGTCCCGACAGCGACCCTGGCCGCGCTGGACCGCACCTGCACGGAGTTCCTGGCCTCGATCTCGACGACCGACCGGCTCACCGGGGTCGCCGAGATCGACGCCGAGCGGTGGCCGGAGCCGGACGGCACCTACCCCGTCGACTGCGAGGCTGACGCCCCGCCGACCAAGGAGTCGGTGACGACCGAGGGCTCCGTCTTCAACAGGTGACTCTCAGGCGTTCTTGGCGGCGGACCGCGCCCTCGCCGCCGTACGCAGGCGTTCGCCGGCGTTCAGCACGACCTTGCGGATCCGCACCGAGTCCGGGGTGACCTCGACGCACTCGTCGTCGCGGCAGAACTCCAGGCACTGCTCGAGGCTGAGCTTCTTCGGCGGGATCAGCTTCTCGAAGTTGTCCGACGTGGAGGAGCGGACGTTGGTCTGCTGCTTCTCCTTGGTGATGTTCACGTCCATGTCGTCCGACCGCGAGTTCTCACCGACGATCATGCCCTCGTAGACCTCGGTGGTCGGGTCGACGAACATGATCCCGCGCTCCTGCAGGTTCGTCATCGCGTACGCCGTGGCTGCACCCGAGCGGTCCGCCACCAGCGAGCCCTGCGAGCGGGACTGGATCGGGCCGGCCCACGGCTCGTAGCCCTCGGAGATGTGGTGCGCGATGCCGGTGCCGCGGGTCTGGGTCAGGAACTCGGTCCGGAAGCCGATCAGGCCTCGCGAGGGGACCAGGAACTCCATCCGGACCCAGCCGGTGCCGTGGTTGGTCATCTGCTCCATCCGTCCCTTCCGGACGGCGAGCAGCTGGGTGATCGCGCCGAGGTGCTCCTCGGGGGCGTCGATGGTCAGGCGCTCGGTCGGCTCGTGCAGCTTGCCGTCGACCTCCTTGGTGACCACCTGCGGCTTGCCGACGGTGAGCTCGAAACCTTCACGACGCATCTGCTCGACCAGGATCGCCAGGGCGAGCTCGCCGCGGCCCTGGACCTCCCAGGCGTCGGGACGCTCGGTCGGGAGGATGCGCAGCGACACGTTGCCGACCAGCTCGCTGTCGAGCCGGTCCTTGACCAGCCGGGCGGTGACCTTGGTGTTCTTGGTCGGGCCCTTGCCGGCCAGCGGCGAGGTGTTGGTGCCGATCGTCATCGAGATGGCCGGCTCGTCGACGTGGATCAGTGGCAGTGCGACCGGGTTCTCCGGGTCGGCCAGGGTCTCGCCGATGGTGATGTCCGGGATGCCGGCGATGGCGACGATGTCGCCGGGACCAGCTTCCTCGCCGGGCTTGCGGACCAGACCCTCGGTCACCAGGAGCTCGGTGATCTTCACCGTCTTGGTGCTGCCGTCGCGCTTCATCCAGGCGACGTTCTGGCCCTTCTTGAGGTGACCCTCGTGGATCCGGACCAGGGCGAGGCGGCCGAGGAACGGGCTCGCGTCGAGGTTGGTGACGTGCGCCTGCAGCGGGGCGCCCTCGGTGTAGACCGGCGCCGGGATCGTCTCCAGGATCGTCCGGAAGAGCGGCTCGAGGTCGGTTCCCTCCGGCATGGTGCCGTTCTCGGGGGCGGTGAGCGAGGCGATGCCCGCGCGACCGGAGGCGTAGACGACCGGGAAGTCGAGGGCGTCCTGGCTGTGCGACTCGTCGAGCAGGTCCATGAACAGCTCGTAGGTCTCGTCCACGACCTCGGCGATCCGGGCGTCGCCCCGGTCGGTCTTGTTGACGACCAGGATCACCGGCATGTCGGCGTTCAGGGCCTTGCGGAGCACGAACCGGGTCTGCGGCAGCGGGCCCTCGGAGGCATCGACCAGGAGCACGATCCCGTCGACCATGGAGAGGCCGCGCTCGACCTCGCCGCCGAAGTCGGCGTGGCCGGGGGTGTCGATGATGTTGATCGTCATCGGCTTGCCCTCGGCAGCGGGACCGGCGTAGTGGACGGCGGTGTTCTTCGCGAGGATCGTGATGCCCTTCTCGCGCTCCAGCTCACCGGAGTCCATGGCTCGCTCGCCGACCCCTTCGGCCTCGTGCGCGGAGAAGGCGCCGGCCTGCAGCAGCATGGCGTCGACCAGGGTGGTCTTGCCGTGGTCGACGTGCGCGACGATTGCGACGTTGCGCAGGTCTGTACGGGTGGTGGTAGCCATGAGCTGGTGGAGCCTTCCGGGCAGGGGTGAGACAGGTCTCGTTACGGGTCTTCTTGACTGGGGTGTGCGCCGCAAGGCGACGTGGAAGTCTATCGTGAGTCTCGTGCCCGACCTGCCACCGCCAATTGGCCTGCCCACGTTCCGGGTGCTGTTCGTCTGCATCGGCAACGTCTGCCGCTCGCCGGTGGGTGAACGGCTGCTGGCCGCGCGGCTCCCGCGGGGGCGGTTCGAGGTCTCCAGCGCGGGGGTCGGTGCCATGGTCGGGTACGCCATGAGCAAGTACGCCTCCGCCGAGCTCCGTGGCTACGGCGGCGACCCGACCGGGTTCGCGGCGCGCCAGCTGACGCCCGAGCTGATCCAGGACGCTGACCTCATCCTGACCGCCACCCGCGAGCTGCGGTCCCAGGTGCTCTCCGAGTCGCCCGGTGCGCTGCGGCGTACCTTCACGATCCTGGAGTTCGCAGCGCTGGCGGCGATGAGTGACGTCCGCACCCCCGGCGAGGTGGTCAAGTGGGCCGGTGCGCACCGGTCCGCAGCGGCGGCCGTGGAGCAGGACGTCCCCGATCCGTTCCGCCGCGGTGCCGAGGTGCATGCCGCCGCGGCGGCGGCGATCAACGGGGCCGTCCTGGAGATCGCGAAGGGTCTGAGTCGTTGATCAGGGCCCGCGGCCTCGCGGTCGCGTTCGCCGCGGCCGGGCTGCTGGTCGCGCTCGCGCCGTCGCTGGCCGCCTCGGAACGTCAGCCGGCTGCCGCGGGGGCTCGCGACGAGGCGGCGCCCCGGGCTGCGGCCCTCCCGCTCACCGGGATCCGGATCGCCCTGGACCCGGGGCACCAGCTGGGCAACCACAACTTCCCGACCGAGATCAACCGGCCGGTCCCGGCCGGAGGCTTCACCAAGCCGTGCAACACCACCGGGACCGCGACCAGCTCCGGCTATCCCGAGTCGACCTTCGCGTTCGCGGTGGCGACCGGGGTGAAGCGCCGGTTGGAGGCCCTCGGGGCGACCGTGCGGATGACCAGGACCAGCAACAGCGAACGACTCTGGGGGCCGTGCGTCAACAAGCGAGGAGCGTTCGGGGGAAGCGTCGGCGCCGTCCTGGAGGTCAGCCTGCACGGTGACGGGTCCACACGGGCCGGGGCGCGCGGTTTCCACGTGATCGCGCCGGTCTCACGGGCGCCGTGGACCGACGACATCGCCGTGAGGTCGCTGCGCCTGGCCAAGGCGCTGCGCTACGGGCTCGACCAGCGCAACGTTCCGCGGTCGACGTACCTCGCCGGCGGCACCGGGCTGGTGAAGCGGTCCGACCTCGGCACGCTGAACCTGTCCGACGTGCCGATCGCGATGATCGAGCTCGGCAACATGCGCAACCACCAGGACGCCGCGCTCATGAAGAGCAGCGACGGCCGGGCGGTCTACGCGTCGGCCGTCGTCCTCGGGATCCGCACCTACCTGCACCGTTGAGAAGGGCCTGCCGCGCGCACGAGTAGGGCGTTTTGCGCGCGGACCACGAGCTCAAGCGCGCGGAAGGCCCGACTCAAGGGCGTGTTGGGCCTGACTCAACGGAAGATCGGGCCGCGGTGGAGCTGGTGCTGCGCGGCCTGGGCGACGGGGCGCAGCACGAGCTCGTCGACGTTCACGTGCCGCGGCAGGCTCGCCACCCAGCGAACGGCTTCGGCGACGTCAGCGGCCACCAACGGGCCGTCGACGTCGGCGTACACGGCATCGGCACGTGCCTGGTCGCCGAACCTGACCAGCGAGAACTCCGGGGTGTGCACCATGCCGGGCACGATCTCGGTGACCCGGACCGGTTCGCCGTTGAGCTCCAGCCGCATCGTCTGGCTCACCGCGTGCAGCCCGTGCTTCGCGGCGGTGTACCCGCCCCCGGCGACGTAGGCCACCTGTCCGGCCGTCGACCCGACGTTCACGATCAACGGCGATCGCGAGGCGCGCAGGGCCGGCAGCAGGGCTTGGGTCACCCGGACGACCCCGAGGACGTTGACCTCGTACATCTGGCGCCACTGGTCGAGGTCGGCGCCCTCCACCCGATCCGCACCGAAGGCACCCCCGGCGTTGTTCACCAGGACGTCCAGGCGCGGACCGACGACCTCCGCCAGGGCGGTGACCGACCCTGCGTCGGTGACGTCGCAGGTCACCGCCGTTCCGCCGATCTCCTCGGTGAGCGCCGTGATCCGGTCGGTACGCCGGGCAGCACAGACGACGCGGTACCCGGCACCGGCCAGTGCGCGTGCGGTCGCCTCGCCGATGCCGCTGCTGGCGCCGGTGACGACGGCGACGGGGTGGTGCTGGGTGCTCATGGGCTCTCCTGGACTCCTCGGAGGACCCCGAGGGGTCATCGGCGAACATGGTGTCACGGGGAATGGGCCACAATGGTCGGTGGTTGTCGCAGGCGGAGGTGAACGATGAACGGTGACGTACGTGACGTCCGTCCGTCGACTTTGCGACGGCTGGCCATGATCAGCCTGCACACCTCACCGCTGGAGCAGCCGGGTACCGGGGACGCTGGCGGGATGAACGTGTACGTCACCGAGGTCGCCCGCCGGCTGGCGGAGCGGGGCATCGAGGTCGACATCTTCACCCGCGCCACCGACTCGCAGCTACCGGCGCTGGTCCCGTTCGCGCCGGGGGTCAACGTGCGCCACGTGGTGGCCGGACCGTTCGAGGGGTTGGCCAAGGACGAGCTGCCCGGCCAGCTCTGCGCGTTCGCCCGCGAGGTGCTGCGGACCGAGGCCCAGTTCGACCTCGGCCACTACGACATCGTGCACAGCCACTACTGGCTCTCCGGTCAGGTGGGTGCGCTGGCACGGGACCGGTGGGGCGTCCCGCTGGTCCACACGATGCACACCATGGCGAAGGTCAAGAACGGTCTGCTGGCGGAGGGCGATCTGCCCGAGCCGCAGGCACGGGTGATCGGCGAGGAGCAGGTGGTCGCGGCGGCGGACATGCTGATCGCGAACACCGTCGACGAGGCCAAGGACCTGATCAACTGCTACGACGCTGACCCGGGCCGCGTCGAGATCGTGCACCCGGGCGTGGACCTCGAAGCTTTCCGGCCGACGTCGATGGCCGCGGCGCGCGCCCGGTTGGGGCTGCGGCAGGACGCCGAGGTGCTGGCGTTCGTGGGCCGGATCCAGCCGCTGAAGGCTCCCGACGTGCTGCTGCGTGCGGCGGCCGAGCTGGTCCGTCGGGATCCGGCGCTGCGCCACCGTCTGGTGGTCGCCGTGATCGGGGGGCCTTCGGGGAGCGGCCTGGAGCATCCCGAGGCGTTGGCCGAGCTGGCCCGTTCCCTGGGCATCGACGACCTGGTCCGGTTCGTGCCGCCGGTCCGTCGTGACGAGCTCGTCGACTGGTACGCCGCAGCGACCCTGGTCTGCGTGCCGTCGTACAACGAGAGCTTTGGCCTGGTGGCCGTCGAGGCCCAGGCAGTCGGTACGCCGGTGGTGGCCGCCGCGGTCGGTGGCCTCACCACGGCCGTCGTCGACGGGCAGTCGGGGTTCCTGGTCGAGGGCCACGACCCGGTGGACTACGCCCGGGTCTTCGCCACGGTGATCGACCAGCCGGCGCTCCGGGCTGCTCTGTCCGTCGGTGCGGTCGCGCAGGCTGCCGGGTTCAGCTGGGAGCGGACCGCGGACGCGACCTTGGCTGTCTACGAACGTGCCCGTCAGCTGCTCGCCGTGGAGGCTTCCCGATGACCGACCCGGCCGCCGTGCTCCGCACGGTCCTGATCGATGGCGAGCTGGACTGGGAGGAACTCACCCCGGGCGTCTTCGACGTGGTGCTTCCCGGCGAGCGCAAGCTGCAGACCCCGGTCCGTCTCGAGGTCGGGCCGCACGCCCTGAGCGTGCACGCCTTCGTCTGCCGCAAGCCGGACGAGAACTTCGAGGCCGTCTACCGCTGGATGCTGGAGCGGAACATGAAGATGTTCGGGGTCGCCTTCGCGCTCGACGCTGTGGGGGACCTGTTCCTGGACGCCCGTCTGCCGTTGAGCGTGGTCAGCGCCGACGAGATCGATCGTCTCCTGGGGTCGGTGCTGACCTACGCCGACGAGTCGTTCAACGTCCTGCTCGAGCTGGGGTTCGCCACGGCGATCCGCAAGGAGTGGGACTGGCGGATCGCGAAGGGTGAGTCGACGGCGAACCTGGACGCGTTCCGCGGTTGGCTGGAGTCCGGTCCGGCGGACTGAGTCAGCGCACCGGCACGAACCAGTACGGCGGTTCGTCGTCCTCGACGAGTACCACCCCGTCGCTGGCAGCTTGCTCGTTGGCTGTGTAGACCGTGACCGGGGCGATGCTTCCGCGGGAGACGAACTTGCCCTCGACGCAGACCTGCAGCGTTGCCTGGCCGACGTACGCCGCGACGCCGCCCGGGACGCCCGCCGGTTGTGGTTCGCGTCGGTAGCCGACACCCTTGACCGTCAATCGCTCGGGTGCGCAGGGACTGCCCGCCGGTGTCGCGTCCAGGCACGCCGTCGTCTGCTCGATCTGCCAGCCGCGGGCGCCCTTGCGCAAGGTGAGGACCTCGCGCGGAGGCTCGGCAGGTCTGCCGATGGTGACCAGCTTTCCGGACTCGCCGGAGCTGGTCGACCGCGTCGTCTCGCCCGGACGGACCCACGGCGCTGCTGCTGCTGTGGCCGTCAGCCGAGCTGGTCGGTTGAAGGCGATCGCGTAGCGGGCGACCCGGTCGGAACCGCACTGGCCCTCGGCGCTGAGCGGGTCGACCGAAACGCCCGGGGCTCCGACCGCTGTCGGGTCCCCGCCGTCGTCGGCGAGGAGGGCGATGGTGACGCCGCCGAGGCCGATCAGCGCCACCACGGCGACGATGGCGAGCAGGGCGCGGCGCTGGCGCTGGACGTCGGCGGTCATGGGGGACAGGGTTGCACCTCTGCGCGGTCGGGTCACGTCGACACGTTGTCCGGATCTGGCGGGTGGACGGCGGAAAACCGCGTGCCCGATGCCGGCGCTGCCCCCTAGATTCGTCGGGTGACCACGAATCCGAGTGCCGCCCCGCCGACCTGGCAGCCGCCGGCAGCGATCGCGGTCACGCTGGTGCTGTGGGCCTCGGCCTTCGTCGCGATCCGGCACCTCGGCCACGACGTCAGCCCGGGGGCGCTGTCGCTGGGGCGGCTGCTGATCGCCGCCGTGGCGCTCTCGCTGCTGCTGGTGAGGTCGTCGCGGAGCAGGTTCACCGGTCAGGAGGTGCTCCTGCTCCTCGGTTGCGGGATCGCCTGGTTCGGGATCTACAACCTGGCCCTGAACGCCAGTGAGCAGAAGATCGATGCTGCGACGGCGGCGATGGTCGTCCAGGTCGGCCCGATCCTGATCGCCTTCCTGGCGGCGTTGTTCCTGGGCGAGAGGCTCACCGGGTGGCTGCTGGTCGGGATGGCGATCTCCTTCGCCGGCGTGGTGGTGATCGGGAGCGCCCTGCGTGGGGACGGTGGTTCGGACCTCGACGGTGTGCTGCTCGCGCTCCTGGCCGCTGCGACGTATGCCATCGGGGTCGTCTGCCAGAAGGTGCTGCTCCGACGGCTCTCGGGTCTGGAGGTGACGACCTACGCCTGCTGGATCGGCGTGGTCGTCTGCCTCCCGTGGGCCGGCGACCTGGTGGACGTCGTCGACCACGGGTCGGCGGACACGGTGCTCTGGATCGGGTACCTGGGGTTGTTCCCGACGGCGCTCGCCTTCAGCACGTGGGCGTTCGCGCTGCGGCACACCGACGCCGGCAAGCAGTCGCTGACGACGTTCCTGGTGCCGGTGATCGCCGCCGGGATGGCCTGGCTGCTTCTCGACGAGGTGCCGCCGCCGCTGGCGTTCCTCGGCGGAGCCCTGTGCATCGTCGGCGTCCTGGTGACCCGCCGCAAGCCGAAGGTGTCGATCACACCGGGTCCTTAGTCCCGAACCTCGCGAAACGGTCGCCTGGTCCGGCTGTCCTCGGCGAGAGTGGTACGCCAAGCACCAGGTGCCAAGGAGGGCAGAGCCGTGCAGACGTCGATGTTGTACACGATCGGGACCGCACTGGACCGGGCCCACCACGAGGGCTCGTGCGTCGACCTGCTGGTCGAGGGAGCGTGGGTCAGCGGCCGCGTGGTTGCCTCGGACAGCCAAGGCGTGGTGCTCGAGGACGGGACGACCCACGTCGTGGTCCGGCTCGACCGGATCGCCGTCGTTCGGGTCCAGGGCGTCGGCGAGGAGCCGGCCGCCGACAGTGACGCCCGTCCGATGCCCGGCCCGCGTCAGACCGCTCTGGTCCCGAACGTCGCGTAGTCCGTCAGCGCCTCGGCGCAGCCGGTGTCGAGCTTCAGCGTCGCGAGGTCGTCGCCCCGCGTCTCGCCCCGGTTCACGATCACGATCGGGATGCCGCGCGCGTGCGCCTGCTTCACGAACCGTCGTCCGCTGAACACCTGGAGGGACGAACCCAGCACCACCAGCGCCTCGGCCTGGTCGACCAGCTGCTGGCAGTGCTGGACCCGTTCTGCCGGAACGTTCTCGCCGAAGAAGGTGACGTCGGGCTTCAACGGGCCCCCGCAGTGCTCGCAGGCAGCGACCTCGAAGGCGGCGGTCTCGTCCAGAGCGACGTCCCCGTCGGGCAGGATCAGCAGGTCGTCCGCGGTGAAGCCAGGGTTCAGCACCCGCAGACGCTCCTGGAGCTCGGTACGGGGCGAGGTCTGCTCGCAGTCCAGGCAGATCACGGTGTCGAGCCGACCGTGCAGGTCGACGACGTCGCGGTGACCGGCGGCCCGGTGGAGCCCGTCGACGTTCTGGGTGATCAGACCGGTGAGCCGGCCGTCGGCCTGGAGGTCGACCAGGGCCCGGTGGCTGAGGTTGGGCCGGGCCGTCCCCATCGCCGACCAGCCCAGGTACGCGCGGGCCCAGTAGCGCTGCCGCGCCTGCGGCGTACGACGGAACTCGGCGAAGTTCATCGGTCGGCGGACCGGTGCCCCCGGACCGCGGTAGTCGGGGATGCCGGAGTCGGTGGACACGCCAGCGCCGGTGAGCACCAACCAGCGCCGGTCGCCCAGGA
Source organism: Propionibacteriales bacterium (assembly GCA_026392455.1). Lineage (GTDB taxonomy): Bacteria > Actinomycetota > Actinomycetes > Propionibacteriales > Nocardioidaceae > Marmoricola. Next base: position 159,549 of record JAPLCB010000008.1, on the reverse strand, counting down.
CGTCCGCCATCGCCTCCTGGGTCCGGAACGGGCTCGTCACCCCTTCATTGTCCACGCTGCTGGTTGCGGCGCAGGACGAAGTCCTGCCTCGAAACCTGGTGGTACCTCGGGGCGGTCGTCACCTGGTTTCGAGGCGACCGCTAGCGCGGCCGCACCTCAACCCGCAGGGTTCACGAGGCGACCGCTAGCGCGGCCGCACCTCAACCCGCAGGGTTCTCGAGGCGACCGCTAGCGCGGCCGCACCTCAACCCGCAGGGTTCTCGAGGCGACCGCTAGCGCGGCCGCACCTCAACGGCGTCGGTCCGCTCGGGCCTCCAGGCCGATCCGGTGCCCGATCTCCCAGAAGCGCGCGACCTCGGGGTAGACCACCGACTTGCCGGTGGTGATCAACCCGACCGACAGTGCGCGCTCGGGGTCGGCCCATCCCATGATGTTGATCCAGCCGAGGTGGCCGAACGCCTTGGTCGTGTTGGGGCCGTAGAGGCTGAGCACCTTGCCGCCGAGCATGTACCCGTAGCTGAACGCGATCGGGAGGCCGAGGCTCCCGTCCACCTCGAGGTGGGACTGGGCGACCCGGGCGCGTCGGATGGTGCGTTCCTCGAGGACCCGGACACCGTCGAGCTCACCGCCGCAGCGCAGCATCTCGTAGAACCGTCCGAGCTCGTTCGCGGTAGCGACTCCGTTCGCGGCCGGGAGGACGGCCGAGAGGAACCGCGGGTCGTTCGACATCCGGGTGGCCTCGTCGGGGTGGACCCCCAGGGCGCGGGTCAGGAAGGTGCTCAGCGGCGGGATCGGGGTCGGTCCGGTGGGGTAATTCAGGCCGACCTTGCCGAGGTCCTCGGCTGCGACCCCGTAGTTCATCCAACGGAAGCCGAGCGGGTCGAGGAGCTCTTCGGCGAGCACCTCGCGGATGCCGCGGCCGGTGATCTCGCGGACGACCTCACCGAGCAGGCTGCCCCCGGTGACGGCGTGGTACGACTGCTTGGTCCCGGCGCGCGACAGTGGCTTGGCGTTGTACATGAACTCACGCTGGAGCTCGTAGTCATCGATGTTGTCGAAGTTCAGGGCGTCCTTGGGTGCGTTCGGGATGCCGGATCGGTGGGACAGGACGTGCCCGATGGTGATGTTCGACTTCCCGTTGCGGGCGAACTCGGGCAGGTACTCCGCGACGGGGTCGCCGATGTGCAGCAGGCCCTTCTCGTCGAGCTTGTGGATCAGCGTCGCGGTGGTTCCCTTGGACGCGGAGAAGATGCAGAACGGGGTCTCGGGGGTGGCCAGCACCTTGGCTGCATCCGGGTGGTCGCTGGGGCCGTTGCCCCGGGCGTGCCCGATCGCGCGGTCGAGGACGACCTGCCCCTCCCGGCGCACGCAGAGGCTGACAGCCGGGTGGATGCCGGAGCGGTAGAGGCTCTTGACGGCTTTCCAGATCGCCTCGACGTTGTCGCGGGTCATCCCGACGTCGGCCGGGTCGGCTTCGGTGCCGACCGTGGTCACGGAGTCGAGGTCCTTCACGATCCGTGCCCGGCGGAGCGGGTCGGGGATGCCGAGACTGTCGTGGACGAGCTTCGAACGGATCACGGTTCGAGGCTACCGAGCGCCCGAGCTTGCTCGTGGCCGAGTGGCCGAGAAACCGTTGAGGAACGAAGCGACGATCACGGGTCGAGGCTAGACCCTGAACCGGGTTTCGAGGCGGGCTTCGCCCGCACCTCAACCAGCAGGGTGACTACAGGTCGAGCTTGTAACCCAGCCCACGCACGGTCGTCAGGAAGACCGGCTCCGCCGGGCTCGGCTCGATCTTGGCGCGCAGGCGCTTCACGTGGACGTCGAGGGTCTTGGTGTCCCCGACGTAGTCCGACCCCCAGACCCGGTCGATGAGCTGGCCGCGGGTCAGCACCCGGCCGGGGTTCCGCAGGAACATCTCCAGGAGCTCGAACTCCTTGAGCGGGAGCCGGACGTCCTCACCGGAGATGGTGACGACGTGCCGCTCGGTGTCCATCCGGACCGGCCCGGCCTCCAGGGTCATCGGCGCCAGGTCGGGCTCGACACCGCGCCGGAGCACGGCCCGGATCCGGGCCACGAGCTCACGGGGCGAGTACGGCTTGGTCACGTAGTCGTCGGCACCGAGCTCGAGGCCGACCACCTTGTCGACCTCGTCGTCCTTCGCGCTGACCATGATCACCGGCACGTTGGACGTCTGCCGGATCTGTCGGCAGACCTCGGTGCCCGGCATGCCCGGCAGCATCAGGTCGAGCAGGACGATGTCGGCCCCGGCCCGGTCGAACTCGGTCAGCGCATCCGGTCCGGTGGCCGCGATCGCGACCTCGAACCCTTCCTTGCGGAGCATGTACGACAGTGCGTCGCTGTAGCTCTCCTCGTCCTCCACGATCAGGACTCGGGTCATGAGTGTGCCTCCACTGCTCTGGTCTCGAAGTTGCTGGTGGGTGACTTCCTCGGCAGGGTCAGCGTGAACGTCGAGCCCTGGCCCTCCACGGACCAGACCCGGACGTCGCCGCCGTGCGAGGCCGCCACGTGCTTGACGATGGACAGGCCCAGGCCGGTGCCGCCGGTGGAGCGGTGCCGGGCCGGGTCGACCCGGTAGAAGCGTTCGAAGATACGGTCGATCTCGGTCGCCGGGATGCCGATCCCCTGGTCGGTCACCGACAGGTCGACGGTGGTGTCGCCGGGCTTCGCGGACACCACGACCGTCGATCCCTCGGGCGAGTACGCGACGGCGTTCGCGACCAGGTTCCCGATCGCGACCGCGACCTGCTCGCGGTTGCCGAGCAGGGTCAGGTCGTGCTCGCCGTTGTGGACCAGGGTGATGCTCTTGGCGTTCGCGTCGGTCAGGTTCTCGTCGATCGCGCGGCTGATGATGGTGTCGACCTCGACCGCCACCGGCTCGTCGAGAGGGTCGTCGCCCTGAAGCCGGGAGAGCTCGATGATCTGCTGGACCAAGCGGGACAGCCGCTCGCTCTCGGTGTGCATCCGGCCGGCGAACCGCTGGACCGCCTCGGGGTCGTCGGCGGCATCGATCACCGCGTCCGAGAGCAGCCGGATCGCCCCGATCGGAGTCTTCAGCTCGTGGCTGACGTTGGCGACGAAGTCGCGGCGGATCGATTCCACCCGTCGTTCGCGGGTGCGGTCCTCGACCAGCGCCAGGACGAGCGTCGAGCTGAGCGGGGCCACCCGGGCAGTCACGTAGCGCGGGGGCACTCCGGGGGCCCGACGCATCACGACCTCGGTCTCGCGGATCTGGCCGTCGCGGCGCACCTGCTGGACCAGGTCCTCCAGCTCGCGGACGGCGATCCGGCGCTCGCGCACCAGACCCATCGCGATCGCGGGGGCGGAGGCCTTGAGGACCTCGTCGCTGGCGTCCACGACCAGGGCGCTGCTGCGCAGGACCGAGAGCACCGCGGCCACACCGGGAGGCAACGGGCCCGGCGGGCCGGCCTTGGGGTGCGTCTGGGACTCGCTGACGCGCCACGCGAGGACGACGCCGCCACCGAGAACTGCGCCCAGGAGGGCGAACAGGAGGGCTTGGGTCGTCGGGCTCACGTCCCTGATCGTACGCAGGGTTTCACCTGCTGTTCGGCCCTGAGCAGCCCCTTTCAAAGACTGTTCGCCGCCCGTTCACGCTTCGCCCCCTGCTGTTCACCGAACAGGAATACGCTGTGTTCCATGCGCGATGCCTACGCCGACCAGCTCGATTCCATTCGGGACGACCTGCTGATGATGACCCGACTCGTCGGGACCGCGGTCTCCCACGCCACCCGAGCACTGCTCGACGGCGACGCGACGGTGGCCGAGCAGGTCATCTCCGACGACGCCGCGATCGACGATCTCCGGGTCAAGATCGAGAACCGCAGCTTCGAGCTGTTGTCGTTGCAGAACCCGGTCGCGGGCGACCTGCGGATGCTCGTCGCCTCGCTGCGCATGGTCAGCGAGTTCGAGCGGATGGGAGATCTTGCGGTGCACGTCGCCAAGATCGCCCGGCTCCGGGTCCCGGACGTTGCTGTCCCGGACGAGGTCGTCCCGACCATCGCCCGGATGGCTGCTGTCGCCGAGGTGATGATCGCCAAGGTCGGTCACGTCATCGCCGACTCCGACATCGCCGCCGCCGAGGAGCTCGAGGAGGTCGACGAGGAGATGGACAAGCTCCGTCGCTCGTCGTTCCGTGAGCTGCTCGGCTCCGACTGGAAGCACGGTGTCGAGCCTGCCGTCGACATCGCGCTGCTCGGTCGCTACTACGAGCGGATCGCCGACCACGCCGTCTCGATCGCCCGCCGGGTCGTCTTCCTGGTCACCGGCGAGCAGCCGACCTACATCAACTGAGCTAGCGAGTCCGCGTCGAGCTTGCTCGTACGCCGGACAACGCGCAACGGCCGCACCCTCGGGGTGCGGCCGTTTCTGCGTTCGGAGCTACTTGCCCTGGTTCGCCACCGCGGCAGCGGCAGCAGCGGCAGCCTCGGGGTCGAGGTACCGGCCACCGCGGACGGTCGGACGCAGGTCCTCGTCCAGCTCGTAGACCAGGGGCATCCCGGTCGGGATGTTCAGGCCGGCGATGTCCTCGTCACTGATCTCGTCGAGGTGCTTGACGATCGCGCGCAGGCTGTTGCCGTGGGCGGCGATCAGCACGGTCTTGCCGGCCGTCAGGTCGGGCACGACGGCGTCGTCCCAGTACGGGAGCAGCCGGGCGATGACGTCCTTGAGGCACTCGGTCCGCGGCAGCTCGGTGCCCAAGTGGGCGTAGCGGGGGTCGTCGACCTGGGAGAACTCGTCGGCGTCGTCGATCGGCGGCGGCGGAACGTCGAACGAGCGGCGCCAGAGCATGAACTGCTCCTCGCCGTACTCCTCGAGCGTCTGCTTCTTGTCCTTGCCCTGGAGCGCCCCGTAGTGCCGCTCGTTGAGCCGCCAGGATCGCCTCACCGGGATCCAGTGCCGGTCGGCTGCATCGAGGGCGAGCGCGGCAGTGGTGATCGCCCGGCGCTGCAGCGACGTGTGCAGGACGTCGGGGAGGATGCCTGCCTCGACCAGGAGCTCGCCGCCGCGGACGGCCTCGCCGCGACCCTTCTCGGTCAGGGCTACGTCGACCCACCCGGTGAACAGGTTCGTGGCGTTCCACTCGCTCTCGCCGTGGCGGAGCAGGACCAGGGTGTAGGTCATTCGGCCGGGGTCTCGGACTCGGTGGCCTCCGGGGTCACCTCGCCGGCGGGCGTCTCCTCGAGGGAGGGGACGCTGTTCTCCTCGGGCTTCGTCGGCAGCGGAACGTTCTCGAACTCGCGGCCGACCTCGGAGGAGCTGCTGACGACCGGGACGTTGAGGACGACCTTGCCGGCGCCGGAGAACTCGAAGGTCAGCCGGACGAAGCGGCCGATCTCGATCGGGGTGCCGGTCAGGACCAGGAGGGGAACGGTCGCGGGACCGCCCTGGGGGCCCTTGACGGCGTCGCCCAGGTTGAGCAGGCGCCGCGGGGCCACGGTGATGGCGGCCACGGCCTTCGCTGCGGTGACGCCCTCGGCGCCGACCTGGGTCAGGGTCTGGGCCTCACCGGACTCGTTCACGAAGCTGCCCGCGAACGTGCCGGACCCGTTCTCCTCGGCGACCACCACGGCGTTCAGGATCTTGACCGAGGTGGTCCGGTCGTCGACTCCCTGCGCGGCCTGGTAGATCTTGTCGGTCTGAGCGCTGAAACCGCAAGCGGCCAGGGCCGGAGCCAGCAGTGCGACGACGACGGCCGTACGGCGCTGGGCGGTGCTACGGGGGGCGTGGGACTTCACGAGAACTCGTGTCCTCTCGGGAGGCGTGAGAAACGGGTGGAACGCGGCAGCAGCCTACCGCCCCTGGATCAGACCCGCGGACAGTGCGGCCGTGACGAGACCGAAGGCTGCGCCCCCGGTCGCCAGCACGGTGACCAGCAGGACCCGTGGTGCGCCGACCCGGAGCGCGAGCTGCAGCGGCAGGGTGCGGGCTCCGGACTTGTTGTCGGTGACCAGGTCGCCCAGGGAGGTCACGAAGTGCAACGAGAAGCCGAGGGCGGCCGCGGCCAGGGTCACGGCCCAGGTCGGCGCGTCCCCGTGGATGTGTCCGGCCCAGCCGCCGTACGAGAGGAACGCGGGGTAGAGGGCGAACGTCGCGGTCCAGCCGACGAAGGAGAGCGCGGTCCGGTGCAGCCAGCGGTTGTGGACCCAGCCGATCGGCACCGTCAGCAGCAAGGCGATGCCCGCGGTCACGCCGCTGTACACCGACAGCGGCACCGAGAGCAGGATCAGGACCATCATCCAGTAGTTCACGCTGCTCCGGTCGATGCGGCCGGCGGCGAGCGGCTTGCCCGGGGTCTCGGCGCGGGCGTCGTGCCGCTCGTCGCAGAGGTCGTTCGACAGCCCCAGGGACAGCTGGACGGTGAGGACGGCGAGAGCCACGGTGACGGCCTCGTTGAAGGGACGGCCCGAGGTGCCGGCTGCGACTCCCAGTCCGACCGCGAAGACCACGGCCTGCTTGGGGTGCGTGCATCGCACCAGGTCACGGATGCGCTGGATCGATCGTCTAGCCACAGTTGCCTCTCCCATAGGCGAAAACTATCCATATCGCGCATCCCGCTGCGGGCGCGACGCGGTACGTCGTCCGGCGGACCGTAGTCCGTCACGCACACAACATCGGCATGTGTCAACCCCTCATTAGCCGTCTGACCTGCGCAAACGCGAAATCGACGCGCCGGGGACCGTGTTAGACTGGTCACCTTGAAAGGGGTTAACTGCATATGACTTTCACCGTCGGCGAAACGGTTGTTTATCCAAATCACGGGGCTGCCATCATCGAGGACATCGAGATGCGCACCATCAAGGGCGAGGAGCGCGAGTACCTCGTACTCCGGATCGTCGCCCAGCAGGACCTCGTGGTGCGAGTCCCCGCCTGCAACCTCGACCTGGTCGGGGTGCGCGATGTGGTCGACAAGGAAGGTCTTGACCGGGTTTTCGACGTACTTCGTGCGATCGTCCCGGACGAACCGACCAACTGGTCGCGCCGCTACAAGGCGAACCTGGAGAAGTTGCACTCGGGTGACGTGATGAAGGTGTCGGAGGTCGTCCGCGACCTGTGGCGCCGTGAGCGTGACCGTGGCCTGTCGGCCGGCGAGAAGCGGATGCTGGCGAAGGCCCGGCAGATCCTCGTGTCGGAGCTGGCCCTGGCCGAGCACACCAACGAGGACAAGGCCGAGGCCATCCTCGACGAGGTCCTCGCTTCCTGAGCACCTGTTGCACCAGAAGGCCCCCGATCTACGCGATCGGGGGCCTTCTGCTTTCCTGGATCCGTGGACGACGACGATGTGCAGGCGCTCGGCTGGGTTCCGCTCGACGGTCGTGGGTCCTTGCCCTTCGCCCTGGTGCACGGCGAGTCGTTGATCGCCGCAGCGTCCTGGGCCGTCGGGGAAGCGGGCATCCAGCTGTACGACGCCTCGGTCGACTTCGGGCTGGTCCGCACCTCGGGCCGTCCTCTGCTGCTGCACGACCCGCTCTGCCCGTTGACGCCCGCGGACTTCCTCGCGGAGGCGGTCGAGATCTGCGGGACGACCGGTCGCACGGTGGTCGGGTTCCGCCCGGTCACCGACACGGTCAAGCGACGTGCGGGCGACTCCCTGGGTGACACGGTGGACCGGGCCGCCCTGCGGTGCGTGACCAGTCCGGTGGTGGTTCCGTCGCCGGTGCTGGCACAGCTGGACGCCCTGGACCTCAGCGACTTCGCGGCACTGGTGGCCCGGTTGGCCGTCCTGGGTGAGATCGAGTGGCTCGAGGCCCCCGCGCTCGCCGCCCGGATCGGCTCCGCGGAGGAGCTCAGGGTCCTGGAGGCCCTCAGCCGCTCCTTGGCGGGAGAAGCTCGGTAGCGAGCGCTACGTCCTCGGGGAAGGTGATCTTCAGGTTTGTCCGTTCACCCGGGACGGCCCGGATCACCAGGTCGGTGTACCGCTCCAGGCACGCTGCGGTGTCGGTACCGACGAAGCCGTCGACCGTCGCCGCCGCATAGGCGTCGACGAGTGCTCGTGCGCCGAACGCCTGCGGTGTCTGGACGGCGACCAGGTCGGCCTCGACGGTGGTGCCGTCCAGGCTGCTCAGCCGCCCGGTCGGTACGGCGGGCACGGCCGCTCCGTCCTGGTCGGCAGCGGCGATCACAGCGAGGTACAGGGCAGTGCTCGCGAGCGGTCGGGCTGCGTCGTGGACGGCGACGACGGTGATCTCGCCAGACTCGATGGCCGGGCCCAGTGCCGCCAGGGCGCGGGCTTCGGAGTGGTGGCGTTCGGCGCCGCCGTCGACCAACCAGAGGTCGTGCTCGCCGAGGTGCGGGGCCAGGGCCGTGGAGACGGCTGCCCTGTCCTCGGGGCGGACGACCACCACCACCTGGACGACGTCCGGGACGCTCAGGGCGGTGCGGACGCTGTGGGCCAGGACCGCCGACCCGGCCAGCGGCAGCAGCACCTTGTTCTGCTCGGCGCCCACCCGGCGTCCCGATCCGGCGGCCAGGAGGACGATCGCCGTCCTGGGCGGGGGCGCAGCTGCTGTGCTCACAGGTGCGGGCGGACCAGCCTGACCAGGACGCCGGAGACGAGCTGGTCACGCTCCTGGGGGAGCATGTGGCCGGCGTCCGGGACCACGGTCAGCACGGCGCCCTCCACGTTCTCCGCGATCCGCCGGGCGTGGCTCGGGGGAGTCAGGACGTCCCGGGTGCCGACGACGACGTGGGTCGGGATGCCGTCGTACACCTTCAGTGCCGAGGTCCGCTCGTGCTGCAGGCAGTCGTTGTAGAAGCCGACCACGGTGTCCCCGGGCGAGTTGATCAGGCCCTCGACCGCGAGCGCCACGTCGGCCAGCCGCAACGGCCGGCCGAACACGAACCGGGTCATCACCTGGCGCTCGATGATGGGAGCGCGGCGCCGGGCCTTGCGGGTCAGGGTGCGGGAGCGGAACGCCAGCATCCGCGGGATCTGTGCGCGCAGCAGCGGGCCCATCTCCGGCAGCCCCAGGGTGACGGTGTCGATCGCGCCCGACGAGGTGGAGATGAAGGCAGCGCCGACGACCCGCTGGAACAGCTCCGGTCGGAGCTCGGCGAGCGCCATCATCGTCATGCCGCCGATCGAGTGCCCCGCCAGGACCAGCTTGCCGTTCGGGGCATGGGTGTCGATGACGTCGCTCATGTCCCGGGCCAGGTTGACGATCCGGGCGTCGGCGCGGGTGACCGGGTCGGAGTTGCCGTGACCGCGGTGGTCCCAGGTGACGATCCGGATCTGGTGCCCGAACTCGCGCAGCAGGTCGCGGACCTGGAAGTGCCAGTCCGCCTGGTTGAAGGTCCAGCAGTGCGCCAGGACGACCGTGATCGGCGCGTCCTCGGGGCCGTAGGTGCGCACGTCCAGGCGCAGGCCGTCGAAGGTCTTCATGGTTCGAGTCTCGCATTCCGGGTGAGGAGGGCGGTGGCGATCGCGGCGACGCCTTCACCGCGTCCGGTGAGGCCGAGGCCGTCGGTGGTGGTGGCCGAGAACGACACGCTGATCTGGTGGTCGGCGGTGAGCTTCTCCTCGGCCTCCTGGCGGCGGTCGCCGATGCGAGGACGGTTCCCGATCAGCTGGACGGCCACGTTGCCGACCTCCCAGCCCGCTGCGCGGACCCGGACCAGGGTCTCGGCGAGGAGTGCCGAACCGGCGGCGCCGGCCCACTGGGGTTCGGCCGTGCCGAAGTTGCTGCCCAGGTCGCCGAGGCCCGCTGCCGAGAGCAGGGCGTCGCACATCGCGTGCAGCACGACGTCACCGTCGGAGTGACCTTCGGGACCGGTGGTCTCGTCGGGCCAGTCGAGGCCCGCGATCCGCATCGGCCGTCCCGGCACCAGACGATGGACGTCGGTGCCGATGCCGGTTCTCAGGATCACAGGTCGAGACTACGCGCACGAGCGGAGCCGCAAGGAGCTTGCTCGTTGTCGGCGTAGCGAGAAGCGTTGAGGAGCAAAGCGACGATCACCGAGCGCCCGAGCTTGCTCGAGGCCGAGTGGTCGATGACCTGTTGAGGAGCGAAGCGATGATCACAGGGCAAGCATGCCCGTGGTTGGCGCGATGCGCGACGATAGCCACGATATTGTCGCTTCTCTCCCAGCCACTCGGAGGCTCTGCCTTGTCCCGCAGCACGCCCTACCTCGCCGGCGCCGGGGTCCTGACCGGGATCGCCGGCCTCGCGGCCGCGCAGGCGACCGCCTGGGGGCTGCAGTCGTCGAGCGGACCGATTGACGCGGTGGCCGATGCTGTCGGTGACTACACCCCCGGATCGGTGGGGCGGTGGATCGTCGGGAAGTTCGGTCAGCCCGAGGCCCCGATCGTCGAGATCATCGTGGTCGTGGTGCTGCTCGCCCTCTGCGCCTGGCTCGGGACCCAGTTCCTCAAGCGACCGTTCCTGCCGGGCATCGCCTACGTGGTCTTCGCCCTGATCGGGCTGGGAGCGATCCTGCGCCTGGGTGAGTCCACCGTCGAGTCGGCGCTGGGGATGGCCGTCGGTCTGGTGACCTGGGTGGTGGTGACCAGGATCTTCACCGGTCCCCTGGTCGCGCTCGGCGAGGACGTCGCCGACCCGGGGCGTCGAGGCTTCCTGATCCGGTTCGGGGCTGTCGCCGTCGTGACCGCTTTGGTCAGCGTGGTCGGGAGCCTGCCCCGCCGGAGACGTCAGCGGGTCGAGCAGGAGCGGCTCCTGCTCCGGCTGCCGATCACCCGGGGCACCCCGCCTGCTGGAGCGGACCTGGCGATCGCGGGGCTGACCTCCTGGGAGACCGCGACCGAGGACTTCTACGAGTACAAGACCGGGGGCGTCTCGGTGATCCCCTGGTACGAGTGGCAGCTCCGCATCCACGGGCTGGTCGACCAGGAGCTGGTCCTCACCTACGAGGACCTGGTGAACCGGCCGTTCACGGAGGCCTGGATCACCCTGTGCGGCGTCACCAACGAGGTAGGCGGCGACGTCATCGGGAACGCCTACTGGTCCGGCGTACGGGTGGCCGACCTGCTGGCCGAAGCAGGGGTCCAGGCCGGAGCCGATGCGGTCCTGCAGACCTCGCAGGACGGCTGGACCGCCGAGACCCCGCTCTCGGCCCTGACCGACGACCGCCCGGCGCTGCTGGCCCTGGCGATGAACGGGGCGCCGCTCGAGCTCGAGCACGGCTTCCCGGTCCGCAGCATCGTGCCCGGCCTGTACGGCTACGCCTCGGCGACGAAGTGGCTCGTCGACCTCGAGGTGACCCGGTTCGACCAGATCGAGAGCGACGGTGTCAAGGACGGGTACGCCGAGCGTGGGCCGGTCCTGACCCAGTCCCGGATCGACCTGCCCGAGCAGGGTGCCGAGGTCGCGGAGCGGTCCGTCCAGATCGGGGGGATGGCCTGGTCGCCGCGTACCGGTATCCGGACGGTCGAGTTCCAGATCGACGGGTCCGCGTGGCAGACCGCCGAGCTCGGCGCCGCCACCAAGACCAACGACACCTGGGTCCAGTGGGCGGCCGTGGTCGACCTCGAGCCGGGGGACCACGTCCTGGTCGTCCGGGCCACCGATCGGAACGGCTCGGTCCAGACCGATGTCGAGACGAAGCCCAAGCCGTCCGGAGCCACCGGCTGGCACCAGGTCGAGTTCAGCACCGTCTGACCCTGACCGTTCTCAGCCCCCGCCGGACGCCCTACGCTGCGGCTATGAGTGCGCACCTGCATGCCGACGGCACCAGCGACTTCGTCGGCCGCGCCGGGGCTTCGGTGGTGATCGGCGGCAGCGGCGGTATCGGCCGGGCGATCGTGCGGATGCTGGGTGAACGCGGCAGCCACGTCGTCGCGACCTACCGCAGCGGTGTGAAGGCGGCCGAGCTCGCTGCTGCTGAGGCGGCGGCGTACGGGGTCCGCGCGGAGGCGCTGGCCCTGGACACGTCAGACCCGGGTGCGTGCACGGAGCTCGTCGAGCACGTCGTGGCGCGTTTCGGGGGCCTGCACACCCTCGTCTACGCCGCGGGCCCACACGTCCCGATGCAGCACCTGAGCAAAGTCGACCCGGCGGCCCTGGTGGCGCAGCTCGAGGCTGACACCGGCGCGTTCTTCCGGGTCGTGGCGGCTGCGCTTCCGGCGTTGCGTGCCGCCGAGGGCAGCATCGTGGCCGTGACCACGGCGGCGACCTCCCGGTTCCCGGTCCGCGACGGGCTTTCCTCCGCGCCCAAGGCCGCGGTCGAGGCGCTGGTCCGCGGACTGGCCGTCGAGGAAGGTCGTTTCGGTGTCCGGGTCAACTGCGTCGGACCGGGGATGCTCACCGACGGGATGGCCGACCGGTTGATCAGCTCCGGTGAGCTCGATGAGCACGCGCTCGCCGTGACCCGGGGGAACATCCCGCTGCGACGGTTCGGCCAGGCGGTCGACGTCGCGGAGGCGGTGTGCTTCCTGGCCAGCGACCGGGCGGGGTTCATCAGTGGTCAGAAGCTGGACGTCGACGGCGGCTACGGCGCCTGAGGCGTCCTGCCGCTACTGGGTGAGGTGTCGGCGCTCTGGCGCTGGCCTCGAAACCGGTGAGTTCGACGTCGCTGGGTTTCGAGGCTCGCTCCGCTCGCACCTCAACCGGCAGGGGGCGGTGGTGTCGCGGGTTTCGAGGCTCACTCCGCTCGCACCTCAACCACCAGGGGGGCGGTGGTGTCGCTGGGTTTCGAGGCTCGCTCCGCTCGCGCCTCAACCGGCAGGGGGCGGTGGTGTCGCGGGTTTCGAGGCTCGCTCCGCTCGCACCTGAACCGGCAGGGGGCGGCGCGGCCTACCAGTTGGTGACGCCGGACGGCCTGGGCGGCAGCGGGTGCTTCGCGTCCCGGACGACGTACGCCATGCCGGCGGAGCCGCGCAGCCAGGCGTGCTCGAACTGGGCGCGGTCGTAGGTGCGGCGGACCGTGCCGTTCCTCGGGGCGGCCGGGTCGTTGACGATCGGGTTGCCGGCGGCGGTGAAGCCGACCAGGACGACCAGGTGGCCCGCGGTCGCGGAGATCGGGGCGTTGGCGAGCTGGCCCCTGCTGAACTTGATCGACATCACCAGCGGGATGCCGACGCGAACGAACCGCTCGGCCATCCGCAGGGATGCGAGCCGGGTGACGAACGCGCTACCGGTCCGGGTTGCGGCGTACGCGGTGTTGAAGGGCCAGTTGCCGGTGCCCTCGTACGCGTAGTCGTAGGTCAGCCGGGCGACGTGGTTGACCCAGCGGTCGGAGTAGCTGCGCGGCACCCACGTGTACGTCGACGCCGCTGGCAGCCGGCCGTAGTAGCCGAGCACCATCGCCAGCGAGGTGGGGGAGCACCAGGCCTCGCCGCCGCCGCCGTACTGCGGTGCCTGTCCGACGTGCGTCATCTGCGAGTACGCCGGCACGGCCAGGGCGACGGCCGTCGTCCTCAGCGGGGTCGAGGTCGGGGGCAGGGTCGTGCTGGGGGTGGAGGTGACCGCGCCGAGGCTGGTCACCACCGGGGCGGACCCGCCCGCGGTCCGCATCAGCTTGACGAAGAGCCGGTAGGACCTCAGGGGCTTTCCGGTCGAGACGAGGGTGTCGGTGGCCACTCGGGCGACGGCATCGGACTGCGCCCCCGCGCTGGAGCGCTTGAGCCCGGAGTCCGGGAGGGTCCAACGGCCGAGGTCCTTGACCGTGCTGGTTTTCGCAGCGGTGTCGCGGACCTGGACCAGGACCTGGACCCAGGACCCCACCGGGGTGCTGGCGTTCCAGGACGGCACCAGCTGGGTGAAGGTCGTCGCCGGGCTGGTCCAGCCGGACGTCCAGGTGGCGTACTCGTAGCTGCGTCCGCCGAAGGTCCGGGTGCCGGCGGCTGCGGTGAACCTGATCGGAGCCGTCGAGACCTGGCGGTAGTCGCTCGGCAACGCGGTGGTCGCGGCCAGGCTGAGAGCGTCGGCGGGCTTTCGTCCGAGGTCCGGCTGCACGACGAGCAGTCCGACCAGCAGCGCCGCCAGTGCGACCAAGGAGACCGCGACGCGCGGGTACGCCAGTGCGCGGGCTATCCGGGCGCGGGGATCCGGCCAGTGCGAAAGGGGAAGGTGCACCCAAGAACGGTAAACCCCACAAGCCCCATAAGTGCTCAATTCTCACATCGCCCGCGCGTCAGTAGACTCCTCCAGTGACTCTCAGGCTCTATGACACTGCTACCGGTGAAGTCCGTGACTTCGTGCCCCTGGTCGAGGGCAGGGCCGGCATCTACGTGTGTGGTCTGACCGTGCAGAGCGAGCCCCACGTCGGGCACGTCCGGTCCGCGGTGAACTTCGACGTCCTGCGCAGATGGTTGACCGGCACGGGCCACCAGGTGACCTTCATCCGGAACATCACCGACATCGACGACAAGATCATCACCAAGGCCGCTGAGCGGGACCGCCCTTGGTACAACCTCGCCTACGACATGAAGCGCGAGCTCGACCGCGCCTACGACGCCCTGCACGTGCTGCCGCCGACGTACGAGCCGGCCGCGACCGGACACGTCCCGGAGATGCTCGAGCTGATCGAGCTGCTGATCGAGAAGGGTCACGCCTACCCGGCTCCGAAGGACTCGACCGCCGCCGGCGACGTCTACTTCGACGTCCGGTCCTGGCCGGCGTACGGCGAGCTGACCCACCAGGGCATCGACGACATGGAGGCGGCCACCGACGCCGACCCGCGCGGCAAGCGCGACCCCCGCGACTTCGCGCTCTGGAAGGGCTGGAAGTCGGCCACCGAGCCGCGGACCGCTTCCTGGCCGTCGCCGTGGGGTCGCGGTCGTCCGGGGTGGCACATCGAGTGCTCGGCGATGGCCGGCAAGTACCTCGGCGAGGCCTTCGACATCCACGGTGGTGGCGTCGACCTGCGCTTCCCGCACCACGAGAACGAGCAGGCGCAGTCCCGGGCAGCGGGGGGCGCGTTCGCGTCGTACTGGCTGCACAACGCCTGGATCACCACGTCGGGCGAGAAGATGAGCAAGTCGCTGGGCAACTCGCTGCTGGTCCCCGAGGTGCTCAAGAAGGTTCGCGGGATCGAGCTGCGCTACTACATGGTGGCGGCCCACTACCGCTCGCACGTGGAGTTCTCGTTCGAGGCGCTGGCCGATGCGGCGTCGGCGTTCGGCCGGATCGACCGGTTCCTGGAGAAGGTCGGCGGGACGGCAGCGAACGGCACCTTGCCGGATGCGTTCGTGACCGCGATGAACGACGACCTCGGTACGCCGGCCGCCGTCGCGGTGATCCACGAGTCGATCCGTCAGGGCAACTCGCACGTCGCCGCGGGCGAGTCCGCGGAGGCCCTCGTGATCGCCGACGACGTGCGCGCGATGCTCTCGGTTTTGGGTCTGGACCCGGCTGATCCACACTGGAGCCAGGAAGCGGGCAGTTCCTCGGAGCGCTTGACCGGTGCGGTCGACGTGCTGGTGCGCGGACTGCTCGACCAACGACAAGCAGCACGAACGGCGAAAGACTTCGCCACCGCCGACATCATCCGCGACCAGATCGCGGCTGCCGGCATCGAGATCGAGGACACCGCGGCTGGCCCGCGGTGGACCTTGGAAAGTAGTTAGCAATGCCTGGAAATTCCGCACGACGCGGCGCGATCAAGAAGACCGGCAAGGGCAACCCCACCGCCGGCTCGGGCGGACGCGTCAAGCGCGGGCTCGAGGGTCGCGGGCCGACCCCCAAGGCCAAGGACCGTCCGAACCACAAGGTCTTCAAGGCCAACGAGAAGGTCGCCCGCGCGGACGCCAAGCGCCCCAAGCGCCGCCAGAAGCCCGGCGAGGCGGAGTGGATCGCCGGCCGCAACTCGGTCGTCGAGGCTCTCCGGGCCAAGATGCCGGTCATCGCCGTGTACGTCGCGGAGGGAGCTGAGCGCGACGCCCGGCTCCGGGAGACCTTCCAGCTGACCTCCGACCTCGGGGTGTCGTTGATGGAGGTGCCGCGGGTCGAGCTGGACCGGATGACCGGCGGTGCGGTTCACCAGGGCCTGGCTGCCCGCGTCCCGGCGTACGAGTACGCGCATGCCGAGGACTTTCTCGACATCGCCGCCGAGCGCGGTGAGCCGGCGCTGATCGTGGCCCTCGACTCGGTGACCGACCCGCGCAACCTCGGTGCGGTCGTTCGTTCGGCCTCAGGGTTCGGCGCCCACGGTGTGGTGATCCCGGAGCGACGTGCCGCGGGGATGACGCCGTCGGCGTGGAAGACCTCGGCCGGTGCGGCTGCTCGGGTCCCGGTGGCCCAGGTCGTCAACCTGGTCCGCCAGCTCAAGGCGTACCAGGAAGCTGGCTGCATGGTGATCGGTCTGGCGGCCGACGGCGAGGTCGCGCTCCCGGACCTCGACCTGGCCGACGGCCCGCTGGTGATCGTGGTCGGCTCCGAGGGTGACGGTCTGGGTCGGCTGGTCTCGGAGACCTGCGACCAGCTCGTCTCGGTCCCGATGAGCTCGTCGCTGGAGTCGCTCAACGCCGGTGTCGCGGCTTCCATCGCGCTGTACGCGGTCGCCCAGAAGCGCACCAGCTGAATCACGCCCGCCGCGCGCTTGAGTAGGGCCTTGTGGTTGCAGAAGGCACAACTCAAGCGCGCGTCAGGCCCTACTCAACAAACTGGGTCGGGTCAGGTGAAACGATCTACTCGACTGATCTGAGAGACTTGATGCATGCGCGTCACAGCCAAGTCCGACTACGCCCTCCGTGCCCTCATCGAGATCGCCCGGAGGACCGACGGCGCCCCTGTCAGCGCTGAGGAGCTCGGACGTCTCCAGGATATTCCGCACGGGTTCCTGCAGGCGATCCTGGCTGACCTGCGCCGGGCCGGCGTCGTGATCGCCCAGCGCGGGCAGTCGGGCGGCTGGCGGCTGAACAAGGACGCGGCCGAGGTCTCGGTGGCCGACGTCATCCGGGCGGTCGACGGACCGCTGGTCTCGGTCTACGGGCTGCGCCCGGAGGCGGTCAACTACAACGAGTCCGCAGCGGTGCTCCAGCACGTCTGGATCGCAGGCCGGCACTCGCTGCGTGACGTCTTCGAGCAGGTCTCGGTCCGCGCGCTCGCCGACGGCAAGCTCCCGAAGGCGGTCACCAACCGGACCGCCGACGACGACGCCTGGACGTCGCACTAGCAGGAGCGGTCAGCCGACCTTCCAGACCGAGGCCTTCGGGACCGGGCCGGCTTCGCCGAGCCCGAACAGGTGCTCGCCCTTCGGCAAACCCGGAAGGTCGGTGAAGGCGCCTGCGGTCCGACGTACCTGCACGAGCAGCGTCTCGCGGGGGTGCTCGCGCAGGTAGGCGACCTCGTCCTCGGCGACGTGCACCCAGCGCAGGCCGCCGTTGGTCAGGGCCGGGTGCGAACGCCGCAGCTCCGCCAGCTCGGCGTAGACCTCCAGGGTGTGCGTCCGGAAGGCATCCGGGTCGTCCCAGGGCATCGTCCGGCGCGAGTCCTCGCCGTTGGTGCCTTCCTGGCCGAGCTCGTCGCCGGCGAAGACCATCGGGACGCCGGGCAGGGTGAACTGCAGCACGGCAGCCAGGTGGTGCAGGGTCGCCGACCCGGTGATCGTGCGGATCCGTGGGGAGTCGTGGGAGCCGAGGATGTTCCAGCTCGCCGTGGTCGCCCGCCAGCCGAAGCTGGCGGTGAAGGCCTGCATCGCCGCGACCATCGCGTGCCCGTCGCGTCGGGGCAGGTGCACCGGCAGGCCGAAGCTCGGGGTCGGCTTCTTCGGGTCGCGCAGCCACTCCCAGACCGGGAACGAGAAGCCGTAGTAGTTCATGGTGCCGTGCCAGCCGTCCCCGGCCAGGTCGCCGGTGGCGTCATGGCCGTGCTCGGCGAGGACCAGCGCGTCGGGCTTCACGTCGGTCGCCGTACGACGGACGTCCCGGGCCACGATGTGGGCGATGTCGACGTCCGCGTGCCGGCCGGTCATGTTGGCGACGTCGATGCGCCACCCGTCCAGGCCGAACTCCATCCAGTCGGCGACCACGCCGCGGAACCGCTCGCCCAGGGCCGGTGCGGTGTGGTCGAGCTTCGGCAGGGTGCCGTGGCCCTTCCAGCCCTCGTGGCTGCCGTCGGCCGCGAAGTAGTAGAAGCTGCGCTCGGTGCTGGTCGGGTCGGTGGTCGCGGTGGTGAACCACTCGTGGGTGTCACCGGTGTGGTTGCTGGTCAGGTCGCCGAGCACCCGGAGCCCGCGGTCGTGCGCCGCGTCGATCAGCCGCCGGTAGGCCTGGTCTCCTCCGAGCAGCGGGTCGACCGAGTCGAACGTGCTCGCGTTGTAGCGGTGGTTGCTCTCGCCGGGAAAGACCGGCGTCAGGTAGACGGTGTTCACCCCGAGGCGGACCAGGTGGTCGAGGTGCTCGGTGATGCCGTCGAGGTCGCCACCGTAGAACTGCAACGGCGTGTGCGGGCCCTCGAAGATGGGGGCGTCGCCCCACTGCGCCGGGACGGCCCAGTCCGGGATCGGGTGCGCGTCGGCAGCCGCAGAGCGGGCGAACCGGTCCGGGAAGATCTGGTAGACGACGGCTTCGCGTCCCCACGCGGGCGGGCTCGGGTGGATCGACAGCGTGAAGTCGTGGGCGTCGGTGACGTCGTGGTCGTGGACGCCGGCCTGGTTGAGCCAGCGGAACGTCTCGCCGGTGACCACCATGAACCGGTAGCGCTGGGTCGGGTTGTGGAGCGGGACCCGGGCCGTCCACCAGACCGTGTCGCCGTCGGTGCGGTCGCGGACGCAGGCGTCGAAGAACGGTTCGCCGTCGCGGACCGTGCGCAGCCAGATCGCGTCGGCCGGTTGCTGGCTGCTCGTCCGGACCCGGACACTGATGCTGCTGCCGAGAGGCGCGTGCTCGCGGTCGACGTACAGCGGCGATCCGTCGTGGTGCGGGTGGTGCGCTGAGTGGTCCACGGGACCATCCTCCCCGAAGTTGCAAGTTCGTACTGCCACTCAGGAGACGCCGGGACCTCGGTACGATGACGCGGTCGGTTCGCCGGCAGGCCGATGTAGCTCAGTTGGTAGAGCGCCTCACTTGTAATGAGGATGTCGCGGGTTCGACTCCTGTCATCGGCTCCGCATCGGCTCCGCGTGAACCTACTCGATGTCCTCGAGATCGGCGGTCTGCTGGGATTCGGGATCCCCGGCCTTCTTGCGCCACTTCTGGTGGCGCAGCCGCGCCACGACCGCCGGCGCGTACTTCATCGCCTCGGGCTTCTCGATGGTGGCCCGCCTCCACGCGTTGTACGTCGCCACCGTGACGCCGAACGTCTCGAGGATCGCCTCGGGTCGGCGTCCGACGTGGGTACGCCAGGACCGTTCGAAGTCGATGATCTCGCGGTCACGGGGGGTGAGGTCGTTCAAGGGCGGTGAGCTCCGATTCAGTTCGAGCCGGGTGCTGCACTGATCGTCGGCCGCCGAGTCGGCCGAGGTCGCGCTTCGTCGACGCGTTCGGGGCGCTCGTCCGGCAGACGTGTGACGAAGTGCGGGGTCCGGTCAGTGCCGGGTGGGAGGGGTCCGGTGAGATGCCATGGAACACCAGGGAGGACGTCCTTCGAAGGCTCACTGATTCATACGTCTAGTCAACTCGCGGGTGCTGATCCGCCCCTGCTGGTCAGGCCTCGGAGTGCACGATCGACAGCCAGGAGGAGCCGACCTCGAGCAGGCACTGCGGTCGATGGATCCGGACCGTCTCACCGGGTCCGAGCAGGGCGGCCAGCGGTCGGTGGTGCCAGGTGAGGAACGCCTCGCGCGTGCTGGGCACGTCGAGGGTGAGGGCGAGCCCGTGGATCTCCCGAATCACGGCTTCCTGCCAGCCGTGCGGTGACCGGCCGGCCAGGGTCGACCGCACGGTGTGGGTGTTGTGTCCCGGGTGGTGGCTGGTGCACCTCCCGGTCGCGGGGCTGCAGGCAGTGACGACCTCGTGGTTGTCCGGCAGGGCGACCTCCTCGGCTCGATCAGCGGATCGGTGGGGTACCGCTGAGATGGGTGCGCCACCGTACGAAGCACCTCCGACACGTCCGGAGCGACGAGCGCCGGCGACGTTCGAAATCGACGGGACCGGGTAATACGCGGCCATGAAGCCACGTCACTGTGCCCACGGCGCCGGCGTTCCGCGTCACCTGGACCGCCCCAAGCAGTGGGCCCAGGCTCCCTGGCTGATCCTGGGGATGGTGTTCATCGCCGCTCTGCTCGTCGCCAGCCAACGGGTGGCGGACACCCAGGAGAACATCGACTTCGAGCCCCCGGCCGGAAGTTCCAGCCAGGGGCCCTGAGTCATGTGCCCTGAGTCAGGTGCACCGAGTCAGGTGCGCAGGGTGGCCCTGCCGAGGATCAGCTCCGCCAGCCGGAGCCGGACAAGCGCGACCAGGACGACGACCTCACGGGAAACCTCGGCCATGTCAGGCGGCCTCTCCGACGATCGACTCTCGCATCGTGCCGAGCACCCGCGACAGGATCCGGGAGACCTGCATCTGGGAGATGCCGATCTCGTCGCCGATCTGCTGCTGGGTCAGGCCCTCGGTGAACCGCATCTCCAGGATGCGGCGGTCCCGGTCGCCGAGCGTCCGGAGAGCGGGCTCCAGGATCAGACGGGCCTCGGTCCTGGCGAACGCCGGATCCACGGACCCGGGGTCGCTGGACACGGTGTCGCTGCCGGGCACCGGAGCATCGAGCGAGTTCGGGGTGTAGCAGCTGTCCACCGACGTCGCCTCCAGGATGTCGTCGATCTCGACGCCGATGGAGTCCGCGAGCTCGACCGCCGTCGGGGTGCGCTGGAGGGTCTGGACCAGCTCGGCCTCGACCGCCCGGACCCGGGCCTGCAGCTCCTGCACCCGGCGGGGAGGCCGTACGGTCCACCCGGCATCGCGAAAGTGCCGGCGCAGCTCGCCACGGATCGTCGGGATCGCGTACGCCGCGAAACCGTTGGTCCGCTCCGGCGAGAAACCCTTGATCGCCTTCATCAGGCCCACGCAGGCGACCTGCTCGAGGTCGTCGTTGGGGATCCCGCGGCGTTGGTAACGACTGGCGAGGTACCGCGCCAACGGGAGGTTGAGCTCGATGGCCTCCTCGCGCGCCGCCAACCGGTCGACCGGGTCGCTGGCCTCGCGAGCCTCCAGGAGAAGCTCGACGGTGCGCTGGTCGCGCTCGGCGTTGGTGCTCGGGGTGGGACGGGGCTCGTGCTGAGTCATGGAAGGGCTGCCATTCACTGAGATCACCCTTTTCGGGAGTCAGTGCGAACGTGGCACGTTTCTGGACCACGAGTTCGGGGAGGTTCTTCCCGGTCCTCGGCCGACCTAATCCTTTTCCGCCAAGAATCTTGTTCCCTGGACAACGGGTGTGGGATCCGTCGCAGCGGGCACAGCCTCATCACGGTGCGAGGCCACGCGCGGGGCCTCGGCGTCCTAGGTCCCGACGTTGAAGTTAACAGCGTCGGGACCGCCGTACGTCGGTCAGCTCTCGATCGGGGGCAGGTCGCCGTTGCTGATGACGAGCTCCGCCACGGAGCGCAGCTTGATGTTCTGGGTCTGCGAGAACCTGCGGAGGACCGAGAAGGCCCGGTCGGCGTCCAGGTCGAACCGGGACATCAAGATCCCCTGGGCCTGCCCGATCACGGTGCGTCCTTCGATCGCTTCCTTGAGGTTCTCGCGTTCCCGGACCGAGACCAGGGTCGCAGCGGCATGGCTGGCGAAGATGACGGCCGTCGCCCGGTCGTCGGGCGAGTAGTCCCGCAGCTCGGTCGCGTAGAGATTGAGGGCGCCGATGGTCTGGTCGCCGATGCTCAGGCGGGCTGCCAGCATGCTGCCGAACCCGAGTGCCGCAGCCTTCGGTCCCCAGTTCGGCCAGCGCGGATCGCGGGCCAGGTCGTAGGAGAGGAAGGTGGTCTCCTCCCAAGCGGCTTCCACGCAGGGGCCTTCCTGGAGCCCGTACTGGAGCTGGTCGGCCTCGCTGACCACCGGGTGCGTCGGCGCCATCGTCTCGAACGTCCCGCCGGCCCGGAAGACCGAGAGACCAGCGAACTGGCAGTCGAGGGTCTCGCAGGCCAGGGCGACCACGCTCTCTGCGGTGTCGGCCAGGTCCTCGTCGGAGACAGAGAGCTCTGCCAGCTCCCGGAGCGTGTCGAGGATCGTCGGGTCGGTCACAGAGAGAGCCTAAAGGTCGTCGCGGCTTCGTGGACGAACTCGTTTCAGATTCCGGGTCGCGGGGTAATCCGGGGGCTCCGGCACCCGGGAAGCCCACCGCCGGTCCACGAGTTCGGCAACGGGGGAACGCTGCCCGTTGGCGACGCCGAATCAAGAGAAAGCCGTAGGCACCCACCCATGCTGTTCATCCTCTGGATCATCGCCGTCATCCTTGTCGTGAGCGGAATCGTGCGGGCCGTCAAGGGCGACGTCCCGGTCGGGATCGCGCTCGTCATCGTCGGGCTGCTGGTCGGGCCTGGAGGGGTCAGCATCTTCCGGTGAGGCTGCGTACGGTCTCGCAGCACGACGTCGGCTGGCGCCGGGTGCGCTGCGGTCGCGGGTTCCGTTACCTCGACGCATCCGGTGCTGCCCTGCCACCGGCGGAGGCCGACCGGGTTCGCGCCCTGGTGATCCCGCCCGCCTGGAGCGACGTCTGGATCTGCCCCGACGAGCGCGGTCACCTGCAGGCAGTCGGCACGGACGATGCCGGCCGTCGGCAGTACCTCTACCACCCGGTCTGGCGCGAGAAGCGCGACGTCGCCAAGTTCGACCGGGTGCTGGCGATGGCCCGCAGGCTGCCGTGGGCCCGACGGAAGGTCGTGGCTGACCTCGAGAGCAGCAGCGACCCCCGCACCCGGGTGCTCGCCACGGGCGTCCGCCTGGTCGACCTGGGCTGCTTCAGGCCCGGAAGCGACAGCTACACCGAGGAGAACGGCAGCCGCGGGCTGACCACCTTGGAGCGCCGCCACGTGCGGCGCGACGGTGACGCAGTCGTGTTCGAGTTCACCGGGAAGTCCGGCGTCGAGCAGGACGTACGGATCTCGGACCCCACGGTCGCCCGGGCCGTGGACCGTCTCGTCCGCCGCCGGGCCCCCGACGCCCGACTGCTCGCGGTCAGGCAAGGTCGGATCTGGGTGCCGGTCGTTGCCGACGACCTGAACGGCTACATCAGGGACCTGTTCGGGCTCGAAGTCACCGCGAAGGACTTCCGGACCTGGCACGCAACCGTGGCGGCCGCCGTCGCACTGGCGTCCGAGGCGCGAGCTGACTCCCGGACCGCCCGTGCCAGGCAGGTCCGTGCCGCGGTCGTCGAGACGGCGGCGCTGCTGGGCAACACCCCGACCGTGGCCCGCTCGGCGTACATCCACCCCCGGGTGCTCGATCTCTTCGAGGCCGGCCGGACCCTGCCCCGCGTACCGGTCGACCAGGACGCCGCGGACCGGGCCGTGGTCAGGCTGCTGACCCGCTGACGCTCAGGCGCCGCGGCGCTTGGCGTAGCGGAACTTGACCATCTTGCGAACCTGCTCGAAGTCCTCCTCGCGGCGCGGGAAGCTCTGCATGTCCGGGCCCAGCTGGAAGCGCTTCGTGGTGGTCGCCTTCGGTGCCGCGAACTCGCGGAGGCCGTCATCCCCGTGGAAGCGCCCGAAGCCGGAGTCGCCGATACCGCCGAACGGCACCGACGGCATGCCGACGAAGGTCAGCACCGAGTTGATGGTGGTTCCGCCGGCCTTCAGCCGGGCAGCGATCTCCTTGCCGCGCCGGGCGGAGAACACGGAGGAGCCCAGGCCGAACCGGGTGGCGTTCGCCTTCGCGATCGCTTCCTCGACGTCGGCCACGGTGTTGATCACGATCACCGGCCCGAAGGTCTCCTCCTGGACCGCCGCGTTGTCCTCCGGGACGTCGACGAGCACGATCGGGTCCACGAACGGTGCCCTGATCGAGTCGACCCCGCCGACCAGGGCGATCGCCCCGGCCTCGACCGCGGCGCTGACGTGGCGGCGGACCAGGTCGATCTGGGCCGGCACGATCATCGGCCCGTACGAAGCGCCGTCCTCCAGCCCGGCGGTGACCTGCTCGGCCAGCTCCTTGACCTTGGCCAGGAACGGCTCGCGCACAGCGCGGGTGACGTAGACGCGCTCGATCCCGACGCACGCCTGGCCGCCGTTGAAGTAGCCGCCCCAGACCACCGCGGTCGCTGCCTTCTCGACGTCCGCGTCCTCGGCGACGATGGTGACGTCCTTGCCGCCGAGCTCGAGCAGGACCGGGGTCAGGTTCTCGGCGCAGGCGGCCATCACCTTGCGCCCGGTGGGCACCGAGCCGGTGAAGGCGATCTTGTCCAGGCCCGCCCTGCAGAGGGCGGAGCCGGTGTCGGCGAAGCCGGTGACCCAGGTGATCAGGCCGCGTGGTGCGTCGGGGTTCGCGTCGTAGAACGCGTCCATCACCAGGACCGAGCTCGCCGGCGCGTACTCGCTCGGCTTGACGATCGCGGCGTTGCCCGCGGCCAGCGCGTAGGCCAGGCCGCAGAGGACCGTGTAGATCGGGACGTTCCACGGGGCGATCACGCCGGCAACACCGAGTGGCGGGTAGGAGACCTCCGCGCCGAAGTTGAACAGCGCCATGCCTGGAGCGACCTTGCGCGGCTTCAGGACGCGCTTGGCGTGCGCTGCGGCCCAGCGGAGGTCCTCCAGGCCGGCGATCAGCTCGAACTGCACGTCGCCGCGGGGGCGCCCGGTCTCCCGGAAGCCCAGGTCGCAGATCTCGTCCGACCGGGTCGCGATCGCGGCGATCCACCGGTTGATCCGGGTCTTGCGCTCGGCGAAGGTGAGGCCGGACCACCAGACCTGGGCCTCGCGCCCAGCGGCGAGCCGCTCGGCGATGTCGTCGGCGGTGTGCACCGGGAAGGAGCCCACGGACTCGCCGGTCGCGGGGTTGGTCACCGTGAAGGTGTCGGTCGCGGTCTGGGTCATCGGGTCCTCGTTCGGTCCGGGGTGTGGCGTTTGCCCACGTTAGTCGGCGATCTCGGAAAGTGGAACAGGTTCTAGTAAGGGATTTTCTATTCCCAGGACTTCCTTGCCGAGAGGGTGCGATTCCGGCCTATTACCCGCTTCTGTGGTGAAAAGCGGTGCAGCCTTCCCATATTTCTCGCTGGGTATCCCGATCTGTTCCAACTCTTGCCTCGAAGAATGCCCAGGTGTACAAGGCCGAGCGCTCTGCGGTTGCCTCGATCATCCAGGAAAGACCTCGGTAAGCACACGCCGGGGAGTCGAGACGCAAGAGGATCCATGGCGCAGACCAAGAACCAGCAGCGCGCGGCCCACGCCGTGGCGGCCTGGATGGCCCAGCACGAGTGGAACAACACCCAGCTGGTGGCCAGGGCCGAGGCGGACCCGGGCACCATCGGCGACTTCCTGAACGGCAAGCGGTGGCCCAAGATCGGGACCCAGGGGCGGATCGAGAAGGCGCTCGGGTGGACGCCCGGGACGTTGCGTTCGATCGCCATGGGTGGTCCGGCCCCGGACCTGGCCCCGGCTGTCGGCGCTCGCCACGATGATGGTGCTGAGCCCGACGACTCGTTGCGGTTCCGGCGTCCGGCCGGGTTGACCGACGAGCAGTGGGACCAGGTCAAGGACAAGGTGCGAGGCATCATCGAATGGCAGATCGAGCTCACCGTCCGGGAGCGTTGAGGTACGACCCTGCAGCCGACCTCGCCGACCGTCACCCGGGCTGGGTGGTCGGGCTGGTCGATCTGGGCGGACTGGTGCCTGAGGTCCTCTGCTGGGTCAGGCGCGTCATCCTGATCGAGGCGGGTTCGTCTCCCGAGGTGCAGCGGAGCTCGCTGGCCCACGCCGTGGCCCATCTCGACCTCGGGCACCGCCGCACGGTCGCGGGCTTCTTCGAGAACCGGGAGGAGCTGCAGGCCGACCACCTGGCGGCCCGCCGGCTGATCGAGGTCG
Source organism: Propionibacteriales bacterium (assembly GCA_026392455.1). Classification (GTDB taxonomy): domain Bacteria; phylum Actinomycetota; class Actinomycetes; order Propionibacteriales; family Nocardioidaceae; genus Marmoricola. The sequence continues at coordinate 133,670 of JAPLCB010000008.1, read as the reverse complement.
ACCAGCTGGCCGACGCGCTGCGCTGGTCCCAGGACCGGGGCGAGGTCGCGCTCCAGCTCGGCGTCGACCTGGCCACGCTGCAGACCCGCGAGGCCGGGCTGACCCCGGCCGAGCGGCGGCGGCTGCGCGGTGTCCGTCGGCTGGTCGCTGCCACGGCCTAGCGGAGCTGCTCGACCGCGAACTGCTCCGCCGGATGGGCGAAGGCCTGCTGGGACTCCACCAGCAGCAGCTCGCGCGAACCCGCGGTCAGGGTGGCGTCGAGCAGGTCGAAGACGCTCGACGCTGTGCGCGCCAGGGCACCCGACGGATCGGCCGAGCTGCCCAGGTGGGATGCGAACAGCGCTGCCGTGACGTCGCCCGAGCCGTTGGCCTTCATCGGCAACCGGGGGGTCCGGACCTGCCAGGTGCCGGCGTCGGTGACGGCGATCATCGCGATCTGGTCGGCTGGGACCTGGTGGTGGTCGACGCTCGTGACCAGAACGGTTCGCGGGCCGCGGTCGCGGAGTCGTTCCACCGCGTCGAGCACGTCGGTCACCGGGCGCTCCCCGTCGCTCAGGTCGGCGCCGACCAGCTCGCCGAGCTCGAACTGGTTCGGGGTCAGCAGATCCGCGGCCGGGACGATCTGCTCCCGGATCAGGGGCGGGATGGCCGGGTCGACGAAGCACCCGCTGCGGGCGTTGCCCATCACCGGGTCGCACGCGTACGTGGCTGCCGGGTTCGCGCGCTTGACGCGCGCCACCGCGTCCAGGATGACGGCGGCGATCTCCGGGCTGCCCTGGTAGCCGGACAGGACCAGGTCGACCTCGGCGAGGGCGCCACGCTCCTCGATCCCGATGATCACGTCCTGGACGTCGCTGCCGGCGAAGACCGGGCCGCGCCAGGCGCCGTACCCGGTGTGGTTGGAGAACTGCACCGTGTTGACGGCCAGTACCTCGTGGCCGAGGCGTTGCAGCGGGAAGGCGGCCGCGCTGTTGCCGACGTGCCCGTAGGCGACCGCCGACTGGATGGAGAGGATCCGCACGGCCCGATCCTCCCACCGCTCGCCCGGACCGGCCTAGCCGCCGAAACTAGAACTTGTTACATTTAGCCGACCGGGGAGTGACCCGGCTCACTGTGCGGACGAATGAGGAAACCATGGCAAAGCAGCGTTCCAACGAAGCCGACTACATCGTCGTTGGATCCGGGAGCTCGGGTAGTGCGGTCGCCGGGCGCCTGGCCCAGGCCGGTCACTCGGTCATCCTGCTCGAGGCGGGCAAGAGCGACGAGAAGTTCCTGGTCAAGAAGCCCGGGATGATCGGCCCGATGCACGCCGTCCCGCAGATCAAGAAGACCGTGGACTGGGGCTTCTACTCCACGCCGCAGAAGCACATCCTCGACCGGAAGATGCCGGTCCCGCGGGGCAAGGTCGTCGGTGGTTCGAGCTCGATCAACGGCATGGTCTACGTCCGCGGCAACCGTGCGAACTTCGACTCCTGGGCCGCCGAGGGCAACGTCGGGTGGGACGCGGACAGCGTCAACGCGTCGTACAAGCGGATGGAGGACTTCGAGGACGGCGAGAACGCCTACCGCGGTTCCGGCGGGCCGATCCGGGTCACCCGGAACAGGTTCCCGCAGGAGGGGACCTACCAGTTCCTCCAGGCGACCTCGGACGCACTCGGCGTACCGATCAACGAGGACTACAACGGTGAGTCCCAAGAGGGCATCTCCCGGATGCAGCAGAACGCGGCCGAGGGCCTGCGCTACAGCGCTTCACGCGGCTACGTGCACAACCTGAAGCCGGCCACCCTCGAGCTGCAGAGCGAGGTCATGGTCAACAAGGTCACCATCGAGAACGGTCGCGCGACCGGCGTCGAGGTGACCGACAAGAAGGGCGGCAAGCGCACGATCCGCGCCGGCAAGGAAGTCATCCTCTCCGCCGGTTTCGTCGGGTCCGCGCAGATCCTGATGCTCTCGGGCGTCGGCCACGCGCAGCACCTCAAGGACCATGGCATCCAGGTGGTCTCCGACCTGCCGGTCGGCGACAACCTGCACGACCACATGTTCCACGCGATGACGTACCACACCACCTCGACGAAGATGAAGGGAAGCCCGGCGTTCTTCGCCAAGGGAGTCGCCAAGGAGGTCCTGCGTCCCGGGTCGACGTTCCTGGCCAACTCGGTCTTCGAGTCCGTCGGCTTCGTGAAGACGTCGCAGTCGGTCAACAACGTCCCTGACCTCCAGCTGCACATGCTGCCGTGGGCCTACGTCTCGCCGAACCAGGACGCTCCGGTGATGCACGACGTCGACCCGCGGACCGCGATGACGATCCTGGTCACCCTGATCTACCCGCACAGCCGGGGCACCTTGCGGCTCGCGGACACCAACCCGACCTCGACCCCGCTGATCGACTTCAACTACCTCGGCGACGCTGCCGACCTCGACCTGCTCCTCGAGGGCTCGGAGATGGTCCGCGAGATCATGGGCGGCAAGGCCTTCGGCGGCTCGGTCAAGGAGGAGATCCACCCGGGTGTCGACCTGCGTGGCCCCGACCTGCGCCAGGCGATCCTGAACCGGGCGACCTCGGTCTACCACGGCGTCGGGACCTGTCGGATGGGAGTCGACGAGCTCTCGGTCGTCAGTCCGGACCTCAAGGTCAGGGGCGTCGAGGGCCTCCGGGTAGCCGACGCCTCGATCATGCCGAGCATCACCGGTGGCAACACCAACGCACCGGCGATCATGATCGGCGAGAAGGCCGCCCAGATCATCCTCGGCAACTGATGGTTTCACGCCATCTGGTGTGAAACCGGGTCGACAGCACGTCGCAACAGGCCGTTCTGCCGGTTTCACGCCTACTGGTGTGAAACCGACAGGTCAGGCGACCAGCAGGCTGCGCTTCGAGAGGCCCATCCAGAACCCGTCGATGATCTGGCTGCCGGGAGCCTCGGGGTTGGTGGCGGCGCCGAGGGTGACGAACAACGGTGTGTAGTGCTCGACGGTGGGGTGCGCGTACGGCATGCCGGGCGCGCTCGTCTGGTACGCCGCGAGCTCGTTGACGTCTCCGCGGGTCAGTGCTTCGGAGGCCCAGTGGTCGAAGTCCTTCGACCAGCCCGGTGCGGCAGCCTCGATCCGGAACTCCTTGAGGAACGGCAGTCCGTGCGTCAGGAAGCCGGAGCCGACCACCAGGACGCCCTCGTCCCGCAGCTCCCGCAGCCGGCTCCCCAGGGTCAGGAGCTGGTACGGGTCCTGGGTCGGCAGCGACATCTGGAGGACCGGGATGTCAGCCTCGGGGTACATGATGGTGAGCGGCACCCAGGCGCCGTGGTCGAGGCCGCGGCTGGCGTGCTGGTGGACGGTCTCGCCGTCCGGCATCATCGCGATCACGCGTCCGGCGAGCGCTGACGCGTCCGGGGTGTCGTAGCGCATCCGGTAGTAGCGGGGGTCGAAGCCGCCGAAGTCGTAGACCAGCTCGGTGCCCGGGCCGCTCGCGCTGAGGGAGAGCGGCGCCGACTCCCAGTGCGCGCTGACGATCAGGATGGCCTTGGGGCGGGCGATCGAGGCAGCGAGCTCCCGGAGCTCGCCGGACCACACCGGGTCGTCGAGCAACGGCGGAGCTCCGTGGCCCAGGTAGAGAGCGGGCATCCGGGTGGCGGAGGTCATGGCATCCATATTACTTGAACCTTCAACCAATAGCCAGTATTCCCGGCCCGAGCTGCCGCTGGGTCAGGACGGGGCGAGAAGCTCGGCGAGCCGCTCCGCCACGGCGACGTGGTACTCGGGGAACGGGTGGAAGGCGTACGCCTTGCCCTCGAGCTGGCGCTGGCCGTTCACCCACGGGTCGCTGGAGCAGACGTCGTGCCCGACCGAGGCGGCGTACATGTCGACCAGGTCGACACCCTCGCTGGAGGCGACCTTCCGGAACAGCTCGGCCGCACGCGCAGAGATCTCGCGGTTGACGGAGAGGGCCTTGGCGGACATCGAGACCTGGGCGGGGCAGGTGCCTCGGTCCGGGAGGATCCGCGGGTAGTTGATCATCACGATCCGCGCGTTCGGAGACGCTGCGCGGATCTCCTCGACGTCCTTGCGCAAGCCGCGTTCGACCCGGTCGAGATCGTCGTCGAACGTCGAGCTTGGTCGAGCCAGCAGTGCGGTGCACGCAGCGGGCTGCTGGCCGTCGACGAGGAGGCAGCCGGTGAGCAGCCCGACCGAGAGGTTGGAGTCGTTCGTGCCGAGCGCGAGCGTCACCAGGGTGGTCTCCGGGGTCACGGCCTCGAGCTGTGCCGGGTTGGAGCCCCGTCCTGCCAGGTACTGGGTCGAGGTCAGGTCGGCCGAGGAAGCGCCGCCGCAGGAGACGTTCGCGTAGTCGTCGATCCCCAGCTTCTCGGCGAGCAGCTCGGGATAGCCGTACTCCGACCGCAGGCAGGTCAGGTCGGTGAACGGGCCCGTCCCGGAGACCGCGGTGTAGGAATCGCCGAGAGCGACGTACTCGTTGGCCTTCTTGAGCGGACGTCCCGGCTCTGCTGCTCCGCAGGCGGTGAGCCCCAACGCGACCAGGACACCGGCGGCGACCAGGCCGCGCGCGAGGATGGGCCGCCGACGGGGCGCGAGCGATGACGTCATGGTGCGCCCATCATCGATCACTGCTCGAAGCGAGCCTGATCTGGTCGGCGACGGCCGCAGCGACTGCCTGCTGCTCGGCCGCCACCGGGTGGAACCCTTGGCGCAGTCCCTTCTTCGTCGTCGAACCACTGACCCACGGGTCCTGGGCACAGGCCGTCCGGTCCTGCGAGAGCTCGGCGACGTCAACGTACTGGGAGCCGGTCTGGAAGGCCGCGGCGCGCAGCAGGGTGTTCACCTGGTCCAGGATCTTGCTGGCGTACCCGAGCTGGGTCTCGCTGACCGCCGGTAGCGCCTTGCACAGTCCGCTGCTGGGCATGATCCGGGGGTAGCCGACCACCACGATGGTCGCGGTCGGGGCGATGTCCTGGATGGTCCGGACCGCCGAGGAGATCGCGACGCCGTAGCTGTCGAGCTGCTTGGCCAGGTCGGTGGCGACCACGTCGCTGCCGCACGGCAGTGCCTCGCAGATGTGGAACATCTTCTGGAGCAGGCCGTCGTCCTCGATGCCGATCCCGATGGTGACCAGGTCGGTGTCCTTGGTGACGGCATCGAGCTGGGGTGCCAGCCTGGTCTTGCTCCCGGGTGCGCGGGACGGACTGGTCAGGGAAGCCGTGGTGGCGGCGACGCAGGTGACGTCGGTGACCTGGGCGACCTTCAGGGTTCGGGCGACCTGGGCCGGGTAGTTGTCGGCCGACCGCAGGCAGCCGTTGCCCGAGCTGTCCTTGCCCAGGTACGGGCCCGAGGCGAAACCGTCGCCGAGGGCGACGTAACGGGCGAAGGTGGCCGGACCGGACGGCTTCTCGGGGGCGGAGTTGTCGAAACCGCCGCCGCACCCGCTGGCCAGGGCCAACGAGGTCAGGGCCAGGGTGAGTGCGCGCAGCCTCATCGCTTCGGGGCCAGGTCGCGCGACGAGGTCGAGCTGAACCGGCGCTCGCGGTTGGAGCCGATCGCGGACCGGTCCGGGGCGACCTCGACGGCTGGCTTGGGGGCCGGCTTCTTCGCGGCCGCCTTCCTGGCCGGCGCCTTGGCCGCAGCAGTCTTCTTGGCGGTGGCGGTTCGCTTGGCGGCAGCCTTCTTCGCCACAGCGGCGGGCTTGGCGGTGGTCTCCCGGTCGTCCGGGGTGGAGTACTGACCGATCCACTCGTCCAGCACGACCCAGGTCGTCGTCCGGGCGGCCCGCCCGGTCAGCATGCCCAGGTGACCACCGGGGACGATCTCGAACCGGACCTCGTGGGCGTTCTTCAGCAGCGGCACCAGCGCCCTGACCGCCGGGATCGGTGCGATGCCGTCGGTGTTCCCGGCGAAGACCAGGACCGGGACCTTGATGTCGGCCAGGTTGATCTCCTGGCCGCTGAGGTTGACCTTGCCGGTGACGAGCTGGTTGTGCTTGAGAACCCGGTGGTACATCTGGCCGAAGGTGCGACCCGGGTACGCGATCATGTTCGCGGTGAAGCGATCCACCGCCTCGATCTGCGCGAGCCACTCGGCGTCGTCGAGGTGCTGGAGGGTGGCGAGCGGCTTGGTGAGCAGCTTGGTGCCGCTGCTCAGCTGGAAGGCGCGCCGAACCAGCGGCTTGGGAGCGCCGCCCATCGCCCGGTAGATCTGGGTCACGATGCCGCCGTCGGTCAGCTTCAGGATCGGCCGGAACGGCGCGACCAGGGGAACCTGGCGGACGTCGAACGGCGACCCGACGATGGTCAGCGACGCGATCGGAAGCTTGGCGTCGGACGCGGCGACCAGGGCGGCGAAGATCCCGCCGAGGGACCAGCCGACCACGTGGACCGGCCGTCCGCCGGCGTGCTGGCTGACCTCGCGGACGGCTTCGGGGATGACTTCGTCGACCCAGTGCTCGAGGCCGAGGTTGCGGTCCTTGAAGGAGACCTCGCCGTACTCGACCAGGTACGTCGGGCGCCCGGCCTTCACGAAGTGCTCGACCAGGGAGCAACCGCGACGCAGGTCGAAGCAGATCGCCGGCGCCGCCAGCGGCGTCACCAGCAGGACGGGGTCCCCGGTGCTCTTCACCTGCTTCTGGGGCCGGTAGTGGTAGACCTCCCGCAGGGGCCCGTCGTCGATGAGGGTTCGGGGCATCGGGCGCAAGTCGGCCAGCCCGCCGTACAGCACCTTGTGGGCTACGTTGCTGGCGGCGGAGGCGACCTGGTCCGGCTTCGGGATCAGATCCATACTGGAAAATTACCAACAATGCCCTGATCACGGGGCCAGTCGGCCTGTCGGTGGACTTCTGGGGACCGGACGGCGGCAGCTCGGTCGTGGACACGGCCACCCGGGCGCGGTAGTACAGGGGCATGAAACTGAGTCGCGTAGCCGGGGGAGCGGCGGTGGCGGTCGGCATCGTCGCAGCCCGGGACCTCACCCAGAAGAAGCACGCCCTGATGCGGAATTTCCCGGTGATCGCGCACGCCCGCTACTGGCTGGAGACGATCGGCCCCGAGCTGCGGCAGTACATCGTGACCAGCAACGAGGAGGAGCGTCCGTTCAACCGGGACCAACGCACCTGGATCTACGCGTCCTCGAAGGAGGAGAACAACTACTTCGGGTTCGGGACCGACCAGGACGTCGAGCACACCCAGGGCCTGGCCTACATCAAGCACCGGACGTTCGCCGACCAGCTCCCCGACGACCACGACACGACCGGTCGGCTGCCCAGCGCCAAGGTGCTGGGTGGTCCACGAGGACGCGCGAAGGCGTTCCGGCCGGCCTCGGCGGTCAACGTCTCGGCGATGAGCTTCGGCTCGATGTCGAGTGCCGCGATCATCGCGCTGAACAAGGGAGCAGCCAAGGCCGGGTGCCTGCACAACACCGGCGAGGGCGGGCTCTCGCCGTACCACCGCAGCGGTGGCGACATCATGCTGCAGATCGGGACGGCGTACTTCGGGTGCCGCGACGAGAGCGGCGCCTTTGACCTGGGCCGGCTCAAGGACGTGGTCGACTCGGCCCCGGTCAAGGCGATCGAGATCAAGCTCAGCCAGGGCGCCAAACCCGGCCTCGGCGGGTTGCTCCCCGGGGCGAAGGTCACCCGTGAGATCGCCGAGATCCGCGGCATCCCCGAGGGCAAGGACTGCTCCAGCCCGTCGCGGCACTCGGCGTTCACCGATGTCGACAGCATGCTCGACTTCGTCGAGCTGATCGCCGCGGAGACCGGCCTGCCGGTGGGGATCAAGTCCGCGGTCGGGGAGATGGGCTTCTGGTTCGACCTGACCCGGCAGATGGCGCGCGGTGACCGTGGGGTCGACTTCGTCACCGTCGACGGTGGCGAGGGAGGCACCGGCGCCGCGCCGCTGATCTTCACCGACTCGATCTCGGTGCCGTTCCGGATGGGCTTCTCCCGGGTGTACGGCGCGTTCGCCGAGCTCGGGCTGACCGACCAGCTCACCTTCATCGGTTCGGGCAAGCTCGGGCTGCCGGACAACGCGGTGGTGGCGTTCGCGCTGGGCGCCGACATGGTCAACGTAGCCCGCGAGGCGATGCTCTCGATCGGGTGCATCCAGTCGCAGAAGTGCCATACCGACACCTGCCCGACCGGGGTGGCCACCCAGAACTCGTGGCTGGTGCACGGGCTCGACCCGACGTTGAAGTCGGAGCGCTGCGCGAACTACATCACCACCCTGCGCAAGGAGCTGATCAAGGTCTCGGCCGCCGTGGGGGTGGCGCACCCGGCGCTGATCACGGCCGACGACGTCGACATCTTCTGCGGCGACTACGAGGCCCGCAGCCTGGCCAGCGTGTACGGCTACAAGGACGGGTGGGGCGAGCTCGGCGCTCCGCTGGCCGAGGAGATCGTCCGGCTGATGCACCCCCGGTCGACCTTCAACGAGAAGGACCCCGCCTGAGTCAGCGGTGGAGCTTGAGGGCGGCCTCGAGCGCGACGAGCTCCTCGCCGGCGTTGACCGCGATCTTCTGCAGCGACGGGATCGAGTCGCGGCAGCCGGTGAACCCGATGTTGAATTCACCGTCGTAGGAGACCGCGGTGATGTTGAGCGCCTGGCCGTTGAAGAGCAGCGACACCGGGTAGATCTCCTCCAACCGGGACCCGTCCAGGTAGCGCGGCTCGGACGGTCCGGGCACGTTGGAGATCACCACGTTGGAGGCTGGTCGGCCCCGACCGCCGAAGCCCAGGATCGCCTGGGAGAGGAACGGGCCCATCAGGACGGCGGTGTAGGCGTCCATCGCGAGCGTGCCGACCTGGGGGAGCCGCTCCTTGCCGAGCTTGGTGGAGGCCTGGATCGCACGGATCCGTTCGACCGGCGCGGCCACGTCGGTGCCGAGGCTGGAGTAGAGGAAGGTGATCGCGTTGCCCACGGCAGCGCCGTCCCCGGCCTCGCGCACCGAGACCGGCACGTTCGCGATCAACGACTCCGACGGCAGGGTGCCGATCTCGGTCAGGTAGCGCCGCATCGCGCCGCCGCAGATCGCCAGGAAGACGTCGTTGAGGCTGCCGCCGGTGGCTGCTGCGACGGCTCGCATCCGCTCGATCGGGTAGTGCTGGGTGGCGAACCGCCGGGGGGTGTGGATCCTGCCGTTGAAGACCGTCTTCGGCGCGCGGAACGGGACCGCCCGGTCGGCGTCCTGGGTCCCGATCAGGGACTCGCTGTAGGTCCGGCCGAGGGAACCCACCACGGCACTCGCGCTGGCGACGGCGGCCGTGATCGGCGCCTCGGCTCGCTGGACCGGCACGACCGTCCGCTCCCGCGGCGGCAGCCCGGACTGGTCAGGACCGTGGGTCCCGACAGCCCACGGGGGCAGCATGTCGCGGTGCTCGGGGTCGGCGGAGAAGATCCGCTTGAGCAGCCGGATCCCGCCGACGCCGTCGATCTGCGAGTGGTGCACCTTCATGTACATCGACCACTGGTGGCCCGGCTGGTCGGGGTCGGAGATGCCCTCGATGATGTGGCACTCCCACAGCGGGTAGCGGCGGTCCATCTTCGCCGAGTGCAGCCGGGAGACCAGGACGCCGAGCTCGCGCTGCGAGCCGGGACTCGGAAGCGCCGAGTGCCGGAAGTGGTAGTCGAGGTCGATCTGCTCGGGCTCGAGCTCCTTCCAGCTCGGGACCGGGGCCATCTTCAGCAGGTAGTTGAAGGGGGACGAGTACTCCCGGACGTCGCGCCAGCGGGCGACCAGGTCCCGGACGAAGTCCGGCCGGTCCTCCGGTACGGCGAACGTAGCCAGCATGCCCACCTGCATCGGGGTGCGGTGCGACTCGGCGTACAGCCAGGCGGAGTCGTTCACTTTCAGGGGCTTGCGGCTCATGGGCGCAGACTAGAAGCACAGCCGCTCGGCTGAACAGGTATTGCCGAGAACCGAATGTCGGACCGGCTGGGAGCCCGACCTAGGTACGTCGTGCGGGTTTGACCTGCTTGGCGTGCCCCGGTCGGGCCGCAGCCAGGTCGGCGAGGAAGGCGTTCGCCCAGTTCTCGACGTCGTTCTCGGCGACCGTGCGGCGCATGGCCTTCATCCGGCGGGTGAGGTCCTTCGGCTCGGCCTGGTAGGCGTCGAGCATCTGGGCCTTCATGCCGTTGATGTCGTACGGGTTCACCAGGTAGGCCTGCCGCAGCTCCTCGGCGGCGCCGGCGAACTCGGACAGCACCAGGGCGCCGTCGTCGGAGTACCGCGACGCGACGTACTCCTTGGCGACCAGGTTCATCCCGTCGCGGAACGGGGTGACGACCATGATGTCGGAGGCGACGTACAGCGCCGCCATCTCGGCCTGGGGGAAGGATGCGTTCAGGTAGGAGATGGCCGGGCGGCCGATCCGGCCGAGGTCGCCGTTGATGTGCCCGACCAGCCGGTCGATCTCGTCGCGCAGGATCCGGTACTGGTCGACCCGTTCGCGCGAGGGGCTCGCCACCTGGATGAAGGTGGCATCCTCGACGGTGAAGTGCCCGTCGTGGATCAGCTCGCTGAAGGCCCGGAGCCGGGCGTAGATGCCCTTGGTGTAGTCGAGCCGGTCGATGCCCAGGAAGATCCGTCGGGGATTCCCCAGGTCTTCGCGGATCTGGGCAGCGCGCTCCTGGACCGGCTCGGACCGGGCGAGGGCCTCGAACTGGGCGGTGTCGATCGAGATCGGGAAGGCCTTCGCGGTGACGACACGACCGTCGGGCAGGTAGACGGAGTCGCGGTGCGTCTTGTGGCCGACCCGCTGGCGGACCAGTCGGATGAAGTTCTGCGCCGCTCCGGAGAGCTGGAACCCGACGAGATCGGCGCCGAGCAGTCCCTCGAGGAGCTCCCGGCGCCACGGGACCTGGGAGAAGAGCTCGGCCGGCGGGAACGGGATGTGCAGGAAGAACCCGATCCGCAGGTCGGGCCGCAGCTCGCGCAGCAGCGCGGGGACGAGCTGCAGCTGGTAGTCCTGGATCCAGACCATGGCGCCGTCGGCGGCGATCTTCGCTGCTGCCTCGGCGAACCGTTGGTTCACGGTGACGTACGCGTCCCACCACTCCCGGTGGAACTCCGGCTTGGCGACGACGTCGTGGTAGAGCGGCCAGAGGGTCGCGTTGGAGAAGCCCTCGTAGTACTCCTCGTACTCCTCGGCCGACATGGTGACCGGGACGAGGGTCATGCCTTCGTTCTCGAACGGCTCCAGCTCGGCGCTGACGTCTCCGGGCCAGCCGATCCAGGCGCCGTCCTGGGCGTTCATCACCGGTGCGAGGGCGCTGACCAGCCCGCCGGGGGAGCGGCGCCAGGTGGTCGAGCCGTCCGGGCCCACCACGCGGTCGACCGGAAGACGGTTGGCCACGATCACCAGATCGGCGCGCTGAACCGACTTCGCTCCGCGCCGACCGGTTCCCATCACAGGACCACCCTATGCGGGTCTCGTTCGGTGGGACGCGCCCGACGCGATCGAATGACATCCGTGTGGTTCGTCCCCTAGGATGATCGAAGTCCACCAGCAGCACCCCGAGGAGCCGACGACGATGGTCGCGAACGAAGCACTGATCTCCGGACAGCCCGAAGAATCGGGTCAGCTGTCCGAGCGCGATCAGGGCATCCTCGATTTCGAGCGCCAGTGGTGGAAGTTCGCCGGTGCGAAGGAAGCGGCCGTCCGGGACAAGTTCGACATGAGCTCGACCCGGTACTACCAGGTCCTCAACGCGTTGATCGACCGTCCCGAGGCTCTCGAGCACGACCCGCTGCTCGTCCGGCGCCTGCGCCGCCTGCGCGCGGCACGCCAGCGCCAGCGCTCCGCGCGTCGACTCGGCTTCGAACTCTGATCCGCTGATGGTCGCCCCCAGGAGGAACGGCGCGGCGAACCGCAACGCGGACGGGGCGGTGCTGCCGACCCGGCTGATGGTGCTCAGCATTTCGGCGGTCGCGCTCGGGGGTCTGGTCTTCTTCGCGACCCAGGGTGACGACGGTGCCGACGAACGGGCGCGCACGTCGGTGACCAGCACGCCGGCCCCGTCGCCGAGCACCCCGCCGATCACCGAGGGACCAGGTGGGCCCACGACCGTCACGCCGTCGGTGACGCCCACCCCGAAGCCTCCCAAGCCGGTGGACAAGACCAAGATCGAGGTCGTGGTCCTGAACAACACGAACATCACCGGCCTCGCGGGCAAGACCCGCAGCCGGGCGGAGAAGTTCGACTGGAACGTGATCAACACCGGCAACTGGACCGGCGCGATCGACGAGAGCACCGTCTACTACGGTCCGGGGCTGCGGGATGCGGCGAAGATGCTCGCGGCCGATCTCGGGATCAAGTTCAAGCCGCTGTTCGCCACCAACCAGCTCAGCGCCAAGCGGCTCAACGTGATCCTCACCAACGACTACTCCTGACCGCGCGGCGCGGAGTCCGGTTCGTCTGATTGAGTGGGGGCATGGAGTTCTGCTCCGCTTCCGGCGCTGATCAGTACGCCGCTGTCGTCCGTTCGGGCAAGCGGCTGGTCGTCGCGCTCGACTTCGACGGAACGTTGTCCCCGATCGTGGACAACCCGAACGTGGCCCACATCCACGACGACGCCGGCGGGGTCCTCGACGACCTCGCCGAGGTCGTCCGGGCGATTGCCGTGGTGACCGGTCGTCCGGCGCGGCAGGTGCTGGCGCTGGGCGGACTGGACGAGGTCGGTGATGCGATCGCCGAGCACGGCCGGCAGCTGGTCGTGCTCGGTCAGTACGGCAACGAACGCTGGACGTCGGCGCAGCGCCGGGTGGTCACCCCCAAGCCGCCCCCCGGCCTCTCCGGACTGATCGCCGAGCTGCCCCGCCTGCTGCGACGGGCCGACGCGGCCGAGGCGTGGATCGAGGAGAAGGGCCTGGCGGTCGCGGTGCACACCCGTCGGCTGGAGGATCCCGCCGGTGCGTTCGACCGGTTGCTCCCGCTGCTGCAGACGGCGGCCGCCGACCGGCACCTGGGGATCGAGCCGGGCCGGTTCGTGATCGAGATCCGCGCCTCCGGGATGGACAAGGGCAAGGCGCTGCACGGTCTGGTGGCGGAGTTCGAGGCCGGTGCGGTGGTCTTCGTCGGCGACGACCTGGGTGATGTGCCGGCGTTCGAGGCCGTCCTGGAGATGCGCGCCGGCGGGATGCCGGCGCTGCTGGTCTGCTCGGGTTCCGACGAGCAGTCGGCGTTGCGCGACCTGAGCGACCTGGTGGTGGACGGCCCCGACGGAGTGATGGGCTTCCTGCGCGGGCTCGCTGCGGACATCGCCGACCAGAGCGGCTGACCGCTCCGTCGTCCCAGCCCCTGAGATGACGATCTCAGATGTTGGAATCAATGTGCACAGAACAGGGCTCGCTCTCTACGCTAGAGCACAGCTCATCGAGAGGGACTGAGGGAACGGCCCGTTGAAGTCCCGGCAACCGCCGCGCAAGCCTCCGACCGCCCGCAAGGGTTCCGGATCTGCGCGGTGCGGTGCCAAATCCGTCCTTGGTCGAGATCCGGCCTCGGGAAGATGAGAAGGAGGCCTCCTTTGAGCACTGGAACCATCAAGCCGGGAACCGAGACCAGCACCGGCATCGTCCTGCGCGCCGGAGCCTTCGGCAACGCCACCGGACTCATCTGTCGTGAGTGCGGCACCACCCAGGAGCTCGGCCCGCACTACGCGTGTCTGGAGTGCTTCGGACCGCTGGAGATCTCCTACGACTTCGGTTCGGTGACCCGCGAGCAGATCGAGGCCGGGCCCGCGAACATCTGGCGCTACAAGGCGCTCCTGCCGGTCCCCGACGACATCGAGTCCTCGCCGAACACCGAGCCCGGCTTCACCCGGCTGCTGAGGGCCGACAACCTCGGCCGCGAGCTCGGGATCACCAACCTCTGGGTCAAGGACGACTCCACCAACCCGACCAACTCCTTCAAGGACCGGGTCGTCGCCTGCGCACTCAGCGCCGCGGTCGAGTTCGGGTCCAAGGTCTTCGCCTGTCCCTCGACCGGGAACCTGGCGAACGCGGTGGCGGCGGCCGGTGCTCGTGCGGGGATCAAGACCGTCGTCTTCATCCCGAGCAACCTGGAGCAGCCCAAGCAGGTCAACTCCGCGATCTTCACCGAGTCGCTGGTGGCCGTCGACGGCAACTACGACGACGTCAACAAGCTCGCCTCCGAGATCGCCGGCGAGGAGGACGGCTGGGCGTTCGTGAACGTCAACGTCCGACCGTTCTACGCCGAGGGCTCCAAGACGCTGGGCTACGAGATCGCCGAGCAGCTCGGCTGGCGGCTGCCGGACCAGATCGTGATCCCGGTCGCCTCCGGATCGCAGCTGACCAAGGTCGACAAGTCCTTCCAGGAGTTCATCAAGCTCGGCCTGGTCGAGGACAAGCCCTACAAGATCTTCGGAGCCCAGGCCGAGGGCTGCGGCCCGGTCGCGACGGCGTTCAAGGCCGGCGTCGACGCGATCCGCCCGGTCAAGCCGGACACGATCGCCAAGTCGCTGGCGATCGGGAACCCGGCCGACGGCATCTACGTCCTGGACATCGCCCGGCGCACCGGTGGCGCGGTCGAGCAGGTCACCGACGACGAGATCCGCGACGGCATCGTGCTGCTCGCCCGGACCGAGGGCATCTTCACCGAGACCGCCGGTGGCACCACGGTCGCCGTGCTGAAGAAGCTCGTCGAGACCGGTCAGCTCGACCCCGCCGCCGAGACCGTGGTCATCAACACCGGTCACGGGCTCAAGACCCTGGACGCCATCTCCGACCGGGTCGGCCCGGTCGCCACCATCGCCCCGACGTACGACGCGTTCGCCGCGGCCGGCATCGTCTGAACCACCGAGCGTCTGACCACCCCTCACCGAGAAGAGAGCCAGCACCATGAGCGTGTCCGTCCGCATCCCCACCATCCTGCGCACCTACACCGGCGGGGCCTCCGAGGTCACCGCCGAAGGTGCTGACCTGGCCGGAGTGCTGGACGACCTCGAGGCGAACTACCCGGGCATCAAGGCCCGGGTGCTGGACGACGCCGGTGACCTGCGCCGCTTCGTGAACGTGTACGTCGGCAACGAGGACGTCCGCTTCCTGGACTCCCTCGGGACGGCTACCCCGGCCGGTACGTCGGTCTCGATCATCCCCGCGGTCGCCGGCGGATGATCCTTCCGCTGCTCGGTGGTGCCGCGCTCGGACTGGTCAGTGCCGAGCCGCTGCGCCGCGCTGGTGGCCGCCTCCCGGTGCTTGCCGCGGGCGCGGGCCTGGTGACTGCTGCGGTCATCTACCCGGCCGCGCGGCGCGAGCACGCGCCGTCGGCGGGTCTGCTGGTCGAGGCGGCCGTGGTCGTCGGGGCGACGGCGATGGCTGCTGTCGCGGCGGGGCGATCGCCGGCTGCCGGACGCCGCCTGCTCGCTCTGGGCTGGGCTGCGCACGCACTCTTCGACTTCGGTCAGGGGCCGAGCGACGACTCCCGGTTGCCGGACTGGTACGCCCCGGTCTGCGCCGGTTACGACTTCGCCTTCGCGGGGCAGCTGCTCCGTTAGAGTCCCGAGCATGAGCCGTGCTCGTCTGTTCCACCTCGTCACCTTCGGCGTCGCAGCCTTCGCCCTGGTGCTCCAGCTCGTCCTGGTTGCCCAGGGCCACAACGTCCTGGACGAGACCAACAAGCCGGACCTGGCGACCCGCCTGGTCCGGTACGCGTCGTACCTGACGATCTGGAGCAACGCGTTGGTTGCTTGGTCGACGCTGACGCTCGCCCTGGGGCGTGACCGGGACACCAGGGTCTGGCGTGCGCTGCGCCTCAATGCCGTCGTGATCTGCTTCGGCGGCGGCGTCGTGCACTTCTTCTTCCTACGCCCGTTGCTCGACCTCGACGGTGCCGACCTGCTCGCTGACAAGCTCCTGCACGTGGTGGTGCCGCTGCTGGCCCTCGTCGGCTGGCTGGTCTTCGGGCCTCGGGGGCGAGCCTCCGGCGACGACCTTCTCCCGTTCCTGCGGCTGCCGGTCATCTGGCTGCTCTACACCGTGATCCGGGGCGCCTTCGTCGACTGGTACCCGTACCCGTTCATCGACGTCGGCGAGCACGGGTACGGCGTCGTCCTGGTGAACTGCCTCGGCGTTGCCGTTCTGATGTTCGGTCTCGCGGTCGGTGCCGTGAAGCTCGACCAGCGGCTCAGTACGCCGCGAGACGCTTGACCAGGTAGCGCCGCTCGGCGTCGTTGTCGACCAGCTCGATCGCTGCCGCGAGCTCGGCGCGGGCCTCGTCGGCCCGGCCAGCCTGCTGCAGCAGCTGACCCCGTACGGCGTGGAGCCGGTGCCCGGGCAGGTCCAGGCCGTCGAGCAGGGCGAGCCCGGCGAGGGGCCCGTCGGCCTCCGCCACCGCGACCGCTCGGTTCAACCTCACCACCGGTGAACCGGTGATCTCCTCGAGCTCGCGGTAGTACCCGGTGATCCGGACCCAGTTCGTCTCGTCGGGGGTCACGGCGATGGCGTGCTCGGAGGCGATCAGGGCCTCCACCAGCCAGCGGTTCGGGGTCGCGCTCACCAGGGGGGCCAGCAGGTCGAGCCCCTCGGCGATCTCCTCGACGTACCACCGGCCGCGGTCCTGGTCGGGGAGCAGGACCAGGTCGCCGTCGGCGACACGGGCGTCGCGGCGGGCGTGCTGCAGCAGCATCAGGGCGAGCAGGGCGTCGAGCTCGGCGTGGCCGGGGCTCACCTCGCGCAGCACCCGGACCAGCCGGATCGCCTCGCCCGCGAGCTCGGGGCGGTGCACGTCGGGGCCGCTGCCCGGGGCGTAGCCGCTGGTGAACGCCAGGTAGGCGATCGACGCGGCGGACGCGATCCGTTCGTCGAGCTCGAGCCGGTCGGGCACCGCGAAGGTTGCCCCGGCGAGCTTGTGGCGGGCGCGGGTCAGCCGGGCCGCCATGGTGGGGGTGCTGACCAGGAAGAGCCGGGCGATGTCGTCGGTGGAGACGCCGAGGACCAAGCGCAACGTCAGCGCTGCGGCGGCCTCGGGAGCCAGCGACGGGTGGGCGCAGAGCAGGACCAGTCGCAGCCGTTCGTCGCGGATCCCCTCACCCGGGTCGACCATCACGCGCTGCGCCTCCTCGGTGAGCTCCGCGTCGATGGCGAGCAGCGGCATCTTCGCCGCCAGGACGCGCTCGGAGCGCAGTCGGTCGACGATGCGACGCCTCGCCGCGGTCAGCAGCCACGCGGGCGGGTTGGTGGGGACGCCGTCGGCCGGCCAGGTCCGGGCCGCCGCCTCGAAGGCGTCGGCCAGTCCGTCCTCGGCCAGGTCGAGACGTCGGTACTGGGCGACGAGCAGGGCCAGCAGGCGGCCCCACTCGTCACGCCAGCTCGTTGCCAGCGCCTGGGAGACGCTCACATGCCGCCGGAGTGGTCGACGGTCGGCCGGACCTCGACGCTGGCGTCACCGTCGGCGAGGATTCCGCAGACCTGGAGCAGGTCGTCGAGGTTGTCGGTCTTGACGATGTAGTAGCCGCCGAGCTGCTCGGCTGACTCGGCGTACGGACCGTCGGTGATGCTGACGTTGTCCAGCGTGCCGGTGACGGTGCGGGCGGTGCTGCTCGGCTGGAGCTCGTTGCCCCCGACGACCTGGTGCCCGCGGGCCTCGAGGAGCTCGGCGAACTTCATGTGTCGACCGAACATCTCGGCCTGCTGCTCGGGGGTGGCCTGCGCCCACCGGGTCTCGTCACCGGGGAGGAGGACGGCGTACTCGGTCATGGTGGTTCCTCTCGTTGCGGGGGAGTCTGTCACCCCGATGACGGACGGGACAGGGACGGATCGACAGCGCCGGCAAAAGATTCCTGTTCCGTTCCCGGGGCAGACCTGACAGCCTGGCCCGATGCTGAACCTCCCGGACGGTCTGCGCATCGTCGACCCGCACATCCACCAGTGGGACCCGTTCACGACCCCCCGCGAGGTGTCGGTCGTGGCGAAGGTGCTCCGGCGACTGCCGCTGCTACGACCGGTGTTCCTGGCCGCACTTCCGCGCGGAGACCGTGAGTTCGTCGGGGACCCGACGAACGTGATCAACCCGTACCTGCCGGCGGACTACCGGGCCGACGCGGGCGACCTGCCGGTCGATGCGGTCGTGCACGTCGAGGCGGGGTGGAAGGACCACTCGCCGGCCGCAGACGCGGGGGAGACCGCCTGGCTGACGACGCTGCCCTTCGGGTCGCCGGGGCTGCCTGCCCTCGGCGGCATCGTCTGCCACGTCGACCCGCGCGACCCCGGGACCGGCGCCCTGCTGGACCGCAACCTCGCGGCCAGTGCACTGCTGCGCGGCACCCGGTGCTCCGCGGCGCACCACCCGGACCCCGGCGTACGTTCGTGGGCCGACGAGGGGATCCTGGCCCAGCCCGGGTTCCTGCGCGGTTTCGCGGCGGTGGCCGAGCGCGGGCTCAGCTTCGAGGCCTGGGTGTACTCCCACCAACTGTCCGACGTCGTCGGGCTCGCCCGGGAGTACCCCGAGACGACCATCGTCCTGGACCACTACGCGACCCCGGTGGGGCTCTTCGGTCCGCGGGGTCGTCGGACCGGACGCAGCGAGGCCGACCGCCGGGCGATCTACGACCGCTGGTCCGACGACATCGCAGCGGTGGCTGGGCTCCCCAACGTGGTCGCCAAGCACTCCGGGCTAGGGATGTCGGTCCTGGGGTGGTCCGGCCCGGTGTCGACCGCGCAGTACCGCGACGCGATCGGGCCGCTGGTGACCCGGACCCAGGAGCTGTTCGGTGCCGACCGGACGATGTGGGCCTCGAACTTCCCGATGGACAAGCCGGTGGTCTCCCTGCCCGGGACGGTCGAGGCCCTGCTGGACGTCCTCGGTCCCGAGGTGGACCCGTGGCGCCTGCTGCGCGAGAACGCGCGCCGCGTCTACCGGCTGGCTGACTCCGTTGGTTGAGGAGGCTGTGGACCTGCTCCTGGTGACCTGTGCGGCGTACGCCGAGGGCGAGCCGGGCCACGGTGCCCTCGACGTCGCCCTGGCCGAGCGCGGGATCTCGGCTCGCTGGGTGCTCTGGGACGATCCGACCGTGGAGTGGGCCGGGTCGCTGGTGGCGATCCGGTCGGCCTGGGACTACGAGACCCGGCGCGAGGAGTTCCTCGCCTGGGCGCGCTCGGTGCCCCGGCTCCTCAACGGCGTCGACGTGTTCGTCTGGAACACCGACAAGGTCTACCTGACCCAGCTCGCCGACGCGGGGCTGCCGGTGGTGCCGACGATCTCGGTGGACGGCGAGGAGGACCTCCCGGCCGCGATCGCGGTGGTCTGGGACGAGAACCCGAGCGGTGCGGTGGTGAAGCCCCGGGTGGGTGCCGGCGGTCGGGGGGTGACCATCTTCGACGGTACCGACGGAGGACCCGTCGAGCTCGACGAGTCCGGCCTCGGCCTCGGGCCCTGGGTCGTGCAACCCCTGGTGTCCTCGGTCCGCACCGAGGGCGAGTACTCCGTGTTCGTCCTCGCCGGAGAGCCGCGGTCGATGGTCCGCAAGGTGCCGGTCGGCGACGAGATCCGGGTGCACGAGGAGTACGGCGGCAGCACGGCCCCGGTGACGCGGACGGCCGAGGCGGGCGACCTGGCCCGGCGCACGGTCCGGGCTGCGGAGGCGATGATCGGCGCCCGTCTCGACTACGCCCGCGTCGACCTGCTGCGACTCGCGGACGGAGCCCTGGCGGTCAGTGAGCTCGAGGTGACCGAGCCCGGCCTCTACCTCGAGGAGCTGCCGGAGAACGGCCCGGCGTTCGCGGCCATGGTCGCGGCGGTCCTCCAGGAGGGCTGACGTTTGCACTCTCAGGGGTCGAGTGCTAACAATTGTCATTGGCACTCTCCTGGTGAGAGTGCAAATCGCAGCACCAGCAGTACAAACCAAGGGCCGAGTAAGTCGAGGTCCGAAGGCGCCGCCGGGAAGGGTCTGGCGGGTCAGCCCGGATCGTCCGTCGCGGGCGACGAATCGGCCGTTCCCACTCCATGCGTGAGGAATCGCAAGAGTTATGCCGAAGCTGATTGCTTTCAATGAGGAGGCCCGGCGCGGTCTCGAGCGTGGAATGAACACGCTCGCCGACGCCGTCAAGGTCACCCTCGGTCCCAAGGGCCGCAACGTCGTACTCGAGAAGAAGTGGGGAGCCCCCACCATCACCAACGATGGTGTGAGCATCGCCAAGGAGATCGAGCTGGAGGACCCGTACGAGAAGATCGGGGCCGAGCTCGTCAAGGAAGTTGCCAAGAAGACCGACGACGTCGCCGGTGACGGTACGACGACGGCGACCGTGCTGGCTCAGGCGATGGTTCGTGAAGGTCTGCGCAACGTCGCGGCCGGCGCCAACCCGATGGCCCTCAAGCGCGGCATCGAGGCGGCCGTCCGGGCGGTCTCCGACGCACTGCTCGAGATGAGCAAGGACGTCGAGACCAAGGAGCAGATAGCTGCCACCGCGTCGATCTCCGCTGCTGACACCACCGTCGGTGACGCCATCGCCGAGGCGATGGACAAGGTCGGCAAGGAAGGTGTCATCACCGTCGAGGAGTCGAACACCTTCGGTCTCGACCTCGAGCTCACCGAGGGCATGCGGTTCGACAAGGGCTTCATCTCCCAGTACTTCATGACCGACCCGGAGCGTATGGAGGCCGTCCTGGACGACCCGTACATCCTGATCGCGAACTCGAAGGTCTCGACCGTCAAGGACCTGCTGCCGCTGCTCGAGAAGGTCATGCAGTCCGGCAAGCCGCTGCTGATCATCGCCGAGGACGTCGACGGGGAAGCCCTCTCGACCCTGGTGGTCAACAAGATCCGTGGCACCTTCAAGTCCGTCGCCGTCAAGGCTCCGGGCTTCGGCGACCGCCGCAAGGCCATGATGCAGGACATCGCGATCCTCACCGGTGGTCAGGTCATCTCCGAGGACGTCGGCCTCAAGCTGGAGAACACCGGCCTGGAGCTCCTCGGCCAGGCGCGCAAGGTCGTCATCTCCAAGGACGAGACCACCGTCGTCGAGGGTGCCGGTGACGCCGACCAGATCGCCGGTCGGGTCAACCAGATCCGTGCCGAGATCGAGAAGTCGGACTCCGACTACGACCGCGAGAAGCTGCAGGAGCGCCTGGCCAAGCTGGCCGGTGGCGTTGCGGTGATCAAGGTCGGCGCGGCCACCGAGGTGGAGCTGAAGGAGCGCAAGCACCGCATCGAGGACGCCGTTCGCAACGCGAAGGCTGCCGTCGAAGAGGGCATCGTCGCCGGCGGCGGCGTCGCCCTGGTGCAGGCTGCTGACAAGGCGTTCGAGAAGCTCGAGCTCTCCGGTGACGAGGCAACCGGTGCGAACATCGTTCGCGTCGCTGCCGAGGCCCCGCTGAAGCAGATCGCGATCAATGCCGGCCTCGAGGGCGGCGTCGTGGCGGAGAAGGTGCGCAACCTTCCTGCCGGTCAGGGTCTGAACGCGGCCACCGGCGAGTACGTCGACATGATCGCCTCCGGCATCATCGACCCCGCCAAGGTCACCCGGTCGGCGCTGCAGAACGCAGCCTCGATCGCGGCGCTCTTCCTCACCACCGAGGCAGTCGTCGCGGACAAGCCGGAGAAGGCGGCGCCGATGGGCGGCGACCCGACCGGCGGCATGGGCGGCATGGACTTCTGACCTGACGATCTTGTCGTTACAGATGGGGCCCCAGTCTTCGGACTGGGGCCCCATCGCTATTCGGCTAGGGCGGGCGCTCGTACGAATAGGATCAACTTCGTGACCCGCGTCCAAGCATGGGAACGACGTTCCGAGGTTCCGCTCCTCCTACTTGCTACAGCGTTCTTGGTGGCGTATGCGTGGCCGGTTCTGGACCCGTCGGTTTCGCGCGATCTGCGGACCACGTTGAATGTCTGTTCCTGGGCGGTCTGGACGGCATTCGCGATTGACTTCGCCATCAGGATCGCGCTTACAGATCGGCGGTCCGAATACGTCAGGCGGCACTGGTACGACGTTGCGCTGATTGCGCTGCCGATGCTCAGGCCGCTTCGCCTGTTACGACTGCTAGCACTGGCGCGAGTACTCAACCGAAGCGCTGCAGGGAACCTCATTGGCCAGGTGACGACGTACGTTGTCGGATCTGCCCTGATGGCAGTAGTCCTGGGTTCTATTGCTGTACTCGATGTCGAGCAAGACGCGGACGGAGCGAACATCACATCGTTCGGGGATGCGCTTTGGTGGGCCGCCACAACCGTGACCACGGTTGGTTACGGCGACCGTTTTCCAGTGTCGACGTCCGGTCGGTTGATTGCAGTGGCGCTAATGCTTGTAGGAATTGCACTCGTTGGCGCGATCACGGCGGCCGTGGCGGCGTGGATGATCGAGCAGGTTCGGGACCAGAGCCGAAGCGAGGGATGAATCCATTGCTTTGGACCCGCGCCGATACGCCGATCCGATCGTGTGAAGCAGGGAAAGGACTCGCTTTCCGGCGAGAGTCGCGACCTAGCCACTGATCCGGGAACCCTTCGCTGTGCGGCTACGGCCCCGCGCGCTGTCTGGTTCGAAGGTGGTCTGCCCCGCAGTCACTCAAGCATTGCTTCGTTCCAAGTTCCGCCCTAGCTCGATCGAAATGGTTTGCACGTCGGGCGAACCGACTGGGTATCGATCAGAAGACGTTCCGCGGCCGGAACTGGACGCTGATCCGCGGACCGACGGGTCGCGCGGTCTTCGGTACGGCGTGCTCCCAGGTCCGCTGGCAGGACCCGCCCATGACGATCAGGTCCCCGTGGCCGAGCGCGTGGGTCACCGTGGTGCCGCCACCGCGGGGACGCAGCTGCAGCTTGCGGGGGCTGCCGAGCGAGACGATGGCGACCATGGTGTCCTGGGTGCGACCACGACCGCCGCGGCCGTTGACGCCGGTGTCGCCGTGCCAGGCCACCGAGTCCTTCCCGTCGCGGTAGTAGCAGCAGCCGGCGGTCACGAACGGTTCGCCCAGCTCGTCGGCGTAGTACCTCGACAAGGCATCCCGAGCGTCGGTGAGAACAGGCTCCGGGAGGACCTCGCCGATGTCGTAGGTGTGCACCAACCGGGGCACGTCGACCACCCGGTCGTACATCGCCCGGCTCTCGCTGCGCCACGGGACAGCGGCGACCATCCGCTCGAAGATCTGGTCGGCTCCGCTGAGCCAACCGGGCAGGGCGTCGATCCAGGCTCCGTCGCGGAGGGGAGTCCGCCGCAGGGCATCCAGGCTGCCCAGGGCAGGACCCGTGTCGAAGAGCGAGGGTTGGAACGCGACCTCCATGGCGCCACCCTACCCGATCTTCGAACAGGCGTTCGATGAGACCGGTCAGGATCCAAAACACCTTCCAACTGGGCTAGACCTCGCTAGGGTGACGACGAAGCACGGGGGACAGAACAGGGATCAAGGGGAGCACTCGGTGGCTGAGAACGGCATTCCGGCGGCGCAACGCGGTCGCAAGCACCTCTTGGTGCGCGAGTACGTGCGCTCCTTGATCGTCGATGCCGAACCCGGAAGTCCCGCGCCCTCCGAGCGCGACCTGGTCGAGCAGTTCGGGGTGGCTCGGATGACCGTCCGCCACGCCCTCGACGGTCTGGTCGCCCAGGGCCTGCTCGAGCGGATCCCCGGCCGTGGCACCTTCGTCACCAAGCCGCTCATCGACATGCAGATGCGGCTCTCGTCGTTCTCCGAGGAGATGGAGCGGCGCGGCAAGGTCCCGGAGTCCAAGACCCTGCTCGCCCGTCGGGAGACGGCCGGCCCGGGTCTCGCCCGCGCGCTGGAGACCGAGGTCGGGTCGCCGATCGTGCACTGGGAGCGGTTGCGGTTGGCGGACAGCCAGCCGATCGCCATCCAGCACGTCTACCTGTCCCTGGACACCTTCCCGCGGTTCCTGGACGACGCGCTGCCGTCGAGCCTCTACTACCTCTTCGCCGACCGCGACCTGATGCCGACCTGGGGCGAGGACTCCGTGGTGGCTGCGGTGGCGACCGAGGAGGAGGCCGAGTCCCTCGAGCTCGAGCCGGGTGCGCCGGTGCTGCACATCTCCCGCCGGTCGTTCTGCCGCGAGGTGGCCGTCGAGGTGACCCGGAGCATCTACCGCGCAGATCGCTACACCCTCTGGGTACCGGTGCTCCGCCCCGAGCACCTCCGGTGAGCTAGAGACTCCCGATCGGACCGACCACCAGGCCGGCCTGCTCGCAGACCCAGGTCGGGTCCGGGCCGCCGAGGTCAGGATCGACGTACAGGGCATGGGTGGCGTCCTCGCAGGCCGGGCAGACCGGCCAGCGTCCGGCCCGGGAGAGCAGGCCGTCCTGCACGTCCTGGGCGACCAGGCCGACGATGAACTGGTTGCCTGCCGGCCACTGCTCGAGCCACCAGGCGCGTTGAGCCAGGGCGTCCTCCAGCAGGGAGACGGTGTCGGAGTCCGCGGCGCCGGTTGCTTCGAGATCGTGCAACACGTGCGCCCGCGCTGTCATCAGGTGGTCATCGAGTGTCACGATGACCATTGTGTCCCCTGCCACCGAATCGGCGCCGCTGCTCGAGGTCGCGGTTCTGCACGCCCGGGACGCCGCGGCCGCGACCGCCGGGGAGGCGGACCGACTGCTCTTCGTCGCCGAGCCGGTCCTCGGCGGCCGCTCACCGGACCCGGGGGCGTTGTCCGCGGTGCTTCGTGAGACCGACCTGCCGGTGCGCGTGATGCTCCGGACCGGTGACGACCCGACCCTGGTCGCGAACCCGCTGGGCACGCTGGTCGCGCTGGCTGCCACCTACCTGGAGCTGGGGGCCGAAGGCCTCTCCTTCGGATTCCTCGACCGCGACAACGAGATCGACCGCCGGGCCGTCTGGGCGGTGGCGAACGAGCTCACCGGCGCCCCGTGGAGCTTCCACCGCGCCTTCGACTCGGCCCTGGACCCGCGCCGCGCCTGGCGCGACGTGCTCGGGGCCCCGGGCCTGGACGGGGTCGCCTCCGGCGGCTCGATGCGGGGCATGGCCTCCGGGGGTGACGACCTGATCGCCCAGGTGCGTGCGTCGCCGCGGATCGCGGAGCTGCTGATCGCGTCCGGGGGACTGCAGGCCGACGTCGTGCCCTGGCTGGTCCGCGCCGGGGTGCGGCAGTTCTCGGTCGGGGCCGAGGTCCGCCAGGACGGGTCCTGGACGAAGGCGTACGTCGGCGCTGCCGCGGTGCGCGCCTGGCGGTTGCTGATCGACGACGCCCATCAGCTGGCCCTCGGGGTTGCCGTCGACTAGATCGGGCAATCGTCGGTCAGGGACCTGTCCCGGGGCGATGATGGACGACCGGGAGGATCCCGGATCAGCAGAGTGGAGGTTCCCGGGTGAAGCGTGCTGTCGGCATCGTCGTCGTGGCCCTGGTGGTGGGGCTGTTCGCAGCCGCGAACGGGTCGGCTCCTGCTGCTGCCCGGACGCAGGCTCCGGCGTTCACCCCGACCCTGACCGGCTGGACCGACTGCGGCGACCTGCAGTGCTCGACCCTGACGGTCCCGCTGGACTACGCCCACCCCGACAACGGCCAGACCGTGCAGCTCGCGGTCAGCCGGCTGACCGCGAACCCTCTCGCCGGCTCCTACCTCGGTGTTCTGGCCCTCAACCCAGGAGGCCCCGGTGGATCGGGGACCTGGACGCCGGGCCTGCGCAGCCTGGTCCCGGGGACCGGTGCCGAGCGCTACGACTGGGTCGGGTTCGACCCGCGCGGCGTCGGGGCCAGTACGCCGCGGCTGCAGTGCAACACCCGGTACTTCGGGTCGAACCGTCCGAACTTCGTGCCGACCACCCGAGCCTTGGGCCGGTACTGGGCGACGAAGACCGCGGGCTACGCCTCCGCGTGCGGTGCGAGCGCGGCGAAGCGGTTGCTGCCGTTCATGACCACCCAGGACAGTGCCAGGGACCTGGAGAGCCTGCGGGCAGCGCTCCAGTCCTCAGCCTCGCTGGGGAAGCAGTCCAAGCTGGCGAAGCTCAACTACTTCGGGTTCTCCTACGGCACCTACCTCGGTGCGGTGTACGCGACGCTCTACCCGACCAAGGTGGGGCGCTTCATCTTCGACGGCGTGGTGGATCCGGTGCGGTACTGGTACCGGGCGAACCTGAACCAGAGCATCGTGTTCGACAAGAACCTGAACCGCTTCTTCGGATGGGTCGCCCGGCGCAACGCGACCTACCACCTGGGCACGAAGGCCTCGACGATCCGTGCCGGTTACAACGCGCTGCTCCCGAAGCTGGACCGGACGCCGTCCGCCGGGGGCCGGCTCGGTCCCGACGAGCTCGGCGACGCGATGCTGGGCGTGGGCTACAACGTCGGCGACTGGCCGGGAGCCGCGTACGCGTACGCCCAGCTGCGCCGGTTCGGGAAGGGCTACCCGATGTACCAGCGCTACGCGGAGTCGAGCCTGGGGGCCGAGACCGAGAACGGGTACGCGGTCTACCTGGGGGTCGAGTGCACCGACCAGCGGAGCCCGGTCTGGTCGACGTTCGTCAGCGACACCCAGCAGGTGCACCGGACGAGTCCGTTCATCGCCTGGAACAACACCTGGTACAACATGCCGTGCCGGACCTGGCCGGCGGCTGCCCACGGTCGGGTGAACGTCAGTGGTGCTGCGCTGAGGGCCCTGGGCACCAAGGTGCTGCTGATCAACGAGACGTACGACGCGGCGACGCCGTTCCCCGGGGCGCTGAACCTCCGCGGGCTCTTCCCGACGGCCTCCCTCGTCGAGGGGGTCGGCGGGACCACCCACGCCGGATCGCTGTCGGGTGTCGGCTGCGTCGACAACCGGATCGCCTCGTACCTGGTGACCGGTGCGGTGCCGGCGCGTCTGGACGGTCGGCGTTCGGACCTGCGGTGCTCGCCGGTGCCACGCCCGTCGGCGTACCGGACGACCGCCCGGGCCGCAGCGGACGACTCGCTGCGGGATCGTCTGGCCGCAGCCCAACGACCGTCGTTCCGCTGACCGCTTCTAGAGCGTCTCGGTGGAGATGTCGTCCGCGTCCATGATCCGGTAGGCGTACCCCTGCTCGGCCAGGAAGCGCTGCCGGTTCTGGGCGAAGTCGGCATCGACGGTGTCGCGGACCACGATCGTGTAGAACCGGGCC
The DNA here is from genome assembly GCA_026392455.1 of Propionibacteriales bacterium. GTDB lineage: Bacteria > Actinomycetota > Actinomycetes > Propionibacteriales > Nocardioidaceae > Marmoricola. The sequence continues at coordinate 106,627 of JAPLCB010000008.1, read as the reverse complement.
GTCTTGCCGTCGGCCTTGGGTCGCAGCAACCGCCCCAGGCGCTGGGCCTCCTCCTGGCGTGAGCCGAAGGACCCGCTGACCTGGATCGCCACCGCCGCCTCGGGGAGGTCGACCGAGAAGTTCGCGACCTTCGAGACCACCAGCAGGTTGATCTCGCCGGTCCGGAACGCGGCGAAGAGCTCCTCGCGTTCCTTGACGCTGGTCTCGCCCTTGATCACGGGCGCGCCGAGGTGCTCGCCGAGCTCGTCGAGCTGGTCGAGGTACTGGCCGATCACCAGGGTCTGCTCGCCGGCATGGAGCGCGACGAGCTGTTCGGCGACCTTGGTCTTGCTGAAGGTGCAGCTGGCCAGCCGGTAGCGCTCCTCCGGTTCTGCGGTCGCGTAGGCGAGCCGCTCACCCTCGGGCAGGGTGACCCGGACCTCGACGCAGTCGGCAGGAGCGATCCAGCCCTGGGCCTCGATGTCCTTCCACGGTGCATCGAACCGCTTGGGGCCGATCAGGCTGAAGACGTCGCCCTCGCGACCGTCCTCCCGGATCAGCGTCGCGGTGAGCCCGATCCGCCGACGGGCCTGGAGGTCGGCGGTCATCCGGAAGATCGGGGCGGGCAGCAGGTGCACCTCGTCGTACACGACCAGGCCCCAGTCGCGGGCGTCGAGGAGCTCGAGGTGCGGGTAGACGCCCTTCCGGCGCAGCGTGAGCACCTGGTACGTCGCGATGGTGACCGGCCGGATCTCCTTGCGGGCTCCGGAGTACTCGCCGATCTCGTCCTCGGTGAGGCTGGTCCGCTTGAGCAGCTCGGCCTTCCACTGCCGCGCGCTGACGGTGTTGGTCACCAGGATCAGGGTGGTCGCCTTGGCGTGCGCCATCGCCGCCGCGCCGACGATCGTCTTGCCGGCCCCGCAGGGCAGCACCACCACGCCGGACCCGCCGTGCCAGAAGGACTCCGCTGCCTGCTTCTGGTAGTCGCGCAGCTCCCAGCCGTCCTCGGTCAGCTCGATCGCGTGCGCCTCGCCGTCGACGTAGCCGGCGAAGTCCTCGGCCGGCCAACCCAGCTTCAGCAGGGCTTGCTTGAGGTTGCCGCGCTGGCTCGGGTGGACGGCGATCGCGCCCTCGGCATCGGGCATGTCCTCGATCGGTTCCCCGAGCATCCCGGCGACCTTCTTGCTGCGGATCACCTCGGTGAACACGGCCCGGTCCGTGGACGCCAGCACCAGACCGTGCACCGGGTGCTTCTCCAGCCGCAGCCGCCCGTAGCGGTCCATCGTCTCGGCGATGTCGACCAGCAGCGAGTGCGGGACGGCGTACCGGCTGTAGGCGAGCAGGGCGTCGATCACCTGCTCGGCGTCGTGCCCCGCGGCCCGGGCGTTCCACAGGCCCAACGGCGTCAGTCGGTAGGTGTGGATGTGCTCCGGCGAGCGCTCCAGCTCGGCGAACGGGGCGATCGCACGGCGCGCCTCGGCGGCCTGCTCGTGGTCGACCTCGAGCAGGACGGTCTTGTCGGACTGGACGATCAGGGGGCCGTCGTTCACGGCGCGAGCCTCCGAACGCCCGAGCGAGCTCGAGGCTGGGGCGAGGTGTCGTTGACGAGCAAGGCGAGGACCATAACCTGGTGAGTTTACGGGGTCGCCGGGCACGCGCTGTGCCACCGTGGACCGGTGCCCAGCGAGCGTGAACCCCTGTTCACCCGGGCGTTCATCGCGCTCGGCATCGCCGAGCTCGCGTACTTCACCGCCGTCGGCGTCTCGATCTACCTGCTGCCGCTGTTCGTCACCGGGCCGATCGGTGGCAGCGAGGCCGCAGCCGGGTTGGCCTTCGGAGCGTTCGCGATCTCTGCGCTCGTGCTCCGGCCTTACGTCGGTCGGCTCGCCGACAGCGGCGGGCGCAGACCCCTGCTGGTCGGTGGGGCCGTGCTGGCAGCGGTCGGCCTGGTCGCCACGGCGTACGTCGACAGCCTGGCCGCCGTCGTCGGCCTCCGGCTGGTCCTCGGGGTCGCCGAGGCCGCCTTCTTCGTGTCGGCCTTCGCCGTGCTGGCCGACGTGGCGCCCGACAGCCGGGTCGGTGAGGCGATCAGCTTCAACTCGCTCGGGCTGTACCTCGGTCTCGCGTTCGGCCCACCGCTCGGGGAGCTGATCCAGCACTGGTCGGGGTTCACGGCCGGCTGGTGGGCTGCCGGGGGACTGGCGGTCGGGTCCGCACTGCTCGCGCTGCTGGTGCCCGAGACCAGGGCGGAGCCGGACCCGGAGGCCGGGCCGGCCCCGTTGATCCACTGGCCCGCGGTCCCGGCCTCGGCGGCGTTCTTCACCTCGCTCGCCGCGGTCGGCGGGTTCTTGGCGTTCGCGACCCTGCACGCCGAGGAGATCGACCTGGCCCGGACCAGTCTGCCGCTGTTCGTCTACGGGCTGCTGATCGTGGTGTGCCGGGTTGCCTTCGCCGGGGTGCCCGACCGACTGCCGTCGCTCCCGCTCGGCGCCGCGTCGCTGGTCGTGATCGCTGCCGGGATCGCGGTGGTGGCGCTCTGGCAGGAGCCGGTCGGTATGTATGCCGGGGTCTGCGTGATGGCTGTCGGCGTCAGCTTCTGCACCCCGGCGTTCTTCTCGGCGATCTTCGCCACCGCAGGTCCGTCCGAACGTGGCGCAGCAGCGGGGACGGCGAGCATCTTCCTCGACCTGGGCATCGGCCTCGGGCCGATCCTGCTCGGTGTGGTCGCCGACGCTGCCGGTATCTCGTGGGCCTTCGGTGCCGCGGCGGTCGTCGCCCTGATCGGGGCGGTCGGGACCGGGCTGCTGTCCCGCCGATTGACGCTGACCGGGCGCATGTGTTCGCGGCGATGGGACATCTGGGCCCGGTCGGCGGGGAATTGTGGGACATCTGCGCCCGGTCGGCGACCTAGGCCTTCGGTCGCCGTACCTCGCTGATCCGGTGGATCGCGAACGACCGGACCTCCTCGTTGCGTTCGTCGTACGCCGAGAGCTGGCCGCCGCCGACCTCGAGCGGGCGCACCACCCGTTCGACCGACGTCCCGTGGTTGTCGAGGTAGCCGATCCAGACCTCGGTCCGGGCCTCGGCCGCTTCGCGCAGTGCGGACATCACGTCGGCCGGGGTCTTCGCCGGGGCGCGTGCCGGGCGTTGCGCCGCGGCCCGGTCGCCGGCCCGGATCGCCGAGATCACGGCCGTCGTCCGGGCCGCCCGGCGGGCATCGGTCAGGCCGCTCGGTGGGGCCGCGCGCGGCGTCCGGGAGCGGTGCTCCTCGGGCCGGGCGACGCGGACCGTCCCGTCGGCAGCCTCGACCACCGGGGCTGCGCCGAGCTCGCGCAGCCGCGGCAGCAGCACCTGCAGCGGCACGTCGGAGACGATCACCGTCGGTGCGATCCGGCGCAGCCGCAGGTTGGCCGCTGCGGCATGGTGCATCAGCTCGGTCAACGCGGTCTCGTCGTCGCTGCGCAGGAACGATTCCGCGGACCCGAGCCGGAGGGTGCCGAACCGGCGGGCGACGTCGTCGACGAGGTAGTCCAGGGCCTGCGGAACCGGTGTCCGCGAGGACGCGGCCAGGAAGGCCTTGACCTCGTCGGTCGACCAGCCGGAGTCGAAGGCGCGGCGCACCGACCCGACGGAGAAGCGGTAGGTGGTGGCGCCGCCGCGGGACTCGACATCAGCGAGCAGGGACAGCTGGCGGGCGAAGTCCTGCTCCAGGGGCCCCGGGGCGACCGCGGTGAGATCGGCCTGGATGAGAACGTGGTCGACGGGAGTGGGCAGCAGCGCGGTCAGGACCGGGATCGGGTCCTCGTGCAGGAGCAGGGCGCGGCCGAAGCTGCTCACGCCGCCGAGTCCGAGCAGTCCGATCGCGGCTGCCTCGTCCACGGTCCCCGGGACCAGGGACAGCCGTGCCTCCGGGCGGCGCGGGTGCTGCCAGCGGAGCCGACGGGCCAGCGAGCCGAGCCCGGTGCCGGCAGCGAGGACCCGCCCCGGTTCCAGGGTGAGCAGCGTGCTGAGGGTCGTACGCCGGTCTCCGGGCAGCCAGCTGCGCTCCAGGCCGGGTGACAGGGCGTTGATCGGGCGGTCACCGTCCCGGCCGCCGACCGCGGAGACCAGGCGAGGGTTGTCCAGCCAAGCCTTGGCCAGGACCGTCCACCGTTCCGCGGGGCTGCTGCTGGCCCAGGTGTCGTACGCGTCGGTGGGGAGCCAGGCGGCGTCGAGGTCGTCGTTCATCCCGACGGCGAGCAGGTTTGCCGCTGCTGCCGTCTCGACCAGGAGCGCCGCGATCGCCGGGTCCGCGTGCACCAGCTCGGCCACGGCCCGCAGCTCGCGGACTCCGAGCCCCCCGGTACGCAGTCCGGCGGGTGGCCGGGTGCTCCAGGCCTCCAGGACCATCTCGGTCCGTCGGGTGAACTCGTACGCCGCACCTGCTGCTGCCCGGTCGACCAGGGTCGTCTCGCGCGCACTGTCGGCGAGAGCGGGGACGTCGTCGATGGCCTCGCGGGTGGACCGGCCTCCGCGCAGGTGCAGCCGAACGCTCCACGGCACCACCACGTGCCGGTCGTCGGTGGGTTCCAGGAGCCGGTGGGCGAGCAGCTGCTCGGTGGGGGTGGTCGCGTCCGCGATCCTGATCGGACGACGGGCCTGGGTGACGGTTCCGGCAGCGTCGGTCTCGTCGAGGTGGTCCAGGATCGTCCGGGCGCGCTCGTCGATCCGGGCCAGGGCGCGTTCGGTCTCGGCCCGGCTGGGCCCGGCGGGGATGCCGACCAGGTCGGCGGTGATCGTCGTCGCCCGCCAGGCGTCCGTCGTCCCCCAGACCAGGGCCAGACCGTACAGCCGGTCCAGCGCGGCGGTGACTGCGCCGGGATCGGCGAACAGGACCTGCTCGAGGTCCTCGGTGCTGGCAGGACCGGTCTGGACGACGGCCAGCAGGGTCTCGGACTCGAGCCGGTCGAGCAGGTCCAGCGCGCGGGCCACCGACACCCGGACCACCGCGCGGGAAGCCAGCTGGGCCGAGTCGGTCGGGGCGGGGACGGCGAGGTCGGGACGTGCCTCCAGAAGCGCGGCGAGCCGGTCGTCCGGCCAGCTGCGGAGCTGGTCGGCGAGGGTTCGCGGTGCGGAGGAGGCGGGCATCCGACCAATTCTACGGACTCGGTCGGCAGTGGTCCTGGGGATGCCGGCAGCAGGGTCGACCGTGGACGTGTCAGGCTGGACCGATGGCAACGATCTCGGCCCGCGGCCTGGCCAAGTCCTACTCCGGCAAGCCGGCTGTCCGGGACCTCTCCTTCGACGTCCAGCCCGGGAGCGTGACCGGCTTCCTGGGGCCGAACGGCTCGGGGAAGTCGACCACGATGCGCCTGATGCTGGGGCTCGACCGTGGTGCGGGGAGCACCGTCTTCGACGGGCGCCCGTTCGCCGAGCTCAAGGACCCGATGCGTCATGTCGGGGCGCTGCTCGAGGCGAAGCCGTTCCACCCGACCCGCAAGGCCCGCAACCACCTGCGGATGCTGGCCGCAGCGAACGGGATCAGCGCCCGTCGCGTCGACGAGGTCCTTGCCACCGTCGGCCTCCACGACGTTGCCCGGTCGAAGCCGAAGGGCTTCTCGCTCGGGATGGGTCAGCGGCTCGGGCTCGCCGCGGCGCTCCTGGGTGACCCGCACACCCTGATCCTCGACGAGCCCGCCAACGGCCTCGACCCGCAGGGCATCCAGTGGATGCGGGTCTTCCTCCAGGGGCTGGCTGCCGAGGGCCGCAGCGTCTTCGTCTCCAGCCACCTGCTCTCCGAGATGGCGCTGATGGCCGACCACCTGGTCGTGATCGGCAAGGGTTCCTTGATCGCCACCGGGCCGATCGACGAGTTCGTGAGCAGCTCTCGGCAGAACGCGGTCGTCGTGCGCACGCCGGAGGCCTCTGAGCTCGCCCCGCTGCTGCAGGCGGCCGGCGGCACGGTCACCGTCCTCGCACCGGGCTCGCTGTCGGTCGCCGGCCTCGACATCGAGGCGATCGGCGATCTCGCGCACAGCCACCGCCTCCGGCTGCACGAGCTCAGCCCGAAGGTCGCCACCTTGGAGGAGGCGTTCCTGGAGCGCACCGCCGGTTCGGAGGAGTTCCAGGCGCTCGCCCCGGCCCCGTCGGCCACGGTGGAAGGCGGTCCTCGATGAAGCGCGCGCTCGCCTACGAGTGGACCCGGATCCGCACCCTCCGTTCGACCTGGTGGCTGACCGGGCTGGCCATCTTCCTCGGCATCGGGATCTCGACCCTGTTCGCGTGGGCGATCCACCACGACTTCACCAACGGTGGTGTCACCTCCGAGGACCTCGACCAGCTCGGCCCGGTGGTGGTCACCCAGCTCGCCGCCAGCGGCGAGATCCCGAGCGTGATCTGCTTCGTGCTGGCCATCCTCGGCATCTTCGCCTGGGGCCACGAGTACCGGCACGGCATGATCCGGGCGTCGCTCACCGCCCTGAACTCCCGGACCCAGCTCTGGGTCGCGAAGTTCCTCGTCGTCGGGGCCTGGGTGGCGGTGGTCGCTGCGGTGACCCTGATCGGGTCGGGGGTCGTGGCCTCGTTCTTCCTGCGCGACTACGTGGACGTCTTCAGCGGCGACACCTGGCAGATCATCGGGCGGCAGGTGCTGTACGGCGTGGTGCTGACCTGGCTGGCGATGGCCTTCACCTCCATCACCCGGTCGCAGGCGTTCGCCCTGGTCTCGATCTTCCTGTGGCCGTTCCTGATCGAGACGCTGATCAACGTGTTCTTCCGGCTCGTGCCCGGCCTGCGCGACCACACCGAGCTGCTCCGGTTCCGGCCGTTCGACGCTGGTGGCCGGCTCGTCGACGCGTTCAACGACCCGACCGGCACCTTCGGTGACCCGCTCAGCGCTTGGGGGGGCCTGGTCGTGTTCGGTGGCACCGCGGTTGTCGGGATGGTGGCGTCGTACCTGCTCTTCACCCGCCGGGACGCCTGACTTTCCAGAACCCGGTCGCCAGTCCCGTCCGCGGGCACGTACTGTGTGCCTTCGCATTCGACTGGAGAGAAAGGCCGAGCTGGTGCCCACCGGAAAGGTCAAGTGGTACGACGCCGAGAAGGGCTTCGGCTTCCTCTCGCGCGAGGACGGCGAGGACGTCTACGTCCGCTCCTCGTCCCTGCCCGAAGGCACTGCCACGTTGAAGGCGGGCACGCGCGTCGAGTTCGGCATCCTCTCCGGACGCAAGGGCGAACAGGCTCACCAGGTCCGGGTGCTCGACGCGCCGGCTTCGGTGGCGAAAGCGCAGGGCAAGGCCCAGCGGCGCAAGCCCGAGGACATGGTCAGCATCGTCGAGGACGTCATCAAGCTCCTCGAGGGTGTCGAGGAGGCGTACCGCCACGGACGTCACCCGGACGGCAAGGTCGCCGCCCCGACGGCGAAGCTCCTGCGGGCGCTCGCCGACGAGCTGTCCCTCTGAGTCAGGCCGCCTCGGCGGCCTGACTGCGTCGGCCGACCAGGACGAACCCGGTCCAGGCGGTGATGATCGAGGCCATCACGACCAGGCCGACCACGGCGTGCCCGGTGGGGAGCGCGACGCCGACGAGTCCGCCGAAGACCCAGGACAGCTGCAGCACCGTCTCGGAGCGGGCGAACGCCGAGGTCCGGTAGGTCTCCGGGACGTCCCGCTGGATGGTGGCATCGAGCCCGAGCTTGCCCATCGAGGCGGCGACGCCGATCGTCAGGCCGAGCACGATCGAGGCTGGCAGGCCGTAGAAGACGGCGGCACAGATCGCTGCCGCCACGTCGGCGACCAGGCCGACCACGACGACCACGGCGGGATTGAGTCGTTTGAGGATCGAGGACAGGCTGATCCCGATGATGTTGCCGACGCTGGCCGACCCGACGACCAGGCCGAGCAGGATCGTGGTGTTCTTGTCGCCCCAGCTCTCGAACGGGTGCTGGGTCAGCACGAACGCCATGAAGATCGTCAGGAAGCCGACCAGGAAGCGCAGTCCGACGTTGCACCGGAGCGCGAAGACGATCGTGGCGGGGAGACGGAAACGCTCGCGGCGGCCGACGTGCTGCTCACCGGCGGTGGCGTCCGCCTGGGCCGGCAGCAGGATCGCCAGGACGGTCGCGCCGATGAAGACCACGAACGCGTAGCGCAGCGACCACTCCGGGCCGACGGACGCAGCCAGGCCCGCGAGAGGCGCCGAGATGGCGGCACCGACGATCCCGGCCAGCGAGATCCTGCTGTTCGCCTTCACCAGGGTCTGGTCCGGCGGGAGCAGCCGGGGCACTGTTGCGGGACGGGCGATGCCGTAGGCCTTCGACGCGATCAGGCAGCCCAGCGCCGTCGGGTAGAGCGCTTCGGAGTCCGAGGCGACGGCGTCGGCCATCATCCAGCACATGAACGCCCGGAAGACCATGGTGAAGCCGATCGCCCACCGTCGACCGTGGCTGAACCGGTCGAGGAACGGGCCCAGCAGCGGAGCCACGACCGCGAACGGCAGCATCGTCAGGGCGAGGAACAGCAGGACCGGGCCCTTGGCCCCGCCGGGGTCTGCGAAGAAGATCGTCCCGGCCAGGGAGATGGCCACGGCGGCATCACCGGCAGCGTTGAACGAGTGCAGCTCGATCAGGCGGGAGAGCCCGGAGTCGCCGGCGCCCTCGGCCCGTGCTGCCCGCCGTGCCAGCCGGACCGCGGAGGACACGCCCCGTCCGGCGCCGCGGCCGGCGGCGATCACGCCGCGCGTCCCGGCGACCACACCGCGTCCAGCGGCGTCGGCGACCCGGTCGCCCCGCCGTTCGGTGCCGACGTCACGGGTCTCGTCGTCGGGCTCCATGGCCCCATCCTGCCAACTGTTCCCTGACGCGGCGGGGCCGGGGAGACATCAGGTACCCCGATGGGGGAGAATCCAGCGGTGACCATCACCGAAGAACGCACCGGGGCCCCCGTCGAGGTTGCCCGCGCCGTCCTGCTCGAGCAGGTGGGTGCATCGTTCGTCGGCGGCCACGAGGAGTCCTTGGTCGAGGACGAGGGTGTCGTCACCCACTACTTCGCCAGCACCCAGCCCGGCTATCCCGGCTGGCGCTGGGCCGTCACGGTCGCCCAGCCGAACGGTCAGGACTACCTGACGGTCGACGAGGTTGCGCTGCTCCCGGGGTCCGACGCGATCACCGCTCCGGCCTGGATCCCGTGGCGTGAGCGGATCAAGCCCGGTGACCTGTCGCCCGGGGACCTGCTGCCTGCGGACGAGGACGACCCGCGCCTGGTCCCGACGTACCTGACCGGCGACCCGGGCGACTGGTCCGCCGAGGACGACCTCGACGCCGGCGACCGCGCCCAGATCAAGGCCGTCGCCACCGAGCTCGGCCTCGGCCGCAACCGGGTGCTCTCGCTCGAGGGCCGTGACCTGGCCGCGCAGCGCTGGTACGACGGCGAGCCCGGGCCGGACGTGCCGCTCGCCCAGTCCGCCCCCGCGCAGTGCTTCTCGTGCGGCTTCCTGATCCAGCTGGCCGGTCCGTTGGCGGCGACCTTCGGCGTCTGCGCCAACGAGTTCGCCAACGACGACGGCCGGGTGGTCGCGTACCAGCACGGGTGCGGCGCCCACTCCGAGGCGCAGCTGCGCAAGAAGCAGTTGCCTCCGCCGCTCCCCGACCCGGCGTTCGACACGGTCAGCCGCAGCGACCTCGAGCAGTTCTGACCGTCACCGGACCCCGTCAGTCCTCGGTGGACTGCCGGGCCGCACGTCGACGGCGGCAGTAGTCCCAGCCGACGAGGCCCAGGCCGAAGCCGGCGACACAGGTCCACAGCCACCACAGGTGGCCGTCCTCCTTGAGCCTGCCGGAGAACGGGATCAGCATCACGAACGCCAGCGCCCACAGGGCGCTGCCGATCGCGAGGGTGCGGACACCGTCGACGTCGAGCGGGTCGACGTCCGCGACGATGTACGTCCGGCTGCCGATCTCGTGGACCACAGGCTGTTCGTCAGGCACAGCAGCAATCTACCCGCACCGACGACCAGCGCAGCGGGCTCGGCGGAATAGTTAGCACGAGTAATGACTTATGGTCACGAGATGACTCCTGATGTCGAGACCGTCGCCCGCACGGATGCGGGGCTGGCCAGCGAGCTGAGGCTGAGCGTCGTCCGGCTCGCGCGTCGGCTGCGCAGCGAACGCGATCCGGCCAACGTGCTGTCGGTCGGCGCGATGAGTGTTCTCGGTGTGCTGATCCGCAACGGTGAGAGCACGGTCGGGCAGCTGGCGGCGAGCGAGCGGGTGCGGCCGCCGTCGATGACCCGCACGGTCGCGGCCCTGGCCGACGCCGGCTTCGTCGTACGACGGGCCTCGGCCTCCGACGGTCGGGTCACCCTGGTCGAGATCTCGGCGAAGGGCCGTCAGACCCTGTACGCCGACCGCCGCCAGCGCGACGCCTTCCTGGCCCGTCAGCTGGCCGGTCTCACCCCCGCCGAGCGGGCCCTGATCCGGAAGGCCGCTCCGTTGATCGAGAGGTTGGCGACGAGTTGAGTGATCCGAGGTGAGCCCGACCTTCCGGGCCCTGCGCGTGCGCAACTACCGGCTCTACGCGCTGGGCGGTGTGGTCTCCAACACCGGTACCTGGATGCAGCGGGTCGCCCAGGACTGGCTCGTGCTCACCCTGCACCACGGCAGCGCTGCCGAGGCCAGCACCGCGCTGGGTCTCACCACGGCCCTGCAGTTCCTGCCGATCCTCCTGCTCTCCCCGTACGCCGGCCTGGTGGCCGACCGGATGCCGAAGCGTCAGCTGCTCCAGCTCACCCAGGCCTGGATGGGGACCTGCGCCCTGCTCCTCGCCGCGGTCGCGCTGGCGGGCGTCGTCGAGCCCTGGATGGTCTTCGTGATCGCCTTCGCCTTCGGTGCCGGAGCGGCCTTCGACGCACCGGCGCGGCAGTCGTTCGTGAGCGAGATGGTCGAGGCCGACGACCTGTCCAACGCGGTCGGCCTGAACTCGGCGTCCTTCAACCTCGGTCGGGTCGTCGGCCCGGCACTGTCCGGGGTGCTGATCGCGGCCGGCGGGTCCGGCGTCCGGGCGACCGGGGCCGTGATCGCCCTGAACGGGCTCAGCTACCTGGCCGTGATCGGGGCGCTCCGCCTGATGCGGGTCGACGAGCTGCTCCCGGTCCAGCGGGCAGCGCGCGGCAAGGGGATGATCCGCGAAGGTGTCCGGTACGTCCGCGGCCGCCCGGACCTGATGATGGTCCTGGTGGCTGCCTTCTTCGCCGGCACCTTCGGGATGAACTTCCAGATGACCTCGGCGCTGATGGCGACCCAGGTCTTCGACAAGGGGCCTGGGGAGTACGGCGTCCTCGGCTCGACCCTGGCGATCGGGTCGCTGACCGCTGCCCTGCTCGGCGCCCGGCGGGTCGCGCGCCCCCGCCCCCAGTGGGTGATCGTGGCCGGACTGGCCTTCGGCAGCGTCGAGATCGCGCTCGGGTTGATGCCGTCGTACCTGACCTTCGCCCTGTGCACGCCGCTGCTCGGGCTCAGCCTGCTGACGATGCTCAACTCGGCGAACACGACGGTGCAGCTCAGCGTCGACCCGGCGATGCGCGGGCGGGTGATGTCGCTCTACATGATGGTGGTGATGGGAGGCACCCCGTTCGGGGCTCCGGTCGTCGGTTGGGTCGGCGCCGTGTTCGGGGCCCGCTGGACGCTGATCGGTGGGGGCGCGATGTCGGTGCTCGGTGTCCTGCTGGCCGCCGCGCTGTTCGGGGGGAGCTCGGCCCGGCGGCTTCCGCGTCGGGACGTGAATACACTGGTGGCGTGAATCCCCGCTACCGACGCCTGGTGATCACGGGCGCCCTGGTGGGGCTGCTCCTGATCGCTGTCATCGCCAAGTTCAGCCACTAGGCCGGCCCCGCGATGATGGAACCGCTCCCGAGCGCCCTGGACCGGGTCCGGGCCCACCTGCTCGACTCCGAGACCTTGGTCCGGGCGCTGGGCTCCGGCCGCCGCAAGGGTGAGCGTCCGCAGTGGACCCGGGTCGAGGCCCGGTACGTCGAGCTGAAGGCGGGCCGTCACCTCCAGGTTACCCGGTACGACGAGACCCAGGCGCACGTGGCGAACTACCCGCCCGCCGCCGCCGACGACGCGGTCGCTGCCCTGCTCGGCGAACCGTTCGGGAACTGGCACGTCGAGACGACGGCCGAGACCGTTCAGCTGAGGGTGACCAAGAGCGGCGACGCGGCGGTCGGGATCACGGCCGGGGTCGGGCGAGCGCCCGAGCGCGACCACGACCGGACCAAGAAACGGGTGCTGGCCGAGGACGACCCGGTCCTGGTCGCTCTCGGGATCAGCGACGCCCAGGGGCGCCTGAAGCCGTCGCGCCGGGCGAAGTACCGCCAGGTCGAGGAGTTCCTGCGTGAGCTCGGCACCTGCGTCGAGGACGCCCTGGCTGCCGGCCGCCTGAAACCGACCGACGAGGAGCCGCTGCGACTGGTCGACCTGGGCTGCGGGAACGCCTACCTGACGTTCGCCGCCCATGCCTGGCTCAGCCGGACCCGGGGACTCCCGGTGCGGTTGGTCGGGGTGGACGTCAAGGAGCAGTCGCGGGCCCACAACACCGACGTGGCCGAACGGCTCGGCATCGCCGACGAGGTCAGCTTCGTGGTGGCCGGTATCGGCGACGTCGAGCTGGAGCACTCCCCGGACATCGTCCTGGCGCTGCACGCCTGCGACACCGCGACCGATGACGCCCTGGCCCGCGGGGTCGGCTGGTCGGCCACCCTGGTCCTGGCTGCCCCGTGCTGCCACCACGACGTTTCGCGCCAGCTGCGGGACCAGGCGCCGTCGTCGCTGCTGACCCGGGACGGCATCCTGCGCGAACGGTTCGCCGACACCCTCACCGATGCCCTGCGCGCGGCGCTGCTGCGTTCGCGTGGCTACCGGGTGGAGGTGGTCGAGTTCGTCGGGAGCGAGCACACGCCGCGCAACACCCTGATCCGGGCGACCGCGACCGGGGTGCGGACCGAGCTGGGGTCCTCGGAGTACGACGAGCTCACCGCTGCCTGGAAGGTCCGTCCCCGATTGGCGGAGCTGCTGCAGTGATCTGGTCCGGCTGGTCGGAGCTGGTGCTGGCCGCTGCCCTCGTGGTCTCCGGCCCTCGGTCCGCCCCCGTGTTCGCCTTCGCCGACGACCGGATCAACGAGTCCAGCGGGCTGGTCGACCTCGGCGCCCTGATGGTGACGACCAACGACTCCGGTGGCGAGCCGCTGGTCTTCGTCGTCGATGCCCGGACCGGCCGGACCGTGGCCACCACGACGTTCGCCGACGAGGTCGAGGACGTCGAGGCGTTGGCGCCGGCGGGTGACGGCGCCGTCTGGGTCGGGGACATCGGCGACAACCGGGCGCGGCGCGACAGCGTCCGGGTGTACCTGGTCCCGGTGGGAGCGACCGACCGGACGGTGACAGCGCCGTCGTACGAGCTGGTTTACCCCGACGGTGCGCACGATGCCGAGTCCCTGCTCCAGGGGCCCGACGGGCGGCTCCGGATCGTGACCAAGGGCTTGTTCGGCGGTCAGGTCTTCGTCGCCCCGAAGAACCTGGACCCGGACCGTCCGAACCGGCTCGCGGCCGGCCCGACCGTCGACTTCTACGCGACCGACGCCGCGCTCTTCGGTGACGGCAGGCACGTCCTGGTCCGGGGCTACGGCGGTGCCCTGGTGGCGACCTACCCCGGCTTCCGGCCGGTTGCCGAGCTCGCGCTCCCCGACCAGGAGCAGGGCGAAGGGGTCTCGATCGGCCCCCGGGACAGGATCAGGGTGAGCTCGGAGGGCGTCCGCAGCGAGGTGCTCCAGGTCGCGCTGCCCCAGGACGTCCGCGACCTGGTGGACGGGCGGGAGCCGGTCCCGGCGCCCGGGGCCGGGCTGGACTCCGACGGAGTCGTCGACAGTGCGTTCGCCGACGGCCTGGACCGGCGCTGGCTCGTGCTCGCCGGTGCGCTTGCTGCGGTGCTGGGGTGGCGGTGGCTGCGCGGGCGACGCTGACCCGTCCGATCCGTGACGGAACCGCGAGAACCGCGATCAGGCCCGGCATCGCTGCGATACCCTCGGCCCGTCGGTCCAGCAACGAGGAGAACAGAAGACTCATGGGTACTCAACGCGATGCCGAGCGCACGATCCGGTCCTTCATCCGTCGGGTGAAGAACACCGAGACCGTCGAGCTCGACTCCGAGCTGTACGCGAACGGCGTCGGCCTGAACTCGCTCGAGACCGCTGAGCTCTCGGCGATCCTCGAGGACGAGCTGGGTGCTGACCCGTTCGCCGAGGGCGAGATGCCGCAGACGGTTGCCGAGGTGATCGCGTTCTACGACGCCGACGGCACCGGGTCGACCGAGAGCGCCCAGTAGCCGAACGGCTCAGCAACTTCCGAAGCAGAGGTTCTCGTTCCATGTCGCGGTCCACGAAGAAGTCCCAGCCGAGCTTCAGCGACCTGGTCTTCTCCGACCTGCTGCGCTACCGGCCCGGTTCGAAGCCGAGCTGGCTGCGGGTGTTCTCGCGCTGCCTGGTGCTGCCGGGGATGATCGCCTCGATCATCCTGCGCGCCCAGCAGTGCTTCTACCGAGCCGGCCACGTCCGGCTGGCGAACTTCATGCGGGTCGTCGGCATGCTCGCCGTCGGGTCGGACTTCACCCCGGGCATGACCATCGGCACCGGACTGATGATCCCGCACCCCACCGGGATCGTGATGGGGGTCCGGACCGTCATCGGGAACAACGTCACCATCGCCCAGGGTGTCACCGCAGGAGCCCGCGACTGGGAGGGTGACAAGCCCGAGTTCCCGGTCATCTGCGACGACGCAGCCATCCTGGCCGGCGCCAGCGTCCTCGGCGGGATCCGCATCGGTGTCGGGGCGCAGGTGGGTGCGAACTCGCTGGTCGTCGCTGACGTGCCGGACTACGGGATCGTCCTGGGAGTGCCTGCCCGGCTGATCGGGACCCGGGACGTACCCGCAGCGTCCGAGAAGGCCGGATGACCGGGACGATCAGTACGCTCCGGGAGGCGATGACCGCGATCGGTCAGGCCCGGGAGCTTCCTGAGGGCACACCTTCCCTCGCGGTCGGGATCGCCTGCAGCTTCACACCGCTGCACCTGCAGACCTTCCTGCACGCCTCGGTCCAGCAGGCCAGTCCTGGTCGGCGGGTCTCGGTCCTGCCCGGCCTGTACGGCCCGCTCCCCGAGAGCATCCAGCACGTCGCCGGGCAGAAGCCCGACCTGTGCGCCGTGGTCGTCGAGTGGTCCGACCTCGACCCCCGGCTCGGCGTCCGGGAGAGCGCGACCGCGCGACGGGCCGAGATCGACGACCTGTCCCGGACGGCGCAGGCCCGGCTCGACCGGATCCACGACGCCCTGGCCGCGACCGCCTCCGTCTGCCCGGTGGCGGTCGTGCTGCCGACGCTGGACCTCCCGTTCATCTACGCGGCCGCGCCGGGTCGGGCCGGCATGCTCGAAGCGCGCCTGGAGTCCCTGGTCGCGGGGTTCCGCGAGCGGATCCTCGGGCACGACGGGATCCGGGTCGCCGTACCGGTCGGTGGTCGGTCGCGCCGGGACCTGCAGTCAGACCTGCGTTCGGGGTTCCCGTTCACCAGCGAGCGGGCCGCCGAGATCGCGGACGCTGCGGCGCGGGCCCTGGTGCGCCCGCCGGCGAAGAAGGGGCTGATCACCGATCTCGACGACACCCTGTGGCGTGGCCTCGTGGGGGAGATCGGCGTCGGCGCCGTCACCTGGGACCTCGACTCGGGGAGCCTGGTCCACGGCCTCTACCAGCAGCTCCTTGCCGAGCTCTCCCGCCGGGGGGCCCTGGTCGGGGTCTGCAGCAAGAACGACCCGGACGTGGTGGCCGCCGCGCTCGCCCGCCCCGACCTCCTGGTCGCGCCCGATGCGCTGTTCCCGGTGGAGGCTTCCTGGGGCCTCAAGTCCGCGGCCGTCGCCGCCATCCTGAAGTCCTGGAACATCAGCGCGCAGGACGTCGTCTTCGTCGACGACAGCGATCTGGAGCTGGCAGAGGTGGCTGCCGCGCACCCGGGGATCACCACCCGGAAGTTTCCTACCCAGGACCCGCGAGCAGCCGGCGATCTGCTGAACGAGCTCAACGACCTGTTCTGGCGGGAGCGGCTGACGGCCGAGGACGCTGTCCGGACCTCCAGCCTGCGTGCCTCGGCCGCGCTGGAGGAGGCTCGGGAAGGATCCACGGACCCGGTGCAGTTCCTTCGTGACCTGCAGGGGCGTATCGACATCGACGAGGTCGGCGCCTGGGAGTCGGCGCGCGCCGTGGAGCTGATCAACAAGACCAACCAGTTCAACCTCAACGGCCGTCGGGTCGGCGAGGTCGAGTGGCGGACCCGGGGCGAGGCCGACGGTGCGTTCGGCTGGAGCGTCAGCTACACGGACAAGTTCGGCACCCTCGGCGCGATCTCGGTGCTCAGCGGCGTGCTCGTCGAGGACACCCTGACCATCGACTCCTGGGTGCTCAGCTGCCGCGCGTTCTCGCGGACCATCGAGCACCACGTGCTCGCGGCGCTGGTCGAGCGCTACCGCCCCGCGACCGTGCGGTTCGAGTTCGAGCCCACCGAGCGCAACGGTGTGGTCGCCCAGCTGATGACCGCGCTTGGCTACACTGAGGCCGGCGTGTCGGGCGTCGATGCCGCCCGGATGGACCTGAGCGGATCGACCGGCATCCACACCGTCGACTTCGTTTCTCCCTGAGCTCGGAAGGTTTTCCCATGTCAACGTTCGATTCTGTCGAGGCTGTCGATGCGGCTGTCGAGGACTGCGTCCGCACGGTGTTCCCCCAGCTGTCCGACGACGAGCTGCGCACAGCGACCCGTCAGGGCCTGGAGGCCTGGGACTCGCTGGCCACGCTCAGCCTGATCACGCTGATCGAGGAGACCTGGGACGTCATGCTGACCGACGACGAGGTCGCTCAGTTCAGCAGCGTCGAGCAGATCAAGACCGTGATGGCTGCTCGTCAGGGATCCTCGGCCTAGATGTCTACGGCACCCACGCCGCTCCAGCGGCCCACGCTCAAGGTCCGTGTGGTCGGTCGGATCAAGAGGCTCGTGGCAGGCCCGCTGTACTACCGCCTGCGCGCCAAGTACGAGGCCCGGCTGCCGGACGTCGAGGTGCGTCAGCTCCGCGAGCTGGTGAAGGCCTACACCGACGGCCCCGGGCCGGACGTCCTGTTCTTCGGGGACTCGACGATGTTCTGGACCCGTCGTAACGACCCGGACCCGCGGAACCTGACGAAGATGGTCCGCGACGAGCTCGGCGCTGGGACGTCGCTGCACTCGATCGTGGGGCCGGGTTACAACGTGCGACTGGTGGCAGCGTTCATCGAGGCGCTCGACGGGCTGCCGAAGGCGCCCAAGCTGGTGGTGGTGCCGATGTCGTTGATGATGGCGTCGGACTCCTGGATCCGGCACCCGGTGATGGGCTCGGTGCACGAGTCCGGAGCCATCCGGGCGATGGTGGCTGCAGGCGAGCCCTACCCGGACCGGATGCCGCGCTCCAGCGAGGAGGACTGGAACACCTTCGACCGCCTCCCGGCGGCGAGCTTCACGGGTGCCAAGCAGACGCTCGGCGAGATCCGGATGATCACCAACTCGATCCCGGCGACGGCCGCCGGGCTGCCGACCACCCGGTGGCAGCAGCTGGTCCGGGTCCGGCACCTGCTCAGCCTGTCCAACGCCGGTCGCCTCGAGCCGACCAGCGAGGGTGTCGTCCTGGCGGGGGAGCTCAGCTCCAAGCTGGCCGAGCGCGGCCTGCGTTCGATCGCCTACATTCCTCCGGTCAACCTCGAGGTGGTCCGCAAGTTCTGGGGCGATCCCGCGGTCGACCAGGTCATCGCCAACGGCGACATCATGGAGCGCACCTACCGGGACGCGTCCGGCGGTCTCGGTACCGTGCTGAACACCATTCCGCTGTCACCCGAGTCCGACTTCGTGGACCCGGCGCACCTGAGCTCGACCGGCCGCAGCCACCTGGCAGTCGAGATCGTCGAGGCTCTCGCAGCGCGGCTGGCGTCGCTGTAGGGCTCCTGCCGGTGCCTCAGAGCGCCGCGACGACGTGGTCGATGCAGGCCGTCAGGGCCTCGATGTCAGCGGGGTCGATCGCCGGGTACATGGCGATCCGCAGCTGGTTGCGACCGAGCTTGCGGTAGGGCTCGGTGTCCACGATGCCGTTGGCCCGCAGGGTGGCGGCGATGGCGTCGGCGTTGATCGACTCGTCGAAGTCGATGGTGCCGATCACCAGCGACCGGTGGCTCGGGTCGGCCACGTACGGCGTCGTGTACGCGGTCTTCTCGGCCCAGCCGTACAGGGCGTCCGAGGATGCGGTCGTCCGCGCCACCATCCCGTCCAGACCGCCGTTGGCGTTCATCCAGTCCAGCTGCTCGGCCATTAGGAACAGGGTGGCGATCGAGGGCGTGTTGTAGGTCTGGTTGAGCCGGCTGTTGTCGATCGCGGTCTTGAGGTCGAAGAACGGGGGGATGTAGCGGTCCGACGCGGCGATCCTCTCGGCGCGCTCGATCGCGGCCGGCGAGAAGGTGCCGAACCAGAGGCCCCCGTCCGAGGCGAAGCACTTCTGCGGCGCGAAGTAGTAGACATCGGTCTCGGCCAGGTCGACGGGCAGCCCGCCTGCGCCCGACGTGGCGTCGACCAGGACCAGCGCGCCCTTGTCGGCACCGGCCGGCCGGACGACCGGCGCCATCACCGCGGTCGAGGTCTCGTTGTGCGCCCAGGCGTAGGCGTCGACGCCGGCCTCGGCGACCGGGTCCGGCCGAGAGCCCGGGTCCGCCGCGACGACGGTCGGGGCGTCCAGCCACGGCGCTGCCGTGACCGACCCGGCGAACTTGCTGGAGAACTCGCCGAAGGTGAGGTGCTGCGACTTCTGCTCGATCAGTCCGAAGGCCGCGACGTCCCAGAACGCGGTCGCGCCACCGTTGCCCAGGACGACCTCGTAGCCCTCGGGGAGCCCGAAGAGGGTTCCCAGACCCTCGCGGACCCGGCCCACGGTGTTCTTCACGGGGGCCTGCCGGTGGGAGGTGCCCATCAGTGACGCCCCGGTCGCGGCGAGAGCGTCCAGGTGCGAAGCCTGGATCTTCGACGGGCCGGCCCCGAAGCGGCCGTCGGCGGGCTTGAGGGTGGCGGGGATCTGGATCGCGTCGTTCACGTCGTGTCCTTGGGGTGACCAGGCTGGAGATCGGAAGGTGAGGTCTGACGACGCTGTCAGGTCCGGTCCTATTCTGACAGCACCCCCCACAGTAGGCACAACGGATTGGACTCCCATGGACAGGGTTCCCCCGGGCTGGCGGACCGTCCGGTGCCGGATCACCGACCCCGACGCTGCGGCGCTCGTCGAGGAGGTCCAGCTCGAGTACGTCCAGCGGTACGGCGGCCGCGACGAGACCCCGTTGGAAGCCGGCTACTTCGACGCTCCCCGGGGCGCCTTCTTCGTCGGCTACCTCGACGACGTCCCGGTGGCCACCGGGGCGTGGCGGCTGCGGGACGACGTCGTCGCCCTGGGGCGGACGGCGTGCGCCGAGATCAAGCGGATGTACGTCGCGCCGACCGCTCGCGGCTGTGGACTCGCACGGGCGATGCTCGCGCACCTGGAGGGGACCGCACTCGCCGAGGGCGCCGACGTGATGATCCTGGAGACCGGGACCGCTCAGCCGGAGGCGTTGTCGCTGTACGCCTCCGCGGGCTACGCCGCGATCCCGGGCTTCGGCTACTACCGGGACTCGCCGCTGAACCGTTGCCTGGCCCGGCTGCTCGGGTAGGGCGGCGGGTCGTCGGGTCAGTGCTGGCCGAACCGCTGCTGCAGGTCGCCGTAGCTGATCGCTCCGGCGGTGAAGTCGAAGGTGCCGTTCTGGAGCATCTCCGTCCCGGCGCGTTCGACCAGCGTCAGGACGGCCCGGGTCAGGCTGCCCCCGATGCTGATCCTGGCCACCCCGAGGGTCCTCAGCGCCGCTGCGTCCAGGAGCGGCGGTACCAGGCCGGCGACGATGTTGAGCGGAGCCGGGATCTCGGCCGCCAACCGGCGGATCGCGTCGGGGTCGCCGACGCCGGGGACGAAGATGCAGTCCGCGCCGGCGGCGACGTACCGCTCGGCCCGTCGTACGGTCTCGGCGAACGGGTCCGGGTGGCCGACCATGTACGGATCGGTGCGGGCATTGAGCACGAACGTGCCTGCCGGAGCGGCGTCCCGGGCCGCGAGGATTCGTTCGGTGGCGTTCTCGAGGTCGAGCAGGCCGCTACCGGCAGCGGCGTCCTCCAGGTTCGCGCCGACGACGCCGGTCGCCCGTGCGGAGGTGATGGTGGCGGCAACGGCGGCAGGGTTGTCTCCGTACCCGGACTCGAGGTCGGCCGTCACCGGGCAGGACACCGACCCGACGATCGAGGCGAGCGCCTCCAGGGCCTCGCCCCGGGACAGCTCGCCGTCCGGCAGGCCCTTGCTGAACGCGATCCCGGCACTGGTCGTCGCGAGCGCCGCGAAGCCGACCTGCTCCAGGATCCGGGCGCTGCCCGCGTCCCAGACGTTCGGCAGCACGAAGCCTGCGCCACGTTGGTGCAGTGCGAGGAACCCGGACGCGAGCTGGTCGGACTCAGCGGTCATGAACCTCAAACTAGCGTCGACGGGCCGTCCGGGTAAGACACCGGCCCGCCGGGGAGGCGTGCTCCCCGACGGGCCGTGCAACGGTCCAGGATCAGGAGGCGGGAGCCACGAAGTCCGTGGAGTCGCCGGTGATGATCACGTAGAAGCGCTTGTGGGTCCCGATCACGGCCGGGTTGCCCCCGGCGGCGGCAACGGGACTCACCGTGACGCTGCCGTCGCTCATCCGCGGGCTGACCACGAAGTGGTTGATGTTGTTGGCGCCCGGAGGTGCGCAGCCGACCACACCGGTGATCGCGCACATCGTGGCCGAGATCTCGCCGGAGAACTCGGGGTTCACGTCGGGCCCGGCCGCGCGGCCGTTCATGATGCTGTCACCGTTCTGGTCGTTCAGGTTCTGCAACGCGATCGAGGCGACGATGCCGTTGTCGTCCAGCGGCTCGTTGGCGTCGATGTACACGTTGCCCAGCGCGCCGCCAGGGACGGTCCCTGAGCCCGGCACGGTGTCTCCGGGCGCGATGGTGTTGTTGACCAGGTCGTAAGCGCTGAGGATCTCAAAGCCGCCGGACTGGGCCTCGATGGTTCCGTTCGCGTTCACCAGGACCCAGCGCGCGGAGGTTCCGTTCAATCCCGGAGGGCCCTGGGTGCCGGTGTTGCCCTGGGGGCCTTGAGGTCCCTGAGGGCCGGTGCTGCCGGTGTCGCCCTTGGCTCCCTTGTCGCCGCGCAGCAGCGTGCCGGGGCCGAAGTCGTCGGCGGTCAGGCTGCCGTCGGCGACGTCGACGCCGTACACGGAGCCGGTCTTGATGTCGGCCGAGCGGATGGTTCCGTCCTGGATGTCGCGGGACAGGATCGACCCGTCCTTGATGCCGTAGGTGCCGATCTGGGTCACCGCGTACGAGGTGCCGCCGAGGGCGACGAAGAGCGCCGTCACGGCGACGACGAACGCCGGCGTGGGCTTGGAGAGACGGAAGCGCATGAGGAGTGCCTTTCAGAGTCTTCGGAAGGTCCTGTTCGCAGAGATTCGGTACCGGCAGGTCTCCGGATTGGATTTTTGTGGCTTGGATCACGCCGCCCGGTGCTACGGCAGACTGGTGAGGTGCCCGACCTCCATGCGCTCGACCCGGCCGTGCTCCTCGGCGTCGCGGCGGTGCTGGTCCTGGTCCAGTGCTCGCTGGTCGTCGGGTTCCTGGTGCCCGCGGGTAAGGCCTCGGTCCTGGCCGGAGTGCTCGCCGGTGCAGGTCAGCTCGACCTGGTGCTCACCTACCTCAGCCTGGCTGCCGCTGCGATCGCTGGTGCAGGTGTTGGTTTCCTGCTCGGGCGCCGCCACGGCACGGCCCTGGTCGAGCACCGCCTCCTGGCCCGGCACGGCGACCGGGTCGAGCGCGCGCGCGACCTGGTCCACCGCCGGGCCGGGTTCTCGTTGCTCGCCGGGCGTTCGGTGGCAGTCCTGCGGGCCACCACCCCGGCCCTGGCCGGCGCGGCCGGGGTCGGAGTACGCCGGTTCGTCGTCTTCAACGTGCTCGGTGGTCTGCTCTGGGCGGCCGTCTTCGTGGGTTCCGGCTTCCTCGGCGGTCGGCTCCTGCCCGACCTCCAGGTCACTCCGGCGGCAGCCCTGGTCGTGGGTGTGGTCGCCCTGGCCCTGACCGGGTTCGCGCTCTCCCGGCGTACGACGTGAGCGGCCTGCTGGACCACCTCCTCACCCTGAGCCCGGTGTGGCTGCTGGCCTCGGCCGGGTTGCTGGTCTTCGCCGAGGACGCGCTCTTCGTCGGCTTCCTGATCCCGGGCGAGACCGCTGCTGTGCTCGCGGGGGTCGGCACCAACGTGCAGAACGTCGCGCTGCCGATCACGATCGCGGTGATCGTCGGTGCTGCGATCGCCGGGGACTCGGTCGGGTACGAGGTGGGCAAGCACTACTTCGGTCCGCGGGTGCTGACCAGCCGGTTCCTGGTCAGACACCAGACCCGGGTCGGTCGGGCCCAGGACTTTCTCCGGCTCCGCGGCGGGTTCGCGGTGTTCTTGGGTCGCTTCACCGCCTTCTTCCGAGCGATGATGCCGGCGCTCGCCGGATCCGCGCAGATGCCGTACCGGACCTTCCTGGCCTGGAACGCGGTCGGCGGGGTCGTGTGGGGGACCGCCTTCGTCCTGCTCGGCTACGCCTTCTCGGACACCTACAAGGCGGTCGAGCACCAGGCGGGCCGCTGGGTCGCCGTCGTCCTGGCGGCCCTGGTCGTCACGGCCGCCGTCAGCTGGAAGGTCCGCTCCGAACGAGCTCCCGAGGACGGGTAGGACCCAGGATCAGGACAGTGCCCAGTCCTCGTGGTACCCGTCGACCTCGGACGCCTTGCGGCTCGGCGGGCCGGTGTAGATCGCGGACGGCCGGATCAACCGGCCGGTCCGCTTCTGCTCCAGGATGTGGGCCGACCAACCTGCGGTGCGGGCGCAGGTGAACATCGAGGTGAACATGTGCGGCGGCACCTGGGCGAAGTCCAGGACGATCGCGGCCCAGAACTCGACGTTGGTCTCCAGGACACGGTCCGGCCGACGCTCGCGCAGCTCCTTGAGGGCAGCCTGCTCCAGCGCCTCGGCGACCTCGTAGCGGGGCGCGTCCAGCTCGCGGGCGGTACGGCGCAGCACCCGCGCACGCGGGTCCTCGGCCCGGTAGACCCGGTGCCCGAACCCCATCAACCGGTCGCCGGCGTCGAGCAGTCCCTTGACGTACGCGGTGGCGTCGCCGGACTTCTCGACGTCCTCGATCATGGTCAGCACCCGGGCGGGAGCGCCACCGTGCAGCGGTCCGCTCATCGCGCCGACGGCACCGGACAGCGCCGCGCAGGCGTCGGCCCCGGTGGAGGTGATCACCCGGGCGGTGAAGGTGGAGGCGTTCATGCCGTGCTCGGCTGCGGACGACCAGTAGGCGTCGATCGCCTTGACGTGCTGCGGGTCGGGCTCGCCCTGCCAGCGGATCATGAACCGCTCGGCGATCGTGGAGGCCTTGTCGACCTCGCGCTGCGGGACCATCGGCTGACCGATGCCGCGCGCTGCCTGGGCGACGTAGGAGAGCACCATTACCGCCGCACGGCCGAGGTCCTCGCGGACCTGGGTGTCGTCGATGTCGTAGGTCTGCTGGATGCCCCAGGCCGGTGCGAGCATCGCGATCGCGCTCTGCACGTCGACCCGGATGTCCCCGGAGTGGACCGGGAGCGGGTACTGCTCGGCCGGAGGGAGGCCGGGTTCGTAGGCACCGTCGACGAGCAGGCCCCAGACCTTCTCGAAGGGGATGCGCCCGACGATCTCCTCGATGTCGACACCCCGGTAGCGGAGGGCGGAGCCTTCCTTGTCCGGCTCGGCGATCTCGGACTCGAAGGCGATGACGCCCTCAAGCCCGTGGTGTACCTCAGTCATCTCGTGAACTCCTTCGTCCAGGTCGCGCGCCGTCGGCCGCTTGCTGTGATGTTTGCACGGTGCCCGCGGCGGCGACGTCGATCGCATTCTGCCGTACCGGGAGGTCCGGGTGGGAGGGGCCCAATAGTCTGGACGCATGGAACCGGTCCGGCGTGACCTCAGCGACCTCCGTGCCGAGTACGAGCTGGGGGGTCTCGACGAGGGCGACCTGCCCGGCGATCCGCTGGCGCTGTTCGCCACCTGGTTCGACGAAGCCCGCGGCGCCGGCATCTACGACCCGAACGCGACGGTGCTGGGCACGGTCGGCCAGGCAGGTCCGTCCTCGCGGACGGTGCTGCTCAAGGGGGTCGACCCCGAGGGGTTCGTCTTCTTCACGAACTACCAGTCCCACAAGGGGATCGAGCTCGAGCAGACCCCCGAGTGCTCGCTGCTGTTCGGGTGGTACCCGCTCCAGCGGCAGGTGCGGGTCGAGGGCCGGGCCGAGCGGACGACCCGGGAGGTGACCGAGGCCTACTTCGCGACGAGGCCGCGAGGCTCCCAGCTCGGAGCCTGGGCCTCGGCGCAATCGCGACCGGTGGCCGGGCGCGATGCCCTCGACACGGCGTACGCCGAGGCGGAGGCGCGCTTCGACGGGGCCGTGATCCCGGCGCCGCCGCACTGGGGCGGCTACCTGGTCCGTCCGCGGCTGATCGAGTTCTGGCAGGGCCGTGGGTCCCGGATGCACGACCGGCTGGTCTACCGGCGCTCGGACGACGTCTGGGCGGTCCAGCGGCTGATGCCCTGACCGGCAGGGGTGGCGCTGAGGCGTCGATCGTGCCTAGGTTGAGGTCAGCGGACGGCATCGGGGTCGTCCGCAGATCTCGGAGGTTGTCGCATGCGCAGGAATCAGATCTCGGGGGCCGTCACCTCGGTCGCCGTCCTCTTCGCCGCCTCGGTCACAGGCATCACCTGGACCTCGTCGGCGAGCAGCACCAGCACGACCGGTAGCCAGGAGCAGGCGTCGTACGTCGTCCTGGCCGACCAGGGAGCCTCGGCCCAGGAGGTCGCGGACCGGCTCGCTGCCCAGGGGGCCACGATCACGTCGGTGAACTCCGCGGTCGGTCTGGTGACCGCGACCAGCACGGCCACGGACTTCGTGAGCGGGGCTCGGAAGATCGCCGGTGTCAGCGGGGTCGCGACCGACCGCACGATCGGGTACTCCCCGACCCGGTCGGTCGACAAGGTCGAGCAGGAGAACCTGCTCGCGGCCCGCACGGCGGCCCGCGCCCAGAAGCGTCCGGTCGAGCCGGGCAAGCCGGCGAAGGCCGACCCGCTGGACGACCAGCTCTGGGGCATGCGGATGATCCAGGCCGACAAGGCCCACGCCGTCACGCTCGGCTCCAAGCGGGTCCGGGTCGGCATCATCGACACCGGGGTGCAGGCCGACCACCCGGACATCGCACCGAACTTCGACTACCGGCTCTCGCGCAACTTCGTGACCGACATCCCCGAGATCGACGGCCCCTGCGAGAGCGCCGGCTGCGTCGACCCGGCGACCGAGGACGACGGTGGGCACGGAACGCACGTGGCCGGCACCGTCGGAGCAGCCCTCAACGGGCTCGGTGTCAGCGGCGTCGCGCCCAAGGTCGACCTGGTCAACATCCGGGCCGGCCAGGACAGCGGCTACTTCTTCGTCGGGCCGACCGTCGACGCACTGACCTACGCCGGGGACGCCGGGGTGGACGTCGTGAACATGAGCTTCTACGTCGATCCGTGGCTCTACAACTGCCTGGGTGGTGCGCCGCAGGACACGCCGGAGCAGGCCGCCGAGCAGGGCGTGATCATCGAGGCGATGAACCGGGCCCTGAACTACGCCCACAACCACGACGTCACCCTGGTCGCTGCTACCGGCAACAACCACGAGGACCTCTCCAAGCCCCGGACCGACACCAGCAGCCCGGACTACGGGACCGCCCCGCACGACCGGACCATCGACAACGCCACCTGCCTGGACCTCCCGGTCGAGGGCGCGCACGTGATCGGTGTCAACGCACTGGGCCCGTCGGGGACCAAGTCGGACTTCTCCAACTACACCACCGACCTCGCCTCCGGTGAGGTCGAGGTCTCGGCTCCGGGCGGCTGGTTCCGCGACGGGTTCGGGACGCCGGCGTTCCAGACGAGCGCCAACGAGATCCTCTCCACGGTGCCGCTGGTCTCGGTCCAGGAGACCGGTGAGGTCGACGAGGCCGGGAACATCACCGACCTCGGCAGGTCGACCGGTGTGCAGAAGGTCTGCCAGGCGGTGCCGGTCGAGGGCACCAGTGCCTGCGGCTACTACGCGTTCTACCAGGGCACCTCGATGGCCAGCCCGCACGCAACCGGGGTGGCCGCACTCGCTGTCGCGGCGCACGGACGCAAGCTCGCGCCGGGTGACTTCGGTCTGGAGCCGGACGCCGTGCGGGACCTGCTCCTGGGTACGGCGACCGACCACGCCTGCCCGCCGGGGGGCGTCCGCAGCTACGTCCAGGAGGGTCGCAGCACGGAATTCGACGCGACCTGCGCGGGCACGCCGGCGTACAACGGCTTCTACGGCCACGGCATCGTCAACGCCCTCGGGGTCGTTCGCTAGGGATCGGTCGGGGGGTCACGAAAATGGGTTGTGAGTGAGTGCTCACTCACTTACCCTGGAAGGCGTGACCCCCCGAGCCCCTGCGCTGCCCGCAGCTGAGCGCCGGTCGGCCCTGATCGAGGCCACCCTGCCGCTGCTCCACCAGCACGGCCGCGCCGTCACGACCCGTCAGATCGCCGAGGCAGCCGGCGTGGCCGAAGGCACGATCTTCCGGGTCTTCACCACCAAGGACGAGCTGATCGACGAGGCCGTCATCCACGCCTTCCGGTCGGCCCCCTTCGTCGCCCAGCTCGCAGGGGTCGACGCCGCTCTGCCCCTGCGCGAGCGGCTGGTCGTGATCACCCGGCTCCTGCAGGAGCGGTACATCTCCTCCTTCGACCTGATCCGCGCGCTCGGAGCGATGGGCCCGGCCGCGGCGGTCAAGGTCGGTCACGATCGGCACCAGGACTGGCGCAAGCACGTCGACCGGGCGATCGCCGACCTCGTCGAGCCGGACGCGGACCGGCTCCGGGTGCCGCCGGCGAAGCTGGTCAACACCCTGCGCCTGCTGACCCTCGGTGGCAGCAACTCCCACATGACCGACGGCGGCCTGATGACGCCCGAAGAGATCGTCGACACCGTCCTGGTCGGCCTGCTGGCCGACCCGACAAGGAGTGAGCACTGATGCTGGTCGGTCTGATCGCGGAGCACCTGCGGCCGTACAGGAAACAGCTGGCGATCATCGTCGGCCTGCAGTTCGTCGGGACGATGGTGATGCTCTACCTGCCGATCCTGAACGCGGACATCATCGACAAGGGGATCGTGTCCGGTGACACCGGCTACATCCTGCGGCACGGTGGCCTGATGCTCGCGGTCTCGCTGCTGCAGGTCGTCTGCTCGGTCGTGGCCGTCTGGTTCTCGGCCCGGACGGCGATGGCGTTCGGCCGGGACCTGCGTGCGGTGATCTTCCACCGGGTCGGGGGGTTCTCGGCCCGCGAGGTGAACCAGTTCGGGGCCCCCTCGCTGATCACCCGCGAGACCAACGACGTCCAGCAGGTGCAGATGCTCGTGCTGATGGGCGGGACCCTGATGGTCTCGGCGCCGATCATGATGGTCGGGGGCGTCGTGATGGCGGTGCACGTCAACGCCGGGCTCTCCTGGCTGGTGCTCCTGGTGGTGCCGACCCTGGGGCTCGCGATCGGCTTCATCGTCACCCGGATGGTGCCCAGCTTCGCGAAGATGCAGGAGCGCATCGACGAGGTCAACCGACTGCTGCGCGAGCAGATCACCGGCGTCCGGGTGGTCCGGGCCTTCGTCCGGGAACCGCACGAGACGGCCCGCTTCGCCGAGGCGAACGCCGACCTGACCCAGGTCTCGATCACCGCGGGGCGCTGGCTGGCCGGGATGTTCCCGACGGTGATGCTGGTCGCGAACCTCGCGTCGGTCGGTGTGCTCTGGTTCGGCGGCCACCGGGTCGAGAGCGGTGCGATGGAGGTGGGGGAGCTGACCGCCTACCTCTCCTACCTGATGCAGATCGTGATGTCGGTGATGATGGCGACCTTCATGATGATGATGATCCCGCGCTCCACCGTCTGCGCCGAGCGGATCACCGAGGTGCTCGACACCGACAGCTCGGTGGTGCCTCCGGCCCACCCGGTCACCGAGGTCACCGAACGCGGCACGTTGCGGTTCGAGGACGTCGAGTTCAGCTACCCGGGCGCGACCACGCCTGTCGTCCGCGGCGTCTCGTTCGAAGCGTCACCCGGACTGACCGTGGCCGTGATCGGGTCCACCGGTGCGGGGAAGTCCACGATGCTCAACCTGGTGCCGCGGCTCTTCGACGCGACCGGCGGCCGGGTCCTGGTCGACGGTGTCGACGTCCGCGAGCTCGACCCGGACCTGCTCTGGTCCCGGCTCGGGCTGGTCCCGCAGCGTGGCTTCCTGTTCACCGGGTCGATCGCCGACAACCTCCGCTACGGCAAGCCGGACGCGACCGAGGCGGAGATGTGGGCGGCTCTGGAGATCGCCCAGGCCCGCGAGTTCGTCGAGGCGCGGCCCGAAGGCCTGGACGCTCCGATCGCCCAGGGCGGGACCAACGTCAGTGGTGGTCAGCGACAACGGCTGGCCATCGCCCGGGCCGTCATCAGGAGGCCGGAGATCTACCTCTTCGACGATGCCTTCTCGGCGCTGGACCTGGCCACCGATGCCCGGTTGCGGGCCGCGCTCAAGCCGGTGACCGCGGACGCGACCGTGGTGATCGTCGCCCAGCGGGTCTCCACCATCCGTGACGCCGACCTGATCCTCGTCGTCGAGGACGGGGAGGTCGTCGGTCGGGGGACCCACCACGAGCTGCTGGAGTCCAACCAGACCTACCAGGAGATCGTCGCCTCCCAGCTCAGTGCGCAGGAGGCGGCATGACCGAGAGGCTGAAGGAGACCGAGCGCGTCGTCGCCGGTCCGGGGCCGGGACGGAGCCCGTTCGGCGGGGGGATCGTCGGGCAGAAGGCCTCCCACTTCAAGCCGTCCGCCGAGCGGCTGCTCAACCGGATGCGGCCGCAGCGGATCAAGCTGGGCGGGGTCCTCGGACTGACCGTCGTCAGCGTGCTCCTCAGTGCGGTCGGTCCGCGGATCCTGGGCAAGGCGACGGACCTGATCTTCGCGGGCCTGATCGGCGGCCGGATGGACGGCGGCGTCACCAAGGAACAGGCCGTCGCCGCGCTGCGCGACCGCGGTGACGACAAGGTCGCCAACCTGGTCTCCTCGCTGGACCTGGTCCCCGGTCAGTCGGTCGACTTCGACGCCGTCGGCCGGGTGCTGATGGTCGTCCTGGCCATCTACGTCCTCGGGTCGGTGCTGGCCTGGTTGGCGGGCTACCTGCTCAACGACGTGGTGCAGTCGACCATCCGGTCGATGCGCTCCGACGTCGAGGACAAGGTGAACCGGCTGCCGCTGAGCTACTTCGACAAGCAGCCCCGCGGTGAGCTGCTCTCCCGGGTCACCAACGACATCGACAACCTCAGCCAGTCGCTGCAGCAGACGATGAGCCAGCTCCTGACCTCCGTGCTCACGGTGCTGGCGGTGCTGTCGATGATGATCTGGATCTCGCCGCTGCTCGCCGTCATCGCGGTGGCGTCGGTGCCGCTGTCGATCCTGATCACCAGTCGGGTGATGAAGCGTTCCCAGGGGATGTTCGTGCAGCAGTGGCGGCGTACCGGCCGGCTCAACGCGCACATCGAGGAGTCCTTCTCGGGCCACACCCTGGTCAAGGTCTTCGGTCGGCAGGCCGAGTCGGAGCGGATCTTCGCCGAGGAGAACGAGGAGCTCTACAAGGCGTCGTTCTCGGCCCAGTTCGTCAGCGGTCTGATCATGCCGATCATGATGTTCATCGGGAACCTGAACTACGTCGCGGTCGCCGTCCTCGGCGGGATCCGGGTGGCCTCGGGGTCCCTGAGCCTCGGCGAGGTCCAGGCCTTCATCCAGTACACCCGCCAGTTCACCCAGCCGCTCTCGCAGGTCGCCTCGATGGCCAACCTGATGCAGTCCGGGGTGGCGTCGGCGGAGCGGGTCTTCGAGCTCCTCGACGCCGTCGAGGAGCCTGCCGAGGGAACGGTTCCCCCGGTCGGCCTCGCAGACCGACGGGGCGAGGTGCGCTTCGAGAACGTCGCCTTCGCCTACGACCCGAGCCGTCCGCTGATCCAGGACCTGTCCCTGGTCGCCGAGCCCGGGCACACGGTCGCCATCGTCGGTCCGACCGGGGCGGGCAAGACCACCCTGGTCAACCTGGTGATGCGCTTCTACGACGTCCAGAGCGGCCGGATCACCCTCGACGGCGTCGACATCGCCCAGATGCCGCGGGCCGAGCTGCGGTCGCAGACCGGGATGGTGCTGCAGGACACCTGGCTGTTCGAGGGGACCATCCGCGACAACATCGCGTACGGCAACCCGGACGCCACCCATGCCCAGATCCTCGAGGCTGCCAAGGCGACCTTCGTCGATCGCTTCGTGCACTCGTTGCCCGACGGCTACGACACCATGATCGACGAGGAGGGCTCCAACCTCTCGGCCGGTGAGCGCCAGCTGGTGACCATCGCGCGCGCGTTCGTCTCCGACCCGGCACTGCTGATCCTCGACGAGGCGACCAGCTCGGTCGACACCCGTACCGAGCTGCTGCTGCAGAAGGCGATGGCGGCCCTGCGGTCGGACCGGACCTCGTTCGTGATCGCGCACCGGCTCTCCACGATCCGCGACGCGGACCTGATCCTGGTGATGGAGGACGGAGCGATCGTCGAGCAGGGCAACCACGACGAGCTGCTCGCGGCCGCCGGCGCCTACGCGCGGTTGTACAACTCCCAGTTCGCTGCGGCAGCAGCGAACGAGTAGAAATACCCGTTGAATCCGGCACCCCTCCGTCGTAGCGTGGCCGTACACGGAAAGGAGGTGGTTCCAGAAATGCATTCTTCTAGGACTTGTGAGGTGGCTGCTCGCTAGCAGCGCCCGACCCCTTCGGGGGCACCGGCGCCGCCGGTGAAATCCAACGCAGTCACCCGACCCGCAGGTGAACCGGTAGTCCGCCGGCCCAGGCCTTGGCCTGACACCTGCGGGTCGCTGCTTGTCCCGACGGGTGACCTCGCCCACAGTAGTTGCATTCAGCAACCACATAGTTGCAAGATGCAACCATGTCAGATTCCACCACCTCCACCCTCGAGCAGTCCGGCCAGATGTCGCACCGGGAGATCCTCGAAGCGATGCGCGGCCTGCTCCTGGCGATGTTCGTCGCGATGCTGTCCAGCACGGTCGTCTCCAACGCGCTCCCGCGGATCGTCACCGACCTGCACGGCTCCCAGTCCGGCTACACCTGGGTCGTGGTCGCGACCCTGCTGACGATGACCGCCTCGACACCGATCTGGGGCAAGCTCGCCGACCAGTTCAACAAGAAGGTGCTGGTCCAGAGCGCCCTGATCATCTACGTGATCGGCTCGCTGATCGCCGCCCTGGCGCCGTCGATGGGCGTACTGATCGGGGCACGCGCCTTCCAGGGACTCGGCGTCGGCGGTCTGACCGCCCTGGTCCAGGTCGTGATCGCCTCGATGGTGCCGCCGCGTGAGCGCGGGCGCTACTCGGGCTACATCGGTGCGACCTTCGCGATCGCGACCGTCAGCGGACCGCTGATCGGTGGTGTACTGGTCGACGTACCGGGCCTGGGCTGGCGCTCGACCTTCTACGTCGGGATCCCGATCGCGGCCCTGGCCTTCGTGGTGCTGCAGAAGACCCTGCACCTGCCCGTCGTGCGGCGTGAGGTCAGCATCGACTACCTCGGAGCCGGGCTGATCGTCGGCGGCGTCTCCACGCTCCTGATCTGGGTCTCGCTGGCTGGCAACGAGTTCGGCTGGGGCTCGGCCACCAGTCTCGGCTTGGTCGCTCTGGGCCTCGCGGTGCTCGCCAGTGCCGTGTACGTCGAGCTCAAGGTCGCCAAGGAACCGGTGATCCCGATCCAGATGTTCGCCGACCGCACCAACGTGTTGGCCACGGTCGCCAGCGTCCTGGTCGGGCTCGCCATGTTCGGGAGCACGGTCTACCTCTCGCAGTACTTCCAGGTCGCCCGGGGGATGAGTCCCACCCACGCCGGGCTGATGTCGATCGCGATGGTCGGTGGTCTGCTGGTCTCCAGCATCGTCAGCGGTCGGGTGATCACCGCGACCGGTCGGTGGAAGCGCTTCCTGGTCGGCGGCATGGTGCTGGTCGTCGTCGGTCTGCTCCTGCTCAGCTTCATCGACGACACCACCCCGCTGGCGGTGGTCGGCGCCTACATGGTCGTCCTCGGTGTCGGTCTGGGCGCGACCATGCAGAACCTGGTGCTGGCGGTGCAGAACAACGCTGCGCCGGAGGACATCGGCACGGCCAGTGCCGTGGTGACGTTCTTCCGCTCGATGGGTGGTTCCATCGGGGTCTCCGCCCTGGGCGCGCTGCTCAGTGCGCAGGTCGCGGACAAGGTGTCCTCGGGACTGGCCGCGATCGGGGTCCCGACCGGCGGCCACCAGAGCCACGAGATCCCGGACCTGGACGCCCTCCCGGCTCCGGTGCGCGCGGTCTTCGAGCACGCCTTCGGCTCGGCGACCGGGGAGCTCTTCCTGGTCGCGACGCCGTTCGCGGTGCTGGCCCTGGTCGCCGTGCTGTTCATCCGGGAGGTCCCGCTGCGCACGACGCTCGGGACCGAGCCGGTCGAGGAGCCGGAGCTGATGGGATGAGTGCCACCACCGTCGACGTCCAGCGCGACGCCGCCGTGCGCGGTCTCGAGCACGAGATCGGCCGGCTGCTGCGCCGGGTCCGTCGCGGCCTGGCCGACCGAGCGGCCCAGGTCGACCCGGAGCTCAACGCCACGGCGTACCCGTTGCTGGTCACGCTGGCCGAGCTCGGGCCGCACCGCGCCGCAGAGCTGGCCGACCTCTTCGCCCTCGACAAGGGGGCCGTCAGCCGGCTCGTGCACCAGATGCTGGAGCTCGGGCTGATCGTGCGCACCCCGGACCCCCAGGACGGCCGGGCCTCGATCCTCGCGGTCACCCCGAAGGCGGAGGAGCGGCTCGCCGCGCTGGCTGCGCAGCGGCACGAAGCGGTCGGGGAGCGGCTCGTCGACTGGGAGGCCGACAGCATCGTGGAGCTGGCAGCCGGGCTCGCCCGGTTCAATTCGGCGATCTCCGGCTGATCGGCCGAACTCGGCGTTCGCGTCCCTCACCGGACTAACCGGACATACCCTGGTCCGATGGGTCACCGGATCGACATCGACGCCAAGAACGGTGGCGGCGCGCTGCTGGACGCGGTGCTGCTGCTCAGCTCGGACCTCGACCTCCGAGGAGCCCTGGACCGGTTGATCCGAGCGTCCTGCGCGCTGACCGGAGCCCGGTACGGGTTCATGGGGCTGCTCGACGACAACGGCGTGATCGCCGACTTCGTGATCCACGGCCTGACCGACGACCAGATCGCGCGGATCCCTTCGCTGCCGACCGGCAAGGGCATCCTCGGCGTGCTGATCGAGGACCCGCAGCCCTTGCGGCTGGCCAAGATCGCCGACCACGAGCGCTCGGTCGGTTTCCCGGCCAACCACCCGCCCATGAACAGCTTCCTCGGCGTCCCGGTCCGGGTCGACGGCCGGGTCTACGGCAACCTGTACCTGACCGAGAAGGCCGGTGGCCAGCAGTTCACCAAGGACGACGAGACCCTGCTCGAGGTGCTCGCCCAGATCGCCGGTCTGGTGATCGGGAACGCGCGGACCCATGCGGGTACCCAGAGCCGGTACCGCTGGCTCGAGTCCAGCATCGCGATGTCCGACGCCCTGGAGGAGTCCGTCGGCCTGGACGCCGCCCTGGAGGAGGTCACCCGGCGCCTGTTGGTGGTCGCGGACGCGTTGGCGGTCGGGGCGGTCCGGTACGACGGGGTGGACCTCGACCTGGTCGCGGCTGTCCGCAAGGACGGCGAGGCGCCGGACCCGTCGGTCCTGGTGGAGAACTGGGGGACAGCGATCGCCACCGCCAGCCGCGACGGACGCGCCGTCCTCGCCGAGCGCGGCGACGGCATCACCCGGCTGGTGGTGCCGATGTCCTCGCGCCTGCTGCAGGGGCACTTCCTGATCGTCGGCCTCGACCAGGGCGCGCTCGGGGTCGAGGGCCCCGACCTGGACCTGTTCACCGCCTTCGCCGACCAGGCCTCGCTGGCCCTGGACCGGACCCAGGCGCTGGCCGAGCGGCAGGAGCACATGCTGGTCGCGGACCGTGACCGGATCGCTCGCGACCTGCACGACACCGTCATCCAGCGACTCTTCGCCACCGCTCTGCAGCTGCAGGGCCTGCGGCGGACCGCCGTTCTCGACGAGGTGAAGACGCGCCTCGACGAGTCCGTGAACGAGCTCAACACGACGATCCGGGACATCCGGTCGACGATCTTCGAGCTGCGCCGACCCGGCGGTGCGACGCTCACCGCCGACGTCCGCGGACTGGCCGGTGAGTACGTCCCGGTCCTCGGGTTCACGCCGTTCGTGCGGCTCCGAGGGCCGATCGACGAGGTGGTTGCGCCGCACGCCGCCGAGCAGCTGATCGCGACCCTGCGCGAGCTGCTCTCCAACGTCGCCCGGCACGCCGAGGCCGATGCCTGCATGATCGAGGTCGAGGCGTTCCCGGACCGGCTGCTGATGCGCGTCTCCGACAACGGCCGCGGGATCACCTCGGAGGCGGCCGAGAGCGGCCTGCGGAACGTACGACGCCGCGCCTTCGACGTCGGGGGCACCGTCCGGGTCGGCCCCGAAGAACCTCACGGGACCTTGATCGAGTGGGAAGTGCCGCTCTAGTTCGTTGAGTAGGGCCTTGCGACCACTCGAGTTGGGGCTTGTGGCTTCGGAACGGCTAACTCAAGCGTTCACAAGGCCCGACTCAACTGGTCAGGCTTCGGGGAGCCAGACCTTCTTGGCTACCAGCAGGCCGTCGCCGACCGGCAGCAGCACCGGGACCAGCGACTCGTGCTCGTTGACGACCCGGCAGAGCTCGCGGATCGCGATCGTGTCGGGGTCCCGCTGGGCCGGGTCGGCCACCCGGTCGTGCCACAGCGCGTTGTCGAAGACGACGACGCCGCCGGGGCGCAGCAGCCGGAGGGCCTCGTTGAGGTACTCGGGGTACTCCTGCTTGTCGCCGTCGGCGAAGACCAGGTCGTAGTGGCCGTCGGTCAACCGGGGGAGGACCTCCAGGGCGGAGCCCGGGATCAGCCGGGCGCGCTGGGAGGGGATGCCGGCCTCGGTGAAGGTCTCCTTGGCCAGCCGCTGGTGCTCGGCCTCGGTGTCGACGGAGGTGAGGACGCCGTCCGGGCGCATCCCGCGAAGCATCCAGAGGCCGGAGACCCCGGTGCCGGTGCCGATCTCCACGACCGCTCGGGCGTCCAGGACCGAGGTCAGGAACCGGAGTGCAGCGCCGCCGCCCGGCCCGATCGGGGCGACCCCGACCTCGTCGGCACGAGCACGCGCGTTCGCCAGGACCGTGTCCTCGGCGACGTACTCCTCGGAGTAGGTCCAGCTCGCGGGCTTCGGTGCGGTGACGATGACGTCCTCCTGCTTGTCGCTGTGGTCCGGCGTTACTGCCGGACCTTACCGCCGCGGACCGGTCCGCGCGGGGACGCAGCGCTGGTAGCCGGCACGGTTCTGGGGGAACATCGGGTCGCGCGCGCACGTTGTACCCGTGATTGCTGGGCGTCCTTCAGGGCTGTCTCAGCCCGCTCTCAAGTTCGTTGCCTAGCGTGGAGGTCCCAGCACCCGATGGTTCGACGCACCGACGTGAACCGCAGCAAGGAGCCCACCATGAGCTACCCCTCGAGTGAGCAGCCCGGTGGGACTTCGGAGATCCACGCAGTTCCCTCCTGGGACCAGATCGTCGAGCAGCACTCGACCCGCGTCTACCGCCTCGCCTACCGGCTGACCGGCAACCCGTACGACGCCGAGGACCTGACCCAGGAGGTCTTCGTCCGGGTCTTCCGTTCGCTGCACACCTACACGCCCGGGACCTTCGAGGGCTGGCTGCACCGGATCACGACCAACCTCTTCCTCGACCAGGCCCGCCGCAAGTCCCGGATCCGGTTCGACGCGCTTCCCGAGGATGCCGACAACCGGCTGCCGAGCTCGGTCGCGACCCCGGACGTTGCGTACCTGAACCAGATGTTCGACGCCGACGTCGAGGCCGCCCTCGCGGCGCTGCCGCCGGACTTCCGGGCCGCCGTGGTGCTGTGCGACGTCGAGGGGCTCACCTACGAGGAGATCGCCGACGTCCTCGGTCTGAAGATGGGCACCGTGCGTTCGCGGATCCACCGTGGCCGGTCGATGCTCCGCAAGGCGTTGGCGCACCGGGCCCCCTCTGCCGGCCGGGTCCGGGTCTCCGGGCCGTCGTTCGCGGGACGCGCGGGATGAGTCGACCGGAGGTGAGGACCCGGTGATCCTCAAGCTGCACGGCCACATCGGGTCCGCTGCCTCCGCCCTGGTCGACGGGCAGCTCTCCCCGGCCGACGAGGAACGCGCCTGGCGGCACGTGCTGGGCTGTTCCGGCTGTCGTCGACTGGTGGAGCGTGAGGGCTGGATCAAGCAGCGGCTCGCCGGCCTGGCCGGCCCGAGTCCGCTCGCTGCGCCTCCGCGGCTGCTGGGCAACTTGTACGACGTCGACGCCTGGGCCCACGTCGACGAGATCGAGCGTCGCTCGACCCGCCGTCGGGCGACGGTCGCGCTCGTCGGTGCCGGGTCCGTCGGAGTAGCCGTGCTGGCCCTGCTGACCGTCACCACGCCGCCCGCCGGTAACGGCGTTCCGCCCAGTCGCGGCCCCGCGATGATCGGCAACGGGGTGCCGCGCAACGATCCCGGGACGGGCCTCAGTGCGGACATCGAGGACGTGGCTTTCGGCCGTAGGTAAAGATAGGCGGGTGAGCGACACAGGCAACGACGAGCCGACCACTCCGCTGGGCGAGGTCCCGAGCTACCTGCCTCCGGGGGCTGCCTACCCGGTGCCGCCGTCGCCGGCTCCCGAGCAGCCGGCTCCCGAGCAGCCGGCCGCCTACCCGAACCCCTACGGCCTCCCGGTGCCGGCCGCCCCCTACGGCGAGCCGGGACCCTACGGACCTCCGTCGCCGTACGGTCACCCCGGCCAGCACGTGCAGCACCCCCAGCACGTCAGTGCCCCGACCTCCCGGGTGCCCGGCTGGATCTGGCCCGTCGTCGCGGTGGTCTCCTTGGTCATCGGGATCGTCGGCGGCGTGATCGGCGGTGCGCTGGTCAACCAGGTCGACAACGACAACGTCGGCGTCCTCCAGGTGGAGCGCCGCACGGCCGCCCCGTTGGCGGACGACAACCAGAGCGTGCCGTCGGTGGCGGAGAAGGTGCTGCCGAGCACCGTCAAGATCGTCGCCGAGTTCAAGGGCGCGGCGCGCGGGGCGGCAGGTTCGGGCTGGGTCTTCGACAACGAGGGCCACGTCATCACGAACAACCACGTCGTGGCCGAGGCCGCGTCCGACGACGGCCCGATCGACGTGATCGACCACCTCGGCAAGCACCACAAGGCGACCGTGGTCGGGCGCAGCCCGGTCTACGACCTCGCGGTGCTGAAGGTCGAGGGCATCAAGGACCTCCCGGCGGCAGCACTCGGCTCGGCGGACCAGATGCACGTCGGCGAGACCGTCGTCGCGGTGGGCTCCCCGCTGGCGCTGTCGGCCTCGGTGACCAGCGGCATCATCAGCGCCGTCGACCGGCCGGTGACCACCGGTGACGGCGACGAGGCATCGTTCATCAACGCGATCCAGACCGATGCGGCGATCAACCCGGGCAACTCCGGGGGTCCGCTGGCCAACTTGCAGGGTCAGGTGATCGGCGTGAATTCCGCCCTGGCGACCCTCGGCACGGCCCAGGGCGAGGAAGGCACCAACATCGGCATCGGCTTCGCCATCCCGATCGAGCAGGTCCAGATCACCGCCGACCAGATCCTGCGCACCGGCAAGGCCCAGTACCCGATCATCGGGGTGAGCGTGAAGGGAGCCGCGGCCGACGAGGGTGCCGAGGTCACGGCGATCAACGACGGGACCCCGGCAGCGAGGTCGGGCCTGCGGGTCGGTGACCTGATCACCGCCGTCGACGGTCGACCGGTGACGGACCAGACCGACGTGGTCGTCGCGATCCGGTCGCACCGGGTCACCGACAAGGTGAAGCTGACCGTGATCCGGGACGGCAGGACGCTGACCATCGAGGTCGGTCTGCTGGCGAAGACGGGCTAGGTCGCCTCGACGTCGTACGGCGGCCGTTCGTCGGGCTCCAGGGCGGGACCGCCGGTGCGCTCGGCCAGCTGGGCGGCGGCAGCCTGGGCCTCGGCCAGGTCGTCGGCCTCGATCGCCTCGAGGATGTGCTTGCGGATGGCGACGCGCGGGTCGAGATCGGTCAGCTTGAGGTCGGCGTACTCGGGTCCCAGCTCGTTGCGCAGGTCGTTCTGCGCCGACTGGGCCAGGGCCCGCAGCTGGCGGACCATCCGCCCGGCCTGCCGGGCGTAGTCGGGGAGCCGGTCCGGGCCGAAAACGAGGATCCCGACCACCAGGATCACTGCCAGCTCGGGCAGTCCGACTCCGAACATGACTCGAGTCTAGTCAGCGACCGTCAGCAGCTCAGAACTTCGAGGTCGGCGTCAGGCCCAGCTGCATCCCGGCGAGTCCGCGGCCGCGACCGGAGATCGTCGAGGCCAGCCCCTGCAGGGCCTGGGCGGCCGGGGAGGTCGGGTCGGACTCGACCACCGGCTTGCCGGAGTCACCGCCCTCGCGCAGCGAGATGTCCAGCGGGATCTGGGCCATCACCGGGACGTCGTACCCGAAGCGCGCGCTCAGGGTCGAGGCCACCTGGGCGCCGCCGCCGGAGCCGAAGACCTCGATCCGATGGTCACGGCCCTCGCTGGTGCAGTGCGGGCAGGCCAAGTAGCTCATGTTCTCGACAACTCCGATGACCCGCTGGTGCATCATCGAGGCCATCGTGCCGGCGCGCTCGGCCACCTCGGCGGCGGCCTCCTGCGGCGTGGTCACGACGATCACCTCGGCGCTGGGCAGGTACTGGCCCAGCGAGATGGCGACGTCGCCGGTGCCCGGGGGCAGGTCGAGGAGCAGGGCGTCGATGTCGCCCCAGTAGACGTCCGCCAGCATCTGGCGCAGGGCCCGGTCGAGCATCGGGCCGCGCCAGGCGACGACCTGGTCGCGCCGCGGCTTGAGCATGCCGATCGAGATCACCGAGACCCCGCTGGGGGTAGGCACCGGCATGATCAGGTCGTCGACCTGGGTGGGGCGGGTGTCGGCCAGACCGAACATCGCCGGGATCGAGTGGCCGTAGATGTCGGCGTCGACGACACCGACCCGCATCCCCTGGGCCGCGAGGGCCAGCGCCAGGTTGACGGTGACCGAGGACTTGCCGACGCCGCCCTTGCCGGACGCGATCGCGTACACCTTGGTCAGCGACTCGGGCTTGCCGAACGGGATGTCCCGCTCGGTCTGGCCGCCGGCGAGCTGGGTCCGCAGGCCGGCGCGCTGCTCGGCGGTCATCACGCCGAGCTCGAGGTCGACGGCGGTGACGCCGGGGACGCCGGAGACGGCATTGGTCACGTCGCGGGTGATGGTCTCCTTCAGCGGGCAGCCGGCCACGGTGAGCAGCACCGTGATGGCCACCATGCCGGTGTCGTCGATCGTGACCGAGTCGACCATGCCGAGCTCGGTGATGGGGCGCTTGATCTCGGGGTCGTTCACCGTTGCCAGGGCAGCCTGGATCCGGTCGAGCACAGGGGAAGTCATGGGGTCAAGCCTACGTGCCGGGCTGACCCGTCTCGTCACCCGGTGCGGACTCCTCGGGCTCGTGGTCGCGTTCGTCGAGGTCCGCGAGCAACCCTCGGAGCTCCGAGCGCAGGAAGTCGCGGGTGGCGACCTCGCCCAGCGCCATCCGCAGCGACGCCACCTCGCGGGCCAGGAACTCCATGTCGGCGTGCGCCCGGGCGTTGGCCTGCCGGTCCTGCTCGGTCATCACCCGGTCGCGGACCTCCTGCCGGTTCTGCGCGAGCAGGATCAGCGGGGCGGCGTACGACGCCTGCAGGCTCAGCATCAGGGTCAGGAAGATGAACGGGTAGTCGTCCCAGCGCAGGTCCTCGGGGACCGTGAGGTTCCAGAGGATCCAGACCGCTACGAACAGGGTCATGTAGATCAGGAAGCGCGCGGTCCCCATGAAGCGGGCGAACTGCTCGGCGAACGAGCCGAACCGGTCCTGGTCCACAGCGGGCCGGCGGACCAGGGAGCGGCCGACGATGGACCGCCGTACCTCCTGGGGCTGGTCCAACCGGGTCCGGGCGCGTTCCTCGGACTTCTTCTCGGCCGACTTCTTCTCCGCGACGCGCTTGTCCATGCTGCGCCGCTCCGGGCGGCGGCTCTCGGACCTGCGGGGCTCTGGCGTCATCACGAGCCCTGGGCGATCTTGCGGTCGCGCCAGCCGTCGGGCAGCAGGTGGTCGAGCAGGTCGTCGACGGTGACGGTGCCCAGCAGCCGGCCCTCGTCGTCGACCACGGGTGCTGCCACCAGGTTGTACGTCGCCAGGAAGGTCGCGACGTCCTCGAGGCTGGCGTCCGCGTGCAGGTAGGTCAGCCCGGTGTCCAGGACGCCGGCCACCAGCTCCGACGGCGGCTCGCGCAGCAGCCGCTGGATGTGCGCGACGCCCAGCAGCTTGCCGGTCGGCGTCTCCAGCGGCGGTCGGCAGACGTGCACGATGGCGGCCAGCGACGGCGTCAGCTCCTCGCTGCGCACGCGGGCCAGGGCCTCGGCGACGGTGGCGTCGGGGGAGAGGATCACCGGCTCCGGCGTCATCATGCCGCCCGCCGTCTGCTCGCCGTACGAGAGCAGGCGTCGGACGTCCTCGGCCTCGTCGGGCTCCATCAGCTCGAGCAGCCGGGCAGCGGTCTCGGGAGGGAGGTCGGCGATCAGGTCGGCCGCGTCGTCGGGGGACATCTCCTCGAGCACGTCGGCAGCCCGCTCCTGGCTGAGGAACTCCAGGATCTCGACCTGGTCCTCCTCGGGAAGCTCTTCGAGGATGTCGGCCAGCCGCTCGTCCTCGAGGCCGGCGACCACCTCGCGACGCCGGTCCGCGGGGAGCTCGTGGATCACGTTCGCCGCGTCGGCGGGCTTGAGGTCACCGAGGGCGGCGATGAGGTGGGTGGTGCCCTGGTTGGGCTCGCGGGTGTGCAGCCCGTCGACGTCGTTCCACTCCACGACATGGGTCTGTCCGCGGCGGCGGAAACCCTTGCTGCCTTCCTGGAGCGCGACCCGGGAGAGCACCCAGTCGCGGGTGCGGGCCTGCTCCATCGCGACGTCGAAGACCATGCCCTCGACACCGGTGGACTTGACCCGGACCTTGCGGTCCAGCATCTGGCCGATCACCAGGGTCTCGGCGGTGCGCAGCTCGAACCGGCGCATGTTGAGCAGGCCGGTGGTGATCACCTGGCCGGAGTCGATGTTGGTGACCCGGGTCATCGGGGCGAAGATCCGGCGGCGGCCGAAGACCTCGACCACCAGACCGACGACCCGCGGCTGCCGTACGTCCGCCCGGAGCACCACCACGACGTCGCGAACCTTGCCGACCTCGTCGCCGCGGGGGTCGAACACCGGCAACCCGGCGAGCCGGGCGGCGAAGATGCGGGTGGGTGTCGTGCTCACAGGCGGAGCCTACGGGCTGAGGGCTGCTCCCGGTGCCTCCCACAGCGCAGCTGTCAGGACGAAGTGCTGGGACGACTCGGCGTACCAGGTGTGCACGACGCCGCGGTGCTCCATGCCGATCTTGCGGGCCACCGCCATCGAGGGCTCGTTGGTCAGGTGGGTGACGGCGTGGATCTCCGGCAGCCCGCCGTCGAACCCGTGCGCCAGCACCGCCCTGGCCGCCTCCGGAGCGAACCCGTGCCCCCAGGCCTCGGGGTGCAGGTGCCAGCCGATCTCGACCTCGCCGTGCTCGTTGTTCGGCAGCGGCACCAGCAGCACCGAGCCGATCACCCGTCCGTGGAACGGGCCGCCGTCGGTGACCTCGACCGCCCAGAAGCCGCACGGCGGATCGTCGCGCATCAGCCAGGTGCCGATCCGTTCCTGGGCTTCGGCCAGGTCCTTCATCAGCACGGGCTCGCCGTCGGCTAGCCACCGGACCACCTCGACCCGGCTGAGGATGTCCAGGGCGGTCGGGGCGTCGTCGATGGTCCAGTCCCGGATCAGCAACCGCTCGGTGGCGAGAAACATCCGCCCAGCCTGGCACGGCGCGGGGAATCGGCAACCAGGTTTGTAGACTGCCTGGTTTGTAGGCTGACGTGACCCCCGCGCCGGCCGCACCGAACTTTCGAGAGGGAGGGCCCGTGGCCA
Organism: Propionibacteriales bacterium; assembly: GCA_026392455.1. Lineage (GTDB taxonomy): Bacteria > Actinomycetota > Actinomycetes > Propionibacteriales > Nocardioidaceae > Marmoricola. The sequence goes on along the minus strand of JAPLCB010000008.1, from coordinate 64,135 downwards.
TCCAGGTCGTCATCCTCGCCGCCGGACTGGGCACCCGCCTCGGCAAGCCGCACCCCAAGCCGCTGACCCCGCTCACCTCCGGGGAGAGCATCATGCGTCGGGCCGTGAACTCGTTGCGTGCCGCCTACGGCGACGAGGTGTTCGTGACGGCCGTGGTCGGCTTCAAGCTCGACCTGGTGATCGAGGCGATGCCGGACATCTCGTTCGTCTACAACGAGGTCTACGACTCCACCAACACCTCCAAGAGCCTGCACAAGGCACTCACCCTCTCCCAGCCGGGCGGCGTGCTCTGGCTCAACGGCGACGTGGTCTTCGACCCGCGGGTGCTCCAGCTGATCCACGACAAGATCGAGGCCGGCCGCAGCTTCGTCTGCGTGAACACCGCCTCGGTCGCCGAGGAAGAGGTCAAGTACACCCTCGACGCGGACGGCTACATCAACGAGCTCTCCAAGAGCGTCGTGGGCGGACTCGGCGAGGCCGTCGGCATCAACTACATCTCGGCCGACGAGAAGGCGGCGTTCATCGCCCGGCTCGACGAGGTCGGCGACCAGGACTACTTCGAGCGCGGCCTGGAGCTGGCGATCGAGAAGGACGGGGTCCGGATCGAGGCCGTCGACATCTCCCAGTACGAGATCGTCGAGGTCGACTTCGACGAGGACCTCACCCGGGCCAATACGTTTGTTCAAAATGGGCAGAGCGTCCAGAACGGGCAGAGCGTGGAGGGCTGATGAGCGGAGCCCAGCCTGCCCAGCGGCCCAAGGTCGACGGCCTCCGGGTCGACGACAAGGGCTTCTTCTTCGCCGAACCCGCCGTCGACGACGTCGTGGACGTCCGGTTCGACGGGCGCCGGGTCTGGTCGTTCTGGTTGCTGCGGGACTCCAAGCCGGTCGACGGTCAGAGGTTCGTGCCCTGGCCGGGCGGGCTGAGGCCGTTCCTCAACGGCGTCACCCAGCTCGCGATCGTCGCGCACGTCACCGAGACGGTGCTGTACGACGCCGAGCTGAAGGTCGGGACCAGGACCGACCGGATCGCGGTGGTCAACAGTGCCGGCGCCCCGATGGGGCTGGACAAGACCAACAAGCTGATGCTGACCTTCGACACCCGGACGGCCGAGCACGTCAAGCCGTTGCTCGACTCGATGGAGAACGTGCTGGCGGCCCTGAAGGAGGCCGGCATCGAGGCCTTCGTGGTCTACGGCTCCCTGCTCGGTGCCGTGCGCGCCGGGAAGCTGATCGGCCACGACAGTGACGCCGACCTCGGCTACGTGAGCCGCTACACGCACCCGGTCGAGGTCCAGGTGGAGTCGTTCCGGATCCAGCGCCGGCTGCGCGAGCTGGGCTACGAGTCGTTCCGCTACTCCGGCTTCGCGTTCCGCATCGACGTCTACGAGTCCGACGGCTCCAAGCGTGGGCTGGACCTCTTCGGCGGGTTCATCGCGCCGGCGTACGACGGCAACCCGAGCATGCTCTACATGATGGGCGAGGTCGGGGCCCCGTTCGAGCTGGACTGGATCTACCCGCTGAGCCAGGTGACCCTGGAGGAGCGGACGCTGCCGGCACCGGCGCGACCGGAGAAGCTGCTCGAAGCCATGTACGGCACCGGCTGGAAGGTGCCGGACCCGGCGTACAAGTTCACGACGCCCCGGACCACGGTGCGACGCCTGACCGGGTGGTTCCGTGGCGTGCGGCTGCTCCGCCAGGAGTGGGTGATGCGCTACAAGGTCCGGTCGCCGCTGAGGTCCGGGCCCAGCGAGCTCGCCGAGCTGGTGGTCGAGCGCGAGGGTGCCGTGCCGGCTCGGGTCGTGGACCTGGGGGCCGGGCGGTGCGAGGACGCGCTGTGGTTCGCCCGTCAGGGCTCGGAGGTACGGGCACTGGACTTCGTGGTCTACCCCTCGGCTGCGGCGCGCAAGGCCGCGGTGGACGAAGGGCTGGTCCTCGAGGTCAGCGACCTGAACCTGAACTCGATCCGTGGCTGGATGGCTGAGGGGGTCCACCTGGCGCACACGTTCCCGACGCAGGTGATCGTCGCCCGCCACCTGATCGACGCGACCGCGCCGGCCGCTCGGAAGGCTGCCTGGCGGCTGTGCGACATGGCGCTGCGCGGTGGTGGACGGCTGTACCTGGAGTTCTACACCGGCGGCGGGCGCGAGGAGCTGGTCCGCCCGATCCCGGCGGAGAAGGTGATCGCCGAGCTGGCGGCGTACGGGGCCGTGGTGGTGCACCGCGAAGACTTCACCGAAGACACAGCGTCCGGAGACACCGGACGTCCGACAACTCGATTGGTGGCGCAATGGCAGGCGTAAGCAGCAAGGGATCGGTCCGGACCCGGCTGGCCCGCAAGGTCGGTGGCGTGCTGATCGACGACCTCACCCAGCGGATCGGCGAGCTGGAGGCCGAGATCCAGGAGAACCGGCACCTCAACCTGAGGCTGGCCGAGCTCATCGACGTCGTCTCCGAGCTCCTGGTGCCGGTGGCGTCGCAGGACCAGGCGAAGATCGCTGCTGCGGTGGAGAAGTTCCAGAAGGCTCTCTGAGGCACTGCTCCAGGGAGTGACCTGTTTCATGGTCAGCGGGGACCCGCCCGACCGTACTGACCGGTAATATCGGGGCTCTACGCCTCTCGAAGGGACTGCATCGACCATGGCTCGACTCGCCCAGACCGACGGACTGAACGACATCCAGGAGGAGATCCTCAAGGCTGTCCGAGCGTTCACGAACGAGAAGATCATCCCGGTCGCCCAGGAGCTCGAGCACGCCGACGAGTACCCGACCGAGATCATCGAAGGCCTCAAGGAGCTCGGTGTCTTCGGGCTGATGATCCCCGAGGAGTACGGCGGTCTCGGCGAGTCGCTGCTCACCTACGCACTCTGCGTCGAGGAGATCGCCCGCGGCTGGATGAGCGTGTCCGGCGTCATCAACACCCACTTCATCGTGGCGTACATGGTGATGCAGCACGGCACCGACGAGCAGAAGCAGAAGTACCTGCCGCAGATGGCCACCGGCGAGATGCGGGGCGCCTTCTCGATGTCCGAGCCGGGTCTCGGCTCCGACGTCGCCGCGGTCGCGACCAAGGCGGTCAAGCAGGCCGACGGCAGCTACGAGATCACCGGCTCGAAGATGTGGCTGACCAACGGGGGCCAGTCCCGACTGGTGGCCACCCTCTGCAAGACCGACGAGGGTGCCGACTCGGTCTACAAGAACATGACGACCTTCCTGATCGAGAAGGAGGCCGGCTTCGGCGAGACCGCCCCCGGCCTGACCATCCCAGGCAAGATCGACAAGATGGGCTACAAGGGCGTCGAGACCACCGAGATGATCCTGGACAAGCACGTCGTCCGTGCCGACCAGGTCCTCGGCGGCGAGACCGGCAAGGGCTTCTACCAGATGATGGACGGCGTCGAGGTCGGCCGCGTCAACGTCGCCGCCCGCGCGTGCGGCCTGGCGATCCGGGGCTTCGAGCTCGGCGTCGCGTACGCCCAGCAGCGCGAGACGATGGGCAAGCCGATCGCCAAGCACCAGGCGATCCTCTTCCGGATCGCGGAGATGGCCACCAAGGTCGAGGTCGCGCACACCATGATGGTGAAGGCCGCCCGGCTGAAGGACACCGGCCAGCGGATGGACGTCGAGGCCGGCATCGCCAAGATGGTGGCGTCCGAGTACGCCCACGAGGTCGTCGAGGACTCCTTCCGGATCCACGGTGGCTACGGCTACTCCAAGGAGTACGAGATCGAGCGGCTGTACCGCGAGGTCGCGTTCATGCTGATCGGTGAGGGCACCACCGACATCCAGAAGATGATCATCGGCAACGCGATGCTCAAGGAGTACCAGCTCAAGGGCTGACCTCGTTGTGGCAAGGTGGTCCCAGACGGACGCCTGACAATCACGGAGGTTCCACCATGGCCGACCAGAACTCCAACGAGGACCTCAAGGCGAAGATGCGTGAGGCTCTCGACAAGAAGAAGGCCAACGAGCGCGGCGGAGCCGGCTCGGGATCGGCCCAGGAGAAGGTGCACGGTTCCGAGGTCGTCGGTGGCGCGCCGAAGATGCACCGCCGCAAGGCCGGTGGCGGCGGGTCCTAGACCTTCGGGGCAAAGGCCCGCGCCAGCGGCAGGATGCCCAGGATCAGCACCATCGGTACGGCGAAACCGACCCGCAGGCTGTCGCTGCTGACTGCGCCGGTGAGCACCGAACCCAGCAGCGCGCCGCCGTAGTTGAACTGGTTGAACCGGGCGATCACCGCATCGACCCGGGCCTGCCGGGTCACCGGATCGAGCTGGGACCCTCCGGCGATCCGGGCTGCTGCGGAGAAGCTCAGTGGCGCGATCACCCCGACGCCCGAGCCGAGCACGAAGAAGCCGAGCACCGCGACCTGCCAGGTCGGGGCGAACACCACGATCGCCAGGGCCGCCGACGCGACCACGCCACCGACCCGCAGGATGCGGACGGCGCCGTACCGGGCCACCAGGCTGTCCCCGGCCAGGCGCATCGCACCGCTGGAGAGCAGGTACGGGACGACGGCGAGCGCGAACAGTGACGCAGGGGTCTCGGCGAAGACGTGCTCCAGGTACAGCGGTCCCCAGGTGAACGCGGCCGTGTCGACCATGTAGAACAGCACCATCCCGACCCCCACCCAGATGATCGGGCGCCACGGGACCTCGACCGTGGGGGCGTCGGCCACCGGGTCGCCGACCCGGCGCAGGAACGGCGCGGTCGCGACCGCCAGCGGAACCACGGCCAGCACTGCGCCGGCGCCGAGGTCCAGGTGGGTGGTGGCCAGGGTGACGCCCGCGCCGAGCAGGCCGCCCACGGTCCAGGCCCCGTGGAACGAGGGCAGGATCGGTCGCCCGTAGCGGTGCTCCAGGGCGACGCCCTGCATGTTCGTGGTGGCGTCCACCACCCCGAGGGCGATGCCGTACCCGGCCATCGAGGCGCCGAAGACGACGAGGGCCGGCGCCAGGGCCATCACCGGGACCGCGAGGGCGATCAGCCCGAGGCCGATCCGCAGCAGGACCGCCGAGTCGTGGGAACGGGCGAGCTTCTCGGCCAGCACCGAGCCGGCGCCGGCGAGCAGGACCATCATCAGCAGGAACAAGGTGAGCTCGCTGTCGGCGAGGTCCCACCGGTCAGTGAAGTCCGGGAGCCTGGTGGTCAGGTTGATGAAGACCATGCCCTGGGTCGCGAACGCCGCCGCCACCGCCGTCCGAGCGCGTCGCAGGGCGGGATCGACCACCGGATTTGTCACCCGCCCATGATCACAGAAGGCTGGGGCCCATGAGCGAACGAACTGGCGAGCTGTGGATCGTGCGACACGGCGAGACCGCGTGGAGCAGTGCCGGCAAGCACACCTCGACGACGGACCTCCCGTTGACGCCGGCCGGTGAGCAGGCCGGCCGCGCGCTGGCTGCGCCGTTGGCGACGACGAGCTTCGACCTGGTCCTCACCAGCCCGCGTGCGCGCGCCCGTCGTACCGCCGAGCTGGCGGGGTTCGCCGAGGCGGAGGTCGACGACGACCTGACCGAGTGGGACTACGGCGACTACGAGGGACTCACCACCCCGGAGATCCGCCTCGACGTCCCCGGTTGGACCGTGTGGAGCCACCCGTGCCCGGGCGGTGAGGACGCCGCTCAGGTCACCGGTCGCCTCGACCGGGTGGTCGCCCGGGTCCGCGACCACGGGGGTCGGGTGCTCACCTTCGGGCACGGCCACGAGTCCCGCGCGCTCGCCTGCCGTTGGCTGGGGCTCCCGGTCACCGACGGGCGCCTGTTCCGGCTCGACACCGCACGGGTCTCGGTCCTCGGCTACGAGCGGGACTCCCCGGTCGTAGCGCGCTGGAACACCGAACCCTAGGCTTTGCCTGTGGCTCTTGCAGCGTGGTGTCCCCGGTGTACCGCCGCCGTCACGGCGGCCGACGATTCCTGGGCGTGCCCGGTGCACGGTCCGGTCCCACCGCTGTGGCGCCCCGAGGAGGTCAACTACGCGTCCTTCGCCGAGCTCGTCGGGCTCTCCGAGGAGCTGCCGACCTACCTGCCCTGGCCGATGAGCCCCGGCTGGTCGATCGCCGACTTCGGCTGCGTCGCCGAGCGCGGGCGCACCAGCGCCACCGTGACTACCACGGTCGGCACCAGCGACCTGGACGGCCCGGTCGAGGTCACCGTCATCTCCGAGGAGCCGGGGGTCGGTCTCGGCGCCCGTTGCGCCGGTACGGCGTACGTCGATCCGGGTGAGCAGATCGGGCGCGGGCCGCACGCGATCAACGTCCGTGCCGGTGGTCGGCCGGTCCGGATGTGGGCCGTGGACCCGGCCGACGACGACGACCTGCTGGCGAAGTCGGTCTTCGCCGGGGAGGCCGACGGCCGCTGGCTGTGGCTGGTGGTCCGTCCGGCGTCCGCAGCCCTGCTGCTGCGCGACGAGTGGTTGTTCGAGGACGTCACCGGCTTCGGGCCCGAGGCCCTGGAGATGCCGTTCGGTGGTGCGCGACCCCGTTGGTGACGCCCTAGGGTGGTGTCCCATGGAGTGGGTGCTGGTGACCGAGGTCTTCGTGACCCTGTTCGTGATCATGGACCCCGTCGGCACCATCCCGATCTTCCTGTCGCTCACCGGCGGTCGCTCGCCGCAGGCCTCGCGGCGGTTGGCCTGGCAGGCGGTGACGGTCTCGATCAGCGTGATCAGCGCGTTCGCGTTCTTCGGCCAGCAGATCCTGGGCTACCTGCACATCTCGCTCCCGGCGCTGCAGTGCGCCGGCGGACTGCTGCTCCTGCTGGTCGCGCTGCAGCTCCTGACCGGCAACCAGACCGAGCCGTCGGGCGCGCAGGAGACCAACGTCGCGCTGGTGCCGCTGGGGACGCCGCTGCTCGCCGGGCCGGGCGCCATCGTGGCGACGATGGTGTTCAGCAAGCGGGTGCACGACTTCCCGGACTTCGCTGCGGTGGCGATCGGCGTGATCGGCGTCCACCTGACGATCTGGTTGGCGATGCGGTTCTCGCTGCCGATCCTGCGGGTGATCCGGGAGAGCGGCGTGCTGCTGGTGACCCGGATCGCCGGCCTGCTGCTCTCCGCGATCGCCGTCCAGCTGGTGGCGGACTCCGTCCGTGCCTTCATCGCCGGCGAGGGCTGAGGTTACTTGCGGCCCAGGCTCTGGAACCGCTGGAGCACGCCGGCCGGGACGTACTTCGCGCCCGCGACGATCGCCTTGTAGCGCAGGGTCGGGACGCTGATCGCCTTGCCTGCGTCCGCATCCGCCAGGGCCATCGTCACGAACTCCTCGGTGTCCAGCCACAGGAAGGACGGCGCCGAGTCCCGGCCGACCTCCATCCGCTCGTGGAACTCGGTGCGCACGAAGCCCGGGCAGAGCGCCATCACGTGGACGCCGGCCGGTCCGTACTCGTTGTGCGCCCACTCGCTGAACTTGGTGACGTACGCCTTCGCCGCCGAGTAGGTGCCCCGGGGCAGGAAGCCCGCGACCGAGGAGACGTTGATGATCTGGCCGCTGCCGCGGGCCACCATCGGGCCGAGGGCCGCGTGGCTCAGCCGCATCGGGGCGACCACCAGCACGTCGAGGTGGGCCTGCTCGGCCTCGAGGTCGTTGTCCAGGAACCGCCCCTTCAGCCCGAAACCGGCGTTGTTGACCAGGACGTCGACCGGACGGTCCGGATCGGCCAGCCGGGCCTCGACCACGGCGAGTGCTGCCCGGTCGGTCAGGTCCGCCGCGATGATCTCGGTCGCCACCCCGAACTCCCGGGTCAGGTCCGCAGCGACCGACGCCAGCGTCTCCTCGTTGCGGGCCACCAGCACCAGGTCGTGCCCCCGGGCGGCGAGCTGGCGGGCGAACTCCAGGCCGATCCCGGCCGTGGGTCCGGTGATCAGGGCGCAGCGAGATTTCGTGGGCGACATGGACCACAGCATCCACGGACGATGTCGGCACCGGCAAGGGGTGTGCGGCATGATGGACCGTGATGTCCACGACTCGAGTGATCGCCGTTGCCAACCAGAAGGGTGGCGTGGCGAAGACCACCACCGTTGCGTCCCTGGGATCGGCCTTCGCCGAGCTGGGGCAGCGAGTCCTGCTCGTGGACCTGGACCCGCAGGCCTGCCTGACCTTCAGCCTCGGCATCGACCCCGAGGACCTGGACATCTCGGTCCACCACGTCTTGACCAAGGGGGTGCCGGTCACCGAGGTCCTGGCCACCACCGAGGACGGCGTCGACCTGCTGCCGGCGACCATCGAGCTCGCCCGGGCCGAGGCCGACCTGCTGACCCGGACCGGCCGCGAGTACGTGATCCGATCGGTCGTCGAGGAGCTGGACGGCGAGTACGACTGGATCCTGCTGGACTGCCCGCCCTCCCTCGGTGTCCTGACCGTCGCGGCCCTGACCGCGGCTACCGGCGTGGTCATCCCGTTGCAGTGCGAGACGTTGTCGCACCGCGGGGTCGGCCAGCTGCTCGACACCGTCCACGACGTCCGTCGGTTCACCAACCGCGAGCTCGAGGTCTGGGGCGTCCTGCCCACCCTGTACGACGGTCGCACCACGCACGCCCGGACGGTCCTGGAGACGATCTCGGAGACCTACGACCTGGCCGTGATCGAGCCGCCGATCCCGAAGTCGATCCGTTTCGCCGAGGCGCCCGCGTCCGGCCGCTCGATCCTGACCACCGCCCGCTCCACCAAGGGCGCCGAGGCCTACCGCGCGGTCGCCAAGAACCTCCTCGGGCGAGGCTGATCGAGGATGGGCAAGCACCGGGCCGAGCCCCCGCCGCGGGTCAGACCGCGCCCGGGCCGCCTGGTGGCCGCTGCACTGGCGCTTGCCGTCACGGGCGTCGCGTTGCTGAGCGGGATCGGCGTGATCGACCTCGACGCGAACCCGGTCGGGCCCGCAGGTGCGGTCGTCAGGCTCCCCGCGACCCCGGTCGGTGCTGCTACCGCCGAGGCCGAGCAGGCCCGGCCCGAGGTTGCCGCCAAGCAGGCCCCGGTGGTGCCGGCAGCTCCGGTGGACGACAACGCACTCCCCGCGGGCAGCGGCACCGGCCGACGGGTGGTCTTCTCGATGGAGGAGCAGCGGGTCTGGCTGGTCAACAGCCAGAACAAGATGCTTGCCACCTACCTGGTCTCCGGGAGTCTCACCAACAACCTGCAGCGCGGCACCTACGACGTGTACTCCCGGTCGCGGTGGGCCGTCGGGATCGACGACTCCGGGGTGATGCAGTACTTCGTCCGGTTCACCCGCGGCAAGAACGCCCCGATCGGGTTCCACAGCATCCCGACCAAGAACGGCGATCCGCTCCAGACCGAGAAGCAGCTGGGCACGCCGCAGTCGCACGGGTGCATCCGCCAGCGTCTGGTCGATGCCGAGCGGTTGTGGAACTTCGCCCCGGTCGGTACCGAGGTCGTCGTCGTCTGAGGCCGGTGGGCCCTACTCGGCCGCGGCTGCTGCGCCGCCGCCGTCTCCACCACGCGTGCGTCGACGGTTCCGGTTGCGCGGGGCGCGAGCCGGCTTGTCGCCCTCGGCGGTTGCTGCGGCCGGAGCGCTGGAACGCTCCTGCGAGCGGGGCTCGCTGCTGCGCCCGCGACCGCCGCTGTCACGGCCTCCGCGTCCGCTGTCACGTCCTCCGCGACCACCGTCGCGACCGCCACGGTCGTCCTTGCGGGGCTCGCGCTTGATCACGACCTGGCCCTCAGGGATCACCCGACCCTTGATGCCGGCCAGGATGCCCATGTCGTGGGCGAAGTGCTCGGAGCTGGAGTAGGTCTCGGCCGGCTCCTCGAAGGGCAGGTCGAGCGCCTTGTTGATCATCTTCCAGCGGTGCAGGTCCGACCAGTCGACGAAGGTCACCGCGATACCGGTGGCACCCGCGCGGCCGGTACGACCGATCCGGTGGACGTAGGTCTTCTCGTCCTCGGGGCAGGTGTAGTTGATGACGTGGGTGACGCCGGTGACGTCGATACCTCGGGCTGCGACATCGGTCGCGACCAGGACCCGGAGCTTGCCCTCCCGGAACTTGGCCAGGGCCTTCTCGCGGGCGGTCTGCGCCATGTCGCCGTGCAGCGGGCTGGCGTCGAAACCGCGCTCGGTCAGGTCGTCGGCGACCCGCTGCGAGGAACGCTTGGTCCGGGTGAAGACGATGGTCAGGCCCGAGCCCTCGGCCTGCAGGATCCGGCCGATCATCTCGGTCTTGTCCAGGTCGTGCGCCTGGTAGATGAACTGCGCGGTGGCCGGCACCGTCTGGTTGTCGTACGACGACTCGGCCCGGATGTTCATCGGGTGCCGCATGTGGGTGCGGGCCAGCGAGACGATCGCGGCCGGCATCGTGGCGGAGAAGAGCATCGTCTGACGGGTCTCCGGCGTCTTGGCCAGCAGGCGTTCGACGTCGGGCAGGAAGCCGAGGTCGAGCATCTCGTCGGCCTCGTCGAGCACCAGCGACTTGACGTGGCTGATGTCCAGCGCGCGTCGGTTCATCAGGTCGATCAGACGGCCGGGCGTACCGACGACGACCTCGACGCCCGTCTCCAGGGCCTCGAGCTGCGGCTCGTAGGGGACGCCGCCGTACACGGTCAGGACGCGGATGCCGCGGTCCTTGCCGGCGAGCTGGAGGTCGCTGGAGACCTGGAGCGCGAGCTCACGGGTCGGGGCGACGATCAGGGCCTGCGGCTTGCCGGGGGCGTCGAGCTCGGCGTACTCGGGGTGGCCGGGGGCGAACGAGCGCTGCAGCACCGGGATGCCGAACGCGAGGGTCTTGCCGGTACCCGTGCGGGCCTGACCGATCAGGTCGGTCCCCATCAGGGCGACCGAGAGGGTCATCTCCTGGATGGCGAAGGGAGTGGTGATGCCGCCGCGCTCCAGCGCGTCGCAAATCTCGGGGAGTACCCCGAGGTCTCGGAAGGTAGTCAGAGTCTTGCCGTTCTGTGTGCTCGAAAATTCGAGTGGGGGCGAAGGCTCGGCTGCTTCCCCGTTCGCCTGAGCGGTGTCGTCCAGGTTGTTCCCCGGTCGTGTCCGGGCGCTGACGGGGGCCGTCTGCCAGGGGCAGTCTATCGGTACCCTGGTCCTATGACCGAAATCTCCGCATCTGCCACGTCGGTGCCTGCTCCGCGCCACTCCCCGTCGGCGCCGGACGACGACGTACCGGTGGCGTTCCAGGACCCGGGCTACCGGGCCGCTGTGGTCGACCTCCTCGGCGCCATCGCGTACGGCGAGATCTCGGCCTTCGAACGTCTGGCCGAGGACGCGAAGCTCGCGCCGACCCTGGGCGACAAGCTGGCGCTGGGGAAGATGGCCACCGTCCAGTTCGCGCACGTCGAGCCGCTGATCGCCCGGATCGCTGCGCTCGGATCCGAACCGATGGAGGCGATGGCGCCGTTCCAGAAGCCGTTCGACGCCTTCCACGCCAAGACCGCCCCGAGCAACTGGCTCGAGGGTCTGGTCAAGGCGTTCGTCGGCGAGGGGATGACCGCGGACTTCTACCGGGAGGTCGCGGCGTTCCTGGACGCCGACACCCGCGACCTGATCATCACCTCGCTGGAGGACACCGGCCACGCGGGTTTCGTCGTGGAGCGGGTCGGTCAGGCCATCGCCGAGGACCCGAGGGTCGCCGGCCCGTTGGCGCTCTGGGGGCGACGCCTCATGGGCGAGGCGCTCTCGCAGGCCCAGCGCGTTGCCGCGGAGCGTGACTCGCTGGCAGCGCTGCTCGCTGGTGGGGTCGACCGACCCGGGCTGGACCTGGTCGCCCTGGGGCGGATGTTCAACCGGTTGACCGAGAACCACGCAGCGCGGATGGCCGAGCTGGGGCTGGCCAGCTAGGTCAGTCCTTGGAGTGGAAGCCGACCTTGCCGACGGTGCTGACCGAGACCTCGACGTAGGCGAGCTTGTGGCCCGGTACGACGACGTGGCGGCCCTTGATGTCGGTGAGGCTCAGCACGCCACCCTCGGTGAGCGCCGCGCGGACCTGCTCCTCGACATCGGCAGCGTCGAGGGCGGTGTCGACGACGAGCTCGCGGTTCGCGTGGGTGATGCCGATCTTGACCTCCATGCGGAGGACCTCCTGTGTTGGTGGATTAGGTGGGTTCGTCGGTGCGGGGGTAGCCGCGGATGCCCCGCCAGGCCAGGCCGGCAACCAGGCTGGCGGCGTCGCCCTGCTTGATCGTGTCACTGCCGGCCAAACGGTCCTGGAGCCAGAACCGGGCGCTGACCTGGCCCATTCCCACCAGGGCGACCGCCAGCAGCTGGGAGGCTTCGTCGGGCAGGCCGGTGTCGTCGTGGATGACGTGCGCGATCAGGTTCGAGCACTCCCGGGTGACCCGGTCGATGCGTTCGCGGACCGCGGGCTCGTTGGTCAGGTCGGACTCGAAGACCAGCCGGAACTCGCCCTGCTCGCTGGCGACGTACGAGAAGAAGGCGTGCATGGTCGCGGCGACGCGCTGCTTGTTGTCGTCGGTGGACTCCAGCGCCTCCCGGGTCCCGCCGATGACCTTCTCGACGGCCTGGTCGAGCAGGGCCAGGTAGAGGTCGAGCTTGCCGGGGAAGTGCTGGTAGAGCACGGGCTTGGAGACGCCGGCGCTCTCGGCGATGTCGTCCATGGCAGCGGAGTGGTACCCCTGGGCGACGAAGACCTCGAGGGCGGACTCCAGCAGCTGGGCACGTCGAGCGCGTCGGGGCAGCCGGGCTCCGCGCGCGGGCTGGTCGCCGCTGGCGGAGCGGCTCGCCGGGGTCGTCACGGATGGTGCCTTCCTCTGGCCGTCACGGGTGGGACGGAGTGACGCGAGCCTACTCGTCCGGCTTGGTGGTTCGCGGGACCTCCCCGGATCCGGACGGACGGTTCCAGATGGCGGACTCGGGCGCTGCCGCCCCCCGCCAGCGGGGAACACTTGCCGGGTCGGTGGTGTTCATCCGACAAGTCCACCGCACCGAGGAGCCCTGAGCACCGTGTCCCTGCCTGCACTGGTCGAGCCAGCCGCCGAGCTGAGCATCGACGAAGTACGCCGTTACAGCCGTCACCTGATCATCCCCGACGTCGGGATGACCGGGCAGAAGCGGCTCAAGAACGCCAAGGTCCTGGTGATCGGCGCGGGCGGCCTCGGCAGCCCGGCCCTGCTCTACCTCGCCGCTGCGGGCGTGGGCACCCTCGGTGTGGCCGAGTTCGACACCGTCGACGAGTCCAACCTGCAGCGCCAGGTCATCCACGGCGTCAGCGACATCGACAAGCCCAAGGGGCAGTCCGCCAAGGAGTCGATCGCCGAGATCAACCCCTACGTGAACGTGATCCTGCACGAGGAGCGTCTCGACAACGACAACGTCTACGACGTCTTCCGCGGCTACGACCTGATCGTCGACGGCACCGACAACTTCGCGACCCGCTACATGGTCAACGACGCGGCGTACTTCTTGAAGATCCCGTACGTCTGGGGCTCGATCTACCGGTTCGACGGTCAGGCCTCGGTCTTCGCGCCGAGCATGGTCGACGACGCTCCCTGCTACCGCTGCCTGTACCCCGAGCCCCCGCCGCCGGGCATGGTCCCGAGCTGCGCCGAGGGCGGCGTGCTCGGTGTCCTGTGCGCCAGCATCGGCTCGATCCAGGTCAACGAGGCCATCAAGCTGCTCACCGGCATCGGCGACCCGCTGGTCGGCAAGCTGATGATCTACGACGCCCTGGAGATGGAGTACCGCAAGCTGAAGGTCCGCAAGGACCCGAACTGCGCGCTCTGCGGCGAGAACGCGACCGTCACCGAGCTGATCGACTACGACACCTTCTGCGGTGCGATCTCGGAGGACGCCGCCGATGCTGCTGCGGACGCGACGATCTCGGTGGTCACCCTGGAGCACATGCTCAAGGAGCGGACCGAGGGCACCCGCGACTTCGTCCTGATCGACGTCCGCGAGCCCAACGAGTACGAGATCAACTCGATCCCCGGCTCGGTGCTGATCCCCAAGGGCGACTTCCTCAACGGAAGCGCGTTGGAGCAGCTTCCGGCGGACAAGCCGATCGTGCTGCACTGCAAGAGCGGCGTCCGCTCGGCTGAGTGCCTGGCCATCGTGAAGGGTGCCGGGTACGCCGACGCCGTGCACGTCGGCGGTGGCGTCGTGGCCTGGGTGAACCAGATCGACCCGTCCCAGCCGACGTACTGACGGTTCTCCTGGTTGACGGTTTCTCAGCAAACATTCAGCGCCCGCTCTCGTGACCGAGGGCGGGCGCTGTCGTTGAACAGGACCTCACAGCTTTCCAACGGGGGTCCCAGAATGCTCGCTGCTCGCAAACGCTTGCTCGTCGTCGTCCTCGGTGTGCTCTCGGTGGTCGCCGCCCTGGTGCCGACCGGCACCACCGCCGGTGCGGTCAGTGCGTGGGCGCCCGAGTCGACGGCCAAGATCAAGCCGGGCGTGCAGATGTACACCGCCGGGGCCCAGTGCACCGCGAACTTCGTCTTCCGTGACGGTGCCGGCAACGTGTACGTCGGCTACGCCGCGCACTGCGCCGGCAAGGGCGAGTCGAGCGACACCAACGGCTGCACCACGCCGTCGCTCCCGCTCGGCACCCCGGTCAAGTTCGTCACCGGAGGCAACTTCTTCAGCTCCGGAACGACGGTCGGCACCGGCCGGCTGGCCTACAGCTCGTGGATCTCGATGCAGAAGCTCAAGACCAAGAACCCCGAGCGGTGCGGTCTGAACGACTTCGCCCTGGTCCGGGTCGACCGGGCCAGCGTGAAGCTGGTCAACCCGACGGTCCCGGTCTTCGGGGGTCCGACCGGGCTGGCCGCGCCGCCGCTCAGTGCCGGCGCCAGGATCTACACGATCGGTAACTCGTCGCTGCGGACCGGGCAGCCGGCGAAGAAGTCCGGCAAGGTCCTGAGCCGGGTCGGCACCAACCTGGTGCTCGGCTACGAGATCCAGACCGCCAACCCGGGGATCCCCGGAGACTCCGGCAGCGGCTACATGGACGCGACCGGTCGTGCGGCCGGCGTGCTCTCGACCATCAACGTCGGCCTCGGGCTGACACCGGTCACCAACACGATGGGCAACCTGGTCTACGAGCTGGCCTGGGCGCAGCGCTACTCCGGGATCACCGGCCTGGTGCTGGCCCGCGGCACGAGGGGCTTCAGGCCCTAACCTGGGCCCATGGCCGACGAGGAGTACGTCGAGTGCGTGCTCGCGCTCGTCGAGCAGGTTCCGCGCGGACGGGTCACGACGTACGGGCTGATCGCCGAGGTGCTCCAGGAGTCCCTGGGGCGTGGCGGGCCTCGGACCGTCGCGGCCGTGATGGCGTCCGACGGCGAGTCGGTGACCTGGTGGCGGGTGGTGCGGGCCGACGGGACGCTGCCGCAAGGCCTGGCTGATCGGGCGCGCCCGGAGTACCTGGTCGAGGGGACGCCGCTGACGGGGTCGGGGGCGGTGGACGTGCGGATGTCCGTGTGGCTGCCCGGTCTCGGGTCAGCTGGCAGCGACCGCCCCTGAGCTGGAGTCGCTCTCCAGGGCCCGGCGCGCGACGAGACCGAGCCCGATGAGGACGGCTGCGTGCTCCGCGGTGGTGGTGTCGGAGATCTCGATGGTCCCGGTCGTTCGCAGGAGGCCGCCGAGCTTCAGGCACATCGCCTCGGTGCCGTCGACGGCGACCCAGTGGAAGCTGGGCGAGAACACCCCGCTGACCTTGAGGCGGTAGCGATGACCGTCGACCTCGGCGTCACCGCGGCCCAGGACTCCGGTCTGGTGGAACTCGCCGACGGTCCTGCCGTCCGCGTCGTCGGCGCGGACGGAGCGTCCGAGCAGGCCCTGCGTCGTGAAGGTCATCTGCTGGTGGCCCAGGTTCAGCTCGGCGGACCGCTTGAGGAGCCCGCGGAAGGAGAACGTGCCGTCGGGGGCGCCGGCCTCGGTCAAGGTGAGGGTGGAGTCGGTCAACGCCCGTTGGGTGACGGTGATCGTGCGCGCCATCGGGATCCCTTCCGGGGTCTCGCGGTCGGGTCGAGGCATCCATTCTCACCCGGGAAAAGTGTCGGTGCTCGGTGGTTGTCTAGTGGTGGTGGGTCGAACACTTTTCTCGGGATGGGACGACCTGGTGGGCGATTTCAGTGTGGCTGTGTTGAGTGACCGTGAGCTTCTGGTGGGTGGGGTTCTGGACCTGGTGGCGGAGAACCGGGCGTCTGCTCGTCGGTGGGCGCGGTTGGTGGAGCTGCACCGGCGTCGTCCGGACACCGGCGGGACTTTCGCGATGCGGGGTCGGGAGTGGGTGGCGTTGGAGACCAGTGAGGTGTGGGCGGTCAGTGATCAACATGCTCGTACTCAGCTGAACATCGCGCTGTTCTTGTCCGAGCACTTCCCGATGGTGTGGGAGCTGTGCGGGTCGGGGTCGTTGGACCGGTTCCGGGCGGTGACGATCGCGGACCTGGTGCGGCACCGCCTTGATGATCCGGAGGACTGGGCGGTGGTCGCGGACCGGATCGGTCGGTTCCTGCGCAAGCACCTGCGCCGGTACGAGGAAGTCAACATCGAGATGGTGACCTGCACGATCACCCAGCTGCGGAACCGGTTGAACTACGAGATCCGCAGGCTGGTGACGGCTGACGAGGAGTTCGTGAAGCAGTTCGCGGATCGTCGGGTGGTGGCCTTCGAGTCCGAGGAGGGGATCGGTCAGCTGAACGTGACGCACAGCATCGATCAGGTGGTGTTGGCGCGGCACCGGTTGCACCTGGGAGCCAAGGCGCTGCGGGCGCAGGGTGATCCGCGGACGATCGATCAGCTGATGAGTGATCTGGCCCTGGACCTGTTGATCGGGCGCGCTGACGGGGTGCCGGTACCGGGGTTCGCGCGCCCGGTCATCAACGTGACGGTGCCGTTGGAGACCCTGGCGGGGGTGTCCGACGACCCGGGGCTGTTGTCGGGTGGGAAGGTGATCCCGGCTGATCTGGCGCGGGCGATCGCGACCAGTGAGGGCGCGACGTGGTTGCGGTTGCTGACCGATGCCGAGGGCGACCCGGTCTCCCTCTCGACGAAGAGCTACCAGCCCACCTCGACGATCTGGCGGTACGTCGTGGCGACCCGGCCGACGTGTTCGCACCAGGCGTGTGACCGTCCGTCGGTGGAGTGCGAGCTGGATCATGACGTGCCGTGGCCGGTGGGGGAGACCAGCACGGTGAACCTGCAGCCGTTGTGCCGGCGTCATCACAAGGCTAAGCACGCTCGTGTTGACCGCCCGGACCTCGACTGGGAGTTCGCCTTCGCCAGTTGAGTCGGCGGTAGGTGGTTGAGTGTTCCCCGTGACCAGCCCGACGTACCGCCTCGCCGGGCCGCTTCCTGCGGCGGTGGTTCCGGTTCTCGACGCGGACCAGCAGCGCGTGGTCGACCACCCCGGTGGGCCACTCCTGGTGCTCGCTGGTCCGGGCTCGGGCAAGACCACCACCCTCGTCGAGGCGATTCTTGACCGGGTCGAGCGTCGCGGGGCCGCCCCTGCCGAGGTGCTGGCCCTGACGTTCAGCCGCAAGGCTGCGGAGCAGGTGCGCGACCGGGTCACGGCCCGGCTGGGCCGGACGACGTCGCTGGCCACCAGTGCGACGTTCCACTCCTTCGCCTACGGGCTGGTCCGCGAGTTCGACACCGACCTGTACGACGGCCCGCTGCGGCTGCTCTCCGCACCGGAGGCGGACGTGATCATCGCGGAGCTTCTCCAGGACTCCCCGGAGTCGGTGCGCTGGCCGGAGTCGTTGCGGGTCGCCGCCGGCACCCGGGGCTTTGCGCGCGAGGTCGGCGCGGTGCTGAGCCGGGCGCGGGAGAAGGGTCTCGACGAGTTCGCGCTGACCCGGCTCGGCGAGAAGCACGCCATCGACGAGTTCGTCGCGGCCGGCTGGTTCCTGGAGCAGTACCTCGCGAACCTCGACCAGCAGGCCACCACCGACTACGCCGACCTGATCAGACGGGCGGTGATCGTCGCCGAGGAGCACCGCGACGTCCTGCGCGCCCGCTACCGGCACGTCTTCGTCGACGAGTACCAGGACACCGACCCCGGGCAGGTGGCACTGCTGCAGGCGATCGCCGGAGACGGCGGTGACCTGGTGGTCGTGGGTGACCCGTACCAGTCGATCTACGGCTTCCGGGGCGCCGACGTCCGCGGGATCCTGGAGTTCCCGGCATCGTTTCCGCAGGTCGGGGGAGCGCCCGCCGAGGTCGCCGTCCTGGGGACGACGCGGCGCTTCGGGGTCCGGGTGCTGACTGCGGTGCAGCGGGTTGCCGGCCGGATCCCGCTGACCGGGAGCATCGGCGAGGAGACCCGTGAGCGTTTCCTGGCGCCGTCGGTGCACCCGGGCACGCCGGACGGTCGGGTGGAGGTGTTCACCTTCGACACCGAGCGTGCCGAGGTCGAACGGATCGCCGACCTGCTCCGCCGGGCCCACCTCGAGGACGGGGTCGGCTGGTCGGAGATGGCGGTGCTGGTCCGCTCCGGCAAGGCGTCGATCCCGGGGCTGCGCCGCGCCCTCACCGCGGCCGGGGTGCCGGTCGAGGTCGCCGCCGACGAGACCCCGCTGGGCCGCGAGCCCGCGGTCAGACCGTTGCTCGAGGCGCTGCGGGCCGCGATCAACCTGGACAACGAGGACGCCGAGGACCCGGACTACTTCGACACCATCCGCGCAGAAGGCCTGCTGACCTCACCATTGGCGGGGCTGGACGCGACCGACGTACGGGCTCTGGCCCGGGCGCTGCGCGCGGTGGAGAAGGGGGCGGCCGAGGCCGAAGGGCGACCGGTGCGGTCCTCCCCGGCGCTGATCCGCGCGGCGATGGTCAGTCCTGAGCTGCTCGAGGGCGCCGAGGTGCCAGGCCCCGGTTCGGCCGCCGGGCGGGCGCTGCGGCTGGCCCGGCTGCTGCACCAGGCGCGTGGCCTGGTCGAGGCCGGTGCGTCGGTCGAGGAGGTTCTCTGGACCGTCTGGCAGGGGACCGGTTGGCCCGAGCACGTCCGCCGCAGCTCGGAACGGGTGGGTGCCTCGGGGCGGCTCGCGCACCGGGACCTGGATGCGATCTGCGCGCTCTTCGAGAGCGCCGGTCGTGCCGAGGAGCAGAAGGGCCACGCCAGCGTCCGGGCGTTCCTGGACACGGTCGACGGGCAGGAGATCCCCGCTGACAACCTGGCCGACAAGGGCATCCGGGGCGAGACGGTCCGGCTGATGACGGCCCACCGGTCCAAGGGGCTGGAGTGGCGCCTGGTCGTCGTCGCGGGGGTCCAGGAGGGCGGCTGGCCGGACCTGCGGCGTCGGGCCACCCTGCTGCAGGCCGGCAGGATCGGCGCGGAGAAGTACGGCGTGCCGGTCCTCCAGCCCGACACCACCCCGCGCGAGCTGCTGGCCGAGGAGCGCCGGCTGTTCTACGTCGCCTGCACCCGGGCCCGGGAGCGCCTGGTGGTCACGGCGGTCGCGTCCTCCGACGACGACGGTGCCCAGGCCTCCCGGTTCCTGGCCGAGCTCGGCGTCGAGGTCCGGCACCGTTCGGGTCGCCCGCCGCGCCCGTTGTCGTTGGACGGCATCATCAGCGAGCTGCGTCGCACGGCCGCGGACCCGGATTCGTCCCCGGCCCTGCGGGACGCTGCCGTGCGCCGGTTGGCCGTGCTGGCGCAGCAGCGCCAGGGGGACCGCTCGTTGGCCCCGGCCGCCGACCCGGCCACCTGGTGGGGGACCCGGGAACGGTCCTTCTCCGCGCAACCTGTCCGTCCGGCCGATCGTCCGGTGGTGCTCTCGGCGAGTGCTCTGGCGGGTCTCATCGAGTGCCCGGCGAAGTGGTTCCTCGAGCGGGAGGCCGGTGGGTCCAGCGCTTCCAGCCAGTCCCAGGGTTTTGGGAACGTGGTGCACGCGATCGCCGACCGGATTGCCCGGGGCGACCTGTCGGCGACACCGGAGACCGTCTCCGACCTGATGGTGCACGTCGACCAGATCTGGGACCGGCTGGCCTTCCGGACGCCGTGGTCCCGGGTCCGCGAACGTGCGGAGATCGAAGCCGCCCTGACCCGGTTCGTCCGCTGGCACCAGCGGCCCGAGGCCCGGACGGTGCTGGCCACCGAGGCCGAGCTGCGGGCGGAGGTCACGCTGCCCGACGGGCAGCAGGTGACCCTGCACGGGTTCGCGGACCGGCTCGAGATCGACGACGCCGGCCGGGTCATCGTGGTCGACCTGAAGACCGGCAAGTACCCCCCGAGCGACAAGGAGCTCCCCGAGAACCCGCAGCTGGGGCTGTACCAGCAGGCCATCGCCGCAGGTGCCGTCGACGATCTCGTCGGCCATCCGGTCGAGCCCGGGGGCGCCGAGCTGTGGCACCTGCGCAAGGAGGTCCGCGGCGCGCTGAAGGTTCAGGAGCAGGTCCCGCAGGAGCCGGGCCCCGACGGCGCGACGGCTGTTCAGCGGCAGCTGGGCGAAGCGGTCTCGCTGATCCGCGCCGAGCGGTTCGAGGCACGTCCCGGGAAGCCGTGCGAGCGCTGCGACTTCACCGCGCTCTGCCCGGCCAAGAACGCCGGGACGGTGCTGTCGTGACCGAGCTCGTGTCGATCGAGACCGCCGCGGACCTGCAGCGGGTGATGGGCACCGACTTCACCGTCAGTGCCGAGCAGTTCGCGGCGATCACCGCCCCGTTGGAGCCGGCGGTCGTGATCGCCGGGGCAGGGTCGGGGAAGACCGAGGTGATGGCGGCCCGGGTCGTCTACCTGGTTGCCACCGGTCAGGTGCGGGCCGACGAGGTGCTCGGTCTGACGTTCACCACCAAGGCGACGGCGTCGTTGGCGCGACGGATCAACGGTGCCCTGGAGAAGGCCGGGCTGACGGAGCTGGCCGCGGTGGCCGACGAGGAGGCCGAGCTCCTGGAGCCGATGGTGGCGACGTACAACTCCTACGCCACCGTGCTGCTGGCCGAGCACGGCCTGCGGATCGGTCACGAGCCCGACACCCGGGTGATGGCCGATGCGTCGCGCTACCAGTTGGCCGCCCGGGCCGTCGACGCCCACCACGACCGGGTCCGGCACCTCACCGAGAGTCCGACGCACGCCATCGACTACCTGCTCGCCCTGGACGGCGCGATGGCCGAGCACCTGGTGTCGATCGACGAGGTCGTGGACTTCCAGCGGCGTGAGCGGCCGCACTTCACCGAGGCCCTGGCCGCGGCCCGGGCCAAGGCGGATCTGACCAAGGTGCTGACCAAGATGGACGAGCGCGAAGAGCTGCTCGCCCTGGTGGCCGGGTACCGGCGGCTCAAGGCCCGGTACGGGCTGATGGACTTCTCCGACCAGATCTCGTTGGCGGCGACCCTCGCGCTGGAGCACCCGGACGTGGGTCGGCTGGAACGCCAGAAGTACAAGGTGGTCCTGCTCGACGAGTACCAGGACACGTCGGTAGCCCAGGCCCGGATGCTGTCGGCGTTGTTCGGGGGCCACCCGGTGATGGCGGTCGGCGACCCCAACCAGGCCATCTACGGCTGGCGGGGCGCCTCGGTCTCGAACATCCTCAACTTCGAGCAGTTCTTCCCCGGCAAGGAGGCGAGCGCGGCGACGTACCGGTTGGTGGTGAACCGGCGTTCGGACCGGCGGATCCTCGAGGTCGCCAACCACCTGGCGGCACCGTTGTACGCCGGCTCCGACCGGGTCGCCCCGTTGGAGCCGAAGGAGGACGCCCTCGAGGGGCGGGTCCGGGCCAGCGTCCACGCGACGTACGCCGATGAGCTGGCATGGTTGGTCGGCGCGGTCCGGTCGGCCTGGAACGCCGAACGCGGGTGGAAGGAGATCGGCGTCCTGACCCGCGACAACGACCACGCCGCCGACGTCTTCGACGCCCTGACGGCTGCGGACATCCCGGTCGAGATCGTCGGTCTCAAGGGGTTGCTGCGACTCCCGGAGGTTGCCGAGGTCGTGGCGACCCTGTCGGTGCTCCAGGACCTCACCGCGAACGCCGATCTGCTGACCCTGTTGTCCGGTCCTCGTTGGGCGATCGGACCGCGTGACCTTGCCCTGCTCGGGAAGCGGGCGCGCGACCTGGCCGGTTCGGTCCGGAAGCCCGAGGAGGTCCTCAGCGTCACCGAGGAGCTCGACCGAGCGGTCGCGGGCGCCGATCCCACCGAGGTGCTCTCGCTGGCCGATGCGTTGGACGACCCCGGTGAGCTGGCGTACGGGGACGAGGCCCGGGCCCGGTTCGCGTTGCTCTCCGCCGAGCTGCGGTCGTTGCGCCGGCACGTCGGCGAGCCGTTGCTGGACCTGATCCGCCGGATCGTCGAGGTCACCGGCATCGACGTCGAGCTGGCCTCGTCGGTCTCGCCCTCGGCCCGGGCCCGGCGCGACAACCTCGACCTGTTCGTGAAGGCGGTCGCGGACTTCCAGGCCGTCGACGGACAGGTGACCCTGGTGGCGCTGCTGGCGTGGTTGAACGCCGAGGACGAGATGGGCACCGGTCTGGACGTCGCGACCCCGTCGGAGGCGGACTCGGTCAAGCTGCTGACGGTCCACCGGGCCAAGGGCCTGGAGTGGGACACCGTCTTCCTGGTCGGTGTCTGCGAGCAGAAGTTCCCCAACACGACCGCTCGCAGCCAGTGGACGACGGTCTCCTGGGTGATGCCGGCGACCCTGCGCGGTGACGCCCAGGACCTGCCGCAGCTGCGCGGCTACGAACCGGCCGACCTCAAGGCGCTGCGCGAGGCGGCCAAGGCGCACGAGGAGATCGAGCAGCTCCGACTGGGGTACGTCGCCTTCACCCGGGCCCGGCACGAGCTGTCGGTGTCGTCGTACCTGTGGCGCGACAGCCGGGCCACACCGTTGGGGCCGTCGCCGTACCAGGTGGTGGTCCGGGAGGTGATGGAGAACTGGGACGAGGTGCCGGAGTCCTGGGCCGAGAAGCCCGAGGACGGCACCCCCAACCCGTTGCACGCGGTTCGTCCGGTCTTCGACTGGCCGGTGGTCGAGCGGACGGCGGAGACCGAGCGCCGGTTGGTGGCGGCCGCGCTGGTGCGCGACGCGATGGCCGCCGGTGCGGGTCTGGACGACGACGGCCTGGACGTGGTCGACGCTGCGCGGGTGGCCGACTGGGACTCCGAGATCAGCAACTTGCTGGCCGAAGCACGGACCGACGGTGCGACCGAGATCGTGGTGCCGCGACCGGCGACCCTGGCGGCGACCGGCTTGCGCAGGTTGGTCGACGACCCGGACGGGTTCGCCCGGGCACTGGCGCGGCCGATGCCTCGACCGCCGTCACCGGCGGCCCGCTTCGGCACCCGGTTCCACACCTGGGTCGAGTCCCGGTTCGGCCAGCAGGGGCTGCTGGACCCCGACGACCTTCCTGGCCGCGGCGACCTCGGGATCTCCGACGATGCCGACCTGGCCGAGGTGATCGCCGCGTTCGAGGCCGGCCCCTTCGCCGACCGGGCGCCGTACGCCGTCGAGGCGCCGTTCGCCCTGGTGCTGGGGGGACAGGTGGTCCGGGGTCGGATCGATGCGGTGTACGCCGAGCCGGACGGGTCGTGGCTGGTGGTGGACTGGAAGACCGGAAGCGCACGCGGGTCGGACCCGTTGCAGCTCGCGGTCTACCGGCAGGCGTGGGCCGATCTCGTCGACGCGCCCGTTGCGCAGGTGCGTGCGGTCTTCCACTACGTCCGGACCGGTGAGACGTTGGAGCCGGAGGGACTCGAGGACCGTGCTGCTCTGGAGAGTCTGGTGACGGCGGCGCAGCGAATTGATGAGTCCTGACCCACGGCTGAGGTAGCGTCTGCCGCGTGAATCAGCGGAAGAGCACTGGACCGGTCACCGGCCAGCTCGTTGCAGCCCTCGTTGTGGTCCTCGTTCTCGTGGTGGGCCTCGTCTACTTCTTCGTCCTGCGTGACGACGACGAGAAGGACAACGGCACTTCCTCGACCGGGTCTTTGACGGCCAAGACGTTCGACCTGCCCGGCATCCCGTTCACCTTCGAGTACCCGGGGAACTTCGCCCTGAACGACGGCCCCCAGGGCTACGTCTGGATCGGCGGCATCGGCCCGTACGACATGATCAACGTCAAGCGACTGGCGAACCAGCCGAACCCGGTGGCCCGGCTGAAGAAGTCCTCGCGCGAGGCCCTCACCAAGGTGCCCGGGCTGACGATCACCAGCGAGGGCACCGAGAGCCGCGGCGGGATCGAGCTGGTCAAGTTCGTCGCCGACACGATCCTCGGCGACAAGACCCTGCACTCCCAGTTCTTCTACTTCGTCGCCGGTCAGGTGACGTGGCAGCTCGAGTGCGAGTCGAACGCCGAACGTGCGGCGATCGACGCGGCCTGTGCCCGCGCGCTCGACACCTTCGCCGTTCGCTGAACTCCGTCTCCGCCGGCGTCTGACCGGTAGAGGTGGTATGTCCAGATCTGTCCCGTACGTGGGAAAGCGCGCCTGGTTACGGCCTTTCGGCGTGTCCTGGGAGCTGGTCTAGGCCGACCGATCGCACGGCGTGGCTCGTTAAAAATCACCACCTAAGGTGAGCGGGATTTCACTGGGGCGTGGGGGCCTGTGCACGGGTCTTTCCAGCCTCGCTATTCGGAGGTATGAGTGATGACGTTCAAGAAGACCCAGAAGACCATCGTGATGACGATGGCCCTGTCGACCATGGCGGTCTTCGGGAGCACTGCGGCCCAGGCCGTCATCCCCTCTCCGGATGGAACGATCTACGCCTGCTACTGGAAGGAAAACCCTCCGGTTCCGGGTGTCCCCTACTTCAAGGGCGATGTCCGCATCGTCGATGAGACCACCGTGTGCAAGAACGGTGAGATCCGGATCAGCTGGAACAGCACGGGCGCCACCGGCGCCACGGGTGCGACCGGACCGGCTGGCGCTACCGGCGCCACGGGGCCCACGGGCCCGACCGGAGCTACTGGTGCTACCGGCGCTACCGGTGCGACGGGTGTGGCCGGGCCGGCTGGCCCCACGGGTGCGACCGGGCCGACTGGGCCGACCGGTGCGACCGGCGCCACGGGTGCGACCGGCGCCACGGGCACGAACGGAACTAATGGCACCGACGGTGCGACCGGCGCCACGGGTGCTACCGGCGCGACGGGTGCAACTGGCTCCACCGGTGCGACGGGCACGAACGGAACGAACGGCACCGACGGTGCGACCGGGGCCACGGGTGCTACCGGTGCGACGGGCGCCAACGGAACGAACGGTGCGACTGGCGCCACGGGTGCCACGGGTGCCACGGGTGCAACGGGTGCGACCGGCGCCAACGGAACGAACGGCGCCGACGGTGCGACCGGGGCCACGGGTGCGACTGGTGCCAACGGTCTGAACGGCGCGACCGGCGCGACCGGCGCGACCGGCGCCACGGGTGCGACGGGTGCGACGGGTGACACTGGCCCGGTGGGTCCTGCCGGCCCGACCGGTGCGACTGGCCCGACGGGTCCGACTGGTGACACCGGAGCTACGGGTGCTGACGGCGCGACCGGCGCTGACGGTGCGACGGGTGCCACTGGTGCTGACGGTGCGACGGGTGCCACGGGTGCTGACGGCGCGACCGGCGCGACGGGTGCCACGGGTGCTGACGGTGCGACCGGCGCGACGGGTGCTGAAGGTGCGACCGGCGCGACGGGTGCCACGGGTGCTGACGGTGCGACGGGTGCCACGGGTGCTGACGGAGCGACCGGTGCCACGGGCGCTGACGGTGCGACGGGTGCTACCGGTGCGACGGGTGACACTGGCCCGGTGGGTCCTGCCGGCCCGACGGGTGCGACTGGCCCGACGGGTCCGACTGGTGACACCGGAGCTACGGGTGCTGACGGCGCGACCGGTGCCACGGGCGCGACCGGCGCTGACGGCGCGACGGGTGCTGACGGTGCGACGGGTGCCACGGGTGCTGACGGCGCGACGGGTGCCACTGGTGCTGACGGCGCGACGGGTGCTACCGGTGCCACGGGTGCTGACGGTGCTACGGGTGCCGACGGTGCGACGGGCGCGACCGGTGCGACGGGTGACACTGGCCCAGTGGGTCCGGCCGGCCCGACGGGTGCCACTGGCCCGACCGGTCCGACTGGTGACACCGGAGCTACGGGTGCCACCGGCGCTGATGGTGCGACCGGTGCCACTGGTGCGACTGGCGCCTCGGGTGCGGACGGAACCAACGGCACGAACGGTGTCGACGGAGCTACCGGTGCCACGGGTGCCACCGGCGCCACGGGCGCTGACGGTGCGACGGGTGCTACCGGTGCGACGGGTGACACTGGCCCGGTCGGTCCGGCCGGCCCGACGGGTGCGACTGGCCCGACGGGTCCGACTGGTGACACCGGAGCTACGGGTGCCACCGGCGCGACCGGTGCCGACGGTGCCACGGGCGCGACCGGTGCCTCGGGTGCTGACGGGATCAACGGCACGAATGGTGTCGACGGAGCTACCGGTGCCACGGGTGCCACCGGCGCGGATGGCGCGACGGGTGCCACGGGTGCGACGGGCGCCTCGGGTGCTGATGGCATCAACGGCACGAACGGTGTCGACGGAGCTACCGGTGCCACGGGTGCCACCGGCGCTGACGGCGCGACCGGTGCCACGGGTGCCACTGGTGCCACGGGCGCTGACGGTGCGACGGGTGCTACCGGTGCGACGGGTGACACTGGCCCGGTCGGTCCGGCCGGCCCGACGGGTGCGACTGGCCCGACGGGTCCGACTGGTGACACCGGAGCAACGGGTGCCACCGGCGCCTCGGGTGCTGACGGGACCAACGGCACGAACGGTGTCGACGGAGCTACCGGTGCTACGGGTGCGACGGGCGCGACCGGCGCCTCGGGTGCTGACGGGACCAACGGCACGAACGGTGTCGACGGAGCTACCGGTTCTACGGGCGCCACCGGCACTGATGGTGCGACGGGTGCTACCGGTGCGACTGGTGCGACGGGTGCGACGGGTGCGACCGGTCCGCAGGGTCCGGCTGGTCCGGCCGGTGTGACTGGTCCGACCGGTGCGACGGGTGCCACGGGCGCAACCGGTGCCACGGGTGCCGACGGCGCGACCGGAGCAGTTGGTCCGGCCGGCGCGGCGGGTGCCACCGGGCCGACGGGTCCGACCGGTGCCACCGGTGCGACCGGTGCCACGGGTGCGGCTGGTACCAACGGAACCAACGGTGCGACCGGCGCCACGGGTGCGACCGGTCCTCAGGGTCCGCAGGGCCTGCAGGGTGCGACCGGCGCGACGGGTGCGACAGGTGCCACCGGCGCCGGGATCAACACGGTCACCCAGGTCACCGGTGCGGCGGCCGCGACCAACGCTGGTGGGACCGTCACATCCACGGCGCAATGCACGGCTGGAACTAAGTTGGTCGGCGGCGGTTACAGGCTGACCAACGGTGCCGCCAACGCCGTCGTCTCGGAGAACTACGCGAGCACTCCGGGAACGGCGGGCATCTGGACGGCACGGGCCGTGCAGGCTGCATCGAACCAGGCGCAGGGCATCTACACCATCCAGGCTTACGCCATCTGCGCAAGCTGACCACCAGCACCACACGCGCGAAGGGTCCGACCTCCGGGTCGGGCCCTTCGCCGTCCCTGGGCAAAGCCAGCAGATCGGCGTACGGCCCGCCTAGGCTGTGACCGCCACCCCACACGATGGAGAACCGATGCACATCGACCTGATGCTCTGTGACTACGCCCAGGTGTCCGGCGACAAGTTGTTCGTCTCCGGCGCGGGCATCGACCGGATGCGGGTGCCGGCCGGAAGTGCGGAGCCGTTCCTGGCTACCTTCGCGCTCGGCGGCGTCCTGTCGCTGACCCCGACCGAAGCGATGATCAACCACACGGTGACCTTCCGGGTCCTGCACGAGGACGGCAGCTCGCCGTGGATCGCCGGCTTCGGTCAGACCGAGACCCGCGTCGTCGGCGGCGACCTGGTGCTCCAGGCCGGCGAGCAGGTGCCGACCGACGACCAGCTGATCGCGTTCGCGTACACGTTCCAGGGCGTCCCGTTCAGTGCCCTCGGCCGCTACGTCCTGGTCGCCCAGGTCGACGGGACCGAGGTCCGCCGGGTCGGCTTCACCGTCGAGTACGCCTGAGGAGCGCCGTGCGACCCAAGCTCTGCCTCAACATGATCGTCAAGGACGAGGCGTCGATCATCGAGCGGGCGCTGCAGGCAGCGGCCCCCCACATCGCCTGCTACGTCATCTGCGACACCGGCTCGACCGACGGGACCCCCGCGCTGATCACCCGGGTCTTCGCCGAGCACGGCATCCCCGGGGAGGTCGTGCACACCACGTTCGAGAACTTCGAGCAGGCACGTAACGAGGCGCTCGACGCAGCCCGCGCCAGCAGCCTGGACTTCGACTACGTCTTGTTCTGCGACGCCGACATGGAGCTGCAGGTCGAGGGTGACGAGTTCCCCGGAGACCTGACCGAGCCGGTCTACAACCTGATGCAGTACTCGGTCAGCAGCGAGCTCGGCTACCAGAACGTGCGCCTGCTGCGCCGCGACGAGCCCGGTCGGTACGTCGGCGTCACCCACGAGGTCCTCTCCGCCGGCACCCTGCCGCACTCGTTGCTCCACGGCGCCTCGTACGTCGACCACGCGGCCGGGTCGAGCCGTGCGGTCAAGTACGAGCGCGACATCGATCTGCTGGTCAAGGCGCTGGCCACCGACCACGACAACTCCCGGTACGTCTTCTACCTGGCGCAGAGCTACCGCGACTCCGGGGACTTCGCGAAGGCGCTGCGGACCTACCAGCGCCGGGTCGAGATGGGCGGTTGGGTCGAGGAGGTCTGGTACGCGAAGTTCCAGGTCGCGCTGCTCACCGAGCGTCTGGGGCGCAGCTACTCGAGCGTGGTCGAGGCGTACCTGGAGGCCTACGAGCTGCGTCCGACGCGCGCGGAGCCGCTGATGCACCTGGCCCGCTACCATCGCGAGAACGGCGAGCGGTACGCGCTGGGGCTGATCTTCGCTCGCAGAGCCGTGGAGATCCCGCGTCCCGACGACGTGCTGTTCATCGACGAGGCCACCTACCGGTGGCGCGCCCGGGACGAGTACGCGATCGCCAGCTACTGGGTCGGGGACTACCAGACCTCGAAGCAGGTCTGCGAGGAGCTCCTCGCCTCCGCGCTCCTTCCGGACGAGCAGCGTGCCCGGATCGCGCAGAACCTGGACTTCAGCGTCCGGAAGCTCGGGTAACAG
This sequence comes from Propionibacteriales bacterium, assembly GCA_026392455.1. Taxonomy (GTDB): domain Bacteria; phylum Actinomycetota; class Actinomycetes; order Propionibacteriales; family Nocardioidaceae; genus Marmoricola. The sequence continues at coordinate 35,056 of JAPLCB010000008.1, read as the reverse complement.
GCTCCGTCCACAGCAGCCGTCGGGCCGGCTGGTTTCCACAGCCCGTCCGGTCGACGACCCACGGTCCCACCGACGTCGGTGACGGTGACTCCTCGAAGTCACCGGACCGGAAGGACGCGTCGTGATCGCCGTCGTACGAAACCTCTGTGCTCTGCTCCTGCTGCTCGGGGCCCTCGTGGTCGCCCCGATCTCCAGCGGCAGGCTCCCGTCAGCCGACGCTGCAGTCGTCGTCGCCGACAGCCACTGTCGCCGCCTCGACCCGAACCTGGTCCGCGGGGCCTGCCTGCGCTACCAGGCACGTTCGGGCACGGCGTTCACCTGGATCGGCTCGTACCGGGCGAGCAACGGCCGGGTGTTCTTCTGCATCGACTACCTGTACGACTCCCGGATCGCCGGACGTCCGACCATCACGTCCACCCAGGGTCTGGTCAACCAGCTCGGCCGGAGGATTGGCGACGCCGAGGTTGCTGCACTGAACTACCTCGTCTCCACCTGGGCGGCCGACGGCTCGACCGGGAGCGACACCCGCGACGCGGCGATCGCCCTGATCATCCGGGAGCTGATGTCCGACGGGGTCCGGCCCGATGGCACCGTCGTGTACCCCCGCGGTCTCAAGGTCGGGGAGCGGGTGCGGCCTCCGGTCGGTGGACTCGGCGGAGCGATCATGGCCCAGGCGCAGTCGATGTGGTCGGAGGCGTCGCGCTACCGCGGCGGCTACCGTCTGACCCTCCGCGCGACCCGCACCGGCCCCGTCGAGCTCGGCACCTCCCGGCGCTACGCCCTGGCGGTCCTCTCGGCCGCAGGTCGCCTGGTGCCCGGTGTCCGGGTCCGGTTCACCTGCACCGGACCGGTCACCTGCCCGCGGGTGACGACGACCGCGACGAGCTCGGTCCCGGTCGACGTCACCCCGCGCGACGTCGGTGAGTTCACCGTGACGGCCACCGCGAGCGGACCCGCGGCCGACGGGCAGATCTACCGGGTAGGCGGGTGGCACACCCACGGCGGTGGCACCGCTGCCGACCGCGGCGTCCAACGAGGCTGGATCGCCGAGCGCAGCGCGATGACTGCCCGCGTCCAGGCCAGCGCTGTCATCGTCAAGGGCACGCCGGAGGTGCGGACCACCGCCTCGCACCAGCAGGCCGCCCCCGGGGCCGCGCTGCACGACCTCGTGACCGTGAGCCAGCTGCCGGCCGGGTACGACCAGACCGTCACCGCGCACCTCTACGGCCCGTACGACCAGCAGCCCGGGGCGACCTCCTGCACCTCCGACAGGCTCACGGGGTCGGTGGTCCTTGCCGTCGCGGGCAACGGCGAGTACCGGACGCCGACGGTGATGGTCACCGAGCCCGGCTACTACGTCTGGACCGAGACCCTCCCCGGTGACCGGCGGACCAACCCGGTCACGACACCGTGCGGTCTCGTCGAGGAGACCACCCAGGTGGTGGCCAGGACGCCTCTGGTCCGCACCGTGATCTCCGCCCAACGGGCGCAGGTGGGTCAGCCGGTCCGCGACACCGTCGTGCTCTCCGGACTCGCCGCCACCGACCGGGTTGTTGTCCGCTGGTCGCTGCTCGGCCCGCTCGCTCCCCGGGCAGGGTCGTGCGCCGGGCTCGACTGGAGCAACGCCCGGGTGCTCGACCAGGGCAGCTTCACGGCGACCGGCAACGGGCGCTATCTCACCCGGCCTTCGGTGCTGCGGGTCCCGGGGTGCGTCACCTACACCGAGAGCCTGGCCGCCACCGAGACCACGACGGGGGCGGAATCACCTCCGGGGCTCGTGACGGAGACGGCGCTGGTCACCCGACCGGTGATCCCGTTCGTCCCGGAGATCCCCTCCGGGCCGGTCTCGTTCGGCCACCGTGGAGCGAGGTCGTGATCGGGCGCACCGCCCTGGCCGGCCTGATCCTGCTGGTGACGGCGTGCGGCCCGTCCGCCACCGAGGCACCGACGCCGACCGCTTCGTCCGTCGAGCGACCGGCCGCACCCGCTGCCCGGGTCGGGCCCGTGCTGCCCTCGAATCTGTCCCCGGATGTGCCGACGGCCCGCGCTCAACCGCAGTACCTGGCCCGGAACTACCAAGCCCCCGCCGGCGCGACGGTCGCCAGGCGTGGCAGCACGGCCGGGACTCTCCGGGTTCCGAGCCTGCGGATCGTCGCTCCGGTCGACGCGGTCGGCCTGGACGGCGGGGTGATGGCCCTCCCGGACAACCCGACCCGGATCGGCTGGCTGCGGACGACGGCTGCCGTGGGCGACCGGATCGGGAGCAGCGTCCTGTCCGGCCACGTCTCGGACTCCCACGACCGGCCCGGTGCCCTCAGTCGGTTGCGGGAGGTGCGGCCCGGCACGGTGATCACCTGGAGCGGCGTCCGCGGTGACCGGCACCGGTTCGTGGTGACCGCGATCCATCGCTACCCGCGCAACCGCGGCGTACCGGCCCGGCTCTTCCGGGTCACCGGCCCGCACCTGCTGCACCTGGTCACCTGCGCCCACCGGGTGAGTACCGCCGGAGGCGGGTTCCACTACACGGCCAACCTGGTCGTGACCGCCCGCGAGGTCGGACGGTGAGGTCGGCACCGACTAGCCTCGGCGCATGCAACCGACTGAGCTGCTCGCGTTCCCCGCCGGTACCGAGGACTGGGCCGGCTGGCTCGAGCAACGGTCGCGCGGTTCGCTGGCCGACGCGGAGAGCCACGTCGCGCGGCTCAAGACGACGTCCGGGGTCGCGGTCCTCCAGTGCTGGAACGATGCCGCGATCTCGATCGGCAACGCGTCGGCTGTCACCGGGCTGCTCTCCTCGGTCCACCCCGATCCCGCGATCATCGATCTCGCCGAGGCGATCGAGGTCGAGGTGCGCCGGTTCAGCAGCGAGCTGATGATGGACCGGGAGGTGTTCGACCAGCTGAGCGCACTGGCTCCCGAGGACCTCGACGGTCCCGCCCGGCGCGTGCTTGCCGACGCCCTGCGGAGCTTCCGGAGGGCCGGGGTCGACCGGGACGAGGCCACCCGCACCGAGCTCCGCATCCTCAACGAGCGCCAGACCGAGCTCAGCCAGGCCTTCGGCCGGAACATCCGCGACGGCCGACGCAGCATCGAGGTCGACCCCGCGTCGCTGGCAGGGCTCCCGGCTGACTTCGTCGCCGACCATCCCGTCGACGAGAACGGTCGGGTGACCATCACCACCGAGTACCCCGACGTGCACCCGTTCCTCACCTTCAGTACCGACCCGGACGCACGACGAGCCGTGGCGAACGAGTACTTCAACCTGGCCTGGCCGGAGAACGAGGGCGTCCTCGCCGACCTGCTGGCGCTGCGCCGTGACAAGGCCCAGCTGCTCGGCTACCCGGACTGGCCGGCCTTCGACGCCGAGGTCAAGATGATCGGCAGCGGCCCGGCCATCGCCGATTTCATCGACCGGATCGCGGCGGACTCCGAGACCGCTGGTCGCCGCGACCTCGCGATCCTGGCCGAGCGCGGGGCGCGGGACGGGATCGAGGAGATCGACCAGTCGAACTGGCGGTACTGCTTCGAGGCCGTCAAGCGCGAGCAGTACGGCGTGGACGCCCAGGCGGTACGCCGGTACTTCGACTTCGGCCGCGTCCACCAGGGGCTGCTCGACGTCACCGCCCGGCTCTTCGGGCTGACCTACGTACCCGTGGCGGCACCCACCTGGCACCCCGACGTCACCACCTACGACGTCCACCTCGACGGCGAGCTCCTCGGACGGATCCACCTGGACCTGCACCCGCGCGAGCGCAAGTACAACCACGCCGCCCAGTTCGACCTGGTGCCCGGGGTGCGCGACCGGCAGCTGCCCGAAGGGGTGCTGGTCTGCAACTTCCCGCGCGGCCTGATGGACCACGCCGAGGTCGTCACCCTCTTCCACGAGTTCGGCCACCTGATGCACCACGTGCTCGCGGGCCGCCACGACTGGGTTCGGTTCTCCGGCGTCGCCACCGAGTGGGACTTCGTGGAGGCGCCCTCGCAGATGCTGGAGGAGTGGGCCTGGGACGCCCGGGTGCTGCAGATGTTCGCCACCGATGCGGCCGGCACCCCGATCCCGACCGAGCTGGTCGACAAGATGCGGGCCGCGGACGAGTTCGGCAAGGGCCTGCTGGCGCGCACCCAGATGTTCTACGCCGCCGTCTCCTACCGGTTCCACCAGGAAGTCCCGACCGACCTGACTGCCAGGCTGTTCGAGCTGCACCGGCAGTACAACCTGATCGCGCCGATCCCCGGATCGCACTTCCATGCCGGGTTCGGCCATCTCGACGGCTACACGTCGGCGTACTACACCTACTTCTGGTCGCTGGTGATCGCCAAGGACCTGTTCAGCGCCTTCGACCCCGAGGACCTCTTCGAGCCCGGGCAGGCGGCCCGCTACCGCGACCTGGTCCTAGCCGCTGGCGGGTCGGCCGACGCTGCTGCGTTGGTGGAGGAGTTTCTCGGGCGGCCGTACAACACCGAGGCATTTACTGATTGGCTGGCCCGATGACAGCGAGCACCACGCCGATCGCGTTCTCCAGCTACCCGCACGACCGGATCGGCCACCGCCGTACCGACGAGGACTGGTTGGCCGAGGTCTGGGCCAGCGACGCCACCCGGGTGCTGGTCGTCGCGGGCACCCGGATCCAGCTCGTCGACGGGTCCTACGCCTGGGTCTCCCCGGCGCAGGCACCCGAGGGCACCCGGGTCCTGCTCGGCGAGCGTGACGGGGTGGTCTCGTTCGCCGTGATCACCGACTCGGTGAACGCCGGCCCCGACTGGGTGCCGCTGCGCGGCCTGGTCCTCGCGGTCACCGAGGACGAGGCGGCCCTGGTGGTCCACGCCATCGGTATCGCCGAGTGGATCTGGGCGACCCGGCACTGCGTCCGTTGTGGCGGCAGCTACGAGGTGATGCACCTGGGACACGTGCTGCGTTGCACCGACTGCGGCCGTGAGGAGTTCCCGCGCACCGATCCGGCGGTGATCATGGTCGTCACCGACGGCGAGGCCCCCGACGACCGCTGCCTGCTGGGTCGGCACCCGTCCTGGCCGCCGGGCCGGTACTCCACGCTCGCCGGCTTCGTCGAGCCCGGTGAGTCGATCGAGCAAGCCGTCCGCCGCGAGGTGCTGGAGGAGTCCGGCATCGGCGTCGGTGAGGTCGAGTACTTCGGCTCCCAGCCGTGGCCGCTGCCCCGGAGCCTGATGATCGGCTGCCTGGCCAAGGCCACCTCGGTGGACATCTCGGTCGATGGCGAGGAGATCGAGGACGCCCGCTGGTTCACCCGCGAGCAGATGAAGGCCGAGGCCGAGGCCGGGACCTTGTTGCTGCCTGGTGGGATCTCGATCTCGCGATCCCTGATCGAGCACTGGTACGGCGAGGCGCTCCCCGGGCAGTGGTGAGCCGGACCGTCACCGGGTGAGGTCGTCGGGCACCGACGAGCGCAGGCCCGGGTCGAGCACGAGTGCCCGCTCGATCAGCTCGCTGCCCTCGGCGGCGTCCCCGGAACGGGACAGGAGGACCCCGAGGTTCAGGAGGGCCGACGCCTTGCCCGGCTCCACCTTCAGCGCCCGACGGAACCACTCGATCGCGGCCTCCGGGTTCTTCTCGGTCTCGAGGACGCCGAGGTTGTAGAGCGCCGGGACGAACCGGGGGTCACTGTCGACAGCTCGGAGGTAGGACGTCCGGGCGCCGTCGACGTCCCCGCGGTCTTGCAGCAGGTGACCGACGTCGAAGTTCGCGACCGGGTCCTCCGCATCGACGACCAGTGCCGCCCGGTAGGCGGTCAGGGCGTTGGTGACGTCGCCCAGCCGCTCGAGCTGCAACCCCTGGGCCACCAGCTCACCGGCGGAGAGGTTGCGCGCCAGCAGCGAGGCCGGCGGCGGCGGTACGTCTCCGGTCCGCTGGTAGATCACCGCCCGACGCTCTTCGTGCACGACGCGGAACTGGCTGTCGAACCAGACCCCGAGCGCGGGGGACCAGGGGACGAAGCTGGAGCGGCGAGCGACCACCCAGAGGTAGTCGACCCGGGCCAGGTCCCGGGCGAACGAGGCCGCGAACGAGGTCGTGATCGGTCCGTCGAACGACGGCTCCCGGCCCTGGTTGCGGACCAGCCAGACGCCGAACAGGTCTACCTCGTCCGGACAGCTCCCGTCCCCGGCGAGGCGGTCGGTCACGATCAGCTGCATCGGCTGGTCGGACAGGACGCACGCCCCCCGGGGGATGACGGCCGCGCTGCTCGTCAGTGGCGGGTTCGTCTCGTCCTGGTACCGCTGGGAGAAGGCCGACTGCTGGTCGAGCCCGACCGCCCCCAGGAGGACGGCCACCGAGACCAGGGCAACCGGCGGTGCCCACAGGCCGTTGGCGCGCGCGAGTACCGGGCCGAGCAGGGCGGAGAGTGCGATCCCCAGCGTCATCGCCAGGTAGGGCGCTGCGAACGACGCGTAGTGCGGGTAGATGCTCGGCGACTTGAGCAGAGCGAGCACCACGACCGCAGCGGACAGCGGCGCTACCAGGTCGGCTGGTCGCAGGGTGGGTCGTGCCACCAGGTATCCGGCACCGAGCAGGACGGCCACGCCTGCGCTGACGACGGTCGCGGCCCCCGCCGCATCGGACAGGTCCGGGATCCCGAACGTGCCGGTGAGGTAGGAGAGCCGCAACTTCACCGGGTACAGGTCCGGTGGCACGACCCGCCCCAGCTGGGCGCCGATGACGTCGCGGACGAACTCCGAGGGCGCCGCCAGGAAGAAGGGGAGCACGGGCAGCCCGAAGCCGAGCACCCCTCCCCGGGCCAAGGTCGCGGTCGGCCGCCAGCCGCGCAGGACGCAGAGAACGACGACCGGCAGCAGGGGCAGGACGGCCCACACCTTGATCGTTCCGGCGAATCCGAGAGCGACCCCGGCCCAGAAGGTACGGCGTCCTGGGGCGATCCGACCGTCCTCGAAGAGGAGCGTCACCCCGAGCAGGCAGAAGAAGATGAGGAACGGTTCCAGGCGGACCGTGTTCGCTGTCGTGATGGCCAACGGGTAGCAGGCCAGGACCGTCCCGGCCGTCGCCATCGCCACCGTCCCGCGGTGGCGTACGGCCAGCGCAGCCAGCGCGACGTTCACGGCGATGACCAGGACCGTGGCCAGACGGGCGAGCGCGAGCGCGGTGGTTCCGGAGGTCACCTCGCCGACTGCTGCGAAGGGGGCCAGCAGCAACGAGATCCCTGGTGGGTGCAGGAAGGCGAAGTCGCGGTACGGGAGGTCACCGTGGACCAGGCGGATCGCCGCGCCCAGGTAGACCCCGTCGTCGTACCCGTCCCAACGGTTCCGGGCGCCGGTCAGGAGACCGGGGCGTAGCAAGAAGGACAGGCTGAACAGCAACGACACCGCGGCCGGGACGACAACGGCGGCGAGTCCGGTCCGACCCAGCCGGGGCGTGCTGGCCCGAACCGGCTCAGCGAAGGGTTCGGTCTCGGCGTCCAGCACGGGACGAGTCTAGGGAGCGGGGCCCTTGTTTGGGCGCTGCACCGGTGAGCCAGGAGGTCCGGTTCATCGAGGTCAGGACCAGGGCGACACCCCACGACGCCGCCGCGACGACCGCCAGCAGGCGAACCGACGGAGCGGCGAGCCCGGAGATCCAGTCGATCACAGCGACGTGCACGACCATCACCACCAGGGAGCCGCGGGCGAGGTCGTGGATCACCGCGGGCAGCGCAGGGTCGGGGACCCAGTCGAAGACCATGACCAGAGACGCGCAGACGACCAGGGACAGGGTCACCGAGACCAGCGGGTCGCTGCCGAGGTAGCTGGCGCGGAGGTCGAGAGCGAGGACGCGATCGGTGCCGCGGGAGGAGTCGACGAAGATGGCCGCAACGACCAGGAGCGCGAGACCGCCGGCTGCGGCCAGCAATCGTCGGTTCGGGTCCGCCCGCCAGAACTGCCGTGCCCGCCCCAGGAGCTCTCCGGCGAAGATCCACAGGGCGCAGATCAGGCCCTGTGCAGCGAGGAGCGGCGTGTGATCCCCGACTGCGGGGACCTGGGCGACCACCACCGCGGCACCGACGAGGGCGACGGCGCGCATCGCCAGGGGGAGCAGACCGGCGATCCGGAACCAGACAGCGCCCCAGAACAGTGCGGGCAGGAACCAGAAGGCCCAGAACGGGGTCTGGTAGGACCCTGTCGACCAGGTGGCTCGGGTGAAGTCGTCCAGCTGCTGGGACCACAGGTCGCGCGGCCCGGTCGCGATCAGGATCACGGCCCACAACACGAACGGGACCAGCAGGGTCAGGGCGCGGAACCGGACCTCGGCGAGAACCGTCCGCGTCGGGGACCAGAACAGGCCGACCAGCACGAAGAACAACGGCACGTGCCAGGTGAACAGCCAGGGCCGGACCCACGGTGCGAAGGTCCACAGGTGGCCCGCGACGATGGCGAGCATCCCCAGGACGCGCAGCGCATCGATCCCGCGAGCGCGTGTCCTGGTCACGTCTCAGACGATAGGGCCTCGGACGGTCCTAGCCGGCCAGTGACGCGAGCTTGGCCTTCACCTGGGCGACCGACGGGTTCGTCTGCGCCGTACCGTCGGAGTAGACCAGGGTCGGGACCGTCTGGTTGCCGTTGTTGACCTTCATCACGACGTCCACCGCACCCGGCGTCTGCTCCATGTCGATGACCTCGAACTCGATGCCTTCGCGGTTGAGCTGGGACTTCAGCCGGTGGCAGTAGCCGCACCAGGTGGTGGAGTACATGACGAAGCGCGCGTCGTTGGTGTCGTTCACACCTTCGCCAACAGCGATCCGGCTGCGACCATTCCCGGCTCGACCCCGGTCAGCTGCGGTCGTTGTCCGTGGCCCCAACTAGGCTGCTTGCCTACCGACCAGACCTGAGGTGACCAACCCGTGAGTGCCGAACGCCTTCTCGAAGCGCTCGACCCCGAGCAGCGGCAGGTGGCCGAGGCGCTCCGTGGTCCGGTCCGGGTGCTCGCCGGGGCCGGCACCGGCAAGACCCGGGCGATCACCCACCGGATCGCGTACGGCGTCGCGACGGGGGTCTACAACCCGTCGGAGGTGCTCGCGGTCACCTTCACGGCGCGCGCGGCCGGCGAGATGCGCACCCGGTTGCGGTCCTTGGGCGCCCCCGGTGTCCAGGCCCGCACCTTCCACGCCGCCGCGCTGCGCCAGGTCCGCTACTTCTGGCCCAAGGTCTACGGCGGCGAGCCGCCGGAGCTGACCGCCTCGAAGATCCCGATCGTGGCCGGAGCGGCCCGCCGCAACCGGCTCGAGGTCGACCAGGCCCGGCTCCGCGACCTGGCCAGCGAGATCGAGTGGTCCAAGGTGACCAACGTCCGGCCCGACGACTACGAGCAGCTCGCCCCGCGGCACGGCCGCGAGGTGAGCGGCCTGAGCCACGGCGAGGTCGCCCACGTGTTCTCGACGTACGAGGAGCTCAAGCGCGAGCAGGGCCGGATGGACATGGAGGACGTCCTCCTGATCGGCGCGGCCCTGTTGAGCGAGGACGACCGGGTCGCCGCGTCGGTGCGCTCGCAGTACAAGTGGTTCGTCGTCGACGAGTTCCAGGACGTCAGCCCGATCCAGTCGGCGCTGCTCGAGCTCTGGCTGGGCGGCCGCAACGAGCTCTGCGTGGTCGGCGACCCGGCGCAGACGATCTACTCCTTCGCGGGGGCCCGGGCGTCGTACCTGACCGACTTCGCCAAGAAGTACCCCGGCACGACCAACGTCGAGCTGGTCCGCAACTACCGGTCGACGCCGCAGGTGATCGCTGCCGCCAACAGCCTCCTCGCCGGGACTGCCACCGGCGCGGTGCAGCTGCGCGCCCAGCAGCCGGCCGGGGCCGAGATCACCTGGCAGGAGTCGGCCGACGAGGTCGCCGAGGCGGACGCGGTCGCCGCCGAGGTGGCCCGGCTCCAGGCGGCCGGTGTCCCGTTGCGGGAGATGGCGGTGCTCTTCCGGATCAACGCGCAGTCCGAGCAGTTCGAGGAGGCACTGACCGCGCGCCGGATCCCGTACGTCGTCCGTGGTGCGGCCCGGTTCTTCGAGCGACCCGAGGTGCGCCAGGCACTGGCTCTGCTGCGGGCCAGTCTCCGCGCCGGGGAGGCTGCTCGTGAGGGGATGCTCGACCAGGTCTCCGCGGTTCTCGCGGGCATGGGGTGGTCGACCGAGGCCCCGGCCGCCCGGGGCCAGGCCCGTGACCGGTGGGAGTCGCTGATGGCGCTGGTCTCCCAGGCCGAGGAGTACGCGACGGTCGAGCTCGCGCCGACCCTGGAGGGCTTCGTCGCCGAGCTGGACCGTCGGGCGCACGAGCAGCACGCGCCGGTTGCCGAAGGCGTCACCCTGGCGACCCTGCACACGGCGAAGGGCCTCGAGTGGGATGCGGTGTTCCTGGCCGGCATGCAGGAGGGCTCGATGCCGATCACCTACGCCGACACCCCCGCTGCGGTCGAGGAGGAGCGCCGGCTGCTGTACGTCGGCGTCACCCGGGCACGCAAGCACCTGATGCTCTCCTGGTCGCTGGCCCGCAACCCCGGGGGACAGGCCCGTCGCAAGCCGTCACGGTTCCTCTCCGGGCTGCGTCCGGCCTCGGTCCTCGACCGGCCCGAGGCGGCCCGGGCGAGCACCGCCCGCAAACGCGGCAAAGCAGCCATGTGCAAGCTCTGCCAGCAGCCGCTGGCGAGCTCGAAGGAACGCAACCGCGGGTTCTGCAACGACTGCCCGATCCCGTACGACGAGGAGCTCTTCGAGTCGTTGCGCGCCTGGCGCAAGCAACGGGCCGAGGCCGACGAGGTGCCGGCCTACGTGGTCTTCTCCGACGCGACCCTCGAAGCGCTCGCGGAGGTCCGGCCGGCCGACCGCGGTGCGCTGTCCGGGATCAAGGGGATCGGCCCGGCGAAGGTCGAGAAGTACGCCGAGGAGCTGCTCGACGTCCTCGGGCGCTGAGCCGTCGTTAAATGATTTGCGCCCTTACGGAACCCGGGCGTACCTTGTCTCTGCCCACAGATTTCGACCCGTTGAAGGAGGTGCACGACTCATGAAGATCCAGCAGACGCTCAATCAGTCCTGGCAGACGGCGAACGTATCCCCGTCGAGCTTCGTCGTGCGCGCCTCCCGGTTTGCCGGTGCAACGACGACGCACCACGCAGCAGCCATGAAGGCCGTCAAGGCCATGGTCAAGGGCCCCCAGCCTTGGAGTCCACCCGTCACCTGAGTTCACACTCATTGACCGGCACCTCCAAGGCCGCGGAATCCCAGACCAGGGATCCGCGGCCTTCGTCATTCCCGAGAAACCCAGTTCTCAGTTTCAGCAGCGATCGATGTGAAGAAGAAAGAGGTGAACGCATGAGTATCAGCGTTCTCGACCCAGCAGGACCCGACGAGGAACAGCTGCCGTGCCGGGTGAACGAGGCGGAGCTGTTCTTCGCCGAGTCGCCGACCGACGTGGAGCTGGCCAAGTCCCTGTGCCAGTCCTGCCCGGTGCGCCTGGAGTGCCTCGCCGGGGCACTCGAGCGGCGCGAGCCCTGGGGAGTCTGGGGCGGTGAGCTGTTCCTCTCCGGAGCAGTGATCGCCCGCAAGCGCCCGCGCGGCCGGCCGCGCAAGAACCCGGTTGCCGCATGAACCGACTAGCCGAACGGAGCACGCCGATGAGCCTCATCGGAGAAGACCTGGCCCGCGCTCACGTGAGCGCGCGCCTGGACCGAGCGCAGAAGGAGAGGCAGTACGCCAGCCTCGCCACTGCCAACCGGTTGACCCGCAGAGCCGAGCGCCTCACGCGCAGAGCCGAGCGCACGGCGGCGCAAGCACGACTTGCGCTCGCCCGCGTGATCTGAACCCTTTCTCGTTTCGATCGCGGGAAACACCAGGGCCGGGTGGCCGACGACAGTTCGTCGGCCACCCGGCCTTTGTCACGCTAGGTTGCTGCTCATGCGGGTGATCGTGGTGGCTGCCGCCCTGGCGCTGAGCAGCGCGTGCGGCACTCAGCAGGCCGCGGTGCCGTCGGTCGGGCTGACCCGGATCTGCCCCGAGGTGCACCAGGCGCTGGACGGTCTGGTGGTCTCGAACGTCGAGTCCCAGGCTGCCTTCGTGGTCGAGCTCGAACGCATCACCGCGGCGGGGGACCAGGAGAGCCGGGATGCGGTCGCCCCGTTGCTGCAGGCGGCGCGCGACCTTCGCGAGGCCGGCCGCGGTCCGGCGTACGGGTCCGCGCTGCGCGGGGTCCACCCGGCGTCGGTCACCGTCGACCAGGCCTGCGTGCGCTCGGGCTCCCCGATCCTGCACTCCGGGCACTGACCCGCGAGCGGGCGGTCGCGGAGGGTCAGGCGAAGCCGGGCAGGGTCTCGGCCAGGATCTGACGCAGCCTGATGGTCGACCCGAGCTGGCTCAGCACCCCGCCGGCGCCGACCCAGGTGCGGTGGATCAGCAGGTAGGACGGCGGCAGGTTGACCCGGACCGCGACGGTGTAGGCGCCGCTCTTCGGGTCGTTGAGCCGGGCGAACTGGTCCTGGATCCACGCCCGGGAGAAGGTGAACTCCTCGACCCGACCGGGCTCGACCAGCGGGCTGAGGTAGCTGTAGAGCAGGTCGGGGTCCAACGAGATCCGGTCCCGGATGAAGCCCTCGGCCCGCAAGGCTTCGACGAACGGGACGTAGTCGTCGCCGCAGGCCAGGCCCAGCAAGGTGCCGATGGCAGCCGGCATCTCCCCGCCGGGAAGCCGGGCCACGGCGCCGAAGTCGAGCACACCCAGCTTGCCGGGCGTCCCGTCGGCGTTCGGGATCAGCCGGAAGTTCCCCGGGTGCGGGTCGGCGTGCATCAGCCCGGTGCGCGCCGGAGCGCTGAACAGGAACCGGGCGAACCTCTCGCCGTAGTGGTCCCGCTCGGCGTCGCTGCCCTCACGGATGACCTGGGCCAGGGAGGCGGTGCTCTCCATCCAGGACGTGACCAGGACCCGCTCGGTCCCGGCCAGGACCGTCGGGACGGCGATGTCCGGGTCGCCGGCGTAGGCCTCCGCGAACACCCGCTGCGCCTGGGCCTCGAGCCGGTAGTCGAGCTCCTCCTCGGTGCGGGCCTGGAGCTCGGCGATCAGCGGCTTCACGTCGATCCCCGGGAACGCCGGTCCGATGGTCCGGGCGAGGCGGGAGAGCTGGCGCAGGTCGCTGCGCAGCGCGTCGCCGGCTCCGGGGTACTGGATCTTGACGGCCACGTCCTGCCCGTCCCACCGGGCCCGGTGGACCTGGCCGATCGAGGCGGCCGCGGCAGGCTCCGGGTCCAGATCGGTCAGTCGGTTCGCGTCCGCACCGAGCTCGTCGGAGAGGATCTGCCGGACCGTGATCGTCGGCATCGGCGGTGCTGAGTCCTGGAGCCGGGTGAGCTGTTCGCGGTACGGCGCCGCGATCTCGTCGGGCAGCGCGGCCTCGAAGATCGACATCGCCTGCCCGAACTTCATCGCCCCGCCCTTGAGCTCGCCCAGGGTCTTGAAGACCTGGGCGGCGGTGCGGGCCTGCACCTCGGTCATCACGACCTCGGCCGACTTGCCGCCGAGCCGCTTGCCCAGCCCGAGTGCGCTGCGGCCGGCGTAGCCCAGGGGGAGTGCCGCCAGCTTCGCGGTCCGGGTGACGGCCTTGCGGGGGAGCTCGGTCATCGGTTCGTGCTCGGGGTGCTCATGCCTCCATTGTGGCTGATCGCTCCACAGGCACGCGCGCCTCGGCCCAGGTGCAGCTGCAGTCCGGGTGCGGTGGCCAGGTCCGGAGGTCGTCGGACCCGCTGTGCAGACGTAGCCGCCGGATGCTCGACCAGGCGACGGGTTGCTCGTCCTCGACGTACCGGAGCAGGTCGTGGACGGCCAGGCCGAGGCCGATCCACGCGAGAGTCGTCTCCAACGGCTCGGCCACGCCGTCGGTCCGGCCGGTCCGGAGAAGCTCGTGCAGCTGCGCTGCGTACCCGGGGTCGTGTTCCTCGCGGTGCAGGTCGCAGCAGCGCAGGCAGGCGGTCCGTCCCGGCACCACGAACGGTCCGACCAGGACCTCGGACTCCACGGCACGCACCACCAGGTGCGCCGTTCCGGTCCGGACCAGCAGGTCGATCGGTGCCCGGTCGGGCTCGCCCCTGCTGAGGACCAGGACCACGGTCGGTGATGTTCCTTGGTCCGCCCGGGGCAGGCCGACGGCGTCGAGCAGGGGCGACGGATCGGTCCCGAGGTCACCAAGCACGCCGATCCGGGCCCGCTGACGGGCGTCGAGACGCGCCGCGGCCGAGTGCGGGTGCTGCAGCACCACCGCGGCGAGATCAGCCGCCGCGATGCCGGGACGGACCAGGCTGTCCCCGTCCCGCAACGCTGGTGCCAGCAGCGCCCTGGCCCGGCGCAGCTCCCGGCCGTCGGGCAGGGCCTCTCCCCGGGCGAGGTAGCCCAGCGCCCGACGGACGCCCGGGGTGTCGGGGACCCGCAACCGGTGCCGGCCGGTGAGCCCGAGCTGGAGATCGCCGGTCGGGTCGGTCAGGACGTGCAGGCCGGGTGCGATGACGGGTCGTCGGATCATGGGGCCGCAGCGTAGGCAGCGGCGGCCGGGCCGGCGACCCGGTCTCCACAGGTCCGCTCCCCAGGTCCAGGAAGCAGCAACGGCGGGCGCCCACCGTGAGGTGGAGCTCCCGCCGTTGTGACCGAACGGACGTGCTGAGGGAGACCCTCAGGCGCGACCCAGGATTCGGTTCAGCTTGGTACCGCACTCGGGGCAGGTGGCCTTGGCCATCTTGGTGCCCTTCTCGTTGACCTCGATGTGGCCTGCGGCCTCACGCTTGGCCTTGCACTTCACGCAGTAAAATTCGCCGCTCCAGCTCTCCGCCATGACGGCCTCCTTGATTCTTGTAGCTCTGGTCGTCGCGGCGGGAGTCTGGGGAAGACCCGCCGGGGTCCGTTCAGGACCATTTCGACCCTAGACCACGAAGTGCCCCGATGGTGGTACCGCAAGCGACTAGTTGAGCGTGTCTGAGCGGGACAAATCGGGTGTGACCTGGCTCGCTGGAGCGGTTTGCGGCCCCGGGGCGGCGGTACTCTCCCGACCATGCCTTCTGCGAACCTCTCCCTGACCGACCTCCGCCTCGAGCGTCCCTCTCCGGGGGTGGCCCGGCTGGTGCTGGACAACCCGGCGCAGCGCAACGCCATGTCGGACGCCATGACCGACTCCTGGATGCGGGCGATCGACGCCCTCGCCGCCGACCCTGAGGTCCGCGTGGTCGTGGTGACCGGCGAGGGCAGTGCCTTCTGCTCCGGCGGGAACCCGGCCTGGATCGCCGGGGAGCCCGACGCGAGCGTGGACTACCTGCGAACCCGGATGATGGCCTTCTACCGGGGCTGGTTGGCGATCCGGCGCCTCGAGGTCCCGACGATCGCGGCGTTCAACGGGCCGGCGGTCGGCGCCGGTCTCTGCATGGCGCTGGCCTGCGACCTGCGCTACGCCGCGTACGGCGCGAAGCTCAGCGTCCCGTTCGTGAAGCTCGGGATGCACCCGGGGATGGCCGCGACGTACCTGCTGCCGAACGTCGTCGGCCCGGTGCACGCCCGTGACCTGCTGCTCACCGGGCGCGCGGTGGAGGGCGACGAGGCCCTGCGGATGGGGCTGGTCAACGGCGTCTTCGCCGCGGAGGACTTCGCCGACCAGGTCCAGCAGATCGCTGAGGGGATCGCGGCGACCGCGCCGATCCCGAGCCGCTACACGAAGGTGGCGCTGCGCGACGGCGGCCACGAGAACTTTGAGACCGCGATCCAGTGGGAGGCGCTGGCGCAGCCGATCACCCTGGCGACGGCGGACCTGCAGGAGGGTGTGCTCGCCGCCCGCGAGAAGCGAACGGCCGACTTCCGGGGAGTCTGAGCCAGGAATTCTGGGTCTCCACCGCCTGTGGATAACTATGTGGACAGGTGTGGACAGCCACCGATGTGCTGTGGATCACGTAGGGCACCCTCCGAGTTGCGAGAATGGGCCCATGGTGGCGCCCTCCGGAGATCGTGACGACCGGCCCTACGACGACGGGCCGGTCGCTGCGCTGCGCCGGATCGCGTTCCTGCTCGAGCGCAGCCGGGCCGAGACCTACAAGGTCAAGGCGTTCCGGGCGGCGGCTGCGACGATCCTGCCGCTCGATCCCGCCGACGTGCTGGCCCGGGCCAGGAACGGGACGCTGCGCGAGCTCGACGGCATCGGCGCCTCGACCGCCGAGGTGATCGCTGCCGCCGCGCAAGGGCGGTTGCCCGCGCGGTTGGCGAAGCTGGAGAGCACCGAGGGTGGACCGCTCGTCGGCGGTGGCGAGGCCGTGCGGGCAGCGCTGCGCGGCGACCTGCACTCCCACAGCGACTGGTCCGACGGCGGCTCCCCGATCGAGGAGATGGCGTTCACCGCGATCGAGCTCGGCCACGAGTACCTGGTCCTCACCGACCACTCGCCGCGGCTGCGGGTCGCCAACGGACTGTCCGTCGAGCGGCTGAACCGTCAGCTCGAGGTCGTCGACGCGATCAACGAGCACCTGGGTGGTGGTGCCTTCCGGCTGCTCAAGGGCATCGAGGTCGACATCCTCACCGACGGCACCCTCGACCAGACCGACGAGATGCTCGACCGGCTCGACCTGCGGGTGGCCTCGGTGCACTCCAAGCTGGCCATGGACGCCCGCGCCATGACCCGCCGGATGGTGACCGCGGTCGAGAACCCGTTCACCAACGTCCTCGGGCACTGCACCGGGCGGCTCGTGACCGGTGCTCGTGGCACCCGCGACCAGTCCGAGTTCGATGCCGACGAGGTCTTCGCGGCCTGCGCCGAGCACGGGGTGGCGGTCGAGATCAACGCCCGTCCCGAGCGACGTGACCCGCCGAGCGCGCTGATCCGGCGGGCGGTCGAGCTGGGCTGCCTCTTCTCCATCGACTCCGACGCGCACGCCCCCGGGCAGCTGGACTTCCAGGTCTACGGGTGCGCCCGGGCCGAGGAGCTGGGCGTCGACCCCGAACGGATCGTCAACACGTGGCCGGCAACCCGGCTTTTGTCGTGGGCCCGGCCCGGTCCCGGCGGTACCGTCTCGCCATGAGGTGTGGCTCCCGGTGAGGCCAGAGGTCGAGGTTCGTCGCTCCGCCCGACGTACCCGGACAGTCTCGGCGTACCGCAAGGACGGCAAGGTGATCGTGATGATCCCGGACCGTTTCACGCGCGCGGAGGAGACCGAGTGGGTCGACACGATGCTCAGCAAGCTGGAGCGGACCACGCCGCGAGGTCGTCAGACCTCGGACCAGCTGATGCGGCGCGCCGCCGAGCTGAGCCGCGACTACCTGGCCGGCCAGGCGCGTCCGGTCTCGGTGCGCTGGGTGGACAACATGGCGTCCCGGTGGGCGTCGTGCACCACCGGCGAAGGGACCATCCGCCTCTCCGACCGGCTTCAGTCGATGCCGACCTGGGTGATCGACTACGTCCTGGTGCACGAGCTGGCGCACCTGCTCGAGCCCAGCCACAACAAGCGGTTCTGGCACTGGGTCGACAAGTACCCCCGGGCCGAGCGCGCCAAGGGCTACCTCGAAGGGGTGGCCGCGGCCGCCAACCTGGAGTTCGATCCGTGCGACTGAGGTACGTCCCGGCCCCGCTCGGTCTCCTGCTCGCCCTGGCTGTCGCCGGGTGCGGGGGCGCTGACTCCGACGCGACGCCGGCCGGTACGCCGACGCCCACGCCCGCGTCGCCGTCACCGGTGACGTTGCAGGACCCGGCCGCCGGGGCTGCCGCCGTCCGGGTGACCCGGCGGTACCTGGCTGCCTTCCTCGCCGGCGACGCGCGCGCGGTGTGCCGCCTGCAGTCGGACCGGTTCGTCCGGGAGCAGATCGACCGGGCGGTGAAGCTGGACTTCGTACCGACCGGGACCGGCTGCGTCGCGTTCGTCAACGAGGTGGTGGCCACGGCGAAGAAGGCGAAGGCCACCACGCCGGCCGCGCCGGAGTACCGGGTGACGGCGACCGAGGCCGATGCCCGGACGGCGAAGGTCCGGGTCGACTACCTCTCCAGCGGGGCCGATCCGGACACCTACGCGCTGGTCCTGAGCAAGGGCACCTGGGTGGTCGACGCGAACCTCGACGTCGCCGGGAGCTGACCCTCAGACCACGAGCCGGGCTCGGGCCAGCCGGATCAGGTCGAGCATGTCCGGCTCGTCGGTGGGGACGTCGTCGACTCCGAACCAGCGGACGTCGAGGGACTCGTCGCTGACCACCGGCTCGGTGGCGGCTCCCAGGCGCGCCAGGAACCGTACGTCGAAGTGCCGGACCGGTCCTCGGGGGCTGCAGAAGTCGACGGTGTGCAACGACAGGTGCACCGGAACCGGATCGATCGTGAGGTCGGTGAGCCCGGACTCCTCGGTGGCCTCGCGCAGTGCCGCCCCGGCCAGGGTGGTGTCCTCCGGCTCCAGGTGACCGCCGAACGCGAACCAGCGCTGGGCCTTTCCGTGCAGGTTGAGCAGGACCGACGAGCCGTCGTGGCTCAGCACCAGCGCACCGGCGGTCAGGTGATCGGGGAAGCACGCCTTCGCCAGCCCGTCGGGCTCACGGCGCAGGTGCTCGACGTACGCAGCCCGGCGGAGCTCCTGCTCGGCGTCGGGCGCGGTCCAGCCCGCCAGCGCCGTGAGGGCGTCGGTGTGCAGTGCCGTCATGCCTGCGGGTTCTCCTCGTCGAGGAGATCGGCCAGGGCCTGGTCGAACGCTTCGTCGGAGAGCGTCTCGGAATCACCGGGGCCGCCGAGGTTCTCGCGGAACCCGAGCGGGTCGTCGAGGTCGGCCGCGCTGGGCAGCAGGTCGGGGTGGGCCCAGACGGCGTCGCGGGCGTCGATGCCCTGGCGGGTCCGCAGCGAGCCCCAGAGTGCCGAGGCGTCCCGGAGTCGCCGGGGACGCAGCTCCAGACCGACGAGGGCGGCGAACGTCTCCTCGGCGGGCCCGCCGGCTGCACGCCGTCGGCGGATCGCTTCCTGGAGCTTGCCCGCCGACGGCATCCGTTCGCCCGCTGCCAGCCCGACGACCTCGTCGACCCAGCCCTCGACCAGGGCCAACGTGGTCTCCAGACGCGCCAGCGCCGCTGTCTGCGACGGCTGCTGCTTGGGTTCGAACAGCCCCGACGAGATGGCTTCGTTGATCGCCGCCGGGTTGGTCGGGTCGAGGCCGGCCAAGGACTCCTCGATGCCGCTGAGATCGAGGGTGACGCCGCGACCGAAGTCCTCCACCGCTGCGATCAGGTGGGCGCGCAGCCACGGGACGTGCGCGAAGAGCCGTTGGTGGGCGGCCTCGCGCAGCGCCAGGTAGAGCAGGACGTCGTCCTCAGTGACGTCCAGGCCGCGGGCGAACGCCTCGACGTTGTGCGGAACCAGGGCGGCCTTGCCGGTGGGACCGAGCGGCAGGCCGATGTCGGAGGCGCTGAGCACGTCCGCCGAGAGACCGCCGAGCGCCTGGCCGACCTGGGAGCCGAACATGGCACCGCCGGCCTTCCCGATCATCCCGATCAACGGGCCGGCCATCGCCCGGGCCTCCTCGGGGATCGCGTTGCCCATCGCGCCGACGATGTGCTCGGCGACCGGTTCGACCAGGACCCGCCAGACCCCGGTGGTCTCCTCGATCCAGTCCGCGCGGCTCCAGGCCGCCGTGGTGGTGATGCCGGAGGGGAGCGAGGTGGTCTCGTCGAGCCAGTGGTCGGCGAGCCGCAGTGCATCGGCGACCCGGGTCTGGGCGGCCTGGTCGGGGCTCGGGTCGGGCTCGGCCGCCGCGGTCCGGCGGGCGATGTCGGTGGCGAGCTGCCAGTTGACCGGGCCGTCGTACGGCTGCATCAGCGACTGGATCTGCCCCATCACCGCGTTCAGGTCGAGGCCGTTCAGGTCGGGAACCCCGCCGGCACCGAACAGCGCCTCGAACGGCGTGCCCTTGAAAGGATTGTTCTCGGGACCGTCGGGTGACTCGCTGCCGGACTCGTTGCTCATGGTTCCAAGTTACCGGGCTCACCTGGTACGCCCTAGAGTCTGGGGTGTGACCTCTTCATCGGTGATGTCCGGGACTGCCGGGAACACCGTGCGTCTGCTCGGCGTTCGCGACACTCCGCTCGACACGGGCGAGGTGCTGGCTGCAGTCCAGGACCAGGCCGCCGGCGGCGTGAACCTCTTCGTCGGCGCGGTCCGCGACCACGACCACGGCCTCGGGGTGGTCCGCCTGGAGTACTCGGCGCACCCGACCGCCCTCGACAAGCTCGCCGAGGTCGCCGAGGAGGTCGCGGCCGAGTTCGACGTCATCGCCCTCGCGGCCGTGCACCGGATCGGCGTCCTGGACGTCGGTGACCTGGCCGTCGTCTCGGCGGTCTCCGCCGCTCACCGGGACCAGGCCTTCGCCGCGTCCCGGGCCCTGATCGACCGGCTCAAGGAGCGGGTCCCGATCTGGAAGCACCAGGTGTTCTCGGACGGCACCGACGAGTGGGTCGGGTCCTGCTGATCGGCTGTCGGTTTCACACCAGTTGGTGAAAAACTGACTCGAACCGTCGATACATCGACCGTTCGAGTCAGATTCACGCCAGATGGTGTGAAACCTGCTGGCCTACGCCTCCAGGTCGAAGTAGATCGGCTCCGAGGGCGTACGGCCGGTGATGTCGATGACCCGGCCTGCGTAGGCGACCTGCTTCTGAGCAGCTTCCAGGGCACTGGTCAGCGACTTCGCGGCTGTCCGCTGGCGGGCCAGCAGGTCCTGGGCCCGCGCGGCCAGGTCGACCGGCATCGCGCCGAGCACGGCGGGCGGTGCCCACGGCTCGAGCGGGGCGGCGTCCAGGCCGCGGATCAAACGTTCGACGGAGATCACTTCCAGCTCGAGGCGCTCGAGCTCGGTCTCCCAGACGGCGCGGATGCGATCTCCCTTCACGGCGGTCACGCCCCCCGCGCAAGAACACCGTGGGCCGCGGAGGTGGCCGACTCGAGAGCTGCCTGGCGCCAGGTGTCGCACAGGGTGGTCACGATCTGCAGGCACTCGGCCGTGATGTCGGCGTCCTTGCGCATGTTGGCGAGGATCAGCCGGCTGTGCAGGTAGCCGTAGAGGGCAGCGAGGTCCCGGCCGCCGGAGAACGCCTCGACCTTGAGGCTGCTGTGCAGCTCCATCACGATGTCCTGGGCGTGGGTCAGCTGGCGGTGGGTCTCCTGCAGGTCGTTGCGCTGCTGGGCGTCCAGGCCGCGCTGCACGTCCAGGACGAGGCGCTCGTAGAGCATCACCAGCAGTCGTGCGGGGCTTGCCGTCGCGATCGATGCATCCATGTACGTCGCGCGTGCGTTGGTCATCATGTGGGTGCCTTCCTTAGCTTCCCGATGAGAGTGAACCGAGCTGCGATGTCAGCCAGCTGGACTGGCTGTTCATCTGTTGGAGCGCGGACTCCATGGCCGTGAACTGCTTGGTGAGCGTGTTCTGCCGCAGTGCCAACCTGTTGTCCCAGTCGTCGATGCTGTCCTGCATCCGCCTGATCGTCGAGTTCCGTCCGCTGATCGAGGTGGTGATACTCCCATCGACCGAGTCGCTCGCGCCTTTAGCAACAACCTGGACGCGGGACGCGAAACCTGAGGCTCCGGAGGTGAACTGGGCCGCCACGGCACCCGGGTCGGCGGTGTACGCCGCGGTGAACTTGTCGGCATCGAAGGTGAGCTTCCCGAACCGGTCCAGCTGGATGCCGACGCCGGCCATGCTGGTGCCGTCGCCGGGGTAGATGCTGTTCAGGACGTTGTTGCGCAGGGCCCTGACCGAGGCATCGCCAGCGAGTGGTCCGGCGGTCTTGGTGGTGCTGTTGTAGCCGGTCAGGCTGTCGATCTTGGCCAGCGCGGCGTTCATCGCGTCGACGATCCCCTTGACCGTCTTGGTCATGCCGGCGGTGTCCTGGCTGACGTTGACGTCGACGACGGTGCCGTCGGCGACGGTCGACCCGAGGGTGATCGACAGCCCGTTGGCGACGTCGGTGAACGTGTTCGTCGCCGAGTGCACGGTGTCGGTGCCGATGGTGATCTCGGCGTCCCGGCCGGCGCGCACGGTCGCCCCGCCGAGGAGGTCGGAGCCGTCGATGTTCGTGAGGGTGAAGTCGGAGGCGTCGCCGGTGGCGGTCGAGGTGACCTGCAGCCGGAAGGTGCCGTCGTCGAGGCGGACGGTGCTGGCCTTGACCCCCGTCCCGGTCGCGTTGAGGCCGCGGACCAGGCCGGCCAGCGAGCCGTCGCCGGTGTCGATGTCCTGGGTGGTCCCGTCGAGGTTGTCGATCCGGACGAAGGTCGACCCGGTCGTCACGACATCGGTCTGCAGGGCGCTGGTGCCGAAGGTGAGTCGCTGGCTGAGCGCGGTGTGGCCGACGGTGAAGCTGAGCGGGCCGGTGATGGCGTTGGCGCCGGCGGTGGCGGAGACCAGGGTCGTGGCAGTGCCGCCGATCGAGGTGGTCACCGAGACCGGGTTCCAGGCGGTCGCCTTGGCGAGGTCCGCGGCGCTGGTGGCCAGGGCGGCGAACGCGCTGTTGAGGTCCTGGAGCGACTTGACGTTGGTCTGCTCGGTGCTGAGCTTGCTCTTCAGGTTGGTCTGGGTCTGGGCCTCGACCTTCATCAACTGAGAGATGATCGTGCTGGTGTCGAGGCCGCTGACCAGGCCGCTGACGCTGGCTGCCATGACGGAGCCTCCTTCTCAATTGAGCTGTGCGTGAAGCAGAAGATCCGGACGAGGGACGAGTCGGGGACTCAGACCCTCGCCCGGATCATGCAGCGTTGTCCGAAGACTCAGCGGAGCAGCTGCAGAACGCTCTGCGGTGCCTGGTTCGCCTGAGCGAGCATCGCGGTGCCGGCCTGGCTCAGGATGTTCGCGCGGGTGAAGTTCACCATCTCGGACGCCATGTCGGTGTCACGGATCCGGCTCTCGGAGGCGGACAGGTTCTCGACCGCGACGTTGAGGTTGTTGATGGTGTGCTCGAACCGGTTCTGGACCGCACCGAGCTCGCCACGCAGCGTCGACGTCGCCGTGATGGCGTCGGTGACCGTGGTGTTGTCGGTGATGTCCAGCGCCGAGGTGTCGACGGAGCCGGACAGGTCGACCGAGAGGACGTCCGTCGTGGCGATGCCGACCTGGAAGTCGACCGAGGCGTTGTTGAACAGGTCAACACCGTTGAACTGGGTGCTGGTCTGAACCCGGTCGATCTCAGCGGTCAGAGCGTCGAACTCGGACTGCAGGGCAGCCTGGGAGTCGGCGTTCTGGGTGCCGTTGTTGTACTGGACCGCCAGGTCGTTCATGCGCTGGAGCATGGAGTGGACCTCGGTCAGTGCGCCTTCAGCGGTCTGCGCGACGCTGATGCCGTCCTGAGCGTTCCGAACGGCGACCTTGAGGCCACCGACCTGCGAGCGCAGGCCCTCGGAGATGGCGAGACCGGCGGCGTCGTCCGCGGCCCGGTTGATCCGGAAGCCGCTGGACAGCTTCTCCAGGGACTTCGAGAGCTGGCCCTGGGTGACGGACAGGTTGCGGTAGCTGTTGAAGGCGTCGGTGTTCTGGTTGATACGGAGACTCATGATGGTTCCCTCCTGGAATAGTGAGTCAGATGCTGCAGGCCGTCCTTGGCCTTGCGCCTATCCATCGGCGCCGCCCCGACCGGGTTGAGAAGTTCTGCGGATTTTTCTTGGCCTGTTCCGGCAACGAGCCCGTCGAGCGGTGGTGCTGCTCGGCGGGCTCGTCGTCCAGATCGGACAGGTACTACTAGGCAGTCTCGTCGAGCCTGGCCATCGACGGGCGCCGGACCGTGGCGGCGTGCCGGCTGGCGACCGCGGCGAAGTAGGCCTCGCGGCGGCGCGACGCCGAACCGTTCGGTCGGGCGTGGGCCTGGAGCAGGGTCGGGTCGAGCTCGTGGTTCATCGCGTCGCGCAGCAGGACCAGTGCCTCGGCCCGCATCTGCGAGACCCGGGACTCGGTGACACCGAGCTCGGCAGCGATCTCCGCCATCGGGCGCTCCTCGAGGAAGTAGTCCGAGACCACGATCCGCAGGCGCTCGGGAAGCTCGGCGACGGCCTCGACCAGGTAGGCGAGGCGCTCGCGGTGCTCGATCAGCTGCTCGGGGGTGGGACCGGCCGACGGCAGGACGTCGTCCAGCGACGCGTCCTGGGCGCCCTGGAGGGAGAGGACCTGCGCGCGGGCGATGTCCTCGTCGTTCTGGGCGATCTCGCCGAGCGTCATCCCGACGGCCTCGGCGACCTCCTGGGTGCTGGGGGTCCGGCCGAGGATGCTGGCCAGCTGCGACCGGGTCGAGTCCAGGTCGCGGGCCCGGCGACGTACCGATCGCGACGCCCAGTCGATCCCGCGCAGCTCGTCCAGCACGGCGCCCCGGACCCGGGTCGCGGCGTACCGGGCGAACGGAACACCGCGAGACGCGTCGAAGGACTTGCTGGCCTGCACCAACGCCGTGAGACCGGCGGAGGTGAGATCGTCGCGACTGACGTGGCTGGGTACCCGGCCCATGGTCTCGCGAACGATATGGGTGACGACGGGGATGCTGCTCGTGATCAGCGCATCCATCTCGGTGGTGTCGGCGTTCTCCCTCATGCCGAACACTCTTATGGAGAAATGTCCGATTTGATAGGGATATGTACCTATTTGGACCGCTTAGTGCGTTAAGTCGGGACTTGAGTCCCTGATGGCTCTGGTCACATGTGACCAGGAGACCGACCCCCGGTGACCCGATTGTCTCCCAGAATCGCTCAACTAGCGACCTGCCAGCCCGATGTGAAGGGTCCAGGGCTCCGCTCGGGAGCCGCCCGGTGGTCAGTGTCGTCAACGAAGGAACGTCATGGAAAAGCTGTCGCAGATCCTCATGCGTGAGCGCGAGCTGCTCGACACCCTTCTGTTCAGGCTCGAAGTCGAACAGATGGTGCTGGCGAGCGGGCGTACCCGGTGGTTGATGCGCTCGGCCCGTGATGTCGAGAACGTCCTCAGCACCATCCGGGAGACCGAGATCCTGCGCTCGGTCGCTTCCGACGCGGTCGCGGCCCAGCTCGGTCTCGACCAC
Source organism: Propionibacteriales bacterium (assembly GCA_026392455.1). Lineage (GTDB taxonomy): Bacteria > Actinomycetota > Actinomycetes > Propionibacteriales > Nocardioidaceae > Marmoricola. The sequence goes on along the minus strand of JAPLCB010000008.1, from coordinate 10,054 downwards.
AACCCCAGCCTGCGCGCCCTGGCCGAGGCCGTCGACGAGCCGTGGCGGACCATCCTCGCCGAGCACCACGAAGGCTTCGTCACCGTCACCCACGAGATCGGCGCCCTCGCCGATGCCAACCGGGACCTGATCACCGCCGGCTACCGCTCGGCCCGCGAGACCCTGATGAGCCTGGACGGCGGGCCCGAGGGCTACGGCGCCGACGGCGCTGCCGTCACCGTGACCGACACCCGGCAGCGGCTCGTGGACTGGAGTCTCTGACATGTCCACCTTCTCCGGTCTGAACACCGCGTTGAGCGCGCTGCGCTACAACCGGGTGGCGATGGACGTTGCCAGCGGCAACATCGCCAACGTCGGCACGGAGGGCTACACCCGCCGCACGATCCAGGGAGTGGCGGTCGGCGCCCCCGACCAGCCGGCCATGTGGTCGCGCTACTCCGGTGCCGGCGACGGGGTGCAGGTCGCCGGGATCGACCGGATGGCCGACATGCTGCTCGACATCCGGGCCCGTCGCGAGCACGGCAACCAGAGCTACCTCGACATCCGCCAGTCGGTCCTCGAGCGTGTCGAGAGCGGGATCGGCGAGCCGGGCGGCTCCGGGGTCGCTGCCGCGATCGCGGACTTCCGGACCGCGTGGCACGACCTGGCGAACAACCCCGGGAGCGACGCAGCGCGCTCCGCGGTGCTCGGTCGGGCAGCGACCCTCGCGGACGCGATCAAGATCCAGGCCCGCAACATCGAGTCCGAGGCCGGCGACCAGCGGATCCGGGTGCTGGCCGACGTCTCCGAGGTCAACACCGTTGCCAGCGACCTGGCAGCCACCAACAAGAGCATCGCGGTGGCGAACCTCAACGGCACCGACGCCGGGGTCCTCCTCGACAAGCGCGACCAGCTCGCGATGCGGCTCTCCGAGCTGACCGGCGCCTCGGCGACCCTGCGCCCCGACGGCGGCTTCGACGTCGCGGTCAACGGTGTCCCGCTCGTCGTGGGAGGGACCGCCGGGACCATGCAGGTCGCCAGCGGCATCACCGGTGCCGGCGCCAGCGACGGCTCGCCGATCACCTTCTCGATCACCGACGGCAGCGGGACGACCACCCTCGGCGCCGGGATGCTCGGTGAGATCGGTGGGGTCACCGATCTGCTGACCACCACCCTGCCGGCGTACACCGCAGGCCTGGACGCGATTGCCCAACAGCTCGCCGACGAGACCAACGCCCAGCACCAGGCCGGGTACGACGTGAACGGCAACCCGGGCCAACCGTTCTTCAGCTACACGCCCGGAAGCGCCGCCTCCTCGATCGGGGTCGCGCTGAGCACGCCGTCCGAGCTGGCCGCCTCCGGGATCCCGGGCGGCGTGCTGGATGCCTCGAACGCGACCGCCCTGGCAAGCTCCACGGGCGTCGAGGCGTCGTACCAGCGCCTGATCAACAGCTTCGGGACCGAGGTCGCCTCCGTGACCCGGCTGGCCGCCAACCAGCTCGTCCTGACCAGCCAGGTCGACGGTTCCCGCGAGCAGCTCTCCGGGGTCAACCTCGACGAGGAGACCGTCTCCATGCTCGCCGCCCAGCACGCCTACGAAGCAGCGTCACGCGTCATGACCACGTTGGACTCCGTTCTCGACACGCTCATCAACCGGACAGGAGTGACCCGCTGATGCCGATCCAGAGAGTCACGCAGCACATGCTCACCGACCGCTCGGTGGGGTCCTTGCAGGCCGGGTTGTCCCGGCTCGCCAAGCTCCAGGAGCAGATGTCGACCGGTCGGGTGCTCAACCGCCCCTCGGACTCGCCGACGGACACCACCTCCGCGATGCGGATCCGGTCCTCGATGGCCGACGTCAAGCAGTACGGCCGCAACGCCAACGACGGCAACGGCTGGCTGAGCCAGATCGACTCGGCGCTGACCACCATGAACGACCAGGTCATGCGGGCCCGGGACCTCGCCCTGCAGGGTGCCAACCAGGGCGGGATGGGGCCGACGGCACGCGAAGCCCTCGCGTCCGAGGTCGACCAGATCCGCGGCGGCCTGATCGACACGGCGAACACCAACTACCTGGGCCGACCGGTCTTCGGCGGCGTCACTGCCGGCGCGTTCGCGTACGACGCGAGCGGCACCTTCGTCGGTACCTCCGGTGCGGTGAACCGGACCATCTCGCAGGGCTCGACGATCCGGGTCGACGTCGACGGTCAGCAGGCCTTCGGTTCCGCCGGCAGCTCGGTCTTCGACCACCTCGATGCGCTCTCGACCGCCCTGCGGGCCGGCGACCAGGCGGGGATCAGCGCCAGCATCTCCGCGCTCACCGCCGACCGCGACCGGATCACCACCACCCAGACCGAGGTCGGCTCCCGGCAGATCCGGGTGGAAGCGGCGATCCAGGCCGCCTCCGACAACGAGCTCAAGCTCAGTACTTCGCTCTCCAACGTCGAGAACGCCGACCTACCGAAGGTGATCGTGGACCTCCAGATGCAGCAAGTCGCGTACCAGGCCTCCCTGGCCGCCACCGCCAAAGTGATGCAGCCCAGTCTTCTGGACTTCTTGAGATAATGGAGTCTGCGATGACCGCCACGATGATCGACCTTCCCGTGATCGACCTGGTGCACCCGATGCCCGGGTTCCCCGACCAGAGCCGGTTCGCCCTGGTCCAGCTCAGCGACGACGGCATGCTCTGCCAGCTGCGGTCGTTGGACGACCCCGAGCTGCGGTTCCTGGTGATGCCGCCGGCGCCGTTCTTCCCCGACTACGCTCCCGAGGTCTCCGACGACGTCGTCGACGACCTGCAGATCGGCTCCGCGGAGGACGTCATCGTGCTGCTCGTCCTGAACGCGGGCGCGTCCCTGGACAGCACCACCGCCAACCTGATGGCGCCGGTCCTGATCAACACCGTGACGAGGCGGGCGAGCCAGGTCATCCTCGATGACCCGTCGTTGTCCATCGCGGCACCCCTCGTCGCGTGACCGTCCACGCTCCTCGCTACGCCAAGACACGAGCAAGCTCGCACTTTGCTCCGCTCGTTCGCGTAACCTCTCCTCCATGCTGGTTCTGAGCCGCAAGGTCGGCGAGAGCGTCGTCATCGGAGATGACGTCACGGTCACCATCCTCGAGGTCCGTGGAGACATCGTTCGGGTGGGGATCGACGCGCCTCGTTCCGTCGCGGTCCACCGCGCCGAGCTCCTGGAGCAGCTGGAGACCAGCAACCGGGAAGCAGCGTCGCCGAGCGAGGACGCGGTCGCGTCCCTCAGCGAAGCGCTCAAGAAGCGCCCGGAGCAGCCCGGAGCGTGATCCGGGCCTGACCGGAGCCGTGACTTCCCGGGGCACTGGGCCGTTGGACACGAGAATCTGCACCCGTCGTCCTCACCCGTAGGGATCCCACCGTGCTCGAAAGCCTCCTGGCGTCGTTTGCCGTCATCGCCTCGTTGCTGGCGCCGGTCGCCCCTGCTGCCCCGGCAGGTCAGACCCCGTCGGCCTCCGCCACCACGCCCCGCTACCGGGAGTACGTCGCGCTGGGCGACTCCTGGTCGGCCGACGTCGTGATCGCCAATGCCCAGGGGCTGCCTGACACCACGCACGCGCCGATCGACTGCGCCCAGTCGATGGTGAGCTACCCCAAGCAGGTGGCCCGGGCGCTCGGGGTCACGACCTTCCGGGACGCGACCTGCGGCTCGGCGACGACCCGGGACTTCTACGCCCCGCAGACCGGTCTGCCGACCGGGGGCACCAACCCGGCCCAGTTCGACCGGCTGACCCGCACCACCGACCTGGTGACCGTCGGGATCGGCGGGAACGACGCCGGGTTCGCCTCCGCTGCCGTCAGCTGCATCAACCTGCTCCGGACCAACACGGATGCCTTCGAGGGTGTCCAGCTGCCGGTCGGTGTCCCGTTCCTGGGTTCCGGCGTCCCGCTCGGTGGCTGCAAGCAGCGCTTCGTCAAGAACGGCCGGGACCTGCTCGCCGAGTCGATCCGGGCGTCGGAGATCAAGCTGGTCAACGCCCTGAAGGAGATCCACCGGCGGTCGCCGCGGGCCCGGGTCCTGATGGTCGACTACCTCGACGGGATCCCGGCGAAGGGGTGCTACCCGGTCGTGCCGATCACCGACCTGGACATGGCCTACCTGCACGCCACCTTCGGCCGGCTCAACGCGATGGTCAAGCGCGCTGCTGCCCGCGGTGGCGCCGAGTTCGTGAACACCTTTGCGGACTCGCACGGTCACGACGTCTGCCAGCCGCCGAACGTCCGGTACGTCGAGGGCCTCGGCGGGGTCTCGCTCAACGACCCGGCGATCGCCATCCCGGCCCACCCCAACTCGGCCGGTGCCGCCTCCCAGTACCGCTCGGTGATGAAGCAGCTCGCCCGCTGACCGTGCAGCGGGCCACAGGTCCCTAAACGGGCTGGTAACCCTCAACTCTCCCTGGACAGTGCCGATGGGCTCTCTGTCAGAGGGAGACAAAGTGGACGACGATGCCGAAATCATCGCCGAGTTCCTGGTGGAGAGCCACGAGAACTTGGATCAGCTCGACCGGGACCTGGTCGAGCTCGAACGAGCGCCCGGATCGCGGGAGCTGCTGTCGAGCATCTTCCGCACCATCCACACCATCAAGGGCACCAGCGGCTTCTTGGCGTTCAACCGTCTCGAGGCCCTGACGCACGTCGGTGAGAACCTGCTGTCGCGGCTTCGCGACGGCGAGATGGAGCTCACGCCGCCGGTGGCGCAGTCCCTGCTGACCATGGTCGACACGGTCCGGGCGCTGCTCGGCTCCGTCGAGGAGACCGGCAAGGACACCGCCGCCGCCGTGGACGTCGACGTGGTGGTCGCTGCGCTGAAGGTGGCCCTGGAGGGCCCCACCGCCGCCGAGCCCGTCGAGGCGGTCGAGGTGGCCGAGGTAGCCGAGGTGCCGGTCGCTGAAGTCGCCGAGGTCGTCGAGGTGCCGGTCGCTGAGGTCGCTGAGGTCGTCGCGCTCCCGGTCGCACCCACCCCGGTCTTCGAGCCGGTCCCGGACCTTCTCCCCGAGTTCGTCGCCGACGTGGTCGCCGACGACGACGAGCCTGCCAAGCGGGCCGTCGTGGACGCTTCGGTCCGGGTCGACGTCGACCTGCTCGACAGTCTCGTCCAGCTGGTCGGGGAGCTGGTGCTCACCCGCAACCAGGTCCTCCAGCGCACCGAGACAGCCGAGGACATCGAGCTCGTCCGTGCCGTGCAGCGCCTCGACCTGGTGGCCAGCGAGCTGCAGGAGGGGATCATGAAGACCCGGATGCAGCCGATCGGCCAGGTCTGGTCGAAGATGCCCCGGATCGTCCGCGACCTGGCTCTCCAGCTCGGCCGCGAGGTCGACCTGCAGATGGAGGGCCACGACACCGAGCTCGACCGCTCGCTGCTCGAGGCACTCAAGGGACCGCTGACCCACCTGGTCCGCAACGCGCTGGACCACGGCATCGAGACCCCGGCTGACCGGGTCGCGGCCGGGAAGCCGTCCCAAGGCCGGCTGCTGCTGCGCTCCTTCCACGAGAGTGGTCAGGTCGTCGTCGAGATCAGTGACGACGGCAAGGGCATCGACCCGGACACGATCCTGAGGTTCGCCATCGAGCGTGGAGTGGTCACCCGTGACCAGGCCGCCCGGATGGAGACCCGCGAGGTGATCAACCTGATCTTCCGGCCCGGTTTCTCCACGGCGGCCGAGGTGACCAACGTGTCCGGCCGCGGCGTCGGGATGGACGTCGTGCGTACCAACATCGAACGCATCGGCGGGACCGTCGACATGCAGAGCCAGGTCGGTCAGGGCACCACCTGCCGGGTCCGGATCCCGCTCACCCTGGCGATCATCCCCGCGCTGGTCATCGGCGAGGGCGAGGAGACCTACGCGATCCCGCAGGCGAACCTCGTCGAGCTGGTCCGCCTCGAGGCCGAGGACATGGCCCGCAGCGTCGAGGTCGTGGCTGGAGCGCCGCTGCTGCGGCTGCGCGGGCACCTGCTGCCGCTGGTGTCGATGGCCGAGGTCCTCGGGCGTCCGCGCCCGGACGCCGAGGCGCTGACCGTCGTGGTCGTCCAGGCCGACGACATGCGGTTCGGGATCTGCGTCGACAAGGTGCACGACACCCAGGAGATCGTGGTCAAGCCGATCGGCCGCCAGCTCAAGCTGCTGCCGACGTACGCCGGCGCGACGATCATGGGCGACGGTCGCGTCGCCCTGATCCTCGACGTCCCCGGGATCGCGCACGCCCATGCCGTCGCCCAGACCGTCACGCAGTCGAAGTCCGCCCAGGACAGCCGCACTGCCGAGGAGGAGTCCAGCACCGCCCTCCTGGTTCTCGAGGTCGGCGGAGGCCGCCGGGCAGCGTTGCCGCTGCGCGAGGTCTCCCGGCTCGAGGAGTTCTCGGTCGACCGGATCGAGCGGTCCGGCAACGCCGAGGCGGTCCAGTACCGCGACGGGATCCTTCCGTTGGTGCGGTTGGCCGGAGCGATCGGGCTCGTCGAGAGCGTCCGCGAGGACGACCAGGTCTCGGTCGTCGTCCACGAGTCCGGCACCAGCCGGGTCGGGATCGTCATCGACCGGGTGCTCGACGTCGTCGAGGCGTCGGTCGTGTGCAGCGAGGTCGGCCGCCGGGCCGGGGTCCTCGGTTCCGCGGTGATCCAGGACCGGGTCACCGATCTCGTCGACCTCGATGCCGTGGTCGCCCTGTCCGGAGTGGGTGCCTGATGGATCACCAGTCGCAGTACTGCACCTTCTGGGTGGACGGCCTCTTCTTCGGCGTACCGGTGTCGAGCGTGCAGGAGGTCCTGCGCTACCAGCAGCTCACCGTCGTACCGTCGGCGCCGGAGGCGATCCAGGGCCTGATCAACCTGCGCGGCCAGATCGTCACCGCCGTGGACCTGCGCTACCGGCTGGGGCTCCCGGCCCGCGCCGACGACGCCCTGCCCATGAATGTCATCGTCCGCAGCCGCGGCGAGGTGGTCAGCCTCCTCGTCGACGACATCGGTGACGTGATCACCGTGGACACCTCACCCCGAAGCGGACTCGAGCTCGAGCCCGCACCCGCCAACGTGCCGTCGGTCGTGCAGGACGTCGTCTCGGGAGTGCTCGCGCTTCCCGAAGCGGTCCTGCTGGTGCTCGACGCCGACCGTGCAGCCGATGTCTCGGTTGCGCTCGAAACCACCACCGGAGGAACCCCATGACCGAGCTCGACACCGCCGCACCAGGCGTCAACGGCAACGCCCGGCGCAAGACCACCCCGAAGACGCCGGCGCTGTCGCCGACCGCCGTCCTCGAGACCCTGCCGACCTGTGTCGTCCTCGCGGACGCCGACCGGGTCATCACCTACGCGAACCCGGCATCGGTCGACGGCCTGCGCGGGCTCGCCGACTGGCTGGAGGTCGCTCCGGACCAGATCGTCGGCAGCCGCCTGGACATCTTCGGGTCCGACCTGGTGCACGAGGACCTGCCGCGGCACGGATCGGTCAGCATCGGTGCGGCCACCCTGGACTACAGCCTGGTCGGGTCGTACGCCGACAACGGCGCGCTCACCTCGGTCGCGATGACCTGGGAGAACGTCACCGCACGTCGCCAGAGCGAGCTCGAGGTCGCCCGGGTGACCTCGATGATGGAGAACTCCCCGACGAACATGATGTTCGCCGACCGCGAGTTCGTGATCACCTACATGAACCCGGCGTCCCTGGAGACCTTGACCGCGTTGGAGGACCACCTCCCGGTCAAGGCCGCGGACGTCGTCGGCTCGAGCCTGGACATCTTCCACAAGTCGCCGGCGTACCAGCGCGGGATCCTCGTCGACGACGCCAACCTGCCCCGTCGCGCCAACATCAGCGTCGGTCCGGAGACCCTCGACCTGCTGGTCTCCGCGATCCGCGACGACTCCGGTGCCTACATCGGCGCGATGGCGACCTGGGAGGTCGTGACCGAGCGTCTCGCCGGTGAGCGCCGGGTCGCCGAGGCGACTGCGGACACCGCGGCGGTGAACAACGTGCTCGGCTCGCTCTCCGCAGCGACCTCGGTGGACGAGGCCGTCCAGCTGGCGCTGGACACGGTGCGCAACGACTTCGGGTGGGCCTACGGCTCGTTCTGGAAGATCGACGAGGCCGACAACAAGCTGAAGTTCGTGCAGGAGTCCGGCGACGCCGGTCCGGAGTTCCGGAAGGTGACCCTGGAGGCGTCGTTCGCGAAGGGTGTCGGCCTGTCGGGCCGGGCCTGGGCCACGGGCGACCTGTTCTTCACCCAGGACATCGGCGAGATGACCGACTGCGTGCGGGCGCCGGTCGCCCAGCAGGTCGGCGTGAAGTCCGGGATCTGCTTCCCGATCACCGTGGCCGGCGAGGTCGTGGGCACGATGGACTTCTTCGCCACCGAGACCCTGCACCCGTCCGAGCAGCGGCTCGACTCGCTGCGGAACGTCGGTCGGCTGGTCAGCCAGACGATCAACCGGCTGCACCGCGAGGCAGCGGACCGCGAAGCCGCGGCCGACACCTCGGCCGTCAACAACGTGCTCTCCTCGCTGACCTCGGCCACCTCGGTGGACGAGGCCGTCCAGCTGGCGCTGGACACGGTGCGCAACGACTTCGGGTGGGCCTACGGCTCGTTCTGGAAGATCGACGAGGCCGACAACAAGCTGAAGTTCGTGCAGGAGTCCGGTGACGCCGGTCCGGAGTTCCGGAAGGTGACCCTGGAGGCGTCGTTCGCGAAGGGTGTCGGCCTGTCGGGCCGGGCCTGGGCGACCGGCGACCTGTTCTTCACCCAGGACATCGGCGAGATGACCGACTGCGTGCGGGCGCCGGTCGCCCAGCAGGTCGGTGTGAAGTCCGGAATCTGCTTCCCGATCGTCGTCGGTGGCGAGGTCACCGGCACGATGGACTTCTTCGCCACCGAGACCCTGCACCCGACGGCGCAGCGGCTCGACGCCCTGCGCAACGTGGGTCGGCTGGTCAGCCAGGCGATCGAGCGGATCGACAAGGAGAGCGCCGACCGCGAGGCCGCAGCCGACCTGTCCCGCAAGGTGGACCTGGTCCTCGAGGTCGTGCGGGCCGCGGCCGAGGGTGACCTGACCCGGGAGATCCCGGTCTCCGGGACGGACGCGATCGGCCAGCTGGCCGCGGGCCTCGGCTCGTTGCTGGAAAACCTGCGCGGCAGCATGACGAACATCGGTACGACGGCCGACACGCTGGCCGTCGCGTCCGAGCAGCTGACCATCTTGTCCCAGGGCATGGGTGACGGGGCCACCGCCACCTCCGAGCGGGCTGCCAGCGCCTCGGGTGCCTCGGTCCAGGTCTCGGCCAGCATCCAGACGGTGGCGACCGCTGCCGAGGAGATGACGGCGAGCATCCGGGAGATCGCGAAGAACGCCACCGAGGCGGCCACCGTCGCCACCGGGGCGGTCAGTGTCGCGAGCTCGGCCCAGGGGACCGTCGCGTCGCTGGGTGAGTCCAGCGCGGAGATCGGCCAGGTCATCAAGGTGATCACCTCGATCGCCCAGCAGACCAACCTGCTCGCCCTCAACGCCACCATCGAGGCGGCTCGGGCCGGCGACGCCGGCAAGGGCTTCGCGGTGGTCGCCAACGAGGTCAAGGAGCTCGCCAAGGAGACCGCTCGGGCGACCGAGGACATCGGTCAGAAGATCGAGGCGATCCAGTCCGACACCCAAGGTGCGGTGGCGGCGATCGCGGAGATCTCCGAGGTGATCGGCCGGATCAACGACATCCAGACCACCATCGCCTCCGCGGTGGAGGAGCAGACGGCGACGACGAACGAGATCGCCCGCAGCGTCACCGAAGCTGCGGCCGGCGCGAACGGGATCGCCGAAGACGTCACCCAGGTCGCCAGCGCGGCCGAGGACACCCGCCAGGGTGCCCAGAACACCCTTCAGTCGGCCACCGACCTCGCGGGCATGGCGGCCGAGCTCAAGGGTCTGGTCGGGCGGTTCACCGTCTGACACGGGGGGCGCGAGCGCCGGGCTGGTCACTGGGGGTGACCGGCCCGGCGCTTCGACGTACCGAGCGGGCGCAGATGTCCCGGCCAGATACGCCGAGCGGGCGGAGATGTCCCAGTGTCTGGGACA
>JAPLCB010000004.1 GCA_026392455.1 Propionibacteriales bacterium | reverse complement strand
GCCGCCCACCCAGTCGGGCACGCCACTGGTCTTCGGTGCGATGTAGTCGCCGAGACAGCGGTTCGGCACGCCGGCGCGGTGCTCGCTCTGCTGGCGCAGATTGCGCAGCGTGTGGATCACCGTGCTGCGTGATTCGTCGGCGTAGACCTCGATGTCGTCGCCGATGCTCGCCGCCGGAAACAGGCCGATGACGCCATTAGCGATCAGCCATTTTTCGGTAATGATCGTGTCCAACATCGCGTTGGCGTCAGCGAACAGCTTGCGCGCCGTTTCACCGCTCGCCGGATTGTTGAGAATGTCCGGATAGCGGCCCTTCAGTTCCCAGGAGATGAAGAACGGCTGCCAGTCGATGTACTCGCGAAGCTCGGCGATGTCGTAGTCGAGGAATTCGCGGACACCAGGACCGATCGCCGGCACCGGCGGGACGTAGCCGTCCCACTCGATCGGGGTCCGGTTGGCGCGGGCCTTCTCCAGGGTCAGGGTCGGACGCTCGTTCTTCTGGGCGTGCCGCTCGCGCAGGCTGGCGTAGTCGTCCTCGGTCGCCTTGAGCAGTGCCGGGCGCTGCTTGTCGTCGAGCAGGGCAGCCGCGACCGGGACCGAGCGGGAGGCGTCCTTGACCCAGACGACCGGGCCCGTACGCCGGGGCGCGACCTTGACGGCCGTGTGGGCCCGGGACGTGGTGGCGCCACCGATCAGCAGCGGGATCTCCAACCCCTGGCGCTCCATCTCGACGGCGAAGTTGACCATCTCGTCCAGGGACGGGGTGATCAGCCCGGACAGTCCGATGATGTCCGCACCGTGCTCCTTCGCCGCATCGAGGATCTTCTGGGCAGGAACCATCACACCGAGGTCGATCACGGTGTAGTTGTTGCACTGCAGCACCACGCCCACGATGTTCTTGCCGATGTCGTGGACGTCGCCCTTCACGGTGGCCATCACGATGGTGCCGTTGGTGGTCTCGACATCACCCGGCTGCTTCTCCGCCTCGATGTACGGGAGCAGGTAGGCGACGGCCTTCTTCATCACCCGGGCGGACTTCACCACCTGCGGCAGGAACATCTTGCCGGCGCCGAACAGGTCGCCGACGACGTTCATGCCGTCCATCAGGGGGCCCTCGATGACCTCGATCGGGCGACCTCCGGCTGCACTGATCTCGGCGCGCAGCTCCTCGGTGTCGGCCTCGACGTCGGCATCGATGCCCTTGACCAGGGCGTGGGTGATCCGCTCGCGGACCGGCAGGCTGCGCCACTCGGCGGCAACCGGGTCGACCTCTTCGCCCTTGAGGTTGAAGCGCTCGGCGATCTCCAGCAGTCGTTCCGCGGCGTCCTCGCGACGGTTGAGCACGACGTCCTCGATGCGCTCCCGCAGCTCCGGGTCGATCGAGTCGTACGGCACCAGGGCTCCGGCGTTGACGATGCCCATGTCCAGCCCCGCCTCGATGGCGTGGAACAGGAACACCGCGTGGATCGCCTCCCGCACCGGGTTGTTGCCCCGGAACGAGAACGACACGTTGGAGATACCGCCGGAGATGTGGACGCCCGGCAGGTTCTCCTTGATCCAGGCGCAGGCCTCGATGAAGTCGATCCCGTAGGTGGCGTGCTCCTCGATGCCGGTGGCCAGGGCGAAGCAGTTCGGGTCGAAGATGATGTCCTCGGCCGGGAACCCGACCTCCTCGGTGAGGATCCGGTACGCGCGTCCGCAGATCTCCTTGCGGCGCTCCAGGTTGTCGGCCTGGCCTTGCTCGTCGAAGGCCATCACGACCACCGCGGCACCGTACTTGCGGCACAGCCGGGCCTCCCGGATGAACTTCTCCTCGCCCTCCTTCATGGAGATCGAGTTGACGATCGGCTTGCCCTGGACGTTCTTCAGGCCTGCCTCGATGACCTCCCACTTGGAGGAGTCGATCATCACCGGGACGCGGCTGATGTCCGGCTCGGCGGCGATCAGCTTGGTGAACCGGTCCATCGCGGCGATGCCGTCGATCATGCCCTCGTCCATGTTGATGTCGATGACCTGGGCACCGACCTCGACCTGCTGGAGCGCGACCGAGAGCGCGGTGTCGTAGTCCTCCGCCTTGATCAGGTTGCGGAAGCGCGCCGACCCGGTGATGTTGGTCCGCTCCCCGATGTTGACGAAGAGCGAGTCCTCGGTGATGTTCAGCGGCTCCAGCCCGGAGAGCCGGGTGGCGACCTCGATCGTCGGGAGGGGCCGCGCCGGCTTGCCCTCGACGACCTTGGCGATCTCGGCGATGTGCGCGGGTGTGGTGCCGCAGCAGCCCCCGACCAGGTTGACCAGCCCGGCCTCGGCGAACTCGGCGATGTAGCTGGCCTGCCGCTCCGGGGACTCGTCGTACTCGCCGAAGGCGTTCGGCAGGCCGGCGTTCGGGTAGCTGGAGACGAAGGTGTCGGCGATGCGCGAGATCTCGGCCATGTAGGGCCTCATCTCCGGGGCGCCGAGGGCACAGTTCAGACCGACGGCGATCGGCTTCGCGTGCCGCACGGCGTTCCAGAACGCCTCGGTGACCTGGCCCGACAGGGTCCGCCCGGACGCGTCGGTGATGGTGCCGGAGATGACCACCGGCCAGCGGCGGCCGCGCTCCTCGAAGAGCGTCTCGACGGCGAAGATCGCGGCCTTCGCGTTCAGCGAGTCGAAGATCGTCTCGATGAAGATCAGGTCGGAGCCGCCGTCGACGAGACCGTTGGCCGCCTCCAGGTACGCCGCGACGAGCTGGTCGTAGGAGACGTTCCGGGCTCCGGGGTCGTTGACGTCGGGAGAGATCGAGGCGGTGCGGGTGGTCGGCCCCAGAGCGCCGGCGACGTACCGGGGCTTCTCCGGAGTGCTGAGGGCATCGCACTCGACCCGGGCCAGAGCGGCTCCGGCGTAGTTGAGCTCGTAGCCGAGCTCCTCCATGCCGTAGTCCGCCAGCGAGACGGTGTTCGCGTTGAAGGTGTTGGTCTCGATGATGTCCGCGCCGGCCTCGAGGTACTCGCGGTGGATCCCGGCGATGATCTGCGGCTGGGTGATGGTCAGGAGGTCGTTGTTGCCCTGGACGTCGCTGGGCCAGTCCTTGAACCGCTCGCCGCGGTAGCCGGCCTCGTCGGGTCGGTCCCGTTGGATGGCCGTCCCCATGGCGCCGTCGATCACCAGGATCCGCTCGGACAGCGCCCGGGTGAGCTCCTCGGTGACGTCGGGGCGGATGTTCGGCTCCCAAGAACTGGCGTGGGCGTTCACGTACGTTCCTTCCGGTTGCGGAAGGCGTCCTTGAGCTCTGCCGAGCGTGGCGGATCCACCAGATCCGTTGCAACGCCTCTCGACCGGAGGAGTCTACGGGGTGAAACGAGCACTATTGGGTCGTTTCTCATGTTGGCCGCGGTGTCGGGACCTCGGCACTCGGGCCCGGTCTGCGGCTCCTCGACGCTAGGCTCCGGATGTGATCCTCGTTGCGCGCGTCAACCTGCCGTCGCCGACCCGGCCACGAGCGACCTCGGGCGCTCGGTGCTCGCCGCTGCGGTCCTCAGCGCTCGTCGCGACGCGGGCAACCGAGCACGCTCCTTGCGGCTGCGCTCCAGCGCGTAGGCTCCGCAGGTGATCGAGATCGAAGTGGTTCGTCCGCTGGTCAACCCCGTCCTGATCAGTGCGTTCGAGGGCTGGAACGACGCAGCCGGTGCGGCCACCGGGGTCATCGATCACCTGATCGAGGTCTGGGACGCCCAGCTGGTCGCGGCCATCGACCCCGAGGACTACTACGACTTCCAGGTGAACCGCCCGATCGTCGGGACGACCGAGGAAGGCATGCGCCGGATCACCTGGCCCACGACCCAGATCTACGTAGCCCGTCCCCCGGGTGCCCACCGGGACGCCGTGCTCGTCCGCGGCATCGAGCCGAACATGCGGTGGCGCGGCTTCTGCGCGGAGATCCTGGCGACGGCCGACGACCTCGAGGTCGTCCAGGTCGTCACCCTGGGCGCCCTCCTCGCCGAGACCCCGCACACCCGCCCGATCCCGGTCACCGGGACCGCGACCGAGCTGGACCTCGACGACCGGCTGAAGCTCGAGCCCTCTACCTACGAGGGTCCGACCGGGATCGTCGGCGTCCTGCAGGACGCCTGCGTCCGCCTCGACATCCCGGCGGTGTCCTTCTGGGCGGCCATTCCGCACTACCTGCCGCAGGCGCCCTGCCCCAAGGGCACGCTGGCGCTGCTCGCCCAGATCGAGGACCTCCTGGAGATCTCGGTCCCGCTGGGCGAGCTCCCCGAGGAGAGCCGGGCGTGGGAACGCGGCGTCGCCGAGCTGGCCGAGGAGGACGAGGACGTCGCCGAGTACGTGCGCAGCCTGGAGGAGTCCAAGGACACCGCCGACCTCCCGGAGGCGAGCGGGGAGGCCATCGCCCGGGAGTTCGAGCGCTACCTCAAGCGCCGCGAGGACCCCGAGGACGGGCCCGTCTGACCGTGCCCACCGGGCCTGGGGCTAGGTGAGTGACAGCCCCAGCGCAGCGTCCGCGAGCCTGCTGATCACAGCACCGGCGCCCGGTTCGCTCGGGTCGCCCGCGCCGGTCCGGTCGGCCCAGTTCGCCAGCGCGGCCAGCGCACGCGGAGCGTCCAGGTCGTCCGCCAGGGCTGACAGCACCTCGGTCACGACAGGTTCGGTGACCGCGCCCGCCGGTGATCCGCAGGCGTCCCGCAGGCGCCCGAGCAGCCGGACCGCGTTGGTGATGTCGGTGGCCTTCCACTCCCAGTCGGTGCGGTAGTGGTGCCCGAGCAGGGCCAACCGGATCGCCATCGGGTCCACCCCGTTGCCGCGGAGTCGTGAGACGAGCTCCAGGTTGCCCTTGGACTTGGACATCTTCTCGCCGTCGAGCGCCACCATGCCGGCGTGCACGTAGGCCCGCGCGAACCGGGTGCCCGGTTCGGCGACCTGGGCCTCGGAGGCGCTCATCTCGTGGTGCGGGAAGACCAGGTCGCTCCCGCCGCCCTGGACCTCGAAACCGGAGCCCAGGTGATCGCGGGCGATCGCCGAGCACTCGATGTGCCACCCGGGACGGCCCCGCCCCAGGCTCGAGTCCCAGGCGGGGTCACCGGGACGCAGTGCCGGGTTCTCCGCCTGCCACAGCAGGCAGTCCAGCGGGTCGCGCTTGCCGGGCCGGTCGGGGTCACCACCGCGCTCGGCGAAGATCGCGAGCATCTGGTCGCGGTCCCACCCCGAGACCGCGCCGAAGGTCGGGTCAGCGGTCACCGAGAAGTAGTAGTCGTCCGGTGCGTCGTCGTTCGGGACGGCGTAGACGGCGCCCAGCTCCCGCAGACCCTCGATCATCTCGACCACCCGCGGGATCGCCTCGACCGCGCCGACGTACGACGACGGCGGCAGCACCCGGAGCGCCTCCATGTCAGTCCGGAACAGCTCGGTCTCACGCTCGGCCAGCTCGACCCAGTCCTGACCGGTCGCGGTGGCGCGTTCCAGCAACGGGTCGTCGACGTCGGTCACGTTCTGGACGTACCGGACGTCGTGGCCAGCACTGCGCCAGGCCCGGTTCAGCAGGTCGAACGCGACGTAGGTGGCTGCGTGGCCCATGTGGGTGGCGTCGTACGGGGTGATGCCGCAGACGTACAGCCGGGCGGTCCCGGACGGCGGGGTGAGCTCGACCAGGTCCCCTGACGAGGAGTCGTGCACCCGCACCGGTGGCCCGGACACGTCGAGGCCGGGCACGTCGGGGGCATTCCAAGCTCGCATGGGTCGAGGTTACCGAGTGTCCGACCTTGCTCGTGACTCACCCGTGGCACCGAGGCGCCGTCACCAGGTTGACGGTGCCTCAGAAGGCGGGCCACGGAAGTGAGGGCCAGCCGTCGCCCGGATCGGGGAACGTGCCCGCCGTCAGCAGTCGGTCGACGCGCAACCGGGTCATCTCGATCTCGGCGACCAGGAGCAGCGGCTCCAGCGCTGCCCGCAGCCCGCCACGCAGAGCGTCCCGCAGGCCCGTGAGCCCAGCGAGCTCGTCGGCGGTCAACGGCTGCCCGGACCAGCCCCAGAGCACCGTCCGCAGCTTGTCGTCCACGTGGAAGCAGACCCCGTGGTCGACGCCGTACCGGTGACCGTCGGACATCGCCAGGACGTGCCCACCCTTGCGGTCGGTGTTGTTGACGACCAGGTCGAACAAGGCCATCCGCCGCAGGGCGGGGGTGTCCTCGTGGACCAGGGTCACCGGACGGTCGCGGTGGTCGTGCGCGTCGAGGACCTTCAGGAACCCCGGGGTCACCGCGCCGTGGTCGACGACGTCCACCGCGGCGACCTCCGGATCGGGCTCGCACCAGAGCTGGACCATGCCCGGCCCGCCGGGGCCGTCGCGCACCACCGTCGGCGGGACGACCGACCACCCCAGCGCTTCGGAGACCAGGTACGCGGCGTACTCACGATCGGCCAGGGTGCCGTCCTCGAAGTCCCAGAGCGGCTTCTCCCCCGCGACCGGCTTGTAGACCGCGCGCAGCTCGTCCTCCTGCGCTCCCAGCTGGCACAGGTAGGTCTGGTTGGAGGCCGGCATGATCCGTCCGAGGACGGTGAGGTCGGCGGTGGCGAGGACCGCTTCGGCGTGGGCGGAACCAGGTGCGGCAGCTGACATCGAGAGCCTGGCTCAGGGCTGCGTACGGCGGTAGCCGTTGGCGCGCGGACAGAGGTGGCCGGCCGGGTCCACCGGGCCACCGCAGAACTGGCACGACGGACGCCCGGCCTGCACGGTCGACGCTGCCCGGGTGGCGAAGACCCGGGCCAGCAGCGGCGTCAACCGGACGACGAAGAGCTCGTCGGGCTCGGGCTCGTCGATCGGCAGGTCGACCAGGTCGTCCTCGTCGGCGTCGATCGGGTCCTCGACCTCGACGACCGGGAAGACCTCGATCACGATGCGCTCGTCCTCGCTGTCCCACGACAGCGTGATCGTGCCGGCCCGGAACTCCTCGACGATCGGCTGCTCGAGCGGAGCTGTGTCGACGTGGTCGACCGGCGTCAGGGCCGGGATCACCGAAGCCACGCCGCCGGCTCCCAGCAGCTCGTCGAGAAGCTCGTCGACCCGCTCCCCCAGGATCTGGACCTGCTGCTTCTCCAGAGCGACGCTGGTGACCCGGGCTCCGGTGCGTGCCTGCAGGAAGAAGCTGCGTTGCCCGGGCTGCCCGACCGTGCCTGCGATGAAGCGCTCAGGAGGATCGAAACGGTGGACGAGAGGTGGCATGCGACGAGACTACGACCCGTGCCGAAGCGGTCGGTTCACGACCTCCCGCGACGTGCCTTGCCCGTGCGCGGGCCGGTGCCGCCGCCGAGCTTCTCGTCCGGCTTCTCGGCCTGGTCGGCGAGATGGGCCAGGGACCCGGCGTGGCTGTTCATCGCCAGCACGAACGAACGTTTCGGCGTGTAGCGGACCACCGAGAGGCTCGCGGGGTCGACCACGATCCGCTGGAACGCGTCGAGGTGCATCCCCAGGGCGTCGGCAAGGATGGCCTTGATGATGTCGCCGTGCGCGACCGCCAACCACACGGCTCCGTCACCGTGCTCGGCAGCCACGGCACCGTCCCGGCTGCGTACGGCGGCGACGGAGCGGGCCGACATCTCCGCCATCGACTCACCCCCGGGGAACCGGACTCCCGCCGGGTGCGCCTGGATGACCTTCCAGAGGTCCTCGGTGACCAGCTCCTTCATCGGCTTGCCCGACCAGTCGCCGTAGTCGCACTCGTTCAGGCCGCGGTCGACCCGGGCCTTGAGTCCGGTACCGCCGAGCAGCAGCGCTGCGGTCTCCCGACACCGTTCCAGGGGGCTGGTGTACGCGGCTGACAACGACAGGTCTGCCAGCCGCTCTGCGGCCTTGCGCGCCTGCTCGGTCCCGACCTCGTCGAGGCGGACCCCGGGGGTACGTCCGGCGAGCACCCCGCTGGCGTTCGCGGAGGTACGGCCGTGCCGGGCCAGAATCACTGTGGGCATGCCGCCGAGCCTACTCAGCCTGCTCGCCGAAGCCGCCTAGCCTGACCCTTGTGATCGTCGACAACGCCCTCTACCGGCAAGGCGTCCGGGTGGACTGCGGCACCGCCACCTCGGACCTGGTCGGGGTTCGTTCTCGCGCCACCGACGACGGCGACTTCGTCTGGGTCGGCCTGCACGAGCCGACCCAGCACGAGCTCCAGACCGTGGCAGACCTGTACGGACTGCACCCGCTGGCTGTCGAGGACGCTCTCACCGCCCACCAGCGCCCGAAGCTGGAGCAGTACGAGGACTCGTTCTTCCTGACCCTCAAGACGCTCTGGTACGTCGACGAGGACGACGCGGTCGAGACCGGCGAGATCAACATGTTCATCGGCGACAACTTCGTGGTGACCGTCCGGCACGGCACCGGCGGGGGCCTGCACCGGGCCCGGGTCGCCCTGGAAGGGATGCAGAGCATCCTGGCGCACGGCCCGTCAGCAGTGGTCTACGCGGTCTGCGACCAGGTCGTCGACGCGTACGAGGCCGTGGCCGACGAGCTGGTGATCGACGTTGACGAGATCGAGGCATCGGTGTTCGCCGCGAAACGGACGAACGACTCCGAGCGGATCTACATCCTCAAGCGTGAGCTCGCCGAGATGCGGCGGGCCGTGCTGCCGTTGCGGGACCCGGTGAACAAGTTCGCGGCCGGGGTCTCCCGCGGGATCCACCACGAGGCAGCGCCGTACTTCCGCGACGTCGCCGACCACCTCAACCGGGTGGCGGAGACGATGGAAGGCCTGGAGTCGCTGTTGTCCGCTGCGTTCGACGCCCACCTGGCCCAGATCAGCATCCAGCAGAACGACGACATGAGGAAGATCTCGGCGGCCGTCGGACTGGTCGCCGCGCCGACGCTGGTGGCCGGGATCTACGGGATGAACTTCACCCACATGCCGGAGCTGAGCTGGGTGCTCGGCTACCCGATGTCGTTGCTGATGATGGCTGGCAGCTCCCTGGCGGTCTGGATCATCGCGCGCCGGGCCGGTTGGCTCTAGGCCGGTTGCTCCAGGTCAGGTTGCCGACATCACGTTGGTGGCCAGCAGCACCAGGATCACCGAACCGAGCAGCACCCGGTAGGGAACGAACTTGCCGATGCTGTTGCCGGCGACGAACTTGAGCAGCCAGGCCACCGACGCGTAGGCGACCACGAACGAGACCAGGGTGCCGACGATGGTCGGCCCGGCTCCGATCCCGCCGACGTCCTTGAGCTCGTACAGGCCGGCACCGACCAGCGACGGGATGCCGAGGTAGAACGACATCTTCGTGGCCGTCACCCGGTTCAGGCCCTGGAAGAGGCCGGCGGAGATGCTGGCGCCGGAACGGGACACACCGGGGATCAGGGCCAGGCACTGCACGACACCCATCACCAGGGCGTCCCGCAGCGTCATCTCCTCCTCGGCGCGGGCCTGGCTGCCGCGGCGCTCGGCCAGCAGCATCGCGCCGCTCCAGACGATCAGGGCGGCGCCGACCACCCAGAGCGAACGGAGCTCCCCGGAGATCAGGTCCCGGGCCGCGAAGCCGACGATCCCGATCGGCAGCGAGCCGACGATGATGTACCAGCCCATCCGGTGGTCCAGGGTGCCCCGGTACTCGGGCTTGAACACCCCTGCGGTCCAGGCCTTGGCGATCCGCCAGATGTCGGCCCAGAAGTAGACGAGCACGGCCGCGATGGCGCCGACCTGGATCACGGCGGTGAAGGCGGTGACGTCGGGGGCGTCGATCGGAAGGCCGAGGATCTTCTCCGCGATCGTCAGGTGTCCGGTGCTGGAAACGGGCAGGAACTCGGTGAGTCCCTCGACGATTCCCAGGATGATCGCGTCCCAGTAGTTCACAGGGGGTGACCTTACGCGGACCTACCTGCCGGATACCTGACCGCCCCGGTCCGGCGAGCCGACTCCGGGCCGCGGGCGGGATCTGGCAATCTTCTGCCCATGCAGCAGCGGTACCTCGGAAGCACCGGCCTCAAGGTGTCCCGTCTCGGTCTCGGCACGATGACGTGGGGTCGTGACACCGACGAGCACGAGGCCCGTGACCAGCTGGTTGCCTTCGTCGAGGCCGGCGGCACCTTGCTCGACACCGCCGCGGGGTACGCGAACGGCGACTCCGAGCGGGTGATCGGCGGCCTCCTCGGCGACGTGGTGCCACGGGACGAGATCGTGCTGGCCACCAAGGCCGGAATCGGACGGCTGCGCGGTGAGCGGGAGACCAACGCGTCGCGGGGGTACCTGCTGAGCAACCTGGACGCGTCCCTGAAGCGCCTCGGCGTCGATCACGTGGACCTGTGGCAGGTGCACACCTGGGTCGACGACGCGCCGCTCGAGGAGACCCTGTCCGCACTGGACCAGGCCGTCAGCTCGGGACGGGTGAGCTACGTCGGGGTCTCGAACTACAACGGCTGGCAGTCCGCCCAGGCCGCGACCTGGCAGCGCGCTGTCCCGGGCCGGGCCCTGCTGGCGTCGAACCAGGTGGAGTACTCCCTGCTCAGCCGGGGCGTGGAGCAGGACGTCGTGCCCGCGGCCCAGGCCCTCGGGCTCGGGATCCTGCCCTGGTCCCCGCTCGGTCGCGGCGTCCTGACCGGCAAGTACCGCACCGGTACGCCGGCCGACTCCCGGGCCGCCTCGGCCCACTTCTCCTCGTTCGTCGGCAAGCACCTGCACGACCGCAGCCACCGGATCGTGGAGGCTCTGGTCCGGGCCGGTGAAGGGCTCGGCTGGTCACCGTTGGAGGTGGCCCTGGCGTGGGTCCGCGACCGCCCCGGCGTGACGGCACCGATCATCGGCGCCCGGACTGCGGAGCAGCTGCGGGCGTCCCTGCTGGTCGAGGAGTGCGAGCTCCCGGCCGAGATCGTCTCCGCCCTCGACGACGTCTCCTCGACCGAACCTGCCGAGACGACAGGCCTGCAGTGACCGCCGCCGGGGACCGTGGCCGCCAGCGCCGCGCTCTGCGACCCGGGGTGGAGTACGAGTTCGACCAGCTCACCATCTCGCGTGAGCTCAGCCGCTCGCTGGTCACCAGGATGCTGGTGGATCGGGCCGAGTCGGGCGGCTGGGAGCTGGACCGGGTCCGGATCGGACCTGACGGCACCCGCCGGGTCGTGCTGCGCCGCAAGATCATCCGGCAGCAACAGCTCTACTGGTTCGCCAGCTAGGCAGCCCGGCCCCTCGTCAGTCCCCGGAGAGGTTGCCGAGGAACGTGTCGAACACCCGCGCCCCGAACTCCAGGGAGTCGACCGGCACCCGCTCGTCGACGCCGTGGAACAGGGCCGTGAAGTCGAGCTCCTCGGGAAGGCGCAGCGGGGCGAACCCGAAACACTTCATCCCCATCTCCGACCAGTACTTCGCGTCCGTACCACCGCTCATCAGGTACGGCGCCACCAAGGCGTCGGGGTCCTCGGACAGCAGGGCGGCGTTCATCGCCCGCACCACCTGACCGTCGTACGGCGTCTCCAGTGCGCCCATGTGGACGTCCTTGGTGATCTCGATGCCCGGGCCAGCCAGCGCAGCCAGGGTGTCCCAGAACTCGTCCTCGTAGCCGGGCAGGAAACGGCCGTCGATGCGAGCGGTTGCTTCGCCCGGGACCACGTTCACCTTGTAGCCGGCGTCGAGCATCGTCGGGTTCGCCGAGTTTCGGATCACGGCCCCGATCATCCGTGCGGCCGGCCCGAACTCCTCGACCAGCGCCTCGGCGTTCTCCGGGGTGGCCTCGGTGCCGACGAGCTCGGCGACCGAAGCGAGCAGGATCTCCATCGTCGGGGTGAGCCGGACCGGCCACTGGTGCTGACCGATCCGCGCCACGGCGGCTGCCAACCGGGTGACGGCGTTGTCCGGCTGCCGCATCGAGCCGTGCCCTGCGGTCCCCCGGGCCGTCAGCCGGACCCAGGCCATGCCCTTCTCGGCAGCCTCGATCAGGTACACCCGCCGACCGCGGACCGTCGTGCTGAACCCGCCGACCTCGCCGACAGCGACGGTGCAGTCGGCGAGCAGGTCGCGGTGCTCGCGGGCCAGGAAGCCGGCTCCATTGGCCCCACCGGCCTCCTCGTCGGCGGTGAAGCAGAGGACCAGCGGGCGCTCCGGGACGACGCCGGCGCGAGCCCGGGCCCGGACGCTGGACAGCAGCATCGCGTCGAAGTCCTTCATGTCGACCGCGCCGCGGCCCCAGACGCAGAGCCCGCCGTTGTCGGCCTGGTCGACCTCGCCTGCGAACGGGTCGATCTTCCAGTCGGCGGCGTTGGCCGGCACCACGTCGAGGTGCCCGTGCAGCAGCACCGGGTCTCCGACGGTGCCGCCCCAGCGACCGACCACCGATGCGCGGCCGGTCTCGGACTCGTAGATCTCGGTGGTGATCCCGACCTCGTCCAGGAGACCGGCGACGTGCTCGGCGGCGAGGCGCTCTCCGGGTCCCGGCTGGTCGCCGTAGTTGGTGGTGTCGATCCGGATCAGGTCGCTGCACAGCCGGACCACTTCGGCGGCCGGGTCGTAGGACGGATCGGGAGCGCTCATGGCCCCATCCTGCACGACAGTCCCGGAGCTCGCGCGTCCCCGGGCCCGCAGCGGAGCCGGCTCAGTCGAACGCGGGCCCGGCGATCTCCGGCTGCCGGCCGTTGGCCAGCATGACGAAGCGGTGCTGGTCCGGCGATCCCAGCGGTGGGGCGTACCAGCGTGCGACGTAGGTGTACCGGCCGTGCTTGCGGCCCAGGGAGAGGACTCCGAGGTGCCACCCCTGGTCGTCGACCCGGCGGCCGTCGTAGGCGGCCGGTTCCCAGGTGTCCCCACGCAGGACGTCGACCCGGACCAGGGGCTCGTGCCAGACCAGGTCACCGGGCGCCACGTCGGTCCAGATCTGCTCCCAGTAGGCGTCCTCGGTGCTGGTGGCCTCGACGAACCGGACGGCACCCGGGAGCCGGGTGGCCCCGAGGCCGGTGGGACGGGCGAGGTAGTGCTTGACGCCGAAGTCGAAGGTCCTTGCCCGTGGCGTCGAGCCGGTCCCCGTGGCCAGGTCGCCGGCAAGCTTGCGCGCCTGGCCCGCGACCCAGGCCAGCTGGTTCGGTCCGAAGAGCACCGACGCCCCCTCGTAGTACTGGGCGGCGTACTCCTCCCGGGTCGTCAGGTAGTCGGTGTGGTCGTTGACCAGCGACGACACGAAGGCGGTCTCGACCTCGAGCGGGGACTGCAGCGCAGCGTCGCCGATCCGGCGCCCGGCCTCGACGGTGGTCTCGAACGGTACGCCGACGACGGCCACGGTCCCGAGCTGGAGGAGATGGATCGGTAGGACGGTCGGGAACGCCTCCGGCCGGGCCACCAGGCGGGCGTGACCTCGCTCGGTCCCGGCAATCCGCTTCTCCGCGTGCGGACCGCGCGGCGTGCGACGTCCCCAGCCCGCCTTGAAGGGCGGGATGAGGTGCAGCAACGGCGTGGTGTTCTCGGCGGCGCCGGCGGTCTTGGCCCAGCCGATCCGCGGGGACTCCAGGCTGATGCCGTCGACCACCGGGTCCTCGGTGGTGTCGAGCTGGCGCAGGGCGGCCAGGACGGTGAAGTCACCGGTGAGGTCGTCGCCGAGCTCGTCGTGCAGCCGGGCAGCGTGGGCGCCGATCCCGCGGCCGATCCGTTCGGCCTCGGGGTAGACGAGCATGCCGGGCCGGACTGCCGGGGTCATGTCGCCGTGCGAGGCGACGGCTGCTGCACTGATCGGGCGGGTCCCGGTGGCTTCCTCGACGCGGTCTGCGAGCTCGCCGTTCAGGTAGGCCCACACGTCGGCGTTGTAGGCGGCGTCGTGGTGGCTGATCCCGGTGCCGTGGATCGAGAACCAGGTGAAGCTGGCCAACGGTCCGTCCTGGTCATCGACGCGGAGCAGGTGCAGCCGGGGGTCGATGGCGACGTACTTGCGCTGGTCCTCGGTCCGGACGTCGGCGAGACCCTCGTTGCGGACGAAGGCGCCCAGCGAACGGTTCCGGGTCAGGCCGCGTACCTCGGTCGCGCCGATGGCGGCGTAGCCGGTCCGGCGACCGGTGACGGCTTCCCGGACCGCGCTCTCCAGCTGGCCGACCAGGAACGCGGTGTAACCCGGGTCGAACCCCGGCCGGTTGGACGCCCAGTCGTTGTAGAACGCGCTGCCGCTGTACTGGCCCGGCCCGGCATGGGTGTGGGTCGCGGCCAGGAAGATACCCGGGAGCGGGACGTCGAGGTCGCGGACCGCGTCGGCCAGGGCGTGCTGAACCAGGGCCGAGCCGGCCAGCAGGTCGAGTGCGACCAGGACGACCGAGGACGTCCCGGTACGGAGGTGGACGACGCGGGCCTTCAGCCTGGTCCGGAAGCCGACCCCGTCCTGGGCGTTCTTGGAGTGCCCGGCCTTGGGCATGCCCGGGGGCGGGGTGATGTCCACCTCGGCGGCGCCGACCAGGAGCCCCTCGACGTGCGGAAGGTCGGGATCGTCGAACGGGGGGTAGGACACCCGGAACCGGGTCTCGGAGATCTCTGCTCGGGGCCAGCTGGCCGGGGCACGGTCGACATCCATGCGCTGAGACTAGTGGGCGGCAGCCACCCCCGATTCGGAGGACGGGCCCTGCCTTTGCTAGTGTTGCGCCCGCTCGTCCGAGTGGCGGAATGGCAGACGCGCTAGCTTGAGGTGCTAGTGTCCTTTAACGGACGTGGGGGTTCAAGTCCCCCCTCGGACACCACGAGTTCTTCGGAAAACCCCAGGTCAGTAGCCTGGGGTTCTTTCGTTTTGATCCCTTCCCGATCCCGACCGTGCAGGTGAGTCCCATGCCGAAGAGGCCCGTTTCCAAGAGCAAGGCCAGCTCCCCGGCCGACGACAAGCGTCGCGCCCGGATCGGCCGCCAGGTCAGCGACATCGTCAACGAGATCGTGCTGTCCACGGCGGACGAGGACGTGGAGGTCGCGATCGACAGGCTGCACACCCGGCTCCAACGGGTCAGCGGCATGGAGTTCGACCGGGCCTGGGCCAAGCGGGCGGTCGAGACGATGCGCCGCGGGGATGTCTTCAAGGTGATCATCCCGTAGGTCGGGCACCGGACTGCTCCTGCCGGGACGCTCGGGCTGCCCGACCTGTCCACGATGCGGTCGGGACCGTCCCGACCTTCCGGGCCCTAGGGCCCGACTAGGTCCCGACCCCGCACGAACGCCTCAGGGCGCGGGGACCGCGGACCGATAACGAACACGTCGCACGGAAGCGACCACCCGTTCTTGAGGACGGGGAAACTCAGGAGGAGAACCATGGTTTCCATCAGGACCACCACGCACAAGCGCCGGAGCCTCGGTCGCCGGATCGCGACCGGAACGACGCTGGCCGCCATGGCCGCGAGCACGTTCCTGTTCACCAACCAGGCCGAAGCTGCCACCAGCACCCTGGTCACCATCACCGGTGTCGGACCGCACCTCGTCACCGCCCTGACAGCCAACCAGGTCATCACCGTGACCGGTACCGGCTTCGACGAGGACGTCATCACCGGCGTTGCCGTCGCCGGTTGCACCGCCCCGTCCTACATCGTCGTCAGCCCGACCTCCTTGGTGGTCAAGACCGACAACACCTGCACCGTGGGTGCGGGCAAGGTCGTCACCATCACCGACATCGCGAGCAACACGGCCGTGAGCGTCCCCGGTGCCACCGGTGGCGGCCAGGCCCTGTCGTTCATCGCGGCGCCGACGATCGCGACCGCCAGCGCAACGGTTCGTCCCGTCGTCACCCTGAACGGTGCCGGCCTGGCGTACGCCGACCAGACCACCGCAGCCATCTCCGGCACGACCAAGGGTGGAACGGTCGTCAAGGTGATCTCCGGTGCGACCGGGTTCTCGACCAGCACGACCACGCCGCTGGCCGCTTCGCTCGGCGGCACGCCGCTGACGGCGGTCACCCTGGTCGGTACCAACGGAACGGCCGGCAACTACTTCACCGGTGTTCTCGGTGCCCACGCGGCCAGCGCTGCTCCGGTCCTGAAGATCACCAACAACGGCGTCAGCAAGTCGTTCGCCTACGGTGCGGGCGGCGCGTCTGCCGTGGCCGGGACCCACGACTTCACCTACGCGGGGTCGTCGATCTCGGTGAGCCCGACCTCCGGCCCGTCTGCTGGTGGCAACAAGCTCACGATCACCGGCTCCGGGTTCTCGTTGACCGGCGCCAACGACGTCGTCACCGTCGGTGGCGTCGCCTGCCCGCTGACCACTCCGGCGCCGACCGCAACGGTGATCAACTGCACCCTTCCGGCGACGACCCAGTCCGCGTTCGAGGGTCCGGTCGTGGTGAAGGTGGCGGTGACCGGTGGCCTGACCAGCGTGGTCTCGCCGACCAGCACCTACACCTACCTGGCCCAGTAGGTGGCGCAGTAGGTCTTCACGCTCCACGAGAACAGCGCCCCCGGGTCACCGACCCGGGGGCGCTGTCCGTGCTGGATCGCTCTGGAGCGCTCAGGACAGGGTGGACTCGATCGCCGCGATCACCTGCGGGTCCTCGGGCTCGACCGTCGGGCTGAAGCGGGCCGCCACGGTACCGTCGGCGTTGACGAGGAACTTCTCGAAGTTCCACGCGACGTCGCCGGCCTCCCCCTTCTCGTTCGGAGCCTCGACCAGCTCCTGGTAGACCGGGTGCCGGTCCTCGCCGTTGACCTCGATCTTCTCGGTCAGCGGGAAGGTCACCCCGTACGTCGCGGAGCAGAACTCGGCGATCTCCGAGCTGCTGCCCGGTTCCTGGCCCAGGAACTGGTTGCAGGGGAACCCGACCACGGTGAAGCGGTCCCCGTACGCCGCCTGAAGGCGCTCCAGGCCGCCGTACTGCGGGGTCAGACCGCACTTGCTGGCCACGTTCACCAGGAGCGCGGGCCTGCCGGAGGTCAGGTCGCGCAGGGTGGCGGGAGTGCCGTCGAGCCGGGCGATGGGTTCGTCGAGGATGCTCATGGGCCGAGTCTAGGAAACCCGGCGCCGGTGCCGCAGAGCGGTAGGCGCGGCCGTCGACGAGCGGTAGGTTCGGCACATGTCAGCACTCAAGAACAAGGTCGTCCTGATCACCGGTGGAGCGCGCGGGATCGGCGCCGGCACCGCCCGGGCGATCGCGGCCCTCGGTGGCAAGCTGATCCTGACCGATGTCGATCAGGCCCCGTTGGACGCGATCGCCGCCGAGCTCGGCCCCGATTCGGTCCTCGCCGTCGTGGCCGACGTCACCGACCTCGCGGCCATGGAGTCGGCCGTCGCTGCCGGAGTGGCCAAGTTCGGCCGCTTGGACGTGGTGGTGGCGAATGCCGGGATCGCCAGCTACGGCTCGGTCCTGGGCACCGACCCGGCTACGTTCCGCCGGCTGATCGACATCAACATCAACGGCGTCTTCCACACCGTGCGCGCCGGGTTGCCGGCCCTGATCGAGAGCAAGGGCTACATCCTGGTGGTCTCGTCCCTGGCAGCCTTCGCCCCGGCACCGGGACTGGCCGCCTACAACGCCAGCAAGGCCGGGGTCGAGCACTTCGCCAACGCGCTCCGCCTGGAGGTCCACCACCAGGGCGTCGACGTCGGCGTCGCGCACATGTCCTGGATCGACACTCCCCTGGTCCAGGACGCGAAGAAGGACCTGAAGGCGTTCGACGAGATGATCAGGCTGCTGCCTGGTCCGCTGAGCAAGACGACGTCGACCGAGGCCTGCGTGAGCGCCTTCGTCACGGCGATCGCGAAACGCAAGCGCCGGGTCTTCGTCCCCGGCTGGGTCGGCCTCATCCGCAACCGCAGGAACCTGTTGTCCTCCGCGGCCGGCGACCGGGCGACGTCGAAGCACGTTCCGCGGCTGCTGCCCCAGATGGACGAAGAGGTCCGTCAGCTGGGTCGTTCGACGAGCGCGCGGAACACCTGAGGCAGGGTCAGCTGGCCATGAAGAGGATGGTCTCGCGGTCGTACTCACGGCCCTCGTGCTCGGCCTTGAGGTGCGCCTGCACCTTCTCGACGAGCTCGTCCTCGTTCGTGGCCGTGATGTACTCGCCGCAGGGGCAGTTGAGTCGTGTCTTCATGTGACCGAGCCTAGCCGTTCGGTGACCCACGCACCGAGCACCCGGGCACTCGCGTCCACCGCGCTGGGCCAGTCGAAGGCCGAGTCGCCGGCGTCGTCGGAGACGTGCTTGGCGAGCTCGAGGTCGACGCCGAACCGCTGGCACGCCAGGGCGACGCCGTAGGCCTCCATGTCGACGAGGTCGGCCCGCTCGGCGAGCGCGTCGCGCCGGGCCGGCTCGTGGACGAACACGTCGCCCGACGCGAGCACCGACCCGTCGCCGGTACCGAGCTCCAGACGCTCCTGCGGATCCAGTCCGATCGCGCGGATCGCGTCGGCGTTCAGGTCGTGGTTGATCACGGTGCTCGGGTGGCACAGTCCGGTGAGTCCGGGGTGGAGCGCGCCGGCTGTCCCGATGTTCAGCACCGTGAGGTCAGCGGTGTCCCCGTAGGCCAGCAGTGCCCGGGTGACCTCGATGCCGGCATTGGTCTTGCCGACGCCGGTGACGACGAGCGGCACGCCGTCCGGGATGTACGCCGCCTCGGCCCGCAGCGCGGCCACCACCAGTACGTTCCTCATCCTGGCCGATCACCAACCTGCTGGGAGCGGACGGCCCTCGGCGTACCCTGCCGCGGACTGGACACCGATCACGGCGCGTTCGCTGAACTCCTCGAGGTCGTGGGCCCCGGCGTACGTGCACGATGACCGGACCCCCGAGCAGATCTCGTCGATCAGGTCCTCCACCCCCGGTCGGGCCGGATCCAGGAACATCCGCGACGACGAGATGCCCTCCTCGTAGAGCGCCTTGCGAGCGCGCTCGAAGGCGCCGTCACTCGACGTGCGGTTGGCGACGGCTCGGGCCGAGGCCATCCCGAAGCTCTCCTTGTAGGCGCGGCCGTCGGCGCTGCGCTGCAGGTCCCCGGGAGACTCGTAGGTGCCCGCGAACCAGGACCCGATCATCACCTGGGAGGCTCCGGCCGCGAGGGCGAGCGCCACGTCCCGCGGGTGCCGGACCCCGCCGTCGGCCCAGACGTGCTTCCCGTGCTCGGCGGCTGCCTGGACGCACTCGAGGACGGCGCTGAACTGCGGGCGCCCGACCCCGGTCATCATCCGGGTGGTGCACATCGCTCCCGGCCCGACTCCGACCTTGACGATGTCGGCCCCGGCCTCGACCAGGTCGTGGACGCCTTCGGCCGCGACCACGTTGCCGGCAACGACGGGGAGGTGGTGCCCGACGCTGCGGACCGCCTTGAGCGCATCGATCATCCGTTCCTGGTGCCCGTGGGCGGTGTCGACGACGAGGGTGTCGACGCCGATCTCGACGAGGCGCGCGGTCTTGGCCGCGACGTCCCCGTTCACGCCGATCGCGGCAGCCACCCGCAACCTGCCGTCCGCGTCCAGCGCCGGCCCGTAGATCGTCGACCGCAGCGCGCCGGTCCTGGTCAGCAGACCGACCAGGCCACCGTTGGCGTCGACCACGGGGGCCAACCGGTGCCGGGTGGCGGCGAGGGTGTCGAACGCCGAGCGCGGGTCGACGTCGTCGGGCAGGGTCACCATGTCGGTGGTCATCACCTCGCCGACCTGGGTGAACCGGTCGACCCCCTGGCAGTCGGCCTCGGTGATGATGCCGACCGGACGGCCGTCCTGGACCACGATCGCGGCGCGGTGGGCACGCTTGGGCAGCAGCCCGAGGGCATCGCTGACGGTCTCGTGGGGCGCCAGCGTGATCGGGGTCTCGAAGACCGGGTGCCGGTCCTTGATCCAGGCCACCACCTCGGCGACGACGTCCAGGGGGATGTCCTGCGGCAGAACGGCCAGTCCCCCGCGCCGGGCCAGCGTCTCGGCCATCCGCCGGCCCGAGACGGCGGTCATGTTGGCGACGACGAGCGGGATGGTGGTGCCGGTACCGTCGTTCGAGGACAGATCGACGTCGTAGCGCGACGCCACCGCCGACCGGCGCGGCACCATGAAGACGTCGTCGTAGGTGAGGTCGTGGGCTGGCTGTTCGCCCCTGAGGCCACTCTGCTTGAGAAACTGCACGGGCCGAATCTACCGGCAGCGTGTTCCGGCAGGATGAACACGTGAACAGCGCAACGGCGAGTGCTCCCGGCCGGGTGAACCTGATCGGTGAGCACCTCGACTACAACGGCGGCCTGTGCCTCCCGATCGCCATCGACCGACGCACCAGCGCCACCGTGAGGCGGGCCGCCGTCTCCCGACGTTCCAGTGACGTCGAGCCGGCCGGCTGGACCGGTTACGTCGAGGGCGTCCTGGCGGCCCTCGCGGTGGACGAGCCGCTGGACGTCGCCGTGTCCTCGACGGTGCCGGTGGGGGCGGGGCTGTCCAGCTCGGCGGCTCTGACCTGCAGCGTCGCGGTCGCCGTCGATGCGCTCCTGGGTCTGGGCCTCGACCGCGACGCACTGGCAGCGGCGTGCATCCGCGCCGAGAACGAGCACGTCGGTGTCCCCACCGGGGGGATGGACCAGGCCGCTGCCCTGTACGGCGCGGTCGGGCACGCGCTGCTCCTCGACTTCTCGGCCGGGTCGCGGACGCTGGTGCCCTTCGATCCTGCCGGCGCCGGGCTGGACCTCCTCGTGGTCGACACCGGGGTCGCCCATCGGCTGGCCAGCAGCGGGTACTCGGACCGACGGGCCGACTGCGAGCGGGCTGCCGCGGTCCTCGGGCTGGAGCACCTGGCTGCCGCGACGTACGAGCAGCTCGCCGATCTCCCCGAGGAACGCCTGCGACGCCGGGCCCGGCACGTGGTCACCGAGCAGTACCGGGTGCGCAGCTTCGTGGCCGCTCTTCAGCAGTCGGACTGGTCCGAGGTCGGTGACCTGATGACCGCGTCGCACCTGTCCCTGCGTGACGACTTCGAGGTCTCCTGCCCGGAGCTGGACCTGGTCGTGACGTCCGCGCTGGCTGCGGGCGCCCTGGGCGCCCGGCTGACCGGTGGCGGCTTCGGCGGGTCCGCCGTGGTGCTCTGCCACGCCGACCAGCGGGCCGGTGTCAGCGGCCGGATCATCGCCGAGTTCGCCCGGCACGCACGGAACGCCCCGACCCTGTACCGGGTCGAGGCGTCCAGTGCTGCTGCGCAGGTGTCCTAGACGGTCACTTGAGCTCGGCCGAGGTGAGCCCCAGGATCCGGCGGGCCACGATCAGCTGCTGGATCTGCTGGGTGCCCTCGAAGATGTCCAGGATCTTCGAGTCCCGGCCCCACTTCTCGAGCAGATCGGTCTCGGAGTAGCCCAGGGTGCCGGCGAGCTCGACGCAGCGCAGGGTGACGTCGCTGCCCATCCGGCCGGCCTTGGCCTTGGCCATCGAGGCCTCCATCGAGTTCGGCTCCCGGTTGTCGGCCATCCACGCCGACTGCAGGGTCAGCAGGTACGCCGCCTCCCAGTCCGCCTCGAGCTGCAGGAACGTCGCCGCGGCGGCCGACTGGGTGAGGGCCGGCTTGTCGTAGTCGATCTCGATACCGGCCTGGGCCAGGACGTCCCGGGTCAGGTCCAACGACGCCCGCGCGCAGCCGACCGCCATCGCGGCGACCAGCGGCCTGGTGTTGTCGAAGGTCGCCATCGCGCCGGCGAAGCCGACCTTGGTGTCGATCTCCGGGGATCCCAGAAGGTTCGCCGCCGGGACCCGGCAGTCCTCGAAGATGATCACAGCCGTGTCCGACGCCCGGATGCCGAGCTTGTGCTCGAGCCGTTCGACCCGCATACCCGGGGTGCCCTTGGTGACCACGAAGGACTTGATGGCGGCCCGGCCCAGGCTCTTGTCCAGGGTGGCCCAGACCACGACGCTGTCGGCGCGCTCGCCGGCGGTGACGTAGATCTTCTCGCCGTTGATGACGTACTCGTCGCCGTCCTTGACCGCGGTGGTCGACACCGCAGCGGAGTCGGACCCGAACGACGGCTCGGTGATCGCCATGGCGGCCCAGGTGCCCTTGAAACGCTCGGACTGCTCGTCGTTGGCCACCGACGCGATCGCGGAGTTGCCGAGACCCTGACGGGGCATCGACAGGGTCAGGCCCACGTCGCCCCAGCACATCTCCAGCACGGACAGCACCGACGCGAGGTTCGCCCCGTTCTTGTTGCCCTTCTCGACCGCCTTCTCGTCGCGCCTGACTCCTGCCGCACCGGCGCCCTCGGAAGCGCCCGAGTCGGCCAGACCGTCGATCATCGCGGCCAGCATGTCGAGTTCCTTGGGGTACTCGTGCTCGGCCTGGTCGTACTTGCGCGAGATCGGCCGCAGCATGTTCATCGCGACCTGGTGAGCCTGGTCGACGAGGGGCCGGATCTTCTTGGGGGTTTCGAGGTTGATCATACGAGCACCGCGCCTTCCATCAGTCCGATTGCTCTCAGGTCGCGGTACCACCGCTCGACCGGGTGCTCCTTGACGTACCCGTGGCCGCCGAGCAGCTGGACGCCGTCGAGGCCGATCTGCATCCCGCGCTCGGCGCAGAGCCGACGGGCCAGCGCGATCTCCCGCGAGGCGTCCTTGCCCTGGGCGACCCGGCTCGCTGCCTTGTAGGTCACCAACCGCATGCCCTGGAGCTCGATCGCGATGTTCGCGACCATGAACGCCACCGACTGGCGGTGGGCGATCGGTTCGCCGAACGCCTCCCGCGACTTCACGTACGGGGTGACGTAGTCGAGGACGGCCTGCGCGGTCCCGAGCGCCAGACCGCACCAGGCGAGCCTGGAGTTCTGGACGACCTCGCGGTAGGTCGCGGAGTCTCCCAGCAGGGCGACGTCCTCGACCGCGACGTCGGTCAGCTCGATCCGGGTCAGTCCGGCGGCCCGGACCCCCATCGACGGGTCGGAGACGACCGTGATGCCGTCGGTGGTCGACTCGACCAGGAACAGCTGGGGCTTGCCGTCGAGCTCGGCACCGATGATGAAGAGCTCGGCGTCGGCACCGCGGACGACGGCGGCCTTGGTGCCGTTCAGGACGTAACCGCTGCCCTGACGGACCGCCTTCGTGGCCGGCGTGAGCGGGTCGAAGAGCGCAGTGGGCTCGGCGAGGACCAGCGCGGCGGCCGGGACCTCGTCGCCGGCGAAGGCCGGCAGGTAGGTCGACTGCTGCTCGTCGGTGCCGTAGAGCGAGAGGGCGGTGGCGACGGCACCGGCGGCCAGGGACGCGACCGCGATCCCCATGTCGCCGCGGGAGAGCGCTTCGTGGACCAGCACGCCGGCGACGGCGGACCGCTCGGTGGCGATGCCGCCGAGCTCCTCGGACACACCGAGGATCGGCAGGCCGATCTCCAGCGAGGCCTTGAGCAGCTCGTCAGGTGCGGCGCAGGCCTCGTCGGCCTCGGACGCCGCCGGGCGGACGACCTCGTCGGCGAAGTCGGTGACGACGTCGACGAGCATCTGCTCGTCCTCGCTCGGGGTGAGGTCGAACAGGCCGGTGTTCGCGGCCGCCGGGACGCGCTTGCCACCTCCCTTGCCACCTGTTCGGGCGAACGCACGGCCGGCAGCGCTAGCGGTCTTGAACCCCGCGCTGGTTACCCGGAACACGGTCTGTTCGCTGGTCTTGCGGAGCCCGAGCCGGTCGATGAGGTCGCTCTGCGCAAACTTGTTCAGCGCGACGACTGCAAGGCCGATCGGGTCACGTTTCTCGCTGTCACTGAGTCCGTGCTTGCCACCTGCGGCGAGCACGCTCTTCACGGGGTCGAATGCCATGGGAGAAACTGTAACTGCGAGTTACACGTAACGCTACACCTGGGGGCGTGGCGCGAGTCACGAGTTTCCGGTTCTAGGGTTGAGCGCATGTCCAGCTCTTCCTCGTCCGTCCTGCCGACCGGTGGAACCGTCCGCCCGATCACCCGCTGGGGCGAGACCGTGATGCACCGGCCGGCCCGGCCGGTGACCACCTTCGACGCGAACCTCGAGTCCCTGGTCGCCGACATGGTTGCCACGATGTACGCCGCGGAGGGCGTCGGTCTGGCTGCCTGCCAGATCGGTACCGATCTGGCGGTCTTCGTCTTCGACTGCCCGGACGAGGACGGGACGGAGCACCAGGGCGTCGTGTGCAACCCGGTCCTGCAGCTCCCCGAGGGACGGGACCGTTCGCTGGACGACGGTGAGGAGGGCTGCTTGTCCTATCCGGGGGCCTTCGTCCCCTGTGCCCGCCCCGACTTCGCCCGGGTCATCGGGCTCGACCTGCACGGGGACCCGGTCGAGTACGCCGGGGACGGACTCCTGGCGCGCTGCCTGCAGCACGAGACCGATCACACCACCGGGATGGTCTTCGGCGACCGGCTGTCGACCCGGCTGCGCAAGAAGCTGACCAAGCAGATGGAAGCCGAGGCGTCGGACTACCCGCCCGGCTGGCCGTCTGTCGAGTAGGGCCCGGCACTCCGTCGAGTCGCGCCTGCCGCGCGCTTCAAAAGGGGCTTAGGCCGAGCCCGGAGACTGCGGGGCGCTCGGATACGCAGCGAAAGGCCCTTCTCGTGTGCGCGGCGGGCCCGGTTCAACGATTGCGGGCGACGTAGCAGGCGACTGCCGTCGCGGCGGCGACGTTGAGCGAGTCGATCCCCGGCGACATCGGGATGATCGCCCGGCGATCGGCCGTGCTCTGCCACCGGTCGGAGATCCCGGGTCCTTCCGACCCCAGCACCAGGGCCAGCCGGTCCACGCCGGCGACGGCCGTGTCGACCGGTTGGGCGTCCTCGGCCAGGGTCAGTGCCACCGTGGTGAATCCGCGGCTGCTGAGGTTCTCCAGCGCGCCGTACCACTCCGGCAGGCGGGTCCACGGCATCGTGAAGACCGCCCCCATCCCGACCTTGATCGACCGTCGGTAGAACGGGTCCGCGCACCGGGGCGACAGCAGCACCGCATCGAAGCCGAGGGCCGCGCCGGAGCGGAAGATCGCCCCTACGTTGGTGTGGTCGATGACGTCCTCGAGAACCAGGACCGAGCGGGCCCCGTCCAGCACCTCGTCCACGCTCGGCAACGCAGGCCGGTGCAGCGACGCGAGCGCGCCGCGGTGCACGTGGAAGCCGGTGACTTCCTCGGCGAGCGCCTCGGAGACGACGTACACCGGTGCGTCGGAGCGGTCCAGCACCGAGCCGAGTCCCTCCAGCCACCGGGGCGCCATCAGGAAGGAGCGCGGCACGTACCCGCCCTCGACTGCCCGCCGCACGACCTTCTCACCTTCGGCCAGGAAGAGACCGTGCTCGGCCTCGAGACTCTCGCGGAGCTGGACGTCGCGCAGGTCCCGGTAGTCGGCCAGGCGCGGGTCGTCCGACGAGTCGATGTCGATCCGGACTGCCACCGATCACACCTCCGGATGGGCGACCCGGACGACCTCACCGATGACGATGATCGCCGGCGGCTTGACCTGGTGGACCACCAGGTCCTCGGCCAGGCGCCCCAGCCGGGACAGCACCGTCCGCTCGGTCGGCATCGTTCCGTCGCAGACGATGGCGACCGGGGTCTCCGGGTCGCGACCGAGCTCGACCAGGGTCGCGGCGATCGCCGGGGCGTTCTCCACGCCCATCATCAGCACCACCGTTCCCCGCATCCGAGCGACACCGTCCCACGCCACCAAGGACTCCGGGTGGCCCGGCGGCAGGTGGCCGGAGATGATCGTGAACTCGTGGGTGATGCCGCGGTGGGTGACCGGGATGCCGGCGATACCGGGGACCGCGATCGGGCTGCTGATGCCCGGGATCACCGTGACCGGGACCCCTGCCTCACGGCAGGCCAGGATCTCCTCGTAGCCGCGTCCGAAGACGAAGTTGTCGCCACCCTTGAACCGGGCCACCCGCTTCCCGGCGAGCGCCCCCTCGACGATGATCCGGTTGATCTCCTCCTGCTGCGCCGAGCGCCCTCGTGGCAGCTTCGCCACGTCGACGATCTCGACGTCCGGGCTGAGGTCACCGAGGAGCTCGCGCGGGGCGAGCCGGTCGGCCACCACCAGGTCGGCCTCCATCAGCGCCTGACGTCCGGCCACGGTGATCAGGTCCGGGTCACCTGGACCTCCCCCGATCAGCACCACGCCCGGTGGCCGCCGCAACGGCTCGATGTCGAACGCACCAGCACGCAGGCTCTCCATGATCCGGTCCCGCAGCGCAGCGGTGCGGCGGGAATCTCGGTGCTGGCGCCGGTCGCCGAGGACCGCGACGGTGACCTCGCCCTGCCGGCCGACAGCGGGCGTCCACGCGCTGGCGTGGGTCGCGTCGTCGGACCGGACGCAGAACGTGTGCAGGCCCTCGGCGACCTCGCTGACCCGGCTGTTGACGTCCGCCCGGTCGGTCGCCGCGATCACGTACCAGGCCTTCTGGAGATCGTCGTCCTCGAAGTCGCGGGCGATCCAGGTGACTTCCCCACCGCCCACGAGGCCCTCGATCGCGGGGGTGACGACCGGGGAGACCACCGTCACCACGGCGCCCGAGGCGATCAGCCCGGGGATCCGCCGCTGGGCAACCTGACCACCTCCGACCACGACCACCTTGCGCCCGGCGAGCCTCAGTCCGGAGGGGTACGTCGGGAACTCGGTCACGGGAGCATTCTCCCCTCAACGCTGCGCGGGCTGCTGACGCAGGTTCACCACTCGGACTAGGTTTGTCCCATGAGCATCGAACGCCCGGTCCACCCCGATCCGTACACCCTGCTGCCGCAGGTCGCCTCCTTCGCGGTGACCAGCGACGACGTGGCCGACGGCCAGCCGCTCAAGGACGACCAGGTCGCTGCCCACGGGAACACCTCGCCCCAGCTGACCTGGAGCGGCGCTCCGGAAGGCACCGAGAGCTACACGATCACCTGCTTCGACCCCGATGCCCCGACCCCCTCGGGATTCTGGCACTGGGTCCTGGTCGACGTGCCGGCTGACGTGACCAGCCTCGCGGTCGGTGCCGGAGCCGAGGGCGCACCGCTGCCGGGCAGCGCCTTCATGTGTCGCAACGACGGTGGCCCGAAGGCCTTCATGGGCGCCGCGCCGCCCGCAGGCGACCAGGTCCACCGGTACTACTTCGTCGTGCACGCGGTGAAGACCCCGACGCTCGGTGTCGACTCCGACGCCTCGGCGGCCGTGGTCAGCTTCAACCTGGCGTTCAAGACCCTCGGGCGGGCAATCCTCCATGGCACCTACCAGCACTGATCTCCTGGGGGCGCCCTACCTCGCCCGCACGCTGGAGCTGGAGCCCGACCACGAAGGCGCTGTCGTCGCGACCCTGGTGCACCGGCCCGCCGACGGGCCGTCGACCGGGAAGGCCGTCCTGCACGTGCACGGCTTCGCGGACTACTTCTTCCAAACTCACCACGCCGATTTCTGGTGCAACCGGGGCTACGACTTCTACGCGCTGGACCTGCGCAAGTACGGTCGGTCGTTGCGGCCGCACCAGACGCCGAACTACATCGAGGACCTCAGGACCTACCACGAGGAGCTCGACCAGGCGTACGACGCGATCAGCGCGAACTACGGCCACATCGTTCTCAGCGCGCACTCGACCGGGGGTCTGGTGGTACCGCTGTGGGCCGCGGCCCGCAGGCTCGACATTGCCGGCATGGTGCTCAACGCGCCGTGGCTGGACATGCAGGGCGACGCGGTCACCCGCAACCTGGCGATCCCGGTGATCCGCCGGGTGGGATCGCGACGCCCGGACCTGGAGATCAAGCGGAAGGTCAGTGGCTTCTACGGCCGCAGCATCCACCGTGACCACGAGGGCGAGTGGGACTTCAACCTCGACTGGAAGCCGATCCAGTCCTGGCCGGTGTACGCCGGCTGGATCCGCGCCATCCGGGAGGGCCAGATCCGGATCTCCCGCGGTATCGACGTCCGGGCTCCGGTGCTGGTGCTCTCGTCGAGCCGCTCGAGCCAGCCGAACTCGATCCACCACCCGGACATCCACAGCACCGACATCGTGCTGGACGTCGAGCAGATCCGTCGGCGGGCTCCCCTGCTCGGTCGGCACGTCACGCTGGTCCAGGTCGACGGGGCGATGCACGACGTGATGCTGTCGCGTGCCGCGGCCCGCACGAAGGTGTTCGACGAGGTGGGCACCTTCCTCACCGCCTACGTCGACGGGCGGGGTTAGCCGCAACTCCGTCCGCAGGCGCGGACCGATGCACTAGCGTCGGAGCATGAACCCTGTGACCGGACTCGCCCTCGGCCGTATCGCCATCGGAATCGGTGCCCTCGCCTCCCCCGACCTCGCCAGCAAGCTGTTCCGCCTGGACGGGCCGGGCAACCCGCAGCTTCCCTACATGACCCGGATGTTCGGCTCCCGCGAGATCGCCCTGGGGGCGATCACGCTGCTCTCCACGGGAGCCGCCCGCCGCAAGCTGGTCGCGCTGGGGATCGCCGTTGACGGAGCCGACGCCTTCGCCGGCGTGCAAGCGATGAAGTCCGGGGCGGTGGACCAGTCGGTCGGCATCGGCCTGACTGTTCCCGCTGTCGGTGCCGTCATCGCGGGCGCGATCGGCCTGGCGTCCCGCGGGTAGTCAGCGGTCATGACGGACCTGCGCGGACGACTCCCGGTCGAGGACTACCTGGCCGCGATCCGCAGCCACACCCAGGGCCTGGCTGCGGCCGCCGAAGGGAACCTGTCCGAGCGGATCGAACACTGCCCGGACTGGTCGGTCGCGGACCTGGTCTGGCACCTGACCTGTGTGCACTGGTTCTGGAACGAGATCGCCCGGGACCGGCTCCTCGACGAACCGGACGACCTGGTCAGGCCCCAGCGACCAGCTGATACCGACCTGGTCGGCGCCCTGGTCGCCGGCGTCGAGGTCCTCGTCGCGACGTTGCGCGACGCCGACCAGCAGGCACCGTGCTGGACCTGGGGCCTGGAGGAGAACGTCGGCTTCATCACCCGCCACCAGGTCCAGGAGGCCGCCGTCCACCACTGGGACGCTGTCAACGCGACCGGGGCCGGTACCTGGTCGATGGATCCGGTGGTCGCGCTGGACGCCGTCGACGAGTTCCTGACCCACAGCGTGGCGAACGTCCGGTGGCCGATGCCGGACGCAGCAGGGCTCGGGGCGACCGTCACGATCCCCGTCAACGGAGCACGGGTGACGATCTCCGACGGCGACGTCCCCGGGACGGTCTCGCACACCGTGACACCGAACGACGGTGCCGGGAACCGCGCCGCCGACCTCCTGCTCTGGCTCTTCCGGCGGATCCCCGACGATCGGGTCGAGGCCGAGCCCCGCGCCGCTCTGGAACGGTTCCAGCGGCTGCGCTCGACCGACTAGGTCAGCCTGCTAGACGAAGAACGACACGAGCGCGACCACGCCGACCACCACGATGACGGCGCGGAGCACGTTGGGGGGAAGGCGCTTGCCGATCCTCGCGCCCAGCTGCCCGCCGACGATCGCGCCGGCGCCGATCGTCAGCGCGATCGACCAGTCGACGTCAGCCACCACGATGAAGATCACCGCGGCGACACCGTTGATCAGGGCGGCCAGGATGTTCTTCACCGCGTTGTGGCGCTGCAGGGTGTCGTCCACGCCGATCCCGAGGATCGCGAGCAGCAGGACACCCTGGGCAGCTCCGAAGTACCCGCCGTAGATGCCGGCACCGCCGACTGCGGGCCAGACCCACGGAGCACCGTGGGCCGGGAGGCCGCCGTCGGACCGGGCCGCCACCCGCCGGGAGATCCGCGGTCCGAGAACGACCAGGACCAGGCCGAGCGCGATCAGCGCCGGCACGATGGCGTCGAAGGCCGAGGACGGCAGCACCAGGAGCAGCACCGCTCCGATGGTGCCGCCGAGCAGGGCTGCGCTGCCCAGCCGCAGCACCAGGCCGCGCTGCCCGACCAGCTGGTCCCGGTAGCCCCAGGCGCCGGAGAGTGATCCGGGAACGAGACCGATCGTGTTCGACACGTTGGCCGTCACGGGGGGCACGCCGAACGCCAGCAGGACCGGGAACGTGATCAGCGTCCCCGACCCCACGACGGTGTTGATGGTGCCGGCCCAGGTCCCGGCCAGCAGGATCGCGAGGAACTCCCAGGGACTCACTGTCCGGGAGGCTGCGGACCTGCGTCCGGATCAACCGGTGGTACGTCGGTCGCGGGCGCCGCGCTGGCGTCGGAGGCGGATGCCTGGGCCTCGCGCAGCGCCTCGGCGACGCTCTCGTGGGCGCTCGACAGCGCTGCGCTGCCGCCGACCGCGATGCGCTCGTCCGAACCCATGTCCACCCGGACCCGTGGCCCGTCGGTCTCCTTGGGGATCCCGGCGATGTCGTTGACGGTCGAGCCCAGGCCCTCGAGTGCCTTGGTGAACTCCGACGGGACGATCCAGAGCTTGCTCGCCTGGCCCTCGGCGATCTTCGGCATCATCTGCAGGTACTGGTAGGCCAGCAGGGACTGGTCCGGCTGGCCGTCGTGGATCGCCTGGAAGACCGTCAGGATCGCCTGGCCCTCACCCTGGGCCTTGAGGATGGCGGCTTCGCGCTCACCCTGGGCGTTCAGGATCAGGGACTCGCGGTAACCCTCGGCGTTCAGGATCGCGGACTGCTTGTTGCCCTCCGCGGAGAGGATCGCTGACTGGCGCTGTCCCTCCGCGGTGAGGATGACGGCCCGCTTCTCCCGGTCGGCGCGCATCTGCTTCTCCATCGCGTCCTTGATGGACGGCGGCGGGTCGATGCTCTTGATCTCGACCCGTCCGACCCGAACGCCCCAGCGCCCGGTCGCTTCGTCGAGCACTCCGGAGAGACCGCGGTTGATCTCCTCGCGCGACGTCAGGGTCTGCTCCAGGGTCATGCCGCCGACGACGTTGCGCAGAGTGGTCATCGTCAGCTGCTCGATGGCTGCGATGTAGTTCGCGATCTCGTACGTCGCTGCGACGGGGTTGGTGACCTGGAAGTAGATCACCGTGTCGATCGAGACGACCAGGTTGTCCTCGGTGATGACCGGGGCCGGCGGAAAGCTCACGACCTGCTCGCGCATGTCGATCACGTAGCGGACCCGGTCGATGAACGGCGTGACCATGTTCAGTCCCGGCGACAGTGTCGCGCGGTACTTGCCGAAGCGCTCGACGATGCCCGCCCGGGCTTGGGGGATGATCCGGATCGTCTTGGCCAGTACCAGGACCACGAACAGCACCAGGACGGTGAAAAATACGAGCAGGAACGTACCCATCACGAACTCTCCTTCTCCGAGTCCCCGGCGCTGGGGGGCGCCGCGGGTGTCTGGCTGCGCACGACGAAGGCTGTCGCACCCTTGATGCTGACGACCTCGACCGAGGCGCCCAGCTCGATCCGGTCGTCCTCGTCGAAGGGCTGAGCGGTCCAGACCTCGCCCTCGATCTTGATCCGGCCCGGCGCGATCCGGCTGAGCTCCACCAGGACGTCTGCGCGCTTGCCGATCAGGGCCTCGGCGCCGATGGCGAGCGTCGGGCCGGCGTGCAGCCGTTTCACCATGCCGGGCCGCAGCAACGCGAGCAGTGCGACCGCAGCGCCGAT
The DNA here is from genome assembly GCA_026392455.1 of Propionibacteriales bacterium. Taxonomy (GTDB): domain Bacteria; phylum Actinomycetota; class Actinomycetes; order Propionibacteriales; family Nocardioidaceae; genus Marmoricola. Next base: position 732,709 of record JAPLCB010000004.1, on the reverse strand, counting down.
CGAGACGAGCATCTGAACGGCGAAGACGTCGGTGGTGAAGGCCACCAGCATTCCCACCAGGGCTCCGCCGGCGAGCATGATCAGGATCAGGTCCATGCTCACCAGCTCGAGCACCCCGAAGACGGTGGCGATCACCAGCCAGGTCGCCCACATGTTGTCCCGGAACCAGTCCATGCCCGAACCCTAGCCCGCGAACCGGCGGCCGGCGCGGCGTCGTGCGGCGAACCGGCCGTCGTCGACGCTGAGCTGCAGGGCCATCCCGAAGGTGGCCGTCAGGTTCTCGGCCGTCATCACCTCGCCCAGTGGTCCCGACGCGACCACCCGACCTGCGCGGAGCATCAGCGCGTGGGTGAACCCGGGGGGCACCTCCTCGACGTGGTGCGAGACCAGGATGATCGCCGGGGCGGTGGAGTCGGTCGCCAGCAGGCTCATCGTGGACACCAGGTCCTCGCGACCGCCGAGGTCCAGCCCGGCGGCGGGTTCGTCCAGGATCAGCAGCTCGGGGTCGGCCATCAGGGCCCGAGCGATCTGGACACGCTTGCGCTCACCCTCGCTGAGGGTCCCGAAGGTCCGGTCCAGCAGGCGACCGGCGCCGACCTCCACCAGCAGGTCGCGAGCCCGGTCGTGGTCCAGGGTGTCGTACTGCTCGCGCCAGCGACCGACGATCCCGTACGACGCGGAGACGACCACGTCGCGGACCAGCTCCTCGCGCGGGATCCGCTCGGCCACCGCGGCGCTGGTGTAGCCGATCCGGGGCCGCAGCTCGAAGACGTCGACCGCGCCGAGCTGCTCGCCCAGGATCGAGGCCGTCCCCGAGGTCGGGTGCAGGTGGGCGGAGCAGAGCTGGACCAGGGTCGTCTTGCCGGCTCCGTTGGCCCCCAGGACCACCCAGCGGTCGCCTTCGCTGACGGTCCAGGTGACGGAGTCCAGCAACGTTGCCTGGCCCCGGCGCACGGTGACGTCGGCCAGTTCGAGAACGGTGTTCATCAATCCCTCGGGTACGCGCAGCGGTGGTCCCCCATCGAGGCCAAACCTACAGGTCACTACCCTCGTCGGGTGCCCCTCCCACGCAGCGCGCTGCTGACGCTCTGGCTGAACGCAGTCCTGGACGGCAGAGTCGGACCGGACGACTTCGCCGCGGCCGTGCGCGACCAGGACCCCCAGCACCTGGTCCTGGACTGGCCGGAGTCCTCCGGGCCGCTGCAGCTCGAGCAGCTCCCGGCCCAGGTCCGCCGCATCGACGGTGTCCGGGCCGCTCTGGCTCTCCCGGTTCCGGGTGACCCGCTGGGGCTGGCCGGGCCGGCCGACTTCAACGCCGCCGCGGTCGAGCTCGGGGAGGCGGTCGTCCTGGTGGGTCCCCGGCCGCTCGGTCTGCTGCCAGGGCTGGACGCCCGGACGGTGATCTGGGAGACGAGGGCCGCACAGGCCCCGGTCGAGCCCGATCCGTACGAGGCCAGCAGGCAGCTGCGCCAGGTACTGCTGCACGCGACCGCCGAACTGGTCCGCCTGGACGTGGCGAGCTGGCAGCCGGAGATCCCGGACCTGCTGCTGAACCTGGAGCACCGGCCGGCCCTGCCGCTCCCGGCCCAGACCCCGCCCCGGGCCGTCGAGGCCCTCGAGCGGGCCGATCTCTGCCTCGAGATCGTCGACCTCGCCCGTGCCGAGGACGGTGGCGCCGTGACCAGCTTCGAGATCGCTGCCCGGAGCCGCTGCCTGGACGACCTCGACGTGGCAGCCCGGCGCGCCGTGGTCGCGTTCTGCTCCGCTAGCCTCATAGCGCCATGAACGACCACCCAGGAGCCGACGACCGGCCGAAGACCCTGTTGATCACCCTGACCGGCAAGGACCGACCGGGCGTGACGTCCCGCGTCTTCAGCACCTTGGCGCGCTTCGGCGTCGAGGTCCTCGACATCGAGCAGATCGTGCTGCGCCGGCGCCTGGTGCTGGGCCTGCTGGTCAGCACCCCGCACGACTGGAAGCCGTTGCGCGATGCGGTGGAGAAGGTGGCAGCCGACCTCGACATGAACGTCGAGGTCGAGCGCGGTGCCGGCGACAACAAGCCCCGGCCGGACGGACGCAGCCACGTCACCGTGCTGGGGACGCCGCTGAAGTCCGCTGCTGTGGCGGCCATCGCAGGTCGGATCGCCGACATCGGCGCCAACATCGACCGGATCGAGCGGATGGCCCGTTACCCGGTCACCGCGATCAACCTGCACGTCTCCGGAGCCGCTCCCGAGAAGCTCCGGGCCGTTCTGGCTGAGGAGGCCTCCCGGCAGGGGGTGGACGTCGCCGTCCAGTCGGCCGACCTGCTCCGCCGTGGGATGCGGCTGATCGTGATGGACGTCGACTCGACCCTGATCCAGGGCGAGGTCATCGAGATGCTGGCAGCTCACGCCGGGTGCGAGCCCGAGGTCGCCCGGGTGACCGAGGCCGCGATGCGCGGGGACCTCGACTTCGGCGAGAGCCTGACCGCCCGGGTGGCGCTGCTCGCGGGTCTCGACGCTTCCGCCCTCGATCGGGTCTACCAGGACCTGGTCCTCGCCCCCGGAGCGCGGACGACGATCAGGACGCTGAAGCGGCTCGGCTACCGGTTCGCCATCGTCTCGGGCGGCTTCTCCCAGATCACCGACCGGCTCGCTGCCGACCTCGGCATCGACTACGCCGCTGCGAACAACCTCGAGATCGTCGACGGCAAGCTCACCGGCAAGGTGGTCGGCGAGATCGTCGACCGGGCCGGCAAGGCCACCGCGCTGCGTCGGTTCGCGGCCGAGGTCGGCATCACCGAGGCCGCCACCATCGCGATCGGCGACGGCGCGAACGACCTGGACATGCTCAGCGCCGCCGGGCTGGGGATCGCCTTCAACGCCAAGCCGCTGGTCCAGCAGCAGGCGGACACCTCGGTGAACGTGCCGTACCTGGACACCGTGATGTACCTGCTGGGGATCAGTCGCGAGGAGATCGAGGCGGCTGACGCGGCAGCCGGGATCGTGACCCCTTCTCCCCCGCTGGTCTAGCGGCCCGACCCCTTCACCGAACCGGTCGACGGGGCGTCGCCGGCCACCGACACGACGCAGGCGACCTCGTCGTTCAGGGCGACCGCGTCCTTGTCCGGGCTGATGTAGGTCCCCACCAGGGCGGACTTGTCGAACGGCACTCCGACGTAGTCAGCGAACCGTGCCTCGCAGCCGTCGGCCGCCAAGGTGTCGATCGAGTCCTGAGTGGGGTCCTCGCCCTCGTTGACCGAGAAAACGGCGAAGACCTCGCCGCGGTGCGGCTCGGTGCAGCGGGTGATCTCGATCGTGGAGATCACCGTGTCGCTGACGCCCTTGACCAGGCAGTCGCCGACGCGGATGTCGTTGGCGCTGATCACGCCCACGCCGGCATCGCGCGCCTCGGCGTACTTGCTGACCTCGTTGACGATCAGGGCGATCCCGATGACTGACGCGACCAGCCAGATCACGCTGATCACCAGGGCTGCCACCGCCATCCCGGCGCCGCGTGCGGTGCCCTTGCGGGACTGGACCAGGACGATGACCGCCAGGACCATCGCGACCAGCCAGGTGACCCCGCAGGGCAGGATGGCCAGGACGAGGGCGATGATCGCCATCGTCTTGCTGGGCTCGCGCGGCGCGACGGGTCCCCCCGGGAACGGCGGCGGCGGGTAGCCGCCGTAACCAGGGCCGGTCGCCTGGGGGTACGGCTGCTGGGGGTACGGCTGACCCTCGGGATACGACGGTCCCGGCGGTGTGGGTTCGCTCATCAGGTCTCCTGGCCTCGTCCGACGTGGAAGTTCTCGATCCGACCGGACCCGACGTCCGTGCTGGACCACGGCTGCGACATCACCAGGACGGTCAGCGCGGACGTCGGGTAGCCGGCGCTCACCGCTGCGAACAGGTCGGCGTCGGCGCCACCGTCGTCCAGCAGGTGCACCAGCAGCTCCATCGTCGGGTTGTGCCCGATCAGCATCAGCGTGGTGACGTCGTCGGGAACGGTCCGGACGATCTCCAGAGCGCCATCGGTCCCGGCCGAGTAGAGGGCCCGGTCGATGACCGGCTCGGTGGTCGTCCCGGCGCCGTGGCTGAAGGCTTGCCAGGTTCCCTGGGTCCGGGCCGCCGAGGAGACCACGACGTGGTCCGGAAGTACGCCTGCGCCCGCGGTCCAGAAACCGCTCGCCCGCGCATCGGCGATGCCGCGCCCCGACAGGACCCGGTCGTGGTCGGAGGCCGCAACGGGTTCCGCCTTCGCATGGCGCATCACGATCAGTCGGCGGGTCGTCACGGTGCCATGCTCTCAGGGTCGGTGCCCTCGTCGAGGTCGAAACCCTCCAAGTCGTCGTAGACGAGAGCCTCGTGGCCTGGTTCTGCCTGGTCGAGGCCGAACCAGGAAATGGCCCCGCCGGTCACCAGCAGGCCGGCACACAACCAGAGCCCGTGCCGGAAGCCGGCCGTGAGGACCGCCGGATCCTGGTAGTCGGTACCGCTGAGACCGACGAGGGCCGGGAACGCGGCCACCGCCAGCAGCGAACCGGTCCGCGCCACGGCGTTGTTCACGCCGCTGGCGACGCCGGCGTGGTGGTCGGGTGCCGCGGCCAGCACGGCAGAGGTCAACGGGGACACCAGCATCGTCAGGCCGACCGCGAAGATCGTGATCCCGGGGAAGACGTGCACCAGGTACGTGGCGTCGTCGCCGATGAACGACATCAGCATCACCCCCGCGGCGCAGACCAGCGGGCCGACTGTCATCGGGACCCGGGGACCGATCCGGGCAGCCACGGTCGCGGCGCGGGCGGAGAACAGCAGCATGCACACGGTCAGCGGCAAGGTCGAGACGCCTGCTTCGATCGGGGTGTACCCGGCCGAGACCTGGAGCTGCAGCACCAGCAGGAACAGCACGACGCCGAGGGCGCCGTAGGTCAGGAAGGTCATCAGGTTGGCTGCGGTGAAGACCCTCGACGAGAAGAGCTCCGCCGGTGCCATCGCACCAGGTCGGCGTTCGAGCAGCACGAACGCGACGACCGCCACCAGGACCACGGCGCCGAGGGCAACCAGGAGCGGGGCACCCAGGTCCCGCCAGGACGTCAGCAGGTAGGTCAGCAAGCCGAGCGCCAGGCTGCCGACGACGGCGCCAGCGACGTCGAACGGTGCGGTCTCCTCCTCGTCGCGGGACTCGGGGACGAACCGGCCGAGCCACAGCACGAGCAGGCAGAGCGGGACGTTGAGGGCGAAGATCCACCGCCAGCTGGCGTTCTCGACCAGGAAACCTCCCAGGAACGGGCCCGCGGCGGCGGCCACGCCGGCGTACCCCGCCCACGTACCGATCGCGGCCGGGCGGTCCTCGGGGCGGAAGCTGCCCTGGATCAGGGCGAGGGCTCCGGGGGTCAGCAGTGCTCCGGCCACGCCCTGGAGGACCCGGAAGGCGATCAGCTGCCCAGGGGTCTGGGCGAAGGCGCACAGGGTGCTGGCCAGGCCGAAGGCGGCAACCCCGATCAGGTACATCCGTCGGCGGCCCAACCGGTCCCCCAGTGAGCTGCCGACCAGGATCAGGGCTGCCAGACTGAGCAGGTAGCCGTTGAGGATCCACTGCAAGGACACGAGTCCCGCGCCGAGGTCCTCGCCGATCGTCCTGGCCGCGACGTTGACCACCGTGCCGTCGAGCAGCGCGATCCCGGATCCCAGGACGACCGTCAGCAGGGTCAGCCGGCCGCGGCGCGACGCCAGCTCGAGTGCCTCAGTGATGACCCGGCTCCGTTCTCACCGGTCCACGGTACCCACTCCGGACGCCGGTTCAGGCGCCGATCGCGTGGTACCCGCCGTCGACGTGAACGATCTCACCTGTCGTCGCGGGGAAGAAGTCCGACAGCAGGCCCACCACCGAACGTGCGGTCGGTTCGAGGTCGACGTTGTCCCAGCCGAGGGGTGCCCGGGCGGTCCACCCGGCCTCGATGTCCTCGAACCCGGGGATGGCCTTGGCCGCGATCGTCCGCAGCGGGCCGGCGCTGACCAGGTTGACCCGGATGCCCTGCGGACCCAGGTCGCGCGCCAGGTAGCGCGAGCAGGACTCGAGCCCGGCCTTGGCGATCCCCATCCAGTCGTACGCCGGCCAGGCGACCGTTGCGTCGAAGGTGAGCCCGACGATGGACCCGCCTGGCCCCATCAGGGGGAGGCAGGCCTTGCTGAGCGAGGCCAGCGAGTACGCCGAGACCTGCACCGCCTGGGCCACGTCGGGCCAGGGTCCCTCGAGGAACTGCCCTCCGAGCAACGTCTCCGGGTTCCCGTAGGCGATCGAGTGCACCACCCCGTCGAGCCCGTCGACGTGCTCGCGCACCAGGTCGGGCAAGCGCGCCAGGTGCTCCTCGTCGGTGACGTCGAGCTCGAGCACCGGGGCCTGCGCCGGGAGCCGGTTGGCGATCCGCTTGGTCAGGTTCAGCGCCCGGCCGAAGTTCGAGATCAGGACGGTGGCGCCCTGCTCCTGGGCGACCTTGGCCACCCCGAACCCGATCGAGGTGTCCAGGGTGACTCCCGCCACCAGGATCCGCTTGCCGGCGAGGATGCCGTTCGGGTTGATCGCCCCGGTGTCGGTCGAGCTTGTCGAAACCATCAGTGCCCCATTCCTAGTCCACCGTCGACGGGGATGACTGCACCCGTGACGTACGCGCTCCGGTCGTCCGCGAGCCAGACGACGGTGGCGGCGACCTCCTCGGCGGTCCCCATCCGCTGCAGCGGAATCTGGGCCCGGTACGCGGCCTGCTGCTCCTGCGGAAGAACCGCCGTCATGTCGGTCTCGATGAAGCCCGGTGCCACCACGTTGGCCGTGATCGACCGGCTCCCGAGCTCCCGGGCCAGCGATCGGGCCAGCCCGACCAGACCCGCCTTCGAGGCCGCGTAGTTCGCCTGGCCGGGCGACCCGAGCAGCCCGACCACGCTGGAGACGAAGATGATCCGCCCGCGCCGGAGCCGGAGCATCTTGGTCGCTGCGCGCTTCGCAAGCCGGTACGACCCGGTCAGGTTGGTGTCGATCACCGCCGACCAGTCGTCCTCGGACATCCGCATGATCAGCATGTCCCGGGTGATCCCCGCGTTCGCCACGAGCACCTCGACCGGGCCCTGGTGCTCCTCGACCGCCGCGAACGCAGCGTCGACCGATGCCGGGTCGGTCAGCTCGCACGCCACCGCGAAGGCGCCGTCCGGGGCATCGCCGTTGCGACTGGTCACCGCGACACAGTCACCCTGGGCGAGGAACGCTTCCGCGATCGCGCGCCCGATCCCCCGGTTGCCCCCAGTGACGAGTACAGATCTGCTCATGGTGGGACGGTAGGGCGCTTCTGTGGACTACTTCCAAATCCAGATGCCCGTCGGGCGTGTCAGCACAATGCTTGCCCCGAAGGTTTGTCAGGTCCCCACAAATCAGCGTGCTGAGATGTAGTGCCATGCAAGGCGGAGGAGGGAAGGCGTCCTTCAGCGGAGCGCCAGCGGAGCGGACGTCGACCGACGACAACGCCGCAGGGTGCTGCGTATCAGTGCGCTGATCAGTCGTCTTCTAGGCGGAAGCCAATTTTGATTCCCACCTGGAAGTGCTCGACGGTGCCGTCCTTGACCTGTCCGCGGATCTGGCCGACCTCGAACCAGTCGACGTGGCGCAGCGTCTTGGCGGCCCGCTCGATGCCGTTGCGGATCGCTTGGTCGATCCCCTCGGGGGACGTTCCGACGATCTCGGTGACTCGGTAGGTTCGATTCGACATGCGGCAAGGATGCCATGCCCACTCCCCCCGTACGATCGAAGCATGGGGCGATGGAGCAAGAAGGCTGAACCGGACGACGTCATCCGGATCACCGGCGCGCCCCACAACCCGCGCGAGGACATCGACCGCAGGCAGGCCCGGTACCTGCTCTCCATGACCATCCGGACGCTCTGCTTCATCGCGGCGGTCTTCGCGGTGAGCGTCCCGTGGCTCTGCGCAGCCCTGATCGCTGCGTCGTTCTTCCTCCCGTTCGTCGCCGTCGTGATCGCGAACGCAGCCGCCCCCCGGGTGGCCCAGAACCTGCAGGGTCCTGGGGTTTCCGGGGCCCACGGTTTCCACGAGCTCGGCCCGGGGACGGACCGAACCTCCTAAACCGTGGCCAGCGACTGCCGTGGAGTGCGACGATCGGTCCGAGCCGAGGAAGCCCCACCCCCGGGCTGCGGCTCACGGTGCCGGACGAGACACCCCCAGATCGTCCGGCACCACCTCAATGACCAGGAGATGTCGTGACCAGCGTGGAGTCGGCTGCTGAGCCGGTTGAGGAGACGCCGATCTGCTCGGCGAAGGGTTGCACCGCCGACGCCCGGTGGGACCTGGGCTGGAACAACCCGAAGCTGCACACCCCCGACCGGCGCAAGATCTGGCTGGCTTGCGACCAGCACCGTGACTCGTTGGGAGAATTCCTGACCGCGCGCGGGTTCTTGCGCGACGTCAGCCCCCGATAGCCGACATCGGACGGTCGGGCTGCAGGAAGCTCGGGTCGTCGATCCCGTGACCAGGGAGCTTTCCGAGGACTGCGGCGAGCCACAGGCCGGCAAGCTCGTCATCGGTGGCTCCGGCGCGCATCGGCGTCCGCAGGTCCGACTCCTCGCGGGCGAAGAGGCAATTGACGATCTGGCCGTCCGCGGTGAGGCGGACCCGGTCGCAGTCACCGCAGAAGGGCCGGGTCACCGAGGCGATGACGCCGACGGTGAGCGGTCCGTCGTCGACCAGGAACTCCTCGGCCGGCGCGCTGCCCCGGGACTTGGTCGACGGGTTGAGGGTGAACCGGGTCTGCAGCGACGCCACGATCTGGTCAGCGGTGATCATCGCCGAGCGCTCCCAGGCGTGCTGGGCGTCCAGGGGCATCTGCTCGATGAACCGCAGGTGCAGGCCGCGCTCCAGGCACCAGCCCAGCAGCTCGGGTGCCTGGTCGTCGTTGACCCCGGGCATCAGGACGGCGTTGACCTTCACGGGATCCAGACCAGCAGCGGTGGCGGCCTCGATCCCCCGGATGACGTCGTCCAACCGGTCGCGGCGGGTGATGGTGGCGAAGTCCTCGGCGCGGATCGTGTCGAGGCTGACGTTGACCCGGTCCAGCCCCGCAGCCGCGAGGGCGACGGCGGTCCGCTCGAGGCCGAGCGCGTTGGTGGTCAGGGAGACCTCCGGGACGGGCTCCAGGGCCTTCGTCGCCGCGATGATGCCGCTCAGGCCGCGTCGCAGGAGCGGCTCGCCGCCGGTGAACCGGACCTCGGTGATGCCCAGTCGTTCGACCCCGATCGAGATCAGCCGGACGACCTCCTCGTCGGTGAGTGCTTCGTGGTGCGGCAACCAGTCGAGACCTTCGGCAGGCATGCAGTAGCTGCAGCGCAGGTTGCACCGATCCGTCAGGGAGACCCTGAGATCAGTGGCTGTCCGACCGTGACGGTCGGCGAGCGGCAGCATCGTCATCTCTTGATCCTAGTGCGCGAGCCCTGACCGGGTGACGACGGGAACCAGGCCACGGCTACGCTCGCCCGAGTGAGGTTCCTCTTTACCCGACGTTGGGTCCTGTTCGGACTGACCGTCGTCGCCCTGGCCTGGCTGGCCACGGCGCTCGGTCAGTGGCAGTTCGGTCGTCTCGACGACCGACGCGCCCTGAACCAGCTCGTGGCGGCCAACCTGGACCAGGCACCGGCTCCCGCCGACGAGCTGCTCACGGTCGGGGTGGACCCGGCGAAGGCCCACGAGTGGCGCAAGGTCGTCGTGCACGGCCGGTACGACGACGCGAACACCATCGTGCTGAAGTACCAGACCCGTGACGGCGGCCCCGGCATCGACGTGGTGACACCGCTGGTCACCTGCCTGGAGGTCGATCAGCTGGGGAACGACGACCCTCAGGACGACACCTGTGCACGTCCGGGGCCCGCGGTCCTGGTCGACCGCGGGTGGATGAAGACCGAGAACAGTGGTGGCGAGCGTCCGGTGCTGCCGGCCGCCACCCAGGGTGAGGTCACGGTCGTGGGCTGGGTCCGCCGCAACGCCAGCGGGTCCGCAGCCGAGGTCAGCGATCTTGCCACCCGCGCTGTGTCGAGCACCGAGATCAGCAAGGTGCTGAACCGGGCCAGTACCGGTTACGACCTGTACGGCGGGTTCCTCGACCTCGAGTCCGAGCAGCCCGCCCCGGTCACGGCGTTGGCAGCGGTCGAGCTGCCCGACGACACCAGCGAGGGACCGCACTTCTTCTACGGGCTGCAGTGGTGGTTCTTCGCGGCCCTGGCCGTCTTCGGGTTCGGGTACCTGGCCTACGACGAGCGCCGGCAGAACCAGCGGGCTGCTGCCGGGTCAGAGGGCACGCAGCATCCCGCCGTCGACCGGGAGCATCACCCCGGTGACGAAGGATGACTGCGGGCTGAGCAGGAACAGCGCCGCCTGGGCGAACTCGGCCGGGAGTCCGTAGCGCCCGAGCGGGATGGTCGCGATGGCCCGTTCCCGCGATGCGGTGGCGTCGCCGGTGCTCGCGTCGAGCTCGGCCACCCGTTCAGTGGCGAGCCGCCCCGGTAGCAGGCCGTTGACCCGGATGCCGCGCGGCCCGAGCTCGTCGGCCAGGGTCTTGGCGACCATCGCCAGACCGGGTCGCAGGCCGTTCGACACCGCCAGGTTGGCGAGCGGCGAACGTACCGAGCTGGAGAGCACGAACGCGATCGAACCAGGGCCCTCGAGGGCGTTCGCCACGGCCCGCGCGGTCCGCAGGGCGCCGACGAACACGGATTCGAAGGCTGACGTCCAGACGTCGTCCGGGGTGTTCATCACGGTGCCGGTCGGCGGACCGCCGACCGAGATCAGCGCGCCGTCGAGGCGGCCGAACGCGTCCAGGGCGGCCTGGACCAGCCGCGCCGCGGAGTCGGGGTCGGCACTGTCTGCAGCGACTCCGCGGGCTGACCCGCCGAGCTGGTCCAGCGCAGCAGCGACCCCGTCCGGCGTGCGACCGGAGATCACCACCCGAGCCCCCTGGCTGACCAGCAGCTCGGCAGTGGCGAAGCCCAGTCCCCGGGTGCCGCCGGTGACCAGGTAGACGTGGTCGACGACCGTCACCGGTCGGCTCCCTGGTCGACCAGGGTGTCGCCGCGCCGGTCGTTCGGGGCGAACTGGGTCGCGAACAGCTGCGCGTAGGTGCCGCTCCGGGCCAGCAGCTCGTGATGGGTGCCGCGCTCGGTGATCCGGCCGCCGTCGACGACCAGGATCTGGTCGGCGTCCAGGACGGTGGAGAGCCGGTGGGCGATCACCAACGAGGTCCGGCCGGTCAGGGCGCTGTCCAGGGCGTCCTGGACAGCCTGCTCGGACTCGGAGTCCAGGTGGGCAGTGGCTTCGTCCAGGACGACGATCGCCGGGGCCTTGAGGAGCAGCCGTGCGATGGCCAGCCGCTGCCGCTCGCCCCCGGACAGCCGGTAGCCGCGGTCACCCACGACGGTGTCCAGACCGTCGGGCAGCGACCGGACCAGGTCGGCGATCTGACCGGCCTCGAGCGCCGCCCAGATCTCCTCGCTGGTGGCTCCGGGACGCGCGTAGCGCAGGTTCTCGGCGATGGTGTCGTGGAACATGTGGGCATCCTGGGTGACGTACCCGATGGCATCCTCGAGGGACTGCAGGGTGAGGTCGCGGACGTCGTGCCCGGCGATCCGAACCGCACCCGAGGTGACGTCGTACAGCCGGGCGACGAGATGGGTGATCGTGGTCTTGCCCGCCCCGGAGGGGCCGACCAGAGCGATCATCTGGCCACGCTCGGCGACGAACGAGACGCCGTGCAGCACCTCCGGCTGGTCCTTGCTCTCGGTGCGGGCGACGACCTCGAGGCTGGCCAACGAGACCTCGTCGGCACGCGGGTAGGTGAACGCGACCTGGTCGAACTCCAGACGGCCGGCTTCACGGGGCAGGTCGGTCGCGCCGGGACGTTCCTGCACCGTCGACGGCAGGTCGAGGACCTCGAAGACGCGGTCGAAGCTGACCAGCGCCGTCATCACGTCGATCCGGACGTTGGAGAGCCCTTGCAGCGGACCGAGGAGCCGCAGCAGCAGCGTCGCCAGGGCGGTCAGGGTGCCGATCGTCAGCGTCGAGTCGATCACCAGGTGGCCCCCGATCCCCCAGACCAGAGCGGTGGCCAGTGCGGGGATCAGCATCATCACGGCCGCGAAGACCCGGGTCACCAGGGAGATACGGACCCCGAGGTCGCGCACCACGCCGGCCTTCTCGGCGTACTTGGCGTCCTCGTCCTCACGGCGCCCGAAGAGCTTGAGCAGCAGGGCGCCACCGACGTTGAAACGCTCCGTCATCAGGCTGCCGAGGTCGGCGTTTCCGTCCATCTGCTGACGGGTCAGCCCGCTCAGCTGGCGGCCGACCCACCGGGAGGCCAGCAGCAGCGCCGGGAAGAGTGCCAGGCAGGCTAGGGTGATCTGCCAGGAGAGCGCGATCATCGCGACTCCGACGACGATCACCGAGATGCTGTTGGCGACGGTGCTGGACAGGGTCGAGGTGAAGGCTCGCTGGGCGCCGATGACGTCGTTGTTCAGTCGTGAGACCAGGGCACCGGTCTGGGTCCGGGTGAAGAACGCCAGCGACATTCGCTGGACGTGCGCGAAGACCCGGGTACGCAGGTCGAAGATCAGGTTCTCGCCGATCCGGGCCGAGAGAAAGCCGCTGACCACGCCCAGCACGGCATCGATGAGCGCGACCCCGACCATCGCGAACGCGACGGCCGTGACGACCCCGCCGTTCTTGGCCAGGATGCCGTCGTCGAGCAGGTACTTGACCAGCAGCGGCGTCACCACCACCAGGGCGGCGTCGAGCACGACGAAGAGGATGAAGCCGCTGATCAGGCGCTTGTGGGGAGCGGCGAAGCCGGCGACCCGGCGTACCGTGCGCCGCGACAGCTTCTGGTCGACGACCGACGGGTCGGTCCTCATGGCACGCATCGCTGCCATCATCGGGCTCATCGAACTCATGGCTGTCCCCTGCTCGTCGTTGTCGTGTCCGGCGGGCGCTCAGCCACCCGAGGCCAGCGCCCGGAACCGTCGCACCTGGGCGGTCCGTTCGAGCAACCGCTGGGTCTCCAGGTCCTCGACCCGCGCGGACTGGAGCAGTGCCTTTGTCTCCCGTACGGCGCCGGCGTTGACCTCGATCAGCGCAGCCACCAGGTCGCCGGTGGCCGCATCGAGGTCAGCCTCGCCGACCACGGCGGTGGCCAGCCCGATCGCTGCTGCCTCAGCCGCGGAGACCTGCCGTGCCGTCGCACAGATCTCCAGCGCCCGCGCATAGCCAACAAGCTCGACCAGGGGCTTTGTTCCCGTCAGGTCCGGGACCAGACCGAGCGCCGGCTCCTTCATGCAGAACCAGGCGTCGTCGGCGACCACCCGCAGGTCGCACGCGAGCGCGAGCTGGAAGCCCGCGCCGATGGCGTACCCGTGCACCTGGGCGATCGTCACGAAGCGCGGGTCGTGCAGCCAGGTGAAGCCGCGCTGGTACCCGTCGATGGTGTCGATGATGTGCTGGTCGGTGGAGGCCTCCAGGTCCAGGAACTCCTCCCCCTCGACCCCTCCCGGGCTGAGCAGCCCGAGGTCCAGGCCTGCCGAGAAGCACGTCCCGGCTCCCTTGAGCACGACGACCCGGACCTCCTCGGGCAGGGCGGCCCCGATCGCGTCCAGGGTGTGCCACAGCGACGGTACTTGCGAGTTGCGCTTGTCTGGCGCGTTCAACGTGATCGTGGCGACGGGGCCGTCGATGGCCAGGGCCAGCCGGGCCCGGGTGAGAGTGGCTGCATCAGGGAGTTCAGGCATGAGGTGAGCCTAGTAGTCGTCCCGGACAATCAGCGTCGTCAGTCGTGGTGACTGGCAAGGCCGAGGAGGGAAGGCGTCCTTCTGCGGAGCGCAGCGGAGCGGACGTCGACCGACGAGAACGCCGCCAGGTGCCGCGGATGGCGAGGCTGATCAGGCGAGGCTGATGAGGTCCAGGTAATCGTCGTTCCACAGGTCCTCGTCGCCGTCGGGCAGCAGCAGCACCCGGTCGGGCTCGAGGGCCTGGACGGCGCCCTCGTCGTGGGTGACCAGCACGATCGCACCCTTGTACGACCGGATCGCGGCCAGGACCTCGGCGCGGGAGGCCGGGTCGAGGTTGTTGGTGGGTTCGTCGAGCAGCAGCACGTTCGCCGACGAGACCACCAGGATGGCCAGCGCCAGCCGGGTCTTCTCGCCGCCGGAGAGGACCCCGGCGAGCTTGGTCGCGTCGTCCCCGCTGAACAGGAAGGAGCCCAGGACGGTCCGTCGCTCGGCGTCGGTCAGCTGGGGTGCGGAGGTGGCCATGTTCTCCAGCACCGTGCGGGAGACGTCCAAGGTCTCGTGCTCCTGGGCGTAGTAGCCGATCTTCAGCCCGTGGCCCGGGAGCAACGTGCCGGTGTCGCCGGAGTCCACGCCCGCGAGGATGCGCAGCATCGTGGTCTTGCCGGCGCCGTTGAGGCCCAGGATCACCACCCGCGACCCGCGGTCGATCGCGAGGTCGACGTCGGTGAACACCTCGAGCGAGCCGTAGGACTTCGACAGGCCCTCCGCCATCAACGGGGTCTTGCCGCACGCAGCGGGCTCGGGGAACTTGATCTTGGCGACCTTGTCCGCAGCACGGACGTCAGCCAGCCCGTCCATCATCTTCTCGGCACGCTTGATCATCGACTGGGCGGCCTTCGCCTTGCTGGCCTTGGCCCGCATCCGGTTCGCCTGGTCCATCAGGGTCTCGGCCGTCTTCTCGGCAGCGGCGCGTTCCTTCTTCCGGCGGTGCTCGTCGTTCTCGCGCTGCTGGAGGTAGTTCTTCCAGGTCATGTTGTAGAGGTCGACCTCGGCGCGGTTCGCGTCGAGGTACAGGACCTTGTTGACGACGGCTTCGAGGAGCTCGACGTCGTGGCTGATCACCACGAGGCCACCGCTGAAGTTCGCCAGGAACTGCCGCAGCCACACGATCGAGTCGGCGTCCAGGTGGTTCGTCGGCTCGTCGAGGAGCAGGATGTCGGCTCCGGAGAAGATGATCCGGGCCAGCTCGACCCGACGGCGCTGCCCGCCGGACAGGGTCTTGAGCTGCTGGCCCAGCAGCCGTTCGTCGATCCCGAGCCCCGACGAGATCTGGGCCGCCTCGGCCTCGGCCGAGTAGCCACCGGCGGCGTGGAACGCAGCGTCGGCGCTCTCGTAGCGCTTCATGCCCTTGCGGTGGACCTCGGGATCGGGCGAGGCCATCTGCTCCTCGGCCTCGCGCAGCCGGGCGACGGCCTGGTCCAAGCCGCGGGCGGACAGGATCCGGTCCCGGGCCAGCACCTCGGGGTCCCCGGTCCGGGGGTCCTGCGGCAGGTAGCCGAGCGTTCCCGAGTTCGTCACGGTCCCGGACGCCGGGGCGCCCTCGCCGGCGAGGATCTTGGTCAAGGTGGTCTTGCCGGCACCGTTGCGGCCGACCAGCCCGATGCGGTCGCCAGTGGCGATGCGGAACGACACGTCCTCCATCAGGAGTCGGGCGCCGGCACGGACTTCGAGGCGGTTTGCAGTGATCACGGAGGTATTAGTCTACGAGTCGCGCAGATCAGGGAAGAGGGCGGGCATGAAGTTCAATCCGAAGGCACGGATCGACCAGAGCCAGTACTCCGATGCTGGCGGTCGACCGGGCGGCTCGTCGGCCGGGCTGCGGCTGCCGATCCCGTCGGGGGGCGGCGGCCGGCTGACCGTTGGTGGCGTCGTGATCGTGGTCGTCGTCTTCTTCGTCACCCAGTTCCTGAACGGCTCCCCCACCGGCTCGGACAGCACCGAGTGCCGCACCGGGGCGGACGCGAACGCATCCGACAAGTGCGCCAGCGCGCTGCTGGCCACGTCGGTCCAGGACTACTGGGCCCGCAACTACGCCGAGCAGGCCCCTGGCGCCGCTTTCGCGCCGCGGACCACTCGGTACGAACCAGCGGGCATCACGACCTTCAGCAGCGCGGTGGACACCGGGTGCGGGCAGGCAGGAGCCGAGATGGGCCCGTTCTACTGCCCGAACGACCAGACGGTCTACGTCGCGGAGAACTTCCTGTCCGACATGCTGGAAGGGGACCTGCAGGCCGAGGGCGGTCCGTTCGCGCTCGGCTACGTGGTCGCCCACGAGTACGGGCACCACGTGGAGGACCTGCTCGGGTACCTCGGCCGGATCCGGACCCAGCAGGGCGAGCGGAGCGACTCGGTCAAGGCAGAGCTGATGGCGGACTGCCTGGGAGGCATCTGGGCCAAGAACGCCCAGCAGACGGTCGACGGCGACGGCAACGCGATCATCGAGGACCTCACCGCCGAGGACGTCCAGAACGCGATCGGCGCCGCCACGGCGGTCGGGGACGACCGGATCCAGCCCCGGGCCAGCAAGGAGTCCTGGACCCACGGATCCGCCGCGGACCGGGTGAAGTGGTTCATGATCGGGTACCAGCAGGGCTCCCTCGCTGCTTGCGACACTTTCCGCGACGGGGCCCTGTGACGGGCGTCCCCGGGATCGAGGACCTCCAGGCGTACGACGCCGAGCACCTCTGGCACCCGTACTCATCGATGACCAGGCCGTCACCGGCCTACCCGGTGGAGTCGGCGTCAGGAGTCCGGCTCCGGCTGCGCCGCGACGGGACCCCGGTCGAGGTCGTCGACGCGATGTCCTCGTGGTGGTGCGCCATCCACGGGTACGCCGTTCCCGAGCTGGACGCTGCTGCGGTCGACCAGCTGGGCCGGATGAGCCACGTGATGTTCGGCGGTCTGACCCACGAGCCCGCGGTCCGGTTGGCCGCTCAGCTGATCGCGCTGGCCCCCGGGCCCGAGCTGCAGAAGGTCTTCTTCGCCGATTCCGGCTCGGTCTCCGTCGAGGTCGCGATGAAGATGGCGTGGCAGGCGCACGCCCGGGACGCGTCGGGTACGACGTCCCGGCCGTCCCTACGGCGGACCAAGTTCTTCACCATCAGGGGCGGCTACCACGGTGACACCTTCTCGCCGATGAGCGTGACTGATCCCGAGGGCGGGATGCACTCGTTGTACGCCGGGTTCCTGCCGGCCCACGTGTTCGCCGACCAGCCTCCGGCAGCGGGACTCCCGTGGGACGAGTGGCGCGACGCCACGACCCGGCTCTTCGAGCAGCACGCCGCCGAGATCGCGGCCGTGATCATCGAGCCGGTGCTCCAGGGCGCGGGCGGGATGCACGTCTACGAGCCGGCTGCTGCTGCGCACCTGGCTGCCCTGGCTCGCGAGCACGGCGCGCTGGTGATCTTCGACGAGATCGCCACCGGTTTCGGGCGGACCGGGTCCCTGTGGGCAACCGACCAGGTGGGGGTGGTGCCGGACATCCTCTGCGTCGGCAAGGCCCTGACCGGCGGGTACCTGAGCCTGGCAGCAGTGCTGACCACGACCGCGGTCGCCGAAGCCGTCGATGCGAGTCCGGCCGGCGCGATGATGCACGGACCGACGTTCATGGCGAACCCGTTGGCCTGTGCGATCGCCTCGGCAAGCCTGGACCTGCTCGCCGGGTACGACCTGGCTTCCAGGATCGACGGCATCCACCGGGCGCTGGACCGTGGCCTCGCCGCTGCTCGCGATCTCGCGCCGGTCCGCGACGTCCGCACCCTCGGGGCTGTCGGAGTGGTCGAGCTGGCCGGGCCGGTCGACGTGGCTCGGGTCACCTCAGCGGCTCTCGACCGCGGTGTCTGGGTCCGACCGTTCCGCAATCTGGTCTACACGATGCCTCCCTTCGTCTCGACGGAGGAAGATCTAGCCACGATCACGACCGCGATCGTGGAATCTGTCGAAGAGGTGCACGGGCGATGACCGGCTACGACGACTGGCTCGCCGAGCGTGCTGCCGGACGCGCCGAGGCGGGACTGGTGCGCCGGCTCTTCGCCAGCGACACCGCCGGTCCGATGATCGACCTGGCCGGGAACGACTACCTCGGGCTCGCCCGCGATCCCCGGGTGGTGGCCGGAGCCACCAAGGCCGCCGAGGCGTACGGCGCCGGTGCTGGTGCGTCCCGGCTGGTCACGGGCACCTTGTCGGTCCACGACCAGCTGGAACGCGCGCTGGCCGACTTCACGGGTTCGGCGTCCGCGCTGGTCTTCTCGACCGGGTACCACGCGAACCTCTCGACGGTCTCCGTCCTGGCCGATGCCGACACGCTGATCGTCTCGGACGCTCACGTGCACGCGTCGTTGATCGATGCCTGCCGGCTGTCGCGCGGTTCTGTGGCCGTGGTCGGTCACAACGACGTCGGTGCGGTCGAGGACGCGTTGCGGTCGCGGACCAAACCGCGAGCCCTGGTCCTGGTCGAGTCGATCTACTCGGTCCTGGGGGACGCGGCTCCGCTCGCCGAGCTCGCCACGCTCTGCGCGCGCCACGACGCCCTCCTGGTCGTCGACGAGGCCCACGGCCTCGGCGTCTGCGGACCGGAAGGCCGGGGACTGGCTCACCAGGCCGGACTGGCCGGATCGCCGCACGTCGTCCTCACCGCGACGCTGAGCAAGTCCTTGGGCTCCCAGGGAGGGGTCGTGCTGGCCAGCGAGGCCGTCCGGGAACACCTGGTCAACACGGCGCGCCCGTTCATCTTCGACACCGGGTTGGCGCCCGCTGCAGCCGGAGCAGCCCTGGCAGCACTCGACGTGGTCCTCGAAGAACCCCACCGGGTCGCCCGGGTCGGCCAGGTCGCTCGCCTGCTCGCCGAGGCCTGCGGTGTCGCCGCTGCCGACGGTGCCGTGCTGGCCGTCGCGATGCCCGGTCCGCGCGAGGCCGTGGCCGCGGTCGAGCGTGCCGCCGAGCAGGGAGTGCGGATCGGCTGCTTCCGTCCGCCGTCGACCCCGGACGGGATCTCGCGGCTGCGGCTGACCGCGCACGCCCACCTGACCGACGACGAGCTTCTCCGGGCGCACGCCGTGCTCTCCGGGCTGCGATGAGCCCGCGCGCCTGGTTCGTCACCGGGACCGACACCGGGGTCGGGAAGACGGTGGCGACCGCTGCGCTCGCCGTGGCCCTCGGCGCCGACGCGACCAGCGGTACCGCGCCGTACGTGATCAAGCCGACCCAGACCGGCGTGACCGGGGACGAGGCCGGCGACCTCGACGAGATCCGTCGCCTGGCCGGCCCGGTTGCGGGTGCTGAGGGCATCCGGCTCGCCGCCCCACTAGCACCGGACACCGCCGCCCGGCTCGAGGGCGTCGTGCTCCCGGACCTGCTCGACCAGGCCCGGCTGGTGGTGGAGGCCGCCCGGCACCACGTGGTCGTCGTCGAGGGTGCCGGCGGAGTCCTGGTCAGGCTCGGCAACGGCTGGGACCTCCTCGACCTGGCACGAGCCGCGGCCGACCAGCAGGTCGACGTCCAGTTCCTGGTGGTCGCTCGGGCGGGCCTGGGCACCCTGAACCACGCAGCGTTGACCGTCCGCGCAGTCCGTCAGGCCGGACTGGACGTCGCCGGGCTGGTCATCGGGAGCTGGCCGGAACAGCCGGACCTCGCCGAGTCCGAGAACCTGCACGACCTCCCGAGAGTGACGGGCGTACCGTTGCTCGGTCGCATCCCGGCCGGCTCCGGGTCCCTGCCGGCCGAGGACTTCGTGGCCAGGGCACGGAGCTGGATCAGCCTGCCGTAGCCCGGCCTCAGCCGACCAGCGCCTCGATCTGGGCGGCTTGCCGCTGCAGCGCCCGCAGGTGTGGTGCGACCGACGGGTGACCGAACTTGCCGGCCAGGGCTCCTTCACCCTGCGCCACCCGGGACAACGCCCACTCCGCACGGCTGAACACGGTGTAGACCGCCATCACGGTGGCGGCCAGCCGCACGGCGCTGCTGTCGGTCGTCCCGGCCGACTCTTCGACCCCCTCGGTGAACGCACCGAGGAGCACCTCGAAGTCCTCCCGGGCGGACAGGGCGAAGTAGCCCAGATCCGTTCCGATCGGGCCGAAGCCGAAGCCCTGCCAGTCGACGGCAACTACCTCCGTGCCCCGGGAGGCAACGAAGTTGGCGGGCACCGCATCGCCGTGCAGCCTTCCCGCCGGAGCCTCGTCGCGGCGGGCCAACCACTGCCGGCGCTGCGCCCAGAGCAGGTCGGCCACGTCAGCGAGGGTCGTCCGTTGCAAGGTCGGCCAGCCGCCGCGGGCCTCGGCGATCGCGAGCCGGTCGGTCAGGGTCCGGCGGGCCGCCCACGTCGGCGGCGCTGAGTCGGCCCCGGCGAACCGGCCCAGGGAACGCGCGACCAGCAACGACGTCGGTGGCTCGGCCACGACCAGCTCGGACCAGACCGTGATGCCCTCCTCGTCCTCGTCGCAGCGCAGGTAGCGCGGCGACACCAGCCCCGGGCCGTCGATGCCGCCCAACGTGAGTGCGACTTCAGCCTCACGGCGCCAGTACCCGGCGTGGCTGCGGTCCTCCAGCAGCGGTGGTTCGTCCGGGCCCGGTCGGCCCAGACGCTTCACGATCGCGTCGACCCCGCGGTCCTGGGCACGCCAGACCCCGACGGTCGCGGGTCCGCCGCCCGCGGGCAACGGGATCCACGCCGGGTCGGGCTGCCACATGGAGAACTCCGATGCGCTCGCGTTCGCTGCAGGACCAGTACTCGCGAACATCGTGACAGAACCAGGGGCACGAGCGGCGAACCGCAGCGCTCTGGGCTCAACTATGCTCCCGGTACCGGCAGACACGAGTGAGGCAACCAGTGATGAGCACCGACGTTCCCGAGGCCGCGGTCGACGAGCTCGACGCCGCTCTCGCCCGGAACCTCGCCGAGTTCCCTGCCCAGCTGTGGCTCGACACTGCCACCGCAGCGGTCAGGAACGGCGGCCCGCAGGCAGCTGCTCAGCTGTCGCCGGGCGAACCGGTGGAATGGGTGACCCCGGGCATCCTGCACCGGCACGGCAAGACCTGGAACGGGGCGATCCTGATGGTGACCCCGCACCGGCTCGTCGTCTCGGCCAGCAGGGGCACGCTCCGGACCAAGCGCGAGGTCAGCTCGCTGTACCGCGGTCCGGAAGCACTGCTCGGGATCGCGCACCGGTTGCTCCCCGGGACCGCTGAGGCGTACTGGACGCTCGAGCTCGCGACCCAGCAGGGCCCGTTCCTGTTCGCTGTCCCCACCTTCGCCGGCTCCGAGGCGCTCGCCCGGCGGACCGCGGACTTCATCGCCCGCCAGGTGACCCACCCCCCGCTCGTGCCGGCGCAGCGGGCCCCCAGCGACGACCTGGGAGATGACGTCGG
The DNA here is from genome assembly GCA_026392455.1 of Propionibacteriales bacterium. Classification (GTDB taxonomy): domain Bacteria; phylum Actinomycetota; class Actinomycetes; order Propionibacteriales; family Nocardioidaceae; genus Marmoricola. Next base: position 711,481 of record JAPLCB010000004.1, on the reverse strand, counting down.
GGCAGCGCAGGCCGGTCTGGAGCCGGTTGCGGCGCTGCCTGACGCGGGTTGGTACGACGACCCGCTGGGCGAGGCGGCACTGCGCTACTGGGACGGCAGGGAGTGGACCCTCCGCACCTCCCGGTGATCACCTTCAGGTGTTGACGACGTCGATCGAGAACGTGCGGGCTTCGGCGCACGCGGCCTCGAGAACGGCCCGCCGTGGATCGGGGACCGTGAGGAAGGCGCCGACGACCGCTGCCCGCAGGCTCGTCAGACGCGGGTCCTCCAGGACGGCAGCGACGGCCGACGCGTCCCCACCCACGACCGCTACCGGGGCGTCGGCGATCAGCCGTACCGCATGCTCAGCAGCGGCCTCGTAAGCAGCCCTGGCCTGGTTCCCGCGGCGGCGGGCGAAGCGTTGCTGACTCTGCCCGCCGGCCTTGGTGCGTCCCTGGACGTGCCGCTGACCGACCTTGGAATCGGTGATCGCGACGTCCGCGAGCCGGGCTATCGCGAAACCACCCTTGCGCACCAGCAGGACCCCCCAGTCCGCGGGCGGAGCCCCGGCGAGCAGGAACTGGTCGACCTCGACGGGCCCCGAGTAGACGCGGGAGAACGGCAGCCTCGCGCGGAACGTCGAGCCGTCGGCGGCCGTGCCGAGAAGACCGCCACCGGCCACGTCCAGGACGGTCGCACCGTGGCGCTGGGAGAAGTTGTCCACCCAGCGCTGAAGCCGTTCGGGAGTGACTGCGACCGTGGTCACCCGGTCTCACGCCTCAGACGTTGAACCCGAGGGCGCGCAGCTGGTCACGGCCGTCCGGGGTGATCTTGTCCGGGCCCCACGGCGGCATCCAGACCCAGTTGATGGTGACGTCGTTGACCAGGCCCTCCAGAGCGCTGTTGGTCTGGTCCTCGATGACGTCGGTCAACGGACAGGCTGCCGAGGTCAGCGTCATGTCGATCACCAGGTTGGCGGACGGGTCGAGGTTCACCCCGTAGACCAGACCGAGGTCGACGACGTTGATCCCGAGCTCGGGGTCGACGACGTCGCGCATCGCCTCGAGGATGTCCTCGTCGGAAGCGAGTGCGGTCCCGCCGCCGCCGAGGTCGACCTCGGGCAGGTCGTCGTGGTTGGGGGTGGCTGCGTCGGTCATGCGGGTTCTCCTTGGGCTCGGACCTGGAGGGCAGCGTCCTTGAACGCCATCCAGGACAACAGTGCGCACTTCACCCGGGCCGGGAACTTCGCCACGCCGGCGAAGGCGATCCCGTCCTCGAGCACGTCTTCATCGGGTTCGACCTGGCCCTTGCCCTGCATCAGGGTCAGGAAGGCCTCGTGCTTGGACAGGGCCACGTCGAGGTCCTGGCCGATGACCAGGTCGGCCATCACCGAGGCCGAGGCCTGGCTGATCGAGCAGCCCTCGGCGTCGTACGAGACGTCCCGAACGACGGTGCCGGCGGGGGTGTCCTCCAGGTGGACCCGCAGCGTGACCTCGTCGCCGCAGGTCGGGTTCACGTGGTGCACCTCGGCCTCGAACGGGTCGCGCAGGCCTGCGTGGTGGGGGCTGCGGTAGTGGTCCAGGATGATCTCCTGGTACAGCGAATCAAGGTCCATGACTGTCTAACCCCATCAGACCTTGAAGTAGTTCTTGGTGTACTCGAGCCCGTCGATCAGGGCGTCGATCTCGGCCGGCGTCGTGTAGAGGTACGACGACGCCCGCGTCGAGGCCTGGACACCGAACCGCTTGTGCGCCGGCTTCGCGCAGTGGTGCCCGGCTCGGACGGCGATCCCCCGGCTGTCGAGCAGCTGGGCGATGTCGTGCGGGTGCACCCCGGCCAGCTCGAAGGCAACGGCTCCCCCGCGCTTGCTGGCGTCCAGCGGTCCGAGTACCCGGACGCCACCGACGGTCGCGAGGCCCTCGAGCAGGTAACCGGTGATGGCCTGCTCGTGGGCGTGGATGGCGTCCAGCCCGACGTGCGAGATGTACTCGATCGCGGCCCCGAGACCGATCGCCTCGGTGATCGGCGGGGTGCCGGCCTCGAACTTGGACGGGATCGGCGCCCAGGTGGACTTCTCCATGGTGACGGTGGCGATCATCTCGCCGCCGCCGAGGAACGGAGGCAGTGCGTTCAGGAGCTCGGCCTTGCCCCAGAGCACGCCGATCCCGGTCGGACCGGTCACCTTGTGACCGGTGAACACCACGAAGTCCGCATCCACGGCCTGGACGTCGACGGGGAGCTGCGGGGCCGCCTGCGACGCGTCCAGCACCACGACCGCCCCGATCTCGTGGGCGCGCCGGGCGATCTCGGCGACCGGGTTGATGGTGCCGAGCATGTTGGAGACCCAGGTCAGCGCCACGACCTTGGTGCCCGGCACCAGCAGCTCGTCGATGTTGCTCAGGTCGAGCTCGCCGTCGTCGGTGAGCCCGAACCAGCGCAGCTCCGCTCCGGATCGTTCGGTGGCGAGCTGCCACGGCACGATGTTGGAGTGGTGCTCCATCTCGGTGATGACCACCCGGTCACCAGGGCCGAGCGGGAACGTCCGGGCGACCAGGTTGAGAGCCTCGGTGGCGTTCTTGGTGAAGATCACCTCGTCGCGCGACGGCGCGTTCAGGAACCGTGCCACGGTGTCGCGCGCTGCTTCGAACGCCTCGGTCGACTCGGCGCCGAGCTGGTGCATGGCGCGGGAGATGTTCGCGTTGTGCCGTTCGAGGTGGTCGACCATCGCGTCGATCACGACCTGCGGCTTCTGCGACGTGTTCGCCGAGTCCAGGTAGACCAGCCGGTGACCGCCGTCGAGCACCCGTTCCAGGATCGGGAAGTCCTTCCGAATGACATCGAGGTCAGGCAGGAGGCCGTTCATCGTGTTCCCTTTCCGTCGGTTGGAGGTGGTGCGAGAAGTGGTGCTGGGCAAGGCGGAGGAGCGCCGGCGGCCTTGGAGCGAAGCGGCCGCCACGTGACGACAACGCAGCCCAGTGCCGCCTATCGCGCCAGCGCCACGTACTTGTCGTAGCCGTTGGCCTCAAGCTCGTCGGCCAGCTCCGGACCGCCCTGGTCGGCGACCTTCCCGTTGACGAACACGTGCACGAAGTCCGGCTTGATGTACCGCAGGATCCGGGTGTAGTGGGTGATCAGCAGGACGCCCTTGTCGCCGGACTCCTTGAAGCGGTTGACGCCCTCGGAGACGATCTTGAGCGCGTCGACGTCGAGGCCGGAGTCGGTCTCGTCGAGGACGGCCACCTTCGGGTTCAGCAGCTCGAGCTGGACGATCTCGTGGCGCTTCTTCTCACCGCCGGAGAAGCCCTCGTTGACGTTGCGGCTCGCGAAGGCGGTGTCCATCTTGACCCGGTCCATCGCTGCGTTGACGTCCTTGACCCAGGTGCGCAGCTTGGGGGCTTCGCCGTCGATCGCGGTCTTCGCCGTGCGCAGGAAGTTCGAGACCGAGACGCCCGGGACCTCGACCGGGTACTGCATCGCCAGGAACAGGCCGGCCCGGGCGCGCTCGTCGACGGTCATCGCCAGCACGTCGACGCCGTCGAGGGTGACCGAACCGCCGGTGACGTTGTAGCGCGGGTGACCGGCGATGGAGTAGGCCAGCGTGGACTTGCCCGAGCCGTTGGGTCCCATGATGGCGTGCGTCTCGCCGTCCTTGATGGTCAGGTTGACGCCCTTGAGGATCTCTTTCGGACCGTCCTCGGTGTCGACGGATACCTGCAGGTCCTTGATCTCCAGCGTTGCCATGTCAGTTCTCTTCCTTCGTCGAATCCAGGTCGATCAGTACGTCGTCTCCGGTGATCTGCACCGGGAAGACAGGAACGGGTTCCGTCGCCGGGGGGCCGAGCGGCTTCCCGGTCCGGAGGTCGAAGCGCGAGCCGTGCATCCAGCACTCGATCTCGCAGCCCTCGACGTCGCCCTCGGAGAGCGCGACCGCCGCGTGGCTGCACTCGTCCTCGATGGCGTAGAAGTCGTCGCCGTCACGGACGATGGCCACGTCGAGGCCGTCGACCTCGACCCGGAGCGCTGCCCCGGGCGTGAGGTCGGTCACCGAGCAGGCTCGTACGAAAGCCATCAGTCGTGCTTCACGTTCGGCACGGCCAGGACGTTCTTGGCGAGCTCCAGCTCGACGGTCTCGGTCATCTTGGCCTCGAGCTCGGGGACGCCGATCTTGCGGATCAGGTCGTTGAAGAACCCGTGCACGACCAGACGGCGCGCCTCGGACTCCTCGATGCCGCGCGAGCGCAGGTAGAAGAGCTGCTCGTCGTCGAACCGGCCGACGGCCGAGGCGTGGCCGGCTCCTTCGATCTCGCCGGTCTCGATCTCCAGGTTCGGTACCGAGTCCGCGCGACAGCCGTCGGTGAGGACCAGGTTGCGGTTCTCCTCGTAGGTCTCGATGCCTTCGGCGACCTTGCGGATCAGCACGTTGCCGATCCAGACCGCGTGCGCACCCTCACCCTGGAGCGCGCCCTTGTAGACGACGTTGCTCTTGGTCTTGGGGGCGGTGTGGTCGACGAACAGCCGGTGCTCGATGTGCTGGCCCTCGTCGGCGAAGTACATCCCGAGCATCTCCACCGAGCCACCGGGACCGGCGTACTCGGCCGTGGTGTCGTGCCGGACCAGGTCGCCGCCGAACGTGACCGCGACGTGCTTGAGGTTGGCGTCGCGACCGATCAGAGCGTGCTGGCTGGACAGGTGCACGGCGTCGTCGGCCCAGTCCTGCATCGAGACGACGGTCAGGTTGGCACCGTCCTGGACCACGATCTCGATGTTGTCGGCCAGCACGGCCGACCCCTCGAAGCGGAGCACGACGGTGGCCGACGAGAACTTCTCGGCCACGATCACCGTGTGCGCTGCGGTCGCCGCGGCGGTCCCGGAGCCGGTGATGGTCAGGACCGTCGCCGTGGCGGCAACGTGCTCGGTCGGGATCCGTACGACGGTCGCGTCCGGAGCGGCGGCCCAGGCGCGCGCCGAGATCCGGTCCAGCGGGACCAGCCCGGAGCTGCCCCGCAGTGCGGAGTCGGCGGCGACCTGCTCGACGATGACTCCGTCCGCAGCATCGACGTCGACCTTGACGTTCCCGGTCGAGAACGCAGCGTCCTGGTGCAGGCCGTGCAGACGCTTCAGCGGGGTGAACCGCCAGACCTCTTCGCGCCCGGTCGGCACCTCGTGGTCGGCCACGTCGAACGAACCCTGCGGGTGCAGGTGCGAGTCGACGCGGTCACGCTTCTCATCGGCACTTTCGAGCATCGAGGCGACGCTCTCCTTCGTGATGGTCATCAAGTTCTTTCTGGTACGGGGTGTGCGGTGAGCAGGCGGATCGGCGTCAGCCGACCGCGCCTTCCATCTGCAGCTCGATCAGGCGGTTGAGCTCGAGCGCGTACTCCATCGGGAGCTCCTTGGCGATCGGCTCGACGAAGCCGCGGACGATCATCGCCATCGCCTCGTCCTGCTCCATGCCGCGCGACATCAGGTAGAACAGCTGGTCGTCGGAGACCTTGGACACGCTGGCCTCGTGACCCATCGAGACGTCGTCCTCGCGGATGTCGACGTACGGGTAGGTGTCCGAACGGCTGATCTGGTCGACCAGGAGCGCGTCGCAGAGCACGTTGGACTTCGAGCCGTGGGCGCCCTCGTTGATCTGGATCAGACCGCGGTACGACGTCCGACCGCCACCGCGGGCCACCGACTTGCTCAGGATGCTCGACGACGTGTTCGGCGCGGCGTGCACCATCTTGGCGCCGGCGTCCTGGTGCTGGCCCTCCCCGGCGAACGCGATCGACAGGGTCTCGCCCTTGGCGTGCTCGCCCATCAGGTAGATCGCCGGGTACTTCATGGTCAGCTTGGACCCGATGTTGCCGTCGACCCACTCCATGGTGGCGCCGGCCTCGCAGACGGCCCGCTTGGTGACGAGGTTGTAGACGTTGTTCGACCAGTTCTGGATGGTCGTGTAGCGGCAGCGACCACCCTTCTTGACGATGATCTCGACCACGGCGGAGTGCAGCGAGTCGCTGGAGTAGATCGGCGCGGTGCAGCCCTCGACGTAGTGCACGTAGGCGTCCTCGTCGACGATGATCAGGGTGCGCTCGAACTGGCCCATGTTCTCGGTGTTGATACGGAAGTAGGCCTGTAGCGGGATGTCCACGTGGACGCCCTTGGGCACGTAGATGAACGAGCCGCCCGACCAGGTCGCCGTGTTGAGCGCGGAGAACTTGTTGTCCCCGACCGGGATGATGGTGCCGAAGTACTCCTTGAAGAGCTCCTCGTGCTCCCTCAGCGCGGTGTCGGTGTCGACGAAGATGACGCCCTGCTCCTCGAGGTCCTCGCGGATCGAGTGGTAGACGACCTCGGACTCGTACTGCGCGGCGACGCCGGAGACCAGGCGCTGCTTCTCCGCCTCGGGGATACCGAGCTTGTCGTAGGTGTTCTTGATGTCCTCAGGAAGCTCTTCCCACGAGGTCGCCTGCTTCTCGCTGCTGCGGACGAAGTACTTGATGTTGTCGAAGTCGATGTCGTTGAGCTCGCCGCCCCAGGTGGGCATCGGCTTGCGGTGGAAGAGCTTGAGCCCCTTCAGCCGCAGGTCGAGCATCCAGGCAGGCTCGCTCTTCTTGGCGGAGATGTCGCGGACGACCTCTTCGCTCAGACCGCGCTTGGCGTTGGCGCCGGCGACATCGGTGTCGGACCAGCCGAAGTCGTAGCGACCGATGCCCTTCAGCTCCGGGTTGAGATCTTCGATGCTCGTCATGACGAAACCCTTCTTGGTTGCTGCGCTGGTGTCGGTTGAGCGTGCGGGATGCAGGTGGTGCAGACACCGTCGCCGTGGGCGATGGTGGCAAGACGTTGGACGTGCGTGTCCAGGACCCGGCTGATCGCCTCGGTCTCGGCCTCGCACAGCTGCGGGAACTCGTGGGCGACGTGCGAGACCGGGCAGTGCTGCTGGCAGAGCTGTTCGCCGACCGGGAGGTCGCGCACGGTGGCGGAGTAGCCCTCGCCGGTGAAGATCGCGGCGAGCGCCTGGGCCGGCGAGTACTCGGGGTGGGCGGCCATCACGGTGGCGAAGTCCTTCTCGATGAAGGCGACCCGACGCTCGGCGAAGGCCTTGACCGCAGCCTCGCCCCCGGTCTCGGCCAGGAAGCGCATCGCCTGCAGCGCCAGGTCGTCGTACTGCTGGTCGAAGTGCTCGCGTCCGGTGTCGGTCAGGGCGAACGCCTTGGCCGGTCGGCCGCGGCCGCGAACTGCCGCGGTGCGGACCGCGCGGGCCTCGATCGCCCCGTCGGCGAGGAGGTGGTCCAGGTGCCGACGGACCGCGGCCGGCGTCAGCGCCAACCTCTCGGCGAGGGCAGCAGCGGTGGACGGACCGTTCTCCAGGATGGACCGCACCACACGCTCACGCGTGGGGGCGTCACCGAGCGCCGAGGCGCTCAGATCCGGAGTCAGGTCGATTTCCACAACACCAGTGTGCCGTTAATGATTTGCCCGTTTCAAATAAGGTCAGCCTTACTTGGGCCGCGGCTCCGGTCCTGCCACCCTCTCAGCATCGTCTCAGTCGCGACGCCCTAGAATCCGCACGTGTCTTCCTCCCCCGCTGTCGAGGTCGCCGGCCTCGTCATGCGGTACGGCGAGAAGACTGCCGTCGACGGCCTCGACCTGTCGGTCGCGCGCCACACCATCACCGCCGTCCTGGGACCCAACGGCGCCGGCAAGACGACCACCCTGGAGACCTGCGAGGGCTACCGCCGACCGCAGCAGGGCAGCGTCCGGGTGCTGGGTCTCGATCCGGTCGCCGACCGTCGCGACCTGCTGCCGCGGATCGGGGTGATGCTCCAGGGCTCCGGCGCCTGGTCCGGTGCCCGCGCGATGGAGATGCTCGAGCACATCGCGAAGCTGCACGCGCACCCGCTGGACACCGGGATGCTCGCCGACCGGCTCGGTCTGCACGACTGCGGCAAGACGCCCTACCGTCGTCTGTCGGGGGGCCAGCAGCAGCGCCTGGGCCTGGCGATGGCCGTGGTCGGTCGTCCCGAGGTCGTCTTCGTCGACGAACCGACCGCCGGGATGGACCCGCAGGCCCGTCGTGACACCTGGGACCTGCTGACCGAGCTCCGCGACGACGGGGTGACCGTGGTCCTCACCACGCACTACATGGACGAGGCCGAGCGCCTGGCCGACCAGATCCACATCATCGACCGCGGCCGGCTGATCGCCTCGGGATCGCCGCTGGAGCTGACCCGCGGCGGTACGTCGACGATCCGGCTGGTGGTCACCAAGCCGTTCCCCGACGGCGCCCCGGCGTCCTTGCAGGCTGCCCTCGGCGAGCGGGTCGAGGTCACCACGATCAGCGAGGTCAGCCTCCTGGTGACCGGACCGGCCGACCACACCACCCTGGCCACCGTGAGCCGCTGGTGCGAGGAGCACGGGGTCCTGCCCGAGTCGCTCAACCTCGGCCAGCGCAACCTCGAGGACACCTTTCTCGCACTGACCGGCCTCGAGATCACCGGTCAGGAGCCGGGACAGTGACCGGCACCGGCACCTTCACCCCGCGCCCCGGCAGCGCACCGTTGCTGCGCCAGGTGCTGGCGCAGTCGGCCATGGAGGCCAAGCTGATGCTGCGCAACGGCGAGCAGCTGCTGCTGGCCGTGGTGATCCCGGTCCTCGTGCTGGTCGGCGGCGTCGAGGCCGCCAAGCACGTCGACTTCGGTCTCGACCAGCGGCCCATCGACGCGCTCACGCCGGGAGTTCTCGCGCTCGCCGTGATGTCGACCGCGTTCACCTCGTTGGCGATCGCCACCGGGTTCGAGCGCCGGTACGGCGTGATCAAGCGTCTGGGGGCCTCGCCGCTCCCCCGGGCCGGCCTGCTGGCCGGCAAGATCGGCGCCCTGTTCCTGGTGGAGGTGCTCCAGTTCGCCGTGCTCGGTGCGGTCGCCTTCGCCCTCGGCTGGGAGCCGGCCGGGGGTGTCCGGACGGTGCTCCTCGGGCTCGAGGCGCTGCTGCTGGGGACCGCCGCGTTCGCGTCGCTGGGCCTGTTCGTCGCGGGGGTCCTGCGTGCGGAGGCCACCCTGGCCGCTGCGAACCTGATCTACCTGTTGCTGATGGCCGGCGGCGCGGTCGTCCTGCCGACCACCGCCTACGGCAGCAGCGGTCACCTGCTGACCTGGCTGCCGTCGGGCGCGCTCGGCGAAGCGATGCGGGGCGCCCTGATCCACGGCGACTGCTACGGCCGAGAGCAGCTCGTCCTCCTGGTCTGGGCCGTCATCGGGACCGTGCTCACGGCTCGGACGTTCCGATGGGAGTGATCGACCGGGTCCGGTCGGTCGACCTCGGCGGCCGGATGCGTACCTTCGCGGTCGCGAGCGTGGTGGCCAACATCGTCATCGTGGTCAGCGGTGGCGCGGTCCGGCTCACCGGTTCAGGCCTGGGCTGCCCCACCTGGCCGCGCTGCACCGACGAGTCGTTCACGCCGCACGACTCGCTGTCGCTGCACTCGGCGATCGAGTTCGGCAACCGGCTGCTCACCTTCGTCCTGGTCGCGGTCGCTGTCCTCACCTTCATCGCGGCGGTGCAGTCCGGTCGCCGGGACCTGAAGCGACTGGCCGTGGTCCTGGCGCTGGGGATCCCCGCCCAGGCAGTGATCGGGGGCATCTCGGTCCTCACCGACCTGAACCCGTGGGTGGTCTCCTTCCACCTGCTCTCCTCGATGGCGATGATCGGGGTCGCCGTGCTCCTGGTCCACCAGGTCGACGCCGGTGTCCCCCTGCCAGCGGCAACGGCGGGCAAGCCGGTCACGTCCCTGGTGTGGAGCACCTTCGCCGCCGGCTGGGCCGTGCTGTACGTCGGCACCGTGGTCACCGGGGCCGGACCCCACGCCGGGGACGAGGAGGCGCCGCGCAACGGGCTGGACCCGTTGCAGCTCTCCCAGCTCCACGCCGACCTGGTCTTCCTCTTCGTCGGGCTGACCATCGGGCTGATCTTCGTGCTGCACGCGACCGGTGCCAGTGCGGTAGCCCGCCGGGCCGCCGTCGTCCTGCTCGTGGTGGAGCTCGCCCAGGGTGCTGTCGGGTTCGTCCAGTACTTCACGGACCTTCCGGTCGTCCTGGTGGGATTCCACATGCTCGGCGCTGCCCTGATCTCGGCAGCCATGACCCGAGCGGTCCTCACCACCCGTGAAGGCTGATCCGTTGGCGGGCCGGCACACCGGGCAGCTCGTCTACGACGCCGACTGCGGCTTCTGCACACGTTCGGCCGCCTGGATCGACCCGGCGGCGGTCCCCTGGCACACCCTGGACCTGGTTGCCGTCGGCGTCACCGAGCAGGTTGCCGGCGCGAACGCGGGCTGGTTGGTGGACGGACGGATCACCAGGCTCGGCGCACCAGCGATCGCGGCGGCGCTGCGGACCAGACCGGGTGCCGCCCGTCTGCTCGGCTGGCTCCTGACGGTTCCCGGAATCCGTGGACTCGCCGGCGTGGTGTACCCGAGAATTGCAGCCAACCGGCACCGGATGCCCGGCGGCACTGCCGCCTGCAGGATCGCCGCGCCCGACGAGACGTAGCGCCAGGAGGCGATCGTGAGCAGCACCCCGGTCCCGTGGAAGCTCCCGCTGGAAGGGCGCGACCCTGACGAGGAGCACCGCGCATCCACGCCGCTGGAGCTGCTCTTCGACCTCAGCTTCGTCGTGGCCGTGGCGGCAGCCGCAGCGGCTCTGCACCACGACCTCTCGGCCGGGCACTTCTCGGGGCTGGGCGGGTACGCGATGACGTTCTTCGCGATCTGGTGGGCCTGGCTGAACTACAGCTGGTTCGCCAGCGCGTACGACACCGGCGATGTGGTGTTCCGGCTGATGACGTTCGTGGTCCTGGCTGGCGTCCTGGTCCTCGCGGCCGGGATCCCGTTCGTGATCCGCGAGGACCCGGACTTCACCATCGTCGTGGTCGGCTACCTGATCATGCGCGCGGCGCTGGTGCCGATGTGGCTGCGCGTCGCGCACGACCATCCAGCCGTGCGCGGGGTGGCGCTGCGCTACGTCGTCGGCATCACCCTGGTCCAGGTCCTCTGGGTGGGCAGGCTCTGGGTCCCGGGTGACACCTGGGCGGTGCTGACCTTCCTGGCACTGGCGGCGGCCGAGATGGCGATCCCGTACGTCGCCGAGCACAGCGGGAGCGAGTCGACGCCGTGGCACGTCGAGCACATCGTCGAACGGTTCAGCCTCTTCACGATCATCGTCCTCGGCGAGGTCATCCTGGCCACCACCCAGGCGATCTCGGCCACGCTGGACGGGCACGGGTTGTCGGCCGACCTGGGCATGGTGATCGCCGGCGGCCTGCTCCTGGTGCTCGCGCTCTGGTGGATCTACTTCAAGAGGCCGCTGATCGACTGCATCCACGAACGCAACGGCTTCCTCTTCGGGTACGCCCACTACTTCCTGCTCGGGTCGGTCGCCGCCGTCGGCGCGGTCCTCGCGGCCAGTGTGGACCTGGCCCAGCACGAGTCCCACGGGCTCGGCTACCGGGCCGCTGCGCTGGCACTCGCGGTGGCGGTCAGCGTGTACCTGGTGGCGCTCGGGGTGATCCACGCGTCGGGATCCGGCGACCTGACCCCGTTGGTCAACCCGGTGGTGCTGAGCATCCTGCTGGTGGTGGTGGCCGTCGTGGCGACCGAGGAGTTCCACCAGGTCGGGCCAGCAGTCCTGGGAATCGGACTGCTGCTCACTGGTGCGGTCGCCGACCACCAGCTGCGCGGGGACCCGACGGTCAGAACGTCTTCTGCCCGAACCAGGTAGCCAACGGGTTGCCGTTGTAGTCCGGGACCGGCCGGTAGCCCTCGGCCTCGTAGAACGCGATCGCGTGCTGGTGCTTCGGGCCGGTGTCCATCCGCAGCGTCCGGTAGCCGCGTGCGGCGGCGACGTCCTCCAAGGCGTGCAGCAGCAACCGGGCGACGCCCTGCCGACGCGCGGTCGGGACGACGTACATCCGCTTGATCTCGGCAACGCCGTCGTCCAGACGCTTCAGGGCTCCGCAGCAGACAGCGTTCCCGTCCTGGTAACCCACCAGGAACGCTCCGTGCGGCGGTGCGAGCTCGGCGGGTCCGGCGCTCGGCATCCCGGGCGCTGCCAGGTCGGCACCGTCGTAGAGCGCCGCGATCTCGGCGGCGTAGTCATCCAGGAGACGAGCACCGTCACCGGACTCGACCGACGCCTGGGTGAACGCGACCTCGGTCATGTCAGCGGGTGAGCAGCGGGTCCAGGGCGACGGCGACGAAGAGCAGTGACAGGTACAGGTTCGACCAGTGGAACAACCGCATCGGCCTGATGTCGACCAGCTCGTTGCTGGACTTGGCCCGGTGGTGCATCAGGTGCGCCTCGACCAGGAAGGTGGCACCGAGCACTCCGGCTGCGATCGGGTACACGATGCCGGTGTCCGCGACCGGCCACAGCAGGAACGAGACCGCCACCATCACCCAGGAGTAGGCGACGATCTGCCGCGCCACCTGCACCCCGGTCCGCAGGACCGGCAGCATCGGGACGTCGACCGACGCGTAGTCCTCGCGGTAGCGCATCGCCAGCGCCCAGGTGTGCGGCGGGGTCCAGAAGAAGACCACCGCGAACAGGACGACCGGGGCCCAGGCCAGCTCGTTGGTGACCGCGGTCCACCCGATCAGCGCGGGGAAGCAGCCAGCAAGACCGCCCCAGACGATGTTCTGCGTGGTCCGGCGCTTGAGGAGCATCGTGTAGACGAACAGGTAGAACGCCGAGGCGGCGAGCGCGAGGCCCGCCGAGAGCCAGTTGACGAAGAAGCCGAGGACCAGGGTCGAGACCACCGCAAGGACGATGCCGAACACGAAGGCAGCGCGCGGGCTGACGATGTGCCGCGGGAGGGCACGTCGCCGGGTCCGGCGCATCTGCTCGTCGATGTCGCGGTCGTAGACGCAGTTCAGCGCGTTCGCGCTACCCGCTGACAGCGCCCCGCCGAGCACGGTCGCGACGACCAGGCCGAGCGAGGGCACGCCCTGCTCGGCGAAGAACATCACCGGCACCGTGGTCAGCAGCAGCAGCTCGATCACCCGCGGCTTGGTCAGGCCGACGTACGCGGCCACGACGTCGCGCAGGGTCGCTCGACCCGGAGCCTGTCCAGTGACGGACACCTCTGCGTCGAGCGCGGTCACGCGGCCTGCCTTCATCAAGTCTGGTGAACCGAGTGGTTCCCGGGATGAGTGTATCCGGGTCCTCGGGTCCGCCGAGCCAGGGCTGTTTCGCGAGCCGGTTTCCGCGTGGGTAGGCTCGTGCCCATGAGCCGCGCGCGAACCCCGCTGGAATGGTCCGATCTCGACAGGCGGGCTGTCGACACCGCTCGCTGCTTGGCGATGGACGCGGTGCAGAAGGTAGGAAACGGACACCCCGGCACGGCGATGAGCCTGGCCCCGGTGGCCTACCTGCTCTTCCAGAAGCGGATGCGGCACAGCCCGGCCAACCCGACGTGGGCCAACCGCGACCGCTTCGTGCTGTCCTGCGGACACTCCTCGATCACGCTGTACACGCAGCTCTTCCTCGGCGGCTTCGGCCTCGAGCTCGACGACCTCAAGTCCCTGCGGGTCTGGGGCAGCCGCACCCCGGGTCACCCCGAGCACGGTCACACCGCCGGCGTCGAGACGACCACCGGTCCGCTGGGGCAGGGAGTCGCCAACGCCGTGGGGATGGCGCTCGCCGCGCGCCGCGAGAAGGGCATGTTCGACCCCGAGTCCGGTACTCCCACCGCGGGCGACGGTCCGTTCGACCACCACGTCTACGCGATCTGCTCGGACGGTGACATGGAGGAGGGTGTCAGCGCTGAGGCGTCCTCGATCGCCGGGAACCAGCAGCTCGGCAACCTGACCCTCGTCTACGACGCCAACCGGATCAGCATCGAGGGCGACACCGAGATCGCGTTCACCGAGGACGTCGCCGGACGCTACGAGGCCTACGGCTGGCACGTCCAGACGGTCGACTGGACCAAGAACGGTGACCACGCCGACGGCGAGAACTACTTCGAGGACGTCCCCGCCCTGTGGGAGGCGCTCGACGCCGCCGAGGACGTCACCGACAAGCCCAGCCTGATCGTGCTGAAGACGATCATCGCCTGGCCGGCACCGAAGGCCCAGAACACCGAGGCCTCGCACGGGTCAGCCCTGGGCGCCGACGAGATCGCCGCGACCAAGACCGTCCTCGGGTTCAACCCGGACCTGAGCTTCGAGGTCCCCGACGAGGTGCTGGCGCACACCCGGGGCCTGGTCGAGCGCGGCCACGCCGCCGAGGCCGCCTGGAACGAGCAGTACGCCACCTGGGCCTCGACCCACCCCGAGCGGGACGCGCTGGTCCAACGGCTCGGCACCCGTGCGCTGCCCGACGGCTGGGACGCCGACCTGCCGACGTACCCGGCCGATGCCAAGGGCGTCGCCACCCGGGTCGCTTCCGGCGAGGTCATCAACGCCGTCGCCGCGCACCTGCCCGAGCTGTGGGGCGGGTCAGCCGACCTGGCCGGGTCCAACAACACCACCATCAAGGGCGCCCCGAGCGTCACCCCGGTGGACTACGAGTCGCACTACTGGACCGGCAACCCGTACGGCCGGGTGCTGCACTTCGGCATCCGCGAGCACGCCATGGGCTCGATCATGAACGGCGTCACCCTGCACGGCGGGACCCGCGTCTTCGGCGGCACCTTCCTGGTGTTCTCCGACTACATGCGCCCGGCGGTCCGGCTGGCCGCGCTGATGAAGCTGCCCACCATCTACGTCTGGACCCACGACTCCATCGGTCTCGGCGAGGACGGTCCGACCCACCAGCCGGTCGAGCACGTCGCGACCCTCCGGGCGATCCCCGGTCTCGACGTGGTCCGCCCGGCGGACGGCAACGAGACCGTGGCGGCCTGGAAGGCGACGTTGGAGATCTCCGACCGCCCGGTCGCGCTGGCCCTGACCCGGCAGAACGTTCCGACCGTCCCGCGTGGCGAGCAGGGCTACGCCACCACAGCGGGGGTGGCCAAGGGCGGGTACGTCCTCCTCGACACCGAGGGAACGCCCGACGTGATCCTGATCGGCACCGGCTCGGAGGTCCAGCTGGCGGTGGCCGCCCGCGAGGCGCTCGCCGCGAAGGGCGTCTCCGCCCGCGTCGTGTCGCTGCCGTGCCGGGAGTGGTTCGACTCCCAGGACCAGGCCTACCGGGACTCGGTGCTGCCGCCGTCGGTCAGGGCCCGGGTCAGTGTCGAGGCCGGCATCGCCCTGGGTTGGCGGGACCTCGTCGGCGACCACGGTCGCAGCGTCTCCCTGGAACACTTCGGGGGGTCTGCGGACTTCAAGACCTTGTACCAGGAATTCGGGATCACCACCGAGGCGGTCGTGCTGGCTGCCGAGGAGAGCATCAGGGCTGTGGAGGCCGTCAACCGCTGAACGGCTCCCTACCGACCACGAGCACCGATGAGAGTAGGCGCACATGTCTGATCGTCTGAAGAAGCTGGCCGAGGCAGGGGTGTCCATCTGGCTCGACGACCTCTCCCGGGAACGTCTGGAGACCGGCAACCTCGCGGCTCTCGTCGCGGACTCGTCCGTGGTCGGAGTGACCACGAACCCATCGATCTTCGCCGCTGCCCTGGCCGACGGGGAGCGGTACGACTCCCAGGTGCGAACCCTCGCCGCCGACGGCGCCGACGTCGAGCGCACGGTGTTCGAGCTGACCACCACCGACGTCCGTCGTGCCTGCGACGTGCTGCGTCCGGTCTGGGACTCCACCGCCGGCGTGGACGGCCGGGTCTCGATCGAGGTCTCCCCCACGCTCGCGCACGACACCACTGCCACGGTTGCCGAGGCCCGGAAGCTCTGGGCGGCTGTCGACCGCCCCAACCTGCTGATCAAGATCCCCGGAACCCCGGAGGGCTGCCCCGCGATCACCGAGACCCTGGCCGCCGGGATCAGCGTGAACGTCACCCTGATCTTCGGCCTGGACCAGTACCACGAGGTGATGGAGGCCTACGTCGCCGGCATCGAGGGCGCTCTGGGCAACGGTCACGACCTGAGCACGATCCACTCGGTCGCGTCGTTCTTCGTCTCCCGGGTCGACAGCGAGATCGATGCCCGGCTCGACGCAGCGGGAGCACCAGCCTCGCTGAAGGGCCGCGCCGGCATCGCCAACGCCCGGCTTGCCTACCAGGCATTCGAGAAGTTCTTCGACACCGAGCGCTGGACGGTCCTGGAGGGGTCCGGCGCCACCAAGCAGCGGCCGTTGTGGGCCTCGACGGGGGTCAAGAACCCGGACTACGACGACACCATGTACGTCGTCGACCTCGTCGTCGAGGACACCGTCAACACGATGCCCGAGAAGACGATGCAGGCCGTCGCCGACCACGGAGTCGTGGCTGGTGACCGGATCCGGCCGTTCTACGCCGAGGCGCACCAGACGATGGAGACGCTCGCCGACGCCGGTATCGACTACGACGACGTCATCGACCTCCTGATCCGCGAAGGCGTGGAGAAGTTCGTCACGGCCTGGTCCGAGCTGCTGGAAACGGTCGGAGCCAGCCTGGAGCAGGCCAAGCAATGACAGGTCCGGTCGATCCGACCAGCACGTCGGCCTGGGCGCGGCTGACCACGATCGCCGAGTCGTTCGAACCAGACCTGCGGACCTGGTTCGCCGACGATCCCGACCGCGCCGGCAGGTTCACCTTGGCCGCGGCCGACCTGCACATCGACCTGTCCAAGGGCCTGGTCACCGACGAGGTCCTGGCTGCTCTGCTGGCGCTGGCTGACGAGGTTGGTCTGTTCCCTCGCCGGGACGCCATGCTCCGGGGTGACCACGTGAACGGCACCGAGAACCGCCCGGTCCTGCACACCGCCCTGAGGCTCCCGGCTGATGCCGTCCTCGAGGTCGACGGCCACGACGTCGTCGCCGGGGTGCACGACGTCCTGAGCCGGATGTACGACTTCGCGGACCGGGTGCGCTCGGGTGCTTGGACCGGCGTCACCGGTGAGCGGATCCGCACGGTCGTCAACATCGGGATCGGGGGGTCCGACCTCGGTCCGGTGATGGCCTACGAGGCGCTGCGCCCCTACGTGCAGGACGGCTTGGAGTGCCGGTTCATCAGCAACATCGACCCCACCGACTGCGCCACCAAGCTGGCCGGCCTGGACCCGGCGAGCACCTTGTTCATCGTCGCCAGCAAGACCTTCGGGACCCTGGAGACGCTGACCAACGCCAGGCTGTGCCGGCAGTGGTTGCTGGACGGGGTCGGCGACGACCCGGACGCGGTCGCGAAGCACTTCGTGGCGGTCTCCACCGCCCTCGACAAGGTGGCCGACTTCGGGATCGACCCGGCGAACGCCTTCGGGTTCTGGGACTGGGTGGGCGGTCGCTACTCGGTCGACTCCGCGATCGGTACCTCGCTCGTGATCGCGATCGGTCCGGAGCGCTTCGCGGAGTTCCTGGGCGGGTTGCACGCGGTCGACGAGCACTTCCGCACTGCCGAGCCGGCCCGCAACGTGCCGGTCCTGATGGGTCTCCTGAACGTCTGGTACACCAACTTCCTCGGCGCGGGAACGCATGCTGTGCTGCCCTACGCGCAGCTCCTGCACCGGTTCCCGGCGTACCTGCAGCAGCTGACCATGGAGTCCAACGGGAAGGGCGTTCGCTGGGACGGTACCCGGGTCAGCACCGACACCGGCGAGATCTTCTGGGGCGAGCCGGGGACCAACGGCCAGCACGCCTTCTACCAGCTGATCCACCAGGGCACCCGGCTGATCCCGGCCGACTTCATCGGTTTCGCCAACCCGGCGTACCCGCTCAGCGACGTCCACGACGGGCAGAGCACCGATGTCCACCAGCTGTTCCTGGCGAACTTCTTCGCCCAGACCCGCGCCTTGGCGTTCGGCAAGACCGCCGACGAGGTCCGCGCCGAAGGCACGCCCGAGGCGATCGTGCCGGCCCGGGTCTTCGGCGGGAACCGACCGACCGCGTCGATCATGGCCCCGTCCCTGACCCCCTCCGTCCTGGGCCAGCTGATCGCGCTCTACGAGCACATCACCTTCACCCAGGGGGTCGTCTGGGGCATCGACAGCTTCGACCAGTGGGGCGTCGAGCTCGGCAAGCAGCTCGCGCTCCAGCTGGGGCCGGCCGTGGCCGGCGACGCTGACGCTGCCGCCGCCCAGGACGCCTCGACCCGGTCGTTGATCGAGTACTACCGGGAGCACCGGTCGTGACGGCCAGCGACCGGACCGGGAACCCGGTTCCGAACCCGCTGCGGGACCCCGCCGACCGACGACTGCCACGGATCGCCGGCCCCTGCGGGATGGTGCTCTTCGGGGTCACCGGGGACCTGTCCCGCAAGAAGGTGATGCCGGCGATCTACGACCTGGCCAACCGTGGCCTGCTGCCGCCCGGTTTCAGCCTGGTCGGGTTCGCGCGGCGCGACTGGGCCGACCAGGACTTCGCGCAGATCGTGCACGACTCGGTTCGCGAGCACGCGCGCACCGAGTTCCGCGAGGAGGTCTGGAACCAGCTGTCCGAGGGCTTCCGGTTCGTCCCCGGCGACTTCGACGACGACGCCGCCTTCGCGAACCTCCGTCGGACCATCGAGGAGCTCGACGAGTCCCGCGGCACCCGGGGCAACCACGCGTTCTACCTGGCGATCCCGCCGACGTTCTTCGGCGCCGTCGCCGGCCAGCTCAAGGAGCACGGTCTGGCCGAACCCAAGGAGGGCTCCTGGCGGAGGGTCGTGGTGGAGAAGCCGTTCGGTCATGACCTGGCGTCGGCCCGCGAGCTCAACGCCATCCTCAGCCAGGTCTTCGACTCCGGCTCGATCTTCCGGATCGACCACTACCTCGGCAAGGAGACCGTCCAGAACATCCTGGCGATGCGGTTCGCGAACAACCTGTTCGAGCCGATCTGGAACGCCAACTACGTCGACCACGTCCAGATCACGATGGCCGAGGACGTCGGCATCGGTGGTCGGGCCGGCTACTACGACGGTGTCGGCGCGGCACGCGACGTGATCCAGAACCACCTGCTCCAGCTGATGGCACTGGTCGCGATGGAGGAGCCGACCGCCTTCGACGCCGAGAGCCTGCGGGTCGAGAAGCTCAAGGTGCTGTCGTCGGTGAAGACGCCGAACCGGCTCGACCTGACCACCGCTCGTGGCCAGTACGCAGGCGGGTGGGCCGGCGGCGAGAAGGTGATCGGCTTCTGCGAGGAGGACGGCATCGGCGCTCGCTCGGCCACCGAGACCTATGCCGCCGTCACGCTGGAGGTCGACACCCGCCGCTGGGCCGGAGTGCCCTTCTACCTGCGGACCGGAAAGCGCCTGGGACGTCGGGTCACCGAGGTCGCCATCGTCTTCAAGCGCGCGCCGCACCAGCCGTTCAACAAGACCGCGACCGAAGCCCTGGGCCAGAACGCGATCGTGATCCGGGTCCAGCCCGACGAGGGCATGACCATCCGGTTCGGCTCCAAGGTGCCCGGCACGGCGATGGAGATCCGTGACGTCAACATGGACTTCGCCTACGGCGGGTCCTTCACCGAGGCCTCCCCCGAGGCGTACGAGCGGCTGATCCTGGACGTCCTGCTCGGCGACCCGCCGCTGTTCCCGCGGCACGAGGAGGTCGAGCTCTCCTGGCAGATCCTCGACCCGATCCTGGACTACTGGGCCAAGAAGGGCCGTCCCGAGCCGTACGCGTCCGGCGGCTGGGGGCCGGCGTCCGCGGACGCGATGCTGGCCCGCGACGGCAGAACCTGGCGCCGGCCATGACCGAGGGAGCCCTGCCGTGAAGGAATTGCTGGACACCAACTCCTCGGCGATCGCTGCCGAGTTCGTGCGGGCGCGGACCCGGGCCGGCAGCCCGGCCATGGGCATGGTGCTGACACTGGTCATCGTCGTCGACGAGGACGTCGCCAGCGAAGGCCTGAAGGCGGCCCGAGCGGCTTCGCGCGAGCACCCCGCCCGGGTCCTGGCCGTGATCCTCGGCGACGGCCGCGGCAAGGGCGTCGTCAACGCGCAGGTCGGCATCGGTGACGACTGGACCGGTGAGACCGCGATGATCCGGCTCAGCGGGGAGGTGGTCGAGCACCCTGAGTCCGTGGTGCTGCCGCTGCTGCTGCCGGACTCCCCGGTCGCGGTCTGGTGGCCCAGTGATCCGCCCGCCGATCCGGCAGCCGACCCGCTGGGTTCGTTGGCGCAGCGACGGATCACCGACGCGGCAGCCGCGTCGCGGAACAAGACGAGGGCGATGGCGACCCAGTGCGCGGCCTACACCAAGGGCAACACCGACCTGGCCTGGACCCGGATCACCCCGTGGCGGGCCCTGCTCGCCGCCGCGCTCGACCAGCAGCCGCTGAAGGTGCGCCGGGCCTCGGTCACCGCCGAGCGGACCAGCCCCAGTGCCGATCTGCTGCAGGCCTGGCTCAGCGACCGGTTGAAGGTCCCGGTCGACCGCGCGACCTCCGCAGGTCCCGGCATCACCGAGGTCGTCCTGGAGACCAAGGAGGGACCGATCCGGATCACTCGTTCCGACGGCCGACTGGCCACCTTCAGCTCACCGGGGCGCCCCGACCGCCCGGTGGCGCTGCGTCGCCGGGAGCTCCCGGACCTCCTGGCCGAAGAGCTGCGCCGCCTCGACGAGGACACCGTCTACCAGGCCACCGCCAAGCGGCTCCTCAAGATCAGCGCGACCAGGTGATGCGTGACGTGGTGATCGGCACCGATCCCGCCGACGTTGCCCAGCTGGTGGCCGAACGGTTCCTGGACCGGATCGAGTCTGCCCAGCGGCGCGGCGAGGTCCCGGACGTCGCGCTGACCGGCGGAACCGTGGCGCGACTGGTCCACCGAGCCGTCGCGGCAGAGAGCGGAAGCCGTCAGATCGACTGGTCGCGGGTGACGTTCTGGTTCGGCGACGAGCGGTTCGTCCCGCGCGGTGACGCCGAGCGGAACGCGGATCAGGCGCACGCCGACCTGCTGGACCGGATCGGCGCCACCCGCGTGCACGAGGTTCCGGCCAGCGACGACGTCGGGACTGTCGAGGAGTCCGCCGAGATCTACTCCGCGCTGCTCCGGGGCGAGGGCTCCGGGGAGTTCGACCTGGTGATGCTGGGCATGGGTCCGGACGGCCACGTGGCGTCGCTCTTCCCGGGGTACCCGCAGCTCGACGACCACGACCGGATCGCGGCGCCCGTCAGGGACTCCCCCAAGCCGCCGCCCGAGCGGGTCACCCTGACCTTCGACGCTCTGAACCGGGCCCGCGCCGTCTGGTTCCTGGTCACGGGCGTCGAGAAGGCCGACGCCGTTCAACGCGCCTGGGCCTTCGAGGGCTCGGTGGCCGAGACACCGGCACGTGGCATCGACGGACCGTCGATCACCTGGTTCGTCGACCAGGCCGCCCACACGGCCCGGTAACCACTCCGGCTCGCGTCCGGTCAGCGACCGAAGGCCGCGGCCAGCGCCAGCGCCGCTCCGGCACCTACCAGGGTCCCGAGAACAACACCGAGCGCAATCGGTCGCATGCGGGGCAACCAGAGCGCGAGCACCACCAGGACCACCAGGACCGACGCGGCCACGAGCTGGACGTTGCGCACCGACGAATCGCTGCCGGCAGCCAACGACCGCACGAGCACCCAGAAGGCGACGAACGAGCTGACCATCCCGGCGACGGCTGCCCCGGAACGCTGCAACCTGCTACCGGCGGGATCCATCCGACCAGGATGCCGTACGGACCTGAGCGGTCCGGGCACTCAGAAGATGACTTCGCCGTTCTTGCGCTTGGTGCGCAGGGTCTGCAACGCCTCTTCCAGGATGTCCTTCGCCTCGGCGTCCGAACGACGCTCCTTCACGTAGGCGAGGTGCGTCTTGTAGGGCTCGACCTTCTTCGGCGGCGGCGGGTTGTCCGAGTCGATGCTCGAGGGCAACCCGCACTTGGGGCAGTCCCACGAGTCCGGGACCTGGGCTTCGACCGCGAACGCGATCATCGTCCGGTGCTCCTGGGAGCAGAAGTACGTCACGTTCTGCCGCGGGGCAGAATCACCACGCTCGGCCTCGCCCATCGGGCCCGCACCGACACGACTGCCACGAATGGCACTTCCTCCGCCAGCCACCAGATCTCCTGTTCAGGGATTCGAAAGGTCAGTTGCTGGTCTTGAGCAGGAGCCCAAGACCGATGACACAGGCGAACCAGACCAGGCCGATGCCGACCGTGATCCGATCCAGGTTGCGCTCGGCAACCGACGAACCTCCGAGACCGCTGGACACACCGCCGCCGAACATGTCGGACAGGCCACCACCCCGACCCTTGTGCAGCAGCACGAGGACGATCATCAGGATGCTGGAGAGAACGAGAAGAACCTCGAAGACGGTAACCACGCGGGAATCCTAACTGACTCAGGCTACTTCGGACCGCACGGGGTGATCACAGGACCGGCATGTCGTAGAAGCACGAAAGCCCTCAGCCAACCCCTGAGGTCGCGACACTAGCCCCCGCCGCAACGGAGAGTGCGGTCCGTGACCAAGAACGTAGGTATTTACGCCCGGATTTCGGACGACCCCAGCGGCACCAAGGCTGGAGTCACGCGCCAGATCGAGGACTGCACCACCATCTGTACTTTGCGTGGGTGGACCCCCATCGTGGAGTACGTCGACAACGACGTGTCGGCCTACAAGCCCGGCGTGGTTCGCCCGGCGTTCGAGCGGATGCTCGTCGACCTCGATCGGGGTGTCATCGAGGGGATCGTCGTCTATGACCTGGACCGTCTGATGCGGCAGCCGATCGACCTCGAACGCGCGATCGAGATTTACGAGGCACGCATGGGCCTGGTGTTCGCCAGCGCCCAGGGCGACGTAGACCTTGCTGGCGACGGCCAGACGATGGCACGCGTCATGGCAGCGTTCGCCAACAAGGCCAGCGCCGACACCGCGCGCCGAGTGAAGCGGAAGCACCTCGACCTCGCCGAGAAGGGCATCCCGGTCGGTGGCACCCGCCCCTTCGGCTGGCAGAAGGACAAGTTGACCCTTCACGCGGACGAGGCTGCGATCGCCCGGGCCGGCATCGACCGTGTCCTGGCAGGCCTGTCTCCGCGGGTCCTCGCGCAGGAATGGAACGCTGACGGCATCCGCACCACGCGGGGCAAGAACTGGACCGGTAAGACCGTCCGGCAGTACCTCTTGAACCCGCGTCTCGCTGGCTACCGCGACTACAAGGGGCAGCCCCAGTTCGACGCCGCTGGCGCCCGGGTCACGGGAACCTGGGAGCCACTGGTCTCGGTCGACATGTTCGAGCGTCTTCAGGAAGCCCTGGTCCGGGAGGAGCGCCGGACTCGCATCCCCCGGAAGGGTGCTCTCCAATACCTGCTCTCCGGGGTTGCACGCTGCGGCATCTGCGGTGCCGTGATGTACGGCAATAGCCGCGGCTCGGAGTCGGGCCTCTGGTACTACGTGTGCAGCGAGGCGAACGGCCACAACCTGTCGGCATCAGGGCCTGCGGTGGACTCGCTGGTCGAGGAGGTCGTGCTGGGGCGCTTGCTGAACGTCGGCAGCATCCCCGTCGACGCGCCTGAGTGGAACGGCCGCGCACGTCAGGCAGAAGCCGCGGCCCTGATCAACGAGACGATGGAGGCGTATCGCAGTGGCGGTCTGGACAAGTCGATCGCCTTCCCGACGGTGACCGCGCTCAAGGACGAGCTGAACGCCCTCGACAAGGACCACCAGGCCTGGCTCCACGCCCACTGCGGGCCGTCCAACGTCGATCTGACCCGGGACGACTGGGACGCCCTGCACCGGGATGAGCGGCGGGCGATCATCCAGACCTTCTTCTCCGCGATCGTCGTCCGCGAAGCTACCCGGAAGTCGAACCGCTTCGATCCCGCGCGCGTCGAGCCCGTGCCGCGAGCAGCGGCCTGAGGTCGTCGACGGTCGCCGGTCGCATCGCGGCAGTGACCCGAGCGAGCCAGGCAGCACGATCCTCCGGGCCCGTCGTGGCGGAGTCCTGGTCGGTGGTGGGGGCGAGGGTGCTCGTTGCGGTCATGGGGCGCACCGTGGCCCGGGCCGCTACCTAGTGTCGCGGGCTACCGGGTCGCAGCCGCGCAGCCCGCGACACTAATGGGTCCCAGCAGACACCTTGCCTCGCACCGGCCCCCGATCCGTGGAGTCGGTCGAGATGCGAAAAGCGTCCGAGGAGTCCTGGGTCTGAACCCCAGGTCGGACGCCAATCGCTGTGCATCGAAAGCGAGGCAATCATGCCTGGGCTCCTGCCTACCGTCCACCTGGAAATGTCCACCCGAGAGCACCTTGACTCCCCCACGGCGGCGGGAGCATGACCTCCGTCAGCCGCTGGCGGCGCGAGGTGGAGCGGGCCCCGAGGTCGAGCCTTCCCTCGTCGGTAAAGCTCGCCCTGCTCGCCCACGCCGACACCAAGGGTGGAGATCATTTCCACGATCACGCAGCCAACATCCACTCGTATAAGTACGAGTTCATTGCCGAGCGAACCCGCCAGAGCGTCCGCAACGTGAACCGGCTGATGAACCGGGCGATCGAGGAGGGCTACCTCCACCGCCACTCGGGTGGCTGGCGCGGACACCAGCAGGAGTTCCACTACACCCTCCCGTGGGAGCCCACGGACTGTGTGGAGTGCCTCGCCGCCGACAACCTCAACAACAGCTCTGAGACCGACTCCAGCAATTCGGAATGGGTGACAACTACTGCACCCAAGGAGGCCGAAGAAATGGGTGACATTGTTGTCATCCCCAGTAGTACAGAAGGCGACGTGGTGACGTACCTGCAGCCCCGCGGTCTTCAGGCCGCGGCCTGGCGGCCGCGAGGCAGCGACGAGGGCGGTGGTGAACTCCGCGCAGAAGGCCCAGTTGCACCGGACTGCACCGCTTGCAGGAGGCCCCTGCATGGCGACCTCTGGCGGTCGGAGCCGCACCATACGACTCATCCGGCCTGCGAGACCGGAAACACCACCCGCGCCGCATGACTCGCTCCCTCAACGTGCGGGCGCGCGTAGGGACGCAACTTAACTAGAAGAACTCTGCCCGACGGCGTGATTGGTCACTTCATGGAATGCCCCCAAAGGAGCGACCAGTTGATCCAACTCCAAGACCCGGGCAGTTACGCCGAGGGCCACCACCAGCAGTACCTGGCTAAAATCGTAAATGGGTATCGGTGCCACTCGGCGACCGGGATCAAGGTTCCGCGCTGAACCACCTCCGGATCGGCCCGCCGCTATGCTCGCGGCATGCGTCGTCCCAAGCTCCTCTTCGATGATGCTGCGCTGGAGGATGCGTTCCTAGCGGCGGACCGTCAGGCCGTGCTGCCCTCGGTTCGTGCGGGCACGACAGCCGGGCTGGTCCTGACCTTGGCCTTCACCGCGATCCATGCGCTGGTGGCCGAGCACCGACTGTTCCAGGCCGAGCTGATCCACGCCGTTCAAGAAGTGGCGACCATCGGTCTGCTGTGGTGCACCTTCCGACCGTGGTGGTTGCCGTACCAGCGCAACGTCATGACCGTCGCCATGGTCGCCACGGTCTGGACGTGGTCGGTCATGTCGGTGGTCGCCGACTTCCCGAGCCTGTACATCACCCTGGCGACCCCGATGGCGATGGTGTGGCTCGCCGCTCTTCTCCGAGTGGGCATCCTCCGGACAGCCCTCGGTGCCGCGCTCATGGTCCCGGCCCTGGTCTGGACCCTGGCAGCCAAAGATGCCAGCGCCGAGACCTGGGTCCTCAACTTCGCCTACCTGGCCAACTTCTACTCCCTGGCCGTTCTGACGGCCTACCTGCTGGAGAAGGGGGCCCGCCAGACGTTTCTCCAGCGACGCCTCATTCGCCGCTTCACGCCGCCGTCGGTGGCTGACGCGATCGAGTCCGGCAACGAGGCGACAATCGATTCACCGCAACGCCGCCGGGTCACAGTGTTGTTCTCCGATGTAGTCGGATTCACCGCGACGGCGGACTCCCTGGATGCCGAGTCCCTGGCACAGATCGTCCAGGAATACCTCTCCACAATGGCCACCATCGTCGAACGCCACGGCGGCACCCTCAACGAGTTCGCCGGCGATGGTGTGATGGCTCTCTTCGGTGCACCCTTGAGCCAGGCGCCCGAGGACCAGGTCGCTGCCGCCATTGCCGCAGCGACCGAGATTCAAGCCAGCATGCCCGTCCTGAACGAGCACTGGTTCAAGATCGGGCTGGACCACGAGCTCCGTACCCGGGTCGGGATCAACACCGGCGTGCTCTCCGTCGGCACCTTCGGCTCCGACGGACGTGCCACCTACACCGGCATCGGGCTCCAGACCAACATCGCGGCTCGCATCCAGGCGGAATGTGAGCCTGGCTCGATTCTGCTGTCCCACTCGAGCTGGCACCTGGTCAAGGACAATGTTTCGTGCGAGGAACGCGGCGAGGCTGAGGTCAAGGGCGTCCACTTCCCGATCAAGCTGTACGCGCCCGTCGGACCATCAGCAGTCGTGGCGGAACCCCACCTCACCGCTTAGTTCCACACCAGGTATTGCGAGTTACCACCAGCAGTACCTGGCTAGAAACGCAATGGGTATCGCTGCCGCAGTGCTACAGGGTTCAAGGTCCCTCAGGGCTGAAGGATCGGGGAGCGTCCTGAACAGCCTGGGGCTACCCCTTGGTCATCGGGTGGCCTCGGAGGGCCGGGCCTCAGATCAGTCGGTGAGTGGTCTGAGGTCGGGCCAGCCTCTGTTCGTTGGCGGCAAAGGAGTGTGACTGGTGCTGTTGCGGCGCCAGCCTGAACCGATTGGCCGACCTCTCCTTTGCCGAGGGAACGCGCACGGTGATCACGCTGACCCAGGACCAGCTGGCGGACCTGGTCGGCGGCGCCCGCCCCCGGGGTCAACGGGGTCCTTCAACGGCTGGCGGCCGATCAGGTCGTCGAGTTCGGTCGAGGCAGGGTCGTGGTGCTGGCTCGCGCAGCTCTGGCTCGCCAGATCGATCGCTGAGCGACTGAACCTTTCACTCTCCTTGTGTCACCAAGGGAACAGACCCGCCGCTAAGGCCGGGTGATAATTGGTCCATGAAGGCCAACCAGGGAACGCTGAAAGCCCGTTGATCGTCACCAATGATCCAACGAAGACGAAGCCTCAACGATCGGCCAGTTTCGAGTTCGTCGGAAGTGTCACTGGTCAGGCAACTCCGTCTAGGCCACTTTGTGCCCGATGGGATTTCTGGTTCTCGCTCCGGCACACTGGCGGGGCGACGGGGGTTGCTCGGGTTCTTCTGCGTCAGTTTGACCGTCCGATCAGAGTCACCACCTCCCGAGGAGTTTGCATGTCCGATCACCGAGGTTCCACCCGTAGACGCCGTGCTGTGGGCCGGGAGAGGCGGACCCGGAGTACCAGGATTGCGTTGCTTGCTCTTGCTGCCGTGATTCCCACGGTGGTGGTCACGGGCCTGGGCGGTGCGGCCAACGCAGCGACCGACGACTACGCCCTGTTGTTTGTTGCGGGCACCGGCACTGCTGGTGCCCCCACCGCAGGGCCCGCAACCTCCTCCAACCTGTTCAACCCGTACGGGGTGGCGGTTGATGGGTCCGGGAACGTCTACATCGCCGACACCGTCAACAATCGGGTGGAGAAGGTCACTCCGGGCGGGCAGCTCTCGGTGATCGCTGGCACCGGCGATACTGGTGCCCCGACCGAAGGGCCTGCGACCTCCTCCAACCTGGACTTACCGATCGGGGTGGCGGTTGATGGGTCCGGGAACGTCTACATCGCCGACTACGGCAACAATCGGGTGGAGCAGGTCACTCCGGGCGGGCAGCTCTCGGTGATCGCCGGCACCAGCAGCCAGGGCGCCCCGACCGCAGGGCCTGCGACCTCCTCCAACCTGAACAGCCCGGCCGGGGTCGCGGTCGATGGGTCCGGGAACGTCTACATTGCCGATCAAGGGAACCATCGGGTGGAGCAGGTCACTCCGGGCGGACAGCTCTCGGTGATCGCGGGAACCGGCGTCGCTGGTGCCCCCACCGCAGGGCCCGCAACCTCCTCCAACCTGGACAACCCGACGGGGGTCGTGGTCGACGGGACCGGGAACGTCTACATCGCCGACGGCAGAAACAATCAAGTGGAGAAGGTCACCCCTGGCGGGCAGCTCTCGGTGATCGCCGGCACCGGCGCCGCTGGTGCCCCCACCGCAGGGCCCGCCACCTCCTCCAACCTGAGAACCCCGTTCGGGGTGGCGGTCGATGGGTCCGGGAACGTCTACATAGCCGACACGTCCAACCATCGGGTGGAGAAGGTCACCCCTGGCGGGCAGCTCTCGGTGATCGCCGGCACCGGCGCCGCTGGTGCCCCCACCGCAGGGCCCGCAACCTCCTCCAACCTGAGTTACCCGACCGGGGTCGCGGTCGACGGGACCGGAAACGTCTACATCGCCGATTTCGGCAATCATCGGGTGGAGAAGTTGGTTGCACCGCCCCCGGCGACCATCTACGCGTTCGGGTTGCAGCAGCCGCTGAACGCCGACGGGTCCTCGATCGTCAAAGGCAACTCGACCGTCCCGGTGAAGTTCACCCTCAAGGCCAACGGAGTCGCGACCACCAGCCCAGTGGCGTACTTCTCGGCCACGAAGGTCAGCTCCAGCATCAGCGGGGACGACCTGGAGACCCTGCCTTCCACGACCCCGTCGACCGGGACCGTGTTCGCGATCAGCGCCGGGGTGTACCAGTACAACTGGTCGACCAAGGGCCTGGCATCCGGCACCTACCGGATCAAGGTGACCCTCGACAACGGGGCGACCTACAGCGTGAACGTGTCGCTGAAGTAGCCACACCACCGAAGCGCCGGAACCCAGCACCAACGGGTTCCGGCGCTTCTCAGCACTCACGGTCGACCATGACTTCTCTCACCCCACCGAGAACCGAGCCCGAAAAAATGCACGCGGCGGTCACGGCCCCGGCACCCAGGGCCCCTCCCCCTCGCCCGCGAAGTAAGAACGGGTCTGGGCCGACCTGTGACCACCAGACCCAGCTCATCTCGACCAGGTCGAGCGGCGCCAACAACCGTCGCACCCCGAATGCACAAAGGACCGCCCATCGGCACCAACCGCTAACGCTGAACAGGACTGTACGAATCCGTTCGGTTACGGACACCACCACCCGGTCACCCCAGGACGACCGATCCGGTGTTCACAACCCGTGTTCGCAACGTGCACGCTTTGCTGGACGGATCGGACGGGTAGTGAGACGTTCCGGGCATGACCATTAACTCCCTCACCAAGCCCGAAGCCAACCCCAGGACGGGCACCGTCGTCGGGTATGCCCGAGTGAGCACGGACGATCAACACACCGACCTGCAACTCACCGCGCTCCGTGACGCCGGATGCGACCGTGTCTACGAGGAGAAGGCCAGCGGCACACGCACTGACCGACCCGAGCTTGCAGCCGCCCTGGACTACCTCCGCCCCGGCGACACCCTCGTCGTCTGGAGGCTGGACCGCCTCGGCCGCTCAATGGGTCACCTGATCACGACCGTCTCCGACCTCGACAAACGCGGGATCGGGTTCCGGTCCGTGACCGAGAACATCGACACCACCACCGCCACCGGCCGCCTGGTGTTCCACCTGTTCAGCGCATTGGCCGAGTTCGAGCGCGGCCTCCTGGCCGAACGCACCCGTGCCGGCCTCGCAGCCGCTCGGGAACGCGGCGCCAAGCCCGGCCGCAAACCCAGCCTTACCCCCGACCAGGTAGCCGTCGTCAAGGCCATGCACGCCACCGGCGACCACACCGTCGCCGCGATCGCCGCCGTCGTCGGGGTCAGCCGCGCAACTGTCTACCGTCAGCTGGAAGGACGCGCATGAGTGAGCGTTCGGTGAGTCTCGATCAGATCAGCCGGGTCAATGCGCTACTCGCCGCCAAGCAGGGGGGCCAGGCGTGCCGTGACGGCCAAAGTCTGGCCGACTGCCCTTACGGGTCAGCAACTCAAACCGAAAGGTTCCTGGCGCTGTACTGGCGCGACGGCTTCGCTGCTGCAAAGCGGTAGAGACGACCCGATCGACCCTCAGGTCACGTCGCCGTCGTCGTTTAGGTTCTCCCCAGTGATCAAGCGATATAGCCAACGGGTCGCGGCATCCACACTCTTGGCGAGTCCGAGCAGACCAGCCACTTCAAGCGCGAGGCTCATACGGTTGGTATCGGAGAGCGGTGCACCAATGCGGTTCATCTCCGACAGGTAAGTCCCCACGCACACCGACACGAACAACGCCGTAACCAGAACCGCCCAGTACGTCTCCGGGGTGATCCGCGTCCAGAGACCGCTCTCGCGCTGTTCCCAATCGTCGGCCGAACCGGGGAGGACCAGTTCGTCGCCGACGAAAGTGATCCGGCGGTCGATGGTGTTGCCCAAGGCGGGCAAAGCCGAGGTCGCGCGGCGAAGCAAGGCGGATGGGTCAACGAGGTCGTCCATTCCGGCGAACTGCTTGAACAGGTCGCTCGCCGCACTGCTCGCACCGAACGCCTTCGATGCCGCCAGCAGGCCCGGGTCGACCCGAGGAACCGCAGCCAACCCGGCCAGCGCAGCCGAGTGCTTCGCCGAGAGCCCGACCGCGTCGATCATCCCCGCAGCCCGGACCGCCTCGCTGATCAGGCTCGTCTGCTTTGCGATCCCAGAGACGGCCGACAACTTCGAGTACTGCTCGGTCATCGACTTGATCCCGGC
This sequence comes from Propionibacteriales bacterium, assembly GCA_026392455.1. Taxonomy (GTDB): domain Bacteria; phylum Actinomycetota; class Actinomycetes; order Propionibacteriales; family Nocardioidaceae; genus Marmoricola. Next base: position 680,841 of record JAPLCB010000004.1, on the reverse strand, counting down.
GAACTGCCTGAACAGGTCGCTCGCCGCACTGCTCGCACCGAACGCCTTCGATGCCGCTGACACACTCGCCGAGACTCCTCCGAGGTCGGCGATCCGGCTAGCGTCGACCAACCCGCGGATGCTGGCGACCGACTCAGCGGCACGAGCGAGTTCGTCAGCTCCGAGCGTCTCTACGTACTTCTGTCCCACGGTCTTCTTACGGCCGGGAGCGCGCTGCACCCGGGGCGTGGTGTCAGCGGTCGGCGTGGGCACGACTGGCTCCTGGATTGGCTCGTTAAGAAATCCAGGCTACTCGAACTGGTGTTCGTTCACCCCGCCCGACACGCTGACGGCTAGGCTGTCAGTGAGTTCCTAGTTGCGGCATGTCGTAGAAACGACAGATCCCGCCGAACTCGTCGGCCTGCAGGCTGGCGCCACCGACCAGGGCGCCGTCGACGTCGGGCTTCTGCATGATGCCGGCCACGTTCGACGCCTTGACGGATCCGCCGTACAGGACCCGCACACCGGCCGCGGCGTCGTCCCCCAGGGTCTCGGCGATCCGCGCGCGCAGGGCCGCACACACCTCCTGGGCGTCCTCGGGAGTGGCGACCTCGCCGGTCCCGATCGCCCAGACGGGCTCGTAGGCCACCACCAGGTTGGCCACCTGCGCGGCGGTGAACCCGGCCAGCGAACCGTCGAGCTGCGCGACGGTGTACTCGACGTGGGTGCCTTCCTTGCGGACCTCCAGGCCCTCGCCGACGCAGACGATCGGAATGATCCCCGCAGCGACGGCCTTGTGCGCCTTGGCGTTGACCACGGCGTCGGTCTCGGCGTGGTACTCACGGCGTTCGGAGTGACCGACGACCACGTAGGAGCACCCGAGCTTGGCGAGCATCGCTGCCGAGATCTCGCCGGTGTAGGCACCGTCGTCGTGCGTCGAGATGTCCTGGGCGCCGTACTTGATGCTCAGCTGTCCACCGTCGACGGTCGTCTGCACCGACCGGATGTCGGTGAACGGCGGCACCACGACCACCTCGACCCGGCCGAAGTCGTGCTTCTTGTCGGCCAGACCGAGCGCCAGCTTCTGGACGAGGTGAACCGACTCGTGGTGGTTCAGGTTCATCTTCCAGTTGCCCGCCATCAGCGGCGTGCGAGAACTCGTTGCCATGCTCGGTTCCTCAGTTCAGGACGTCGATCCCCGGGAGCTCTTTGCCCTCGAGGTATTCCAGGCTTGCGCCACCACCGGTGGAGATGTGACCGAACTGGTCGTCGGCGAACCCGAGCTTGCGCACCGCGGCTGCCGAGTCTCCCCCACCGACCACGGAGAGGCCGTCGACCTCGGTGAGGCTCTGGGCGACGGCACGGGTGCCGGCAGCGAACGCCTCGAACTCGAAGACGCCCATCGGACCGTTCCAGAACACCGTCTTCGCGCTGCGGATCGCGTCCGCGAAGGCTGCGCCGGAGACCGGCCCGATGTCGAGACCGAGCTGGTCGTCCGGGATCGCGTCCGCGGCAACCACCGTGGCCGGCGCAGTGGCGCTGAACTCCGGGGCGACCACGATGTCAGTGGGCAGCAGGATCTTCACCCCGGACTTCTCGGCACGCTCGAGGTACTCCAGGCAGACCGGGATCTGGTCCTCCTCGAGCAGGCTCTTGCCGACCCCGTGACCCTGGGCCGCAAGGAAGGTGAACACCATCCCGCCGCCGACGATCAGCGTGTCGGCCTTCCCCAGCAGGTTGTCGATCACGGCCAGCTTGTCGGAGACCTTGGAGCCGCCGAGCACGACCACGTACGGCCGCTCCGGGGTCTCGGTGAGCCGCTTGAGGACGTCGATCTCGGTAGCGACCAGGCCCCCCATGGCGTGCGGCAGTCGCTGGGCGACGTCGTACACCGAGGCCTGCTTGCGGTGCACGACCCCGAACCCGTCGCTGACGAAGGCGTCGGCGAGGTCGGCCAGCTGGTCGGCGAACGCGCCGCGCTCGGCATCGTCCTTGCTGGTCTCGCCGGCGTTGAACCGGACGTTCTCCAGCAGGGCGACGCTGCCGTCGGCAAGGTCGGCCACCGCGGTCTGCGCCGAGAGGCCGACCGTGTCGGTGGCGAACGACACCGGCGTGCCGAGCAGCTCGCCGAGACGGGCGGCAACCGGGGCCAGCGAGTACGCCGGGTCGGGAGCACCCTTCGGACGACCCAGGTGAGCCACCACGACCACCCGGGCACCCGCGTCGCGGAGTGCCTGGATCGTCGGGATGCTCGCCCTGATCCGGCCGTCATCGGTGATCCGGGCGCCGTCCAGCGGGACGTTCAGGTCCGAGCGAACCAGCACCCTGCGACCACGCAGGTCTCCGAGCGACGAGATGAGACCCATCTCAGAGAGTGGCGCCGACGTGCACGATTAGGTCGGCGAGGCGGTTGGAGTAGCCCCACTCGTTGTCGTACCAGCCGACGACCTTGACCTGGTTGCCGATGACCTTGGTCAACGGGGCGTCGAAGATGCAGGACGCCGGGTCGGTGACGATGTCGGAGGACACGATCGGGTCGGTCGAGAACTTGAGGAACTTGCCGTCGGCAGCCTTCTGGACCGCGGCGTTGACCTCGTCGACGGTGGTCTCGCGGCCGGCCTCGAAGGTGAGGTCGGTGGCGGAGCCGGTCGGCGTCGGGACGCGCAGCGCGTAGCCGTCGAGCTTGCCCTTCAGCTCGGGCAGGACCAGGCCGATCGCCTTGGCCGCACCGGTGCCGGTCGGGACGATGTTGATGGCGGCCGCGCGGGCCCGGCGCAGGTCGCTGTGCACGTTGTCCTGCAGGTTCTGGTCCGCGGTGTACGCGTGGATGGTGGTCATCAGGCCCTTGACGATGCCGAACTCGTCGTTGAGCGCCTTGGCCATCGGGGCCAGGCAGTTGGTGGTGCAGGACGCGTTGGAGATCACGTGGTGCGCGGCCGGGTCGTAGAGGTCGTGGTTCACGCCCATGACGATGGTGATGTCCTCGTTGGAGGCGGGCGCGGAGATGATGACCTTCTTGGCGCCGGCGTCGAGGTGTGCCTTCGCCTTGGTGGCGTCGGTGAAGAAGCCGGTCGACTCGACGACGATGTCGACGTTCAGGTCCCCCCAGCTCAGCGCGGCCGGGTCGCGCTCGGCGGAGACGGCGATCCGCTGGTCGCCGACGACGATCGTCGAACCGTCGACGCTGACGTCCGCGTCGAGGCGACCCAGGATCGAGTCGTACTTCAGCAGGTGGGCCAGCGTGGCCGGGTCGGTCAGGTCGTTGACGCCGACGATCTCGATGTCGGCACCGGAGGCACGGACGGCACGGAAGAAGTTGCGGCCAATGCGGCCGAAGCCGTTGATCCCTACGCGGACAGTCACAGCGATTTACTCCTGGGCTAAACGGAAGACGGGTTCGACGACCCTATCGCGCCCCGCGACCTGGTCTGCTCCCCGGTCCACCTACTCGGGAGTAACGCGGATCAGGCCTCTTCGGCGAGCATCTCGGGCGTCAGCGAGGCCTCGGTGTCGGGGATCCCGAGCTCCTCGGCCTTCTTGTCGGCCATCGCGAGCAGGCGGCGGATACGTCCGGCGATCGCGTCCTTGGTCAGGACCGGGTCGTGCAGCTGGCCGAGCTCCTCGAGGGAGGCCTGCTTGTGCTCGAGCCGGAGCTGGCCGGCCAGGGCCAGGTGGTCCGGGATGTCGGGGCCGAGGATCTCCAGCGCCCGATCGACCCGGGCACCGGCCGCAACCGCGGCGCGGGCGGACCGACGCAGGTTGGCGTCGTCGAAGTTGGCCAGCCGGTTCGCGGTGGCCCGGACCTCGCGGCGCATCCGGCGTTCTTCCCAGGCCAGGAGCGACTCGTGGGCCCCGAGCCTGGTCAGGAGCTGACCGATCGCATCGCCGTCGCGGATCACGACGCGGTCAACACCCCGCACCTCACGAGCCTTGGCCGAGATGCCCAGTCGGCGGGCGGAACCGACCAGCGCCAGGGCAGCCTCGGGGCCGGGGCAGGTGACCTCCAGCGAGCTCGAGCGGCCCGGTTCGGTCAGGGACCCGTGGGCCAGGAACGCGCCGCGCCAGGCAGCGACGGCGTCGCACCCCGATCCGGAGACGACCTGCGGCGGCAGCCCGCGGACCGGTCGGTTGCGTTGGTCGATCAGCCCGGTCTGGCGCGCCAGGGACTCGCCGTCCTTGGCGACCCGGACGATGTAGTGGGTGCCGCGACGCAAGCCGTTGCCCTTGAGCATGACGACCTCGGAGTCGTGCCCGAAGACCTCGGCGATGTCGCGTCGCAACCGGCGTGCGGCAGCCCCGGTGTCCAGCTCGGCCTCGACCACGATGCCCCCGTTGACCAGGTGCAGGGCGTCGGCGAAGCGCAGCATCGAGGAGACCTCGGACTTCCGGCAACAGGCCTTCGTGACCGGGGTGTTGGCAAGCTCCGCCTTCACTTGTGCCGTCATCGCCATGCGCGTCACCTTAGTTCGCTCCGAGTACCAGCGCATAGGCGCGGGCAAGTTTCTCCGGATCATGTTGGCCCGAGGCGCCGGCAGCAGCGACATCGGCGAGGACCAAGCGGGCCCCCAGGTCCGAGGCTGCCGAGCGTAACCGGCTCTCGTGAACCACGGAGCCACTGTCCGCGAGAACGGTGTCGATCCTGAGATCGGGAGCGTGCCGGCGCAGGACTGCCAGGTGGTCCTCGGGGGTGAAGCCTTCGGTCTCCCCCGGCTGGGCCTCGAGGTTCAAGGTCACCAGCACCCGGCCCGGGGTCGCGGCCAACGCCGTACGCAGGCCGGGAACCAGCACGTGCGGGATCACCGACGAGTACCAGGAGCCCGGGCCGAGGACGACCCAGTCGGCCTCGCCGATGGCCCGGACGGCTTCGGGACAGGCCGTCGGGTCTCCTGGCTCCAGGCGTACGTCGACGACCTGGCCCGCCGTGGTGGCGACCTCGACCTGGCCGCGGACGACCGTGATCCCGTCGGGGTCCGCCGGATCGACGCCACGCACCTCGGCCGCGATGTCGAGCGGGGTGAGCGCCATCGGCAGCACCCGGCCGCGGGCTCCGAGCAGTCCGCCGACCCAGTCGAGGCCGGAGACGTGGTCGTCGAGCAGCTCCCACAGCGCGACGATCAGCAGGTTGCCGACCGCGTGCCCGTCCATGTCCCCGTCGGAGTCGAACCGGTGCTGCAGCACCTTGGCCCAGGTCTGGCCCCAGCGGTCGTCACCGCAGAGCGCGGCGAGCGCCATCCGCAGGTCTCCGGGCGGCAGCACCCCGAACTCCTGGCGCAGCCGCCCCGACGAGCCGCCGTTGTCCGCGACCGTCACGATCGCCGTGAGCTCTGAGGTGACCCGGCGCAGCGCAGACAGGGACGCTGCCAGACCGTGGCCGCCGCCGAGCGCGACGACGTTGGTCTCGTGGGACCAGTTCACCGCGTCACTCGCGACCGAGGTCGCGGTGGGTGGCTTCGGCGGACATCCCGAGGGCGCGCAACCGGGCGGCGATCTCCTCGGACATCGCGACGCTGCGGTGCTTGCCTCCGGTGCAGCCGATGGCGACGGTCATGAACCGTTTGCCCTCTCGGAGGTAGCCCTCGCCGACCGTCTCGATCACCGGCAGGTACCGCTCCAGGAAGGTCTGGGCGTCCGGCCGGTCCTTGACGTAGTCGGCGACGGCCTCGTCCTGCCCGGTGAAGTCGCGCAGCTCGGGCACCCAGAACGGGTTCGGCAGGAAGCGCATGTCGGCGAGCAGGTCGGCGTCGACGGGGACTCCGTACTTGAAGCCGAAGCTCACCACCGTCACGGTGAGCGCGACTGCCTCGGGGGTGCCGAACGCGGCCGCGACCTTGTCGGTCAGCTGGTGCACGTTCAAGCGGGTGGTGTCGATGACGACGTCGGCGTCCCCGCGCAGCTGCGTCATCACGGCGCGCTCGCGGTGGATCCCGTCGAGCAACCGGCCGTTGCCCTGCAGCGGGTGCGGCCGGCGCGCCGCTTCCTGCCGGCGTACCAGGATGTCGTCGTCGGCCTCGAGGAAGAGCAACGAGTTGCGTCGGGTCGGCAGGTGCTGGGCCAGCTGCTCACGCAACGTCTCGAAGTTCGTGCCTCCGCGTACGTCGACCACCACGGCGATCGGCTGTGCACGCCCCTTCTTGTCGTCGACCAGGCGCACGACCTCGGTGACCAGCTCTGGTGGCAGGTTGTCCACCACGAAGTAGCCGAGGTCCTCGAGCTCCTTGGCGGCCGTGCTCCGGCCGGCTCCGGTCATGCCGGTGACGACCACCAGCTCGCCCAGCTCTCCGGTGCTGGTGCCGGGAACCTGATCGGTCATCTCAGCCTTCCTCGATCTCGCCGGTCGCGGTGTTCACGGAGACAGTCTTGCGGGCTGCGCCCTGCTGCGCGACCGCGTTGAGGATCGCGTCCGCCGTCGCCGGCCCGATCCCGGGAACCTCAGCGATCTCAGCAGCCGACGCCGCGCGCAGCTTCTTCATCGAACCGAAGTACTTGATCAGCGACTTGCGCCGGACCTCCCCGAGGCCCGGGACGTCGTCGAGCACGCTCTCCACCATCGTCTTGGAGCGCCGTGACCGGTGGTGGTTGATCGCGAACCGGTGCGCTTCGTCGCGGATGCGCTGGAGCAGGTAGAGGCCCTCGCTGCTCCGCGCCATGATCACCGGGTCCGGGTCTCCGGGGAGCCAGACCTCCTCGAGACGCTTGGCGAGACCGCAGACCGGGATGTCGTCGATCCCGAGCTCGTCGAGCGCGCGCTGGGCGGCCGCCACCTGCGGCGGCCCACCGTCGACGACCACCAACCCGGGGACGTAGGCGAACTTGCGGGCCTTGCCGGTGTCCGGGTCGATCAAGAGCGGACCCTCGTGGGGGTCGACCTCCCCGCCGGCGAGGTCGCCGCCCGGAACCGCACCGTGCTCGATCCGTTCGTCGAGCAGTCGCTTGAACCGACGCGTGATCACCTCGTGCATGGAGGCGACGTCGTTCTGGCCGTCAACGGTCCTGATCACGAAGCGGCGGTACTCGCTCTTGCGAGCCAGACCGTCCTCGAACACGACCATGGAGGCGACCACCTCGGTGCCCTGCAAGTTGGAGACGTCGTAGCACTCGATGCGCAACGGCGCGGCGGGAAGGTCGAGGGCCTTCTGGATCTCCTCGAGTGCCTGGTTGCGGGCGGTCAGGTCGCTGGCGCGCTTGGTCTTGTGCAACGCCAACGACTGGGCGGCGTTGGCCGCCACTGTCTCCTGGAGGGTCCGTTTGTCCCCGCGCTGCGGGATCCTGACCCGGACCTTGCTCCCGCGAGCCTCGGTGAGGAGCTGCTCGAAGGTCTGCACGTCCTCGGGGAGGACCGGGACCAGGATCTCCTTCGGGATCGCGTCGCCGTCCTCCCCCGCGTAGAGCTGCAGCAGGAACTCCCCGACCAGTCCAGCGGTGTCGAGATCGGCAACCCGGTCGGCAACCCAACCCCGCTGGCCCCGGATCCGGCCCGCGCGGACGTGGAAGATCTGAACGGCTACCTCGAGCGGGTCCTCGACGAGCGCGATGACGTCCGCGTCGGTCCCGTCGCCGAAGACCACCGCTTGTCGTTCGAGGGCCTTGTTGAGCGCGCCCAGGTCGTCGCGCAACCGGGCGGCCTTCTCGTAGTCCTGGGCCTGGGAGGCGGCGTACATCTCGCGCTCGACCCGACGGACGAACGCGTCGGTCCGCCCGCCGATGAAGTCGCAGAAGTCCTCGGCGATCTCCCGGTGCTCCTCCGCGTCGACCTTGCCGACGCAGGGGGCCGCGCACTTGTCGATGTACCCGAGCAGACACGGGCGCCCGATCTGCTGGGACCGCTTGAAGACCCCGTTGCTGCACGACCGCATCGGGAACACCCGGAGCAGCAGGTCGACCGTGTCGCGGATCGCCCACGCGTGCGAGTACGGCCCGAAGTACTTCACGCCCTTCTTCTTCGCGCCGCGTCCGACCATCACCCGCGGGAACTCCTCGTTGAGGGTCACCGCCAGCCACGGGTAGGACTTGTCGTCGCGGTACTTCACGTTGAAGCGCGGGTCGTACTCCTTGATCCAGGAGTACTCCAGCTGCAGCGCGGCGACCTCGGTCTCCACCACGGTCCACTCGACGCTGGCGGCCGTGGTGACCATGGTCGCCGTGCGCTGGTGCAAGCCGGCCAGGTCCTGGAAGTACGACGACAACCGGGCCCGGAGGTTCTTCGCCTTGCCGACGTAGATCACCCGGCCGTGCGGGTCTCGGAACCGGTAGACACCGGGCTGGGTCGGGATCGTGCCCGGCTCCGGCCGGTACGTCGACGGATCAGCCATTCCCCAACCCTACGGCCGCGGACCGACACCGGCTCACAGGTCGGCGAGCGCGGGAACCAGGTTCTCGACCAGGTCCTCGGTCCAGGCCACCGGGTCGTCACCGGCGGGCACCAACGTGACCAGCTCGATGCCCAGGTCGGCATAGGCAGACATCCGGGTCAGGAACTCGTCGCGGTGTTCCGTGCCCTGGATCGTCCCCGCGCCGATCACCGTCTTCTCGATGCTGTCGTAGTCGCGTCCGACGTCGTCGCAGTGCCGGCGCAGTACGTCGAGCTTGTGCGCGATCACCTCGGGCGACTCCCCGAACAGGTTGCACGCGTCGGCGTACTGGGCGACCAGACGGAGCGTCTTCCGCTCACCGCTGCCACCGATCAGGATCGGGACCTGGCCACGCACCGGCGGCGGCACGCAGACGGTCTCGGCGAGCTGGTAGTGGGTTCCGTCGTACGGGCCGTCGTCGGTGCTCCACATCTGCCGGCAGATCTGGAGGGTCTCCTCCAGCCGTTCGAACCGTTCCGACGTGGACGGGAACGGGACTCCGAGACCGAGGTGCTCCCGGTCGTACCAGGCAGCCCCGATGCCGAGGAGCGCCCGCCCGCGGGAGAGCCGGTCCAGGGTGGTCACGGTCTTCGCGAGGAGGCCCGGGTACCGGTAGGTGGTTCCGGTGACCAGGAGGCTCAGCCGCACGTTCGCGGTGAGACCCGCGAGGTACCCCAGGGTCGTGTAGCCCTCGAGCATCGGTTCCGGCGGACCTCCGAGGTTCTCCATCTGAAACCAGTGGTCCATCACGGTGACCAGCGAGACGCCGCCCTGGTCGGCGATCCGGACCGTCTCGGTCAGCCGGTCCTCCAGGGTCCCGGCCCAGTGGGGGTGGGAGAAGTTTGCGTAGTGCAGACCGGTCTTCATGCGGCGAGCCTAGCCAGACCCTGGCTCCTGGCCCGGACGAGCAGGTCGCGAGGCCAGGCACGCCAGCCCCCGAGGAAGGAGTCTCGTGACGGCGTCACGCCGACGATGGTCAGCTGACCGTCAGGTCGGCGCCCTTCACGGTGACGGTCTTCTCCGCCAGCGGCGCCGGAGCGGGTCCGCCCTGGACCGAACCGTCGGTGATCGAGTACCTGCTGCCGTGGCACGGGCAGTTGATGGTGCCGTCGGAGATGCTGCTGACCAGGCAGCCGGTGTGGGTGCAGACGGCTGTGAACGCCTTGAAGTCGCCGGCAGCGGGCTGGGTGACGACCGTCTTGGTGTCGGAGAAGATCTTGCCGCCCCCGACCGGGATGTCGGCCGTCGGGATGGAACTGGCCGCGGGGTTGGAACCCGAGGTCGAGGCCGTGTCGCTGGGGGCCGTGGCCGGGTCGGCGACCACGCCCGTGGTGCCGGTGCCGGAGTCCGAGCCGCAGGCCGCGAGGAGAGGCGTTGCGACCCCGGCAGCGGCTGCCCCGTAGAGGACGTTCCTGCGGCTGGTCATCTTCTCGGTCACGAACAACACCCTTCTCCGGATCCGGCTCCATCGGCCGTGTGCTCCAAGACTAGTAGTTGAACCTGCAATCTTGGCTGAGAGCAGCCTGTCAATCCGATCGGACTCAGCGGCGGCGGCCCTCGAGCAACGGCTTCAGGAACTCGCCGGTGAAGCTCTCCTTCACCTCGGCGACCTGCTCGGGCGTGCCGGTGGCCACGACGGTGCCGCCGCGGTTGCCTCCGGCCGGACCCATGTCGACGATCCAGTCGGCGGTCTTGATCACGTCCAGGTTGTGCTCGATGACCAGCACCGTGTTGCCCTGGTCCACCAGGCGGCCGAGGACCAGCAGCAGCTTGCGGATGTCCTCGAAGTGCAGGCCGGTGGTCGGCTCGTCGAGCACGTAGACCGTCCGACCGGTCGAGCGCTTCTGCAGCTCGGAGGCCAGCTTCACCCGCTGTGCCTCGCCCCCGGAGAGCGTCGTCGCAGGCTGGCCCAGACGCACGTAGCCGAGGCCGACCTCGACCAGCGTCGTGAGGTGCCGGTTGATCGCCGGGATAGCCGCGAAGAAGTCGACGGCCTCCTCGATCGGCATGTCCAGCACGTCGGAGATGGTCTTCCCCTTGTAGTGCACCTCGAGGGTCTCGCGGTTGTACCGGGCACCGTGGCAGACCTCGCACGGGACGTAGACGTCGGGCAGGAAGTTCATCTCGATCTTGATCGTGCCGTCGCCCGCGCACGCCTCGCAGCGACCGCCCTTGACGTTGAACGAGAACCGGCCCTGCAGGTACCCGCGCATCTTCGCCTCCGGTGTGGACGCGAAGAGCTTGCGGACGTGGTCGAAGACACCGGTGTACGTCGCCGGGTTGCTGCGCGGCGTACGGCCGATCGGCGACTGGTCGACGTGGATGACCTTGTCGATGTCCTCGGTCCCGGTGATCTTGGTGTGCCGGCCCGGGATCGTGCGAGCGTTGTAGATCTGGCGGGCGAGCGAGGTGTAGAGGATGTCGTTGACCAAGGTCGACTTGCCCGAGCCGGAGACACCGGTCACCGCGACGAAGAGCCCCAACGGGAAGGTGACGTCGACGTTCTTGAGGTTGTTCTCGCGGGCGCCGTGCACCACCAGCTCGCGCCCCTTGGTCCGCGGACGACGTACCTCGGGCAGCGGGATCGACTTGCGTCCGGAGAGGTACATCCCGGTCTCGGAGTCCTTGTGCTTGAGCAGCTGCTTGACGGTGCCCGAGTGGACCACCTGGCCGCCGTGCTCCCCGGCGCCGGGGCCGATGTCGACGACCCAGTCCGCGGTCATGATGGTGTCCTCGTCGTGCTCCACGACGATCAGGGTGTTCCCGAGATCCTTGAGCCGGACCAGGGTCTCGATCAGGCGCTGGTTGTCGCGCTGGTGCAACCCGATGCTGGGCTCGTCGAGCACGTAGAGGACGCCGACCAGGCCGGCGCCGATCTGGGTCGCGAGCCGGATGCGTTGCGCCTCTCCGCCGGACAGCGTCCCCGACGGTCGGTCGAGCGACAGGTAGTCCAGGCCGACGTCGAGCAGGAACCGCAGCCGCTCCTGGATCTCCTTGAGCACGCGTTCAGCGATCTGCTTCTCCCGCGCCGACAGCTGGACGCCGTCGAGGAACTCGGCAGCCTCGTTGATCGGGAGCGCACAGACCTCGGCGATGTTCAGACCACCGTTGCCCAGTTCGCCGAGCGTCACCGACATCGAGACCGGCTTGAGCCTGCTTCCGGCGCACGCCGGGCAGGGCACCTGGCGCATGAAGCCCTCGAACCGCTCCCGGCTGGTGTCGGACTCGGCCTCGCGGTGCCGGCGCTCGATGTACGGGCGGACGCCCTCGAAGTTGGTGTAGTAGGCACGCTCGCGGCCGTAGCGGTTGACGTGCCGGACGTGCACCTTGGTCGGGTGACCCTCCAGGATCGCGGCCTGCGCCTTCTTCGGGATCTTCTTCCAGGGGGTGTCCATGGTGAAGCCGAGCTCGTCCCCCAGGGCTTCGAGCAGCCGGGAGAAGTAGTCCGCGACGTGAGCACCCGACCAGGGGCTGATCACACCCTCGGCGATGGTGGCGTTCTCGTCGGAGATCACCAGCTCGGGGTCCACCTCCATCCGGGTCCCCAGCCCGCTGCACGTCGTACAGGCGCCGAACGGGGAGTTGAAGGAGAACGACCGCGGCTCGAGCTCGTCGGTGTCGATGTCGTGCTCGTTGGGGCACGCCATCCGCTCGGAGAACTTCATCTCCCGTCCGGGGTCCTTGGCGTCGAGGTCGACGAAGTCGAAGATCACCAGCCCCGAGGCGAGGTTGAGCGCCGTCTCGACCGAGTCGGTCAGGCGACGCTTGGACGAGGCCTTGGCCGCGAGCCGGTCGACGACGACCTCGATGGTGTGCTTCTTCTGCTTGTCCAGCTTGGGTCCGTCCCCGGCGGTCACGGCGTCGAGCTGGTAGGTCTCGCCGTTGACCCGGGCCCGGGAGAACCCTTGGGACTGCAAGCTGCGGAACAGCTCGATGTACTCCCCCTTGCGCCCGCGGATGACCGGCGCCAGCACCTGGAAGCGGGTGCCCTCGTCGAGCTGCAGCACGCGGTCGACGATCTGCTGCGGGTCTGCCGCTCGATGGGCGAGGCGCACACGGGGCAGTGCGGACGCCCGGCGCGCGCGTAGAGCAGTCGGAGGTAGTCGTAGACCTCGGTGATGGTGCCGACGGTCGAGCGCGGGTTCTTCGAGGTCGACTTCTGGTCGATCGAGACCGCGGGCGACAGCCCCTCGATGAAGTCCACGTCGGGCTTGTCCATCTGACCCAGGAACTGCCGGGCGTACGCCGACAGCGACTCGACGTACCGGCGCTGGCCTTCGGCGAAGATCGTGTCGAAGGCGAGCGACGACTTGCCGGAGCCGGACAGACCCGTGAAGACGATCAGCGCGTCACGAGGAAGGTCGAGCGAGACGTCCTTCAGGTTGTGCTCGCGTGCTCCCCGGATGATCAGCTGGTCGATCACGTCGCTCCTTGAACTAGCTGTGCCCGATCGTTCGAACATTTGTTCGTGTCAGTTAACCCGCCCGCTCCTACCGAGACAAGCGGCGCGCCGGGGGCGAACGGCGGAGCAGACACGATCTCACGCTGCACCGACAACCTCCGCGGCCGCCCGGTCACGGTTCCCGGGGCAGACTGGGGACATGGTGGACGACAGCATCCTCGGTGCCCTGCAGCTCTCCGACCAACGCGCGATCCGGACGGTCGATTCCCTGGAGGACGACCGGTGGCGGGAACCCTCCCTCCTCCCGGGCTGGACACGGGCCCACGTGGTGGCGCACCTGGCCCTGAATGCCGAGGGCTTCGCCCGTTCCTTCGAAGCCCTCCAGGACGGTGCGCAGGTCCCGACGTACGACTCCGTCGAGGGCCGCGACGCCGACATCGAGACGCTCGCGGCCGCCGCACCGTCCGAGATCCGGGACCGCTACTTCGGGGCCACGAAGCGGTTGCGCCACCTCTTCGGCAGCCTGACCGAGGACCAGTGGGCGGGTTCGGTCACGCGCTTCCCGGGCAGTGCGGGTGTACCGATCGAGGACGTCCCGGCCGCGCGGCGCGGGGAGGTCGAGATCCATCACGCCGACCTGGACGCCGGCTACACGGCGGCGGACTGGCCGACCGACTTCACCCGCGACGTGCTCGACACCGTGGTCGGCGACCGTGCCGCCTCGGACGCGACCCCAGCTCTCAAGGTCCGGGCCACCGACCTCGGTCAGGACTGGCACCTGGGCGCTGACTCCCCGGTCATCTCCGGTCCCGCTGCCGCGCTCGCCTGGTGGCTGCTGGGTCGCGATGACGGCCGGGGACTGACGTCCGACCACGACCCGCTGCCGGCGCTGGGGCCCTGGACCAGGCGCTGACCTCGTTCAAACGGCCCCGGTCGTCGGCAGGTCCTAGGCTGGCACCATGCCCACGACCTACACCGGCAACGTCTCCCCCGGCGGCACCCCGGACACCCGCGAGCTCAGCCACCTGACCATCACCAAGGTCGCGGTCGACGACCAGATGTCGAACAACTGCTACGTGCTGCGCTGCCGCGCCACCGACGAGCAGGTGCTGATCGACGCTGCGGCCGACGCACCGACCCTGCTGGGGGTTCTCGGTGACGGCCGGACCACCAAGGTGCTCACCACCCACCAGCACTGGGACCACCACCGCGCCCTGAAGGAGGTGGCCGACTCCACCGGTGCGGTCACCGTCGCCGGTGAGCCGGACGCCGACGCCATCACCGAGCAGACCACGGTCGCCATCGACGACCGGGTCGTCGACGGTGACACCGTCGAGTTCGGTGACATCACGCTGCGGGTGATCCAGATCGTCGGGCACACCCCCGGCTCGGTCGCGTTCCTGTACGACGACCCCGACGGAACCCCGCACCTGTGGACCGGCGACAGCCTCTTCCCGGGCGGCGTCGGCAACACCTTCGGGGACGCTGATGCCTTCGTGAGCCTGATCAACGACGTCGAGACGAAGATCTTCGGCACCCTGCCGGACGAGACCTGGTTCTACCCCGGGCACGGGAACGACTCGCAGCTCGGCGTCGAACGACCGCACCTCGCGGAATGGCGCGAGCGGGGCTGGTAGCAGGTCGGCGTCCTGGGTGGCACTGACCGCTAGGTCGGGATCGAGGGCCCGGGACAGGAGCGTGTCGGCACCCGCCTGCGGCTCCGTCGAACCCAGCGTGCGAACAGACCTCTCCGGGACGGCAGCGGCCCTACACCCGTCGTCAGGAGGTCCGGGGCGTCCAGACACCGAGCTCGGTCAGCAGCCCGATGTCGTCACGGCAGGCCCAGTGCTCGACGATCTGTCCGTTCTCCGCTCGCCAGATGTGGATGTAGGGCCACGAGACCCGGGCTCCCGTGACCGGAGCCCCGTGCCACAGCGGCATCGTCGAGGCCCGGTGGGTGCCGTGCATCGTCATCCGGTGGGCGACCAGGTCACCGTCCCCGATCAGGGCGTGGTGCTCGATGGTCACGTCAGCCAGGTCGTGGTCGATCACCTGCAGGATGAGCTTCCAGCCCTCCCGGCCTTGAGGCGCGGCCGCGTGGTTGACCATGTTCTCTGCGATCAGCTCGTCGATGACGCGCTCGTCGCCCTCGTCCCACCGGCGGACGAACTCTTCCACGATGTCTTTCGCGCTTCTGTCGGTCATGGTGGCTCTCCCTTGCGACGGTCAAGGATTCGGCATCACCCCGCCTCCGGGGTCACGGTGCTGCTCACCCTAGTCAGGAGTCGATCCGTGGCTCCGGTGGTCGATCCTGCACTCGAGAACCCCCGACATCGGAGCCTCAGTACCCCCGAAGCACCAATTGTGGCTCCGATGCCCTAGTGTGGGTCGTGTTGAAGGGACGGCCCCCAAAGCCGTCCTGGCCGCGGACGATGCGCGGCTCGTATCTCGTACTCCTGGTTTTCGGTTCGCTGGACATCAGCACAGGTGGATGTCTTCAGCAGCGCAAGGGCACAGTGCCTTCTGCACCGAACAAAGGAAAAGATCATGGCTCAGGGAACTGTCAAGTGGTTCAACGCTGAAAAGGGCTTCGGCTTCATCGCTCAGGATGGTGGCGGCGAGGACGTGTTCGTCCACTTCTCCGCGATCCAGACGAACGGCTACAAGTCCCTCGACGAGAACCAGAAGGTCGAGTTCGACCTCGCCCAGGGCCCCAAGGGTCCCCAGGCTGAGAACGTCCGCGTCTCCTGATTTCCAACGTTGGGCCCCGACCGCACCTGCGGTCGGGGCCCAACGTGCTTTCCAGGCACGCGTCTCGCGCCTTCGCGACCGCCGCGGCACGGTTCGGGACCTACGTGCTGAGCGACGGTGAGGACCGCTCGGTGGTCTGCAGGATCAACCTTCCGGGCTGATCGCAGCGTCGGCGGCATTTGTCCCTGTCGGTTGCCTCACCGAGCGCCTAGCGTCGGTCTATGCCCTCCCGAACGTTCCCTGCACCGATGCCCGGCCGCCGCTACCTCACCGAAGGTGGTATCGAGACCGAGATCATGTACAGGTGGGGGCACACGCTCCCGGAGTTCGCGATGTACCCGCTGCTCGAGAACCGGGCGGCGATGGCGGATCTGCGGACCATGTACCGCGGCTACCTGGACACCGCAGCGCGGCACGGCACGTGTGCGTTGATGGGAGGTCTGGACTACCGGGCCAGCCCGGACTGGGGAGCCCTGCTGGGCTACTCCCCAGCCGGGCTCGCCGAGGCGAACCTGGCGTCGATCGCCTTCCTGCGCGAGCTCGCCGCCGAGTACGCCGACGACATCGAGACGATCCTCGTCCAGGGATTCGTCGGACCGCGCGGCGACGCCTATGCGCGGGACCTCGTGATGACCCGGGACGAGGCCGAGGACTACCACTCCGTCCAGCTGGCCACGTTGGCGCTGGCCGACGTCGACCTGGCCTGGGGCTTCACCTTCAACCACGAGGAGGAAGCGATCGGGTTCGCCCGCGCGGCCGTCGCTGCCGACGTACCGGCTGCCGTTTCGTTCACGCTCACCGCTGACGCCCAGGTCCACTCCGGGATCGCACTCTCGACCGCGATCGAGACCATCGACGAGGCGACCGGCTCCTCGCTCGCGTTCTACGGCATCAACTGCTCGCACCCGGTCGAGTTCGAGCCGGCGCTGACGCCGGGTTCGTGGACCGACCGGCTCAGAGCCCTGCGACCGAACGCCTCCAAGATGGAGAAGATCGCCCTGTGCCAGCTCGGCCACCTGGAGGAAGGAGACCCGGTCGAGCTGGCGGACCTGATGGGCAACTTGGCGGTTCGGTACCCCCAGATCGACGTCTGGGGTGGGTGCTGCGGGACAGGGGCCGTTCACCTCGACCTCATTGCGGCGTCCACGGCGTAGTCGTGAAGCGCGTGATCCCTGTCCTGGGCTGAGATTCCGGTAGGTTCAGGTCGGAGATTTACCGCACCACGAAACGGAGAGCACGTGAAGCTCAACGGAGCCACGGTCCTGCTGACCGGAGCGACCGGGGGAATCGGTCACGCGATCGCACGGCGGCTGACCGCCGAGGGCGCCCAGGTGGTCCTGACCGGCCGTCGGACCGAGGTCCTGGCACCCTTGGCCGCCGAGCTCGGCGCCCGCAGCATCGCGGCCGACCTCAGTGTCGCCAGCGAGGTCGACCGGCTGCTCGCCGAGACCGGCCCGGTGGACGTGCTGGTCGCCAATGCCGCACTTCCCGGCACCGGCGACCTGGCCACGATGACCACCGAGCGGATCGACCAGAACCTCGACGTCAACCTGCGGACACCGATCATGATGGCTCGGGCGCTGCTGCCCCAGCTGACCGCTCGAGGGGCTGGCCACCTGGTCTTCATCGGCTCGGTCTCCGGCATCGTCGCGTCTCCCGGGAGCACCCTCTACAACGCCACCAAGTTCGGGCTGCGCGGTTTCGCCGCCGCCCTGCGCCAGGACCTGCACCCCACCGGTGTGGGGGTCTCGATCGTCGAGCCCGGTTTCGTCCGGGACGCGGGCATGTTCGTCAACAGCGGCATGGAGGTCCCCAAGGGCACCCGGACGGTCAGCCCCGACCAGGTGGCCGCCGGCGTCGTCAAGGCCATCGTCAAGAACCGGGGTGAGGTCGTCGTCGCTCCGGTCGAGATCCGCTTCGGCGCACGTCTCGGTTCCCTGTTCCCGTCGGTCAACGACGCCGCCCAGCGCCAAGCCGGCGCCGCAGAGATGGTGAGCAAGCATGCCTACAACGATTGACCGCGAGGCCTGGACCGCCGCGGCCGTCGGTGCGGTTCCGGCGGTCCTCGCTGCGGCGTTCGGTCGGCGCCGCACGGCGTTGGCGCTGGCCGCGTTGCCGGTCGGCATCGTGGCGTTCTTCCGGGACCCGGAGCGCTCCATCGACCACACCCCGGCACCAGACGACGTCGTCCTGGCTCCCGCCGACGGCAAGGTCATGCACGCCGGGCCCGGCCAACCGGGGGTCGCGCCCCCGGGCGACTGGCAGCAGGTCAGCATCTTCCTGTCCGTCTTCGACGTGCACATCAACCGGACGCCGTACAGCGGCACCGTCACCGACGTGACCTACCGTCCCGGCAAGTGGCACGCTGCGTACAAGTTCGAGAGCGCCACCGAGAACGAGCGCAGCGACATCACCCTCGAGCACACGGTCAGCACCCCAGCCGGCCCGGTCGCCCGGACGGTGGTCTTCCGGCAGATCGTCGGACTTGTCGCCCGCCGGGTGGTCACCCGGGTCAAGGCCGGCGACGTCCTGCGTACCGGCGACCGGATCGGCCTGATGAAGTTCGGCTCCCGGATGGACGTCTTCGTACCGTTGGACGTCGAGCTCACCGTGTCCGCGGGCGACCGGACGGTCGCCGGCCAGACCGTCCTGGGACGGTGGCCCCGATGAAGGCAGCGCCGCGGTGACCGAGACCGAGCAGTCCGAGGAAGGCGTCCGTCGAAGACGACGGCTGCTGCGCCGGCGCAGGTTCCGGATCGCCTCGCACTCCGGGGCCGAGGTCGTCTCCCTGCGCCAGCTCCCGACCAGGGAACGGCTCCGGGTCACCGCGCCGAGCATGTTCACCGCCGCCAACATGGCGTGCGGCTTCTCCGCCGTTCCGCTCGCCTTCAACGACCACAGCCACTGGGCCGCGATCCTGATGACGGTGGCCATCGTGATGGACATCGCCGACGGCGCGGTCGCCCGACTGGTGGGTGCCACCTCGCCTTTCGGGGTCCAGCTCGACTCCCTGGCGGACCTGATCTCCTTCGGGCTGGCGCCGGCCGTGCTGGTGTACACCTGGGTGCTTCCCGAATGGCCGGTGATCGCCTGGGTCGCCGCCTACTTCTGGCTCGCCTGTGCGGCCTTCCGGTTGGCGCGGTTCAACTTCACCATCGACCCGCACGCCGACAAGCGCTACTTCATCGGGATGCCGAGCCCGGGCGCGGCCGCGGTGGTGATCGCCACCGTCTTCGCCCTCGACAGGCCCGAGGCCGGGGTCGGACCCTCGATCCTGCTGCCCGCGGTGATCAGTGTCGTGCCCGCCCTGCTCATGGTCAGCACGGTCAGGTTCCGGTCGTTCCGCAACCTGATCTCCCCCCGGACCCAGCAGGCCAAGGTGATCACCGCGGTCCTGGGCCTGGCCGTCGTGATCGGTCTGGTCGTCGAGCCGGCCATCACGATGATGGTGATGGCCTACTCCTACGTCCTGACCGCTCCGGTCGGCGTGCTCAGCGCCCCACTGCGTCGGCGGCTGTTCGGCGCCGAGTCGGTCGCTCCCCCTCGGGAGCGTCAGCAGTCCGTCTTCCTCCCGCTGCACGGCGAGGACGAGGACTAGGACGTCGCGGTCAGCCGTTGTAGCTGATCTTCAGCACCTCGGTCTTCGGAAGCGCCTGGCAGGTCAGCCTGATGCCGTCTGCAAGGTCGTCCGCGTCAAGGACGTCGTTGTGCTTCATCGCGAGGTCCCCCTCGAGCACGATGCACGCGCACGAGCTGCAGTTGCCCTCGCGACAGCTGAACGGTGCGTCCACGCCCTTGGACTCCAGGAACTCGAGCAGCACCTGGGTGCCGTCCCAGTCGTCGAACGCGTAGTGCTGACCGTCCAGCTCGACCTCGAGGCTCACCGGGGCCGTGACCGTCGGGCCCGCGTCCTCGGGCTCGTCGGCATCGTCGACCTCGGCCAGCTTCGCCTGGAAGGCGAGCACCTCCTCGACCTCCCCGAACGGGTTGCCGCCGAGCGAGACGAACTTCTCCTGGTGACGACGTTCCCGCGGGATGTCGAGCTCCTTGAGCGCGGTCGCCACTGCCTTCATGAACGGCGGCGGTCCGCAGCAGAACGAGGTGTAGTCCGCGAAGTAGGACGCGAAGAGCTTGATGCCCTCGCCGGTCGGCAAACCCTGCACGGACTCCAGCCAGTGCACGACGGTGAAGCGGTCCGGGTGCTCGGCGACCAGACCCCGGAGCTCGTCGGCGAAGATCACCGAGGTCTCGTCGCGGTTGGCGTAGAAGAGGACGACCTTGCCGGAGCCCTTCTCCAGGGCGGTCCGGGCGATCGAGATCACCGGAGTGATCCCGGAGCCACCGCCCCACAGCAGCAGGTCGGCGTTCAGGTCCTTCGGGGTGAAGATCCCGCTCGGCGGCAGCAGACGCAGCGTGTCCCCGGCCTTCAGGTGGTCGCAGATCCAGTTGGACGCGTACCCGTCCGCGGTGCGCTTCACGGTGATCTGGTGCCGACCGCTGTGCGGTGAGCTGGACAGCGAGTAGCAGCGCGCAGCAAGACCGGTCTGGTCGCTGGGGACCGCGACGGTGAGGAACTGACCGGGGGTGTAGGCGAACGCCTCCTGCAGGTCGGTCGGGACCTCGAAGACGACCGACTTCGCGTCCGCCGTCTCCTCGATGACCTCGAGGACGTTCAGGACGTAGGACTCAGTAGCCAACTTCAGTAACCATCCTCAGCACCGACTGCGATCGCGCCGTCCTTGACGGCCTGCTCGATCGAGGAGCGTAGCCGTGAGCACGCGGTGTGGATCGGGCGTCCCTCAGGCTGGGACGACGCGCGGTTGAACTCGGCGCAGTGCTGCAGCGCCTCGGTGGACCACTGGATCGCGGTGTGCTGTTCGCTGTTCTTCTTGACGCGGACCTTGGCCAGGCAGTCCAGGCAGGCGACCTCGACCAGCCTGGCCTCGGTGTACAGCCGCTGGTCCTCGAGCGTCTCCGGGGAGGTCGGGGCGTAGGAAACCATCAGCCGATCCTCATCAGTGGTGGACCGGTCGCCCGGCCTCGTTCGCTGATGCAGCGTCCTCGGCGGCCTTCTTGCGGAGGTTCTCCGCGACCTCCTCGTGCCAGAACTCGTTGGCCTTAGTGGTGTCGACCTCGAACTCGAACCGCTCGGTCATCTCCGGGACGACGTCCGCCGCGTCGACGTAGAACTGCTCGTACCAACGCCGCAGCTGGTAGACCGGCCCGTCCTCCTCGCAGAGCAGCGGGTTCTGGACGGCGACCTTGTTCTTCCAGATGTGGACGTCCTGCAAGAAGCCCTCGCCGAACATCTTCGTGTACTT
The DNA here is from genome assembly GCA_026392455.1 of Propionibacteriales bacterium. Classification (GTDB taxonomy): domain Bacteria; phylum Actinomycetota; class Actinomycetes; order Propionibacteriales; family Nocardioidaceae; genus Marmoricola. The sequence goes on along the minus strand of JAPLCB010000004.1, from coordinate 660,040 downwards.
CTCAGCGATGAAGGCCACGGTGGCGTCGTCCATGCCTTCGGGCTTCTTCACGGTGATTCCGTACTGGAGCGTGAACGAGTTCGGGCTGGTGGCGAGGTGGGTGTTGATCAGGATGACCTCGGTCTTGAAGCCCTTGTAGTCGACCCAGAGCCAGTTGATCATGTAGGACGGCCCGTAGTAGGTCGCCTCCGACTTGAGGAACAGATCGGTGCCCGCGGAGCTGTAGCCCTCGGCCTTGTCGGGCCGACCGGTCGACTCCATGAACTGGGTCGCGAGGTGACCTTCGAAGACGTTGCGGAAGCTGGTCGGGAAGGAGAAGTGGACGTAGTAGAAGTGCGCCATGTCGGCGACGTTGTCGATGAGCTCGCGACAGTTCGAACCCTCGATCTCGGTGACGTTCCAGCTCCAGTCCGCGTACTCGCCCTCGGCCAGGCCCGGCAGCTGGAGCGGCAGGATCGACCGGTCTGCCGGCGAGCCCTCCGGGTCCATCCAGATGAAGAGCTGGTCGTTGACGATCTCGGTCTCGTAACGCTGGGTCTTGGCACGCAACGGCACCCGGCGGGCGTACGGGATCGCCTTGCACTTGCCGTCACCGCCCCAGCGCCAGTCGTGGAACGGGCACGCAACCTCGTCACCCTTGACCTCGCCCTGCGTCAGGTCGCCCCCCATGTGACGGCAGTAGCCGTCGAGCGCGTTGAGGTTCCCCTGCGAGTCCTGCCAGACCACGATCTTGCCCTCGAAGGCCCGGACCGCGTGCGGCTTTCCGTCCCGGAAGGAGTCAGCGAGCCCCAGGCAGTGCCAACCCCGTGCATAACGACTCGGCTCGACGCCCTGGTCGAGCGAACGTGCTTCGGTGGAAGTGCTCATGGGTGGACCTCCCGGTCAGGAACGCTGGTGTAAAACAAGAACAGGTTATAGTTTTACACGCATCTAAGCCAGTACGACACCTAAGCCAGTCACGCGCACATCCAGTCTTCCGCGCCTGCGCGCTCCCGACCAGTATGGAGACGTCTTCATGAAAATTGCACTGAACGAGGAGCACGAGGCCCTGCGTGCCGAACTCCGCGACTACTTCACCCAGCTCGTCACCCCCGAGGTGCGGGCCGGGCTCTCGGTCGCGACCAGCGAGTTCGCCGACGGCGACGCGGACGGCGCCATCAAGGGCAACAGCGGCGAGTTCGGTGATGCCACCGTCTACAAGGACGTGATCAAGCAGATCGGTCAGGACGGTTGGCTCGGGATCGGCTGGCCCGAGGAGTTCGGCGGCCAGAACCGTTCGATGATCGAGCAGCTGATCTTCACCGACGAAGCGGCGTATGCCGGCGTGCCGATCCCCTACCTGACGCTGAACACCGTCGGCCCGACGATCATGCGTTTCGGCAACGACGCCCAGAAGGAGGAGATCCTCCCGGCGATCCTCAAGGGCGAGATGCACTTCTCGATCGGCTACTCCGAGCCTGGTTCCGGTACCGACCTGGCCAGCCTGCAGACCAAGGCCCGCCTCGAGAACGGCGAGTGGGTGATCAACGGCCAGAAGATGTGGACCTCGCTGATCCAGTACGCCGACTACATCTGGCTCGCCGCCCGGACCGACCCGGACCTCCCGCGCCACAAGGGCCTGTCGATGATCCTGGTGCCCGCGGACGCCCCGGGCTTCTCCTACACCCCCGTGCACACGGTCGCCGGGGTCGGCACCTCGGCGACCTACTACGAGGACGTGCGCGTCCCCGAGGCGAACCTGGTCGGCGGCCTGAACAACGGTTGGGCGCTGATGACCAACCAGCTCAACCACGAGCGGGTGGCGCTGACGTCGGCCGCTCCGTTGACCCAGTCGGTCGCCCAGGTGCGCGAGTGGGCGCAGAACACCAAGAACCCCGACGGCAAGCGGGTCATCGACTCCGAGTGGGTCCAGGTGCTCCTCGGCCGGGCCCACGCCCGCGTCGACATGCTCAAGCTGCTCAACTGGAAGCTGGCCTCGTCGGCCGACGACCTCTCTCCGGCTCACGCCTCGGCCACCAAGATCTACGGCTCCGAGCTCGCTACCGAGATCTACCGGTCCCTGATGGAGATCGTCGGTCCCGACGCCATCGTCAACGGTGACTCGCAGGGTGCGGTGCTCCGCGGCCGGCTCGAGCGCTACTACCGCTCAGCGCTGGTGATGACCTTCGGCGGCGGCACCAACGAGATCCAGCGCGACATCATCGGCTACGTCGGCCTGGGCCTCCCGGCCGCGAAGCGCTGACCCTCCCGGCTGGTTGAGGAAGGCGCTCAGCGCCTGTCTCGAAACCACTGAACATTAAGGACCAACCATGGACTTCTCCTTCACCGAGACCCAGAACGACGCCGCCGAGCTGGCCGCGACCATCTTCAAGAACGAGTGCACCCCGGCCCGTCTCAAGGCCGCCGACAAGGGCCGCTTCGACCACGCCCTGTGGGGCAAGCTGGCCGACGCCGGCCTGCTCGGCCTCTGCCTGCCCGAGTCGGCGGGCGGCTCCGGCCTCGGCCTGCTCGAGCTGAGCAGCGTCCTGATCGAGGCCGGCCGCCTGGTGGCACCGGCCCCGCTGGCCAGCCACCTTCCGGCGGCCCTGGCCATCGCCGAGTTCGGCGACGAGGCCACCAAGGCCGCCTGGCTCGAGGGCGCGATCTCCGGGGAGAAGATCCTCACCGCCGCGGTCGCCGAGGAGCGCGAGCACCTTCCGGCCCGGCCGAGCGCCACGGCCACCGAGACCGACGGCGCCTGGACCCTGAGCGGCGTGAAGTCGGTGGTCCCGGCCGGATCGGTCGCGGCGCTCTTCCTGGTCCCCGCGACCACCCCGGACGGCACGGCCGTCTTCCTGGTGGAGCCCGGCGCCGGCGTCACCGTCGTCGCGCAGCGGATCAGCGACGGCGCCGAGGTGGCCCGGCTCGAGCTCGAGAGCGCACCGGCCACGCGGCTGGGCGGTTCCGAGGTCGCGACCTGGCTGGAGCAGCGCCTGACCCTGGCAGCATCGGCCTTCGAGCTCGGTGTCGTCCGTGGTGCGCTCGACCTCACCGCGGCGTACGCCAAGACCCGCGAGCAATTCGGTCGTCCGATCGGGACCTTCCAGGCGGTCTCGCAGCGGCTCGCCGACGGCTACATCGACATCCTGGGCACCGACCTGATGCTGTGGCAGGCAGCCTGGCGCCTCGAGGAGGGCCTGAACGCCGACAAGGAGATCGCCGGCGTCAAGCTCTGGGCTGCGGACACCGGTCACCGGGTCGCCCACACCACCGTGCACGTCCACGGCGGCGTCGGGATCGACATGGACGGCGAGGCGCACCGCTACTTCACCGTCGGCAAGCTCGGCGAGTTCCTGCTCGGAGGTTCCACCGACCAGGCCCGCAAGATCGGCGCTCTCCTCGCGTCCGAGCCGGTCTGAGCCATCCACCAGACGCCGTGACCGTCAAGGTACTGCTGGAAGCCCGGGCGGAGGACGACTCCCCCGGGCTTCTTGCTCCCGACCTGGCCTGGACCTGGCGCGAGTACGTCGCCGCGTCCCGCGGGCGCGCAGCGGCCTTGGCGACGCTGCTCGACCCGGCCAGGCCGCCGCACGTCGGGGTGCTGCTCGACAACACCCCCGAGATGGCCGTGCAGCTCGCGGCGGCAGGCTGGGGCGCCCACGTCCTGGTCGGACTCAACACCACCCGACGTGGCGACGGACTGCTGGCCGACATCCGCAAGGCCGATGTCCAGGTGATCATCACCGACGCCCACAACCGAGGCCTGCTCGACGGCCTGGACCTGGCCGGGGTGACCGTCCTGGACCAGACGCACCCCTGGCCGGCCGACGGACCGGTCCCGGCGGCTGCTCCTGACCCGACCAGCCTGTTCATGCTGATCTTCACCAGCGGCACCTCCGGCGAGCCGAAGGCGGTCCGGATCACCCACGAGAAGATCTCGTTCCCGGCGGGCTACCTCACCGAACGGCTGGGACTGGGCCGCGGCGACGTGCACTACGTGTCGATGCCCCTGTTCCACTCCAACGCGGTGATCGCGGGCTGGGCTCCGGCCCTCTTCAACGGTGCGGCGATCGCCCTGGCCGAGCGGTTCTCCGCGAGCGGCTTCCTTCCCGACGTCCGGCGCTACGGTGCTACCTACGCGAACTACGTCGGTAAGCCGCTGGCCTACATCCTCGCGACCCCGGCGTTGGCCGACGACGCCGACAACCCGTTGCGACTGGTCTTCGGCAACGAGGGCAACGAACGGGACATCGCGCGGTTCGGCGACCGGTTCGGGGTCCGGGTCGTCGACGGCTTCGGGTCCACCGAGAATGCCGTGGTCATCAGCCGGGTCGAGGGCACCCCTCCAGGCTCGCTCGGTCAGCCGGCCCCGGCTGTCGCGGTCTACGACCCGGAGACGCTGCAGGAGTGCCCGGTCGCCGAGTACGACGAGAACGGAACCGTCACGAACCTCGACGCGTGCACCGGCGAGCTGGTCAACACCCAGGGCAGCGGCCAGTTCGCCGGCTACTACAACGACGAGTCGGCCACGAACGACCGGATGCGGGGCGGCATGTACTGGAGCGGAGACCTCGCCTACCGGGACGCTGACGGGTGGGTCTACTTCGCCGGGCGGACCGCCGACTGGCTCCGGGTGGACGGCGAGAACCTGGCAGCTGCCCCGATCGAGCGGATCCTGCTCCGTCACCCGGACGTCTCCGAGGCGGCCGTGTACGCCGTCCCCGACCCGGTCTCGGGTGACCAGCTGGTGGTAGCCCTGGTCCTGACCAGCCCGATCACCCCGGCGGGCTGGACCGAGTTCCTGGCCGCCCAGCCCGACCTCGCGACCAAGGCGTGGCCTCGCTACGTCCGGATCGTCGACTCGCTCCCCCGGACCGCCACCAACAAGGTGCTCAAGCGCGAGCTCCAGGCCGTGCCGGTCGAGCCCACCTGGACGCGTGACGAGCGAGGCAGGACCTACCACCCCTGCTGATGGAGGGGCAGCCGCGCCCGGCTCTTCTGCTGATTGAGGTGCAGCCGCGCTAGCGGGTGCCTCGAAATCTGGTGACGTGAACACAGAGGCTCAGCGGGTTTCGAGGCTCGCTACGCTCGCACCTCAACCAGCAACCCGAAGCCGACGCTCGCACCTCAACCAGCAACCCGAAGCCGACGCTCGCACCTCAACCAGCAACCCGAAGCCGACGCTCGCACCTCAACCAGCAACTCGGAGCCGAAGCTCGCACCTCGACCCTCAGAAGAGGTCCTGCAGGCCGTTGGTGAGTCGGACGACGTGGAACCCGGTGCGGTCGTCGGTGTACCAGACCGTGTTGCTGGCCGGGTCCCACGCAGGCTGCGAGAACGCCGCGCCACCCTCCTTGGTCGGCTTGTTGAAGTAGCCGAGCTCGCGGGGGTGCTCGACGTCGCGGATGTCGAACAACCGCAGACCCGAAGCGATCATCGAGCAGCCCGCGATGTTCGGGTTGTCCCGCGTCGGCACGCTGCAGTAGTGGCCGGCGTACCCGCCGAGCGGGTCGGCGCCGCCGGGATCCTTGGTCTGCTCACCGGCGTGGTCGTCGGGCTGGTGCACCTGCAACCGGATGTCCGAGACCAGGAACGGGTTCCGCGGGTCGTCCACGTTGATGATCCGGGCCGCCCCGACCGGCGAGTTCTGGATGTCGGAGAGGCCGGAGAAGGAGAACAGGTCGACGAACTCGTCGACCTCGAGCAGGTACTGGTGCCCGTCGCGGGTGAACGGCTGGGCGACCTGCGGGATCGACGAACCGCGCCAGGTCATCGTCGCCAGCACCGGCGCCTTCGGGTTCTTCACCCGGGCCTGGATCTGGCTGACGTCGATGATCCGCAGACCGCCACCGGAGATGAAGTTCGGGCCGGGTTCGCCGATGTGCGCGGCGTACAAGGTGTTGCCGTCGTCGGAGACCCGCAACCCGTGGTACTGGACGTTCAGCTCGGTGAAGAGAGTCTTGGGCAGCTTGGGGTTGCTGACGTCGATCGCGGCCAAGGTGTAGATCGTGCTACCCGCATAGACGGTGTTGCCGTCCGGCGAGAACCCGCTCTCGTGGCCGAGCACGGCCGACGGGGTGCTGGAGAGCAGCTTCGGGCGTCGGCAGTCGGTCTTCACGTCGTACAGGTCCAGGATGCCGGGCGCGGTGGCCAGGGTGCCGAGCGTTGCCATCAGGAGACCACGCTTCTCGTTGACCAGCAGCGACTCGTGCGGGCTGAGCATCGCCGGGGACTTCAACGTCGCGGTCCGCCGCGGGTGCGCCGGGTCGTTCATGTCCAGGACGACGACGCCGATCCCCGCGCCGGTGAGCAGGTTGGTCAGGGTCGATGTCGGAGGCACCAACGAGGTCGAGTCGTAGAACGCACAGGTGTTGCCCTGGGCATCGGTGTAGCGCAGGGCCTTGAAGCCGCCGCTGACGCCTTCGGTAGCCACGTCGGCGGTGTTGCAGAGGTAGCCCTGCAGGTAGCGCCCGGAGGTGAAGTCCTCCTTCGGGACGCGTCCCTGGGTGGAGGTCTCCGGCAACGAGCCGGGACCGCAGTCCGCGACCGGCACCGGGACCCGTCCCAGGTCCTCGGCCGAGGACGCGCTCGACAGCGACCACGACGCCCCCAGTCCGAGGCAGAGAACGGCGACCAGGAGCAGACGGCGCAGCGCGGAGATCCTCGCGGCAGCACGGTGAGAGACGACCATGCCTGCTCAACGACCCAGCAGCGCCGGCGCTACGTCGCTGCGGCGCCTGGTTGATCAGTGCAGGAGCTTCTCGACCCCGTTGGTCAGGCGCACCACGTAGAAGCCCGAGTTTGCGTCGGTGTACCAGACGGAGTTGTTCTTCAGGTCCCACGCCGGCTGCGACATCGCGTACGCCCCGATCGCCGGGATCAGTGCCAGCTTGTTGATCGCCGGGACCGGCTTGTTGAAGTAGCCGACCTCCTTGGGGTGGTAGACGTCGCGGATGTCGAACAGCCTCAGCCCGGACATGATCATCGAGCAGCCGGCGATCTTCGGGTTGTTGCGGGTCGGGAGGCCGCAGTAGTGACCGGCGTATCCCTGGGCCGGGAACGCGGCCACCGGGTCCTGGAGCTGCGGACCGGTGCGCTGGTCGGGCTGGTGCACCTTGAGCCGGATGTCGCTGACCACCCGGGGGTGCCGCGGGTCGTCCACGTTGATGATCCGAGCTGCTCCGACCGGCGAGTGGAAGACGTCGACCAGTCCCTTGAAGCTGAACAGGTCCACGAACTCGTCGACCTCGAGGACGTACTTGTGCCCGTCGCTCACGAACGGCTCGGCGACCTGCGGGATGGAGGCCTCACGCCAGGTGATGGACGAGAGCACCGGAACCTTGGGCTTGGGCTTGCGGTCCTGGATCTGGCTCACGTCCAGGATCCGCAACCCAGCGCCGGTGATGCCGCCCGGACCGGGCTCGCCGATGTTGGCCACGTACATGGTCCGACCGTCGTTGGAGAGCCGGAGCCCGTGGTAGACGACACCGCTCTGGGTGAACAGGATCTTCGGCTTGCGCGGGTCGACCAGGTCGACAGCGGTGAGGCTGAACCCGGCCGCACCGGCGACGTAGTAGGTGTTGCCGTCCGGGGAGAACCCGCTCTCGTGGCCGAAGATGCCGGAAAGCGACGACGAGAGCAGCTTCGGCTTGCGGCAGTCGGTCTTGACGTCGTACACGTCGAGGATGCCCGGAGCGGTGGCAGCGGTTCCCATCACCCCGACCAGGAGGCCCCGGCGGGGATTGACCAGCAGCGACTCGTGCGGGCTGAGCATGCCGACCGAGGTCAGGTTCGCGGTCCTGCGGGGCTTCGACGGATCGGTCATGTCCAGCACGACCACACCGAGCCCGTCACCCGAGAGGGTGTTGGAGACGACGTCGCGCGGCAGCGTCAGCGTGGAGTCGTAGAACGCGCAGGTGTGCCCGGCGGAATCGGTGTACCGCAACGTCTTGAAGCCGCCCGAGGAGCCCTGGTGGCTGACCTGGACGGTGTTGCAGCGGTACCCCTGCTTGACCCGGCCGGAGGTGTAGTCCGCGGCGGGGACCCGGCCCTGGGTGGAGGTCTCCGGCAGCGATCCCGGCCCGCAGCGGGCGACCGGGACCGGGAACGGGCCGGTCGCTCCTTGCGCGTTGAACGTCGACGCGACGACGACTCCGGCGAGCAGCAGGGCAGCCACGGCGCAGACCGCCAGGAGACGACGGACTGCAGACCTACGACCTGCGGAGGGGTTCAGGACGACCATCCCCCGACCCTAGGTCATCCGGGGGTCATTCGGTCGCGAGTCGGAGCCCGAACGCCACCAGGACCCCGGCTGTGGCGACATCCATCCGGCGGCGGATCGCCGGCGTGCTCATCCAGCTCCGGACCCGCTCGGCGATCCCCAGCAGCGCCAGCCAGTACAGCGCCGTCAGCAGCACGAAGATCAGGCCGAACGCTGCCGTGGTCGGACCGACCGCGGCCCCGTCCGGCACGAAGCCGGGCAGGAATGTCACGAAGAAGACACCGACCTTCGGGTTGAACAGGTTGGTCAGGATCCCGGCCTTGAAGCCCGTTCCCAGGACGCCGCCGCCCCGTCCCTCAGCACCGTCCTCGTCCTCGACCCGCCCGCGCGAGCGCCACGCCTGAACGCCGAGGTAGACCAGGTAGCACGCGCCGACGATGCGCAGCAGGTTGTACCCGACCTCGCTGGCGTGCAGCAGCGCAGTGATGCCGAGCACGGCGCCGGTGACCCAGATGGTCAGCCCGACGAGGTTGCCCAGTGCCGTCAGGACGCCCTGGCGGCGACCACCCCGCAGGATGCTCCTGACGACGACCAACGTGTCCGGACCGGGCAGCAGCACGATCAGGATCGCCGCGCCGGTGAAGGCCGCGTAGTGGGTCAGTTCCGGGGAGGTGAGCACGCTCCCAGGGTACGAGGCCCCAGCGTCGGCGTCACCGGGTTTCGAGGCGGTCGCAGACCGACCGCACCTCAACCAGCAGTGCCGGTTGAGGTGCGAACGCAAAACGACCGCACCTCAACCAGCAGGTGCCGGTTGAGGTGCGAACGCAGTGAGCCTCGAAACCTCAGCCCCGGATCTTCTCCAGACGGGCGACGGTCTCCTCGTACTCGGCGATCAGCTCGGCCATCACCTGGGCGACCGGCTTGACCTCGTTGGTGCGGCCGATGATCTGGCCGGCCGGCATCGCCACGACGTCGGCGTCGGCGGCGATGCTCATCCGGTTGTGGGCCTCGGAGACCAGCAGGTTCTGCAACGGCATCGGGAGCGGCGCCGGTGCACCCTCCTCCTCCCACGCAGCGGTCCACTTGTTCTTCAGCAGTCGGGCCGGCTTGCCGGTGTAGACCCGGCTGCGGACGGTGTCGCCGGAACCCGCCTTGAGCAGGGCCCGCTGGATGACGTCGCTCTGACCGAGGTCGTACTCGGCGACGGTGAGCCACAGCGAGCCGGTCCAGACGCCCTGGGCTCCCAGGGCCAGCGACGCGGCGACCTGACGCCCGCAGCCGATGCCGCCGGCGGCGAGCACCGGTACGTCGACGGCGTCGACGATCTCGGGGGTCAGCACCATGCTCGCGATCTCACCGGTGTGACCACCGGCCTCGTAGCCCTGGGAGACGATGATGTCGACACCGTTGGCGACGTGGCTGGCAGCGTGCTTGGCCGCCCCAGCGAGCGCAGCCACCAGGACGCCGTGCTCGTGAGCGAGGTCGATGACGTCCTTCGGCGGGGTGCCCAGCGCGTTCGCGATCAGCACCGGGCGGTGCTGCAGGGCGACGTCCACGTGCGACCGCGCAGTCGAGTGCAGCCAGCCGAGGACACCTTCGCGACCCTCGCCCTCCGGCAGCGGCGGGACGCCCAGCTTGCGCAGCGTCTCCTCGACGAAGGTGACGTGCTCGCCGGGGATCAGCTCCTTGAGGTCCACCGACTTGCCCTCGGTGGGGATCTTCATCGGCATCACGATGTCGACGCCGTACGGCTTGCCGTCGGTGTTCTCGTCCATCCAGGTCAGCGTCTCGTCGAGCTCGCTGGCGTCGTTGAACCGGACCGCCCCGAGCACGCCCAGGCCGCCGGCGCGGGAGACCGCAGCGGCGACCTTCTCCGACGGGGTGAACGCGAAGATCGGGTACTCGATGCCGAGCCGCTCGCAGAGTTCGGTACGCATTAGATGTGAGCTCCTTCAGTGTTCTGGGATGCCTTGGCCTCGAGCAGAAGCTCCTTGGCACGGGGGTACTGCGCCTTGCCGGTGGCATTGCGCGGAATCTCGGGGACGAGGGTCATCGTCCGCGGAAGCTTGTAGCCGGACAGGAACTCGCGCAGGTACTCGCGCAGCTCCTCGAGCTCGAGGGTCTCGCCCTCACGCGGCTGGATCACCGCAGCGACCGCCTGGCCGAACTTCTCGTCGGGGATGCCGACCACCAGGACGTCGTACACGGCCGGGTGGCGCTTGATCGCCATCTCGACCTCTTCGGGGTAGACCTTCTCGCCGCCGGTGTTGACGCAGTTGGAGCCGCGACCGAGCAGGGTGACCTTGTTGTCCTCCTCGATCCGGGCGAAGTCGCCGGGGACCGAGATCCGCATGCCGTCGACGACCAGGAAGGTCTCGGCGGACTTCTTCTCGTCCTTGTAGTAGCCGACCGGGACCGAGCCGCCTCGTCCGAGGCGGCCGATCTTGCCGACGTTGGTGGCCAGGTCGAGGACCTGGTTGTTCTCGTCGAGGACGACGCTGCTCGGCCCGAGGCCGACGACCGGACCGTCGGAGGAGATGTGCGTCTTGTCCTGCATGCCCATGCCTTGGAACCCGGTCTCCGACGCGCCCACCGAGTCGGTGTAGACCGGGTTCGGCAGCGCCTCGATCCAGCGCTCCTTGACCTCGGGGCTGAAGATCGCCGCGCTCGACGAGACCGCGAACAGGCTGGCACCGCTGTACGGCGAGTCCGTCTTGGCCTTGCGCTCGAACTCCTCGATCAGCGGCCGCGCCATCGCGTCGCCGGTCATGAAGATCAGCATGATGCCGTTCTCGTCGATCAGCTCCCAGGTGCGCTGGGCGTCGAACTTCGGCTCCAGGATGGTCAGGTGCCCCGCGAACAGGTGCATCAGCAGGCCGGCCTGGGCGCCACCGTGCATCAGCGGGCTGAGCGGGAAGGTGACCATCCGACCGTCCTGGGCAGCCTGCTTCGACTGGTCGTACTCGTCCAGCTTCTCGCCGGTGTAGAAGTCGATCCCCCCACCGAGCGTGCGCCAGAAGTCCTCGTGGCGCCACATGACGCCCTTGGGGAAACCGGTGGTGCCGCCGGTGTAGATGATGTGCAGGTCGTCGGCGCTGCGCTCCTCGAAGTCCCGCTCGTCGCTCTGCTCGGCGATCGCGTCGGCGTACAGGACACCGCCGAAGGCGGAGATGTCGGACTGGTCGTCCGGCTCGATCACGTCGGGAACGACCACGACGGTCTGCAGCTTGGGGTGGTTCGGGAAGGTCTTGGCGACCAGCGGCGCGTAGGTCCGCTCGACGATCAGCGCCACGACGTCGGCGTTCTCGAAGAGGTAGTTGAGCTCGCCCTCGACGTAGCGGTAGTTCACGTTGATGTTGACTGCGCGGATCTTGACGATCGCCAGGACGCCGATCACGTGCTCGATGCTGTTCTTGGCGTAGACCGCGACGTGGTCGCCAGCCTTGACGCCCTCGGACTGCAGGTAGTGGGCGAGCTTGTTGGACTCGGTCTCCAGCTCGGCGAAGGTGACCGTGCGGTCCCCCACCTTCACGGCGGGCTTGTCAGGGGCCGCGTCCACGGCGTGCTCGAACAGGTCAGCGATGTTGAGGGCCATGCCCGCGATACTAGAACACGTTCTCGTTTAGGGCTAGCATTCCCCGCATGACGGACACAGCACCTACGACAGGCACCGCACCTGCGCGGACCACTCCCGACTGCATCGTGGAGCAGGACGGCCACAAGCTCATCGTGACCATGAACCGCCCCGAGCGTCGCAACGCGCTCTCGTCGGAGATGCTGCGGATCATGGAGGACGCCTGGGACCGGGTGAACTCCGACCCCGAGATCCGGGTCTGCATCCTCACCGGCGCCGGCGGCTACTTCTGCGCGGGGATGGACCTGTCCACCGCCAACGAGAAGCCCCCGGGTGACAGCTTCGATTCCGGTGAGTTCGACCCGACCATCCTCAAGGGCCTGCTGAAGGGCTTCCGGCTCACCAAGCCGCTGATCGCTGCGGTCGAGGGACCCGCGATCGCCGGCGGGACCGAGATCCTCCAGGGCACCGACATCCGGGTCGCCGGCGAGTCGGCCAAGTTCGGTGTGGCCGAGGCGAAGTGGAGCCTGTACCCGCTCGGCGGCTCGGCCGTCCGGCTGCCCCGCCAGATCCCCTACACGGTCGCCGCCGAGCTGCTGCTCACCGGCCGGCTCGTCCTGGCCCCGGAGGCCAAGGAGCTCGGCCTGATCGGACACGTCGTCCCCGACGGCGAGGCCCTGGCGAAGGCCCACGAGATCGCCGACAAGATCGCCGCGAACGGGCCGTTGGCCGTCCAGGCGATCCTCAAGACGATGCGTGACTCCGAGGGCAAGCACGAGGACGACTGCTGGGCCGACGACGCCAAGGTCGGCGCCGAGGTCTTCAAGTCGAACGACGCCAAGGAGGGGCCGCGCGCCTTCCTGGAGAAGCGGCCCGCGAACTTCACCGGGAGCTGACCTACCCTGGAGGCACCATGAACCTCAGGTCCCTCCTCGTCACCTCGCTGTGCGCCGCGCTGGCAGCCGGCGGGCTCGCTGTGTCCCAGGGCTCGCCGGCTGCCGCGGTCGATCCCGTCCCGCCGGTGAAGATCCTGCTCGGGGGCGACTCGCTGACCCAGGGCTTCGACGGCGACTACACCTGGCGCTACCGCCTGTACAAGGAGCTGAAGCGCCAGGGGTTGGCCTTCGACTTCGTCGGCCCCGAGACCTGCCCGACCGGACGCCCGGGCGGCGGCTCCTGCACCTACCTGGTCCCGGGCCGGTACTGGGACACCGACCACGGCGCCAAGGGCGGGACCCGGCTCAAGCTCCAGATGACCGAGCTGGTCGCCCAGATGACTGCTGCCCAGCCCGACGTCCTGGTGGCGCTCTACGGCACCACCGACCTGCTGCCGACCTCCAGCACCGATCCGTCCCCACGGGTCCCGGTGGACGAGGAGATCGAGGACCTGCGGACCTACATCCAGGAAGCCCGGCAGGTGAACGCCACCATCAAGATCGTCCTCGGTGAGGTCCAGACCTCCCGGATCACGGTCCGCCAGGAGTTCAACGACAAGGTCAACGCGCTCGCCGCCGCCGAGGACGCCAAGGACGGGTACCCCGACTCCCGGGTCGTCGTCGCCAACCTGCACTACCCGACGTGGGACCAGGGCAAGCTCACCTACGACACCACCCACCCCAACCCGACCGGCGAGGCCGTCATCGCCCAGCAGGTCGCGAAGGCGCTGCAGACCGTGGGCACACTGCCCAGCGCCCCGGCGATATCTTCGAGCGGGCTCGTCTGGGCCGTTCCGTGGGCACCCTCGATCCGGGTCTCCGCGACCCGACGACTGGTCGTGAACTGGTCGGCGTCCTACCTCAAGTACGCACCCAAGCTGGTCCGGGTCCACATCCGCGACCTGCGCACCGGCAAGGTTTCCCGGACCGGTTGGACGGGTACCAAGCAGTACGTCTCCGCCCCGAAGCTACCGGGGCGCTACCGGATCGCGATCCAGGGACGCCGCGACACGATGTACTCGCCCTGGAGCAAGATCTGGACGGTCACCGTCAAGCCCTGAAAGGCCAGTTCATGAGATTCCGACTCGGGGCAGTCGGGTTGCTGGGGGTCGCACTGGCTCTCGGCAGCGTGCCCGACGCCGTGGAGCCTGCTGCGCTCAACCTCGAACCGGGCCCCCGGGTGATGGTCGTGGGCGACTCGGTGGCTCACCAGTTCGACGGTGACTACACCTGGCGCTACCGGTTGGCGATGGAGTTCAAGCGCCAGCAGGCCCCGGTCAACTTCGTCGGCCCGTTCAACTGGGCCTACGGCGAGGCCAACAACTACCTCGTCCACGGCTGGGACTCCCAGCACGACGCCCAGGGCGCCACCACCATCAAGAACTACCTGCACCTGCCGCCGACCCCGGAGGACCCGGGCCGCGGACGGCTCGACATCGTGCCGACGATGCGCACCTACCTGCCGGACGTGATCGTCGCGGTGATGGCCAACAACGACCTGAACAACGGTCTGGCCGGGACCCGCTACGGGATCCCGAGCATCCGCGACGGCCTGCACTACTTCGGCCGCGCCTGGGCCGAGCCCAAGGTCGACCAGGTGATCACGGACGTCCTCGCGGAGTACAGCACGTTCGTCACGGCGGTCCGGTCGGTGAACCCGGACGTCAAGATCGTGATCGCGGAGATCACCAGCCAGCTGGTGCCGGGGTGGATCCGGGACCGTTTCAACGCCGCCCTGGTCACGCGGATCCCGAGCACCGCGACCTCGCCGGTGACGGTCGCTCCTACCGACGACGCACGTTGGAGCCAACCCGGTTTCACCGTGGACGGCGTCCACACCACCCCCACCGGCGACCTTCTGATGGCGCAACGGATCGCGCTGGGCATCCGTGCGCTGCCCGACCCTCCGCTGCCCAGGACGCCGGCCATCCCCCAGATGACGGTCCCCTGGACCCCGGCCCTGATCCCGAACGTCCGGACGACCCGGCACCGGATCTACCTGAACTGGGCCAGGCCCGCCCGGGCGAACACCGTGCTCGGCGTCCGGGTCGAGCTGGTCGACGTCAGGACCGGGACGGTTACCCGCGGCGACTTCGAGAAGAGCCCGACCTGGTACTCGGCGGTGCTGCGGCCCGGCGACTACCGGGTCCGGATCCAGGGCGTCCGGGTGACGATGCGCACCCCGTGGAGCCCGTGGTACGACGCCCGAATTCCTCCGCGCCCGTCGACGTGAGCAAGGCCCCAGTGACGTTTCGCGGCTTTTGCCGTTGTTGTCAGTGTGATCTTGTCCCAGCGCCACGGGCCTGCCCGGGAACGAGCCGTCGGCTCCCCTAGATTGACCCGACCATGAAGGCGAACCTCCTGACCGTCGGCGCTCTTGCCGCGGCACTCGTGCTGACCGGCGTGTCCCTGGGTCGTCCCGCGACGGCTGCGTCGGCTGCGAACCCGACCAGGATCATGCTCGCCGGTGACTCGATCACGTCCGGCATCGACGGCGACTACACCTGGCGCTACCGGCTCGACCAGGAGCTCGATCGGCAGCGGACCGGTGACCGGGTGGACTTCGTCGGGCCGCTGGTCCGACCCCGCGGGAGCTACTGGCACTACCTCGGTGGACGGGACTGGGACAGCGACCACAACGCGACCACCGGAACCGAGCTGGACGACCAGCTGACCCAGATCGGACCGCAGGTCGAGACGTACCAGCCGGACATCCTGGTCAGCTACCTCGGCACCAACGACTTCCTCGACGTCCCGCGGTCCAACCCGGGACGGTCGCAGGCCGAGCTGCTCCCGCTGTACCAGGCCCGGACCGAGCGGGTCCTGGCCGACTGGAAGTCCTACCTGAACGCCGTTCGGGCGGCCCGGCCGACGATCAAGATCGTGCTCGGCGAGTTGGTCTCGCCGAAGATCCCGCAGAGCATTCGTGACACTTACAACGCTCGCCTCCAGGAGCTGGCCGGGACCACCTGGTTCGCCCTGGGTTCGCCGGTCGAGATCGCCCAGCTCGCCGGCAACATCTGGTCGTCGTCGCGGTACCTCTACGACACCGTCCACCCGACGCCGACCGGTGAGACCTACCTGGCGCAGCGGTTCGCGGAGGCGATCCGTTCGGTCGAGGACGTGCTGTTCCCGGCACCGATCGAGATCGAACGCCCGAACGTCGCCTGGGACCCCGCGCTGCGGCCGCGGATCAGCGTGAGCGGGCAACGAATCCAGGTCGGCTACGCGTACACCGCCCGGTTCAGCTCGATCCGCTCGATGCGGGTCCGGCTGGGCGATGCTCGGACCGGCAAGGTCAGCCTCGGCCCGTTCCGGACGATCGCAACAGCCTCGACCTGGACGTCGGCGCGGCTCCGGCCCGGCACCTACCGGATCAGACTGCAGGGCAAGCGGGTGTACATGGCCTCCACCTGGAGCCAGGTGTACACCGTGCGGGTCACCAAGGCCGGCTGAGTCTCGAAGACCGCATCACCTGGCGCGGCTTCTCAGCCGACGCGGCTCCTCAACCGACGCGGCTTCTCAGCCGACGCTGCGGTCGCCGGTCCAGAACTGGGCCCGGAGCGCCTTCTTGTCGGGCTTGCCGAGACCGGTCAGCGGCAGGGCGTCGATCGCGATGACCTGCTTCGGTGACTGGACCGACCCCTTCTTCTCCTTGACCATGTCCTGGATCTCCGCGATGACGGCGTCGGTCAGCTCGTACCCCTCGCGGAGGACGACGATCGCCGTCACGGACTCACCGAACTTCTCGTGCGGGACGCCGATGACGCCCACCTGCGCGATCGCCGGGTGCTCGGCGACGACGTCCTCGACCTCGCGGGGGAAGACGTTGAACCCGCCGGTGACGATCATGTCCTTGGTGCGGTCGACGATGTACCAGAAGCCGTCCTCGTCCTCCCGGGCGACGTCGCCGGTGTGCATCCAGCCGTCCTTCCAGGTCTCGGCGGTCTGCTCCGGCAACTGCCAGTAGCCGCCGGAGAGCAACGGCCCGGCGACGCAGATCTCCCCGGGCTCGCCCGGCGCGACCGGCTGGCCGTCCTCGCCCAGCAGTGCCGTGCGAGCCAGGGCGGTCGGTCGCCCGCACGAGGTCAGCCGGTGCTCGGCGGGGGTACCGTCGGCGTTCACGTGGTCGCCCTTGTTGAAGTAGGTGATCACCATCGGGGCCTCGGACTGGCCGTAGTACTGCGCGAAGATCGGACCGAACCGCTCGATCGCCTCCTTGAGGCGTACCGGGTTCATCGCGCTCGCGCCGTAGTAGACCGTCTCCAGGCTAGACAGGTCGCGGGTGTGGCTGTCCGGGTGGTCCATCAGCGCGTAGAGCATCGTGGGAACCAGCATCAAGGAGTTGATCTTCTTCTCCTCGATCGTCGCCAGCACCTCGGCCGGGTTGAAGGTCGAGGTGACGAACAGAGTGCCGCCCTTGATCACGACGGGGACGAAGAACGCCGCTCCGGCGTGGGACAGCGGAGTACACATCAGGAAGCGCGGCTCCGCGGGCCACTCCCACTCGGCGAGCTGGATGTTCGTCATCGTGTTCATGGTCTGACTCATCCCGATGACGCCCTTGGGCTTGCCTGTCGTGCCACCGGTGTACGTGATCGAGACGACGTGGTCGCCGGGGAGCAGCCGGGCCTCGAGCTTGGTCGGCTGGAAACCGGCGGCCGCCTCGATCAGGTCCGAAGTGGTGCGACCACTGTCGGCTGCAGCCTTGGCGATCACCTCGGGAACGGGCCCGATGGTCAGCACCTGGGTCAGACCGGGGCACTTGTCGAGCAGCGCCAGCGCCCGCTCGCTGAAGTACGGGTCGATGATCAGCGTCGTGATCCCGGCATCGTTGATCACGTACGCGTGGTCGTCGGCAGAGCCCAGCGGGTGCAGCGACGTACGTCGGTAGCCCTGGGTCTGGCCGGCGCCGAGGATGAAGAGCACCTCGGGACGGTTCAGCGCGAGCAGTGCCCCCGCGGTGCCGAACCCGGCGTTGAGCGACTCGAACGCCTGGATGTAGGTGCTGATCCGGTCGGCGACCTGCTGCCCGGTAAGGGTGACGTCGCCCAGGTGGATGATCGGCCGGTCGTGGTGCCGGCGCAGGGCGGCGACCATCAGGTGGCCGTTGTGGGTGCCGGTACGGAGGTCTCCGGCGTTCGCAATGTCGCTCACGGTGCTCATGCCGAAAGACTAGAACGTGTTCTAGGAACTGGCAACGGAACACGCTCTCGCCGCCTCGGTCAGGGCTTGTCCACATTCTCCGAACAAGCCTTGTGGCGACGGAGCAGGGCGAGAACAATGGAACACATGTTCGAATCGGATCCGAGCCACGTCTCCGGGCAGGCGCTGTCTGCGGCTGGTCTGCGAGCTGCCGCGGCCCGGCTGGGCGATGACGATCTGCGGTGCCTGTCCGAAGCCGAGCACATCGACCGGGTCGCGGCGATGGAGGACCTGAAGTCCGCGCTGGCCGCGGCCCAGGCGCGCGACACTGCTGCCCTGGCGGCGAAGCGTGCTGCCGCTGAGGCGGCTGCAGGGGTGCCGATCGCCCAGCGTTGTCGTGGTCTGGCGGCTGAAGTGGCGTTGGCACGGCGCGAGAGTCCCGTCCGTGGCGCCCGGTCGTTGGGCCTGGCACAGGCGTTGGTGAGCGAGATGCCGCACACGTTGGCGGCGCTGACGGCTGGGGAGATCTCGGAGTGGCGAGCGACCCTGCTGGTCCGGGAGACCGCGGTGCTGCGGGTCGAGGACCGGGCTCAGGTCGATGCCGACCTCGCGGGCCGGCTCGGGCTCATGGGTGACCGGCAGGTCGCGGCGCAGGCCCGGGCGATCGGCTACCGGTTGGACCCAGCCTCGGTGCTGCGGCGGGTCCGCGGGGCGACCTCCGACCGTCGAGTGAGCCTGCGGCCGGCGCCGGACACGATGACGTACCTGACCGGGTTCCTCCCGGTCGCCCAGGGAGTGGCCTGCCTGGTCGCCTTGACCCGGCACGCCGACACCCTCCGGGCCGGTGGTGACGAGCGGTCGAAGGGCCAGATCATGGCTGACACCCTGGTTGCACGTGTCACCGGCCAGCAGACCGCGACCGGGACCCCGGTCGAGGTCCAGCTGGTGATGGCCGACACCACTCTCCTCGGCAACGACCACGCGCCCGATGACACCCCGGCGCACCTGGTCGGCTACGGCCCGGTCCCGGCCGCTGTCGCCCGCGAGATCACCCTGGACGCAGCCCAAGCCTGGATCAGGCGGCTCTACCTCAACCCCGCCGATGGAGCCCTGGTCGCCATGGAGTCCCGGCGCCGGGTCTTCGACGGCGGTCTACGCCGGTTCGTGATCGCCCGCGACCAGTTCTGTCGCACTACCTGGTGCGACGCGGTGATCCGGCACATCGACCACCTCCAAGCCGCCGCAGCCACGGGCGCCACCAGTGCCGAGAACGGCCAAGGAGTGTGCGAGGCCTGCAACTACACCAAGGAAGCCACCGGCTGGAAGGCCGAACGGACTCCCGGGCAACCCCAGCAGATCACCATCACCACCCCCACCGGCCACCAGTACGCCGCAGCGGCCCCGCAGCTACCAGGACACCGAAGATCGTCGGCCTGAATCCGGCGGGGTTATCCACATTCCCGGCGACCACCTTGCGGCCGCCCGAGCGCGACTCTGAGGATGGTCCGCATGTCTCCTTCGTGCCCAGACCACCTCTCGCCCGCAGCGCTTCGACCCCACCTGACTAGGCTCGCGGCATGACAGAGCAGACGATGAGCGGCAAGACCATCCTGGTCACCGGAGCCAGCGATGGGATCGGTGCGGAGTCAGCTCGCGTGCTGGCAGCCAAGGGTGCGACCGTGCTGGTGACCGGCCGGTCGGCGGAGAAGCTCAAGCCGATCGCTGAGGCCGTCGGCACGGAGCCTCTTGTCGCCGACTTCGCACGCTTCGACGATGTTCGTCGCCTGGCCGCCGAGGTCGCCGAGAGAGTCCAGACGCTCGACCTCCTGATGAACAATGCCGGCGGCATGTTCGCCCCGTCCCTGCGCACCGTCGACGGACACGAGCCGAACTTCCAGATCAACCACCTGGCACCGTTCCTGCTGACCAACCTGCTCCGCCCGCGCCTGGCGGCCGCAGGCTCGTCGCTGGTGGTGAACACGGCGAGCATCGGCAACCTGATGGGTCGCATCGTCCTGGACGACCTCGACTACGACCGCCGTCGGGCCATCGAGTTCCCGGCCTACGGCACCGGCAAGCTGATGAACATCGTCTTCACCCGTGGCATCGCGCAACGGTGGGCCGACGACGGCATCGTTTCGGCAGCGGTCCATCCCGGTCCGGTCGGCAGCTCGTTCGGCCGCGATTCCTGGATGGTCGGTCTGCTCTACCGGTCTCCCCTCAAGCGGTTGGGCACCATCACGGTCCCCGACGGGGCGGCACCGCTGGTGGCACTCGCCGAGCGCGGCCCCGATCCCCAGATCAACGGTCGCTACTTCAGCCGTTTCAAGATCGACGGCGCGGAGAACCGGCAGGCTGGCAAGCAGGAGATCATCGACGGCCTGTGGGAGCGGTCTGCCGCACTGGTCGGCGTCGCCTGAGACTCAGGCGAGCAGCTCGGCGACCCGACGGATCTCGGCGCCGTCGCGGCAGCTGAGGAGCAGCGTGGTCACGCCGGTCTCCTCCCACTGCGCAACCCGTTCCTTGACGTAGCCGGCGTCACCGATGATGTGCATGTCGTTGACGAGCTCGTCCGGGATCAGCGCCGTCGCCTTGTCCTTCTCGCCGGAGAGGAACAGCCGCTGGACCTCGTCGGCGACCTCGCCGTAGCCCATGCGGGTGAAGACCTGGTGGTGGAAGTTCATCTCCTTCGCGCCCATGCCTCCCATGTACAGCGCCACCACCGGCTTCATGCCGTCGATCACGGCCTGCCGGGCGGGGCCGTTGTCAGCGGTGATCTCCAGGTGGCAGGTTGCCGCGATCTCGAAGTCGGCCCGGGTACGTCGAGCGCCCGGACGGGCGAAGCCCTCGTCGAGCCACGGCTGGTACATCGCGGCCGAGCTGGGCGTGTAGAAGATCGGGATCCAGCCGTCGGCGATCTCTGCGGTCTGGGCGACGTTCTTCGGGCCCTCGGCGCCGAGCCAGATCGGGATGTCGGCACGCAACGGGTGCACGATCGGCTTCAGGGGCTTGCCGAGACCCATCGCGCCCGGACCGTTGTACGGCAGCGGGTAGTGCGGGCCGTCGTTGGTAACGGCGCCTTCCCGGGCGAGCACCTGCCGGATGATGTCGACGACCTCGCGGGTGCGGGCCAACGGCTTGGAGAACGGCTGGCCGTACCAGCCCTCCACCACCTGGGGCCCGGAGACGCCCATCCCGAGCACCATCCGGCCGTTGGAGAGGTGGTCCAGCGTCAGCGCGTGCATCGCGATGCTGGTCGGCGTCCGGCCGGACATCTGCACGATCGACGTACCCAGGCGCACCTTGGAGGTCTCACGACCCCACCAGGCCAATGGTGTGAACGCGTCCGAACCCCAGGCTTCGGCGGTGAAGATGGCATCGAAACCAGACTCCTCGGCCGCGGCGACGAGTTCTGCGTGGTGGGTGGGCTTCGATGCGCCCCAGTAGCCGAGCTGCAGGCCGAGCTTCATGGTTCTCCTCGCGTTCGTGCGCAGGTGCGCGGGTCTTCTCCAGGCAACCTACTCGGATGTCCTTGCTCGCAATACTAGAACGTGTTTCACTTCTGCGCATGGCTCCCTCTACTGAATCGCGTGTCCTGCACGCCCCGATGAAGGTCGAGTTCGACTACACCCGATCGCTCGGTTCCGTGCTGTCCCAGTTCATGTCGGCCCTCAAGCAGCACTCCGTGCTCGGCGGGGTGCTCGCTGACGGCCGGGTCGTCGTGCCGCCGCCGGAGTACGACCCGGTGACCCACGAGGCGATCACCGAGCTGGTCCCGGTCTCCGACTTCGGCACGGTCCAGAGCTGGTCGTGGGTTTCCGAGCCCGTCGCCCAGCAACCGCTGGAGAAGCCGTTCGCCTTCGCCCAGATCCTGCTCGACGGGTCCGACGCCCCGATGCTGCACGCCGTCGACGTCGACTCCCCCGCAGACATCTCCACCGGCCTGCGGGTCCGGGTCCGCTGGGCCGAGCAGACGACCGGCACCATTCGCGACATCGCGTGCTTCGAGCCGGCCGGCGACGACGTCAGCGAGGGGTCCGCGTCGATGGACTTCGGTGCTCCCGAGGTCACCGGCATCGTCAGCCCGGTGAACCTGGCCTACGACTACGCGGCCTCGCCCGAGGAGACCAAGTTCTTCCAGGGCCTGGCCGAGGGCAAGCTCTACGGGCAGCGCTGCCCGGTGTGCGAGAAGGTCTACGTCCCGCCCCGCGGGGCCTGCCCGGTCGACGGGGTCCCGACCACCGACGAGGTGCTGCTCCCGGACCGCGGCACGCTCACGACCTACTGCGTGGTGAACGTGCCGTTCGTCGGCCAGACCATCCCGATCCCCTACGTCTCCGCGTACGTACTGCTCGACGGGGCGGACATCGCGTTCCTGCACCTGATCCTCGACGTCGACGCTGCGGACGTCCGGATGGGTATGCGGGTCGAGGCGGTCTGGAAGCCCCAGGAGGAGTGGACCACCGACCTCAACAACATCAAGTACTTCCGCCCGACCGGAGAGCCGGACGCGGAGTACGACACCTACAAGATGCACCTCTGAGAAGGGCACGAACAGACATGCGTGATGTAGCCGTCGTGGGTTTTGCCCAGCGACAGATGAAGGAGCTCGACGGGTCCCCGACCTGTCTGGAACTCCTGGTCCCGATCCTCGCGGACCTGTACGAGCAGACCGGTTGGACCAAGTCCGACATCGACTTCTGGTGCTCCGGCTCCAGCGACTACCTGGCCGGACGGTCGTTCTCGTTCGTCTCCGCGGTCGACGCCATCGGGACCATCCCGCCGGTGATGGAGTCGCACGTCGAGATGGACGCCGCCTGGGCGATGTACGAGGCCTGGGTCAAGATCCAGACGGGCGAGGTCGACACCGCCCTCGTCTACGGCTTCGGGAAGTCGTCGGCCGGCATCCTGCGCCGGATCCTGGCTCTGCAGCTCGACCCGTACACCACCCAGCCGCTCTGGCCGGACACGGTGTCGCTGGCCGGCATCCAGGCTCGGGAAGGCCTCGAGAAGGGCCTGTGGGACGCCAACGCCATGGCCGAGGTCGTCGCCCGTTCGATGACGGACGCCCAGAGCAACGAGTGGGCGATCCGCAAGGGCGCCACCACCGTCGAGGACGTCCTGGCCCATCCCCTGTACGCCGACCCGCTGCGCCGCTGGGACTGCGCCCCGGTCTCCGACGGTGCCGCCGGCATCGTGATCGCGGCCGGCGACAAGGCCAACCAGGCGCGCCAGCGCCCGGCCTGGATCAGCGGTTTCGAGCACCGGATCGAGCCGATCGCGATCAATGCCCGCGACCTGACCACGTCCTCGAGCACCGCCTCGGCCGGCAAGGCCGCGTTGGGCAAGGAGGGTGTCGGCTCTGTCGATCTGGCCGAGCTGCACGCGCCGTTCAGCCACCAGGAGCTGATCCTGCGCAGCTCGCTCGGGCTGGCCGACGACGTCACGATCAACCCCTCCGGTGGTGCACTGACCGCCAACCCGATGTTCACCGCCGGCCTGAACCGCATCGGCGAAGCCGCCAAGCGGATCTGGGCCGGCGAGTCCGACAAGGCGCTGGCGCACACGACCTCCGGTCCGGTGCTCCAGCAGAACCTCGTCGTCACGATGGAAGGACGCTGAAGACATGGCCAAGATCCCCGCAGCTGTCATCGGCGTCGGACAGACGCACCACCGCGCCAAGCGCGAAGACGTCTCGATCGCCGGTCTCCTCCGTGAGGCCGTCGACCGGGCGCTGCTCGACGCCGGCCTGACCTTCGACGACATCGACGCCGTCGTGGTCGGCAAGGCCCCGGACCTGTTCGAGGGCGTGATGATGCCGGAGCTGTACCTGGCGGACGCCCTCGGCGCCGCCGGAAAGCCCCTCCTGCGCGTCCACACCGCCGGTTCGGTCGGCGGTTCGACCGCCATCGTCGCCGCCTCGCTGGTCCAGTCCGGGGTGCACGAGCGGGTCCTGACCGTGGCTTTCGAGAAGCAGTCCGAGTCCAACGCGATGTGGGCGCTGTCGATCCCGGTGCCCTTCATCATGCCGGTGCACGCGGGTGCCGGTGGCTACTTCGCACCGCACGTGCGGTCGTACATCCGTCGTTCGGGCGCTCCCCTGCACATCGGCGCGATGGTGGCCGCGAAGGACCGCCAGAACGCCCTGAAGAACCCGTACGCGCACCTGCACAACGAGGGCACCACGGTCGAGTCCGTGCTGGCGTCGACGATGCTCTGGGACCCGATCCGGTACGACGAGACCTGCCCGTCCTCGGACGGTGCTTGCGCCCTGGTGATCGCCTCGGAGGACGCGGTCAAGAAGTCCGGCGTCAAGAATCCCGCCTGGATCCACGGCACCCAGATGCGTTCGGAGCCGACCACGGCGTCCGAGCGCGACCAGGTCAACCCGCTGGCCGGGCAGCACGCCTCCGCAGCGCTGTACAAGCAGGCCGGGATCACCAACCCGCTCGAGGAGATCGACTGCGCGGAGATCTACGTGCCGTTCTCCTGGTTCGAGCCGATGTGGATCGAGAACCTCGGGTTCATGCCCCAAGGTGAGGGCTGGAAGCTCACCGAGGCGGGAGAGACCGAGATCTCCGGCAAGCTCCCGATCAACATGAGCGGGGGCGTGCTCTCCTCCAACCCGATCGGCGCGAGCGGGATGCTCCGGTTCGCGGAGGCCTCGCTGCAGGTCATGGGGGAAGCCGGCGAGCACCAGGTCGACGGCGCGCGCAAGGCCCTGGGACACGCCTACGGCGGCGGGTCGCAGTTCTTCGCGATGTGGATCGTCGGTGCCGACAAGCCGGCCAACTAGTACCGCTGTTCCGGAGGCCTCGTCACTGCGGTGACGGGGCCTCCGGCCGTCTCTCCTAGGCTGGAACCATGATCGAGCTCTTCAACGACCGCGAGGTCGAGCAGATGCGTCCCGCGGGACGGTTCGTCGCCGAGGTGCTGACAGCGCTCCGCGCCAAGGCCGCCGTCGGGGTCAACCTGCTCGAGCTCGACGCCCTCGTCGCCGAGATGATCGCCGAGCGCGGGGCCACCTCGTGCTACGTGGACTACCACCCGTCCTTCGGGGCGATGCCGTTCGGCAAGGTGCTGTGCACCTCGGTCAACGACGCCGTGCTGCACGGCCTCCCCCACGACTACGTCCTGGCCGACGGCGACCTGCTCAGCGTCGACTTCGCCTGCGAGGTCGACGGCTGGGTCGCCGACTCCGCGACGTCCGTGGTGGTCGGCACAGCGCGCGACGAGGACCTCCGGCTGATCACCGTCACCGAGAAGGCCCTCGAGGCCGGGATCGCGGCCGCCGTCGTCGGCAACAAGCTCGGCGATGTCGGTTTCGCGATCGGTGAGGTCGCCCGCGCAGCCGGTCTCGGGATCAACCTGCAGTTCGGGGGCCACGGCGTCGGGCGCACCATGCACGGAGACCCGCACGTCCCCAACGACGGCCGGCCCGGACGCGGCCTGACGCTCAAGCCGGGCCTGGTGATCGCGATCGAGCCGTGGTTCATGCACACCACCGACGCGATCTTCACCGACCCTGACGGCTGGACGCTGCGCAGCGCGGACGGATCTCGGGGGGCTCATTCCGAGCACACCATCGCGATCACGCCCGATGGGCCACTGGTTCTGACTGCTCGGGACTGACACCGACCATGACGATCCTGCCGCCCACCTTCCTGGTCGCCGACCTTCCGGAACAAGCGCAGCTCGAGGCGTTCCTCGACGAGCACCGCAGCGCCATCCGGGGCACCCTGGACGGGCTCGACGAGGAGCAGGCGCGCCGCGTCCTGGTGCCGTCGGGGACCACCCTGCTGGGCCTGCTGAAGCATGCCGCGTTCGTCGAAGCCGTCTGGTTCGACGAGGCGATCACGCACCGACCCCGTGCCGAGATCGGGATCCCCTGGACAGCCCCGGAGTCCTACCTGCTCGGACCGGACGAGACCGTCGCGAGCACGGTGCTGCTGCACGAGCAGGTCTGCGAACGGTCGCGCCGGATCGCCGCTACCGCCTCCCTGGACGACGTCATGACCGGCAGCCGGCACGGCGACTTCCCGTTGCGGTGGATCTACCTGCACATGATCCGCGAGCTGGCCGAGCACTGCGGTCACGCCGACATCCTGCGCGAGCAGATCCTCGCCGCCGGTTGAGAACGCGAAAGCGCCGCCACCCCGGTGGGATGGCGGCGCTCTGCGCAACGAGCTAGGCCTTAGGCGTACTGGACCGGAAGCTCCTTGATGCCGTTGATCCAGGAGTGCCGCAGCCGACGCGGCTCCCCGGTCGGTGCGATGTTCGGCATCCGGTCGGCGATCACGTTGAACATCACGTCGACCTCGAGACGGGCCAGGTTGGCGCCGATGCAGTAGTGCGCGCCGTGGCCGCCGAACGCGAGGTGCGGGTTCGGGTCACGCTTGATGTTGAACTCGCCCGGGTTCTCGAAGACGTCCTCGTCGTGGTTGCCGCTCGCGTAGAACAGCGCGACCCGGTCGCCCTTCTTGACCAGCTGGCCGCTGATCTCGACGTCGTTGAGCGCGGTGCGCTGGAAGACGGTCACCGGGGTCGCCCAGCGGATGACCTCGTCGATCATCGTGCTCGGACGCTCGGCCTTCCACAGCTCCCACTGCTCGGGGTTCTTGAAGAACGCCTGCATCCCGTGGGTGATCGCGTTGCGGGTGGTCTCGTTACCGGCCACGGCGAGCAGGATCACGAAGAACCCGAACTCGTCGTCAGTCAGTCCCTCGCCGTCCTCACCCGCGTTGACGAGCTTGGAGATGATGTCGTCGGTCGGGTTCTCCTTGCGGTCGGCGGCCAGCATCATCGAGTACCCGAGGATCTCGGCGGCGGCGATGGCCGGGTCGCCCTCGATCTCCGGGTCGTCGTACGACAGCATCTGGTTCGACCACTCGAACAGCTTCTTGCGGTCCTCCTGCGGCACGCCGAGCAGCTCGGCGATCGCCTGCAGCGGAAGCTCGGCGGCGACCTCCTCGACGAAGTCGCCGTGACCGCGCGCGATCGCGTCGTCGACGATCTTGTTGGCACGCTCGATCAGCACCTCGTGCAGCGCGTTGATCGAGCGCGGCGTGAAGCCGCGACTGATCGTCTGACGCAGCTTGGTGTGGTCCGGCGGGTCCTGGTTGACCAGCATGACGCTCTGCAGCTCGACCTGCTCGCGGGTCATGTCGGCGGCGAAGCGGATGATCACGCCGTTCTCGTTCGCCGAGAACTCCTTGGAGTTCTTCGAGATCGCCAGGATGTCGGCGTGCTTGGTGATCGCCCAGAATCCGGTGTCGAGGAAGCCGGCGCGAGCGTCGGGCGCCTGCTCGACCCAGTGCACCGGAGCGGTCTTGCGGAGCTCGAGGAACTCCTGGAGCGGGATGGCCACCTCGTTGGTACCCGGATCGGTCGGGTCGAAGGCGACGGGAATGGCGGGCGCTACGGTCACTGGGTTGTCCTCCACGGATTCTGAAACACGTTCTAGTGACGATCGTGACATAGTTTGGCCACGTGAGCAAAGGACTCGACCGGGTTTTCCGGGCTATGTTGGGTCTGGTCTAAAACAGGAACGTGTTCTATTTTTGAAGAGTGCCTGCACGAGCGCAGGCACATCCGTCACAGGAGGAACCATGGGTAACCCCGTCATCGTCGAAGCAGTGCGAACCCCCCTCGGCAAGCGCCGCGGATGGTTGGCGGGCCTCCACCCGGCCGAGCTGCTCGGCGCCTCCCAGATCGAGGTCATCAAGCGCGCCGGGATCGACCCCGAGCTGGTCGACCAGCTCATCGCCGGCTGCGTCACGCAGGCGGGCGAGCAGTCGAACAACATGGCGCGCCGCGCCTGGATGCACGCCGGTCTACCCAACGCAACGGCGTCCACGGTCATCGACGCCCAGTGCTCCTCGGCCCAGCAGGCCACCCACTTCATCAACGCGATGATCGGTGCCGGCCAGATCAAGGTCGGGATCGCGTGCGGCGTCGAGTCGATGTCGCGGATCGGCTTGGGCGCGAACGTGCCTCCGGGTAGCGGCGACCCGCGCCCCGACGGCTGGGCCATCGACCTTCCGTCCCAGTTCGAGGGTGCCGACCGGATCGCGCGCAACCGGGGCTTCACCCGCGAGGACATCGACCGTTTCGGCTACGAGTCGCAGCGCAAGGCCGCCGTCGCCGTCGCCGAGGGCCGCTTCAAGCGGGAGATCTTCGGCGTCGAGGCGCCGGTGCTCGACGACGAGGGCAAGCCGACCGGCGAGACCCGGCTCGTCGACGCCGACCAGGGTCTGCGGGAGACCACGTTGGAAGGCCTGGCCACCCTGAAGCCGGTCCTGGAGGGCGGGTTCCACACAGCCGGTACGTCGTCGCAGATCTCCGACGGCTCCTCGGCCCTGCTGCTGATGGACGAGGACCTCGCGAAGTCGCTCGGCCTGAAGCCGCGCGCCCGGATCATCACCTCGACCCTGGTCGGCTCCGACCCGTACTACCACCTCGACGGCCCGGTCCAGGCCACCGAGAAGGTCCTCAAGGACTCCGGCATGAGCATCTCCGACATCGACCTCTTCGAGGTGAACGAGGCCTTCGCCGCGGTCGTGATGAGCTGGGCGAAGGTGCACAACGTCCCCGAGGACAAGTACAACGTCAACGGTGGCGCCATCGCGATCGGACACCCGGTCGGCTCGACCGGTACCCGGCTGCTGACCACCGCGCTGCACGAGCTCGAGCGCCAGGACAAGAGCACCGCACTGATCTCAATGTGTGCCGGCGGCGCGCAGGGTTCGGGAACGATCATCGAGCGCCTCTGACCCCGAGCGGGCGCAGATGTCCCGCTCCTGAACGCCGAGAGGGCTGAGATGTCCCAGTCACTGGGACATCTCAGCCCTCTCACCCGCTTGTGGCGGGACATCTGCGCCCGCTCAGGTCAGCTGGCGCCGTACACCGGCTCGGGGTCGGCACCTTCGGCGATCAGCGCGTCGACGACGTCGCCGAGCTCAGTGGCCTCCCAGCGCGAACCCTTGTCCCGGGCGGCGCCGTGGTTCCAGCCCTCCTCGAGGGTGAGCTTGCCGCCATCGCTCTCGAACACGCGTCCGGTGACGTGGCCGGAAGCCTCGGAGGCGAGCCAGGCCACGATCGGCGAGTTGTCCTCGGGCAGCGCCATCTCCGAGGTGTCGAAGGCACCCTCGGTCATCCGGGTCTTGGCAACCGGGGCGAGCGCGTTGACCGTGACACCGACCCGGCCGAGCTCGGCTGCGGCGACCACGGTCATGGTGGCGATGCCCCCCTTGGCTGCGGAGTACGTGATCTGGCCGATCGAGCCCTGCAGTCCGGCTCCGGAGGTGGTGTTGATGACCCGGGCCGCCCGCTGACGACCCTCCTTGGACTCCGCTCGCCAGTACGCCGCAGCGTGCCGCAACGGCGCGAAGTGACCCTTGAGGTGGACCCGGATGACGGCGTCCCACTCGTCCTCGGTGGCGTTGACCAGCATCCGGTCGCGCACGAACCCGGCGTTGTTCACCAGGATGTCGAGGCCACCGAAGGTGTCGATCGCCTGCTGGACCATCGCAGCAGCCTGCTCGAAGTCGGCGACGTCGGCGCCGTTGACCACCGCCTCGCCACCCATGGCCTCGATCTCGGCCACGACGTCGTGCGCCGGCGACTGCACCGATTCACTGCCTGGCTTCTCGCCGTTGTTGGAGACGCCGAAGTCGTTGACGACGACCTTGGCGCCGTGGCGGGCGAGCTCGAGGGCGTGGGCACGGCCGATGCCGCGACCGGCTCCGGTGACGATAGCGACGCGACCTTCAAGAAAACGGGACACAGGTACTCCTGGGTTGAGGGGTGGTGGGTGCTGGGTTGATGTGCACGCTCTACTGGATGTGCAGGAACACCGGCGGTTCGCCACCGCCGTGGCAGCCGACGCTGGCGCCGCTGACGTAGGAGGCGAGGTCGCTGGCGAGGAAGACGGCCACGTTGCCGACCTCGTCGGGTCGGGCCATCCGGCCGAGCGGGATGGTCTTCTCGATGCGCGCGACCTTGTCGTCGCCGCCGTAGTGGTCGTCGGTCTGCTCGGTACGGCACAGGCCGACCTCGATCGCGTTGACCCGCACCTTCGGGCCCCACTCGATCGCGAGGCTCTTGGTCAAGGACTCGACGCCAGCCTTGGCGGCGGCGTACGCAGCGATCGTGGGAGCCGGCCGGTGCGCGCTGATCGAGGTGATGTTCACGATCGAGCCGCCGCTCCCCTGCGCCTGCATCACCTGGTTGGCGACCTGGGCGACCAGGAGCGGCGAGCTCAGGTTCAGCCCGATGATCTTGTCGTGGAACCGCGGTGACGCGGTCGCCGCGTCCGACGCGGGCGCACCGCCAGCGTTGTTCACCAGGACGTCGAGACGCCCGTGCGCGGCGACGATGCCGTCGACCATCGCCTGGACCGACTCGGGGTCACGGACGTCGCAGACGACGTGCGTGGTGCCCGGGAAGGGCTCCGCCTCGGACCGCGCGCAGGTGACGACGGTAGCGCCGGCGAACACGAAGGCCTCGGTGATGCCGCGGCCGATGCCGCGAGAGCCACCGGTGACGAGAACTACCCGTCCGGTCAGGTCGATGGAGAGAGCCATACTGGTACAGTACCAAGCAAGTGCTTGGTAGGTACACGACCGCTCACAGAGCCGTCCAAGAAGGGCAACCGATGTCTGCAGTCACAACCGAGGTCCGCGACGACGGCATCGCGGTGATCACGATGTCCCATCCCCCGGTCAACGCGCTCACCGTCCAGGGTTGGTTCGACGTGGCCGCCGCTCTCGATGCCGCAGGGGCCGACCAGAAGGTCAAGGTCGTGATCCTCCGCGCCGAGGGCAAGGGCTACAACGCCGGCGTGGACATCAAGGAGATGCAGAACACCACCGGCTTCGATGCCCTGATCGGCGCGAACAAGGGCTGCTACGCCGCGTTCAAGGCCGTCTACGAGTGCCCGGTGCCGGTGATCGCGTCGGTCAACGGCTTCTGCGTCGGCGGCGGGGTCGGCCTGGTCGGCAACGCCGACATCGTGGTTGCCAGCGAGGACGCCTACTTCGGTGTGCCCGAGGTCAAGCAGGGCGCTCTGGGCGCCGCTACCCACATGGCGCGCCTGGTCCCCCAGCAGATGATGCGGGCCCTGTACTTCACCGCCGCGACCATCCCGGCGACCGAGTTGCACCGCTTCGGATCGGTCTACCGTCTCGCGCCGCGCGACGAGCTCGACGCGGTTGCTCTGGACGTCGCAGCGAGCATCGCCGAGAAGGACGGCCGGGTCATCCGCGCCGCCAAGGAAGCGTTGAACGGCATCGAGCCCGTCGACGTGAACAAGAGCTACCGGTTCGAGCAGGGGTTCACCTTCGAGCTCAACCTCGCCGGTGTCAGTGACGAGCTCAGGGATGAGTTCGCAGGAACAGAGAAGGCCAAGAAGTGAGCAAGCCCCGCGAGAAGGTCATGACGATCGACGAGGTCGTCGCACAGCTCTCCGATGGAATGACCATCGGCATCGGCGGCTGGGGGCCGCGGCGCAAGCCGATGGCCCTGGTCCGTGCGATCCTGCGCTCTGACCTCAAGGACCTGACCATCGTGAGCTGGGGCGGCGCCGACGTCGGCCTGCTCGCCCGCGCCGGCAAGATCAAGAAGCTGGTCTACGCGTTCGTCTCGCTGGACTCGATCCCGCTGGAGCCGAACTTCCAGCGGGCCCGGCAGAACGGCACCATTCCCGAGATCGTCGAGCTCGACGAGGGCATGTTCCAGACCGGCCTGTACGCCGCGGCGCAGCGGCTCCCGTTCCTCCCGATGCGGGCGGGGCTCGGCTCTGACGTGCTGGTCAACAACCCCTGGATCAAGACCGTCACCTCGCCGTACCCCATGGACACAGCCGAGAACGCCGATGTCTACGAGGAGTTGACCGCCGTACCGGCGCTCAAGCTCGACGTAGCGCTGGTGCACCTGAACCGTGCCGACGCGCACGGCAACGCCGCTTACCTCGGCCCGGACCCGTACTTCGACGACCTCTTCGTCCAGGCCGCCGACAAGGCGTTCGTCTCGGTCGAGCAGATCGTCGACACCGCGGGCTTGACCGTGGACACGCCGGTCCAGCGGCTGCTGATCAGCCGGATGATGGTCGACGGCGTCGTCGAGACCCCGAACGGCGCGCACTTCACGGTGTGCACCCCCGACTACGAGCGTGACGAGAAGTTCCAGAAGGCGTACGCCGCAGCAGCGGGTGGGTCGGACGAGGACTGGGCCGCTTTCGAGGAGCGGTTTCTCTCCGGGGACGAAGACGCCTACCAGGCAGCTGTCGTTGCCTTCCATGCCGAGCTCGAAGGAGCCAAGTGATGACGGAGTTCAGTCGTGCCGAGGTCTGCGCCGCCGCGATCGCCGATTCCTTCAAGGACGACGGCGAGATCTTTGCCTCCCCCATGGGCATGCTGCCGATGCTCGGCGTCAGGCTCGCCAAGCTGACCTCGAACCCGGACCTGGTGATCTCCGACGGTGAGTCGCTCTTCCTGGGCGGCACTCCCCCGCTGTTCGCCAAGGCCGACGTGGTCGAGGGCTGGATCCCGTTCCGGCGGGTCTTCGACGTGGTGGCGTACGGCAAGCGCCACGTGATGATGGGCGCGACCCAGGTCGACAAGCACGGCAACCAGAACATCTCCGCGATCGGCGACTTCGCCCAGCCGAAGCGTCAGCTCCTCGGCTCCCGGGGAGCCCCCGGCAACACGGTCAACAACCGCACGTCGTACTGGGTGCCGAAGCACAACAGTCGTGTCTTCGTGGAGAGCGTCGACATCGTCTCCGGTGTCGGTCCGGCCCGTGCCAAGGCTGCCGGCCCGGGCGCCTCGAAGTACAACGACATCCACCGGATCGTCTCCAACCTGGGTGTCTTCGACGTCAAGGGCGCCGATGACACCGTCAGGTTGCTGTCCGTGCACCCGGGCGTCAGCGTGGACGAGGTCGTGGACGCGACCGGCTTCGCCCTGTCGCTGCCCGACGGCGAGGTGCCCGTGACCCGCGAGCCGACCGAGACCGAGCTGATGATCATCCGCAACGTGCTCGACCCGAAGAACCTGCGCGACCGCGAGGTCCCGCCGGTGGAGGCCCAGAAGGAAGCACAGGCATGATCGAGCAGCTGCTGAAGACTCCCCTGACCGAGCTCGCCGGGATCAAGCACCCGGTCGTCCAGACCGGGATGGGCTGGGTCGCCGGTCCGCGCCTGGTCTCCGGGACCGCCAACGCCGGCGGCCTGGGCATCCTGGCCTCGGCCACGATGACCCACGAAGAGCTCGAGAAGGCGATCGTCGAGGTCAAGGGTCGCACCGACCAGCCGTTCGGCGTCAACCTGCGCGCCGACGCCGCGGACGCCCCCGCCCGCTGCGACCTGTTGATCGAGTACGGCGTCAAGGTGGCCTCGTTCGCACTGGCCCCCAAGCCCGAGCTGATCGCGAAGCTCAAGGAGCACGACATCGTCGTGATCCCGAGCATCGGCGCTGCCAAGCACGCGAAGAAGGTGGCCTCCTGGGGGGCCGACGCCGTCATGATCCAGGGTGGCGAGGGCGGTGGCCACACCGGCAGCGTCCCGACGACGCTCCTGCTGCCGACCGTGCTCGATGCCGTCGACATCCCCGTGATCGCGGCTGGTGGCTTCTTCGACGGCCGCGGCCTCGCCGCAGCGCTCTCCTACGGTGCCGCCGGGATCGGCATGGGCACACGCTTCCTGCTGACGCAGGACTCCACCGTCCCGGACGCCGTCAAGCAGCGCTACCTCGACGCCGACCTCAACGGCACCGTCGTGACCGCCAAGGTCGACGGGATGCCGCACCGGATGCTGCGGACCGACCTGGTCGACTCCGTCGAGGAGTCCAGCGCGATCAAGCGCCTCGGGCCGACCGCGCGTCGCACGCTCGCGTTCAAGAAGATGAGCGGGATGTCCTGGCGGGGGCTGATCAAGGACGGGCAGTCCATGAAGCACGGCTCGGACCGTTCGTGGGCGCAGATGGTGCTCGCCGCGAACACCCCGATGATGCTCAAGGCCGGTCTCGTCGAAGGCAACCCGGACGCGGGCATCCTCGCCTCCGGCCAGGTCGTCGGTGTGATCGAGGACCTGCCGACCTGCGCCGAGCTGATCGAGCGCGTGGTCCTCCAGGCCGCGGCGGAGCTGAAGCGGACGCAGGGATATCTCGCCTAGCGCGGTACTGGCAGGATCAGGGTCGTGACCGAGACCTCCGTGGTGGACCGTGCGATCCGTTTCGCCCTGACGGCTGTCGGTGCGCGGCAGCTGAAGCCCAACCCCCGCGACGCGTTCTACGACGCCCCCGAGCAGGTGCCGTCGACGCCCGGCGAGGTCATCAAGGCCGAGTCGGCGCGGTTCTACGTCGACCCGTTCAAGCTCATCCCGGCCCCGGCCCGGGTCGAGCGAATCATGTTCACCACCACCGACCGGCTCGGCCGGGTGATCCCGGTGACCGGCACGGTGATGACGCCGATCCGTCCGCGGAGCAAGCGCGACGACCGGGGCCTGGTG
The DNA here is from genome assembly GCA_026392455.1 of Propionibacteriales bacterium. Lineage (GTDB taxonomy): Bacteria > Actinomycetota > Actinomycetes > Propionibacteriales > Nocardioidaceae > Marmoricola. The sequence goes on along the minus strand of JAPLCB010000004.1, from coordinate 625,679 downwards.
TCCTTTGCGGTCGGCACCCAGGGCATGGGCAGCCAGTGCGCCCCGTCTCGGCAGATGGCAGCCGGGCGCGAGTACGAGTCGATCTTCATCACCGGGCTGCTCGCGCGCGGCTACAACGTGGTCGTCCCGGACTACCAGGGCCTCGGAATCGACGGCACCCACACCTACATGTCCCGCGAGGTGCAGGGCCGGGTGGTGCTCGACGCGCTCCGGGCAGCTCAGCAGCTCGACAACCCCGACATCCCGGTGGCCGGACCGACCGCGATCGCCGGGTACTCCCAGGGCGGCGGCGCGGCCGCGTCGGCTGCTGAGCTGTGGCACGAGTACGCCCCGGAGCTCGATGTCAAGGGAGCCGTCTGCGGGGCCGTCCCCGCAGACTTTCCGCTGGTGGCCCGGATGCTCGACGGCGGCCCCTACTTCGCCTTCCTGGGGTACGCGCTGGTCGGGCTGTCCAGCGACTACCAGATCGATCTGGCACCGCTGCTGAACCAGAAGGGCTTGGACGTCGCCTACGCGCTGAGCGAGCAGTGCATGTTCGAGTCCCTGCGCCGCTACGCGTTCACCCGCTCCAGCACCCTGACCGCCGACGGTCGGTCGATCGGGGCACTCCTGCGCGAGGAGCCGTTCGCCACGATCGTGGCCGAGCAACAGCTCGGCAACCGGCGATACCCACGGATGGAGGCGCTGGTCTCGCACAGCCGCCTGGACGACGTCGTCCCGTTCGAGTGCGGCCGCGGGCTGGCCGAGCGTTGGGCCGGGTACGGCGGCCGGGTGCGACTCTCGGTAAACCTGGCGCCGACGCACGCCGCAGCCGCGGTCACGTCGTACGGGACGGCGTTCTCGTTCTTGAACGGCCGCTTCGCCGGCCGACCGATGCGAGCGAACACCAAGCGGTACCTGCACAGCCTGGTCGAGCCGCACCCGCTGGTGGAACCGGACTAGCCACGCTGGGTCGTCGAGCAGGCCAGGCGCTCAGGAGTCCTTGCAGGCCTGGATGGCAGTCCCGACGTTGCGCAGCTCTCGGGTCTCGCCGTCGTCGAACGCGTAGGACGTGTCCGCGTCCTCGATCGCGGCCACGGCCTCGTCCGAGAGCTCGGAGTCGACGATAGCCGCGCCGATGCACCGGTACTGGGCGTCGGTGAGCAACCCGGGCGGGATCTTGAAAGCCTCGCCGGCCTTGCCGGACTTGAAGCTGGTCACGACGGCGTCGCGCGAGGGACGGTCACTGCCGCTGCTGCAGCCTGTGACCAGAGCAACGCACCCGACCAGAAGTCCGAGGGCACGCATCGTCACGGGCGTGGTCCGGCCACTCAGGAGCTGGGCGACGCCGTCGGGGCCGTCAGACGGCGACTGAGGCAGGTGGCCAGGCTCGGGACCAGGTTGCGGTAGATGGCTTCCTCAGCAGCGGGAGGCTGGAACTTCAGCAGGTCCGCCTCGACCTGGCGCAACGACTCGTCCGAGAGCTTGGAGTCCCGGAACACCTGACCGACGCAGAGTGCTTCCTCGTCGGTGTAGGGAGCGGTCGACGTCGCGTTGACCCGCTTCAGACCGGCGGCCAGCTGCTCGGCAGTCGGACGGTCGCTCTTGGTCGCCGGGCTCTTGTCGTCGCTGCCGCAGCCGCCGACGGCCACCAGGAGGGCCAGGACCAGTGCCGTACCAAGAGCGCGCATCGCGAGCAGTCTCCGTTCTGTTCCGAGGACGTCCCGGGACGCCCCCACCGTAGCGTCCCCTCACACCTCCAGGCGGCACTGGTACAGCAGCTCGCGCCCGACCACCCGGTACCCGAGTCGTTCGTTGACCGCGATCATCGGCTCGTTGGACTCTGCGTTCTCGGTCAGGATCCTGCGCACCTGGGGCTCATCGGTGGCCAGCCAGCAGAGCATGTCGGCCTTCATCCGCAGCCCGAGCCGGTGGCCGCGGTGGTCTCCGAGCACGGTGGTGTCGTCCTGCTCGGCGTACTCGGGCTGCTCGGTGTCGATCCGGATCAGCGAGTGCCCGGCGACCACGCCGGTAGACCGCTCCACCGCGATCACCCGCAGCAGCCGGTACCCGGCGGCGGCCTGGGCCTGCTCAAGTCCCTGGATCCGTGCGACGTCGTACACCTCGTCCTCGTACTCGAGGTCGTCGACCGGGGCGTCGTTGATCGCCTCGGTGACGGTGACCAAACCGTCGAGCAGCTCCACCGGCGTCGGTCCGAGCACCCGGACCAGGTCGTAGGTGGCCGACCGTTCCTCGGCCTCGGCGCGGAGGGCCCGGAAACGTGCGAGCTCGTCGTCGTCCCCGGCCAGGTCCTGGACCCGACGTACCGACACCTGACGCATCGGGAGGTCGAACGCGGCGGCCAGGGCGCGGACGGCCGGCGAGTCCCAGGCCTGCTCCAGGATGACCAGGGGCCGACCGGCAGCGAGCGAGAACTCGAAGGCCCCCGCGAGCGCAGCGCGTCCCAGCCCCTGCCGTCGGTGTTCTGGTGCGATCCGGAGCTCGATCCAGGACAGCTCGAGGTTGTCGTGCTCGGACGCGAAGAAGCAGATCGTGCCCACGGGTCGCCCGCCGTCACGGACGAGGAGGTAGCGCGGGACCTCCCCGTCCCAGCCGAAGCGCATCTCCTGGCGCTGGCGCGACCGGGTGAGCGGCACCTCCCACGGCGCGTCGTGGTCGTTGCAGGCCTGGATGATGCCGACGTACGCGTCGACCGCGGCCAGGTCGTCCGGGGCGAACTCCTCGAGCTCCACGATCGCGAGTCTGCCCGAGCGATCCGCGACCGGCCGAACGATTTAGCCGAGGCGCTCGATGATGGTGACGTTGGCCTGTCCGCCGCCCTCGCACATGGTCTGCAACGCGTACCGCCCGCCGGTGCGCTCGAGCTCGTTCAGCAGGGTCGCCATGATCCGGGTGCCGGTGGCACCGATCGGGTGGCCCAGCGCGATGCCGCCGCCGTTGACGTTGACCTTCTCCAGCGGGACGTCGAGCTCCTTGGCCCAGGCCAGGACGACGGAGGCGAACGCCTCGTTGCACTCGAACAGGTCGATGTCGTCGATCGTCAGCCCGGTCTTCTCCAGCGCGTGCCGGGTCGCCCGGATCGGGCCGGTCAGCATCCAGATCGGGTCGTCACCCTTGACCGAGAGGTGGTGGATCCGCGCTCGGGGCTTGAGGTCGTGGTCCTTGACCGCCTTCTCCGAGGCGATCAGCAGGGCAGAGGCGCCGTCGCAGATCTGGCTCGCGACGCCGGCCGTGATCCGACCGCCGGGCGCCAGCGGGTCCAGGCCGGCCATCTTCTCCAGCGACGTCTCCCGCGGGCACTCGTCGGTGGTGAACACGGTGCCGTCCGCCAGCGTCACCGGAGCGATCTCGTTGTCGAACCTGCCCTCGGCGATGGCCGTCTTGGCTCGGTTGTGGGAGTTCAGGGCGAACTGCTCCATGTCCTCGCGGCTGATGTCCCACTTCTCGGCGATCATCTCGGCCGAGTTGAACTGGGAGACCTCGACGTCGCCGTAGCGCGCGTTCCAGCCCGGGGACTCGGCGAACGGGGTGGTGAAGCCGTACTGGTCGGCCACCAGCATCGCGGCCGAGATCGGGATCGCGGACATGTTCTGCAGTCCACCGGCGATCACCAGGTCCTGGGTCCCGGACATCACGCCCTGCGCAGCGAAGTGCACCGCTTGCTGGGAGGACCCGCACTGACGATCGATGGTCACGCCGGGGACGTGGTCGGGCAGACCGGCGACCAACCAGGCGGTCCGGGCGACGTCACCGGCCTGGGAGCCGATGGTGTCGCAGCAACCCATGATCACGTCGTCGACGGCGCCGGCGTCGATCCCGGTGCGCTCGACCAGAGCGGACAGCACGTGCGCGCCCAGGTCGGCGGAGTGCATGCTCGCCAGCGAGCCGCGGCGCTTGCCGACGGGCGTCCGGACGGCATCGATGATGTAGGCCTCGGTCACGGTATTGCTCCAATCATGGGGACGTTCTCAGTGGGAAATGCCGTCGAGCAGGATCGTGAGGTACTGGTCGGCCACGTCGGCCGGGGTCAGGGAACCGCCGGGGCGGTACCAGCGCACGGCGACCCAGACGGTGTCACGCAGGAAGCGGTAGACCAGGGCGACGTCGAGGTCGGCCTTCAGCTCACCGCTCGCCACCCCCTGCTCCAGCAGGCCGGTCCACAGGGCGCGGAACTTGCGGTTCCGCTCGATCAGGTAGCCGAAACGCTCGAAGGTCGCGAGGTAGAGCGCATCGCTCTGGAAGATCGCCACTTCGCTGTGGTGCTCGCCGATCGCCTCGAACGACGCCCGGACGACTGCCTCGAGCTTGCCCTTCGCGGTCAGGTCGCTGGCCTCGATGGCGTCGTACTTGGTCCAGAGCTCGGTCTGGAAGGTGTCCAGCAGCTCGTCGACCATCGACTCCTTGGAGTCGAAGTGGTGGTAGAGGCTGCCCGACAGGATGCCGGCAGCGTCCGCGATGTCGCGCACGGTGGTGTTGGTGAAGCCGCGCTCGGCGAAGAGCCCTGCTGCGATCGCCAGGAGCTCGTCGCGGCGCGACCCGCTGGACGTGGTTGCCGAAGCTCCGTCAGGCGCGCTGGCTGCTGGCACTGATCACCTCGCCGGTCAGGTACGACGAGTAGTCGCTGGCCAGGAAGACCATCACGTTGGCGATCTCCCACGGCTCGGCCGCCCGTCCGAACGCCTCGCGCTGCTTGAGCTCGTGGAGCAGCTCGTCGGAGGTGACCTTCGCCAGGAACGGGTGCATCGCGATGCTCGGCGAGACGGCGTTGATCCGGATCCCGTGCGGCGCGACGTCGAGCGCGGCGCACCGGGTCAGCGCCATCACGCCGGCCTTGGCCGCGGCGTAGTGCGCCTGCCCCTCCTGGGCCCGCCACCCGAGCACCGACGCGTTGTTGACGATCACTCCCCGGGTGCCGTTCGCGATCATCCGGTTGGACGCAGCGCGCACCGTGCGGAAGGTGCCGGTCAGGGTGATGTCGAGGACCTTGCCCCACTGGTCGTCGGTCATCTCCATGATGCTGGCGGTACCGCCGAGGCCGGCGTTGTTGATCATCACGTCGACACCGCCAACGGTGTCGGCCAGGTCGAGCAGCGCCTGGACCTGCTCCTCGTTGGTGACGTCGGTGACCGTCGAAAGCACCCGCTCGGCGCCGAACTCGGCCGCCAGCTCCTCGTGCGCCTCGGCGACCCGGCGCTCGTGGGTGTCGGAGAGGACGACCGCCTTCGCGCCTTCCTCCAGCGACCGACGGACGACGGACGCACCAATGCCCTTGCCAGCGGCGGCGGTCACGACGACGACCTTGCCAGCCAGGAGACCGTGGCCGGGGACGTAGTCGGGGACGGGCTGCTCGGGGCGTTCAGTAGTCACGGTGGTCATGTCTTTCTTCGTGGGTGAGTCAGGACTGGGGAACGGCTTCGCGGGGAAGGCCGAGCACGCGCTCGGACAGGATGTTGCGCTGGACCTCGTCGGAGCCGCCGTAGATGGTGTCCGCGCGGGTGAACAGGAACAGTCGCTGCCACTCGTCGAGGTGGTAGCCGGGCCCAGCGCCGAGCCCGTCCGGACCGCGCACCAGCATGGCGAGCTCTCCGAGGGTGCGGTGCCAGTTGGCCCAGAGCAGCTTGGCGATGCTGGCCTGTTGGGGGGCCTGCTCCTCGGACAGCGTGCGAAGGGCGTTGAGCCGGATCACCTCGAGCTCGACCGTGGCACGGGCCAGCCGGTCGCGGACGATCGGGTCGTCGAAGGTGCCGTTGCTGCGGGAGAGCGCGACCAGGGCGGCGAGCTCGCGCTGGAAGCCCACCTGCTGACCGAGGGTGGAGACGCCACGCTCGAAGCCGAGCAGGCCCATCGCCACGCCCCAGCCCTGACCGGGCTCGCCGACCACCAGGTCGGCGGCGGTGCGGGCCCCGGTGAAGAAGACCTCGTTGAACTCGGCACCGCCGGTGAGCTGTTCGATCCCGCGGATCTCGATCCCGTCCTGGTCCAGGGGCATCAGCAGGAAGCTGAGCCCCTGGTGCCGCTTGGAACCGGGCTCGGTACGGGCCAGGACGAAGATCCAGTCGGCGAACTGGGCCAGCGAGGTCCAGACCTTCTGGCCGTCCACCACCCACTCGCCGGAGTCCCCTGAGCCCTCGAGACGAGCTTTCGTGGCGATGTTGGCCAGGTCGGAGCCGGCGTTGGGCTCGGAGTAGCCCTGGCACCACAGCGTCTCGACCGAGCGCATGCCGGGCAGGAACCGCTCCTTCTGCGCTGGCGTCCCGAAGTGGATCAAGGTCGGGCCGATCAGCTCCTCGCCGAAGTGGTTGACCCGGGCCGGTGCGTTGGCGCGGGCGTACTCCTCGTGGAAGATCACCTGCTGCATCAGGGAGAGGTTGCGACCGCCGTACTCCTCGGGCCACCCGATGCACGTCCAGCCGTGCTTGGCCAGGTGCCGGTCCCACTCGAGGCGCTCGTCGTGGGCCTCGAGGTCCTTGCCGGATCCGCCGAGCCCCTTGAGCGCCGCGAAGTCGCCGACGAGGTTGTCCTCGAGCCAGGTCCGGACCTCGAGGCGGAAGCTCTTGTCCTCGCTGCTGTCGGTCAGGTCCACTGGAGCCCTCTCTGCGGTTCGAAATCAAACGTGATGGTTTCCTGTACGGTAGCCTACCAAGCACTTGCTTGGTACAGCATCTTTCCAGCGGAGGAGGAACTGTGGTCCACGGCACCTTGCCGGCCGCGCTGCGCGCCGCCGCGAGCACGTACGGTGACCGTCCCGCAGTCGTCGACGGCGACCGGATCCTCTCCTTCACCGAGCTCCTCGACCAGGTCAGGGAGACCGCTGCGGGGTACGCCGCCCTCGGCCTGGAGCCCGGCGGGCGTGTCTGCGTCTGGGCACCGAACAGCATCGACTGGATGGTCGCCGGCCTCGCCGCGACGTACGCCGGCGGCACCCTGGTCCCGGTCAACAGCCGGTACACGGGCCACGAGGCCCACGACCTCGCTGAACGGACGTCGGCCCAGGTCTTCGTCGTGGCCAACGGCTTCCTCGGCCGCGACCAGGTCGCAGAGCTGCGCGAGATCGGCGACCTGCCCGCTCTGAAGGCCCTCGTCACGATGCCGGGCTCCACCCCGGCTGACGGCGCGACCGACCTCGCTGCGCTCGCCGCCCTCGGGGCAGGCGTCGACGTCGACACGCGGGCGGACCAGGTCTCCGGCGACGATGTTGCCGACATCCTGTTCACCTCGGGCACCACCGGACGCGCCAAAGGCGCGATGAGCGCCCACCGGCAGACCATCGCGGTGTCGGCAGCCTGGGCAGAGATCGGCGGGGTCACGGCCGACGACCGGTACCTGGTGGTCAACCCGTTCTTCCACTCGTTCGGCTACAAGATCGGGATCGTGGTCGGTCTGCTCACCGGCGCCACCCTCTACCCGGTCGCCACGTTCGACCTGGACAGCACGATGGCGACCATCCAGCGTGAGCAGATCACCGTTCTGCCGGGTGCTCCGACGATCTTCACCTCGCTGCTCGATGCACCGCACCGGGGCGACTACGACCTCTCGTCGCTGCGTCTGTCCATCACCGGAGCGGCCGTGGTGCCGGTCGTGCTGATCGAACGGATGCGGGCTGCGGCACCCGAGGGCCTGGGTATCGACCATGTCTACACCGCGTTCGGCATGACCGAAGCCGTCGTGGCCACGATGTGCCGCGAGGGCGATGACGACGCCCTGGTGGCCACCACCTGCGGGCGGGCGATCCCCGGGGTCGAGGTCCGGATCGCGGCGGTTGGCGGCAACGACCCGTTGCCTGCCGGCGCGGAAGGCGAACTGCTGGTCCGCGGGGACGTGGTCATGCTCGGCTACCTGGACGACCCGGCTGCCACGGCGGAGGCGATCGATGCCGACGGGTGGCTGCACACCGGGGACATCGGCAAGGTCGACGAGGCCGGCAACCTGAAGATCACCGACCGGCTCAAGGACATGTACATCTCCGGCGGCTTCAACGTGTACCCGGCGGAGGTCGAGCAGGCCCTGGCCCGGCTCGACGGCGTCGCCGACGTCGCCGTGATCGGGGTCCCGGACGAACGGATGGGTGAGATCGGCAAGGCGGTCGTCGTCCGCAAGGCCGGATCGGACCTGACCTCCGAGGACGTCGTCGCCTATGCCCGCGAACGCCTCGCCAACTACAAGACTCCCCGGCTGGTCGAGTTCGTCGAGGTGCTGCCTCGCAACCCGTCCGGCAAGGTACTGAAGAACGACCTGCGACTGGATCAGAAGGAAGCACACTGATGGACCTGACCCTCTCCGAGTCCGAGCTCGCGTTCCAGGCCGAGGTCCGCGCCTGGCTGGCGGCCAACGTGCCGGCCGAGCCGCTCCCGTCGATGGACACCGCCGAGGGCTGGGCCCTGCACCAGGAGTGGGAGGCCAAGCTGGCCGCCGAGCGCCTGTCGGTCGTCTCCTGGCCCCGCGACGTCGGAGGTCGTGAGGCCTCGCTGATCGAGTGGATCATCTTCGAGGAGGAGTACTACCGGGCCGGGGCGCCCGGCCGGGTCTCCCAGAACGGGATCTTCCTGCTCGCGCCGATCATCTTCGACCACGGCACCCCCGAGCAACAGGCTCGGTTCCTGCCGTCGATGGCCACCGGTGAGACGATCTGGGCGCAGGCCTGGTCCGAGCCGGAGGCCGGTTCCGACCTGGCGTCGCTGCGATCCACCGCCACCCGCGACGACGAGCGCGGCGGCTGGGTCCTGAACGGCCAGAAGACCTGGTCTTCGCGGGCCACCTACGCGCACTGGGGCTTCGGCCTGTTCCGCAGCGACCCGAACTCAGCCAAGCACGCCGGCCTGACCTACTACCTGTTCCCGTTGGACGCCGAGGGAGTCACGGTTCGGCCGATCGCTCAGCTCGACGGCGAGGCCGGCTTCGCCGAGATCTTCTTCGACGACGTCTTCGTCCCCGACGCCGACGTGCTCGGCGCCGTGGGCGCGGGCTGGAACGTCGCGATGAGCACCGCCGGCAACGAGCGCGGGCTCTCGCTGCGCTCGCCTGGGCGCTTCTGCGCCGCTGCCGACCGGTTGGTCGACCTCTGGAAGACGAACGGCGACGCCGCTCCCCAGGCCCGCGACGCCGTGGTCGACGCCTGGATCGGCGCGCAGGCGTACCGGCTCTTCACCTGGGGCACCGTCACCCGGTTGGCCGACGGCGGCGAGATGGGAGCTGCCGGCTCGATCAACAAGGTGTTCTGGAGCGAGCTGGACATCCAGCTGCACGAGACCGGCCTGGATCTGCTGGGTGCCGACGCCGAGCTGCTCGAGACACCCTGGATGGACGGCTTCGTGTTCTCCCTGTCCGGCCCGATCTACGCCGGGACGAACGAGATCCAGCGCAACATCATCGCCGAGCGGATCCTCGGCCTTCCCCGCGAGCCGAAAGGGCTCAGCAACAAGGAGGTGGCACGGTGAAGTTCGAGCTGACCGATGAGCAGACCGGGTTCGCCGAGGCGATCACCGACCTGATGCGCTCCGCGGACTCCGTCGTCGTGGCCCGAGCCTGGGCTGCCGGCGACACCGCCAGCGGTGCGGGACTCTGGAAGCGTCTGGCCGACCTGGGCCTGACGGCTCTGGTCGTCCCCGAGGAGGACGGCGGTCTCGGAGGCACCCTGGTCGACCTGGCGGTCGCGTTCGAGGTGCTGGGCCACGAGCTGGCTGTCGGCCCGTGGATCGAGTCGGCAGCCCTGGCACCCCAGCTCGAGGGCGAGATGGTCACCGCAGCTGCCGCTCCCCTTGCGCCGTACGCCGCCGACGCCCAGGTAGCCCGGTTGCTCAGCGGCACCGCCGGCGCCACCCACGCCTCCATCGACACCACCCGGACCCTGACCGAGGTCAGTGGCGGCGACCCGTTCGACGACGCAGCAATCGACCGCGCGGTGCTCGCCTGCGCGGCCCAGCTGGTCGGTGCCGGCGAGCGGGTCCTGGCCGACACCGTCACCTACGCCAAGCAGCGCAAGCAGTTCGGTCGGGAGATCGGCTCGTACCAGGCCATCAAGCACCAGCTCGCCGACGTCCGGATCGCCCTGGACTTCGCCCGTCCGCTGGTCTTCGGCGCCGCTCTCGGCGAGGTCCCGGTCTCGGCCGCCAAGGTGTACGCCTCCGATGCAGCCAACCTGGCCGCCCGGACGGGCCTGCAGGTGCACGGCGCGATCGGTTACACCGCTGAGTTCGACCTGAGCCTGTGGCTGAACCGGATCCGGGCACTCGGGACCGCGTGGGGCACCCCGGCGTTCCATCGTGGCCGGGTCCTCGCGCACATCACGTCGACGGCTCCGGCCGGTTCCCCCGCCGAGGTGATCTGATGCACTTCGCCCGTACCGAGGAGCAGGACGAGCTGGCGACGGCGATCCGCGGCATTCTCGGCAAGCGCTCCACCAGTGAGGCAGTGCGTGCCGCTGTCCAGACCGAGGCCGGTTACGACACGGCACTCTGGGAGACGCTCTGCGAGCAGATCGGCGTCGCGGCCCTGGCCGTTCCCGAGCAGTACGACGGTTTTGGTGCGTCGCTGATCGAGACCGCAGTGGTGCTGGAGGTCCTCGGCGAGTTCCTGACGCCGGCCCCGCTGCTGGCGACCGCGCTGAGCACCGCGCAGCTGATCCTGGAAGGCTCCGAGGAGGAGAAGACGGAGTTCCTTCCCAGGCTCGCGGCCGGCGAGGTGCTGCCGTTCGCCCTGGACCGGATCGTGCTGGAGCCTGACGAGGACCGGACAGCCACGACCGTCGGCACGATGGACCAGACGTTGCGCCTGGCGATCGTTGACGACGCTGCCCAGACGACCTCCGAGATCCGAGCGATCAGTACCGCACTGGCCAGCGCGCTCCAGGTCGGTGCCATGCAGCGCGCCCTGGACATGACGGTGCAGTACTCCACCGAACGGGTGCAGTTCGGTCGTACCATCGGCTCGTTCCAGGCCTTGAAGCACCGGATGGCCGACATGCTCGTGCTCGTCGAGGCTTCCCGTTCGGCCAGCTGGGGCGCCACCGCGATGGCAGCGGCCTACCTCGCGGAGCCGACCGCCGACAACCGCGACCGGCTGCTCCACCTCGCAGCCGTCGCCGGCTCGTACTGCTCGGACGCCCTCGACAAGGTCGCCTCCGAGGCGGTCCAGCTGCACGGCGGCATCGCGATCACCTGGGAGCACGACATCCAGCTGGTCTTCAAACGGGCACACGCGCTGTCCCAGCTCAACGGTCAGGCGCACCAGCACCGCGGGACCGTCCTGACGTAGCCCGACCGGGCGCAGATGTCCCGCACTACTGGGACATCTCAGCCCGCTCGGCGCGGATCGCTGGGACATCTCAGCCCGCTCGGCGATCAGGAGCGGCTGCTGCGAGGCGTCCTTCCGCGGACGATCCCGACGAAGCCCTGGGTGTCCGGCTCGTCGTTCTCGATCAACCACGCGAGCCCCACCGGGGACTCCTCGGCGTCGGTGACCGGACGGAACACGACGTCCTTGCGGGAGTGCAGCCGGGCCAGGGACATCGGCACCAGCACGTAGCCCGAACCAGCGGCGGCCGTCTCGAGCGCCATCGGCAGATCCAGGTCGGGGAACTCCGCGAGGATGTCCAGCTCGCCGGACAGATCGGCCAGCGTCAGCTCGTCGTAGGACGTCAAGGCGTTCTCGGTCGCGACCACCGCCACCGGTACCTCGGAGTACATCGCGACGTGGTGCAGGAGGTCGCGGTCGACCGCCCCGCGCACGATGCACATGTCGAGCTCACGGTCACGCAGCAGTCGCTCGGCGTCCTCGACCTCGACCTGACGCAGCTCCAGCTTGCGCCAACGCCGGGAGGCTCGCTCGTGCTCGGTCCAGGACCGGTCCCACTTGCCCGGCATGACTCCCGGGACGTAGCCCACGCGCCACGGTGTGATCTGTTCCACGCCCGAAGAGTAGCCGCCTGTCGGATGGGTCATACCGGCCGGTAGCACGCGTGCGATAACTTGCGCCTCATGCGTTCTGCCAAGGATTTCTTCGCCCCCCTCGCCGTCGGCGCTCCCGCCCCGCTCCGGGAGATCCCGGCCCGGCCCAGCCGCGCGATCCACTTCTTCGACCCGGGCAACGAGAAGATGGCCGCCAAGGTCCCCGACATGGTCGGCACCGTGGACGTCCTGCTCGGCAACCTCGAGGACGCCGTCAAGGCCGAGAACAAGGAGATCTCCCGCGCCGGCCTGGTCAAGGTCGGTCAGTCGACAGACTTCGGCCCCACCCAGTTCTGGACCCGGATCAACTCGCTGGACTCCCCCTGGGTGCTCGACGACCTGACCACCTTGGTCCCCGCGATCGGCGACAAGCTCGACGTGATCATGGTGCCGAAGGTCCAGGGCGCCGAGGACATCCACTACATCGACCGGATCCTGGCCCAGCTCGAGGCCAAGGCCGGGATCACCAAGCCGCTCCAGGTGCACGCGATCCTGGAGACCGCCCGCGGCGTCGCCAACATCGAGGAGATCTGCGCTGCCAGCCCGCGGATGCAGGGGCTCTCCCTGGGCCCGGCCGACCTCGCCGCGGACCGCCGGATGAAAACCACCCGCGTCGGCGGCGGCCACCCGGGCTACCTGGTCCGCCAGGACCCGGAGCGCGACGCAGACGGCGTCCCGCTGTACGACGGCCCGCGGACGACGTACCAGCAGGACCTGTGGCACTACACGATCGCCCGGATGGTCGACGCCTGCGCGATGCACGGCATCTACCCGTACTACGGCCCGTTCGGCGACATCAAGGACACGGTTGCCTGCGAGGACCAGTTCCGCAACGCCTTCCTGCTCGGCTGCGTCGGTGCCTGGTCGCTGCACCCGGTGCAGATCAAGATCGCCAACAAGGTCTTCTCCCCCAGCGTCGAGGACGTGAAGCACGCCCGCCGGGTGATCGCCGCGATGGGCGACGGAACCGGTGCGGTGATGCTCGACGGCAAGATGGAGGACGACGCCTCGGTCAAGCAGTGCAAGGTGATGGTCGCGCTGGCCGAGGAGCTCGCAGCGATCGATCCCGACCTGAAGAGCGTCTACGACGCAATCACCCTGGAGGCGTGACGATGAGCGAGTTCAAGCCCCGCCGTTCCGTGCTGTACATGCCGTCCTCGAACGAGCGCGCCCTGGAGAAGGCCAAGAGCATCGCCTGCGACGCCCTGATCCTGGACCTCGAGGACGCGGTTGCGCCCGAGGCCAAGCCCGGAGCCCGGCTGAACGCCGCCGCTGCGGTGAAGTCCGGCGAGTACGGCAACCGTGAGCTCACCATCCGGGTGAACAGCATCGGCACCGAGTGGCACGACGAGGACATCGTGGTCGCCGCCCAGGCCGGACCTCATGGCATCGTGGTCCCCAAGGTCAACAGCGCCGCCGAGGTGCTGAGCCTGGTTGCAGCGATCGAGGCCGCCGGTGCTCCCGACCACACCAAGCTGTGGGCGATGGTCGAGACCCCGGAGGCGATCTTCAACGTCCGCGAGCTCGCTGCGGCCTCTCCCCGGCTGGCGGTGCTCGTGATGGGTACCAACGACCTGGTCAAGGAGACCTACTCCGAGCACGTGCCGGGCCGCGCTCCGCTGCTGACCGCCCTCTCGCTCTCGTTGCTGGCCGCTCGGGCCGCCGGGATCGCGATCCTGGACGGCGTCTACAACGACGTGAAAAACCTCGACGGGTTCCTCGCCGAGTGCGCCCAGGGCCGCCAGTTCGGCTTCGACGGCAAGACCTTGATCCACCCGGGTCAGGTCGAGGGCGCCAACGAGGCCTTCGCGCCGTCGGCGCAGGCGATCGAGGATGCCCGCGGGCTGATCGCAGCGTGGGAGGCCCGCACGACCGGCGTGGTCACCTACAACAACCGGATGGTCGAGAACCTGCACGTCGAGTCGGCGCAGCGGACCCTGTCGATCGCGGACGCGATCGCGGCGCTGTAACGGTCCGCGGGACCGCTCACGACCGCATGGCCGTGAGCGGGGAGGTCGAGGCCGCCCGGAACGCCGGGATCACCCCGCCGACCAGGCTGGCCACCGTGCCACCTGCCAGCACCAGCAGCGGGAGCAGCGGCGGCATCACCAGGGTCCACCCGTGGCTCCAGCACCAGACCGACGCGCACCCCAGCCCGAGGGCGCTGCCGAGGATCCCGGCGACCAGTCCCGCGGCTCCCGACTCAGTCAGGACCAGCAGCCCGACCCTGGTCCGGCTCCAGCCCATCGCGGACCGAAGGCCGAGCTCACGGCGGCGCTGGTGGACCGACATCATCAGGGTGTTCGCCACCGCGATCAGGCCGACCAGGCCGATGAAGCCGCCGAGTGCGGCGCCGATCAGCCGCAGGTCGGCCCCCACGTTCCCCAGCAGGCGCCGGCCGTCCGGCGGGGTCGCATCGGTCAGCGTCAGCTCCGCGAACGGATCTGCGGCAAGGACGGCATAGTCCGCGACCGCCTGGGCCGACCCGGGCCGCACCTGCGCCAGCAGTCGAACGTTGGTCCCGTTGCCGCCGAGCGCGCGGCGAGCAGCGGGCCGGGAGACCACGACCGCCCGCCCGAGGTAGCCGAAGCCGCGGTCGGTGTCGCCCAAGACCCCCGCCACGCTGAACGGCACTCCCTCGACGAGGATCTGGGAGTCGCTGGAGGCGCCGCCGACTGCCGGCGCCACCCCCAGCTCAGCAGCCAGTTGCGGCCCCACCCAGGCGAACCGGCCACCACCTCTCAGGAGGCCGGTCGTACCGCCCGCCTGGAGGGTCGCGCCGGCCGCGCGCAGGCCGCCGGGGTCGGCCACGATCAGCGGCGCCCCGACCACCGGGGACGGGACCGAGCGGCTGACCCGGGCCGACGGCTTCCAGATCGACAGCTCGCCGACCGCGCCCACGGGGTCGAGTGCAGCGATGCGCTCCAATCCCGCCTCGGAGAAGCCTCGCGGGGTCGGACTCTGTGCCTGCACCACGACATGGGCGGAGCGCTGCAGGTCGAACCGCAGGTTCACCTGCGCCTGCTGGGTGTCGGCGATCACGACCGACGCCAAGGCACTGGAAACGGCGACGGTGACCCCGGAGATCATCCCGAGCGTGTGCCCTGGACGCAGCAGCAACGACGCTGACGCGTCCCGCGTCATCGCCCAGACGCGGCGGGCGAGCACGGCCAACCGTCCGCCCGTCACCTCTGCTCCGCCGTGTTCTCCGTCGTGCCCTCGCCGAAGAACCGCCCGTCGACGATCCGGATGACCTGGTCGGCCCGGTCTGTTGCCCGCTGGTCGTGCGAGACGATCAGCACGGTGGCACCCCGGTCGACGACCGATCCCAGCAGGTCGAGAATCTCCCGGCCCGTGGCCTGGTCCAGGGCCGCTGTCGGCTCGTCGGCGATCACCAGACTCGGCTCCTTGACCAGGGCGCGGGCGATGGCCACCCGGTGGCGTTCACCGCCGGACAGGTCCGCGGCCCGCCGCCCGGCGATCTGGTCGAGCCCGACGTGGGCCAGCGCCGCGAGACCGCGTGCGAGGCCGTCGGCGCGCGTGACAGCCGGGTCTACGATGCCGAGCGCCACGTTGTCCAGCGCCGACCGTTCCTCGATCAGGTGCGAGCTCTGGAAGACGAAACCCAAGTGGTCGGCCCGGAAGCGGGCCAGCTGGTTCCGGGTGCGGTCGAGGACCTCGCGGCCGTCGAACCGGTAGGACCCTTCGGACGGAGGTTGCAGAGCTCCGATGATCGATGCCAGCGTCGTCTTCCCAGCACCGGAGGGCCCGATCACGGCAACCACAGTGCCCCGCCGGATCTCCAGGGTGACCGGGTGCAGGATCCTGGTCCGCACGGGGCTGGTGACCTCCAGTCCGATGTCCCGGAGCTCGATCAACGGACCGCTCCCGGTCATGGCGTCGTACCGAGCTGCCCGGTCCGGTCAGGCGGCACTGTCTGATCAGGGCTGAAGAGCTGGAGCTGGTCACCCTCCCGGAGCCCCTCGCCGCGGACCTCGACCAAGCCCTGCGCGGTCGCGCCCAACGTCACCCCGACGTCGCGGGACGACCTGTCGCGGACCACCACCACGTGGTTCGAGCCGTCCGCGGCTACCTTGACGGCGGCCAGCGGTGCTGCCAGGGCCGGCTCGGTCCCGGTGAATCCGACGCCCAACCGGCCCTGGCTCCCGGACACCCGGCGGGCAGGGCGCACGACCGCCTCGGACAGGGCACCTTCGTCCCCTTCCCGGGTGGACAGTGCCGCCACAGCCACCGCTCTACCCGCGACCTCGAACCGGGTACTCGCCACGGTGACCTGGTCCGTCGGACCGTCGAGCGCACAGGTGAAGTCCCGGTCGACGGCCGTCACCACGAGCAGCGTGGAGCCGCGGGCCGCGGTGTCCCCGACCCGGACCTCAACCCCTGCCACCGATCCCCGCGGAGGAACAGTCACGACGTCGGCCACCCGGATCCGGTCGGCCCGCGCGGCACCGTCCTCAGCGCCGAGGCGGGACCACGCCGCGAGGGTCGCGGCGTCCAGGGTCGCGTCGGCGCTCCGGATCAACCCGGCTCGGTCCAGCGCTTCTTCCAGGGCCCGGACGTCCGCGCCGGTGTCACCGACGGCCAGGTCGCGGTACAGCACCGCGGCGGTGACCACCGCGATCAGGGACCGACCGGCGAACCGGGCCAGTACGGTCCCGGTGGCCGCCGCAGTCCCGTCCCGCGACACCTGGGTGACCACCGGTCGGTAGCCGGGCGGCACCGCCGGCGCCGTGACGGCGACCCGCTTCTCCGTCCGGGTGCACTCGTTCCAGACCACCTGCTGCAGGACCTGACGCGACAAGGCGGCTGTCGCAGGCGGCAGACTCGGGGACGCCCGCTCGCGCACGGCGTCGTCGGGCGAGGTGACCGTCACCATGACCCCGATCAACCACGCCAACGACGCCACGGCCGCGCCCAGGACGAAGGAGGGAAAGCGAGCGCTGCCGTGCCGACCGATCGGAAAGCGGACCCTCACGGGGTGTAGCCCGCCGACGAGAGGTTGGTGGCGAACGTCTGGAGCACCTCGCGGTTCCGCTCGATCGCACCAGGGCGCTCGGCCGCCAGACGTTCGCCGACGTGGTTCCAGTAGTCCGCCGCGCAGTCGGCGTACAGCACCGACCAGCGCTGCACCGTCGCGACCGAGACCGGGTTCTGCCGACGGAGCCAGGACTTGTCGACCGCCATCAGGAAGGAGACGTACGGCTTGTCGTCGACGACGGGCAGACCGGATCCTCGGCGCAGGCACTCGGCCATCGGCGCCCTGAGCGCCACCGACGCCGGCTCGTTCTCCACCGTGTAACCCAGTTCCTGCCAGGGCAGGGCGACGCGGTTGACGACCACCGAGAAGCCGGGAACGGTGTCGGGCGGCCGCTTGTGCTGCCTGACGCTTTGCTTGGCCTTCCTCATCCGGTCGGCGGCGCACCGCGGATCCAACTGGGGTTCGTACGGGTCGGTCTTCAGGTGGTAGTACTCAGGCGCGTCGTAGATGATGCCCAGGCCGCGTTCCCTGATCAGCTCCAGCGAAGGAAACCCGATACCTCCGGTGTCGGCGAGGTAGTCCAGCGGGACGGGCGCGCCCCCGCACACGACGAAGCTGAGGCTGCTCAGGAAGTTGCTCATACGAGCGGCTCTGAGCTGGCCGGTCTTGGTTGGCAGCGGGAGGATGTTCTCGACGACGTCCTGCAGGACTTGCGGGTCGCCCTGATCGATGTTCGACGATCCTGGCGGGGTCGAGCTCTCGGAACCTTGGGCCCGGCAGCCGCCAAGCACAAGCAGCACGAGGACGAAGACCGACCATCTGAGAGCGGAACGCACTGACCGCGACACGATCGATGTTCCTCAGTACCGGTAGTAGATGAGATCGAACGTTCCGTTCAGCGCGTGCCCGCGGATTCGGCGGCCGTCGACGGTCTGACCGACCACCTGCGTCGAGCTGTCGACCGGCCCCTTGGTCGTGTACGCCCACTTCGCCGTCAGCGAGCTGTCGTTCCACGTCCCCGAGGCGTAGTACTGGCCCTTCACCAAGGTCGGGGCCGAGAACGCTTGCAGCGCCCAGACACCGTTGCAGTCGATGCTCGCGTTGAACGTGTCCGAGTAGCTGGCCGGATCGGTGGTCCAGTACGGGTTCGCACCGCCGGTGGCGGGAACGCAGCTTGCTTCGGCCGCTGCGTGAAACCCGAGCAGCGGGCTTGCCAGACCCGTCAGTCCGACGATGACCATCCCGAGAATTCTCCTGCGCATGTGCTGACTTTCCGTACGGGTGGTGGCCCGAGGGCCGAGACGCTGCGATCGTCAAGGCCCACCACAAAGACGTCAACACCCCTCTGCCCCCGAGCGACAATGTCGGGTCGAAACGGCCCAGATTGTCGGTCGCCGCGAACTCGCTAACCGGTGAACGCCCCGCTCTGCGCCAGGAGGTGCCGGTGGAACTCGCGTTCCAGATGAGCAGCCGAGGAGGCGGGGTCGCTACGCCGGACGCGGCGCTCGTCGACGACCAGAACCGTCCAGCCGGCCGGCCGGACCGCACCCGGACTCGCAACTGGGGAAGCGTCCGTGAGCAGGACCCCGAAGCGGTGCAGCGGCAGTCCGAGGGTCAGCCGCGCTCCCGCTACGGTCCAACCCGGGACGGGAGTCGGCAACCGGGCGTCCAGCCAGTGCAACCGGAGCACCGACTCGGTGGCACCACGCGCACGACCGTCGGCGATCGCAGCGAGCTCACCGGCCCTGACCCCGCCCGGAAGCCCCGTGGCCGCCGCGGCCGCCCGGACCAGCGCGACGTGCTGCAGCGACCCTGCCCGGAGCAGGCCGTCCAGCAGCGGGAGCGCGCGTTCCGGCGCCAGGTGCCGGGACACGTCCAGGGCGGTCCGCAGCGGCGTCGTGCACCGGATTCCGCCCAGCACCATGACCTCGCCGGGCATGACCGGAACCTCCTGCCCGGGCCAGCGTCGCCGGCCCGCGACGTCCAGCGGCACACCGGCCCCGGTGCCGGGATCGCTCGGCAGCACCGGCGCTCCGTGCAGCCAGGCGGCCGTCCGGTCCACCACCAGGTGACGCCGCCCGAGGACCAGCGCGAGAGCGCGCGCCCGGCCCAGCGGACCCAGCGGGACCGAGGCATCGACGTAGACGCCGCGGACCAGCCGCACCACCCGCCCCTCCCGCAGCAGCCGTTCGAGCTCGGCCCGGCCCAGGCCCGCTCGGGCAGCCATCGCCGGGGTGAACGGTTCAACGGGTAGGTCCATCGCGACACCTTGGAGCATCCGGCCGCTTCGGCGCAGACGCTCTCCACAGGCGCCGCTACGCGCCCTTCATGGTGGCCCTGATCGCCGGGGCGAACCGGCGAACGATCTCCTCGGCCGGCGCGGACGCGATCGGCTCCAGGTTCAGCACGTACCGCATCATCGCGAGCCCCACCAGCTGCCCGCAGACCAGCTCGATCCGCATCGCGGACGCGTGGACCCCGGTAGCCCGGGCGACCGGGGTGACCACGCTGCGGTTCAGTACCCGGTAGAAGGCCTGCCCGGCCCGAGGGCTACCGACCGAGGCGCGCACCATCCGGAGCATCCCGGCGCGGGTCCGCGGGCCCTCGCAGAGACCGAGGAAGCGACGCACCAGCCGGACGCTGAAATCGGTCTCGACGTCACCGGTCTCGACGGCGATCCGGGCGGCCGCAGCCTCGGTGGCGGCGAGCACGGTCGGCGAGTCCGGGAACACGGGGGTCACACCCCCACGGTAGCCGGAAAGGCGCCCTACTCCGGCCGGGTGTACTTGCCCTGGAAGAACAGCAGCGGATCCACCGGCTCGTCACCCGGGCCGAGGTCGGAACGGTCGCCGAAACCGAGCTCCTTGACCCGGCCGATGACGATGTAGTGGTCACCGGCCTCGACGACCTGGTGCACCGAGCAGTCGATGTACCCGAGCACACCTTCGATCAGCGGCGCGCCGGTGGCAGCGGTGGTCCAGCTCACCCCGGTGAACTTCTCGTCGCCCTTCGTCGCCATCGCGTTGGACAGCTCGGACTGACCCGAGCTGAGGATGTTCACGCAGAAGAAACCGGCCCGCTGCATCAACGGCCAGGCGCGGGAGGTCTTCGCCGGTGAGAACATCACCAGCGGCGGGTCCAGGGAGACCGACGAGAACGACTGGCAGGTCATCCCGACCGGCTGGGAGTCCGAGATCGACGTAACCACCGTGACGCCGCTGCAGAACAACCCGAGGACGTCGCGGAAGCGTCGAGCGCGTGCCGCAGCTTCCGGGTCGTCCGGGATCGGGGTGTGCTCGCCCAGACGCAGCTCGAAGTCGAGCTCGTTGCCGAGCCAGGACTGGATCAGCTCCTGGCTGGGCCAGGTCTCCCGGGCGTTGGGGTTCATCCCCTCCGGGATATCTCGTGTCACGGCCCCATTCTCCATCGAACTAGGCGTTCCCGCCGAACGTGTGGCCCCAGTACGAGACAGCCGTGCTCTCCCGGGCGACCCAGCGGGCGTCGTCGACCTGCAGGCCCTCGGTACCGAACTCGAAGTCGAACCCGCCCGGGGACTTCACGTAGAACGACACCATCTCGTCGTTCATGTGCCGGCCCAGGGTCGCCGAGAGCGGGGCCTTGTACTTCTTGACCCGCTCCAAGGCCCGCCCGACGTGGTCCAGGGTGTCGACCTCCAGCATCACGTGGACGCACTTGGAGGCGTTCGGCATCGGCAGGAAGGCCAGGCTGTGGTGTCGCGGGTTGACGCCGAGGAAGCGCAGCCAGATCTTCGATCCGGGCTCCTTGCCGACGAACTCTCCGGGCATGCTCATCGAGTCCCGCAACCGGAAGCCGAGGACCTCGGTGTAGAACCGCAGCGCCTCGACGTCGTCGAGGACCGGGATCACGATGTGGCCCATGCCCTGGTCGCCGGTGACGAACGTCGCTGCGTACGGCGTGACGACCGGCCGGGACTCGTAGGTGATGCCGTGGAAGAGCTCGAACACGTTGTCCCACGGGTCGGTGAACCGGACCAGCTCCTGGACCCGCCGCTCGGCCAGCTCCTCGGGCGTCCCCTCCTCGAAGGCGACCCCGGCCTTGGTCAGGTGCTCGCGGGCGTCCTGGAGGGCCCGGTGGTCGGCCAGCTCCCACCCGGTGGCGTCCAGCTGGTCGACGTCGGCGGGGAAGACGACGATCCGCGCCGAGACGGCGTCGGTGCGGAAGTAGAGGTTGTCCGGATTCGGGCCACGCCCTTCGGCGACGCCGAGGACCTTGCCCGCGAAGGTCTTCCAGGCCTCCAGGTCGGTGCTCGCGACCCGGATGTAGCCCATGGACCTGATGTCGATCGTCATGGTGACCTCTCAGCTTCGTTCGCGGTGGCGGGCCAGGAAGGCGGTGGTGACCTCGGCGAACTCCTCGGCTGCCTCGATCTGCGCCCAGTGGCCGCAGTTCGGGAACACGTGCAGCTGCGCCTTGGGAATCTGCTTGAGCGCGACCATCGCGCCGTCGAGCGGGTTCACCCGGTCCTCGCGGCCCCAGGTGAGCAGCGTGTGCTTGCGCAGGTTGTGGACCTCGCGCCAGAGCATCCCGTCCTCGGCCCACTCGGGGTTCCAGAACGAGGCGCCCATCGATCGCATCGCCTCCAACGATCCCTCGGCGGTCGCGTCGGCGAACCGCTCCTCGACCAGCTCGTCGGTGACCAGCGCCTGGTTCACGACCATGGTGGAGATGAAGGCACGCAGGGCTTCCCGGCTCGGAGCCATGCTGAAGTCCATCAGACGCTTGACCCCCTCGGTGGGGTCGGCGTGGAAGAGGTTGAGCGAGAGCCCGCCCGGTCCCATCAGCACCAGCCGACCGACCCGGTCGGGGTAGCTGAGCGCGAACCGGGTGGCAGTGCCGCCGCCGAGCGAGTTCCCGAGCAGATGGATCTTCTCGATCTGCAGCTCGTCGAGCAGCTTGACCAGGTAGTCCGCCGAGTGCCGGAAGTAGTTTGCGGTCACCGGCGGCTTGTCGGAGCCGCCGAAACCGGGCTGGTCGACCAGCAGGGTGCGGAAGTTGACCGCGAACCGGGGCAGCGCGGACCCGAAGTTGCTCCACGCCGAGGCACCGGGGCCACCGCCGTGCAGGAGGACGAAGGGCAGGCCAGCACCGACGTCAGCCTGGGACTCGCCGGCCTCGTAGTAGTTCAGGGTGATGTCGCCGGCCTTGGCCGACTTCCTGGTTGCTTCCTTGGAGTAGTCCACCATCGGCTCAGTACATCCCCGGGTCGACCTTGTGGCCGAACTGCTGCGCGCCGTACATCTGCAGGGCCCGCTCGGGATCGTTGGCCGCGTGCACCCGACCGGCGTGGGCGTCGCGCCAGGCACGCTGGAGGTAGGTGCCGTTGGCCAGCGCCCGACCGCCGGAGGCCTCGAACAGGGCGTCGATCGCGTCGATCGCCCGCTGCGAGCCGATCACCTGGTCGCGACGGACCCGCAGGCGCAGCTCGAGCGGGATCTTCTCGCCCTTTGCCACGTGCGCCTGCTCCTCGCGGATGTTGTTGGTCAGCAGCGCCCACGCAGCGTCGATCTCCGACGAGGCACGAGCGATCCGGACGGCGGCGAACGGGTCCAGGGTGACCTTCTCCCCCAGGTACGCCGCGCGGACGCGGTTCTGCTGCATCTCGACGTGCTCGGCGTACGCACCACGGGCCATCCCGATGATCGGGGTGGTGATGGTGCCGGTGAAGATCGAGTGGAAGGGGAGCTTGTAGAGGTCCGAGGTGTTGACCTCCTGCCCCGGACCGCGGCACTGGCCGGTCTCCCCCATCGACAGGGTGAAGGCCTCGGGCACGAAGACGTTGTCCACGACGATGTCGTTCGAGCCGGTGCCGGCCAGGCCGACCATGTGCCAGACGTCGTTGATCTGGTAGTCGCTGCGCGGGATCATGAAGGTCCGGAAGTCGACGACGTTGCCCTCGTCGTTGAAGACCAGGCCACCGAGCAGGACCCACTGGCAGTGGTCGCAGCCCGACGAGAAGCTCCACTTGCCGGACAGCGTGAAGCCGCCCTCGGTCAGGGTCGCCTTCCCGGTGGGCGCGTACGACGAGCTCAGCCGGACGTTGGTGTCGGAGCCCCAGACCGCCTGCTGCGCCTCGTCGGCGAAGAGCGCGACCTGCCAGGGGTGGACGCCGACCACGCTGGAGACCCAGCCGGTCGAGCCACAGGCACTGGCGATGTCGCGGACCGCGGTGTAGAAGTCCACCGGGTCGGACTCGAACCCGTCGAAGCGCTTGGGCTGGAGCAGGCGGAAGAAGCCGGTCTGCTCGAGCTCCTTGACCGAAGCCTCGGGGACGACGCGGAGGCGCTCGGTCTCGTCCGCACGCTCACGCAGGGTCGGCAACAGGTCGCGGACTCCGTCAAGTACTGCCTGACTCATGGCTTCTCCTCGTCGTCGGGTGCTACGCGGCCAATACTAGAACACGTTCTACCTGTTCGTCCACGGCACGTGCCGGTCCTCCGCTCCAGCGGCGTGCACGGTCGCGAAAATGGTCCTCAGAAACTTGAAAGGTTGCCGCCGCCCGGTCCTCCTACCCCTGAAGCCGCCGAAGGGGTGGCTCAGAATCCCTGAGGAGTCACCATGAACGGCATCGCTCGCACCCTGATCAACCTGACCATCGCCACCGGAATGGCGACCGCCGCCCTCAGCCTCGGCAGCGTCGCGCACGCCGAGACGCCGGGCCCGGTCATCGTGCTGCCGCCGGCCGAGCCCGGCCCGAAGGGTCCCGGCGAGATCGCCAACCCGACCCCCGAGCCGGTCGACCCGAGCGACGGCCCGGACGACCTCAAGGCCCCGGAGCCCAAGCCGCAGCCGCCGAAGGGCCCCCAGGACCTGTCCAACGGTGACAGCGACCCGGTGGTCGACCCGAAGCCGGAGCCGGCCGCCCCGCAGAAGCCTGCGGACCAGGGCTGCTTCACCGGGTGCGACCTCCCCGAGGCCGCCCCTGACAAGGCCGGCGACAGCACCGAACCGGCACCGGCCGTGGTGGCACCCGCAGCCGAAGGCAGCACCGTGGAGACCGCTCAGGTCGGCAGTGTCGAGCCCGACGCCGTCGAGGTCGTCGACACCGCGGGCGAGGACGGCAGCTACCTGACCTGGCTGCTGGTCGGGCTGGGCGCCGCCGGCGTCGCCGGGACCGTCCTGGTCGCGGTCCGGCGCCGGAAGGCCACCGCCGAGGCCTGAGAGTCACCGCTCACGACCTCCGTCAACGACCTCGCCCCGCACCCTCCACCATCTCGGGAGGGAGCGGGGCTCGGTCGTCGTCAGCTCAGGCGCCGAGCTCGGCCTCGCGCTTGAGCATCAGCGCGATGTCGATGAGCTGGTCCTCCTGGCCGCCGATCAGCTTGCGCTTCCCGGCCTCGGCCAGGATCCGGGCCCCGGAGACGCCGTACCGGTCGGCCGCGTTGCCGGCGTGCTTGAGGAACGAGCTGTACACCCCCGCGTAGCCCATCATCATCGTCATCCGGTCCAGGCGGCACTCCTCCGGCATCGCCGGCCGGATCACGTCCTCGGAGGCGTCGATGATCTTGAGGAAGTCCACGCCGGTCTTCCAGCCGAGCTTGTCGGCGATACCGACGAAGCAGTCCAGCGGCGTGTTGCCCGCTCCGGCTCCGAAGCGGCGGACCGAACCATCGATCTGGGTGGCGCCCGCACGGACGGCCATGACCGTGTTGCCGGCACCGAGGTCGAGGTTCTCGTGACCGTGGAAGCCGACCGTGGCCTCGTGACCGATCTCGGCCACGACCGCAGCGACCCGGTCCGAGACACCCTCGAGGATCAGCGCGCCGGCCGAGTCCACGACGTAGACGCACTGGCACCCGGCGTCGACCATGATCCGGGCCTGCTTGGCCAGCACCTCGGGCGGCTGGGTGTGGCTCATCATCAGGAAGCCGACGGTCTCCAGACCGCGCTCGCGCGCCAGCTTGAAGTGCTGCTCGGAGACGTCGGCCTCGGTGCAGTGCGTGGCGATCCGGCAGATCGAGCCGCCGTTGTCCTGGGCCATCAGGATGTCGTCCTTGGTGCCCAGGCCGGGCAGCATCAGGAACGCGATCTTGGCGTTCTTCGCGGTCTCGGCCGCGATCTTGATCAGCTCCTGCTCCGGGGTCTTGGAGAACCCGTAGTTGAAGCTGGACCCGCCGAGGCCGTCGCCGTGGGTGACCTCGATGACCGGGACGCCGGCGTCGTCGAGCGCACCGACGATCGCCCGCACCTCGTCGGAGGTGAACTGGTGGCGCTTGTGGTGCGAGCCGTCGCGCAGGCAGGTGTCGGTGAGCCGGATGTCCAGGTCGGACGTCGGGTCGGTGTCGCGCCAGGTACGGGTGAGGGCGTTGAGTTCCCCCGCCCCAGAAACGTTGCCTCCGGAGATGCTCATGCGCCCAGGACCTTCCTTGCCATGCCTTCACCCGCACGGGTGGCAGCTGCCGTCATGATGTCGAGGTTGCCCGAGTACGGCGGCAGGAAGTCGCCGGCGCCCTCGACCTCGATGAAGATGCTGACCTTGGTCGCGCCGCGGGTGGCGTCGCTCGGGTCGTCGAACTGGGGTTCCTGCAGCAACCGGTAGCCCGGGACGTAGTCCTGGACCGCCGCCACCATGGCGTGCACCGAGGCCGTGATCGCTTCCCGGTCGACCTCGGCCCCGACGGCGCAGAAGATCGTGTCGCGCATGATCATCGGCGGCTCGGCCGGGTTCAGGATGATGATCGCCTTGCCCTGGGCGGCGCCGCCGATGTTGACCACTCCGGCCGACGTCGTCTGGGTGAACTCGTCGATGTTCTGACGGGTCCCGGGCCCGGCGGACAACGAGGCCACCGACGCCACGATCTCGGCGTAGGAGACCGGGGTGGCCCGGGAGACGGCGGCCACCATCGGGATGGTGGCCTGTCCCCCGCAGGTGATCATGTTGACGTTCTCGGCGCCGGCGTGCTCGTTGCCGTTGACGGCCGGGATGCAGGCCGGGCCCACCGCCGCCGGAGTCAGGTCGACGGCCTTGATGCCGGCCTCGGCGTACCGGGGTGCGTACGCGCGGTGCACGTACGCGCTGGTGGCCTCGAAGATGAAGTCCGGGAGCTCGTCCTGCTTCAGCAGCCAGTCGACCCCCTCGGCCGTGGCGATCAGGCCTTCGGACTCGGCCCGGGCCAGACCGGGGCTCGCCGGGTCGACGCCGATCATCCAGCGCGGCTCGATCACGTCCGAACGCAGCAGCTTGTACATCAGGTCGGTGCCGATGTTGCCGGGACCGACGATCGCGGCACTGAGTTTCCTGCTCATGGTCTCTACTCTCCGAACGTCACGCTGAGCGGTGCGAATCCGCTGATGGTCGCCACGACATCATCTCCCGCGGCGAAGGGAACGAAGGGGCCCAGGGCCCCGGACAGGATCAGGTGACCGGCACGCAGCGGGTCGTCGAACCGGTAGGCCTGGACCGCGAGCCAGCGCAGGGCCTCGAGCGGGTCACCCAGGCAGGCAGCACCGTTGCCGGACGAGCGGAGCTCGCCGTTGATGGTGAGCGTCATCTCGACGTCGACCGGACTGATCTCCGCCAGGGGCTTGGGGTCGGTGCCGATCACGAAAAGGCCGGACGAGGCGTTGTCGGCCACGGTGTCGGTGAACTTGATGTCCCAGTTCTCGATCCGGGAGTCGACGATCTCCAGCGACGGGATCGCGAACTCGACGGCGTCACGGACCAGGTCGAGGGTGATCTCGTCCTCGGACTCCGGGTTGATGTCACGACCGAGCCGGAAGGCGACCTCCGCCTCGACCCGGGGCTGCACGAGCGTCCGCATCGAGATCGGTGCGGCCCCCGGCTGGGCACCGGCACTCACGTCCATGTCGGACAGCAGGTAGCCGAAGTCCGGCTGGTCGACCCCGAGCTGGTCCTGCACGGCTTTCGAGGTGGCGCCGATCTTGCGACCGACCACGCTCACCCCGCCGTCGATCCGGGCCTGCACCAGACCCTGCTGCACGGCGTACGCCGCGGGCAGGTCGTCGGTGCCGATCAGGTCCCGGACAGCGGCGCACGGAACCCTCGTCGCTTGAGCGGTGGCCAGCCGTTCGACGGCCGCGGAAATGGCATCTGGAGAGGTCACGAAACCCATACTAGAACCTGTTACAGTTTCTTGCCATGAAGCCCCACGACGAAGTCATCATCGGCCCCGTCTACGACGTGGTCGTCGTCGGCGCTGGTGGCGCCGGCATGACAGCCGCCCTCGCCGCCGCCCGCCAGGGGCTCGACACCCTGCTGATCGAGAAGTCCGCCTACTTCGGCGGGTCCACCGCCCGCTCCGGCGGCGGTGTGTGGATCCCGGGCAACTACGCCGTGAAGGCAGCCGGCCAGGTCGATCCCGGCGACGCCGAAGCGGCCAAGCTGTACCTCCAGTCCATCGTCGGCGACAAGGTCCCCGCTGTCCGGCGCGAGACCTACCTGGACCGCGGCCCCGAGGTGATGGACTTCATCAAGGAGAACACCCCGGTCCGGTTCACGTGGGTCCCCCAGTACGCCGACTACCTTCCCGAGGCGCCTGGCGGCCGGGCCGCGGGGCGCACCGTGGAGCCGGTCCCGATCAACGCGAAGTTCCTCGGCGACGAGCTGGACCGGCTGCACCCGCCGTACGGCAAGGCCCCGGCGAACCTGATCATCACCCAGGCCGACTACCGCAAGATCAGCCTCGGCATGCGCACCCTCAAGGGACCGCTGACGATCCTCAAGGCCACCCTGATGCGGCTGTGGACCCTGCTGCTCGGCAAGAAGATGTACGCGATGGGCAATGCGATCGCGATCGGCCTGCGCCAGGGCCTGATCGACGCCGGCGTCCCGGTGGCCTACGAGACCGAGCTGACCGACCTGGTGATCGAGAACGGTCGGGTCGTGGGAGTGAAGGTGCTCTCGAAGGATGGCACCTCGAGCGTGATTCGCGCGACCCGGGGCGTCATCATCGGCAGCGGCGGGTTCGAGAAGAACCTGGAGATGCGCGAGAAGTACCAGCCCCAGCCGACGTCGGTCGACTGGACCACCGGCGCACCCACCAACCAGGGTGGCGGCATCCTGGCCGGCATCACCGCCGGGGCCGACATCGACCTGATGGACGACTCCTGGTGGGGGCCGACCATCCCGCTGCCGAACGGCCCGTGGTTCTGCCTCTCCGAGCGCAACCTGCCCGGCTCGATCATCGTGAACCAGGCCGGCAAGCGCTACATGAACGAGGCGCTCCCGTACGTCGAGGCGACCCACGAGATCTACAAGGGCGAGGCCACCGGCGTCACGCACGTCCCGAGCTGGATGATCATCGACCAGCGCTACCGCAACCGGTACCTGTTCGCCGGTCTCGGCCCGCGCCAGCCCTTCCCGGGTCGGTGGCTCAAGGAGGGCGTGATCGTCAAGGCCGGATCCATCGAGGAGCTCGCCGAGAAGATCGAGGTCCCGGTGGCAGAGCTCACCGCCACGGTCGAGCGGTTCAACGGCTTCGCCAGCACCGGCGTGGACGAAGACTTCCACCGCGGCGAGTCGGCGTACGACAAGTACTACTCCGACCACACCGTGAAGCCGAACCCGTCTCTGGGCGCCATCGACCAGGGCCCGTTCTACGCCGTCAAGATCGTGCCGGGAGACCTCGGCACCAAGGGCGGACTGGTCACCGACGAACGCGCCCGGGTGCTGCGCGCCGACGGCTCGGTGATCGAGGGCCTGTACGCGGCTGGCAACGCGTCGGCGGCCGTGATGGGCAACACCTACGCCGGCCCCGGCGCCACCATCTGCCCGGCCATCACCTTCGGCTACCTGGCCGCCGAGGACATCGCCACCACCCCTGCTGTTTGAGTGGGTCGCGCGCAGCGACCGTCTCGCAACCCCTGATCCCGAACGGAGACTTCATGCCGATCAACCCCGACATCGCCATCGGTGCCGACCTCGGCAGCCGGACCTTCACCTGGAACAGCAGCGACGTGCTGCTCTACCACCTGGGTGTCGGAGCCGGGTCCCGCCCCGGGGACAACCTGGACCCGAAGGCGCTGCGCTACACCTTGGACGACGAGCACCTGCAGGTGCTGCCCTCGTTCGGGATCGTCGCGCCGTCCTTCCACGAGACCGACGCACCGTCCCTGGACCTGCCCGGTTGCGACATCAACCTGGCCCAGGTGGTCCACGGAGCCCAGGAGATCACCGTGAACGGCCCGCTGCCGACCTCCGGCGAGGCGACCTTGCGCACGGTCATCAGCGACGTCTGGGACAAGGGCAAGGCCGCGATCATCTGGCAGGAGGGAACTGCCCTCGATGCCGCCGGCAACGAGCTCTGGAAGGTCCGGTCCTCGATCTTCGTCAAGGGCGAGGGCGGCTGGGGCGGCAACCGCGGCGACGCGGTCGCGGTCGAGATCCCCGAGCGCAAGCCGGACGCTGACACCACCTACGACGTCACGCCCCAGCAGGCGATGCTGTACCGCCTGTGCGGAGACCGGAACCCGTTGCACGCCGACCCGGCGTTCGCCCAGACGGCCGGCTTCCCCGCGCCCATCCTGCACGGCCTCTGCTCCTACGGCATCGTGCTCCGGACGGTCACCGACGAGCTGCTCGGCGGTGAGGCAGCGCTGGTCAAGGGCTTCAGCGCCCGGTTCGCCGGCGTGGTGTTCCCGGGCGAGACGATCCGGGTGCAGGCGTGGGACCAGGGCGAGCGGATCGTGGTCTCGGCCACCATCGCCAGCAGCCGCGAGGAGCGCAACGGCGCCCCGGTGCTCGCCGACTGCGTCGTCACGCGGGCCTGATGACCCTCCTCGACTCCTGGACGCCGGACGTCCACACCTTCGACGGCGTCAGCCACCCGACGTACCGCAAGGGCACCGGTCCGGGGGTCGTGATCGTGCACGAGATCCCCGGTCTCACCCCGAAGGTGATCGCTTTCGCCGAGGAGGTGGTGGCAGCCGGGTTCACCGTGGTGCTGCCGCACCTGTTCGGCACGCCGGAGCGTCCGATGTCGGTGCCCTACATCGTCTCCACGATCACCCGGCTCTGCGTCAACTCGGAGTTCACCAAGCTCGCCACCGGCGTCACCACCCCGGTAGCGGGCTGGCTGCGCAGCCTCGCGCGTGACCTGCACACCGAGCTGGGCGGGCCGGGCGTCGGAGCCCTGGGCATGTGCTTCACCGGCGGGTTCGCGCTCGCGATGATGGTGGACACCTCGGTCGTCGCCCCGGTCCTGGCCCAGCCGTCGGCGCCGTTCCCGGTCGGCCGGGCCCGTGCCGCCGACCTGAACCTCTCCCCCGAGGATCTCGCGGTCGTCAAGGAGCGCGCCCGCGGCGGTTGCCAGGTACTCGGTCTGCAGTACCCCGCAGACATCGCCACCGGCACCCGTTTCGACACCCTCACCCGGGCGATCGGGGACGCGTTCGTCCGGATCGAGTTCCCGGGCAAGGGCCACGGAACCCTGACCGAGGAACGGCAGCAGGAGGGCGTCGACCGCGTCCTGGCCTTCTTCGCCGAGAAGCTCCGGGGACCGGCTTAGCGAACTCTCAGCCTGGCGGGCTAGCGTCGCGCCGTGGCCACGGCAGACGTCAACTGGATGCTCAGCTCCAGCGTGCAGTCGGGGTCAGCCCTGGTCGCGATCATCGGCGGCCTCCTGGGTTCGCGGTACGTCGCCCTGGACGCGGAGCAGCGTGCCGCCGAGCGGCGCCTGGTCGAGGTCCGCGAGATGCTCGCCCGGGCCCGCAGAGGCGCAGCCGGGACCGACACCACGCTGCGGCTCGAGGGTGAGGAAGCCGCCGCCGCCAAGGTGCTCGCGCGCAGCCGGAGGCCGTCCGGCTTCGGTCTGGCCCTGGAGGTGCTGGCGTACATCGCGCTGACCGCCATCCTGGTCCCGCTGACGATGATGGTCTGGGAGCCCGAGCACCTGCCCCTGGCGGCCAGGCTCGTCGTCTGCCTGGGCTTCGGGTCCGGGGTGCTGCTGCTGTTCCGGTACCTGTTCGTCTACGCGGCGGTGCTCGGGACCCACTCCGAGCGCACCGTGATGCCCGTGCACGTCATCGGTCTGCTCGCACCGACCCGGAGACGACGCACCAGCGATCACTGACGGGTCTCACTGGACCGTGATCGGGAACGGACCTCCGCTGGCCTCGGTGTAGCCGGGGACGGCCGCGAGCAGCAGCGCCATCACTCCGGACGACGGCGGCTTGGGCTTGGTCGTGAAGGTCCCGGCGGCGGTGGTGGTCGTCGAGGCGAGCAGCTTGCTGATCGCGGAACCGGTCGGGGTGAAGAAGAGCGAGATCTTCAGCCCCGGCGCAGGCACCGTGAGACCGCCGTACGTCTTGGTCACCGTGCCGGTCACGGTGGTGGAGCTGCCGGCGCCGATGCTCATCGACGAGGCGGCTGCGGTCAGCTGGGTGGTCCAGGTCCCGGCCGTGACCGGACCGACCACCGCGGAGGCTGCCGGCAGGCCCGCCGCGCCCGCGTAGGCCACGGACAGGACCCCGGACACCTTCAGCGGCAGGGTGACCGCGTAGGCCCCCAGCGCGCTGGTCGTGGCGGAGCCCACCTTGACCGGCGCCCTGCCCGGCGCAGTGACCAGGACCGACACCGTTCCCTTGATCCCGGTGGTGGTCGGACCAGCGATCCGGTCGAGCTGGCCGGAGACCACGACCGGGGAGCCGTAGCCGACATCGTCCTGGTTGACCGCGCCGGTCAGGGCCGTCTGCGGCAACGTCACCTGGACGTCACCCAGCTCGACCGAACGGGCCAGGTAGCCGGCCGACAGCGGGACCTGGGCGGTGAGCAGACCGCTCGCGACGGGGCGGACGACCACCGCGTAGCTGCCGTCGGCCCGGGTGACCGCCGAGGCCAGCGTGGTGGTCCGGGGGATCCCGGAGACGACGGTGGTCAGCTTCACCGGCACGGCGAGGCCGTACACCCCGATCGTGACCCCGTCGACGACCCTGGTGACGGTCCCCGTCACGGTGACCGGGTCGGCGTAGTAGGTCGCGTCCTTGTCGGCGGATCCGGTCAGGGCCGAGTCGCACTGCCCGGGGACCGCGGCCACGGTGGAGGAGGTTGCTGCGGCGTACACGGCGCCGGTCACGGTGCCGGCCGAGTACGAGGTCGTGGTGATGATCTTCGGAACCGATTCCGCGACGCCCCCGAGCGTGGTCGAGATGGTCCCGAGGGTGCCGACGATCCCCGACACCCGCTTGAAGGTCACCGGGAGCCCCTTGACCGGAGATCCGCTGGCAACGTCGACGACCCGGGCGCGCAGCGGGAAGACCGCGCCGGTGCAGACCGACGCCGGGGAAGCCTGGTCGGCTGCCGTGATCGTGACGGTGACCGGGCGCGGTGCTCCGGTGGCGAAGGTCAACGGGCTGGAGACGGTCTTGGTCGCCCCCGTCGAGTCGGTCACCACCACGGTCACGGTCGTCGCGGCGGCCGACGTCGCCGCGCAGGTGACCGTCGACTGCTCGGCTGCGGGGGTACCGAAGACGCAGTCGGTGCGCTTGGAGCTCCAGGCGATCCTCGCGACCGTCCGTCCGGTCGGCAGCTGGGGGGCCACCGACACCTGGGTGGCGAGCCCGGGAACAGCCGGGTTGTTGACCGAGACGGTCGCCCCCAGCGACGTCGGGGAGCCCAGGCTGCCGTCCCCGCTCCCGTCGCCGCCACCGATCAGGAACCGGGAGTCGGCCGCGTTCCAGTGCGTCGCGAGGTAGTTCCCGGTCTGCGGGTAGGTGGAGAAGTAGTCGTCGTTGTTGCAGTCGAAGAAGTACTCCTTGCCGGGTTCGCAGATCTGCTGCATCGCGAACCCGCCGCCGTCGGCGTAGCACATCGAGTCGGACTCGTCCCAGCAGTGACCTGCCCGGGTGCCGTGCGGTGCGCTCGCCTGCACGCCACCCAGCGTGTGCATCAGCTCGTGGGCCTCGACCGAGTGCTGCCCGGCGCCGTCGCCGTAGCCCCAGCACCCGGCGTCGACCCGCGCGTACTGCGGGTAGCTGCCGTTGTTCGGGTTCGACTGGCTGGCTCCGTCACTGGTGTACATGCTCGCCACGCCGCACAGGACGGTGGCATCGGTCCACATCAGGTACTTGCGCGCCGGGTTGGTGTACCCCAGAGCCTGGACCGCCGCGACCGAGCTCCCGAAGCTGGCCATCGAGCCCGCGGGCACCGTCACGTTCAAGACGTTGGCCACGCAGGTACCCCCAGAAGCCGGGTCAGTGACGTACCGGATGTGCCGGACGCCCCCGGTCAGCGCCGCGGAGCGGTTCACGACGTCGTCGGTACCAGCGGCCCACAGCCGGAAGGACGCGAGCAAGGAGGCGTAGCGGTTGGTCTGGTTCGCCTCGACGACGTACATCGGCTGCACGCGGTAGCCCGATGCGCCGTCCCCGTTGCACTCCACCGCCGGAGTACTCGCGTTCGCAGCAGCGGTCGTCGGGGTCGGGACCCCGAGGTCGGCGGCGGCCTCGTACGCCGCAGCGCTGGCGCCGGGGCGCTCGCGCAGCTCGGCCGTCGTGGCCGGTTCGGTCACGTCGACGCCGGGGGGCGCCACGTCCGCATGGACGCAGGCGATGGTGTTGCCGATCCGCAGCGCGGTCGCCGGCAGCGCGCAGAGCTCGCTGCGGCCGGTGCGGACCGCACCGCTGTGGGTCATCACGACCGGGACCACGATCAGGGTGAGGAGCAGGACCGCAACAAGTCGACGGCGCACGAGCATGAGGCGTCACCTTCCATGGCAACGAGAGCCGAGGAGCATCCGTGCTCCGGCTGGTCCTCCCCCTATCGGCCGGGCTCGACCCGATCTGAGCAGGTCAGGCCGACAGGATCAGCCCGCTGGTCGGTACGCCGGTCCCGGCGGTGACCAGCACGTGCTCGACGTCCGGGACCGGGTTGACCGAGGTGCCCCGCACCTGGCGGACACCTTCGGCGATTCCGTTCATCCCGTGGATGTACGCCTCCCCGAGCTGTCCACCGTGGGTGTTCAGCGGCAACCGGCCGCCGAGCTCGATCGCCCCGTCCCTCACGAAGTCCTTGGCCTCGCCGCGCCCGCAGAACCCGAGCTCCTCCAGCTGCATCAGCACGTACGGCGTGAAGTGGTCGTAGAGCACCGCCATCGCCATGTCGTCCGGTCCGAGGCCGGACTGCCGCCACAGCTCACGGCCGACGACACCCATCTCCGGGACGCCGATGTTGTCGCGGTAGTACGACGTCATCACGAACTGGTCGGCGGCACTGCCCTGAGCAGCTGCCGAGATGATCGCGGGCTTCTGCTTGAGGTCAGCGGCTCGTTCGGGCGTGGTGACCACGATGGCGACAGCCCCGTCGCTCTCCTGGCAGCAGTCGAGCAGGTGCAGGGGCTCGGCGATCCACCGGGACGCCTGGTGCTCCTCGATGGTGATCGGCTTGCCGTAGAAGAACGCCTTCGGGTTCGTCGCCGCGTGCTTGCGGTCGGCGACGGCGACGGCACCGAAGTCGGCCGAGGTGGCGCCGTACTCGTGCATGTAGCGGGTCGCCTGCATCGCGACCGTGGCCGCGGGGGTGGAGAGCCCGTAGGGGTAGCTGAACGCGTTGTCCAGGCCGTTGGAGTTCACCTGCGCGGCGGCCCACTGGGAGACCTGCCCGAACCGGTCGCCGGAGCGCTCGTTGAAGCCTCGGTAGCAGACCACCACGTCGGCAACCCCGGTCGCGACCGCGATCGCTGCCTGCTGGACGGTGCCGCAGGCGGCCCCACCGCCGTAGTTGATCCGGCTGAAGAACCGCAGGTCGCCCATCCCGAGCTCGCGGGCCACCGCGATCTCCGAGGAGTTGTCCATCGTGAAGGTGACCAGGCCGTCGACGTCGCTGGTCGACAGGCCGCAGTCCTCCAACGCGTCCAGGACGGCCTCGCAGGAGAGCTGCAGCTCGGAACGACCGGACTCCTTGGAGAACTCGGTGGCACCGATGCCGGCGATCGCGGACTTGCCCTTGAGGGTGCGGGTCATGCCGATCCTCCTACGAGGGTCACCTTGGCGTTGACGTGGTTGCCCAACGAGACCAGACCGAGGACGTCGATGGTGATGGTGCCCGGCTGACGACCTGCGGCGTCGTCAGAATTCTCGACCACGGTGCCGGAGAAGGTCAGCGTGTCGTACGGGTAGGCCGGGGCACCGAGCCGCAAGCCGCAGGACGTGATCCGGAAGTCCGGACCGACCGCACCGCGGGCCCAGTCCCCGACGTACTTCTGCACGTAGCCGGTGGTGGTCAGGATGTTCATGAAGATGTCCTTCGAGCCGTGACCCTGGGCGAGGTCGCGGTCGTGGTGGACGTCCTGGAAGTCCCGGGTCGCGATCGCGGTGGAGACGATCAGCGTCGGCGTGAGCGGAAGGCTCCAGGCGGGAAGGGCGGTCCCGATCATGCGATGACCTCCCACTGCGCGAGGGTGAGCGAGTCGTCGATCTTCTCGAACACCACCTGCACCGGCGAACCGACCGTGATGGTCTCGCGGCCGCCCTGAACCTCACCGATCATCCGGAGTCCTTCCTCGAGCTCGATCAGCGCCAGGGTGGCCGGCAGCTCCTTGCCCGGCAGGTACGGCGCGTGGTGGACCAGGAACGAGAACACCGTGCCCTTGCCGGTGGCGACGACGTAGCCCCGGTCGTGCGCGTGGCAGGACGGGCACATCGGGCCCGGTGGGTGCCGCAGCTCTCCGCACGCGTTGCACTTCTGGATCCGGAGCTCGCCGACCGCGGTGCCGTCCCAGAAGTACTGGGTGTCCCGGTTCATCTGCGGCCGGACCAGCTTCGTGCGGTCGATCTTCGCCTCGGCAGGCTTACGTGCCGCCGGTTTGAACTTGAGCACCCGGAACAGCATCGTCGCGACGGCCTCGCGGTCCGCCCCGTCGCCGACCCACCAGGTGTTCAACGTGCTGACGAAGTAGCCCTCACCGACCCCGGTCACCTTGGGGCCGACCACTGATTCGAGCTTGGTCGTGATCGAGACGTGCTCCCCGACCCGCACGTCGCGCAGGTAGGTCTGGTCGCAGTTGGTGCCGAGGACCGAGCTGAACCCGGCAGCGTCGAAGATCTGCATGGTGCCGTGCAGCGGGTCGTCGGCAGGGCGGGTCGGGTCGAGGCCGTACATCGTCCAGACCTGGGCCATCGCCGGCGGTGCGATCCCGGCTCCGCCGTCGGCCGAGCTCGCGTAGCGCGGGTCGGTCTCGCCGATCGCCTCGGTCCAGTTGTTGATCATCGGCTGGTTGATCGGGTCCCGGGCCGCGCGGGGACTGGTCTCGCCCATCGCGAACATCTTCTCGACCTCGGCCATGATGCGGTCGTGGTCCCAGTCACCGCTCAGGTCGAGCGCGTCGAGGCCGCCGCTCAACGGGGGACCTTGGGCAGGCCCAGGCCGAACATCGCGATCAGCTCGCGCTGGACCTCGTTGACACCGCCGCCGAAGGTCAGCACCAGGTTGCGCTTCGAGGTCGCGTCCAGGAAGTGCAGCAGCTCGGCGGTCGCGGGGTCGGCAGGATCCCCGTACGCCGTGACGATCTCCTCCAGGTCCAGGCCGAGCTTCTGCACCTCGTCCGAGGCGAACACCTTCGACGCCGACGAGTCCGCCACGATGGCCTTCGGGTCGTGCCCGCCGCCGCCAGCCACCTGCCAGTTGAGCAGCTCGTTGACCCGGAACGAGACGGTCACCCGGGCGAGGGTCTCGCGCACCGACGGGACCTCGAGCAACGGCGTGCCGTCAGGGGCGGTCTTGTCCTTCGCCCAGGCGATCACGTCGTCGCGAAGGCCTTCGAGCCGGCCGGCCGGACCCAGCATGATCCGCTCGTGGTTGAGCTGGGTGGTGATCAGGCGCCAGCCCTGGTTCTCCTCACCGACCAGCATGTCGGCGGGGACGCGGACGTCGTTGTAGTAGGTCGCGTTGACGTGGTGCGAGCCGTCGCAGGTCACGATCGGGGTCCAGGAGTAGCCCGGGTCCTTGGTGTCCATGATCAGCACCGAGATGCCCTTGTGCTTCGGAGCGTCGGGATCGGTGCGGACGGCGAGCCAGATGTAGTCGGCGGCATGGCCACCGGTGGTCCACATCTTCTGGCCGTTGACGATCCAGTCACCTGTCGCCGGGTCCTTCCTGGCCGCGCAGCGCAACGAGGCCAGGTCGGTGCCGGCGTCCGCCTCGGAGTAGCCGATCGCGAAGTGCACGTCGCCGGCGAGGATCGGCTTGAGGAACATCTCCTTCTGCTTCTCGGTGCCGAAGGACTGGAGCGTCGGGCCCACCGTCTGCAGGGTCACCGACGGCAGGTGGATGTCGCCGCGGGCGGCCTCGTTGGCAAAGATCTGCTGCTCGATCTCGCCGAGCCCCTTGCCGCCGTACTCGACCGGCCAGCCGACGCCCATCCAGCCGTCGTTGCCCATCTGCTTGATGTTGCGGTGGTAGGCGTCGCCGTGCCGGTTCTCCATCATGTCCAGCTTGTCCTCGTCGGAGACCAAGGTGGAGAAGTAGCTGCGGACCTCGTCCTTGAACGCGCGCTGCGACTCGGTGAGCTCGGCGTTCTTGCCGTCGGTCTCCTGGACCGGAACGGCTGCCAGGGTCGCGGCCCGCCCACCGAGGAGGCGGGTGATGTCCTTGACCCGGGAGAAGTAGTGGTGCAGCGGGTAGGTCTCGTCGACCCCCATGCCGCCGTGCAGGTGATGGCAGGTCTGCAGCGCGGCAGGCACCCGGTCGGCGAACCAGAAGGCGCCGATCGCGAGGTCGTCGGCAGCAGGAAGCCCCTCGGCGACCCGCCAGGCCGCAGATTCGGCGGCCAGCGCCACCATCCGCGCGACCACGAAGACGTCGGCGATCTGGACTGCCACCGCTTGGAACTCGGCCAGCTTGCGACCGAACTGGCCGCGTTCCTTGATGTAGCCGGCGGTCAGGCCCAGGGCACCGGCGACCAGGCCGTCGCCCAGGAGCAGCAGCCCGGCGATCGCGTGCTCGCGCAGCACCGAGGCAGCACCCTCGTCGAGGACCGCTACCGCCGGCGCCCCGTCGAAGCGGTAACCGGTCTCGCCGAGTCCGCGCGCCTCGGCCTTGGGGACGACCCGCGACGAGTAGTTGGGCGTCGCAGTGACGCCAGGGCCGTGCGGGTCGACCAGCGCGACGCCAGCATCGGTGGAGACCAGCAGCAGCACTCGTTGCGCGCCGGCCTCGAGCACACTGACGTCGGTCTTGTACCCGGTCACGACGCCGTCGCGCAGCGTGGTCGCCGGAGCGATCGGCAGTGCGTTGCCGGGCTCGTTCAGGGCCGGAGCCAGCAGCAGCTTCCCGGCGACGATCTCCGGGACGAGCTGTGCCTGGAGGTCCTCCGACGCGCCCGCCCGCAACGTGAGCAGCCCGCAGACCAGGGTCTCCCAGACCGGGAGGTCGACGGCTCGCTTCCCGATCTCGTGCAGGAGCACGCCCACCTCGGCGAGGCCGAGCGCCTCGCCACCATGAGCCTCCGGGGCCGCGAGCGCCAGCAGACCGCTCTCGGCGAGGGCGTCCCAGGTGGCACCCCCCTTGTCCAGGACATCGGAGACTACGGAGCGGATCTCTTCGCGAACCTCGGACACAGGAACTCCCATCGGGTCAAGACGTGAAGCGTCGAAAACTGGAACCTGTTCTACTCTATCCTGACAACCCCAGAATGAGCACGTACTCAGACCCTGGGCTTTGCCGAGATCGAGGTGCCCCCGTGAAACTCCCGCTGCTCCCGCCGATCCCGTCCCTTCCCGACCTGCTCCGCAACCTGGTCGACGTCCCCGACGTCGTGGTTCCGCCGGGCCGTTGGCTGGACGTGCCCGGGCGAGGCCGCACCTGGCTGACCGACGTCCCGGGCCCGACCCCCGACGCTCCGACGGTGATCCTGCTGCACGCTGTCGGCTGCACCGGGCTGCTGACCTGGTTCCCGGTGGTCGAGAAGCTCAGCGCCAAGTACCGGGTGGTGGTCTTCGACCAGCGCTGGCACGGCCGCGGCATCGTCTCGGAGCACTTCTCGATCCGGGACTGCGCCGACGACGTCGCTGCCATCGCCAACGTGCTGGACCTGGTCCAGCCGATCGTCGCCGGCTACTCGATGGGGTCGATCGTCGCGCAGCGCTGCTGGCGCCAGCACCCGCAGCGGTTCGGTGGGATCGTCCTTGCCGCCACCACCGACCACTTCCGGACCACCGGGACCGAGCGCCTCTTCCACCAAGCCATGGAGCTCGGCATGGGCGCCTTCAGCACGTTCTCCCGCAGCAAGACCCTGAACCTCGCCACCACGGCCGCCGCCGAGATGCTGCTGGAGCCCAGCGACACCCATCAGTGGGCCCTGCGCGAGTGGCGCAGCACCAGCGCGTGGGCGGTCGCCCAGGCCGTGGCCTCCCTGGGGCGGCACCACTCGACCCCCTGGCTGCACAAGATCGACATCCCCACCGCGGTCGTGGTGACGACCCAGGACAAGGTCCTCTCGCCGGACCGGCAGCGCGCGATCGCAGCCACCATCCCGGGCGCCACCGTGCACGTGGCCGAGTGCGGGCACGCAGGGTGCGTGCTGCACTCGTCCGTGTTCGTCCCGGCGTTCCTCGAGGCTGTCGACACGACGGCCGGACGTCGCGCCAGTCGACTGCCGAAACCTTCGCGAACCACTCCCGCATAACGCACATATCGGGCACACTTGTTCGTATGCCCACAGCCCTGACCGCGCGGCGCCAACCCCTCGGGGTCAGCAAGTCCCTGATCGACCCGCGCCCTGCCTTCCGCTGGTACCGCAGGCTCTTCGGCGCCGAGGACATGCACTCGCACTACCGCTGGAACGCTGTGGCGCCGCTGATCGACTTCGACGCGACCCGGACCCTCGAGGTCGGCGGCGGCGACGGTCGGATCAGCTTCGAGGTGGCCTCGCACGGACACCGCGGAGCCATGGTGGTCACCGAGTTCGACCCGGCGTCGGTTGCCGAGGCCCGAGCCATCGCCCGGTGCGGTGGTTTCGAGCAGGTCGAGGTCTCCCAGAAGGACCTGCGGCAGCTCGGGATGGGGCCCGGGTTCGACCAGGTCCTCGCGATCGACGTCCTCGAGCACATCGACGACGACCGCCTCGCCATCGACGAGATCGCCGCAGCCCTGGCACCGGGCGGTCGGTTGGTGGTCTCCGTCCCGACGCCGCGCTACCCCGTCGTCTTCGGTCGCGCGTTCCACGAGCACCTCGGCCACGTCCGGGAGGGCTACTGGCTCGAGGACCTCCAGCCCAAGCTCGAAGCCGCCGGGCTGGAGGTGCTGGCGTACCGCTACTACACCGGCACCTGGGTCTCCCGGGCCTGCCGGCTCTTCTACGGGCTCCGGATCCCCTACGTGATCGGGGTCCTCTGGGCTCCCCTGGTCCGGCCCTTCCTCAAGGCCACCGAGCTCACCGTGCAACGGCAGAACGCGGCCAGCCTCGCGCTGGTCGCGGTCAAGACGGTCTGACCGACCGGGCTCCGGTCACCCGATGACGGCGGCGTAGAGAGCGTCGAGCTCCTCGGGGAAGTGCGCGGCGAGGTCCGCGATCTGCGGCATCGCCTCGCGGCACGCAATCAGGCCGACGTGCATCTGGCCGTTGCTGCTCATCACCGTCACGTTCAAGCCAGCGCCGTGGAAGACCGGCCCGAGCGGGTAGAACCCGGTGATCTTGGCGCCCATGAAGTACAGCGGCACCGGCGGACCCGGCACGTTGGAGATCACCAGGTTGTGGATCACCGGACCCTTCTCAGCGAGCTTCAGCTTGGCCACCGCACGCACGGCCAGGCCGAAGGTGCGAGGCGCAGCGAACTCGGCCCAGTCCTGCAAGGTGTCGGCCGGGATCGCCTTGTGGTGCTCCTTCGCGTGCGCGTTGGCCTCGGCCAGCTGCTTCAGGCGCTGGACCGGGTCGGCAACGTCGGTACCGAGCCGGGTGAACATCGAGGAGACCTTGTTGGTCCCGGTCGACTTGGTCGACGTCTCGTGCACCGACACCGGCACGCTCGCGAGCAAGGACGTCTCCGGGAGCTCGCCGCGTTCCTCGAGGTAGCGGCGCAGGGCACCACCGCTGATCGCCAGGACGACGTCGTTCACGGTGGCGCCCTCCACCGCGTGCCGGATCTCCTTGATCTTGTCCAACGAGATGTCGGCGTAACCGACGGAGCGCTTCCCGGTGATGTTGCCGTTGAACGACGTCCGCGGCGCGGTCAAGGGTGCCGCCATCGCGGTGCCCTGACGGGCCCGTTGGATCGTCTTGGTGATCACCGAGGTCGTCGGAGCCACCAGCTTCGCGAGGTGCAGCGGCTTGCCCAGGTTGTTGAGCAGTCCGCGGCCGAACAGCTCCCAGTCGCTGGGAGCGTCACCGTAGTGGTCACCCAGCGGGGCCAGGTCGAGCAGCGGAGCACCCGGCTCGAGGCTGCACAGGAACGAGATCAGGTTGGAGCCGGAGATCCCGTCGACGGTCGCGTGGTGCATCTTGGTGAAGATCGCGATGTTGCCGTTGTCGAGCCCCTCGATCACCCACATCTCCCACAGCGGCCGCGACCGGTCCAGCGGGATCCCGGCCATGTGCCCGCAGAGCTTGGAGAGCTCGGCCGGGCCTCCGGGTGACGGCACCGCGAGCCGGTGCACGTGCCGGTTGATGTCGAAGTCGCGGTCGTCGACCCAGACCGGGTGGTCGATCTCGAGCGGCACCTCCTTCAGCTTGCGCCGGAAGTCCGGGATCGTCGAGATCCGGGCCTCCAGGTCCGCCTTGAAGGCGCCGAAGGAGTAGTCGGCCGGGATGGTCGACGGGTCCAGCTGGAGGATGCCGCAGACGTGCATCAGCTGGGCCGAGCTCTCCAGGTAGAGGAAGCTGGCGTCGAGTCCACTAAGACGGTCCATGGGGACATCCTATTCGAAACTGAAACCTGTTCTCATTCTCGCAAAACCACCCTGGTTCGTCGACCGGGCTGAGATGTCCCACCGAACAGCACCGACCGGGCCGAGATGTCCCGGTACCCTCGGCGTCATGGGATTTCTCCGCCGTCGGATCGTGACCGCCCTTCTCGCCGCCAACGCCGTGCGACCGGTGTCAGGCAAGGGCAGCCCCCTCGGGTTTGCCGTCGGCTGGCCGACGACCGAGCTCGCCCCCCAGCTGCTCGCCCTGACCGCGCTCGACACCACGCAGGCCGTCCTGCGGGGAAAGGCTTCGCGCAGCAGTCTCCTGCTGGCCGGTGCCTCAGCCGCCGCACTCGCCTACCTGGTCAAGGGGGCCTCGGGATCGGGCGCCCTGGCCGAGGCCGCCCTCGTCGAATCGCTCGGCAGTGACTACCTGGACGCGATCCCCGACCGTCCGGTCGACGCCGATCTGAAGACCCCGATCCGAGAGCTGGCCCGGCCGTTCACGATGATGAAGCCGGGGGTCGAGGTGATCCGCGACATCAACTACCGCGATGGCGGCAGCCGCGGTCGGTTGGACATCTACCGGCCGGAGGGGGTCGACCTCAGCAACGCTCCGGTACTCATCCAGGTGCACGGCGGTGGGTGGACGATCGGCGACAAGTCCCAGCAAGGTCTGCTGCTGATGAACCGGATGGCCGCCCGCGGCTGGGTCTGCGTCGCGGTCAACTACCGACTGGCCCCGAAGAACCCGTTCCCGGCCCAGATCATTGACGTCAAGCGCTCGATCGCCTGGGTGAAGGAGAACATTGCCGCCTACGGCGGCGATCCGTCGTACGTCGTCCTGACCGGCGGATCCGCTGGCGGCCACCTCTCGTCACTGGCGGCGCTCACACCCGGGATCCGGGAGTACCAGCCCGGCTTCGAGGAGGTCGACACCCGGGTGGCTGCCTGCGTCCCGTTCTACGGCGTCTACGACATGGGCGGGGTGACCGGCGAGAAGGCCGCGATCGCGATGCGCGACACCTTCCTGGCACCGCGCGTGTTCAAGAAGGACCCCCGCACCGACATGGCGGCGTTCGAGCTGGCCTCCCCGATCACCCACGTCGACGCCGACTCCCCCGACTTCTTCGTGCTGCACGGGGAGAACGACGGTCTGGTGTCGGTCAAGCAGGCACGTGCCTTCGTCGCGAAGCTGCGCGCGGCCAGTACCGGTGTGACCACCTACCTGGAGCTCCCCGGCACCCAGCACGCGTTCGAGGTCTTCTCCTCGATCCGCAGCCAGCAGGTGATGCGCGCTGTCGAGCGGTGGCTGGAGTGGCACCGCGCGAACCGGCGGGTGGCCACCAGCGAGCAGCCGACGGTCTCCGTCTGAGCCGACGCTCGTTGACCCGGGGCCCCTAACCCCGCGGGAGACCCAGGATCCGCTCGCCGGCGACGTTGCGCAGGATCTGGGTCGTTCCGCCCGCGATGCTCAAGCAGCGGTTGCGCAGGAACAGGTCGTTGGCGGCCATCGCCCGTTCTGACTTCGTGAACATCTCCGCTCCGAGCAGCTCCATCGCCAGCTCGGCGGAGTCCTGGCGGCTACGAACGCCCACGAGCTTGGCGACGCTGGACTCGGCCCCCGGCCCCTGCCCGGCGATCGAGCGCAG
The DNA here is from genome assembly GCA_026392455.1 of Propionibacteriales bacterium. Lineage (GTDB taxonomy): Bacteria > Actinomycetota > Actinomycetes > Propionibacteriales > Nocardioidaceae > Marmoricola. The sequence goes on along the minus strand of JAPLCB010000004.1, from coordinate 582,254 downwards.
CGTCGAACGCATGCCGAGCAGCTTCACGACCTGGGCCAGTGCGATCGCACGGCCCACGGCCTCGCCAGCGCTCGGCAGACGGATCTCGTCGAGCAGGTCGATCGCCAGCTCGACGCTGTCGCCGAGCTTCGACCCGGCCATCGCGACCCGCTCGTTGGCCAGGGTCGTCACCGCCAACCGCCAGCCGGCGTTGATCTCGCCGACCACGCAGTCGTCGGGGACGAACACGTTGTCGAAGAACACCTCGTTGAAGAGTGCCTCGCCGGTGAGCTCGCGCAGCGGGCGCACGTCGATCCCGGCGCTCTTCATGTCGACCACGAAGTAGGTGATCCCGGCGTGCGGCTTGGCCTCGGCATCGGTCCGGGCGAGGCAGACGCCCCAGTCGGCGCGCTCGGCGATCGAGTTCCACACCTTCTGACCGGTCAGCAGCCAGCCGCCGTCGGTCCGCTCGGCCTTCATCCGCAACGAGGCGAGGTCGGAGCCGGCGCCCGGCTCGCTGAACAGCTGGCACCAGGTGATCTCCCCGGTCAGGGTGGGCCGGACCCAGCGGTCCTGCTGCTCCTGGGTGCCGCCGTCCAGGATCGTCGGCGCCGCCCAGGCACCGATCACCAGGTCGGGGCGTTCGACGCCGGCGTGCTCGAGCTCCTGGTCGATCACCAGCTGCTGGACCGCCGCCGCGCCGAGGCCGTACGGGGCCGGCCAGTGCGGGGTCAGGAAGCCCGACTCGGCGAGGGCGGCTCGTTGGTCGGCCTCGGGCAGGGACCCGATCCGCTGGGCCTCGGTACGGGCGGCGTCCCGGAACTGCTCGTCGGCGCCGCCGAAGTCGATCTCACCCGAGCGACGGACCCCGGTGCGGGCGCACTCGCCGAGGTCGACGGCGAAGGCGCCGGTCGCGCCGATGAACGCGCGCAGCGCGATCGCCCGACGCAGGTACAGGTGGGAGTCGTGCTCGAACGTGAACCCGATGCCCCCGAGAACCTGGATGCAGGCCTTGGCGACCTCGACCGCTCCGTCGAAGCAGATCGTGGCTGCGACGCCGGCCGCGAACCTGGCCTGCTCCGGCGCTGCCGTCGCTGCCTCAGCCGCCTCAGCGGCGTCCCAGGCCGCGGCGGTCACGCTCTCGCTGGTCTCGAGCATCTCGGCGCACAGGTGCTTCACCGCCTGGAAGGCGCCGATCTTCTTGCCGAACTGCTCACGGACCTTCGCGTACTCGACGGCGGTGTCCAGGCACCAACGGGCGATCCCGGACGCCTCGGCGGCGGCCAGCACGATCAGCTCGATCGGTGCGCCGGGCGTGGCGTTGGTCGGCAGCCCGGAGGTGTCGACGCCGTCCAGGACGACCTCGCCGACGCTCCGGGTGAGGTCCACGGACTCGCCGGACCGAATCTCGACCAGGTCGGTCGCGACCAGGACGTGCCCGGTGGCGGTCGGTACCGAGACGTGGGTCGTGCTGGTCGCGTCCAGGACAGCACGCGGGTCGAGCCCCAGCCCGACCGTGATCCGGCCTTCGGCGATGCCGGCGCGCAGGTCCTCGTCGTCGTACATCAGGCCGGCGGCGACCGTGGTGAGGAACGGTCCCGGAACCAGCGCGTAGCCGGCCGCCTCGACAGCGACGGCCTGGTCGAGCAGCGTCCCGCCCCCACCACCGACCGTCTCCGGAAGCGCGATCGCGGACAGACCCATCTCGGCCGGGAGCGTGGCCCACGGCGCCAAGGCGGTGGGGTCGGTCTCGGCAGCACGAACGGCGGCTACCGACCCCTGGCTCTCGGCCCACTTGCGGACCGTCGACGCGAGCTCGGCGTGGTCGTCACTGATACCGATGGGCATGCCTTCTCCTGGCTGTACTGGGTCAAACTAGAACGTGTTCCACATTCTGCCACGGCTGGGCCTGATCAACCACTGCCCCGGATAGGGTCTGCGCGTGAGTACACAGATTCCCGGTTTCCTGCTCGAGCACGCGCTGGCCGCGAAGGGTTTCATGCCCACCGACGAGGGCGAGCTGCTGCACCGCGTCGCCGTCGACCACCTCGGTGCCGGACCAGCGCTGGAGATCGGCACCTACTGCGGCAAGTCGGCGATCTACCTCGGTGCTGCCGCCGAGGCGGTCGACAGCACCGTGTTCACCCTCGACCACCACCGGGGGTCGGAGGAGAACCAGGCCGGCTGGGAGCACCACGACCCGACCGTGGTCGACCCGGAGATCGGGCTGATGGACACGCTGCCGACCTTCCGCCGTACGGTCCAGCGAGCTGGACTGGAGCACCGGGTGGTGGCCGTGGTCGGCGACTCCCCCACGGTCGCGCGCTACTGGCGGACACCGGTCGCGCTGCTCTTCATCGACGGCGGGCACTCCGAGGAACCGGCGCAGGCCGACTACTCGGGCTTCGCTCCTTGGGTCCAGCCAGGCGGTGTCCTGGTCATCCACGACGTCTTCGAGCGCTCGGTGGACGGTGGCCAGGCTCCGTTCCACGTCTGGCAGCGAGCGGTCGCCAGTGGCTCGTTCACCCCCACCGAGACGGTCGGGTCGATGCGGGTGCTGACCCGGACCTCAGGAGAGGCCGGGACCAGCGTCGGCTAGCTAGCCCGGGACCGAGCTGCGGTCAGCTGACCGGTCGACGCAGCCGCACTCGAGAGCGACCTCGGCGAAGTGCGGTGCCAACGTGTCGCCGCGCATGATCCCCGAACCGGGAGTGGTGCGGGACAGCTCGTCGGCGGCCAGCACCACGGCAGCAGCCGTGTAGGTGGTGTGCTCGTGGGGCCAGTTGACCTGGTCGGGCCACACCCAGCCGGTCCAGTACCGACCGTCGTCCTCCCGGAGGTGCTGCATGGCGACGAACTGCTCGAGCGCGCGCTCGTGGTCGCCGATGGCGTCCAGGGACATCACCAGCTCGCAGGTCTCCGCACCCGTCACCCACGGGTTCTGCTCCACGCACTTGATGCCGAGCCCAGGGATCACGAAGGTGTCCCACTTGCTCTCCAGCAGCTCGACCGCCGCGTTGCCGCGGACCGCGCCGCCGAGGACCGGGTAGTACCAGTCCATCGAGAACTCGGACTTGTCGAGGAACAGGTCGCGGTGCCGACGCAGCGCGTGCCCCAGGCGGCCGCCCGCGAGCTCCCAGTCGACCTGCGGGTCACCGACCAGCTCGGCCAGCGCCACCCCGGCGCGGAGCGCCTGGTAGATGCTCGACGAACCGGCCAGCAGCGCCTGCTCGTTGACCTTGGTCGGGCCCCAGCTCCCGTCGGGCCGGGTGTCCCACTCCTGGGACCAGGCGATCCCGCCGAACTCCAGCTGGAGGCCGACGACGAAGTCGAGGCCCTTGCGGACCACCGGCCACATCCGGTTGACGAAGGAGCGGTCCTGACGCAGCAACCAGTGGTGCCAGACCCCCACGGCCAGGTACGCCGACATGTTCGTCTCGCCCGACGCGTCCTTGATCTCGCCGACGACGATCTCCATCGGCCAGGAGCCGTCGGAACGTTGGTTGCGGGCACACCACTCGTAGGCACGCTCGGCGGCCTCGATCTCGCCGCCGACAAGCATCGCCATCGCGCCCTCGACGTGGTTCCAGACGTCGGTCTTCTCGGTCGGCGTCCAGGGCACGGCTCCGCTGGGCTCCTGCATCGCGGCGATGGACGCCGCGGTGTCAGCAACCTGCTGGGACGTCAGGACACCCTCGACGGCAGGGATCTGCCAGGTACGAGCCGGGCTCAACGTCACTCGGGCTTCCGGAAGTACAGCACCATGCTCTTGCCGATGAACGGGTTGAGCGCCTTCTCGGCCAGCCGGGTGACGGCGGAGTAGCGGGGCGTCTTCATGATGTCCCAGACGAGCACCTGGTGGTACGCCTTCACCAACGGGTTGTCGTTGTTCTCGAGACCGACCGCGGACTTGATCCACCAGTACGGCGCGTGCAGGCCGTGGGCGTGGTCCTTCCCGGTGAAGACCATCGCATCGCCCGGGGTGCCGTCGTTCGGGCGACCGCCCTTGGTGACCTTGTCGACCAGCTCGTGGTCGGTGTAGATCCGGATGTGACCACCTTCGGCGTTGTGGTAGTCGGGCGAGAGCCGCCAGTTGATGACCTCGGGCAACCAGCGCGGCACCGTGATGGCCATCGTGCCGCCGGGACGCAGCACCCGGATCAGCTCCTTGATCGCGGTGACGTCGTCCCAGATGTGCTCGAGGACCTCGGAGCACACGACCCGGTCGAACTCACCGTCGGCGAACGGTAGCGCCAGCGCGGTGCCCTCCTTGATGTCGGCGGCCGCGCCGAACGGGACCTCGCCGGCCTCCTTCATCGCGCCGAACAGCTCCAGCACGCCGGCCAGCTCGTCGGCGTCCTGGTCGAACGCGACGACGTCGGCACCGAGGCGGTACATCTCGAAGGCGTGACGACCGGCACCACACCCCATGTCGATGACCCGGTCTCCGGGGCGGAGGCCAAGTCGGTCGAAGTCAACAGTCAACATCGGCAGATCCCTCTACTTGTTCTTGATCTTCTTGACGCGCTTGTGCGTGCTGGTCGGGTTCGCTGCGTAGTCGGCGAGGACGTGCTCGTACGCTGCCGCCGTCTTCTTGGCGACAGCGGTCCAGCTGAACAGCTCCTGGGCGCGGACCCGGCCGGCCTTGCCGAGGCGCTCGCGGCGCTTGGGGTCGTCCAGCAGCGCAGCGAGGGTGTTGGCGAGCTCGCCGACGTCGCCGGGAGCCACCAGCTCGGCACAGAGACCGTCAGGTCCGACGACCTCGGGGATCGCGCCGGTGCGGCTGACCACCAACGGGGTCTCGCAGGCCATCAGCTCCGCTGTCGGGAGCGAGAAGCCTTCGTACAGGGACGGGACGACAGCGATCTCGGCCGACCCCATCACCTCGACCAGCTCGGTGTCGCTGATCCCGTTGACGAACGTGATGTGCTCGCCGATCCCGAGCTCCTCGATGAGCTTCTCGGTCCGGCCACCCGCCGTGGGCTTGGTGACCAGCAGCAGCTCGAGGTCGCGCTCGGTACGCAGCTTGGCAAATGCCTCCAGCAGCGTCGCGATCCCCTTCATCGGGGCGTCCGCGCTCGCCATCGCGACCAGACGGCCGGGAACGCGCGGCTTGGTGGGCGGCACGAAGCAGTCGTCGACGCCGAGCGGGATGACCTGCATCTTCTCCAGGGCGGCACCGAAGTCGTGCGCAGCGTCGACCTTGGAGGACTCCGACGGCAGCAGGATCCAGCGGGCCCGTCGTACGACAGCGCCCTGCATCTTCAGGAAGCCGTACCACCGACGCAGGCTGAGCTTCTTGCGCAGCGGGGCAGCGGCGATGTCCACACGGCGGTCAAAGGTGATCGGGTGGTGAACGGTCGTGAGGACCGGGATGTCCAGCTCCTTCTCGATGTCCATCACACCGTGGGCCAGCACCTGGTTGTCGTGGACGATGTCGAAGTCGTCCTTGCGGCTGCGCAGCGCCCGCAGGACGCGCTTGCCGAAGGTCCGCGGCTCGGGGAACCCGGCGGTGCACATGATCGCGAACTCCTGGGCGTCGATGAGGTCGCGGAACTCCCACGGCCAGACCATCCGGAACGGATCAGGGTCGCGGTAGAGGTCGAGGCTGGGCACCTTGGTCAGTGCCACACCTTCGTCGAGCTCCGGGTACGGCTGGCCGGAGAACACCTCGACGGTGTGCCCCAGGGCGGTGAGCTCACGGCTCAGGTGGCGGACGTAAACGCCCTGTCCCCCGCAATGTGGCTTGCTGCGGTAGGACACGAGTGCGATGCGCAAAGGCCCGCCCTTCCTCATCTACCCGGGCGGACCCGGGTGTATTTCTACGGTGTTTCGAAACTGCAACGTGTTTCTATTATGACCGATCCCGCTGCTAGCCTTGGACTGTCGACCGTCGGGTCCGCTCATTCCGGGCAATTGTGCAGGGTCGAACGTCAATTCTTCACATCGCGAGCGGAAGGGGGCAGATCATGACGACGAACTCGCTGACTGCCGAAGACCTCGGGTCCGCTGCGCAGCGCGACCGCCGACGTCGGATTCTCGATGCGACGATCGCGCTCGCGTCCAAGGGCGGCTTCGACGCCGTGCAGATGCGGGCGGTCGCCGAACAGGCTGACGTCGCCCTGGGCACCCTGTACCGCTACTTCCCCTCCAAGATCCACCTGCTCGTCTCGGCGCTCGCACGCCAGTTCGACGACACCTCCTCGATGGTCGGTCGCCGGACAGTGCCGGGTGACACCCCCGCCGACCGGGTGATCTACGTACTCCGGCGTGCGACCCGGGGAATGCAGGGCGACGCGAACCTCACCGAAGCGCTGACCCGGGCATTCATGTTCGCGGACGCCTCGGTGGCCACCGAGATCCACGTCGTCGGCATGCAGCTGACAACGATGCTGACCCGCTCGATCAAGGGGGACGCGTACGTCGAGGGCGAACAGCCCTCCGACGAGGACGTCGCCATCGCCCGGGTGATCAGCGACGTCTGGCTGTCGGCCCTGGTCTCCTGGGTGACCGGTCGCGAGACGGCCGAGGACGTCGCCGACCACATCGAGACGGCCGTCCGGCTCGTCCTGCGGTAGGGCCTCGGGGTGTCGGTTTCACCCCTCCTGGAGAGAAACCGACTCAAACTGTCGAAACATCGACCGTTCGAGTCGGTTTCACGCCACCCGGAGAGAATCCGACCGCGTCAGATCCCGCCGAAGGCGTGGGTCGCGGTGACGCCGCCGTCGATCGCGATCTCGGCGCCGTTGATGTAGCTGGACTCGTCGCTGGCCAGGAACACGTACAGCGGAGCGATGTCCGAGGGGTAGCCGACCCGGCGGAGCGGGACCCGGGAGGCGCCGAACTCCATGGCGGCATCGCCTCCGTGGGGACGGGTCATCGGGGTGTCGATCATGCCGGGGTGGACCGAGTTGACCCGGATCTGCTTGGGGCCGAGCTCCATCGCGGCCGCCTTGGTCATGCCGCGGATCGCGAACTTCGTCGCCGTGTACGCCGTCAAGGACGCCATCCCGGCCAGCCCCTCGACCGACGAGGCGTTGATGATCGAGCCGCCGCCGTTCTTGCGCATCGTCCGAGCCACAGCCTTCATGCCCAGGAACGTGCCGAGCTGGTTCACGTTGACCAGGAGCAGGTACTCCTCCTTGGTCATCTTCTCGATCTCGGCGAACCGGAGGATGCCGGCGTTGTTGGCCAGCACGCTGACCGGCCCGAAGCGTTCGTTGGTGTCCTCGACGAGCGCCGTCCAGGAGTCTTCGTCGCTCACGTCGTGGTGCCGGAAGTGGGCGTCGGCCCCGAGCTCGGCGGCCAGTGCGGCCCCCAGCTCGTCCGCGACGTCAGCAATGACGACCTTGGCACCCTGGGCGACGAACTGGCGGGCGATCTCCGCGCCCTGGCCCTGGGCGCCGCCGGTGACGATGGCGACCTTGCCGGAAAGACGGTTGCTCATGACGAATCCCCTCAGACCTTCAGCTGCATGACGGAGTCGGCGGCGAACCCCACCGACGGGTCGCGGCCCTCGAAGTAGGACCCGAGGGTCTGGTCGAGCTCGGCGAGGTCGAAGACGTCGCCGGAGGTGTCGAACCGCTGCTCGACGACCGGCGCCGCGATCAGGGCAACCATGCCGCCGTACACGACGAAGAGCTGGCCGGTGATGTTGGCCGCGGCCGGAGACGCCAGGTAGGCGACCAGCGGCGCGACGTGCTCGGCGGAGTAGGGGTCGATGGTCTTGCCCGAGGTGTCCTCCCCGAAGACCGACGCCGTCATCGCCGTCCGGGCCCGCGGGGCGATGGCGTTCGCACGGACGCCCATCCGGCCCAGGCTCCGGGCTGTGGAGAGCGTCAGCGCGGTGATCCCCGCCTTGGCTGCGGCGTAGTTCGGCTGCCCCGGCGAGCCGCTGAGCGATGCCTCCGAGGCGGTGTTGATGATGCTGCCGTAGACCTGCTCGCCGGTCTCCTTGTGCTTCGCCCGCCAGTACGACGCGGCGTTGCGCGACAGCAGGAAGTGCCCGCGCAGGTGGATCTTGGTGACGAGGTCGAACTCCTCGTCGGTCATGTTGAAGATCATCTTGTCGCGGGTGACCCCGGCGTTGTTGACGACGACGTCGACGCCGCCGAGCGCGATCGCGGCCTGGATCATCGCGTCCGCGGTCGCACGCTCCCCCACATCACCGGCCACGACCGTTGCAGTACCACCCAGAGCACGGATCTCGTCGGCTGCTTCGTCCCCCGCTCCGGGAAGGTCGTTGATGACGACCGCCGCGCCGGCCCGGGCCAGGGCGACCGCTTCGGCACGGCCGAGACCGGCTCCGGCGCCGGTGACGATGGCCACGCGGCCGTCGAGGGAGAGTCCGTCGGTGATTTCAGGCATGCGAGCAGCGCTTTCTGGTGGTGTGGGTTGAACCGCCGGTCCGTGACCGGCCCGGGCGAGGGTGAGGTACTGGTCTGCGCCGTCAGTCTTCGACGAGGCTGATCGCGGACTTCGGGCACGCAGCGATCGCCTGGGCGACCGCGTCGCGGTTCTCGTCGGTGACGTTCTCCTCGATGATCTGGAGGAAGTCGTCGTCGTCGATCTCAAAGTTCTGGGGGGCGAGCGCCTCGCACAGGGCGTTGGACTCGCAGAGGTCGAAGTCAACCTTGATCTTCATGCAGTTCCTCCAGGGATGGCTGTTCCGGTGTGCGGGAAAGGGGGATGCGAGAGCTCAGGAGCCTTCGCTGGAGTGACCCGGGAAGACTCCCTGGTCGGGGAAGATCAGTGGTGCTGCGTTGTTGATCGCAGTCGCGACCTCACCGAAGCCGACCGCGATCAGACGCACCTTGCCGTCGTACTCGGTGATGTCGCCCGCGGCGAAGACCCGCGGGAGGTTGGTCCGGGTGCTGCTGTCGACCCGGATGTGACGCTTGTCGAACTCCAGGCCCCACTCCTTCATCGCGGTCAGGTCCGCCACGAATCCCAGCGCCGCGACAACCGCCTGGGCCGGTCGGGTGATCACCTCACCGTCAGCGAGGGTGATCTCGACCTGCTCGACGACGTCGGCACCGCTCAACCGGGTGACCTGGGCCTTGGTGATCACCTCGGTCGTGCCGGCGAGGACCGCATCGATGGTGGCCTGGTGGGCACGGAACTGGTCCCGACGGTGCACCAGCACGATCGAGTTCGCGATCCCTTCGAGCTGGTGGGCCCAGTCGAAGGCACTGTCTCCGCCGCCGACGATCACGACGTCCTTGCCGACGTACTCGTCGAACGAGGGCACGAAGAAGACCAGGCCCCGGTTCTCCCAGCCGTCGCCGGCCGGGAGCGGACGTGGCGTGAACTTGCCGATCCCCGCGGTGATCACGACCACCTTGGCCTCGATCTCGGTGCCGTCGTCGAGGCCCATGACCACGCTGTCGTCACCGACGGTGAGGGCGTTCGCGGTGACGTCGAGGAGGTAGGTCGGCTTGGCGCTGGACGCCTGCTGAACCAACGAGCTGATCAGCTCCCGTCCCTTGACCGTCGGGAAACCGGCCACGTCCAGGATGGCCTTCTCCGGGTACAGGGCCGAGACCTGCCCACCGAGCTCGGGCAGCGAGTCGACAAGGGTGACCGACATCCCCCGAAAGCCTGCGTAGTAGGCACCGAACAGACCCGCGGGTCCGGCTCCGACAATGAGTACATCAGTCTGATGGAGCTGAGTCTGGTGGGTCAGCGACACCACATCGTCCTTCCAGGCAGGTCGGCTCCAGGAAGTGGAACCTGTTCTAATTTATCAGAACGCCTCGATCTGCGACACGATCCAGGCACCATCCTGTCGTGTCATCGTCATCAGGACCCGGTTCTGATTCAGTTGACGCTCCGGCGAGTCCTTCGCCGTGGTCACGGCGTTGACGAACAACAGCGCCATCGCGCGATCAGGATCAAGGGCGACCAGCGAGGAAGCGACCACGGTCGCCTTCAGGGCCAGCTTGCCCCTCGTCGCCCTCGGTACGGTCTGGCGCATCACCTTGTCGTACTCGACCCGGAAGTCCGACGACATCACGGCGTGCGCGCTGCGCTGGTCCCGGGCCAACGTCCGGTAGTCGTACGACAGCACGGCCACCGCGTGGCGGGAGGCAGCCGCGCGTGCCTGGGCGACGGCGGGGTCGTCGGCGGGCACGCCGGCACCCGTCGAACCGGGGACGACCACCGGCCCCGGACCCGCTGAGGTGTACGCCGCCGGGCGAGCCGCCCCGTCGTCGCCGTCAGAGACCAGCAACCAGACCGACCCGGCCGCCAGCACGAGGGCCGCCACCACCAGCCCGACCAGCACGCGGGCCGGCGATCCGGAGCGAGCGCTTGGCAGACCGGCAGAAGGCTCCGGGCTGTCCTGGCGAAGGCCGGGATCTGGTTGCGGTTCACCGGACGTGAAGATCCTGGCGCTCGCGGTCCCGGGAGCCGGGTCGGGCAGGTCAGCACGGCACGACGGGCACTTGACCGCTGCCGCCAGGATCTCCGCGGCGCAGAACGGACAGGCCCGCTGGTCCGGTGCGCGGCCGGTCACGGGACGAACCTCAGGTCGCGGACCAGCCAGCGGCCGTCCAGCAGCACCAGGTCCACCTGGATCCGGTAGTTACGGGTGTCGTCGACGGGTTGGCCCTTCGCCTTCGCGGCCTCGATCAGCTTGTTGGACACCTGGCTGTCGGCAGCGACGAGGACCCTCGCCGTGCTCGTCGTGGACTCCGCGATCCCGATCTGCCTCACCTCACCGGTGGAGACGGCCTGCCCCTCCTTGGCTCCGGCCACCAGGCTCGCCTCGGCGGCCTGGTACTCGTCGTGGAACTTCCCGGTCGCCACCGCCAGGACGCGGTCGATACGCGGCGCCATGTCGCGGTAGTCCACGTCCAGGAACGCCAGCGTCGCCTCCTGGGCAACCTGCTGCGGGGTGTTGCCCTCGGCAGCCATCTGCGCTGCGGCGACCTCGTCGCCCACCGAGGAACCGTCGGCCCCGAAGATCCGGGTGCCGAGGAGGACCAGCACCGTCACGGCCAGGAGGCCGACCAGCACGGCCACCGCTCGGGTCGGGTTCACCACAGACCTGTAGCCGGACACGATCCTGCCTCCCCCGTACTTCAGGACCTCTCCCAATCCTGTGGAAGCATCGTACGGCGAACGAGCTACTTCGTGGCCTCAATCATCTGACGCAGTTCCTTCTTGAGGTCCGAGACCTCGTCGCGGATCCGTGCGGCGACCTCGAACTGCAGCTCCGCCGCCGCGGCATGCATCTGCTCGGTGAGCTGTTGGACGAGCTCGGCCAGGTCGGCCGAGGGCAGACCCGCGAGGTCCGGGTTGGTCGCCTTGAGCTTCGACAGGCCCGGAACCGGGGCCTTCTTGGACTTGGCGTCCATCCCGCCCCAGGTGGCCAGGAGCTCGTCGGTGTTCTCGTCCTCCCGGGCGAGCATCGCGGAGATGTCGGCGATCTTCTTGCGCAACGGCTGCGGATCCACCCCGTGGGCGGTGTTGTAGGCGACCTGCTTGGCGCGGCGCCGGTTCGTCTCGTCGATCGCGCGCTCCATCGAGGGCGTGATCTTGTCGGCGTACATGAACACCTGGCCGGACACGTTGCGGGCCGCCCGCCCGATCGTCTGGATCAACGACTTGTCCGAGCGCAGGAAGCCCTCCTTGTCGGCGTCGAGGATCGCCACCAACGAGACCTCGGGCAGGTCGAGTCCCTCGCGGAGCAGGTTGATCCCGACCAGGACGTCGTACAAACCCAGTCGAAGGTCGCGGAGCAGCTCGATGCGCTTGAGGGTGTCGACCTCGGAGTGCAGGTAGCGCGTCCGGATGCCGTTCTCCAGCAGGTAGTCGGTGAGGTCCTCGGACATCTTCTTGGTCAGGGTGGTCACCAGTACACGCTCGTTCTTCTCGGTGCGCAGGTTGATCTCGCTGATCAGGTCGTCGATCTGCCCCTTGGTCGGCTTTATGATCACCTCGGGGTCGATCAGGCCGGTCGGTCGGATGATCTGCTCGACCGCGTTCTCGACGCCACCACCCTTGGCGATCTCGTAGTCGCCCGGCGTGGCCGAGAGATAGATCGTCTGGCCGACACGCTCGAGGAACTCCTCCCACTTCAGGGGCCGGTTGTCCATCGCACTGGGCAGTCGGAAGCCGTGGTCCACGAGGTTCCGCTTGCGGGACATGTCGCCCTCGTACATCCCACCGATCTGCGGGATCGCCACGTGGGACTCGTCGACCACCAGCACGAAGTCCTCGGGGAAGTAGTCCAGCAAGCAGTTGGCGGCACTGCCACGGCTCCGCCCGTCGATGTGCATCGAGTAGTTCTCGATACCCGAGCAGGACCCGACCTGGCGCATCATCTCGATGTCGTAGGTGGTCCGCATCCGTAGCCGCTGAGCCTCCAACAGCTTCCCCTGGCGCTCGAAGACCCCCAGCTGCTCCTCGAGCTCCGCCTCGATACCGGCGATCGCGCGCTCCATCCGCTCCGGGCCGGCGACGTAGTGGGTGGCCGGGAAGACGTAGAGCTCGTTGTCCTCGGTGATGACCTCGCCGGTGATCGGGTGCAGCGTCATCAACCGCTCGATCTCGTCACCGAAGAACTCGACCCGGACTGCGTGCTCCTCGTAGACCGGGAAGATCTCCAGGGTGTCTCCGCGGACCCGGAAGGTCCCGCGGGTGAAGGCGAGGTCGTTGCGGGTGTACTGGATCTGGACGAGGTGCCGCAGCACCTGGTCGCGGTCCATCTCGGCTCCGACCTTGAGCCGCAGCATCCGGTCGACGTACTCCTGCGGGGTGCCGAGACCGTAGATGCAGGACACGGTCGAGACCACGATCACGTCGCGGCGGGTCAGCAACGAGTTGGTCGCCGAGTGCCGCAACCGCTCGACCTCCTCGTTGATGGACGAGTCCTTCTCGATGAAGGTGTCGGTCTGCGGGATGTACGCCTCGGGTTGGTAGTAGTCGTAGTACGAGACGAAGTACTCGATCGCGTTGTCGGGCATCAGCTGGCGCAGCTCGGTGGCGAACTGGGCCGCGAGGGTCTTGTTCGGCTGCATCACCAGCATCGGGCGCTGCAGCTGCTCGGAGACCCAGGCAACCGTGGCGGTCTTGCCGGTCCCTGTGGCGCCGAGAAGCACGACGTCCTGGACGCCGGCGTTGATCCGCTTGTCGATCTCGGCGATCGCCGTCGGCTGGTCGCCGGCTGGCTGGTAGTCGGAGGTGACCTTGAAAGGAGCCACCCGGCGCTCGAGATCGGTGACAGGACGCATGGGGAGAGCCTAGGCGGTGCCACCGACAAGGCCAGGGACTCGCTAACCTCGACCTGTGAGCAGACCCCGGAAGACCCTTCTCGCCGCCGGTCGCGAGATCTGGCCGCTGCTGCGGCGGTCCCTGCTCACCGTCCTCGGCGTCCAGCTGGTGCTCGCGGCCTCCCTGACCCTGGTCGACTCCTGGCGCCGCCGAGGCAAGAAGCCGCAACCGTTCACCACCCTGCCGCCCCAGGACGTCCAGATCGGCGCCGGCACCGTGACCACCTACACCAACGGGGTCGATCTCTACGAGGACATGCTCGCGGCCATCGAGTCGGCTCGCAGCCAGGTGCTGTTCGAGACCTACATCTGGAAGGGCGACGAGACCGGCGAACGCTTCAAGGACGCCCTGACGGCAGCGGCCGAGCGCGGCGTGGAGGTCTACACGATCTACGACGAGTTCGCGAACCTGGTCGTGGACCCCCGGTTCAAGCGGTTCTCCAAGATGTTGCGGGTGCTCAAGTACCCGGTCTACAACGCTGGCTGGCGGTTCTTCGACATCCGCCGCTACGGCCGGGACCACCGCAAGGTCCTGGTCGTCGACGACGCCGTCGCCTTCGTCGGCGGTTTCAACATCGGCAGCTCCTACGCGACCGAGTGGCGCGACACCCACTGCCGGATCACCGGCCCCGGCGTCTGGGACCTGAAGCGATCGTTCGCGGACTTCTGGAACGACCACCGCAACGGCAGGCGCCCGCTGCTCCTCGAAGCCGGCGACGCCGAGTGGGAGCCGCGGATCCGGCTGCACCGGAACCTGCCCAAGCAGTGGATGTTCCCGATCCGGTCGATGTACCTCGAAGCGATCAACCGGGCCCGGCGCAACATCTGGATGACCCACGCCTACTTCATCCCCGACCAGGACTTCGTCGACGCCCTGACCACCGCCGCCCGCCGCGGGGTCGACGTCAAGATCCTGCTTCCCCGGACGTCGAACCACGTCGTCGCCGACTGGATTTCCCGCGGCTACTTCGGACAGCTTCTCGAGGCCGGCGTCAGCATCCACCGGTTCGAGGGCGCGATGGTGCACGCCAAGACCGCCACCATCGACGGCAACTGGTCGACCGTCGGCACCGCCAACATCGACCGGTTGAGCATGTCCGGGAACTACGAGATCAACGTCGAGTTCATCGATCCGGAGATGGCCAAGGTGATGGAGGCGATCTTCCTCTCCGACCTCGAGCAGTGCTCGCACCTCGCCCGTCGGGACTGGAACTCCCGCGGGATCCACCGCCGCTTCACCGAGGCCGTGCTGAACCCGCTGCGCCACCTGCTCTGACTCTCCTCCCGCAGAAGGATCTCCGCGGGCCAGGGAATCGCTAGGGTCGGAGCATGCTCCGACCCCCGGTCCGCGACCTGCGCGGAAAGTCCGTCTTCCTCACCGGCGCGGCCAGTGGTATCGGCCGGGCTGTCGCGCTGCGGGCTGCACGCGAAGGCGCCGTGCTGTTCCTGACCGACGTGAACCAGCAGGGCCTGATCGACGTGGTCGCCGAGATCACCGGGTCCGGCGGCGAGGTCGCCTACGCCTCGCCGGTCGACATCGCCGACCACGAGGCGGTCCGGGCGATGGCGACCGAGATCACGGCCGACCACGGCTCGATGGACGTGGTGATGAACATCGCCGGGATCGCCTCCTGGGGGACCATCACGGCGATGCCGCACAGCACCTGGAAACGGGTCGTCGACGTGAACCTCCTCGGTCCGATCTCGGTCCTGGAGTACCTGGTTCCCCCGATGATCGACGCGGGGCGGGGCGGCCACGTCGTCAACGTGTCGTCCGCGGCCGGCATCATCGGGATGCCGTGGCACGCGGCGTACTCGGCCAGCAAGTTCGGCCTGCGCGGAGTCTCGGAGGTCCTGCGCTTCGACCTGGCGCGGCACCGGATCGGCGTCAGCCTGGTCTGCCCGGGGGGTGTCGACACCGGGCTGACCGAGACGGTCAGCATCGCCGGCGTCGACAACGCCAGCCCGCAGTTCCGCAAGCTCCAGGCCCACTTCAAGAAGCGTGCCGTGACGCCCGAGCAAGCGGCTTCCTCGATCCTGTGGGGGATCCGGAAGAACAAGTACTGGGTCTACACCTCACCCGACATCCGGGTCGCCCACCTCGCTCAACGCTACTTCCCGCCGGGGTACGCGGTCGCGATGACGGCGATGAACCGAGTCGCCAACAGGGCCCTGCCCGACGTCGGTCGCGCCGTTCGCGAGGACGTGTGAGCGCGCCGCGCATCGCTCCCGGGGGCCTGCGCGAGCTGGGCCCCGCGATCTGGGCGTTCTCCCGGGTCGCCGGCCGCGCGACCGGCACCGCTCCCCCGGCGATCTTCACCACTCTCGGTCGCGGACGCGGTCTCTTCTGGGGATGGTTGCACTTCGCCGGGAAGCTGATGCCGGGAGGCAAGCTTCCTCGTCGGGAGACCGAGATGGTGATCCTCCGGGTCGCCTGCCTGCGCGGGTGCGACTACGAGTTCAGCCACCACGTCCGGCTCGGCAGACGGGCCGGGGTCACTGCCAGCGACGTCGAGCGCATCACGACAGGGTCGTCCGCGGACGGATGGCAGGGTCACGAGCGGCTGCTGATGGCCACCGCGGAGGAGCTGATCGGCACCCGTGACCTCAGCGACGCGTCCTGGACCGCTCTGACGGCGGCGTACGACGACCGGACCGCGCTGGAGCTGCTCCTGCTGATCGGGCACTACGACATGCTCGCCACCACGCTGATGACGTTGCGGGTGGTCCCCGACCCACCACGCTGAACAGGTGCGGCGTTACTGGGCCACCAGGTTGCGCACGGCGACGTCGTCGACCAGCCAGCGGCCGCCGGAGCGGACCATCTGCATCCGCACCCGGGGGTTGGCCAGCTGGCGTTCGGAGCCAGCCGCAGTCGTCAGGGTCTGGTCCACGAACAGCAGGACGGTGACGTGGTCAGCGTCCTGCGCCGTTGCGGCGGCCTGGTCGACACTGCCCTCCGCGCGCACCTTGAACTCGGCCACGTACCGCTTGGTCGGGGCACTGACCTCCGCGTAGCGGGCCCGGAACGCTTCGGTGCCGGCCACCACGACCCAGTCGAAGTCGGTGTCGAGGGTGCGGTAGTCGTAGGTCGTGAGGTTGATCGCCGCAGCACGGGCCGCCTTCTCGGCGTCGGCCTGGGCAGCGAGGAGGGTCGCGGCCGAGCCCTGGGTCCCGGTACCACGCGTTCCGCCCTCCTGGTCCGCCTGGAGCGCGAAGCCCAGACCCACCGACAAGGCGACCACGACGCCCGCGAGTGCGACCGCCACCGCCCGCCACCCGGTGGTGCTCAGCCGAAGGACTGCGTTCACTCGACCGGACCCGGGGCGTGCCCGGCTCCGCGCTGCTGGTTCGGGGTGGAGGCCGGGCAGTGCTGGTCGGTGACCAGCGGACGCTGGACCGGGTTCTTTGGATCACGACGGGGCGTGTCGTAGTCGCACTTCGTCGGCCGCTGCGGGATACCGGCGATGTACAGGGTCCCGTTGCGGACCGCCTTCCCGAGGACTCCCAACCCGGGTCCGTAGTTCGCCAACAGCGCCCCGAAGTGCGGGGAGTACGAACGGAAGATGTCGGAGAACGGGACGGACTGCTCGAGGAAGCCCGGCAGCACGGCGGCAGCGTCCTTGACCAGGGCCTGGAGCTGGGTGATCTGTCCCGGCGCCGCGTCGAGCGTACGACGCAGCTCAGGGTCGTAGCTCCTCAGGAACGCCGCGAACTGCTTGGCGTTGCTCGCCAGGTCGCGGATCTCGGTAGCCCGGGACGGGACGATGTCGAGGACCGCGTTGCCGTTGGTGAGCAGCCGGTCGGTCTCGGGCCAGAGCGCGTCCAGGTCGGTCAGCAGCACCTGCCCCTGGTCGACCAGCTTCCCGAGGTCCTCGCCGGTACCAGCCAGTCCGGTGCTGAGCTCGGTCAGCAACGTGCGCAGCTGGTCGGCATCGACCTGGTCGAGCACCTTGTTGACCGCGATCACGGTCGACGCGAGGGTCTTGGGCAGGTCGGTGGCGGTCGCGGGAACCACCGAGCCGTCCTTGAGGTACGGCCCGGAGTCAGTCCGGGGCTGGAAGTCGAGGTACTGCTCACCCACCGGTGACAGGCTGCGCACCTTGGCCACCGAGGCCACCGGGATGTCGTCGGAGGTGGTGATCCCGATCGTCGCGACCACGCCGGTGTCGGTCAGCTCGATCGTCCGGACCTTCCCGATCTTGACCCCGCGATACGTCACGGCCGATCCCTCGAAGAGACCGCCCGTGGCCGGCATCTCCACCTTGACGACCTTGGTGCCGCCCAGGAGCGGGGTGTCCAGCACCGAGTTGAACAAGTAGCTGACCGTGATCAGCAGGACCAGGACCACGCCGAAGAAGCTCTGCCAGAGCCGGTCTCGGAGCAAGCCCGTCATCTTCGCTGCGAACGTCACTTGGTGCCTCCCAACAGGCCGCCGAGCACGTCACCGAGCATGCCCAAGCCACCGCCTGAACCACCGCCTCCACCACTGCCACCGGAGCCGCCCCCGAGTAGCCCGCCCAGCAGCCCTCCGGGCGTTCCGGTGGAACCGCCCCCTCCGGGGCCCAGGATGTTGGGCAGCCCGATCTGGTCGAGCTCCAAGGTGAGCTTCATGTTCACGTAGTCCCCCGGTACGGCGATCGCGAACAGCTTGCTGAGGTTGGTCAGCGCGTCGAACGACGGTCCGAGGTCGTTCTTGGAGGCCAGGAACTCCTGCATCACGGGCGTGATCTGGCGGACCATCTGCAGGACCTGGGCCCGGGTCTTCCCGACCACGTCGTTCGCCGTGCCGGAGAACTCGGCGAGCTTGGCCAGCAGCGCGGTGAACTCCGGGGTGTTCTCGCGGAGCACCCGTACCGCCGGCCGGATCTGGGTCATCGCGGCGCTGATGGTGCTCTTGTTGTCGTTGAGCACCTTCGACAAGCCTGCCAGCGCTCGGAGCGCGGCGTCGATGTCGCCAGTCGTCGCGTTCGCCTCGGTCAGGAAGGTGTTGGCGTTCCGCATCAGCTCGCGGATGCCGTCCTCGCGTCCGCCGACAGCCGCGTTCAGCTCGTCGGTGACCGTCTGGAGCTGGTTCAGACCGCCGCCGTTGATCAGCAGGGACGCCGACGCCAGGGCGTCCTCGACGGTCGGAGCTGTGCTCGCGTTCCTCTTCGCCAGCTCCTGGCCGTCCTTGATCAGGTCACCCTGGTCGGGGTTGCTCACGTCGACGAACAGCTCGCCCAACGGCGTGGTGTAGCGAAGCCGGGCGGTGGCATTGGTGCGCATCCGGGCCGAGGTCCGGACGTCGAGGACGGCGACGGCCTTGAAGTCCTTCGCGCTGACCGACTGCACCTTGCCGGAGTCGACCCCGTTCACCTTGACCGAGGCTCCCTTGGCCAGGTTCAGGGCCTCGTCGAACTGCACCTTGACCGTGATGCTGTCTCCGCTGACCCCGGTACCGGGCAGCGGCACGTCACGCATCGTCGGCCCGCAGCCGGCGACCAGCAGCAGACCCACCGCTCCGGCAACCGCAGTAGCGGACCGGGTGAGCACCAGCGTCCTCATCGTCCCGCTCCCAACAGACCGAGCAGGTTCTGCAGGTTGAGCAGGGACGGACCGAAGGCCGCGCAGAACTGGGTCGGCGTGGCCGAGCAGAGCTGGCTGGTCAGCCCCCCGATCGGTGTGATCGCCAAGGGATCGACCCGCACCCGGAGCCTGCCGTCGTCGTAGATGTTCCCGAGGTTCTGCAGCGTCAGCGGCATCACCCGGAGGATCTCGGTGAGCCGGTCCTTCTTGGTCAGGACCGACTGGATCAGCCCACCGCTCTCGGACAGCGCGGAGACCAGCTGCTGCCGGTTGGTGTCCGCGAAGTCCGCGACCGAGGCGACGGCAGCGCTCAGCGAACGCAACGCGGCCTGGAAGTTCTGGCGCTCCCCCGCGAGCAGGGTGCTGGCCTTGCTGACCTGGGTGATGAACTCACGGGCCAGCTGCTGGTTGGCGGCGATGGAGCCGGTCAGCACGTCCAGGGACTTGACCGTGGCGGTGATGTTGCCGCGCTGCTCGGAGACGGAGTTGACCGCACCGCCGAGAGCGGTGATCGCGCGGTTGAAGTCGTCACCCTTGCCCTCGAGGGCACCCGAGCCGGACTTCAGGATGTTCTTGATCGCGTTCTGGGTCTCCTTGGATCCCGCGATCCCGGTGGCGAAGGTGTTCAGGGCGGCCAGCACGTCGTCGAAGTCGACCGGCGTCCGGGTCTTGGCGGCGTCGATGACAGCCCCGTCGCCCATCTTCGGACCGGCGCTGTAGACCGGTGTCAGCTCGACGTACCGGTCCGTCGCGACCGAGCGGGCCACCACCACGGCACCGGCATCGGCCGGGATCGACTGGTCGCCGTCCACCTCCAGGGTGACCCGGACGTTGGGTCCGGCCGGCGTGATGTCGGTGACCTTGCCGACCGTGACTCCGAGGATGCCGACGTCGTTGCCGACGAACAGACCGGCGGAGTCGGTCAGCAACGCCGTGATCGTGATCTTGTCCTTCCCGATGCCGGCGGGTGCGCAGCCGGTGAAGCCGACCACGAGGGCGATCAGGAGGCCGCAGGACAGCAGACGCTTCATCTCAGCACCCCCCTGTCCGGCAGCTGAGGTCGTCCGGCGGGAGCGCCGGCTCCTGCAACCAGAGGTCGCCCCAGGGACCGTTGCCGGTGGCGTTGGCCAGGTACCGAACGGTCGGAGCCATCGAGTCCATCACGTCCTTCAGCGTTCCCTCCTGGGAGCGCAGGATCGCGATCACCTGGTTGAGCTGGCGCAGCGCCGGGCCCATGTCGGCCCGGGTCCGGTCGATGATCTGGTCGAGGCTCGAGGCCAGGCTCGTCGTCTCCACCAACAGGCTGTGGATCGCTGCCCGACGGGAGGTGATCTCCTCGAGCACGAGGTTCGACTGCTTCATCAGGGAGACGATGTCGGCGCTGCTCGACGAGAGCTGGTCGGTGACGCTCCGGGCGGCGGCGAGCAGGTCGCCGGTCTGGTCGCTGCGCTTCTCGACGGCCTCGGAGAGCCGGGCGATCCCGGTGAGTGCCGGACCGATGTTCTGGCTGGTCGCCGTGAGGGTCTTGCTGGTCTCGGTCAGTGCCTTGGCCAGGAGTACCGGGTCGAGCTTCTCGAGGTTCCCGGTCCCCTTCTCCAGCACGTCCTGGAGGTTGAACGGGACCGACGTCCGCTCGATCGGAATGGTGCCGATCTGGCCGTCGCCGGCAGGTTCGACGGCCAGGTAGTGGGTGCCCAGCAGCGTCGCGACCTTGACCGCGGCCTTGCTCTGGTTCCCGACCTTGATGTCGCCGTTCATCACGAAACCGACCCGGACCCGGTTGCCGTCGAGCTCGATCGACTTCACCGACCCGACCGGAACCCCGTGGACCTCGACGTCCTCACCGACCCGGAGCCCGGCGGTCTGCTCCAGGATCGCGGTGTAGGACTTGGTCCCGAACGAGACCAGGGTGGTCACGATCACTGCCAGCACCACGAATGCGCCGAAGGAGAGTGCGATCACGCCGATCCGGAACGGGTTCCGGGCCAGGGCCGCGCCCTTCTCGGCCAGCCAGTCGGCCCGCCGTTCCAACGGACCGGCAACACGCCTCACGCCACTCATCGACACACCTCCGACCACGGGCCGTTGCCGGACCCGTTGAGGTTCTGCTGCAGCGGTCCGAGCTTGAGGATCACCGAGCAGAGGTAGATGTTCACCGAGCTCTCGTAGGAGCTGGCGCGCCCCAGGGCGGCAAGCGTGGTCCCGAAGGAGCCGATCGCCGAGACGAAGCTCTCCTTGTTGGCCAGGAACAGAGCCATCACCTCTCGGAAGTTCTTCACCGCGGCCACGGTCGGCACCTTGAGGTCCTCGAGCAGACCCGACGTCGAGCCGATCAGCTGGCTCACCCCGTCGATCGAGTCACCGATCGAGTCACGTTCCTGGGCGAGGCCGGTCATCAGCGACTTCAGCTCGACCACGGTTGCACGCAGCTCGGTGCCTTGCCCGGCCATGTTCTGCAGGACCGGCGTCAGGTTGTTCAGGACCTGACCGACCAGCTGGTCGCGGTCGGCCAGGAAGTTGGTCAGGGTGCCGGTCTGCTGGAGCAGCGACTCGATGGTGCCGCCCTCACCCTGGAGGACCTGGATCAACGAGTTCGCCAACCGGTTCACGTCGTCGGGTCGCAGCGCCTCGAACAGCGGCCGGAACCCGTTCAGCAGCTCGGTGAGGTCGAAGCCCGGGCTGGTCCGGGCGATCGGGACGACGGAGTCGGGCTTCAGGACAGCGCCGGCCTCGCCGGACTGCACCAGGGCGAGGTACCGCTGACCGAGCAGGTTCTGGTAGCGCATCACGATCTTGGTGGTGTCCAGGATCGGCTGGTCCTCGACCAGGTCGAACGTGACGGCGGCGCCCTGCTCGGTGATGTCGATCGCCTGGACCCGGCCTACCCGCACCCCGGCCACCCGCATGTCGTCACCGACCCGGAGCCCGGCGACGTCGATGAAGTCGGCGGTGTACGTCGCGGTGTCGCCCTTGAGCCCGTTGAGCATGGTGTTGACCAGGAGCACCCCGAGCAGGACCGAGATCACCGCGAACGCCGTGAACTTGATGACGATGGAACGGAACCCGGCGATCATCGTGCGCTCCCGTCGAACATGGAACCCACGCTGGCTCGGCCCAGACCCGAGCAGTTGTTCCCGCGGGCCGAACCGAAGCGGGGACAGTCAGCGGCCGTGTAGTAGGGCGGTACGGCGGTGATGAACGACGTCGAGGCATTGATGAACCCGTTCGACACCACGGTGCTCAGCTTCGCGTTCAGCATCCGGTTGGTCAGGATCGAGCCGGTGATCCCGTTGAACCGGTTCGCGTAGACCGTGTCGAGCAGGACAGCGGAGTTCTGGATGAACCTGATCAGCTGCCGCTGGTTCGCCGAGAGGAAGGCGTCGGCCTGGGCGGTCAACGCGGTGCCGCCGGTGATCAACGTGGCCAGCGAGGCCTGCTGGTCGACGATCGTCCGCGCTGCCACCAGGGCGTCATCGGTCGCCTGGAGCAGGTCGGGCGCAACGTCGCGGGCGATCTCGAGGTTCTGGACCAGCTTGCGGAGGTCCTGGCGGGCGAGCGGGAGCTTCGGGTTCAGCTTGCGCAAGTAGGAATTGGCCAGGTCGATGCTGGCGCCGATGTTCTCGCCCCGGCCCTTGAGCGCCTGCGCTGCGGAGCCGATGGCCGAGGCCAGCTCGGCCGGCCCGACGGCCTTCACCAGGACGTCGATGTCGTCGAGCGCCTGCTGCAGCTCCAGGGTTCCCTGGGTGCTGTCGGCCGGGATGACCGCTCCGGCCCGGAGGATCCCGCTGGACGTCCTGCCGTTCGTGGTCAGATCCACGAAGGACGTCCCGAAGACCGTGGCGGGCAGGATCCGAGCAACCACGTTGGCCGGGATCATGTCCAGCTGGTCGCCGGGGATGGAGAGCTTGACCCGGACCCCGGACTCGGGACCGCGGTCGATGCCGGTCACCTTGCCCACGATCACGCCGCGCACCTTGACGTCAGCGTCCTGGCCGAGCGAGCCGCCCGCGTCGGCCAGCTGTGCCTCCAACCGCGCAGGACCGCCGAAGGTTCCGGTCGAGCGCAGGAACAGCAGGCTCAGCAGCACCGACACCGCCATCACGACCACGAGGCCGCGCTTGGCGAGGTCGGCGCGGGTCAGGACCCGACGTTCAGTTGCCTTGGCCATCCTCATCACCCCGAGACCCTGAAGCCGGAGTCGCCGCCCCAGAAGAGCAGCGTCATGATCATGTCGAGGATGACGACGAGCACGATGCTCGCCCGGATCGCCCGTCCGGTGGCCTCGCCCACGGCCTGCGGGCCGCCGGAAGCGCGCATGCCGTACCAGCAGTGAACCAGGGTGACGGCCGTCGCGAAGACCAGGATCTTGATCACCGAGAGGAAGACGTCGCGGCCCAGGATGAAGGTGGAGAAGTAGTGGTCGTACTGGCCCGGCGACTGGCCGAAGATGACGACCACCGAGAACATCGAGGCCATGTACGAGCCGATCAGCCCGATCAGGTACAGCGGCAGGATCGCGATGCTGGTGGCGATCACCCGGGTGGTGACCAGGTAGCGCATCGGAGGGATCGCCATCACCTCGAGGGCGTCGACCTCTTCGGAGATCTTCATCGACCCGAGCTGGGCCGTGAACCGGCAGCCGACCTGCGAGGCCAGCGCGAGCGCGGCGATGATCGGCGCCAGCTCACGGGTGTTGGCGCTGGCCGAGATGAAGCCGGTCAGCGGGGCCAGGCCGATGATCTCCAGACCGCTGAAGCCCTCGATCCCGAGCGAGGTGCCGGCGGACAGCGCCAGCAGGATCATCACGCCGATCGTGCCGCCACCGACGATGATCGCGCCACTGCCCCAGGCGATGTCCTTGAGCTGGCGCAGGACTTCCTTGTGGTAGAGCCGGACCGTGGCGAGCACCGAGGCCAGGGTCTGCCACACGAAGGTGCCGAAGTCACCGACCTGGGCGAGGCTGGTCAGCACCCGGTCCAGAGCACCGACCAGGACGTCGGAGGGCTGTCGACGTGGCGGTAGGGCTTCCTCCGCTGCCGCCTTCACGGGCAGCTCCGGGGCCGGGGCGCTCACACCGACCCCTGGGGGAAGAGCATCACGTAGGCCTGGGTGATCGCCACGTTCGTACCGGCCAGCAGGATGACACTGAGGACGACGGCTTGGTTGACCGCGTCGGCAACGCCCTTGGGGCCACCGCTGGCGTTGAGGCCCTTGTGCGCAGCGACCACGGTCGCGATGAACCCGAAGACCAGTGCCTTGATCTCAGCGAGGACGAAGTCGGCTGGTCGGGAGAAGCTGACGAACGAGTCGAGGTAGGCGCCTGACGAGATGGTGCCGCTGCCGACGTTCATGATGAACGCGGTGGTCATCGCGGTCATGGCGACGATGACGGTCAGGAGCAGCGCGACGACGGCGGAGGCCAGGATCCGAGGCGCCACGAGGCGCTGGATTGGCGAGATGCCCATCACCTTGAGGGCGTCGATCTCCTCCCGGACGTTGCGCGCCCCGAGGTCGGAGCAGATCGCCGAGCCGACGGCTCCGGCGATCATCAACGACGTGACCAGCGGGGCGCCCTGGCGCAGGACGCCGATCCCGTTGACGGCCCCGCTGAACGAGGTGGCACCGATCTGGTTGGCCACGGCACCGATCTGGACCGAGGTGATCACGCCGAACGGAATCGCGACCAGGATCGTCGGGAGCAGCGAGACCCGGGTCATGAACCAGGCCTGCAGCATGAACTCCTGCCAGGAGAACCTGCGGCTCACGATGTCGGTGATCAGGGCCCACAGCGAAGCAACCCCGAGAACCACGAGGTTCCCGCTGGTCTCCACCCCGGTGCGGGTGCGGTCCTTCATCGAGGCGATGCCTGCTCGACCGGCAACTGCTAACGAGCTCAACGTTGCCTCCCCCTACTCGATCGTGGTCCGACGACTTCACAACGGCGCTGGCCGTGGAGAGTTACGCAGGTCACATGACGATTGCAGCGGAACTGTGCCAGTAAAGATGTCATCACGGCAACTGTCAGTTTCCCGGAATCCGCATGACCGCGTTGAAACCGAGCGCCTTGAGCACCTGGCCACGCACCCGGAGCTGTCCGGAGAGCACTGCGCGCACGGGATTCAGGCGCCCCAGCACCAGGCACAAGAGCTCGTGCCCAGCCAGGACCAGGGTCGCGTCGACGGGGGCATCGGCTGGCGCACCGGGCTGAACGGTGCAGACGCCGTCAGCCACTCGGACGAGGTACCGGTCCGGTTCACCTGGGTGGTCCCGCTCCACCTCGAACATGATCGCGACCCTGACACCGCGGGCCTTCTCGGCGATCAGGAAATCGGGGAGCCGACCGAAGACCTCGGTCAGGACGACGTCGCGAAAGCCGCCCGCCATCACCCGGGACAGGTGGTCCAGGTCGACCCGCGAGATCGCCGTGGCGACGGCCACCGGGTCCAGGGCAGCCGGATCGATCAGCGGCCGGCCGTCACCCGGGTTGCGCAGCGCCGAGCCCAGGGCGAGGACCAGCTGCTCGTCGCCGACGACCTCGATCTGTCCACCGAGGTACAGCAAGGCCCCGTCAGCGTGCCCGGACGCGAGTCGCCGAGCGTCATCGTGCCGGATCCGCACTGCAGCGTCGGCGGGATCGTCGACGACTGCCACCCGGTCCGGCCCGAACCCCAGCGACCAGCCGATCACCTGGTCGTCCTCGGTGACGACCTCGACCCGCAGGACGCCCGTCGGCCCCGGGGGTGCTGCGTCCAGGCCGGCGACCAGCTCCGCAACCAGGCGTTCGAGCGTGAGCGGACCGAAGGCCGGCAGAGCAGGACGTAGCGTCACCAGAAACCCCTTCACATCGCACCCCGGTCACGATTTGTGTAACGGAGACTGTCACAGCGGTTTACAGAAGGGAATACGCCACTGCCTACTTTCTCGCTCCCGGTTTCGTCGGCAACCGGGATCAGTGACATACTCGGACTCCTCCCACTCGGGTCGTCCTCGGCGAACCCGTCGTCTATCCAACGGAGGTGCCTCGTGCGCCGACTTGTATCCCTCCTCAGCGTTTCAGCACTCGTCGCCAGCGCCGGCATCGCCGCCGTCGCCCAGCCGGCCAGCGCCGCCGACCCGCAGAAGTACACCTACCAGGGCTCGTCCGGCGGCAGCCAGATCACCGCCCTCGGCAGCACCATCAGCTCGGGCCTCACCGCGTCCTCGAACCTCTCCGACTCGGTTGTGCCCAACCAGTCCTCGGTCTCGGTCGCCTCGGTCCAGGTTGCCGGCCTGGTCGACCTCGGTGCCATCACCAGCGGCCAGCAAGCGGTGGCCAGCGGTGACGGCGTGAAGATCACCTCCGGTGTGAAGATCGCTGGCATCAGCCTGCTCGGCGGCGCCATCAAGGCGGACGCGATCGAAAGCACCTCGTTCGCCAGCGCGAGCTCCGCCGGCCTCGACGGCGGCACCTCGACCACCTTCGTCCGCCTGACCATCGGCGGCAAGGCCTACCCGCTCAACGTCCCGCCGAACACCAAGGTCGAGATCCCGGGCCTGGTCGAGGTCGTCATCAACGAGCAGCGGGTCGACAAGTCGATCCCGGGCAAGACGGTCCGCACGAGGGGCACCGCCCTGCACCTGACCCTGCTCAAGCAGCAGGGACAGGCGCCCGCCGGTGCCGAGATCAAG
This sequence comes from Propionibacteriales bacterium, assembly GCA_026392455.1. Lineage (GTDB taxonomy): Bacteria > Actinomycetota > Actinomycetes > Propionibacteriales > Nocardioidaceae > Marmoricola. The sequence continues at coordinate 555,762 of JAPLCB010000004.1, read as the reverse complement.
CTGAACCCGACCCAGGCTCTGATCGTTCCGATCGGTGACAACGCGACCCCGTCGGCCGTGGGCGGCTTCGCCTACGCCACCTTTGCCGGGATCGCGGCCGGTGACAGCATCAAGGTCCTCGCCCAGCCGACCGGCATCGTGATGCTGCCGTCCACCGGCACCGACGGCCAGGAGTACAGCGTCACCATCGCCGCTGCCAACATCCCCGGGGTCGCCGAGGTCGGTGCGATCACGACCCGGGCGAACGCGAAGACGATCCCGGGCTACTCCGACGTCACCACCGGGGCGAGACTCGCCAAGATCAACCTGCTCGGCGGACTGATCAAGGCGGATGCCGTCGACGTGACCGCCCATGTCACGACCTCAGCGGCCGACAACGTCGCCGAGGCCACGACGAACCTGGTCAACCTGGTGGTCGCCGGCAAGAAGATCCCGATCAACGTGGCCCCGAACACCCAGATCTACATCCTCGGGATCGGGCAGGTCTACATCAACCAGCAGCTGACCAAGCCCGGCTACTCCGCCGTGGTCGGTCTGCGGGTCACGCTGTCGACCAAGAAGTTCGGCCTCCCGATCGGCGCCGACATCCACGTCGGTGTGGCCAGCAGCTACGTCTTCATCTGATCAGGGATCCTCTGATCCAGCGCTAACGGGAAGACCCCGGCAGGTGCGTCCGCGGAGCCATCCGCGGCCCCCGCCGGGGTCTTCCGCTGTTCGCGAGCAGTTGCTGCACTCGGTGCCGGTGCGGTCGGTAGGGCTCGAGCAGCTCGGCCAGACCGTCGTCGTCGACGGCCTCACCCGTCAGCGCCCACCCGATGTTCTTGGCCACGTGGTAGTCACCGAAGCTGACCGCGTCGACATCCCCCAGCGCCGTCGCCCGCACCTCGGCGCTGGTCCACACCCCGATCCCCGGCAGGGTGCGCAGCCGTCGGTCGAACTCGTCGAAGGACTGCTCGCCCGCGCGCTCCAGGGACGCCGCCACCCGAGCAGCGCCCAGCAGGGGACGTGATCGTCCACCGTCGACCGGCAGTCGCAGCCACTCCCAGGACGGGATCGCGCGCAGCTGCTCGGGAGTCGGCTGCAGCCGCAGACCGAAGTCCCCCGGGGCCGACTCGCCGAACCGCTGGACCAGAGCCCGGAACGCTCCGAAGGCCTCCTGGCCGGTGACCTTCTGCTCGATGATCGTCGGCACCAACGACTCCAGGACCAGGCCGGTCCGGCCGAGCCTGCGGTGCGGTTGGGCCTTCCAGGCCGCTGCCAGGACCGGGTGCCGGGGCTCGAAGCCGGCGATGTCGTCGTCCGCACCGAGCATCTGCGGGAGCGCGTCCAGCGCCCAACCTGCACCGCTCCCCCAGGCCCGGGCGTGAACGACCCCGCCCAGGTCGAGCGGGAACACCTGCAAGGACGCAGGCCCGAGCGGCGTCCGGATCGCCCGGACGTGGGATCCGTCCGGCAGGATCCGGTACGTCGGGTCGCCGGCGCCGCGTCGGTGAACCCCCAGGACCGCCCCGACCGGACACGGCCACGCCGGTTTCCAGACGCGCGACTCAGGTGGGCTCACGGTCCTCACGATAGTTGTCGGTACCCCCAGGGCAGGATGGCTCCATGCAGCTCGCCCACCTGGCCGCCACGTCCGCCGCGCTCGCCGCGACCCGATCCCGGATCGAGAAGCGAAACCTGCTGGCCGAGCTGCTGGGCACCACCGAGATCGAGGAGGTCGAGCTCGCTGCGACGTACCTGTCCGGGACGCTGCCGCAGCGGCGTACCGGTGTCGGGTGGCGAGGACTGAGCGACCTGCCTGCCGCGGCGCAGGAGCCCTCGTTGAGCCTGCTCGAGGTCGATGCGGCCCTGGAGGCGATCGCCGGCCTCGGCGGACCTGGCTCCGCCGGCCGGCGCACCGATCAGGTAGCCGCCCTGTTCGCCGCGCTCACCAGCGAGGAGCAGGCCTTCCTGCGCGCGTTGATCACCGGTGGCGTACGCCAAGGCGCCCTGGACTCGGTGATGCTCGACGCGATCGCGGAAGCTGCCGGGGTCCCGGTGGCTGCCGTGCGGCGGGCAGCGATGTTCAGCGCCCCGACGGGACCTGTCGCGGTCGCCGCCCTGACCGGCGGCGCTGAGGCACTGGCCTTGTTCACGCTGGAGGTCGGGCGCCCGATCAGACCGATGCTGGCCTCCTCGGCGCCCGACGTCGGGGCGGGAGTCGCTGCACTCGGTGCCGAGACTGTCGTGGTCGACACCAAGCTCGACGGGATCCGGATCCAGGTGCACAAGCGCGGTGACGACGTCCTGATCTTCACCCGCAGCCTCGAGGAGATCAGCGCCCGCCTGCCGGCGGTCGTCCAGGCCGTACGCGACCTGCCGTCCGACCTGCTGGTCCTCGACGGGGAGGCCCTCGTGCTCGACGCGGTCGGCTCGCCGCGCCCGTTCCAGGAGACCGCCTCCGCGACGTCCTCGGCCTCCGGACAGGGCGCTCAGCCGTTCTTCTTCGACATCCTTGCCGACCAGGGAGAGTCGTTGATCGAGCTCCCCGCCGCCGACCGCTGGGCCAGGCTCGATGCCCTGGTTCCCGCAGGGCTGCGAACCGAACGGCTCCACGCCTCTGCCCCCGACGCCGGTGTCGCGTTCTTCGACCGGGTCGTCGCCAGCGGCCACGAGGGCGTGATCCTCAAGGACCCTGGCGCGCCGTACGCCGCGGGGCGCCGGGGTGCCGCGTGGGTGAAGGTCAAGCCGCGGCACACCCTGGACCTGGTGGTCCTGGCGGTCGAGCACGGCAGCGGACGCCGGCGCGGAATGCTGTCGAACATCCATCTCGGGGCACGTGATCCCGACGGCGGGTTCGTCATGCTCGGCAAGACCTTCAAGGGCATGACCGACGAGATGCTGAGGTGGCAGACCGAGCGGTTCCGCGAGCTCCAGGTCTCCGACGACGGCTGGGTCGTCACGGTGCGCCCCGAGCAGGTCGTGGAGATCGCCTTCGACGGCGTCCAGCGGTCCACCCGCTACCCGGGTGGGGTCGCGCTCCGCTTCGCCCGGGTGCTGCGATACCGGGAGGACAAGTCCGCCGCCGAGGCGGACACTCTGGAGAGCGTGCGAGCCTGGCAGAGGTAGGGCCCCGGGGTCTGCCGGGCCCCGCAACCGACGGGCGACAGCGCCGCACGACCGGGTCCGAGACCACGGATACCTGATGCGACAAGTGTGTAAACCGAAGTTGCACTACAGTCACCACCATGGCGACCCCGAGCCGACAGTCCGCTGCAGCCGCGCGCCGGCGCGCGCGCGAGCAGCAGATCTTGGCCGCGACCCGACAGCTGTTCGACGAGTCCGGCGTCCGGGACGCGCAGATCGATGACATCGCGCGGGCGGTCGGTATCAACCGGGCGATCATCTACCGGCACTTCAGCGGGAAGGAAGAACTCTTCGCGCTCGCCGTGGAGAGCTACCTCGAAGAGCTGAAGTCCCGCCTCGAGGCAGCCGCCGCCACCGACGCCGCTACCACCACCGATCGCCTGCGAGCCGTCGTGGGCGCCTTCGTCGACTACGGCCTGGAGTACCCCGCCTTCGTCGACTGCGCGCAGACGTTGATGCGCCGCCCCGGCCCCGAGCTGCTCGAGCAGGTCAGCGAGGGCGCGCTCTTCCGTCTCGGTCGAGCGATCTCTGCGTGCCTGCGCACCCTCAAGGAGACGCTCGACGAGGGCATCGCCAGCGGCCAGTTCAAGGACCAGGACAGCGTGCTGGCCGCCAACTACATGTACGCCTCCGGACTCGGAGCCCTCCAGCTCGCCCGGATCGGACTGCTGGTCAAGGAGAGCTCACCCGGCATCCCGACGATCTCGCACGTCTCCGGGGAGCAGGTGCGCGAGTTCCTCACCGACACAGCGGTTGCCCTCGCGACCGGCCGATCAGCCGCCTGAGACGAAACAGACCCGGGAACGCAGAACGCCCCCGGTGCAGCTGCACCGGGGGCGTTCTTCAGGTTGCTGGGATTCAGCGCTCCAGGATCGCCACGACGCCCTGGCCGCCCGCTGCGCAGACCGAGATCAGCGCCCGGCCGGAACCCTTCTCGGCGAGAAGCTTCGCGGCGTTGGCGACGATCCGGCCACCGGTCGCGGCGAACGGGTGGCCCGCGGCGAGCGATGAACCCTTGACGTTCAGCTTGCTGCGGTCGATCGAACCGAGCGGCGCGTCCAGGCCCAGGCGCTCCTTGCAGAACACCGGGTCCTCCCACGAGGCCAGCGTCGAGAGCACCTGCGAGGCGAACGCCTCGTGGATCTCGTAGTAGTCGAAGTCCTGCAGCGTCAGCCCGGCCCGGGCGAGCATCCGCGGCACCGCGTACGCCGGCGCCATCAGCAGACCCTCGCCACCGTGCACGAAGTCGACCGCTGCGGTCTCGTAGTCAGCCAGGTACGCCAGCGGCTCGAGGCCGTGCTCGGCGGCCCAGTCCTCCGACCCGAGCAGCACCACCGAGGCGCCGTCGGTCAGCGGCGTGGAGTTGGCGGCCGTCATCGTCGCCGCCTCACCCTTGCCGAACACCGGCTTGAGGGTGGCCAGCTTCTCCAGCTTGGAGTCGCCGCGCATGTTGGTGTCGCGCTCGATCCCGTTGAACGGCGTGATCAGGTCGTCCTGCCAGCCGGCCTCGTACGAGGCGAAGAGGTTGTGGTGCGAGTTCACGGCCAGCTCGTCCTGGGCCTCGCGGGTGATCTGCCACTCCAGCGCGGTCAGGGCCTGGTGCTCGCCCATCGACAGTCCGGTCCGCGGCTCGCCGTTCGACGGGATCGCCAGGCTGACGTCTCCCGGACGGATCGAGGCCAGGATCTTGACCCGGTCAGCGTTGGTCTTGGCGTTGTTGAGCTTGATCAGCTTCTTGCGCAGACGCTCACCGATCGCGATCGGGGCGTCCGAGGTGGTGTCCGTGCCGCCACCGATACCGGAGTCGATCTGGCCGAGCGCGATCTTGTTGGCGACGTAGATGATCGCCTGGAGGCCGGTGCCGCACGCCTGCTGCAGGTCGACCGCCGGGGTCTCCGGTGCCAGCCGGGTGTCGAGGACGGCCTCGCGGGTCAGGTTGAAATCACGGGAGTGCTTCAGGACGGCACCGGCAGCGACCTCGCCGAGCTGCTCACCCTCGAGCTTGAACCGGGCGACCAGGCCGTCGAGCGCGGCGGTCAGCATCTCCTGGTTCGAGGCGGTTGCGTAGACGCTGTTCGAGCGGGCGAACGGGATGCGGTTGCCACCGAGAACGGCGACGCGGCGGGTCTTGGCCTGCATAACGGGACTCCTGATCAACGGGACGGTCTGCCAATACTGGCAGGTAACATCTGGGATGGATACGCCCTGAGGCGCACGTCACGATTTTTGGACACTGAGTTACACCTGAAGTTACATTTCCATGAGCAACGCTGCCAATCGGCCGTCGATTCCCCTCGACCTGCTTCCTCCACCCGCCTGACGTCAAGCAAGGATCACCCATGAGCGACCGCTACCAGTCCTTCAGCAAGAGCCCGATCGGCCAGCTGTTCGTCAAGAACCTGGGCCTCCCGAGCCCGCAGAAGCTCGACCGCTACACCGAAGGTGCTCCCCTGGTGGACGGCACCGTGGTCGTCGGCGGTCACGGCCGGCTCACCGAGACGCTGACCACGGCCCTGGACAACCTTGGCATCGCTGCGGTTCACCTCGCAGCGGGCAGTACGGCGAGCAAGGAGGAGAAGTACAAGGGCCTCGTCTTCGATGCCACCGGGATCAGCTCGCCCGAGGAGCTGATCGCGCTCCAGGAGTTCTTCACCCCGCTGCTGCGCAGTCTCAAGGTCTGCGCCCGGGTCGTCGTGATCGGCACCAACCCGACCCAGACCGGGAGCACCGACGAGCAGATCGCCCAGCGCGCCCTTGAGGGCTTCACCCGCTCCCTCGGCAAGGAGATCGGTAACGGCAGCACCGCGAACCTGGTGTACGTCGCCCCCGGCGCCGAGTCGACCCTCGAGTCCACCCTCGCGTTCTTCCTCTCCCCCAAGTCCGCCTACGTCTCCGGCCAGGTGGCCCGGCTGGGCCTCACCGGTACCAAGAAGGCCGCCAAGGTCACCGACCAGGCGAAGCCGTTGGCCGGCAAGGTCGCGATCGTCACCGGCGCCTCCCGCGGCATCGGCGAGCAGATCGCCCGGGTGCTGCACCGCGACGGCGCGACGGTGCTCGGCATCGACGTACCGCAGGCCGCCAGTGAGCTCCAGGTCCTGATGAAGGAGCTCGACGGCGACCAGCTGACCCTGGACATCACCGGCAAGGACGCGGCCCAGCGGATCGCGCACCACGTCAAGGAGAAGCACGGCGGGGTCGACATCGTCGTCCACAACGCCGGCATCACCCGGGACAAGAAGCTCGCCAACATGGCCGACGACCGCTGGAACTCGGTGATCGCGGTCAACCTCTCGGCGCCCGAGCGGATCACCGCCGAGCTGCTCGAGCAGGGCCTGATCAACAAGAACGGCCGGATCGTCGGCGTCTCCTCGATCGCGGGCATCGCCGGCAACGTGGGCCAGACGAACTACGCCGCCTCCAAGGCCGGCGTGATCGGTTTCGTCGACGCGGTCGCCCCGACGCTGAAGAACGACATCACCATCAACGCCGTCGCGCCCGGCTTCATCATCACCGCGATGACTGCCGCCGTTCCGTTCGCCACCCGCGAGGTCGGCCAGCGGATGAACGCGATGGCCCAGGGCGGTCTGCCGGTCGACGTCGCCGAGGCGATCGCCTGGTACGCCTCCCCGGGCTCGTCGGCCGTCAACGGCAACGTCGTCCGCGTCTGCGGCCAGATGATGCTGGGCGCCTGACGTGACGAAGAACGCCGCGGTGGAGCGCCTGATCGAGGGCCAGCCCTCGGCACTGCCGTCGATGCTGAAGGCGGCGCTGCCGGTCATCCCGGGCGTCAACCAGATCCCCGGCATCGCCAAGAAGGGCGGGGACATCCCCGACCTGGTGCTGACCCGCAAGGACGTCGCCATCGATCCCGAGCACCTCGCTGCGTACCGGGACGTGTGTGGCTTCGGCCCGGGTCAGCACCTGCCGCTGACCTACCCGCACATGCTCGCCTTCGGCCTGCACATGGGGATCATGACCGACAGCTCCTTCCCGTACGCCGCCATCGGCAGCGTGCACCTGCGCAACACCATGACCCAGCACCGGCCGATCGCCCCGAGCGAGCGGTTGAGCGTCAGCGCGACGGCCACCAACAAGCGGGCCCACAGCAAGGGCACCTTGTTCGACTTCGTCACCACGGTCACCAGTGGCGACGAGCTCGTCTGGGACGCCGTCTCGACCTACCTGCGGCCCGGTCGGGGCGACAAGGAGGCGCAGCCGGAAGGCGAGCCGTTCGACGTGGTTCCGGGCAACGGCACCGTCTGGAAGCTCAAGGGTGATCTCGGTCGGCGCTTCGCGGCCGTGTCGGGCGACTACAACCCGATCCACCTCTACCCGCTTACCGCAAAGGCGTTCGGGTTCCCCAGCCAGATCGCCCACGGCATCTGGACCAAGGCCCGCTGCGTCGCTGCGATGGAGAGCCGGATCCCCGATGCGGCGACCGTCGAGGTCGAGTTCAAGAAGCCGGTGATCCTCCCGACCAAGGTGGCCTTCGGGTCCCGCATCGTCGACGGTGGGCTGGACTTCTCGATGACCAACCCGAAGAACGGCGCACCGCACGTCGTCGGACGCGTTCGCTGATCACCGTTCGCGTCTGCTGAACCCGGCCTCTCCGAGTCCGGTACCGACGAAGGGGCCCCGCACCGCGCGGGGCCCCTTCGTCGTCGGTGTCCTCAGGCCTGATCGGCGTGCAGCCGGATCAAGCCCTCCTGCGCCACGCTGGCCACCAGTCGGCCGTCAGCGGTGAAGATCCGGGCGATCGCGAGTCCGCGGCCACCGGAGGCCGACGGACTGGTCTGGTCGTAGAGCCACCACTCGTCGGCCCGGAACGGCCGGTGGAACCAGATGGTGTGGTCCAGCGACGCAGCCTGCATCCCGGGGGTCTCGATGTGCACGCCGTGCGGCGTCAGGGTCGCGCCCAGCAACGTCATGTCGCTGGCGTAGGTGAAGGCGGCCGTGTGGCACAACGGGTCATCGGGCAACCCGCCGGCCACCCGAATCCACAGCCGCGACTGGGCGGGCCTTGCCGGGTCGTGCAGCTCGCCGCCCGGACGCGAATTGCCGGCGAAGCGGACCTCCAGCGCTCCCCACTCGGAGGCGAAGATGTTGTCGACCGACGTGAACCGCTCCCTGAAGATCTCCGCCAGGTCCATGCAGTCCTCGGGGGCCGGCACCTCGGGCATGGTGTCCTGGTGCTCGAGCCCCTCCTCGGGGACCTGGAAGTTCAGGGTCATCGCGAAGATCGGCCGGCCGTGCTGGCGGGCCAGAACCCGGCGGGTGGCGAACGAGCGACCGTCGCGAACGGCCTCGACGTCGTAGACGATCGGCACCGAGGTGTCACCGGGCCGCAGGAAGTACGAGTGCAGCGAGTGCACCGCGTACGCCGGGTCGACCGTCCTGGTGGCGGCGACCAGTGCGTGCGCCGCTACCTGGCCGCCGAAGACGCGCTGCATCGACGTCTTCGGCTGACGGCCACGGAACAAGTTGTCCTCGATCGCCTCGAGGTCGAGCAGCTCGAGGAACTCCTCGATCGTTGCCGGCATCAGTCCTCGCCTGCCTGGTCGAGGCCGGCCAGGAACTGCTCGAACTGGGCCCCGAGCTCGTCCCCGGTCGGCAGCTCGCCGCTCAACGCCCCCGAATCGGCGTCCAACAGGTTCGCGGCGCCGGCCGAGTGGAACGCGTCGTACTGCTGCTCGAGACCCTCGACCACGGCACGCACCTCGTCGGAGTCGGCGACCTGACTGCCGATCTCGGTACGGCGCTCGTCCGCGGCCTCGTCGAGCTCGCTGGTGTCCCAGCTCAACCCGGTCACCAGACCGACCTGGGTCAGCATCGCCGCAGCCGCCTCGGGGTACCCGAACTGGGCGACGTAGTGCGGGATGTGCGCCACGAAACCGGTCGCGTCGTGGCCCCACTCGCCCAGACGCAGCTCGAGCAGCGACTGCGCGCTCGACGGGATCCGGATCTCACCGGCCCAGACGTTGTCCGAGATCAGCAGCCGCTTCGCGGTGGCGTGGTTGGTCAGCTGGATCGGTCGGGTGTGCGGGACCGCCATCGGGACCGAGCCCATCGAGACCGTGAGCCGCACGTCGAAGTGCTCGACCACCTTGCGCACCGCGTCGGCGAAACCCTCCCAGCGCATGTCCGGCTCCGGGCCGGTCAGCAGCAGGTAGGGGGTGTTGACCTGGTCGTGCAGCAGCCGCACCACCAGCCGCGGGGCGTCGTAGTCGGTGTAGTGGTCCTCGTGGAAGGTCATCGGTGGCCGACGGGCCCGGTAGTCGAAGAACTCATCGACCTCGAAGCTCGCTACCACCCGGCTGCTGGAGTTCTCCAGGAGGTGCCCGGACGCGAGCGCGGACGCGCTTCCGGCGTCGAGGAACCCGTCGAGCGCGGTGAGCAGGACGGGCCCGTCACTCATCCCCTCGAGCTCGGGGACGTCGTCCACGATGTGCACGAACCGTGCCTGCGTCACTAGTTGCTCCTCAGTCTCAGCCGTTCAGGACCAGCCTAGAGTCCCCAACGCCCCGGGAGCAGCGGATATGCCCGGCACGCGGGGTGATTCACATCGCGGAGGCGGTGCTGCCCGAGGTGGCAGGGCTGGCCAAGGACGGCGCTGGCTCGACCGGAGGCACGACCGGCGACTCCGTGAGACTCCCGGCCTTGTCGTAGATGTCCAGGATCCGCCGCCCGGCGGCCTCGGCCAGCTCCCGACCGTCGATCCCGAGGACCGTGAGCAGGACCCCGTCCTGCAGCTCGTCCGGGGTGCCGGCCCCGGAGTTGTGGAAGGCCTCCATGAGCTCCCACAGCCGGGGCTCCCCCTGGGTCGCGGCGATGTAGTCGCACGCCATCCAGCTCAGGGCGTAGTGCCACGCCTGGTTGTCCCCGTTGAAGGTCGCCGACCGCGGCAGGGCGCGGACCCCGTCGCGGGCTCGGCTGACTGCAACCGTAGCGATCTTGCGGTTGAACTTCCGGATCGAGCGCGCGCCCATGTACTCCGCCAGGCCTTCGGCGAACCAGACCGGCGCGCCGTCGTCACGATCACCGACCGCCACGTGGGTCAGCTCGTGGCGGGTGATCCGGTCCAGGAAGGGCTGGCCGGCGCGGATCGAGCTGGGCAGCAAGGTGAAGCGCGTCCCGGCCACCGTTGGCTGGCCCGGGTCGGCGTACACCGGGAACGTCATCGCCCCGAGGTGGGTGATGTTGCCGCCGGGGACACCCTCGAAGCTGTCCAGGACGACCTGCCGCGAGAACACGTACACCACGGCGTGCCCGTCCCAGTCGAACGGCAACCCCTGCTGCACGTCGACCACCCCCCGCCGGACCACGGACGCGACCTGCTCCCGGGACGCCCAGGTGTCGTTGTCGAAGAGCTGGAGCGTTCCCCCCTCGGTCCGCACCCGCACCCGGACCAGGTCCCACGGGGCCGGGCCGGAACCCGGGAACTGCTCGCCGGAGCCGGTCAGCTCCGAGACGATCCGGGGCGCCCCGTCCACGCGGACGAAGGCGAACCCGGTGATCCGGTTGACCGGTACCGCGTCGAAGCCGTCGAGCTGGGTGGTCACCCGGACCTGCGGCAGCGAGACCTCACTCCCCCAGTCCGGTGACAGCAGCGGCGTCGGCCAGGTCGCCGGGAGGACGGTGTAGCTGAAGGTTGCCAGCGGGAGGTCCTGGAGGTTCGCGAACAACCGGCGCTGACGCTTGACCAGGGCCGTGTCGTTCCGGACGAGGGTGCCCAGGAACGCGGCACGGTCCCCGTCGCGGACCGCCGCGGCCCGGGTGTCGAGGAGCTGCTGGGCCTCCGCCAGCGTGACTGCCCCGGAACCGGTACCCCCGCCGAGCAGGCCCTGCTCGTCGCCGTCGGCGCACCCGGCGAGCAGCCCGCCGACCAGGGTGAGGACGACGACCAGGACGAGAGGGACGAGCCGTGCGGTTCCGGGTCCGCGTCTCACGTTCATCGTCGGTGCTAGTCGATGTCGACCAGGGAGTGACCCGCGTCCAGGGCCGTCACGTCCTCGACGATCTGACGGGCCAGCGACTGCGCCGTCAGCCCGATCTGGTCCAGGATCGAGTCCCGCTTGGCGTGGTCGAGGAAGCGTTGCGGGATGCCGTGCAGCCGGAACGGCGTGGCCACCCCGGCGTCGTTGAGGACGTGCAGGAGATTGGCACCGAAACCGCCGATCTTGCCGTTGTCCTCGAGGCTCACGACCAGTCGGTGCTCGACTGCCAGCGGTGCGAGCGCCCGATCGATCGGCTTGACCCAGCGAGGGTCGACCACGGTCACGCCGATCCCCTGGTCCTCGAGCCGCGCCGCCACGTCGACCGCGACCGATGCCATCGAGCCCGCGGCCACGATCAGGACGTCCTTGCTCCCCCGCCGGACCAGGACATCCACGCCGCCGATGGTGCTGACGGTCGGGATGTCGTGCTCGGGCGGCACGCCCTTGGGCAGACGCACGATGGTCGGCGCGTCCTCGACCGCGACCGCTTCGCGAAGCAGCTCACGGACCCGGGCACCGTCCCGCGGAGCGGCCAGCCGCAGCCCGGGGACGACCTGGAAGATCGACATGTCCCACATCCCGTTGTGGCTGGCCCCGTCGTCGCCGGTCACGCCGGCCCGGTCGATCACGAAGGTGACACCGAGGTTGTGCAGGGCCACGTCCATCAGCACCTGGTCGAAGGCCCGGTTGAGGAAGGTCGCGTAGATCGCCACCACGGGGTGGAGGCCACCCATGGCCAGGCCGGCGGCACTGGTGACCGCGTGCTGCTCGGCGATCCCGACGTCGAAGGTGCGCTCGGGGAACCGGGCTGCGAACCGGTCGAGGCCGACCGGGTAGAGCATCGCGGCGGTGATCGCGACGATGTCCTGGCGCTCCTCGCCGATCTTGACGATCTCGTCGGTGAAGAAGTCGGTCCAGATCCGACCCTTGGGCCGGGGCTCACCGGTCTCCGGGTCCATCGGCCCGACCTGGTGCATCTGGTCGTTCTCGTTGCGCTCGGCGGGGTGGTAGCCAAAACCCTTCTGGGTCATCACGTGCACGATCACCGGTCCGCCGAAGCGCTTCGCCTGGGTCAGCGCGTGCTCGACGGCGACCCGGTCGTGGCCGTCGATGGGTCCGACGTACTTCAGGCCGAGGTCCTCGAAGAGGCCTTGGGGCGCCAGTGCGTCCTTCATGCCCTTCTTCATCGCGTGCAGGGCGTCGTAGGCCGCGGCACCGACCCCACCGACGCCCTGGAGTCGACGCTTCACCTGGTCGAGCACCTGCTCGTACCGCGGGTTGGTCCGCAACGCCGTCAGAGCGCTGGCCAGACCGCCGACCGTCGGCTGGTACGAGCGGCCGTTGTCGTTGACGATCATCACCAGCGACCGGTCCTTGCCGATCGCGATGTTGTTCAGGGCCTCCCACGCCATCCCGCCCGTGAGGGCGCCATCACCGACGACGGCGACGACGTGCCGCTTCTCGCCGCGGATCGCGTAGGCCTTGGCCAGGCCGTCGGCGTAGGAGAGCGAGGTCGAGGCGTGCGAGTTCTCGACGAGGTCGTGGGCGGACTCGGCGCGGCTCGGGTAGCCCGACAACCCGCCCTCGGTGCGCAGCGAGTCGAACTGGTCGGCCCGACCGGTGAGCATCTTGTGGACGTAGGCCTGGTGGCCGGTGTCGAAGACGATCTTGTCGCGCGGGGAGTCGAAGACCCGGTGGATCGCCAGGGTCAGCTCCACCACGCCCAGGTTGGGGCCGAGATGACCGCCGCGCGGCGCACAGGTGCGGACCAGCTCGTCACGGATCTCGGTAGCGAGCTCGCTGAGCTGCCGATCGTCGAGACCGCGGAGGTCCTGCGGTCCGGTGATCGACTTGAGATGGCCCCCCACAGCCCCGCCTCCCGCTCGTCCGACGTGCCGGCCCTCGGTCGGGCCGTCTGCGAAAGTCTAGTCGCCCGGCAGTGAGATCACGGCAACCGCCGGCTCGTGGAGGCTGCCGAGCCACAGCCGACCCTCGTGCTCGCGGACACCGGTGACCATGTGGAACCCGTCCACGTCGCCGCTGACGTCGTGGACCACGGCGCCGTCGCCCGCGAAGGCCATCGCCCTGACCGTCTGCTTGGGCTTCGGCTGGAGAACCTCCGGGACCGCGGTGACCACCTTGCGCAGCGCCAGCGGGGCCCGCTGGATCCGCTCGACCACCGGGTCGACCGGCGAGGCGATGCTGACCCAGATCAACCCGTCGGAACCACGCGCGATGTTGTCGGGGTAACCGGGCAGGTCGGAGGCCAACAGGTCACGCTCACCGGCGCGAGGCCCGGTGAGCCACAGCCGGACGACGGTCCGGGCAGCGGTCTCAGCGACGGCGACGTACGACTCGTCTGCTGCCAGGGCCACCCCGTTGGCGAAGGCCAGACCGTCGAGGTGGGTCTCCACGGTCCCGTCGGTACGCCGGCAGAACAACCGGCCGGTACGGGTGTTCTGGACGAAGTCGTTCTTCCACTTCTCGATCCCGAACAGGGTCGAGGAGTCCGAGAACCAGATGTCACCGTTGGCCGCCACCGCGGCGTTGTTGCAGAAGACCAGGGGTTGGCCCTCGACGGCGTCGACCAGGGTCTCCAGCGCCCCCGTGCGCAGCTCCATGGCCAGCAACCCGTGGTGCGCGTCCGCGATCAGCAACCGGTCGTCGCCGAGAAGCTCGATGCCGAGCGGCCGGCCGCCGGTGGACCCGACCAGGTCCACCCCGGAGCCGTCGGGACGGACCGCGAAGATGCTGCCGTCCTCGGTCCCGGTGTACACGAGGCCGTTGTCGGCGACCACGACGTCCTCGGCGCCGTGCGCAGGAACCGGCACAACCTCGACGGGGAGTCGGGTGGTCGGGGTCGAGGGGGTCATCGGGTCACCAGCTCGCGGTAGAGGTCGGAGGACACGAAGTCCGGGACGAAGTGCCGCGAGGAGCCAGCCAGGTCCAGCCCGGGAATCTCCGTGGGCGCGACGAAGACGATCCGGCGGCCCTCGCCGACGACGACGTCCGCATCGGTCAGGTCGGTGGCTGCGGCGTAGATCTGGTACCGCCCGCGGTGCCCGTCGGGGTAGGTGTACTCGGCGTCTCGCCAGAGCCGGAGCGCACCTGGAGCAAGCACGATCCCGGTCTCCTCGGCCAGCTCGCGGTACGCCGCCGGCTCGAAGTCCTCGCCGTCCTCGACGTGACCGCCGACCATGCCCCACTGGTTCGCGGCACGGGGCGCGAACTCGTCGCGCTCCTGCAGCAGCACCCAGCCGCGCGGGTCCACCAGGAGCAGAACAGCGAGGCTGGCGTGCGGGGTCGTCGCCTGCGGAGAGGTCGCCATGGTGCGGACTCTGCCAGGGTCAGCCGGCGTCGGCCACCCTGTCCGCGAACCTGTCCGCCATCCGCGCTGCGTACCGCTGCCCGCGGAGCGCGTCCTCCACCAGACCGACCGCGCGCCGGGTGGCCAGCAGCCGTGCGCCCTCGTACTGCCAAACGTCGACCGCGGCGGCGACCTCGGTGTGCGAGGCGATGTCACGCAGCAGGCCGCGGACCTCGCTCAAGCCACGCTGGACCGCCGCCTGACCCGCCTCGACGTGCAGGACAGCGAACCGTGCCAGGATCGCCGGGTGACGGCGCAGGCCCGGGTACTCGCGGTACTCCGGCGGACAGATGTCGAGCAGCCAGTTGGTGGCAGTGTGCTCCCAGTCCGGAGCGTCCGGTGGGCGCACCTGGCTCGGCCAGCCGGGCGGAGCGACCAGCGCGGGCCCAGCGGGCACGGACCGAGGGACGGGGCCGGGTTCGGAGCGAGGGCTGAACATGCCCTCATGTTCGCACACATGTTCGAACAGGGCTAGGGCGACCCTTCCCCACCGATCCTCCCCGAGATCCGAGCCGATCCTCGGCCCGATCGGGGCCCTGCACGCCACGGCCTGGCTGCCCAGGGGCGGAGGTCCCGCCGACAGTCCCTCGCCGGGGCTCAGCCAATCGGCTGAGTCCTGGCGCGTGCCCAGGTCGTGGATTTGAGCGTGCTTGCGGACATATCAGTGTGAAAGCGGACACATGGGTCGCCGAAACTGGACCACCTGGCGATTTCACTGGACCAGTCCAGTCCTTTCGCGTCAGGAACCTGCAAGTGGCCCGTTCCAGTGCCGAAGAACTCACCACGCAACACCGACCGACAGGGACAAGGCGATGAACCAGAACACCACGACCGTCAGCACCAAGGCCGTTCAGATCGCAACCGTCGACGCCGAGCAGGACCACGACCTGTCCGCCGACTTCAGCTTCGACCCCGCCGACCCGTGGGCCGTCGCCATGACCCTGGCCACCGTCACCGGGCCGGTCACCTGGACCTTC
Organism: Propionibacteriales bacterium; assembly: GCA_026392455.1. GTDB lineage: Bacteria > Actinomycetota > Actinomycetes > Propionibacteriales > Nocardioidaceae > Marmoricola. The sequence goes on along the minus strand of JAPLCB010000004.1, from coordinate 540,298 downwards.
GCCCGCGACCTCCTGATCGAGGGACAGTTCGAGCCGACCGGTGACGGTGACGTCCACGTCTGGCCCTGCCTGAGCCCGTGCGGCGAGGCCGTCGTCATCGTCGAGCTCGACTCGCCGGCCGGCGAGACCCTGCTGCAGTTCCCGACCCGCGCCATCCAGGACTTCGTCTACGCCTCGCTCGAGACCGTTCCGCTCGGCGAGGAGCAGACCGACATCGACTCCTGGCTCGAGAACCTGCTCGGCACCGACGCCTGAGGTCCCAGCAACGCACAATCTTCCGATTCCTGTCGGAGCACCACACGAACTGAGCCGCCCTGGGGGGACGGCTCAGTTCGCGTTTTCCGTCGAATTGGGCCTGGCGCGCGGTTCAGTCGGGCCTGGCGTCCAGCTGGAGCGCCTGCTCGATCCGCTCGACCTTGGCCTGGAGCTGACCGGTCTCGAAGCCCTGCCTGATGTCGGCCTTCAGGACGAGCCCGACCCGCGCCGAGGTCTCGGCCACCGTGAAGACGGCGGCCTTGACCACCGCCATCACCTCGTCCCACTCGCCCTCGATGTTGGTGAACATCGCGTTGGTCTCGTTGGGAAGTCCGGACTCCCGGATGATCCTGACCGCCTCGGCGACCGTGGCACTGACCGATCCGTCGTCCGCACTGGCACTGGGCGAGATGCTGATGGCTACCTGCATGGGCTCACGGTACCGACGGACTGTCGGCACCCGTCGCGGGGTCACGAACGACATCGAGCCGGCCCGCCACCACAGGTGACGGGCCGGCTCGATGCTCGAACAGGTCAGGCCTTGAGCAGGCTCCGCAGCACGTACTGCATGATGCCGCCGTTGCGGTAGTAGCTCGCCTCGCCAGGGGTGTCGATCCGGACGACGGCGTCGAACTCCACCGTCCCGGCTTCCCCGGCCGCAGTGACCTTGACGGTCTTCGGGATCCGACCCTCGTTCAGCTCGGTGATACCCGAGATCGCGAAGGTCTCCTCGCCGGTCAGGCCGAGCGACTCCGCGTTCTGGCCCTCGGGGTACTGCAGCGGAATGACGCCCATGCCGATCAGGTTCGAGCGGTGGATCCGCTCGTACGACTCGGCGACCACGGCCTTCACGCCGAGCAGCGACGTGCCCTTCGCCGCCCAGTCACGTGACGAGCCGGAGCCGTACTCCTTGCCGGACAGCACCACCAGCGGGATACCCGCGGCGATGTAGTTCTCGCTGGCCTCGTAGACCGACGTCACCGCGCCACCGGCGGTGAAGTCACGGGTGACGCCACCTTCCGTACCGGGAGCCAGCTGGTTGCGCAGCCGGATGTTGGCGAAGGTGCCGCGGATCATGACCTCGTGGTTGCCGCGACGCGAACCGTAGGAGTTGAAGTCGCGGTGCTCGATGCCGTGCTCGGTCAGGTAGCGACCAGCAGGGCTGTCCTTCTTGATCGCGCCGGCCGGGCTGATGTGGTCGGTAGTCACCGAGTCACCGAGCTTCAGCAGCACCCGCGCACCGTCGATGTCGGTGACCGGCGACGGCGTGTCCGGCATGCCGTCGAAGTACGGCGCACGGCGGACGTACGTCGAGCTCGGGTCCCAGGCGAAGGTGTTGCCCTCCGGCGTGGGCAGCGAGCGCCAGCGGTCGTCACCGGCGAAGACGTCGGCGTAGGAGTCGTCGAACATCTCGGAGTTGATCGCCATCGCGATGGTCTCCTCGATCTCGGCCGGGGTGGGCCAGATGTCCTTGAGGTAGACGTCGTTGCCGTCGGCGTCCTGACCGAGCGCGTCCTTGAACAGGTCGACCTTCATCGACCCGGCCAGTGCGTAGGCGACGACCAACGGCGGCGACGCCAGGTAGTTCATCTTGATGTCGGGGCTGATCCGGCCCTCGAAGTTCCGGTTTCCGGACAGCACCGAGACGACGGCGAGGTCGTTCTCGTTGATCGCAGCGGAGACCTCGGGGATGAGCGGGCCCGAGTTTCCGATGCAGGTCACGCAGCCGTAGCCGACCAGGTTGAACCCGAGCTTGTCCAGGTACGGCGTCAGGCCGGACTTGTCGTAGTAGCCGGAGACGACCTTGGAACCGGGGGCCAGGGTGGTCTTGACCCACGGCTTGCGGGTCAGACCCTTCTCGACCGCCTTCTTGGCGAGCAGGGCCGCGCCGATCATCACCGACGGGTTCGACGTGTTCGTGCACGAGGTGATCGAGGCGATCGTGACGGCGCCGTTCTCGAGCTCGAAGCTGGTGCCGTCGGCCAGGGTGACCGGGATCTTCGCGTCGACGTTGGAGGTGTACGCCGGCAGCTCGCCGGCGAACGCGACCGCCGCGTTGGAGAGCTCGACCCGGTCCTGGGGGCGCTTGGGCCCAGCCAGGCTGGGAACGACCGAGGAGAGGTCGAGCTCGAGCTTCTCGGAGTACCGCGGCTCGGCGGCCGGGTCGTGCCAGAGGCCGTTCTCCTTGGAGTACGCCTCGACCAGCGCCAGCTGCTCCTCGGAACGACCGGTGAGCTTGAGGTACTTGATGGTCTCCTCGTCGATCGGGAAGACCGCGATGGTCGAACCGAACTCGGGGCTCATGTTGCCGATGGTGGCGCGGTTGGCCAGCGGCAGCGCCGAGACACCGGGGCCGTAGAACTCGACGAACTTGCCGACGACACCGTGCTTGCGGACCATCTCGGTGATGGTCAGCACCAGGTCGGTGGCGGTCGAGCCCGGGGGCAGCTCGCCGGAGAGCTTGAAGCCGACCACGCGCGGGATCAGCATGGAGACCGGCTGGCCGAGCATCGCAGCCTCGGCCTCGATGCCGCCGACGCCCCAGCCGACGACGCCGATGCCGTTGACCATCGTGGTGTGCGAGTCGGTGCCGACGCAGGTGTCGGGGTAGGCCTGGAGCACTCCGTCCACGACCCGCGTGAACGTGGTCCGGGCGAGGTGCTCGATGTTGACCTGGTGCACGATGCCGGTCCCCGGGGGCACGACCTTAAAGTCGTCGAAGGCGCCCTGGCCCCAGCGCAGGAACTGGTAGCGCTCGCGGTTGCGCTCGTACTCGATCTCGACGTTGCGCTCGAAGGACTCCGGGGTGCCGAAGACGTCGGCCATCACCGAGTGGTCGATGACCATCTCGGCCGGGGCGAGCGGGTTGATCTTGGTGGCGTCGCCGCCGAGCTCCGCCATCGCCTCACGCATGGTGGCGAGGTCGACGATGCAGGGCACCCCGGTGAAGTCCTGCATGATCACGCGTGCCGGGGTGAACTGGATCTCCTTGTCCGGCTGCGCGTCGGCGTCCCAGGCGCCCAGGAACCGGATGTCGTCAGCGGTGATGTTCGCGCCGTCCTCGGTGCGGAGCAGGTTCTCCAGCAGCACCTTGAGCGAGAACGGCAGCGACGCTACGTCCACGCCGTCACCGGCGACGGCATCGAGCCGGAAGATCTCGTAAGCCTTGCCATTCACGTCCAGGGTGCCCTTGGCACCGAAGCTGTCGACGCTCGCCATCGGCGGTCTCCTCGCAGGTCAGGAAGTTCGTTGTCGGTCCGCACCACGGAGGTGGCGCAGGTCCTCGGGTTCATCTTGCCCACCCACACCGGTCCGGCGTAAGGAAGGTTTGCCTAACTTCGAGACGAACCTTGGGCCCATCGGAATGTATCTTGATGTCAAGATACACGATATCAAACTTTCTTCGCCGGTCCCAGCAACCAGCGGCCCAGCGTCTAACCTCGCCCCATGACGCTGATCCGGTTCGTACGCCGCACCCCGTGCGCAGTGCTTCTGGCTGCCCAGCTCGGCGGCGTGCTGCTCTACCCCTTCCTGGAGGAGTCCTTCGCCGGTCGACAGCTGTTCGCGCTCTTCGGCCTGGTCGTGCTCGGGCTCACCATCCTGGCGGTCCGCGCCACTCCCCTGCTCTCCTGGGTAGCCGGTCTGCTCGCCGTCCCCGCCGTCGGGCTGCTGGTCGTCCAGGTCGCGGTCAGCAACGAGGACCTGGCCCCCTGGGCCTCGGGCTTCGAGTTCGCGCTCTACCTCTACGCGGCGGCCGCCATGCTGATCTACATGCTCGACGACGACCACGTCACCACCGACGAGCTCTTCGCCATCGGGGCTGTCTTCACGCTGCTCGCCTGGGCCTTCGCGCACCTGTACGTCGTGGTGCAGGCCCTCGACCCCGGCGCCTTCACCGCCGCCGTGAACCCCACTGCGGACCGGACCTGGACCGAGCTGCTCTTCCTCTCGGTCACCACGCTGTCGAGCACCGGCCTGTCGGACATCGTGCCGATCACCGGGCACGCCCGGAGCGTGGTGATGCTCGAGCAGGTCGCCGGGCTGTTCTACATCGCCATGGTCGTGACCCGACTGGTCGGGATGAACGCTTCGCGCAAGGCGCGCGAGCAGAACTAGTCGTTCTCGAGCTCGGCCGTGCGCTGGACGTCGACGACGGCCCACGGCAGGTGCACGAGCTCGTCGAGCGCGCTCTCGACCTCGCTCCCGACCGTCTTGTGCTTGCGTGGCGCCAGCACGCGATGGCCCAGGTTGATCCTGCCGGCGGACATCAGGGCCGCGGCGACCCGCTCCCGCTCGTCGTCGTGCGCGGGGAGCTCGGCGAGGAGCTCGCGCAGCTGGTTCTGCCGACTCGTCAACGTCGGGTCGCCGGTCACCGCGAGCCACCACAGCCGCAGCATCGAGAACTGCACCAGCGCCCGGCGTGCGTCCGCCACCCCGGCCACAGCGCCAGCGATCGGACCTGACGCGTCCTGGAGCCACCTGAGCCGCGGTCCGACCAGCCCGGACGCGCCGTCCTGGAGCTTCGTCACCTGCACGGCCAGGTTCTCGTCGGCGAGCCGGACGTCGCGCCGCAGGTCGGACTCGAGCCCGTTGATCTGGTCCCACAGCGACTGGGTCATCTCACCGGCTTCGCTCGCGGTCCGGTAGACCGTGCTGATCGTCTGACGACGCCCCTCGACCGACGCCCTCTCCGCCGCCTCGAGGTAGCCCCGCACCGCGTTGACCGAGTCCCGCACCTCGCTGATCGCCTTCTCGACCTCGGCGAGCTGCGCCTGCATCGCGATCGCGCTCAGCATCGCTGGACCGGCAGCGGCGCTCTTCACCAGGGAGCCGGACAACGGCTTGATGCGGGTCACCCCGGCGAACTTCCCGCGCTCGCGGATGATCCCGAGCAGGTTGCCGAACTGGTCCTCGACCAACTTCCCGGCCTTGATCGCCGCCGCCGTCTTGTCGTCGACCAGCACCAGCTTCCCGGTCAGCTGGCCGGCCCGGACCATGGCCTCGATCCCGGACTGGCCCGCGACCGCAGCCGCCGCGAGCTGCGACGGGACGGCCGACGACCGCCCCTCGACGGCAGCACCCGGCCCGGAGACGGCCAGGAACGTCCGCCGGCCGTCGACCGGGATGTACATCGTCACGTCGGCCTGGCCGAGCACGGTCTCCAGATCGATCGAGGTCACGTCCAGGGCCGCCAGCTCTCCCGGCTCCAGTCGCATCATCGGCGAGGACTCCGGCTCGCTCCGGTCCGCGGCCGACCGACGACCGCGCACGACCAGCACCAACCCGAGAGCCAGGACCGCGACGAGCCCAGCCAGGGAGACCACGAGAACCATGGCCGCACCCTAGCCGCACCCGCCGACGACCGGTGCCCGACGAGACGCGTCAGTAGCTGCGCTCGACCAGCGCCACGCACTCGACGTGGTGGGTCATCGGGAACAGGTCGAAGGACCGCAGCTCGGCCAACCGGTACCCGCGGGCCGCGAAGTAGCTCAGGTCCCGCGCCAGTGCCGCCGGATCGCACGCCACGTAGGCAACCGCCCGGGGCGCGAGATCCACGACAGCGTCGACGACCTGCTTGCGAGCACCCTCGCGCGGCGGGTCCAGCACCACGATGTCGGCCATCGTGTCGAGATCGATCAGCACCCGGTCCACCCGACCAGCCTTGATCTTCACGTTGCGCAGGTCCGCCAGGTTGCTGACGGCGAGATCGCTCGCCCGGCGGTCGCCCTCGATGCTGACCACGCTGCCGGTCGGACCCACCGCTTCGGCGAGGAAGGCCGTGAACAGGCCCACGCCGGCGTACAGGTCCATCGCGCGCTCGCCCGGCTGCGGGGCGAGCAGCCCGAGCACGGCGCTCACCAGGGTCTCGGGCGCTCCGGGGTGAACCTGCCAGAAACCGTCGGCGGCAACCTCGAACGTGCGGTCCCGGACGGTCTCGGTGATGGTGCCCCGTGAGGGCGGCTCCCCGGCCAGGACGATCCGTGCCCCCGGCGCCTCGATCAGGCACTCAGGCACCGGGACGACGTCGTGCGAGTGGTTCTTGCGCAACCCGTGGCCGCCGCCGGGCAGACCGACGTACTGCATCCGGGTCCGCCAGTGCAGACCGTCCGGAGCGCCCGGCACCATCTTCACGTCGACCGGGACCTCCAGACCGGCCAGTCGCTGGAGCTGCTCGGCGACCACCGCCGCCTTCAGCCGGCGTTGGGCCGGGAGCGCTACGTGCTGGAAGTCGCAGCCGCCGCAGCCACCGGGTCCGGACAGCGAGCACGGGGCGGGGACCCGGTCCGGTGACGGCTCCAGGACCTCGACCGCGTCACCGCGCAGGAAACGCTTGGCCACGTCGGTGATCTCGATGACCACGCGCTCGTCGGGGAGGGCGTGCCGGACGAAGACCACCACGGTGCTCGCCTCGTGATCCGGTCCGGCCGGCACCGGCACCCGCGCAACCATGTGGCCACCGTGGGCCACCGGTCCGACGGTGGCCTCGACCCGGTCCCCGACCGCGTAGGTCGTCTGTCGGCTCATCGGTCGCGTCCTCCTCGTCGGATGTCACCGGGGCGCGATCGGAGCAGCTCCCAGTCCGTGCGTTCCTTGCCGATCTCGGACCCGCGCAGCTGGTAGGGCACCGAGGTGACCATGACGCCCGGGGTGAACAGGAGCCTGCCCTTGAGCCGCAGCGCGGTCTGGTTGTGCAGGAGCTGCTCCCACCACTTGCCGACGACGTACTCGGGGATGTACACCGCGACCACCCCGCGCGGGTTGGCCTCCCGGATCTCCACGGCGTACTGGACGATCGGTCGGATGATCTCCCGGTACGGCGAGTAGAGCACCTTCAGCGGAACGTCGATCCGGCGTTGGTCCCAGTCCTCGAGCAGCCGGTCGGTGTCCTCCTGGTCGAACCCGACGTAGATCGCCTCGAGCAGGTTCGGCCGGGTCGCCTTCGCGAACGCCAGCGCCCGCATCGTCGGCTTGTGCAGCTTGGAGACCAGCACGATCGCGTGCACCCTGGTCGGCATGATCGGGTCAGAGTCACCGATCACCAGCTCTGCCTCGACCCGGTCGTAGTGCTGACGGATCCGCATCATGATGACGTAGAAGACGATCATCGCCAGGATCGCGATCCAGGCACCGGCCAGGAACTTGGTGAGCAGCACGATCACGAAGACCACCGCGGTCATCGCGAGCCCGAAGGTGTTGATGATCCGCGACCGGAACATCCGCCGACGTTCGGCCGGGTTCGTCTCGGTCTTCAGGTGCCGGGTCCAGTGCAGGATCATCCCGAGCTGGCTGAGGTTGAAGGAGACGAACACCCCGACGATGTAGAGCTGGATCAGCCGGGTCGGCTCCGCCTGGAACGCGACGATCAGGACGATCGCGATCGCCGCGAGGAAGAGGATGCCGTTGCTGTAGGCGAGCCGGTCGCCGCGGGACCCCAGTGCACGCGGGGCGAACCCGTCCCGGGCCAGGATCGAGCCGAGCACCGGGAACCCGTTGAACGCGGTGTTCGCGGCCAGGATCAGGATGATCCCGGTCATCGAGATGACGAAGTAGAAGCCCGGCGAGAAGTCGCTGAACACGGCCCGGGCGATCTGGGCGATCACGGTGTGCTGGTCGAAGTCGTCCGGCAGGGGCGACCCGTCACCCTGGCGCAGCCGTTCCAGGTCGTGCGGGTCGACGTAGCGAAGGCCCATGTTCCGCGCCAGGATGATGATGCTGATCAGCATCGTGATCGCGATCGCCCCGAGCAGCAGCAACGTGGTCGCGGCGTTCTTGCTCTTCGGCTTCTGGAAGGCCGGCACCCCGTTGGAGATGGCCTCCACCCCGGTCAGCGCAGCACACCCGGACGAGAACGCGCGCGCCAGCAGGAAGATCATCGCGATCTGGCTGATGTCACCCTCGTAGCCCGGCGCCGGAGTGAGCTGGAGGTTCGCACTCTCGACGTCCGGCAGGTTGCCCTCGGCGGCTCGGATGACGGCGTAGATCGCCATCCCGATCACCCCGAGCATGAATCCGTACGTCGGGATGGCGAACGCAGCACCGGACTCGCGGATACCGCGCAGGTTCAGGGCAGCCAGGATCGCGACCAGGACGCAGGCCCACTCGGTCTCGTGACCGTCGACGAAGGGCAGCGCAGCGGCTGCGTTCTGGACGCCGGACGAGATGGAGACGGCCACGGTCAGCACGTAGTCGACGAGCAGGGCGCTGGCCACCGTCACCCCGGCCCGGCGGCCGAGGTTGACGCTCGCCACCTCGTAGTCGCCACCGCCGCTGGGGTAGGCGTGCACGTTCTGCCGGTACGACGTGACCACCGTCGCCATCACCAGGGCGACCGCCAGGCCGATCTTCCAGCTGAACGCGTACGCCGAGGCGCCGGCCACCGAGAGCATGATGAAGACCTCGTCCGGTGCGTACGCCACCGAGGAGAGCGCGTCGCTGGCGAAAACCGGGAGCGCGATCCGCTTCGGCAGCAAGGTCTCCCCGAGCTGAGAGCTCCGGAGCTTGCGACCGAGGATGATCCGCTTGGATACGCCGCCTACGCCCATGACGGGAAACGGTAGACCACGAAGAGCTGTTCCCTGGCCTCGACCGCCTCGCGGGTGCAGTAGCGTTCGACCCGTGATCCTCGCTCCGCTCGTCAACGCGACCTCGCCCACTCAGCCACGAGACTTCGTCTCGGGCGCTCGATAGGCTCCGCACGTGATCCTCACTCCGCTCGTCATCGTGCTTTCGCCCACTCGGCCACGAGACTTCGTCTCGGGCGCTCGATAGGCTCCGCACGTGCACGTGGTGATCATGGGATGCGGCCGGGTCGGATCGACCCTGGCGCGCTCGCTGGAGGACCGGAACCACACCGTCAGCGTGATCGACAGCAACCCGGACGCCTTCCGGCGCCTCGGTCCGTCGTTCAACGGCCTCAAGGTCACCGGCTACGGGTTCGACCAGAAGGTCCTCGAGGACGCCGGGATCGAACGCGCTGACGCGTTCGCGGCCGTGAGCAGCGGTGACAACTCCAACATCATCGCCGCGCGGGTGGCTCGGGAGACCTTCGGTATCCAGCAGGTCGTCGCCCGGATCTACGACCCGGGCCGAGCCGAGGTCTACCAGCGCCTCGGCATCACCACGGTCGCGACGGTCAAGTGGACTGCTGACCAGGTGCTGCGCCGGTTGCTGCCGGCTGGCGCCGAGCCGGACTTCCGCGACCCCTCGGGCACCATCCGGCTCGACCAGGTCCCGGCCGGTGAGCCGTGGATCGGTGAGCGCACGGTCATGTTCCAGGAGCAGTCCCGCTGCCGGATCGCCTGGATCGACCGCCTCGGAGAGGGCATGCTGCCGACCCGGGAATCGGTCATCCAGGAGGGCGACATCCTGCACGTGGTGCTCCGCGAGGAGAACGCCGGACACGCGTACACGGTCATCGAGCGCGGCCCGGAAGAAGAGTGAGCTGAGATGCGCGTTGCAATCGCCGGAGCCGGTGCTGTCGGCCGCTCCATCGCCCGCGAGCTGATCGGCAACGGGCACCACGTGCTGCTGATCGACAAGGACCCCTCGTCGATCAAGCCCGAGCGGGTCCCCGACGCCGAGTGGCTGCTGGCCGACTCGTGCGAGCTGTCCTCGTTGGAGGAGGCCCGTCTGGAGCACTGCGACGTGGTGATCGCTGCCACCGGTGACGACAAGGCCAACCTGGTCACCTCACTGCTGGCGAAGACCGAGTTCGGCGTGCCCCGGACCGTCGGCCGGGTCAACCACCCGAACAACGAATGGCTGTTCACCGAGGCCTGGGGGGTCGACGTCAACGTCTCCACCCCTCGGATCATGTCGGCGCTGGTCGAGGAGGCCGTCACCGTCGGCGACGTCGTCCGGCTCTTCACCCTGGGCCGGGGCAACGCCAACCTGGTCGAGATGACCCTGCCCGCCGACTCGCCGTACGTCGGCAAGCCGTCCGGCCTGATCCCGTTCCCGGAGAACTGCACCCTGGTCACCATCGTCCGGGACGGCCAGGTCTACACGCCGGCACCGGAGCAGCCGGTCGAGATCGGCGACGAGCTGTTGTTCGTCTGCAACGCCGACGTCGAGGAAGACCTGGAGCGCCTGCTCAATCCTGGCGGTCACCAGTAACGACGACCGGGGTCCGGTTCCGGCTGAGCAGCCAGACCATCCCGGCGAGCGCTGCGATCTGGAGCGGCCAGCCCATCGCGAGCTTGGTGAACCCCAGCGCGGCGACCGCCGACTCCTGGTCCCACCAGTGGTTGCGGCCGGCCAGGTAGATCGGAGCCTGCACCACGACCCGCACCAGGCAGGGCAGCACCAGGATCCAGGTCAGCCGGCTGCAGAGCCGCACCACCGCCGGGTCCGACCGCCAGGCGGTCGGGTCACCGGTGACACTGCCGACCAGGAAGCCGACCAGCGGCCAGCGGACCAGGACCGAGACGGCGATCACGACCGAGTAGACGGCGTTGTAGAGGATCCCCGGCAGGAAGTACGCCAGTGCCTGGTCGTTGGCGTCACCCCCGCCCTTGGCGGCCCGGTAGGCGAAGAAGGCGCCGATCCCGATCCCGAACAGACTGTTCAGCACGAACTGCGGCGTGCTGCGCTGGACCAGCCGGACGGCGAGGAGGACCAGCGCGCTCCCGACCGAGATCGCGACCGCGATCCGCAGCTGGTGGGTGGTCAGGAAGAGCACCGTGAAGGCGATCGTCGGGACCGCCGCCTCCAGCATTCCGCGACGACCGCCAAGCGCCTTCGCGAGCTGGCCCCGGACGACCTCCTCGACCGTCAGCTCCGCTGCCGCCGACTCTGGGTTCTGCACCCGATCCCCTCAGTACCGAAGGTCGTAGCGAGGGTTGTACAGGGTCCGCTCGCCGCCGTGCACACCGATCCGACCGGTCACCCGGATCGCTCGTCCCGGGAAGATGCCGGCGATCCGGCGTCGACCGAGCCAGAGCACCGTGATGGTGCCGGTGCCGTCGTACAGCTCGGCCTCGAGGGCCGGTACGCCGCCGCGCGGCCGCAGCGTCACCGTCCGCAGGGTCCCTTGCACCGTGACCATCTCCCGATCAGGAGCGTCCTCGATCCGCAGGCAACCGGCCTTGGCGGCCTTGGCAGTGTCCCGCTGCAGGTCCACTGCTTCCGCGTGCGCCTGACTCGCCCACTGCCGGATCCCGCTGCGCAGCCGCCCCTTGGTGTTTGCCATGACTCCAGCGTAGACCGCTCTACTCGGCGGCCTGCGGTCGCGCCTCGGGCGGAAGCCGCAGCGGCAGGGCTTCGCCGGGGGCCATCGCCTCGTGACCGCGCCGGACCGCCATCGTCCGGATCGCTTCCTCGAACGGCACGGCGTAGGCGGGGTCCTTGGCCGGACGGCCGGCGATGGTGGCGCGCAGGAACCAGCGCGGGCCCGTGTAGCCGATCACCCGCGAGGGCTGGACCAGCTCGGTTCCCTGGGCGTCGACGACCGGGACCTCGCAGTGCAGCTCGGTCCCGAACGGACCTTCGGCTTCCACAGCGGTACCACCGCGCTGCACGGTGTCGGCCGCGATCTCGGTCCGGGCCTCGGCCCACAGGTCACCGCCCCGCGACGAGGCGAACGCCCGCGTCTCCAGGACGCCCTCGTCGGCCACCAGCAGCACCGAGACCACCTCGCCGGTGTCCTCCTCGACCTGGAGCCGCAGCTCGAGGTCGGGGCCGGGCACGAACAGCAGGCTGCCCAGGTCGATGTAGGTGGCCGCCGGGTCGAGGTCCGCCACGTCGAGGGGACCCGCCGCGGCTGCGGCCGGGGTCCCTGCGTCCTCGTGCGTCTCGTCCATCCCGTCAGTGACCTCGGGGAGGTCGTTCTCGACGTTCTTGCGCCGCAATCTCATGCAAATCCTCCGGTTGAGCCATATCCGCCAGTACCCCGGGCGGAGTCGGGCAACGTGTCGACCTCGACGAACTCGGCGGTCTCGAAGCGCTGGATGACCAGCTGGGCGATCCGGTCGCCGCGTTCCAGCGCGATCGGGGTCGTCGGGTCGAGATTCACCAGGCACACCTGGATCTCGCCACGGTACCCCGCGTCGATCGTGCCCGGCGCATTGACGATCGACAGACCGACCTTGTGGGCCAACCCCGATCGCGGGTGCACCAGGGCGACGTACCCGTCGGGCAGGGCCACGGCGATCCCGGTCGGAACGAGCTTCCGCTCCCCCGGCTCCAGCCGCACGTCGACCCGAGCGAACAGGTCGGCCCCGGCGTCGCCGGGATTGGCGTACGCCGGTACTGCGAGCTCGGGATCGAGTCTGAGGATCTGAATAGCCACCACGAGTCGAGGCTACCGAGTGTCCGAGCTTGCTCGTGACCGAGTGGCCGAGAACTCGTCGACGAGCGGAGCGAGGAGCACGAGTCGAGGCTACCGAGTGTCCGAGCTTGCTCGTGACCGAGTGGCCGAGAACTCGTCGACGAGCGGAGCGAGGATCGCGCAGGGGGACCCTACCTGCGACCACCGCCGAGCGGGATGACAGGCTTGCCACCCGATCACCGACCAGGGGAAGGAGCGAGATGTCGACCGGGACCGGAACCACTGAGTACGCCGAACGACTGCACGTACCGCTCCGTTGGTGGGTCCAAGCGACCATGTTCCTCGCCACCGTCTGGCTGGCGTTCACGGTGGCTCTGCCCCCCTGGCTCGCGTGGGCGGCCAGCGGCGCCCTGCTCGCGGCCGTGTTCGGGATCTTCGCGTGGGTGGGCTCGTCCAGGGTGGAGGTGCGCGACGGTGTCCTGTACGCCGGACCCGCCCAGATCGCCCTGGAGCACCTGGGGGCGGCCGAGGCGCTGGACAAGGACGCCACCCGCCGGGTGCACGGTGTCGAGGCGAACGCGCGTGCCTTCCTGCACACCCGGCCGTACATCTCCCGAGCCGTGCGGGTGCCGATCGACGACCCGAGCGACCCGACGCCGTACTGGCTGATCTCGACCCGGCACCCTCGCACCCTGGCAGCTGCCCTGACCCGGACGTCCGCCGCCGAAGCCTGACCCGTGTGGGCGCCGTGAGCGCTGGGTACTCTGAGCCCGAGCCCGATCTCCGAACCGATGAGGTGGCATGTCCAAGAAAGCGATCACCGAGCACGAAGCGCAGGACAACTCGAAGGTCTGGAGCGCCTTCTCGGTCGTGGCCGCGCTGCTGGCCGCGACGGTTGCCCGCAAGGGGCTGAACGCCACCTGGAAGGCCGCTGCCGGCAAGGAGCCCCCTGCCAACCCGGCCGACCCCGAGGTCGACCTGAGCGAGGCGCTGCTGTTCGCCGCGCTCTCGGGGACCCTGGTCGCGGTGGTCAAGATGCTGGCCACCCGACGTGCTGCCGGTTACTACGCCAAGTCCACCGGCAAGGTACCGCCGGGCGTCCAGGCACGCGCCTGACCACCAGAACAACGACGAACGGCCGCTGACCCCAGGGGTCAGCGGCCGTTTCGGTTCGTGCGTGGTTCAGACGCAGTCCCGGCAGATCTTCTTCTTCGGATCTGCGAGCTGGCTGCGGTGGTGGACCAGGAAGCAGCTCATGCAGGTGAACTCGTCGTCCTGGCGAGGCATCACCTCGACCGCGAGCTCCTCGTGGCTGAGGTCAGCGCCGGGAAGCTCGAACGACTCCGCAGCCTCGGTCTCGTCCTCGTCGACCTTGCCGGAGTTCTTGTCGTGCCGCCGCGCCTTGAGCTCTTCGAGGCTGTCCTCGTTCTGCTCTTCTTCAGTCTTGCGTGGTGCGTCGTAATCGGTTGCCATCGTCCCTCTCCTTCCCCCGTCTTCTCGGGGTACCCCAGCTGGATCCTGGGGGTTCCAGCGTCCCGTACCAGGAAATATCGTCCCCGCGCCGCCGCAATGTGACGGCGCGCAGATTGTGCACCACCTGGACCGAAAGTGCACGTTCGGTCGGCGAGCCGCCCTGCGGAAGGCGTCAACCGGTTTCGGGCCCCGCTTGTTCCCGACCTATCGGTCGGCGCTGCCGGCAGCTGACAGAAAGCCGCACTCCGCGACCAGGCGCCGGAACTCCGGGTAGCCGGCGGTCGGCGCCGCGACGACCAGGATCCGGCCGTACGTCCCGGTCAGCACCTCCACCCGGGCGCCGGCCTCGGTGGCGATCACCACCCCGGCGGCATAGTCCCAGGCTCCGCCGATGCCTTCTTCCACGTAACCGTCCAGCGAGCCTTCGGCGACCGCGCAGAGGTCGAGGGCGCACGAGCCGAACCGCCGGACGTCCGCGATCCGCGGGAGCAGCTCGGCGAACGTCCTGGTCTGGCTGATCCGCAGGTCGCGCTCGTAGGAGAACCCGGTGCCCACCAGCGCGGACTCCAGCGGGACCGGTGCGGCTGCCCGGATCGGCTCGCCGTTGCGGCGGGCGCCTCCTCCCCGAACCGCGGTGTACTCGACGCCCGTTGCCGGGTTCAGCACCACCCCGACGGCCGGTTCGCCGCCGACCTCGATGCCGATCGAGACGGCGTACGCCGGCAACCCGTGGGCGTAGTTGACGGTCCCGTCGATGGGGTCGACGACCCAGCGGACTCCCGAGGACCCCTCGGCGTCGGCACCTTCCTCCCCGAGGATGCCGTCGTCGGGCCGGGCGGCCCGGATCCTGCGGGTGATCAGGGCCTCGCTGGCACGGTCGGCCGCGGTGACGATGTCAGTGCCGCTGCTCTTGGTCTCGGCGATCTGCACGCCGTCGACCCGGGCCGACCGGACCAGGTCGCCGGCCTCCCGGGCGATGTCCACGGCGAGAGCTTCGAGAGCCTCGAGCCCGGGGTCGGCTGGCTGCACCCGGGATCAGTCCGAGCCGCAGAGAGCCGGCCTCGGCCCCCGCGGGTTGGGGCAGCAACCGGCTGCGCAGACGTCCCAGATCGGCGGGACCGGACCCACCACCTGACGCTCCGGCTCCTCGCCGCGCTCCGAGGCGGCCCGTTCGAGCAGGAGGTCACGCACCATCGCCACGAACCGGGGGTCGATCCCGGCGGTGGCTGCACGCTCGAAGGCCAGGCCCAGCTTCTCGGCGGTCGCGGCCGCCTCGGTGTCCAGGTCGTAGATCACCTCCATGTGGTCGGAGACGAAACCGATCGGCACCGTCACGACGGCACGGACCCCCGCCTCGTGGAGCTCCTCGAGGTGGTCGTTGACATCGGGTTCGAGCCACGGCATGGACGGCGGTCCGGACCGGGAGCAGAAGACCAGCTCGGCCGGGTAGCGGTGCCCGGTCTCCTCCCGGATCCGCTCGGTGATCTCCTCCATCACGGTGCGGTGCTGGTGGACGTAGGCGCCGCCGGTGGGACCGGAGGTCTCGTTCATGGTGGTCGGGACCGAGTGGGTGACGAAGACCAGGTGCGCCTCGCGCTGGAGCCCGGTCGGCAGCTGCGCCAGAGCGGTCAGCGTCGCGTCGACGTTGGACTCCACGAAGCCGGGGTGGTTGAAGTACGCCCGGAGCTTGTCGAGTCGCGGTGCACCCGGAACGGCGGCCACCGCCTCGGCAAGGTTCTCGCGGTACTGCCGGCAGCCCGAGTAGGAGGAGTAGGCCGAGGTCACGATGCAGGCAGCCCGGGTGATCCCGTCGGCCTTCATCTGCTCGAGCGCGTCGGTCAGGTACGGGTCCCAATTCCGGTTGCCCCAGTAGACCGGGAGGTCGATGCCGGCGGCGGCGAGATCCTCACGGATCGCCTGCAGCAGGGCCCGGTTCTGGTCGTTGATCGGGCTGCGTCCCCCGAAGAGGTCGTAGTGCGCGCCGACCTCGACGAGGCGCTCGTCGGGGATGTTCTTGCCGGTCGTGACGTTCCTGAGGAACGGAACCACGTCGGCGGGCTTCTCCGGGCCTCCGAACGAGACCAGCAGCAGTGCGTCGTACGGTGCGGGATCCGGTGACATGCCTGAATCCTAGGGAGGCCGGGAAAGTCGGGTGAGCCCGGACCGCTCGAACCCGTAGTCTCGGCTGGTCATGCTCGAGTCCTACCGCCGCGTCTTCGCCCACCACGGGTCCGCCGCGTTCTCGGTGACGGGCCTGGTGGCCCGGCTCCCGATCTCGATGATGACGCTCGGGATCGTGATCCTGGTCAGCGAGCTGACCGGCTCCTACGGCCTGGCGGGCCAGGTCTCGGCCGCCTTCGTGATCGGCAACGCGGTGGTGGCGATCCCGCACGGACGGCTCGCCGACCGCTTCGGGCAGACCCCGGTGCTCTTCGTCGATGCCCTGGCCTGGGCCCTGGCGACCGGGCTGCTGGTCACCGCCGTCACCGAGGACTGGTCGAGGCCGCTGCCGCACCTGTTCGCCGTGCTCTCCGGGGCCACCATGCCCCAGATCGGCTCGATGGTCCGGGGCCGGTGGGCGAACCTCGTCGACGGGGACCAGGAGCGCCACACCGCGTTCGCGGTGGAGGCCGTGGCCGACGAGGTGGTCTTCGTGACCGGCCCGGCACTGGTCACCTTCCTGTCGACGTTGTACGCCCCGCAGACCGGCCTGCTGGTCGCGCTCGGTCTGGGAACCTTCGGCACCCTGGCGCTGGTCGCCCAGCCGGCGACCGCGCCACCGGCCCACCCGGTGACGGAGTCCGAGCTGCGCGAACCGATGCCGTGGGCTCGGGTGGTGCCGATCGGGATCGCCGCGGTCGCGCTCGGCGCGCTGTTCGGCGGCCTCGAGGTCGGCACCGTGGCCGTGGCCGAGGACGCCGGGCACAAGGCCGCGTCCGGGGCACTGCTCGCCGTGTTCTCCTTCGGCAGCCTGATCGCCGGCGTGGTCACCGGCGCCGTGCGCTGGAGGTCCGACCCGCTGCGCCGGTTCCAGTCCGGCATCGCCCTGCTCTCGATCGGGCTCTTCGTGCTGCCGATCGGCTTCGGCCTGGTCGGTCTCGGCGTGATCCTGTTCGTGATCGGCTCGGCCCTGGCCCCGACCCTGATCGCGGTCGTCTCGCTGCTGGAGTCCTCCACCCCGCGGTCGCGCCTGACCGAGGCGATGGCGGTGTTCCAGACCGGCGTCTCCGCGGGACTGGCTCCCGGCGCGTTCCTGACCGGACTGGTGGCCGACCACGTCCAGGGAGCGACGACGTACTGGGTGCCGGTGGGTGCCGGGGTGCTGACCCTGGTAGCGGCACTGTGCTGCCGGGCCGCCCCGACCAGCGACTAGCCTGCCGCCATGAGGTCTCCGTCCCCCGCCACGTCCTGGAGCAACTGGTCCGGTCTGACCAGCGCCCGCCCTTCGGAGGTGCTGCGTCCGGGCAGCGTCGAGGACGTGGTGGCCGCGGTCACCCGGGCACGCGAGCTCGGCAGCACCGTCAAGATGCCGGGTACCGGACACTCCTTCACCGGCATCGCTGCGCCCGAGGGGATCATGCTCGACCCGGCAGGCCTGAGCGGTCTGATCGAGATCGATGCCGCGAACCTCACCGCGACCGCGTACGCGGGCACCCCTCTGCACCTGCTGAACGCGACGCTGGCGGCCCAGGGCTACTCGCTCCACAACATGGGCGACATCGCCGAGCAGACGATCGCCGGGGCGACCTCCACGGGCACCCACGGGACCGGCGGCGTCGTCGCCTCGCTGAGCGCCCAGATCGCAGGCCTCGAGCTGGTCACCGGTACCGGCGAGGTCGTGCGGGCCGACCCGACCGAGAACCCGGACGTGTTCGCGGTCGCCCGCCTCGGCCTCGGCGCCCTCGGCATCCTGACCAGGATCACCTTCCGGATCGAGCCGCTGTTCGTGCTGGAGGCCCACGAGTTCCCGATGCTGTGGGACGAGGCGCTGGAGCGTTTCGAGCAGATGGCCGACGAGAACCACCACGCCGAGCTGTACTGGTTCCCGCACACCGACCGGGTCCTGGCGAAGGAGAACAACCGCGTCCTCGACGAGGCCGAGCCGCTCGGCGCGTTCCGCGGCTGGCTGGACGACGAGCTGCTGTCCAACACCCTCTTCGGCGTGGTCAACCGGATCGGCAACGCCCGTCCTTCCTGGATCCCGCGGATCAACAACCTGTCCGGCCAGATGCTGTCGGCGCGCACCTACTCCGACGTACCGCACAAGGTCTTCACCTCGTCCCGCAGCGTGGTGTTCCGGGAGATGGAGTACGCCGTCCCGCGCGAGGTCGGTCTCGAGGCGCTCCGCGAGGTCCGCCGCTGGATCGACGCGTCCGGGATCAGCATCAGCTTCCCGATCGAGGTCCGCACCACCCCCGCCGACGACATCGCGCTGTCGACCTCGTCGGGGCGCGCGTCGATGTACCTGGCCTTCCACATGAACGCCCAGACCGATCACACGGCCTACTTCGCCGGCGTCGAGGAGATCCTGCGCGGCTACGACGGTCGTCCGCACTGGGGGAAGCTGAACACCCGGACCGCGGCGGACCTGGAGCCGTCGTACCCGCGCTGGTCGGAGTTCCACGCCGTGCGCGACCGGCTCGATCCGGACCGGGTCTTCAGCAACACCTACCTGCGCCGGGTGCTCGGGAGCTGAGACCCGCCAGCAGCTGCGACGACCGTCAGACGCTCGCTGGCCCCTTGGCGATCGGGGCCCGCCAGTTCCGGGTGATCGCCAGCACCCGCCACACGAAGCAGACCAGCATGCCGGGGAGCGCGATCACCGCCAGCGACCAGCCCTGCTCGTGGGCAAGCACCGCCCACGCGGCCCCCGCCAGTGCCGGGGTCGCGTAGAGCTCGCTGGAGAAGATCACCGGGACCCGGCTGGCGAGCAGGTCACGGACGATCCCGCCGCCGATCCCGGTCAGCATCCCCATCAGGGCTGCAGGGACCGGACCCAGGCCGTAGTCCAGGGCCTTCAACGCGCCGGTGACGCAGAAGAGGGCCACCCCGGCAGCGTCGAAGATGCTGACCACCCGCTCCAGGCGGCCCAGCGTCGGGTGGAAGACGAAGGTCGTCAGGCCGGCGACCAGCGGAACCAGGAGGTACGGCCACTCCGCGAGCGCCGTGGGCGGGGTCGCCCCGATGAGCACGTCGCGCAGGAACCCGCCGCCCAGTCCGGTGGCACCGGCGAGGACCACGACACCGAAGACGTCGAGCTGCTTGCGGACCGCGACCAGACCGCCCGAGATCGCGAAGACGAAGATCCCGACGAGCTCGAAGACGAGCAGCAACGGTGAATCGACGACCATGCCGCGAGCCTAGAGGGCGTGTCGACCTCGTGGGGTAGATCCGAGGGGCCCTGCGAACGGTAGGCTCGGCGCACGCAGAACTAAGGAGTCGGCAGGGATGCAGCACCTCACCCCCGTGGGGCTGAGCAGGGACGGCAGCGAGCTCGTCCTGGTCAGCGATACGGGCGAGGAGTTCGCCGTACCGGTCGACCACCGGTTCCGCACCGCCCTTCGCGGCGATCAGGCACGACTCGGCCAGTTGGAGATGAAGATGGAAAGCGCACTGCGACCGCGCGATATCCAGTCCCGCATCCGGGGCGGAGAGACTGCCGAGCAGGTGGCCGCGGCCGCCCAGACAACGGTCGACGCGATCATGGCCTTCGCTGCTCCGGTGCTCGCCGAACGGGCCCACGTCGCCCAGACCGCGTTGAAGTCCTCGATCCGGCGAGCGACCACCGAGGCCAGCCCGGTCGCCCGGACCCTCGACGAGGCCTCGCGCCAGCACCTGACCACCGTCGGGGTCCGCTCCGACGACGTCGAGTGGGACGCCTGGCGTCGTGAGGACGGCCGGTGGAGCCTGGTGGCCGAGTACATCGCCGGCAACGACCTGCACCGCGCCGAGTTCGTCTACGACCCTCCGGGGCGCTACGTGCTCGCCGAGAACGACCAGGCCAGGCTGCTGACCGGGGAGACCGTGCACGCCGCGCCCGCGCCGGAGCCGGGCCGCCGGTTGAGCTCGGTGCCCACCGGCACCGACGACGAGCTCCCGCTGGGCGACGATGCGATCGCCCTGGTCCGGGAGCCCGAGCCGGCTGCCGAGGTCGAGCCCGACGCTGAGCCCGAGATCGAGCCCGAGATCGAGCCCGTTGTCGAGCCCGTCGTCGAGGCGATGGTCGCCGAGCCCGTCGTGCAGGCCGAACCGGTCGTCGACGACCTCGCCAGCGACCATGCCGACGCCGACTGGATCGTCACCGAGCCGACCGAGCCGACCGACGTGGCGCCGGCCGCCGAGCAGGACGCGGCGGAGCCCACCGAACCGGTTGCTGCCGAACCGGCGCCGGCCAAGAAGAAGGGCCGCTCGTCGGTCCCGAGCTGGGACGAGATCATGTTCGGCGGCGGCAAGCACGAGTAGTGCTGTCCAGGCCGGGCTGCTGGAAACTTACGGTGGCGTACTTTGTTACTCGTCGGTAACCTCCTCCCAACGCGTGACGTGGGCTCGCGTTGAGAGTTGAATGAAATCTCCCGTCAGGACCCCGTACTCCCCAGACAGTGAAGAGGCACCATGTCCTACTTCGTCACCGGCGCTACCGGTTTCATCGGTCGCTACCTGGTCACCGAACTGCTCGAGAACCGTGAAGGCACCATCTACCTGTTGTGCCGAGAGGGCTCACGCGCCCGCCTCGACGCGCTGATCACCCTGTGGGGCGGCAGCTCGCGCCTGGTCCCGGTGATCGGTGACCTGCGGGCGGACCAGCTGGGGGTCGACGCTGCCTGGATCAAGGAGAACACCGGGAAGATCGACCACTTCTTCCACCTCGCGGCCATCTACGACATGACCGCCAGCGACGAGATGAACGAGGAGCTCAACGTCGGCGGGACCAGGGCTGCCCTCTCCCTGGCCGCCGCCGTGAAGGCGGGCATCTTCCACCAGGTCTCCTCGGTGGCTGCCTCCGGCGACTACCGGGGTCTCTTCGACGAGTCGATGTTCGACGAGGGCCAGAAGCTGCCGTCGGCGTACCACCGGACGAAGTTCGAGTCCGAGCGGATCGTCCGCGACGAGTCCCCGGTCCCCTGGCGGGTCTACCGGCCGGCGGTCGTGGTCGGTCACTCCGAGACCGGCGCCATGGACAAGATCGACGGGCCGTACTACTTCTTCCCCGCGTTCAAGGTCATGCGCGACAACCTGCCGTCCTGGCTGCCCCTGGTCGGCGTGGACCTCGGCGACACCAACGTCGTCCCGGTCGACTACGTCGCCAAGGCGATGGACTACCTCGCCCACCTGCCCGACCGTGACGGCGAGGCGTTCCACCTGGTCAACCCCGAGCCGCAGAACACCGTCGACCTGGTCAACACCTTCGCAGCCGCAGCGAAGGCACCTCAGTTCGCGGTCCCGATCGACCGGAGCTTCACGAACCGACTCCCCACGGCCCTGCTCCCGCGCCAGTTCCGCCCCGGCGCGCTGGTGGCGGCCGCGCTGCGGACCCCGCCGGCCCACCTCGCGCTCAACCAGACGCTCGGACGCTTCGGCATCCCGGCCGAGGTGCTCGAGCACGCCTCGTTCCCGTCGGTCTACGTCTCCAAGGCGACCCAGAAGGCGCTGGCCGGATCGGGCATCGCCGTCCCCGACCTGGAGTCCTACGCCAGCACGTTGTGGTCGTACTGGGAAGAGATGCTCGACGACTCCATCACCGGCGACCGCTCCACCGTGGCCGCCCTGAAGGGCAAGACCGTGGTGATCACCGGCGCGTCCTCGGGCATCGGCCTGGTGACAGCGGTCCAGGTCGCCAAGGCGGGCGCGATCCCGATCCTGGTAGCCCGTGGCAAGGACAAGCTCGAGCAGACCAAGGCCCTGATCGAGAGCCAGGGCGGGACCGCCCACGCGTACGGGTGCGACCTGTCCGACCTCCAGGCGATCGACGCACTGACCACCCAGCTGTCGGCCGACTTCGAGCACATCGATTACGTGGTCAACAACGCCGGCCGATCGATCCGGCGCTCGCTGAAGCTGTCCGATGACCGGTTCCACGACTTCGAGCGGACCATGCAGCTCAACTACTTCGGGGCGATCCGGCTGATCATGGGCCTGCTGCCGAAGATGCGCGAGCAGAAGTCCGGGCACATCGTGAACATCTCCTCGATCGGCGTCCTGACCAACCCGCCGCGGTTCAGCGCCTACGTCGCGTCGAAGGCTGCGCTGGACGCGTGGAGCAACGTGGTCTCCAGCGAGCTGGTCGGCGACGGCGTCTCGTTCACGTCCATCCACATGCCACTGGTCCGCACCCCGATGATCGCGCCGACGAAGATGTACGACCGCTTCCCGACGATCAGTCCTGGCCAAGCGGCCGAGAAGGTCATCTCCGCCCTGGTGGACCGGCCGCACGAGATCAACACCCTCACCGGCAACCTCGGCTCGCTGGCACACACCCTCGCGCCCAAGGTCGCCTTCCGGGTGCTGCACCTGGCGTACCAGATCTTCCCGGACTCGGCTGCTGCGCGCGGCGACGCCACCGGCGCACCGACCAGCGAGCAGGCGTTGATGGCGCGGGTGCTCAAGGGCGTGCACTGGTGATCCGGGGCTGACGTCGTGGCCGGTACCACCGAAGGGTCGTTCAGCCGGGTCTTCTTCCGGCAGATGCTGCTGCGGATCGGGCTGGTCCTGGCGGCCATGCTGGTCTCGTACGGCGCCGCCGAGCTCGGCGGTGCCACCGGGACCGCCTGGGGTCCGTTCGTCGGCGGCCTGATCGGCCTCGTCGCAGGGGTCGCCGGGGTCGTGCTCGTGCTGCGGCGGCTCGCACCCGCCTAGCGGCCGGTCGCGACCGGCCTGCTCGGGTCGGCGACCCACTCACTCCACGAGCCCGGGTACAGCGCGGCCCCGATGCCGGCGTGCGCGAGAGCGAGGATGTCGTGAGCAGCGGTCACCCCGGACCCGCAGTAGACCCCGACCTCCGTCTGGCCAGTGACCCCCGACGCGGCGTACAGGGCCGCGATCTCGGCGCCGCTGCGGAAGGTACCGTCGGCACGCAGGTTGGTCCCGGTCGGCACGTTGACCGCCCCGGGAACGTGACCGGCCACGGGGTCGACCGGCTCGACCTCGCCGGCAAACCGCTCCGGGTTGCGGGCGTCGACCAGGACCGCACGTTCCGCAAAGCCGATCACCTCGTCGACCTCGACGACCGGGAGCGTCCCCGGACCAGGCTCGAAGTCACCCTTCATCGGCAGCCGCATCCCGGTCTCGACAGCGCCTCCTGCTGCGACCCAGGCCGACCAGCCGCCGTCGAGCACCCGGACGTCGCGGTGCCCGTGGTGCCGCAGCAGCCACCAGGCGCGGGCAGCCGCACGACCTTCCCAGTCGTCGTAGACAACGACCGGCAGCTCGGCGAACACCCCCGCCCAGCGCATCGCGTTGCCGAAGGCCGCCGGGTCCGGCAGCGGGTGCCGGCCCCGTGGCCCCGGCACGCCGGCCAGGGAGTGGTCGAGGTCGACGTACTGGGCATCCGGGATGTGCCCGCGGACGAACTCCTCCCCGCCCGGGGCTCCCCCCATCTTGTAGCGGACGTCGAGGACGGTCACGTCGCCGAGGACCTCGTGCAGTTCGGCGGCTGAGATCAGAACGCTCATGGCATGATCCTCCCCGATGGCTGAACTCCACTTCTTCACCGGGACCATGGATTCCGGGAAGAGCACCCTCGCGCTGCAGACCAACCACAACCACGCTGCCCGCGGCAGGATCGGTCGGATCTTCACGACCCACGACCGCGCCGGCGCCGCGACGATCTCCTCCCGGCTCGGTCTGGAGCACGAGGCCCTCGAGGTCGCCGAGGACTTCGACTTCTGGCGCTACGTCGTCGACTCCTTGACCCACGGAGCCCGGATCGACTACCTGATCTGCGACGAGGCCCAGTTCTACGCCCCCGGTCAGATCGACCAGCTCGCACGGATCGTGGACGAGCTCCAGATCGACGTCTTCGCCTTCGGGATCCTCAGCGACTTCCGGACCCAGCTCTTCGACGGCTCCCGCCGGCTGGTCGAGCTGGCCGACCGGACCCACGTGCTCCAGGTCGAGGCACTGTGCTGGTGCGGCAAGCGGGCGACCCACAATGCCCGGACCGAGAACGGCGAGATGGTCACCGAGGGCGAGGTCATCGTGGTCGGGGACGTCGGTGAGCTCGGTGACCAGCTCGACGACTCCGCGGCGACGCCCGAGGTCGCCTACGAGGTGCTCTGCCGACAGCACCACCGCCGCCGGATGACCTCGGCGCGCGCCCGGGCGATCACCATGATCAGCGAGCCCCTCCCCTTCAGCTGAGACGGGGCCGCCGCGCCGTTGAGAAGGGTCCGCCGCGCCGTTGAGAAGGGCCCGCCGCGCCTTTCGGATCCGGCCTTGTCGGATACGGGTCGGGCGGTTACGGTTCGCCGGTGCACTCTGAGGTGACAGTCGCCGTACGACGCCGCAAGGTCGTAGCCGGCCTGGTGGTCGGCCTTGCACTCGTGGCACTCGGCTTTCACCTCGGCCAGCGATCGTCGTTCGGCACCAAGTACCCCGATACCAAGACCGGCATCGCCATGCGCGCCAACGACGAGAACGGTTTGATCCTCTTCGACGCCGATGACGGCGCCCAGGCGACGATCTGGTCCGACGACATCTGGTGGTCCTCCGCGGATTCTGGCGGTGAGCGGTCCCCGGACTGCGTACGAGAACCACACCGCAAGGCGCGCGTCGAAGCAGGGTTCATCCGGATTTCCTCCCCAGGCGGCGGCTGGTTCGAGAAAGTCGTCTGGTTGCGCTGCCTCTGACCAATGAGCCCGGTTCAACCGCGCGGCGGGCCCGGTTCAACCGCGCGGCGGGCCCGACTCAACAGACGAGGATCGGGATCTCCATCTCGACAGCCGTCAGCGAACCGTGGAAGCCGACGAGCATGTTCTCGTACGGGAAGTCGGTCATGCTGATCAGTGCGGTCCGCCCTCGGGCTGCCACGACGACGTCGCCCAACCGCGGACGGACCTGCGGCACGACACCGCCGAACCAGCCGCGCTCGATCGCTTCGTCCCGGGCGAGCACCTCCGCACGGTCGCCGAGGAACTCCCGCCAGGTCGCCAGCACGTCGTCGACCGCACGGCCGGAGCAGTACAGGTGCCGGAACCGGGCCTCGCCGCCGAGCAGCTGGACACCGGAGCGGAGCTCGGGGTGCTCGTCGATGTCGATCCTGGCCTCGGGCGGGCAGTCGATCATCCCGTGGTCGGCCAGCACCACCAGCCGCACCCCGGGGTCCAGCGACTCCCGGAGCTGCTCGACGCTCCCGTCGACCGCCGAGAGCTGTGCCCGCCACTGCGGCGAGTCGACGCCGTAGCGGTGACCCGTCCAGTCCAGGTCACCGTCGTAGACGTAGGTCACCGAAGGGCTCTCGGCCGAGGCCGTCACCGCCGCGGCGATCCGCTCCCCGATCTTGTCGCCCTCGAGGAAGTCGGCCCCGCGGAAGCCGCTCAGCGTCAGGCCGGACTCCATGAACTCGCTC
This sequence comes from Propionibacteriales bacterium, assembly GCA_026392455.1. Classification (GTDB taxonomy): domain Bacteria; phylum Actinomycetota; class Actinomycetes; order Propionibacteriales; family Nocardioidaceae; genus Marmoricola. The sequence continues at coordinate 514,739 of JAPLCB010000004.1, read as the reverse complement.
TTGCTGACGACCGTGGCACCGACGCCGACACTGCGGAGCCGGGCGAAGGCACTCGGGTTGGGCTGCCACTCGAGCGGGTCGACCAGCTGCTTGTCCCAGAACAGCGCGTTCAGCAGCTTCTCGGTCCCCGGGACCCGGGAGGTGAACCCGACCAGGCCGTGCTGACCGGGACTCAGGGCCGTGCCCAACGAGGTCAGGCTCGTGGCCGTCGTCGACGGCACCCCGGCGAGGCCGTGCTGGTTCCTGGGTTCCGCCAACAGCGAGTGCAGGTACGGAGCGTGGTCCCGGTGAGCTTCGATCAGCCGGTGGCCGAGGCCGTCGACCAGGAAGATCACGTAGCGCTGGGCCGGCGGCAGCACCAGGGACGTGTCGTGGAAGCCCACGTCGACGCCGAGGGCGGTCGCGACCGCGGGCAGGACGTCCCCCAGGGAACGGCCGCCGTAGGCGGGCTCCACGAAACCGGGCTCGACGAAACCGGGACTGCTCACGTCGGTCAACTGTGGGTGCTGGCCGACAGGCTCTGGGCGAACGCGAGCAGTCGGTCGACGGAGGCCTGCCCGTCCGCGGCCGAGCTCACCCGGATCGAGAAGTCGTCGGACGCGACCACGCCGGTGTACCCGTGGTCGGCCTCGCACTGCGGGTCCGAGCAGGAGGCGGGCTCCAGGTCGACCCGGTTGATGCCGCCCCACCCGATCGTCAGCACGGCTTCGGCAGGCTTCGGCACGGCGGCCGCGGTGACCGTGGCCGGGTTGGCCACCATCCGGTTGACCACCACCGACTTCACCTGGCTCAGCTTGACCGCCTCGGTCGAGGTCGACGTGTACGGCTCGGGCAGCAGGTCGTCAGGGGCGTGCTCGTCGGTGTGGCACAGGATCAGCCGGGTGGGAGTCAGGACCACGACGGTGATGTGCCGGCGTACCTCGTCACGGTCGATCGTCGGCTCGTGGTGGACCAGGTAGGACGTCACCGACTCCCCCGACAGCGCCGCGTCGACGCCGGCGCGGACCACCGCAGGGTAGTAACCACTCTGTTCGATGGTGCTGGCCAGCTCAGCGGTCTGGTCGTCAGTGACGGGCATGGATTCAGTCTGTCAGGACGCCGTCCGGAATGGTGTCCCCGGGGTGCACGTTCATCCGGCGGGTGAACCAGCCCGAACGGGGGTCCACGACCGGGGCCACCCGGATCGTGGCATCGAGTACGGCGACGCCGTCCCCGGTGGCGTGGACCAGGCTCAGGTCGATCGCGGCGACCTGCTGGAGGTCGTTCTTCAGGTGGGCGACCCTGCGGAACAGGTCCTCGACCGCCTCGACGTCGACCGGCTCGCTCCCCCGGTGGCCGAACAGCAGCGGAGCTGCCTTGACCGACCGGATCGCCTCGGCGGCATCCAGGCTGGTGATCGGCGGGATCCGGTAGGCGACGTCGCCGAGGAGCTCGGTGATCGCACCGGCCACCGAGAACGAGACCGCCGGACCGAAGAGCGGGTCCTCCAGACCGTCGAGCTGGACCGGTACGCCGGGCGGAGCCGTCTTCATCACCACGAACTCCGGGTCCGAGACGTTGGCCGCGACCTTGGTCAGCTCGTCGTAGGCGTGCGCCATCTCATCGGCGTCGGCGATGTTGCGCCAGACGTGGGCGAGGTCGGGGCGCTGGCGCAGCGACTCGGCGGTCGCCTTCAGCACCACGTCCCAGCCGAGCTCGACCGCGGCAGCCACCGCCTCGGTGGCCGAGCTGACCGCGATGCGGTCCCAGAGGTCGATGCCGTAGTGGCCCAGGAGCTGCTTGGACTCGGCAAACGACAGGGTGCGCCCGTCCGGCTCCGCCACCAGGAACTCGGCCAGCATCCGGGCGGCGCTGTCGTGGTCGACCCCGTCCAGGATCTCGTCCTCGTCGGGCTGCCGGTCGAGCCAGGAGCGGTACTCCACCACCCGGGACAACGCCCGCACCGCCTGCTCGACAGCCGGGTACGACGGCACCGAACCACGACCGGCCGTGTTGCCCGCGAGGTCGGGGACCCGCAGCAGCTCGGGGACGCCTTCGCGGCCGAGGAACGTCGCGACGATCGGTTTGTCGGACTGCTCGGAGACGGCTGCCAGGGCGTTGGCGACCTCGGCACCTCCCGCGTTGAGCGGAGGGATGTAGATCGCGACGACACCGTCGACGTCGCGGTCGTCGATGAGCGTATCGAGGGCCTGCTCGAAGTCCTCGGCGCCGGCGTCGGAGCCCAGCGCCACCGACCGGGTGACGTCCAGACCGCTCGCTGCGGCCGCGTCGGCCGCGAGCAGCCCGAGCGCGTCGGAGTTGCCGACGACCCCGACCCGGGGCCCGCGCGGGAGGGGCTGGTGAGCCAGCAGCTGGGCAACGTCGAACATCTCGTCGAGGGTGTCGACCTGGATCACCCCGGCCTGGCGGAACATCGCATCGACCGCTGCCTGGGGAGCCTCGATGGCCCGCACCACGTGACCCATCGGGACACCCTGGGTGGTCCGCCCGGAACGCACCGCGATCACCGGCTTCGTGCGGGAGACCCGACGGGCGATCCGGGAGAACTTGCGCGGGTTTCCGATCGACTCCAGGTAGAGCAGCACCACCTCGGTGGCGTCGTCCTCCTCCCAGTACTGCAGGAGGTCGTTGCCGGAGACGTCGGCGCGGTTACCGGCGCTGACGAAGGTGGAGAGACCCAGACCGCGTCCCCGGACCTTCTCCAGGATCGCGGAACCGAGCGCGCCGGACTGGCAGAAGAACCCGGCTCGACCCCGGGGCGGCATCACCGGCGAGAGCGAGGCGTTCAGGGAGACGTCGACGGCGGTGTTGATCACCCCGAGCGCGTTCGGGCCGATCAGGCGCAGGCCGTAGGACCGGGCCAGCCCGACCAGGCGGCGCTGCCGGTTGCGACCGTCCTCGCCGGTCTCCGCGAAGCCCGACGAGATCACGATCAGGCCGTGCACGCCCTTCGCGGCGCAGTCCAGGACGACGTCCTGCACGGCCTCCGCGGGGACGGCGACGATTGCCACGTCGACGTCGCCGGGGATGTCCCCGACCCGGGCGTAGGCCGGCATCCCGGCCACCGCGTCCGCGGTGGGGTTCACGACGTAGACCCGGCCCGAGTAGTCGCCCAGGACGAGGTTGCGCACCAGGGCGGCACCGATCGTGTCCGAGCGTCGGGACGCACCGATCACCGCGACGCTGCGAGCGTTGAGGAAGGACGCGATCGAGGCGGCCTCGGCGCGGTGCTCGCGGGCGGCCATCACACCCATCGCGGTGTCGGTCGGGTCGATGTTGAACTCGAGGTGCATCACGCCCTCGTCCCAGTCGCCGGCCACCTGGTAGCCCTGCTCGTGGAACACCTGCAGCATCCGTTGGTTGTCGGGAAGAACCTCCGCGACGAACCGGTGGACACCGCGCTCCCGCGCAGCCTGGCCGAGGTGCTCGAGCAGCATCTGGCCGATCCCCCGGCCCTGGTGGGCGTCCTGGACCAGGAAGGCGACCTCCGCCTCCCCGGAGGGGAGGAGCTCGTAGCTGGCGACCGCGAGGATCTTCTCGGCCACGGTCAGCACGAACGCGACGCGGGTGTGGTGGTCGACCTCGGTGAACCGGCGCAGGTCCTTCTCCGACAGCGTCGGCATCGGCGCGAAGAAGCGGAAGTACTTCGACCGGTCGGAGACGTCGGCGTAGAACGTGACCAGCCCGTCGCTGTCCTCGGGGGTGATCGGCCGGATGTGCGCCGTCCGGCCGTCGCGCAGGACGACGTCGGCCTCCCAGTGGGCGGGCCAGGACTCGGGGTCGGTCACACCCGGCAATCTACCGGGCGCAGGTAACCGGCGGGTGTCGGGAACGAACAACCCGGTTTCCTCGGATCTTGTGGGTCCCCCAGGCGTGCCCCTGCGCCGGATCGTCCCCAGGAGTTGGGAGAATGCGCCACATGGCCCGCCGCACCCCCGCACCCCCCGAAGACTTCGAAGAGCACATCGTCGACATCGACGTCGGCGACGAGATGCGGGCCAGCTTCCTGGAGTACGCCTACTCGGTGATCTACGCCCGGGCCCTGCCCGACGCCCGCGACGGTCTCAAGCCGGTCCAGCGCCGGATCCTGTACGCGATGCACGACATGGGCCTGCGCCCCGACCGCGGTCACGTCAAGTCGTCCCGGGTCGTCGGCGAGACCATGGGTCGGTTCCACCCGCACGGCGACACCGCCATCTACGACGCCTTGGTGCGGCAGGCCCAGTCCTGGTCGCTGCGGGTCCCGACCATCGACGGCCACGGCAACTTCGGTTCGCCCGACGACCCGCCGGCCGCGATGCGGTACACCGAGTGCCGGATGGCTCCGGCAGCGGTGGCGATGACCGCCACCATCGACGAGGACACGGTCGACTTCCGGCCGAACTACGACGGTCGCGAGATCGAGCCGTCGGTGCTGCCGGCGGCGATCCCGCACCTGATCGTCAACGGCGCCACCGGGATCGCGGTCGGGATGGCGACCAACCTCGCCCCGCACAACCTGATCGAGACGATCCAGGCGCTGCGGCACCTGATCAGCCACCCGAAGGCCGACCTCGACGCCCTGATGCGGTTCATCCCCGGTCCGGACCTGCCGACCGGCGGCAAGATCATCGGCCTCGACGGCATCCGGGACGCCTACGAGACCGGTCGCGGGACCTTCAAGATGCGGGCCACGACCCGGATCGAGTCGGTGAGCACCCGTCGCAAGGGCATCGTCGTCACCGAGCTGCCGTACGGCGTCGGGACCGAGCGGGTCATCGAGGCGATCAAGAAGCTGGTCCAGGCCAAGAAGCTCCAGGGCATCGCCGACGTGAAGGACCTCACCGACCGGGAGAAGGGCCTGCGGCTGGTGATCGAGGTCAAGAACGGCTTCCACCCCGAGGCGCTGCTCGAACAGCTCTTCAAGAGCACCCCGCTGGAGGACTCGTTCGGCATCAACGCCGTCGCCCTGGTCGACGGCCAACCCCGCACCCTCGGCCTGAAGGAGATGCTCGAGGTCTTCCTGGAGCACCGGTACGACGTGGTGCGGCGCCGCTCCAACCACCGCCGCACCAAGGCAGCCGACCGGTTGCACCTGGTCGACGGACTGATCCTGGCGATCCTCGACATCGACGAGGTGATCCAGCTGATCCGGACCAGCGACAACACCGAGGCCGCCCGGGAGCGGCTGCGGTCGGTCTTCGACCTCAGCGAGATCCAGGCCAACTACATCCTGGAGATGCCGTTGCGCCGGCTGACCCGGTTCTCCAAGCTCGAGCTCGACAAGGAACGTGACGAGCTGGTCAGCACGATTGCCGGGCTCGACGAGATCCTCGGGGACGAGACGAAGCTGCGCAAGGTCGTCTCCGAGGAGCTGGCGGACGTCGCGAAGGCGTACGGGACACCCCGCCGTACGGTGCTGCTGGAGTCCTCGGGTGTGGTCACCACCGCCTCTGCGACCCCTCTGGAGGTGGCAGACGACCCGTGCCGGGTCTTCCTGTCCTCCAGCGGCCTGCTGGCCCGCAGCACCGACCTCGAGCCTCCGGGGGGTGAGGGCGCGCGGGCGCGTCATGACGTGATCGTGTCGACGGTGACGGCGACCGCTCGGGGCGAGGTCGGCGTCCTGACCAGTGCCGGACGGGTCCTCAAGCTCGGGGTCCTGGACCTGCCGACCCTTCCGAGCACGGCCAACCACCCGAACCTCCAGGGCGGGGCCCCGGTCGGGGAGTTCCTGACCCTGGGCGCGGGTGAGAAGGCCCTGGGTCTGACCACCTTCGCCACCGACTCCCCCGGCCTGGCGCTGGGAACGGCCCAGGGCGTGGTGAAGCGGGTCAACCCCGAGTACCTCTCGGCCAAGGACGAGTGGGAGGTGATCTCGCTCAAGGACGGCGACCGGGTCGTCGGGGCCCTGGAGCTCCACGACGGCGAGGAGGAGCTCTGCTTCATCACCGACGACGCCCAGCTCCTGCACTTCGGCGCCGGGAGCGTTCGACCCCAAGGTCGGTCCGGCGGCGGGATCGCCGGGATCAAGCTGACCGGAGCCGCTGAGGCGACCTGGTTCGGCGCCCTGCCGACCGCCGGCACCGGTGACAACGTCGTCGTGACGATCTCCGGTGCGAGCTCCGCGCTGCCCGGCACCGAGTCCGGCTCGGTGAAGGTGACGCCGTTCAGCGAGTACCCGCCCAAGGGCCGAGCCACCGGCGGCGTCCGCTGCCACCGTTTCCTCAAGGGCGAGGACACCCTCGTGTTCGCCTGGGCCGGGCCGGCACCCGCCCGGGCGGCGGCAGCCAGTGGCGCACCGGTCGACCTCCCGGCAGCGGACGGACGTCGGGACGGTTCCGGCATCCCCGGCAGCCAACCGATCACGGCGTGCTCGGGCCCCGTGGCACCCTTGACCTGATGACAGCGGACCCGGAAGACACCCCAGAGAGCCGCGATCGCGCCGCGATGGTGCTGCTGGCGCTCGCGGCCCTCGCGGTGGCATTCTCCGCAGCGGACACGTACGTCGTCGTCCTGGCGCTGCCCGAGATGATGGCCGGGGTCGGCCTCTCCGCCGAGGACCTCCAGCGAGCTGCGCCGATCCTTTCCGGGTTCATGCTCGGGTACGTGGCAGCACTGCCGCTGGTCGGACGAATCGCCGACCTCCGGGGCCGGGCGCCGGTCCTGATCGGGTCCTTGATCGTCTTCGCCATCGGTTCGCTGGTCACGGCAGCGGCGTACGACCTCCCCTCGATGGTGACCGGGCGGGTCCTGCAGGGAGTCGGCGGCGGTGGCCTGCTCCCGGCGACGCTCTCCCTGGTCGCCGACATGTACCCGCCGCAGAAGCGTGGCATTCCCCTCGGGGTGGTGGGCGCGGTCCAGGAGTTCGGCAACGTCGTCGGCCCGCTGTACGGCGCCGTCGTCCTGGCCTTCGGAACCTGGCGCGACATCTTCTGGATCAATCTTGCCGTCGGGCTCGTCCTCGCCGCGGTCATCCGTCAGCGCACCCGAGACCGGGGCCTGCTTGCCGAGCGGCCGACCTCGCGGTTGGACCTACTCAGCGTATTGCTGGCCCTGGGCCTGGTGACCACGGTGCTGCTGGTGATGCGAGCGCCACGGAGTCTCACCGACGACGTGACCGCGGGACTTGCCTTCCTGCCGGTCTTCGGCGGGAGTCGCTGGTTCTCGCCGCTCGGCCTGACGGCCGCGATCCTGCTGGTCCTGCTGGTCCTGCGCGGTCTGACCGCCTCAGCGCCGCTGCTCGACCTCCGCTCGTGGCGCACGGTGTTGACCCAGATCGACGTCCTCGGTTCGGTGCTGCTCACGCTGGCACTGTCCGGAGTGATCCTGGCGTTCGCGACCGCGGATCCCGCCGTGCAGGTGTTCGCACCCGAAGGACCGTGGTTGATCGCCGGCAGCGCGGTCGCCGCCGCTGCGTTCTGGCAGCGCAACCGGACGGCTCCGCACCCGTTGGTCCCGCCCGCCTCCCTCGCCGCGACTCCGGCCTGGGGCGCACTGGTGGTCAGCTTCTTCGTCGGGGCGGCCCTGATCGCGGCTCTGGTCGACATCCCGATCTTCGCCCGGATCACCGTCTACAGCGACTCCCAGGTCGCGGCAGCGCTGGTGCTGGTCCGCTTCCTGGTCGGCCTGCCGATCGGCGCCTTCCTGGGGGGCTGGTGGACCCACCACGCGCCCGCGGGTGTCGTCACGGCCGCCGGCATGGCGATCGCCGGATCCGGGTTCGGCTGGATGACCCAGTGGGGTCTGGAGTCGTTGCGCGACCCGATCTCCACCGTCCCGCTGCTGCTGGCCGGCATCGGGATCGGTTTGGCGATGGCGCCGGTCAACGCTGCCCTCCTGGCGTCGACCGACAACGCCGTGCACGGAGTGACCAGCGCCCTGCTGGTGGTGGCCCGCACCGTGGGCAAGCTCGTCGGGATCAGCGCCCTGACCACGATCGGGCTGCGTCGCTACTACGCGGAGCAGGCGGACATGCCCGGACCGCAGGAGATCTGCCCCGGCGGCCGGAGCCGGTGCGCGGAGTTCTCGCTGCTGCTGCGCGAATCGGGCCTGATCCAGCTGCACACGATCTTCCTGGGCGCCGCGATCTGCTGCGCGATCGCCGGTCTGGTGGCGCTGGTGGTCTTCCGAGGAGCCCAGACGCGCGAGGTCAAGACAGCCGTTTTCGGGGCCGACCTCGGGTAGGACTCGAGGCAGCGTGGCAGGCTGATCACCATGAACCTCCGGACCACTGCCCTGGCTGGCATCCTGCTCGCGCTCGTCATCCCTCTCGCCGGGTGCGGCGCCGGCGACGATGCGAACGCCGGCGCTTCCACCGAAGAGGTACTCGGACGCGCCAAGACGTTGTTCGACGAGTCAGCGAGCGTTCACCTGGTGCTGTCGACCGACTCCGTTCCCACCTCGGGCGACGCCGTCCTGGGGGCCGACGGCGTTCTTACCCAGCAACCGGCTTTCGAGGGTCAGGTGACCGTCGTCCTGAACGGGTTCAACGTCGACGTCCCGGTCATCTCGGTCGGCGCGAAGGTGTACGCGAAGATCCTGAGCCCGAACTACGCCCCCATCGACCCGTCGGACTACGGTGCGCCGGACCCGGCCGATTTCGCCGACCTGGAGCGGGGCGTATCGGCCCTGCTGCTGAAGCTGGAGGACCCGAAGCAGTCCGGCAAGAAGCGCCAGGGCGACCAGGTCCTCACGACCTACAGCGGCAGCCTGGCCGGATCGCTGGTGAGCCCGATCATTCCCAGCGCCTCCGACGACGGGACCTACCGGACCGAGATCGGAATCGACTCCGACGGCCGGCTGGCAACGCTCACGGTGACCGGCGACTTCTTCACCGCCTCGGGCGACGTCACCTACGACTTGCGCTTCGACGCCTACGGCAAGAACGTCACGATCTCAGCACCGTGACGACCGCTACCGCGTGCACCGCGGCGACGTCCGCCACCGGCGAGGCCCTGATCGGCTCCGCCCCGGACGCGATCGCCTGGGTCTGCCTGGAGCAGAACGGCCCCTGGGGCAGAAGGGCGTGGACCGAGTCGCACCTGGACGCCGACCTCGGGCGGCAGATCGAGACCCTTGCGGAGACGCACCGGGTCCGACCGTCCCTGATCCGCCGTCCCGGTCGGTCCGAGGACGTCGCCGTGACCGGAACGCGCACGGTCCTGGTCGCGCACACCCACCCGGAGCGGTCGTGGCTGCTCGCGGGAACCGTCAGCTCGGCGGAGAGCCTGTTGACGCTGGACTGGCGAGCAGTGGCAGCCGGTGACCTGGAAGCGGCCCAGGCATCACTGCCAGCTCTGGCACCGACGGCCTCGGCCCAGCTCCTGGTCTGCACCAACGGCACCCGGGACGCGTGCTGCGCGAGGCTGGGCCGGCCGGTAGCCGCCCAGGCGGCGATCACCTTTCCCGGCAGGGTCTGGGAGGTTACCCACACCTCGGGGCACCGGTTCGCCGCGACCACGGTGCTGCTCCCGTCCGGAACGCTGCACGGACGCGTCCTGGACCCGACCGCCCTGCTCACCGCCGTCGACCGCGGTCAGGTCGAGCTGAACGGCTACCGGGGTCGCTCGACCTGGTCGAGCGGTGCCCAGGTCGCCGAGGACCACATCCGGCGGACCGAGCAGGTTCTCGGGATCGACGACCTCACCGTGGAACCGGCGGTCGATGCCTGGACGGTCCGCCACCGGGACGGACGCAGCTGGTGGGTGGCCGTCAGCACCCGGACCGGACCCGACCGGCCCGAGTCCTGCGGCAAGGACGCCAGCCCCTCGCGGATCCACACGGCCAGGACCATCAGCGGACCCACGGGCTGAGCCCGGTCAAGCCTCGCTCATGGCCGAGCGCAGTCGTGCGTCCGAGACCGTGTCCTTGGTCCCCAGCTGCTGGGCCCACAACGAGACCCGGTACTCCTCGATCAGCCAGCGCAACCGGACCAGGGCCGCGCTCGGTGGTCGTCCTGCGGGCAGCGCCGCGAGCCGTTGCTCCCATCCCGCCTGGAACTCCGCGACCTTCGACATCTGCTCCAGGTCCTTGACCGGGGAGTCGGCCAGGCGGCGGTGGCGCAGTGCCAGTGCGGCGAGGTAGCGCGGGTACTCCCGCAGCTGCCCGGCCCCGGCCTCGCTCACGAAGCCCGGTGCGACCAGGCGGCCCAGGTGCTGGCGCATGTCGTTCATCGAGGCCAGCACGGCAAGCTCCACGCGCCCGTGCAGCAACCGGTCCACCTCCCGCGACTCGGCCAGCACCCGCAGCACCAGGTCGCGCACCAGCCGTGCCTGCTCGTCGATCCGGGCCCGGACGCCGGCCACCAGGGCAGCGAAGGACTCCTCGTCCCGCACGGGCTCGACCAGGTCACCGAAGGCGGCCAGGACGCAGTCGGCGAGCAGCGTCTTGACGTCGCGGTAGGAGGAACCGGCCAGGGTCAGCTTGGTGACGTTGTCGAGACCTGCCAGCAGGTCGGGCGCCGGGACGGCGAGCTCCAGCAGGCGGCGAACCCCGCGCAGGTGCTGGGCCTGCTGCTCCTGCTCGCTGGCGAAGACCTGCAGCCCGACGGTCGCGCCCTCGTCGACGAGCGCCGGGAACCCGCGGACCTCGTGACCGGCACGCACCTGGCGGAACGACTCGGGGATCGCCCCGAACGTCCACGCCGTCTGACCGGTGGTCGTCATCCCGGACTCCGTCGCCGCGTCGGCCATCGCGGCCTCGAAGGACGGGCGAAGGGGCCGCTTGAGGGCCTCGAGGTCCTTGCCCTCCCCCAGCACCTTCCCGGCTTCGTCGACCACCCGGAAGGTCGGCTTGAGGTGCTCGGGCACCTTGGCCAGGTCCCACGCCTCGGCCGGCACCGCAACCCCGGTGACGGCTCGCAGGTGCCGGGTCAGCGCCTCGACCAGGGACTCCTCCCCCGGCGGGACCGTGGTCAGGAATGCCTTCGCGACGTTCGGGGCGGGGACGAAGTTGACCCGCAGCTGTTTGGGGAGCGACCGCAGCAGGGCGACCACCAGCTCCTCACGGAGGCCCGGGACGTGCCAGCTGAAGGGATCGGCGTCGAGGTGGTTCAGGCTCGCCAGCGGCACGTCGACCCGAACCCCGTCCTGCGGCGAACCCGGCTCGAAGTGGTAGCTCAGCGGCAGGGTGGTCGACCCGTCGCGCCACTCGTCGGGGAAGTCCTGCGCGGCGACTTCTGCCGCCGTGCTGTGCAGCAGCATCGCCGGGTCGAAGGTGAGCAGGTCCGGCCGGGTGCGCCGCTCGACCTTCCACCACCCGTCGAAGTGCCCCCCCGACACGACGTCGGCCGGGATCACGGCGTCGTAGAAGTCGAACAAGGTGTGCTCGTCGACCACCAGGTCGCGACGACGGGCCCGGTGCTCGAGCTCCTCGGCCTCCTCCAGCAGGTCCCGGTTGGTCGCGAGGAACCGGTGCCGGGTGTTCCACTCGCCGTACACCAGCGCGTGCCGGATGAAGAGCTCACGGGCGACGACCGGGTCCTGGGCGCTGTAGCCCACCAGGCGCTCGGCGACCAGCGGTACGCCGTACAGGGTCACCCGCTCGTAGCCCATCACCGCGGCTCGCTTCTTGGACCAGTGCGGCTCGGACCAGGTCCGCTTCACCAGGTGACCGCCGACCTGCTCGACCCACAGCGGATCGATCGCCGCGCACTGCCGGCCCCAGAGCTTGGAGGTCTCGACAAGCTCGGCTGCGACCACGAAATCCGGCTGCTTCTTGAAGAGGCCCGACCCGGGGAAGACCGAGAACCGGGTGCCGCGCGCTCCCAGGTAGTCGCGCCGGTCGGCGTCCCGCAGCCCGATGTGGGACAGCAGACCGGAGAGCAGCGCCTGGTGGATCCGGTCCTCGTCGCGGCCCTGGCGCGCACCTGTGCGGACCAGACCGACCCGCTTGGCGACCTGGCGCAGCTGGCTCTCGAACTCCTGCCACTCCCGGACCCGGACGTAGTTGAGGTGTTCGGCCCGGCACATCCGGCGGAACGCGCTGGACCCGAGCTCCTTCTGCTGGGTGCGCAGGTGCTCCCACAGGTTCAACCAGGCCAGGAAGTCCGAGGTCTTGTCGGTGAACCGGGCGTGCATCTCGTCAGCACGGGCCCGGTGCTCGACCGGGCGCTCCCGCGGGTCCTGGATCGACAGCGCGGACGCGATCACCAGCACGTCGGCCAGGCAGTCGAGCCGGTCGGCCTCGATCAGCATCCGACCGAGCTGGGGATCGATCGGCAACGCGGCCAGCGACCTCCCGATCCGGGTCAACCGCGGCCGGCCACGGTCTTTCCCAGCACCCGGAACAACGGCTCCGAGCTCCTCGAGCAACGTCATCCCCGCCCGGACGTTGCGGGCATCAGGGGGTTCCACGAACGGGAACCTCGCGACGTCGCCGAGGCCGAGCGAGGTCATCTGCAGGATCACGCTCGCCAGGGTGGTGCGCAGGATCTCCGGCTCGGTGAACTCCGGACGGGCCTCGAAGTCCTCCTCGGAGTAGAGCCTGATCGCGATCCCGGCCTCGACCCGGCCGCACCGGCCCGAGCGCTGGTTCGCCGAGGCCTGGCTGATCGGTTCGATCGGGAGCCGCTGGACCTTGGTCCGGGTCGAGTACCGGCTGATCCTGGCCACGCCGGTATCAATGACGGCGGTGATCCCGGGCACCGTCAGCGAGGTCTCGGCCACGTTGGTGGCCAGCACCACACGCCGGCGGGAGTGCCGCTCGAAGACCCGGTGCTGCTCGGCGGCCGAGAGCCGGGAGAAGAGCGGGACCACGTCGAAACCCCGTCCGGGGCCCAGTCCGGACGCCCGCTTCTCCAGGACCTCGGCGGTGTCCCGGATCTCGCGCTCGCCGGGGAGGAACACCAGGATGTCCCCGTCGATGTCGGCCCGGAGCTCGTCGACGGCGGCCACGATCGCCTCGGTCTGGTCCCGGACCACGACCTCACCGTCGCCGTCGACATCGGAGCCGGCGTCCTCGGGCAGCGCCACCAACGGGCGGTACCGGAGCTCGACGGGGTAGGTCCGCCCGGAGACCTCGATGATCGGGGCCGGGGTCCCGTCCGGGGCCGCGAAGTGCTCGGCGAACCGCTCGGGGTCGATCGTCGCCGAGGTGATGATCACCTTGAGGTCGTCGCGGCGAGCGAGCAGACGCTTGAGGTACCCGAGCAGGAAGTCGATGTTGAGACTGCGTTCGTGAGCCTCGTCGATGATGAGCGTGTCGTAGCGCAGCAGGTCGCGGTCACGCTGCAGCTCGGCGAGCAGGATGCCGTCGGTCATCACCTTCAACCGCCCGGCGGCCGAGGTCTTGTCGGTGAACCGAACCTGGTAGCCGACCACGTCCCCCAGCTCGGTGCCGAGCTCCTCGGCGATCCGCTCGGCGACACTGCGGGCAGCGATCCGCCGGGGCTGGGTGTGACCGATCAGCCGGCCGTCCCGGCCACCGGCACCGCGACCGAGCTCGAGACAGATCTTCGGCAGCTGGGTGGTCTTCCCCGATCCTGTCTCACCCGCGACGATGACCACCGGGTGGTCACGGATCGCAGCAGCGATGTCATCGCGACGGGCCGAGACCGGGAGCTCGGCGGGGAACTGGATATCCACAACCCACCCAGTCTGGCGAACAGGAACACGCGCGCGCCAATCCCGGTGCGGACGGCGGGCAGGGGACGGCTCAGCTCGTGGAGCCGGAGTCCGGTTGCGCGTCGTCCGGCTGGCCGCCGATCCCGGGGGCTTGCCGGGTGCCGTTGCCCATCATCGGCGGGGGGCCACCTCGGCCGGGCCGACCCTGGTCCCGGTACCCGGGACCGTCGAACCGCGACATCCGGGGCCCGTCACCGTGGCGGCCGTGCCTGTCGTGCCCGTCGTGCCCGTCATCGGTCGCTGCGACGACCGCCGCGCCACCGGCACCGCCGAGGAGAAGGGTGGCCACCGCGACAGCCACCAGAGCCCGGAACGAGTACAGCCGGTCGCGTACGCGTGGACCAGGCGGAACGGTGGCCGCAGCAGCCGGCACCGCCGGCGACTCGGTGGTGGGTGCCGCCTCGGGCGCCTCCGGTGATTCCGGGTTCTCGTTCTCAGCCATGGGACCAGCATCCACCACGAACCTGTCAGCGACCTGTGATCCCGCCAGCAGTCGGGTGGGAGGGCGTTCACAGGAAACCCACAGTGAATACACGGGCAATCCGACCGCTCCTGGTGGAGGCTGGAGCCATGAGTACCGCACGCGGACCTGAGCTCACCCGGATCGACGGCAGTCCACTGCGCGTCCTGGTGGTCGACGACGAGGTCAACATCGCCGAGCTGCTGCGGATGGCGCTGCGCTACGAAGGCTGGGACGTCGAGGTTGCGCACTCCGGGACCAAGGCGGTGACCGCAGCGCGGGCGTACTCACCGGACGCGATCGTGCTCGACATGATGCTCCCGGACTTCGACGGCATGGAGGTGCTTCGCAAGGTCCGCGCCGACGCGAACGACGTACCGGTGCTCTTCCTGACGGCCCGCGACGCCATCGAGGACCGGGTCGCCGGACTCACCGCCGGCGGGGACGACTACGTCACCAAACCCTTCTCGTTGGAGGAGGTCGTCGCCCGGCTGCGGGCGCTGATGCGGAGGTCGGGGGCCCAGCAGACGGCGACGGCGTCCCAGCTCAGGGTCGGGGACCTCACCCTGGACGAGGACAGCCACGACGTCACCCGGGACGGAACGGCGATCGCCTTGACCGCCACCGAGTTCGAGCTGCTGCGCTACCTGATGCGGAACCCGAAGCGGGTGCTCTCGAAGGCGCAGATCCTGGACCGGGTCTGGAACTACGACTTCGGCGGGCAGGCCAACGTGGTCGAGCTCTACATCTCCTACCTGCGCAAGAAGGTCGACGCCGGCCGGGAGCCGATGATCCACACCATGCGGGGTGCCGGCTACGTCCTGAAGCCCGTCGAATGATCCGGTTCCTGCCCCGCACCCTCACCACCCGACTGGTGGTGACGGCCGTGGCCCTGGTGGCCGTCGTCGGAATCCTGGTCGGCCTCAGCGCGACCCTGGTGATGCACAACATCCTGGCCGACCGGCTCGACGCGCAGGTCACCGAGGCGGCCCGTCGGCTGACCGGACCCGACTTCGACCGTGCCGGCCGTCCGGAATCACCGATCGGCCCGGGCGCCGGCGGCATCGGCCGGACGGATTCCTTCAGCCCCCAAGCGATCGGCACCCTGTTCGCCGTCGTGGTCACCAGCGGCACCGGGACGCAGGCAGGCGCCGTGGTGACGCAGGACGGGACCCGCGCCGCGCTCGACGAGCCGGCCCTGGACCGACTCGGTGCTCTTCCGGCCGGGCGGCAGCCGCGGTCGGTCGACATCGCGGGCCAGAGCTACCGGGTGATCGTGAGCGCGGTCGGCTCCAACCAGGCGGTGGTCGTCGGACTCCCGACCACCGACATCGACGACACCCTGGAGAGCCTGGTCTCGACGTTCGGCCTGCTCACCCTGCTCGGGATCGGGATCGCGATCATCGCCGGCACCGGCCTGGTCCGGCACCAGCTTCGTCCGCTGCACGCCGTCGCGGAGGCCGCGCGGGAGGTCGCCACCCAGGACCTCTCCAGCGGAGACACCTCCATCACCACCCGGGTCCCGACCGAGCTCGCGGACACCAGCAACGAGGTGGGCCAGGTCGGCGCCGCCCTGAACACCCTGCTGGACCACGTGGACACCGCCCTGAGCGCCCGGCACCGCAGCGAGCAGCAGGTCCGCCAGTTCGTCGCCGACGCCTCGCACGAGCTCCGTACGCCGTTGTCGACCATCCACGGGTACGCCGAACTCTCCCGACGCACGCCCGACGACCCGGAGGTGCTCGCGACGGCCCTGAACAAGGTCGAGACGGAGGCAGGCCGGATGTCGGCCCTGGTCGAGGACCTGCTGCTGCTCGCACGCCTGGATGCCGGCCGTCCGCTGGTCTCCGACGAGGTGGACCTCACCCGGTTGCTGCTCGAGGCGGTCGCCGACGCCAGGGTTCTCGCCCCGGACCACCACTGGCGACTCGGGCTCCCCGACGAGCCGGTGATGGTGACCGGCGACGCCGACCGTCTCCACCAGGTGGTCACGAACCTGCTCAACAACGCGCGCAACCACACCCCGGCCGGCACCACGGTCACGGTCGGGGTCTCGCCAAGTCCCGACGGCGGCGTCCGGATCGAGGTCCACGACGACGGACCCGGACTGCCCCCGGAAATCGCCGAGGCCGCGTTCGAGCGCTTCACCCGGGGTGACACCAGCCGCACCCGGGCCTCCGGTGGGGCGGGCCTGGGCCTGTCGCTGGTCAGCGCGATCACCGCAGCGCACGGCGGTACCGCCTCGGTGGTGTCACGGCCCGGCAGCACAACGTTCACCGTGGCGTTGCCCTGACCGGCTGATCGAGCCCCGGGCGCCCCTACAATCGGAGCCATGAAGATCGCGATCGCGGGCACGGGCTACGTGGGTCTCTCCAACGCGGTGATCCTGGCGCAGCACCACGAGGTCTGGGCCCTCGACCTGCTCCCGGAGAAGGTCGACCAGATCAACGCTCGCATCTCCCCGATCGCGGAAGCGGAGCTGGAGGACTACCTCAGCACCCGGTCGCTGGACCTGACCGCCACCCTGGACAAGCACCAGGCGTTCCAGGGCGCCGCGTACGTCGTGGTGGCAACACCGACCAACTACGACGAGGTCAACAACTACTTCGACACCGGGTCGGTCGAGTCGGTGATCGCCGATGTCGTCGCGATCGAACCGACCGCCTCGATCGTGATCAAGTCGACGGTTCCGGTGGGCTTCACGGCCCGGATCCGCGAGGAGCACCCCGGCGCCTCGATCTTCTTCTCCCCCGAGTTCCTCCGCGAGGGGCACGCTCTCCACGACAACCTGCACCCGTCGCGGATCGTGGTCGGCTCGGAGACCGAGGCCGCCCGCCGGTTCGCCGAGCTCCTGGTCGAGGGGGCGACCAGCACCGACGTCCCGGTGCTCTTCACCGGCTCGACCGAGGCCGAGGCGATCAAGCTCTTCGCGAACACCTACCTGGCCCTGCGGGTCGCCTACTTCAACGAGCTGGACACCTACGCCCTGAGCCACGGCCTCGACACCCGGCAGATCATCGAGGGCGTCGGCCTCGACCCCCGGGTCGGCAAGCACTACAACAACCCGTCCTTCGGCTACGGCGGCTACTGCCTGCCCAAGGACACCAAGCAGCTGCAGGCCAACTACTCAGAGGTGCCGCAGAACCTGATCAGCGCGATCGTCGAGGCGAACACCACCCGCAAGGACTTCATCGCGACCGACATCCTGCGCCGGAGCCCGAGCACCGTGGGGATCTACCGACTGATCATGAAGGCCGGTTCGGACAACTTCCGGGAGTCCTCGGTCCAGGGCGTGATGAAGCGGATCAAGGCCAAGGGCGTCGAGGTGATCATCTACGAGCCTTCCTTCGACGAGGACCGGTTCTTCAACTCCGAGGTGGTCACCGACCTCGACGAGTTCCTGAAGCGTTCCGACGTGATCATCGCGAACCGGCGCACCGAGGATCTCGACCTGGTCCCCGAGAAGGTCTACACCCGCGACATCTACGGCAACGACGAGTGAGGACGCGCCAGCGGATTGACTGATGGTGGCTGGGCGCGTCGAAACCTGGTGACGGACACGCGGACCACACCTAGGCCAGCACGATGGCCGGGAGCGCCCGTGCCAACCGTTCGAGCAGGTCCTCACGGCTGATCCCACGCGGATCGGCGACCCAGTCGATGATGACGACCTCCAGCATCGCCGCCCAGCCGTTGACCAGGATCCGCATCATCGCGGAGTCCGCCAGCCCGAGGGCCTCGAGGCCTTCGGGGCCGGTGACCTCGAAGATCCGGTCGGTCAGCGCGCGCCGGCCCTGGTCGTAGATCGCACGCAGGTCCTCGTTGCCGCCCGCGGCCGCATGGACCAGCGAGACGTAGCCGGTGTAGTTGTCGCGCACGTAGTCGAGGTACGCACCGATCGACACCGCCAGCTGCTCGACCGGGTCCTCGATGTCGCGGGGCGCCGTGATCGCCACCAGGTCCTCGACCGCACGCCGGACGACCGCGAGGTGGAACTCCTGCTTGTTGCCGAAGTAGTGGTAGAGCAGACCGCGCGAGATCCCCGCCTCCTCGGCGAGCACCTCGATCGAGATCTCGTCCAGGGTGCGGGTGGAGAGCAGCCGGGTCCCGAGCTCGAGCAGCTGCTCCCGTCGACCTTCCGGGGACATCCTGCGACGTCCGTCCTTGCCCGCGCTGGTCTGGCTCATGTGGGCCACATTACTGAACATCAGTCAACAACGCTATTGACGTTCGTTCAACAGGGGTTAGGATCAGTCCCATGACCTCCACGAACACCGCCCTCCCCCCGCGCGTCCGCGTCCTCGTGATCGGCGCCGGATTCGGTGGCCTGGGCACCGCGATCAAGCTGGACGAGGCCGGCCAGGGCGACTTCCTGGTCATCGACAAGGGCGACAGCGTCGGCGGGACCTGGCGCGACAACACCTACCCCGGTGCCGCCTGCGACGTACCGAGCCAGCTGTACTCGTTCTCGTTCGCCCCGAACCCCAACTGGTCGCGCTCGTTCTCACCGCAGCCCGAGATCCACGCCTACCTCCAGGACGTCGCGCAGAAGTCCGGCGTGCTGGACCGGTTCCGGTTCGGGGTCACCGCCCAGGACGCCAGCTGGGACGAGACCGACCAGGTCTGGAACGTCGTGACCAGCGCCGGCACCGTCACCGCCGACGTCGTGATCTCTGCCTCGGGCGGCCTGTCGGAGCCGAAGAATCCGGAGATCGACGGCATCGACGACTTCGCCGGCGAGATCTTCCACACCGCCCGGTGGGACCACCAGACCGACCTGAGCGGCAAGCGGGTGGCGATCATCGGCACCGGCGCCTCGGCGATCCAGGTGATCCCCGAGATCGCCAAGACCGTGGGCCACCTCGACGTGTACCAGCGCACCGCCCCGTGGGTGATGCCGCGGCACGACCGCGCCTACACCCGCGCCGAGCGCCTCGGCTTCCGGTTCGTGCCGTTCTTCCAGAAGGCGTACCGCACCGGCATCTACTGGGGTCGCGAGACCTACGTCCCCGGGTTCACCCGCGCGCCCAAGATCCTCACCCCGGCCAGGACGATGGCCCTGGCCAACATCAAGAAGGGCATCAACGACCCGGGACTCCAGGCCAAGGTGACCCCGGACTTCCAGATCGGCTGCAAGCGCATCCTGATCTCGAACACCTACTACCCGGCGCTCGCCCAGGAGAACGTCGAGGTGATCACCGACGGCATCGCCGAGATCACCCCGACCGGCGTCGTCACGCGCGACGCCCGCACCGGTGAGCTCAGCGCTCGTGACGTGGACGTGCTGATCGTGGCGACCGGTTTCTACACCACCGACCAACCGATCGCCCACCACATCAAGGGTCGCGACGGCCGCACGCTGGGCGACGTCTGGGCCGAGCACGGGATGGCGTCCTACAAGGGCACCACCACGGCGGGATTCCCGAACCTGTTCCAGATCGTCGGCGCCAACACCGGCCTGGGGCACTCCAGCATGGTCTTCATGATCGAGAGCCAGATCAGCTACATCCTCTCGGCCCTGCAGCAGATGGGCGCCGGACAGATCGCCGCCGTCGAACCGCGCGAGGACGTGCAGGCCGAGTGGAACTCCGACATGCACCAGCGGATGAGCCGGACCGTCTGGAGCCGGGGCGGCTGTGCGAGCTGGTACCTCGACGAGCACGGTCGCAACACCACCCTGTGGCCCCGGAGCACTTTTGCCTTCCGTCAGCTGCTGCGCGAGTTCGACATCGAGAAGTACGTTGTGACCAGCCGGTCCAACGCCCCCCAGAGCATCAAGGAGCAGGTCTCATGAAGTCGTTCACCGACAAGGTCGTCGTCATCACCGGAGCCGGTGGCGGCATGGGGCGGGAGATGGCGCTGTACGCCGCCCGCGAAGGTGCCCTGCTGGCCATCTCCGACTGGAACGCCGAAGCCCTCGCCGAGTCCGTGGACCTGGTGAAGGCCGCCGGCGCCAAGGAGCTGCGCAGTGACGTCGTCGACGTCTCCGACCGCGCCGCGGTGGCCACCTGGGCCAACGCCGTCGCCGAGCAGTTCGGCAAGGTCAACGTCGTCGTCAACAACGCCGGAGTCACCGTGACCGGCGACTTCGAGGAGATGTCGTACGAGGACTTCGACTGGATCGTCGGCGTCAACTTCAACGGCGTGGTCAACGGCACCAAGGAGTTCCTGCCGCACCTGATCGCGTCGGGCGACGGGGCCCTGGTGAACATCTCCAGCCTGTTCGGCCTGATCTCGATGCCCGGCCAGACCGCCTACAACGCCACCAAGTACGCCGTCCGCGGCTTCACCGAGGCGCTGCGCGAGGAGATGCTGATCAACAAGCACAACGTCTCGGTGACCTGCGTGCACCCGGGTGGCATCAAGACCGGCATCGCCCGCAACGGCCGCAAGACCGCCAGCGAGAACGCCGCCAAGGTCGACGAACTGTTCGAGAAGAAGCTCGCCCGGATGACCGCCGAGAAGGCCGCGAAGATCATCCTGGACGGCACCAAGAAGAAGCAGGCCCGGGTGCTGGTCGGGATCGACGCGCACGTCATCCACCACCTCGCCAAGCTGGCGGGCTCCCGGTACCAGGACGTCGTCGCCTGGGGCGCGCCGCGCACGATGCCCAAGAAGCAGAAGTAGCAGCACCGCCCTTAGGCTGCCCTCGTGACTTCTCACGAGGGCAGCCTCCTGCGTTCCGTCCGGGTCCTGACCCGCAAGTGGCCCGACGACCCGCACTGGGAGTTCGACGCGGTCCGGCTCGGGGTCGACGCTCACGGCCACTGGGTCGGGGTGCCCAAGGGGACGTGGCTTTCCAAGCCCGCCAAGGGGTTCACCGCCACCGCCGACCACGTGGTGCTGCTCCCCCACGACGGCTGGTGGGTAGCCACCCTCTACGGCCACGACCCCGAGCGCCCGATGGACGTCTACGTCGACATGACCACTCCGTGCGTCTGGTCCGACGACCAGACCACCGTGACCTGCGTGGACCTCGATCTCGACGTCATCCAGGACGTCGACGGGACCGTCCGGATCGACGACGAGGACGAGTTCGCCGACCACCAGGTCCGCTTCGGGTACCCGCGCGACGTCATCGCCGGCGCGGAGGCCAGCTGCGCCGAGGTCTTCTCGGCGCTGACGTCCCGCACCGGCGCCTTCGACGGCGTCGCCCTGGAGTGGCTGGCCCGGCTGCGCGCGAAGCTCTGACGCCGACCGGGCGCAGATGTCCCGCCCTCGCACGCCGACCGGGCGCAGATGTCCCGCGTGGTCAGAGCACACCGGTGTACGGGTCTCTGTCGGTGATGCAGTAGAGCGAACCGGCAGGATCGCGAAGCACCGTCCAGTTCTGCCTGGTCGACTCCACCCGGGCGCCGAGGCCACGGTGCCGGTCGGTCTCGGCTGCTCGGTCGCTGGTGGCGATGTCGAGATGGGCCCGAACAGGCCCCTCAGAGTCGTCGAGCCGTTGCAGCAGCACCCGCAGCGGGATCTCGGACGGCCGGGTCAGCGACCGGAACTCCGGCCGTGAGCCATCCCGGAGCTCCCACCCTGTCGACTCCGCCCAGAACGCACACTCGGACTCCCACAGGCCCGGCGGGACATCGATGCAGACCTGGTCGACCAGGCTGGTCTGACCGCCGGCCCAGATCCGGGGCAGCGGCCGGGTCCCCGGCTCGCCCTCGTTCCAGCAGAACGGCAGGCCACCAGGCGACCGGGTCGGCGCGAAGTCCCGGTCCGGGGCGTGCAGATCGAGATGGACACCTGCTGTCCCCGAGCCGAGGCGCTGCACCCGCAGGTAGGGGTCACCGTCCGGAGGCACGATCGTGCTGAACTCGCCGTTCGCGCCCCTGCTGCGCGACAGCGACGACCCGGTCACGCCGGCCCAGAAGGTCGACGCCACCGCGTGCCGGGACGCCGGGACGTCGATGAAGGCGGTGATCCACGCGGTCGTCATGCCGCCATGCTTCCACGAGCCCCCTGGTGGTGTGACAGCATTCCGAGGTGGCCATCGACTTCTCGGGATCACCCGCTCACACGCTCGGGGTCGAGTGGGAGTTTGCCCTGGTCGACCACACCAGTCGCGACCTGGTCAACGCCGCGGCCGAGCTGTTCGACCTGGTCACCGCGACCCACGGGCCGCAACCACGGCTGCACAAGGAACTCCTGCTCAACACCGTCGAGCTGGTCACGGGCATCTGCCAGAACACCGACGAGGCGATCGCCGACCTGGTCGACCTGCTCGCCAAGGTCAGGCCGGCCGCTGCCACGCTCGGCGTCGACCTGTTCGGCGCCGGGACCCACCCCTTCGCCGCCTGGTCCGAGCAGCTGATCACCCCGGGCAAGCGCTACGAGGAGCTGATGACCCGGACCCAGTGGTGGGGCCAGCAGATGCTGATCTGGGGTGTGCACGTGCACGTCGGGATCCGTCCCGAGCAGGTGATGCCGGTCGTCTCGGCCCTCCTCAACTGGCACCCGCACCTGCAGGCGCTCTCGGCGTCATCCCCGGTGTGGGCGGGCCACGACACCGGCTACGCCAGCAACCGGGCCATGATGTTCCAGCAGCTCCCGACGGCAGGGCTGCCGTTCCAGTTCGACACCTGGCCGGAGTTCGAGGCGTACGCCGAGGACCTGCTCACCACCGGCGTCATCGACGAGGTCGACGAGATCCGCTGGGACGTACGCCCTGCGCCCAAGACCGGGACGGTCGAGGTGCGGATCTGCGACGGCGTCTCGACCCTCTGGGAGCTACGGGCACTCGTCGCCCTGACCCACTGTCTCGTGGTCGACCTCTGCGACCGGCTCGCCGCGGGCGAGACCCTGCCGACACTTCCGCCGTGGCACGTCCAGGAGAACAAGTGGCGCGCGGCCCGGTACGGACTCGATGCCTGGATCATCCTGGACTCGTCCTCCCACGAGCGCCTCCTGCGCGACGACCTCACCGAACTGCTGGACCGGCTGGAGCCGGTGGCCGAGCGACTGGCCTGCAGCGAGGACCTGGCGCTGGTCCACGAGATCGTCCGCCTCGGAGCCTCGTACCAGCGCCAGCGGGCCGTGGCCGCGGACCACGACGGCGACCTGGTCGCCGTCGTCGACTCGATCGTCCGCGAGCTCTAGGGACTGTCCGGGAAGGGCGGGATCTGGTCGGTAGCAGCGAGCGGGTCCATCCCGCTGACCGCGAGCAGGTCGGCGATCAGCGAGCGCACGCTGGCCAGGACCACCTCCGCGGACAGCACCGACGTCCGCTCGAGGCCCGACGAGGCCCGACCGAGCGCGACCAGCGGCTCGCGGGTGATGTCCGCCATCCGGTCGGCACGCAGCTCCGCGGCCATCGCATCGGTGACGTCGGCCAGGTCGCGCAGGAACGCGGCGTACCCGACCGGTACCGGCTCGTGCCGGTACGCCGCCACCGCGACCCGCCGGGCCACGACCCGGGTGTTGCGCAGCGCGAAGTCCAACGGTTCGACCAGCTCGACCATCTGCCGCACGCCTTCCTTGTGGCGCCAGCGGAACGGTGACGAGGCCAGGATCGAGAGGCCTTCGTCCGAGGCCGTCCGGAGCTCGACGATCAGGGCGTCGGTACTCCGCGCGTCCGCGAGCGTCGCCAGGGCGCGGTCGACGTCGCCGTCCTCGATGCTCGCCGCCGAAGCCCGCAGCAGGGCCGAGATCTTGCGGACCACCACGGCTGCCTGCTCCCGGGGACGCCGCAACGGCGCCCGCGGGACGACGGTCGCCGCGACCAGCGCCACCGCCCCACCGATGAGGGCGTCGGTCCAGCGGACGAACGCCTGACCGGGGTCCGGGAGCAACGCGCTCACCACGATCGCCTGCACCGCCGCTTGCGTGACGAAGATGGCGCCGGCATCCAGCAGCAGGGCGGACGTCATCGCCAGGCTCACGATCAGGGCGATCTGCCAGCCACCGGAGCCGAGGGCATGGGTCAGCAGGTCACCGAGGAAGACGCCGATCGCGACCCCCAGGGTGACCTCCGCAACCCGGCGCAGCCGCTGCCCGTACGACGTCCCCAGGCTGACGACCGCAGCGATCGGGGCGAAGAACGGCGTGCTGTGGCCGAAGACGTCCGCGGCCACGAACCATGCGACACCGGCCGCTGCACTGCACTGTCCGATCTGCCAGGACTTCGACCGCAACCGGGCCACCCTGGCCCGCAGGGAGAGCCGCCCGCGGGCGATCGCCAGGTCGACGTACGGTCTGGTGCTACTTCGGTCCGCCACGACCGTGCAGCACCCCGATCAACTTGCCCAGCTGCTGCTCGGCCTTCTCGGTCCGCTGGAAGGTCGTCAGAGCCAGCAGCGGCTTCATCCGCTGCTTGGTGATCGCGTGGGCGTAGGTGAACTCCTTGAGGCCGTCCGGGCCGTGGATCCGGCCGAAACCGGAGTCGCCAACGCCCCCGAAGGGCAGCGACGGCACTCCGGCGAACGTGATGACCCCGTTGATGGCAGTCATCCCGACCCGGAGCTGCTCGGCGATCCGCATGCCGTTGCGCTTGCTGAAGACCGACGACCCCAGCGCGTACTTCGACGCGTTCGTCAGGGCGACGGCCTCCGCCATGCTGCTGACCTTCGTCACCGTCATCGTCGGTCCGAAGGTCTCCTCGGTCACCGCCGACGAGCTCTCCGGGACGTCGACCAGGATGACCGGCTGGACGAAGCGCTCCCCGACCGACTCCGGCCCGCCCAGGACAGCGGTGCCACCGCTCGCGATGGCGTCGTCGATGTGCCGCTTGATGATGTCGATCTGGCTGGGCATCGTGATCGGGCCGATCTTCGCGTCGGCGTCGTTGGTGGCGTGCACCTCCTTGGTGCGGGCGATCACCTGAGCCAGGAAGTCGTCGTAGACCCGCTCGTGGACGTAGACACGCTCGACCCCGGCGCAGGTCTGGCCCGCGTTGGCGTTGGCACCCCAGACGGCTCCGTCAACGGCTGCCGCGACGTCCGCGTCGGCGTCCACGATCAGAGCGTCCTTGCCGCCCGCCTCGATCAGGACCGGGGTAAGCGTCTCGGCACACGCAGCCATCACGCGCTTGCCGGTCGCGGTGGAGCCGGTGAAGGCGACCTTGTTGACCCCGGACCTGCACAGGGCGGCTCCGGTCTCCCCCAGTCCGGTGACGACCTGGAAAACCGGCTGGTCGAAGACCTCGGCCGCGGTCGCAGCCAGCCAGGCGCCGACGCCGGGGGTGTACTCGCTGGGCTTGAAGACGACGGCGTTGCCGGCGGCCAGCGCGTAGGCGATCGACCCCATCGGGGTGAACACCGGATAGTTCCAGGGTCCGATCACCCCGACCACACCGAGCGGCTGGTACTCCACGGTGGCCTTCTGGTTGGCCATCACCAACCCGCTGGGCACCGTCCGGCGCTTCAGCACCTTGCTCGCGTGGCCGGCAGCCCAAGCCAGGTGGTCGATGGCGAGGGCGCACTCGAGCATCGCGTCGCCGTGCGGCTTGCCCGTCTCGGCCTGCATCACCGAGGCGAGCTCGTCGATCCGGTTGGTGATCACACCCTTCCACGCGTTGAGCAGCACCTTGCGCTCGGCGAAGCTCTGGCCGGACCACCAGGCCGCGGCCTCCCGGGCCCGGGCCACGGCTGCCTGCACGTCGGCCTCGGACGCGATCGGGTGGCTGGCCACCACCTCACCGGTGCGCGGGTTCAGGGAGTCGAAACTGGTCGCGGAACGGGTGCCGGTGGGCTCGGTGATCGTCATGGCTCAGAACTTACTCCGGTCGACGTCCCAAGGGGAGCACCCGGTCCCGCCGAGGTACTTCCCAAACGCCCCAGGAGACGCAAGGATCACAACGTGCCCGCCCCCATCGATCCGACCTCCCTGGCGTTCCTGCTCACCGAGAACCGCAACCAACCGATGCACGTTGCCGGGCTCCAACTCTTCGAGAAGCCCGCTGACGCTGGCCCGCACTTCGCCCGCGAGCTGTACGAGTCCGCCCTCGCCACCGAGGACGTCGCGCCCCTCTTCCGCAAGCGGCCGTCCCGGTCGATCGGAAGCCTCGGCCAGTGGGCCTGGACCGACGACAACGAGTTCGACATCGAGCACCACGTCCGTCACAGCGCCCTGCCCGAACCAGGCCGGGTCCGGGAGCTGCTCGAGCTCGTCTCCCGGTTGCACGGACAGATGCTTGCCCGGGACCGCCCGCTCTGGGAAGCGCACATCATCGAGGGCCTCGACGACGGCCGGATCGCGATGTACACGAAGCTGCACCACTCCCTGGTGGACGGCATCTCAGCGATGAAGCTGATGCAGAGCATGCTCTCCTCGGACCCGGACCGGCGCAACATGCCGCTGCCGTTCGATGCCCGGGCGACGCTGCGCAACAAGAAGGTCCGCGAGGTCACCGAACGCTCCCTGACCGAGGTCCCGATGGAGGCACTGCGGACGGCGATGGGAGTCACCGCCGACGCTGCGGGGCTTCCGGCGGCACTGATCAAGACCCTCACCAAGGGCGTCCGGAACGAGGCCTCCGCCTTCTCGTTCTACGCCCCCAAGTCGATGTTCAACGTCAACATCACCGGTTCGCGCCGGTTCGCCGCGGACGACTGGCCGCTGGAGCGGATCCGCACCATCTCCAAGGCAAGCCGGACCACCATGAACGACGTGGTGCTCGCCATGTGCGGCGGCGCCGTCCGCAACTACCTGCGCGAGGTGAACCGACTGCCGTCCGACTCGCTGGTGGCGATGGTGCCGGTCGGCCTGAAGTCGCGGAAGTCCGAGTCGGAAGCCGGCGGTGGCGGCAACGCCGTCGGGTCGGTGATGGTCAAGCTCGGCACCGACCTCGCGGACCCGGCCGACCGGCTGGCCGCGATCAACGCCTCGATGCGTGCCGGCAAGGACGCCCTCGAGTCGATGACCCCCAACCAGATCATCGCGATGAGTGCCCTCGGAATGGCGCCGTCGCTCGCGATCCCGATGCTGCGGCTGAACGGGATCGTCCGGCCGCCCTTCAACGTGATCATCTCCAACGTCCCCGGGCCGCGGTCGACGCAGTACCTCAACGGCGCGAAGATGACCGGCACCTACCCGGTCTCGGTGCCGATGCAGGGCATGGCCCTGAACATCACCTGCAACAGCTACGCCGATGACATGGCGTTCGGCCTGACCGGGTGCCGTCGGACCGTGCCGCACTTGCAGCGCCTGCTGGTGCACCTCGACGAGGAGCTCGCGGCGCTGGAGAACGCCAGCGGCGTCGCGTAGTCACGACCTCACGAATTCCACGGCACCCGACAAAAGGTGCAAATAGGATGGTCGGGCCATGGACCGACCTGTTCCGCCCACCGCTGCCGAGCTGGGCATCACCGACGTCGAGTACGAGCGGATCATGCGTGGGCTGCGGCAGCGCGACCAGGCCGTCGAGCCCGCGCGGGTCACCGTTGCGTCTCGCCGTCGGCCGGGCCGGCGACGCGCCCTGGCCGCGCTCGGCCTGGTTCTCGCGGGACTTGCGGTCCGTCATACCGCGGCCGAGCCGGCACCGGCGTACGCCTTCCTCGAGGCGGTCGACGGCCGACCGGTCACCTACAGCTCGTGCCGCCCGGTCCCGGTGGCGGTGTATCCCGCCGGCGGACCGCCCGGGGCGGAGAACCTGGTCCGTGAAGCCGTCGCCCGACTCCGTAGGGCGACCGGGCTCGACCTCGTGGTGACCGGCGTCTTCGGCGGCTACGCCACGAACTGGAACTTCGCGTCGGCACCCGTGCTTCCGGACGACCCGATCAGCGTCTCCTGGCAGGACGGCGCCGCGATCGGTGAGCTGACGGACGAGGTCGCCGGCCTCGGCGGGAGCCGCGCGGTCAGCACAGCCAGCGGCACCCGGCGGCTGACCTCCGGAACGATCGCGCTGTCACGCAGCTACTACGCCCTTCTGGCGGACCAGGGCGACCACGCCGAGGAGCTGGCCGTGCTGCTGCACGAGTTCGGCCACGTGCTGGGACTCGCGCACGTCGACTCCCGCAAGGAGCTGATGTATCGCGGCAACGTCGGGCAGACGTCGTTCGGGCCTGGCGACCTCGAAGGTCTCCGCCTGGTCGGGCAGGGGCCCTGCACCTGAGGATCAGGCAGCAGCGACGACTGTGCCGGAGCGGGTCGGGACCCGCTCGACCGTGGACTCGGCCAGGATCCTGGCCTCTTCGACGGCCACGGTGTCACTGACCTCGCGCAGCACGCTGGACAGCGGCACCTCCAGAGCGTCGCACAGCGACGACAACAGCTCGGAGGACGCTTCCTTCTGGCCGCGCTCGATCTCGGAGATGTACCCCAGACTGATCCGGGCTTCGGAGGAGAGCTCACGCAGGGTCATGCCGCGGCGCATCCGCTCGCCGCGCAGGACGTCACCGAGTTGTCGGCGAAACAGCACCATCCCGCGTTCTCCTTCCGTGTCGCCCAGCCGTATTGCTGAGTTCAACGCTACCGGTAGGTCGGTTCTTCCCGACGCTTTCTGAGGGATCGGGACCGACTTTCTCCTCAGGCCCGATGGTAGCGGCCGCGCCGGTGCTCCAGACCCCGGTCCCCCTCCAGCTCCGATTCGTCCTCGAGGTGGACCTCGTCGAGAACGGCCTCCACCAGCAGCGACCAACCAGCGGTTCGCGCCGATTCGAGCCGGACCAGGGCTGCGCTACACCCCGGCAACCGAGGGCCGTGGCCGGTCTGGCCCCAGGACCTCAGCCGGAACGGGCCGCCCGGGGCAGGCGCTGTCCCGGCGAAGGCCTCGGCCAGGTCAACATCTCCACCACGGAGCAGGTGGACGACCGCGACCCCGGTCTGCTGGAGCTGCTCGGTGAACGCGGCGTCCGGATCCAGCAACGCGAAGATCCGACCCGGCTCGCCGAGCCCGACCATGACGGACGACACCGTCAACCCGGACCGCTCGGAGGTGTCCCCCGTCGTCCAGAGCGACACCGCACCGCCGAGCCGGCCCCGGAAGCGCCGCGGCGGGTCGTCGGGTTCCGCGAACGGGTTCGAGCTGTGGATCGTCACGAGGCCCGGGGCTCGGAGCTCTCCGTGCTCGGCCCCTGCGGAGATGCCGCGCCTCCGGAGCTCGCAGCGGCCGCGGCAGCGCTCGCCGACCGCTCGGCCGCCCGCGCTGCTTCGGTGGCCTTCTTCTGCTCGTCCTTGGCCCGGGTGGCGTACATGTCGACGTACTCCTGACCGGACAGACGCATGATCTCGTACATGATCTCGTCGGTGACCGACCGCAGGATGTAGCGGTCGTTCTCGAGACCCTCGTAGCGCTCGAAGTCCAAGGGGGTGCCGAACCGGACCTTGGGCCGGATGAAGGAACCGAACTTCTTGCCCGGGGGCGCGATCTCGTCGGTCCCGATGACGGCGACCGGGATCACCGGGACACCGGTCTCCAGCGCGAGTCGGGCCACCCCGGTCTTGCCCCGGTACAACCGACCGTCGTGCGAGCGGGTGCCCTCGGGGTAGATCCCGAACAGGTCACCCTCGGCGAGGACCCGCTTGGCCGTCACCAGGGCACCCTCAGCGGCCGACGCGCCGGACCGGTCGATCGGCACCTGCCCGGAACCGGAGAAGAACAACTTCTGGAACCAGCCCTTGATCCCCGGGGTGGTGAAGTACTCCGCCTTGGCCACGAAGGTGACCCGGCGCGGGACGGCGAGCGGCATGAAGAGCCAGTCGGCGTAGGAGAGGTGATTGCTCGCCAGGATCGCCGGTCCCTCGGTGGGCAGGTTCTCGAGGCCCTCGGCCCGAGGGCGGAACACCAACCTGAGAACTGGACCGAGCGCGATCCATTTCAAGAACCAGTAGAACAACCTGCACCTCCTCCGACGACATACCCTAGCCCGTCTGGGGGCACCGTGAAACGATGGTCCCAGCAGACCATCCCATCCCCACGGAGGAACCTGGTGCCAGTCGCCGAACACGCCGAGACGTTCTCCAGCGAAGGCACCCCGGACCCGACCGGCCGCCGGATCGGCGTCCTGCTCAGCCACGGATTCACCGGGTCCCCGGCATCGATGGTCCCGTGGGGCAAGTACCTCGCCGAGCAGGGCTACGCCGTCGCGGTTCCGCGGCTTCCGGGCCACGGCACCACCTGGCAGGAGATGACCACCACCCGGTACGCCGACTACTACGCGGCCATCGAGAAGGAGTTCGACGAGCTCAAGGCGCGCACCGACGTCGTCGTCGTCGGCGGACTCTCGATGGGCGGCTGCCTGACCCTGACCCTGACCGAACGTCGTCCCGGGGAGGTGGCCGGCCTGGTCATGGTCAACCCCGCGGTCGCGAGCACCAACAAGCAGCTCCTGCTGCTTCCGGTGATGAAGCACCTGGTGGCAGCCTTCCCGGCGATCGGCAACGACATCAAGAAGGAGGGCGTGGTCGAGTACGCCTACCCGAAGACGCCGTTGAAGCCGCTCGCCTCGATGCTGGCGGAGTGGAAGCGGATCCGCGCCGACCTGCCGAAGGTGACCGCACCAGTGCTGCTGTTCCGGTCCGCGGACGACCACGTCGTCGACCCGTCGTCGGCCCGGATCATCCTGGACGGCATCTCCTCGTCCGACAAGCAGGAGCGGGTGCTCACCGAGAGCTACCACGTCGCGACGCTGGACAACGACGCGCCGCAGATCTTCGCCGAGTCCGCCGCTTTCATCCGCCGGGTCTGCGCACCATGACCCGCCCGGACGAGGATGCTGCCTGGCGCGACATCGTCGAGGGGTACGGCGAGCGTCCCGACTTCCCCGACCTCGAGGTCGTCGCTCCGACACCGGCGGCTGAACCAGCACCAGCCGCCTTCGCCGAGCCCGCGGAGCTCAGCGAGGCCAGCTGGGCCGACGAGGGCCACTTCGTGCCGCCGGCACCCCCGCCGGTGCCGCGTCCGCGCGGACTGCGCGCCGTCGCCTGGTTCGGTCTCTTCGGCGTGCCGACGCTGATGCTGCTCCTGCTGCTGGTGAACTACACCCCGCCGTCACCGATCGGCCTGCTGATGATCGCCTGGTTCGTCGGCGGGTTCGGTTACCTGGTCGCCACCATGAACACCAGCGTCGACCCCGACAGCGGCTGGGACGACGGAGCCGTCCTCTAGGACCCCGGGTCAGGGCAGCCGGATCAGCTTGATCCCGCTGCCGACCTGGGAGAGCGCGCTCTTGAAGATCGGTGCCATGTCGGTGCCCGACGCCGCGCAGAAGAAGTAGTCGCCGTCGGTGTTCTCGGTGGTCCGGCCGACGGTCGTACCGCAGTCGTTGTTGTTGCTGCTGGCCACTCCGCCGGCCGTCGGCGAGGCGACCTCGGCCAGCACCCCGGTCACGTTGTTCCCCACCGGGGCCGACCAGACCACGTTGGTGACGGTCCGGTTGACGGTCTGGTTGATGGTGCGGACCTTGGCGACCAGCACGTCGCTGACCACCGTGATCGGACCGTCCACCGTCGAGGAGGTCGGCGCGGGCGGGTTGGGGTTGTTCTGGTCGCAGGTCACGCCGCTGAGGTTGTACGCGATCGTGATCACCAGGATCCCGGCTGCCTTGGCGTTGGCGGCCACGGTCTTGAGGTTGTTGCAGGCGTTCTGGCCGCCGTTGTACACGTTCGTGGTCGTGGTCGTGGTGGTGTTGTAGGTCGTGTTGGTGTTGATGGTGATCTTGGCGGAGCCCACCCCGGTGGTGGTCGTGGTGGTCACCACGTTCGGCACCGGCCCCGTGGTCAGGGTGGACGTCGAGTACGAGGCACTGTTGGAGAACAGGTCGCTGCTGGTGCTCAACGACGCCGACCCGCCGGTCGCGGCCGACTCGTTCGGCTGGCCGTCGGTCTCGAAGATCAGCACCTTCTTCGGCGTCCCCATGTTCCGGGTCGGCAACGAGGTGAGGTTGTTGGTGGCCCCGACCGCCGAGCCGAGCAGGTAGCGCGCGGCGGCCTTGAGCGGAGCGGCCAACGAGGTTCCGGTGCTCGAGGCCGTCGTCAGGCAGCTGATGTCCTTGATCAGCTGCGAGCTGGTGTTGACGTCGGTGCCTGCCGAATTGAGGTAGCCGGTGCTGAAGGGCGTGGGGATCCACGGTCCGGTGGTGGCGCTCGAGCTCGGGGAGCTCTTGCACGAGGAGGGCGCCGAGCTGCTGGCCCGGCCGATCGAGCCCAGCGACACGTACTGCTGGGTCGGCGTCATCACCTTCAGCAT
The DNA here is from genome assembly GCA_026392455.1 of Propionibacteriales bacterium. Classification (GTDB taxonomy): domain Bacteria; phylum Actinomycetota; class Actinomycetes; order Propionibacteriales; family Nocardioidaceae; genus Marmoricola. The sequence goes on along the minus strand of JAPLCB010000004.1, from coordinate 482,557 downwards.
CGCCTTGATCCCGGCGATCATCGACGACACGTCGGTGGAGCTCATCGACCCGGTCCGGTCGGCCACGACCGCGACGTCCATCGGATTGGGCGGGATCGTCCCGCAGGACCCCTTGCACGCCACCGAGCTGAGGGCGCCCGTCCCTCCCTGGGTGATCCCGAGGGCTCTGGCAAAGGTGAACGGCACGTTCTTGCTGTCGACCAGCCGGATGGTGTTGCACTGGTCGCCCAGCAAGGGCTGGCACGGGATCGAGCAGATCCTGCTCCCGCACCGCAGACCGGTGTACGTGCTGGCGACCTTCGCGGACGCCGGGTTGCAGACCCCGGGAATCTGGCTCACGTCGAGGATCCACGAGGCGCCGCTGGCCAGTGACCCGACCACGCAGTAGTAGTCCACGTCCGGGGTGGCCTGGTCGTCCGCGGCAGCCGAGAACGCCAACGCGTCGGCCAGCGACTTCGCACCGTCGGTCGGGAGCTGGTAGGCGCCGGCCTGGGCTCCGGCATCCATCGCGTCCTGGAGCTTCTGCCGCTCGTTGACCTGGCTCGCGAAGTCGACACCGAGAGCGGCGATCCCCATCATGGCGACCGCCAGCATGGCGAACATCAGGGCGACGGCGCCGCTCTCGTTCCGCTTCCGAGACGTCCGAGTCATTCGATTCTCATCTCGACCGTCTTGCGCAGGACGATGCCGCTCCCGAAGGTGCTGCCGACCGGGGTGATCCAGGAGTGGTCGAGGGCGACGGTGACGATGACGGTGCCTCCCGACACCGCGTCGGTGGCGAAGGACGCGCACGCCGAGTTGTCGGGCTTGCGGCAGGTGACCGTCACCGTGATCTTCGACGGCGTGGTGCCGATGGCCTCGACCTGGGCGAGGCTCTCGCGCACCGTGGTGGCGATCGCGGTCGCATCCGGGTTCAGCGAGCCCTCGCGGGCGCCTTCGCGGGCCGCGTTGTTGACCATCGTGTCGCGGTTGATCGCCCACCCGAAGTCGGCGATCCCGAAGACCAGCGCGATCAGGATCGGCACGATCAGGGCAAACTCCAGTGCAGCCGCACCACGCTCGTCGGTGCGGCGGTGTTTCACACGTCCGTGTGACATCGCTCCGCCCCCTCCCTGGGACAGAGCAAGCGTAACAAGAAAACGTCCCGAAACGGACTTTTGATACTAAATGCCCCGAAAGGACTAGTTCTCCGGCTGCGGACCTCAGCCGATCCGGGCCAGATCTGCAGCACCGATCAGGCCGGCATCGTTCCCGAGCGCTGCCCGCTCGATCCGGGGCGAGGGCCGGTGGCCGAAACCGCTCTCAGCCTGCTCGAAGGCTGCGACGATGCTCGGCAGGGGCAGCGCCGCGGACTCGCTGACACCGCCGCCGATGACGATCACGTCGGGATCGAGGACCGCGGTGAGACTGGCCAACCCCTCCCCGATCCAGCGCGCGACCTCCGCGAAGGCCCTGGCCGCGACCGGGTCGCCACCCTCGGCTGCCGCCGACACCATCGGGCCGGTGATCGCCTCCGGGTCGTTCTCGGCCAGGGTGAGCAGCACCGTCGCCGCAGACGGGTCTGCCACCGCGAGCTCCCGGGCCCGCACGGTCAGTCCCGTCCCCGACCCGTAGGCCTCCCAGCAGCCGAGCTCGCCACAGGCACACGGACGGCCGGCCGGGACCACCCGGATGTGACCGATCTCGGCGCCGACGCCGAACCCGCCCCGGAACACCTGGCCGCCCAGGACGATCCCTCCGCCGATCCCGGTGCCGATCGTCGCGGTCAGCAGGGAACGTGCCCCCTGGCCGGACCCGAACCGGTACTCGCCCCAGGCCGCTGCGTTGGCATCGTTCTCGATCACGGTCGGAAGGCCCACCTGCTCGGCGATCAGGTCCCGGAGCGGTTCGTCGCGCCACGCCAGGTTCGGCGCGAACATCACCTCGGTCCGCTCCAGGTTGATCCAGCCGGCCGCCGCGACACCGACCGCGGCGATCTCGTAGTCATCGGCGAAACCGGCGACCAGGGCGGCGATCTCCCGAGCGATGGCGGCAGGGTCCTCGGCCGGGGACTCGCTGCGCGAGCTGGTCAGCAGCGTCCCGTCCTCGGCGACGACCCCCGCAGCGATCTTCGTGCCGCCGACGTCGATACCGACGGCGAACGTCATGACTCGTCCCAGGTGTCGTCGTCCAGGTTGATCTTCTCCATCGGCGATCCCTTGGCGTCGGCCGGGACCTGGGTGGCCAGCACCCCGGCGGCCGCCTGCATCAACGAGCTGGCGGCGATCGCGAGATGGGCCTTCACCTCCGGGCTGGTCGCCCGGACCACACCGATCACCTGGCAGACCGGACAGAATTTGCAGTCGGCACCGTCGGTCGCGATGTGCTCGTTGATGTTGTGCATCGCGTCGGACACGGCGCTCGCCGCACCGGCGGCGGTGCCGGCGTAGTCGGTCCCCTGACCCTTGGCCATCCCTGCGAGGGCCGAGAACAGCTTGGCGGCCTCCTCCCCGACACTGCCGACCGGCTCGCCGGCACGAGGGCCGGCGTCGAAGTCGTCGCTCATCGTTGCTCCTCGCTGTCGGCCTCGGCCCGGAACTTGACCTGGAGCGAGCCGGCCTCGACCCGCGCCCCGGTGACGACGTGGCGGGTGAGTGCTGCCGGCAACGCCAACAGTCGTCGGTACGACCCTACGGTGACGACCAGCTCGTCCCCGTGCCGGGCCAGGTCGACGTCCTCCTTGGCAGCGAACGGGAGCGCGATCCGCAGCACCGCGCCCCCCTCGGATCGGCTGATGGTCATCGGGCCGTCGCCGCTCGGGAGCGCCAGGGGGTCCGCGCCTGCGTAGGCCGCCTCGGCGAAGGCCGCCAGGGACTCCACACCCATCGGCTCCCCCGGCTGGTACGACGACGTCCAGATCGGGAGGTCGACGAACGACTGCCGCACCTCGGCGAGCATCTCGGACTGAGCCGCGACCCAGGCGTCCCGCCAGGCGTCCGCGCCGCCCGCCGGGAAGACCCGGTTCGCGATCACGCCGTCGACCCGGTAGCCGTACAACGACAACGTGGTCAACGAGCGCCGCGCCTCCGCGACCACCACCGCTTCCGGGGTCAGCACCAACCGGACGCTCGCGTACTTGTCGCTGAGGATCTGCTGGACCTGCTCGAGGTCGCGGTGCAGCCGTTCGATCGCCTCGAAGACGGAGTCCTCCGGCATCGGCACTCCGGCAGCCCGGGTCAGCACCGGGCGCAGGGCTCGCATCACCCGGCGCTGGACCCCGAACATCCGCGACATGTACCAGTTCAGGGCCTCGGGGAGCGCCAGCAGACGCAGCGTCTCGGCCGTCGGGGCGCAGTCGACGATGATCACGTCCCAGTCCCCGGAGAGGGCGTGCTGACGCAGCTCCAGCAGCGCGAGCACCTCCTCCGCCCCGGGGATGACGGTCAGCTCCTCGGCTGTGATCGGGTCGACCCCGGCCGCATCGAGCACCGAGAGCAGGTAGCCCTGGATGTCTCCCCAGGAACGTTCGAACCGTCGCTGGGCGTCGACCTGGTGGACCCAGAGGTGAGGGGCGACCGGCGTGGGCTCACGTCCGACGACACAGGCGAAGGCGTCCGCGAGCGAGTGCGCCGCGTCGGTCGAGAGCACCAGGGTGCGCAGCCCGCTGCGGGCGGCGACCGCCGCCGTACCGGCTGCGGACGTGGTCTTGCCGACCCCGCCCTTGCCGGTGAAGAGGATGATCCGCGGCGGTACGGAACCGGTCGCGTCGTTCTGCTCGGGTTCGGTCATCGCCCGTCAGCCCAGGGACTCGACGCGCTTCTTCAAACCCTTGAGCGCGGTGTCGATGATGACCTTCTCGGCCTTGCGGCGGAGCAAACCGATCATCGGGATCGCCACGTCGACGGAGAGTCGGTAGGTCACCTCGGTGCCGGCCCCGGTCGCGGCGAGCTCGTAGGAACCCTCCATCGCCCGCATCATCCGCCCCTCGGCCAGCGTCCAGCGCAGGACCTCACCGCCCTGGTACGTGTAGGCCAAGGTGTAGGAGTCCTTGATCGGAGCGGCCTCCAGCTCGAAGTACACCGTCGAGGCCCGCCCGTCAGGGTCCGTCGTGAGCACCTGAGCAGCCTTGATCCCCTGAGCCCAGCGCGGATAGGCCTCGAAGTCGACGATCGCCGCCATCACCTGGGCGGGACTCGCGGCGATGACGATGCTCGAGGTGGTCTGTTCGGCCATAACCGGCAGGCTATCGGATCAACGAGCCGCCCTAGTACCGTGAGCCGTCAGGTGAGGACGAGATCACACCTGTACGGCAGCGACGTCGACGAGGAGAAGTGTGCGCGAGTACTCCACGCCCCTGCAGGTCACCGTCGCTAGCACCGGCAACCTGACCGACGACGTCGTTCTCAACGGAGCCGAGCACCCCGCCACCGTGGTCTTCGCGCGTCGCAGCTCCCACGGCTGGACCGACGTCAGCGCCGCAGAGTTCCTCGACGAGGTGCGGGCCACCGCGAAGGGCCTGATCGCTGCCGGCATCGAGCCCGGGGACCGGGTCGCCCTGCTGTCGCGGACCCGCTACGAGTGGACCCTCTTCGACTACGCGATCTGGTTCGCCGGAGCTGCGACGGTCCCGATCTACGAGACCTCCAGCTCCGAGCAGGTCGAGTGGATCCTGGCCGACTCAGGAGCCCGGGCCGTGGTCGCCGAGACCGCCGAGCACACCAGCAGGCTCAAGGAGATCCGGGACCGGCTTCCCGACGTCCACCACGTGTGGTCCATCGACGACAGTGCCGTCTCGGTCCTGATGACGCTGGGCAGCGAGATCAGTGACGAGGAGCTCGAGACCCGGCGTACGACGGCCGGACCCGAGGCGCTGGCCACCCTGATCTACACCTCCGGCACCACCGGCCGCCCGAAGGGCTGCATGCTCACCCACGGCAACTTCATGTTCGAGCTGACGGTCACCGTTGCGGAGCTCGAGAAGCTGTTCGGTCCCGACGAGGACGGCGAGCCGCCGGCCACGCTGCTCTTCCTCCCCCTGGCTCACGTCTTCGCCCGCATCATCCAGATCGGCTGCGTCAAGGCCCGGGTGCGGATGGGCCACTCGGCCGACATCAAGCACCTGCTCGACGATCTCGCAGCCTTCCGGCCCACGTTCATCCTGGCGGTCCCCCGGGTCTTCGAGAAGGTGTTCAACACCGCGTCGCAACGAGCTGTCGCCGACGGCAACGGCAGGATCTTCGACCGCGCTGCCGACGTTGCGATGGCCTGGTCCCGGGGCCTGGAGTCAGGCCGCACGTCACTCGCGGTCCGCACGCAGCACGCGATCTTCGACCGGCTGGTCTACGCCAAGCTGCGGACTGCGCTCGGTGGCAGCTGCCGGCACGCGATCTCCGGGGGCGCTCCCCTGGGCGACCGGCTGGGCCACTTCTACCGAGGCATCGGCGTCAACGTGCTGGAGGGCTACGGCCTGACCGAGACCACGGCCGCGGTCACCGTCAACCTGCCCGATGCCCAGAAGATCGGCACCGTCGGCCGACCCGTCCAGGGAACGTCGGTGCGGATCGCTGATGACGGCGAGCTGCTGTTCCAGGGCGGGCAGGTCTTCGCGGGCTACTGGAAGAACCCGGAAGCGACCCTCGACGCCTGGGGTGGCGGTGACTGGTTCCACACCGGTGACGTCGGCGAGATCGATGACGAGGGTTTCGTCCGGATCACCGGCCGCAAGAAGGAGCTCCTGGTGACGGCCGGCGGCAAGAACGTGGCCCCCGCGGTCCTCGAGGACCGCCTGCGCAGCCATTCCCTGGTGGACCAGTGCATGGTGGTCGGCGACGGCCGGCCGTTCATCGGCGCCCTGGTCACCCTCGACCGGGACACCCTCACCGCCTGGGCCGAGCAGCACGGCAAGCCCGACGACCTGAGCCGGCTGCGGACCGACCCCGAGCTGGTGGCCGCCGTCGAGAAGGCCGTCGAGGACGCCAACAAGGCCGTCTCGCAGGCCGAGGCGATCCGCAAGTTCACGATCCTGGACCGCGAGTGGACCGAGGAGGGCGGGCAGCTGACCCCCAGCCTCAAGCTCCGGCGCAACGTCGTCCTGCGCGAGAACGTGGACGAGGTCGAGGCGCTCTACAGCCGCTGAAGGTCCCCACCTGATCAGACTTCCCGGATCCGGGAGTAGTCCTTTGTGACTACCCGACGGATAGCCAACTGGTCGAATATCGGCTATTCAGATGCAATTGCCCGATTTGTACGGCATTGTTCTGTATGCGACCGGTACAGGAGGGTGTGCCGGCACAACACTTCGGTGCTCGCCCGCGAATCGCCCTCCGGTGCGTTCATCGCGTCGGAGGAACCGCTGGGGACACCAGGATTGAGGGGGTCCCCAGATGGATCGCAGGAAAGTGCTTCTGACGGTTGCCGCGGTGATCGCGGGGCTGGGCACGCTGATCGTCTTCCTGTACGTACGCGGCGCCGACACACGCGCAGCCGACCAGTACAACGCCGTTCCGGTCCTGAAGGCGGTGAAGGTCATCAACGCCGGCGAGAGCGTCGCCGACGCCCAGGCAGCGGGCAAGATCGAGCAGAGCATGGTCGGTGAGGGCGACCGGCTCCCCGACGCGCTGGTCTCCCTGGATGCGATCAGCACCCAGATCGCCCAGACCACGATCAACCCGGGTGAGCAGATCGTCGGCGTCAAGTTCGCAGTCGCTCCCGCCTCGACCAGCACCCTGACCATCCCGAAGAAGATGATCGCGATCTCGGTCAACCTGACGGACACCGGCCGGGTCGCCGGCTTCGTGAACCCGGGCGACAAGGTCGTGATCTTCGCTACCGGCAACGGCGCTACCGCGACCCTGCTGACCAACGTCGAGGTGATCGCAGTCGGTACCACCACGGTGGTGTCCACGACCACCACGGACGCCACCGGGGCCCAGACGACCGAACAGCTGCCGCGCACCCTCTTCACCCTGGGTCTGCTGCAGGAAGACGCCCAGCGAGTCATTGCTGCCGCCACCGCCAGCGAGCTCTCGTTCGGCCTCACCAACAAGGACTCCGTCGTCAACAAGAACGTTGTCGTTGACGGCAAGAACTTGTTCACGAAGTGACCGACTCCTCCCGAAAGGTCGCACCATGCCCGTCCTCGTCGAGCCCGACACCAACTGGGCCAGCGCACTGACCGTCGCCCTGCCGGCAGGAACCCAGGTGGTTTCCAACGCCGGTCAGCTCGACACCTGGCTCACCGAGCAGAGCAACGAGTACGTCGCTCTGCTCGGACCGAGCACCGATCTCGACACCGCGCTCGCGATCGGAGAGAGCCTGCGTGCCACCCACCCCGCAGTCGGGGTGGTGATCGTCCGTACCGATCCGACCTCGGACGTGTTCCAGTCCGCGATGCAGGTCGGTGCGACGGCAGTCACCCGGGCAGACGACCTGGACGGCATCACCGCCGCCGTCGACCGAAGCCGTCAGACCTGGGAAGCCATCCGGGGACCGGTCGGCCACGGCGGCGTGCGCGACGGCAAGGTGATCACGGTCTTCTCCCCCAAGGGCGGGGTCGGCAAGACCACCGTCGCGGTCAACCTGGCGATCGCCCTGAGCAACCGCGGCACCTCGAAGGTCTGCCTGGTCGACCTCGACCTGGCCTTCGGCGACGTCGCGATCACGCTCCAGGTGATCCCGGACCACACCATCGTGGAGGCCGTGGAGGCCGAGGAGCACCTGGACTTCAGCCTGCTCGAGACCCTGATGACCCGCCACGAACACCTCTCCATCCTGGCTGCACCGACGCACCCCGAAGCCAAGGCCAGGATCTCGCCCAGCTTCGTGCGCCGGGTCCTGCAGATCCTGCGCGAGCAGTTCGACTACATCGTCGTCGACACCACTCCGGCGTTCGACGACCACGTCCTCGCGGCCTTCGAGGAGACCGACGAGTGCATCCTGATCGCAACGCTCGACGTGCCCACGGTGAAGAACGTCAAGGTGGCGGTCGAGACCCTCGACAACCTCGGCGTGGTGCAGAGCCAGCGGCACCTGCTCCTGAACCGGGCCGACGACGAGGTCGGTCTCACCTGCCAGGTCGTCGAAGGCCTGCTGAAGATGAAGGTGGCCACCGCGCTGCCCACCGCGCTCGCGGTTGCGACCGCGACCAACAACGGGCGACCGATCGTGCTGAGCCAGCCGGACCACCCGGTGAGCAAGGCGCTGATCGGGCTGGCTGACCAACTTCGACCCGCCGGTGCGGCCCGCACCTCGTCGGGAACCCGTCCGGACGCCCATGCCGAGGAACCCGCCAAGCGCGGCGTCTTCAGCCGGCTCCGGAAGTAACTACGAGTCTTGATCCGACACTGGGGGCGGGGAAAATGAGCGAATTTTCAGACCGGTTGGCAGAACTGCTCGGCACGTCGGTGGCGAGCCCGAAGGCCGCCGAACCGGCACCGGCAACACCGGCAACATCAACGGCACCGGCGGCACCCGCGGCACCCGCAGGCGCAGGCGCACCGGCAGCATCGCGGCCGGCCGCTGCTCGCCCACCCCGAGCTTCGACCCCGGCGCACTCGGGCACAGCAGCTCCCGTGGTCCGCGCAGCACCGGCGCACGTGGCCGGCGGTGCTCACCGCGACACCAGCGCTGCTCCCCCGGCCCCGGCTCCGGCCCCGGCCCCGGCTGCAGTGAACCCCCCGCCAATCAGCACGGCGCCGAGCGCATCGGCCAGCACGTCGGGCAGCACGTCAGGCAGCACGTCAGGCAACGGGGTGACCCTGGGGTCCGCAGCGACCAAGCGGGGACCGGTCAAGGACCGTTTCGACGATCTGAAGGGCAGCGTCCACGAGGAGCTCCTGGTCCAGCTCGGCCCCAAGCTGTACGACGCGAACCTCTCCGCCACCGAGCTCGAGGCGATGGTCCGTCAGGCGCTGGCCGACGTGATGGCCGCGAGCGAGCGGCCGCTGACCGCGAACGACCGGCAGCGGATCACCCAGGAGATCGCCGACGACATCCTCGGCTACGGGCCGATCGAGCCGTACCTCCGCGACGAGAGCGTCGCCGAGGTGATGGTCAACGGGCCGTACGACATCTGGCTGGAGCGCAGCGGCAAGCTGGTCCGCGTCGACGGCAAGTTCAACGACGAGGCCCACCTGCGCCGGACCATCGACAAGATCGTCTCCCGGATCGGTCGTCGGGTCGACGAGGCCTCCCCGATGGTCGACGCCCGTCTGCCCGACGGCAGCCGGGTCAACGCCGTGGTTCCACCGTTGGCCATCGACGGCAGCACGCTGACCATCCGGAAGTTCTCGACCGACCCGTTGACCGTCGAGAACCTGATCGAGTTCGGCTCGATGTCCCGCAAGACGGCCGACTTCCTGGACGCCTGCGTACGCGGTCGGCTCAACGTCGTCGTCTCGGGCGGTACCGGCGCCGGGAAGACGACGACCCTCAACGTGCTCTCCTCGTTCATCCCGGACGACGAGCGGATCGTGACGATCGAGGACGCGGCCGAGCTCCAGCTCAAGCAGGACCACGTCGTCCGGCTGGAGTCACGGCCGGCGAACATCGAGGGCAAGGGCGAGGTCAGCATCCGCGACCTGGTCCGCAACTCGCTCCGGATGCGGCCGGACCGGATCGTCGTCGGGGAGGTCCGGGACGCTTCGGCGCTGGACATGCTGCAGGCGATGAACACCGGCCACGACGGCTCGATCTGCACCGTCCACTCCAACGGCCCGCGCGACACCCTGGCCCGCCTGGAGACGCTGGTCCTGATGGCCGGCATGGACCTGCCGATGCGGGCGATCCGCGAGCAGGTCGCCTCGGCGGTGGACGTGATCGTGCACCAGGCCCGTCTCAAGGACGGCACCCGCCGGATCACCCACGTCACCGAGGTCGAGCGGATGGAGGGGGACGTGATCACGCTGCAGGACATCTTCCTGTTCGACAACACCGCCGGCTTCGACGCGGACGGCCGCAGCCTGGGCTCGCTGAAGGCGACCGGCCTGCGACCCAAGTTCCTGGAGAAGATGGCTCACGCCAACGTGACGGTAGACGCCCGCACGTTCGTCCCGGAGTCGTCGTGAGGCCCCGGGCTGCGCGGATCCTCGCCGCGGCAGCTGCGGTCGCCCTCGGCGTCCTGCTTCCTGCCGGAGCCGGGTACGCGGCCGGAGACGCGACGATCGACCACTCCGAGCAGGCCGACGGAACCGTGCGGCTGCTGGTCTCGGTCGACAGCACCGACTCGATCGATCTCGGCTCCGTCGCGGTACGCATCGGCGGCAAGGACGCTGAGGCGACCGCCGAGCTGGCTGCCTCGAGCGACAAGGTGCGGCGTACCACCGTGCTGGCCATCGACACCAGCAACAGCATGGCGGGACGGCGGATCGCCGAGGCCCGCAAGGCCGCCCTCAGCTACCTGGAGATGGTCCCGGCCAACGTCGAGGTCGGCATCGTCACCTTCGACGACAAGGTCGTCGTGCGTCAGGCCCCCAGCCTGGACCGGGACCGTTCCAAGGACGTCATCAACGGCCTCAGCCTGACCCTGAACACCGCCCTGTACGAAGGTGTCCGGACCGCCATCGCAGCGACCGGGAAGGCCGACGGGCAGCGCCAGGTCCTGGTGCTGTCGGACGGCGTGGACAACACCAAGGCAGACCTCGCGCCCGTCGTGGCTGCGATCCGGTCCGCCGGGGTCAAGGTCGACGTCGTCTCCCTCGAGCAGGGCACCCAGGCTCCGGCACCCTTGACCCAGATGGCCGAGGCCGGCGACGGCGCGGTCATCTCGGCGGCCGACCCCGCCGCGCTGACCAAGGCTTTCAGCAGCGAGGCCGGGTCCCTGGCCCGCCAGGTCCTGGTGACCGCGTCGGTACCGGAATCGGTCGCCGCCAACGACGCGACCGTCGAGGTCACGGTCAACGCGGGCGGCACCAGCCACACCACGTCCGCGTTCCTCACCGTTCGCAGCCCGGCACCCAGCTCCAGCACGCTGTCCGCACCTGGCGTCGAGCGGGCGATGTCGGTCTCGCAGCCCCTGATGTACGGGGCGGTGTTCGCGATCGGGATCGGCCTCATCGGTGTCCTGTACCTGGCGCTGGGAACCAAGCCCGCCGCGGTGAAGGTCCCGCTGTCGGACCAGATGGAGATCTACACGGCGACCGAGCCCGTCGGGTCCGCAGCCATCCGTGCCCAGATCCGTGGGCAGCAGGACATGACCTACTCCCTGGCTGAGCAGGCCCGCCAGGCAGCGGCCAACGTGCTCTCCTCGAACGAGGAGGTGGAGAACAAGATCGCGTTGCGCCTCGAGGGCGCCGGGATGGCGCTGAAGTCCTCGGAGTGGCTGCTGATGCACGTGGCGATCGCCTTCGCCGCCGGTCTCCTCGGGGCCCTGGTGACCGGCGGGAACCCGTTCGCGGTGATCTTCTTCTTCCTGATCGGCGCGGTCGGCCCCTGGATCTACCTCGGGGTCAAGCGCGCCAACCGGCTCAAGGCCTTCGGCTCCGGTCTGGCAGACACCCTCCAGCTGATGTCGGGCAGTCTCTCGGCCGGTCTGTCCCTGGCACAGTCGATGGACACGATCGTCCGCGAAGGGGTGGAGCCGATCACCTCGGAGTTCAAGCGGGCGATCGTCGAGAGCAGGCTCGGTGTTCCTCTGGAGGACGCTCTCGAGGGAGTCGCCGACCGGATGGGCAGCCGCGACTTCAAGTGGGTCGTGATGGCCATCCGGATCCAGCGCGAGGTCGGTGGCAACCTCGCCGAGCTGCTGCTGCAGGTGGCGAGCACCCTGCGCGAACGCGAGTACCTGCGCCGTCACGTCCGGGCACTGTCCGCCGAAGGCCGGCTCTCCTGCTGGATCCTCGGCGGCCTGCCGCCGGCGTTCCTGCTGTACCTGACGCTGAGCAAGCCCGACTACGTCAAGCCGATGTACACCACGCCGATCGGGTGGCTGATGTGCGCCGGGATGGGGATCCTGCTCGGCGTCGGAATCTTCTGGATGTCCAAAGTTGCCAAGGTGGAGGTCTGACATGAGCGGGACCATGATGTTCATCGGGATCGCCCTGATCTTCGGCGCCCTGGTGATCGTGATCGCAACGCTGGCCCTGGCGCCGCACAACGACCTCGGCGTGAACCGCTCGATCGAGGTGCTGGAGGCGTTGACCTCCGCCCCGAAGGAGATGACCGCCGAGATCGACGCTCCGTTCGGCGACCGGGTCCTGCTCCCCCTGCTGGCACGGGCCCAGGGACTCGGCCGACGACTCACCCCGGCTGATGCGAACGACCGGATCCACGAGAAGCTCGAGCTCGCCGGGAACCCGCGCGGGTGGACCTCGGACCGGGTCAGCGCCGGCAAGGTGGTCGGATTCTTCGCCGCCCTCGCCGTTTCCCTGATCCTGGCCCTGCTGATGGGGCTGTCGTTCCTGGTGACGCTCCTGTTCGTCGTCGGAGCATCGGTCGCCGGCTACATGGCCCCCAACCTGTATCTCTACCAACAGGCCTACAACCGGGCCGAGCAGCTGCAGCGAGCGCTCCCGGACGCCATCGACCTGCTCACCATCTCGGTGGAGTCCGGCCTCGGGTTCGACGCGGCCGTCGCCCAGGTCGCCCGCAACACCGACGGCCCGCTCGCCGAGGAGTTCGCCCGGATGCTGCAGGAGATGCAGATCGGGCGCGGCCGGACCGATGCCCTGCGCTCGCTCGCGGACCGGACCAACCTCCCGGACCTGCGCTCGTTCGTGAGCGCCATGGTCCAGGCTGATTCGTTCGGCATCCCGATCGCCCAGGTTCTCCGGGTCCAGTCGTCGGAGATCCGGGTGAAGAAGCGTCAGTGGGCCGAGGAGATGGCCCAGAAGGTTCCGGTCAAGATCCTGATCCCGCTGATCTTCTGCATCCTCCCGTGCTTGTTCATCGCGGTTCTCGGCCCGGCCGGCATCTCGATCATGGACAGCTTCTCGGGCACGGTCGAGTGACCCTGGCCCGAATCCAGGACATGATCAGCGGGTGACCGACCTCCTGCGCGTAGCGGCTGCGGCCCGGGTCTTCACGCTGGCCGTGATCGCCTCGACCGCCCTGGTCGGCGACGTCGGGGTGGACGGGCTCTGGTACGTGACCGCGATCGCGGCGGTCGCCGAGCTCGGCTCCCTGAGCCGACGCGTCCCTGACCGCTTCATCGTCCTGGCCGAAGGCGCCGTCACCAGCGTCGTCGCGATCTGGGCCTACCCCGACCACCAGGCGGCGATGCCGTACCTTGCGATCCCGGTCCTGATCGGCGGGATCGCGGCCGGGCTCCGGTGGATCGTCGCCGTCCTGGTCGTCGAGGCCGTCGTGATGGGCCTGACCTCGTGGTTGCTCCCCGGGAGCATCGACTCCGACGTCGCCGGTGCCGCACTCACCTGGTTGACCACCGGCCTCGGTCTGGGCCTGCTCGGCACCTTCACCCGGCGCAGCATCACCACCCCTTCCTCCGACGACTCCTACCGGAGCGCCCTGGGCCTGATCCGTCAGCTCCAGTCGCTCTCCGGGCAGCTCACCTCGGGCCTCGATCCGGTCGACCTCGCCGACCAGGCGCTGGCCGTGGTCTCCGAGGAGGTCGTCGTACGCCAGGCAGTTGTGGTCCTGCACCAGGGCCCGGGGTTCACGCCGCTGCGCTACTCGACCGGGTCGGTACCGTTCCCGCTCGACGAGGTGACCCCCTTGCTGCGCGAGTGCTGGGACCACCAGCGGCCGGTCTACGGCGAGCAGCTGGTCGCGCTCCCGATGTCGACGTCGTCCGAACGCGTCGCCGTCGTCCTGGTCGACTGCCCGGCCACCCCCGACGAGCCGGCGATCGCCCGGATCATCGAGCGGTTGCGCTCCTCCGCGGTCCAGCTCAGCGCTGCCTTGCTGTTCACCAGCGTGCACGAGACCGCGACCGCCGAGGAACGACGGCGACTGGCGAGGGAGGTGCACGACGGCGTGGCGCAGGACGTCGCCTCCCTGGGGTACCTGGTGGACAACTTGGCCGCGTCGACGACCGACCCCGGGCAGGCAGCTGACGTGGCGCTGCTGCGCAAGGAGGTCACCCGGGTGGTGGGCGAGCTGCGGAACTCCGTCTTCGACCTGCGCAACGAGACCGCACCCGGGCAGGGCCTCGGCGAGAGCATCGCCCTCTTCGCCCGCCACATCGGTTCGCACTCCGAGCTGACCGTGCACGTCACCCTGGACGAGTCGTCGGTACGCCTGCGTCCCCTGGTGGAGGCGGAGCTTCTCCGGATCGCCCAGGAGGCGATCAACAATGCCCGCCGGCACTCCGGGGGTAGCAACCTGTGGGTGCGTTGCCGGGTGCAACCGCCGTACGCCGAGATCGAGGTGACCGACGACGGCACCGGCCTGCAGGTCCCCCGCGAGGACTCCCACGGGCTCCGGATCATGAACGAACGTGCCGAGCGGATCGGCGCGGTCGTCAGTGTCGACACCCCGGTGGCCGAAGGACGTGGAACACGCGTCTCGGTCCGTCTCGCCTGACCTGCGTCGTCAACCCGCGCCGAGCCGATACGCTGCGGCAACGCTCTGCGCATCAAACGCCAAGAACCGGGGGAGGTAACACGTGAGCACGTCCGTACTGCTGGTCGACGATCACGAGCTCATCCGGCACGGCCTGGCGATGGCCTTCGCCCGCGAGGCCGGGTTCACCGTCGTCGGCGAGGCCGCCACGATCGCCGACGCCCAGACGATGATCTCCACCCTGCAGCCCGACGTCGCCGTGGTCGACCTCCGTCTTCCCGACGGCTCTGGCCTGGACCTGGTGCGCTCCCTGCGCAAGGAACGCAACGACCTCGGCCTGGTGGTTCTCACGATGTACGCCGGCGACGAGCAGATCTTCGCCGCGATGGACGCGGGCGCCTCCGCCTTCGTCGGCAAGGACTCCCCCAGCGGCGAGGTCATCGCCGCAGCGCGGCACGCAGCCGTCGCTCCACGGAGCTTCACCTGCGCCGGACTTCCCGAGGCGATGATGCGACGCCTGTCCTCGTCGACCCCTCGGCTCTCCGACCGGGAACGCCAGGTTCTCGATCTGCTCGCCGACGGCCTCGGGGTCGCGACCATCGCCGCGAACCTGTACATCAGCGAGTCGACTGCGAAGACCCACATCGCGAAGGTCTACGAGAAGCTGGGCGCGGGCAACCGGGCCCAAGCGCTCGTCTCGGCCATGCGGATGGGTCTGATCGACGCCAGCCCGCCGCCGCAGTAGCCCCACCTGCAGCAGGCTCGAGCACGGTCCGTTTCGGGCCGTTGGTCACCGCTGGGCCAACCGTACGGTCCGGCATAGTCCGAAGTGACTACTCTACTCAAACCGGACATATCCTCCCTATTCGTCATCAAAGTGACATAGTTGACACATCGCCGGGTTGCATCGGGGCCCGGCGTCACAAAGGGGAAGGGAAACCCAATGCTTGAGTTCATGCGCAAGATCACCAGCCGGCGGGACGAAGACGGTGCGTCCGCCGTCGAGTACGGCCTGCTGGTCGCTGGCATCGCCGCCCTGATCGTCGCCATCGTGTTCGTCTTCGGCGGCGTCATCAAGGACGTCTTCAGCAAGACCTGCGGCAAGGTCAGCAGCGGCACCGCCGGCTCGTACAGCTCTACCGCCAGCTGCGGCTGACACCACTACTTCTACTTCAACTAAGGGGATCTACCCATGCTCGAGTTCTTCCGCACCATCACCAGCCGACGTGACGAGGACGGCGCGTCCGCCGTCGAGTACGGCCTGCTGGTCGCCGGCATCGCCGCCCTGATCGTCGCCATCGTGTTCGTCTTCGGCGGCGTCATCAAGGACACCTTCAGCAAGACCTGCGGCAAGGTCAGCAGCGGCACCGCCGGTTCCTACAGCTCGACCGCGTCCTGCGGCTGATCCAACCACCACGACAAGGAGATCGACCATGCTCAACTTCTTCCGCACCATCACCAGCCGACGTGACGAGGACGGCGCGTCCGCCGTCGAGTACGGCCTCCTGGTCGCCGGCATCGCCGCCCTGATCGTCGCCATCGTGTTCGTCTTCGGCGGCGTCATCAAGGACACCTTCAGCAAGACCTGCGGCAAGGTCAGCAGCGGCACCGCCGGGACCTACGACTCGACCGCATCCTGCGGTTGATTCCTGCAGCCGGGCTCTGACGCCCGGTTCACAGGCGCGCACGGGGGGCGTGGGCCGCAGCACCTGAGGGTGCTGCGGCCCACGACGCAATTCTGGTCGTGCTACCGGGGGCCCGACTGTCGGCCCGCGAGCTGCTCCGCCAGGGCGACCCGCTGGAGAACGGTCGGGTGCGAACCGAACCAGAGCTGGCTCAGCCACGGCGGCGTCGGGTCCGAGAGCGATCGCAAGGTCAGCTCGCGCTGCATCGCGATGAACGTGTCGGTAGCCCCGGTCGCCTCCAGCGAGGTTCGGTCGGCACGGGCCTCGATCGCCCGGCTGATGGTGTTCTCCACCGGGCTCGCGACCAAGGTGCCCACGGCCGCCAGCGCCAGCAACGCGCCGACGACGCGGGGATCACCCGGACCGCTCGCACCAGCGCGGCGAAGCAGCCGTGGACTGGACAGGAGCACCCCCAGGAGCCCGACTCCGGCCGCCGCTCCGAGCGCACCGAGCGTCGTGCCGAGGAGCACGTCGTCGTGCTTGGCGTGGCCCAGCTCGTGAGCCACGATCACCTCGATCTCCGGGCGTGGCAAGCCGGTCAGGACCGTGTCGTAGAGCACCACCCGGCGCGTGCTCCCGAAGCCCGAGACGTACGCGTTCAGCGTCGTCGTACGGCGTGACGCGTCGGCGACCAGGACGTCGTCGATCGGGACCCCTTCCGCAGCAGCCAGCGCGAAGATCTCGGTCCGCAGCCGTCCGTCGGGCAGCGACGTGAAGTCGTTGAACACCGGCTCCACCACGACCGGGTAGACGAAGGAACCACCGAAGGCCAACCCGGCCGCCGCAGCGGCGGCCCAGGCCGGCCAGGAACGGGGCGCCCGGCGCGCGATGCCGACGACGATCGCCAGCACCAACGCGGTCGAGACCGCCGTGATCGCGACCGTGATCAGCTCGTCGAGCGCCCAGCTCCCCCACCCCTGGCGGCTCAGGCCGGCCCCCCGGGCGACATCCTGCGAACGCACCCCGAACGGGAGCCTGGCCAGCGCCCCGGCGAGGGTGACGGCTCCGGTCGCGAGCAGCACCCGGACCACCCACGGCCCCGGGAGACGACCGAGCAGCCGGGTGCCGGACCGGGTGAGACCCAGCCACACCGAGACCCCGAGCCCGACGGCGAGCCCGCCCCAGCTCGCGAGCCGGAACATCCAGGAGACGTCCTCGAAACGTTGAACCTGGGCAGCAGTAAAGACCGTCCGCGCACTGACCGCCCGGACCTGCTGGCCCGGAAGCCAGGCCCACGGGACCAGGGTGGCAGCCACGACGACGAGCGCTGCACCGGCGACGGCCACGACCACGACTCCGGTCCGCGCCGCCGGTGACCAGGACCGGGGGTTCACGTCGTCAATTTGCCACGCCGCTGGTGAGCGTCCGCAGGTCCGCGCGCCACGCGGTCACGAACCGTGGCTGCGTGGTGCCCAGGACCGAGGCGAACGCCTCGTCCGCCGAGCTCCCCGCGTCGACGCTGTCGTAGAACGCGATCAGCTTCTGCTCGCCGTACCGACGGGCGAGGAAGCGGTTGACCAACCAGGCCTCCTCGTACGCCGCTCCGAGGCCGGGGGCGGTCGGGACCAGGTCCGCGTCGCTGGGCAGGGCATCGGGCAGTCCCTCCTTCCGGATCCGCTTGATCACCTGCGCGGCCGCCGTCTGAACACCGACGCCGGAGTTCGCGAGCGCCACGTAGTCCGCGAACCCCTCGATCAGCCAGGTGGGCATGTTCGCGGTGAACGGGGCGCTGGTGGCGACGTGGGTGGACTCGTGACTGATCACGATCTGCGCTGCCCGGGGACCGAGCGCGTCGAAGAGCGCCGGGTTCAGGAACACGTGCAGCGGCGATCCCGCAGCGTTGGAGCCGTCGACCGAGGCCGTCACCGCAGCAATGGCGGCGTACTGCTCGCGGGTCGTCCCCAGCGCGCGGTCGAACTCGGCCTCGCTGGCCGGCGCCTCGATGACCAACCGTCCCTTCCACGACCCGATCACCCGACCGACGTCAGCGACGGCCCGCTGCGCGAGTCTGGACTCGCGAGCGCCGGAACCGTCCCGGGCCAGGACCAGGGTGCGGCCGGCGACGACGGGACGGACCGGACCAGCCAGCCACAAGGGGGTCCGACCGTCCGCGGCCCCGACCCCGGCGATCAGCTGGCCGTCCGGGCCCGGAGCGAACGTGAAGGTGGTCTCGACCTGCGTGGTCCCGGAGTCCCAGTCGGTCAACCGGTAGTCGACGGCGACGGTCGCCTGCCACGACTCCGGTCCGAACTCGGCGGTCCCGGAGACGGTCGTGGAGCTCAGGTCCTGGACGTAGCGCAGCGCGACGTCGCCCAGACCCAGCCTGGTGACGTTCGACGCAGCGGCCGCGAGCTGGGAGCCTGCCCCCGCAAGACCGAGTGCCGAAGCCGCCGCGGCATCACCGGATCGCAGAGCACTGTCCAGCGCCGCGACGGTCTCGATCGCCTCGGCGACCCGACCCGAGGTCGACGGCGTCGGTGCCGCAGGCGGCGGGATGCTGGTGTCGCCCGAGCACCCGGCCACCAGGAACGAGCACACCACCAGCACGAACCCGAGGGCCCGTGCCGGTGCGCGTCGCCGATCAGCCAGGACGGACCGCACCGGAGTACGGCATCGAGTGCAGCGGGCTGATCCGGACGCCGGCACTGGGGTTGGCCGCGTGCACGATCAGACCGTTGCCGAGATACATGCCGACGTGGCTGACCGGGCTGTAGTAGAAGACCAGGTCACCGGGCTGGAGGTCCGACTCGGACACCCGCATCCCGGAGGCCTGCGCCCGGGACGAGTGCGGCAGACCGACGCCGGCAGCACCCCAGGCGCGCATCGTCAGGCCGGAGCAGTCGAAGGCACTCGGCCCGGCCGCCCCGTAGACGTAGCTCTTGCCGACCTGGGCCAGTGCGTACCGCAGGGCGGTCGCAGCACGGCCGTCTCCGCTGAAGCTGGGGATGGAGCCGGAGTAGTCGCCACCGAGGAGCTTGGCGCGCGCCTCGGCCTCGAGGTCGTCGAGCAGGGACTGCGCCTTGGCAGCCTTCTGGTCGATCTCCTGCTTCTCGTCGAGCATCTGCTTCTTCAGCGCGGTCAGGCGACCGGCCTCTGCCTCAGCGGCGCCCTTGCGCAGCTTGAGGCGGTCGAGCTGGGTGCTGTAGTCCTCCATCACCTGGCCGCGCTGGCTGTTGTACGCCGAGACCGCGTTCAGGTTGTCGAGGAAGGCATCGGGGTTGCTGGAGAGCACCAGCTGGCTGGTGGTGGACAGCGAGTTGCCCTGGAACTGCTCGACGACGAGGGCGGCGACCTGGTCGCGCATCGAGTCGACGATCCGCTGCTGGCGCCCGAGGTCGGCGTTGAGTGCGGTCAGCTTGGTCTGGGTCTGCGTGACCTTGACCTTGGCGTCGTTGTAGCGCTCCGAGGCAGCTTCTGCCTGGCGGTCGAGCGCCTCCACCTGCTTCTTGACGGTCTGCAGGTCAGGTTTGGCGTTCGCCGCGGGACCGATGGGCCCGACGATGACAGCAGCAAGGGCGATCAGGACAGCGATCAGGGTCGCCACGAGCGTGGCGGTGCGTTTCCGGCCGTGAAGCACGAGCGGAGGGTCTCCTCTTTGTCGAACGCCTACCAGGTGAGCTGACGGATTCGGGCGCAAAGATCGCCCTACCAGCGTTCAGGGTCAGAGTGACCTGATCCCCGTCCGCCGGATTCACCCCATGAAGATGTGGTTCCCCGGCTCCGGTTCCATGCTCTCCGAGAAGCACGGCGCCAGACTCAGCGCGGTCCCTGAATCACCTGGGCAGTGACTCGTGCAGGGACCTGAGTCATGAACGATAAACGAACGGTAACGAGGCGCCAAACCGCGGCCCGGCGTTGCGGTGTGTTTCGAGACACGTACGTCACACCAGCCCCAGAAGTCACACTGTCAGGCGGATTCGACCTCGGGACCAGCGATCGGGGTGACCATCCGCAACGGTGGGACCAGCCCCGAGTCGGCAAGGACTGCCAGGGCCAGCTGCTCCTCGTGGTCGAAGCTCAGCTCGGGAGGCGGGCCGAGCAGAACGGTCACGACGCAGTCGTGGCAGGACAACCCGCGGACGGCACACGTGCCGCAGTCGATGTGCATGGTCATCGGTTCGCACCCCTCTTGCCCGTCGGTCGAAGGGCTTGGCCAGAGCGTGGCACCCACCACCGACACAACTACGACGTAGGCGCGTCGCTGCGGTCGATCAGCTCGATGGCGTCCGACCTGCCGCACCAGCGACAGGTCACCGACCCGACGGTCTCCGAGCGCAGCTCGACCTGCTCCACCTCGTGCCGGCCGGCGAGGTCGAAGTGCCAGAACTCGGTCGTGCTCCGCGTGCGGGAGACGTCGAACCGGGTCAGGTTGCCGCAACCACCGCAGCGCCAGCGCTGGTGCGGTTCGGGAAGAGCGTCGCTCACGGCTACTCCTGCGCTCGGGGACGGGACCGGAACCACCCTATTGCGCAGCGTTGCGCGCGTCGCGCCGAATGTGTCGGTGCTCTTTCCTACCGTCGACCCATGACCACCGCCCGTCTCGACACCTCCCCCGCAGCGGGCGGCTCGTCGCGCTGGGAGCAGCAGATGAGCTTCGACGAGCTCGGGCGACCGTTGCGCGAGCTGACGTTCTGCGTCGTCGACCTCGAGACCACCGGTGCGGCGGTCTCGCAGGGAGCGATGATCACCGAGATCGGCGCGGTCAAGGTGCGCGGCGGCGAGATCCTCGGTGAGTTCCAGACCCTGGTGAACCCGCATGCCGAGATCCCCCCGTTCATCGCCGTGCTGACCGGGATCACCAACGGCATGGTGGCCGGCGCCCCTGCGATCGCCGCGGCGCTGCCGGCGTTCCTGGAGTTCGCCCGCGGGTGCGTGCTGGTGGCGCACAACGCGCCGTTCGACGTCGGCTTCCTCAAGCACAACGCCGAGGCGCTGGGTCATCCGTGGCCGACGTTCGAGGTGCTCGACACCGCGCGCCTGGCCCGCCGGGTGATCACCCGGGACGACGCACCCAACTGCAAGCTCAGCTCGTTGGCGATCGCGTTCGGCTCGGCCACGACCCCGAACCACCGCGCCCTGTCCGACGCCCGCGCCACCGTCGACGTCCTGCACGGTCTCTTCGAACGGCTGGGCAGTCTCGGGGTGCACACGATCGAGGAGCTGCAGACCTTCACGTCCCGGGTCACCTCCGCGCAGCGCCGCAAGCGGCACCTGGCCGAGGACCTGCCGCATGCTCCCGGCGTCTACCTCTTCCGCGACGAGCGCGACCGCGTCCTGTACGTCGGCACCTCCCGCGACCTCCGCACCCGGGTGCGCTCGTACTTCACCGCGTCCGAGACCCGCTCACGGATGGGCGAGATGGTCGGGCTGGCCACCAGGGTCGAGGGCATCGAGTGCGCCACCCCGCTGGAGGCCGAGGTTCGCGAGCTGCGCCTGATCGCGCAGCACAAGCCGCGCTACAACCGCCGCAGCCGGTTCCCCGAGAAGGTGCACTGGCTCAAGCTCACCAACGAAGCCTGGCCGCGACTCTCCCTGGTGCGCCAGGTCCTCGACGACGACGCCGACTACTTCGGCCCGTTCAGCTCGCGCAAGCGGGCGGAGAAATCTCTGGCCGCGCTGCACGAGACGTTCCCGGTCCGTCAGTGCAGCGAGCGGCTCCCCCTGGCGCCGTCGCGGTCAGCCTGCGTGCTCGCCGAGATGGGCCGTTGCCTCTCCCCCTGCGACGGCAGCACCGACCTCGACCGCTACGCCGAGATGGTCAGCGACCTGCGGGCCAACCTGCTCACCCGGGCCGAGGAGGTCGTCGCCGCGATCTCGCTGCGGATGGACCTCCTCAGCGCCGAGGAACGCTACGAGGACGCCGGGGTCCACCGTGACCGGCTCTCCGCCTTCCTGCGAGCAGCCTCCCGCACCCAACGCCTCAGCGCTCTCACCCGGTGCGCCGAGGTGGTCGCCGCACGGCGCGAGGACGACGGCCGGTGGGCGGTTCACGTGATCAGGTTCGGGCGGTTGGCCGCCGCCGGCGTGATCCCCGCTGATGCCCACGCCGGCACCTACGTGGCGCAGCTCCAGGCGTCCGCCGAGACAGTCCGGTCGGGCCTCGGCCCCACCCCCGCCGCCACTGCGGAGGAGACCGAGAAGGTGCTGCGCTGGCTGGAGGGCGTCGGGGTCCGCCTGGTCCAGGTCGACGGGGAGTGGTCCTGCCCGGTCCGGGGCGCGACCCGCCACCTCGCGCTCCACGACGCCGTCGAGACCTCACGCCTGGCGATGACACCGTTCGACGAGCGCCGGGCGCTGCCGACGCTCCACCAGCCTGCACGCTGATCCGCGCACCCAGGGGTAGGTTGCCTGCATGATCACTGCCATCGTGTTCGTGAAAGCCGACATCGCCCGCATCCCCGAGGTCGCGGAAGCCATCGCAGCGTTGGGCGGCGTCAGCGAGGTGTACTCGGTCACCGGTCAGATCGACCTGATCGCGATCATCCGGGTCCGCGACCACGACGCGGTCGCCACCACGATCGCCGACAAGCTGAACAAGGTCCCCGGCGTGCTGGAGACCGAGACCCACATCGCGTTCCGGGCCTACAGCCAGCACGACCTCGAGTCGGCCTTCTCGCTCGGCCTCGACTAGGAGCTCCGCTGAACGACCGGCACCACCTAGTCACAAATGACTAGGTCCCGGGACCTTTCGGGCCTAATGGGACGTTTTGAACGTTATTTTCTCTATGTCCCTTTTATCCCTATCCGATCTGGTGCACGATCGATCCAGGGCTCAGGGGTGCTCAGGGGAGGTCAGCCGATGTCGGTACACGAGGCGAACGACGACGTTTGCGTCATCGTGGCGATGTACAACGAAGCCAGCACGGTCGCGGCGGTCATCACTGCGCTCCGCGGCAGCTTCAACCGGATCGTCTGCGTCGACGACGGCAGCAGCGACGGTTGTGGCGAGATCGCCCGAGCAGCCGGCGCCACCGTTCTCCGGCACGCCGTCAACCAGGGGCAGGGGGCAGCCTTGCAGACGGGCTTCGACTACGTCCTGCGGCACACCGACGCAGCCCTGGTCGTCACCTTCGACGCCGACGGCCAGCACGTGGTCGAGGATGCCGAGCGGATGATCCGGACCGCCCGCGAGACCCAGAGCGACGTCGTGCTCGCCTCCCGGTTCACCGGCACCAGCACGGCGATGCCGACAGCGCGCCGGATCGTCCTGAAGGCTGGCATCCGGTTCACCCAGTGGACCGCCAAGCTCGAGGTGACCGACACCCACAACGGCCTGCGGGTGCTCAACCGGAACGCGCTCACCCGGATCCGGCTGACGATGCCGCGCATGGCCTACGCCAGCGAATTCCTCTCCGCGATCGTCCCCAACGGACTGACCTACGTCGAGGTGCCCACGACCGTGAACTACACCGAGTACTCACGCGGCAAGGGACAGTCCAACATCAACGCCGTGAACATCCTGTTCGACCTGGCCGTACGCCGGATGCGGGCGATCTGATGCTGATCAAGATCCTGCTCATCGGCGGCACCCTGGCGTTCGGGTTCCTCACCCTGCGCGAACGGCAGCCGGCGAGCCACCAGGCGATCCGGCGGATCGCGCTGCTGGTGCTGGTCCCGGTCGGCGTGGTCGCGGTCGCGTTCCCCGGCACCACGGTCTGGGCCGCCCACCTCGTCGGCGTCCAGCGCGGGACCGACCTGCTGCTCTACACCTTCGTGATGACATTCCTGTTCACCACCCTGGCGTGCTACCAGCGCTTGCACCAGGTCGAACGCCACCTGGTGACGCTGACCCGCGAGCTCGCCCTGCGCGAGTCCGCCGACCAGCTCC
The DNA here is from genome assembly GCA_026392455.1 of Propionibacteriales bacterium. Taxonomy (GTDB): domain Bacteria; phylum Actinomycetota; class Actinomycetes; order Propionibacteriales; family Nocardioidaceae; genus Marmoricola. The sequence continues at coordinate 458,608 of JAPLCB010000004.1, read as the reverse complement.
GATGAGGCCCCGCGGTTCCCTCCCGCCGCGTTGGCGCAGCACCCTGCTGGCGGGCGCCGGGTTCTTCGTCCTCCAGCTCGGCTGGATCCTGTGCATCGCTCCGCACTTCGGGATCGACGAGTTCGACCACGCCTACCGGGCCAGCTCGGTGGCGGCCGGGAACTGGGAACCCGGAGACCAGACCATCCCGACCGAGCTCGGTCGCGGCGACCTGATCCCGGTCCGTGCCGACGTCGCCGAGGCCGCCCGGGCGGCCTGCACCGCGCGTCCGTACACCGGGGTCTACAACTGCCGACCGATGACCGAGCTCCCCGGCGGCGAGATCCTGATCGCCAGTGCAGCGTCGCGCTACAACCCCACGTTCTACGCCGCCGTCGGCATTCCCGCACGGCCGTTCAGCGGAACAGCGAACCTCTACGCGATGCGGGTCGCGGCTGCTCTGATCGGCTGCCTGCTGTTCGCGATGGCGGTCCGGCTGACCATCGCCGGGGCTCGGACCGTGTGGCCCTTGGTCGCGCTGCTGGTCGCCGCCCTGCCGACGACGGTCTACTCGTCGGCGATCGCCTCGCCCAACGGTGTCGAGATGCTCGCCGGCCTCGGGACCTGGGTCGCTCTGGGCGCGGTGGTCCAGCCGCGCGGCGACCAGCGGCGGCGCACGGCGTACTGGATGCTGGCCACGTTCGCCGCGGTCCTGGTCAGCACGCACACCCTCGGGCTGCTCTGGCTCGGCCTGATCCTCGGCGCGACCGCAGTACTGCACGGTCCTGTCCGGACCGTCCGGGCCCTGCTGCCGACGACCCGGCTCGAGGCCGCGTGCACCGGCCTGGTCACCGCTGCCTCCGCGTTCGAGATCGCCTGGGTGCTGCTCTCCGGAGTCAACAACCCGACCCTCGACCGCTCGAACTTCTCCGGCAACCCGTGGGAGTACGTCGCCCAGGGCGCGTTCCTCTGGCCGCTGCAGGCGATCGGTGCGTTCCCGATGCGCAACGAGGCTGCCCCGCCCGCGGCGTACGCGCTGGTCGTCGTCGTGCTGGTCGCACTCGTCGTGACCGCTGTACGACGCTGCGGTCTGCGCTCACGCCCGGCGCTCGGACTCGGCGTCATCGCCCTGGTCTCGTTCGCCGTTCCGACCTACCTGACGGTGCACACCTTCCACCAGCTCGGTTCAGCCTGGCAGGGGCGCTACGGAATGCCGTTCACCGTCGGTCTGATCGTCGTGGCGGGGGCCCTGCTCGATGCCTCCGGGACCCGGTCGCACCGCAGTCGGGCGCTTGGTGTCGGTGCCGTCGTGGCGGTGGTGCTCGCCCAGCTGATCAGCCAGTGGTCGGTGATGACCAAGCAGCGCAGCAACTTCCAGCTCGTCACCGACACCCACTGGGTGCCCCCCAGTGCGGCCCTGATCATCACCCTCGGCGGCCTCGCCGCCACCTTCTGGGTCAGGGCTGTCCTCGAGCACGAGCGGACGCCCCGGATCGGGGCACCGGTCCCGATCGCCTCTGCCACCGAAGGAGCCGCACGATGATCGAGGTACTGCTGCCGTTCTACGGCGACCCCGACCTGCTCCGCCAGACGGTGGCGAGCGTCCGCGCCCAGACGTCGTCGGACTGGCGGCTGATCGTCGTCGACGACGGCTACCCCGACCCGGGCATCGCCACCTGGTTCGCCGGTCTCGGGGACCCGCGGATCGACTACCACCGCAACGAGGCGAACCTCGGAGCCAACCTCAACTACATGCGCGCCCTCGGCCTGGCGACCGCCGAGTACGTGGTGGTGATGGGCGCCGACGACCTGATGCTGCCCCGCTTCCTGGCAGACGTGGAAGCAGCGGTAGCGGCGTTCCCCGGGGTCGCGATCATCGAGACCGGTGTCGAGATCATCGACGGCGACAACCAGGTGATCCGTCCCCTCGTCGACCGGGTCAAGAACCGCCTCACCCCGAGCGCCGCCGGTCCGACCGAGCTCTGCGGAGAGTCCCTGATGGTCTCGCTGCTCCGCGGCAACTGGACCTACTTCCCCAGCCTCTGCTGGCGTCGCGACGTGATCGAGAAGATCGGCTTCCGCCCCGACTTCCACGTCGTCCAGGACCTCGGGCTGCTGATGGACGTGCTCAAGGGAGGCGGCCGGATGGCGCTCTCCCCGGAGGTCGCGTTCCAGTACCGACGCCACACCGGGAGCGACTCCGCCGTCAAGACGCTGACCGGGGAGCGCTTCGCCGAGGAGCGCCACTACTTCCGGACCATCGCCGACGAGCTCGGCTCTGCCGGACTGGTGCGGGCCGAACGCGCTGCGCGCCGGCACCTGACCTCGCGGTTGCACGCCGCGGCACTGGTCCCGTCGGCCCTGGGTGCCCGGAACCCGTCGGCGGCGCAGGGACTGCTGCGCCACGCGCTCGCCCGGGGCTAGCACGGGGCGGACGCCGGTGATCGTCGCTACGCTCGCTGCATGGGATGGCTCGACGCGATCGGCTGGATCGGATCAGCGCTGCTGGTCTACTCGGTCATGCAGGCCCGGGTCCTCCGGTTCCGGGTGCTCAACCTCGCCGCCTGCGTCGTCCTGACCGGCTACAACGCCGCCCTGGAGATCTGGCCGATGGTCGCGATGAACATCGCCCTGATGGCCATCAACCTCTGGCACATCCGGACCCTGCTGGCTACCCGGCACGACACCGACTCCTACGTGGTCCTCGAGGTCGGCCGGCAGGACACCTACCTGCAGCACGTGCTCCGGACGCACTGGGACGACATCCTCCGCTTCCAGCCTGACCTGACGCTCCTGGACGGACAGGGTGACGACAGCCACGCCTTCATCGTCCAGCGCGGTGACGAGACCGTCGGGGTCGTGCTGATCCGGATCGACGGGCCGCAGGCCACGGTCCTACTCGACTACGTCACTCCCCGCTACCGGGACTTCTCCCCCGGTCAGTTCGTCTGGCGGCACAGCAACGTGCTCGCGGGGCGCGGGATCACCTCGGTCCTCACCTCACCGACCATGGTCGGTGCCTACTACGAGCGCGTCGGCTTCTCGTCGAGGCCGGACGGCTCCTACGAGCTCAGGCTGACTGCGCCGCCGCCGTGACCCACCGGTCCAACGTCGCCTGAGCAGCACCCGAGTCGACAGCGTCGTCGGCGCGCTTGATCCCGGCTGCGATCCGGTCCTCCAGCGAGCCGTCCTCGTCGGCGTGCACGGCGAGTGCCGCGCCGGCGTTGAGGATGACCGCGTCTCGCACCGGTCCCCGTTCGCCGGCGAGCAGGCGGCGTACGACGGCTGCGTTGAACGCGGCGTCCTGGCCGCGCAGACCCTCGGCGGTACCCTGCGCGATCCCGAGCCTGGCGGGGTCCAGGGAGGTCTCGACCACCTCGCCACCGCGGACGGTCCAGACCCGTGACGTGGTCGTCGTGGTCAGCTCGTCGAGCCCGTCGTCCCCGCGGAACACCCAGGCGTCGACGCCACGGCGCGCGAAGACCCCGGCCATCACCGGCGCCATCCTGACGTCGGCGCAGCCGATCGCCTGGGCTGACGGCTTCGCCGGGTTCGCGATCGGTCCGAGGAAGTTGAAGGTCGTCCCGATGCCGAGCTCGCCGCGAGCCACCGCGGCGTGCCGCAGAGCCGGGTGGAACGCCGCCGCGAAGCAGAAGGTGATGCCGGCCTCCGCGGCCACCCGGGCCACGTCGGCCACCGGGAGGTCCAGTCGGATCCCCAGCAGCTCGAGCACGTCAGCACTGCCGGCCTTGCTGGACGCCGAGCGGTTGCCGTGCTTGACCACGGTGACTCCGGCCCCGGCGGCGACGATCGCCGCCATCGTGGAGATGTTGACCGAGAACGACCGGTCGCCACCGGTACCGACGATGTCCAGGGTCCGGCCGTGCACGTGCAACGGCGCCGCGTGGGCGTACATCGCGTCGACCAGGCCCTGCATCTCCTGCACCGTCTCGCCCTTGGACCGGAGCGCCACCGCGAAGCCCGCGATCTGGACCGGCGTCGCAGCACCGGTGAGAATCTCGCCCATCGCCCAGGTCGTCTGCTCGGTGGTCAGGTCGGTGCGGCCGACGAGAGCAGTGAGAACCTCGGGCCAGCTGTGGCCGGTACGGCCTTCCACGTGGCTACGCCTCGGCGGGGACCCGCGAGCGCAGCAGACGGATGACCGCCTCCGCGAGCTCGATCGGGTCGAGCGGGTGCGAGACCGCAGCCTCGGCACGCGACCAGGTCGCGAGCCAGTGGTCCTGCGGCCGTCCCGTGAGCACCAGGGTGGGCGGGGCCTGGTAGATCTCGTCCTTCATCTGGCGCGCGATCCCGAGTCCTCCGGCCGGGGTCGCCTCGCCGTCGAGGATCGCCAGGTCGATGGCACCGGAGTCCAGCTGCTGCCAGACGACCGGCTCGGTCGCGACCTCGACGTACTGCAGCTCCGGGAAGTCGGGGTGCACCCGACGGCCGAGCGCGAGGATGACCTGGGCGCGCACGTCGGAGTCGTCGCTGTAGACGAGGACACGGAGGGCGGGAGTGTTCCCGGAAGTGTGGGCAGTCACAGACTGGATGCTACTAGTCCGGTTCCCCGGACGACGCCAGACGTTCCAGACGGTCGAGTCGTCGGTCCTCACGGGCGGCCTCCTTCATCGAGGAGCGCACCCACTGGACGAAGAGCACCGCGAAGAAGACCAGGCCGATCAGGTCGCCCGAGCTCCACAGGATGCCGCCGGCCGTGTGCTGGTCGTCCAACGGATCGGGCAACCAGGTGAGGGTCCGGCCCAGGTCGGGGTACCAGCTCCCGCCGATCAGCGTCGACTGCCCCATGATCGTGATGCCCAGGAAGGCGTGGAACGGCAGTGTCAGCACGACGACCATCATCCGGGCCGGGTAGCCGATCCGCCCCGGGAGCGGGTCCACGCCCATCAGGGGCCAGAAGAACAAGGACCCGACCAGGACCAGGTGCAGGTGCATCATGTTGTGCTGGAAGACCGAGTGCAGGGTCGCTTCGTACCAGCCGGTGAAGTACAGGGCCCACGGACTGGCCACGTACAGCGCCAGGGTCAGCGGCGCGAAGGTGAGCACCCGGGCCAGCCGGGAGTGCAGCACCACCAGCAGGCCCGCCCTCGGCCTGGCCGGCAGTGTCCGCAGCGCCAAGGTCACCGGCGCCCCGAGTGCCAGGAACAGCGGCACCACCATGCCGAGCACCATGTGCTGGACCATGTGCACGCTCAGCAGGGTGGTGTCGTAGGCACCGAGGCCCGACGACGTGGCCACGTAGAACGAACCCATCCCGCCGACCACGAACGCCAGGGTCCGTCCGAGCGGCCAGGCATCGCCCCGGCTCCGGAGCACCCGGACGCCGATCAGGTACAGGCCCGCGGCCCAGACGCTGACGACCAACGGGACCGGGTCGATCCCCCACTGGGTGAAGAACGTCGCGGCACTGAAACGGGGCAGATCGGACGCCCCGGCTTCGAGCGGGACAGACGCCGAAGCGATCACGGAGAGAGGCGAGAACAGCACCTGCACAGAGTAGAAGGAGGCCTCATCACGTGAGTCGTGCCACCCCCGGTCGTAACCCTCCGCGACACACGTGTCTAAAACAGGGGGTCGGGGTGGCGGGCGACCACAGTCACGACATAATGGCCGCGTGGCGACGACTTCTGTGATCCCAGCATCCCGTCTGCACGGGCACCATGACCGACCGAGCATGGTGAGCGTAGGCACCATCATCTGGCTCTCGAGCGAGCTGATGTTCTTCGCGGCGCTCTTTGCCGCCTACTTCACCATCCGGGCGGTGAGCCCGGAGCTCTGGGCCGAGTCGACCGCGGACCTGAACGTGCCGTTCGCGTCGATCAACACCACGATCCTGGTGCTGTCCTCGCTGACCTGCCAGCTCGGCGTCTTCGCGGCCGAGCGCGGCCAGGTCGGTCGCACCGGCGCGCTCCTCAACATGAAGCTGTGGGGCCTGCGTGAGTGGTTCGTGCTCACCTACGTGATGGGCGCCATCTTCATCGGCGGTCAGGCGTTCGAGTACACCGAGCTGATCCACGAGGGCATCACGATCCCCTCCTCGGCCTACGGCACGATGTTCTACCTGACCACGGGCTTCCACGGGATCCACGTCACCGGCGGTCTGATCGCCTTCCTCTTCGTCCTCGGACGGACCCTCGTTGCACGTCGCTTCACCCACGAACAGGCCGTCACCGCCATCGTCGTGTCCTACTACTGGCACTTCGTCGATGTCGTCTGGATCGGCCTCTTCGCGACCATCTACCTCATCAAGTAAGCCTGAACCGATAGGACCTGTTGTGCGACTGCTCACGCGCAAGATCTCAGCTCGGCTCTCGGCCCGCCGACGCAGCCGACTCGCTGCCCCCGCCGTGCTGATCCTCGGCCTGCTGGCCACCGGCGGCGTCTGGGCCGCTGTAGCGCCCGCGGGCGCTGACGCCACCGGACCGAACGACGACCAGATCCAGGCCGGACGCGCCTTGTTCGCGGTCAGCTGCGCCTCCTGCCACGGCCTCAACGGCGAAGGCATCACGACCAAGAAGGGCAACAACTACGGCCCCTCCCTGGTCGGCGTCGGCGGCGCGTCCGTCGACTTCCAGGTCGGGACCGGCCGGATGCCGATGGCCCAGGCCGGCGCCCAGGCTGTTCGCAAGACCCCGGTCTTCGACGACGACCAGATCGCTGAGCTCGCGGCGTACGTCGGCTCGCTCGGTGCCGGCCCGGCGATCCCGGAGGCCTCGGACTACGACTACTCCAACGGCAACGTCGCGCGCGGTGGTCAGTTCTTCCGTACCAACTGCACGGCGTGCCACAACTTCGCCGGCTCCGGCGGCGCCCTGCCGAAGGGCAAGTTCGCCCCGAGCCTGATCGGCGTGAGCGCGAAGCACATGTACGAGGCCATGGTGATCGGCCCGCAGCAGATGCCGGTCTTCTCCAACGGCGTGCTGACCCCGGACGCCAAGAAGGACGTCATCGCCTACCTGAAGCTCCAGGAGGACGCACCGAGCCCGGGTGGTTTCGCACTCGGCTCGGTCGGCCCGGTCGCCGAGGGCATGTTCGCCTGGCTGGTCGGCATCGGCTCGCTGGTCGGCTTCGGCATCTGGATCACCGCCGGCTCTGCCCGGGTGAAGAAGACCAAGAAGGGGGCGGACGCGTGAGCGACGACCACAACCACGGCACCGAGCTCGTCCCGGCGGAGCCGATCGAGAACCCGGGCCTGCCCGAGCACCTTCCGCGTCCCACCGACGTGGACCCCGTAGCCGAGAAGCGCGCGGAGCGGCAGGTCGCCACTCTCTTCGGCCTTTCCGGCGTCTCCGCCGTGCTCTTCTGCGTGTCGTACTTCGCGATCGGCAAGCGTGACGTCTTCATCGGCATCGAGGCTCTGCAGCTGGCGCTCGGCACGACACTGGGACTTGCCCTGCTGTTCATCGGCGTCGGCGCGATCCAGTGGTCGCGGAAGCTGATGAGCGACCACGAGATCGTCGAGTACCGGCATCCTGCCGCTTCCTCCGAGGAGGACCGCGCCGAGGCTCTCGCCGCACTCGACCAGGGCATCGAGGACTCAGGCATCGGGCGTCGACCGCTGGTGCGCAACTCGTTGCTCGGCGCGATGGGCCTGCTCGGTCTCCCGGCGATCGTCGCTCTGCGCGACCTCGGCCCGCTGCCCGGCGACAGCCTGGAGCACACGGTCTGGCGTACCGGGATGCGCGTCGTCCAGGACGTCGACGGTCGCCCGATCCGTCCGGAGGACATGCAGGTCGGCCAGCTCGTCAACGCCGAGCCGGCAGCCTTCTTCCCGAGCGAGGAGGGTGAGGAGCCCGAGGTCCCCGAGCACGAGATCCTCGCCGAGAAGGCGAAGGCCGCGGTAATCCTCGTCCGGATGCAGCCCGACGACATCAAGGACCAGGAACGCGCCCAGAACTGGGGCGTCGACGGCATCCTCTGCTACTCCAAGATCTGCACCCACGTCGGTTGCCCGATCTCGCTGTGGGAGCAGCAGACCCATCACCTGCTGTGCCCCTGCCACCAGTCGACGTTCGACTTGGCGGACAACGGTAAGGTGATTTTTGGCCCCGCAGCGCGACACCTGCCGCAGCTCGCGATCACGGTCGACTCCGAGGGCTACCTCGTAGCGCAAGACGATTTCAATGAACCGGTTGGTCCTAGCTACTGGGAACGTGGGTGATCGTGATGGCTGATTCAGTTGCAACGACCAATGGCACCGAGCCTGCCGTGACCGCGAAGGCGAACCCCGCCGCCGCCGTCGCCACCTGGGCCGACGAACGCCTCGGCATCGCGACCGCCACCAAGAAGCAGCTCCGCAAGGTCTTCCCCGACCACTGGTCCTTCATGCTCGGCGAGATCGCGCTGTGGAGCTTCGTGATCCTGCTCCTGACCGGCGTCTTCCTCTCGCTCTGGTTCAACCCGAGCATGGGCGAGGTCATCTACGACGGCTCCTACGAGCAGCTCAAGGGCATCCACATGTCCGAGGCGTACCGCTCGACGCTGGAGATCAGCTTCGACGTGCGCGCCGGCCTGCTGATGCGCCAGATGCACCACTGGGCCGCGATGCTCTTCATCGCCGCGATGCTCGTGCACATGATGCGGGTCTTCCTCACCGGAGCGTTCCGCAAGCCGCGTGAGCTGAACTGGATCATCGGTGGCGTCCTGCTGCTGCTCGGCATCCTCGAGGGTTTCGCCGGCTACTCGCTCCCCGACGACCTGCTGTCGGGTACGGGCCTCCGGATCGCCGACGGCCTGGTCAAGGCCACGCCGGTCCTCGGTTCGTACATGTCGTTCTTCATGTTCGGTGGCGAGTTCCCCGGTGACCAGATCATCCCGCGCCTCTACACCGCGCACATCCTCCTGATCCCTGGTCTGATCCTGGCCCTGATCGCGGCTCACATGTTGCTGCTCGTCTACCACAAGCACACCCAGTGGCCCGGGCCCGGCAGGACCGAGAACAACGTCGTCGGCTACCCGATGATGCCGGTGTACGCCGCGAAGGCCGGTGGCTTCTTCTTCATCACCTTCGGCGTCACCGCGCTGATGGGTGGCCTGATGACGATCAACCCGGTCTGGCGGTTCGGTCCGTACAACCCGGCGGAGGTCACCGCGGGCTCGCAGCCTGACTGGTACATGGGCATCGCCGAGGGACTGCTGCGGATCATGCCCGGCTGGGAGACGCACATCTTCGGGGTCACCCTGAGCTGGAACATCTTCCTGCCAGGTCAGATCGCTCCGATCGCCCTGCTGATGGTCGTGCTCGCGTACCCGTTCATCGAGCAGTGGATCACCGGCGACAAGCGGGAGCACCACCTGCTCCAGCGCCCCCGCAACGTCCCGACCCGGACGGCGTTCCTGGCCGCGATGATCACCCTCTACGGTCTGCTCTGGGCAGCCGGCGGAAACGACATCCTGGCCACGACCTTCCACCTGGACCTGAACACGATCACGTACTTCATGCGTGGGGCGATCTTCGTGATCCCGCCGCTGGTGTTCATCCTGGCCAAGCGTTGGTGCATCTCGTTGCAGCGTCACGACAAGGAGATGCTGCTGCACGGCTACGAGAGCGGCATCATCATGCGCGACGCCGAAGGCGGCTACACCGAACGGCACCTGCCGCTCTCGCCCGAGCGTGCGTACACCTTGACGGCGCACGAGCGCCCGGAGGTCTACGCCGGTCTCAGCGGTGCGGACGCCAACGGTCTCAGCGCCCCGAAGGCTCGGCTCGACCAGCTGCGGGCCAGGCTCTCGAAGGCCTGGTACTCCGGAGACGTGCAGAAGCCGACGGTGGCCGAGCTCGAGGAGGCGCACCACCACGCCGAGCTCGAGCACGCGCACGACGCTCCGCTGGAGGGTCACGCAGCCGACGGTCACCAGTTCGACGGACGCCACGAGGTGGCAGGCGAAGAGCTGACACAGAAGCACTGACGCACTGATCTGACGGCGAAGGGCCCGGGAGTTTGCTCCCGGGCCCTTCGCCGTTCTCGGGCAGCGCGGTGAGAAGTGCCTTGTCACTGCAATCGATCGCCGGAACCGACCAGGACCAGGTCGACTGTCCACCAACTGGTCAGACCACTTGACCAGTTGAGGGGACGGGCGTCAGGGTGGGCGCATGGTCCTGACCCCCATCACCAAACGCCTCGTCCCCGACGACGTCTTCGACCAGCTCCTGGGCGAGGTGGTCGACGGCTCGTTGGCTCCCGGTGACGCCCTGCCCAGCGAACGTCGGCTCGCGGAGCTCCTCGGGGTGTCCCGCCCGGCCGTGCGCGAGGCACTCCAGCGGATGTCCGCCACCCGGCTGGTCGAGGTCAAGCACGGCGGTGCCACGACCGTCCGTGACTTCCAGCGGTACGCCGGCCTGGACCTGCTCCCCCGGATGCTGGTCCGCGACGGCGAGCTCGACCCGGTCGTCGCCCGCAGCATCATCGAGGCCCGGTTCGCGATCGCCCCGACGGTCGCGCGGATGGCGGCGGAGCGGGCCGCCCGGGCAGACCTGACCACCCGTGCGGCCCTCGACGAGGCCCTGGAGGCTCAGGGACTCGCAGACTCCCCCGTGGCCCGGCAGCACGCAGCCCTGGCCTTCTGGGACGCGATCGTCGACCTGGCGGACTCGATCGTGTTCCGGATGATGTTCAACAACCTGCGGCTGGCCTACGAGCCGGCGATCGAGCCGCTCGCCCCGCTGCTGGACGGCGAGGTCAGCAACCTGGCCGGCTACCGGGAGATCAGCCGCGCCGTCCTCGCCCACGACGCCGACGCAGCCCACCGAGCAGCGGACTCGCTGCTGCGACCGGCGACCGAGGTGATGGTCGCCTTCCTGAGCGACTACAGCCTGGACGCACTTCAGGACGAACCGGATGAAGGAGAAGCACGATGAGCAAACCATCGCCCGAGATCGAGGCCCTCGCGCAGGAACGCCTCTCCACCGAGGAGGCCCGGATCACCGGCTCGTCCCGCCGTACCGCAGTGACGCTGCGGTCCACGGCCGCTGAGTTCTGGAAGCACCCGAGCCCCTGGATGATCGCGGCCACCATCGTGGGCGCCGCGACGTGGCGGGTCGCCGAAGGTGACTGGCAGCTGAGCGACCTGTGGGCCCCGGTGATCCTGGTCGGGCTCTTCCCGGTCCTGGAGTGGGTCATCCACGTGTTCATCCTGCACTGGCGGCCGCGCAAGGTCGTCGGGATCAAGATCGACAGCGAGCTGGCCCGCGACCATCGTCGCCATCACGCCGACCCACGCGACCTGCCGCTGGTGTTCATCCCCTGGCGCTCACTGATCGCCGTGATCGTGAGCGACGTGGCGATCGCGGTGTTCGCGTTCCCCCGGCTGGGCCAGGGACTGACGTTCCTCTTCGCGGTCGGCGTGACCGGACTGGTCTACGAGTGGTCGCACTACCTGATCCACAGTGACTACAAGCCCCGGACGAGCGCCTACAAGTCGATCTGGCGCAACCACCGCCTGCACCACTACAAGAACGAGCACTACTGGTTCACGGTCACCAGCACCGCGACAGCGGACAGGCTGTTCGGGACCTACCCGGAGCCGAGCACGGTCAAGGCGTCAGCGACCGCCAAGAACCTGCACGGCGACGCCTAGAGGGCTGAGCCCTGCTGGTACTCGCTGAACGGCAGGTTCCAGTCGCCGAACCCGTTGGAGAGGGTCATCTCCTTGGTGGTGCCGGTGTACTCGATGACATCGCCGACCATGCTGATCCCGTAGAACCAACCGGCGTTCTCGGTGCTCATCCCGGTGCAGCCGTGGCTGACGTTGGCCCGGCCCTGCGACGCCACCGACCACGGTGCGGCGTGGACGAACTCGCCGGAGTAGGTCAGACGCATCGCGTACTCGACGTCGTCGAGGTCGTAGCCGTCAGCGCTGTTCGGGTCGATCCCGATGGTCTCGGAGTTCATCCGCTTGTGGCGGAACTTCTCGATGATCACCTTGGTGCCGGACCGGGTGGTGAACTTGGGCTGCTCGCCGGTGGTGATCGGCAGCGTCTTGATCAGCTTGCCGTCCTCGTAGACCTTCATCTGGTGGGTCTTCATGTCGACCTTGCTCACCAGTGAGCGGCCGATGGTGAAGGAGTTCGTCCGGCTGCGCTGGCCGAAAACTCCGTTGCCAGCCGGAACGCTGTCGATGTCGGCGTCGACCGTGACCTTGGTGCCGGCCTTCCAGTACTTCGCCGGCCGCCAGTGCAGCTCGTTGTCGGAGATCCAGTGGAAAGCCCCGGTCTGGGCGGGGACGCTGGTCACCGTGATGTGCTTCTGGAAGGCGGCGTGGTCGGTCACCGGGATGTCGAACCTGATGATCACCGGCAGCCCGACTCCGACCGTGGAGCCAGCGGTCGGGAAGAAGCTGGGGAACGTCTGCTTGTCGAGGCCGAGGGCCTGGGTCTTGAACTTCGAGGTGTAGACCTGCTCGTTCCCGGACCCGTCGACCGCGACGCCGCGAATGCTGTACGTCGCCCCCGGCTGCAGCCGGCTGGTGCTCTGCCAGCTCGCCTTGTCCGAGGAGAGGCTGCCCTCCACCTGGCCGGCGGTACTGGAGACACTGACGTCGCTGAAGGTGCCGTCGGCGACGTCGAGACGCACCGTCCGGTTGATCTTCACGTTCTTCGCGCCGGCGGCGATGCTCGACGTGATCGCTGCCGCGGCCCCAGCGCCGTTGCCGGTGCTGGTCGGCGCGTCCGACGCGGGGCTGCCGGCGGACGTGGTGTCGGTGCTGCCGGAGCACGCCGAGACCAAGGTCATCAGCAGAACAGCCGCAAGCACGGCACCGGATCGTCGCGAACGCATGATTCTCCCGAAACACGTCAGGGTGTGGACTCCGACAGCCTAACAAGCGTTCCGAACTTCGAATCCCACCGGCGGCGTGCCGAACGTCACGGTTTGCCGCAGCTGAGGCCGATCGCTAGCTCAGTGCGCGTGCTCGCCGCGGTAGTACTCGAAGATCAGCCCGGTCAGCGCGACCGAACCGAGCACCGCGCCGATGATGAACAGCCACCAGGCGTAGACGACCCCGACCACGATCAGCGCCAAGGTCAGACCGCACCACAGCGGCCACCAGCTGTACGGGGGGAAGAAGCCGAGCTCGCCAGCACCGTCGGCGATCTCGCCGTCGTTGCGGTCCTCGGGACGAGGCTCCATGTGGGTGGCGTGGAAGCCGAGGTAGAAGCTGACCAGCAAGGTCAGCAACGCCGTCATCACCAACGCCGACGTACCCGTCGGGTCACCGGTGACGAACCAGTACGCCGGGGCGAACAGCGTGAAGAAGAAGGTGCAGATCGCGAAGATCCAGGTCTCGGACTTCATCAGGCGTCATCTCCGTCCAACAGCTCTTTGCGCCCGTCCATGGCCGGCGCGTCCGCGATGCCCTTGCTCTCCAGGTGGTCGTTGGCCTCGTACTCCAGGGCAGCGATCTCCGGGTGGTGCAGGTCGAACGCAGGTGACTCGGAGCGGATCCGCGGGATGGTCACGAAGTTGTGACGCGGCGGCGGGCAGCTGGTGGCCCACTCCAGGGAACGGCCCCAGCCCCACGGGTCGTCGACGGTGATCTTCGGACCGCGACGCGACTTGTAGACGTTCCAGAGGAACGGCAGCGTCGAGGACGCGAGCAGGAAGGCCCCGATCGTCGAGATCTGGTTCAGCGTGGTGAAGCCGTCGTTCTCCCCGTAGTCGGCGTACCGCCGCGGGAAGCCCTCGACACCGAGCCAGTGCTGGACCAGGAAGGTGGTGTGGAAGCCGATGAACAGCAACCAGAAGTGGATCTTGCCCAGGCGCTCGTCGAGCATCCGGCCGGTCATCTTCGGCCACCAGAAGTAGAAGCCGGCGAACATCGCGAACACCACCGTGCCGAACACCACGTAGTGGAAGTGCGCCACCACGAAGTACGAGTCGGAGACGTGGAAGTCCAGCGGCGGCGACGCCAGGATGATGCCGGTCAGACCACCGAAGAGGAAGGTCGTCAGGAAGCCGATCGACCACAGCATGGGGGTGTCGAACGAGATGGACCCGCCCCACATCGTGCCTATCCAGTTGAAGAATTTGACGCCGGTCGGCACTGCGATCAAGAAGGTCATGCCCGAGAAGAAGGGCAGGTCGACGGCGCCGGTGACGAACATGTGGTGGGCCCAGACCGCGACCGAGAGGATCGCGATACCGAGGGTCGCCGCGACCAGGCCGATGTAGCCGAACAGCGGCTTGCGGCTGAAGACGGGCAGGATCTCGGTCACGATGCCGAAGAACGGCAACGCGATGATGTACACCTCAGGGTGCCCGAAGAACCAGAACAGGTGCTGCCACAGGATCGGACCGCCGTGGCTGGCGTCGAAGACGTGCGCACCGAGCTTGCGGTCGGCCTCCAGGGAGAGCAGCGCACCGGCGAAGATCGGGAACGCGATCAGGACCAGGAGGCTGGTGACCAGGGTGTTCCAGACGAACAGCGGCAACCGGAACATCGTCATGCCGGGCGCGCGCATGCAGATGATCGTGGTGATGAAGTTGACTGCACCGAGGATGGTGCCCAGACCAGCGAGCCACAGACCCATGATCCAGAGGTCGCCACCGACACCCGGCGAACGCACCGCGTCCGAGAGCGGCGCGTAGGCGAACCAGCCGAAGTCGGCCGCACCGGACGGGGTCAGGAACCCGGACGCAGCGATCAGTCCGCCGAACAGGAACAGCCAGTAGCTGAACATGTTCAGTCGGGGGAAGGCAACGTCGGGCGAGCCGATCTGCAGGGGCATGATCACGTTGGCGAAGCCGAAGAACAGCGGCGTCGCGAACAGCAGCAGCATGATCGTGCCGTGCATCGTGAAGAGCTGGTTGTAGACCTCGTCGTTGACGAGCTGCTGACCCGGGAACGCCAGCTCCGAACGGATCATCAGGGCCATCACGCCGCCGACCATGAACCAGGCGAACGACGTGATCAGGTACAGCTTGCCGATCAGCTTGTGATCGGTGGTCGTCATGATGCGGACGACCTGCTGACCCAGGGTGCGTGAAGGCGCGCCGGTGGTGGGCGCGTCAGAGACCGCGGTCATTCCTGTACTCCCGTGTTCAGCTCGTCACCGTTGTGGTGCTCGATGCCCTTGACTTCTTCTTCGTACGGGCCGGGAGCGTTCATCCCGACGTTGCCGGCGGCTTCGAGCTCCTCGAGGTGCTGGTTGTACTCAGCCTCGGAGACGACGTTCACGTTGAACAGCATCCGCGAGTGGTACAGGCCGCACAGCTCCGCGCAACGACCGATGAACATGCCCGGCTTGTTCGGCTTGACGGTGAAGTGGTTGTCCTTCGCCCGACCCGGGACGACGTCCATCTTGAAGAGGAAGTCGGTCGGCCAGAACGAGTGGATGACGTCCGGCGAGTAGAGGTCGATCGAGACCTCCTGGTCCTGGACCAGCCACAACGTCGGGATGTCGTCCGGGGTGCCGGACTCCCAGACGGTGTCGGAGACCGTCTTGCCGCCCTTGGTGTAGTTGAAGGTCCACGACCACTGCTGGCCGACGACGGTCACGTTGTAGGGGGCCGCCGCGTTCGCCTTGTCCAGGTCCTTCGGCGCGTGCAGGATGCCGTCCTGGGCACGCACGGTGAAGAAGAAGAAGACGATGACCATCATCACCGGGGCGATCGTGTAGAAGATCTCGATCGGCAGGTTGTAGCGCGTCTGCACCGGGATCTCGGTCTCGCTGCGCCGGCGGTACTTGATGATCGCGTAGAAGATCAGGCCCCACACCAGGATGCCGGTCAGCATCGCTGCCAACCAGGACCACTGCCACAGGTCGTAGACGAAGTGGGCTTCCTCGCTGCGGGGGTCAGGCATGGCCAAGCGGCCGATCTGATCCTTGTCCTCAGCCGAGCAACCACTCAGGAAAAGCAGTGCCGAAGCAGCCGTAAGACCCACTGCTGCGTGACGCACCCGCTTGGGGAGTTCCAGACTCACGAACGAGCCCTCTCTCTTGACCGAACATCTTCTTCAGACGGACAAGCGAACCCTACTACTCGGGAACCCCGGTTGACCGCCCAGGTAGGGGTGTTGGACGGTGTGCTGCTTGCCACGCGCGGCATCTCCGGCCCGGGGGGCTAGTTTTCCCTTGTGACCAGCTACCTCGACACCGCCTCGAGCGAGCCGCTGCACCCCGCCGCACGCGCCGTCCTGGAGCAGGCGCTGACGGCCGGGTACGCCGATCCGCGCCGGTTGCACGGTCCCGCGCGAAATGCCCGGATCATCCTGGACAACGCCCGCGAGGCCACCGCTGAGGCCCTCGGCGTCCGTCCCGACGAGGTGACCTTCACCCCCAGCGGGACCCATGCCGTCCACCTCGGGGTGCTCGGCCTGCTGGCCGGCGCTGCCCGGGCCGGCGACCACCTGGTCGCGACGGCCGTCGAGCACGCGTCGGTGATGCACGCCGGGCAGTGGCACGTGGCGCGCGGCGGCTCGTTCAGCACCGCGCCGGTCGAGCCGGATGGTCGGGTCCGGGTCGACGGGTTCCCCGACGCCACCGTGATCGCCGTCCAGGCGGCCAACCACGAGGTCGGCACCCTGCAACCGGTGGCGGCCCTGGCCGAGCGCGCCCCGCTCTTCATGGACGCCTGCGCGTCCGCCGGCCGGTTGCCGCTGCCCGACGGGTGGTCCACCGCGGCGCTGTCCGCGCACAAGTGGGGCGGGCCTGCCGGGGTCGGGGTCCTGCTGGTCCGCAAGGGCGCCCGCTGGCGCAACCCGTTCCCCGGCGACGACCGGGTCGACGAGCGCGCGACCGGGATGGAGAACGTGCCCGGGGCCGTGGCCGCCGCAGCCGCGCTCCAGGCCGTCGTCGCCGAGCGCGCGGCCACCAACACCCGCCAGAGCCGCCTGATCGACCGGCTCCGCGCCGGGGTCGTCCGGATCCCGGACACGGAGGTCGTCGGGGATCCTCACGATCGGCTCCCCCACCTGGTGACGTTCTCGTTCCTCTACGTGGACGGCGAGGCGATCGTGACCGAGCTCGACCGCCGCGGCTTCGCGGTCGCCAGCGGATCGGCCTGCACCGCCAGCACTCTGGAGCCCAGCCACGTGCTGACCGCGATGGGCGCCCTCACGCACGGCAACCTCCGGGTCTCGCTGACGCGGGACACCGACGAGGCCGAGATCGACCGACTGCTCGACGAGCTGCCCGACGTGGTGGCCAGGATCCGCTCCGAGGCCGGACTGTGACCGAGCCGGCCGTGCTGCTCGACTGCCGCAGGCTGCTCTGTCCGCGGCCGGTCGTCGAGCTGGCGAAGAACCTGCACCGGGTCGCGATCGGCGAGACCATCGGCGTCGCCGCCGACGACGTGGCCGCCCGTACCGACGTACCGGCCTGGGCCCGGATGCGCGGTCAGCAGTTCCTGGGCACCGAGAACGCCGAGGACGGCGTACCGGTCTACCTGGTACGCCGCCTCAGCTGACGACTGCTGGTGGGGGCCTCGAGACCCGCGCCTAGTTCAGGAACTTGCCCACTTCGGAACCGGCCTCGTCGCCGTAGGACGCTCCGAGCCGCGCGACGAACTCCTCGCGGGTGAAGGTGTACTCCTGGGTTCCGACCGTCTCCACCACGTACGCCGCCAGGGTGCAGCCGACCTGGGCGGCACGCTCGTGCGACAGGCCCCACTCGGTCGCGGCCAGGAAACCGGCCCGGAAAGCGTCACCGACGCCCGTCGGCTCGACCGCGTGGACGTTGTTGAGCGCCGGGACGACGACGGCGTCCTGGCCCTGGGCGACAATCTTCACCCCGTCCTTGCCCAGCGTGATCACCTGGGTTCCGACGAGGGCAAGGATCTCCTCGGAGCTCCACCCGGTCTTGGACTCGATCAGGTGCGACTCGTACTCGTTGCTGAACAGGATGGTGGCGCCCTCGATCAGCTTGCGGATCAGGTCGCCCTCGCCGAAGGCCAGCTGCTGGCTCGGGTCGGCGATGAAGCGGTAACCGCGCTGACGGCACTCGTCGGTGTGGCGCAGCATCCCGTCCGGGTCATCGGCACCGATCAGCACGAAGTCCGGCTCCCCGACCCGCTCGACGATCGGCCCGAGCTCGATCAGACGTGCTTCGCTCATCGCGCCCGGGTAGAAGGACGCGAACTGGGCCATGGTGGTGTCGGTCGTGCAGACGAAGCGGGCCGTGTGCTTGGAGTCCGAGATGTGCACCGACTCGCAGTCGACCCCGTGCCGCTCCAACCACGAGCGGTAGTCGGTGAAGTCCTCGCCCGCAGCCCCGACCAGGACCGGCGAGAGCCCGAGCTGACCGAGCCCGAAGCAGATGTTCGGAGCAACCCCGCCGCGACGGATCTCCAGGTCGTTGACCAGGAAGCTGACGGAGAGCTTGTCGAGCTGCTCGACGACGAGCGAGTCCTCGAACTTGCCCTCGAACGTCATCAGGTGGTCAGTGGCGATGGAACCGGCGATCAGGAGCGGCATAAGTCCTCAGATTAGGGATGGAAGCGGGGTTCGTGTTGCGTTCAGGTAAGCGCTTCGTGAACTCTGGAGCCTACCGGCCAGTACGGCTAGGAGTACTCAGAAGTAGCCAATAACGTCGACTCATGAGCTACCAGCGACTCGCGTACGAGGACCAGGACACCACCGTCAAGATGCACACCGACTGCACCGCTGCAGCGTCCGAGATGGGCGTGCCGGAGCAGCGCGTCGCCGCGGAGGTCTTCGGATCTCCCTCCCTGGAGATCCCGGTCAGCCAGGCCGTCGCGGCCCAGGCGGCCCGGATGCAGCTCCACCTCGACTGAGGGTCCTCCAGGACTGGGTGCGGCTCGACACGCTCGGGCCCGCCGATGACAAAGGGCGCCGTTCCCCAGGGGGAAGGCGCCCTTTGTGCTGACCCGGCGCGTGGCCGAGCGAGGATCTCTAGTTGAAGCTGTCGCCGCAGGCGCAGGAGCCGGTGGCGTTCGGGTTGTCGATCGTGAAGCCCTGCTTCTCGATGGTGTCGACGAAGTCGATGGTGGCGCCGTTCAGGTACGGCACGCTCATCCGGTCGCAGACGACGTTGACGCCGTTGAACTCGGTGACGACGTCACCGTCCAGCGTGCGCTCGTCGAAGAAGAGCTGGTAGCGCAGCCCCGAGCAGCCGCCCGGCTGCACGGCGATGCGAAGAGCGAGGTCGTCGCGACCCTCCTGCTCGAGGAGGCTCTTGACCTTCGCAGCCGCCGTCGGGCTGACGTTGATGCTGTCGGTGCGGTGCTCGTGCTCGGTGGCGGTCTCGACCTGCTCGGTCATGTGCTCTCCCGGTGGGTGTACGTGGGGGTCCGTAGGACCATTCAACAGGTTCAATCTTCTCACACCGGCGGATATTCCCCGGCCAGCACCGGTCAGCGGCCCCAGGTACGGGCAACCCGCTCGGCGAGCTCGGCCAGCGCCGCCGCCGGTGCCGCGAAAGCTCGCTCCTCCCCCACCCGGTCGACGATCGAGTACGCCGCCTCGATCCCGAGGGCTCGCATCTCCCGGGAACCGACCAGCACCTGGCCGGCGAGCGCGATGCACGGGACGAGGGCCGCGGTGGCCGCCTGGGCCACGCCGTACGGAACCTTCCCGGAACGGGACGAGAAGTCGAAGGCACCTTCGCCGGTGATCACCAGGTCGGCACCGACCAGGGCACCGGCCAGGTCGACGACCTCGGCCACGACCTCGACGCCAGGGACCCGCTCGGCACCGAGCAGCATCAGGGCGAAGCCGATCCCGCCGGCGGCTCCGGCTCCCTTGGCCGTGGCGACCTTGCGATCGGTCAGCTCGGCGAACGTCTGGAGACGACCGTCCGCGACCAGCAGCTCCTCGTCGGTGAGGCCCTTCTGCGGGCCGAAGGTCTTGGTAGCCCCGATCAGGCCGAGCAGCTGGGTCTCGACGTCCGAGGCCAGGACGAGGGTGACTCCGTCGACGGACTCCCGGGCCGGGGCCAGGTCGACCGCGGTCAGTCCGGCGAGACCGGCCGGGCCCGCGTCCAGGGTCGCACCGGTCCCGGTTGCGCCGAGTCCCGCGAGCAGCCCGGCACCCCCGTCGTTCGTCGCCGTACCGCCGGCGCCGACCACCACCCGGGTAGCTCCTGCCGCGACCGCGGCGGCGATCAGCTCGCCGACCCCGCGGCTCGAGCCGTGCATCGGACGCCGGTCACCGGGGCCGTGCAGGTGCAGGCCCACCGCCTGCGCTGTCTCGAGGTACGCGGTCGTCCCCACCCGGAGCACGACCGCCGGCACCGGGTCGCCGTACGGGTCCGGAACGGTGACCCCGATCAGCTCGCCTCCGAGCGCCGCGTGCAGCACCCCGATGAACCCCGGTCCGCCGTCCGACATCGGCACCTCGACGATCTCGGCGTCCGGCGTACGGCGCAGCCACCCGGTCGCGATGGCGTTGGCAGCCTCGACCGCGCTCAGGGTGCCGGCGAACTTGTCCGGCGCGATCACGACACGCATAGGACCATCCTGACCTACGGCCGACAACGGAATGCCGATGCCCGTACCAAGGTTGCCTTGCTCACGACTCGCCGAGGCGTGGAAGGATGGACCCATGATCCTCGCTCCGCTCGTCAACGGGCTCTCGCCCACTCGGCCTCGAGCAAGCTCGGGCGCTCGGTAGGCTCGGCCCATGACCACGATCGACCTGCCGCTGCTTCCCCTGGGCCGGGGCAAGGACCTCTCCGCCGAACGCGGCGTCGAGTGCCCCGGCGACCTTCCGGCTGCGTCCGACCCGGACCTGGTCGCCCGCGCCGCTGCCGCCAAGGCTGCCCTGGGTGACCGGGTGTTCGTCCTCGGGCACCACTACCAGCGCGACGAGGTCGTCGAGTTCGCCGACGTGATGGGCGACTCCTTCAAGCTGGCCAAGGATGCGGCCGCCCGTCCGGAGGCCGAGTTCATCGTCTTCTGCGGCGTGCACTTCATGGCCGAGTCCGCGGACATCCTCACCGGGCCCGAGCAGAAGGTGATCCTCCCCGACCTGGCTGCTGGTTGCTCGATGGCCGACATGGCGCGCCTGGGCCAGGTCCAGGACGCCTGGGACGCGCTGACCGATGCCGGCATCGCGGACGTCGTCGTCCCGATCACCTACATGAACTCCTCGGCCGACATCAAGGCGTTCTGCGGACGTCACGACGGCGCGGTCTGCACCTCCTCGAACGCCGAGGTCGCCCTGGAGTGGGCCTTCGCGCAGAAGGGGCCCGACACCAAGGTGCTCTTCTTCCCCGACCAGCACCTGGGCCGGAACACCGCCGTCCTCAAGCTGGGCTACTCGCTGGACGACTGCGTCGTCTGGAACCCGTTGCTGCCGAACGGCGGCAACACCGTCGAGCAGCTCCGCGCCGCCAAGGTGATCCTCTGGAAGGGCCACTGCTCGGTGCACGGCAGGTTCACGCCCGAGGTCGTCGACGAGCTCCGGGCAACCATCCCCGACGTGCAGATCCTGGTGCACCCGGAGTGTGCCCACGAGGTCGTGCTGAAGGCGGACCTCGTCGGCTCGACCGAGTTCATCATCAACACCATCGAAGCGGCTCCCGCCGGATCGAGCTGGGCGATCGGTACCGAGCTCAACCTGGTCAAGCGGCTCGCGAACGCGCACCCGGACAAGAAGATCGCCTTCCTGGACAAGACGGTCTGCTACTGCTCGACGATGAACCGGATCGACCTTCCGCACCTGGTCTGGGCCTTGGAGTCCTTGGTCGCCGGCACGGTGGTCAACCAGATCACCGTCGACCCGGAGACCGAGACCTGGGCGAAGCTGGCCCTGCAAAGGATGCTCGACCTGCCGGGCAAGACGTCCCGGGACTGACCTCGGGGAGTCACCCGGCGGCGGGCAGCTCGAACCAGAACTCGCTGCCGCCACCGGCAACACCGTCGACCCCGATCCGGCCGCCGCGGGCACCGATCAAGCGGGCGCAGGTCGCGAGCCCGATCCCGTGACCGGGCGCCGACGTCGAGGAACCGCGCACGTTCAACCCGAAGACGGCCGTGCGCTCCGCCTCCGGGATCCCGGGCCCGTTGTCGATCACCGAGATCCGAGCGGTCGTGCCGCCCACGACACCCTCGACCCGGACGTACGGGGACCCGAACGGGGACGCGAACTTCACGGCGTTCGCGACCAGGTTCTGCAGGACTGCCCGCAGCTCGGTCTCGTGCCCGAGCACGTCGGGCAGCGCACCCACCTCGACCTCGACGTCCTCCAGCCCGACCGCAAGGTCGGCAAGCACCGACCGGGTCACGGCGGCAACGTCGACCCGGACCGCCGGGCTGCCCGACCCGGCGACGGCGAAGTCGAGCAGATCGGTGATCGACTGCTGCATCCGTCGTCCACCGGAGCGGGCGAACTCCAGCAGGGTCAGACCGGTCTCGCTGAGGGCGACCTCGTCCTCGAGCAGCTCCAGGGCAAGCTCGACCGTCGTCAGCGGGGACTGCAGGTCGTGGCTGATCTGGCCGGCGAAGGCCTCCAGCGACTCGTTCGAGGTGTTCAGCTCCCGGTGCGACCCAGCGAGCCGGCTCACCGCTCCGGCCAGCTCGCGCTCGGAGCGCCGCATCTCGAAGATGTCGACCACCATGGCGGCCAGGTGCCGCAAGGACGCGAGCTGGGACTCATCCACGGTGCGGACCACGGAGTCGAAGACGCAGAGGTTGCCGAGCACGACCCCGTTGGGTGCGGTCATCCGCGCCGAGGCGTAGGACCGGATCGAGGCCTTCTCCCCGGTCACGTACGGGCTCGACGCGAACGGTTCCTCCTGCGTCGCGTCCCGGACCACGTAGTTCTCGACGTCGTAGGAGATCACCGGGCTGCAGAACGAGTGCTCCCGAGGCACGCGCAGGTAGTCACGGTTCGTGGTCGCGACGTGCACCACGTCGTCGGAGGTGATGACGTTCACCTCGGCCACCGCCATCCCGCAGATGGACGCGGCCAGGTCGACGACGCGTTCGAGCGCGGGAATGCGGTGCGCGTCCAGAACGGCGTACGCCCGGAGCTCGGCCTCGCGTTCGAGATCCTGCCGTGTTTCCCTCACCACAAGGTCAAGTGTGACAAATCGGACACCCTTTGAAGGCGTTTTCGCGCATATGGGTCGGCGCCCGTGACCAACGTCCCTGGGGCAGGCGGGTAGTCTGCACTCGATCCGTCCCTCCTGCGTTGATAGGTATCCCGTTGTTCGGTCGCTCCGAGAACTCTGCTCCGTCCCCGTCGTCCTCCGTGGAGGCCGAGTCCCCGGACAAGAAGGGGCGCCCGACCCCCACCCGCAAGGAAGCCGAGGCCGCCGCGAAGGAGCGGGCCCGCGCCGGGACCGACAAGAAGGCCGCCGCCAAGATGCTGCGGGAGAAGCGGTCCGACCAGAACCGGCGGATGCGCGAGGGCATGAAGAACGGCGAGGAGAAGTTTCTCCCCGCCCGCGACCAGGGCCCCGTCAAGCGCGCGGTCCGGGACTGGATCGACTCCCGGTTGATGTTCACCGAGTTCGTCCTGCCGATCCTGCTGCTGATCCTGATCAGCGGCGCGGCGCCGGAGGACTCCGCCATCCGCAAGGCCGGTGGCCTGATGCAGATGGTGACGATGCTGCTGCTGCTCGTCGACGTAGTGACGGTCCGCTTCCGGCTCAAGCGAGCGCTGGCCAAGCAGTTCCCCGACGAGTCGCTGAAGGGCACCACGTTCTACGCGATCACCCGGATGCTGCAGCTGCGCTTCATGCGCCTGCCCAAGCCCAACGTGAAGCTCGGCGGCCAGCCGCGATAACGGCTCGCCTCCGAAGCGTGAGCTGCGTCGTCAGACGCAGGGCCGGGCAAGGCGGAGGACGGAGTCGTCCTTCAGCGGAGCGCCAGCGGAGCGGACGTCGACTGACGACAACGCCTCCGGGCGCTGCGTAGGGCGGCGCAGATCAGGCTTCCAGCGACATCGGGCCGTAGACCTCGCGGTCACCCTCGAACAAGGTGACCGAGGCGACGCCCTGATCGGCCAGGTCGGCCCAGAACTCGCCGACCCACGACTCCGCGTCGCCGCGGGTCGGGAACTCCTGACGCTCCGGGTCGGGGGCGAGCACGCGGCCGTCGGAGTCCAGGTGCTGCCACCACCACGGGACCTGGGAGGACGGTGCCGGGAACGCGCTGGGCTCAGGGGTGTTGGTCATCTCAGGCCTCTCGGACAGCAGGTTGGACGAACGGTGGCTTGGTCACCACGAAGATCTCGGCACGCCCCCGGACGTCGACGGTGACCTCGGCCCCGTCCTCGACCTGGGAGTTGATCAGCGCCAGGGCGACGCCCTTCTTCAGCGTCGGCGAGAAGGTGCCCGAGGTGACCTCACCGATCGGGAGGTCAGGCGTGAGGCGCACGCTCATGTGCGGTCGCGGGATGCCCCGGCCGGTGGCGACCAGTCCCCGGACGGTGCTGACCGGGCCGCGTTCGCGCTCGGCCTCGAGAGCGGCCTTACCCCAGAACGCGTCCTTCTTCCAGCCGACCGCCCAGCCGACCCGCGCCTGGACCGGGTTGATGTCCAGGCTCATGTCCTGGCCGTGCAGCGGGTAGCCCATCTCGGTACGCAGGGTGTCCCGCGCGCCGAGACCGCAGGGCAGCAGCCCCTGGGCGCCACCGGCCGCGAGGACCGCGTCCCACAACGCTCCGGCCACCTCGTTCGGGGCGATCAGCTCGTACCCCCGCTCGCCGGTGTACCCGGTGCGGCACACGACCACGTCGGCGCCGTCGAACGGCGCCTCGACGAACGACATGTACGGGTGCCCCGTCGGCAGCCCGAGCGCCTGGAGAACCTCGTCCGACCCGGTGCCCTGGATCGCGAGGACGGCGTGGCTCTCGTGGTGGTCGGTCAGGGCGATGCCGGCCGGCGCCTTCGCCTGCAACCGGCGTACGACCTCGGCGGTGTTGGACGCGTTCGGAACCAGCAGCAGGTGGTCGTCGTCCTTGAGGTAGACGATCAGGTCGTCGACGACGCCGCCGGTCTCCTCGTCGCAGCAGAGCGTGTACTGGGCCTGCCCCGGGGCGATCCGGCCCAGGTCGTTGGTGAAGCAGGAGTTGATGAACGCCGCCGCGCCGTCACCGCGGACCACGACCTTGCCCAGGTGGCTGACGTCGAAGATCCCGACCGCCTCGCGCACGGCGGTGTGCTCCTTGACGACACCGGAGTACTCCAAGGGCATCTCCCAGCCCCCGAACTCGGAGAACTTCGCGCCGAGGGCAACGTGTCGGTCGTGCAGGACGGACTGCTTGAGGGCCATGCGGAGAAGTTACCGCAGCGATCCGCAACGTTCGTTGCGTGGTTGGGCTGTGCGACTCGACAGCCTCGCCCGGTGACTGTAGCGCCGCTCCTCGACGCGTTCTCGGCCGCTCGGCCTCGAGCAAGCTCGGGCACTCGGTGGACGTCCCGGCGCTTCTCCACGCTCCTCGCTCCGCCGGCAGCGGAGCAAGCTCCTTGCGGCTCCACTCGTTCGCGTAGCCTCGCCTCGTGACGACCTACACCTTGCGCAAGGCAGCTGCTGACCGAGTCCGCACCGACCTGGTGGTCATCGGCGTCGCCGTGGGAGCCGGCAAGGCCCTCGTCCCGACGACCGGCGCCGAACCGGTGGCCGAGGCCTACGGCCGCGGCTTCGCCCCGATGCTGGCCGCCGCCGGCTTCGGCGGATCGTTCGGGGAGGCCGTCCGGGTCCCGACCCACGGCACCATCAACGCCGGTCAGCTGCTGGTCGTCGGCGTCGGCAACCTGGCGGAGCTGACCGCGGAGAAGGTACGACGTGCCGCCGGCGTGGCGGCCCGCAACATCGGGAACGTGGCCTCGGTGACCCTGGCGCTCCCGGCTGAGGACGTGGCCGGGGTCCGTGCCGTGATCGAAGGCTTCTCGACCGGGCTGTACCGGTACGAGACCTACAAGTCGAAGCCCACGACCGGCGGCATCGCCGACGTCGTGGTGCTCACCGACGGCGCCCGGCGCGCCGAGGTGGTCGCGGCACGTGACGCCGCCGTGACCCTGACCCGGTACGCCGACCAGGCCCGGGACTGGGTGAACACTCCCCCGAACGCCCTGGTCCCACGCACCTTCGCCGACCAGATCAAGAAGCTCGGCGACGGCACTGCCGTCGAGTTCGAGCTGCTCACCGCGGCGCAGCTCAAGAAGTCCGGTGCCGGCGGCATCATCGGCGTCGGGCAGGGCTCGGCGAACCCACCCTGCCTGGTGAAGCTCACCTGGGCTCCCGACGCGCCGCGCGGTTCGGTCGCCCTGGTCGGCAAGGGGATCACCTTCGACTCCGGCGGGCTGACCATCAAGCCCGGTGGCTCCATGCCCGCGATGAAGTCCGACATGGCCGGGGCCGCCACCGTGGTCGCAGCCATCCACACCCTGGCGGCCCTCGAGGTACCCGTCACGGTGACCGCCTACGTCCCGATCGCCGAGAACATGGTCAGCGGTACGGCCCAGCGGCCCGGCGACGTGCTGAAGATGCTGTCCGGCAAGACCGTCGAGGTCACCAACACCGACGCCGAGGGCCGCCTGGTCCTGGCCGACGCGCTGACCCTGGCCGTCCGTGACGAACCCGAGGTGATCATCAACGTGGCCACCCTGACCGGTGCCTGCGTGATGGCCCTCGGTGACCGGATCGCCGGACTCTTCGGCGACGACCGGACGACCGCCGAGGTCCAACGCGCTGCGGACAGCACCGGGGAGCTGTTCTGGCGGCTGCCGATCCCGGCTGAGCAGCGCACCAGCGTGCGGACCGAGAGCAAGGTCGCCGACCTGCTGCAGGCGAACTGGGTGCGCTGGGGCGGCGCCCTGTACGCCGCGGCGTTCCTGGAGCAGTTCGTCGAGGACGTGCCGTGGGCCCACCTGGACGTGGCCGGTCCGGCGTACAACACCGGAGGGCCGTGGGGTCACGTCCCCAGTGGCGGCACCGGGTTCTCGATCAGCACGATCGTCGAGCTCGTCAGCGCCCGCGCCGCGAGCTAGTCGGTCGGCGGGGGTTGCGAGAAGGGGTTGGCCTTCTTGGCCGCCTTCTGACGACTGTTGAAGTCGCGCATCCGTTGCGGGATCCCGACCACGGCCGCGTCGTACGACGGCACCCCGAGCCTGTTCGCGAAGTCGTGCGCCCACTGCACCGACGGCACCCGGCGCCGGGTCCACTCCCCGTCGTGGGCGACCAGCAGGAGGGTCACCTCCGAGACGGTCGTCCGCGGTTCGACGAAGCCCTCGACCCCGCGGCGCGCCAGCACGAAGTCCCGCAGGTAGGTGGCGTCAGCCGTGTCCGAGCCGCGCACGGTCGAACCCGTGGGACCCCCACGGACCATGCCGGCATCTCCGCGGCGGAAGCGATCGAACAGGCCCATGGGCGCAATTGTGCGGCATGGCCGGTCGTCGGGCGCAACGGCCCCGGTTTGCCCCGCGTGTCGGCCCGTCGCTGGACTTGAAGTGCAGAGGTGCAAAGATGGGCGAAGTCATCGAACTGCACCGATCCAGGAGGGCGGAGGACCGTGGCGGACGCCAACCACTTCGATGTGGTGATCCTGGGCGCAGGATCCGGTGGTTACGCCTGTGCGCTGCGCGCAGCCCAGCTCGGTCTGACGGTCGCCCTGGTCGAGAAGGACCGCCTCGGGGGCACCTGCCTGCACGTCGGCTGCATCCCGACCAAAGCGCTCCTGCACGCCGCTGAGGTGGCGGACGCGACCCGCAACGCCGGCCAGTTCGGCGTCCAGGCAGAGCTGCACGGCATCGACATGACCGCGGTCAACAGCTACAAGGACGGGGTCGTCGACCGGCTCTTCAAGGGCCTCACCGGTCTGATCAACGGGCGCGGCATCACCGTGGTCGGTGGCACCGGTCGCCTGACCGCACCTGACACCGTCGTCGTGGACACCGGCGACGGCCCGCAGACCCTCGTCGGCAAGCACGTCGTCCTCGCCACCGGTTCCTACTCGCGCACGCTGCCCGGGCTGGAGATCGACGGTGAGCGGGTGATCACCTCCGAGCACGCACTGCGCCTCGACCGGGTGCCGACCTCGGTGGTCGTCCTCGGCGGCGGCGTGATCGGTTGCGAGTTCGCCAGCGTCTGGCGCTCGTTCGGTGCCGAGGTGACCATCGTCGAGGCGCTGCCCCGCCTGATGGCCGCCGAGGACGCGGACTCGTCCAAGCAGCTGGAACGAGCGTTCCGCAAGCGCAAGATCAAGGCCCTGACCGGGAAGCCCTTCGACAAGGTCGAGGTGCTCGACGGCGGCGTCCGGGTGCACGTCCAGGGGGCCGAGCCGATCGAGGCCGAGCTGCTGCTGGTCGCGGTCGGCCGTGGGGCCAGCACCGACGGACTCGGGTACGCCGAGCAGGGGGTCGCGCTGGACCGCGGGTTCGTGCTCACCGACGAGCGCTGCCGGACCAACGTTCCCGGGATCTTCGCCGTCGGCGACATCGTGCCCGGGCTCCAGCTGGCTCACCGCGGGTTCGCCCAGGGAATCTTCGTGGCCGAGGAGATCGCCGGCCTGGCACCGACCGCGATCGACGAGACCGGGATCCCCCGCGTCACCTACTCGGACCCCGAGCTGGCCTCCGTGGGACTGACCGAGGCCCAGGCTGTCGAGCTCCACGGTCAGGACCAGGTCGAGTCGCTCACCTACGACCTCGGTGGCAACGGCAAGAGCCAGATCCTGAAGACCTCCGGAAGCGTCAAGCTGGTCCGGCGCACCAACGGCCCCGTGATCGGCGTCCACCTGGTCGGTGCGCGGGTCGGTGAGCTGATCGGTGAGGCCCAGCTGATCTACAACTGGGAGGCGTTCCCCACCGACGTCGCTCCCCTGGTGCACGCCCATCCCACCCAGAACGAAGCTCTCGGCGAGGCCCACCTGGCCCTCGCCGGCAAACCACTCCACGCCCACTCCTGAGCACCACCCCTGACACGAAGGACGCACATGTCGACACCTGTCACCCTCCCTGCACTCGGCGAATCGGTCACCGAGGGAACCGTCACCCGCTGGCTCAAGCAGGTCGGCGACACGGTGACGGTCGACGAGCCGTTGCTGGAGGTCTCCACCGACAAGGTCGACACCGAGATCCCCTCGCCGGTCGCCGGAGTGATCATCGAGATCAACGCCGCTGAGGACGAGACCGTCGAGGTCGGGGCCCAACTGTGCGTGATCGGGGCCGAGGGCGAGGGCGCCGCGCCGGTGCCCGCCGCGCAGGAAGCACCTGCGGCCGAGCCGGTTCCCGAGGCAGCCCCGGCTGAGCCGGAGCCGGCTCCGGTAACCGAGCAGGCCGCCCCCGCCGAGGCGCCTGCCGAGGCGCCCGCCGCAGCACCGGCAGCGGCTGCTGGTTCCGGCACCGCGATCACCCTGCCCGCACTCGGCGAGTCCGTGACCGAAGGAACCGTCACCCGCTGGCTCAAGCAGGTCGGCGACGACGTCGCTGTCGACGAACCGCTGCTCGAGGTCTCCACCGACAAGGTCGACACCGAGATCCCCTCCCCGGTCGCCGGGACCCTGCTGGAGATCAAGGTCAACGAGGACGAGACCGTCGAGGTCGGGGCCGAGCTCGCCGTGATCGGCGCCGCCGGCTCCGCTCCCGCCAGCACCCCGGCCGCCCCGGCCGCCCCGGCTGCAGCACCGCCCGTGGCCGAGGCTCCCGCCCCGGTCGCAGCTCCGGCTCCGGCCGCCGCAGCTCCGGCCCCGGCCGCCCCGCCGGCCCCGGCCGCTGCAGCTCCGGCTCCCCCGGCTCCCGCCGCGGCACCGGCAGCAGCTGCCGAGGGCAACACCTACGTGACCCCCCTGGTCCGGAAGATGGCCGCCGAGCACGGCGTCGACCTGGCCACCCTGTCCGGCTCCGGGGTCGGCGGCCGGATCCGCAAGCAGGACGTCCTCGCTGCCAGCCAGGCCAAGGCAGCCCCGGCCGCTGCACCCGCGGGTGCGGCACCGGCTGCTCCTGCTGTCACGCCGAGCCCGCTGCGCGGTCGCACCGAGCCGCTGAGCCGCCTGCGCAAGGTGATCGCGGCCCGGATGGTCGAGTCGTTGCAGGTCTCCGCCCAGCTCACCCAGGTCATCGAGATCGACATGACCAACGTGGCCCGGCTCCGCGACGCCGCGAAGGCCGATTTCCTGGCCCGCGAGGGCGTCAAGCTCACCTACCTGCCGTTCTTCGCCAAGGCCGCGATCGATGCGCTGAAGCAGCACCCGAAGCTGAACGCGAACATCGACACCGACAAGGGCGAGGTGACCTACTTCGACCGGGAGAACATCGCGATCGCCGTCGACACCGAGCGCGGCCTGCTGACCCCGGTCGTCAAGGACGCCGGCGACCTGTCGATCTCCGGCCTGGCGAAGAAGATCGCTGACGTCGCCGAGCGGACCCGGACCAACAAGATCACCCCGGACGACCTCACCGGAGGCACCTTCACGATCACGAACCTGGGTACCTTCGGGGCCCTGTTCGACACCCCGATCATCAACCAGCCCCAGGTCGCCATCCTCGGGCCCGGCGCCGTCGTCAAGCGCCCGGTCGTGATCGACGACCCGCAGCTGGGCGAGACCATCGCGATCCGGCAGATGGTGCACCTGGCGCTGTCCTACGACCACCGCCTGGTCGACGGTGCCGACGCCGGCCGCTTCCTGAGCGAGGTCAAGCAGCGCCTGGAAGCCGCCCAGTTCGAGGTCTGACCGCCGACCGGGCGCAGATGTCCCACTGATACGCGCCGACCGGGCTCGGATGTCCCACGTACGTGGGACATCCGAGCCCGGTCGGCGTTCTGGAGCGGGACATCTGCGCCCGGTCGAGTGCTACAGGTTGATCATGTGGCCGGCGATGCCGTGGATGGCTTCCTTGACGGCCTCGGACAGCGTCGGGTGGGCGAAGACGTTGCGGCCGACCTCGTCGGCGGTCAGGTCCCACTGCTGGGCCAGCGTCAGCACCGGCAGCAGCTCGGTGACGTCCGGGCCGATCAGGTGGGCGCCGAGGATCTCGTTGTACTGGGCGTCGGCGATGACCTTCACGAAACCGACCGGCTCGCCGAGCCCCATCGCCTTGCCGTTGGCGGAGAACGGGAACTTCGCGACCTTGACGTCGTACCCCTTCTCCTTGGCCTGCGCCTCGGTGTACCCGAACGACGCGATCTGCGGCTGGCAGTAGGTCGCCCGCGGGATCATGTCGAAGTCGATCTCCATCGTCTCGGCGCCGGCCATCGTCTCGGCAGCGACGATGCCCATGGCCTCAGCGGTGTGCGCCAGCATCAGCTTGCCGGTCACGTCGCCGATCGCGTAGACGCCGTCCACGTTGGTACGACCACGCTCGTCGACCGCGATCGCACCGCGCTCGGTGGTCGCGACCCCGGTGGCCTCCAGGCCGTACCCGTCCAGGCGCGGCGCGAAGCCGAACGCAGCCAGGAACTTGCCGGCCTCGAGCACCTGCTCGTCGCCGCCGGCGGCCGGAGCCACAGTGACCTTGACGCCATCGCCGGTGTCCTCGACGGACTTGACCGCGGTCGAGGTGAGGATGTTGATGCCGAGCTTCTTGTAGTGCTTGAGCAGCTCCTTGGAGACCTCGGCGTCCTCGGTCGGGACGATCCGGTCGAGGAACTCGACGATGGTGACGTCGACCCCGAAGTTCTTCAGCACGTACGCGAACTCGACGCCGATGGCGCCCGAGCCGCCGATGATGATCGAGGCCGGCAGGTTGCTGTCGAGGATCTGCTCCTCGTAGGTCACCACGTTCTGGGAGAGCTCCACACCAGGCACCAGGCGGACCTTCGCCCCGGTGGCGATGATGACCTTGTCGGCAGTCACGGTCCTGGTGGACCCGTCCGCGGACGTGACCTCCAGGGCCTTCTCACCGCTGCTCAGCGGGCCGGTGAACGTCGCCCAGCCGTCAATCTCGGTGATCTTGTTCTTCTTCATCAGGAAGTGGACGCCCTTGACGATCCCGTCGGAGACGGCGCGGCTGCGGGCGTGCGTCGGTCCGAAGGCCATCGTGGCGTCGCCCTCGATGCCGTACTTCTCCTTCTCGTGCGTCAACGTGTGCGCGAGCTCGGCGTTCTTCAGGAGCGCCTTCGACGGGATGCAGCCGACGTTGAGGCAGACACCTCCCCAGTACTTCGACTCCACCACAGCGGCCTTCAGGCCCAGCTGGGAGGCGCGGATAGCTGCTACATATCCACCGGGGCCGGCACCTACGACTACTACATCGAAATCGCTCACGCTCGAAGCCTACCGACTGCCGCTGACCGGGCGGGTGGCATGGTGGGGTCATGCGCATCCTGATCGCCGGGGCCTCCGGGTTCCTCGGTACCCGCTTGCGGGAGAACCTCGTCCTCGCCGGACACGACGTCACCAGCCTGGTACGACGGGCACCCGGTAACCACGAAGCCCACTGGGACCCGTACGCCGCCCGGCTCGATCCCGCCCTGGTCGAGAGCACCGACGTCGTGGTCAACCTGGCCGGCTCCCCCACCCTGGGCAACCCGCACTCGAAGAAGTGGGCCGACAACTTGTTGAACAGCCGGGTGACCACCACCCGGGTGCTCGCCGAGGCAATCGCGGCCAGCAGCCACCGTCCGGCGTTCCTGGCCGGGAACGGCATCTCGTACTACGGCGACCGCGGAAGTGAGGTCCTCACCGAGGACGCCGACTCCCGCGGCGACGCGTACCTGACCGAGGTCACCAGGCAGTGGCAGGCTGCCGCCCAGCCCGCGGTCGACGCGGGGGCCCGGGTCTGCATCCTGCGGACGGCGCCGGTCCTCGATGCCGACAGCGCCCCGCTCAAGCAGCTCCTGCTGCTCTTCAAGGCAGGTCTCGGCGGCAAGCTGTCGTCGGGCGACCAGTACTTCCCGATCATCTCGGTCGAGGACTGGGTCGCTGCGGTGACCTACTGCGCCGAGCACGAGGACCTCAGCGGGCCGGTCAACCTGGTCTGCCCGAACCCGCCGACGAACGCCGAGTTCACCACCGCCCTGGCAGCCCTGGTCCGCCGGCCGGCGTTCTTCGGCGTCCCGGGCCCGGCCCTGCGGCTCGCGGCCGGGCGGATGGCGCCCGAGCTGCTCGGGTCGGTCCGGGCGGTGCCCGAGGCGCTGACCGCAGCCGGCTTCCGGTTCGCCGACCGCGACGTCAACGAGATCCTGCGGGCGGCAACGGCCTGACGGCGGCGACCAGCCAGCGATCAGCCGGCCGTCGCAGGTCGATCATCCGGCGTACCGGAGCGCCGGCCGGGACCTGCCGAGCTCCGGTCGCGGTGACAGCGCGTGCCCCGGCGAACCGCTCCACGACGACGAGCCTGAGCCGGTCCTGGCGGCGGATCACGATCCGCAGGGAGAGGACCTGCATCTGCATCGACTCCAGGCGGATGCCGCGCCGTTGGTAGCGACGCAGCAGGGCAACGTCCCGCGCTCCGGCGACGGATCCGGGAACGTACAGGCCGGCCAGCGCCACCGGGTCGTCGCGCGCCCAGGTCGAAGCGCGGGCCGCGTCCCAGTCGTGAAGGACCCGCAACGGGTCCCGACCGGGCTCAGGCCCGGCCGTAGCAGTGACCGACCGGAGCGGCGAGCAACCGGTCAGACCGAGGAGCAGCACCAGGACCACCACGACAACGCGCATGCGGCACTGTCCTGCACCGGGCCCCAGGACCGTCAGCGTTGTCCACAGCCCAGCGAACCGGCATACGCTGGGGAGATGATCGAACACCGACCGCTGGGACTGGTGGACTACCGGGAGGCCTGGGAGCTGCAGCGGCAGGTCCACGCCGACGTCGTCGCCGGCGGCACCGAGGCCACCTTGCTGCTCGAGCACCCGCCGGTGTTCACCTGCGGGAAGCGGACCACTCCCGACGAGCGGCCGGTCGACGCCGGAGGTGCCGAGGTCATCGACGTCGACCGCGGCGGCAAGATCACCTTCCACGGCCCCGGCCAGCTGGTCGGCTACCCGATCGTCCGCCTCCCCGACCACGTCCTGGTCGTCGACTACGTACGCCGTGTCGAGCAGGCCCTGATCGAGGTCTGCGGCGTGCTCGGGGTCGAGACTGCCCGGATCCCCGGCCGCAGCGGCGTCTGGTTGAAGGCCGACGCCGGGACCGGTCGGGGCGAGCGGAAGATCGCAGCTCTCGGCATCCGGGTCAGCCGCGGCGTGACGATGCACGGGTTCGCGATCAACTGCGACGTCGACCTCGGTTGGTACGACCGGTTCGTCCCGTGCGGGATCGCCGACGCCGGCGTGACCTCGCTGTCGGCCGAGCTCGGTCGGCGCGTCACCGTCGAGGACGTGATGCCGATGGTCACCCGCGAGCTGGACCGTCTGCTGGGCTGGGCGCCGTACCGCTCGACGCCGGACTACGAGGCCCGCCCGGAGCCCGGTCGGGCACCCCTGCGTGTCCCGGTGCTCAATCCCCGGCAGTGACGCGCCCCTGCGCCATGCTGATCCGGTGCCGGTTGATTCGGTCCGGGTCGGCTGGGTACCCCACCTGGAGCCAAGCCCGGAGAGGGGTGACGAAAGCTGATGTCTGATCTCGTCGTCGAGACCCGCGGCCTGCGCAAGGTCTACCGCGACCACGGCCGTCGGATCGTCGCCGTCGACGACCTCGATCTGAGCGTCGAACGCGGCAGCGTCCACGGATTCCTCGGCCCCAACGGCTCCGGCAAGACCACCACCATCCGAATGCTGCTGGGCCTGGCACGACCGGACGCCGGCTCGATCAACATCTTCGGCCAGCCGTACCCCCGCGAGACCACCCAGGTGCTGGCCCGCGTCGGCGCCCTCCTCGAGCGCGGCCAGTTCGCCCCCGACCTGTCCGGACGGAGAAACCTGGAGCTGCTCGCCCGAGCCGGAGGCATCGCCCGCACCCGGGTCGACGAGGTGCTCGACGAGGTCGACCTGACCGGGGTCGCCAAGCGCCGCTCCCGCGGCTACTCGCTGGGCATGCGGCGCCGGCTCGCGCTGGCCGCAGCGCTGCTGAAGAGCCCGGCCCTGGTGATCCTCGACGAACCGTCCAACGGCCTGGACCCGGCCGGGATCCGCGACATGCGTGACACCATCCCGAGGCTCGCGGCCGCCGGGGTCGACGTCCTGCTGAGCTCGCACATCCTTGCCGAGGTGCAACAGGTGTGCACCTCGGTGTCGATCCTGAGCGAGGGAACCCTGCTCAAGACGGGCAAGGTCAGCGAGCTGATCGGCGAGAGCACGTCGCGGACCCGGGTAGGTGTCGCAGAGCCGGACCGGGCAACCGGGGTTCTGCTGCGTGCCGGCTACCAGGTCGTCCGGGACGGTGCCTTCCTGGTCGTCGACGGGCACGAGCACCCCGACGCCATCACCCGGCAGCTCGCCGCCGAGCACCTCTACGTCTACGAGATGTCAGCGATCCGACCGACCCTGGAGTCGTTCTTCCTCGAGCTGACCGGTCACCGCCCGGCCGGCGCAGGCGACCCCGCCGCACGCGCTGCGGACGAGGTCGCCGAGCTGATGACCGAGCCGGCCGCCCTGAGCCCGGACGAGGAGACCGCCTCGTGAACGCCCTGATCCGCGTCGAGCTGACCCGCTACCGGACCCGCCGGGTGATCCTGCTGATCCTGGCCGCTGCCACGGTGCTGACGGCCCTGGTGGCCTTCAAGACCGCCTGGGACACCCGGCCACCGACCGCGAACGAGCTGCGCACCGCCGCAGCGGCCGCGGAGGCTGACGGCAGCCGCACCGACATCAAGGAACAGATCGCCCTGTGCGAGAAGGATCCGGACGCCTACCTCGACCCCGGGGCACTGCCCGACCAGTGCGCGCCGGCGCTGCGAGAAGCGGCGAAGAACTACCTGCCGCGGGAGAAGCTCGAGCTGACCGGGACCCTGAAGGGGAACGGGATCGGGATCGCGCTGCTGGTGACGGCGCTGCTGATCATCGCCGGCAGCACGTTCGCGGGGGCGGACTGGAAGTCGGGTTCGATCCGCAACCAGGTGCTCTTCGAACCACGACGCTCCCGGGTCTGGGCCGCCAAGGCCGTCGCGACCGGGATCGGCAGCGGGGTGGCTGCGTTCGTCCTGCTCGGCGGTTTCTGGTTGACGCTCTTCCTGGTGGCGGCTGACCGCGACGTCGCGCACGGCAGCGACGTCGTCAACGACATCGGGTGGCACGTCGTCCGGGCCACGGTGCTGGCGGTCGGGGCCGGGGTCGGAGCCTTCGCCCTGACCACCCTGTTCCGCAACTCCACGGCGACCCTGTCCCTGCTCTTCGCCTACAGCATCGGCGGCGAGCTGCTGACCTACCTGCTCCCCGTGGGCGGCCTGGCCCGGTGGTCGCTGACCAACAACGTCTTCGGCTGGCTCGAGACCCGGCTGGAGTTCTTCGACAGCACCCGGTGCGCGTCGCGGGGCACCTGCGACCAACCGGTGCACATCACCCACCTGGACGCCGGGCTCTACCTGCTGGCAGTCCTGGCGGTCGCCGGGTTGGTGTCCTGGGTGACCTTCCGACGCCGTGACATCTGAGCCTTCAGGCGCGGCGTAGGCTGGTCGGCGTGACTCCCGCAGACTCCCCCACGTCCGTCCCGACCGCAGCCCCCGAGGGCCGCAAGCTGCTCCGCCTCGAGGTCCGCAACGCCGAGACCCCGATCGAGCGGAAGCCGGAGTGGATCAAGACCCGCGCGAAGATGGGCCCGCAGTACCGCGAGCTGCAGAACCTGGTGAAGTCCGAGGACCTGCACACGGTCTGCCAGTCAGCCGGCTGCCCGAACATCTTCGAGTGCTGGGAGGACCGCGAAGCCACCTTCCTCATCGGTGGTGACCAGTGCACCCGGCGCTGCGACTTCTGCCAGATCGACACCGGCAAACCGCAGGACCTCGACCGCGACGAGCCTCGTCGGGTCGCCGAGTCGGTGCAGAAGATGAAGCTTCGCTACGCCACCATCACCGGCGTCGCCCGTGACGACCTGCCCGACGGCGGCGCCTGGCTGTACGCCGAGACGGTCAAGCAGATCCACGAGCTCAACCCCGGCACCGGTGTGGAGAACCTGATCCCCGACTTCAACGGGATCCCCGAGCTGTTGACCCAGGTCTTCGAGTCGCGGCCCGAGGTGCTCGCGCACAACGTCGAGACCGTGCCGCGGATCTTCAAGCGGATCCGGCCGGCGTTCCGCTACGACCGCTCCCTCGACGTGATCACCCAGGCACGGGCCTTCGGCCTGGTGACCAAGTCCAACCTGATCCTCGGGATGGGCGAGACCCGCGACGAGGTCAGCCAGGCGCTGGTCGACCTGCACACCGCGGGCTGCGAGCTGATCACGATCACCCAGTACCTGCGCCCGTCGTTGCGCCACCACCCCGTCGAGCGCTGGGTCCGGCCCGAGGAGTTCGTCGAGCTGCAGGCCGAGGCCGAGGAGATCGGCTTCGCCGGGGTCCTGTCCGGACCGCTGGTCCGGTCGTCGTACCGGGCCGGTCGGCTGTACCAGCAGGCCATCGCGGCACGGGCGGACACCAGCCAGGCAGGCTGAGCACTAGGATCAAGCCTGCTCACCACCGAACTACCGAAGGCATGAGGCATGGCGAAGAAGGTCAAGGACCCGAACAAGGTCTCCCGGGTCAGCCAGATCCGGCAGAGCTACCAGATCACGAAGAAGTCCGACCCGCGGATCGGGCTGATCCTGCTGGGCACCTTCGTCCTGGCCGCGGCCGGCGGCTACGCGCTGCTCTACCTGATCTTCCGCGACTCCCCGGTCTTCCCCAGCATCTTCGCGGTCCTGATGGGCACCTTGGCGGTCCTGATCGTCTTCGGGCGCCGCGCCCAGACCGCCGCCCTGGCCTCCATCGAGGGCCAGCCCGGCGCGGCCGCTGCCGCCCTCGGGATGCTCCGTCGCGGGTGGAAGACCGATCCCGGCATCGGGTTCACCAAGCAGCAGGACATCATCCACCGACTGGTGGGGCCTCCGGGGATCGTGCTGATCGGTGAGGGCAGTCAGAACCGGCTCAAGCCGCTGATGGCCGCCGAGCGCCGCAAGCACGAGCGGGTGGCCTCCGAGACCCCGATCCACGAGGTCTACGTCGGCAACGGCGAGGGCGAGATCCCGCTGAAGAAGATCGTCCGCCACGTCACCAAGCTCGGCAAGAGCGTCAAGCCGGCCCAGATGACCGACATCCTGGCGCGGATCCGCGCGCTGGACGCCAACCGTTCGAACGTGCCGCTTCCCAAGGGCCCCGTCCCGACGTCCATGAAGGGGTCGCGCGGCAACCAGCGGGGGCGTTGATCCCTCGTAGGTCTGCGGGCTGACGCACTAGCGCAGGGCGGAACCCGACGGCGCCTCGATGTCGACGGGCTTGCCCCAGTCGGTGAACTTCAACGCGATCGCCTGTCCCGCGGCGTCGACGTCGATCTGACGGACCAGCCCGCTGCCGTCGAGGAAGAACCTCATCGTCACCGACCTGGCCACTCCCTGCGCTCCGGCCAGCTGCTTGATCGAACCGGCCAGCTTCGAGGTGTCAGCGGTGACGTCGTACTGGGTCAGCTCCACGCCGTCGATCGACTTCGGACCGACCTCGACGACCTCGGAGATGCCGGCCTTGAGGTCCTCGATGGAACCGCGCGGACCGAAGTTCTCGAACGAGCCGAGCAGGCTGCCGAAGGTCTTGTCCTTCTTGCTGATCTTCTGGAACGAGCCGCCGGGCTGCTGGATGTAGAGGGTGCGGTCGACGATCACCATGGCGACCTTGGAACCGGCGATCGTCGTGTCGAGCCGGATGGCCGGGCTGGCGCCGTACCGGACGTCGGCCTCCAGCGTGAGCGCACTGGAACCGCCGATGCTCATGTGCACCGACTTCTGGTCCTTCATCGCTGAGGTGAGCCGTGACAGGAAGTCGTCCACCGGGATGCTGGTGCCCGCCGTCCTGCTGGACGGTGACGCGCTGGCAGACGATGCCTCGGCAGAGGGCGCGGCCGCGGTCTTCGCGTCGTCCCCACAACCGGCCACCGGGATCAGCACGAGGGCAGCGGCTGCCGCGGTCGCAGCAGAGCGGGCACGGATGCTGAACAAGGTTCCTCCGGAAGGTCGACGGGCGAGTCGGGTGACAGCCTAGGTACGGCGGCGCACGAAGACTGCTGATTCGGTGAGGATGTCGTGCAGACCGCGACCGTCTGCCCGGAACACCAGCGGCGGGATCACCAGGCAGATCAGCAGCTGTCGCTCGAGGGCGCGCAGCAGGCTGAGCGGGTGACCGTCGAGACGGCGGACGTTCAAGCGCAGCAACGACTGGCCGAACGACCCTCCTGCCAGCGCCACCCCGATGGACGACTGCAGCCAGAACAGCCCCAGTGGGAGCCACTGGTAGGCCGAACCGCTGAACCCGCCCAGGATGAAGGCGGCAGCCAACGACGAGGTCGCCCAGTCGATGACGAGGGCACCGACCCGTTGCGCCCACGAAGCAGTGTCGGGAACCAGGGGCCGGCCCGCAGGCGTGGTGTGCTCGTTCATCACCGCGACCCTACCGATCTGCCCCGAATCGTCGGGCCGTGGGACGTATTTCCCGTCCGAACCAAACCCGATACGGTCGGTTCGACAGCCGTGACTAGGATTTCATCACGGCACTCAGTTGCGGCTCACCGTCGCGTCGCAAACTCATCCATTGTGATCCAGGTCGCAGGTGCGACCAAGGAGGACGAATGTTCCAGAACAGCGAAGAGCTCCTGAAGTTCATCAAGGACGAGGGCGTCGAGATGGTCGACGTCCGCTTCTGTGACCTGCCCGGCATCATGCAGCACTTCACCGTGCCGGTCTCGTCCTTCGACCAGTCCGTCTTCGACGACGGCCTGGGCTTCGACGGCTCCTCCATCCGCGGCTTCCAGGCCATCAACGAGTCCGACATGCAGCTGTACCCGGACCCGACGACGGCCTACCTCGACCCGTTCCGCAAGTCGAAGACGCTGAACGTGAACTTCTTCATCCACGACCCGATCACCGGTGAGGCGTACTCGCGCGACCCGCGCAACATCGCCAAGAAGGCACTGGCCTACCTGGCCAGCACCGGCATCGCGGACACCGCGTTCTTCGCCCCCGAGGCCGAGTTCTACATCTTCGACAACGTCCGTTACTCCACCGGCGTGAACGAGGGGTACTACCACATCGACTCCGTCGAGGGCTGGTGGAACAGCGGCAAGGAAGGCGAGGACAACCTCGGCTACAAGACCCGTCTCAAGGGCGGTTACTTCCCGGTCGAGCCCTACGACCACTACAGCGACCTGCGCGCCGACATGGTCAAGAACCTGGAGGCCTGCGGCCTGCTGGTCGAGCGCGCCCACCACGAGGTCGGCACCGCCGGCCAGGCGGAGATCAACTACCGCTTCGACACGCTGCTCAAGGCTGCGGACGACGTGATGAAGTTCAAGTACATCATCAAGAACACCGCCTGGCAGCAGGGCAAGTCGGTCACCTTCATGCCCAAGCCGATCTTCGGTGACAACGGCTCCGGCATGCACGTGCACCAGTCGTTGTGGAACGGTGGCGAGCCGCTCTTCTACGACGAGACCGGCTACGGCGGTCTGTCCGAGATGGCCCGCCACTACATCGGCGGCATCCTCAAGCACGCCCCGTCGCTGCTGGCGTTCACCAACCCGACGGTGAACTCCTACCACCGCCTGGTGCCGGGCTTCGAGGCGCCGATCTCCCTGGTGTACTCCTCGCGGAACCGCTCGGCGTCGGTCCGGATCCCGATCACCGGGTCCAACCCGAAGGCCAAGCGCATCGAGACCCGGTTCCCCGACCCGTCGGCGAACCCGTACCTCGCGTTCTCCGCACTGATGCTCGCCGGGCTGGACGGCATCAAGAACAAGATCGAGCCGGCGGCGCCGATCGACAAGGACATCTACGAGCTGCCGCCGGCCGAGATGGCCGAGATCGCCCAGGTGCCGACGTCGCTGAACGACGTGCTCGTCGCGCTCGAGGACGACCACGACTACCTGACGGTGGGCAACGTCTTCACGCCGGACCTGATCGAGACCTGGGTCGACTTCAAGCGCGAGCACGAGATCGCGCCGGTGCAGCTGCGCCCGCACCCGCACGAGTTCGAGCTGTACTACGACATCTGACCCAAGAAGGCCTCCGACCTGCGCTGCAGGCACGATGCAGGCACCAGGCCACCACACGGCGGGCCGTCGATCCTCGGATCGGCGGCCCGTCGTCGTTTCCTGAGGCCAGGTCGGCCATCAGGCTGCGACCAGCTTCGCGACATCCAGCCCGCAACGACGAACGACCCCCACCCAAAAGGGTGAACTCCGGTCACCCCTGGACGCGGACGTGGCCGCGGTCGACGTCGCCATCACCGACCCCGGAGTGGAGAAGTGCCAGCACCGGGAGACTCTTGACCACGGTGCCCAGCATGAGGTCGGCCGCCTGGGCAACGTCGGCCGTCGCAGCGATGGTGAGCACCTGGCGGCTCATCACCTGTCCGACCGTTGCGAAAGCAGGGCCTCCGGTCAGGTCGACCGGCTTCCCGTGCGCCCGCGGGTCGGGCAGGAATGCATCCACGAGCACGTCGGCCTCGCTGACCACCCCGAGCAGCTCGCCGCGTTCATCGATCACCGGAAGCGTGGTGATCTGGTGGTGGTTGAGCAGCTGAACAGCCGTCTTGAGCGGGGTGTCCGGCCCGACCGAGACCACATCGGCGGTCATCACCTCGTGAACCAGCATGGTTGCCTCCTTCGTAGCCGGGCGGCAGGCGGCCGCACTCGAGCTCACCACCAGACTCGCGCGCCCGACTCGCCGCGCGGCACGGCCGGACGGCCCGGATCTCGGACCGATCGGCCCTGATCCCGCAGACCGGAGCTCGGTGAGGATGACGGGCAGGAGGAACCATGACGAACCAGAGCCACGCCGACGTGCTTCTCGCCGACGGCAGCATTGCCAGCATCAGCCGGCTGGTGCCCGAGGACGCCACCGAGCTCTTCGCCCTGCA
The DNA here is from genome assembly GCA_026392455.1 of Propionibacteriales bacterium. Classification (GTDB taxonomy): domain Bacteria; phylum Actinomycetota; class Actinomycetes; order Propionibacteriales; family Nocardioidaceae; genus Marmoricola. The sequence goes on along the minus strand of JAPLCB010000004.1, from coordinate 416,792 downwards.
CGACTCGGTGTCCGACGACGCCGCGCGGATGCGCTTCTTCACCGCGAACCGGCGGACCGGCCACGTCTACGCGACCCGCCTCCTCGCCGAGAGTCCGACCAGGGCCCTGGCGTTCGTCGCGCGGGTGCACGGGCACGTGGTCGGTGTCGCGTCGGCCGAGCTCGAGGGCGACCAGGCCGAGATCGCGTTCCTGGTCGCCGACGAAGCGCACGGGCTCGGGATCGCCACCCTGCTGCTCGAGCACCTGGCCGGCGAAGCGCGAGAGATCGGGATCCGCACCTTCACGGCCGAAGTTCTCGCCGAGAACCACCTGATGCTCCGGGTCTTCGCGGACGCTGGCTTCACGGTCAGCAAGCGATCGTTCGGCACCGTGTCGGTCTGGGAGATCTCCACGGCACAGTCCGAGTCCGCGCTGGACGCCGCCGACGAGCGGGAGCGTCTCTCCGAGACGCGGTCGCTGCAGCACCTCCTGGCACCGAGGAACGTCGCCCTGGTCGGCGTCAGCAGCGGCGGAGCAGGGATCGGGAACGCGGTCCTCCGCTCGATCCAGACGGGCGGCTTCACCGGTGGCGTGCACGTGGTGCACCCCACCGTGCCGGTGCTCGGGGGCCTCCGGACCCGGCGGAGCCTGCAGGAGATCCCTGAGCACGTCGACGTAGCGGTGATCACGGTGCCTGCTCCCCAGACGGTGGACGTCCTGCGGGACGCGGCCTCGGCCGGCGTGTCCGCCGCGGTCGTGATCACCTCCGGCTTCAGCGAGCTCGGTCCGAGCGGGACCGAGCTCCAGCGCCAGCTGCTGCAGATCGCCCGGGAGCACGACATCCGGCTCGTCGGACCCAACTGCCTGGGACTCCTGTGCAACGACGACGAGATCCGGCTCAACGCCACCTTCACGTCGGCCGTCCCACCCTCCGGTGGCCTGGCGATCGCGTCCCAGTCCGGCGGCGTCGGCATCGCCCTGCTGGACACCGCGGCCGAGCTCGACCTCGGGGTACGGACCTTCGTCTCCCTGGGCAACCAGCCCGATGTCAGCAGCACCGACCTCCTGGCTGCCTGGCAGGGCGACCTGCGGGTCACGGCTGCGGCCCTGTACCTGGAGTCCCTGGAAAACCCCACCAAGTTCGCCCGGGTGGCCCGTCGGTTCAGCGAGCACAAGCCCGTCCTCGCCGTGGTCGGTGGCCGCTCGACCGGTGGTGCCCGCGCCGGGGCGTCGCACACCGCTGCGGCAGCGACCTCGTCGGTCGGGATCGAGGCACTGTTCGCCCAGGCCGGGGTCATCCACTGCCGCAGCATCGTCGAGCTCGCCCACGCGGCGCGCCTGCTGGCCGAGCAACCGCTCCCCCGGGGATTCCGGGTCGGTGTCGTCAGCAATGCCGGAGGTATCGGCATCCTGGCCGCGGATGCCGCGGACGACCTCGGACTCGTCGTTCCGGAGCTCTCGACCGACCTGCAGAAGACGTTGCGGGACCACGTGAACGGCACCATCGGTGTCGGGAACCCGGTGGACCTGGGAGCCGCCGCCCTCCCCGAGCATGCCGCGAAGGTGCTCGACCTGCTGCTGACCAGCGGAGAGGTCGACGCCGTGCTGGTCGCCGTTGTCGCCACCAGCGTCTCGGATCCCGCGGAGCTGGTCTCCGCGGTTGCCGCTGCTCGCACGGCTGAGCGCGGAGTACCGGTCCTCCTGGTGGGGATGGGTGGGATCGACCTGGCCAGAGCCGACACCACCGGTGTCACCACGTTCCGGAGCCTCGACGACGCCCTGGCCGCCCTGAGGCACGCCGCAGGGTACGCAGCCTGGCTGGGAACACCGCACACCTCCTGGACCGAGACCGACTACGACCGGGCGCGGATCGCGCGGGACACCGCCCGCGGGCTGCTGCGCACCCACGACGCGGCCGCGCTCTGGATCGATCCGGCCGCCCAGCGCGACCTGATGACGCCGTACGGGATCAGCCTGCTGGGCGAGGTGGTCCAGGACCCCGCCGACGCGCCAGCCGCCGCCGAGAGGCTCGGCTTCCCGGTTGCGGTCAAGGTCGCCGACCCCGAGGTGGTCCACAAGACCGACCTCGGGTTGGTGCGGGTCGGCCTGACCTCCGCGCGTGCGGTTTCGCACGCAGTGGCGGAGTTCGGCACCAGGCTGACGAGCGGGACCGCCAGTGTCCTGGTGCAACCGATGGCGAGCGGGGTCGAGCTGGCGGTCGGTCTGATCCGGCACCCGACGTTCGGTCCGCTGGTCATGGTGGCCGCCGGAGGGGTAGCCATCGACGTCCTCGGCGACCGGACCTTCCTGATGCCTCCGGTCGCACCGCGAGACGCCGTCAGGGCCCTGCACTCGTTGCGGATCTGGCCGCTGCTGAACGGCTACCGAGGTTCGGAGCCGGTCGACCTGGAGGCGCTCGTCCGCCTCGTGGTGGGCGTCGGAGAGCTGGCGCGCGACGTTCCCGAGGTGACCGAGCTGGACCTCAACCCGGTGATGGCCAGCGCCGCGGGCGCCGCTGTCGTCGACATCAAGGTCAGGCTCGCTACGTCCGAGGTCAGAACCTCGACCGCGCCGCGCCAGCTGAGCCTGCCGACCTACCACCAGCCAGCGACCTGAGATGCGCACGGTCCCCCGCGCCGTATCCCCATCGGCACTCTCCCGAGGACGATCGGCACCTGCCTTCCACCCCTCGTCGCCCCACGATGGAGGAAGAGAGGGAGTGATCCACCATGGCAGAGCCCCATGAGCTCAGCACCGAGGAGTGCGACCGCCTGCTGCGGTCCGGTGTCGTCGGCCGGGTGGCACTGTCGTCCCCTGACGGCCCGCACATCGTGCCGGTGAACTACTCGGTGGTCGACGACATGGTGGTCTTCCGGACGACGCCCTACAGCGTCCTGGGGACCTACGGGCGGAACGCACAGCTCGCCTTCGAGGTGGACCACTTCGACGATGAGTACGAGACCGGCTGGAGCGTGGTTGCCCGCGGCCGCGCCGACGCCGTCCTCGACGCGGACGAGGTCCAGCGGATCAACGAGGCGTGGCGGCCGCGGCCCTGGGCCTCGGGGTCGCGAAACCTCTACCTCGCGGTGCGCTGGTCCGAGCTCTCCGGACGGAGGCTCGGCCCACCGACCGACCCCGGGCTGCACCTGGCCGTCCACGGGCAGGCGGCCGGAGGATGACCAGCCTGGACCACAGGCTCCCGGTGACCGACGGCTCGCAGGAGCTGCTGCGAGCTGTTCTGGAGATCTCCAGCGACCTGGACCTGGACAGCGTTCTCTCGCGGTTGGTGGAGGCAGCCACCGAGCTGACCGGCGCGCGCTACGGCGCCCTTGGGGTGATCGGGGGCGACGGCGGGCTCGCCGAGTTCATCACGACCGGGATGGACGACGAGACCCACCGACTGATCGGCGACCTTCCCCGCGGTCGCGGACTCCTCGGACACCTGATCAACGAGCCGCACCCACTTCGGCTCGACGACCTGACCGAGCATCCCGCGACGTCGGGGATGCCGCCGCACCACCCACCGATGCGGACCTTCCTCGGAGTCGCGATCCGCATCCGCGGCACCGTCTTCGGGAACCTCTACCTCACCGAGAAGCAGCACGCCCCCACCTTCACCGAGCAGGACGAGCTGCTGGTCCAGGCGCTGGCTCACGCCGCTGCCCTGGTCATCGAGAACGCCAGCGCCTACGGACTCAGCGAGCGGCGTCGGCGCTGGCTCGAGGCCTCCGCCAGGCTCGTCGACGAGCTGCAGCCCCCGATCGCCCACGAGGCGGCACTGGAGCACGTTGCCCGGCGAGCACGGAGCACCTCGGGCGCGATCGCCGCGGCTGTGATCCAGTTCCCCGCCGACGAGCACCCGGTCATCGCCGCATCGGACCTGGCCGGCACCACCGACCTGACCTCCGTGGTCCGGAGCGTCCTCGACGACGCCCGCACGTCCGACCAGCAGTCGATCCCGTTGGCGGTCGACCTGGAGGGACGAACGGCGCTGGTCGTCCCGCTGCGCGCGCACCTCGGCGACCCGAGCGTGCTCCTGACCGTCTTCGAAGGCCCGAACAACGCGATCGCCCGCGAGCAGCAGGAGTTCATCGTGGCGTTCGCCGACCAGGCCGGCCTCGCCGTCGACCGGGCGCAGGCCCTGCTGGACCGGGAGGACCTGGCACTCGTGTCCGAGCGGGCACGGATCGCGCGCGACCTCCACGACGTCGTCATCCAGCGTCTCTTCGCCACCGGCCTGAAGCTGGACAGCTTCCGGTCGTCGCCGAACGGCACCGACGCGGATGCCTTCCTGACCGGGATCGTCAAGGACCTGGACCTGACGATCAGCGACATCCGCGCCACGATCTTCGGCCTGCAGCAGCAGTCGCACGGGTCGTTGCGCTCCGAGATCCACGCGATCCTGGCGGAGTACACCGAGGTTCTCGGGTTCGCGCCGGCCCTGCGGACCCACGGACCGGTCGACCTCCTGGTCCCGCCCGACCTGGCCGAGCACCTCCTCGCCGTGCTGCGCGAGGGCATGTCGAACGTCGCCCGGCACTCCCGGTCCCAGGATGCCGCCGTCGAGCTGGCCGTCTCCGGGACCGACGTCCTGCTGCGGATCATCGACGGCGGCATCGGCATCCCCGAGCACCGGCACGAGAGCGGGCTGCGGAACCTCCGGGAACGCGCCGAGGTGCTGGGCGGGACCTTGGAGGTCAGCCCGAACGCCGGACCGGGCACCACCTTGACCTGGCAGGCACCGTTGGTCGGGCGCCCGACCTCCTGACAGGCCCAGGACCGGTCGAGCGTCGCGGCGCGATCACCAGCCAGGCACCACGAGCCGTGAACCTGGAACTGCCGTCAGCGCTGGGTGGCCGGGCAGGCTGGTCGGCCGTGATCGGCTTCCACCGGCCGCTGATCTGGGCCCGCACGGACCCGGCTGTCACCGGTGGGCGCTGGCGTCGAGGAGCCGGGTCGCGATGACCGCCGCCTTCGTACGACGCTCCACGCCGAGCTTGGCCAGGATGTTGGAGACGTAGTTCTTGACCGTCTTCTCGGCCAGGAACATCTGCTCGCCGATCTCCCGGTTCGTCAGCCCCTCGGCGATCAGGGCGAGCAGCTTCATCTCCTGCTCGGTGAGATCGGCGAGCTCCGGAGCCGTCGTCTCCGGGTTGCGCACCCGCTCCAGGACCCGTGCCGTGAGCGCCGGATCTATCAGGGACCGACCCTGGGCGACGCTGCGGATGGCGGAGAGCAGGTCCGAGCCCTTGATCTCCTTCAGGACGTAGCCCGCCGCCCCGGCCATGATCGCCGAGAACAGTGCCTCGTCGTCGTCGTACGACGTCAGGATCAGTGCCTTGATGCTGGGGTCGACCGAACGGACCGAGCGACAGACGTCGATCCCGGACCCGTCGGGCAGACGGGCGTCCAGAACGGCCACGTCCGGGCGCGCGGCCGGGATCCGGTTGCCCGCGTCGACGGCCGACCCGGACTCGCCGACGATCTCGATGTCTCCGGCGGCCTCCAGGAACGTCCGGATCCCCGCCCGGACCATCTCGTGGTCGTCGAGCAGGTAGACGCGGATCTTCGGGGTCTCGGACTCGATCATGGGTTCTCCTGAGGTCGTGGGCACGACTCCGACGCTAAGCGGGTGGACCGGACCCCAGGCATGGCCGTTCGGGTCGATCCGTGGGACCTTCGGGCCGCCGTGGCAGGACCCGAGGACGGGACCGTTCAGGCGACACCCTGGCTGCTGAAGAGGACGACCTTGAGAGCCTCGGACTCCTCCGGGGCGGAGAAGACGTCGTAGGCGTCCTGCATCTCGTCGAGGCCGAACCGGTGCGTAACCAGCCCGGAGACGTCGAGCTTGCCCTCGGCGAGCATCCGCAGCAGCAGCGGGGTGGTGCGGGTGTCCACGAGCCCGGTGGTGATCGTGACGTCCTTGATCCAGAGACTCTCCAGGTGCAGGGTCACCGGAGCGCCGTGCACCCCGACATTCGCCACCCGTCCGCCGGCCCGCACCAGGTCGGCGCAGAGCTCGAAGGTCGCCGGGAGACCGACTGCCTCGATGGTGACGTCGGCACCCAGGCCGCCCGTGCGCGCATCGACGAACGCCCGCACGTCCTCGTCCGGGCCGAGGACGGAGTCGGCACCGAGATCCAGGGCGAGCTGCCGGCGACGCGCCGAGGAGTCCACGACGATCACGTGCGACGGTCCGTACAGACGACTGGTGAGCACGGCGGCCAACCCGATCGGACCGGCCCCGACGATGACGACGGTGTCGCCCGGGGACACCTGGGCGGCGAGGACCCCGACCTCGTAGGACGTGGGCAGGATGTCGGCGAGCAGGACCGCGGCCTCGTCGGTGACGCCGTCGGGAAGAACGTGCAGGGAACCGTCGGCGAACGGAACCCGGACGCGCTCGGCCTGGGTGCCGTCGATGGTGTGGCCCAGGACCCAGCCACCCCCGCCGAGGCACTGTCCGTACTGGCCGACCCGGCAGAAGCGGCAGCGTGCGCAGGAGCTGATGCAGGAGACGAGGACCCGCTGCCCGACCGTGATGCTGCGGACACCGCTCCCGACCTCCAGGACGGTCCCCACCGCTTCGTGCCCGAGGACGCGACCGACCTCCACCTCCGGGACGTCGCCCTTGAGGATGTGCAGGTCCGTGCCGCAGATGGTGACGGCGTCGACCCGGATGACGGCGTCCTCGGGGTCCTTGATCGCCGGATCCGGAACATCGGTCCAGGCCCGGTGCCCGGGGCCGCCGTACACGAGTGCCTTCATGATCGTCCTCCGATGAGTAGTAGGTCCCCACCAGCGTCAGACCGCCGCGACTCCCGAGGTAGAGGCGACCGACCTCGGACCGTGGGCCCAACGACCCACGCCCTGCGAGGTCGCCCGGGCTGCGAGCCAGCCGACGGCCGCGACGGCGCCGCAGACAGCCAGGTCGGCGGCGGCGAGAGGCTCGGTCCCCAGCAACGACTGCAGGACAGGCAGGTAGACGCCCGCGACGGCGAGCGCGAACGAGCCCCCGACAGCGGCCAGCAGGATCGGGTTCGCCAGGCTGAGCTGCCATCGCCATGGTGCCGGAAGAGATCTAGGAGGTTCCGTGGACATCACCGGCATGACCCAGGCTCCGGCCCGCGCGCTCCAGGTCGCGCTGGACGCCGTCGTGGACGAGCTCGTCCACCTCCGCGGGCTCGCCGCCTCCACCGGTGCCGACGTCCTGGACCTGCTCCCTCGCCAGGCCGCCGAGAGCCTGGCCGGCGCAGCCGACGCCATCGGGGACCTGGTCGACCTGGTGCCCGCGCTCACGGCCGAGATCGACGTCGTCCTGGCCGAGCTCCACGCCCAGCGGCTCAGCATCGAGGCGATCAGCGCCGAGCTCGGCGCCCTCGATACCCAGCTCGGCGTCCTGGAAGCGACGCTCGCACCTGTTCGCGGCTGGACCCACCGGCTCTCCCAGGTCGGCAGCAGCGTGTCGGGTCACCTGCACCCGGTTCCGCGACCCCGTCCCGGGTCGCGATGACCCTCGGACCCGCGGAACGTGACCAACGACCCTGCCGACTCCTCCGCCCGGGGCACAGGCTCGGTACGAGAGCACGGACCTGTGCGACCTGAGACTGCGTACACCTGGGAGACCTGATGACCATTCGTGTAGGTATCAACGGAGCAGGCCGGATCGGCCGGGCATTCCTCCGCTACGCCGCGGGAACCGACGACATCGAGGTCGTCGCGGTCAACGACGTCACCGACATCGCCACGATCGCCCGGCTGCTGCGCCGTGACAGCACCTTCGGCCGGTACGCCAAGGAGGTCCAGGTCGACGGGGACGTGCTGCTGGTGGACGGCCAGAAGATCACCGTCAGCGCCCTGCACGACCCCGACCTGATCGGGTGGGCGGAGCACAACGTCGACGTCGTCGTGGAGTGCACCGGCAAGTTCCGGACCCGCGACGCGGCAGCCGGACACCTGCGTGCCGGTGCCCACAGCGTTCTGATCTCGGCCCCCGGCAAGGACGTCGACCTCACCGTCGTCATGGGCGTCAACGACGAGATGTACGACCGGGACCTGCACGAGGTCATCTCGAACGCGTCCTGCACCACGAACTGCGTCGCGCCGATGGTCAAGGTCCTGCACGACGCCTTCGGGATCGACCACGGTTTCATGACCACCGTGCACGCCTACACCGGCGACCAGAACCTCCTCGACGGACCGCACAAGGATGCCCGTCGCGCCAGGTCCGCGGCGGTCAACATCATCCCGACCACCACCGGGGCCGCGCGCGCCGTGGGCGAGGTCCTGCCCGAGCTCGCCGGACGCCTCGACGGCGTGGCGCTCCGGGTGCCCGTGGTCGACGGCTCGCTGGTCGACCTGGCCGTGCTGCTCGCACGCGAGGTGACCGTGGCGGAGGTCAACGACGCCTTCCGCGCGGCCGCCGACAGCGGTCGGTTGGCCGGGTTGCTCCGGTACGCCGACGAGCCGCTGGTCTCCTCCGACGTCATCGGGGACGACGCCTCGTGCATCTTCGACAGCGCGCTCACCCAGGCGGCCGGCCGGTTCGTCAAGGTCTTCGGCTGGTACGACAACGAGTGGGGCTACACCTGCCGTCTCGCGGACGCCACCCGTCTGATCGCCGAAGTCTCGTGACCGGCCGGCGAGCCGACGAACCGAGCACCGGACTCCCGGTGCTCTGGTTCGACGAGATCGGTCTCACCGACGTCCTCGCGGTCGGCGGCAAGGGTGCGAACCTGGGTGAGCTGACCCGGGCCGGGCTGCCCGTGCCGCGCGGCTTCGTGGTCACCAGCGACGCATTCCTCGACGCCCTCGTCCGGTCAGGGGCGCGCCAGCGGCTCACCCGGCTGGTGGCGGACATCGATCCGGGCGATCCAGTCTCCCTGGCCGAGGGCGCCGCTGCCGCGCAGGCGATCGTCCGGGCCTGTCCCGTCCCTGCCGAGACGGCCGCAGCCGTCACCAAGGCCTACCAGGAGCTCGGCCAGGAGGTGCGCGTCGCCGTCCGCTCGTCCGGAACCACCGAGGACGCGGGCGACTCCTCGTTCGCCGGGATGAACGCCACCTTCACCAACGTCGGCCCCGCGGACCTGCTCGACCGGCTCCAGGACTGCTGGGCGTCGCTGTACGGCGAACGGGTGATCTCCTACCGCGCCCAGGGCGACCTGGCGGGCGAGCCTCTGATGGGCGTCGTCGTCCAGGAGATGATCGCCTCGGAACGGTCCGGGATCATGTTCACCGCGGACCCGATGAGCGGTGCGACGGACCGGATCATCGTCGAAGCCGTCCTGGGTCAGGGCGAGTCGATCGTCAGCGGTGCGGTCGAGCCGGACACCTACGTGGTGGCCAAGGCCGGCCCGACGGTCCTCGACGTCCGGATCGGGCGCCAGAGCACCAAGATCGTCCGCGGCCCGGACGGCGCGGACCTCGACCAGGACGTGACGCCGGCGGAGGCCTCGACCCGGGTGCTCGACGACGAAGGCGTCCTCGCCCTCGCTCGACTCGCCGTCCAGGTCGAGGAGCACTACGGCAAGCCCCAGGACATCGAGTGGGCCGCAGCAGGCGGCTCGACCTTCCTGGTCCAGTCGCGCCCGATCACCACCCTCCAGAGCTCGAGGTCAGCCGCCGGGGCGTCCCCGGACGCCACCTCGGTCCTGGCCGACGGCCTGGGCGCTTCGCACGGCATCGCGACCGGGGTGGTCCGGATCCTGGTCTCGCCGTCGCAGGGCGACCAGTTCCAGGACGGCGAGATCCTGGTCGCCGCGATGACCAGTCCGGACTGGATGCCGGTGATGCGCCGCGCGGGCGCACTGGTCACCGACGCGGGCGGCGTCACCTGTCATGCCGCGATCGTCTCCCGCGAGCTCGGGGTCCCGTGCGTGGTGGGCACCGGCGACGCCACCTCGGTCCTCCACGACGGCCAGGTGGTCACCGTGGACGGAACCCGCGGAACGGTGACCGCCGGACTCCAGGTGCCGGCCCAGCGGACCGAGACGCCCGTGGCTGCGTCCGCCGAGGTGACCGCGTCGCCCCCGGCCACGGCGACCAGGCTGTACGTGAACCTCGCCGTCGCCGAGCACGCCGAGGAGGTCGCCGCGATGCCGGTCGACGGTGTCGGACTGCTGCGCGCCGAGTTCATGGTCGCGGACGCCCTCGGTGGGGTCCATCCGCGCCTGCTCGTCGAGCGCGGGGAGCAGCAGACGTTCGTCGACCAGATGGCCGCCTCGCTGCTCCGGATCACCCGGGCCTTCTCACCCCGGCCGGTGGTCTACCGCAGCATCGACTTCCGCTCCAACGAATTCCGGGGTCTCGAGGGCGGCGACAGGTTCGAGCCGCACGAGGAGAACCCGATGATCGGCTACCGGGGTTGCTTCCGCTACATCCGGGAGCCCGACCTGTTCGAGCTCGAGCTCGACGTCCTCGGTCGGGTGGCAGCCGAGACGCCGAACCTCCGGCTGATGATCCCGTTCGTCCGGACCGCCTGGGAGCTCCAGCGGTGCTTGGACCAGGTGCGCGCACACCCGACGGCGTCCTCGCTCCCGGTCTGGGTGATGGCCGAGGTCCCCTCGGTCGCGTACTGGATCCCGACCTACGCCCGGATGGGCATCGACGGCGTGTCGATCGGCAGCAACGACCTGACCCAGCTCACGCTGGGCGTGGACCGGGACTCCACGATCTGCGAAGACCTCTTCGACGAGTCGGACCCCGCGGTGCTCGACCTCATCGACCGGATCCTGGACGCGTGCCGGGAGTCCGGGATCACCTCGTCGCTGTGCGGCCAGGCACCGTCGAACCAGCCCGAGTTCGCCGAGCACCTGGTCAGACGCGGGATCACCTCCATCTCGGTCAACCCGGACGCGTTCCACGACGTGCAGAGGACGGTGGCAGCCGCCGAGTGGCGGATGCTGCTCGAGGCGGCTGGTTCGCGTTCGGCCCTGCCCGAGCAGCAGCTCGCCCGGCACCGGACGTCGTGACGAACGCACCCCCCGGTGACCAGGAAGCGGGAGGGCTGCAGTGGCTCCCCTACGCGTCGGTGCGCGAGACGCACTCGGCCGTGGTGGTCCTGCTCGACGGGCTCGCCCTGAAGGTCAAGAAGCCGGTCGATCTCGGCTTCCTCGACTTCTCCACCCTCGAGCGCAGGCTCGAGGTGTGCCGGCACGAGGTGCAGCTCAACCGCCGGCTCGCGCCGGACGTGTACCTCGGTGTCTCCGACGTGCTGGACCCGGCGGGCGTGGTCGCCGAGCACCTCGTCGTCATGCGGAGGATGCCTGAGGACCGGAGGTTGGCCTCCCTGGTCCTGGACGGCTCCGACGTATGGCGATCGCCGCCCGGTCGCAGCTGGCGTCCCTGCGCAGCATCGGCTTCTTCAGCAACCCGCTCCTGCTGCTGGCCATCGCGGCCGAGCTGCTCGTCACCGCGGTGATCATCTGGGTTCCCAGCGTCCAGTCCGTCTTCGACACGACGGGCGTGACCTGGTGGCAGCTCCTGCTGGTGGCGCCGTTCCCGGTCCTGGTCTGGGGGGTGGACGAACTCCTGCGCTGGCGTCGGCGCACCCGCGCAGCCGTCAGCCGACTGTCGCAGGAGGTTCCGTGACGCTGGCCTGGTCCGCGTGGGGCTGTTCGTCGACATCGAGGTCCAGCTCGTGAGGGATCAGCACCACCGGACAGGTCGCCAGCCGCTGCACCCGCGTGGTCAGCGGAAGGTGCGGGACGGTGAACTCGTCCGCGCCCGCGCCCGTCGGGTCGCGGTCGGACCCGAGGACGAGGAGGTGACCACGTGTCGCAGCGTCGACCAGAGCGTCCAGCGCCGGCGCGTTCTCGATCCGGCTGGTGTACGGCGGCGCGACCTCGACCAACGACTTGACGTACGCCATCGCCTGCGCCTGGGCCTGCACCGCCTTCCAGCGCGCCTCGGAGAAGTGGCCCGGCACCTCGTGGACGAAGACCGCGGACCCGAGGGGCCACGCGGTGATCACCTCGAGGGTGCAGTCATGGTCGGCTGCGTGGCGCAGGGCCCAGGCGAGGGCCCCGACGCTCGCCGGCGACCCGTCGACGCCGACGACGAGGTGCTCGCGGATTCGAACCGGTATTGAACTCCGGTCCGGGCTCGCCCGCGGACGTGGGACGCGTGGACTGGCTTCTCTCATGCAGCAATCCTGCGTGCTCCAGGAGCGTTCCAGCAGGGCCGGAGGGCTCGACCCCGCGGACGAAAGTCCCGTGGCGCTGAGGATCCTTGCCGACCTGAGCCGCAAGGGCCGGGGCCAGCTCAGCTGCTGGGACCACTCCTGCGGATCCTCGTGGAATCCTTCCGGATCGAGGTGGGCGACCGTCCCGCCGATGGTCGTGGTCGGGTCACGGCGTCGGCTCCAGCTCGTCGGCCGGGTACGGCTGTTCCTTGCCGCGCAGGGAGAGCTTCACCGGCAGGGGCAGCGGTCGACCCGGCAGGAGGACGTTCCAGTACAGCTGGCGGAACGCCAGCTTGCCCAGGTGGTTGGCGTGCGTCTCCTTGAGCAGGCTGAGCGGGCCCACGACCGGGAGGGGGTACTTGCCCGGCAGCGGCTCGGTCTCGTAGTTGAAGTCGATCAGCAGCGCCTTGTCGTCCCCGGTCTCGACGAAGCAGTTGGTGTGACCGTCGAAGGATCCGGTCATCGGCAGGCCGGCGGCAAGCTCGATGAAGTTGCCGACGAAGGTGTTGACCGAGAAGTGCGCCACGGAGCCGGCCTTGGACGCCGGGATGTTGGACGCGTCGCCGAGCGCGAAGATGTTCGGGTGGGCCTTCGACTGGAAGGTGTGCGGGTCGACCGGCACGTAGTGCAGCTCGTCACCCAGGCCTGACCGGGCCACGAAGTCGGCGCCCATGTTCAGCGGCACCGTGACCAGCATGCCGAAGGGCACCTCGCGCCCGTCGTAGCTGATCAGCGTCTTCCGCTCGGGATCGACCCGCTCGACGAGGAAGTCCGTGACCAGGTCGATGCCGCGGTCAGCCAGCAGACCGCCCAGGATCCGCGACGCGGTGGGCTGGGTGAACGCGCCGTCGAGCGGCGTCACGAAGACCAGCGTGGTTCGTTCGCGCAGGCCGTTCTTCCGGAGCCACGCCTCGAGCAGGAAGGTGAACTCGAGCGGGGCAGGAGGGCACTTGATCGGCATCTCGGTGACGTGCACGACCACCCGGCCACCCTCGAAGACCTGCAGAGCGGCGGCGAGGGCTTCGGCGCCGTCCAGTGTGTAGAAGTCGAAGATGCTCCGACGCCACTGCGAGCTGACCAGTCCCGGTGTCTTGCCGGGCCGTGGCGTCGTCCCCGTGGCGATGACCAGGTAGTCGTACGGCAGCTCCCTGCCGCCGTGGAGGATCACCTGGTTCTCCTCGGTGTCGATGCGCGAGACCTCGGCCAGGACCAGGTCCACTCCGTCGGGGATGAAGTGGTGCCGGTTGCGCACGATCTCGTTGCGCTCGTACCTGCCGAACGGCACGTAGAGGTAGCCGGGTTGGTAGTGGTGCTGGTCGTCCTGGTCGACCACCGTGATCGACCACTCCTCGCTGTCGAGACGGGGCCGGAGCTGGTTGACGACCATGGTGCCCGCGGTGCCGGCCCCGAGGACCACCAGCCGTCTCACCGGGACACCTCCGCGAGGTCGTGGACGTCGCTCACGACGGCGACCGGGCAGGACGCGTGCGGGGATCTGCCGGTCGTCCCGGGGTCGAGGTAGCCGGCGCCGGTCCCGGTCCGCTGGTACCCCGTCGCGAGCGAGATCGCGTGCACGACACTGAGCGGTCGCCCTTCGACCGACGTCTGCTCTGCTGCCCATTGAGGCGCTCTCGCCGCCTCGGGAGGACGGTCGTAGCCGACGACGACGGAGCCCGGGGAACCTGCGGATGAAGTCATGATCTGAGCGTCCACCGCTCGCAGCTGGCGCGACACGGGCGAACGACCCCTCGACCACGTCCAACCGTCACCAGTCCCAGGAAGATCCCGCAGACCTCCAGATCACCGATGCCCCCGGGGAATGGGCGTCCTGGGGGCATCGGACGTCGGAGAGGGCCGGGCCTGTTGCACCGACCAGCGGCAGTCCCGGGCAATCGGGAGCCCGGGCGACGCGTTCCGACACCCCGACCGTAGACCGCGGTCGCTGGCCGGCGCTGGTACCGGTGGGATCCTTCCCGACCTGGCGAACGTCCCCCGTTTCCAGGCCCAAGGTCCCCCGTCGACTCCGCTGAGCGGCCCGTCCTGCCACTCCGACAGCGCGAGGCGCAGGAACCGCGGTCGGTACCTGCGCGGGTCCTCCTGGACCACGGAGTAGTCGGCGTAGTTCTGGCTGTAGCTGACCAAGACGGTGCCGGGAACCGGCAGGAGGTCCGGGTGCGTCATCGGCAGGTACCGAAAGGTCCCGGTCGCAGCGTCCGAGGGATCTGCGCGGATCCAGGCGGACTCGACCGCGCCGAGCGGTGGGGTGGGCTGCCGGGGGCCCTGGTCCCCGCCGACGGCGGTGACCGTGACGGCGAGCAGCAGCAGGCTAGCTGCGCGGCGCACCGGCCTCATGGGTCGAGGGAGCCTGGATCCCGGCGGTGACCGCCGACGTCGTTCGCGGCGGCTTCGACCAGGAAGTGGGCGAGCTGGGACAGCGCGCCCGCTGCCGCAAGCCCGAACCCGACGTCGTCCAGCCCGTCCCGCCCCCTCTCGACGTAGGCCACTCCGGTTGCCGTGAGCTCGTGGCGGTCGCCGACGTCCAGGAAGGCGGACACCTTCGTCACGGACTCAGCGCGGTGGAACTCCAGGCGCACGCTCCAGGTCCGGTCGGGCTGGGCCTGCGGCCGGTCACGAAGAGGGCGGACGTTGCTCATGTCACCAACCCTGCTGGAGCTGTCGGCAGTCGCCCAGGGCCGACCGGTCACCCGACCCTGCCAACCGGACCCTTCGGTACCGGGTCGGTCGGTCCGACCGTCAGACGTTCAGGCACCCGACAGGAACCACCGACCAGGCCCCGCGTCCAGCCCGCTCAGGCTGCGACCGGACAGCTCGGTGTACTTCAGGCGGAGGTGCAGGTTGCGTTCTCCTGCCGCCCACGGCATCGGCTCCCAGACCCTCCTGATGTGCGCCAGCTCCGCACTGTCGCGGACCACCGTCGCTCTCCCCCGTGCCACCACGCTCCAGCCGGTCCGGGTGGTGGCGTCGGTGTGGTCGACCTCGAACGCGATGGTGCCGACCTCGGCGTAGCTGGCGAGGAGGGTGAAGGGACTCGTCCGGAAGACCAGGCTCTCGTCGACCAGTGCGAAGTTCACCGGGACGATGTGGGGCCCGTCGGGGGCGACCACGGCGACCCGTCCGGTCGAGGCGTCAGTGAGGAGTCCCCGGCACTGCGCCTCGGACAACGTGTGCAGCTCACCCATCCTGGCTCCTCGATCGATGTGGCCTGCCACCATCCTGTGGCGCCCCGGGAACCCACAGCAGGGCCGTACGGGCCCACGTCGGGACCGTTGGACCCTCACGCACGGTCCCGGCGCGGTCTCAGCGCAGGCGGCTGAAGGCGTCGAAGACCATCAGCGCCGGCCAGAGGACACCCTCCACCACCGCGAGGACGTGCTCCCCGAAGCCGTCCGCCTGCTGCCAGAAGTACACCCAGGCGCCCAGGACGCCGAGGCCGTACAGAGCGTTGCCCGCTGTCGGGTTGTCGTTCTGACCCATGTCCGTCCCTCTCAGGGTCTCGTCGCAAGGGACGGTTGTGGCGGGAGGACGTAGGCAAAGGCCTCCGGGACAACGGCGTACTCGGCGAAGCCCCCGTCCTGGCTCCACCCGGTGCACTCCGAGGCCCGGCACAGGTTCTCGCGCCCTCGTCGGCAAGCACGGCAGACGCCGCAGGTACGCCGCAACCAGGCGATCCCGATCCGGAACCGGCGGGCGTGCTCGCCGAGGGCCACCACCTCGCCGACGACCTCGTGGCCGGGAACCATCCCAGGCCCGGACGGGCGCAGGTCGTGGTCGGCGAGATGGAGGTCGGTCCGGCACACCCCGCAGACCGACACACCCACCAGCACCTCGTCCGGCGCAGGGCTCGGGGACGTCGCGCCAGCTCGAACGGACCCGATCGCGACCTCCGGACAGCCCCGTGACGGTCCAGCAGGCCATCGACTCCGGAGGCCGACTAGGCAACGCGCCCGAACTGATCAGGAGGGGGCCCGTCCGGCGTAGCGGTGCTCTGGATCTCGTCACCCCACCGCGCTCCCTGCTCGTAGGCGAGGGAGTGGATCTCCGTTGCTCGCTCCGCGTCGAACAGCGCCAGCGGTCGGACGCCGATGATCCGGGCCATCGCGCGGTGAGGACGAATCATGCGGATGTCCGAAGTCGGGTGCCGATCTCTCCACCGGCCGAGCTCGCGCTCGAGCAGAGCCCCCGCGACGCGTCCCATCGGCCCCATGACCCGGCCCGCCAGGGGCGCGACGACGATCACCCGGTCGGCGATCGCGGCGGCGTCGACGGACGTCGCCGACCACATCCCTCCATCGATGTAGAGCCGACCGTCGACACGATGCGGAGGGAGCAGGCCGGGGACCGCCGACGAGGCGGCCACCAGATCGGCCAGCGGGAAGGTTCCACCGTCGAGGATGTGGCGTCGCCCCGACCGGACGTGCACGGCCGAGACCGACACCAGCGGGTGGGTCGCCTCCCCGAAGACCTGGCGGGCGACGTCGGCCAGGACACCGGGACGCCGTGAGGGCAGCGCCGGGACGGGCAGCGCTGCCAGGTCCTGGTAGGGCAGCCCGAGCGCGAGCGCAGCAGCGGTCCACGATCCGGCGGACGTCCCGAGTGCGGGCACTGCGGCCACCTCGATCCCCGCAGCACGAAGCCCAGCGGCCACCCCGGACGTGTAGGCGATCCCGACGACACCGCCGCCGCCGTAGACCATCGCGAGCGGGTGACGACCGTCCGCAGAGGTGCCGTCCTGGTTCGTTGCCGGTGCGTCCGGTGGTGTCATCACGACCCCTAGGAGACGTCGGGAAGTCGCGCGGAGACGCAGCGCTGCGTCTCCTGGGTCATCCAGTACGGAAGCTCTGTGTCCGACTCCAGGTCGGGCTGGTGCCGGCCATCCTCGTCGTCCGGGCAGATGTCGTAGCTCTCACCCGGGTACAGCTCGATCCAACCGACGTGTCGAGCGAGCAGGATCTCGTGCCCGCAGTGCAGGCACTGCGCGTGCCGGAAGGACGTTGCGATTGCCGCGTGGACGATGTTCATGGCTCCAGCGTGGACCCGCCGCACCGTCGGCAGGCAGTGCCGGAAGCCACGCGCTCAGGGACGACCGGCCCCACCCGCAAGGCCGAGCGGGACCTCGCTGCGGGCCGGTCGCCGGCGTCGTGGGAGCAGACGACGAAAGTCACCCCCTTTGGGGCGATGGTTCGCGCCAAGGTGCTCGACCACAGCGAGACCCCGCGGCTCAGAGGCATCGATCGGGATCCGGATCCGGAGGGCGTAGACCGTCCCTGGGCTGCCTCGCCGGTTGCCACGTACGCCCGGTGGAGGTTCATCGAGAACCCGGCGTACGTGGCAACCGAGGCGTTCCGCTCAGCCTCGTCGGTCAGGCCGGACCGGGGGTGTCGATGGCGATGTCGACGATCTTGTTGTCGCCGAAGAAACCGACCGAGGTGAGCCCACCGGTCGTCAGGTCGACCACCCAGAGCTGGCTGAACTTGCGGCCGCGGACCTTGGAGTCGCTCGTCGAGGACGTCGCCAGGTAGCCGACGTTGGTCCCGCCGACGTTGCTGATGTCGAAACCGCTGACCGCGCGGCCTCCCAGGGCCAGGTCGGCCACCTTCGCCTGGGTGCCGTCGTTCGGCGGTGTCTGGACGGTCAGGTCGGTCCGGTCGGTGTCGATGTTGAACAGCGTCGTGGTGCCGCCCGTGGTCACCGCGTTGTTGGTGTAGGCCGAGGCGTTGATCCCGGTTGCCACCGCGCGCGACGTCGCCGTCACCGGGTCGTAGCTCAGGGTGCCGTCGACGAACGTCGTGCCGATCACCCGGGCTGCTCCTGCCGCCACCCGGGCACTGGGCAGGGCACGGAGGTTCTGGCCGGCGTCACTGGTGATCCGCAGCGCGTCCGCCGCGGGGTTGAAGTCGACCCCGAACTTCGCCCCGTCGGCGAGCACCGGCGCTCCGGTGGTGCTGACCAGCGCGAAGGCGAGCGAGGCGGCTCCGGTGCTCGGGTCGACGGTGTAGGCGCTGAGCGAACCGGTCGGCTCCTTGACCAGCGCGTAGAGGGCTCCGGTGGCGGGCCGCTCGTCGATGCCCAGGATGCTGGCCTCGTCGGCCAGACCGGAGATCTTCACGCTGGTGGCGCTGCTCGGGTCGCTGACCGAGAAGGTGTAGAGCTTGCCGGACTGGTCGAGCGCGTAGGCGTTGCCGGTGGCGGCCTGCGCCGGACCGGTGAGGACGGAGAACACGACTCCGGCCGTGACGGCGGCAACGCCGAGGCGCGCCAGGACTGAGGTGGTACGTCGGTGCTGCATCGGTGGATCTCCTTGATCGGGGTTCGGTGCTCGGACTCCCCTCCCACGTCGCAGACCCGTCGCGACGTCCCAGGCCGAACCTAGCCAGCGGACCCAAACCCTCCGGGAGGTGACGACGACGGTGGGCCTCTACGATGGCCGGAATCCCCATGGCTACCTCTGACGACCGTCCCCGCAAGCTGCTGCTCGTGGTCGACGCACCCTCGTTGCTGCACCGCAACCACCACGCGCGTGCCCACACCGGGATCACGGACCGGTCCGGGCGCCCGGCCTGGGCCCTGCACGGGATGCTCCGGCAGATCCTCGAGGCGATCGAGTCGTTCGCCCCCGACGCGGTGATCTTCGGGCTCGACGACCGAACGTCCTCGGTGCGTTCGGACTTCTACCCCGACTACAAGGCCGGCCGCGCCGAGAAGGACGCAGCGCTGGTCGACCAGCTCGACCGCGCCGGCGCCCTGCTGGACGCACTCGGCCTGGCCACCTTGACCCCACCGGGCCTCGAAGCTGACGACGTCAACGCGTCCGGCGCCACCTGGGCAGTCGCGAACGACTGGAACTGCGTGATCATCACGTCCGACCGGGACGCCTTCGCACACATCAGCGAGCACACCCAGGTCCTGCGGCTGATCAACGGTGGCATCAACGGGTCTCCGCTGCTCAACCCGCGGCGGCTGTTCGCGATGTACGGGGTCGCGGCCGAGAACTACCTGGAGTACGCCGCCCTGCGCGGAGACGCCAGCGACAACCTCCCCGGGGTCGCGGGGATCGGCGAGAAGACGGCGGCGGCCATCTTCGCCCAGGTCGGCTCGATGCGGGACGTCTGGACCGACATCGACCAGAACGCGGGCCGGGTGCTCGCCGCGACCCTGGACGCGTGGGCGACCGAGACCGGCGCCCGCAAGATGGGCGCAACCGTCGTCCGACGACTGAGCGCCCCCGGGGCCCGGGAGCGCTACGACTTCAACATCCGGATCATGGCGGGCCGCGACGACCTCGACCTCGGGCTCACCCCGGACGTCCCCGGCACCCCGGGGCTGCTCCCCCTGAACCCCGAGCGGGTCACCCGGGTGGTCGGCTACCTCAACGTCGAGGCGACCACGTCGCTGGCCGTCCGGGTGCTCAGTACCGATCCGGCGTCGGCGCAGGCCTCGGGAACCCGGTAAATTCATCCGGTGTCCGACAAACGCCCCCGCCGTACCTTTGCCGTCATCAGCCACCCCGACGCCGGCAAGTCGACGCTCACCGAGGCGCTGGCGCTGCACGCCCGGGTGATCACCGAGGCCGGCGCCGTGCACGGCAAGGGCGACCGCCGGGCGACGGTGTCGGACTGGATGGCGATGGAGAAGGCCCGCGGCATCTCGATCACCTCCGCTGCGTTGCAGTTCGTCTACCGCGACCACGTCATCAACCTCGTCGACACCCCCGGACACAGTGACTTCTCCGAGGACACCTACCGGGTGCTGTCGGCCGTCGACTCGGCCGTGATGCTGGTCGACGCCGGAAAGGGCCTCGAGCCCCAGACGCTGAAGCTGTTCCGGGTCTGCGCGCTGCGCGGCATCCCGGTGATCACCGTCATCAACAAGTGGGACCGCCCGGGCCTCTCGCCGCTGGGGTTGATGGACGAGATCCAGGAGCAGATCAAGCTGCGTCCGACTCCCCTGACCTGGCCGGTCGGCGAGGCCGGCGATTTCCGCGGGGTGCTGGACCGGCGTACGGGTGAGTTCGTGAAGTACACCCGGACCGCCGGCGGCGCGACCAGGGCGCCTGAACGACGGATGTCCGCGTCCGAGGTCGACGAGAACGACGCAGCCGTCTGGGCCAACGCGGTCGACGAGCACGAGCTGCTCACCCTGGACGAGGCCGACCACGACCAGGAGCGCTTCCTGGCCGGTGAGACCACTCCGGTGATGTTCGCCTCGGCGCTGCAGAACTTCGGCGTCGCCCAGCTGCTCGACCTGCTGCTCGACCTCGCCCCGGGCCCGAGTGCGACCCCGGGCGTCGACGGCTCGGTCCGTCAGGTCAGCGACGACTTCAGTGCGTTCGTGTTCAAGGTGCAGTCCGGCATGAACAGCTCGCACCGCGACCGGTTGGCGTACGCCCGGGTCGTGTCCGGCACGTTCGAGCGCGGGATGGTGGTCACCCACGCGTCGACCGGACGTCCGTTCGCCACCAAGTTCGCCCAGGCCATGTTCGGCCGCGAGACCACCTCGGTCGAGACCGCGGCACCCGGAGACATCATCGGCCTGGTGAACGCCACCACCCTGCGGGTCGGCGACACCATCTACGAGGGCGAGCGGATCGACTACCCCCCGGTTCCCAGCTTCGCGCCCGAGCACTTCATGTCGGTGAGCGCCAAGGACATCGGCCGGTACAAGCAGTTCCGCAAGGGCATCGACCAGCTCGACCAGGAGGGCGTCGTCCAGGTGCTGCGCTCGGACCTCCGCGGCGACCAGAGCCCGGTTCTCGCGGCGGTCGGGCCGTTGCAGTTCGAGGTCGTCGAGGAACGGATGGCGAACGAGTTCAACTCCCCCATCCGGCTGTCCCGGCTGGACTACGGGGTGGCGCGCCGTACCGATGCTGCCGGGGCCCAGGAGCTGGCCGGGGTCCGCGGTGCCGAGGTGCTGCAACGCTCCGACGGCACCTACCTGGCGCTGTTCATCGACAAGTGGCGAGCGAACAACGCGGCCCGGGAGAAGCCGGACGTCCTGCTCGAAGAGCTCCCGGCCGGCGGCAGCTGAGCAGTCGTAGGGTGCCGCGCCCAATCCCGGACCGGGCCCTGGTCGATGGCGTCCCCGGCTGGATCGCCCGCTTCCTCGAGCCTCGTCCTCACCTGCTGCTGACCACCGCGACCTCGGACGCGTGGGGCGCCGCCAGCGCGGTGTTCTCCCCCGACGAGCAGCACCGCTACCTGCTCAGCCGTACCTGGGACGCCGGGCGCCCCCCGGCGGTCTTCGTGATGCTGAACCCGTCGACCGCGACGGCTGAGGTGTTCGACCCGACGGTCCGGCGCTGCGCGGGCTTCGCCAGATCATGGGGTGCTGGCGGCCTGGTCGTCGCGAACATCTTCGCGCTCCGGGCCACGAACCCGCGTGAGCTGTACGACCACGCCGACCCGAACGGTCCGGACAACGACGCGGCCCTGTCCGCACTGCCGCCCTCAGCGAGGCACCGCGTCGCCGCGTGGGGCAACCACGGGCGGCTCGGTGAACGCGGGGCCGTCGTGGTCGGCCTGCTCGGAACCGTGACCGGGCCGGTCCTGGAGTGTCTGGGGACCACGAAGACCGGGCACCCCCGGCACCCGCTCTACGTTCCGGCGACGACCGCGCTCCGCAGGTACCCCGCCGACGACTAGGGTGCCGGCACCTCAGCGAGCAGTGGGGTCCAGCAGACCGGGGTAACGCTGCCGCGCGGTCTCGGCTTCGGTGCGCAACGGCGGCAGCGCGTCCAGCGGCCACCAACCGATCTCGGCGATCTCGAAGGTGTCGTCGGTGACGGGGGCAGTCACCGGCTTGGGCAGCAGGACCCGGAAGATCGTGTCCAGGTGGCGACCGTGCTCCTGCACGTGGGCGCCGACGAGCTCGAGGTCGGTGAGCGCGCAGCCCAGACCGGTCTCCTCGAGCAGCTCGCGTCGGGCACCGTCGATCGGGTCCTCGTGCTTGTCGAGGGAGCCTCCGGGGAAGCCCCACCGACGCTCGCCGTGCTTGCTGCGGACCAGCAGCAGCTCCCCGTCGGCCACCCACACCACCATCGCCCCGACGGTCACCTTGTGACCGGTGACGAACGTGGCGAGCTGGACCATTCGCGGTGACAGGTGCACGCCCGCAGCCTAGACCGCCGGGGGCACCCGGGACCCGAACCGGTGGGCCGTCACGCTGATCGCCTGCTCGGCCAGGAACGGCCTCAGCTCCAGGCGCCCGGCCTCGGTCACCGGTTGGTCGTGGACGGCGACCGCCGGGCATCCGTCGATCGCCGCCAGCAACGCCCCGGCATCCTCCCCCAGCAGCCGGACCCGCTCCGGTCGGTCCGCCCGAACGGCCTGGTGCCACTGCGCCGTGGTCTCGACCTTCCAGGGCACCCCGAGGTCCGACAGGGTGTCGAGCAGCGCCGTCCGGGCCGACCCGACGACCGAGAACCTGAGCCCGGCCCCGCTCCGGACCCCGGCCGCCAACACCCGGAGCACCTGCCAGTCGAACGCCTGCGCCGAGACCCGGACGACGACGGACGCCGGCCGGTAGCGCAGGACGTTGCGCTCGACCTCGAGCCCGGTGGCGTCCCGGGCCGCGCCGAAGCACTCCGCCCATACCTGGGTGTCGGTCCTGAGCGACCTGACCAGCCGCTCCCGGTCGAAGTCGGAGAGCCCGACCTGCTCGAACCGGGTCAGCAGGTCGGTGGCGACCGGGTCCAGCGCCACCGTGGCCCGCGCGGGTTCCGAGCGCCAGTCCACCAGGGACTCCAGGTAGTGCGGGCCTCCGGCCTTGGCACCGGGCCCGACGCTCGATCGCTTCCACCCTCCGAACGGCTGCCGCTGCACCACGGCACCGGTGATCGCACGGTTGACGTACAGGTTGCCGGCCTGCACCTGGTCGAGCCAGGTCCCGATCTCCGCTGCCGAGAGCGAGTGCAGCCCCGCGGTCAGCCCGTAGTCGACCTGGTTCTGGATCGCGATCGCGTCCGCGAGGGTCGCGGCGGCGATGATCCCGAGGACCGGTCCGAAGTACTCGGTGAGGTGGAACTCGCTGCCCGCCCGGACACCAGCCCGTACGCCGGGGCTCCACAACCGTCCGGTGCCGTCCAGGGCCCGCGGCTCGATCAACCAGCTCTCCCCCGGCCCGAGCACCGTCAGCGCTGAGACCAGCTTCCCCGACGGCGGACCGATCAACGGCCCGACCTGGCTACGCAGGTCTGCCGGGTACCCGACCGCGAGCGACCTGACCGCGTCGACGAGCTGCGTCCGGAACCGGGGCGAGCGGGCGACCGACCCGACCACGATCACCAGCGATGCTGCCGAGCACTTCTGCCCGGCGTGACCGAACGCGGACTGCACCACGTCGCGGACGGCGAGGTCCAGGTCGGCGTCCGGGGTCACCACGATGGCGTTCTTCCCACTGGTCTCGGCCAGGAGGCGCAGGTCGGGGCGGAAGGTCCTGAAGAGCTCAGCCGTCTCGTAGGCACCGGTCAGCAGCACCCGCCCGACGCGCGGGTCTGCGACCAGCTGTCGTCCGAGTCCGTCCTCGGCCAGGTGCACCAGCTTCAGCACGTCCCGCGGGACCCCGGCCGCCCAGAGCGTCTCGACCAGGACCGAGCCGCAGCGTTGCGCCTGCGGCGCCGGTTTGACCACGACACTCGACCCGGCCGCCAGGGCGGCCAGCACCGAGCCCGCGGCGATGGCGACCGGGAAGTTCCACGGCGGCGTGACCACGACCAGCGGGACCGGGACCGCACGGGCGCCGTCGACTGCCTCGAGGCCGAGCGCCGCCTCGGCGTAGTAACGAGCGAAGTCGACCGCTTCGGAGACTTCCGGGTCGGCCTGGTCGATCGTCTTCCCGCACTCCGAGGCCATCACCTCGATCAGCTCGCCGCGCCGCGCCTCGAGCAGGTCCGCCACGTCGCCCAGCACCCGGGCACGCTCCGGCGCCCCGCGCGCGGCCCAGCCCGAGGAAGCCGCGACGGCCCCCGCCAGGATCTCGTCCAGGGCGACCGGATCGACGACCGTGTGCGTGGCGACCAGGTCGGCTCCGAGGCTCGACCCGACGATGCGGTCACGCAGCGCGCGGACCCAGGACCGGTTGGCCGCGGTCGACGGGTCCGTGTCCGGCGCGTTGACGAAGTCGGCCGCTCCTGGGTCCTCGGCCGGCCGACGTCGGTCCTGGGTGCGGTGCGTCGGGACGGGAGCCTCGTCGATCGCCGCGACCGCGGCCAGGAAGCGGTCCCGCTCGCGCCGGAACTCCGCGTCCTCGGTGGCCAGGTCGAGCACCGCGGACAGGAAGTTCTCCGCGCTGGCACCTTCCTCGAGCCGTCGGACCAGGTAGGCGATCGCGACGTCGAAGTGCTCGGGATGCACGACCGGCGTGTAGAGCAGCAGCTGTCCGACCTCGCGGCGGACCACCTCGGCCTGGGGCTGGGCCATCCCGAGCAGCATCTCGATGTCGAGGTGGTCGCGGACACCCTGCTCTCCGGCGAGCAACCAGGCGTACGCGACGTCGAAGAGGTTGTGGCCGGCGACCCCGAGCCGGACGTTCCGGATCCGCTCGGGGTGCAGCGCGTACTCCAGGACCCGCTTGTAGTGCGCGTCGGTGTCGACCTTCCGGTCCCAGGTCGCCAACGGCCACCCGTGCACAGCCGCGTCGACCCGCTCCATCGGCAGGTTGGCACCCTTGACCAGGCGCACCTTCACCGGGGAACCGCCGGCGGCGACCCGGCGTCCGGCCCACTCCTGGAGACCGACCATCGCCGGCAGCGCGTCCGGGAGGTAGGCCTGCAGCACGATGCCGGCGGAGAGCCCGGCCAGGTCGGGCGAGTCCAGGATCGTGGTGAAGACCGCGACGGTCAGGTCGAGGTCGCGGTACTCCTCCATGTCGAGGTTGACGAACTTCGGCACCGGCGAGGCCGCGGCCTGCCGGTACAACGGACCGAGCCGTCGTACCAGGTCAGCCACGGTCTCGTCGAACGCGAACGGTGCGTGCGGCGGAGCAGCCGAGCTCACCTTCAGGGAGACGTAGTCGACGTCTGCCCGGGCCAGTAGCGCCGCGGTCCCGTCGAGCCGGCGCTGCGCCTCGGTCGAGCCCAGCACGGCCTCCCCCAGCAGGTTGAGGTTGAGGCGGGCTCCGTCCCGCCGCAACCTGCGCAGGGTCCGGCCGAGCCGTCGGGGCCGGGCATCGACCACCAGGTGCCCGACCAGCCGACGCAACGCGGCCCGGACCACCGGGACCACCAGGCTCGGCGCGACCCGGCCGGCGACCGCAGCCACGAGAACGGCGAACCGCAGCGGCGCCGGCAGGAACCGGGGCGGATGCGCCCGCACCAGCGCGGCGAGCGCCCCGGCAGCCGCCCGCGGGTCCTCGGGCCGAATGACCCCGTCGACGAACCCGACCGTGAACGCCAACCCGTCGGGATCCTTCAGCACCGCAGCCAACCGCCGCGCAGCTGCGTCCGGCCTGAGCTCCCGGGTCTCGTCGAGCCACCGCCGGACCAGGAGGACAGCACCGTCCGCGATCTCACCTCGGTCCGCGGGAGTCATGGCGGACTGACGACCGGGACCCCTGCAACGAGAGCGAACAGGTTCTTGGGGTCACGGGGCTCGGCGACGAGGTCGAGGAACGTGACCAGGTCGGTCCCCAGGACCTGGTCACGGACGAACCCGAGCGCGACGAAGTCCTCGAGCGCGAACCCGACCGAGTCGAACACCGTGACCTGGTCCTGCGTGGTGCGGCCGGGCGCGAGCCCGGCGAGGACCCGCCACAGCTCGGTGACTGCGAAATCGCTGGACATCTGCTGGATCTCGCCCTCGATCCGGGTCTGCGGGGCGTACTCGACGAAGACGCCGGCGCGGTGCAGGATTCGCGCGTCGAGCTCGGTCTTCCCGGGGCAGTCACCGCCGATCGCGTTGAGGTGCGTCCCGGGAGCGACCATGCCGTCGGTCAGGACCGTCGCGTTGGCCTTGTCCGCGGTGCAGGTGGTGATCACGTCGGCACCGGCGACGGCGTCGTGCGCGCCCGAGGCGACGTGCACGTCGAAGCCGAGGCGCTCGGCGTTCGTGACGAACTTCGCCATCGCCGCGACGTCCACGTCCCAGATCCGGAGCTGCTCGATCCCCAACGCCGCCCGCATCCCGAGAGCCTGGAACTCGGCCTGGGACCCCGTTCCGATCAGGGCCAGCACCCGCGAGTCGGGTCGCGCCAGCCAACGAGCGGCGAGCGCCGACGTGGCGGCGGTACGCAGCGCCGTCAGCAACGTCATCTCGGCCACGAAGGTCGGGTACCCGTTGTGCATGTCAGCCAGCACACCGAACGCCGTGACCGTCTGGAACCCGCGGGCCGGGTTGCTCGGGTGCCCGTTGACGAACTTGAAGCCGTAGGTGGTCGGATCGCTGATCGGCATCAGCTCGATCACGCCGTCGGGCGAGTGCGAGGCGACCCTCGCGGTCTTGTCGAAGTCCTCCCACCGGAGGAACTCCTTCTCCAACGCATCGGTGAGCTCGCTGATCACGGTTTCGACGCCACGCTGGAGGATCCACGTGGTCATCGCGTTCACGCCGAGGAACGGGACTGCATTCACCGATGTACCTCCCTGGAGGAAATCGTGCTAATCCAGGGTAAACCCGCCCGACCTCCACGAACGCCACCGAACCGCGTTCGAGGTCCCCTCGTCCGGGGAGTGGACCTGCTGCGGTCACCGTCGCGGGCGTCGCTCCGCGACGCGTTCAGGAATACAACAGGAGGTATTCGTGGTTCTGGTGAAACACCCCCTGGGGTATTCTTCTCCGGTCACCATCGAAAGGCTGAAAATGACCACCATCGACGTCACCGCAGCGACCGCTGACGCGACGATCAGCGGGAACGAGATCGTCCTGCTCGACTTCTGGGCCTCCTGGTGCGGCCCGTGCCGCCAGTTCGCCCCCGTCTACGAAGCCGCCGCCGAGGCCCACCCTGACCTCGTCTTCGGCTCGGTGAACACCGAGACCGAGACCGCACTGGCCGCAGCTGCGCAGGTGAGCTCGATCCCCACCCTGATGGTCTTCAAGAACGGCACCCTGGTCTTCAACCAGGCCGGCGCCCTCCCCGCCCAAGCGCTCGAGCAGGTCATCGCCCGGGTCCGAGCGCTGGACCTCGGCGAAGCGGCCGTGCAGGAGGCAGCGCGATGAGCAGCTCCGCCCCGTCCGCCTACACCCTGTCCGCCACGGTCGACCAGGACTTCCCGACGACGCTCGGCCGGGTCCGCACGGCGCTGGCCGACCAGGGTTTCGGCATCATCACCGAGATCGACATGAGCGCCACGCTGAAGGCGAAGCTCGACATCGACCTCGCGCCGCAGATCATCCTGGGCGCCTGCCGCCCGGCACTGGCGCACCAGGCGATCCTCGCCGACCCGTCCATCGCCGCACTGCTTCCGTGCAACGTCGTCGTCCGCCAGGTGGGTCCGGACAGCACCGTGGTCGAGACCTTCGACCCAGCGTTCCTGGCCACCCTGGCCGGTGGGGAGGCCGTCCAGGCCGTGGCGACCGATGCCCGCGAACGCCTCACCGCCGTACTCGCCACCCTCGCGAAGGAGAACTGAGATGCAGCTGGACCCGGATGCGATGAAGCCCGTGGTGAACCGGATCAAACGAGCACAGGGCCAGCTCGCCGGCGTGGTCCGGATGCTCGAGGAAGGCCGCGAGTGCGAGGACGTGGTGACCCAGCTCGCCGCCGTTTCCAAGGCGCTGGACAAGGCCGGGTTCGCGATCGTCGCCACCGGGCTCCAGCAGTGCATCACCGAGGGCGGTACCGAGAGCCTCGACGTGAAGAAGATGGAGAAGCTCTTCCTCTCGCTGGCCTGACCTCCTACCGCGGGAGGACGACCAGGTTCCGCCGGGCAGGCAAGATGGAGCCATGACCAGACGCAACGTCCTCAAGCAACGGGTCCGCTGGAGCCTGGACCATGCGCTCCCCCGCGGTGTGATGGCGTACGCCGCGAAGAAGGGCGACCTCCCTGGTCGGCTGATCGTCGAGTCGGGCAACGTCGAGACCGCCGAGCTGGTCGACCTGTTCGATGCCGCCCGGGCGTCGGGACCCCTGCACCGAGGCCGGTTCTCGTTCACCACGGCGACCCAGTCCACCGTGAAGGAGATCCTGACCAGCCCCGACTTCCGGACGGGGATCGTCCGCGCCGGCGGACCGTTCGAGAAGCTGCGGGCCTGGTCGGACGTGGCGATGCTCGGCCCGCTGACGCCACCGTCGCTGCTGGTCACCGAGCCGCCCGACCACACCCGCTACCGCAAGCTGGTCACCCGGGTATTCACGGTCCGGGCGGTCGAGCAGCTCCGCGGCCGGACCGAGGAGATCGCGAACTCCCTGCTCGACGGGCTCGATCCGGCCCAACCGGCCGAGCTGGTCTCGGCCTACTGCGCCCGGCTGCC
The DNA here is from genome assembly GCA_026392455.1 of Propionibacteriales bacterium. GTDB lineage: Bacteria > Actinomycetota > Actinomycetes > Propionibacteriales > Nocardioidaceae > Marmoricola. The sequence goes on along the minus strand of JAPLCB010000004.1, from coordinate 388,210 downwards.
GCTGACCGTGATCACCGAGGTCCTGGGGGTCGAGCCGGAGGACCAGGAGCGGGTGCTGCGTTTCGGTACAGCAGCGGCCCCGAGCCTGGACCTCGGTCTCTCGTGGTCGTCGTTCCGCGACGTCGAGGCGGCGCTGCTGGACTTCGACGCCTGGCTGACCGAGCACCTCGAGCGCCTGCGCGCCCGGCCCGGCGACAACCTGATGAGCAAGCTGGTGGCCGCGACCGAGGACGGCGTGGGGTTGAACGACGCCGAGCTGAAGGCGACGGCCGGGCTGGTCCTGGCTGCCGGGTTCGAGACCACCGTGAACCTGCTCGGCAATGCCATTGCGCTCTTCGACCAGCACCCCGACCAGCTGGCCCGGCTGCGCACCGAACCGGAGCTCTGGCCGAACGCCGTCGACGAGGTGCTGCGGATCGACCCGCCGGTGCTGCTGACCGGACGGATGGCCGTCCGGGACACCACCGTCGCCGGGGTGCCGGTCCCGGAAGGCGCCCTGGTCTCGACCCTGCTGGCCGGGGCCAACCGGGACCCCGACGTCTTCACCGACCCGGACACGTTCGACGTCGGACGCGCCAACGCCGGCGACCACCTCGCCTTCTCCGCCGGACGGCACTACTGCCTCGGAGCCTCACTGGCCCGGATGGAGGGCGAGGTCGGCCTCCGGACGCTCTACGAGCGGTTCCCGGAGCTGAGCCTCACGCCGGGGGCACGGCGTCGTACGACCAGGATCCTGCGCGGGTTCGACGTGCTTCCGGCGCGCCTCGGCCCGCACTGACACCGACCGGGCACACATGTCTCGTCCAAGTACGCCGACCGGGCACAGATGTCTCACCGAGTGGGGACATCAGTGCCCGGTCGGCGTCGTACAGCGGGACATCTGCGCCCGGTCGGCGTCGTTACCAGGTCCGGATCCAGAGGCAGGAGGCCGAGTCGCCGAGCTGCTCGACCGCGCTGGGCGAGAGCGGACCGGCCGTCTCGGCCACCACGTAGCCGAGGTCGCCTCGGGTCGCCAGCTGCTGTCCGGTGACGTTGTCCCCGGTGGACGCGACCAGGGCGGTGAACTCGGCCAGCACCCCGGGCACGTTGCGGTGCAGGAATCCGAGCCGGTGGCCGTCGGCGTGCGGGGCGGTCTGGACGGCCGGCAGGTTCACCGACAGCGAGGTGTTGCCCTCCTGGACGAAGCGGGCCAGCTTGCCGGCCACGAAGCCACCGATCTCCTCCTGGGCCTCCTGGGTCGATCCGCCGACGTGGGGGGTCAGGATGACGTTGTCGAGACCACGCAGGACCGAGACGAACGAGTCCCCCTGCACCTTCGGCTCGACCGGGAAGACGTCGACCGCAGCACCGGCGATGTGGCCGGAGATCAGGTGCTCGCGCAGGGCCACGTCGTCGACGACCATGCCGCGCGACGCGTTGATGAACAGGGATCGCGCCTTCATCGCCGCGAACTCCTCGGCGCCGAAGATGCCGGCGTTGCCAGGGCGGCCGTCGACGTGCAGGCTGACCACGTCGGAGACTCCGAGGAGCTCGTGGATCGAACCCATCTTCTGGGCGTTGCCGTGCGCCGGCCGGTCGGCGGTGTCGTAGAAGACCACCCGCATCCCGATCGCCTCCGCCATGTTGGACAGCTGGGTGCCGATGTTCCCGTAGCCGATGATCCCCAGCGTCCGGCCCCGGACCTCGTGGCTGCCGGCCGCGGACTTGTCCCAGACACCGTCGTGCATCCGCTGGGTCTTCTCGAAGAGCCGACGGGCCAGCGCGATGATCTCGCCGATCACCAGCTCGACCACGCTGCGGGTGTTCGAGTACGGCGCGTTGAACACGGCGGTGCCGCGGACCGAGGCGGCCGCCAGGTCGACCTGGTTCGTGCCGATGCAGAAGCACCCGATGGCTTGCAGTCCCGGGGCCGAATCCAGGACCCGCTCGGTCACGGTGGTGTTCGACCGGATCCCGAGCACGTGGACACCGTCGAGCTCGTCGATCAGCTCCTGCTCGGAGAGTGCGCCGAGCCGGAGGTCGACCTCGAACCCTCTGCTCTGCAGGAACTCGACGGCGGCCGGGTGGATCCCCTCGAGGAGCAATGCCTTCATGGGAGAACCGTATGCCGTCGTCGGACCCGGATCTGCACAGGACTCAGTCGGCTCAGATGTTGGTCGGCCTCAGATGTTGGTCGGGATGTGCATCACGGTGCCGCCGTCGACGACGAACTCCGAGCCCGTGGTGAACGACGACTCGTCGCTGGCCAGGAAGAGCACGAAGGTCGCGACCTCCTCGGGCTGACCGGCGCGGCCCAGCGGGATCGGGATCAGGCCCTCGGGCATCTGGTCGGTGGCCGGGGTGCTGATCCGGCCCGGGTGGATCGAGTTGCAGCGGACCCCGTGCGGGGCCAGCTCCATCGCCACCGACTTGGTCAGGCCGGTCAGGCCCCACTTCGAAGCGACGTACCCGTGCGCCCACGGCGTTCCGCGCAGTCCCTCGATCGAGGAGGTGTTGATGATCGAGCCGCCGCCGGCCGCGATGATCGCGTCGGCCGAGGCCCGGATGCCCAGGAAGGCACCGGTCAGGTTGACGTCGATCATCTGCTGCCACTGCTCCTGCTTGTAGCGCTGGAGCTGGCCGCCGTTGAAGATGCCGGCGTTGTTGAACAGGACGTCCAGCCGGCCGAACTCGGCGAGGGTGAACGCGACGGCGGCCCGCCAGTCGTCGTCGCTGGTCACGTCCAGGTGGACGTAACGGGCGTTCTGGCCCAGCTCCTCGGCGAGCGCGGCACCCTCCTCGTCGAGGAGATCGCCGATGACGACCTTGGCGCCCTCAGCGACCAGCAGCCGTGCGCTGGCGCCGCCGATGTTGCGTGCGCCGCCGCTGATCAGAACAACTTTTCCGTCTACACGTCCCATGCGCGGGACGATAACGTAGATTCCCCGGAAGTAGAACACGTTCCATTTCTTGCCAGGGGCCTGCTCGCCCGGGCCAGTCATGACCGACCGAGGAGAACCCCCATGCCGATTCGTGTCGCCCAGGTCGCCACCGGAAACGCGGGCATGCTGACCCTGCGCCAGCTGATCAGCGACGACCGCTTCGAGCTGGTCGCGGTGAGCACCTCGAACCCGGAGAAGGTCGGCCTGGACGCCGGCGCCCTCGCCGGACTCGACGTCGTCACCGGGATCACCGCGGTCGGCGACCTGGACGCTCTGATGGCGGCCACTCCCCAGTGCGTCGTCTACTGCGCGATGGGCGACACCCGGCCGGTCGAGGCGACCAACGACGTCCGCACGCTGCTCGAGGCCGGGATCGACGTGGTCGGCTCAGCGCCCGGGACCCTGCAGTTCCCGTGGGGCACGATGCCGCAGAAGGTGATCGACAAGGTCGAGGAGTCTGCTCGGATCGGAGCCGCCTCGGTCTACATCACCGGCGTCGACCCCGGCTGGGCCAGCGACCTGGTCCCGCTGGCCCTCGCGAGCACGTGCCAGCGGATCGAGCAGATCAAGTGCTACGAGCTGGCCGACTACGCGACGTACGACGGCGCCGAGGTGATGTTCGACCTGATGGGTTTCGGCCACCCGGTGGACTCGACGCCGATGCTGTTCCTGCCCGGTGTCCTCGGCCTCGCCTGGGGAACCGCGATCCGGATGATGGCGACCGCGATCGGTGTCGAGGTCGACGAGATCGTCGAGTTCTGGGAAGCCGAGCCGGCTCCGGAGACGTACGAGATCTCCGCCGGCACCATCGAGAAGGGCACCATCGCTGCCCTGCACTTCTCGATCTCCGGCCTGGTGAACGGGCACCCGGCGATCGTGGTCGAGCACGTCACCCGGACCCGGGACGACCTGCGTCCCGACTGGGCCCGCCCGGCCTCCGGCGGTGGCGCGTACCGGATCGAGATCACCGGCGAACCGAACTACGTGGTCGACATCGTGCCGTCCAGCGAGCACGGCGACCACAACCACGCCGCGATCGTGGCAGCGTGCGGACGGATCGTGAACGCGATCCCCGACGTGATCGCCGCCGAGCCAGGGATCAGGACGACGCTTGACCTTCCACTTCCGACCGGCCGAGGAACGTACGTCGGGCCGAGCTGACGAACGAGTCCACCCGGGTCAGGACCGAGGGTGCGTCCGGCTCCGGCCGCTGCTCCTCGCCCGCGCGCACCGGCGAGAACGCCCGCACCGGCGAGAACGCCCGCACCGGGTAGTGCACCCCCTTGCAGTTGACCTCGCCGCGAGGCTCGCAGTCGATGGCGTCCTTGACCAGGAACCAGATCGATTCGCTGAGCAGGATCTGGCCGGGCTCGCTGGCCGCCTGAAGTCGGGCGGCGATGTTGGTGTGCATCCCGATCGCCGTGTAGGTCATCCGCCCCTCGGAACCGAAGCTGCCCACGCTCAGCACGCCCGCGTCGATCCCGATCCGGGTCCGCATCGGCTCGGTGACCCCGAGCCGGTGCCACATCTGGTCCAGGGCCGGGAGCCGCGCCTGCATCGCCTGGGCGGCGAGCACCGCACTCACCGCCTGATCCTCGGCTGCCATCGCGTCGGGAGCACCGAAGAGAGCCATCAGCCCGTCGCCGGCGAACTCGTTCACGATGCCGCCGTGCTCGTCCACGACCTCGCTCATCGCCGTCATGTAGTCGTTGACCACCTGGGTGAGAACCTCGGCGTCGACACGGTCAGCCAGCGCGGTGAACCCGACCAGGTCGGCGAACATGACCGTGACCCGGCGACGCACCGGGACATCGATGCCGACGATGTCGCCCTGCACGATGTGCTCGAAGACGGGCCGCGGGACGTAGCGTCGGATCGTCTCGCGACTGTTGTGCAGCTCCCGTTGCTGGGTGTCGATGATCTGGTCCTTGATGAAGGCCCGTCGGTCGACGATCTCGATCACCACGCAGACCATCAAGCACCCTGTGTAGGCGATCCACTGGGCTGCTGCCAGCGAGGCGGTCTCGACCGCGTTCAGGTCGCCGGCCTGGTAGTCACCGACGAGCCGGGAGGTGCCGAAGGCGACGTACGGCGTCACCCCGAGCATCGCGATCCCGGCGGGGAGACGGAAGATCGCGAAGCCGAAGAACATCACCACGATCAGGCCTGCGGTCATCACACCGGCCTGGGTCTGGCGCAGCTCGTTGGTGAGCAGGAGGTCCGAGAGGAGCCAGACGATCAGGAATCCGGCCGCGCAATTGGCCGCAGCAGCCAGCGGCAGCACCGTCAGCCGCAGTGCGGTCACGTAGGTCAGCGTGGTGAGGACGACGAGAGTGAGGACCCAGGCGAAGATCCACCACGCAGCATCACCGGCCGCATCGGGCTCGAGCACGACCGTCGCCACCAGCACCATGGTCCAGCTCGGGATCGACCCGACGTAGCCGATACGCGCGAACGGGATCACGGTGTCGACGTGCCAACGTCGGTACTGCTGCTCGACCCTGCGCCGCTCGAACCGCAGTCCGAACAGGCGGAGCGCGTGGGCCTGGTCAGCTTCTCGCTGCATCGAAGTCACCTGCGATCCTGCCGTGCGACCGCGGCGTACCGCAGTCACTGCTCAGAGTGCCCGGGCCACTGAGTTCAAACCTACGACCGGAGCGGAACAAAGGAGCCTGGTGCTCGACGTGATCTGGATCGCACTCCAGGTCGCAGGGACTCAGTCCGAGCGGCCCTTCAAGCGCCTGCTCACGACCCGTTCGGTCTCCCGGGCTGCCTCCCGCTCGGCCAGCGACTGCCGCTTGTCCCAGTGCTTCTTGCCCTTGGCCAGGGCGATCTCGACCTTGACCCGGCCGTCCTTGAAGTAGAGCTTCACCGGGACGATCGACATGCCGCTCTCGTTGACCTTCCGCTCGATCTTGTCGATCTGGGCCCGGTGCAGCAACAGCTTGCGCTTGCGCCGCGACCCGGCCTCGACCCACCGCGACTGGGAGTACTGCGGGATGTGGACGCCGTGCAACCAGATCTCCCGGTTGTCGACGTCGGCAAAGCCACCGGCCAGCGAGGCCCGACCCTCCCGCAACGCCTTGACCTCGGGGCCCTGCAGGACGATGCCGGCCTCCCAGGACTCGCCCAGGTGGTAGTCGTGGGCAGCCTTCCGGTTGCGCGCGACCACCGGGTCCTGCTCGGGCTTCTTCACCCGGCGATCATCCCAGCAACAGCCGCCGACCGTCCCAGGACCGGCGGCCGCCCCGGGATCAGAGGACCGGCAGTCGCTTGATCGCGTTCATGAAGTGGCCGACCACGAACTCCGGCTCACCGAGCTTCAGGTCCGGCGCCTTGGTCAACAGCTCGGAGAAGATCGCCCGCAGCTGCGCCCGCGCGACGTGGTGTCCCAGGCAGTAGTGGATGCCGCCGCCACCGAAGGCGACGTGGTGGTTCGGGGTCCGGGTGATGTCGAAGGTCCACGGGTCCTCGAAGACCAGCTCGTCACGGTCCGCCGACGAGTAGAACATGACCACCTTGTCGCCGGCCGCGACCTGCTGGCCGCCGATCTCGACGTCCTTCATCGCCGTCCGCCGGAAGGTCATCACCGGGGTGCCCCACCGCAGGAACTCGTCGATCGCCCCGGGAACGTAACGGTCGTAGTCGGAGACCAGCAGGTCACGCTGCTCGGGGTGGTCCAGCAACGCCAGCATGCCGTGGCTGGTGGTGTTCCGAGTGGTGTCGTTGCCGGCGACGGCCAGCAGCGTGAAGTAGGAACGCAGGTCCTCGTCGGTGAGCCGCTCCCCCTCGATCTCCGCCGTCACCAGCTCGGACATCAGGTCGTCCTCGGGGTGGGCCCGTCGGGCCTCGATCAGGTTCTGGGCGATGTCGTGCACCGTGCCGATCCCGGTCAGCAGCGTCATCAGCGGGTCGCCGTCCCCGATGTACTCCGGGTCGTTGTAACCGACCATGTCGTCAACCCCGGCGACCAGGCGCTCGCGGTCCTCCTGGGGCACCCCGATCATCTCCGAGATGGTCCACAGCGGCAGCCGGGAGGACACCTGCTCGACGAAGTCCCGCGGCCCCTCGGCGACGAAGCTGTCGACGACGGCCGCAGCCTGGGCCTTGATCTGACCCTCGATCAGCCGGATCCGGCGCGGCGTGAAGGCCGTGGAGACAAGTCCGCGGACCACCTTGTGCCGGGGCGGGTCCATGGTCAGGATCGACTGGGTCTCCTCCAACAGCTGTGCCGGGGCGTTCTCGAACATCACGCCGCCGTTCTCGGGCGCGGACGAGAAGACGTCGTTGGCACGACTGACCGCAGCCACGTCGGCGTGGCGGACGACCGCCCAGTAGCCCTGGTCCTCGGGGTCCTCCATCAGGGAACCCCAGGCCGGCGGCTGCCAGGTCACCGGTCGGTCGCGGCGCAGCTCGGCGAAGGCGACGTCGCGCTGCCGGGTGTCCTGGGCCCAGAACTCGTGGGTGGAGAGGGTGATCTCGTCGTACGGGCGCGGGTTGGTGGTGGGCACCACGGGCCTCCTGGGAGAGACGGCCTGCTGGCCGATCCAACGGTTCTAATATAACGTAGGTTACATTGCTGGGACTGTCCGTCAAGGGCGCCCGCCCTCACCCCCGAAGACGCCGTGGAGGTCCGCACCGATGAGCAGCTCCGCCACCACCCACTCGCTGACCGGCAAGGTCGTCGCCGTCACCGGCGCCGCCCGCGGCATCGGTCTGGCCACCGCCGTCGAAGCCCACCGACGCGGCGCGACGGTCGTCCTCGGCGACATCCACGCCCCCGAGGTCCAGGCGGCTGCCGCCAGTCTCGGGGCCCGGGCGCACGCCTTCGCGCTCGACGTGTCCGACCCGGAATCCTTCGGCGCGTTCCTGGCCGGTGCCGCCAAGGCAGGACCCCTGGACGTCCTGGTCAACAACGCCGGCATCATGCCGATCGGCGCCTTCCTGGAGGGCTCGACCGACCGCTACCGCCGGGCTGTCGAGATCAACGTGCTCGGCTGCATCTACGGGACCCACGCCGCCCTGCCCGCCATGCTCGCCCGCCGAGCCGGCCACATCATCAACGTCGCGTCGACCGCGGGCAAGGCCCCCGTTCCCGGCGGGATGACCTACTGCGCGACCAAAGCCGCTGTGGTCGCCTTCACCGAGACGGCCCGGGTCGAGTACACCGGCTCCGGCATCGCCTTCACCTGCGTGCTGCCGCACTTCACCAACACCGACCTGATCGCCGGGACGACCAGCACCAAGGGCATCCCGATCGTGCAGCCGGCCGACGTCGCGACCGCGATCGTCGACGCCATCGAGCGGCCGCGACCGGACGTCTACGTCCCGAAGCGGATCGGCACCATCCTGGCGACCCAGCCGCTGCTCGGCCGGACCGTGCGCGACAGCGTCAACCGCAGGCTCGGCGCCTACAGCACCTTCCTCGACTTCGACGCCCAACAACGGCAGGGTTACGACGACCGGATCTCCCGGTCGTGACCACCACCCATCACGCAGGAGACGCCCCCATGTCGAGCCCCGCAGCAGCGCCCCTCCGCACCCCCGGCGACCCGGCCGACACCGCCGACACGGTCGCCGACGCCGTACGCCGGCTGCGCAGCACCTTCGCGTCCGGGAAGACCCGCCCCCTGGCCTGGCGCCTGGAGCAGCTCAGCCGGATCGAGGACCTGCTGGCCGAGTGCGAGCCGCAGATCGCGCAGGCGTTGGCCACCGACCTCGGCCGCCCGGCCACCGACACCTTCCTCGGCGACATCGCTCCGTCCCGGGCCGAGGCGAAGTTCGCTCGCAAGCACCTGGCCTCGTGGAACAAGCGCCGCAAGGTCGGGCTCCCCTTCTCCCAGGTGCCCGGCAAGGCCTGGTACGAGTACGAACCGCTCGGCGTCACCCTGGTGATCGGGCCGTGGAACTACCCGGTCTACCTGACCCTGGCCCCGATGGTCGCTGCCATCGCTGCCGGTAACTGCGTGGTCGTCAAGCCGTCGGAGAACGCACCGGCCACCGCCCGGTTGCTGGCCGAGCTGATCCCCCGCTACCTCGACAACGACGCGTTCGCGGTCTTCGAGGGCGGCCCCGAGGTCACCACCGAGATCCTCGACCAGGGGCTCGACCACGCGTTCTTCACCGGCGGACCCGAGATCGGCAAGCTGGTGATGGCGGCCGCGGCCAAGCACCTGACCCCGGTCACCCTCGAGCTCGGCGGGAAGTGCCCGGTGGTGGTCGACAAGGACGCGAACCTGCCCGTGGCCGCGCGCCGGATCGCCTGGACCAAGCTGCTCAACTCCGGGCAGACCTGCATCGCTCCGGACTACCTGCTGGTGCACGACGACATCAGCGAGGCGTTCACCACCGAGCTGACCAAGGCGTTCAAGGACCTCAGCCCGAACCGCGACGGCGGCAGGGCCATGCCGATCGTCAACGACCGGCACGCTGCCCGCCTGCTCGGTCTGCTCCAGGGCCACGGCGGCACCGTGCTGCAGGGCGGCAGCGGCGACGCGTCCGGTCGGAAGGTCGACGTCACCCTGGTCGACTCCCCCGACCTGGACTCGCCCCTGATGACCGAGGAGATCTTCGGACCGGTCCTGCCGATCCAGCGGATCAGCTCGCTGGCGGCGGCGATCGAGCACATCAACCGCGGGCCCAAGCCGCTGGCGGCGTACATCTTCAGCGAGTCCGCCGGCGCCCGGCGTACCTTCCGCGACCTGGTACCTGCTGGCGCCGTGGTGGGCAACGCGGTCTCGGTGCACGTCCTGGTCCCCGAGCTGCCCTTCGGCGGGGTCGGCAACTCGGGCATGGGCGCGTACCACGGCGAGTGGGGCTTCCAGACGTTCAGCCACCGCAAGGCCAACCTGGACCGGCCTACCCGTCCGGACCCGAGGTTCGTCTACCCGCCGTACGGCAAGCTCACCCAGAAGCTGCTCCGGAAGGTGTTCTGATGACCGCCTTCGCCAGCACCGAGGAAGCGACCCGCTACATCAGCTCCGTCTTCGAGGCCGGGTTCGCGGACCCGGAGATCTGCGAGCAGCTGGTGAAGTCCGGGCTGGTGCTCCGGATGGAGCTCTCCGACCCGGACGCGGTGATCACCGTCGACACGGTGGCGAAGCGGATCGAGGTCGGCGGGACCGACCTGGTCGAGAACATGACCCTGACCCTCTCCTCGGAGACGGCCAACAGGTTCTGGCAGGGCCGTGTCAGCATCCCGCTGGCCGTCGCCCGCGGCCAGATCAAGGTCGCCGGACAGCTGCCCAAGCTGCTGGGGCTGCTGCCGAGTGCCAAGAAGCTCAACGCCCAGTACGTCGAACGGCTCCGCGCCGACGGTCGCGACGACCTGATCGCCTGATCCACCCACCAGAAGAACCAGGGAGAACACCCAGATGCGCCTAGGAATGATCGTCGACTACTCCGGCGGGTTCGAGGAAACCGTCGACCTTCTCGTCGACTACGAGAACGCCGGCCTCCAACTGGCGGCCGTTGCCGAGGCGTACTCCTACGACGCGGTCAGCCAGCTCGGCTACATCGCCGCGAGGACCAAGGACCTCGAGATCGCCTCGGCGATCCTGCAGATCTACTCCCGGACGCCGGCGCTGCTGGCGATGACCGCGGCCGGGCTCGACTTCGTCTCGAAGGGGCGGTTCACCCTCGGACTCGGCGCCTCCGGCCCCCAGGTCGTCGAAGGCTTCCACGGGGTCCCGTACGACGCGCCCCTGGGCCGGACCCGCGAGGTCGTCGAGATCTGCCGCAAGGTCTGGCGCCGGGAGGTGCTGGTCCACGAGGGCAAGCACTACACGGTCCCGCTGCCCGCGGAGCTCGGCACCGGACTGGGCAAGCCGCTGAAGCTGATCAACCACCCGGTGCGGTCCCAGATCCCGATCTCGATCGCCGCCCTCGGGCCGGCGAACGTGGAGCTGGTCGCCGAGATTGCCGAGTCCTGGCAGCCGCTGTTCTTCCACCCCGGTCACTACCGGGCGGCCTGGGGCGACGCACTCGACGCCGGGACCGCGAAGCGGGATCCCGCCCTGGGCACGCTCGACATTATGCTGCAGGTCTCGTTCGCCGTCGGCGAGCCCGACCCGGCCGAGGTCCAGGCGATCCGCAACCAACTGGCGCTCTACATCGGCGGGATGGGGGCCAAGGGCAAGAACTTCTACAACCAGCTGGCCACCCGCTACGGGTACGTCGAGGAAGCGGCAGAGATCCAGGAGCTCTACCTCTCGGGCCGCAAGGAGGAGGCCGCCGTTGCGGTCCCCGACGACCTGGTGCGGGCGGTCTCGCTGATCGGCACCGAGGACGAGATCGAGGCCCAGGTCAAGGAGTTCGCAGCGGCCGGGGTCACCACGCTACTGCTGAACCCGATGGGGGCCCCCGAGAAGCGGGTCGCCGACGTCGCGAAGCTGGCGGAGATCAACGGCCGACTCTGAAGATTTACGACGCCGTCACACCGTTGTCGGTGGGCACCCCTAGGTTCGAACCATGAGTCCGGAGTCCCCCGCCACCACCGCTGACCCTCGACGCTGGAAGGCCCTGGCTGTCCTGGGCCTGATCCAGTTCATGCTGATCCTCGACGTGACCGTGGTGAACGTCGCACTGCCCGACATCAAGACCGACCTGGGGTTCAGCCAGTCCGGGCTCTCGTGGGTGGTCAACGGCTACGTCCTGATGGCCGGCGGCCTGCTCCTGCTCGGCGGCCGGCTGGCGGACGTGTTCGGGCGCAAGCGCCTGTTCCTGATCGGGGTCGGCGTCTTCGCGGTCGCCTCGGTCACCTGCGGCTTGGCCCAGAACCCGGAGATGCTGGTCATCTCCCGGTTCGTCCAAGGCGTCGGCGAGGCCCTGGCGGCACCCGCGTCGCTGGGTCTGATCGCCCTGATGTTCACCGACCCGCTGGAGCGGATGAAGGCGCTCGGGATCTGGGGCGGCATCGCCGGTCTCGGCGGCACCTCGGGCACGGTCATCTCCGGTTTCCTCACCGATCTGGCGTCGTGGCGGTGGATCTTCCTGATCAACGTGCCGGTGGCCGTCGTCGCTCTGGTGGTGGTGCCCGGCCTGGTCACCGAGAGCCGGATGAAGCAGGGCAGCCAACGCCCCGACTACCTCGGCGCCGTCGTCGGCACCGCCGGGCTGATCGCGGTGGTCGACGGACTGATCTCCGCGGCGGACCACTCCTGGGGCTCGACGCACGTGCTGCTCCCGCTGGTCGGCGGCCTGGTGCTGATCGGGGCGATGCTGTTCATCGAGTCCCGGTCGGACGCTCCCCTGATTCCGTTGTCGTTCTTCCGCAACCGCACCCGGGTGGTCTCGAACTTCACGACGCTCTTCTTCTCGTCCTCGTTCTTCAGCTACTTCTTCCTGCTGACCCTCTACCAGCAGCAGGTCCTCGACTGGTCTCCGCTGAAGAGCGGACTGTCCTACCTCCCGTTCGGCCTCAGCATCGGAGCCGGGATCGGGATCGCCACCGCGCTGATGCCGCGGGTCGGGGTGAAGCCGGTCCTCGCGACCGGCTTCTTCGGGGTCGCTCTCGGACTGTTCCTCACCAGCACCATCGGCCTCGACACCTCGTACGCCGGGCACGTGCTGCCCGGCATGATCGTGCTCGGGTTCTCCTCGGGGATCAGCTTCCCGGCCTTTGGCAACGCCTCCCTGCACGAGGTCACCGGCCAGGACTCCTCGCTCGCCTCCGGCGTCCAGAACGCGATGCAGCAGGTCGGGGGCGCCCTGGGTCTGGCCACCTTGGCGACGTTGGCGATCCGACACGCCGAGGGTCTGGTCAAGGACGGCCTGGACCCGCTGGTGGCCGCGGTCGAGGGCACCCAGCTCTCGTTCCGCGTCGGTGTCGTGATGTGCGTCATCGGCGGGCTTCTGGTGATCGCCCTGCTCGAGCACGTGATCGCGGAGCCACGCAACCCGCTCGCCGAGGAGTTGGCCGCCGCCGAGGAGCAACCGGGCTAACGTGGATCTGTGGACGCAGCTGCGGTGGTCGAGGTCCGGGACCTGGTCAAGAGGTTCGGGTCGTTCCGGGCCCTCGACGGCCTGGACCTCCAGGTCGCCCGTGGCGAGGTGCACGGCTTCCTGGGACCGAACGGCGCCGGGAAGTCGACCACCATTCGGGCGCTGCTCGGACTGCTGCGCACCGACAGCGGCCGTGCGACCGTCTTCGGCCTCGACCCGTGGCGCGACGCGGTCGAGATCCACCGCCGACTGGCCTACGTCCCCGGGGACGTCGCCCTGTGGCCGAACCTGACCGGTGGCGAGACCATCGACCTGCTCACCCGGATGCGGGGCACCCGAGCCGACCCGGCACGCCGTGGGGTCCTGCTGGAACGGTTCCAGCTGGACCCCACGAAGAAGGGCCGGGCCTACTCCAAGGGGAACCGGCAGAAGGTCGCCCTGGTTGCCGCGCTCGCCACCGAGGTCGACCTGTTGATCCTGGACGAGCCGACGGCCGGGTTGGACCCGCTGATGGAGCAGGTCTTCAACGAGTGCGTGGCCGAGCACACCGCGCGCGGGGCGACGGTGCTGCTGTCCAGCCACATCCTCAGCGAGGTGGAGCACCTTGCCGACCGGGTCACCATCATCCGCGGCGGCCGCACCGTCGAGACCGGCAACCTTGCCGAGATGCGGCACCTGCGCCGCAACAGGCTCCGGGTCGAAACGGCCGGACCAGCCCCGGACCTGAGCCATCTGGACGGGGTCGGCGAACTCGTCGTGAACGGGACCGTGCTGACCTGCACGGTCGAGGCCGCCGGCCTGGACGCCGTTCTCCGGGCGCTGAGCGGAGCTGGCGTGCGCTCGTTGACCAGCACCCCGCCGAGCCTGGAGGAGCTCTTCCTCGACGCCTACCGCGAGAACCCCGGGCCGACCCCGTGACCGGCCCGTACGTCGGCACGGTTGCCCTGGTGGGGCAAGCCCTGCGGCGGGACCGGGTGCTGGCCTCGGTCTGGGCCCTGGTCCTGGTCGGGGTCAGCTACGCCTCGGCAGCGGCGACGTCCTCGCTGTACCCGACCGCGCAGGACCAGGTCGCGGCGGCGCGGGCCTTCAACGCGACGCCGGCCGTGGTGGCGCTGTACGGACCGATTCTCGACGTGAACAGCCTCGGCGAGCTGGCGATGACGAAGATGACCGTGCTGTACGCCGTCTTCGTCGCCGCCTTGTTCGTCGTCCTCGTCCGCCGGCACACCCGGACCGAGGAGGAGACCGGGCGGACCGAGCTCCTCGCCGGTACTGCCGTCGGGCGCAGGGCGCCGTTGGCCGCCGCTCTGCTGGAGTCTGGCGTGGTGGCCACCGCGATCGGCGTCCTGGCTGCCCTGGGCAACACCCTCGGGGGGCTGCCGATCGCCGGGTCCCTGGCCTTCGGGGCTTCCTGGTGCGGCATCGGCCTGGTGGTCGCCGCGACCAGTGCCGTGGCCTGCCAGCTCTCCGCGAGCGCCCGGACCTGCGGAGCGATCGCTGCCGGCGCTGTTGGTTTCGCCTTCGTCCTGCGGGCGGTGGGCGACACCACGGTCTCCTGGCTGAGCTGGTTGAGCCCGTTCGGCTGGTCGACCCAGCTCCGCGCCTACTCGGACCCCCGCTGGTGGGTTCTCGTCCTCTACGGCACCGCCGCTCTGCTGCTCGGCGTGTGCGCCGCGGCACTCGAAGGCCGTCGGGACCTGGGGTCCGGGCTGATCTCAGCACGGGGCGGCCCCGCCGACGCTGCGGCCGGACTGACCGGTCCGGTCTCGATCGCGCTGCGGCTGCACGCCACGACCGTTCTGGTCTGGAGCCTCGCCACTGCGACGATGGGGCTGGTGCTCGGCGCGATCGTCCCGAACGTGACCGACCTGCTCGACTCGACGTCGGCGCGCGACCTGATCACCAGGCTCGGCGGCGAGGGCGCGATCGAGCGCTCCCTGCTCGCGGCCGAGCTCTCGATCGTGGCAGTCGTGATCACCGGTTTCGGCATCGCCGCGATCACCCACGCGGCCGCCGACGAGTCCTCCGGACGCACCGACCTGGTACTCAGCACCGTGTCCTCCCGCGCCCGGTCGTTCGTCGCCGCCCTGCTGATCGCCCTGGGCGGGACCGGCTGGCTGCTGCTGGTCACCGGGATCGCGGTCTCGCTGGGGTACGGCCTGGTCGGCGGGGACCTGGTTGCTGCCCTCGCCGACGTCGTGCCCGCGGCACTGGCGCAGGTGCCCGCGGCCTGGGTGGTGGTCGCGCTCGCCGCGGTCGCGTTCGGCACCCGTGCTGCCTGGACCCCGTTCGCCTGGGTCCTTCTCACCGGTTTCGTCACGCTCGGCCAGGTCGGTGAGCTGCTGGAGCTTCCCGCGTGGACGATCGGGGTGTCTCCGTACAGCCACACCCCGCTGATGCCGGCGGAAGGGTTCGACCCGGTGACCGAGCTCGTCCTGCTCGCCCTGACCGCGGGCCTCCTCGGCGTGGCGTGGTGGCGGTACCGGTCGCGCGACCTCGGCTGAGCTCTCCCGACGAGCGAAGGTCAGGCGCCGAGGTTGTCCCGCGCCCAGAGGGCGGCACTGGTCCGATCAGCCACCCCGATCCGGCGGAAGACGTTGCCGAGGTGCACCTTCACGGTCCGCTCGGTGATCCCCAGCCGACGAGCGATCTGCTTGTTGGCCAAGCCCTCGGAGACCAGGTCCAGCACCTCGCGCTCCCGAGCGCTGAGGTCGGCCCCTGGCGCAGCGCTCCGCGTCGGCAGCAGGGCGCCAGCGATCCGCGGGTCGAGCGGCGAGTGCCCGTTGGCGGCCGAACGGATCGCCGCCACGACCTCGCCGGGCTCGCAGTCCTTCAGCAGGTAGCCGATGGCTCCGGCCCTGAGCGCGTCGGTCACCCGCGCCTTGTCGGAGAAGGACGTCAGCATCACCACCGCTCCGGCGAAGCCGCGCCCGGAGAGCTGACGAGTCGCTTCGATCCCGTCGACCCCCGGCATCGAGATGTCCATCAGGACGACTGCCGGCTCCAGCGCTGCCGCCTTCTCCAGCGCCTCGGCGCCGTCGGCGGCCTCCCCGACGACCTCCACCTCCGGGTGGGCCGCCAGCAGTCCGGCGAGGCCGGAGCGGACGACCGGGTGATCGTCGACCAGCAGCACGGTGATCGGACCGGTGACGGGTGCGGTGCTCACGGAAGGCTCAACCTCCAGCGACAACCGGCTCCCGGCGCGGACGACACGGCGAGCTCGGCGCCCTCGCGACCGGCCACGTCGGCCAGGACCCGGAGGCCGAAATGGCCTTCTTCGGGGCTTGCCAGGACCGCAGCAGGGTCGAATCCGACGCCGTCGTCGGAGATCTCCAGCACGTGACCGGAGCCGCTCGGGGCCAACCGGAGCCAGAGGTTCGCTGCTCCGGAGTGCCGTTGGACGTTCTGGAGGCACTCGTGCACGATCCGGAAGACCAGCTGGTCACGCTCGGGGCCCAGACCGGGGTCCTCGTCGGGCAGGTCGAGGTGGACGTCGATGTCACGCGAACGCAAGGTCGCCGCGAGGTCACCGAGGACGTCCAGGATTCCGGCGGTGTCCAGGGTCGCGGGGTAGATGTCGACCAGCAGGGTACGCAGACCGCCGATACTGTCGCGCAGCGTCCCGGCCACCCGGCGTACGTCCGTGGCAAGGTCGTCGTCCTGCATCGACTCGACCCGGCTGGCTGCGCCGCTGAGGGCGAACGAGGCCCCGGCGAGCTCCTGGACGACTCCGTCGTGCAACGTCCCGGCGATCCGCCGGCGCTCGTCCACCGACGCGTCCACGGCGCGCTGCAGCAGATCCTCGCGCTGGCGCTGGGCCCCTCGGACCCGGGTCATCAGCTGCCACAGCAGCGGGACCATCAGGGCGGCGAACAGCAGCAGACTGCTCACGGTGACCCCCGCGAACCCGCGCCAGAGCTGGCTGGTCTGCTGGTCCACCTCGTCGTACGGCGAGTAGGTCTCGAACAGCAGCGGAGTGCCGTTCGGGGTCCACACCGGACGGTACGCCTCCAGCAGCTTGCCCTGACCGCGCTCGTACACGTTCTCGGGCTTGTCCAGGTCCGAGATCTCCGCTCGGGTGCTCGGGTGGGCGAAAACCGCCCGGGCCTCGTCGTCGAGGACGAACTGCTGGCCCACCAGGCGGGACTCGTCGGAGTAGAGGATCCGTCCGTCCTCGGTCCAGAGCTTCACCCGGATCACCGCAGTTGCCGTCAGCGAGTCCCGCACCGCGGCCGCCAGACGTTGGACCGCGGCCGGGTCGTCGTCGAGGATCGCGTCCCGCAGCGCCGGCTGAACCACGGCCTCGGCCAGGAGGTCGACCGTGTTCGCCGCCGCGTTGACCGACTGCCGTTCGGCCAGGGTCCTGGCCGCGATCACCCCGAGCACCGCGACCACCACCAGGACCACCAGGGCACCGATCACGACGGTGCCGACGATCCGACGCGGTCCCGGACCCGCGTCCTCGGAGGCCGAGGTCGCCTCGGACACCACGATCCACGGCGCCACCCCGGGGGGGACCGGAGCGGTGCCGTGCAGGACCAGGGTGTGATCGTCGTCGGTCATCAGGTCCATTCTGGGTGCTACTGACCCGCGATGTCGTCCGAACCGTGACCACCGCTGCCGCTGTCGTCGCCGGCGTCGTGGCTGGTCGGGTCGTCGCTGCCGCTCCCGCTCGATCCCGAGCCCGAGCTGCCCGAGCCCGAGCTGCCCGAACCGGAGTCGTCCGAACCGGAGTCGTCCGACCCGCTGGAACCCGAACCGCTGGACCCCGAACCCGAGTGCGACCCGCTGGTGCTGTCGTCCCCGGGAGCGTCGTCCGACCCGTGCCCGCTGGTGCCGTCGCGGTCGTCGCCGGCCTCGGTGCGGTCGTCACGGGGGACGTCGCCGCCGTGGTCGTCACCGGCCTGCGACGTCGCACCAACGTCACCCGGTCCCTGGTCGTCGGTGCCGTCGTCGGACCCCGACGTCGCCGTGGCCGACGGAACACCGGGGGTCGGCGAGCTCGTCCGGGCCTGCTCGGGGACGCGCACCGGGACGTCCCGGGAGAACGAGTCGTTGCCGGCCATGCCGACCGCTGCCGGAACGGCCGCGAGCACCAGGGCGCCGGCCACGAGGAAGTACTTGATCATCGGAAGTGTCCCTTCACCATCAAGCCAGATCTTGACTTGTCCCCAGCGTCGTCGTTGCGGGGTCGTGAACACCATCGGACGTTGGTCCTAGTACCAGGCCGGGACCCCTTATTGCGAAGAATTCGCAATAACCTAGGATCGGCACACCGGACCGCAACCTTCCTTGGGAGAACCGATGCACGTGCCCGACGGCTTCCTGAACGCACCGACGTCGGTCGCGACCGGGGCCGTGGCGGTGGTCGGGATCAGTCTGGCGCTGCGCGGGGCCCGCGCCGAGCTCGACGACCGGACCGCTCCGATGGCCGGGCTGGTGGCCACCTTCGTCTTCGCCGGCCAGATGATGAACTTCCCGGTTGCGGGTGGCACCAGCGGCCACCTGCTCGGCGGTGCGCTGGCTGCCGTGCTGGCCGGGCCGTTCACGGCGGTCCTCTGCCTGTCGGTGGTACTGATCGTCCAGTCGCTGCTGATGGCCGACGGCGGCGTCACAGCCCTCGGCACCAACATCACGCTGATGGGCCTGATCGGCGTCGGCGTCGGCTGGTTGGTCTTCCGCGGTCTGGTCGCGGTGCTGCCCAAGCGGATCGCCTCGGTCCCTCCGGCTGCCGCGATCGGCGCCCTGGTCAGTGTCCCGGTGGCCGCCGCTGCGTTCGTCCTGCTCTTCTCCGTCGGCGGCGAAGCTCCGGTGGCGCTGGACAGGGTCCTCACCGCGATGGTCGGTTGGCACGTCCTGATCGGGCTCGGCGAGGCCGCGATCACCGGCCTGGTGGTCGGCAGCATCGTCTCGGTCCGCCCCGACCTGGTCTACGGAGCCCGTCGCTTCATTGCTGCCCCTGAGCTCGAGGTTCGCACCGTGACCGCGACCGGAGGTACCCGATGAGGAACCGCCGGTTCCTGCTCGGCTTCCTGCTGGTCTCGCTGCTGGTCGCCGGAGTCGGCAGCTACTACGCGAGCTCGCACCCCGACGGGTTGAGCTACGTCGCCGGGACGACGGGGTTCGACGACAGCGCTGACGACTCCCCCGCGGCGGTCAGCCCGCTCGCCGACTACTCCGTCGCCGGCGTCGAGGACGACCGGCTCGGCGGCGGCCTGGCCGGGGTGATCGGCGGCGTCGTCGTCCTGGTCCTCTCCAGCGGCCTGTTCGCGGTCGTCCGGCGCCGGCGTACCCACCGATGAGGGTCGGCTGATGGGTGCGGGACACGGCCATCGCCTGCACTTCCACGCGCACAGTCCGCTGCACCGGGCGCAGCCGCACCACAAGCTGCTCGGCCTGATCGCCTTCATGCTGGTCGTGGTGGCCACGCCCCAGGACTGGTTCGGCGCGTTCGCCGGGTACGCGTTGGTGGTCCTGGTCGCCGTCGCCGTCTCCCGGGTACCCGTGCGCTACCTGCTCAAGCGGATGGTGATCGAGGTGCCGTTCGTGCTGTTCGCGGTCCTGATCCCCTTCGTCGCCCTCGGCCCGAAGGTCGAGGTGCTGGGTATCAGCGTCTCCGAACCTGGGCTGCTCGCTGCCTGGGGCCTGCTGGCGAAGGGCACCCTCGGGGTGCTCGCGTCGCTGCTGCTGGCCGCCACCACCGAGCCGGTCGACCTGCTCGAGGGCCTGCGCCGGCTGCGCGCTCCCGACCTGATCGTGCAGATCATGGGCTTCATGGTCCGGTACCTCGACGTCGTCACCGCCGAGCTGTCCCGGATGGTCACCGCCCTGCGGTCCCGCGGTTGCGACCCGCGCTCGCCGAAGCACTGGCCGGTACTGGCCCGGTCCCTGGGATCGCTCTTCATCCGTTCCTACGAACGGGGCGAGCGGGTCCACCTCGCCATGACCGCCCGTGGCTACACCGGCCGGATGCCCGACGGACTCACGGCCAGGAGCCACCCGTGAGCAGCACCGCCCAGGTCGAGGTCCGCGGCCTGGCCTACGCCTACCCCGACGGCCACCAGGCACTGTTCGGGGTCGACCTGGTGATCGCACCCGGTGAACGGGTCGCGATGCTCGGGCCGAACGGGGCCGGCAAGACCACCCTGGTGCTGCACCTCAACGGAATCCTGACCGCCGGCGCCGGCACGGTGTCGATCGGCGACCTGGAGGTCGTGAAGGCGAACCACCGCGAGATCCGTCGTCGCGTCGGGATCGTCTTCCAGGACCCCGACGACCAGCTCTTCATGCCTACCGTGCGCCAGGACGTCGCCTTCGGCCCGGCGAACGCGGGCCTGCGCGGGGAGGCACTCGAAGCCCGGGTCACCGCTGCGCTGGAACAGGTCGGGATGGCCGAGTACGCCGACCGGCCGCCGCACCACCTCTCGTTCGGGCAGCGCCGCCGGGTCGCGGTCGCCACCGTGCTGGCGATGGAGCCCGACGTACTCGTCCTCGACGAGCCGTCCTCGAACCTGGACCCGGCCTCGCGGCGCGAGCTGGCCGACATCCTGCGCGGGCTGGACGTCACCGTGCTGATGGTCACCCACGACCTCCCCTACGCGTGGGAGCTCTGCCCGCGGTCGGTGATCCTGCACGAGGGCACGATCGTGGCCGACGGCAGCACGACGGACCTGCTGTCGGACGCAGATCTGATGGCGGCGTACCGGCTCGAGCTGCCGTTCGGGTTCGCCCCGGGGGCCGTGTCGAAGCAACCCTGAGCGGGGTTTCGAGACAGCTGCTGCGCAACTTCCTCAACCATCAGGTCCGGTTGGCGCTACGGTGCGAGCGACGCTCTCACCAGGAGGTGCCGATGGGGTTCCTGCAGCCCAACCTGCCCGACGTCGACCACGAGGTCTGGGACCACCAGACCCGGGCGACGCGCATCCTGCCGATGGCGACGCACTTCGCCAAGCACGGCTTCGGCACCCCGGACGTGATGGTCCTCCTCTACTTCGTGAAGATCGTGCTCTACGTCCTGGCCGGCTGGCTGCTGGTGCTGAGCACCCCGGGCATCGACGGGTTCACCGACTTCTCGTCGTGGTGGCAGAACCCGGTGGTCTTCTACAAGTTCGTGCTCTGGACGATGCTCTTCGAGGTCCTCGGCCTGGGCTGCGGTTTCGGTCCGCTGAACCTGCGCTTCCTGCCCCCGCTCGGCTCGTTCCTGTACTGGCTGCGTCCGAACACGATCAGGCTCCCCCCGTGGCCAGGTCGGGTGCCGCTGACCCGTGGCGACACCCGCAGCGTGCTCGACGTCGCCCTGTACGCCGGCCTGCTCGGGTCGCTCGGGTGGGCCGTGCTCGGCGCGCTCCCGCGCGAGCAGGTCGCCGTCGTCCTCGGGTTCCTGGTGGTCCTCGGGCTGCGTGACAAGACGATCTTCCTGGCGGCCCGCGCCGAGGTCTACGGCACCCTGGCCGTCACCGCCCTGTTCGTCGCCGGGGACCAGATCGTCGGCGCCAAGCTGGTGCTCTTCCTGATCTGGTGGGGAGCGGCAACCTCGAAGATCAACCAGCACTTCCCGTTCGTGGTCGCCGCGATGATGAGCAACTCGCCGATGACCCGGATCGGCAACCTGCGGGAGAGGTTTCACCGCGACTACCCCACCGACCTGCGACCGTCGCGGCTGTCGGCAGCGCTGGCCCACGGCGGCACCGTGGTCGAGTTCGGCGTCCCGATCGTGCTGCTGGTCAGCAACGGCGGCCCGCTCACCACAGCGGCAGCGATCGTGATGATCGCGTTCCACCTGAACATCATCTCCAGCTTCCCGATGGGCGTCCCGCTGGAGTGGAACGTCTTCATGATCTGGGGAGTGATCACGATGTTCCTGGCGCACCCGGGAGCGCACGTGAACGACCTGGTTCAACCGGGCTGGGTGATCGGTCTGATCGCCGTCGCCGCGGGCACCGTGGTCATCGGGAACCTGCGGCCCGACAAGGTGTCGTTCCTTCCGGCCATGCGGTACTACGCCGGGAACTGGGCCACGACGACGTGGTGCTTCCGCGGCGACGCCCTGGAGCGGCTCGAGCAGAACGTCGAGAAGGTCGCGATGCTCCCCGCGGACCAGCTCGCGAAGATCTACGGGTCGATGTCCGAGGCGATGGTCCCGATCTACATGGGCTATGCCTTCCGCGGCTTCCACACCCACGGCCGGGCACTGTGGAGCCTGGTACCGCGGGCCTGCGGTCCCGAGCACGAGGAGTACTTCGCCATGGACGGCGAGATCCTGGCCGGCGTCGTTCTCGGCTGGAACTTCGGGGACGGCCACATGCACAACGAGCAGCTGATCGCCGCACTCCAGAAGCGCTGCGACTTCCGGCCCGGCGACGTCCGGGTCGTGATCCTGGAGGCCGAACCGTTCGGGAAGGGCACCCAGCAGTACCGGCTCGTGGACGCCGCCACCGGCGAGCTCGAGCGCGGGCACGTGAAGGTCCGCGAGATGGTCGTCCGGCAGCCGACCGACACCGACCTCCCGCTGTACCCGGAGCACCGGTGAGTACCCGGGTCGACGTCGCCGTGCACGACGGCGTCGCGACGGTGACCCTGAACGGCCCCGCGACGCTGAACGCGTTCTCCGCCGAGACCGGTCGGGCCCTTTCCGCGGCGTACACCGCGTGCGACGCGGACGACGACGTCCGGGTGATCGTGCTGACCGGCGCCGGGCGAGGGTTCTGCTCGGGTGCCGATCTCTCGCCGGCAGCGTCGTCGTTCGTGCCCGGCGAGGAGTTCTCCGCCTCGCCGGTGCAACCACCGGCGTTCGCGGTCCGTAAGCTGGTGATCGCCGCCGTGAACGGGCCGGCGATCGGTATCGGCCTCACCCTCGCACTCCAGTGCGACCTCCGGTACGTCGCGGACGACGCCCGGCTCGCGATCCCGCAGGTACGCCGCGGGATGCTCGCCGACGCCCAGAGCCACTGGACGTTGCAGCGGATCGCCGGGGCCGGCGTTGCGGCCGACCTGCTGCTCACCGGGCGCACCCTCGACGGCGCCGAGGCGCAGCGACTCGGGATCGCGACCCGGGCGCTGCCGAGCGCCGAGGTGCTCCCCCGTGCCCTGGAGCTGGCCGCCGAGGTCGCCGCCAGCGCGAGCCCGGCAGCGATCGCGCTCAGCAAGCAGCTGCTCTGGGCCGACCTGACCGGTGCCGAGGTCGCGGCCCGTGAGACCGCGGCTCACCACCTGCTGATGAACCACCCGGACGCTGCAGAAGGACCCGCGGCCTGGCGGGAGAAGCGCACTCCGCAGTGGGGGTTCCGGGTCAGCGAGCTCCCGGACTAGGCCGTCCCGAACGGACCTCGCGCCGGTGACCGGTCACCTCCGACAGTTCTGCCGTTCCAGCGACAGCCTGTGCGGAAGTGGTTCCCGATTGTCGCTCGAGCCCGCGGCTGTCGGCGGTCGCCCAGACGATTGACGCATGACCACAGGCGTACTCGACCAGGTGCAGCAGCATCCACTTCTCGGGATGATCGCTGCGCTCGAAGCAGCCGTGAGTGACGACGCGACCGCACCCGCCTGGACGCTCACGCCCGCGGAGGTGACGTCCGCCCTGCCGAGACTGGCTCGGGTCGTCGGCCAGCTCACGGGCTGCCGACTCCAGCTGCTCCGGGAGGCCGACCGGTACCAGATCGGTGACTCGGTCGGGTTCGGCAGCACCGCCGGGTGGTGGGCCTCGGTGACCCGGGCAACCAAGCAGACCGCGCACCGCGAGGTCGCCCTGGCCGGCCGACTCGACCACGAAGCCCACGCGGCCACGGCTGCGGCGGTCTCGGCCGGCAACGTGACGATCGAGCAAGCCGCAGTCATCCTGGACGCGGTCGAAGCGCTCCCCAGCGACCTGGTCACCTCGGCTCTCCGGAAGGACGCCGAGCTCCACCTGGTCGGCCTGGCCCACCACCACGACCCCCGCGAGCTCCGAATACTCGGCCGGCGGATCCTCGACGTTCTCGCCCCCGCGATCAGCGAGGAGGCCGAGCGCCGAGTTCTCGAGGCCGAGGAACAGCACGCCGCAGCGACGGCGTCGTTCACGATGAGCCCAGACGGACACGGATCCATGACCGGGAGCTTCACGATCCCGACCTTGGCCGGCGAGATGCTCCGCAAGCACCTCGACGCCCTGGCCGCACCCCGGCGCAGCCCGGCGGCAGACGTGACGAGCGCGCCCAGCACCGCACGTACTGACCACGGGCAGCGGGTCGCCCGGCCGCTTCGGCTGGGACACGCCTTCACCGAGTACATCGAGACCCGGGCCGCGTCCGGCACCCCGAAAGCCGGGGGCATCGCGGCCACCGTGGTCGTGACGATGACGCTGGACACCCTCCTCGGCGCCGGGACCGCTGCTTCCCTGGACACCGGCGAACGCATCAGCGCCTCTGAGGCCCGGCGCCTCGCGTGCGAGGCCGGCATCATCCCCGCCGTCGTCGGGACCCGGTCCCAACCCCTGGACGTGGGCCGCAAGAGCCGATTTCACACCGAACCCCAACGCGTCGCGCTCGCCTTGCGCGACCGGGGCTGCGCCGCGGAGCACTGCGACTGGCCACCTGGCCGGTGCCACGCGCACCACCCCGACCCCTGGTCGCGCGGCGGAGGAACGTCCGTGATCAACGGAATGCTCCTCTGCCCCCGGCACCACACCCTGGCCCACGACGCCCGCTACCAGCTCAAGGCCACCAAGAACGGCAAGGTCACGTTCAGCCGCCGCAGATAGTGAGCGCGGCGCTGCCCTAGCGCCCCTGGTAGGTCGGGGTCCGACCGGTCAGCCCGGCCTCGTACGCCTCTGCAGCATCGACCGTGACCAACGAGGAGTCGAGCTTGGCGGTGGCCAGCTCTGCTGCGCTCTCGTCACCGGCACGCTCCAGGGTGAGCAGCTCCACCGCATCGGCCACGGCGATCGGCGGGAGTGCGGCGATCTCGACGGCGAGGGCGATCGCGACGGAACGCGCTTCGCCGGTCGGTGCCACCTCGTTGACCAGTCCCCAGCGCTCAGCCTCGAAGGCGGTGAGCGCCCGGCCGGTCAGGGCCATCCGGTTGGCCACCGCGGCCGGGAGTCGGTCGACGATCCGCCCCAGTCCGCCCGCGGCCGGGACCTTGGCGGCCGTGACCTGCGTCAGCCCGAGGCGGGACTGTTCCTCGGCCACCACCAGGTGGCAGGCCAGGGCGACCTCGAACGACGTCCCCAGGGCATCGCCCGACAGTGCGGCGATCACCGGCTTCGTCAGGGTGCGTTCGGTCAGGCCGGCCAGCCCGGTCGTGGGGATCACCTGGCCCAGCGAGAACGCCGGCAACGAGACGGGGTCCTTCCAGAGCCCGTCGGCGCCGGTCAGGACGGCGACCCGCAAGGACGAATCCGCCTCGAACGCGTCGAACACCGCCGCCAGCTCGAAGTGGGCGAGCGCGGACAGTGCCCCGGCGTCGTCGGTGCCGGTGATCGCGACCTCGAGGACCCCGCCCGCGCGTTCGACCTCCAGGAAGAGGTACTCGTCCTGGAAGCCGAGCCGGCGCGGCGGCGAGAGCTCGTCCATCCGGCTCTCGCTCAGGGTGACCCGGTTCCCCTCCGGGAGTGCCCGGACGTAGACCAGCGCCCCGGGGCCGTACTCACCCAGCAGCAGCTCACGCACCTCGGGGTCCTCGGCGAAGTCGTTGGCCACGAACCGCTCGCCACTGGCGAGCCTTCCGATCACCACGGCGCGCGGGGCGCCGCCCTCGAACTTCACCGTCCACGTCTCGACGGTGGCCATCCCGTGCGGGTGCAGCGTGACCGGGACGCTCGGCGGCGCGTCCAGCTCAGCCTGGAGGACCTTGTCGTGGCCGTCGTGCCAGTCACCGCGGATCGTCGAGTAGACACCGACCGAGTACTTGGAGAACATCCCGCCGTTGGCGCCGACCAGGCCCCACGACGCGGGTTGCCGGCGGCACCGGTCGACGATCTCGACGATGCCGTGCATCGAGTACCCGTTGCCAGGTCCTCCGAAGAACGGCAGTCCCCCGGTGGCGGTCAGCCGGCGCGGATCGTCGGGGGTCAGACCCAGGTCGCTGGCGACGGCACTCACCGCGATCGGGAAGCAGCTGTACAGGTCGAAGGTGGCGACGTCGTCCAGGCTGATCCCGGCCATCCGCAACGCGGCGTGGACCGCGGCGACCGCGGGCTCGGACCGGCTCAGGTCCTGACGGTGGGTCAGCTCCCGGTCCTTCAGGTCGCTGTGCCCGTGCAGGTAGACCCACTGCTCGCGCGGGATGCCGAGCTCGGCAGCAACCTCCTCCGAGGTGATCACCACGGCGGCAGACTGGTTGACCTTCTCGCGGGCGACCAGGGACTTCGGGTACGGGTCGGAGATCATCCGGTTGGAGTCCGTGACCGTGGTGAGCTCGGCGGCGGTGGAGACCGTCCGGACGGCAGCGTGCGGGTTTGCGGCCGCGACCTCGGTGAACGGCGCGAACCACGCACCCATCTCGGCCGCCTGCTCGGCGCGGGTCTGCCCCAGCCGGGTCCGCCGGGCGTTCTCGAAGATCGCGTACTGGGTCGGCGCGTCGGTCAGCTGGTGAGCGACCTGGGTGCTGGCCAGGATCCCGGTGAGCCCGACTCCCCGGTTCTCGTCGACGCTGCCGTCCCGCGGCACGCCGGTCACCTCGGACAGGTCCGGCTTGGTGGCCGACCGGCTCAGGTGCAGGACGGTCGAGATCGCCTCGGCCGAGATCGCCAGGGCAACCCGGGTCGTGCCGGCCGCGACGGCGGCGGCGAGCTCGGTGACCAGCTCCTGGGGCGACTGGCCCCCGGTGACGGCGTAGATGCAGCGGGCCGGGTCAGCGCCCAACCGGTTCGAGACCGCGCGCGGGAAGTTGTCCGGTCCACCGAGCATCGGCGGGAACCCGGGAACGGACTCGTCGAACTGCCGGGTGCAGGCGACCACGTCCACCAGCTCGACCGCGACCCCGGCGTCTGCGAGGGCCAACCGGGCGGCGCGCTCGGCGATCGCCACCGGGACCAGTCCCTCGTAGCCGTCGTCCCCGAACCACTCGGAGTGCTGACCGATACCGACGAGCACGGGCGTACCCATGTGACCACCTCTGAGTTGGACGCTGAATGCCTCGCGAGACTAACCGTCTCGTTCAGCCTGCGCGCCCGAAGGTCGGGAGGTGGGACGGCCGTCACACGGGACGAGCACCCGTCCCCCGTGATACCTCTGTCCGGTGACCAACCGCGTGCAGGACCTTCTCGGCATCGAGATCCCGATCATCCAGGCCCCGATGACGTTCATCGCGAACGCCGCGCTCGCCGTGGCCGTCTCCGAGGCCGGCGGGATGGGCGTGATCGAGACCCTGTCCCCCCAGGGCCGGGAGGACCTGGTGCGGGTCCGCACCCTCACCGAGAAGCCGGTCGGTGCCAACCTGATGATCCAGGGCTGGAAGAACGACCCCTCGATCGTCGACGTCATCGCCGGGGCCGGGGTCACCTACGTCGCGACCTCGGCCGGGCACCCGGGCCTGTTCACCGAGCGCCTCCAGGACGCCGGGATGACGGTCTTCCACGTCGTCGGGACCGAGGCGGCAGCCCGCAAGGCGATCGATGCCGGGGTTGACGGCCTCGTCGTCGAGGGTGTCGAGGGCGGCGGCTTCAAGGGTGCCCTGGGGGCCTCGACGATGGTGCTGCTGCCGCTGATCGCGTCGCAGACCGATCTTCCGATCATCGCGGCGGGCGGGATCTGCGATGCGGCCTCGATGGCCGCTGCCTTCGTCCTCGGGGCCGAGGGCGTGCAGCTCGGGACCCGGATGCTGGCCACCGTCGAGGCGGGGGTGCACCAGAACTTCAAGGACGCGATCGTCGCGGCCGACGACGCCGGGACCGTCCTGGTCAGCGTCCCGGGCAACCCGACCATGCGGGTGCTGCGCAACAGCATCACCGAGGCTTTCACCAGCGACCGGGACGCCAGCAGCACCGTGCACCTCCTGGGCCAGATCAGCGACCTCTACTTCGGGGGCGACATGGAGGCGAGCGTCGCGAACACCGGCCAGGTGTCCTCCCGGATCACCACCGTGCTCCCGGTGGCGGACGTGGTCCACCAGATGTGGGCCGGCTGCCTGGAGGCGCTGGACGCCGGCCGGGCCCGGCTCGGCGGCTGAGCCTCAGTCGGCGGCGAGCGGGAAGACCCGTCTGCTGGCGAAGTGCCGTTCACTGCCGTCCACCGGATCGGTGAAGGACAGCTCGCTGGCCAGCAGCTGCAGCGGCCGGGAGAAGTCGTCGACCGGGACGTCGTGGACCTCGGGGTACAACGGGTCGTCGACGATCGGGATCCCCAGACCGAACAGGTGCACCCGCAGCTGGTGGGTCTTCCCGGTGCGGGGCGTCAGCCGGTAGACCGCCCGGTCCCCGAGCCGCTCGTCCAGCTCGACCAGGGTCTCGGCGTTGGGCTCGGCCCCCGGCACGACCTCGGCCTGGAAGGTTCCGCGTTCCTTGCGCAGGTGGTTGCGGACCGTCACCGGCAGCGTCAGCTCCGGCCGGTACGGCGCGAGCGCCCGGTAGACCTTGTGGACCGTGCGGTTCTGGAAGGCCAGCTGGTACGGCGCCCGCCACTGCTTGGCCGTCGCCAGCATCAGCACCCCCGACGTGATCCGGTCCAGCCGGTGCACCGGCCCCAGCTCAGGCAGCCCCAGCTCGTTGCGCAGCCGGACCACCACGCTCTCGGCGACGTGCCGCCCGCGCGGGATCGAGGACAGGAACGGCGGCTTGTCGACCACGACGATCCGCTCGTCGCGGTGCAGCACCTGCAGCCGGCCTGGTACCGGGACCTCCTCGCGCAGCTCGCGGTGGAACCAGACGAAGGTGTGCGGCTGGTACGGGTCGTCGTCCCGGACCGGACGAGCATCAGCGTCGACGAACCGCCCTTCGGCGAGCATCCCCGCCACGTCGACCCTGCTCGGGAACCGGTCCCGCAGCCAGCTTCCCATCGACGTCCACGGAGCCGGCGCCTGCCGATCGCGGTCGGGAGTACGGACCCAGGCAGCGTCCAGCCCGTGGCGCTGCGGCAACGGCGATCGAGGGGGCACGGGTCGATCGTAGGGCGAACGGACATCCCGGACAGTGCTTCCCCCAGCATGGTTATCGGCATAACCTCGGGCCTGTCGCGCGTGGGGCGCGAACTCCCGGGAACAGCTCCAGAAGGTAGCCAGCATCGTGATCACTGCACATCGGACCAGGATCGCGTCGACGATCTCCGCCCTCGTCGTCGTCGGGCTGACCCTGTTCGGCCTGGCCGGACCTGCACAAGCGGCGACCGCCCGCACGATCAGTGCCACAGCGACCCCGACGACGGCGAGCATCGGCCAGCAGGTGACCTTCTCGGGTGTCCTGAACCGTTCCCCCAAGGGCGCCGCAGTCCGGGTCCAGCGGCAGTCCGGGACCTCGTGGGTCACCGCGGCGACCACGACCACCACGACGACCACCGGTGCCTACACGGTCAAGGTCACGCTGCCGACGAACGCGGCCGCCTACACGTACCGGGCGTTCGCGCCGGCGACCAGCACCCTGGCTGCCGCGTCCTCGGCCACGATCACCATCACGGCGCTGCGTCCCACGAAGGCCAGCATCGGCGCGAGCCGGACCGCGATCAACGCGGGTGAGACCACCACCCTCGGGGGCGGCGTGTCACCGTTCGTCGCCGGTACCACCGTGACGGTGCAGCGCCTGGACGGCAGCACCTGGGTCAACGTCGGGACCGCGACGCTGTCCAGCAGCGGCGGCTACGCCCGGAACGTGACACCGACCGCGACCACCACCTACCGCACGGCCGTTCCGCGGACCGGGTTCAACGCGAGCACCGTGTCACCGTCGGTGACCATCCAGGTCAGTCTCGCCAGCGCGCCGACGATCACCACCACCTCGTTGCCGGACGGGGACCAGGACCTGCCCTACTCGGCGACCCTGACCAAGGCCGGCGGCGCCGGCACCTGGGCGCTCGCCCCCGGCTCGGTCCTGAAGGCGGGTCTGAGCCTCGACCCGTCGACCGGCGTCATCTCCGGCACCCCGACCGGCAGCGGAACCTCGACCTTCACCGTCACCTTCACCGAGACGGCGACCGGCCTGGCGGGGAGCAAGGCCCTCACCCTGGTCATCAGCCCGCGGCCGGCGATCACCACCACGACGCTCCCCGACGCGATCCGCGGAGCTGCGTACTCGACCACGTTGGCCAAGACCGGCAAGGCCGGCACCTGGTCCGCCCAGGGCCTTCCCGCCGGCCTCGGCATCAACGCGACCACCGGTGAGATCAGCGGCACCACGTACGTCGCCGTGGGCGACTACGGCGTCTACCCGGTCTTCACCGAGACCTCGACCGGCCGCGCGGTCCTCAAGGCGTTCGCGCTCCACGTCGGCGGGACCCCGCTGGCGATCACCACCGACGCGGCCCTTCCCGACGGCCACCGTGGTGGCGACTACACGGTGACCTTCACCAAGGTCGGCGCTGCGGGCACCTGGTCGGCGATCCAGGTCCCCGAGGGCTTCACCCTCGACCCGACCACCGGGACGCTCACCGGTACGCCGACCGTGGCAGGGCTGTACGCGGTCTACATCGGCTTCACCGAGACCGACGGCGGCTTCGTCTACAAGGCCTTCTCGCTGCGGGTGGTCGAACCGAAGATCACCACCACCACGATCCCCGACGGCGTGACCGGGAGCGCCTACAGCGTCCAGTTCGCCAAGACCGGTCTCGACGGAATCTGGGAGCTCGGCGGTTTCCTGCCCGAGGGCCTGGGGTTCACCCCGGAAGGGCTGCTGTCCGGCACCCCGACCGAGACCGGTGACTTCGGTTTCGCCGTGACCTTCACCGAGGACGAGACCGGAGTCGTGGCCAAGCGCTACTTCCTGCTGCACGTCCAGGCCCCGGGTTCCCCGACCATCACCACCGCCTCGCTGCCCAACGGAGCCATCGGGACCGCGTACAGCGCGACCCTGGCGGCGAACCCGACCGGCGGTACCTGGGCGGTGACCACCGGAAGCCTGCCGGTCGGCCTGAGCCTGAACCCGACGACCGGTGCCATCACCGGCACCCCGGTCGTCGCGGAGAACGCCCAGTTCATCGTGACCTACACCCAGGGATCGACCCAGAACACCAAGTACCTGACCCTGACGGTGCCGCCGGCGACATGACCCTGGTCCTGGACACCTGTCCAGGATCGTGGAACTCTCGGCGTCATGACCTCATCTGCACCGCTGCGCGTCGTCCAGTGGACCACCGGGAACGTGGCTCGTAAGACCCTGCGCAGCATCATCGCCCGCCCCGATCTGGAGCTGGTCGGCTGCTACGCGTGGAGCCCGGCCAAGGTGGGGCAGGACGCCGCGCTGCTCTGCCGGCTCGAGGAGCCGTGCGGGGTGCTCGCCACCGATGACGTCGACGCGCTGCTCGCCCTCACCCCCGACTGCGTCGTCTACACCCCGCTGCACCCCGACGTCGACGAGCTGAGCCGGATCCTGCGAGCGGGCGTCAACGTGGTCACCACGGCGGAGTTCCTGACCGGGCACAGCCTCGCTCCGGGCGCCCGTGAGACCTTGGACGCTGCCGCCCGCACCGGGGGCGCCAGCCTCTTCGGCAGCGGCATGAACCCCGGGTTCGCCCAGCTGCTCGGTGCGGTCGCCACCGGGTTGTGCCAGGAGGTCCGCACGATCACCATGCACGAGTCCGTCGACGTCAGCAGCTTCGCAGCGGACTCGAACATGGACGGGATGGGGTGGGGTCGGCCGATGGACGACCCCGGCCACGCCGACGACGTCCGGGCCGCCTCGGTGGTCTTCGCCGACGGGGTGCACATGCTTGCCGCAACGCTGGGCATCGAGCTCGACTCCGTCGGCAGCCACGTCGCGTTCTCGGCGGCGAAGAAGGACCTCGACCTGCCCGGCCGCCCGATCGCCGAGGGCACCATGGCCGGGTTGGACCTGCGGTACGTCGGGATCGTCGACGGCCGCGAGGTGCTCGACCTGCACCAGCGCTGGGTGATGAGCCACGACCTCGAGCCGGCGATGCCGGTCGAGCACGGCTACAAGGTCGAGGTGCAGGGCTCCCCCAACGTCACCCTGACCCTGGGCCTGATGCCCGACCAGCCGTTGGAGACCCTGACCGTCGAGGACATGCACGGCATCGGCATGACGATCACCGGTCTGCCGGTGGTCAACGCGATCCGGCACGTCGTCGCTGCTCGGCCCGGCATCGTCACCTACGCGGACATCCCGATCCCGACCGGCCCGGCGGCGTGGACCCTGGATTGAGAGCGACGGACTAGGGTTACTGCTCTCACCACACCCGAATGCTGCGCCTGCCCGGGAGGCTGAGTTCCGCGTGACTGCTGATCTGAACACCGATGCACCCGACGCGGAGCTCCGTGCCGACATCCGGCTGGTGACCTCGTTCCTCGGCGAGACCCTGGTCCGCACCGAGGGACAGGCCGTCTTCGACCTGATCGAGAGCGTGCGCGAGCACGCGAAGAAGGGCGCGCTCGCGGACCTGCCGGAGCTCGACTTCGGGACCGTCACCACGGTGGCCCGGGCGTTCACCGCCTACTTCCACCTGGCCAACGTCACCGAGCAGGTGCACCGCGGCCGGATGCTGCGCAGCGAGCACGCCGACGGCGGCGGCTGGATCGCCCAGGCCCTGGACCGGATCGTCGCCGCCGGGACCCCGACCGACGAGCTGGCCGCGACAGCCGCCGAGATCACGGTGCGCCCGGTGTTCACCGCGCACCCCACCGAGGTCACTCGCCGGTCCACCCTGGAGAAGCTCCGCCGGATCGCTGCCCTGCTGGAGGAACCGGAGAGCACCGGCCGGACCCGCCGGCTGCGCGAGTCCATCGACCTGCTCTGGCAGACCGACGAGATCCGGGTCGAGGCGCCCGAGCCGCTGGACGAGGCCCGCAACGGGGTCTACTACCTGGAGGGTCTTTCCTCGGCGGCGGTGCCCGACGTCCTGGAGGAGCTGCGCGACCAGCTCGCCGAACGGGACATCCCGCTGCCGCTGGCGGCCCGTCCCCTGCGGTTCGGCACCTGGATCGGCGGCGACCGGGACGGGAACCCGAACGTGACCCCGGCCGTCACCCGGGGCGCCCTGGAGCTCCAGGCGGTGCACGGCATCCGGATGCTGCGCACGCTGGTGGACCGGCTCCGTCGGGACCTGTCGGTCAGCGAGCGGCTGAGCGCGGCCGATCCCGAGCTCACCGGCCGACTCGACGAGCTCCTGCCCGGTCTGCCCGAGGTGGAGGCCCGCTACCGGCGCCTGAACGCCGAGGAGCCGTACCGGCTCTTCCTCACCTGCATGCACGTCCGGCTCGGCCTGACCGAGGAGCGGGTCCGGTCCGGCGGCCCGCACGTCGCCGGTCGCGACTACCGCGACGACACCGAGCTGCTCGCCGACCTGGTGACCCTGCACCGGTCGGCGCTGAACCACCAGGGGCCACTGGTCGCCGGCGGGGAGCTCGAGCGGCTGGTCCGCACGGTCGCGGCCAGCGGCCTGACCCTGGCGACACTGGACGTCCGCGAGCACGCCAGCAAGCACCATGACGCGGTCGGCCAGCTGCTCGACCGGGTCGGCCACCTCGCCGGCCCGTACGCCGACCTCGACCAGGCTGCCCGTCTCGAGGTCCTGACCCGCGAGCTCGCCAGCCGCCGGCCGCTCGCCTCCCGGCCGCTCCCGCTCGACCAGGAGGGCACCAGGACGGCCGAGACGTTCGCGACCATCACCTGGGCCCTGGACACCCTCGGCCCGACCACCGTCGAGAGCTACATCATCTCGATGACGCGGCACGCCGACGACGTCCTCGCCGCCGTCGTGCTGGCCCGCGAGTCCGGGCTGGTCGACCTGGGCGCTGCCCCGGGACAGCAGAGCGCCCGGATCGGGTTCGTGCCGCTGCTGGAGACCGTCGACGAGCTCGAGAAGGCCGAGGAGATCCTCGAGGCGCTGTTCTCGGTGCCGGCGTACCGGGAGCTGCTCCGGCTGCGCGGCGATGCCCAGGAGGTGATGCTCGGCTACTCCGACTCCAACAAGGCCGGGGGGATCACCGCCTCGCAGTGGCAGATCCAGCGTGCCCAACGACGAGCCCGTGACGTCGCGCGCCGCTTCGGCGTCCGGCTCCGGTTCTTCCACGGACGCGGCGGATCGGTCGGGCGCGGCGGCGGACCGACGTACGACGCGATCATGGCGCTGCCGTCGGGCACCGTCGACGGGGAGGTCAAGATCACCGAGCAGGGCGAGGTGATCAGCGACAAGTACGCCCTGCCGATCCTGGCCCGTCAGAACCTCGAGCTGATGGTGGCCGCGACCCTCGAGGCCACCGTGCTGCACCGGACCGACCGTCGAACCCCCGCGCAGGGTGAGCGCTGGGACACCGCGATGGACCTGGTCTCCGACGCCGCCCACCGCCGCTACCGGAGCCTGGTCGACCAGGCCGGGCTCGCCGAGTACTTCCTGGCCTCCACCCCGGTCGATCTGCTCGGGGCGCTGCACATCGGCTCCCGGCCGTCACGACGTCCGGACGCCGGCGCCTCCCTGGACAACCTCCGGGCGATCCCGTGGGTCTTCGGCTGGACCCAGTCCCGCCAGATCGTCCCCGGTTGGTACGGCGTCGGCTCCGGGTTGCGGGCCGGCGACGACCGGATCGACGACCTCCGCGAGATGTACCGGGAGTGGCCGTTCTTCCGAACCTTCCTGGACAACGTCTCGATGACGCTGGCCAAGACCGACATCGGGATCGCGCGGCGCTACTTCGACGCCCTGGCACCAGCCGAGCTCGGCCACCTGATCGACGACGTCGCCGCCGAGTTCAGCACCACCGTGGACGCGGTGCTCGCGGTCACCGGCGACACCGCCCTGCTGGACCGGGAGCCCCGCCTGCGGACCACCCTGGAGATCCGCGAGAACTACCTGGAGCCGTTGCACCACCTGCAGATCGACCTGCTCGCGCAACGCCGGCAGGGAATCGAGGACCCGGCCCTGGAGCGGGCGCTGCTGCTCACCATCGGCGGGATCGCCGCTGGAATGCGCAACACCGGGTGACGGTCAGACGGCGACCGGTCGCTGGACCCGCAACCGGAGCTCCTCGCGGGCGAACCGCCGGACCAGGACCGGCAGGTACTCGGTGATCTTCGCCTGCGGTTCCAGCTCGGCGCGGTACCTGGCGATCACGTCGTGGACCTCGCCGGCCGGTACGGAGCCGGCGAACTCGGCGGTCAGGTCCTCGACCACGCGGTCGAACTGCTGGGCGATCTTCTCGGACGTCACAGAAACACTCCTGATGGGGGTCGACCGGGTAGGTCTTCGGGAGATGGCGCTTCTTCAGAACGCGGCCTGGGTGCGGGCCGGTGACCGGCCTGGGGCCGACCTTGGTGCGACGCGGTGCTGCTGGGCCCCAGCAGAGACCACGAAGGTGAACACGAGGTGAACGACCTGTTCACCTCGGGCCGAGAGACTCCACGGGTGACCACCACCGTTCCGGACGCGCTGCTGCGCGGGCGGTTCGCCCCCGACGAACGCACGTTGGTCGAGATCTTCGCCACGGTCGTCGACGAGTACCCCAGCGCACTGGCGCTGGACAGCGGGGTCGACGTCCTGACCTACGCCGAGCTGGCCGAGGCCGCCCTCGACGTCGCGGCCCGGCTGCACGGTTCCGGCGTCCGGCGCGGTGACCGGGTCGGGGTCCGGATCCGGTCGGGGACCACCGACCTGTACGTCGCGATCCTCGGGATCCTGCACGCTGGCGCGTCCTACGTCCCGGTCGACTCCGAGGACCCCGACGACCGAGCCCGCCTGGTCTTCACCGAGGCCGCGGTCGCCGCGGTGGTCGGCAACGACCTGGCCGTGTCCGTGGTCCGCCCCGGCCCCGCACCAGAGCCGGACGACGCACCGGCGCCGACCCCGGACGACGACGCCTGGGTGATCTTCACGTCGGGATCCACCGGCACGCCCAAGGGCGTCGCGGTCACCCACCGCAACGCGGCGGCCTTCGTCGACGCCGAGGCCCGGATGTTCCTGACCGGCGACCCGATCGGGCCCGGGGACCGGGTGATGGCCGGCCTGTCGGTCGCCTTCGACGCCAGCTGCGAGGAGATGTGGCTGGCCTGGGCCCACGGCGGCTGCCTGGTGCCCGCTCCCCGCTCCCTGGTCAGGTCCGGTGTCGACGTCGGACCGTGGCTGGTCGCCAACCAGATCACCGTGGTCTCCACGGTTCCCACCCTGCTCGCGCTCTGGCCGGCCGAGTCCCTGCAGCAGGTCCGCCTGCTGATCATGGGCGGCGAGGCGTGCCCGCCGGAGCTCGCGAGCCGGCTGCAGGCCCCCGGACGGGAGGTCTGGAACACCTACGGACCGACCGAGGCGACCGTGGTCGCGTGCGGCGCTCTGCTCGACGGCTCGGACCCGGTCCGGATCGGGCTGCCGCTGGACGGCTGGGACCTGGCGGTCGTCGACGCCACCGGGCAGCCGGTGGCGCCCGGGGAGTCCGGCGAGCTGATCATCGGCGGCGTGGGCCTGGCCCGGTACCTCGACGCCGCCAAGGACGCCGAGAAGTACGCCCCGTTCCCGAGCCTGGGGTGGGAGCGCGCGTACCGGTCCGGCGACGTGGTCCGCAACGACCCGGCCGGCCTGGTCTTCGCCGGACGCGCCGACGACCAGGTCAAGCTCGGCGGTCGCAGGATCGAGCTCGGCGAGATCGATGAGCACCTGCTCCGACTTCCCGGGGTGGTTGCCGCCGCGGCCGCGGTCCGCTCCACGAAGTCGGGCAACAAGCTGCTGATCGGGTACGTCGCGGTCGGCGACGACTTCGACCCGGTCGCCGCGTTGGAGGTCCTCAGGCACCGGCTCCCGGCGGCCCTGGTCCCGCGGCTCGCGGTCGTCGCGGAGCTCCCGACCCGGACGTCGGGGAAGGTCGACCGGGACGCCCTCCCCTGGCCGCTGCCGCGCGAGTCGTCCGGCACCGCGGACCTCTCCGGCCTGCATCGCTGGATCGCGGAGATCTGGCAGGACGTCCTGGGCGCGGAGGTGACCGGCGTCAAGGACGACTTCTTCGAGTTCGGCGGCGGGTCGCTCACCGCGGCCCAGGTGATCAGCCGGCTGCGCGAGCGGTATCCCGAGATCGCCGTCGGCGACCTGTACGCCCACCCGACCGTGGCGACCCTGGCGGCTGCCCTGGAGGACCACGGCGGCAGCCCGGCCAACGCGTTGGCCTCCGACCGCAAGGTCGCGCCGATCCCCCGCAAGACCCAGCTCGGCCAGGTCGCTGCTCTGCTACCGCTGCGGACGTTGGCGGCCGCTCGCTGGGTGGCCTGGCTGCTGGTCGCCGGGGCGGCCGCCGACCTCGCCGACCTCCGGTTCTGGCCGTACGCGGTCCCGCTCTGGTCGGTCCTCGCAGCCCTGGTGTTCCTGGCACCACCGGTCCGGATGCTGCTCGCCGCAGGGATGGCGCGACTGACGTTGCGCGGCGTCGAACCGGGCAGCTACCCCCGGGGCGGCAAGGTGCACCTGCGGTTGTGGCTCGCCGAGCGGGTCCAGGACGAGCTGGCGGCCACCGGTACCGCCGGGGCGCCGTGGTTCCCGTTCTACGCCCGACTGCTCGGTGCCGAGCTGGGACGCGGCACCGATCTGCACACGATCCCGCCCGTGACCGGGTTCCTGAGCATCGGCGACGGTGCCACGGTGGAGCCCGAGGTGGACCTGCGCGGGTACTGGATCGACGGCGACCGGGTTCACATCGGCCGGATCAGCATCGGCGCGGATGCCCGGATCGGCGCCCGCAGCACCCTCGCTCCGGGCTCGGTCCTCGGCGTCGCTGCCGAGGTCGCACCGGGATCCCTGGTCCTCGGCACGGTTCCCGCCGACGAGTTCTGGTCAGGCTCCCCGGCCGAGCGGGTCGCCCGCCAGGCCCGCGGGCCGTGGTCGCAGACAGCGCCTCCCCGGCACCCGCTGTGGCAGCTCGCCTACGCGGCGGCAGCCTTCGTGGTCGCCGTCCTGCCGGGGCTCGGGGTGCTCGCCGGGGCCGCTGTCCTGCTCCCGGCGCTGCGTACCCACCCGTCGCTCGGCGACGCGCTGACCTCGATCCTGTTCCTGGTGCCGGTCGCGGCCGTCACCGGCTACGTCACCCTGGCCGCCCTGGTGCTGGCACTGGTCCGGCTCCTGGCCGTCGGACTGACCGTGGGCCACTTCCCGGTCCGTTCCGGCGCGGGGGTCCGGATCTGGACGACGATGCGGGTCCTGGACGAGGCCCGCACCTGGTTGTTCCCGCTCTACTCCAGCGGTCTGACCCCGACCTGGCTGCGGCTGCTGGGCGCCGAGATCGGCCACGGGGTGGAGGCCTCGACCGTCCTGCTGCTCCCCAAGTTCACCCACGTCAACGACCACGCGTTCCTCGCCGACGACACCCTGATCGGCGGCTACGAGCTCGGCGGCGGCTGGATCCGCGTCGAGCACGTGAAGATCGGCAAGCGGGCCTTCGTCGGCAACTCGGGGATGGCCGCGCCGGGGCGCCGGGTGCCTCGTGCGGCCCTGGTGGCGGTGCTCTCCGCAGCGCCGCACCGGGCCGCGGCCACCCGGGGCTCCTCGTGGATGGGCAGCCCGCCGACCCGGCTGCGTCGTACGGCGGACGCGGGTGACTCCAGCCGGACCTACGACCCGCCCCGACGGCTCCGGGTCCTGCGCGCGCTGGTCGAGCTCGGCCGGGTCGTCCCGCTCGTCCTGGGGATCACGATCCACCTGCTCGTCGGGACGGCCCTGGTGGCGCTGATCGGGGTCCACCCGCTGGTCGCGCTGGCCACCGGCGGCGTGGTCATGAGCGGTGCCGGCCTGGTCGCTGCCGCCGTCTCGGTCGTGGCCAAGTGGCTGCTGGTCGGGAAGTACCGGCGCAGCGACCACCCCTTGTGGTCGGGCTTCGTCTGGCGCAACGAGCTGGCCGACACGTTCATCGAGATGGTCGCCGCCCCGTGGTTCGCCTCGGTGACCCAGGGCACGCCGGTGCTCAACGTCTGGCTCCGCCTGCTCGGGGCGAAGATCGGCCGCGGTGTCTGGTGCGACACCTACTGGCTGCCCGAGACCGACCTGATCGAGCTCGGCGACGGTGCGACCGTGAACAGTGGTTGCGTGGTCCAGACCCACCTCTTCCACGACCGGGTGCTGAGCATGGACCGGGTCGTCCTGCGCGCGGGCGCAACGCTCGGCCCGAACAGCGTGATCCTGCCCGCCGCCACCATCGGGCGCCATGCGACAGTGGGACCGGTGTCCTTGGTGATGCGGGGCGAAGCCGTCCCGGACAAGACCCGTTGGATCGGCAACCCGATCGGCCCGTGGGACGCAGAGGAGCAGGAGGAGCGTGACCGGCACTGATCCGTACGTCCCCGGCCACGGCGACTCCTCGTACGACGTCGCCCACTACGACGTCGTCCTGAAGTACCGGCCGTCGGCGAACCGGCTCGACGGCGACGTCACCCTGCACTGCCGGGCGCGCCAGCCCCTGCTGGCCCTCGGCATCGACCTGCACGGGCTCCAGGTCGCGAAGCTGACCGCCGACGGCCTCGCCCGGTGGAGCCAGCGCGGCAGCAAGGTGATGGTGACGCTGAGGTCCACCGTCCAGCAGGGCGGGGAGTTCACGGTCCGGCTCAGGTACTCCGGGCATCCGGGAACCGTGCCCAGCACCGAGCTCGGGGACGCCGGCTGGGAGGAGCTCACCGACGGTGCGATCGTGGCGGCCCAGCCGCACGGTGCGCCGGCCTGGTTCCCCTGCAACGACCGGCCGGACGCGAAGGCGACCTACACGTTCGCGGTCACGGTCCCCAGCGAGTACTACGTCGCCGCGAGCGGTCGGCTCGAGCGGACCGACCGGAGCGGCTCCACCCTGACCTGGCACTACCAGCAGCGGGCGCCGATGGCCTGCTACCTCGCGGCCGTTCAGATCGGCCGGTACGTCGCCCGGGACCTCCCGGGACCGACGCCGGTCCGGGTCGTCGCCCCCAGCGACCTGGACGGGCCCGGCTACCAGGCGTCGTTCGGGGCCCAGCCGGCGATGATGGCGTACTTCGTCGACGCCTTCGGTCCCTACCCGTTCGAGGACTACACCACCGTGGTCACCGACGACGACCTCGAGATCCCCTTGGAGTCCCAGTCGCTGTCGACCTTCGGGCGCAACTTCGCCACCGACGACTGGCAGTCGGTGCGCCTGGTGGCCCACGAGCTCGCGCACCAGTGGTTCGGCAACGCGGTCACGCTGACCCGGTGGAAGGACATCTGGCTGCACGAGGGGTTTGCCTGCTACGCGGAGTGGCTGTGGTCGGAGGAGTCCGGTCGGCAGTCGGCCCGGGACTGGGCCGAGCACTACCACCAGAAGCTGGCGTCCCTCCCGGCCGACCTGCTGCTCGGCGACCCGTCCGCAGAGCTGATGTTCGACGACCGGGTCTACAAGCGGGGGGCCCTGACCTTGCACGCGCTCCGCGGCGTCGTCGGTGACCGGGCGTTCTTCGAGATCCTGCAGACCTGGGTCAGCCAGCACTCCGGCGGTTCGGTCACGACCGCGGACTTCGTGGCGCACTGCGGTCAGGTCGCCGATCAGGACCTCTCCGAGCTGTTCGAGGCCTGGGTCTACGAGCTCCCGCTACCCGCGCTGCCTGGCTGACGCCGTCACCGCGACGTAGCCGGCCGGGGCGGGCGGGTAGGTCAGCACCCCGTCGAAGTCGGCGACCCGGACCTGGGACATCGCTCGGTCGAGGCCGATCCCCTCGACCTTGAGGATCGCCTCCTTGGTCGCCCACAACCGTGCTGCCCCCACGTGGTCAACGACCTCCTCCCCGGGCGCCAGCATCTCGGCCAGCGGCCAGGCACGCGCTGGGTCGACCTGCTCCAGATCGACCCCGACCCGGCCACCGCCCGGCTCACCGACCGCCGTCAGCAGGTGGTCACCCGACCTCGACAACGACACCGGAACCTCGAGCGACCCGATCCGCGCCCACGGGCGACCGTGCTCCGAGGAGGCGCAGCGCCCGCAGAGCCGACCGACCGCGACCGGGCCGGACGCGACCGCGACGACCTGCTCGGCCACCTGGGCAGCGAGCACCGCGTCAGCCGGGGCCGACGCAGGCGACCATCTCAG
Organism: Propionibacteriales bacterium; assembly: GCA_026392455.1. Taxonomy (GTDB): domain Bacteria; phylum Actinomycetota; class Actinomycetes; order Propionibacteriales; family Nocardioidaceae; genus Marmoricola. The sequence continues at coordinate 347,225 of JAPLCB010000004.1, read as the reverse complement.
GTGCGGGACGGGGGGAGGCACCGGAGAACCGTAGCCGGACCGCCGACCCCGGTACGGCATCATGTTCCCGTGACCACCGACCTCGCCCACGGCGCCGGCCGCCGCCGGCTGGTGTGGCCCTACCCGGTGCTCCCGACGGTGCTGCTGGCCGTGGTGGTGCTGCGGGTGCTGCAGTTCCGTGACGGGGCCGCCCCTGACGAGGGCGGGTTCCTGCTGCTGGCCGGCCAGTGGGACTCCGGCGGGGACTCGCTCTACGGCGACTACTGGGTCGACCGGCCACCCCTGCTGCTGGCCCTCTTCGGGGTGGCCGACTTCTTCGGGGGCGTGCTGGCGCTGCGGATCCTGGGGACGCTGATCGCCGTTGCCTGCGTGGCCGGGCTGCACTCGACCGCCAAGCGGGTGCTCGGCGAGCGTGCTGCCACCTACGCGGCGGTCGCTGCCGGGGCCCTGATCTCCACCCCGATGTACGGCTCGATCGACGTCAACGGCGAGCTGCTCTCGCTGCCGTTCGTCGTGCTCGGGATCAGGATGGCGGTCGAAGCAGTCCTCAGCGACAGCGATCGCACCGCCCGGCTGAGCGCGCTGGTGGCCGGTGCCGCCACGGTCGCTGCGCTGCTGGTCAAGCAGAACATCGCGGACGTCGCCATCTTCGCTGCGGTCTTCTGGATCTTCTGCTGGCGCAGCGGCCGGATCAGCTGGGCCGGGCTGGCCGCTCGCGTCGGGTTCGCCGCCGTGGGGGCCGTCCTCGGCTACGCCCTGGTGATGGCCTGGTCGCTGGCCCACGGGACCTCGCCCGCCGAGGTGTACGAGGCCACCTACCCGTTCCGGGTCAAGGCCTCCCAGGCCATCGCTGACAACCCCATCCTGGTCGACCAGTCGAGCAGCCGGCTCAAGGTGATCTGGTGGTCCTTCGTGGCCAGCGGGGTGCCGCTGGTGCTCGGACTCTTCGCCGTCCGCGGGATCCGTCGTACCGGTCACACGGCCTTCGTGTGGAGCGTCGTCGCCCTCACGGCCTGGAGCGCCTTCTCGGTCCTCGCCGGCGGCAGCTACTGGCGGCACTACCTGGTCGAGAGCATCCCGGCCATCTCCTTCGCCGTCGGCCTCTGCGCGGTGACCTCCCCGGTCGCGACCCGTCGGGTGGTGGCGCTGGTGGCGGCCTCGAGCATCGCGATCGGACTCGGCTACGCGATCAAGCCGGTGAGCACCCCGGGCACCACCATCGGCGGCGCCCTGGCCCGGGTCAAGCAGCCCGGGGACACGATGACCCAGTTCTTCGGCGATGCCGAGGCGGTCCGCGCTTCGGGGATGCAGTCGCCGTACCGGTTCCTGTGGAGTCTTCCGGCCGACACCCTCGACCCGCGCCTCGACGAGCTCCGGGGCGTCCTGGAAGGGCCCCGCGCGCCGACCTGGGTCGTCGTCCGGGACGACATCGCCCGGAACCGTCTCGCCGGAGCCGGTGTGTACGCGGTGATCGAGGCGCGCTACCACCGCAACGGAACCCTCTGCGACCGCGCGGTCTGGCTGCTCGACGGGGTCGATCGGCCCGAGCCGCGCGCGACCGAACGCTGCTGATCCCGGGGCGTTTCGAGACCGCCTGAACCATATGTCGCATTTCGCTGCGGCTCCTGGGTCCCAACCGCCACAGTAGGACCATGCACCCGCGCACCCGGGGCTTGGCACTCGCCGGCCTGATGATCATCGCTTGCGCCCTGCCCGCTCAGGCCGGGGCGACCACGGGCAGCACCGACAGCCCGACGACGTCCACCTCCGCCCGGACGGCGCTGACCTCGACCGAGTTCGAGACCAGGTTGCTGTCGCTGGTCAACGCCCGTCGGACACGTATCGGCTGCCGCGCCGTCCGGACCAACACCGCCCTGGTCAGGTCAGCCCGGGCGCACACCCGTCGGATGGTCGCGGCCGGGAACCTGTCGCACCGGGTCGCCGGCGAACCGAGTCTCGGTCGGCGGATCGTCAACGCCGGCTACCTGAACTGGACCGCCGCGGGCGAGAACATCGCCTGGGGAGCAGGCACGCCGCAGTACGTCTACAACTTGTGGATCAACAGCTCCGGGCACCGCGCGAACATCCAGAACTGCGGTTTCCGCGACGGCGGTGTCGGCGTCGTGTTCGCGAACGGCCGACCCTGGGTCACGCTGGACCTGGGACGCCATCGCTGACACCCTGCCGGTGTGAGTCTCGGTCGCACCGCATCCATCGTCCCGGTCCTGGCGAGGTACCTGCTCCGGGTGCTGGTCCGGTTGTCCCCGCAGCGCTGGTTGACCCCGGCCGTCACCTTGCGAGTGCTCCGGGCCGCGAACCGCGACGGCATGGCAGTCGGCGCCGACCGGATGCGGCAGCACCTGCCGCCCCGGACCTGGACCACGCGCACCGACCTGACCTACGGCGACAACGGGCGGGACTCGCTCTTCGACCTGGTGCTGCCGGACGGACCCGGGCCGCATCCCTGGTTGCTGTGGGTGCACGGCGGCGGCTGGCACTTCGGCTCCAAGGAGTTCCCACTCCCGTACGTCGAGCTGCTGGCGTCCCGAGGGTTCGCCGGCGTCGTGGTCAACTACCCGCTGGCTCCGGGGCCGGCGTACCCGGCCGCGCCCAGGGCGGTGAACGACGCGCTCGCCCACGTGCTCTCCCGAGCCTCCGAGCTCGGCCTGGACCCCGACCGGGTGGTGCTCGCCGGCGATTCCGCCGGAGCCCAGGTGGCTGCCGAGGTGGCCACCCTGGTCACCAGCCCCGAGTACGCCGCCCGGACCACGGTGACCCCGGCGCTCACGGCTGACCAGCTGCGCGGCGTGCTGCTGTTCTGCGGCCTGTACGACACCACCGCGCTCGGCGACTCCGACCGGCACTTCGCGGCCGCCCTCGAGTCGGCGATGTGGTCGCTGGCCGGCACCCGGCACTGGCGGTCCACCGCGACGTCCCACCTGATGAGCACCCGAGACCACGTCACCGCCGCGTTTCCCCCCACGTTCCTGTCGGCCGGGAACGCAGACCCGTTGACCGCGACCCAGAGCGTCCCGTTCGCCGTCCGGCTCGCAGAGCTGGGCGTGCAGGTCGAGGAGTTCTTCCCCGGTACGGCAACTGCTCCTGCCCACCACGAGTTCCAGTTCGCCCTGGAGACCCCCGCCGGCGCCGAGGCCCTCGAACGGGTGACCGACTTCCTGGCGAGAACTACCCGCGGATAGCTCTTCCAATTCTCATTGACTCCCCTATGATTCTCGTCGTGGCCCGCACCAGCGGCCGCCGAATTCGACGAGACGCACCAGGAGACGACGTTCATGCGCCACGGCATCGTGCTGTTCACCAGTGATCGCGGGATCACCCCCGCCCAGGCAGCCAAGGCCGCCGAGGACGCCGGCTTCGACACCATCTACGTGCCCGAGCACACCCACATCCCGGTCAAGCGCGACGCCGCCCACCCGGGCACCGGCGACGAGACCCTCCCCGACGACCGGTACATGCGCACCCTCGACCCGTGGGTCTCGCTGGCCACCGCAGCGGCGATCACCACCAGGATCCGGCTCTCCACCGCGGTCGCACTGCCGGTCGAGTCCGACCCGATCACCCTGGCGAAGACCATCGCGACCCTGGACCACCTCTCCGGTGGCCGGGTGACGATCGGCGCCGGCTTCGGCTGGAACACCGACGAGCTGACCGACCACCACGTCCCGGCGGCCAAGCGGCGCACCGTGCTCAAGGAGTACCTCGGCGCGATGCGGGCCCTGTGGACCCAGGACGAGGCGTCGTACGACGGCGAGTTCGTGAAGTTCGGCCCGAGCTGGGCCTGGCCGAAGCCGGTCCAGGGCGAGGTCCCGGTGATCATCGGCGCCGGCGCGGGCCCCAAGACCTTCGCCTGGATCGCCGAGAACGCCGACGGCTGGATGACCACGCCCGTCGAGTCCGAGGTCCCGGTCAAGGTGGCCGCCCTGAAGGAGGCCTGGGCCGCAGCAGGCCGCGAGGGATCCCCCGAGATCCACGTGCTGATCGCGATGCGCCCGTCGCCCGAGGACCTGGCGGCCTGGGAGGAGTGCGGTGTCACCGAGCTCATCTGGGGACTGCCGGACAAGACCACCGACGAGGTGCTCGCCTTCATCGCCAAGCACGGCGCCCGGTTGGGCCTGAGCTGATCGACAATCCGGTGACCGAGCTCGGCGCGCAGCACTCCCTGAGCGCACAGCACTCCCTCGGCGCGCAGCACTCCCTGAGCGCGCAGCACTCCCTGAGCGCTAAGGGAACCCGCCTGAACAAGCGCGGCCTGGAGACCCGCCAGACCCTCCTGCGCACGGCGCTGGAGTGCCTGGCCGAGGGGGGCCCGGAATCGGTCAGCGCGAGCCTGATCGCACGCGAGGCCGGCGTCACCTGGGGCACAGTCCAGCACCAGTTCGGCGGCGTCGACGGGCTCTGGGCCGGGGTGCTCGAGCACGTGCTCACCGACACCCCGACGATGCGGCCCCGGCTGCCCGACTCCCCGGTCCTCGCCGAACGGGTGGCCGGGATCGTCGAGCTGCTCTGGGCCGCGATGGACCTGCGGACGTCCCGGGCGATCCACAACCTGCGCCTGGCGCTCCCCCGCCAGCGTGACGAGCTGGAGTCGGAGTACCCGGCCACAGCGGCAGCCATCGCGCACTTCGACGCCGCCTGGACCCACCTGGTCGAGCACGCCTTCGACGGCTTCGACCTCGACCCGGTCCGGCTCGCCCGGGTCCGCAGCCTGCTGCCCGGCGCGATGCGCGGCCTGCACTCCGAGCAGTACCTGAGTACCTACACCGATCCGACCGAAGCCCGCCTGGGTCTGTCCGAGGCGATCACCAGCTACCTCACCGCGCCCTGAGAGGGACCACCTGATGAGCACCGATTCCTCCTTTGACGTGATCGTCGTCGGCTCCGGCGGCGGCGCCCTGACGGCGGCCTACCTGGCCCAGAAGCAGGGCCTGCGTACCGTCGTCGTCGAGAAGACCGGGTACTGCGGCGGCACCTCGGCGTACTCGGGCGGTGCCTGCTGGCTGCCTGGGTCTCAGGTCCAGCAGCGTGCGAACATCTCCGACTCGACCGACGGCGCCCGGGAGTTCCTCGGAGCCCTGCTGGTCGACCCGGACACCACCAAGGTCGAGGCGTTCCTCGCCGAGGCGCCCCGGCTGGTCGAGACCCTGGAGGCCGATGACGCGTTCGTGTTCGAGTGGCTGCCGTTCCCCGAGTACTACGACGGACCCGGCCGGGTGCCGTGGGGACGTTCGATCCAACCGGCCAACATCAAGCGCGCCGAGCTCCCCGAGGACGTGGCCGCGCTGGTCCGCCCCCCAGTCGAGCTGGACCGTGCCGGGCTCCCCGGCCGCAACACCCTGTCCGGCGGGCAGTCGTTGATCGCCCGGCTGCTGCTCGCGTTCACCCGTGACGGCGGAACCGTGCTGACCGGTCACGCCGTGGACGTGATCACCACCGATGAGAGCGGACGGGCCACGGGCGTCGAGGCTGCGACCACCGACGGCCGGGTGACGTTGCTCGCCGACAAGGGCGTGATCGTCGCCTCGGGCGGCTTCGAGCACAACCCTGCCTGGCGCGAGCAGCACGGCGTACCGGGCAGCTCCGCGTGGTCGATGGCACCCGACGGCACCAACACCGGCGAACCGATCGCTGCCGCGGTCGCGATCGGCGCCGCCACCGACCTGCTCGACCAGGGCTGGTTCTGCCCCGGCCTGGAGCACCCCGACGGGCACGGTTCCTTCACCCTCGGTTTCCGCAGCGGCGTGATCGTGGACGCCAGCGGCAACCGGTACGCCAACGAGTGCCTCCCGTACGACCGGTTCGGGAAGGAGATGGCCAAGGCAGGTGCGGGCGTTCCCCGCAGGATTCCGTCGTGGTTCGTCTTCGACAACCGCGAGGGTGGTGCGCTCCCCGCGATCGCCATGCCTGAGGGCAACCGGGCCGACCACCTCGCTGCCGGTACCTGGGTCGAGGCCCCGACCTTGGAGGAGCTCGCCACCCGGCTCGGCCTGACCGACCTCGTCGCCACCGTGGAACGCTTCAACGGCTTCTGCGAGACCGGGGTCGACGAGGACTTCGGTCGCGGCGCCGACGAGTACGACACCTTCTTCGCCGGTGGCGACGGGCCCAACAAGGCGCTCGTCGGGGTTGTCCAGGGTCCCTTCACCGCGGCCCGGTTCGTGCTGTCGGACCTCGGCACCAAGGGTGGCATCGTCACCGACGAAGCCGGCCGCGCCCTGACCAGCGCCGGGGCGGACGGGGCCGTCATCCCCGGCCTCTACGCCACCAGCAACTCCGCCGCCAACGCGTTCGGGGCCTTCTACCCCGGCCCCGGTGCGCCGCTGGGCACCGCCATGGTGTTCGCCTCTCTCGCGGTCCAGGACATCCTGGCTCGTTGAGTCGGGCCCGCCGCGCTGTCGAGTCGGGCCCGCCGCGCGAATGCGCTTGACTAGGTTCATGAAGCTCAGCACCCAGGCGTTCCTGACGGTCCTGAAGATCCACCAGTCCGTGTACGAGAACAGCCGCGGCCTGATCGGCCACCGCATCCTGCTGATGCCGACCCTGCTGCTGCGTACGACGGGGCGCAAGACCGGCAAGATCCGCACCAACGCTCTCGTGTATGCCGACGACGCCGGCCGTTACCTGGTCTGCGCCTCCAACGGGGGCCACGACCTGCCGCCGGCCTGGCTGCTCAACCTGGCGCACCACGGCCACGTCGAGGTGCAGGTCGGGGTACGCCGCTTCCCGGCGGTCGCGACCGCCGTACGTCCCGACAACCCGGACTACCAGCGGCTCTTCGCACTGGCGAACACGGCGAACCGCGGACAGTTCGCCCGCTACCAGCAGAAGACCACGCGTCAGCTGCCGGTCGTCGTCCTCACGCCGACCTGACGCAGCGCCCTACTCAACGGTGCGGCACGCCCTGCTCAACGGCGCGGCGCGCCCTGCTCAACCGCGCGGCACGCCCTGCTCAACGGCGCGGCACGCCCTACTCAACGGCGCGGCGCGCCCTGCTCAGGAGTCGGTGACGCGACCACGGAGGCTCTTGGTCTGGCCGCGCTGCTTCTTCGCCTCGATGCGGCGGCGCTGGGAACCCTTGGTCGGCTTCGTAGCCCGACGGGGCGGTGGCGGTGGCGCGACGGCCTCCCGCAGGATCCCGACCAGCCGCTCGCGGGCCGCCGCGCGGTTGCGCAGCTGCGACCGGTGCTCGGAGGCTGTCACCGAGACCGGCCCCGACGGCAGTGCGGCCAGGATCCGGCGACGCTGCGGCTCGGTGAACGCCGAGGACGCGGCGGGGTCGAAGAGCAGCTCGACCCGGGAGTCGCTGGTGTTCACGGACTGGCCCCCCGGGCCGGGCGAGCGGGAGAACCGCTCGGTCAGCTCACCGGCCGGGACCGTGGCCCCCGACGGCAGGCCGGGCCCGGCCGGTACGACGAGGTCACGCCCGGGTTCGGCCACAGGCCCATGATCTCTCAGTCCTGCCAGAAAACCCGGTCGACCACGGCGTGCGCCCGGCGCGTTGCCCGCTGGTAGTCGTTGACCATCTCGGTGGTCTCCCCCGGCTCGTAGCCGAGCACCCGGGCCACCGCCGCGCGCTCGCGCGGGTCGGTCGGCAGCTGGTCGGACGGCTTGCCCCGGACCAGCACGGTCGCGTTCCGGGCCCGGCTCGCCAGTACCCAGGCCTCGCAGAGCGTCTCGGCGTCGTCGTCGGAGAGCAGGTCGTGCGCGACCGCGGCGTCGAGCGCCTCGAGCGTCTTGGTGGTCCGCAGCCCCGGGACGGCGCCCGCGTGCTGCAGCTGGAGGACCTGGATGGTCCACTCGACGTCGGCCAGTCCCCCACGACCGAGCTTGAAGTGCGTGGCCGGGTCCGCGCCTCGCGGCATCCGCTCGTCCTCGACCCGGGCCTTGATCCGACGGATCTCCACCAGGTCGTGGTGGCTGAGCCCGCCCTCGGGATAGCGCAGCGGGTCGATCAACTCCGCGAAGCGCTGCTTGAGGCCGGGGTCGCCGACCACCGGTTCGGCCCGCAGCAGGGCCTGGGCCTCCCAGACGGCCGACCACTTCGCGTAGTACGCGGCGTACGCGTCGAGGGTGCGCACCATCGCGCCCTGCTTGCCCTCGGGCCGCAGGTCCGCGTCCACCTCGAGGGCCGGGTCGGTGCCGGGCTGCGCCAGCAGCCGACGAACCTCGTTCGCCACGGCCACCGCCATGCTCGAGGCGACCTGCGGGTCAGCGCCCTCGTGCGGGTCGTGCACGAACATCACGTCGGCATCGCTGCCGTAGCCCATCTCGTAACCGCCGTACCGGCCCATGGCGATGATCGCCATCCGCGTCGGCAGGTCCCGCTTGCGCTCCCGCTCGACCGAGGTCGTCGCGATCGCCAGCGCAGCCTCGAGGGTCGCGTCGGTGAGGTCGGTCAGGGCGTAGCCGACCTCGGCCACCCCGAACGGGACGCACAGGTCGGCGGCACTGATCCGGAGCAGCTCGCGCCGTCGGATCGCCCGGATGCTGCGGACGGCCTCCTCGGCGGTGTCGCGCCGCGAGACGTTGGCCATCATCTCGGCCTGGACGGCTTCGCGGGAGGCCGGCCGCAGGGCACCCTCGCCGCCGAGGATCTTCACGCCCTCCGGCTCGCGCTCGAGCAGGTCGGTCGCGAACCGGCTGGTGGCCAGGACCTGGGCCAGCCGCTGCGCGGTCTCACCCTCGTCGCGCAGCATCGTCAGGTACCAGGGGGTGCTGCCGAGCGCGTCGGAGATCCGGCGGAAGCCGAAGAGACCGGCATCCGGGTCGGGGGCGTCGGCGAACCAGGACAGCAGCGCGGGAAGCAGCGCCTTCTGGATCGAGGCGGTCCGCGACAGCCCGCTGGTGAGCGCCTCGAGGTGACGCAGTGCCGCCACCGGGTCGACGTACCCCAGGGCGGCCAGACGCTCCTGGGCCGCGGCCGTGGTCAGTCGTGCCTCGTCGCCGGGGATCCGAGCCACCGCGGCGAGCAGCGGGCGGTAGAAGAGCTTCTCGTGCAACCGGCGGGCCTCGCGGCGGTGGTGGCGCCAGTCCTTCTCGAGATCCGACTCGGGGTACTTCAGGTGTCCCAGCGAACGCCCCAGCCGGCGCAACGAGTCCGCGTCCTCGGGCACAACGTGGGTCCGACGCAGCTGGTAGAGCTGGATCCGGTGCTCGAAGGTGCGCAGGAACGAGTACGCCTCGTGCATCGTCCGGCCGTCCTCGCGGCCGATGTAGCCGCCGCTGGTCAGGTCCGCCAGCGCACTCAGGGTCGTCGACGCCCGGACCGTCTCGTCGGTGCGGCCGTGCACCATCTGCAGGAGCTGGACGGCGAACTCGACGTCGCGCAGACCGCCCGCGCCGAGCTTGAGCTGGCGCTGGGCCTCGTGGGCGGGGATGTGGTCCAGGACGCGGCGGCGCATCGACTGGACGTCCTCGACGAACCCCTCGCGGCCGGCTGCCTCCCAGACCATCGGTCCGATGGAGTCCACGTACGCCTGACCGAGCTCGAGGTCCCCGGCCACCGGGCGGGCCTTGAGCAGCGCCTGGAACTCCCAGGTCTTGGCCCAGCGCTCGTAGTAGCCGCGGTGGCTGGCAAGGGTCCGGACCAGCGGCCCGTTCTTGCCCTCGGGGCGGAGGTTCGCGTCGACCGGCCAGATGGTGCCCTCACGGGTGTGGTCGCCGCAGACCTGGATCAGCGTCGCCGCCAGCTGGGTCGCGATCCGCAGGGCGGCGGTCTCGTCCCCGGCGTCCACCGCCTCGGCCACGAAGATGACGTCGACGTCGCTGACGTAGTTCAGCTCGTGGCCACCGCACTTGCCCATCGCGATCACCGCGAGCCGGCAGGTCGCCGACTCCGGGCCGACCTTGGCCCGGGCCACGGCCAGCGCGGCGTCCAACGTGCCCGCGGCCAGCTCGGCCAGCTCGGCGGCGACGTCGTCCATCCCGACGTGGTGCGCGAGGTCCCGGCTGGCCAGCCTCAGCAGCACCCGCCGGTACTCGACCCGGAGCGCGTCGGCCGCCTCGGCGTACGGCACGGTCGCCGTCGGCTCGGCGTCCTGCGGGTCCCCGCCGACCGCACGGATCAGACCAGCCCGTACGGCGAACGCCGGCGGCCTCGTCGAGCCCAGCGTCGGGTCCTGCAGCTCGTGCCACTGCTCGGGGTGGCGGACCAGGTGGTCGCCGAGCGCCTCGCTCATCCCGAGCACCGAGAGCAGCCGCATCGCCGTGCCCTCGTCCTCCTCCAGCGCGCTCAGCAGCGCACCGGGGTCGGGCGCGGCGACGTGCAGCCGGGCCAGGGTCTGCAGCGCCATGTCCGGGTCCGCGGTCCGGCCCAGGATCGCGACCAGGGGCGAGGACGGCGAACCGAGCTCACCGAGCGTGGCGGCGGCCACCTCGGTGTCCTGGAACCCGAGGCGGGCCAGGTTGCCGGAGGACAGGTAGTGAGAGACCTGACGGGGCATCTAGTTCCTAGATCACCGGAAGCATGCGGTCGCGCTCGAAGGCGGAGACCTGGCCGCGGTACTCCTCCCACTCCTGGCGCTTGTTGCGCAGGAAGAAGTCGTAGACGTGCTCGCCCAGGGTCTCGGCCAGCAGCTCGGACTTCTCGGCGACCAGGATGGCTTCGTAGAGCGTCTTGGGCAGCTGCTGGAGGCCCAGCGCCTGCCGCTCGCGGTCGGTCAGCGACCAGACGTCGTCCTCGGCCTCGCGCGGCAGCTCGTACTCGTTCTCCAACCCCTTCATACCGGCGGCCAGGACGACGGCGAAGGCCAGGTACGGGTTGCAGGCGGCGTCGATGGTGCGCAGCTCGACCCGCGTCGACTGACCCTTGTTGGGCTTGTACATCGGCACCCGGACCATGGCCGAGCGGTTGTTGTGGCCCCAGGAGATGTACGACGGCGCCTCGCCGCCGCCGATCAGCCGCTTGTAGGAGTTGACCCACTGGTTGGTGACGGCCGTGATCTCCGCGGCGTGGTGCAGGATGCCGGCGATGAAGTGCCGCCCGGTCTTGGATAGCTGGTACTCCGCGCCGCCCTCGAAGAAGGCGTTGCGGTCGCCCTCGAAGAGCGACACGTGGGTGTGCATGCCGGACCCGGGGTGCTCGGTGAACGGCTTGGGCATGAAGCTGGCCCAGACGCCCTGGCCGAGCGCGACCTCCCGGACGACCGTGCGGAAGGTCATGATGTTGTCGGCCGTCGAGAGCGCGTCGGCGTACCGCAGGTCGATCTCCTGCTGGCCCGGGCCGCCCTCGTGGTGGCTGAATTCCACCGAGATGCCCATCGCCTCGAGCATGGTGATCGCCTCGCGCCGGAAGTCCGACCCGTGGCTCTGCGAGGTGTGGTCGAAGTAGCCGCTCTGGTCGACCGGGACCGGGATCGTGCCGGCCTCCGGCTGCCCCTTGAACAGGTAGAACTCGATCTCGGGATGGGTGTAGAAGGTGAAGCCCTTCTCCGCGGCGGACTGCAGCGTCCGCTTCAGCACGTACCGCGGGTCGGCGTACGACGCGGAACCGTCAGGCATGGTGATGTCGCAGAACATCCGGGCGGTCGCCGGGCCGTCGCCGCGCCAGGGCAGGATCTGGAACGTCGAGGGGTCCGGGTGCGCGAGCATGTCGGACTCCGAGACCCGGGCGAAGCCCTGGATCGCCGAACCGTCGAAGCCGATGCCCTCGGTGAAGGCGCCCTCGAGCTCGGCCGGCGCGATCGCGACGGACTTGAGGTAACCGAGGACGTCGGTGAACCAGAGCCGTACGAAGCGGACGTCGCGCTCTTCAAGAGCGCGGAGAACGAAGTCTTCCTGCTTACCCATAAGGGCAACGATAGGGGTTAGGCGTCCGGAACCTTGTCCAGGTCCGCCAACCACAACCGTGCGTTCCCGTCCGACGGTGCCCGCCAGTCGCCGCGCGGGGACAGCGAGCCACCGGCCGAGACCTTCGGGCCGTTCGGCAGCGCCGACCGCTTGAACTGGCTGAACCCGAAGAACCGGGTCATGAAGACACCCAGCCAGGACTTGATCGTCGGCAGGTCGTAGGCGACCTGACGCCCGACCGGATACCCCTCGGGCCACACCCCGGCGCCCGCGTCCGCCCACGCGTGCTGGGCCAGGAAGGCGATCTTGCTCGGCCGGAACCCGTGCCGCAGCACGTAGTAGAGCGTGAAGTCCTGCAACGGGTAGGGCCCGATGGTGGCCTCGGTGCTCTGCGGCACCTCGCCGTCCTTCGTCGGGATCAGCTCCGGGGTGATCTCCTGCTCGACGATCTCCAGGAGGACGTCGTCGACCTCGGCACTGAACTGGTTGGTGCTGACCGCCCAGCGGATCAGGTGCTGGATCAGCGTCTTGGGCACCCCGGTGTTCACGGCGTAGTGGGACATCTGGTCACCGACACCGTAGGTGCACCACCCCAGCGCCAGCTCGGACAGGTCACCGGTGCCCAGCACGATGCCGCCACGGTGGTTGGCGATCCGGAACAGGTAGTCGGTGCGCAGCCCGGCCTGGACGTTCTCGAACGTGACGTCGTAGACCTCGGCGCCCTCGGAGTGCGGGTGCCCCAGGTCGTCGAGCATCTGCGTGGCGGCCGGCCGGATGTCCAGCTCCTCCAAGCTGACCCCGAGCGCCTTGGCCAGCCGGGTGGCGTTGTTCTTGGTGTACGCGGTGGTCGCGAACCCGGGCATCGTGTACGCCAGGATCTCGCTGCGCGGCCGACCCAGGCGGTCCATCGCCTTGGCGGCCACGATCAGCGCGTGCGTGGAGTCGAGGCCCCCCGAGACCCCGATCACGACCTTCGGCTGACCGATGCTCCGCAGCCGTTGCTCCAGGCCGGAGACCTGGATGTTGTAGGCCTCGTAGCAGTCCTGGGCCAGCCTGGCCGGGTCGTCAGGGACGAACGGGAACCGGTCGACGTGCCGACGCAGACCGAGGTCGCCGCGGGGCGGGTCGAGGGTGAAGACGATCTCGGTGAAGTCACCGGTCTCCACCCGGGCCTGGTGCCGGTTGTCGTCGAAGGTGCCCTGGCGCTGCCGCTCCTGCCGGATCCGGTCCAGGTCGATGTCGACCACGGTCCGTTGCGGACCGGACGGGAAGCGCTCGGTCTCACCGAGCAGGTCGCCGCACTCGTAGACCAGGGTCTGGCCGTCCCAGGACAGGTCCGTGCTCGACTCCCCCTCACCGGCTGCGGCGTACAGGTAGGCGGCCGTGCAACGTGCGCTGGCGCTCTGGACCAGCAGCCGCCGGTCCTCGGCCCGGGCGACGGTGATCGGCGATCCGGACAGGTTCGCCAGCACGGTGGCACCGCCGAGAGCTGCGTACGCGCTCGGCGGGATCGGCACCCACATGTCCTCGCAGATCTCCACGAACAGGGCGAGACCCGGAGCGTCGGCGGCACGGAAGATCAGGTCGCGCCCGAACGGCACGTCCGTGCCGGCCAGCGTGATCGTCTCGTCGCGCTGGTCCTCCCCGCTCGCGAAGTAGCGGGCCTCGTAGAACTCCCGGTACGTCGGGAGGAAGGACTTCGGCGCCACTCCCAGGACCGCGCCGCGGTGGATCACGACCGCACAGTTGAACAACCGGTTGCCCTTGCGCAGCGGTGCCCCGACCACGAACACCGGGAGCAGGTCGGCGCTGGCGGCCACCAGCTCGTCGATCGCGGCCAGGACGGCGTCCAGGACGACGTCCTGGAGGACCAGGTCGTCGATGGCGTAGCCGGTCAGGCAGAGCTCCGGGAAGATCGCGACCGCGACACCCTCGTCGTGGCAGGCACGAACCTCGGCGACCACGCTCGCGGCGTTGGTTGCCGGGTCGGCGATCGCCACCGGGATCGTGCAGGCAGCGACCCGCGCGAACCCGTGGGCGTAACACGAGTTGAAGTCCCCTGAAACACCGTCGCTCACTCGAGGCTCTGCGGCATTCATAGGTCAACGGTACCGCCGCGCTCCGTGGCGTTGAGGCCGAGACCAATCCGGCCAGTCAGGGCGGCGGCCGCCACCAGATGGTTCGCACAACATGCACAACCCGCCGATGCGCCCCGATTCGCAGCCGGTGGACGCGTTGTGCATGTTCAGCGAACCGAAGTCCACCTCACCACTCCCGGATAACAGCAGCAAAGGTCGAGTTCTGCGACCCGCGCCTGAACTCCGCAGATACGGCAGACTCACCCCGTGAGCTCGATCGCACCCCTCCCCGAGCCGCCGTACACGGCGGTGATCTTCAGCAACGTCCGGACCGACGGTGACCACGGCTACGCCGTGATGGGCGCCCGGATGCAGAAGCTCGCCGCGGCCCAGGCCGGCTACCTCGGCTACGAGTCCGCCCGCGACGAGCACGGCTTCGGGATCACCGTCTCGTACTGGGCCGACGACCAGGCCGCTGGCGCCTGGAAGCAGGTCCACGAGCACGCCGTGGCCCAGCAGCGCGGCCGTGAGACCTGGTATTCCGACTACCAGGTCCGGGTCGCTACGGTGAGCCGCGCCTACGGACCGGAAGGACCCTGATGCCCAGCACCCAGCTGCAGACCGAGCGCCTCGTGCTGCGCCAGTGGAACGACGACGACCTGTGGGACCTCGCCGACCTCAACGCCGACCCCGAGGTGATGGCGCACTTCCCGGCCCCGATGACCGCGGAGCAGTCCGCGGAGATGCTCGGGATCCAGCAGAGCCTGCTGGACGCTGGACGCCCCGCGTACTTCGCCGTCGACATCTGGTCGACGAGCACGTTCATCGGGTTCATCGGTCTGAACGTCCCCCGCTTCGACGCCGCGTTCACGCCGTGCGTGGAGATCGGGTGGCGCCTCAAGCGGGACGCCTGGGGCAACGGGTACGCCACGGAGGGGGCTGATGCCGTCCTCAAGTACGCCTTCATCGGGTTGGACCTCCCCGAGGTCGTCGCCTTCACCGCGACCGGCAACACCCGCTCGCGCGCCGTCATGGAGCGCCTGTCGATGTCGCACGACCCGGCCGAGAACTTCGAGCACCCGGCCCTGCCGGTCGGCGACCCGCTGGCTCCGCACGTGCTCCACCGCAAGGCCCGCTCGCGGTGACGAGGGCCACAGGCACAAAACCCGCGAGTAAGCCGTAGCGTGGTTGCTGGTCCGTGGACTCCGAACGGGAGCCGCGAGAACACCGAAGGAGCTCGACGATGAGCACGCAGCAACCAGATTCTGCTCCCGCCGAAGAGGCCAGCCCGTACGGCACCGGCGCGGCCGCCCCGCCCTCGCCCTCCCGGAAGCGGGTCCGGACCCATCACCTGCGGGAGCTCAAGGAGCGCGGCGAGAAGTTCGCGATGCTGACGGCGTACGACATGTACACCGCGGCGGCCTTCGACGACGCCGGCATCGAGGTCCTCCTGGTCGGCGACAGCGCGTCGAACAACGTCCTGGGCAACGAGACCTCGATCCCGATCACCGTCGACGAGCTGCTCCCGCTGACCCGGGCGGTCGCCCGATCGGCGCACCACGCCCTGGTGGTCGGCGACCTTCCGTTCGGGTCGTACCAGCGCTCCCCGGAGCAGGCCTACGACACGGCGGTCCGCTTCATGAAGGAAGGCGGCGCCCACGCCGTCAAGCTCGAGGGCGGCGCCGAGATGACCGGGCAGATCGAGCTGCTCACCCGGGGCGGCATCCCGGTGATGGCGCACATCGGGTTCACCCCGCAGAGCGAGCACGCCCTGGGCGGCTACCGGGTCCAGGGCCGCGGCGAGACCGCCCAGCGGATCCTGGCTGATGCCAAGGCGATCGAGGCCGCCGGCGCGTTCGCGGTCGTCATGGAGATGGTCCCCGGCGACGTGGCGGCCGAGGTCACCCGACAGCTGAGCATCCCGACCATCGGGATCGGAGCCGGCAACGGCTGCGACGGACAGGTGCTGGTCTGGCAGGACGCCTTCGGCCTGCGCACCGGCAGGATGGCCCGCTTCGTCAAGCAGTACGCCGACCTGCACGGGGTCCTCACCCAGGCAGCCGAGGCCTACTCCGCGGACGTCAAGGCCGGCACCTTTCCCGGCCCCGAGCACACCTTCTGACCCGTTGCTGGTTGAGGAGGTTGCGCAGCAACCGTCTCGAAACTTGACTTCACCCTGACGTGAACCGGCAGGCTCGGACCCATGAGCGATCACCAGCACGAGCAGACCCTGTCCGACCGCTACGGCCAGGCAGCCTGGGACACCCGGTACGCCGAGTCCGACCGGCTGTGGAGCGGTAACCCGAACCCGCGCCTGGTCGAGCAGGTGGCCGACCTCGCGCCCGGCACCGCGCTCGACGTCGGCGCCGGCGAAGGCGCGGACGCCGTCTGGTTGGCCCAGCGAGGCTGGCAGGTCACCGCACTGGACGTCTCGGGCGTCGCCCTGGCACGCGCCGAGCAGCACGCCCGGGAGGCCGGCGTCACCATCACCACGGCGCAGCACGACCTGCTCGGCGGCGGCCCGTTGCCGGGGAGCTACGACCTGGTGTCGGCACAGTTCTGGCACCCGCCGCTGGACCGGTTCGCCGACTTCCGCGACATCATCGGCGCGGCGGTCCGCCCGGGCGGCACCCTGCTGGTGGTCGGGCACCACCCGGACAGCCTCGCCGGGCAGCCGGACACCCACGGCCACGGCGCGTTCCTCTTCGTGCCGGAGAAGGTCGCGGCCCTATTCGAGGGCGACGGGTGGGAGGTGCAGGTGTGTGACTCGCCGACCCGTCCGACGAATCGCCCCGAGGGGCCGGCGGTCCTCACCGATTCCGTGGTCCGGATCCGGAGGTGGGCGTAATGTCGGCTTCATGCGTCGACTCGGGTACCTGACCACAGCACTCGCCGCCACGGCGGCCCTCGTCCTTCCGACGGGCTCCCCGGTGGTGGCCTCCACCCCGGCCCCCACCGCCAGGGGTGCCGCGATCCCGTCGCTCTCGGTCACCCAGCAGGTCACCGGCCTGGACATCCCGTGGGACGTCCAGGTGCTGCCAGGCGGTCGGCTGCTGATCGACGAGCGTGTCAACCGGCGGCTGATCGTGGCCACCGGGAGCAGCAAGCGGGTGCTGGGCGGTTTCCCGTCGGCGAAGATCTGGGCAGCCGGCGAGACCGGGATGCTCGGCCTCGCCGTCGACCCCGCGTTCAGCGACAACCGACGGATCTACACCTGCTCGGGCTGGGTGAAGGCCGACGGCGGGCACGACGTCCGGGTGGTCGCGTGGGAGCTGAACGCCGGGTACACCGCGGTGAAGTACCTGCGCACCTTGGTACTCGGGTTCCCGACCAGCACGGGTCGTCACGGCGGTTGTCGACTTCTGATCACCCGCACCGGCGCCCTGATCGTCGGCACCGGCGACGCCGCCCAGACCCCGAACGCGCAGAGCCTGCGTTCCTTCGGCGGCAAGACACTGCGGTTGAACCGCTTCACCGGCGCACCGTGGCCGACCAACCCGTGGCCGAACGCCGCGTCGAAGGTGCGCCGCTACATCCTGACCTACGGCCACCGCAACGTTCAGGGCCTGACCCAGCGCGCCGACGGCAGCCTCTGGTCGGTCGAGCACGGGACGTACCGCGACGACGAGGTCAATCGGCTGGTGTCCGGCGGGAACTTCGGCTGGCGACCGGGTCCCGGGTACGACGAGTCCCCGCCGATGACCAACTACGCGCTCCCGGGCCCCCAGTACGGCGCCCGGTGGAGGTCCGGCGACCCGACCGTGGCGACCTCCGGCGCGACCTGGGTCAGCGGCGCCCAGTGGGGCTCCCTGAACGGCACCCTCGCCGTGGCCACCCTGAAGGCCAACAAGGTCATCTTCATGAAGTTCGACCAGGCCGGGAAGCTGCTCTGGACACGCACCCCAGCGGCGCTGCAGACGTCCGGCCGACTGCGCTCGGTGACCAAGGCGCCCAACGGAGACCTGCTGATCACGACGTCGAACGGCTCGGGCCAGGACGCGGTGCTGCGGGTGCACCCGACCCTGTGAGGCGCTGAGCAGACTCAGCGGTTGAGGACGACGGCGACCAGCCAGAGCCCGAACGCAGCGACGGCCAGGTAGATCACCCAGCGCGGGTGCGGCATGAACCAGCGCGTGCCCTGGGCCAGCAGCAGCGCCCAGACAACCGACAGTGCGATCCCCGTCCACACGCCGTACACGGGGTCGGCCCAGATCAGGAACGGGATGCACGCCAGCATCCCCATGCCGACGAACGCGTCCCGGTAGACCCGGATGTCCTTGATCCGCCCCGGCGGTTGCGGATCGGTCACCCGGCGGTCTTCTGGGTCGGTCATGCCGGGTCCTGGGGTTCGTTCCACGCCGGGTCGTTGTCCCAGTCCTCGTTGCGCTCGGCCACCTTGTCCAGCGCGCGGGCGGCGTCGTCGGCGGTCGGGTAGGGACCCAACCGGTCGGCGTTGCGACACCCCTGACGCCCTTCGACCTCGTGGTGCTTCAGGCAGTACCAGAACTCCTCGTCCATGGGGCCGACTCTAGACTGACGCCCGTGACTCCCGTAGCCCCCGGCACGCTCTCGCCACGACGCGTCGTCCCGGCGCACATCGAGCGGCCGGAGTACGTCGACAAGCCCGCCCCGGCCCGGTACACCGGGTCCGAGGTCAAGGACGCTGCGACGATCGAGCGGATGCGGGTCGCCGGTCGGATCGCCGCCCAGGCACTGGCGGAGGTCGGGCGGCACGTCGCTCCCGGGATCACCCACGACGAGCTGGACCGGATCGGCCACGAGTTCCTCCTCGACCACGACGCGTACCCCTCGACCCTCGGCTACCGCGGCTTCCCGAAATCGCTGTGCACCAGCGCCAACGAGGTGGTCTGCCACGGGATCCCGGACAGCCGGGTGGTCCAGGACGGCGACATCGTCAACATCGACATCACCGCCTTCATCGGCGGAGTCCACGGCGACACCAACGCCACCTTCCTCACCCCGGGAGTCGGTGACGACGTCCGCGCACTGGTCGACGCGACCCGCGAATCCCTGCGACGGGCGATCCAGGCGGTCAAGCCCGGTCGGCAGATCAACGTGATCGGCCGGGTGATCGAGTCCTACGCCAAGCGTTTCGGGTACGGCGTCGTCCGCGAGTTCACCGGCCACGGCATCGGGACGGCCTTCCACTCCGGGCTGATCATCGCGCACTTCGACGACCCGGCGTACGACACCGTGATGGAGCCCGGAATGACGTTCACCATCGAGCCGATGCTCAACCTCGGCACCCACGAGTGGGAGATGTGGGACGACGACTGGACCGTCGTGACCCGGGACCGGCAGATCTCGGCCCAGTTCGAGCACACCCTGCTGGTCACCGAGACCGGCGCGGAGATCCTGACCCTCCCCTAGCCCCGGCCCCGCCCGGCCCGGCTCGGGGTCAGAGTCGCCCGGCCAGCCGCTCCACCCGCAGCACGGCGAGCTCGTGCTCGGGATCGGCGCTCATGGCCGCCGCCAGCCGCAGGTGCGGCAGCGCGTCGTCGTACCGGGACTGGCGCTCGAGCGTCCGGCCGAGGGTGAACCGGACCCAGATGTCGTCCGGGTGCTCGTCGACCAGTCTGCGCAGCTCGGTCTCGGCCGGCCCCAGGCGGACCTTCACGAAGTAGGCCCAGGCGCGCAGGATCCGCAGACCGGTGTTGCCGGGATCCTCCGCCAGAGCAGGCCCGATGAGCTCCAAGGCCTCGTCGGGGGCGCGGCGGCTGAGCAGGTCGTAGGCCACCCGGTACGCCGAAGCAGCGTCGGTCTGCCCAAGACCCCGCCCGAGGTGGCTGGCCAACGGCGGGGCCTGCAGGTCGAACTCGTCCATGGCCGGTCAACACCAGAGCGGGAGCCCGGATTCCAGCTCAGTCCTGCTCGAAGACCATCGCGTCCATGTTCCACCAGCCACGCAGGTTCGTGACCAGGTGGTCCTCGTTGAGCGTGTAGGTGAACACCCCGCGGACGTGGCTCTTCAGACCGTTGTCGAACGAGCTGTGCAGGGTGAGGACGTGCGCGATCTCGAGCTCGGAGGACGACGGGAACGTCTCCTCGCACTCGACCCGGAGGTTGTTGGTGGCGATGTTGGTGTCGAAGAACTCCTCGACCGCAGCCTTGCCGCGGACGCCCTTGCCGTCGGGGTTGGTGATCGCCGTGCCGATCGGGTCCTCGATGACGATGTCGTCGGCCATCAGGGCCAGCCAGCCCTCCTTGTCACGGGCCTGGACGCAGCGCCAGGAAGCCTGCGAGGCAGCAAGGGCGGGGCTGATGGTCGACTGCTGGGTCACGGGGTTCTCCTCGATCGTGGTGATGCTCAGACGTTCTCAAAGGTCGAGCACGGGGTCAACACTTTCATAGAAGGGTCGATGAAAGTTCCGGGTCAGCTCTTCTCGTAGCCGGGCGGCGCCGAGACCACCGGCACCAGGTAGATCACGAAGACCCACTCGGTCCGGACCGTGCTGGTCTTCTCGTCGACCTGGAGGACCAGCGCCTGCCAGGTCGGCGGGCTGGCCTCCCGCGGGACCCGCCGCCAGCCCAGGACGAGACCCTGCTGAGGCGGACCGCCGAACCCGGAGCGCACCCAGACGTGGCGAACGCGGGCCCGGTGCTGCTGCATCGACCCAGATTAGAACATGTGTTCGATCCGTGTCGCCGGTCAGTCGCAGTAGTCGCAGTTACCGGACATCGCGAGCTGGGTGAAGCAGGTCGGGCAGAGCTTGACGACCGGTTCGGGCTTCCCGCGGGTGGTCGTGGTCTTCGTGGCCCGGCTCGTCCCGGTGGCACGCGCGCGGGGCTTGGTGACGGTCTTCGGCCGGTCGAGCTCGGACCGGAAGACGACCGAGAAGCCGAGGTCGGTGAGGACCTGGAGCGACGGCAGGACGATGTCCTCCGCGGTGAGGAACTCGCCGGTGGCCTTGCCGTGGGCGTACGCGAGGATCGCGCGGGCGTCGTACCGACGACCACGCTCGATGAGGAGCTCGTCGCTCGAGGTCTCGAAACCGAGACCGGCCAGGAACGGGCCGGGGCCTTCCTCGTCGTGGTTCCGGATCGCGGTCAGGACGTTGATACGGCTCACCAGAGCAAGGTTGGGCACAGGCCCAGCGTAGTCGCGCCGCCGGTGACGGCCGACGTCAGGTCCGGTCCGTCCACGTCAGCACTTCGTAAGCAGGGACGCGGCTCGGCGCTTTGAACGATCAGCGAGGATGGTCGGGTGAATCGCACCCGATCCCTGCTGGCCCTGGCCGGCGTCCTGACCGGCATCGCCGGTCTCGTCACGAGCCAGGCGACGGTGTGGCTGTTTCAGGCCGAGAACGGCGCGGTGAGCGCGGTCGCCGACGCCGTCGGCGATCTCCTGGCCGGCGGTCCGGCCATGGACCTCGGCCACCTGGTCGGACCGGTCTGGGACAAGCGCCTGCTGGTGATGGGCGTGATCGCGTTCCTGGTGGCGGCCACTGCGTGGGTCGGGACCCAGGCCACCCGCCGCCGCTGGCTCGCCGACCTGGTGTTCTTCGTCCTGGGCGGCATCGGGCTGGTCTCGGTGCTGCGGCTGCCGAACTCGACCTCGGCGTCGACCGTAGGTGTCATCGTCGGCGTCGTCACCTGGATGGTTGTCTACCGGCTGCTGACCGGACCGCTGGTCCGCCCCGGGCACGCGGAGCCCGCGACCGTGGACGACACGACCCGACGCGCCTTCCTCCTCCGTGCCGGCATCACCGCGGGCGCCGTCGCGGTGTCCGGCACCGTCGGCCGGGTTGCCTCCCGCAAGCGACGGGCCGTCGAGCAGGCCCGACGCGCCCTGCGCCTTCCGATCACCGCCGGAACCGCCCCGACCGGGTCCGACCTCGGCGTTCGCGGGCTGACCCCGTGGCGGACCCCCAACGACGAGTTCTACCTGATCGACACCGCGTTCTCGAAGCCGACGATCGCCCCCCGCGACTGGCGCCTGCGGATCCACGGGATGGTGGACCGCGAGCTGACCCTCACCTACGACGACCTCGTGAGCCGAGCGATGACCGAGGACTGGGTGACGCTGTGCTGCGTCTCCAACGAGGTCGGCGGCGATCTGATCGGTAACGCCTACTGGTCCGGCTTCCTGATCCGCGACATCCTCGCCGAGGCAGGCATCCAGCCCGGAGCGACCGCGGTCAAGCAGACCTCCGACGACGGCTGGACCTGCGGCACCCCGATCGAGGCCCTGACCGACGACCGCAACGCGATGCTGGCGATCGCGATGAACGGCAGCCCGCTGCCGATCGAGCACGGCTTCCCGGTCCGGATGGTGGTTCCGGGCCTCTACGGGTTCGTCTCGGCCACCAAGTGGCTGGTCGACCTGGAGGTGACCACCTTCGACACCTTCGATGCCTACTGGACCCAGCGCGGTTGGGCCGAGCAGAGCCCGGTGCTGACCCAGTCCCGGATCGAGGTGCCCCGCGACGGGGCCCGCACGAGCAACGGCACCGTCAGGATCGGTGGCAGCGCCTGGGCCCAGCACACCGGGATCGCGAAGGTCGAGTACCAGCTCGACGGCGGCGCCTGGACCGAAGCCACCCTCGGCAAGGTCCCCGACGTCGACACCTGGGTGCAGTGGTCGGGCAACGTCGAGGTCTCCCCCGGCGACCACTTCCTGACCGTTCGCGCCACCGACAAGACCGGCTACACCCAGACGTCCGTGCGCACCGACGTCATTCCGAGCGGTGCTACCGGCTGGCACAGCATCGGGTTCGAGGCGCGCTGAGGCGACTGCTGACCGTGCTCGAACCGGACATCAGCAGGGTCACCGCCCACATCTGGGTCGGCGGCGCACTGCCGGAGGACCCGGCACGCGCGCGCACGGTCGCCCAGACGATCGCCGCTTTGGGGGTGACCCATGTCGTGGACTGCCGGTCGGAGCTCGACGACCAGTCAGCCTGGTCAGCGATCCGCTCCGTGCACTACGCCAACCCAGGGATCGACGACGGTGGCCAGCAGATCGACGACGCGTGGTTCTCCGACCAGATCGAGCACCTCCAACGCGCACTGGTCGACCCGGGCGCGCAAGTCCTGGTCCACTGCCAGGCCGGCGTCAACCGCGGACCCTCCCTCGCGTTCGCGCTGCTCCTCGCCGAGGGATTCAGCCCTGCGGAGGCGGAGAGCCTGATCCGGCAGGCGCGCCCCGGTGCCGGCCTGCGCTACCGGGACCAGGCAACAGCGTGGTTCGGACGGTGGTCCGGTGAACCCGGGAGCGGGAGGGCTGACTCCCCAGCCGGGTTCAGTCCTGGCTGAAGGACGATCGACGACCCCGAGCTCGCAGGTCCACGGACCCGGGCGATCTCACGCGACGCCACGAGCCTGCACGGCAGCGGGATCGTGGCCTGACGGGCAGATCTCCTCGTACGATCTCGGCAGCCACGAGCACGAACTCCGGGATCCTGGTGATCACGAGCGTCCGACAGCGCTGACGGAATGAACCCCGAGAACAACCAGGAGAGAGACCCATCATGAGCGAGATCGATCCGAAGAAGCTGGTCGAGCACGCCCGCCTGGTGAACGAGGGCTTCGCCCGGACGAACAAGTCCCTCGGTGATCTGCTTGAGCTCATCAAGACCTTGGGCAGCACCGTGGAGGCCCTCGGCGCGCGTGTCGAGAAGCTCGAGCAGGAGTCCCGGGCGTCGACCGGAGACTCCGGACTCTGACGTCCACCTGGATGGATGACCCCCGAGGTGCGGACGGGCTGGCTCCCGGGCCGGGGAGCGGTCTCGCGTGGGTCCCCAGCGTCCAAGAACTGCATTCCGGACTAGACCAATAGGCACTGTAAATAGACCAGAAGCCCAGGAATCACTAGACCACCAGGGTCCCGAAACGGTCTAAATCGGACTAGGGACCTTGTCAGAGGCTCGGGCTGAGGCACACGCTCGTCATGTCGCGCTGGGAAGTTGCGGGAGGGCAGCTTCCATCAGACGGGACCAACCGAAGGGCAATCCGATGTCACAGGAAATCACCGCCACCCAGACCGTCGCTGAAACGATGCCGATGGAGTTCATTGACCTGGAAGGTGTCTCGACGCCAGTCGAGGCCGAGTTCTCCTACGACGCTGCCGACCCGTTCGCAGTCAGCATCTTGTTCAAGGTTGAGCCGGCTGCCGTGCGATGGACCTTCGCCCGTGACCTTCTGATCGACGGCTTCTACCAGCCCACCGGCGACGGTGACATCCACGTGTGGCCGTGCCTGTCTGCAGATGGCAGCGCGGTGGTGATCGTCGAGTTCGAATCACCCTCCGGCGGGGCCATGGTCCAGATCACCTCACGCGACATGGCAGCCTTCATCGCGCAGATGCTTACCCTCGTTCCGCTCGAAACGGAGAGTGACCTTCTCGACTTCGATGCCGAACTGAGCGAGATCCTCGCGGCCTGAGCCTACGAATGGCCGCGCCCTCCTCGATCATCTCCGAACCCCATCGCGACAGCGCTCGCGATGGGGTTCGGCGTTCTTGATCGACGCGCGCGTTACCTCTGACAACACCCGTCGCCGCGTCACTCCGCCGCGATCGACGCGGTTCACAACCCCGTCAGGAATGCCGTCTGCGCTGCGACTGACTTCTCGAAGGTCTCGCCGACGTAGATGTCGAAATGCCCGACGTCGAAGGTCTCGACCTGCACCCGGCCGGCGAGCTTCTTCGCCACGGCGCGTACTGCGCTGGGCGGGGCAACGTTGTCCTGAGTCGCCAGCACCAACATCGTCGGCACTGCGACCTTGCTCGCGAACGTGACCGGCCGGTTCACCATGATCGGCAAGATCCCACGGGCACACATCTCGTTGCGGAAGGTCGGTCCCATGATGTGGGTGTAGCCGACCTCCGCACCTTCCGGTGTGATCGCAGCGAGCGAGCCGGGCGGGCCCACCACGGGAATCAGGTGCGGCTTGCGGCCCAACCACGAGCCAACGATGTCGCGCAGCGCGTGGGCGGTCAGTCTCAGCAGCTGGAGCGGTCCGGCGTACCGGAGGATCAGGAGAACCGCCGCGAGACCGTCCATCGCAGCGCCCTGCGAGACCACCCCGGCAATGCGGGTGTCCTGGGCTGCAACGGCGATCACGTGGCCCCCGGAGTACGAGCTGCCCCACACGATGATGCGGTCGGGATCCACGCCGTCCAGTGCGCGTGCCGCAGCCACGGCCGCGTGGTAGTCCTCCCGGTGACGAAGGTGGTGGACGTTCTGCCGCAGGTCTCCGTCCGAGGTGCCGTAGCCGCGGTAGTCGAAGATCACGACGTCCAACCCGGCCGCGGCGAACCGTTCGGCAAACGGCTCGAGCCCTGCATCCTTCGTGGCACCGAAGCCGTGGCCCATGACCACGCACGGACGACCGCCGGGACCGGCGAGCGCGTCATCTGCTGCTGGGAAGTGCCACGCGGAGCAGCGCGTGCCGTGGCTGTCGAAGTCGAGGTCGGCTCTCATTCCTCGAGTCTGCCCTGTGCGATCGGTCAAGACCAGGTCTCGGTACGCCGGATCGGCCGCGATGAAGGCGTCACTCCGGCGCGACACGGACGCCTCGCGATCCGCCGAGCTCCGAACGGCCGGACCTCGCGCTTCCTTCGACGCGGTCCTCGGTGCCGCCGACTGGGACACCGCGGACGTGAGCGGCTCGTGAAATGTGGCGCCTGCGGACTGCCTGCGGACTAAACCCCTCTGATCTGCTCCGCTGCAGGTCAGAGGGGATGGTGCGGACGGGCTGGCTCATAGGCCGGGTTCTGTTCCCCCTGGCGACTCACGACGCCAGGGCTGGCGACCATCCATCTAGCGGTGCCGTTGCCGACACCGTCCTGCGATCTACCCGTGAGCTCGGGCGGGCCGCCCTCGAACGCTCACTGTCTGATCTTGCTCCGGGTGGGGTTTGCCTAGCCACGACGGTCACCCGCCGCGCTGGTGGTCTCTTGCACCACCGTTTCACCCTTACCGCCGGCCGGAGCCGGAGGCGGTCTGTTTTCTGTGGCACTTTCCCGCGAGTCACCTCGGGTGGCCATTAGCCACCACCCTGCCCTGTGGAGCCCGGACCTTCCTCGGTGGAGTTGCCCCCAACGCGGTCGCCCGGCCAGCCCATCCGCGGGAACAGGATAGCGTCGTACGGTCCTGGGTACAGGCTCCACATGACCCCTGGATGCCTTCTGCACGAAACAACCCAGAAATGACAGGTGTCTAGCGTGCGGAACGTGACTCACCATCTCTTCGAGTCGTACGACGACAGCGGGCCGGCGTACGACGAAATGTTCGACCGCCAAGCACCTCGCGAGTCCTACGCACGCCTGGCGGACACGTTCAACAGTCTTGCCGCCCGAGACCTCGCCACCCGCGCCGAGGGTCTGCAGAACAGCTACCTCGACCAGGGCGTCACCTTCGACATCGGTGGCGAGGAGCGGGCCTTCCCGATCGACATCGTCCCGCGGGTCATCGAGCAGCAGCACTGGTCCCAGATCGACCTCGGCGTCCAGCAGCGGGTCAAGGCGCTCGAGATGTTCCTCGCCGACATCTACGGTCCCGGCGAGGCGTTCCGCGACGGCGTGATCCCGCGCAGCGTGGTGACCACGTCCAGCCACTACACCCGCGAGACCTATGGCATCGAGCCGCCGAACGGCGTCCGGGTGCACGTCTCGGGCATCGACCTGATCCGCGACGATGCCGGCGAGTTCCGGGTGCTGGAGGACAACGTCCGGGTGCCGTCCGGGGTCTCCTACGTGATGACCAACCGGCGGGCGATCTCGACCGCCCTGCCGGAGTCGTTCGCGCAGCACCGGGTCCGCCCGGTGGCGTCGTACCCGCAGCGCCTGCTGGCCGCCCTGCGAGCCGCTGCCCCGGCCGGTGTCGTCGACCCGACCGTGGTCGTGCTGACCCCCGGCGCCTACAACGGTGCGTACTACGAGCACGCCCTGCTGGCCCGGACCATGGGCGTCGAGCTCGTCGAGGGCCGCGACCTGGAGTGCCGTCGCGGCCGGGTGCTGATGCGCACCACCAACGGCCTGCAGCAGGTCCACGTGATCTACCGCCGGGTCGACGACGAGTTCCTCGACCCGGTGCACTTCCGCGCCGACAGCATGCTCGGCTGCCCGGGACTGATCAACGCGGCCCGCGCCGGTAACGTCACCATCGCGAACGCCATCGGCAACGGTGTCGCCGACGACAAGCTGACCTACACCTACCTGCCCGACCTGATCCGCTACTACCTGTCCGAGGAGCCCGTCCTCGCCAACGTCGACACCTGGCGGCTCGGCGAGCCGGACCACCGCGAAGAAGTCATGGACCGGCTCGACGAGCTCGTCCTGAAACCGGTCGACGGCAGCGGCGGCAAGGGCATCGTGATCGGGCCGAGGGCGACCGCGGTCGAGCTCGACCAGCTCCGTGCCGAGGTTCTGAAGGATCCGCGCTCGTGGATCGCCCAGCCGGTCGTCCAGCTCTCCACGGTGCCGACCTACCTCGACGGACGGATGGCTCCGCGGCACGTCGACCTGCGACCGTTCGCCGTCAACGACGGGTCCAAGGTCTGGGTGCTGCCCGGCGGCCTGACCCGGGTCGCCCTGGCCGAGGGCGAGCTGATCGTGAACTCCTCGCGCGGCGGCGGCTCCAAGGACACCTGGGTGCTGGCCGGACCTGGGCCCGCCCCGGTCCAGGCCGGCCCGATCGCGGCGGCCGCCCGGGAGATCACCCCGCTGGACTCCGGACCGGTCGGCACCGGTACCGAGGGCCAGGTCGAGCAACAGCAACAGCAACAGCAACAGCAGCAGCAGCAACAGCAGTCGAGCGAGGTGGCACCGTGCTGAGCCGGATCGCGGAATCGCTGTTCTGGATCGGCCGGTACGTCGAGCGCGCCGAGGACACCGCCCGGATCCTCGAGGTCCAGACGCAGCTGATGATCGACGACCCGACCCTGGACATCCCGACCACCTGTCGCGAGGTCCTGGCGATCATGGGCGTCCCGGTCGAGGACGACGCGATCGTGGGCACCTACGAGCTGCTGCAACGACTCGCCTACGACCCGACCGCTCCGGCATCGATCCACGCGACCATGAGCAACGCCCGCGAGGTGGCCAAACGGGCCCGCGAAACGTTGTCGACCTCGATGTGGGAGGCCGTGAACACCACCTGGCGGCTGATCCCCAGCGGCCAGTTCGAGCGGATGGGTCCGTCGGCGTCGTTCCGCTGGGTCCGCGACCGGGCGGCCCTGATCAACGGCACCGCCGACGCGACCATGCCGCGCGACGAGGGCTGGCAGTTCCTGATGCTCGGCCGCTCGATCGAACGAGCCGACATGACGGCCCGACTGGTCGCCGCTGCCTCGGTCTCGACCTCGTCGGCCTGGTCGACCTCGCTGCGTGCGAGCGGCGGCTACGAGTCGTTCCTGCGGACGTACAACGGGCTGGAGACGGACCGGAAGGCGGCGGAGTTCCTGGTGCTCGACCGGCTCTTCCCGCGCTCGGTGGTGTTCTCGCTGGGCCGCGCCGAGCAGTGCCTGGAGAACCTGGAGTCCGCCGGACAGCGGGCCGGCTTCCAGAACGAGGCGCAACGACTGCTGGGCCGCACCCGCGCCGAGCTGGAGTACCGGGCACTCGCCGACGTCCTGACCGACCTGCCGGCCGAGATGGAACGACTCCAGCAGACCTGCGCCCAGGCGACCGATGCCGTCGCCCGCCGCTACTTCGCCGGCTCGGTCGCGACCATCTGGAACCAGGGACGGTGGTGAACATGCAGCTCAAGGTCGTCCACACGACAGGCTTCACCTACGACGGCGGCGCCGCCACCTCGTTCAACGAGGCACGGTTGACCCCGCAGACCCTCAACGGGCAGATCGTCGTGCACACCCGCCTGGACGTGCACCCCACTCCGTGGACGTGGTCCTACCGCGACTACTGGGGAACCCAGGTCACCGCGTTCGAGGTGCTGGACCCGCACGACTCGTTGACCGTGACCGCGACGGCGACCGTCCACACCCAGCGGATCGAACCGACGGCGGACCGGCTGAGCTGGGACGACCTGCGGGCCGAGAAGGTCGCCGACCAGTTCTGCGAGCTGCTGCACATCCGGGACCGGGTGCGCCCACCCGAGGACCTGTCCTCCCGGTACGCCGAGATCGGCCGCTCCAGCCCGGACCCGGAATCAGCAGCGCGTGCGATCTGCTCCCTGGTCCACGACGAGGTCGACTACGTCGTCGGTAGCACCGACGTGCACGGCCGGGCCGCGGAGGCCTGGGAGGCCAGGGCCGGGGTCTGCCAGGACATGGCGCACCTGGTGATCGGCGGACTGCGGCAGATCGGCATCCCGGCGCGCTACGTGTCGGGCTACCTGCACCCCGAGTCCGACCCGCAGATCGGTGAGAACGTCCGGGGCGAGTCGCACGCCTGGGTCGAGTGGTGGGACGGCGCCTGGCGCGGCTGGGACCCGACCAACAACACAGCACCGGCGGACCGACACATCGTCGTCGCAACCGGACGCAACTACGCCGACGTCAAGCCGCTGTCCGGCATCTTCACCGGCGCCGGCAAGTCGACCATGTCGGTGGACGTCCAGGTCACCCGGCTGGGCTGAGCCCGGACGGCGCCCCTGCTGGTTGAGGTGCGGCCGCTCTCGTGGGTCGAGAACCCGCGCCCTACGCGCTGAACCGCACCCGGCGAGCCACCGGGTCGGCCTCGGTCAGCGTCACGGCGACCTCCTCGCCCAGCGGGAGCGCCGCCGTACCGACGACGCCGGCGGTGACCGCGGGATCCCGGACGACGAGGTCCCCGGAGCTGGGGTCCTCGCGGTCGATCTCCACGACCGTCCCGGTGAAGCTCTCACCGACCCTGTCCTGCAGCACCGACGCCTCGATCAGGTTCACGATCGCGTTCTCGTAGGCGTTCGCACGTCGTCCGGACTCACGCATCGTGTCCGGCAGCCCGGGAAGGGCCGCCAGCACCCAGTCCGGGACCGGCGTTCCGGCGCACAGGGCCGCACAGACCTCGAGCCCGAACCGGTCCACCAGGCGTCGTAGCGGTGCGGTCACGTGGGCGTACTCCGAGGCCAGGGCCGCGTGCAAGGGCTGGGCCGGCACCTCACCGTTGAAGCCGACGTAGCCGGCTCCGCGCAACAGCGACGTGGACGCCGTGATCATCGCCAGGTCGGCAGCCTTGTTCGGGTCCAGGGCCCGGATGAAGTCGGGGTACTCCTGCTCGGCGGGCCACTCGATCCCCAGGGCGCGCGCCGTCCGGTGCAACCGCTTCACCGCTCCGGACTCCGGCGGCGGCAACGTCCGCAGGATGCCAACCCTTCCGTAGACCATCATCGAGGCCGCGGCGAACCCGGTGAGCAACGAGATCTGGGCGTTCCAGTCCTCCACGTCGAGCAGGTCGCGGAACTCGACCGTCCAGGTCGGGGCTGCACAGTCGACCACCTGCTCCGGCATCGGCAGGCTGACTCCCCCACGGAGGGCTTCCTGGCGCTGGCGGAGCCGTCCGACCTCGCGCAGGAGCTCCAGGACCGGCGGCGCGGTCCCGGCATCGAGCTGTTGCTGGGCGCTCTCGTAGTCCAACCGGGCCGTCGACCGGACCAGCGCCCGCTCCAGGTGGGCGTCGGTCTCGACACCGTCGGCGTCAAGCCTGATCGTCCAGAGGAAGGCCGGCCGGACCTGGTCGGGCAGCAACGACGCCGCGTCCTCGGACAGGACCTTGGGGTGCAACGGGACCTTCGAGTCGGCGCCGTACATCGACTCGCCACGGCGCCGTGCCTCGACGTCGACGGCGCCACCAGGAGTCACGAACGCACCGACGTCAGCGATCGCGTAGTGCACGACGAAACCGGTGCCGTCGCGTTCCAGGTGCATCGCCTGGTCGAGGTCCATCGCTCCGGCGGGATCGATCGTGACGAACGGCAGGTCGGTACGGTCCAGCGAGGGCAACCGCGGTGCCGCGGCAGACGCAGCTGCTTCGGCCTCGACCTCGGCAGGGAACTCGACCACCAGGTCCTGCTCGGCCTGGATCGCGCGGACGCCCTCCTCCAACGCACTCACCGCATGCTGGACCCGCAGGACCCGACTACTCACGTTGACTCCCTCGTCTGACCACCGGACGGCCCCACCCTATGCTTGCCCGATGTTCCTCGCTGCGCTCGTCAACGCGTTGTCGCCCACTCGGTCACGAGCAATCTCGGACACTCGCTAGGCTCCACGCGTGTTGATCCTGCTGCCCCCGTCCGAGGGCAAGTCCGCCCCGCGCCGCGGCAAGCCGTTGAACCTCGAGGCCCTCGACTTCCCCGGGCTCTCGCCGGCTCGCGAGGCCGTGATCGATGCCCTGGTCGAGCACTGCGCCCACGATCCCGAAGCCGCCGCCGAGACGCTCGGACTCGGCCCCACCCAGGCCGAGCACGTGCTGGCCAACACCCGTCTGCGGGAAGCACCGGCCGCCCGGGCCGACCGGATCTACACCGGGGTCCTGTACGACGCCCTCGGCCTCGGCACGCTCGCAGGCTCCGCCAAGGGCCGCGCCACCCGCTGGCTCGCGACCATGTCGTCGGCCTTCGGCGTGGTCCGCCCCAGCGACCCGATCCCCGCCTACCGGCTCTCGGGCGACACCAACCTCCCCGGTATCGGCATCGTCAGCAGCTACTGGCGTGACCACCTGGACGCCCACCTCTCCCCGGCCGCCGGCACCGGCCTGGTGATCGACCTGCGCTCCGGGATGTACGCCGGCTTCTGGCGCCCCGCCGCCACCGCCAAGGTCGCGACGGTCCGGGTCCTGCACGAGCACCACGGCCAGCGCAAGGTGGTCAGCCACTTCAACAAGGCCACCAAGGGCCGGATCGTCCGGGCGCTGCTGGAGGACGGCAGCAAACCGCGCACCCCGGCCGCGCTCGCCGAGCACCTGACCGCGCTGGGGTGGACGGTCGAGCTCGGGTCCCCCGGCAAGTACGGTCAGCAGCTCGACGTGGTCGTGCGGGAGCTCTAGGCCAACAACCGCCAACCGAACCGCCGCGCTGCTGCTCGGTCGAACGTCACCGTGTCGGTGACGCCGCAGAGCCGGTGGGTTGCTGCGATCAGAGCATCGGGGAAGTCGGCGCCGCGTCTCGCGGCCTCGAGTGCCTCCCCCACGGACTCACCGTCCTCGATCTCGAAGGCCGAGGCGCCCATCAGCGCGTCCACTGCTCGGTGCACGGACGCCGCTTCGAACTTGAGCACCTTCTGCAGGACCCAGACCAGCTCCGTCATGACGGTGAGACTGATGAAGCCCGGCCGCTCCTCGGACAGCTCGGACAGCATCGCCTGGGCTGACCGGGTCTGCTCGGGGTCGTCGTTGGCCAACGCCCTCACCAGGACATTGGTGTCGAGACCGATCACCGCTCGATTCCCGCCCAACCGTCCCTGATCGCCTCGTTCATCTCCTCGATCGTGATCGGCGGGCCGTCGTACTTCAGGATCCCGAAGAGATCCGCCACCTCGACGTTCCTCGGGCGCAGCCGGAACTCCCGCGCACTCACGCGGACGAAGTCAACCTTCGTCCCGGGTTCGAGCCCCAGCTCGTCCCGGACGTCCTTCGGGATGGTGATCTGACCCTTGCTCGTCACCGTCGCAACACTCATGCTTACAAATTAAGTTGCATGCCGACGATCGTCAAGAAAGTAAGGAATCAGAGTCCGAGCGGCGCATCTGTCGGCCGTGCGTTGAACAACCGCAGGCTCGACAGCAGCTGGTCCTCCCCGCCGGTCGACTTCGGCGGGTTCCCCCGGTAGTACGAGATCACGGTGACCGAGGCCGGCGACAGCTCCATCTTGTAGAGCGCGTCCAGCGGCGCGCCGAGGGCGTCCGCGACCAGGGTCTTGATCGGGGTCACGTGGCTCACGGCCACCACGGTCTGCCCGGTGTGGGCGGCAATGATCCGGTCACGTCCCTCGATGACCCGCGCCGCGACCGAGCGGAACGACTCACCCCCCGGCGGCGGGTGGTCGAGGCTACCGAGCCAGGACTCCAGGTCGTCGGGGTGCCGTTCGGCGATCTGCGCGAAGGACAACCCGTCCCAGGCGCCGAACTCCATCTCGGCGATGCCCTCCTCGACCTTGGCGGGGTGCCCCAGGACCTCGCCGAGGATCTCGGCCGACTCGCGGGTACGACGCACCGGGCTGGTGATCAAGGCGTCGATCGCCCCGGCCAGGGGCGACAACCAGTCGGCAGTCGCCCGGACCTGGGCCCGACCCTCGTCGTTGAGCCCCGGGTTCGCCCCGCCCAGGCCCCCGGAGAAGAGCTTCTGGGTGGTGTGGTCGGTGACGCCGTGCCGGACCAGGACCAATGTCGTCGGCGGATCGGAGGGACCCGCCCAGCCCTGGGACGGTGCTGCCGGCTGCGCCTGGTCCGCGACGGCGACCGGCGAGGTCGGCCGCCCGTCCAGCGCCTCGTTCGCCAGCCGGTCGGCGTGCCCGTTCTGCTCGCGGGGCACCCAGGTGAACGTGGTGCCGGCCGGGGCCAACCTGCTGGCCTGCTCGGCCAGCGGCTTCATCGACGGGTGCTTGACCTTCCAGTTCCCCAGCATCTGCTCGACGACGAGCTTCGAGTCCATCCGGACCTCGATCACCGCCCCCGGGGCGAACTCGGCGGCGAGCTCGAGGCCGGCGATCAGGCCCCGGTACTCGGCGACGTTGTTGGTCGCCGGGCCGATCGTCTCGCCGACCTCCGCGATGACCGAACCGTCCTCGGCGTTCTTGAGCACCGCGCCGTAGGCGGACGGTCCCGGGTTGCCCCGGGAGCCACCGTCCGCCTCGATGACGACCCGAGCGACGTGCGTTCCCGCCACCGCGTTCGTCAGATTCCGGACTCGTTGGTGCGCACCAGGATCCGGTCGCACTCCTCGCAACGGACGACCTCGTCGACCGGCTTCGCCGCGATCACCGCGAGGTCGGAGGCGTTGATCGAGATCCGGCAGCCTTCGCACTCCTTGCGACGCAGGGCCGCGGCACCCACGCCACCCTTGGCCACGCGCAGCTTCTCGTAGAGCGCCATCAGGTCCTCGGGCATCCCGACAGCGGCGGCGATGCGCTCCGCGGTGACGTCCTCGACCTTGGCGGCCAGTTCCGCGGACTTCTCGGCGCGGGCGGCCTCGAGGGCCGCGGCCTCGCTGTCGATCTTCGCCAGCGCGGCGATCCTGCTGTCGAGCTCGTTCTGGGCTGCTTCGAGGCGTTCCATCACGTCGAGCTCGACGTCCTCCAGGTCGGAGATCCGACGTTGCAGCGACTCCAGCTCACCGAGCATCCGCTGCAGGGCCTTGGGGTCACCGATCGAACCGGAGTCGATCATCGACTGGTCGCGGACCCGCCGGGCCTTCACCTGCTCCACGTCCGCGTCGGCTCGCTTCTGCTCGTCGGTGAGGTCGGCGACCTCGATCCGGGCATCGCGGGCGGCATCGTCGACGTCGGAGCGACCTCGGGTCAGCTCGGCCAGCGCGATCGCTTCGGGCAGGGTCGCGAGCTGGTGGCGCAGCACGTCCAGGCGGGCGTCGAGCTCTTGAACGTCGAGGAGTTTCAGTTGGACGGACGGATCGGCTTTCAGCGGAGTGCTCCTCGGCAGGTCAGACCCGGAAGGTCCAGGGATCTGTGTTGATGGTGCTCACGTGCACGGACGCACCAGACCGCAGCCTATCGTCAGCCAGGAGACGATCTCGGAGCACCGGGAGCCACAGCGACTCGGCGGCCCAGTGCGCGACGTCGACCAGCGCCGGGCCGCCCGACAGCAGCGAGTCCTCGAGGGACTCCGACACCGGGTGGTGGCGCAGGTCGGAGGTCACGTACACGTCTGCCCCGGCCCGTCGAGCCGCACCGAGCAGGAAGTCACCCGACCCCCCGCACAGGGCGACGGTGGAGACGGTTCGGTCGGGGTCGCCCGCGACCCGCAGACCTCCCGCCATTGCCGGGAAGGTCGCCGCAGCCAGCGCCGCGAACTCACGGAGCGACACGGGGGCCGCAAGCTGCCCGATCCGTCCGGAGCCACGGGTCTGGTCCGGGAGCGCAGCGAGCTCGATGACCTCGTACGCCGGTTCCTCGTACGGGTGCGCCGCGACCAGGGCAGCCACGACGGCCGACCGGGCCCCCCGGTCGGCGACGACCTCGATCCGGATCTCGTCGACGACCTCGAGCTCGCCGACCGCGCCGATCGCCGGGTTCGCGCCGGGCAGTGGCCGGAAGCGGCCTTCGCCGGACGAGGTGAAGCTGGCCGAGTCGTAGTCGCCGATCGCGCCGGCGCCTGCAGCGGTGAGCGCGCTGCGGACCCGTTCGGCGTCGCCGGTCGGCACGAAGACCACGATCTTGTCGCGGGGTTCACCTGGGTCCGGGTCCAGCGGCCGGATCCCCTGCAACCCCAGCGCGAGGGCGATCGACTCGCTCACCCCGCCGGTCGGTGAGTCGGCGTTGGTGTGCGCGGTGAGCAACCCGCAGCCGGCCCGGATCAGGTCGTGGACGACCTTGCCCTTGGACGTGCTGGCAGCCACTGTGGTCGTGCCGCGCAGGTAGAGCGGGTGGTGCACGATCACCAGGTCCGCCCCCAGCGCGATCGCCTCGTCGGCGACGGCCTGCACCGGGTCGACCGCCAGCAGGATCCGGCGCACCTCGGACGCGGGGTCACCGCAGACCAGCCCGACCGCGTCCCACTCCTCCGCGCGGTGCGGCGGGTACCAGCCCTCGACCAGGGCGATGACGTCTTCCAGGCGCATGCCCGAAGGCTAGCGCCAGAAAGTTCCGGAAACCGCGCAAGCAGGGAGCCGGAGCCGGGTCTTACGGACGTGGCGCAATCCCGCGCCCACCAGAACGGAGGGTTTCGTGCGCCCACGACTTCGGACCGCCCGAGGGCTGGCGATCGTCGGTCTAGTCCTGGGACCGGCGAGCGCCGCAACCGCAGATGCCGACTTCATCGACGGGCGGCCCGACACCGGGCTGCACACGTGGTGCTACGACAACGTCACCACCCTGAGGTCGTACCTGGACGCTGCTATGACGCGGCTACGAGAGCAGACGGTCGTGGACACGGCGTACTACGCGACCTGTGACTCCCACACCGACGTTCGGTGGGTGCAGGGACCAACGCCGGACCCAACGCTGTCTGGGTACACCCAATGCCTCGCGTACTGGCCGAACGGGCGGTGCGACCACTGGCGGATCACGATGTCCAAACAGGTGATGGACCGGACCGCCCATCCGATCGCCACGTATCGACAGGTCTCCTGCCACGAGCTGGGTCATTCGCTCGGAGTAAGTCACTACCTGACGTTGCCGGGCAACGACACCGTCCACAGCTGCATGCGGAACAAGTTCGCGCCCACCGGCGCAGCGTGGGAAACCCAGTACGGCACCCATCACAAGTCCGTGCACATCAATCCGTGGTTCAGCTGAAAGGGCATCGAACGATGAAAATGACCACCACCTTTCTGACAGTGATCTGCCTGGGCGCCCTGAGCGCTTGTGCCTCTGACGACCCCGCAGCTCGTCCGCCAAGCTCAACCTCTGGGAGCTCCGCGAGCTCCTCGGATCAGCGCGTCGAGCGCCCGACGGTGGACGGGGACCTACTCCGCGGTGGAGGCCAGGGATCGACCCAAGACACCAGCAAGACCATCGGGGAGCTTGCCGACAAGATGCCGACGGTTGTCTCGGGTGAGGTCGTCTCCTGGACGGACGGTGCTGTGATGCTCGACTACGACGAACGTCTCTACACCGCCGTACTCAAGATCAAGGTTCGCACCGCCTGGAAAGGCTCTGCCCAGGTCAAGGATGGCTTCATCTACGTGACCAGGCCACGTGGCGGTGAACTCGTCAACCCGGACGGCACCCCGTTCCGGAACCCGGGCGCGAAGAGCGCAGTGACCAGCCTCGCCGAGCTCCGCACCGCCGTCCCGGTCGGGACCCGGGTGCTGTTCGTCGGCGACGCTGGTGACGGGGTGTTCCAGTACGAGCAACCGCCCCAGATCAGGACCCTCGTCCCCCATGCCGGGTACCCGGACGGCGCGAAGCTGCTCCGACCGCACGCGTTCGGACTCCTCCTCGAGCAGAACGACGGCACCGTGGTCAGCGGGTCCATCGAGGAGGGGCCCTGGGACGCGCTCAACGCGGCAGCCCGACGCAGCTCAGTCGAACCTTTCACCGAGCTGACGACCCAGTTGCGCAAGCACTACTCCTGAGGGGCGTAGGTCGGGGCCGTCAGTTGACCTGCCGGTCCCGACCCTCCCAGTACGGCTCCCGCAGCTTGAACTTCTGCAGCTTGCCGGTGGCGGTCCGCGCCAGCACGTCACGGAACTCCACCGAGGACGGCGCCTTGTAGCGGGCGACCTTCGACTTCACGTAGTCGATCAGCTCGGCCTCGGTCAGCGTCGACCCCTCTGCCCTGACCACCAGCGCCTTGATGGTCTCGCCCCACTTCTCGTCGGGGACCCCGATCACGGCGACCTCGGCGACGTCGGGGTGGGAGAAAATCGCGTCCTCGACCTCGATCGAGGAGACGTTCTCACCCCCGGTGATGATCACGTCCTTCTTCCGGTCCTGGATCGCCAGGTAGCCCTCGTCGTCGATGACTCCCCCGTCCCCGGTGTGGAACCAGCCACCGGCCAGGGCCGCTGCCGTCTCCTCGGGCTGCTCCCAGTACCCCTCGAGCACCACGTTGGAGCGCGCCAGCACCTCGCCCTCGTCGTCGATCCTCAGGGTGACCCCCAGAGCCGGGCTGCCGGCCCGGACCAGCTTCGCGGCCCGCTCCTCACCCGACAGGTGGTCCCACTCGGCCCGGGTCCGGTTCACCGTCAGGACCGGCGAGGTCTCGGTCAGCCCGTAGATCTGGATGAACTCCCAGCCGAGCTCCGACTCGACCCGCGCGACGGTCTTCGTCGGCGGCGGCGCACCGGCGACGATGATCCGGACCCTGTCGCGTCCGGGGATCTCTCCCTCCCAGGTCGCCGCAGCCTCCAGCACGGCAGCGACCACCGCCGGTGCCGCGCACATCACGGTGACGCCGTGCTCCTCGACCCGGCGCAGGATCTCGGCCCCGTCCACCTTGCGCAGGATGATGTGCGGCACCCCGAGGCCGGTCATCGCGAACGGCATCCCCCAGCCGTTCGCGTGGAACTGCGGCAACGTGTGCAGGTAGACGTCACGGTCCGTGACCCCGGCGTGCAGGGCGAAGGTCACCGCGTTGGTCCAGATGTTGCGGTGCGTGATCTGGACGCCCTTGGGCCGCGCGGTCGTCCCCGAGGTGTAGTTGATCGTGGCGGTCGCGTTCTCGTCGTGCTCCCAGGCTCGCGGTTCAACCCCCGGGTGCACCAGGTCCTCGTCCGCGCCGAGCACGAACGTGAACTCGCACTCCACCCCGGCCAGGGCCTCGGAGAGCTCAGGATCGACGTAGAGAACCCGAGCACCGCTGTGCCGAACGATGTAGCTGATCTCCCCGGCCGAGAGCCTGAAGTTCACCGGCACCAGGACCCGTCCGTAGCCGCACACGCCGAAGAACGCGGTCAGCAGTCGGGCGCTGTTGTGCGAGACGAAGGCGACCCGGTCACCCACCTCCAGGCCCAGGGCGTCGTGCCGGGCCGCCATCGCCCGCGCCCGGCTGCCGATCTCGGCGTAGGTCAGCGAGCCCCACGACGCAGCCGGCTGGTCCGGCTCGTCGACGACCCCGATCCGGTGGCGGTACACCGCAAGAGCACGGTCAAGGAAGTCTGCGGCACTGAACGGAACGATCACGGAAAGCGGCCTCCATCACATCGGGTCGAAGGCCAATCTAACGCTACGAGAAGCCGCCCTCCGGGGCGTCGGTGTGCGGGTACTCGATGATGAACTCCTTGATCGCAGCCCCGCTGACACCGCCGCAGTAGCGCCAGACGCCCTTCTCGCCGTCCTCGACCGACCAGTGCGTCAGCGCGACGTGCGTCCCGGCCGGGAACGGACCGCCGTCCTTGGCCGTCCACGGTGCTGCGACGACTGCGTCCTTGACCTGGAACTCGGTCATCACGTCCTTGAGGACCTGCATCTGCTCGGGGTCGCGCGCCAGGACAGCGTCGTACCAGAGCACCGTGTAGCCGTGCTCGAGGCTGTGCACCAGGAGCTCCTTCGCGGGGCGGTCCTCGACGGTGAAGAGCACCCGGTACTCGCTCAGCGCGAGCGGGACCGCCCAGTGCTTCCCGAACGCCGGGGGCGCCTCGTCGTACGTCAGGGCCTGGCCGTTGTCGACGTGCCGGCTGACGTTGCTGAGTCTCACCTTCTTGGTGGCGACCGGCTTGCACCCGGCTTCCTCCGGAGTGGCTCCGAGGGTGTCGATCGGGAGGTCGCTGATCCGGTTGGCCTGGTTGCGATCCTTGAGGTACGGCACCAGGAAGACCGCTGCGGTGACCCCGAGGACGACCAACGCCACCAGGACCAGGTAGAGCCAGGCTCGGACCTTCTCGTTCACGGCCACTTCCTCCGCCAGATCGTGTTGGTGGGTGCAGAGGGGATCGAACCCCCGACATCTTCCTTGTAAGGGAAGCGCTCTACCGCTGAGCTATGCACCCGGACGGGCCGCGAGGGCCGCACAAAGACTAGGTGCTCGACCCGAGCGGGAGCAAAAGTGCTCCCTGCCCCATGAATCGGGGCCAGGAAAGGCAGCGACCGCTGACGTCTCGGGTCATCAGCGGTCGCGGCACCGCAATCTTGACAGGTCGGCTGTCAGATACAAACCAAACTGACCGATGAGAGCCGTAAATAGCCCGAAATGACTAGGCGGTCCGTGCCAGCTGGAGGGCCTGGACGTCAAGATCACGCGGCTCACCGAGCTCGTTGTGGATCGCCCAGCTGATCGCACCGTCCTTGCCGACCACGAAGGACGACCGGGTCGGGCAGCCCTGGTCGCCATCGAAGACCCCGTACGCCGAGGCGACCGCGCCGTGCGGCCAGTAGTCGGACAGCAGGGGGAAGAAGATGCCGTCCCGGTCCGCGAAAGCGCGCTGGCTGTAGATCGGGTCGCAGGAGATCGCGACCAGGGTCGAGGTGGCGGTCTCGAAGTCGCCCAGCCGGTCGCGGAACCCGGTCAGCTCGCCGGTGCAGACCCCGCTGAAAGCGAACGGGTAGAACACCACCAGTACCGACTTCTCACCGACGTGGTCGGCGAGGCGGAAGGTTGCTCCGTGCTGGTCGCGGAGCGCGAAGTCCGGGGCGGGGTCGCCCACCTGGAGTGGCACTCAGAGGTTCTTCGGTGCGACCAGCTTGGTCGCCGACCAGTCTGCGCTCACCGGAATCGTCGTCGTGGTCGCCAGGCCGGCGATCGGCGCAGCCTCGGCGACGTCGGACGCGTCGACGGAGTTCGTCCGACCCACCTTCGGGCACAGCAACCAGATCGGACCGCCGCCCACCAGGTCGGTCTTGGCGTCGACCAGAGCATCGACCAGATCGCCGTCACCGTCGCGCCACCACAGCACCACCGCGTCCACGACATCGCCGTGGTCGCCGTCGACGAGGTCGGAATCGATGGTGTCCTCGATCCCGACGCGAACCGCGTCATCGACGTCGTCGTCCCAGCCCAACTCCTGAACGACCATGCCGGGCTTGATGCCCAACCGATCCCCTACCTGGCTGGCGTCCCCTGCGGACGAGCTCACGTCGATGCCTCATTTCAGTCGTCACCCGGCCCCGGATTCTCCGGAGCGCTGTGAAAGTTAGGCCCAAGTTCAGCGGACACACGCCTCACTTCGCAAGCCCGGCACCTCCGAGGACCGCCCAGTGGACGTTGCCGGGGGCGCGAAACCGGGCCCCGGAGCCGGGCGCCAGCACCCGGGAGACCCGTACTGATCAGTAGATTTCTTCGCGCGTTTGATCGTGCCAAGATGCAAGGGTGCCAGATGCCCCGGACGTGACCGCCGCAGATTCCGCTCAGCCACGCACTGCTCCGGCAGCGCCGCCCGTCATCCACGAGGGGCTGCCGACGCAGCTGCCGGACATCGACCCGGACGAGACCAACGACTGGATCGACTCGTTCGACGCGCTGATCGACGATCGCGGCCGCGAACGGGCCCGCTACGTGATGCTGCGCCTGCTCGAACGAGCCCGTCAGAAGGCGATCGGTGTACCAGCGCTGCGCAGCACCGACTACATCAACACGATCCCGCCCGAGCGGGAGCCCTGGTTCCCCGGCGACGAGGACGTCGAGCGCCGGATCCGCGCCTTCATCCGCTGGAACGCCGCGGTGATGGTCTCGGACGCCAACCGCCCGGGCCTGGAGGTCGGCGGCCACATCGCGACGTACCAGTCCAGCGCCAGCCTCTACGAGGTCGGCTTCAACCACTTCTTCCGCGGCAAGGACGCCCCTGGCGGCGGCGACCAGATCTACGTCCAGGGTCACGCGTCCCCCGGGATCTACGCCCGAGCCTTCCTCGAGGGCCGGCTCGACGAGCAGCAGCTGCTGAACTTCCGTCAGGAGGTCCAGCACGGCGTCGGCAAGGGTCTGTCGTCGTACCCGCACCCGCGGTTGATGCCGGAGTTCTGGGAGTTCCCGACGGTCTCGATGGGCCTGACCGGGATCAACTCGATCTACCAGGCCCGTTTCAACCGCTACCTGGCCAACCGCGGCATCAAGGACACCTCCGACCAGCACGTCTGGGCCTTCCTCGGTGACGGCGAGATGGCCGAGCCCGAGTCGCTGGGGGCGATCCGGGTCGCGGCCCGTGAAGAGCTCGACAACCTCACCTGGGTGATCAACTGCAACCTGCAGCAGCTCGACGGCCCGGTCACCGGCAACGGCAAGATCATCCAGGAGCTCGAGGCGAACTTCCGCGGTGCTGGCTGGAACGTGATCAAGGTGATCTGGGGACGCGACTGGGACGACCTGCTCGCCCGCGACGTCGACGGCGTCCTGGTCAACCAGATGAACACGACGCCCGACGGCCAGTTCCAGACGTTCTCGACCGAGGACGGCGCGTACAACCGGGAGTTCTTCTTCGGCCCCGACCCGCGGCTGCGCAAGATGGTCGAGCACATGTCCGACCGGCAGATCGAGAAGCTGCCCCGCGGCGGGCACGACTACCGCAAGGTCTACTCGGCCTTCGACTCCGCGACCAAGCACGTCGGCCAGCCGACGGTGATCCTGGCGCACACCATCAAGGGCTGGACGATCGAGGGCCTCGAGGGCAAGAACGCCAGCCACCAGATGAAGAAGCTCAAGCTCCCGGACCTGCTCAAGTTCCGCGACCGGCTCTACCTGCCGATGAGCGACAAGGAGATCACCGCCGCGTACGAGGCCTCCGGGACGGCGCCGTTCTTCCACCCGGGCGAGAAGTCCACCGAGATCGAGTACATGATGGAGCGACGCCGCCAGCTCGGCGGGTCGCTCCCTCGCCGGGTGATCCGGTCACGCCCGCTGAAGGTGCCCGGCGACGAGGTGTACGCCGAGCTGAAGCAGGGGTCGGGCACCAACAAGGTCGCCACCACGATGGCCCTCGTCCGGCTGCTGAAGGACTGGATGAAGGACCCCGAGATCGGCAAGCGGATCGTCCCGATCGCCCCCGACGAGTACCGGACCTTCGGCATGGACGCGATGTTCCCGACGGCGAAGGTCTACAACCCTGGTGGCCAGCAGTACGAGGCCGTCGACCGCAAGCAGCTGCTGAAGTGGAAGGAGGCCAGCGACGGCCAGATGCTCCACGAAGGCATCTCCGAGGCCGGGGCCGTCGCCTCGGCCACCGCTGCCGGGTCGTCGTACGCGACGCACGGCGAGGCGATGATCCCGTTCTACATCTTCTACTCGATGTTCGGCTTCCAACGCACCGGTGACTCCATCTGGGCGATGGCCGACCAGCTGGCCCGAGGCTTCCTGATCGGCGCCACCGCGGGCCGGACCACGCTGACCGGCGAAGGCCTGCAGCACGCTGACGGGCACTCCCCCCTGCTGGCGGCGACCAACCCGGCGGTCGTCCACTACGACCCCGCGCACGCCCACGAGATCGCCCACATCATGAAGTCGGGCCTCGAGCGGATGTACACCGTCACCGACGAGCACCCCCGTGGCGAGGACGTGATCTTCTACGTGACCGTCTACAACGAGCCGGTCAGCCAACCGGCCGAGCCCGAGGATCTCGACGTTGCCGCCCTGCTGAAGGGCCTCTACCCGTTCGGCACCGGCCCGGACCTCGGTCCCGACCGGCCCAAGGTCCAGCTGCTGGCCTCCGGGGTCGGCTTCCCCTGGATCCTGGAGGCGCAGCGGCTGCTGGCCGAGGACTGGGGCGTCAGCGCCGACCTCTGGTCGGTCACGTCCTGGAACGAGCTGGCCCGGGACGCCGTCGCGGCAGAACGGTCAGCCCTGCTGAACCCGACCGAGGAGCCGCCGGTCCCGTTCGTGACCAGCCAGCTCGACGGAGCTTCCGGGCCGTTCGTCGCGGTCTCCGACTACATGCGCTCGGTCCCGTTGCAGATCGCCCGGTGGGTACCGGGCGACTACTACACCCTGGGCACCGACGGCTTCGGCTTCGCCGACACCCGTGCGGCTGCCCGGCGGTTCTTCAACGTCGACGCACCCTCGGTGGTGGTCCAGGCCTTGCAGGCGCTGGCGAACCGCGGCGAGATCGCCCGCGACGTGGTCGCCGCGGCGTTCACGAAGTACCAGATCGACGACCCGACAGCGACGTCCGGCGTGGCCCAGGAGGGCGGCGACGCCTGATCGTCGAGAAAGGCCCGCCGCACCGTTGAAGAGGGCCCGGCGCACCGTTGAAGAGGGCCCGGCGCGGAGCAGAAGGCCCGACTCGAACGAGTGTCAGGCCCCTCTCGACAACTAGGCGATCGGTACTGCTCGCGCCAGGTGCAGCTGCTCGGTCATCGGCGCCAGCGGGCCGTTGCGCAGCAGGGTACGCCAGCGGCCGCGGTGGTACGACGCGGGCTGGGTGGAGCGGATGAAGTCGTGGAGGATCTTCGCAAACCGCTCCGGGTGGTCCTTGTGCGGGAAGTGGCCGGAGTTGCCGAGCACCTCGACGTGGGCGCCCGGCGCGATGGTGGCCACGGTCTCCGCGTGCTTGACCGGGATCACCATGTCGTTGGTGCCCCAGACCACCAGCATCGGCATCGCCTGGGTCAGGTAGGCCCGGTCGACCATCGTGACGATCTGACCCCGGGTGTCGACGACGGCCCGGACGACGTGGGCGATGGCGGCCCTGGCCCGTGGGTCCTTGAAGGACTCGTAGATCTCGGCGACCTCGTCGAGGTCGTGGGTCGCTG
The DNA here is from genome assembly GCA_026392455.1 of Propionibacteriales bacterium. Taxonomy (GTDB): domain Bacteria; phylum Actinomycetota; class Actinomycetes; order Propionibacteriales; family Nocardioidaceae; genus Marmoricola. The sequence continues at coordinate 303,151 of JAPLCB010000004.1, read as the reverse complement.
TCATCCCGGACTTCGCGAGAGCCCGCATCCCGGCGACCCCGACGTGCCGGATACCGGGAAGGGTGAGCACCGCCATCGCTGCCTTGAAGCCCGGAAGCCCGACCGCACGGATCATCGGCGTGACCTCCGGTCCGAGTCCGCCGGGGGCGACCAGGACCATCCGCTCGGTGCGCTCGGGGAACTGGTAGGCGAACTGCATCGCCACGCCCCCGCCGAGGCTGTGCCCGACGACCGTGACCTTGTCGATGTTCAGCACCGTGAGCAGGTCGCGCATCCCGTTCGCATAGCCGCCCACGGAGTAGTCCGCGCGCGGCTTGGCGCTCTGTCCGTGGCCGAGCAGGTCGGGGGCGATCACGGTGTACTTCTTGGCGAGCTTGCGGATCACCGGTTCCCAGGTGGTGTGGTCACAGCCCAGTCCGTGCAGCAGCAGGAGCGCGGGGGCGTCGCCGGACGCGGGCCCCATCTTCACGTAGGCCCGGCGGTGGCCGTGGATCGTGACGTGCTGAACCTCGAGTGCCTCAACCACGCGCAACTCCCCCATCCGGGTCACCTGTGCTCGGCGGGGAAACGCCACCGATCGGGAACGAGTCAACCAGATGAACATGTCGGATCTGTTACCCCGTCAGGGTTGCAACGGGGTTCTGGGACGCCTGTGACGCGAGTTGTCGATGAATTGTGCCGAACCCGCGGGTAACCCCGACCACAGGGCAGGATGGCTCCGTGACCCGCTCCCGTGCCCAGATCGCTCAGCGGCTGACCCGCTCGAGCGGCGCTCTGAGCACGGCGGCCCTGAGCCGGATGGACACCGACATGCCGTGGGTCGCCGAGCTTCCGGCCGCCGACCGCTCGTTCATCGGGCTGATCGTCCAAGCCGGCATCAAGTCCTTCATCGACTGGTACCGCCACCCCGAGGAGTCGGCTGCCATCCGGGCCGAGGTCTTCGGCGTCGCGCCCCGGGAGATGGCGGGCGAGATCACCCTGCAGCAGACGGTGGCCATGGTCCGGGTCTCGATCATCGTCGTCGACGAGAACCTCGACCAGCTGCTCGGGGAGGACGCGGAGAGTGCCCGGAGCGCCCTGAACCACTACGGCCGCGAGCTGGCCTTCGCCACGGCCGAGGTGTACGCCCGTGCCGCGGAGCAGCGCGGGGCCTGGGACGCTCGGCTCGAGGCCCTCGTGGTCGACTCGCTGCTGCGCGGCGAGGATGACGAGACCATCTCCTCGCGGGCGAGCGCGCTGGGTTGGGACTCCGAGGGCAACGTCGTCGTGATGACCGGCAGCCTCGGCAACGGCGACACCCTCCAGCAGGTACGCCGGATCGCCCGGGAGAAGTCCCTGGGCTGCCTGTGCGCCGTCCAGGGCGACCGGCTGGTCGTCATCCTGGGCGGCGTCGACGAGGTCGGCCGGCCGGCCGCGGCTCTGGCCGAGGCGTTCGCCCCGGGCCCGGTCGTGGTCGGTCCGGTGACCGGGTCGCTGGGCGAGGCGAAGGCCTCGGCCGATGCCGCGCACTCCGGGCTGCGGGTCGCCTGCGGCTGGCCGGACGCTCCCCGGCCGGTCCTTGCCGACGACCTGCTGCCGGAACGAGCGCTGGCTGGCGACCTCACCGCCCGGCGCACCCTGGTCGCCCGCGTCTTCGAGCCGCTCGCCGAAGCCGGCGGCTCCGTTCTGGAGACGGCCGAGGCCTACCTCGGCGGCGGCTCCTCGATCGAGGGCACCGCCCGGACCTTGTTCGTGCATGCCAACACTGTCCGGTACCGCCTGAAACGGGCCGCCGAGCTCACCAGCCTGGAACCGACCGATCCACGGGACTCCTACACCCTCCGGATCGCCTTGACACTCGGACGCCTGGACCACGGCTCTTTGTAGGAAACCTCCAAGAACTCCCCTGAGTATTTCGTGCGCTGCGGACCCGTGTCGCCGACGGACCCTCGGCGAGAGTGAACGGGTGCTGATCATCGTCGCCCCCGGACAGGGGGCCCAGACCCCCGGTTTCCTCCGCCCCTGGCTGGAGGATCCGCAGTTCGCCGACCGTCTCGGCTGGCTCAGCGCCGTGGCCGGGCTCGATCTCGCGCACTACGGCACCGAGGCCGACGAGGAGACCATCCGCGACACCGCGGTCGCCCAACCGCTGCTGGTCGCGTCCGGGCTGGTGGCAGCGCTCTCGTTATTCCCGCACCCCTCGGACGCGTTCGGCCGGATCGGCGCGGTCGCTGGCCACAGCGTCGGCGAGCTCACCGCGGCCGCCGGCGCCCGGGCGATCAGCGCGGAGCAGGCGATGGTGCTGGTCCGTGAGCGCGGGAGGGCGATGGCTCACGCAGCCGCCGCCACCCCGACCGGGATGACCGCGGTGCTCGGCGGTGACGAGGCCGAGGTCCTGGCCGCGCTCTCCGCGCACGGCTTGGTCGCGGCCAACATGAACGCCGGCGGGCAGATCGTCGCCGCCGGCACGCTCGAACAGCTCGCCGCGCTGGCCGAGCACCCGCCGGCCAAGGCACGGTTGATCCCGCTCTCGGTGGCCGGCGCGTTCCACACCGAGCACATGGGACCAGCGGTGACCGCCCTGGCCAAGCTGGCGCCCGCTGTCTCCACCCACGACCCCCGGGCCGTGGTCATCTCGAACGCCGACGGCCAGGTCGTCCACGACGGACGCGACGTCGTCCGCCGCATCGTCAAGCAGGTCGCCCGCCCGGTCCGGTGGGACCTCTGCCTGGCGACCATGCGGGACCTCGGCGTCACCGGCATCCTGGAGATGCCTCCGGCCGGCACGCTCACCGGGATCGCCCAGCGCTACTTCCGGGGCAGTGCCCAGCCGGTCGAGACCTTCGCCCTGAAGACCCCCGACCAGCTGGACGCGGCCCGGGCCTTCGTGGACAAGCACGGCGCGCCGTCGCCGATCGACATCCACCCGACCTGGCGGATGCTGGTCTCCCCCACCAAGGGCACCTTCGTCCGCAGCGCCGGCGGGGAGGGTGAGCTGCTCCTTGCTGCCTCCTCGGTCGGGCTGGTCCGCTCGACGCGGGACGAGACCGCAGTGATGGCACCGTACGGCGGCACCATCGTCGAGTGGCTGGTCGAGGACGGTGACCTGGTCTCCCCCGGCCAGCCCCTGGTCCGGGTGCATCCCGAGGGCGTGGCCGTATGACCGCGGCGACGTGGACGTTGCCCACCGGATCGCCGCACGCCGCGGTGATCGGCCTCGGTGTTCACCGGGCCGAGCGTGTGGTCCCCAACGCGGCGATCGTGGACGCGATCGACTCCAGCGACGAGTGGATCCAGCGCCGGTCCGGGATCACCGAACGCCGTTGGGTGGGCCCTGACGAGACCCTGGAGTCGATGAGCCTCGCCGCCGCTCGAGCCGCGCTCACCGATGCCGGGATCGAGCCGGCCCAGATCGACGCGGTGATCCTGGCGACCTGCACGAACACCCAGCAGATCACCGGCCTGGCACCACGGATCGCGCACCTTCTCGGCGCCCAGGGCCCCGCTGCCTTCGACATCGCAGCCGCCTGCGCCGGTTTCTCCCACGGCATCGCCATCGCCGCCGACCTGATCCGCGGCGGCACCGCGCGCCACGTGCTGGTGATCGGCGCCGAGCGCCTCTCCACGTTGGTCAGCGAGACCGACCGCGGTACCGCCTTCATCTTCGGCGACGGCGCCGGCGCCGTGGTGGTCGGCCCCTCGGACGTCCCCGGGATCGGTCCGGTCGTCTGGGGCTCCGACGGCGAGCAGCACCACGCGATCGAGCTCAGCGCCGACTGGGTCGAAGCGTTCGGCAGCGAGGACCGCACTCTGCCGCACATCGCCATGGACGGCGCCGCCGTCTTCCGGTGGGCCTCCTACGAGATGGCCAAGGTCGCCCAGCTCACGCTGGACCGGACCGGGATCACCGTCGACGACCTCGACCTGTTCGTCCCGCACCAGGCGAACATGCGGATCATCGATGCGATGGCCAAGGCGATCAAGCTGCCCGACCACGTCCGGATCGCCCGGGACATCGCCGACCAGGGCAACACCTCGGCCGCCTCGATCCCGCTGGCCCTGGCCAGGATGTACGCCGACGGCACCGCACGCAGCGGCGACCTGGCCCTGATGATCGCCTTCGGCGCCGGGCTCACCTACGCGGCCCAGGTCGTCCGGATCCCCTGAGTCCCCCCATCTTTCCCGGCAACACGGCACCATCCCCCTGTAGCAAAACCACGAAAGGAACCACCATGGCAACCACTGAAGAGATCCGGATCGGCCTCGCTGAGATCGTCAACGAGGTCACCGGCATCCCTGCCTCCGACATCCAGCTCGAGAAGTCGTTCACCGACGACCTCGACGTCGACTCGATCTCGATGCTCGAGGTCGTCACGGCCGCCGAGGACAAGTTCTCGATCAGTATCCCCGACGCCGAGGTCAAGACCCTCAAGACGGTCGGTGACGCGGTCAGCTTCATCGAGAACGCGTCCGCCGCCTGATCCGCAGTCGTTCTCAGGAGACGCGCGATGAGCCGACGAAGAGTAGTCGTCACCGGACTGGGAACCACCAGTCCGGTGGGCGGCGACGTCCCCACGACCTGGCAGGCACTGATCAGCGGGACGTCCGGTGTCCGGTACCTCGAGGGTGACTGGGCCGAGCAGCCGGTGCGCATCGCCGGCACCGCCGCGGTCGAGCCGACCGAGGTCCTCGACCGGGTCGTCGCCCGCCGGCTCGACCGGTCGGCTCAGCTCGCGATGGTGGCCGCGATCGAGGCCTGGGCCGACGCCGGCCTCTCCGACGGCGCCGTCGACCCCGAACGGCTGGGGGTCGCGATCGCGTCGGGCATCGGTGGCGTGACCACCCTGCTCGACCAGCACGACATCCTCAAGGAGCGCGGCCCGCGGCGCCTGTCACCGCTGGCCGTCCCGATGCTGATGGCCAACGCACCTGCCGCGAACGTCGGCCTCCTGGTCGGCGCCCGCGCCGGCGTGCACACGCCGGTCTCCGCGTGCGCCTCCGGCAACGAGGGGATCGCTCTCGCGCTCGACCAGATCCGGCTCGGTCGTGCCGACGTGATGGTGGCAGGCGGAACCGAAGCAGCGATCCACGCGCTGCCGATGGCAGCCTTCGCGCAGATGATGGCGCTGTCCAAGACCGCGTCCGAGAACACCGACGACCCGACAGCGCCGTCGCGGGTCTCGCGGCCGTGGGACACCGGCCGGGACGGCTTCGTCCTCGGCGAAGGTGCCGGCGTCCTGGTCCTGGAGGAGCTGGGCCACGCCCAGGCCCGCGGGGCCCGGATCTACGCCGAGCTCCTCGGTGCCGGGATCACCAACGACTCCCACCACATCGCCCAGCCCGACCCGGAGGGTCGTGGCGGCACCCGGGCGATCCAGCGGGCGCTCGACGACTCCGGTCTCGCGCCCGGCGACATCGCCCACATCAACGCCCACGCCACCTCGACGCCCGCCGGCGACGTGGCCGAGAGCCTGATGATCAACACGGTCTTCGGCAAGTACGTCGACGAGCTGGTCGTCACCAGTACCAAGTCGATGACCGGCCACCTGCTCGGCGGCGCCGGCGCACTGGAGTCGATCGCCACGGTGCTGGCCATCCACCACCGGGTGGCACCGCCGACGATCAACCTCGACAGCGTCGACCCGGGCGTCAACCTCGACGTACCGGCCACCGCCCGGGAGCTGCGCTCCGGTGACATCGCTGCCCTGAACAACTCGTTCGGCTTCGGCGGCGCGAACGTCGCCGTCGCGTTCGGGAGCCTCGCATGACCGCCGCCCCGCTGGTCGAGGCGATCGAGACCCAGACCCACGAGGACGCCCGCCACCCGCTGAACCGGCTGGCCGCCCTCTTCGACGACGGCATCTTCTCGACGCTGTCGGCGGTCGACGACTCCGGCATGCTCGCCGGGGTCGGCCGGGTGAACGGCAAGACCTGCGTCGCCTTCTGCTCCGACCCGACCGTGATGGGCGGCGCGATGGGCGAGCGCGGTTGCAAGGTGGTCGTCGCGGCCTACCAGCGCGCCCTGACCGACCGGGTGCCGATCATCGGGCTCTGGCACTCCGGTGGCGCCCGGTTGGCCGAAGGCGTTCTCTCCCTGCACGCCGTGGGCGAGATCTTCTTCGCGATGACGCAGGCCTCCGGCACGATCCCGCAGATCTCGGTGGTCCTCGGTCCTGCCGCGGGGGGCGCGGCCTACGGCCCCGCCCTGACCGACGTCGTGATCCTCGGCCCGGAGGGACGGATCTTCGTCACCGGGCCCGACGTGGTGCGCTCGGTGACCGGCGAGGACGTGGACATGCTGCGTCTGGGCGGCCCGGAGCCGCACGGCCGGCGTTCCGGCGTGGTGCACGTCCTCACCGAGTCCGAGACCGAGGCGCTCACCGCAGCCCGCGACATCGCCGTCCTGCTGGGCGCCCAGGGCACCTTGGACGTGGATGCCGTCGTCGACACCGACCTCGGCGGCCTGCTCCCGGAGTCGAAGAAGCGCGCCTACGACGTGCACCCGCTCGTCGCCGGTGTCCTCGACGAGGGCAGCGGGATCGAGCTGCACGCCAAGTGGGCGCCCAACATCGTCACCACCCTGGGCCGTTTCGGCGGCCGGACGACGGGCGTGATCGCCAACAACCCGCTGCGGCTGGGTGGCTGCCTGGACTCGGCATCGGCCGAGAAGGCGTCCCGTTTCGTCCGGATGTGCGACGCGTTCGGGATCCCGCTGATCGTGCTCGTCGACGTCCCGGGGTACCTACCGGGTGTCGGCCAGGAGTGGGACGGCGTCGTTCGCCGCGGTGCCAAGCTGCTGCACGCCTTCGCCGAGGCCGTTGTCCCGCGGGTCACCGTGGTCACCCGGAAGACCTACGGCGGCGCCTACATCGCGATGAACTCGCGCTCGCTGGGGGCCACCAAGGTCTTCGCCTGGCCGGGTGCCGAGGTCGCGGTGATGGGCGCGGTGGCTGCTGTCCGCGTCCTGCACCGACGCAAGCTCGCCGACGTCTCTGCGGAGATCCGTCCAGCGGTCGAGGCCGAGCTCGCCGAGGAGCACGCCAGGATCGCTGGCGGCGTCGAGAAGGCGGTCGAGATCGGGGTCATCGACGAGGTCGTCGAACCGGAGGCGACCCGCTCCGCGATCGCCCGAGCGATCGCGGGGACCGGCCTGGTCCAGCGCGGCAGTCACACCAACATCCCGTTGTGATCGCCGTCACGTCGTGACCGCTCTGCACGCCCGAAGGGCCGAACCGAAACCAAATCGTGACGACCACACCGCCGCTGGCGTTTGACCACGGCTACCCCGCGTTGCGACCCTAAGGTTTGACTCACGTGGACGCTGGACGGTCCGCCCGGACTCTGACGGCGAACACTCGGTCTGCTTCACCCGCAACGGCGCGGGTCCGCGGCAGGCCCTGAATCCAGTTCAGGACGACGATGGCGAACACGCAGCGCGCCCGAGCCCCGGAGGACTTCTCCGCGCGGTTCCCCGACGGGACCGCGGCTCGGCCTGCCCGGACGTGGCTCCCGCGCCCGCTCGTCGGCGAGACCGCCGCTGTGACCGCTTCGTGGTGGGTGATCAGCCGGCTGCTGACCCTGGCGGTCACCTTCGCCGTGGCGGACGCGGTCGGCGGCGACGTGGACTACTACACCCACAGCCTGCAGAACCTGGTCTCCGGGATCGGCGTCGGGCAGACCTTGCCGGAGTACCCGCTCCCGGTGCTCGGCATCCTGGTCCCCGAGTACCTCTTCGCCGCCGGGAACGCCGTTGCGTTCGCCGCGGTGTTCGTCGGGTCGATGCTGGTCCTCGACGCATTCTTCCTGGCCCTGCTCTGGCACGTCAGTGGCCACCGTCGCAGCGAGGCCGTCACCTTCTGGCTCTGGTTCCTCCCGGCCATCGGCCCGATGACCTACTTCCGGTTCGACCTGGTGCCCGCCGTCCTGGTGGGCGGTGCCGTGCTCGCGGCGATCAAGCACCCGGCCCTGAGCGGCGCGATGGTCGCGATCGGGGCAGCCCTGAAGCTCTGGCCCGCGATCCTCCTCCCGGCATTCCTGATCCGTCGGGTCGACCGGTGGCGGGTGCTGGTCGCGTTCTGCGCCGCAGGCGGAGGACTGGCGCTGATGAGCCTCCTGGTCGGCGGGATGGACCGGCTGATGTCGCCGCTGCACTGGCAGTCCGGTCGCGGACTGCAGATCGAGTCGGTCCCGGCAGCCCCGCTGATGCTGGTGCGGTCGCTGGACCCGGAGCGCTGGCTGGTGCTCACCAGCACGTTCAAGTCGGCCGAGATCTTCGGTACCGGCGTCGGCACCTCGCTGGCGCTGACCCAGGCCCTGTTCTTCGGCGGGCTGCTGCTGCTCGGGGTGCTGTGGCTGCGCGCCCGGACGCTGCCGGCGATGTCGGCGGAGACACTGGCGTGGTTGGTCCTCGCGACCGTGGCGATCATGACGGTGACCAACAAGGTCCTCAGCCCTCAGTACATCCTCTGGCTCGGTGGCCCACTGGCCGCGTTGATGGTCCGGGCCCCGGCCGACGCCACCGTGCGCCGTGCGGTCCGACTGCTGATGGTGATCGCGGTGATGACCCAGCTGATCTTCCCGATCCTGTACACCCACCTGATGCGGGACACCAACGGGACCGTGCCGGTCACGCTGCTGCTGGTGGCGCGCAACGTGCTGCTGGTCTGGCTCACCGTCATCGCCTGCCGTCAGGTCTGGACCCAGACGCGACGTGAGGACGTGGTAGCGGCCACGCCCGCGGTCTCGGCGTGACCTGGGTCACCACTCCCCGGCAGAAGTTGCTCGCAGTCCTCAGGTCGGCGTTCGCCCCCGGGAACAGGGCCATCACGTTGCTCACCCTGGGCGTGCTGGCGGTCTACCTGGTGCACGGCATCTGGGCGCAGCTGATGTTCCGGACAGCGGCGTACGACCTGAGCATCTTCGACCAGGCGATCCGTGCCTATGCGCACTTCGACAAACCGGTCGTCCCGATGAAGGGCCCGGACTACAACATCTGGGCCGACCACTTCCACCCGATCATCATCACGATCGCGCCGCTGTACTGGTTCTTCAACACCCCGTACGTACTGATCGTGGTCCAGGCCGTGCTGGTGGCCGCCTCGGTGCCGGTGGTCCACCGGTTCACGGCACGACGCGGCGACGCCTGGTTCGCGCTGGTGGTGGCCGGCGCGTACGGCCTCGGCTGGCCGGTGATGACGATGATCAACTTCGACTTCCACGAGATCGCGTTCGCGATGCCGGTGCTCGCCCTGGCGATCGACGCGCTGGACCGCCGCAACGACCGCCAGCTGCTGCTCTGGGCCGCCGTGCTGCTGCTGGTCCGCGAGGACATGGGCATCATCGTCGCGGTGCTGGGCCTGATCCGCCTGGTGCAGAGCGGCCGCAGGCGCCTCCCGGCGCTCGGACTGGTTGCTGCCGGTCTGGTCGTCTACGTCCTGGTGACCTCGGTCGTCATCCCGCACTTCGCCACCGCGGGCTACGCGTACACCAGCCAGTACGACGCCCTGGGTGACTCGCTGCCGGAGATCCTGGTCAGCATCGTGACCAAGCCGTGGCACGCCGCCGAGCTGCTGTTCACCCCGGTCGTGAAGACCCAGACGATCGTCTACCTCGTCGCGCCGCTGGCACTGCTGCCGCTGCGCTCGCCGTACGTGCTGCTCGCGCTGCCGCTGCTGGCCGGCCGGATGTTCAACTCGCGCGAGAACCTGTGGCTGCCGATGTTCCACTACAACGCCCTCCCCTGGCTGATCCTGGTGCTGGCGATGGTCGACGGCGCCCACAAGCTCGGCTTCTTCGCGTCGACCCCTCGGGCCCGCACCTGCCGGCGGCTCCTGGCCGGCTGGATGGTGGCAGCACTCCTGGCGTCGGTGACGATCCCGCTGGCGCACCGCCCGCGCGCCCTGTGGGAGCTGCGGGGGTCGCTCTCGGTCACCGGCGTGAAGCCGACCAACGCGGAGTGGAACCGGGTCCTGGACTTCCTGCCCCACGACACCTGCGTCGAGGCCGACAACAAGCTCGGCACCCACCTGACCACCCGGAACTACGTCTCGCTGATCGACACCCAGCGACGTACCGCGGACTTCGCGGTGTTCAACACGGTGGCCAAGGACACCGGTGGCAACGACGGCCGGCCACCGCTGGTGGTGCTGGCGGAGTACCGGGCAGGCGGGTACATCGAGGTGCTGCGCTCGGGCCCGGTGGTGGTCCTGCAGTCACCGGACTACGCCGGGCCGTCGAAGGCGTGCGAGCCGCTGGGACCCGGCAAGGCCGGGTAGGCACCTCGAGCGCGCGGGTCACCAGGTTTCGAGCCGCGGTTGCGGATTCCCTTCGAGGCTCGCTGCGCTCACACCTCAGGACAGGCGCAGCTCACCCGCAGGGCTCCCTCAACCTTGGGTGATCAAGGCCGCTGCCGCGTCCTGGTCAGACAACCTGGTGCAGCCAGCGGACCGGCACTCCGTCACCGGCGTACCGGAAGGTCTCCAGCTGGTCGTCCCACGGCTTCCCGAGGAGCTTGTCGATCTCGAGCTCGAGCGTGGTCTCGCCCAGGGCCGTCTTGACGACCGCGGCCTTCAACCGGTCCTCGGGGATCATCAGGTCGCCGTGCATCCCGGTGACGCCGTGGAAGACCCCGAGCTCGGGGGTGTAGGAGAAGCGTGCCCCTTCGGTCGACGAGGTGGGCTCCTCGGTGATCTCGAAGCGCAGCTGGTTCCAGCCACGCAGGGCAGAGGCGATCGCAGCAGCGGTGCCGGCATCGCCGGTCCAGGAGAACTCAGCACGGTAGGTGCCGGCCTGGGCGGGCTGAGGGGTCCACTCCAGGTTGATGGGGTTGCCGAGCACACCGCCTGCGGCCCACTCGACGTGCGGGCACAGCGCAGACGGCGCCGAGTGGATGAACAAGACTCCACGGGTCGCGGTACGTGTCACTTCAGCCTCCTCTGACTCCGGCGTTGAGGTACGCCTTCCCCGGCGGTCTCCTGCGGTGTCAGAACAGCGTTCTGTGACGAGTGTGAACTTGTGTACCCCATTGTGACCCATGACGAGCTCTGGCACCAGTGGGACACCGAATCAGATCAGGCTTTCGGGGTGCCTGAAACCGTCCGCTTCCGAGCGACCTTGCGCGGGCCGAGCTCCATCAGGGTCGCCAGCACCTCGGTCGCGACGTTCATGCCGGACAGGTGCGACTCACCGTCGATGGTCGCGAACACCGCGTCCGGGAGCCTGGCGGCCATGTGCACGCCGTGGGCGTGCGGGATGATGTGGTCGTCGTTGCCGTGCCACCAGCGCACCGGCACGGTCACGTCGGCGGCGTCGAAGCCCCAGTGCTTGGTGAACAGGATGATGTCAGCCAGCGGAGCGCCGACCTGGAACCGAGCCCCGTTGATCAGGTCGTCCAGGAACATCGCCTTGAACTCAGGGCGCGCCAGCAGCTCGCGGTCACCTCGGGGCTGGAAGACACCGTAGGTCCCGATCGCGACCCCGGCGAGTGGACGGACCATCCGGATCCCGGCCGCGAGCGCGTAGCTCAACGGCAGTCGGACCGCACCCAGGACCGGCGCCGCGTACGGCGCGATCTCGACCAGTCCCCCACGGATCGCGTCGGCGCCCTTCGTCGGCGCCACGCCGCCGAGAACGCCCACCCCGTGCACCCGCTCGGGAAGGGCAGCTCCCGCGGCCAGGGCGTACGGACCGCCCCCGGACAGCCCGATCACCCGGAAGGTGTCCAGGCCCAGGTTGTCCGCGAGCAACGTCAGGTCGCCGGTCCAGTCGAGAACGTCGTCGTACAGGTGCGGGGTGGAGGTACCGATCCCGGGGCGGTCGACGCCGATGATCCGCAAGTCGTTCTCGAGGGCGAAGCGGCGGGCCTCCACGGGCACCTGACGCCGCCCGCCCGGGGTGCCGTGCAACCAGAACACCGGAGCCCCCTGGGGCGTCCCGAACTCCGCGAACGAGAGCCGGCGCCCTCCACGGACAGCAACGGAACCTTCGAGCCGGGGGCGTTCGATGTCAGCCATGGGTCCCATTCTCCCGTGAGCCGAGGCGAATTGGAACACGTTCCAGTGTGCAACGGCCCACCTCGGTCGGCAGACCTAGGCGGGACCCGACACAATGACCACCATGGAATGGGTCCTGCTCGGTGTCTCGCTCGCCCTGATGGTGGCGTGCGGGTTGTTCGTCGCCGCCGAGTTCGCTCTCGTCACCGTCGACCGGGCCGAGGTGGAGCGCGCCGCGGCCGGCGGCGACCGCGGCGCAGCCGGCGTCTCGCAGGCCTTGCGGTCGTTGTCGACCCAGCTCTCCGGGGCCCAGGTCGGGATCACCCTGACCAACCTCGCGATCGGCTTCCTCGCCGAGCCAGCGATCGCCACCCTGCTCGAGGACCCGCTGGACGCCGTCGGCGTTCCGGAAGGGGCCGTCACCCCGACCGCGGTCGCCCTCGGTCTCACCATCGCCACCTTCGCGACGATGATCTTCGGAGAGTTGGTCCCCAAGAACGTCGCCATCGCGTTGCCGCTGGCCACCGCGAAAGCCACCCAGGCCGTGCAACGGATGTTCACCGCTGCCATCGCCATCCCGATCCGTGCGCTCAACGGATCTGCGAACGCGGTCGTCCGTTCCCTGGGGGTCGAACCGCAGGAGGAGCTCCGGTCCGCCCGGTCGTCCGAGGAGCTCGCCTCCCTGGCCAGCCGGTCCGCCACCGAGGGCACCCTCGACAGCGAGACCGCCCACCTGGTGCAACGCTCCATCGCTTTCGGGCCCCGCACGGCCGGCGAGATCATGACCCCACGGATGCGGATGGCCACCGTCGACGCGAGCGACCCGGTCACCGAGATCATCGAGCTCTCGGCCGCGACCGGGTACTCCAAGTTCCCGGTGATCAAGGGCAGCACCGACAACGTCGTCGGCTCGGTGCACGTCAAGCAGGCCGTTGCCGTGGCCCGCAGCGACCGCCCCTCCACCCGGGTCCGCGAAGTGATGGTGGCGGCGACCGTGGTCCCCGAGTCCTTGCGGCTGGACCCGTTGCTGGCGCTGCTGCGCGCCGAAGGCTTCCAGATGGCGATCGTCTCCGACGAGTACGGCGGAACCGCCGGGGTCGTCACCCTCGAGGACGTCGTCGAGGAGATCGTCGGCGACATTGCCGACGAGCACGACCGGCCCGGCGCGCGACTGCGCCGTCGGCCCGACGGTTCCTGGATCGTCTCCGGGCTGCTGCGGCCCGACGAGGTGCTGGACGCCACCGGGCTCGACCTCCCTGAGCACGAGGACTACGACACCGTCGCCGGCCTCCTGGTCCAGGCGCTCGGCCGGATTCCCGTCCGCGGCGACGACGTCCGGATCACCCTCCCGGTGGTACCGCCCGACGACGACGACGAGGACCCCGTGGAGGAGTTCGCTCTGCTACGGGTCGAGCGGATGGACGGGCTCCGGGTCGACCGGATCTCGCTGCGCCACGAACGAACCTCGGCGGTGGACCAGTGAGCACCGAGGTCGGCCTGATCCTGGGCGTGCTGCTGCTGATCGGCAACGCCTTCTTCGTCGGCGCCGAATTCGCCCTGGTCTCGGCGCGGCGTACCCAGATCGAGCCGAAGGCCCAAGCCGGTTCGCGTCTCGCGAAGTCGGCCCTGGCAGCGATGGAGCAGGTCTCGCTGGTGATGGCCGGGGCCCAGTTCGGTATCACGGTGTGCTCGTTGGGACTCGGCGCCGTCGCCGAACCCGCGCTGGCCCACCTGCTCGAACCCCTCGCCGAGCAGGTCGGGCTCCCGCACGGCGCTGTGCACCCGGTCGCCTTCGGGATCGCGCTCACCCTCGTGGTCTACCTGCACGTCGTCCTCGGCGAGATGGTCCCGAAGAACCTGGCCCTGGCCGGGCCGGAGCGGGCCGCCCTGGTGTTCGGCGCTCCGATGATGGTGATCGTCACCGTGCTCAAGCCGATCGTCTGGGTCCTCAACGGCGTCGCGAACGGCATCCTCCGGATGGTGGGGATCGAGCCCCGGGCCGAGATCTCGTCGGTGTTCACGCACGCGCAGGTCGAGGCCCTCGTCGACGAGTCCCGGGCCGAAGGCCTGCTCGAGGAGGGTGAGTACGAACGGCTCTCCGGCGCACTCGGTTTCACCTCGCGGACCGTGGCCGACGTCTACCTCCCGATGGCGGGGCTGCAGACGGTCAACCGTGGCGCCCGGGTCACCGAGGTCGAGGCCGTCTGCGCGGAGACCGGGTTCTCCCGGTTCCCGGTCGTGAGCGACACCGGCACGCTCGTGGGGTACCTGCACATCAAGGATGTCCTCGGCTACGACCCGCAGGGTCGGGCCCAGGTCGTCGAGGACCGTTGGATCCGCCAGTTCGCCAACGTCCGGGAGAACGACACCTTGGTGCATGCCCTGCACGCGGTCCAGTCCCAGGGAGCCCACATGGCGCGGGTCGTCGACGACGCCGGCGCCGTGGTCGGTGTGACCACGCTGGAGGACATCATCGAGGAGCTCGTCGGCGAGATCCGCGACGCCGCCCATCATTGATCTGATCCGTGGCACCTGGCGGCGTTGTCGTCACTTGACGTCCGCTCCGCTGCGCTCCGCTGAAGGACGCCTGCGCTCCTCCGCCTTGCCAGCTACCACGCCTCAGACCAATGACCATTGGGGTGTGGACCTTGCTCAGCGTGTCGGGGCGGTCCGGGCGAACTCGGTGATCCGGGCCCAGTCGTAGTCGCCGGCATCGGTGCCGACACCGGTCGCGACCTGGGCGGCGGTGGCACAGCCGAGGCCGGCCGACTCGGCGAGGCCGAGCCCGAGGGAACGGCCCCGGAGGAAGCCGGCCGAGAACGCGTCACCGCAGCCGGTGGTGTCGACGACGTCGATCTCGAACGCCGGGACCTCGTGCTCCTCGGTCGCGGTCACGACCACGGCCCCCTTCGACCCCTGGGTCGCGGCTACGCAGGCGGCGCCCGCAGCGACCAGCACCCGAGCGCCCTCGAGCAGGGTCGCAGCACCGGTGAAGCCGAGCACCTGCTCGTCGTTGGGCAGGAAGTAGTCGGTGTGCGGCAGGCAGTCGGCGATCCAGGCGAGGAGGTCGGGATCACCAGGCGCGAGCACGTCGACCGAGGTCGTGCACCCGAGCTCGTGCGCCCGGGCCAGCAGCTCGCCGGCAGCAGGACCGCCCAGGAACTCCGGTCCCCCGAGGTGCACGTGGGTCAGGCCCGGGACCGAGGCGAGATCGATGTCGTCGAGGGTGAGCGCACCGTTGGCGCCGATGCAGTGCCACGCCGGACGGTCGCCGTTCGGGCGGACCGGGATCACGCTGGAGGACGTCTGCAGGCCCTCCTTGGTGACCAGCCGGCTGGTGTCCAGCCCGGCCGCGTCCAGCAGCCCCCGCAACGTGGCGGCGATCGGGTCATCGCCGACTGCCCCGATGCAGTGGACGTCGGCCCCGATCCGGCCGAGGACCAGACCGGTCCCACCGGCGGTTCCGGCAGCGGACCAGCGGATCGTGTCGACAACGGCACCGTCGGACCCGTCCGGGATGCCCTCCACGCGCAGCACGTGACTGTCCAGGACGTGTACGCCGACCGCGGCGACGGTGAAGCTCTCGGACATCAGTTCTCCTCCTGGGCAGGGCGGGTCGTGCCGTAGTTCCGGGCGATGGCGGCCTCGACGACTGCCGTCTGGGCGGCCTCGTCGAGGAACCGGGGTTCGCCGAGCACCGAGCTGTCGATCAGCAGCCGGCAGCACCACTCCAGAAGGAGCGCGTTCTCGACGGCCTTGTCCAGGCTGCCGCCCGTGGTGACCGCGCCGTGGTTGGCCATCAACGCCGCCGAGCGACCGATCAGGGTCCTGCTGACCGCTGCCGCCAGCTCCGGCGTACCAAAGGTCGCGTACGGCGCCACCGGGATCTCGCCCCCCAGCAGCAGCTGCTGGTAGTGGATCACCGGCAACGAGTCCCGGACGCAGCCGACCGCGGTGGCCGCCGGGGCGTGGGTGTGGACGACCGCGCCGACACCACCGGCAGCGACCACCGAAAGGTGCAGCCCGATCTCGGAGGTCGGCTCGAGGTCGCCTGCGACCAGACGACCGCGAGGGTCGACGACGCTGACGTGCTCGTCGGCGCACTCGGCCAGGACGACTCCGGTAGCGGTCACCACCAGGTTCCCGGTGTCGGGGTCGACGACACTGACGTTGCCGGCCGTGCCGATCAGCAGGCCTTCGGCTGCGAGCCGGCGCGAGGCTCGAGCGACCTCGGCGCGCAGCGCCCCGACATCACTCATCGCGAGAACCCGCGCAGGTAGGACGAGACCATCGCGATCCCCTGCTCGACCAGGTAGTCGTTGCCGGCCAGATCGCTCTCGTAGGCAAGCTGGAAGCAGCGGTCGCCGATCTCGACGGCGAGCTCGGCCGCAGCGGCCGGCAGGTCGGCGCGGGCCAGCCCGGCCTCGATCGCGAAGGCGCGAAGCTCGGCGGCGGTGCGGCGGTTGTGCTGGCGACCGAACTCGTGGACCGCGGCGTTGGTCCGCCCCCGCAACCAGATCTCGACGAAGTCGGGCCGACGCGCGTAGACCTTCACGTAGGCACGCATGGTGGTCTCGACGAGGGACACGATCGACAGGTCCTCGACCGCGGCCAGGTCGAGCGCCACCTGCTCGTCCATCTCGAGGGTGTCGCGCTCGACCAGCGCGACCAGGATCGCGTCGCGGTCCGCGAAGTACTGGTAGAGCGAGGCGATCGGGATCTCGGCCGACGCCGCGATGTCGCGGGTGCTCAGCGCCTCGACGCCGTGCCCGACGACGATCGCCGAGGCAGCGTCCAGGATCCGCTCGACACGTTCGCGGGAGCGGGCCTGGGTCGGCCTGCGGCGCAGACCGACCGAGCCGGTCGGGGGCGGTGAGGTGACAGCGGGCACGAACGGACTGTAACATGCGAACATAAACCTGACACATGTTCGCTTTTGAGTCACGACGCCCTGAATCTCGAGCACGCAGGAGTAGCCAGATGACCCTCCCCCTCGACCGCCGGACCCTGATCAGGGGAGCCATGGCCACCGGGCTCGGCACGCTCGGTGTCGGACTCCTCGAGGAGTCGGTGACCGCCGCGACCCTGCAGGGATCACTGCCCCGCCAGGTCGACGTGGTCGTCGTCGGCGGCGGACTCTCCGGTCTCGTCGCCGCTCGCAAGGTCGCCCGGTCCGGTCGTTCGGTGCTGGTCGTCGAGGCACGCAGGCGGGTCGGGGGCCGGTTGCTGAACCACCGCTTGGAGGCGGGCGGGGTGATCGAGGCCGGCGGCGCGTTCGTCGGCCCCACCCAGGACCACATCATGGCGCTGGCCAGGGAGCTCAAGGTGGCGACCTTCCCCGAGTACGTCGCCGGCAACAACGTCTACATCTCCCGCGGCATGCGGTCCACCTACACCGGCACCGTGCCGCCGGATCCCACCATCCTGCTGGACGCGGCCGTGCTGCTGGGCAACCTGGACAGCATGGCTGCCGAGATGCCGGTCGACGCGCCGTGGTCGCACCCCAAGGCAGCTCAGTGGGACGCGATCACCCTCGCGGACTACATCCGGAAGAACGCGGTCAACGCGGCCGGTGTGACGAACCTGCTGAAGTGCTGGACCCAGCCCGGCTTCGGCGCCGACCCGGCCCAGCTCTCGCTGCTCTTCGTCGTCCACTACATCGCGTGCTCGGGCAACGAGCGCACCACCGGCACGTTCGGGCTGAACGCGGACACCAAGGGCGGAGCCCAGGAGCGCCGGTTCGTCGGGGGCAGCCAGCTGGTCCCGCTCCGCCTGGCCCAGCGGCTCGGCGACATCGTCGCCCTCGGTGCTGCGGTGAACCGGATCGACCAGGGCAACGGTCGCGCCGTGGTGCACACCACCCGCGGCGTCGTCCGGGCCCGACGCGTCATCATGGCGACGCCGCCCCCCAAGGTCCTCGGCGTGGACTGGTACCCGCAGCTCCCGACCCGGCGGCACAACCTGCTGACCCACTGGAGGATGGGCGAGCTGATGAAGTGCGACGCCGTGTACTCGACTCCCTTCTGGCGGGCCGACGGCCTCAGCGGGTCAGGGCTCGCGGACGCCGGCGCGACCCGCGCGGTCTTCGACAACTCACCCCCCAGCGGCAAGGTCGGGGTTCTGCTCGCGTTCGTCGGCGGGTCGACCCACCGCCAGTACGCCCACCTGCCGCTCGCCGAGCGTCGCAGGGCTGTCCTAGAGGGTTTTGCGCAGATGGTCGGGCCGAAGGCGCTCAAGCCGATCGAGTACACCGAGCACGACTGGACCAAGGAGCGCTGGACCGGCGGCGGACCGGTGCCGATCATGGCTCCCGGAACGATGACGAAGTTCGGGCCCTCGATCCGGATCCCGTTCGGCCGGGTGCACTGGGCCGGGACCGAGACCTCGACCTACTGGAACGGCTACATGGACGGCGCGGTCCGTTCGGGCAAGCGTGCGGCGACCGAAGTGCTGGACCGGCTGTGAGGGCACCGCTGCGCAAGCTCGTCGCCGTCGCCGCGAGCGCCGTCCTGGGCGTCACCCTGGTCTCGATGGCCCCCGACAGCGCTACGTCCGCGACGCGTGCGAAGTGGAACACCCGGGTCTTCTCCCGGGTGCCGTTCCCCGGCACCCCGGCGTACGTCTTCGTGCACAGCAACGGCCGGGTGTACGCCGCCAACTACGCCGCGACCGGCAGCAAGTCGCGCTCCCGGGTCTTCGAGTGGACCGCCGGCGGCACCCTGCTCCGCTCCTGGACCGTGCCCGGTCAGGACCTGGCCCACTCCCCCGGGGTCCAGGTCGCCAACCAGGACGCCCGCGGCCGCCTGGTCCTGCTGGAGAAGTCGACGGCCGGCGTCCTCACCCTCGACACCCGGACCGGAAGGTTCCAGCGCCAGGCGACGCTGCCCGACCTGCCGTTGTGCTCGACCAACGTCCGGCCGTGCTCGCCGAACGCGACCGACGAGAAGCCGATCCCGAACTACGCGACCTGGGGTGCGGACGGTGCGCTCTACGTCAGTGACTACGGCCAGGCCGTGATCTGGCGGATTCCCGCCCGCGGCGGTGTTCCCAAGGTCTGGTTCTCGTCCAGCGCGCTGGACTCCAGCCTCGGGTTCGGCACCACCGGGCTGGTCTACCAAGCGAGCACCCGGTCGTTCCTGATCGCTCAGCAGACGGTGGCCGACCTGCTGGCGAACCCGACCTCGGGGCGGCTGTACCGGTTGGGCGTGGCATCGACCGGCAGACCGGGTGCGCTGCGCACGCTGTGGACCTCGAAACCGACGGATCTTCCCGACGGGTTCGGCATCGGACGGTCCGGACGGATCTACATCGCGAACGTCGGTCTGACCAACCAGCTGGTGGTGCTCTCACCGACCGGCAAGGAGCTCGAACGTTTCCCGAAGTCGGCCGGTTCAGGGCGGAACGGGTCTCCGGTTCCGTTCGACGGCCCGTCGAACGCGACGTTCCTGGGGACCAGGGTCCTGGTGGCGAACCAGTCACCGATCGCCGGCGACCGGACCCACCACGTCATCCTTGATGTCGAGGTCGGCGAACGCGGCGTACCCAACCGCGTGCCTGCCGTCTCGACCTTGCGCTGAGCTCAGGCGGACAGGGGAACCTGCTCGATGTGCCCGTCCGGGGCCAGGTAGCGGCCGTCGTCGAACAGGATGACGCCGTTGCACAGCTGGCACCAGCCCTGCTCCATGTGGTCCGAGACGGTGTGGGCGCTGCAGCAGTCGGGAGCGGTGGCTTCCGGACAACGCGGCGAATGAGTGCACGACATGGTGCTCTCCCTTTCAACTCGATCTGAGTGTTACCTCTAGGGAACACCCTGATCGGCACTTCGTGACGCGATACGCGCAAAAAGGACATCGGAGTGTCCGAATCGTGACCTAGGTCCCGAGCCTGGCCTCAACCTTCGTCGTCGATCAGCCAACGCTTGGCGACCCACCGCAGCACGTACGTGACGTCCTGGAACCCGTCGGGCGCATCAACCGTGACCGTGGCTGTGTCACCGGACGTCTTGACCGCGGTCACCGCGAAGTCTGCGCGGAGAACCTCGACGGTGGCGATCAAGTTGATGCTGGACCTGATCGCGGCCGCACAGTCAGCGTCGGGTCGAGCACCCGAGCTCGCAGCCTCCTTGATGCTCGCCTTCTGGTAGCGGGGGGTGAGCAACAGGCACGCCTTCTTCGGCTCTCCCGCGAACAGCGCGTCGAGGTAGCGGTCCACGACCTGGTGGGCCGATGCGGCCGACTTCTCCCCCGGGGTGGCCGCCGGGGACGGGAGGGCCGGAGCAGCACTGGACGCTGCCGTCGACGGGGAGGAGGTAGCGTCCGGGATCTCGTCGCCGCCGCACGAGGTGAGCAGGAAACCCGCCACCAGGACGACCACACCAACACGTCTGCGCATCTGCACTTCTCCTCCGGGTCCGAGTCCGCAGCGTAGCGAACCCGTGAGTCCGACCGGGCGACCGAGTTCCGCGGTCGCCAGGCACGTCGGGGCCCGACCGCGACAGCTGCGGTCGGGCCCCGACGCCGGGTTCAGCTCCCGTCGGGAGTGGTGGCCGTCTCCAGGAACGAGTAGTCCGGCGCCTCCCCGTCGGGACCCATGCCCGGGCACTGCGACACCAGGTCCTCGCAGTCGAACCGCTCACCGCCGTGCCGACCGATGTCCATCCGGGACAGGTAGGTGTTCGACAGCACGTTCCCGCCACCCTTCGGGTCGACGGCTCGGTCGCGGGCGTCGGTCAACCACCGGGTGGTCCGCAGTCGGGCGTCCGCCGTCGGATCGTGGCGCAGGTACTTGTCGAACCACGCGGTGGTGTACCAGGCCGTCATGTCGACGCCGCGCAACGTCGCCGCCAGGAACGGCAGCGGCGCCCAGTCGTACTCGAAGTGGGTGCCGCCCCGGACGACCAGCTGGCCGCTGTCGACGTCGTGGTCGGAGATCTCCATCGAGGCCGCCGCGTGGCCACCCGGCTGGACGATCGTCGGGTGCGGCACGAAGTACGCGCCGTAGTCGTTGCTGATTCCCAGTGCCGGGGTGCGGTACTCCGGGACCGGGCCCTCAAAACCGGGCTGGCAGCTCGCCACCAGCGCGATGCCGGGGAGCTTGCGCAGCTGGCAGAGGTTGTCCCAGGCCACGATCGCCCCGACCCGGGGATCCTGCTGACCGGTCCAGCTCGCTCCCATGGCGCCGTAGCTGTGACCAGCGACGCCGACCTTGGCGGTCGGGTCGATCATCTCCCAGTACGGGTTGAACGCGTTGTTGAAGCCCTCGGTGACCCGACGTTCCTGCTTCGCGCAGTGACTGGTCTTGGTGCTCGAGAGCCTGGGGCAGAAGGTGTCGGCCGGCGTGGACACACCGAAGTCGATCTCGTCGACCATGCCGCCGTAGAAGGTGCCGCCGCGCAGCTGCTGCGGCAGGCCGGTGAGCTTGTCGCGACCCTCGCCGAAGAAGTCCGAGCGCCCTTGGACCTGCGGGTCGCTGGTGAGGACGACGAACCCGGCCTTCGCGAGCGTCTGGGCCGCCCACCAGTACATCTGCTCGGTGGCCTGGACCGACCCGTTGGTGATCACGATCAGCGGTCGCTTGGCAGCACCGGACCGGGTCGCCCAGACGTGACCGGAGATGGTGGCACCGTTGCGATTGGTGAAGAGCACCGGCTCGACCATCCCGTAGCCGTTCTTCTCCCAGTCGTACAGCCGCGCATCCCCGGCACAGAACGACACCAGGCTCCAGCAGACCGTGGTCTCGAACCCGCGCTCGGGATCGGTCTTGAGGATCCGCTTGGCCTCCGCGAGGTTCTCCTTGCTGACCTCGGCGAGCTTCGCCTGGAACGCCGGAGTCAGGTACTCCTTCTGCCGCTGCAGCTGCCTGAGCTGGTCGTTCGGCGACGGCAGGCTGGCCGCCACCGCGCTCACCGAGGTCAGGGCCACGGCCGTGAGTGCCACTCCGGCCAGCCACCATCTGTTCTTGCGCATGCTTTCCTCCCTGGGCCCGACGGCGACGGCTCTCTCCCTGCCGCCGGCGTCGTGCCTCACCTGTTCGACCATCGAGAAACAATGGTGTTTTTCGATATGCTGGCAGCATGCCAGGAGACGCACAACCCTCAGCGACAACCACGGACCCTGGCCTGCCGCGAGGTCGGCACCACCTCAATCCGGCCGACGTCCGCCGCTCCCAGCGCGACCGGTTGCTGGCCGCGACAGTCGCCCAGGTCGCGGCCGACGGCTACGCCCGGACGACGGTCGCCGACCTGATCAGGGTCGCCGGGATCTCGCGCCGGACGTTCTACGAGCTCTTCACCGACAAGGAGGACTGCTTCCTGGCGGCGTTCGACGAGAACTCCGCCGCGGTGACCGGCGCCGTCACCGCGGCGCTGACCGGCGTCCACGGACGTGAGGCCCGGGTCAGGGCCTCCTTCGCCACCCTGTGCCAGGAGCTGGCAGCCCGACCGGAGTTCACCGAGATCCTGCTGATCACGGCAGCCGAGGCAGGTCCCCGAGCACGGCGACGCCGGAACCGGATGTACCAGGTCGGCGTCGACCTGATCCAGGACCTGGTGCATCGGGGTACGGCGCCGGACGCCGACCCGCCGCCCAGCGAGAGTGCGGCCCGGGCGATCGTCGGCGCGACCGAGGCCCTGCTGGTCCAGCACGTCAGCACCCGCGGCGTGGCCCGTCTGCCCGAGCTGGTGCCGACGCTGACCGAGGTCGCCGCCGCCCTGCTACTGAGTCCGGTGACGTCGCCGCCGGACTAGGCGGACAGGATTCGGCATGAGTAGGGCGGGTGGGGCTCGAACCCACGACCCAAGGATTATGAGGTCTGTGCTCGTGGCGACACGATGGAATGTGGTCCTTGTATCGTGTCGCATCGGCTCGTCAGCAGGTCTGGGCCGCAGGGCAGTAGCTTAGTTGGTTAAAGCAAACGACTCATAATCGTTGGATCGTCGGTTCAAGTCCGACCTGCCCTACCCACTTTTGATGAGCCCCAGGCTGGCAGACCGAGCGAAGCCGCTCCCCCGAGATCTGTATTAGTTCTTCGAGAACGGCTTCATCACCCGGTCGGCCGCCTGGACCACGTGGACCCAGTCAGCTCGGGAGGCTGCGGAAGCGTCTGCAAGAACTCGCTCGCTATATGCGGGGAGTTCTGTATCCGGCACAAGTCGTCCGAAGACGATCTGCGTGACAGTCTCGGCCTCAAATTCCATGGTCGCAGGATCGATGTCGGATCGCTGGGCCCACTTGTCCTTGTCATCAGACCCAACGTGTCCGCAGAAGAGGTGGCCCAGTTCATGCACCAAGGTGGACAACTGTTCGGTCGATGAATGGGACGCAGCCAAGGTAATGATCCACCGAACGGGGACGTCCCTGCCTTTGGAGGTCTGGGAACCATGAACACTCACCTGCTGGATCTTGCCTGCCAGCGGGGTACCAACCTCGGAGCTGACTACGCGTACGCCGTACTGTTTGACGTCCTCGATGATCCGGACTCGCAGCCTCTCGGCGCCCGGGGCGTCCGTCATCGTGAACAGGCTCTGATGTTCGAGTGGCAGCGATCGGGAATGCTCTCCAGGTTCAGTCTGAGAGACATCGAAGTAGAGCTCCACTGGACCGAAGGGAGCCAGCAGAACAATGGGGTGCTGCCCCGGTCGGATTCGGCGCCCCCACTCAGATTCCCATCGAGACTGAGTACGCAGCATGGCGGCGTAAGGCAGTTGAGCAATCGCCAGCAGCGCATTGAAGGCGGCGTGCGGGCGCAGCGCTATCAGTTGGCTGACGATGTCGCCAGGACGCATCTCCAGAAGCAGGTTGTCGACGATGCGGTCGAGGGATGTGCGCCGCGCTTGCTGCGCCGGGACGAGCGCTGGGGCGAACGGTTCGGGCTGTAGACCCGGGAGCGTCAGTTGGGTCATCTCTGCTCCTCGTCGACGGCCATCACGGCAGGAGCCGTTGTTGCTTTGCGCGATAGGACGGGTCAATCAGGACGTGGTGTAGCGGACGCTTCGCCGCCTGGTAGTTCTGCACTGTGACTACCAAAGCCGCCCTTGCGCCGGGCACCGTCCCAAGGGCGTCGCGCGCTGCGAGCGTTTCGGCGGCAAACCACAAGCGATGTCGTGAAGCGCCGACCAACCTCAGAGCTCCGACTGCGGCACAAGCTTCGGGCGATGCACTGGTCGGGATGGATGACCGAACGTCGGCAAGTATCTCGGGATAGGTTTCGAGTAGCGGATCCTCAACGTTAAATACGTCCACGTCGGTGGTCCTATCCCGGCGAGCCGGAGTGAATCGGCTGCTTGCGCGCCATTGGACCGACGTAATTGCGCCCCCTGTCACCTCACGAGCTCGGCGAGCCAGCAAGTCCCCGAGCGGCCCCTTGATCGCGGCTCGGCCCGATCCGGGTCCGACGACTGTCAGATTCGGCCCCTTCCGCTCTAACTCAACTCCGTGCCAGTCACCACTGAGGACGCTGGCCATGAGTTCGTCTGATGTCACGATCTCCCCAGCCCACAAGCGCCGCAGACGAACTGCAATGGCGGGCGATGTGAGCGACATGACTTCATTCGAGCAGCACCTACCGACACTCCGCGACATTCGCGGCTACCACGCGGCATCATCTGTCGCGCGACGTCGTCCAGGACGTGCGGCAAGCGTCCGGGTTCAATGTGCCGTGCCTTGAGCCAACCCTCGCGACGCACAAAGTGCCCACTTAGTTGGACGGTCCGAAGGACTCCTCACTCGGGCGCTGCACGATGACGACGACTAGAGGAACGCTGGGCCCAATGAGTTACACCAGTGTCATTTCGGGTTATCGTGACCTTGGGCCCGGCAGTGTGAGTGTCGGTGGGGTCGAATACCGTCCCGCTACATGCACAGGGAGATGAGTTGAGCAAGAAGAGTGACGTGAGCACAGACCTCACGGTGGCCTCCTTCTTCGCCGGAATCGGTGGGTTCGACCTTGGGTTCGAGCGCGCCGGCATGCGCACGGTCTTCCAGTGCGAAATCAAAGACTTCTGCCAGGACGTGCTCAAGCACCACTGGCCCGACGTGCCCAAGGCAACAGACATTCGAGAGGTGACCGCTAGTGACATCCCGGACGCAACGATCTGGGCAGGCGGATTCCCCTGCCAAGACGTCTCTCTTGCTCGAATGGGTCCGAGGAGTGGACTCCGCGGTAAGCAGTCGGGGCTCTTCTTTGAGTTTGCTCGACTACTTGCGGAAGCTCGCCCCCCTGTTGTCGTCCTCGAAAACGTTGCGGGTCTCCTCTCTTCCCACGAAGGAAGAGATTTCGCAGTCGTCATTCGGACGCTGGCCGACCTCGGGTATGGCGTGGCGTGGCGAGTCCTTGACAGTCGCTACTTCGGCGTCCCCCAGTCACGTACCCGAGTCTTCATTGTCGGAACTCTTGGAGGTCCGGCGCGTGCCGGAGCAGTACTTTTTGAGTCCGAACGCGGCGACAGGGATTCTGAGAAGAGCGGACCGGATGGGCCGAAATCTGTTTCCCCCTTTCAGATCAGCGTTGGAGATCCTGAGCGAGGCTTCGTCAAAAAGCTCGCCCACTGCCTCTACGCAGAAAGCGCCCGCCACACCGGAACGGACTGGTCGCGCAACTACGTCTCGTACCCGGAAGGCCGCGTCCGCCGACTGACCCCGCTGGAGACCGAGAGGCTCCAGGGATTCCCTGACGGCTGGACCGATGTGGACAGTTTCAACGGCAACATCGACAAGTTGGACTCAGCTCGCTACCACGCCTGCGGCAACGCCGTCACGGTGAACGTCGCCGAGTGGATTGGCGGACGCATCGCCGAGGTTATGGCCGACTACGCGTCCGAGTCAGGAGCCGAGGGCGTCGCCTGACCGCCTAGTACCCCTCAAGCCCTTCATAGAGCTTCTCGATGAACTCGGGGCTCGGACGCTCAGAGGGCTTGGGGAGTCGTTCGTCTGGGATTACACCGACGGCTTCAAGCAGCAAACCCATAGTCGCCTGGTCGGTGATCCCGTCCGTGAGGTTCGTGTTCAGCTCGACTCGGTAGACGCCGCTGTCGGCTCGCAACAGCAGGATCTTGTTGTCGAACGCCCAGTGGTGCGGGCGGCAAAGTTGTAGGCCGTTGGTCACGTGGTCGAGGTCGTACTGGCTCCAGGGCAGGATGTGCGCCGCGTCGTTGCCAAAACGGCCGAAGCCAGGAACATTCAACGCTTTGAAGCCGCAGAACGCACAGGTGAAGTTGTAGGCACGCTGAACATCCTTCTTGAAGTTGGCGTGCCCTTTGCCACGCGATTTAGTGATTCGCAGCGCAACCTCCAAGCGACGCCGAATCTCCGGGCTGTCGGGCGGCGCTTCGTTGGGCAACGGCAGGTCAGGAATGACGGTGGTGATTCCCGCAAGGAGCTCAAGCGCATCGAGCGGGTCTGAACCTGGGATGTACCAAGGGACGTCCTCAGCCTCGAGCGCATCGACAACAGCGCGCACGGAGCGCTCTGCCGGAAGGCCGATGAGGTCCGGGCCGACGACGTACTGCCGGTGGACGTCAACGGTCTCGGCGACGCGGTCTGGTAAGGCATCCATCGACGCCCAGAGACGCTCCAACCGCGCGAACCGATCGGGCGCCTGGAGATTAACGAGATGGTCGAGATCGGCAGCGGTGCCCGACCGTCCGGTGTAGATGGCCGGCGTTACCGTGGCCATGCCGTCCTCCACCTTAAGCAGACCGACCTGGATATCCAGAAGATAGCGGTCTTCCAGGACGATTGGCTTGCCGTGAGAGACGCGGCTCTCGTCACGAACAGGGCGTGGCAGCAGCGCGAGAGTCGCGCCTTGGCGGTGGATGTGCGGCACGCCCGAAGCCGCCGTAATCCTAAGACGCCACTTGCCGCCTTGGTTACTCAGCGCGATCTCGGATTCTTTCGTACCGAAGGGCGTCTCCCAGATGAACCCGTGCTCCCGTAAGGAACGAGCGCTGTAGTTACCCTCCTCGCCCACGAGTTCGTACTCACCTCGGCCGCGCGAGGCTGAGCCAGCAGCGGCCGACGCAGCGCCCGACGGCTGCTTGCGAAATATGAGCGGCACGACCCTGAAGTTACAGGAGCATCGGCCAAGTGTTGGACGATCACTGCAAGTCGATAGGTACACCGAAAGAATGCAGCTGGCGAGCTTCTAAGGGGATGCACCAATGCCCATGTTTCCCGTTTCCGAATCCAAGAGCCGTACGGATGCCGGTCGCCAACGTCTCACAACTGCGCCGAAATGTCGGCGACGGAGACGAAACTAGGCGTATGAACGATCTGTGGGACGAAGCAGCCCTCGCGCATCTTGAGAGCGCTCGGACCGCGTACGCCGATGCTGGAGTGATTGACTTCTTGAGGAAGCTGGTCGGCGAGGTCTGGAAGCAGAACCGTGCGCGCTGGTCGCCGGAGGAGCACTTCGACGACACCAACGTCCTTGGCTATCAAACTAGCCGGAACGTAAACAACAGAATCGTCGCGACGGTTGAGGAAGCCAGTATCGCTCCTGGCGTGCGGCCCGAGATGGACACTGGCATCGCCTTGCTCGGTCTCGGCGGCTTCCGCCTTCGGGTGGTCAAGTCTCCAATCGACCGCGGCCTTACACCCGACTTTCTCAGCGACTTCGACTGGTCCACTTCTGCGACACGGGAGTCGGCTGCTAGACGGAACTCAAGCGCTTACTACCCGTTCTCGACCCCTGATTGGACCCTGACGTACGACGGCGATCCCCGACCGCGCGACCGTCGCGATGTGTCGTTCTGCCGAGATCTGTTCTTGCTATGGGCAGGCGACCTTGGATCAGACAGGACCGCAGGCTGGATTGGTCTCCCGAGAGTGGGCGATGTCCCTTGGATGGCAGTCGTTGCGCTTTGGGCCGATACCGACGAGCCCAACGGAAGCGCACCAGAAAGCAGTGTTCGTGAAGACGATGATTAGCCGCATCGAGTGACTAGTTTGGATTCCTGAGGAGGAACCGAAGCTGTTCAAGTCGCTCCTGATCGACTGCAACGAGTTCCGAGTCGAAACTGTCGTCGTCACGCAGCAGTTCAGATGCGGTTTCCCACGAAGGCCCAAGCAGCGTGGCTAGATGTAAGGCGCCGGGACGCGACAAGAAGCCTGACCTCATCAGAAAAACTGCCGTCTCGGTGGATGCGCCAAACTCGATTGCTCCACCGATCCAGGCGGGCAAGTCAAGGGCAAGGATCTCCTTCACGAGAGTTCGCGCAGCTGACCAACTCCAACTACCGGGATACCCAATCTTCGACACGTACTCAGCGACATCCGAAACCCGGCCTGCTTGATCACTACCGCCGAAAAGGCCGGTGCGGCCAAAGGTCGGCATGCTGTCTGCGATCACTTCGAATGGGTTGCCGTCCATCCAGAGCACGACCGCGTTGACCTCTGCCCAGAAGGTGTCACTCTGCTCGTGCTCGTCGACTCTCATACGGGCGAACGAGTCGAGGTAGGCGGCACGACCCGCATCGTTCTTGCGTCCTCTCCGCAGCCAAAGAGAATGCGACATGGTTTCGCTAGTCTCGAAGATGATTCGCGCGATCTGCTCTAGTTGCATCCTCGAGAGTTCGACGACTCCGAGCAGGGACGGAAGCCACCCCGCGACGCCCTCCTCAATCGCGGCCTCAAGTCGCGCGACGCTAGTGGTGGTGAGCCCGGTTAGTCGCGCGCGTACGCCACGCTCTGTGAGTCGAAATGGGCTGGCCGCTTGCGCGAAGCCGCTGCGTTCAAGCGATACGAGGACTGTTTGCGTCAGGTCTCGCACATGTCGCTTCTCGATCGAGTTCCCAGATTGGAAGGTGAAGGTCGATGCGGCAAGCAACTCGGCCTGATCCGCGTGGTAGCTGTCGCCATCGCCAAGCCAGCCCATGACCTGAGACTCAAACTCACCGTACCAATTGGTCTCGTCCGGGGTCCGCGGCAAATCGGTAATCGTGGTGAGTTGGCCTCGCACTCGACCGACCTCGGCTGTCGTCCACAGCGTGGTCGAAACATGATGTCGAAGCGTTTCGGCATTCGAATCGAGGATGAACACGACACCCTCCATGGCAACGTTCACCCGACCAGCTCGCCCGATGATGTTCAAGTAAAGGTCGCGTTCGAGCTTGCGCGAATTTCCTTGAAAGTTCAGGTGAGGAATCACCACGGCCCGGAATGGAAGATCCGCACCCTCCGCGACCGTTGTCGTCGCCGAGACGGCCCGCAAGACTCGCTCGGCTGCCAACTCCTCAATGAGCCCAAGAACGATGGATGGGACACCCGCGTGGTGAAATCCGACACCGTTGCGGAGACAAGTCGTCAGAGGGTGTTTCATGCCCATCATCGACGCGACGACCTCAACGGCCGCTTCAAGCAACTCCACTTGCTCCGGTTGCAACTCTTCGACCCAGAGTCGATTCCCGAGCGGATCCGACTCCACCAGGCGAGTCGCAATGGATTCTGCGTACGCGCGCTGCGTGCAAACTGCAAGGACAGGGCGATATGCGGACGACAACCGCGATATCAAGAGCACGGCGTCATCAATCGGTCTCGACGACCGACCGAGTTCGCCGACGAGGGTCGGCTTCATTCGATCAACGCGTTGCACCAACTCACCGTTTGTTCGCCACGAGACCTCGATGGTTCCAGTCGGTCGGCGCGCACCTTTCACGAGGCGCCCACTGGTGAGCCACGAAGCCACTTCGTCGACACCTTGGCTCGCTGCCGACAGGGCCAGGAAACCAGCGTCCGGGTACGCCATTCGCAGCCGTGTGAGGAGGAGCTCGAATCGCGGCCCTCGACCGGATCTACCAATTAGATGCATCTCGTCAAAGACCACCAGCCGGCACCGAGAGAATGCCTCGCGGACGTCGCCTTCTGAGCTTGCTTGGCGTAGAAGTGCGTCCAGACGTTCGGGCGTGCAGATCAATACGCCCCCAAGATCGGATCTAACCTCTAGGTCGTATCCGCTTCCTAGGTCCTGGATTCGATGCCCCAGGCGCGACAGATGGTGCTCGAACGACCGCGTGACTTGCCGAGCCAACAGCCGGTATGGAGCGACGTAGATCACCGTTGCTTCCGGGGTGCGTGCGAGCGTCGCCGCGATCTTGAACTCTGCCAGAAGCGTCTTCCCGCTCGAAGTCGGCAGCGAGACAGTCAGTTCCTCGTCGGTCGTCAATCCCTCGTTGATGGTTGCGATCTGCGACGGGAAAAGCACCTCGATTCCACGCCGTCTAACGTATTCGACCAACTCCGGACGCTCGAAGGTCGGATCTGCCAGTTGGAGCACCGAAAGCGGATCGGCGGCCTCACGCGCTCGCTGCCATGCAATGGTCGTATCCAGCAGCGCGACACTTAAGCCATCGCCGAGGCGCGTGAATAGATCCCGCGCGCGCATTGCGAACTCGAGTTCGTCTTCGACGAGGACAGATTTGATTGCCGCAGCCACTGCCAGTTCATGGCGAACATCAACCTCAGCGCTTGGATCGGCTTCGGGACGGAGCCCACGGTCCAAGTTGCTAGCGGCTCGGTTGGGATGTCCGCTTAGCGACAACGCGATTGAGCTGATACTTAGTCGTAGAAATCGACGTCCGGCCGACGCTTCGCGCGAGACGGCCTGAAGTCGCGAGGCCAAGATCTTCATCCGAGCGAACTGGCCGTCGCGGATCAGCAGAGTAAGGCACTCGAGCAGTACGAACGCGCGATCGATAGGATCATCCGGAATATCAGCCAATGCAATAGCGACAATGGTCTCGACTTGATCCTCGGCAAGTCGCCCGAATGACAGGTCGTCGTCGAGACGTTCAAACGCCAAGATCTCGAGGAGCCGATCACGGTGCAGGCGTGAGTTGACTCCCTGCCTCGGCATTGTGAGCGCGTTCTGTACGCGTGCCCTCCGCAACTGCCTTCGCGACTGCGCGAAGTCCGGCGCAGCCACTAGGGAACGAGCTTCGTGTGCAGCGCCTTGAGCCCAGGCACGAGGAGCATTCTGAAGTGTGCGTCCGGGCTATCGGTATGTTCCAGGAGGCCCGTCTGGTCTTGAAGATTGCAGTCTGGATCCGGCTCCGCGGCTGCAACGCCGATGATGCGCACATTCGGATTGGAAAGAGTCTCTCTCATGAAGTAGATGACTCGGTTGGCCGTCGCCTCCGGCACCCCTGCCTGAATCATCCGTCCTTGTAGGTTGGTGAGTTGGCGGTAGATGTAAGGACCCGATAGGTCGTCCTTCAACGACGCCTCAAGTTTTGAGCGCATCCCGCTCGCGTACTTGCCGATGGTGTGTTTGACGCTGACCAACACGAGGCGCTCCCCCGCGACCAAGTCACCCACCTCATTTGAATCGAGTTCAACTCCGAGTACGTCGATGCCGCTATCACTCTTCTTGGTCGCCATTTTCGGAACATTCGGCATGTGGATGTCGTCGAGGCCGACCTGCTCAACAGCAACGACTGTTGCGGCGGCGACCAACTCGATGGCATCAGCTCGCGCTACTTTGGCATGCTGCTCTGAGTCCGGCTTCGGGCCTAGGCGGTCCACCCCGAGATCGATCAGCAGCTGATCAAGGTCTGCATCCAGGTCGACAGACAAGATCGCTTGATACGCCTTGACGACTCGTTGGACATCTGCGGTCGTGAGTTCCCACTCCTGAACATTCCACCCGTCAACCGCGGACAGAGACACGATGTTGCTCCTGGCAGCGAGTGCCTTGATCTCTTCACGTGCGTGTGGGATCACGTGGATCAGACTAGGCCCATCGCTGATACACGACCGCGATTTCAACGTCGTATCTATGTCCCGATTCACGGTGGCGGGGCACACCCCGGCCGTGACCAATGACCAATGCCATGAGTTGCGGGGCCGATAACAGTCGGTGGTCCTCGCGACGAACATGACCGCAACTTTGACATTGACAACCGACAGAAACCTGGCGGTGCGGACCCACGACTTTATTGATTGTGGGTCGTGCCGAGAGCGCAGATCCGCGATCATGAGGACGTGGAGGTCGGTGAGAGCTGGGCGTATCGGCAGCGGGGCATCGACCCGCTGGTCGAGGTTGAAGTCGTGCGCCACGGTACGCAGACGCCTGCCAGGGTGCTTGTCAGGTTCATCGACGACGAGTTCGAGGGACGCGAGGACTGGGTGCCGCCGGCCCGTCTCAAGGTGCTGTGGACCGAGGTCGGCGCCTACCGGGCTAGGGAGGAGCGCTGGGGCAAGATCCACGCCGCCGGTCCCGAGCAGGACAGTCCACGCGAGGCGGCCGCCGAGGAGGTCTACGACGCGCTTCTCGATCGCGACATCGCTTGGCTCGGCTATCGCAACAGCGGCGCCACCTCGATCAAGGACCTCCGCGCGTTAGCCACGATCCTGGACGTCACGCCCGAGGAGGTCGTCGTTCATTCCGATGCCTTCGAGGAAGACGGTGTACTGATTGCGCCGTGGGACGTGACCCAGCGAATCGCGGAGACGCTTGCGCGCCGGAACCCGGGCCCGATCATGGAGCGCGTCGCCGC
This sequence comes from Propionibacteriales bacterium, assembly GCA_026392455.1. Lineage (GTDB taxonomy): Bacteria > Actinomycetota > Actinomycetes > Propionibacteriales > Nocardioidaceae > Marmoricola. The sequence continues at coordinate 270,694 of JAPLCB010000004.1, read as the reverse complement.
CCAAGAACGCACCGCCGCGAGAGAGGCGATCCACGGCCACTCCTACCGCGCGAGCCGCGGCCAGACCGGCCACATCGAGCCGGACTTCCTGATCAAGTGGGACGAGGAGCACGACAAGCCGAAGCGCACGATCCTGCGGGACTGGTGCGGGGCCGAGGCCGCCGACCAGCACGACGAGCTGGTGGCGCTGCGGGTGGAGATCAAGCGAGTTGGCGATGTCGCCCAGGACGCGATCGACCAGCTCCGTGCGGCAGGTCACGAGGCGCAAGCCGCTCGACTGGCGCGCGAGCTAGGCACGCCGGTGGAACTGCTTCGGGCAAAGGAATGATCCGAACGAAGCGCTTTAGCCGGGAGGGCGCCAGGGGCTCATGCCGCGCGGCATGAAGGGCTCCAGGTCGGTCGACCGGACCTCCGGCGGGGTCCTCTTTCCGAGGCGCTTCGGGTGCAGGAGTGGGTCGACGCGGTCGGCCTCGGCCCGGATCCACTCAACCCACTCGACCAACACGCCACGGTCGGCTTCGCCCCCGCGCGACGCCTCCAGATCCGCCGCGTATGCACGCATGCGAACAGCCGAGTCGCGGTCGGCCAGCTGCTCGTGCAGCTGGTCTCGGTTGACCTGCGCGACGTAGGCCTTGCGTGCGCTCTCGACCGCTTTCTCCCAGGCCCGGGTGCGCTCCTCGAGGTCTCGAGCCTGACGTTCCCGTGCAGCCAGCACGTCGACTGCAGTGGTTCGCAGGTGCTCGAACATCTGGGGAAGCTTGTCGTCAAGCGTCCAGCGCTTCCGGTCGGCCCACGTGATGGTCGAGTATCGCTCGCCGAGCCGAAGTGCGAGACGACCCGAGTGCACCTGCTGAACACTCGACCGTACGCGCTGCCACTCGTACTTGGCGCCGTCGAGCTCCTCGGCGATCGGAACGTCGCGTCGCTCGATCTCCTCGAAGAGGCAGAACACGAACTCGACCTCGGTGACGGTGATCTGGAAGGTGGGCTCGCCGTCGGGGCGTTGCGCGAATGTCCATCCGCGGCCCGTGCACTCCCCCGCGATGCCAGCCAGGATTCGAAGCGCACGAGGACGCATGTCGTTGCTGACTGCGAGGAGCTCGGGCGCTGCCTTCAAATGCACTACGGCGTCCGCGGCACCGCGCAGGCTCTCGGGTATGCGGATCGGCGGAAGTGCCTCCGCAGGCGGTTCATTGTCGTGCGGAAGCAGGCGGATGACCAGGTCACCTCGGTCGCGCCCGGTGTAGGTCAGCTTGTAGCCGTCGGGAACGAGCCCAGTGTTCACGGCTTGGCTCAGCGCGCTTCGGTATCCGGCGCGGACTGAGGCGGCAGGGTCGGTGACGGTGATCGCCCCATCCTCCGCTCGTTGGAGATCGGCGATCAGCTCGACGGCATCTACCTCGTACCGACCGTTACGAGTCGTTCCTTGCTTGCTGCTCGTGGTTGCGTGTGCCTGCGACGGTCGTGTAGCTGCGACGATTGGATCCGTGCGGTAGGCGCCGTGGCTCAGGTAGTGCTCCCCTCCGGAGGTTGTCCGGGCAGACCAGGAGCCGCGACGACGGTCGACTTCGGCCAGGCCGCGCTCGGCGAGTGCATAGCTGGTGCGCTTGTAGGTGAAGTCAGCCCACACACCGTCTGGGCAGCCGTCGCTGATCCACTGGAGGACCTCGACCTGACGCTCGGTCAGGGGCGGGAAGCGGCGGGCCATGGGAGTGAGTCTGCCTGTCCGCCGGCGCACGAACGAGGTCGCGGTCGTGCGTTTGCTACGCGCGCGTGCACGCGCGCAATAACGGTTGCCTGCTGGCGCTGCCGCTGGACGACCTTCACATCAGCCGTCGATCTGACCCGCCCGCCCTCCGCCCGTTGGGCGGCGGGCGTGTGGGGTCAGCTCTTCCGAAACGGCCAGGGTCAGACCCGTGCGCTCAAGGGGTCAGCCCAGGGTCAGCCCAGGGGTCAGATGCACGGATGACTACCGAGATCGGCGGCCGGGCTCAGCACGTGGGTGCTGAGCCCGCCGCCGTCAGGAGTTTGCTGCCGTGAAGGCTGCTGCCGCACCGTAGATCTTGTAGAGCGCGAAGCCACCGGCGTACCCGCTGGTGCAACGCCCCTTGAAGAGCTGGGTGGCCGCGCTGTCGGTCAGCGTGGAGCCGTAGCCGACGGCAGAGCTGTCGCCCTGGACCTGCTTGGCGTTGAAGCCCCGGATCCGCTGGACCAGCTCGAGCCGGGCGCTCGGGGACGCCTGGTTCCACCAGCTGCAGGTGTAGGTGCTCAACGGCCTGCTGCTCGGGGCTCCCGGCTTCACCGACGGCGCGAGCAGCGGGGCCAGGGTGGCGTTCAGCCAGCCCAGTCCGGAGAGGCCCTGCTGGTAGGGCTTGCAGGTCCGCTTGCCCAAGCCGGCCTCGCAGAACGACGACATGATCGACTGCTGACGAGCCGAGACCTCGGCCGCGGACGCCGAGTCCCGGGCCGAGCTGGTGCCCGGCTTCTTCGGGGTGATCGCCCAGGTGCAGATGTCGTCGCTGCCGGCCGGGTAGCCCGCGAGCTGGAACCCGGCAAGGCAGGCCAGCAGCTCGGACTCGGCGACCACGTTGCCCAGACCGATGCTCTCCTCCGGCTTGGTACCGCCGCTGCAGCCCGGGAGGGACGTGTTCGAGCTGACCCTCTTCCCGGGCGCTGCCGTGTTGTTCCACCAGCAGTTGCCGGTGTTGGTCGGGAACGCGTCCCACCAGAAGTCGGTGCCGTTCGGACGGACGTCCCCGTTCGGCGCGACACCCATGGTGTTGCCGTACGTCCTGTTCCCGTACGACGTACTGATCCCGAGGGCGTTGCAGCCGGGGATGGTGGCCTCGGGGTCGCCGAGGACCGGTCCGCAGACGGTCGCATCCGGGACAGCGAAGATCATCGTGCCGTAGCGCCAGTTGTTGAAGAACCGGTTGTGCCGGACGACGTTCTCGTTGCCGCCCGCCAGCCAGAGCCCGGAACCGACCGGCGCCGGGATGAACGGCACCACGTCGGAGCCGGCCTTGAACGGGTTGAAGTTGTTGGAGTAGAAGTTGTTGCCGTCGATCACGTTCCCAGCCTGCGGGAAGCCCGGGTGCCCAGCGGCCGTGAAGACGTCCGTGGTCAGACCGAGGGCGTTGTCGTAGAAGTTGTTCTGGGTGATCAGGGTGCCGCTGGAGTTGGTGCCGGAGAAACCACCGGTGTTGTGGTGGCTGTCGCACCAGCGGTAGATCTGGCTGATCCGGGCCGTCGGGTAGAACGTCTTGTTGCGGCTCTCCAGCAGGCTCGGGGCACCCGATCCCGGGTAGACCCCGGAGTCACCGCTGCCCTTGGCATCACAGTTCTGCACCACTCCGTGGTCACCCACGAACGACAGCACGCCGTAGGCGCCGGCGTAGTAAGCCTTGAACCGGTCGAACAGGTAGCCGTCGGTCTCGATGATGTAGATGCCGTGCTCGCGGGCGTGCCGGATCTTGATGTTGCGCAGCACGATGCCGTCGGCCCGGTCGACGAAGATGCCGACGTCCTTCTTGTGCCCGGCCGCGGACGGACCGCCGTCGCCGGCCGCCGCGCTCCCGGCCTCGATGATGACGTCGTCGGCAACGACCCCGGACCCTTCGAGCTGGAAGTTGCACCGGATGCACCGACCTGCGTTCGGGACACCGTGCCGGTCCTCGCGCGGCGGGCTCGGGTCAGCCTTGGAACCGCCACCGAGACCGCGGCCGATGATGGCGATCAGGTTCGCGTCGTTCGGGCACCGGATCTGGGCCTCGTGGGACAGTGCGCCGGGGTCTCCGCTGTCGGAGAAGGTGTGGTACTTCGCGCAGGCCGGGTCGAAGGTCTTCTGGGCCCGTGACCGCGGCTCGGTGTAGAGCCCGGGCATCACCACCACGCGGTCGTTGTTGCCCGAGGCGTTCACGGCAGGTTGGATCTGCCGGTAGTTGCACCGCTGGAGCAGTGCCTTGTTCACCCGGAGCAGGTTGGCGGCCGCCTTCGCGCTGAACGTGCGGTGGTCGGTCGGACGGATGTTGTACCCGTACTTGCGCGCCTTCGCGATCGAGCGCTTCAGCAGCACCATCGAGTTCGGCGCACAGACCACCCGGGTGACGCCGGGCTTGCTCCGGTCCAGCGCCGAGGCCAACGACCTGGCCCGCGGGATGACGCCGCCGGCGCACGGCGAGACCGTGCAGTCCGCGGTCGGGTCCGGCCAGTACGACGGCCGTTCGACGTGCGCGGACGCCGTTCCGGCGAGCTGGGGCACGAGGGCGATCGCCGAGAAGGCCACCGCAAGAGCAAGGAGGAAACGCCGCATCGAACAGTCTCTGATCTGGTCACGCGCCGCAGCGCTCCGGGCCCTCACCCACTCGCAAACTAGGGCGGGTGGCAGGAGGTGTCAAACACCTGCCCGGAGTTTCAGGCCAGGCGAGTCTCAGAAGCCGCCGACGAACGGGAGCACCAACGAGCAGGTGATCGGCCGCGGGTGCCCCGGATCGAGGGCGTTCAGCACGTAGAGGCTGGCGTTCTTGTCAGCCGCGATCTCGAAGTGCTCGCTGTAGTCCAGGTTGCACCGGTCCTGGACGACGATGTTGGTCATCCCCGGTTGACGCCCACTCGTGTACGGCACCACGAGCTCGTCGTACTTGGTCATGATGTTGGTGTAGGTGACGCCGGGCGCGGCGGTCCCACCGGCCTGGATCTGGCCCATGAACGCGGTGCCGGGGGCGAACTGGGCGCAGGCCACGCAGATCGGGGTCTGCTCGGCCGGGACCCCGAAGACCCCGGCAGCCAGGGTGATCGGGCTCGCCAGCCGGGTGCCCTCCCAGACCGGCGCCAGCGAGACGTACTTGTCGACCTTGGCGGCACCGCCCAGGTACTTCACGTAGTAGTTCGGCATCAGGGTCCCCTGGGAGTGCCCGACCAGGTCGACCTCGCCCGCCCCGGTCGCGGACAGCACCCGGTCGACGAACTCCTTCAGCTGGACCGCGCTGGTCCGCATGTCCCCGAAACCGCCCAGGGCGTCCGGGTACGGCAGCGGGAAGGTCGAGCCGTAGGTCAGGGCGAAGACGCAGTACCCGTTGTTCTTCAGCAACGGTCCGTAGGTCTGCCAGTTGGTGCTGCGGTTGCCGGCGGTGCCGTGGACCAGGACCACCGGGTTGGGGTGTGCGGGGCCGGGCTTGCAGGCCCAGTCGTTCGTCCCGGGTGCGTCGGACCCGGGGATCCCTCCGAACAGTGCCGTCGGCAGGAACGAGTACGGCACCGGCAGCGGAGCGTCAACGGCTTGCGCCGGACCCGCCACGAGAAGACCGAGAACGAGAGCCAGCAGAGGTGCAGTGAGTCGACGCATGCAGCGAAGCATAGGTGCGCCGGCCCCGGGCGTCACTGACATGTGACGGGTCGGGGGTGCTCCGGATCGAGAGCGTTCAGGACCACCTGGGAGGCAGGCCGGCTCGCGCCCATGTGGATGTGCTCGGTGATGTTGAAGGGGCACAGGTCCTGGAGCAGGATGTTCGTCATGCCCGGCTCGTAGCCACTGGTGTACGGAACCACTGCCTGGTCGTACCGGGTGATCACGTTGACGTAGCTGACCCCCGGGACCGCCGCTCCCCCGCCCTGGTGCATCTTCTGGATGAAGGCCGAGTTCCAGGCCCACTGGTCGCAGGCCGTGCAGACCGGGATCGCCGGGAGCCCGAAGACCCGGACGGCGCTCGCGAACACGCCACTGGTCAACGAGCCGTGCCAGAGCGGAGCCAGGGACACGTAGGCGTGGACCTTCGGAGCACCGCCGAGGAACTTCACGTAGTAGTTCGGCATCAGCGTTCCCTGCGAGTGCCCGACCAGGTCGACCTGGTCAGCGCCGGTCGCTGCCAGCACCGAGTCGACGAAGACGCGCAGCTGCTCGGCGCTCGCCTCCATCGGGCCCAGGGCACCGAACCGGTTCAACGGGTAGATCCGGCTGAGGGTGCCGTAGGTCAGGGCGAAGACGCAGTACCCGTTGTTCTTCAGCAACGGTCCGTAGGTCTGCCAGTTCGCCACGCCGTTGACCCCGGTGGCGTGCACCAGCACCACCGGCCGCGGGTGCGCCGCCGTTGGTCTGCACGACCAGTCGTTGGTGCCGGGAGCGTTCCCGCCGGGCGCCAGCCCGACCAGCGACATCGGGAAGATCGAGTACGGCACCGGGAGGTCGCCGCCGTCGGCCGAAGCCGCCGGGACCACCACGAAGGTACCGAGCAGCAGACCGGGCAGGGCGACCAGGACAGCTAGCAACCGACGCATGTGCAGACTCCCTCAGCGGAACGGGTCAGGCAGAACCCGCGCAGCCTAGGTCGACCGGCGTACGACGCAAACGGAGGTGCGCAGAGTGTCGCTCCGGTGTCGCTCCGGTGTCGCTGGTGCGACTCCCGGCACCGACCGGAGTCAGTCCTCGCGCTTCTTGTGACGCGGCTTCTTGGCGCCGGTGTACGACGCTCCCCCGGTCGCGCTCCAGCTCTTGTTCGGGCTCCCGGTCGGCCCGGTGTGACCGCGCTTGTGACCCCGGTCGAACTTGTCGGGCTTGATCGCGATCAGGACACCGGAGATCCGGGTCCCGGAGAGCTTGTCGAGCACGGCCGGGTCCAGGTCGACCGGGAGCTCGACGATGGAGAACGCCGGCTTGATCTCGATCTTGCCGAAGTCCTCCCGCGACAGCCCGCCCTCGTTGGCGAGCGCTCCGACGATCTGGCGCGGCTCGACGTGGTGGCGCTTGCCGACCTCGATCCGGTAGCTGGCGAACCCGCGGCGGTCACCGGCCCCGCTTCGCGGGGCACGGTCGTTCGAGCGCTCCTTGTACGGGACCCGCATCGGCTCGGGCATGTCCTCGACGAACAGCGGCTGACCGGCCTGGGAGAGCACCGCGATCGCGGCTGCGATGTCGAGCGCGGGGACGTCGTTGTTGCGCTCGTAGTCCTCGATCAGCTCGCGGAACAGGCCCAGCTGCGGGTCGCTCATCGCGGCGCTGATCTTGTCGGTGAACTTGGAGACGCGGAACGCGTTGACGTCGGAGACCGACGGGAGCCGCATCTCGACCAGGGTGGTCCGGTTGGTCTTCTCGATCGCCCGCAGCAGGTGGTTCTCCCGCGGCGTGACGAACGAGATCGCGACGCCGGCGCGGCCCGCCCGACCGGTACGGCCGATCCGGTGGACGTAGGACTCGGTGTCGGTCGGGATGTCGTGGTTGATCACGTGGCTGATCCGCGGAACGTCGAGACCACGGGCGGCGACGTCGGTGGCGACCAGGATGTCGAGCTTGCTCTTGCGGAGCTGGTCGACGGTGCGTTCCCGCTGGACCTGGGCGACGTCACCGTTGATCGCGGCAGCGGAGAACCCGCGGGCGCGCAGCTTCTCGGCGAGCTCCTCGGTGGCGTGCTTGGTGCGCACGAAGATGATCATGCCGTCGAAGTTCTCGACCTCGAGGATCCGGGTCAGCGCGTCGACCTTCTGCGGGTGGCCCACCTTGAGGAAGCGCTGCTCGACGTTCGCCGCGGTCGTCGAGGACGACTTGACCTTGACCTCGGTGGCGTCCGGCGCGTGCCGCTTGATGATTCGCTTGATCTGCGCCGGCATCGTGGCGGAGAACAGCGCGACCTGCTTGTCCTCCGGCGTACCGGAGAGGATCGACTCGACGTCCTCGGCGAAACCCATGTTGAGCATCTCGTCGGCCTCGTCGAGGACCACGAACCGCAGCTCGGACAGGTCGAGGGTGCCCTTCTCGATGTGGTCCATGACGCGGCCCGGCGTACCGACGACGACGTGCACGCCACGCCGCAGCGCGGACAGCTGGACGCCGTACCCCTGGCCGCCGTAGACCGGCAGGACGTGCAGGCCCTTGATGCCGCTGGCGTACTTCTCGAAGGCCTCGGAGACCTGGAGCGCGAGCTCACGGGTCGGTGCCAGGACCAGGACCTGGGGGGTCTTCTGACTCAGGTCGATGCGGGACAGGATCGGCAGCGCGAACGCGGCCGTCTTGCCGGTGCCCGTCTGGGCGAGCCCGACGACGTGGCCGCCACCGAGGAGGACCGGAATGGCCTCGGCCTGGATGGGGGAAGGGGTCTCGTAGCCGACGTCCTTGATGGCCTTGAGCACTTTGGGGTCAAGACCGAGGTCGTCGAAGGTCACGGCAGTATCGATCTCAGTCACTGACCAAGGGTAGTGGCCCGGAGGGTTCCCTACCTATTCGCAGACCCGTGAAGCAACAGTTTCAGGGAGTGTTCCGCACCACAGGGCTGATCACCCGGAACGAGCTGACCTTGCCGTCGCTCAACGCCAGAGCGGTGAGCACGGTGCAGCCGTCGGCGTCGCAGAGCCGGAACCGGCCCTCACTGACCCGGGTCAGCCGGAACGCCTCGCTCCCGGGAACGAGTGCCTGCTGGGCGGCCACGACGTACCTCTGCGCAACGGAGCCGGGCGCGGCCAGCGCGGCTGCCGCAGCGAGACTCCGCTCGGTGTTGGCCGCCAACGCCTCGACGAAACGGTCACCGGTCGCGATGTTCTCGACCGGATCCGTCCCGGGACCGGTCACCGAGGCCGACGCCGTCGGAGCGGACTTCGGACCGTCGTCTCCGCCACAACCGGTCGCCAGGGCGACAACGGCGATCAGCACGGCAGCCGAAGGGGCCAGTCGACGCGTCTGCATGCGGCCCTTTCTACACGACCGAAAACCACGACAGAGGCCCGCATCCTGAAGATGCGGGCCTCTGCTGGTGGCTCCCCCGGTTGGACTCGAACCAACAACCCTCCGATTAACAGTCGAATGCTCTGCCAATTGAGCTACAGGGGATCGTGCCCGGAAAGATTAGCAAGCCGTCCCGGTCGGTCGCCAATCGGTACCGGTTTACTCCCCGACGTCGGCGCGGGCGCGGACCAGGGCCTCGGCAGCAGCAGCCCGGACTTCCGGTGCCTCCGGGTCGATCCCGACGTCGTACTCGTGCATCCAGGCGATCGGACCACCGCTGGGCGCGCGCCGCCCGATGACCTTGAACCCCGTTTTGCCGTCCATCAGGTACCCCCGCTGGAGCACGACGCTGGCCGTCACCCGCTCGCGGATCAGCTGCAGCAGCAGGACGGGTGCCTCCATCGACACCACGTACCCGGCTCGGGCCGCGCCGAACTCACCGACCTCGGAGACGGTCAGGCTCTCGGCCTCCTGGTCCCAGTCCGCTGCCTGGATCGACTCCCAGCCGAGCCGGACGCCGGCCTCGCCAGGGGTGACCAGGTAGAGGGCGAACCGGCTGCCGAGCAGCCAGCACGGCGACCCCGCGGCGCTGGTCGCCTGGGCGAACGCCAGCACCTTCTCGCGGGGCTGCAGCCCGGCAGCCTCGACGATCACGGCCGGCGCCTGCTCGCCGCGGCGGAAGAGCCTCACGACGTCGAGTCCAGGGCCAGTTCGCGCAGCTGGCGGCGGTGCTGCTCCAGAGCGACCAGCTCGCCGAACATCCGGTTGTACTCCAGCTGGTCGTCGATCGGGTTGGTCCGTTGCAGCTTGGACTTCAGGTCCTCGATCCGGCGCATCGCGGCGACCTCGCGCAGCCGGTGGACGTGCTGAGCCGCGTACGCCGCGTCCGGCTCCTTGCTGGTCATCACCTGCTCGACGCTGAGCGCGGAGAGCAAGGAGTGCACCCGCTCGTCGGCGGTGTTCGCCTGCAACCGGGCGGTCCACTGCTCGTCAGCCGCGGCCACCCCGCCTGCCAGCGTCACGACCGCCCACACGGCCCGGTACGCCGGGTGCGTGAACGCGTCCTCGGTGACCTCGGCGAGCAGGTTGCCGATGATCCCGGGTCGCTGGACGACGAGCTTGAGGGTCTCCCGCTCCAGCACGTACTTCGGGTCCCGCGCGTCCGGCAGGCCCACGTCGGGGCGCTGCTGCGGAGGCGCCGCAACGGCCGCTCCCGACGACCGGCTCGCCGCACGACGGACCTCGCGCTGCACGTCGTTCGGGTCGATGCCGAGCATTCCCGCCAGCTCCCGGGCGAAGGCGTCCACCTTGGACCGGTCCCGGATCGCGGTCACCAGCTTGGCTGCCTCGCGAAGGGCGTCGATCCGGCCGTCGGCCCGGTCGAGGTCGTAGCGGGCCACCACGTTGCCCAGGACGAACCGGTACAGCGGCACCCGTGAGGCGACCAGGTCGCGAACCGCAGCGTCCCCCTGCTGCAGACGCAGGTCGCAGGGGTCGAGTCCGTCCGCAGCCACCGCGACATAGGTCTGGCCGGCGAAGTTCTGGTCGCCCTCGAACGCCCGCATCGCGGCCTTCTGCCCGGCGGCGTCGCCGTCGAACGTGAAGATCACCTCCCCGCGGAACTCGTCGTGGTCCTGGAGCAGCCGACGGATCACCCGGGCGTGGTCGTCACCGAAGGCAGTGCCGCAGGTCGCGACCGCCGTCTTCACCCCGGCCAGGTGCGCGGCCATCACGTCGGTGTAGCCCTCGACGATGACGGCCTGGCTGGCGGTGGCGATCTCGCGCCGGGCCAGGTCGATGCCGTAGAGCACCTGGCTCTTCTTGTAGATCGGGGTCTCGGAGGTGTTGAGGTACTTGGCCTCGATCCGGTCGTCGTCGAAGATCCGGCGGGCACCGAAACCGATCACGTCCCCGCTGGAGTCCCGGATCGGCCACATCAGCCGCCCCCGGAACCGGTCGTAGAGGCCACGCCCGCCTTGTCCGGAAACACCGGCCGCGACCAGCTCGGCCTCGGAGAAGCCGAGCTGCTTCAAGTGCCGGGTCAGGTCCTCCCCACCGCGTGGCGAGAAGCCGACCCCGAAGTGGGCGGCCGCGTCCTGGTCGAACCCGCGGGTGTCCAGGAACTGCCGCGCCTGCATCGCCTCGGGGGTGGCCAGCTGGTCGGCGTAGTAGGCGGCCGCGAGCTTGTGCGCCTCGACCAGACGGGGACGCTGCGGCCCCCCGCTGTTGCGCGCCGGACCGGGGCCGTCCTCGTACCGGAGCGGGACGCCGACCTTCTCGGCGAGCCGCTCGACGGTCTCGGTGAAGGAGAGACCGTCCATCTCCATCACGAACTTGATGACGTCGCCACCGGCGTTGCAGCCGAAGCAGTGGTACATACCGCGCGACGGTGTCACGTTGAACGACGGCGACTTCTCGTCGTGGAACGGGCAGAGCCCCTTCATGTTGCCGCCACCCGCGTTGCGCAGGGTGACGTAGGCGCCGATGACCTCGTCGATGCGCGCGGTCTCACGCACCGTCGCGATGTCTTCGTCCTTGATCCGGCCTGGCACGCCCCGATCCTACGTGGGCGGCCGGACAGCCGTCAGCGTGCTCGGCCCAGGTGTCGGATCGGCTCCGTTGGGTACACCAGAGGTAACAACCCAGGAAGGGAGTCCCCTGATGTCCCGAAATCAGGCACCAGACCTCAGCAAGCAGATCGGCCAGCAGCGAGACCGGTTGGCCGAGACCGTCGGCGGCTTGACCGACAAGATCGACGTCGGCGCGATCACGGACAAGATCGACGTCAGCGGACTCGTGGAGAAGCTGGACACCGATGCCCTCCGCACCCGGGCGGAGAGCAGTGCAGCGACGCTCCTGGAGAACGCGACGGACTCCGAGGGGCGCCCGCGTCGCGGACTGCTCGTCGGCCTAGTCCTGGGCGTCGTCGCCCTCGTCCTCGTCCGCCGCGTCCTGAAGTGAGGCGGTGGCGATGATCAAGCGAGCAGTCGCCGTGGCGTCCTTCGCTGCTGGCTACGTGCTGGGAGCCAAGGCAGGCGAGGAACGTTACGAACAGATCCGGACGTACTTCCTGAGGGTGAAGACCAACCCGGACGTGCGCGAGAAGGTCCACGAAGCCGTCGAGTTCGCCCACGACCAGGGGTCGGCACTGGCCGACAAGGCGGTCCAGGCAGTCCGGTCCGAAACGGAGGTCGACGCAGATCTCCGTCCGCACGGGGCGACGATCGACCTACCCACCGGCTGAACGCACCCCTGCGGAGCCGAGGTCAGCGGCTGGTCAGTCGACGGTGCCAGCTGATGGCGCTCGCGTCGGTCAACGAGGCGACCTGGTCGATCACCACCCGGGTCCGGGCAGCATCGTCGCCAGCCTCGAGGTAGTCCGCCTTGAGGCTGGCGTCGAGCGCTCGCCCGTCGGTGCTCAGCAGCGCGGCGAACAGCTCGTCCACGAGCTGGCGCTGGCGTTCCATCAAGGAGATCCGCTGCTCCGAGCGCATCACGTAGTGCGCCGCGATCCCCTTGAGCACGGCGATCTCGTGCTCGGTGGTCACCGGGACGACCAGGTCCGCCTGGTGCCGGACCAGCGGTTCGGAACCGAACTCCGCCCGGGTGGCCGTGTGCACGCTGCCGCAGAAGACCCCGATCAGGTCGCTGGTCAGGTTCTTCCACGAGGCCAGCGCGGCCCGGGTGCCGTCGTACGGGCGGGTCGGCCAGGTCCCGACGCTGCGGACCCGGTCCAGGGCCGCCGTCAATTCGTTGTCGTCGACCTCGGGCAGGTACCAGTCCCGGACGGTCTCCCAGACACCGCTGAGCTCGGTCGCAGAGTCCAGCAGGTGCAGGTCGATGTGCCCCGCGACGATGCCGTCCTCGAGGTCGTGCACCGAGTAGGCGACGTCGTCGGCGAAGTCCATCACCTGGGCCTCGACGCACTGGCGCGGGCCGTCGACCGGACGGCGCAACCAGGTGAAGACCGGAAGGTCGTCGGCATAGACCCCGAACTTCCGGGTCGGGCGCGGGCCACCGCCACGGACCCACGGGTACTTGGTGCACGCGTCCAAGGTGGCGCGGGTGAGGTTGAGCCCGATCGAGCGTCCGTCGGCGTCGACGGACTTGGCCTCCAGCCGGCTGAGGATCCGCAACGTCTGGGCGTTCCCCTCGAAACCGCCGCACGACTGAGCCAACCGGTCCAGGGCCTCCTCGCCGTTGTGCCCGAACGGCGGGTGCCCCAGGTCGTGCGCCAGCGCCGCGGTCTCGGCGAGGTCGGGGTGGCAGCCCAGCGGGTGCGCCAGGTCGCGCGCCACCTGGGCAACTTCCAGGCTGTGGGTCAACCGGTTCCGGACGAAGTCGTCTGCCTGCGGGCCGAGGACCTGGGTCTTCGCGGCCAGGCGGCGCAACGACGCGGAGTGCACCACCCGCGCCCGGTCGCGCTCGAACGGGGTCCGCTCCGGGGCCGGGACCCGCTTGACCGGCTCGTCGACGAGGCGCGCGCGGGCATCGTCGTCGTAGAGGTCGTCCCAGGTCGTCATGCGCCCGACCTTATCCACGACGTCAGACCCGTGCGGCCCGGCGGTCCTCGACGTCCATCCCGGTGGTCGGCTCGTCGTGGAGCAGCAACGCCGGGTCGGGCAGCACCGCCATCGCGAACCGGAGCGGTTGCTGCTCGCCACCGGGGCACGCGCCGACCTAGCGCTCCGCGTGCACGGTACCGAAGTCCTTGGGTGACTGCCGAGAGCTGACGACCGGCACCAGCCCCCTGCTAGAAGCCCAGCTTGCGCAGCTGGCGCGGGTCGCGTTGCCAGTCCTTGGCGATCTTGACCCGCAGGTCGAGGTAGACCGGGGTGCCCAGGATGGCCTCGATCTGCTGGCGCGCCTCCATCCCGACCTCCTTGAGCCGCGACCCCTTGTGGCCGATGATGATGCCCTTCTGGGAGTCGCGCTCGACGTACAGGTTCGCGTGGATGTAGAGCAGCGGCTTGTCCGCGGGTCGGTCCTCCTTGAGGCCCATCTCCTCGACCACCACCGCGATCGAGTGCGGCAGCTCGTCACGGACGCCTTCCAACGACGCCTCCCTGATCAGCTCCGCGACGATCGCCTCTTCCGGGGCGTCGGACAGGTCGCCGTCCGGGTAGAGCTGCGGCCCGACCGGGAGCTGCTCGACGAAGAGGTCCGCGAGCAGCTGCACCTGGTCACCGTTCTTGGCCGAGACCGGCACGATCTGCGCCCACTCGGTGCCGGTCTCGGCGCCGAGCTCAGCGATCCGCAGCAGGTGCTCGCCCAGCTCCTCCGGGGTCACCAGGTCGGTCTTGGTCGCGATCGCGAACTTGACGGACTTCCGCACCTTGGCCAGCTCGTTGACGATGAACCGGTCACCGGGCCCGGGCTTCTCGTTCGCCGGGAAGCAGACAGCGACCACGTCGACCTCCGACCAGGTGGTCTTCACCAGGTCGTTGAGGCGCTCGCCCAGCAACGTCCGCGGGCGGTGCAGGCCAGGGGTGTCGACCAGCACCAGCTGGGCGTCCTCGCGGTGCACGATCCCGCGGACGACCGTCCGGGTGGTCTGCGGCTTCGAGGAAGTGATCACGACCTTGGAACCCACCAGCGCATTGGTCAACGTCGACTTGCCGGCGTTCGGTCGGCCGACGAAGCAGGCGAACCCGCTCTTGAAGGAGGTGCTGTCGGTCATGTGTCGCCTCGCGCCTTGTCGTAGTCGTCCCAGATCTGACCGTCGTCCTTGCCCGCAGCCTTCCCCGCAGCGTAGATCGGCCCGGGGTCGACCGCGCGGCGCTGCCGGCCCCGGCTCGCGCTCCAGTAGCCCATGACGTCGTACGCGGTCGGGGCCATGCCCACGTCGTGCCGCACGTGACGGCGGATCTCGCGCATCTGCGCGGACTCGCCGGCCATCCAGAAGTAGCCGGCCCCGGCGGGCCAGTCGAGGCCGCGGACCAGCGCGGCGAGACCGCTCTGCTCGGGCCCTGGCGCATCCACCCAGGTGACGGGAAGGTCGGTGTAGCCACTCAGCGGGTGGTCCGGGGTCTCGACGTACGCCGTGACCGGCAGGTCCGTCGACTCACCGATCCGGGCGATCGCCGGGAGGCCGGTCAGGTCGCCGACGAGCACCACCCAGGCGGCGTCCGCCGGCAGCTCGAAGGAGCCCTTCGGGTCGGAGAGGCCGACGACGTCGCCGACGCAGTCGGTCTGGGCCCACTGCGTGACCAGGCCCTCGTCGTGGATCACGACGTCGAGCACCACCTGGGTACCGGTGAACGAGCGCACCGTGTAGTAGCGCGTCTGGAACTGCCCGGGGACGGTCAGCGCGACCCACTCGTCGGGTACGCCGGTGCTGCTGAACCCGCCGTCGACCTCGATCGTCACCCGGATCAGGTGGTCGCCGAGAACCTCACGGTCGGTGACCGTACCGGTGGAGGCACGGGCTTCGGGGCGGGCAGGCACGGGTCGAGGTTACGCGATCGAGCGGAGCCGAACGGAGCTTGCTCCAGTTCGGGCGTAGCGAGGAGCGCTGAGGAGCGCAGCGACGATCACGCGATCGAGCGGAGCCGAACGGAGCTTGCTCCAGTTCGGGCGTAGCGAGGAGCGCTGAGGAGCGCAGCGACGATCACGCGATCGAGCGGAGCCGAACGGAGCTTGCTCCGGTTCGGGCGTAGCGAGGAGCGCTGAGGAGCGCAGCGACGATCACGCGTCGGGCCCGACTCAACAGTGCGTCACGCCCGACTCAACAGTGCGTCACGCCCGACTCAACAGTGCGTCACGCCCGACTCAACAGTGCGTCACGCCCGACTCAACGGATCAGGGGGTCCAGGTCGGCCGCAACGGGTAGCCGCTGCTTCCCTCGGGGGTGGTCCTCGTGGCCAGCACCTGGTGCAGCTGGATCTCGTTGGTCTCGAACCCCATCCGGGAACCGGCGATGTACAGGCCCCAGGTCCGCGCCGTCGCCGCGCCGACCTCGGCGACGCACTCGTCCCAGTGCTCG
Source organism: Propionibacteriales bacterium (assembly GCA_026392455.1). Lineage (GTDB taxonomy): Bacteria > Actinomycetota > Actinomycetes > Propionibacteriales > Nocardioidaceae > Marmoricola. The sequence goes on along the minus strand of JAPLCB010000004.1, from coordinate 255,002 downwards.
ACCAGGTTCTGGTTCCAGCCGGACAACGTCCGGGCGTAGTGCTCGCGCAGGTTCTCCGCGTGGTGCACCTCGAGCCCGGCGTCCTGGATCTCGGAGATCATCCGACCCGAGCCGGTCAGCTCCCCGTCGGGGAAGACGTACCGGTCGATGAACGCCCCGGTGCTGGTCTTCTTGTTGTCCGCCCGGGTGATGGAGTGGTTGAGCAGCCGCCCCTCCGGCTTCAGGCGGTCGCGCAGGAAACCGAAGTAGGCGGGGTAGTTGGCAACCCCGATGTGCTCGGTCAGACCGATCGAGCTGACGGCGTCGAAGTCGCCCTCGTCCACCAACCGGTAGTCGAGGTGGCGTACCTCGGCGAGGCCCTCCAGGCCTTCTTCCTTGATCTTCTGCTGCGCCCAGAAGGCCTGCTCCGCGGAGAGCGTCACGCCGAGCGCCCGCACGCCGTACTCGCGGGCCGCGTGCCGGACCATCCCGCCCCAACCGCAGCCGACGTCCAGCAGCCGCTGGCCGGGTCGCAGGTCGAGCTTGCCCGCGACCAGGTCGTACTTGTGGAACTGGGCCTCCTCCAGCGTGGAGGTCACGTCCGGGTAGCAGGCGCAGGTGTAGGTCATCGACGGGCCGAGGACGAGCTCGTAGAAACGGTTGGACACGTCGTAGTGGTGGCTGATCGCCTCGGCGTCACGTTCGGGCGAGTGCAGGAAACCCTCCATCAACCGGCGCCAGCGCGGGAGGTGCTCCTGCTCGGGGACCGGCGGCGGTACCAGGTGGGCCAGGCCGACCGTCCGGACCAGGCTCAACGCCTCGATCGGTGACGGCGCCCGGAACTTCAGCCCGGTCCTGCTGCCCTTGATGTACGCCAACGCCTCGTACGGATCTCCGGGGTGGGCCCCGAGGATCTCCAGGTCTCCCATCACGTACGCCCGGGCCAGACCGAGGTCGCCGGGGGCCGTCACCAGGTACGACAGGCCGCGCTCGTTCTTCAGGTCCAGGCCGAACCGGGAGTCCTCCGGGCCGACGCTGCTGCCGTCGTACGCGGTGAACCGGAAGGGGATGTCGCCGATCAGCAGCGCGGCGAACGCATCCGCGATCGAGGTCGTCGGGGAGAGGATGCTCATGCTCGGGACACCGCCTTGGCGTAGAGGGTCTTGAACCGGCTGTCAGGGTCGTAACGTTCCTTGACCGCGGTCAGATTCCGGACGTTGTAGAGAAGCTCGAACGTCTCGCGGTCGTAGAACGCGTCGGAGTACAACGACTTGTGCCCGTCGAGCTCGTGCACCTTCGCCTCGATCGCGCGGTTGCGGGGAGCATCCACGCGATCGGGCCCCACGTGCACGGTGCCCCAGAAGCCGGCGTTCACGTACACCTCGCCGGGCTCGAGGGGGTAGGTCGGCCAATGGCCGGTCGACACCAGCGGGCAGAGCCAGACCGGTCGCATCCCGATCTCGGCGTCGAACCAGTCCAGGAACTCGGCGATCCGTGTCACCGGCACCTCGATGTCCTGGATCACCCGTTCCCGGGCCGGTCGCCCGGCCCGTCGGTCGAGCCGGTCGGCGATCCCGAACCGGAGGTCGAGGGCCAGCAGCTTCATGTACACATCCGACCTCTTCCAACGACGGGGCCAGAACCGGCGGATCCGCGGGTCCTGGGCACCGAACGCCCCCGAGCACCAGAACCAGTCGGTGTCCCAGCGCCACAGGTAGTCGTGCATCGTCAGGACGTCCACACCACCGTGGTGCTGGGCCCGCTCCTGGATCGAGCGGAAGTAGATGTCCGTCCCGGTGTAGTCCGAGGGGGGCGCGTCCGCGTGCTCCGACCAGGTCGCCAGGGTCAGGTAGTACTCCCCCGGCGCGAACGCGACGCCGTCCAAGCCGTCGACCCCGATCCCTTCCCACGCGCGGTCCTCGACGATCTGCTCGATCGCTGCGGCCAGCTTCTCCGGCTCGTGGAACCGGACGTGCCGCAGCGCCACGTACGCCGGCACCCGCTCGAGCCTGATCCGCAGCCGGGTCGCGTAGCCGAGCGAGCCGTAGGAGTTCGGGAAGCTCGCGAACAGGTCGGCGTGCTCGTTCGTCGGAGTCGCGGTGACCACCTGACCGGCACCGGTGAACACGTCCATCTCGATCACCGACTCGTGCGGCAGACCGTTGCGGAAGGAGGTTGACTCGATCCCGAGACCGGTGACGGCACCACCCAGGGTGATGGTGCGCAGCTGCGGCACGACGTACGGGACCAGACCGTGGACGAGCGTCTCGGCCACCAGGTCCTCGTAGGTGCACATGCCCTGCACGTCCGCGGTGAGGTTCTCGAGGTCGATCGAGATCACCCCGTCCAGGCCGGAGACATCCAGACCAGGGGCTGTGCTCCGTACCCGCTGCCGGAACAGGTTCGAGGTCCGCTTCGCGAGGCGCACCGGGTTCCCCGGGCCGATGGCAGCGTAGGACGACCGCAGCCGATCGACGGCCGCGGTGTGAGGAGATGGTCCAGTGAGACCCACACCGCCACACTAGGCATGACGTCGCACGCCTGACGGGCAGGACCTAGGTCGTGATGGTTTCGTTAACCGAGCCGTTCGGCGAGCCCAGGTAGCCGGGCACACCCGTCCCGGCGAACTCGCGCAGCGCAGCCAGGTCGGCCTCGGCGGCCGGGGACTCCCCCAGGACGACCACGGCCTCGGCACCCTTGGCGCCACTGGCGACGGCCATCGCGATGCAAACGCCCAGGGCGCTGACCTGCAGCGACGGCAGGTCCACCGTGGCTCCTGCGTAGGTGCGGCCGTCCAGGTCCCGCAGCGCCGCGCCCTGCGCGGCACCGGTCCGGGCACGGGTCGCCTTCGCCAGGACGACCAGCTTGTTGTCCTCGGGGTTCGTGAGCATGGCGCTCACTTTAGTGCCGACGCGGTGTCCGGATCGGTCGCCTCCACGTCCAGCGGAACGACCCGGACAATCAGCACCGTACCGATCTTGTTGCGCCGACCCTTGGCCTCCTCGGCGCGGAAGCGCAGTCCCGCGAACTCGATCTCCGAGCCCGGGATCGGAACCTTCCCGAGGTGCTTGGCCATCAAGCCGCCGACCGAGTCGATCTCGTCGTCGATGATCTCGACACCGTCGAGGATCTCGTCGAGGTCGTCGATCGGGTAGCGCGACGGCACCCGGACCGACCCGTCGGGCAGCACCTCGACCCCGATCTCGTCCTGGTCGAACTCGTCGGCGATCTCGCCGACGATCTCCTCGAGGATGTCCTCGATCGTGACCAGTCCCGCGGTGCCGCCGTACTCGTCGACCACCACGGCGACGTGCTTGCGCGAGGACTGCATCTCGCGGAGGAGGTCGTCGGCAGGCTTCGAGTCCGGGACCCAGAGGACCGACCGCATCAAGGTCTCCACGTGCTCGGTGCTCTCCGCGTCCTTGCGGTCGAAGACCCGGCGGCTGACGTCCTTGAGGTAGAGGAAGCCGACGATGTCGTCGAGGTCCTCCCCGACGACCGGGACCCGGGAGAACCCGCTGCGCAGGAAGAGCGACATCGCCTGGCGCAGCGTCTTGTGCCGCTCGATGAACACCACGTCGGTACGCGGGACCATCACCTCCCGGACGATCGTGTCACCGAGCTCGAAGACCGAGTGGATCATCGCGCGTTCGTCGGACTCGATCAGGCTGCTGGCCTCGGCGAGGTCGACCAGCTCGCGCAGCTCGGCCTCCGAACCGAACGGACCGGCGGCGAAACCCTTGCCGGGGGTGAGTGCGTTCCCGAGGGCGATCAGCAGCCGCGGCAACGGACCGAGGACCCGGGTGAGCACCAGGATCACCCCGGCCGAGGCGAGCGCGACCGACTCCGCGTGCTGCCGGCCCAGGGTCCGGGAACCGACACCGATCACGACGAAGGAGACCACCAGCATCAGCGCTACGGTGACCCCGAAGTGCACCCAGCGACCCTGGTCGAGGTGAGCCTGGACGATGTAGGTCACCAGCACGACCGCCGAGATCTCGACCAGCAGCCGCACGAGCAGCGTGGTGTTCGCGAAGCGGGCCGAGTCCTCCACGACCTGCTGGACCCGACCGGCACCGGCCCGGCCCTCGGCGACCAGTCCCTCGGCACGCGATCGCGAGAACCCGGAGAACGCAGCCTCGGCTGCACTCAGCAGGCCCGCGACCAGCACCAGGCCGAGGACGGCGAGGACGGCGCCCGGACTGTCCGCACTCATCGCAGGTTCACGGGCGGGCAACCTCGCCCAGGTGCCCCTGCCAGGAGACCAGCAGCCGTGCCTGCAAGCCGAACATCGTCGCGTGCTCCTCGGGCTCGGCATGGTCGTAGCCGAGGAGGTGCAGGATGCCGTGGACGGTCAGCATCTCGAGCTCGTCGACGACGCCGTAACCGATCTGTCCCCGGGCAACGGCTTCGTCGGCCTGCCTGACCGCGACCGCCGGGCAGAGCACCAGGTCGCCCAGGACGCCCTCCTCGGGTTCCTCGTTGACCGTCCCGGGCCGCAGCTCGTCCATCGGGAAGGCCAGGACATCGGTCGGGCCGTCCTTCTCCATCCACTTCGCGTTGAGCTCGGCGATGGTGTCCTCGTCGACCGCCTTGATGACCAGCTCGGCCAGCGGGTGGACCCGCATCGCGTCCATCACGAACGCGGCCAGCCGCTGGGTGCGGCGTACGTCGACGAGGTCGAGCCCGGACTCGTCGATGACCTCGATGCTCACTCGTTGCCTCCGAAGCGTGGGTTGCTGTGCGACGCGGCCTTGCGGGCTTCCGCCTCGGCGTCGAACTCCTCGTACGCGGCGACGATCCGGCCGACCAGGCGGTGCCGGACGACGTCGGAGGTGGTCAACCGGTTGAACGAGATGTCCTCGATGTCGTCCAGGATGCCCTCGATCACCCGGAGTCCCGACTTGGTCCCCGACGGGAGGTCGACCTGGGTGGTGTCGCCGGTGACGACGATCTTGGAGCCGAAGCCGAGCCGGGTCAGGAACATCTTCATCTGCTCCGGGGAGGTGTTCTGCGCCTCGTCCAGGATGATGAAGGAGTCGTTGAGGCTGCGCCCCCTCATGAACGCCAGCGGTGCCACCTCGATGGTGCCTGACGCCAGCAGCTTGGGGATCGTCTCGGGGTCGATCATGTCGTGCAGCGCGTCGTACAGCGGGCGCAGGTAGGGGTCGATCTTCTCGCTCAGGGTGCCGGGGAGGAAACCGAGCCGCTCCCCTGCCTCGACCGCCGGCCGGGTCAGGATGATCCGGTTCACCTTCTTGGCCTGGAGGGCCTGGACCGCCTTGGCCATCGCGAGGTAGGTCTTGCCGGTCCCGGCCGGGCCGATGCCGAAGGTGATGGTGTTCTTGTCGATCGCGTCGACGTACCGCTTCTGGTTCAGCGTCTTGGGCCGGATGGTGCGACCCCGGTTCGACAGGATGTTCAGCGACAGCACGTCGGCGGGACGCTCGTTGGTCTCGACCCGGAGCATGGTGATCACCCGCTCGACGGTTTCGGCGTTGAGGCCCTGACCGGTCCGGATGATCGTCACCAGCTCGTCGAGCATCCGCTCGGCCAGGGCGATCTCGCCGGGGTCGCCCTTGAGGGTGATCTTGTTGCCGCGGACGTGGATGTCGGCCTCGAGGGCCTGCTCGATCAGAGCGAGGTGCTCATCGCCGGCGCCGAGGAGCGCGACCATGTTGATGCTGTTGGGCACCACCACGGTGTGCGTGGTCCCGGCGTTGTTCTGCTCACTCATACGTGCCCGTGCGGGCAGCCCTTCTGATCGACGACATTCCCGCTCACCATGCTACGGGAGGCGGGTGTCCGCGGCACCTGGGTTGATCAGGGGCGGGTGACCAGCAGGATGCCCAGGCACATCTCGTCGGTGCTCCCCTCGCCCCAGATCACGTACCGCTCGGGCTGCCCCTCGAACGAGGGCACCAGGTCGCGGAACCGCTGGGAGTGGCGACAGGTCACCGTCACGGTGTCCCCGCGCTTCAGGGCGATCGGAGCCTTCGGCGTGCTGCCCTGGTCGTCGAAGTTCCAGACCGGGATGTTCAGGACCGTGAGCTCCCGGTCCGTCCCCCGGTTGACCCGGATCGTGATCGCCTCGCCCAGGAGATGCATGTGCCCGGCGACCCCCCGGATCGTCTGCGGCCGCTGCACCGTCCGGGTGCAGCTCTGGATCGGGCCGATCGGCTCGCTGCCGCAGAGCAGGTGCAGCAGGTTGGCCGTCGATCCGGGCCCGGTGCCGAACCGCGCCTGGACGTCCTTGAGCGCAGCCGCCCGGTCGCAGAGCGGCCCGGTTCGGCCGGCCCGGCAGGGCAGCTCGACGGGCGCAGGCAGCAGGACCGTCTCCAACGGGGTCGTGTCCGGGTCTTCGGAGATGCGGAGCTCGGCCGAGCTCGCGTCCGGCGCGGTGCCGGCCAACAGGTTGTAGTGGACCTGCATCACGATGCGCGACCCGGCCGGGAACTCCGCCCCCAGGCCCTCGCCGTACAGGCGCTCGGTGCCGCCGGGCGCCCACGCCCCCAGCCACGGGGCGTCGTCGAGCCCGCCGTCGTCGGTCAACCCGGAGTTGCCGAAGCAGGTCCACCCCTGGCCCGGCGTCCGGGCGTCCTGCTGCTCGGCCCGCTGCACCTCCTGCGGCGGCACCCGGAAAAGGATCACGTGGTGCACGACCGAGGGATTCCCCGGTCGCACGTCGAAGCCGGTGACGAAGGCGTCCCTGGCGACCTCCGGGTCGAGCAGGAAGCACCGGTAGTCATCGGTACCGACCCCGGTCGGAGCGCTCGGCGTGTACGCGGCCGGCATCGACAGCGTCACCCTCCGCTCGTCGGCACGCAGCGGCTTGGGTGGCTCGACAGGCTTCGACGAGGCCGGGTGCCCGGCGTGGGCCGTGGTCGTCGGGGTCGCTGCGGGCGCACCGGCGGCGCTCGACCTCGACTCCGCCCCGCAGCCACCGAGAGCCGCGGCGGCCGCCAGCACGAGCACCGCTCCCGTCACGCGGGTCCTCATCCCGGGGGCCATCCCATGGATCGGCCGCCCAGAACGTGCAGGTGGGCGTGGAAGACGGTCTGGTGAGCGTCCGCGCCGGTGTTCAGCACCATCCGGTAGCCGTTGCCCAGGCCCTCGGCCCCGGCGATCTCACGTGCGGCGTCGAACAGGTGCGCCGCCGTCTCGGGCTCGCCCTGCGCCAACGCCGCCGCGTCCGGGTAGTGGCTGCGCGGGATCACCAGCACGTGCGTCGGTGCCTGGGGCTCCAGGTCGCGGAAAGCGATGGTGGTCGGGCTCTGGTGCACGATGTCAGCGGGGATCTCGCCCGCGACGATCTTGCAGAAGATGCACTCGGGGTCTGCTGTTGCGTCGGTGCTCACCTTCCGAGGATAAACGGACTAATCGGAATTCGAGCACCCAGGCGGAAAGTACTCCTCCGGCGTGTAAACCGATCGGGTCGCCGGCGCGTAGAAGTAGCGTGAACACGACAGCAGTCGCATCCTCAGAGGAGCCGGCCATCGACGCTGCCCGAACCGATGCGGACACCGCTCTCACCGAGCTGTACGCCGGCCACTACGCGCGCCTGGTCCGGCTCGCGGTCCTGCTGGTCCGCGAGCAGGGCCTCGCCGAGGACGTGGTCCAGGACGCGTTCGTGGCGATGCACCAGCGCTGGCAGCGGATCGACCAGGGCACCGCCCCGGCGTACCTGGCCAAGAGCGTGGTGAACCGGTCGCGCAGCGCCCTGCGGCACCGCTCCGTCGTCGCCCGGAACCGGCCCGAACCGCCGCCGGACGCAGCGCCGGCCGACACCGAGGTCCTCGCGTCCGCTCATCGTGCCGCCGTCCTCGACGGCTTGGCGGCGCTCCCGACCCGCCAGCGCGAGGTCCTGGTGATGCGCTACTACCTCGACTACTCCGAACGCGAGATCGCGAACGCCCTCGGCATCAGCCAGGGCGCTGTCAAGAGCCACGCATCCCGCGGCGCCGCAGCGCTGCGCCAGACCCTGCAGGAGCAGCGATGAACAACGACGACGACCTGCGTCAGCTCTTCGCCGACGCCACTTCCGAGATCCGCCCGCACGGGACGCTCGACGACATCCGCACCCGAACGAAGAAGGTGGACCCGATGGCCCGACGCTGGTTCCTTCCCTCCCTGGCCGCCGCGGCCGCAACGGCGCTGGTGATCGGCGGCGCGTTCTGGATGACCCGGGGCACCGACGACACGTCGTCGACGAACATCGCGACGTCGCCGTCCGACACCCCGACGAAGGACCTGAACGCCCTTCCGGAGGTCGCCCTGGACGTCCCGGTCTACTTCGTCGGCGATATCGCCCGCGGCCAACGGCTCTTCCTCGACACCGTCCGCGTCACGACCTGCGACGCCCCTGACTGCCGCCTGCTCGCTGCGGTTTCAGCGGCCGTGAACGGCGGCTCGACCGATCCGGACTACACGTCGCCCTGGCCGAAGGACCGCGCCGGGGCAAGCATGGTCGTCAACTCCGACGGGGACCAGATCCTGATCGACTTCGAGGCCGGACCGAACGGTGAGGACCTGCTCACCCGGAAGCCCAGCGCCATGTCCGTGGCAGCGGCCGAGCTGGCGATCCAGCAGCTCGTCTACACGGCCCAGGCCGCCCACGGGGAGAAGCTCCCGGTCCGCTTCCAGTTCGACCACGCCGACACCCCGACCCTCCTCGGGGTCGCGACCGCGGAACCGCTGGCTGCCGGCAGCGCCGACGACCTGCTCGCCCCGGTCCAGATCACCAACGTGGTCGACGGGGCGACGGTCCCGGCCGGCAAGCTCACCGTGAAGGGCATGGCCGCCGCGTTCGAGGCGAACGTCAGCTGGGAGATCCTGGTCGGCGGCGACGCCGTGATCGACAGCGGCTTCGCCACGGCCGCAGAGTGCTGCACGCTCTCGCCCTACGAGTTCACCACGAACATCCCGCTCGAGGGACCTGGCACCTACACGCTGGTCGTCCACGACAACGACGAGTCCGGCGAAGGTCGCCCGGTCAACCGGGACTCGAAGGAGATCGTCGTCGAGTGAGAACTGTCGTCGAGTAGCGCCATGATTCTCGGGTGACGACAGTCCTGCAGACCCCGACGCTGACCCGGACCCTCTGGCTGCGCCAGCAGCTGGTGCCGGGGCAGCGTGGCGTCCAGCACGTCCCCGACGTCGTCGCGCACCTGCTCGGGCTGCAGGCGCAGGACAACCTGCCGCCGTACCTGTCGCTGGCGGCGCGGATCGACGGCTTCTCCCCCGCCGACCTCTCCGACCGGATCGAGGACCGGACGCTGGTGCGGTTCTTCACCATGCGCGGCACGGTCCACCTGCTGACCGCCCACGACGCACTCCAGCTACGCGGCTGGGTGCAACCCGCCCTGGACCGGCAGAGTGCGACCAACCAGACCAGCCGACCGGCCAACCACCTGACGACCGCCGAGCTGGAGGCGATCGTCGCGTCCTTCCTGGCAGACGGGCCCCGGTCGCTCGCCGACATCGGCACGGCGCTCGGCGCGGTCCACCCCGACGTGCCCGAGGAGGCCCTGCGGCACGTGACCCGGGAGCGTCTCCCGCTGCTGCAGGTGCCACCGCGCGGACTCTGGAGGCGCAGCGGCGGGGTCGTCTACGCGTACGCCGACCGCTACCTGGGCCGGCCCTTCGTCGAGGCCGATGTCGAGGAGCTGGTGCTGCGCTACCTGGCGGCGTACGGGCCGGCGACTGCGACGGACATGACGAAGTGGTCGCTGGTGACCCGGCTCGGCCCGGTCTTCACGGCGATGGCCAAGGCCGACCGTCTCGTCCGGTACCTCGATGACAAGGGCCGCACCCTGTACGACGCCCCCGGTGCCCCGATCGCCGACGACCTCACCCTCCCCGTGACCCTGCTCGGCACGTACGACAACGTCTTCCTCTCGCACGCCGACCGGGATCGGATCGCCCCCGACGAGGTCCGGAAGCACTGGATGGGCCCCAACGGCGGTACGGGGTCGACCATGTTTGTCGACGGCCTCCTCGCGGGACTCTGGCGGGTCGAGGCCGGCCGCGTCGTGGTCGAACCGTTCAGGCAGCTGGCGAAGCGTCAGTCCGGGCAGCTCCGGGCCGAGGTGGAGCGGGTCGAGGCCCTGCTCGCGGTCCCTGCGGGCGGCTAGCGCCAGCGGTCGGTCCGGGACAGCAGCGCCGCCACCGCGGCCACCCCGGCCGTCGAGGTACGCAGCACCGAGGGCCCGAGCTTCACGACCCGGGCCCCGGAGAAGGCCTCGAGCTCGTCGTCGCTGATCCCGCCCTCGGGTCCGACGATCACCACGATCGACGTCACTCCTACCAGGTCCAGGTCGGCCAGCGGCAGGTCGGCGTCCTCGTGCAGCACCACCGCCAGGTCGGCAGCCTCGACCAGCGCCACCACCTCGGCGGTGCCGGCGAGGTCGGTGATCTCCGGCAACCAGGACCGACGTGCCTGCTTGGTCGACTCCCGTGCGGTGGCCCGCCACTTCGCCAGCCCCTTGCCGATCCGGTCGCCCCGCCAGACGGCCACCGACCGCGAGGCAGCCCACGGCACGATCCGGTCGACGTCGACCTCCGTGAGCACCTCCACCGCGAGCTCGCCGCGGTCGCCCTTGGGGATCGCCTGCACGACCGTCACGATCGGCTCAGCTCGCTCGGCGAAACGACACTCGTCCACGACCACCGTCAAGGACGACTTCGCTGCCTCGGTCACCGAGCACGTCGCCGTCGTCCCGGCGCCGTCGCTCAGGACGATGGTCTCCCCCGCCCGGATTCGTTTCACGGTCGCGGCGTGCCGCCCCTCGTCGCCGTCCAGGACGAGCACGTCGCCGCTCGACGCACCCGTCACCGCACCAGCGAGGAAGACCGGCAGCGTCATGGGTCAGCGCTGGTCGAACGCGTCGCGGACCCGACCGAAGAGACCTTTGTGGGCGTTCGGGGTCCGACCCTCAGGAGATTCCTCGTTCCTCAGCGTCGCCAGCTCGCGCAGGAGCTCGGTCTGCCGCGCGTCCAGCTTGGTGGGGGTCTCCACCTCGATCTGGACCACCACGTCGCCGCGGGCCTGGCTGCGCAGGCTCGGCACACCGCGGCCGCGCAGCACGTGCTCGGCGCCCGACTGCGTCCCCGGCTTGACGTCGATCGTCACCGACCGCTCGACCTCGATCTCCTCGGTGTCCAGGTCGTCCTCCAGCAGCGGCAGCTCGATCGAGGTGCCGAGGGCGGCGGCCGTCATCGGGATGACGACCCGGCGGTGGAGGTTGAGGCCCTCGCGGGTGTAGGCCTTGTGCGGCGAGACCTGGATCTCGACGTACAGGTCGCCCGGAGGTCCGCCACCGGGACCGACCTCGCCCTGACCGCTGAGCTGGACCCGGGTGCCGGTGTCGACGCCGGCCGGGATCGAGACGGTCACCTTGCGTCGGTCGCGCAGGCGACCGTCGCCCTCGCAGTCGCGGCACGGGTCCGGGATGATCTCCCCGTAGCCGCGGCAGGCCGCGCACGGGCGCAGCGTCCGGATCTCGCCGAGGAAGGACCGCTGCACGTGCTGCACCTCGCCGCGACCGTGACAGGTCGTGCAGGTCACCGGCTGCGAGCCCTCGGCAGCACCGGACCCCGAGCAGGTCGTGCAGACCACGGCGGTCTCGACCTTCAGCTCACGGGTGGTACCGAACGCCGCTTCGGCGAGCTCCAGGTCGATCCGGACCAGGGCGTCCTGGCCGCGCCGCTGCCGGGAGCGGGGGCCGCGGGTGGACCCCTGCTGGCCACCGAAGAAGGCGTCCATGATGTCGGTGAACGAGAACCCGGCCCCCTGGCCGAACCCGGCCCCCTGGCCGCCGAACGGGTCGCCACCGAGGTCGTAGACGCGCCGCTTCTCCGGGTCGGAGAGCACCTCGTAGGCGGCGGACACCTCCTTGAACTTCTCCTGGGCACCGGGATCGGAGTTCACGTCCGGGTGGTACTGACGAGCAAGCTTGCGGTACGCCTTCTTCAGGGCGTCGGCATCCGCGTCGCGCTCGACACCGAGGATGGCGTAGGGATCGGTAGTCAACAGTGCTCTCGTTTTCTTGGTTCAGGATTCGTCGAGGATGGTGGAGACGTAGCTGGCGACGGCCCGGACGGCCGCCATCGACCCGGGATAGTCCATCCGGGTCGGGCCGACGACGCCGAGGACGGACAGCGCGTCATCGGTAGCGCCGTAGCCGGTGGCGACCACGGAGGTCGAGGAGAGCTGGTCGATCGGACCTTCGTGGCCGATCCGCACGGTCACGTGCGAGGACGAGGTGGCGTGGCCCAGCAGCTTGAGCAGCACGACGTGCTCCTCGAGGGCCTCCAGCATCGGCTTGATCGACTGGTCGAAATTGTCGCCGAAGCGGGCCAGGTTCGCGGTGCCGCCCACGACCACCCGCTCGTCGGAGCGGTGGTCGGACATCGCCTCGACCAGCGCCGCCACGACGACCGAGTAGGTGATCGAGGAGCGCGGACCGACCTGGGCCGGGAGCGCCCCGAGCGCTCCAGCGGCGTCGGAGATCCGCTCGCCGGCTGCGGCGGTGTTGATCTTCACCCGGAGCTCGCCGAGCAGCTCGTCGGAGAGCTCGACCGGCACCTCCACGACCCGTTGCTCGACCCGACCGGTGGAGAGGATCAGCACGGCCAGCAGCCGGGTGGTGCTCAGTGCGACGAGCTCGACGTGCCGGATGGTCGACTTGGACAGGGTCGGGTACTGCACGATGGCAACCTGCTGGGTCAGCTGGGCCAGGAGCCGGACGCTGCGCTGGACGACGTCGTCCAGGTCGTGGGCCCCTTCGAGGAAGCCGGAGATCGCCCGCTTCTCGGCCGCCGACATCTGCTTGAGCGTGGTCAGCCGGTCGACGAAGAACCGGTAGCCCTTGTCGGTCGGGATCCGACCCGCACTGGTGTGCGGCTGGGCGATCAGGCCCTCCTCCTCCAGCGCAGCCATGTCGTTGCGGACGGTCGCCGGGGAGACACCGAGCTGGTGACGCTCGACCAGGGTCTTGCTCCCGACCGGCTCGTGGGTGGCGACGTAGTCCTCCACGATCGCGCGCAGCACGGCGAGCTTGCGGTCCTCGACCACGGTGTCACCCCTTCCACACGACTTGGCACTCCAGCGGATCGAGTGCCAAGTCTACTAGGCGACGGGTTTCGACAGGTTCAACCAGCAATGATTGGGTGATGCCCATGACGTCCCGACCCGAGTTCACCGAGATCGCCGATCGGGTCTGGGTCGCGCGCTACCCCTGGTACGACGTCAACGTGGGCCTGGTGGCCGGCGAGGCCGGACTGGTGGTCATCGACACGAACGCCTCCGACTCCCTCGGCCGCGAGACGCTCGAAGCGGTGCGACGGATCTCCTCGGCCCCGCTGGTGGCCGCGGTGAACACGCACGTGCACTTCGACCACACCCTCGGCAACGGGGTCTTCGCCGGCGCTGGAGCCGAGCTGATCGCCCACGAGCAGGCCGCCGAGGGCCTGGTCGCGCACGTCGCGGATTGCCACCACGGGCACGCGGACGATCCGCATCCGAGTGCACCCGGGATGCTCGCCACCGCTGCCGTGGTGCCGACCCGGACGTTCTCCTCAGCCCTGGCCGTCGACCTGGGCGACCGGACCCTCGAGCTGATCCACCCGGGTCGCGGCCATACCGACGGCGACATCGTGATCCGGGTCCCGGACGCGGACGTGCTCTTCGCCGGCGACCTGGTCGAGGAGTCGACGGCACAGTCACCGGTGCCCGGGTACGGGGACGACTGCTTCCCGATGGACTGGCCGACGAGCCTGGACCTGGTGCTCAGCCTGACGCTGCCGAGCACCCGGATCGTTCCTGGGCACGGCACCGTGGTGGACCAGGACTTCGTCTACGGCCAGCGTGCCGCGATCGGGGTGGTCGCCGAGACGATCCGCGACCTGGTGACCCGTGGCGTGCCCCGGGAGCAAGCGCTCGAGGCCGGCGACTGGCCGTACCCGTCGGAGAACATGGCCGACGCCGTGCGCCGGGGCTACGACCAGCTCCCCGGCGTACGGCGCCAGCTCCCGCTCATCTGAGACCGGGCAGTCAGTCCTCCTCGGCGGCGTCCGGCCCCTCGGCGAGGAGCCCGTACAGCTTGCGCCGGGTCTCGGCCAGGATGTCGACCGCCTTGGCCTGCTGGGCCGGCGTCCCGGCGGTGGCGACCTGGACGATCGCACCGACGGTCTGCTTGATGACCTGCTTCAGGTCGATCTGCCCCTGGTCGTCGTCGTCCTCGTCGAACGCGGCCCAGATCGCGGAGATCTCGGCGGCGTTCTCGGCGACGTGGCTGCGACCGACGCTGGTGAGCTGGACGGTCTTGCGCCCGACCGGGGCGTCCTCGACCAGGCCCTCGTCCTGCAGCTGGGCCAGCGTCGGGTAGACCGAGCCGGGACTGGGCTTCCAGGCGTCCTGGGTGCGCTCGGCGATCTGCTGGATCACCTGGTAGCCGTTGATCGGCTCGGGAGCAGCAGCCAGCACGTCGAGGATGGCGGAGCGGACGTCGCCGCGACGCGCTCGAGGGCGCCCCCGCCCACGTCCGGCTCCGGGCCCGCCCCACTGCGGGCCGAACATCTGGCCGACCCACGGCGGCGGGCCACCCATCGGGCCGCCCCAGCCTTCGTGACGCCGTCCGCGGCCACCTGACCCGTTGCCGCGCTGGCGCCGGACTCCTTCTCGTTGGGTGCCGGCGAAGCCAGCAGCCCATTCCGTGTTGTTTCGGTAGTTCATCAGCTCTCCTTGTTCGGACTCGAGGCGGCGATCTGTTCACGCCGGACTTCTCGATGTGTTAACGATATATCGCGAACACTCTCGATACAAGCAGATAGTCCGATCACCTATTCCTAGCGGCTGGTCCACCGCTCCGACGCCAGCGGGAACGGGTTGAACCGACAGCCGGCCAGGCCCTTCGACTGCTGCATCATCACCGGGGCGAGTCGTCCCTTCCCCGGGCAGGACAGGTGACCGTGCCCGAGCCAGTGGCCGGTCTCGTGGTTGAGCACCATGTGCCGGTAGGACCGCAGCGGCAACCCGGCAGCGTTCCACGCCGGGGAGGCGTGCAGCCAGCGGGTCTGGTTGATGATCACGAAGCGACCGACCCGACAGCTCCAGGTGCTGCTGCACGGATAGCCGAACGACGGCACCTTCGCGGCGCTCGAGAGCACCAGGGTGAAGTCACCGCCCCGGGCTACCCGGGTGAACTCGTACCCGGCAGCCCGCCAGCCGCGCGGGTCGGCGTACGACTGGGCCGTCAGCGCCGCGAATTCCTTGAGGTCAGCGGTGATCGCCCCCCGGGTCGCGATGCTGTACGTGAACCGCTGGCGCACCGGCACCCGGTGGCCGATCGGGCCGGTCGCGAACGACGGCACCACCCGGTTGGTGTAGAACGCCCGACGCGCACCGGCCCGGACCGCGATCTTCCGGCCGAAGTCCGCGACCGTCAGCCGGTACGTCGCCCGCACCGCGCCCCTGATCGGCAGGCCGTCGCGGAACCAGCGGTAGACGACCGTCGTCGGGGCCGGGCTCCACACCCCGGTGGTCACCGCCGTGAGGGTCCGACCCCACCGACGTACCCCGGTGATCGTCGGTCGGGCGTTCACCGTGAACACCGCCGCCCCGACCGACGCCGTGGGCGCGGACGTCGCCGGCGCACTCACGCCTCCGTCCGGGCCGGTCGCGACCACGCGCACCTCGACCTGGTGGGTCAGGTCGTCGCCGGTCAGTCGGTAGGTCGGCGCCGTCGCCCCGGGGATCGGCGCCCCGTCACGGAGCCAGCGGTAGGAGTAGGACGCCGCGGCCGGGACCCAGGTGCCGGGGTCAGCCGTCAGCGTCGAGTAGACCCGGGCGGTGCCGGTGACGGCGGGCTCGGTCTGGACCACCGGCGCCACCGGATCAGCAGCACTCACCGAGCCCTGGAGACCGAGGACCAGCAGTACCGCCAGGAGGATCGCCCGCGACTTCCACATCATGGGCCGAGCCTAGGCGAGCCTGCGCGCCCGAGCGGGCCGAAGTGCCTAGCGTTACCCGGTGCCCTCCTTCAGCAACCCTGGTGACCGCTACGGCTCCGACGTCCTGAGCTCCGACTGGCGCAAGCCCAAGAACGGTCGCTCGGTGGAGGTGACCGCCGAGATCGGCCAGGTCGTCGAAGAGGTGATGACCGACTTCTGCGGGGAGATCGTCAAGATCGAGCGCGACCTCGGCACCCTGATCCTGGAGGACCGCCGGCAGCGGCGCCGCACCTTCCCGCTCGGGCCCGGCTTCCTGCTCGACGGGGTCCCGGTGATCCTGGTGGCACCGAACAAGAAGGGCCCGGTCTCCCCGACCCGGACCGCCTCGGGGTCGGTCGCCGTCGTCGGTGCGAAGGCACGGGTAGCGCGAGCGAGCCGGATCTTCGTCGAGGGCCGCCACGACGCCGAGCTGATCGAGAAGGTCTGGGGCGCGGACCTGCGGATCGAGGGTGTCGTCGTCGAGTACCTGGAGGGCATCGACGACCTCTCGGCCCACCTGCGGGCGTTCGGCCCCGGCCCGGACCGGAAGGTCGGCGTCCTGGTCGACCACCTGGTGCACGGTTCGAAGGAGAGCCGGATCGCGGACTCCGTGCGGAAGTCGCCGATCGGCAAGAACGTGCTGATCCTCGGCCATCCCTACATCGACGTCTGGGCGGCAGTGAAGCCCGAGCGTCTCGGCAAGGACGCCTGGCCCTCGGTCCCGCGCAACATCGAGTGGAAGAAGGGCATCTGCCAGCAGTTCGGTTGGCCGCACCGCGACCAGGCCGACATCGCGCGGGCCTGGAAGCACATCTTGTCCAAGGTCGAGTCCTACGCCGACCTGGAACCGTCGCTGCTGGGCCGGGTGGAGGAGCTCATCGACTTCGTGACCGGCTAGCGCAGGCGCACCTTGAGCTGGTTGTTCTCCTCGCGGGCCTCGACCTGCTCGGTACGGGACTCCACGAAAGCCCGGAAGCTGCTGAAGCCCAGCGACTTCTCCTTGAACGCCGGATCCATCCGCTGCAGCTGGCTCTTCAGCCCACCGGCGTTGAGCCAGTCGTCGTCGCTCTTCTGGAGCCCGACCCGGATCGCGCGGACCAGCAGGTCGGTTGCTGCCTGGTCGGGCGTGGCCGGCTCGGGTGCCGGCACCGCCTTCTTGGCCGCGGTCTTCTTGGCTGCCTTCTTGGCCGGGGCCTTCTCGGCCGCAGCCGGACGCACCGGTGGCGGCGTCACCCCGGGCAGGTCGGCGTAGTCGATGAACTCGTCGCAGGCCGAGACCAGCGCCTTGCTCGTCGAGCCGGCGACACCGATCCCGACCACGTGACGGCTCAGCTGCTTGCAGCGCTGCGCGAGCGGGACGTAGTCGGAGTCGCCGGCGACGATCACCACGTGGGTGAAGTCCGGGTGCCGGATCAGGTCCTCGATCACGTCCACCGACAACCGGATGTCGGCGCCGTTCTTCACCCCCGAGGCCGCGAACAGCTGGACCAGCTGGAGCGCCCGGCTCATCAGGTCGTTCTTGTACGCCGCGTTCGCCGGCACCGACCAGTCCGCGTACGCGCGGCTCAGGGCGACGGTGCCGAAGGACGCGGCGTAGTCGATGATCGCGCCGATGTCGATCTGGGCCGTGGCCAGCTTGAGGTCCACCGGGTCGCCCGAACCAGTGGACCCGGTGCGCTTGCGGGCTTCGTCGTTGCGCCACGCCTGCTTGCCGTGCACGTTGTCGTACTGCGAGATGACCACGTTGTCGAAGTCGATGTACACCGCCACTCGTTCGCTCATGGGGCGACCCTACGGTGCCTCAACCCACCAGGTCGCGCACCACGGCGTCGGCGAGCAACCGACCCCGCCGGGTCAGCACCAGCCGGCCACCGGTGACGTCGGCGAGCCCGGCGGCGACGACGGACCCGACCCGGGCAGGATCGACCAGCGCCAGGTCCAAACCGTCCCGCAGCCGGACCTCGAGCAGCACCCGCTCGACCCGCCGGGTCTCGGCGTCCAGGACCTCCCGCGCCAGCGCCGGGGACTCCCCGGCCTCCAGCCGCGCGGCGTACGCGGTCGGGTGCTTGGCGTTCCACCAGCGGACCCCGCCGACGTGGGCATGGGCGCCGGGACCGACGCCGAGCCAGTTCTGCGACGTCCAGTAGAGCTCGTTGTGCCGGCAGCGTGACTGACCACCACGGGCCCAGTTCGACACCTCGTACCAGTCCAGGCCGGACGCGGTGAGCAGGTCGTCGACGACCTCGTACTTGTCGGCCAGGTCGTCCTCGTCCGGGAGCGGGACCACGCCGGTCCGGACCTTGCGGGCGAACGCGGTGCCGTCCTCGACGATCAACGAGTACGCCGACACGTGGTCCGGTTCGCAGGCCAGCGCCGCCCGGACCGAGGTCTCCCAGTCGGCCACCGACTCCCCCGGCGTCCCGTAGATCAGGTCCAGGCTGACCTGCTCGAACCCGGCGTCGCGCGCCCAGGCCACGGCCTGCGGGACCCGCTCGGGGTCGTGGGTCCGGTCCAGGACCGCGAGCACCGAGGGCACCGCCGACTGCATCCCGAAGGAGACCCGGGTGAACCCGCCCGCCCGCAGCTCGGCGAGGCTCTCGGGGGTGACGCTGTCCGGGTTCGCCTCGGTCGTCACCTCGGCCCCCGGGGCCAGCCCGAACCGCTCGCGGACGGCACCGAGCATCGCCACCAGGTCGGCACTCGGCAGCAGGGTCGGCGTCCCGCCCCCGAAGAAGACGGTGCTGACCGCCGGAGCGCCCGGCAGGACCCCTGCCAGCAGCTCCACCTCCCGGACCGCCGTGCTGGCGTACGACGCCTGCGACGCGCCCCCGCCGAGCTCGGTCGCGGTGTAGGTGTTGAAGTCGCAGTACCCGCAACGCACCGCGCAGAACGGCACGTGCAGGTAGGCCCCCAGTGATCGTTCGGCGAGATCGGTCAGGGCCGAGGGCGGCAACGATCCGTCCGCGGGCGCCGGATCTCCGTCAGGCAGGGTCGATGGCACTGGCTGAGCCTAGTGCCTGTCCGCGACGATCAGACCGGCACGTTGAGCGTCGCCACGTAGCCCTCGCTCACCGAGCCGGTCATCGTCGCCAGCTGCAGCGAGTAGCCGTCGGAGAAGACCATGTCTGTGTCCAGACTGGTCCGCGCCAGGTTGCTGACACTGGCCTGGTAACCGGACGTCGCGTAGACCGACTCACAGGTCTCCTGCGGGAAGGCCAGCTGCGAGGTCCGCAGCTTGTTGGTGGCGGCGGTGGCGTCGGCGACCGAGCCGTAGACCTCGAAGTGGATGTGCGGCCAGCGACCGTCGTACGCCGCCGGGTAGATGCTGGTGAACTCCACCCACCCGTCCCCGTCGGCCTCCTGGACCCCGCGCAGGTAGTTCTGGTCGGCGATCTCGGAGTCGTACATCGAGTAGCGGCCCTCACGGTCGCAGTGCCACAGGTAGACCGCTGCGCCGGGCAGCGCCTTGGTGGTCTCACCGGTCAGGTCGTACACCTTGAGCCGCACCGTGAGCGCCACCCCCTCGGCGACCCCGGTCGCCCCGGCGAAGCTGGACCTGATGTCCGAGCGGACCACCCCGGACTGGCTGAGGACGTTCTTGCCGTTGGACCCGTCGCCCGGGAACGGGCCGGCCGTCTCCTCCGGGATCTCGCCGTCCGCCACCGCCGTGCTGCTCCCAGCGCCGACCGGAGGTGCTCCGGGCCGGGCGCCCTGGGTCGTCGTGCTCGTCGACGTGCCGCTCGCGGCCTCGTCGGTCCCGCAGGCCGCGAGCACGCCCGCCGCCGACAGCCCGCCGAGGAGGCCGAACAGCCGGCGCCGCCCCAGGTTCTGCTCCCGGAGCTCGATCAGCTTCGGGAGGTCGTGGGAAAGGCCGCGGTCGTGGTCGTGGATCTCGTCTGCGCTCATACCGAAGACCATGCCCGCCGGGTCTGTGCGGTTCCTGTGCGGCCGCGATGAACCCGCTTAGGCGTGATCGTCGCGGCGCTCCTGGGCGCCGTCGTCGCTCAGCACAAGCACGAGCAAGCTCGGCTTGGCCTCGCTCCTAGGCGTAGAGCCCGTCGATCAGGTCCTTGTTGTTGACCTCGACGACGTTGCGCTTCACCTTCAGCGACGGGGTCAGCTCACCGGACTCGATGGTCAGGTCGTGGTCCAGGATCTCGAACTTCTTGACGGTCTCCCAGCGGTTCAGCTGGCCGTTGAGCTCCTCGACGTAGCCGGTGACCATGGCGTTGACCTCGGGCGAGGAGACGATCTCGGTGTACGACTGACCGGCCTTGCCGTTCTCCGCGGCCCAGCCCGCGATGGCGTCGGGGTCGAGAGTGACCAGCGCGATGCAGTAGTTCCGCTCGTTGCCGAAGACCATGAACTGGCTGGCGTACGGGCAGATCGCCTTGAACTTGGCCTCGATCGCCGGGGGCGCGACGTACTTGCCGCCGGAGGTCTTGAAGAGCTCCTTGATCCGACCGGTGATCGTCAGGAAGCCCTCGGAGTCCAGGGAACCCTTGTCCCCGGTACGCAACCAGCCGTCCTCGGTCAGCGTGGCGGCGGTCTCGTCGGGCAGGTTGTGGTACCCGTCCATGATGTTGGGGCCCTTGATCTGGATCTCGTCGCCCTCGCCGAGGCGGACGTCGGCTCCCGGGAAGACCTGACCCACGGTGCCGATCTTGTACTCGTCGGGGTGGTTGACGAAGGCACCGGCCGAGGTCTCGGTCAGCCCGTAACCCTCCAGGATCAGGATGCCGGCAGCGTGGAACCAGGTGGCGATGTCGCGGTTGAGCGCGGCCGAGCCGGAGATGAAGAAGCGGACCCGTCCCCCGAACCGGTCGCGGACCTTGCTGAAGACCAGCTTGTCGAAGACGGCGTGCTGGAGCTTGAGCAGCAGCGGCACCGGCTTGCCGGCCAGCGTCAGCTCGTCGACCTTCTTGCCCACGGCGAAGGCCGCGTTGAAGATCTTCTCCTTCGCCCCGCCCTCGCTCGCCTGCATGGTGATGATCCGGGCGTAGGCCTTCTCGAAGATCCGCGGCGCGGCGCCCATGAAGGTCGGCTTCACGATGCCGACGTTGTCGATGATCCGGTCGACCCGGCCGTCGATCGCGGTGGCGAACCCGCAGGCGAGCTGGGCCGAGAGCAGCACCTTCCCGAAGGAGTGCGCCATCGGCAGCCAGAGGAACTGCAGGTCGTTCTCGTCGAGGATCTTGTTCGCCTGGATGACCGCACCCTCGTAGGTCCAGGAGTTGTGCCGCAGCCGGACGCCCTTGGGCTTGCCGGTGGTGCCGGAGGTGTAGATCAGGGTGGCCAGGCCGTCGCCGCTGATACCGGCCACGGCCTTGTCGACGGCGTCCGGGTGGGCCGCGAGGTGGGCCTCCCCCAGCGCCGCGAGGTCGTCGAGCCCGATGATCCAGTCCCCGTCGGTGGTCCCGTCGAAGACCACGACCTTGAACAGGTCCGGCAGCTCGGAGCGGTGGTCCTTCAGCTTCTGGACCTGCTCGTCGTCCTCGGCGAAGACGATCCTGGAACCCGAGTCGGCCAGGATGTAGGCCACGTCGGCCGCCATCGTCGACGGGTAGACGGTGGTCGTTGCGGCTCCCGCGGAGAGGACCGCGAGGTCGGCCTCGATCCACTCGACCCGGGTGCCGGCGGCGATGCCGACCCGCTGCTCGGACTCGATCCCCAGGGCCAACAACCCGGCGGCGAGCTTCTCGACCCGGTCGCCGGCCTGCTTCCAGGTCAACGACTCCCACGGTTGCCCGTCGGCCACCGGGTACCGGAACGCTTCGGCGTTCGGGGCTTTGGCGACCCGGTCACGGAACTGGACCGCCATGTTCGACGGACGGTTCTCGATGGCGGACAGGTCACGCACGACGGGAGACATGAGGGGCTCACTTCTTTCCGGAACGACTGGGGCTTCCACGTAACCTAGATCACGTGTGGTGAACGCGCCTAGGTTAACGGTCTCTCACCACGGTACGACCTCAGGTACGACTCTGGCTGCGGGCGCGTTCGTAGATCCAGGACTTCAGTCCCGGGACGGCGGCCACCCGGGGCAGCAGCCTCGGTGCGATCGTCACCGCCGCGAAGAGCTCCGCCACGGTGACTCCGTGCTCGGGCCGCGACTCGACCACGACCGGATCGCCGGCCGCGACGACCCCCTCCTGCAGGACCCGGAAGTACGGTCCGGCCCGGCCTGCCAGGGTGAAACGTTTCACCCAGGCCGTCGGGTCGTGGTCGTTGGCCCCCATCCAGCCCTTGAAGGTCAGGCACGGGACCCGGACGTGGGCGATCTGGAGCAGCGCCGTCCCCACCCGCCAGGTCTCCCCCACGACCGCTGCGTTGAGGTCGAGGCCCTCGGTGGTCAGCTGTTCCCCGAACAGGCCCGGTCGCAGCTCGGCGCCGAGCTCGGCGGACCACCAGGCGTAGTCCTCCACCGAGTAGGCGTAGACGCGCATGTGCTCGTCCCCGTGGTTCCGGGTGTCGGCCACCGCGTTCCCCGCGACCCCGGCGAACGTGATCGCGACCGGCCCCGTCACCGGGTGCTTCTCGATGCCGGTGGTCGGGAGCGACGTCGTTTCGTAGGAGACCTCGCGGGGCATGCCCGCATTGACCGAGACCACGGTTGTCATGACCTCAGTTTCGCAGGCGGCAGCCAGATTCTCGGCACAATGTTTGCGCCAGCTGTCGTATCGCCCTCGGACCGTTCGTGGTGTTCACGACAAGATGGGGCAGACGCCCCCCGAACGAGGAGCACACCATGACCCAGTACCTGTTGTCCGTCATTCACGCGCCGGGCCTCCCGCACCTGACCGAGGACGAGATCCAGCAGTCCTTCGTCGACACCGGAGCCTTCAACGACGAGATCGTCGCGTCCGGCCACTTCGTCTTCGCCGGCGGCCTGGAACCGGTCACCGCCGCCTCGGTCGTCGACAACACCCAGGGCGCCAACGTGATCACCGACGGCCCGTACGTCGAGACCAAGGAAGCACTCGGTGGCTTCTGGGTCATCGAGGCCGCCGACCTGGACGAGGCCCGCGCCATCGCGGCCCGCGGCTCGTTCGCCTGCAAGAACATCGTCGAGGTCCGCCCGTTCCAGGGCGTGGTCGAGCTCGAAGGAGCACGCGCATGACCCAGTACCTGTTGTCCGTCATCCACGACTGGGACGCCCTGGGCGACACCACGCCCGAGGAGATGCAGGAGATGTTCGAGGCCACCGGCAGGTTCAACGAGGAGATCGAGGCCTCCGGGCACTGGGTCTTCGGCGGCGGGCTCGAGCACCCGAGCACGGCGACCGTCGTCGACGGCGCGAAGGGAGCGAACGTCGTCAGCGACGGCCCGTACCTGGAGGCCAAGGAGCACCTCGGTGGTTTCTGGGTGATCGAAGCGGCCGATCTGGACGAGGCGATCGAGCTCGGCCGGCGGGCATCCGCCGCGTGCGCCCGCGCCGTCGAGGTCCGGCCGTTCCAATCGGAATGACTGGTTCCCCCTCGGAGCCGGGCCCGGCCGACCTGAGTGCACGGATCACCGAGATCGTGCGCACCGAGCACGGCCGGGTGGTCGCCACCCTGATCCGCCGTCTCGGGGACATCGACCTCGCTGAGGACGCCGCCGCCGAGGCACTGCTCACCGCTCTCGAGCGGTGGCCCGGCGACGGCATTCCTCCCAACCCGGGTGCCTGGCTGACGAGGACCGCCGGGAACAAGGCGATCGACCGGATCCGGCGGGAGAGCAAGCGCGACGCGAAGCACGCGGAGGCCACGATGCTGATGGACGCCCACCAGAACGACGGGCCCCACGAGGACACCGGGCCGGTCACTGACGACCGGCTGCGGCTGGTCTTCACCTGCTGCCATCCGGCGCTGGCGCTGGACAACCGGGTCGCCCTGACCCTGCGCCTGCTCGGCGGGCTCACGGTCGCGGAGATCGCGAACGCCTTCCTGGTCCCCGAGACCACGATGGCGCAGAGGATCACCCGCTCGAAGCAGAAGATCAAAGCCGCGAAGATCCCGTACCGGGTCCCGCGCGAGGAGGACCTGCTCACCCGCCTCGGCGGCGTGATGACCGTGCTCTACCTGATCTTCAACGAGGGCTACCTGGCCAGCAGCGGGACCGGCGTACGGGTCGATCTCTGCACCGAGGCGATCCGGCTGACCCGTCAGCTGACCGGCTTGATCGAGGATCCCGAGCTCGGCGGCCTGCTGGCCCTGATGCTGCTGACCGAGGCGCGGCGCGAGGCCCGCTTCGTCGACGGCGCTCTGGTCACCCTGGAGCACCAGGACCGGTCGCAGTGGGATCCGACCCTGATCGACGAGGGCCACACCCTGGTACGTCGCTGCCTGGCGATCAACCGGCCCGGCCCCTACCAGCTCCAGGCCGCGATCAACGCGGTGCACACCGACGCCCTCGACGTCTCGATGACCGACTGGTCGCAGATCGTCCAGCTCTACGACCAGCTGCTGGTCGTCCAGCCGAGCCCGGTCGTCGAGCTCAACCGCGCCGTGGCCGTGGCTGAGCTCGACGGTCCCGAGGTGGCGCTCGCGATCACCGAGCGCCTCGACCTGTCCACCTACCACCCGTGGCACGTCACCCGGGCCGAGCTGCTGCGCCGCCTGGGCCGCACCGGCGACGCCACGGCCGCGTACGACGACGCGCTGGCCCTGGTGGAGAACCAGGCCGAGCGGACCCACCTGCTCCGCCGGCGCGACAGCCTCTAGTCCGTCGCAGCCTGCTCCAGGATCACCACGATCTCGTCGTAGCCGAGCCGCCGGGCGTTCTGGAGCGCCGTGCGTCCGAACCGGTCGACCGGGTTCGGCGCCGCACCGGCAGCGAGCAGGAGCCGCACGGCTTCCTGGCTGCGCGGTCCGCCGTCGCCGAGCGCGACCGCTTCCCCGAGTGCTGTCCAGCCGAGGTCGTTGACGTGGTCGACGTCGACGTCGGTGTCCAGGAGCAGCCGGATCACGCCGAGGTGCGCGTGCTCGGACGCCGGGATCAGGGCAGTGCCGCCATACCTGTTGAGCACCCGGGGGTCGGCGCCGTGCTCCACGGCGGCAGCCACCACTGCGGTGTAGCCCTCGGCGCCGGCGTACAGGAACACGGAGTCGTCGATGTCGTCCTGGACGTTCACATCGGCCCCGGCCTCGATCAGGCTCAGTGTCCGCGCCGGCCGGTCCTGCTTCAGAGCCTTGAGAGCGTCGAGTCCCAGACGGCGGGCGGTCGCCGCGCGGACCACCGGCGTAGGTGCGGGTGCAGTCGTGACCGACGGTGCCGGCTGGGCAGCCACCGGACCGGCGCCCGTCGACCCAGGCCCGCTCGAGCACCCGGCGACCAGGGCGAACGCGGTCGCCAGCAGCGCAGAGCGCATCAGTCCTGCACCGCCTTGGCGACCGCGATGCACAGCGTCAGCCAGTCGTCGGCGCTCAGCGCGGTGTCGATCGGGCCGCGGTCCAGCAGCCGCCCGACCGCGTTCACCATCATCCGGACGACGACCCAGTCGCGGGCCCGGTCCTCGTCGAGGCCGGAGTGGTCGACCAGCGCGTGGAACCGGCGACGTACGCCGTTGCGGAAGTCCCCGGCCAGCTCCTCGGACCGGTTCCAGAGCATCGGCGCGAGCTCGTAGTGCGGGTCACCGGACAGCGGTTGGGGATCGATGGCCGACCAGGTCTCCCGGCCACCGCTCAGCACGTTCGCGTAGTGCAGGTCGGTGTGGATCAGGACACCGTCGGTCTCGGTGTCCTTGACGAAATCACCGGCCAGCGACACCGCCTGCTCGACCATCCGACGCGGAAGCGGGGCGCTGCGCTCCAGCGCCCGTAGCTGGGTCAGCGGCTCGACCAGCGCCGCCGAGAGCCGGCGGAACTGGGCCGGGGCCGGGACGTGCAGCCGCTGGTACAGCCCCGCGACGATGCCGCAGGCCTCCACGTCCCACGCGTCGCGCAGGTCGGTCCCGCGCAGGTGCTCGAGCAGCAGCGCCCGGCGGTGCGGGTCGGCCCGGAGCAGCCGCACGGCCCCGGCCCCGTCCCAGCGGGTCAGGGCCAGGTGCTCCAGGGCCGACTCCTCGTCGGGGAAGCCCACCTTGAGCACGGCCATCAGGCCGCTGCGGGTGACCACCGGGACCAGGATCGCGGTGAACCCGTGCAGGGGTTCCCCGTCCTGGCGCAACTCCCACTCGGCCATCAGGTCGCGCACCACACCAGGGAGGCGCTCCACCCACGCCGCCCAGTCCGCACCGCGCGTCGCCATCCCGAGCACGCCCGGTGGCAGGGCGACGACGGGAGCAGGCATGGCTCCAGCCTAACGATCGCGGCGCCGTCAGAAGTCGGTGAGCAGGTCCTCGACGTGCTTGCGGAATCCCGGGCACGCGGTGACGTCGTGCTCGCGGCACGAGAATGCGTGCTCGGCCATCTCCTTGGAGCGCCGCACCTCGTCCATCCGACGGTCGAGATCCGCGATGTGCGCCTCGAGGAGCTCGTGGCGGCCCCGGGCCTCGGAGTCCATCAGCGTGCGGATCTGGTCGAGGCTCATCCCGGCGGCCTTGCTCCGCTGGATCACCGCGACCTTGACCACGTCGTCGCGGCGGTAGCGGCGGCGGTCCGCGGAGTCCCGTTCGGGCGTCAGCAGCCCGACGGTCTCCCAGTGCCGCAGGACGTTGGTCGGCAGGTCGAAACGCTCGGCCACCTGCCCGACCGTCCACTCCGGTGAGTTCACCTCAACATGAAGTCACACCCTGGATCCGGAAGCAAGCTGCAGATGCCGATGGCCTCGGTCCTCAACGCAGCCGCCAACGGCCTGCTCGCCGCCGCCTCCTGCGTCTGCGACGAGGTGATGACCGACCTCGCGGGGTGAATTACTTCTTGGGCTTCTCGGCGTTCGTCGAGAGAGCAGCGATGAAGGCTTCCTGGGGGACCTCGACGCGGCCGACCATCTTCATCCGCTTCTTGCCCTCCTTCTGCTTCTCCAGCAGCTTGCGCTTCCGGCTGATGTCGCCGCCGTAGCACTTGGCGAGAACGTCCTTGCGGATCGCACGGATGGTCTCCCGGGCGATCACCCGGGCGCCGATGGCCGCCTGGATCGGCACCTCGAACTGCTGGCGCGGGATCAGCTCGCGAAGCTTCCCGGCCAGCATCACGCCGTACGAGTAGGCGGCGTCCTTGTGCACGATCGCGCTGAACGCGTCCACGGCCTCGCCCTGCAGCAGGATGTCCACCTTGACCAGGTCTCCTGGCTGCTCGCCGTCGAACTCGTAGTTCAGCGACGCATAGCCCTTCGTGCGGGACTTCAGCTGGTCGAAGAAGTCGAAGGCGATCTCGCCCATCGGCAGGGTGTAGCGCATCTCGACCCGGTCCTCGGAGAGGTAGTCCATGCCGAGCAAGGTGCCGCGCTTGGTCTGGCAGAGCTCCATGATCACGCCGATGTAGTCACTCGGGGCGAGCACGGTCGCCTTCACCACCGGCTCGAGCACCTCCTTGATCTTGCCGTCGGGGTACTCGCTCGGGTTCGTCACCTCGATCCGGGAGCCGTCGTCCATCGTGACGTGGTAGACCACGTTCGGGGTCGTCGAGATCAGGTCGAGGTTGAACTCCCGCTCGAGCCGCTCCCGGGTGATCTCCATGTGCAGCAGCCCGAGGAAACCGCACCGGAAACCGAACCCGAGCGCGCCGGAGGTCTCCGGCTCGTAGGCCAGGGCAGCGTCGTTGAGCTGGAGCTTCTCCAGCGCGTCGCGCAGGGTCGGGTAGTCGTCACCGTCGATCGGGTAGAGCCCCGAGTAGACCATCGGGTTCGGGTGCTTGTAGCCGCCGAGCGGGTCCTCGGCTCCGTGGTGCTGGCTGGTGACGGTGTCGCCGACCCGGGACTGGCGGACGTCCTTCACCCCGGTGATCAGGTAGCCGACCTCACCGACACCGAGGTCGCCGGCCTTCATCGGCTCGGGGCTGATCACGCCGACCTCGAGCATCTCGTGGACGGCACCGGTCGACATCATCTTGATCCGGTCGCGGTGCGACAGCTTGCCGTCGACCACCCGGACGTAGGTGACCACGCCGCGGTAGGTGTCGTAGACGGAGTCGAAGATCAGCGCCCGCGGCGGAGCGTCCGGGTCACCGACCGGCGCTGGCGTCTGCTTCACGATCTCGTCGAGCAGGTTCTCCACGCCGAAGCCGGTCTTTGCGCTGACGTGCAGGACGTCCTCGGGGTCGCAGCCGATGATGCCGGCGAGCTCGGCGGAGTACTTCTCGATCTGCGCCGACGGCAGGTCGATCTTGTTGAGGACCGGGATCACGTGCAGGTCGGCACCGAGCGCCAGGTACAGGTTCGCCAGCGTCTGCGCCTCGATGCCCTGGGCGGCGTCGACCAGCAGCACGGCCGTCTCGCAGGCCTCCAGGGACCGGGAGACCTCGTAGGTGAAGTCGACGTGCCCGGGGGTGTCGATCATGTTGAGCACGTAGTTGTCCGGCGGCGCCCCGGCGTCGTTCCCCGGCTTGACCGTCCACGGCATCCGGACGGCCTGGCTCTTGATGGTGATGCCGCGCTCGCGCTCGATGTCCATCCGGTCCAGGTACTGCGCCCGGGCAGCGCGCTCGTCGACGACCCCGGTGAGCTGGAGCATCCGGTCGGCGAGCGTGGATTTGCCGTGGTCGATGTGCGCGATGATGCAGAAGTTCCTGATGATCGCGGGATCGGTCTGACCCGGCTGG
This sequence comes from Propionibacteriales bacterium, assembly GCA_026392455.1. Taxonomy (GTDB): domain Bacteria; phylum Actinomycetota; class Actinomycetes; order Propionibacteriales; family Nocardioidaceae; genus Marmoricola. Next base: position 226,353 of record JAPLCB010000004.1, on the reverse strand, counting down.
GGCAGGGACGCTTTGGTGGACACGGAGCACTCTCGGGTTCGGCGTACGGCGAACCTGCATTCTTCCACGGCCGGGAGGCTCTTCGCGCCGCGGCGCCGGAGTCCCGGATCCGGGACGTCCTGTCGGGCCACGGAGCGTGCCTGGCTGCTGCCGGTCGCCGGGTCGCTGCTGCCGTCGGGGAGGGGCGCCGCTGGCTCTCGGCGCGCTGGCGCGGTACCGCGCCGGCTGCCCCGCCCGGAGCGAATGAACCGCGCCGCTCTGGGCATCCCTGCACCATGACTGAACTGATCGACACCCCGACCGCCCAGCTGACCGGCAAGCGCGTCGCGTTCCTCACCGCACCTGAGGGTGTGGAACGGGTCGAGCTCACCGAGCCGTGGACCGCCGTCGTCGACAGCGGCGCCCTCGCGGAGCTGCTCAGCACCGAGTCCGGCGAGGTGCAGACCTTCGACCACCTCGACCGGGCCGAGACCCGGAAGGTCGACCACGTCGTCGGAGACCGCTCGGTCGACGACTACGACGCGCTCGTGCTCCCGGGCGGTGTCGCCAACCCCGACCAGCTGCGCCAGGACCAGGACGCGGTCGCGTTCGTGCAGGCGTTCGTGGCCAGCGGCAAGCCCGTCGCGGCGATCTGCCACGCCGCCTGGACGCTGGCCGAGGCCGACGTCGTCGGCGGCCGCACGGTGACCTCGTGGCCCAGCCTGCAGACCGACCTGCGCAACGCCGGGGCCGAGTGGGTCGACCAGGAGGTCGTCACCGACGGCAACCTGATCACCAGCCGCAACCCCGGGGACATCCCGGCTTTCAACAACGCGCTTCTCGAGGCGCTGGCGCACGGGGCTGCCTCGACCGACGCGGGCTGAGACACCACGTCGGCGAGCCCGGGACACCCGGGGCACGGGCGCCCTAGAGTGCGCTCATGAAGCGGATGAGCGGTCTGGACGCTGCGTTCTGGTACGGCGAGACCCCGGCCTGGCACATGCACATCGGGGCGGTCGCGATCCACGAGACCCAGGACTCCCCCGACTTCAGCTTCGACTGGGTCCGCGAGCTCGTCATCGAGCGGCTCCCCCAGATGCCGCAGCTGCGTTGGAAGGTCGTCGAGGCACCGTTCGGGATGGACCGCCCCTGGTTCGTCGAGGACGAGAACCTCGACCCGGACTTCCACATCCGCCGGATCGGCGTACCGCAGCCCGGCACCCGCAAGGAGCTCGACGAGCTGGTCAGCCGACTGATGAGCTACAAGCTCGACCGGAACCGACCGCTGTGGGAGCTGTGGGTGATCGAGGGCCTGCAGAAGGGCCGGGTCGCGACCCTGACCAAGATGCACCACTCGATCGTGGACGGCGTCTCCGGCGCCGGCCTGGGCGAGATCCTGCTCGACGTCGAACCGCAGCCGCGGCCGCCCTCCAACGAGGTGGTGCACGGCATCGGCACCGGTCGCCCGCATCCGCTGAAGGCGCTCGCCGGAGGCTGGGTCAATGTCGGCGTCCGGACCCCGGCACGCATCGTCGGCATCCTCAACCAGACGATCCGCCAGCAGGTCGCGGTCCGCAACTACAAGAACAAGCCACCGGCCTTCTTCTCGGCACCGACCACGCGGTTCAACGCCACCCTGTCCCCGCACCGCCGGATCACCGGGGCCCGGATCGAGCTCGAGCGGGTCAAGGCCCTGAAGACGGCCTACGACGTGAAGCTCAACGACGTCGTGCTGGCGCTGGTCTCCGGCGCGCTGCGGATCTACTTCGCCGAACGCGAGGGCATCCCGTCCAAGCCGTTGATCGCCCAGATCCCGGTCTCCACGCGGACCGAGGACACGGCAGGCCAGATCGGCAACCAGGTCTCCTCGATGACCGTCAACATGGCGACCGACATCGCCGACGCGGGCGAGCGGATCCGGGCGATCTACGCCAGCTCCCAGGGCGCCAAAGAGATGGCGAAGGCGCTCAGCGCCCGGCAGATCATGCAGCTGCCCGACATCACTCCCCCGGGCCTGCTGACGATCGCCTCCCGGGCGTACACCGCCAGCGGACTGGCCAACAACCTGGCGCCGATCAACCTGGTGGTCTCCAACGTCCCAGGACCGCCGTTCCCCCTCTACATGGCGACCGCACCCTTGCTCTCGCTGCTGCCGATGGGGCCCCTGGTCCTCGACGTCGCCCTCAACATCACCGTCTTCAGCTACCTCGAGCACGTCGACTTCGGGTTCGTCAGCACCCCCGAGGTGGCCCCGGACCTCGACCAGCTCGCCGACGCCATCAAGGCGGCCCTCGTCGAGCTCGAGGAAGCCGCGGGCATCACGACCTGAGCGTGGGAGCGACGGTTGCCACCGAGACCGGGCGAAACGGACCTGGTGAGGCGGCAGGCGTGGCAACCGTCGGTCGGTCGCTGGGCGGGTCTGCTTGAATCGCGCCCATGTCGCCCTCAGCCGTCCCGCACGGGAAGACCGCCTTGCGGCTGGAGTGGAAGTTCCTCCCCAAGGAGGTCCGGGCCCTGGTCGAGGACGAGCTCGGCTCCCCCGTCGTGAAGGCGGAGTCGCGCAACGGCGGGTTCACCGCGGGGTTCGCGTCGGTGCTGACGGGGGCCGACGGGTCCCAGGTCTTCGTGAAGGCAGCCAGCAAGGTGGCCCAGGCCGAGATCGCCGCGTCGTACTCCGAGGAGATCGACACGGTGGTCGCCCTCGGTGACGGAGTACCTGCGCCGCGGCTGGACTGGTTCAGCCGCCAGGAGTCCTGGGTCCTGCTCGGGTTCGAGGCCGTCCCGTCCCGCCAGCCACGTCGACCGTGGCGTCCGCCCGAGCTCGACCGGGCACTGGACCTGGCCGAGACGATCGCCGCTGCCACCCGGACGATCCCGTCCGGCCTCGCCCTGGTGCCGCTGGTCCGGGACCTGCCGACCCTGGTGACCGGCTGGTCCGCGGTACCGACCACCTGGCCGCACCATGACGAGGCCGCCGCCCTCGCCGCCCGGCTGGGCACGCTGCCCGCCGACCACTTCGTGCACGCAGACCTCCGCGACGACAACATCCTCTTCGCCGCCGACGGGCGCACCCTGGCCTGCGACTGGAACTGGCCGGCCCTCGGAACGATCTGGCAGGACACCGTCGACCTGCTCATCTCCGCCCACGGCGACGGCCTCGACGCAGAAGCCGTCCTCGCCACCCGCGATCTGACCCGCGACGTCGAACCGGACCACATCGATGCCTGGCTCGCCGGTGTCTGCGGGTACATGCTGGCCGCGACCCAGCGGCCGGCCCCGCCGACGTCGCCGTACCTCCGGGTGCACCAGCAGTGGACCGCGGACGCCGCTTGGTCGTGGCTGACCCAACGACGAGGATGGCGCGCATGACCCGCACCGCACTGATGACCGGAGCGACCGGACTGGTCGGCTCGCAGCTGCTGGACCTGCTCCTGGCCGACGACCACTGGGACCACGTCGTCAGCGTCGGACGACGCCCCGCCGACCGGGCCGAACCGAAGCTCGAGCAGAGGATCGTCTCGTTCGCCGACCTCGGGGACCTGCCGCCGGCCGACGACGTCTTCTCCTGCCTGGGCACCACCATCAAGGTCGCCGGGAGCCAGGCCGCGTTCCGGGCCGTGGACCACGACGCCGTGGTCGCGCTGGCCGAGGCCGGCCACCGTGCCGGGGCCAGCCAGTTCCTGCACGTGACCGCGCTCGGCGCCTCGGCGGGCTCACGGATCTTCTACAACCGGGTCAAGGGTGAGACCGAACGCGACGTCGCGGCCTCCGGGATCCCGACCACGATCGCGTTCCGCCCTTCGATGATCGACGGCCACCGCCCGGACAGCAACCGTCCGGGCGAATCCCTCGGACTGGTCGCGATGCGGGCCGTGGGACCGTTGCTCGGCAAGTTCCGGCCGAACCGGGCCACCGACATCGCCGCCGCGATGGTCCGCGAGGCCAAGGCCGGCACCGCGGGCCACCGGGTCGTGGACGCGGGACAGATCGGCCGGTAGCGCGGAAGCCCAGCGATTTGGGCGCAACCGCGCTCCGCTGGTATCGTCTCCCCTCGTGTCTGGGCCAGTCCTTAGGCCGCGTACGACACCCTCAGATTTCTTTCCGTAACCCAGCATCAACAGACAGGTGAGCCTCCGTGGCAAACATCAAGTCCCAGATCAAGCGCAACCTCCAGAACGAGCGCGCGCACGAGCGCAACAAGGCCGTCCGTTCGGCCCTGAAGACCGCTGTGCGCAAGTTCCGCGAGGCCGTCGAGGCCGGCAACGCCGACGACGCCAAGACCCTCGCTGCCGAGGCCGGCCGCAAGCTCGACAAGGCTGCGTCCAAGGGCGTCATCCACAAGAACCAGGCTGCGAACCGCAAGTCCTCGATCCAGAAGCAGGCCGCTTCTCTCTGAGGTCACAGATTCTGCCGGGAGGCGCTCACCGCTTGCGGTGGGCGCCTCTCGTCGTCTCAGGCCCGGAGCTCGCGAGCGGCGACGACGTCCAGCACCAGCTTCTCCAGCGCGTACGCCGGGTCGTGCGCCTTGCCCTTGATGTCAGCATCGGCGTTGGCCGCCAGCCGGATCGCCCGCGCCACTCCCGGCTCGTCCCAGCCCTTGGCCTGGTCCCGGACGATGTCGAGCTTCCAGCTCGGAACTCCGACCTCGCGCATCAGGTCGACGTTGCGACTCCCGCGCGGGGCCGCCTTGTACTTCGCCAGGCTGCGCAGCGCGCCGGCTACGGCACTGGTGATCAGGACCGGCGGGGTGCCGCCGTCCAGCGCCCAGCGCAGCTCCTCGAGCGCCTTGGCCGGCCGCCCGAAGAGGGCGTGGTCCGCGACCGCGAACGACTTGGCCTCGGCCCGGCCACCGAAGTAGGTCTTCACCATCTCGATGCCGATCGGCTGGCCGGCGAAGTCGCTGGCCAGCTGGCTGCAGGCTGCTGAGAGCGATCGCAGGTCCTGGCCGATCGCCTGGACCAGGAAGGCGGCAGCGTCGGCGTCGATCTTGACCTGGTGCAGCCGGAGCTCACCGAGCACGAAGTTGGGGTACTCCCGAGCCGTCAGCGCGACCGACTTCACCTCGGTCACGTAGTCGATCTTGCGGAGCTTGGTCAGCACACCGCTGCCCTTGGCCCCACCCCCGTGGACCAGGACCAAGGCGACGTCGTCGGCTGGCGCGGCCACGTAGTCCAGCAGCCCCGCGACCGACTCCTCGGGCAGGTCCTCGAAGGACCGGACCACCACGCACCGGGTCGAGGAGAACAGCGACGGTGCCGCCAGCTCGCCCAGGGTGGCCATCGTCAGGACGTCGGCCGAGGTCTCGCTGAACTCCGCCTCCGGGTCGCCACGGCGTACGGCGGCGCGCACCGACTGCACCGTCCGCTCGGCCATGAACTCCTCGGGACCGGTCACCAACGTGATCCGGCCGAGCACCTGGGAGGGATCCGGTCCAGCCATGACCGCAGCCTCTCACGGAGGCCGGACACCCGACGGACGGACCACCGTGGCCAGGGCCCCCGACCTGCTCACGGTGACCGCGAGATCACCCTCCACGTCGGTCCGGTGGACCTGGAGGCCCGCACCCCGCAGGAGGTCCAGGGTCGCGACCGCAGGGTGGCCGTAGTCGTTGCCGGCCCCGACCGAGATCAGCGCCACCCGCGCCCCGAGGCTCCGGACGAGATCCTCGTCCTGCTTGCTGCTGCCGTGGTGGGCCACCTTCAGCACGTCCGCCCGCAGCCCGGGGTACTGCTGGTGCAGCTCGGCCTGGGACGGACGTTCCTGGTCACCCGACAGCAGGAGGCGCACCCCGGCCACCTCGACCAGCAGCACCACGCTCGCGTCGTTCGGGGGTGATTCCGAGTCCGGGTACGTCGTCGCCGACGGCGCCAGAACCTGCCAGCGCAAGGCCCCCAGGGTGGTCACCTCCCCCGCCCTCAGCGCCCGGCCACCGATCCCGGCGCGGCCGGCGATCCGCTGCACCTGGGCCGCACCGCCGACCGGGTCGGCCAACGAGGTGGTGACGATCTCCCCGACCCGCCGCCCCCGCAGCACCCCGGGCAGTCCGTCCACGTGATCGGCATGGAAGTGGGTCAGCACGACCACCGGCACCGTGCGGATGCCCAACCTCCTCAGGCACCCGTCGATCAGGTCTGGTTCTGGTCCGGCGTCGACGACCACCGCCGCGCGCTCGGAGACCCGCAGCACGATCCCGTCGCCCTGACCGACCGAGCAGATCACCGCGACCCAGCCCGGCGGTGGCCACCCCGGCGTCGGGAGCGGCACCAGCACCGCTGCCACCATGACGAGGACCGCCAGCAGGCTGGAGCCGCGGCGCGCCAGGAGCCGGTGCAGCCCAGCGGCGCCGACCAGGGCGGCCGCCGACAGGACACCGATCGCCGTCGGGCTGCCCGACCAGGCGAGCGCCGGTACCGGCAACGCGGCTCCGCGTTCGGCGATCGCGATCAACCCCTGGGCCGCCCACCCGGCCGGCGCCGCCACCACCTGGGCGGCCGGCACCTGGACCAGGGCGACCAGCCCACCGAGCAGCCCGAGAACGGTCGCCGGGGCGACCAGCGGTGCCGCCAGGAGGTTCGCTCCGACAGCGACCAGACTGACCTGACCCGAGATCGCTGCCACCAACGGCGTGCACGCGAGCTGCGCCGCCAGGGGCACGGCGATCGCTTCGGCCAGCCAGCGCGGCAGCCACCGGGCCAGAGCGGCCCGCCAGCGCGGAACCAGCAGCAGGATCGCCGCGGTGGCGACGACCGAGAGGGCGAACCCGACCGAACGTGCGAGTCCCGGTGCTGCCAGGACCAGCAGCAGCACGCCGATCCCCAGGGCCCGCAGGCCGCGCTGACGGCCGCCGGCGGACAGCCCGACCAGGGCGACGACCCCCATCGCTGCGGCCCGGAGCACGCTCGGCTCGCTCCCGGCCAGGACCAGGAAGCCGGCGACGCCGACCAGACCGACCCCGACCAGGGCGTACCCGCGGACGCCGATCCAGCGCGCCAGGACCAGCAGGAAGCCGACCATCAGGGTCAGGTTCGTCCCGCTGACCGCGAGCAGGTGAGTCATCCCGGTGGTCCGGAAGTCGTCGACCACGTGCGTCGGCAGGTCACCGTCCTGGCCGTCCACCAGGGCCGGCACCAGGGCGCGTGGACCCGGCGGCTGGTCGGCAACCGCCTCCCGGACAGCACGGCGGACCCGGTTGCCGACGGCGGTCAGGCCCGACGGTGGCGCCAGAACCTGGGCGGCGGTCCGGGCCTGCAGCACTGCAGCCCGCTCCGGCCGGTCCGAGGGCCGCAGGGTGCCGCGGACCCGCAGCACCGTTCCCCGGCGCACCGCGGCAGCGTCCTCGCCGAGGACCAGCAGCACCGGAACGTCCAGCTGCAGGTGCAGGCTCGGCGCCCGGACGTCGAGGACGGCGGCCTCGGCCGTGGTCCTGCTCCCGAACCGGTTGGTGCGCAGCACCGGGTCCGAGGCCAGCCGGACGACTGCCGTCACCGACGCGCTGGTCGCGGCCAGCCGGTGGACCGGGCTCTCCTGCGTCGCGGCCCGAGCGAGAGCCACCGAGATGCACCCGCCGACCAGGACCAGGACCACCGCCGCCCCCGGCAGCCAGCGGCCGCCGCGCCAGCAGCCCCAGGACGTCCCGGCCGCGCCAGCAACGGCCACCAGCAGGACCAGCTGCCCCGCTCCTGACCACGACGCCAGCGCGGCTGCCCAGGCACAGCTGGCCAGGGCCAACGCACGAAGGTCAGCGGCCCGGAGTCCTGACGGGACCTGCTGGTCGATCACAAGGTGACGTGCGGCGCCAGCTCAGCCAAGGTCTTGGTGCCGATCCCGTCCACGTCGAGGAGCTCGTCGACCGCGGTGAACGCACCGTGCCCGGTCCGCCACTCGACGATCTTCGCGGCCGTCACCGGGCCGACCCCCGGCAGACCTTCCAGCTGCTCGGCCGACGCGGCGTTCAGGTTCACCAGGGTACCGTCCGCGGGCGCCGGACCAGCGGCGTTCGCCGACCTGCCCGTCGCTCCCGACACCCCCACCAGGATCTGCTCGCCGTCGACCAGGGGACGGGCCAGGTTCAGGGTGCTGAGGTCGACCCCGCGACGCGCTCCCCCCGCACGACGCAGCGCGTCGATCACCCGGGAGCCACCGGGCAAGGTGGCCACACCGGGGCGTCGGACCTTCCCGGCGACGTCGATGACCACCGACCGGTCCGCGGACGTCGTCGGCGTCGCCGAGACCAGCAACGGAGCTCCGTTGGCGGCCGGGCCCGGCACCGGTGCGCTGATCTCCTGCGGAGCCCGGTGCAGCACCGACCAGGCGAGCAGGCAGAGAGCCGCAGCGACCAGCACGGCGACGACCCCCAGGTGAGCCGGGGTCCAGGAGAAGCGGGACCGGAGGTCGGGAAGCGCGTGCCTCCCGGGGCGAGGGACCAGGGTCGCCGTCGGTTCCTGATCGGGCGGGTCCACCCGTGCAGCCCGTCCCAGGTCCCGGCCCAGCTGGGCGATTCGTTCACGGACGGCGGCGGCAGCTTCAGCAGAGTCACGGCGCATCCCGCGACGCTAAGGAACACACCCGGGCCGGTGCCGGGACCGCAGCGGGGCTGTGGAGACCGGCCCCGTTAGGTCGAGGTGTGGGTGGAGCGGCGGGCGACGCAGACCGCGACCATGCCGGGACCGACGTGCGCTCCGAGCACCGCGCCGATCTCGCCGACCGAGACCTCGCGGTCACCGAGCCCGGCCGCCAACCGGGTACCCAGCTTCTCGGCCAGGGTCGCTGCGCGTGCCGGACTCTCCAGGTGCGCGACGGCGACCTCGACCTCGGCCTCACCGGCAGCCTCGACGGCGAGCTCCTCCAACCTGCTCAGCGCCTTGGCCGAGGTACGCACCCGCTCGAACGGTCCGACCCGGCCGTCCTCGACCCTGAGGATCGGTTTGACCGCGAGGGCCGACCCGAGCAGAGCAGCGGCCGCGCCCATCCGTCCGCCCCGGCGCAGGTACTCCAGGGTGTCGACGTAGAACAACGAGGTCGACGACGCGGCGCGATCGCGCGCGGCCGCCACCATCTCGGCGGCGGACCCGCCGGCATCACGCACGTCGGCCGCCGCGTTCACGGCGAACCCGATGGCCATTCCGACCTGGCGACTGTCGACCGCGTGCACCGGGACCGGTGATCGTCGGGCGGCAAGCTGGGCGGACTCGAAGGTGCCGCTGAGGTCGGCCGAGAGGTGGATCGACACGATCTCGGTGGCCCCCTCAGCAGCCAGCTTCTCGTAGACCTCCAGCATCTCGTCCGGGTTCGGCCGCGACGTGCTGACCGGTGTCCAGGCTCGGAGCGCCTCCGCGAGCATCGCCGGCGTCACCCCGCCCTCGACACCCTCGTCGTACGACGCTGCGCCGATGACGACCTGCAGCGGGACGACCGTGATCGCCCGCGCGGCTGCCGCCTCGGCGGTGAGCGACGCGGTCGAGTCGGTGACGAGCCGGACGGTCATGGCGGCAGCCTAGTCGGGTCAGACCACGATGTTGACGAGCTTGGGAGCCCGGACGATCACCTTGCGCACGGCCGCACCGTCCAGGGCCTTGAGCACGTTCTCGTCGGCCAGGGCCAGTGCCTCCAGGTCTGCCTCGGAGATGTCCGGGGAGACCTCCAGCCGAGCGCGGACCTTGCCCTGGATCTGGACCACCGCAGTGACCGCGTCCTCGACGAGCAGAGCCGGATCGACGTCCGGCCACGAGGCCCGGGCCACCGTCGGCGGGTGACCGAGGCGCTCCCACATCTCCTCCGCCGTGTACGGGGCGACCATCGACAGCAGCATCGCGACGACCTCGGTCGCCTCCCGCACGGCCGGGTCGGCCGGGCCGACGCCGGAGTCGATCGCCTTGCGCGTGGCGTTCACCAGCTCCATCACCCGGGCGACCATCACGTTGTAGCGGAACGACTCGACCAGCTCGGCGGCGTCGTGGAGGGTACGTGCGGTCAGCTTGCGCAGCGCCAGGTCGCCGCCCTCCGGGGCGAACGGCGTACCGGGTGCCGAGGTGACGTCACCGGACAACCGCCAGGCGCGCTGCAGGAAGCGGAGCGATCCGCCCGGCGACATCTCCGCCCAGTCGATGTCGTCCTCGGGCGGGCCGGCGAACACCAGCGTCAGCCGGACCGCGTCGACGCCGAACTCGGCGAGCTGGTCGCCCAGGTTGACGCCGTTGCCGAGCGACTTGCTCATCTTCTTGCCGCGGTTAATCACGAAGCCCTGGTTCAGCTGGCCGGCGAACGGCTCCCGGAAGTCCAGCAGGCCCATGTCCGCCAGCACCTTGGTGAAGAACCGGGCGTACAGCAGGTGCAGGACCGCGTGCTCGACGCCGCCGACGTACAGGTCAGCGGGCATCCAGGCGTTGACCAGCGCCGGGTCGAACGCCTGGGTGTCGTCGTTCGGGGAGCAGTAGCGCAGGAAGTACCAGGACGAGTCCACGAACGTGTCCATCGTGTCGCTGTCCCGCTTGGCGGCCGTGCCGCACTGGGGGCAGTCGACGTTGACCCAGTCGGTGGCCGCGGCCAGGGGCGAGGTGCCCTTGGGCTTCAGGTCGGCGCCGCGCAGCTCCGGCAGCTCCAGCGGGAGCTGGTCGTAGGGCACCGGGACCTCGCCGCACGTGGGGCAGTGGATGATCGGGATCGGGACGCCCCAGTAGCGCTGGCGGCTCAGCAACCAGTCGCGCAGCCGGAAGTTGACGGTCCCCCGTCCGGTGCCCGCCCGGTCCAGGAACGCGATGGTCGCGCTCTTGGCCTCGGCGACCCCGAGGCCGTTGATGTCCAGCGCCGAGGCGGCGCCGGCCGCGGGCGAGTTGATGGTGGCGCCCTCACCGGCGTACGCCTCGCCGTCCCAGTCGGACGGCGGCTGGGTGGTCCGAACGATCGGCAGGCCGAACTTCGTCGCGAACTCCCAGTCGCGCTGGTCGCCACCCGGGACGCCCATCACGATGCCGGTGCCGTAGTCGGCCAGCACGTAGTCGGTTGCCCAGACCGGGATGGACTCACCGGTGACCGGGTTGGTCGCGGTGATGCCGAGGTCCACGCCGGTCTTGGGTCGGTCGCTGGCCAGCCGCTCGATGTCGGACGCTGCTCGGATCTCCTCGCGGTACGCCTCGAAGGCCGGGCGCTGCTCCGGGGTGACCAGCTCCTCGGCCAGTGCCGCGTCGACCGCGACGACCATGAAGGTGGTCCCGAAGATCGTGTCGGGCCGGGTGGTGAAGACGGTCAACGGTTCGGCGCGGCCCTCGACCACGAAGTCGACGTGGGCCCCCTCGGAGCGACCGATCCAGTTCCGCTGGGCGGTGACGACCCGATCGGGCCAGGTCGGCGCCAGCACGTCGAGGTCGTCGAGCAGCTCCTGGGCGTACTGGGTGATACGGAAGTACCACTGGTTCAGCTCGCGCTTGGTGACCTCGGCCCCGCAGCGCTCGCACTTGCCGTCGACCACCTGCTCGTTGGCGAGCACCGTCTGGTCGTTGGGGCACCAGTTGACCGGGGAGAACTTCTGGTAGGCCAGACCTCGTTCGCGGAACTTCAGGAACAGCCACTGGGTCCAGCGGTAGTACTCCGGGTCGGAGGTGTGCAGCCGCCGCGACCAGTCGAAGGAGACGGCGTACTTCTTGAACGACGCGGCCTGGGTCTCGATGTTCGCGTAGGTGTACGTCGCCGGGTGCTCGTTGTTGCGGATCGCGGCATTCTCCGCCGGCAGCCCGAACGAGTCCCACCCCATCGGGTTCATCACCTCGTACCCGCGCAGCCACCAGTAGCGCGCCAGCACGTCGTGCAGCGCGGTGACCTCGGCATGACCCATGTGCAGGTCGCCGCTGGGGTACGGGAACATCGTGAGCGCGTAGCGCTTCTCCCGGGGCGACTGGTCGTCAGCCCGGAACGGGTCGAGCTCGTTCCACACCGGGAGCCACTTGGCCTCCGTGGCGTGGACGTCGTACCCGACCTGCTCTTCGCGCTCGCTCATCATGTCCTTTTTGTCAGTCCAGCCGTCACGGAGGGGCGAGTCAGGATACCGAGGAATCATGGGTCACCGGTTACCCTGGGTCGGTCGGCACTCTTGCCGCCACCTCAGGGCAGACCTCTAGCCGTCGCCTCCTCTGGGACTTCTCAGAGGAACCGCATGCCCACGCTCCCCAGCAATTCGCCCTTCGCCGTGCCCGCCACCGACCAGGTCCCGGCGGTCCCGTTCGCCCTGCCCGTGGGCAGCACCGCTGTCGTCTACTGCGAGGCCCAGTTCGGCGAGCAGGACGGCAAGACCGCCAACGGCCTGGTCCGGCACTCGGAGAAGTACCAGATCCTCAGCGTCATCGACAGCCTGCAGGCCGGGGTCGATGCCGGGCAGTTCCTCGACGGGACCCCGAACGGGATCCCGGTGCTGGCGTCGCTGGCCGAGTCGATCGCGCACGCCGGGCGGGTCCCGGACTACCTGATCTGCGGGGTCGCCCCGGCCGACGGGCTGCTCTCCGACTCCCAGCGGGTCGTCCTTCTCGACGGCATCGCCCGCGGGATGCACATCATCAACGGCCTGCACGAGTTCCTCAACGACGACGCCGAGTTCGTGGCCGCCGCCTTGATCGCCGGCGTCACCATCACCGACGTGCGCCGCCCCAAGGACACCCGCGACCTGCACCTCTTCTCCGGCCGGATCTTCGAGGTCACCTGCCCGGTGATCGCGATCCTGGGGACCGACGGCGCGATCGGCAAGCGGACCACCGCGACCCTCCTGGTGCAGGCCCTCAACGAGGCCGGCGTCAAGGCGGTCATGGTCGGGACCGGCCAGACCACGTTGATCCAGGGTGGCAAGTACGGGGCCGCCCTGGACGCGATGGTCCCCCAGTTCATCTCCGGCGAGGTCGAGCACCAGGTGGTGCGTGCCTTCGAGGGCGAGGCTCCCGACGTGATCGTGGTCGAGGGCCAGGGCGCACTGAGCCACCCGGCGTACCTGAGCTCGGGGCACATCCTCCGGGGCAGCCGTCCTGACGGCGTGATCGTGCAGCACGCGCCGGCCCGCCGGGTCCTGGGCGACTTCCCGATGATGCCGATGCCGACCGCTGCCAGCGAGATCGCCCTGATCGAGGCTTTCGCCGACACCCGCGTCATCGGGGTGACCATCAACCACGAGGAGATGAGCGCCGACGAGCTCAGCACCTCGATCGCCGAGCACCACGCCGACCTCGGTCTCCCGGTGACCGACCCGCTGACCCGGCCGGGCAGCGAGCTGGTGTCCATGGTGCTGGAGGCCTTCCCGGTGCTCGCGCCGATCGCCTCGCGCCCCCGGTGACGGCACCACGGATCGAGATCGACCTGGACAAGGTCGAGCAGAACACCCGGACGCTGGTCGACCGGCTGGCGCCACGCGGTATCGACGTCACGGGTGTCACCAAGGCCGTCCTGGGGTCGCCCGGGGTCGGCGCGGCCATGCTCCGGGGCGGCGCCCGAGGCCTCGGCGACTCCCGGGTCCCCAACCTGGCGCGCCTGGCTGAGCTTGTGGAGCCGGCGTCACGCACGCTGATCCGCTCCCCGATGCTCAGCCAGGTCGACCAGGTCGTCGGGACCGCCCACGTCTCGTTCAACACCGAGCGGACGGTGCTCCACGGCCTCGACCGGGCCGCGAAATCCCAGCGCCGCACCCACGACGTGGTCCTCATGGTCGAGCTCGGCGATCTCCGGGAGGGGATCGCCACCGACGACGTCGCCGCAGCAGTCAGGTACGTCGGGAGCCTGCACGCACTCCGGCTGGTCGGCCTGGGTACCAACCTCGCCTGCCAGAGCGGCGTCGTGCCCGACGACCGGAACATGGGCGTGCTGAGCGCTCTGGTCGAGACCGTCGAGGCGACGCACGGAATCCGGCTGGACGTGGTCTCCGGAGGAAACTCGGCCAACCTGGACTGGGCTTCGAGCACCAGCTCGGTCGGCAGGGTCAACGACCTGAGGCTGGGCGAGGCGATCCTGCTCGGCGTCGAGCCGCTGCACCGCACCCCGGTCCCGGGCCTGGCCACGGACGTGTTCAGGCTGGTCGGCGAGGTGATCGAGCTCGCCGAGAAACCCTCGCAGCCCTGGGGAGAACGCGCCCAGGCCGCCTTCGGAGCGGCGGCACCGCGGACCGGCCGGAGCGGGTCGGCGACGGTGCGTCAGGCCATCGTCGCGCTGGGTCGTCAGGACGTCGACCTCGACGGACTGGCACCGCCGGCCGGCATCGAGATCCTGGGGATGAGCAGCGACCACCTGGTCCTGGACGTCGGGGACCACGACGTCCGGGTGGGCGACGAGATCACCTTCGGGCTCGCCTACGGGGCCCTGGTCCGGGCGATGACGTCACCGTTCGTCACCAAGGTCGAGCTGGTGGGTCGGCCCGTCGTACCGAGGCTCCGGGTCCTAGGCTGAGGCCATGTCTTGGCTGGTCACCGGCGGCGCCGGGTACATCGGATCGCACGTCGTACGTGCGCTGGGCGACGTCTCCGTTCCCGCGGTGGTGATCGACAACCTGGACACCGGCCACCGCCGGTTCGTCCAGGACGAGGTGCCGTTCTACGAAGGCAACATCCTGGACACCGAGCTGCTGGTGCGGATCATGCGTGAGCACGACGTCCACGGGGTGATCCACCTGGCCGGCTTCAAGGCGGCCGGCGTCTCGGTCGACGTCCCGCTGGTGGCGTACACCCAGAACGTCACCGGGACCGTCAGCGTCCTGGACGCGATGGCGCAGGCCGGGGCCGACAAGATGGTCTTCTCGTCCAGCGCCGCCTGCTACGGGACCACCGACGTCGACCTGGTCACCGAGGCCCTGCCGACCGTACCGGAGTCGCCGTACGGCGAGACCAAGCTGATCGGTGAGTGGCTGATCCGCGACCAGGAGGTCGCGACCGGCCTCAAGCACACGTCCCTGCGCTACTTCAACGTCGTCGGCTCCGGGGCCGACGACCTCTTCGACGACAGCCAGCACAACCTGTTCCCGCTGATCTTCAACGCTCTCCTCGAAGGACGGACCCCGAAGATCTACGGCGACGACTACCCGACCCCAGACGGGACCTGCGTCCGCGACTACGTCCACGTCGCCGACCTGGCCGCGGCGCACGCGGTCGCTGCTCGGCACCTGGAGAACGGCGAGCCGCTGGAGCGCGTCTACAACCTGGGCAGCGGCGCGGGGTCCTCGGTGGCCGAGATCATGAACGCCGTCCGTGAGGTGAGCGGGATCGCCTTCGACCCCGAGATCATCCCGCGGCGGCCCGGGGACCCGGCCCGGATCGTCGCGGACGGCACCCTGGCGGCCCGCGACCTGGACTGGCAGATGCGTCACGACCTGCGGGACATGGTCGAGTCGGCGTGGAGGTCCCGGCAGTACCACGCATCGCTGGGAGCCTGAGGTGCTGCCGTGCTTGAGCTGAGACCCCACCCCCGGCACTCGGGGGAGGTGCCGTGCTCGAGCTGAGACCCACCTGCGAGTGCTGCGACTGCGCACTTCCGCCGGAGTCCCCGGATGCCCGGATCTGCACCTACGAGTGCACCTTCTGCGCCGACTGCGCCGACGGGTGCCTCGGGGGCACCTGCCCGAACTGCACCGGCAACTTCGTGGCGCGCCCGTTCCGGCCAGCGTTCCTGCTCGAGAAGGATCCGCCGAGCAGGACCCGCGTGCACCAGTCGGGCCTGCACCGGACACGCTGAGCGGGACGCGCCTGCCAGTTTCGAGACCGATCCGGCATGATCAGGGCCATGGCAACCTCAACGAACGCAGCGCCCGGGATCAACGATCTGTTCCGTCTCGACGGGAAGGTCGCCATCGTCACCGGCGCCTCCTCCGGGCTCGGCGTGGCCTTCGCCCAGGCTCTGGCGGAGGCGGGCGCGGACGTCGTCCTCGGCGCCCGTCGGGTCGACAGGCTCGCCGACACCGCGGCCCTGGTCGAGGCCGCCGGCCGCCGGGCGCTGAGCGTCGCCACCGACGTCGCGGACCCGGCTTCCTGCCAGGCGCTGGTGGACGCGGCCGTCTCCGAGTTCGGCCGGGTCGACATCCTGGTCAACAACGCCGGCGTGGGCACGGCCGTGCCGGCCACCCGCGAGACGCCCGAGCAGTTCCGCAACGTCATCGACGTCAACCTCAACGGGTGCTACTGGATGGCCCAGTCCTGCGGCCGGGTGATGGGGACGGGTTCGTCGATCATCAACATCTCGTCGGTGCTCGGCCTGACCACGGCCGGCCTCCCCCAGGCGGCGTACGCGGCCTCGAAGGCCGGACTGATCGGCCTGACCCGCGACCTCGCCCAGCAGTGGACCGGCCGCAAGGGGATCCGGGTGAACGCCATCGCACCGGGCTTCTTCACCTCGGAGATGACCGAGCAGTACCCGCCGGGCTACCTCGAGTCCCAGATGCACCGCAACCCGATGGGGCGCAAGGGCGACCCGACGGAGCTGGCCGCGACCGTGGTCTTCCTGGCCTCCGACGCCGCCGGCTACATCACCGGGCAGACGCTGCCGGTCGATGGCGGAATGACGATCACCTGATGTCGCTGACGGCCTACGACGAGTTCGTCCGCACCGACGGCGACGAGCTCTGGGACAGGCTGCACCAGGCTCACCGGAGGTTCGCCGCCCTGCTGTCGGTGACGCCGGCGAAGCACCCCGTGCCCGGATCCGACTGGACCGCCGGTGCGATCGCGGCGCACCTGCTGACCGTCGTCCAGCGCTACACCCAGCGGGACATGACGAGCGCGGCCGGACTGAGCCCCGACGCGGCAGCGATCTCTGCCCTCAACGAGACCGAGCTGACCCGGTACGCCGACGCCAGTGTCGCCGAGGTGCTCGACCTTCTCTGGCAGGAGCTCGCGGACCTGGAGCAGAAGTTCCCCCGCGATGCCGACCTGCACCAGACGTTCCCGTTCCACGCCGACCAGCAGGTCGACGTCGCCGGGTGGCTCGGCAACCTGATCGGGGAGTTCCTGGTCCACGGTCGTGACGTCGCCAGGTCGAGGGGCAAGACCTGGCTGATCGGGAGCCGGAACGCCGCGCTGGCCCTGAACCTCGGCATCCAGGCCATCCCCGGCTTCGTCTCCCCCGATGCTCCCGGGGACCTGAAGCTGGAGATCCGGACACCGCAGACCACGCCGTGGGTCATCGACCTGGCCGATGGCGTGGCGACCAGCCGCGCGGCCAGGAACCGGGAACCCGCGGACGTGAAGGTCTACGTCCGCACCGAGCCGCTGCTCCTCAACCAGTACGGGCGGATCGGCATGCCGATGATGACCGTTCTGGGTGCGGTCGTGATCGGTGGTCGGCGCCCGTGGCGCCTGACCCGGCTCGGGCCGTCGTTCCAGGCCCCGTAGATCCGTCCCGACCGCGGGTCACCCCAGCGTGTGCACCGCGACGGCGACCAGGCTGAGCACCGGGAAGAGCCCCTGCACCAGCGCGCCCCGGGCCTTGCTCGGATCCGAGGTGATCAGGACGAGTGCCGCGGCCACCATCGACGCGGTCGCGAAGATCACCACCGCAAGCCCCGTGTCCTCGTGGGGCCCGACCAGCACCAGGCCGACCCCGGTGCCGATCGCGAGGAACAGGTTGTAGAAACCCTGGTTGTAGAACACCGACTTCATGATGGCGGCGTCCTCGGCGGAGATCCCGAACGCCTTGCGGCCGCTCGACTCGAAGACGATCGCCTCGATCCAGAAGATGTAGACGTGGACGAGGGCGGCGAGCCCGGCGAAGACGCACGCGACGATCAGCATGCCGGTGACGCTACTACCGGGCGCGGCTTTTCGGAGGGCAACCGTGCCAACGTCGGTGGGCGTGGATGAAGCTGGCTGCCTCGGCGTACCCGAGCCGGTGGGCCACCTCGGTGACCGACAGCGAACCGGTCGCCAGCAGGCCCTCGGCCAGGGAGACCCGGAGCTCGTCGAGCAGCACCTGGAACGAGGTCCCGTCCGCGGCCAGCCGTCGGCGTAGCGTCCGCTCCCCCAGCGCCAGCGCGTTCGCGACACCAGCAGCACTCGGGTCGAAGGCGATCCGCTGGGCCAGCAGGATCCGGACCTCCTGCGCCAGCCCACCGCCGTCCCGCCGCCGCCCGGCCAGATCCGCACAGAGGCCCTCAGCGAGTGCCCGCGCCGCCGGGCTCGCCTGCGGCAGCTCGGCGTCGAGGTACTCGGCCGGGAAGGTCAGCCGGGCCCGTTCGACGTCGAACCGGGTCGGCAGGGTCCCCAGGAACAGCTCTCGCAGCACCGCCTCGACGGCCGCGAGGTCCCGGCGGACCAGGAACTCCCGGACGTCGACCGGGAGGCTCTCGTCGTACGCCTCGATGACGACGTCGGCGCCCTCCAGCCGCGCGTGCGGGATCGAGAACGTGAAGGTAAGGTCGAGGTACCGCAGGGCGAAATTCATCGCGTCGAGCAGGGTCCGGCTCGACACCAGCGCGTAGCCGGCGATGCCGAAGGTCTCCAACCGGTAGCGGCGGCCCAGTGCGGTCGCCGACCGGGTCGTCGGCGAACCCGAGCGCACCAGGTTGCGCACGACCCGGAGCTCCTGGGCCGCCGTCACCACCACGTCGGGCACGGTCAGGTCGCGGACGCTCAGCCCGGTGCCGGCGAGGGCCGAGCGGGCTGGCAGGCCGGTCGCCTCGGCGTGGGCCACCAGGACGACGACGCTGGCCACGTCCCGCGGGAAGTCCCAGTCCCGGGTGACGGGCTCGAGCAAAGCGGTCATCGACCCAGCCTAGGCCGGAATTATCAATTCAGAGACCCCCTGGGCTCTGTTGGTCCAGTCCCGGAGTTCCTACAGTTCCACCATGACCTCACCTCGCATCGTGATCATCGGCGCCGGCTTCGGCGGCCTCGGCACCGCCATCGAGCTCCTCCGCAACGGCTTCACCAACATCACGATCCTCGAGCGCGCCGACGCCGTCGGCGGCGTCTGGCGCGACAACACCTACCCCAACGCCGCCTGCGACGTCCCGTCGTCGCTGTACTCGTGGTCGTTCGCGCCCAACCCGAGCTGGCCGCGGCGCTACTCCGGCCAGGCCGACATCCTGGAGTACATCCGGACCGTGGCCGCCGACCAGGGGGTTCACGACCTGGTCCGGTTCGGCACCGAGGTGACCGGAGCGTCGTACGACGACGCCAGCGCGACCTGGGCGGTCACCACCCGGGATGGATCGGGAGGTCCGGGTGAGACCTTCACCGCCGACTTCCTGGTCACCGCCGTCGGCCAGCTGTCGCGGCCGGTCATCCCGCGGATCGCCGGGGCGGACTCCTTCGCCGGTCCGGCCTTCCACTCCGCTGAGTGGGACCACGGCGTCGACCTGACCGGCAAGCGCGTCGTTGTCCTCGGCACCGGCGCGAGCGCCATCCAGTTCGTCCCGGGCATCCAGCCGGTCGCCGGGCAGGTGACGGTCTTCCAGCGCTCCGCCCCCTACGTCGTCCCGAAGGCGGACCGCGCCTACACCCGCAGCCACCACCGGGCGTTCGCCCGGTTCCCGCGGACCCAGGCCTTCGGCCGCAACCTGACCTGGGTGATGTCCGAGCAGCTGAACAAGTCGCTGACCGGGACCAACCCGATGAAGTCGCTGCTCGAGAAGGCCTGGCGGGTGCACCTGCGCCGCCAGATCAAGGACCCGGTGCTGCGGGCGAAGCTCAAGCCGGACTACCCGATCGGCTGCAAGCGGCTGCTGTTCTCCAACGACTGGTACCCGGCCCTGGCGGCGCCGAACGTGGACGTCGTGACCCACGAGGCGGTCGAGATCCTCCCGCACGGAGTCCGCGCCGCGGACGGCTCGGTCCACGAGGCCGACGTGATCATCTACGGGACAGGTTTCGCAGCGACCGAGTTCCTGGCCCCGATGGAGCTGACCGGCTCAGGCGGCCTGACCCTCTCCGACGCGTGGCGCGACGGCGCCCGCGCCTACTTCGGCATCTGCGTGCCGGGCTTCCCGAACCTCGGAATCGTCTACGGCCCGAACACCAACCTCGGCGGGAGCTCGATCATCAACATGATGGAGTCCCAGTCCCAGCTGATCCGCCAGCTCGTCGAGCAGGTTCGCGGCGGTGGCAGCATCGTGGTCCGTGCCGGCGTCGAGGACACCTTCGACCGGGAGATCCAGGACCGCATCGGCGCCAGCGTCTGGGGCGGCTGCGACAGCTGGTACCGCGACGCCGCCGGCCGGGTGACGACCAACTGGCCCGGCACGGTCGTGGAGTACAAGGAACGGACCGCGCACCTCGAAGCAGCCGATTTCGAGCTCGTCGGTCCGTGATCTGCACCACCCGTCCCCGCGTGGGTCCACCCGGCGTTCACCGGGAGGACCCCTGCCGGCCACATTTAGTCAACTAACTCGGTATACTTTGGGGTCGTGCTGCTTCCGGCACTGACCACGAAGGAAGTCATGGATCTCTCCGGCATCATCGTCTGCTCGTTCTACACGGCCGACGACTACTACCGCGACCACGCCGACCGCCTGAAGAAGAACCTGGCCGACATCGGTGTCGCCAGCGAGCTGGAGGAGATCGTCAAGGCCCCCGGCGAGGACTGGGCTGACATCTGCCGCAAGAAGATCAGCTTCCTGGGACGGGTGTGCGTCGAGAACCCGGACAAGAAGGTCTTCTGGATCGACGTCGACTGCCAGCTGCTGGCCCTGCCCGACTACGTCGCCGGTTTCACCGCCGACCTGATCGGCTTCCAGCGCGGCTTCGGTGCCCCGCAGACCATCGGCTACGCCAGCCGCACCCGCTTCTGGGAGCCGTGCTTCTTCGGGATCAACACCAGCGGGGCCGCCCGCCGGTTCATCGCCGATGCGGTGCGCCTGGAGAGCACCTCGGAGATCAAGGCGACCGACGACTACTTCTTCGAGGAGTCCTGGCGCAGCAACGCGCCGTCGATGTCCTTCCAGGTCGTCCCGTCCGCGGCGGCGATCGGCCGCGGGAGCGGCGAGGTGCCGGCCTTCTTCTCCTTCGGCTCCAGCGGCAACGTCGCCGAGTTCAAGTCCAAGGTCGTCCAGCACGACCAGATCGCCGGGGTCGCCCGCAAGCCCGGCAACGCCCGCAAGCGGGCGCTGGCCTGGGCCAAGCGCATCGAACGCCGGCTGAGCCGTACGTCCGCACCGACGGCCGACCGGCTGCGCCGGGTCGCGGACCGCGCCGGCATCACCCACGTGCTCACCCAGGGGTCCCACGACCCGAGCCGGACCTCGCGGCACCGACAGGGCCTGGTCAACCAGATGATCGCCTCGGGCCAGCGCGGCGAGCTCGAGAAGGTCCGCGAGATCTCGGCCCGGCTGAACGCGAACGCGATCCCGTCGGCCAGCGAGGCTGGCGCCCAGAAGGCCGCCGAGGCGTTCGCGCACTACGCGCCGGTCAGCGGCGGCGGCACCGGCGACCGCCACCTGACCCTGACCTGGTGGCCCCGGCCCTTCCCGGGCAACTTCGGGGACTGGCTGAGCCCCCTGGTGCTGCAGTCCGCGTCGAGCCGCCCGATCCGCTACCAGGCTCCGACCGCCGTGTCGCTGCAGCCGAACCTGGTGATGATCGGCTCGATCGGGCGCTTCATCCGGTCCCGCTCGATCGTGGTCGGCACCGGCATCGCGTCGGACGAGATCGAGCTCGAGACGTCGGCGCAGTACCTCTCTGTGCGGGGCCCGGTGACCGCCGACCTGCTGCGTCGCCAGGGCGGACCGGTCGTCGACAGCTTCGGCGACCCCGGGGTGCTGCTCTCCCGGGTCCTCCCGGTCGAGCGCGGACTGACCAACGGGCGGACCGCGCTGGTGCGGCACTTCACCCACGCGAGCCTGCCGGTCACCGTCCCCGACGGCTGGGACGAGGTCAGCGTGCTGCGCTCGCACCCCGACGAGATCCGCGAGTTCGTCACCACCCTGGCCGGGTACGACGCCGTGGTGACCAGCGCCATGCACGTGATGATCGCCTGCCACAGCTACGGCATCCCGTGCGCCCTGGTGAAGTTCAGCGGTTTCGAGGACGCCGTCCACGGCACCGGCCTGAAGTACCGGGACTACGCCCTGGGGGCCGGGCTGACCGAGGCGTGGGAGCCGGTGACGGTCGACCTGGACCTGCGTCGTACCGGCTGGGATGATCTGATCCGTTCCGAGCAGATCAGTGCTGCCAAGCTGGACGAGGTCGAGGCTGCCGTCGCCGCGGGGATCGCGGCGTACCTGGCCAGAACGGACTGAGGTGTACCGCGACTTCTTCCGGGCGTTCACCGACCTGTTCAGCGCTCGGCGCAGCCGCGGGGAGATCGCTGCCCTGCTCCTGGTGATGGCGCTGCTCCCGGTCTCGGAGCTCGTCGTGACGCACATGTTCTCGCGCCTCATCCTGGCCGGCGCGAAGCAGTACGACGAGGACCCGCGCGGCGTACTGGTCAGCGGGGCGATCTTCTTCGCTGCGTTCGCCCTGAGCCGGGCCCTGCACCACGTCGTTCGCCTGAACCGGGTCCGGGTCTTCCGCCGCGGCTTCGAGCGCTCCGGCGAGGAGCGCCCGGCCAGCCCGGCCAGCACCGAGGCCTGGAGCTGGGCGGCTGCCTTCGAGCTCTCGACCGCCCTGGTCTCGCTGATCCAGATCGTCGCGTTCTGCTCCCTGTTCACCTACCTCGACCCGGCCTTCGGCCTTGCGAACCTGCTGATCGCTGCCGGGGTCCTCTGGCTGGTCGCGGCGATCTACCACCGCCAGCTCAGCCACCAGGTCGCGTACCTCGCCGAGGGCAACAAGCCCGGCAGCACCAAGGTCGGGGACCGGGTCGGCAAACGGATCCGCGACGCCGAGCTGGGCGCCATCGTGGCCAGCCTGGCGATGGCCGTCTCGCTCGGACTGGTCCTGGTGCGCGCGATCCAGGGTGGCCTGTCCGGTCCCGACGCGATCGTGCTCTTCATCGGCCTGCGGATGCTCTACAGCCAGGTCGGGAACCTGTCCGCGAGCGCGATGCGGTTCGCCCGGGTCAAGGCCCGTCTCGCCGCCGGCAGCAAGAACGTCGACGTGATCGACCCCGACGACGAGTTCGCGGATCCCGACACCGAGATCGAGGACGCCGGAGACCTGCAGCCGGCCCGCCCCACCGCGCACCGCACCCAGCTGGTCAGCCAGATGATGGTGGCCGGCCAACGGGGTGACCTCGAGCTCGTCGGTCGTTACGCGGGCCGGCTGAGCAGCGGGGTGATCCCGACCGAGGCCGAGGTGAACGCCCGGACCGCGGCCGAGGCCTTCGCGCAGCTGGCTGCCCCGACCACGGACGAGGACGTCCTGCCGTTGTCGTTGCTGTGGTGGGCGCGCCCGTTCCCCGGCGCGGTCGGCAACTGGGTCAGCCCGTTGCTGCTGCGCCGGATCACCGACCGCCCGGTGCTCTTCCAGACCCCCAACGCCGCCGCTGTCACGCCGCACCTGCTGATGGTCGGCTCGGTGATCGCGTCCGCGCACGAGCAGTCGATCGTGGTCGGCACCGGCGCCCTGAACGCCGGGGTCAAGGTCGACCCCGCCGCCCACGTCGTCTCGGTCCGCGGCCCGTTGACGGCCGCAGCGCTCCGTGCCGCCGGTGGACCGTCGGTGGAGTCCTTCGGCGATCCGACGCTGCTCGCCGGACGACACCTGCCGGTGCAGCTCGGCGGTACCAACGGCCGGCTCGCCTTCGTCCGGCACGTGTCGCACGGCGACGTACCGGTCAGCACCGGCTCGCAGCTCGAGGAGATCAGCCCGCTGGCCTCCCAGCCCGAACAGATCGAGGCCCTGGTCCGCCGGCTCGGCAGCTTCGACGGAGTGGTGACCAGCGACGCCGGCACGATGGTGTTGTGCCATGCCTACGGCATCCCGTGCGCTGCGGTCACCTTCGACGGCACCGAGGACCTCGACTTCGTCTACCGCGACTACGCGCTCGGTGCCGGCCTGGGCGAGGACGTCCTCCCGCAGCCGGCAGCGCCGGACCTGCGCAAGGTCGACTGGCACAGCCGCCTGCACGCCCCGCGGATCGAGCCTGGAGTCCTCGACGA
This sequence comes from Propionibacteriales bacterium, assembly GCA_026392455.1. GTDB lineage: Bacteria > Actinomycetota > Actinomycetes > Propionibacteriales > Nocardioidaceae > Marmoricola. The sequence continues at coordinate 202,391 of JAPLCB010000004.1, read as the reverse complement.
GATCCAGGCAGCGGTCGATCGGGCGGTCCGGGTCTACTCCGAGCGCGTCACCAGCTGATCAGCGGGACCGCAGCAGGAACCCGGTCCCCCAGGCGACGTGCATCAGGCCGATCGCGAACGGCACCCGCAGGCGCACCCGCAGCGGAGAAGTGCGCCCGACAGCCAGACCGAGCGCCAGAACGGCCGCGAGGTAACCGATCGGCGCGGCCAGCCCGAGGGCGAGCCAGCCCACGGTCAGCGGGGCGGCCAGCGACAGCGCCAGGCCGAGGACGATGGCGAGCACAGCGACCGGGGGTGCCAGGTACCGCACGCTCGCGGTCCCTTCGTGGCGCTCGACCACCCGGCGGCGCCAGCCACCGGTCCGGTACTGCTGCCGGGCGTAGTCGCGCCAGCTGGAGCGCGGGTGGTAGCCGACCGCGATCTCGGGGTCGAACCAGATCGAGTGACCGGCCTGGCGGAGCCGGTAGTTCAGCTCCCAGTCCTGGGCCCGCAGGAAGTACTCGTCGTACCCGCCGACCGCGGCCAGCGCCTCGCGGCGGAACGCGCCGAGGTAGACCGAGTCCTGCGGACCGGAGGTGCCACCGACGCGGAAGACACCGCCACCGATGCCGAACGGCGAGCTGATCGCCAGGCAGATCGCCTGGGAGACCGGACCGCTCCCGGTGGGCAGCATCCGGCCGCCGACGTTCGCGGCGCCGCTGCTCTCCAGGAGCGCGACGATCCTGCGCAGGTAGTCGGTCGGGAGGAAGGCGTGCCCGTCGACCCGGACCAGGATGTCGTGGTCGGCAGCGGCGATAGCCGCGTTGAGGCCGTGCGGGGTGAACCCTGCCGGGTTCGCCACGACCTTCAGGCGCGGCTCGACCTCGGCGATCGCGGTGGCGACGCCCCAGGTGTTGTCGGTCGAGGTCCCGACGGCGAGGACGACCTCGAACTCGCCGGGGTAGTCCTGCTCGAAGATCCGCCCCAGGCTGGCGGCGAGGTCGCTCTCCTCGTTGCGCACGGCCATGAAGACGCTGAGCGGCGGGGCGGTCAGCGTGACCGTCGGTGACGCGGTGCGCTGCACAGCGACCGGCGCCGGGTTCGTCGCGGTACGCGACAGCATCGTTGTCATCGTCTACACCACCGGGGGTCGTCCGAGTCGGGTCATCAACCAGATGGTTGACCACTGGAGAGGAACACGGCCGCCGGGATCGACCCGCCAGCCTTCGAGCCACCCTGCGAACCAGGGACGGAGCGTCGCGCGGCCCTCGGCCGTGCGGATCGAGCGGGCCACCTGGACCGACGTCCAGGTGCCGACGTAGGCGATCGCGAACAGCCAGGGCAGGTTCCGCCGGGCGGTCCAGACGCGGTGCCGGGCGTTGTAGCGGTCGAAGGTGGCGTGCCGGCGCGGGTTGATCGGCGGGTGCAGGACACCGAGGTCGCCGGCGTACCAGACCTTGAAGCCGGCATCCCACATCCGCCAGGTGAACTCGATGCCCTCGTGGGAGTACCGGTAGAGCTCCGGCCACCCGCCCGCAGCCTCGAAGGCGTCCCGACGCATCACCGAGCCGCCCTCCCAGAGGACGAAAGCCGGCGAGGACCGGCGCGGGTCACCCTTGCGCACCCGCGGGATCCACCGCGGCGGGGCGACCCCGTGGGTCGCGTCCACCCGCGGGTGGATCAGGCCGAGGCCGGGATCGGCAGCGAACATGGCCGCGGCCCGGGCGAGGTAGTCGCGGTCCGCCGGGCGCGCGTCGTCGTCGAGGAAGAAGAGCAGGTCCCCCGCGACGTGCGGCACGCCCGCGTTCCGGCCGGCCGGGATCCCGAGGTTCTCCGGCAGAGCGACTCCGCGGACCCCGTCCGGGAGTCCGGAGGGTTCCCACCCGTTGCCGACGACCACGACATCGGTCCGGACGTCGGTCTGGGCCAGGACGGCGTCCAAGCCCGCGCCGAGGTCGGTCGGGCGGGTTCCCTGGGACAGCACCACCACGCCGATGCTCGGCATTTCGGTTGCTGTCGCGCTCATGGATTAAATCCTAACCATTTCAATCGACTTTAACTACTTAAATCGATGTGACGCCCCTCATGCGGCGCTCCGGGTCCAGGTCTAACGTGGTCGCGTGAACGAACAGCGCACTGCCAGAGAACGCATGGTGTCGGGTGAGTCCTACTTGGCTGACGACCCCGAGCTGGTCCTCGCAGCACGCCGCGCCGCGGCCCTGATGGACGAGTACAACGTCGCCCGGGAGGTAGTCCGGCCGGGCATCCTGCGCGAGCTGCTCGGCTCGGTCGGGGACGACGTCGTCCTCCGCCCGCCCCTGTACGTCGACTACGGAACCCAGCTCAGCATCGGGCACCGGGTGTTCGCCAACTACGGACTGACCGCCCTGGACTGCGCCCCGATCACCATCGGGGACGACACCCAGATCGGCCCGCACGTCCAGCTGCTGACCCCGACCCACCCGCTGGACGCCGACGAGCGGCGCAACAAGGTCGAAGCGGCTGGGGCGATCGTGATCGGAAGCAACGTCTGGATCGGCGGCGGCGCGATCGTCCTGGCCGGGGTGACCATCGGCGACAACGCCGTCGTCGGCGCCGGGGCGGTCGTCACCAGGGACGTCCCGGCGAACAGCGTCGCCGTCGGGAACCCGGCCCGGGTGATCCGGAGCCTCTAACGCGCTTCCAGCGGGCGCAGCACGTCCTCGGCGAAGCGCCGGATGCCGTCGAGCTTCTGCTCCAGGCTGCACTCCAGGCCGTGGTAGTACGCCCACGGCATCGTCCAGACGTCGGTGACACCGACGTCCTCGGCCGCTGCGAACTGCTCGGGCAGGAAGGCATCGGTCAGCGCGGTGATGAACCGGAAGTCGCCCTCGCGCCCCAGCTCGTCACGGATCTCGGCGAGCCTGCGGGCGTGGGTGCCGGCTTCCTGCGTCGTGTAGAGGTCCCCGATCCAGCCGTCGTGGCGGGCCGCGCGGCGCATCCCGGCCTCGGAGAGACCGCCGACGTAGATCGGGATCCTGGCCGTCGGAGTCGGCTCCATCACCAGCCGGGGCGTCGGGTAGAAGGTGCCGTCGAACGAGTTCCAGCCCGGCGACCAGAGCTCGGCCAGCAGGTCCAGGGCCTCGTCGGTGCGCTTGCCGCGGGTGCCGAAGTCCTGGCCCATCAGCTCGAACTCCTCCCGGCACCAGCCGACGCCGACCCCGAGCGCGACCCGGTTCCCCGAGAGCGCTGCGGCCGTGCCGACCGACTTCGCCACCTGGTACGGACTGCGCAGGGCCGCAACGTAGACCGAGGTGTAGAAGTGGATGTTCTCGGTGACCGCCGCCATCGCGCCGGCGAGCACCCACGGGTCCGGCCAGTCCGCGGAGTGCTCCCAGCGGCGCTTCCCGTCCGGCGTGTACGGGTACGGCGTCGCGAGCGTCTCCAGGTCGACGACGTGGTCGGGGATCGAGATGGCGTCGTACCCGCACTCGTCAGCAACGCGCGCGATGGTCAGGAGCTCGTCGACGGGTTGGAAGGCAACGGTGATGGAGAAGCGCATGGGACGAGACTAGAACGTGTTCCTGTTCTGCGCAGCCGATAGGGAGTGCCGTTCGCAGCAGTGGCCGACCAGCAATCCGGGACAGCGGCCGCTTGGTTCTGGCAGGGTGCGGCCATGGAACCCGTAGTCCTCTGCGCGGTCACCGACGGCGTTGCCTCGGTCACCCTGAACCGGCCGGAGAAGCTGAACGCGCTGACCGCCGAATCCTTCGTCCAGCTGCGTGCCCACCTCGAGGCCCTCGCCGAGCGCGACGACGTCGCGGTGCTGGTGCTGTCCGGAGCCGGCCGCTCGTTCTGCGCCGGGCACGACCTCGGGTCCCTGGCCGGAGGCGACGCCCTGGAGAGCCGGTACGACGAGGCAGCCACCGTGGACCTGCTGGAGGCGTTCCCGGCTCCCACGATCGCCAAGATCCACGGGCACTGCTTCACCGGTGGCCTCGAGCTGGCACTGGGCTGCGACCTGCTGGTGGCGGCGAGCTCGGCCCAGATCGGCGACACCCACACCGCCTGGGGACTGGCGCCGGTCTGGGGGATGTCGGTCCGGCTCCCCGAGCGGGTCGGCCTGTCCCGGGCCAAGGAGCTCACCTTCACCAGCCGCCGGATCGACGGCAACCTCGCGGCCGCGATCGGCCTGGTGGACCGCGCCGTGCCCGAGATCGCCCTGGACGGCACCGTGGCCGCACTGGTCGCCGAGATCACGGCCTGCTCGCCCGGAGCGAACCGGATCGTCAAGCGCCTGTACGCCGACCAGGCGGTCCGGCAGCGGACCGAGGCGCTGCACCACGAGCGGACGATGCCCTACGGGATCGCCGCGGACGCCGCGGCTCGGCTCGGCGGCTGACGCCGCACGGTCAGGCCGAGATGCCGTCGTACATGACCCGCCGGATGGCCTCGCTCAACCGCTCCTGGGCCCCGGCGTCGGGATTGCGGATGGCGGCCAGCAGCGACCCCAGGATCATCCCGTTGATGGCGACCGAGGTCCCGGCAACGTCCAGGTCGGGGCGGAGGTAACCCAGGGACACCCCACGCTCGAGGTACTTCGCCGTCAGCCCCTCGGCGGTCGCGAAGAAGTCCTGGATGCGCTCCCCCATCGCCGGGTCGATCCCGGGTGCCTGGAGGATCACCATCTGCGGGATCCGGGGATCTGCCAGGGCGATCCGGCCGAAGGCGAGGCCGATCCGAGCGGTCTGGGCGCGGTAGTCCTCCAGGGTGTCGACCGCATCCGGTGCGTTCTCGTCGGCCAGGGCGCCGACGATGCGCCCGATCAGGTCGTCGACGACGTGCTCGACGATGTCGCGCTTGTTCTCGAAGTAGCGGTAGAACGTGCCGTGGCCGATCCCGAGCCGGGCAGCGATGTCCGCGATCCCGGTCGCGTGGTAGCCCTTCTCCGCGAAGACGTCGAAGGCCGCCTCGATGATGTCGCGCCGGAGCTCCAGCTTCTTCTGCTCTGCACGGGTGAGCGGAGGCGAGGTCATCGGACCATCCTAGATTTTGTCGCTGCGACCGTTGTCGGACCAGCGTAACTGACATAGTGTTCCGAAACTGACGTTTAGTTCCGTTCAAGGCCGCGACCGGAGGATCACGATGACCGAGAAGATTGCCCTGGACGGCGCCACCGTCGCGATCACCGGGGCAGCCCGCGGGATCGGGCTCGCCACCGCCCGGCGGTTCGCGTCCCTCGGGGCCCGGGTGGCGATCGGCGACCTCGACCTGGCGCAGGCACGGGCCGCGGCAGCGGAGGTCGGCCACGGAGCAACCGGCTACGCCCTCGACGTCGCCGACAAGGACTCCTACGTGCGTTTCCTGACCGCGGCCCGAGCCGATCACGGCGATCTCGACGTCCTGGTGAACAACGCCGGGATCATGCCCAACGGCGCCTTCCTCGAGCTCGACGACAGTACCGATCGGCTCCAGTTCGACGTCAACGTCTTCGGCGTGATCAACGGCATGAAGCTGGCCCTTCCCGGGATGCTCGCACGAGGCCGCGGCCACGTCGTCAACGTCGCCTCGTTGGCCGGGAAGTTCCCGGTCCGCGGCCTCGCGGTCTACAACGCCACCAAGTTCGCCGTGGTCGGTCTGAGCGCCGCCACCCGGCTCGAGCTGGAAGGCACCGGCGTGACCCTCACCGTGGTGCTGCCGTCGGCGGTCGACACACCGCTGGCCTCCGGCCTGAGCATGGCGCCGCTGCCGAAGGTCAAGCCGGAAGCGATCGCCCGGGCCGTCGTGGACAGCGTCAGCCGCCCGCGGGCCGAGGTCGCCGTGCCGTCGTACGTCGGCCAGGTGGCGACGCTGAGCCAGATCACCCCCGAACCCGTGCTGCGCCGGGTCCGGCACCTGCTGCGCGACGACCGGGCGCTGCGGGGCGACGCGGCCGCACGCGCTGCCTACCAAGCCGAGCTCGACGGAAGGATCCACCCGTGAAGCGCGACCCGAGCATCATCATCATCGGAGCGGGAGTTGCCGGGATCGCCACGGCCGTGACGCTGCAGAAGGCAGGCTTCACCGGGTTCACCATCCTGGAGAAGGGCTCCGACGTCGGCGGCGTCTGGCACTGGAACCGCTACCCCGGACTGACCTGCGACGTCCCCTCGCACATCTACCAATTCTCGTTCGCCCCGAAACCGGACTGGAAGCGCGTCTTCGCGACCGGGCCCGAGATCCAGCAGTACCACCGGGACGTGGTCGAGAAGTTCGGCCTCGAGGCGCACCTGCGGCTCGGGACCGAGGTGGTCTCGACCGTCTTCGACGGGGCGTCCTGGACGGTCACGACCGCCGCTGGCGAGGTGCTGGCGGCCGACTTCGTGATCGTCGCGACCGGACTGCTGCACCACCCGTCGACCCCCGACATCCCGGGCCTGGGCACGTTCGACGGCCCGGTCGTGCACACGGCCCGCTGGGACGACGCGCTGGAGACCGCTGGGAAGCGGATCGGGGTGATCGGCAGCGGGTCGACCGGCGTCCAGGTCTTCTCCGCCCTCCAGCGCGAGGCCAGCCGGATCACGCAGTTCGCCCGGACCCCGCAATGGGTCCTGTGGGCCCCGATGACCCTCCCGCAGCCACGACTGGTGAGCCGGGCGCTGCGGGCAGCACCCCGGGTGAACGACGCCCTGCACCAGTCCCTGCTGTGGGGTTCGGCGATCCTGGTCGACATCGTCACCAAGCCCACCTGGCGACGCCGGCTGGTCCAGCGCTACGCCCGGGTGAGCCTGCAGGCGCAGGTCCGCGACGACGCCCTGCGCAGCACCCTGACACCGGACTACCAACCGCTGTGCAAGCGTCAGGTGATCTCCGGTTCGTACTACCGGTCGCTGAAGGCCGAGAACGCTGAGCTGGTCACGGCCGACATCGCGGAGGTGACGCCGACCGGCATCCGCACCGCCGACGGCCGCGACCACCCGCTGGACGTGATCGTGCTGGCGACCGGGTTCCAGGCGCACAACTACATGCGCCCGATGGAGCTGCTCGGCCGGGACGGGCTCTCCATCGACGAGGCCTGGGCCCAGGGGCCACGGGCGTACCGGATGACCGCCATCCCTGGCTTCCCGAACCTGTTCACCGTCCTGGGACCCAACTCCCCCACGGGTTCGATCTCGTTGCAGTACTCCGCCGAGCTCACCGCCCGCTACATCACGCAGTGGCTCGAACGCTTCCGCGACGGTGACCTGGACACCGTCGAGGTCACCGAGGACGCCACCGCCCGGTTCAACGAGCAGGTCGCCGAGGCCCTCGGCCCGACGGTGTGGAACACCGGCTGCAACTCCTGGTACTTCAACGAGGCCGGCAGCATCGACCTGTGGCCGTTCGACCGTCGGACGATGACCGAGATGCTGGGGCGCCCCGACGAGCGCGACTTCCTGATCAGGACGACGACGCCGGCCGACTGACCGCCTCGGCCCGCAGCAGCCGGGCCACCAGCAGCAGCATGCCGATGGAGCCTGTCGCCAGGATCAGCGGCAACCACGGCAGCGGCCGGATCCCGACCGCACGAAGTCGGGGCTGCAGCAGGAACCAGGCGGTCCCGCCGAGGATCAGCAGGTCCATCAGGATCTGCGTCTCCCAGGGGTTGCCCACGTGCTCGGCGACGAAGCCGAACAGCCCGCCGTCGATGATCGCGTACAGGCTCCAGGCGGAGAAGGCACCCGCCAGGGCCGCCGGGGCACGCCAGCGCGGCTCGGCGAGACTGCTCACTGCCAGGACGATGAAGGCCGGGACGGCGAGGACCGCGGCGGCGGCCGAGGCCGTAGCACTGAGTTCCATGGCAGAGCTCCTGTCGAGAGGGGAAGGAGCTCGATCCTCACCCTGGGAGATAGTTGTTTCAACTACCTCCCAGGTAGTTGAGCTCACGACGACCAGCCGCTTCAATCGAGGGGTGACCGTCCTGGACCTCCCCCTTCCCGACCTCCTTCGCGAGGCCCGCGGGCGCGTCCGGATGAGCCAGTGGGACCTGGCCCTGGGGCTCGGGGTCAGCCAGCGCCACGTCTCCTTCGTCGAGCTGGGACGCAGCCGTCCCAGCCGCCCCCTGCTGCTGCGATGGCTGGACCACCTGGGCGCTCCTCTCGTCCTGCGCAACGAAGCCCTCCAAGCGGCCGGGTACGCGCCTGCTTTCGACGACAGCGCCTGGTCCGACGACCTGCTCGGCGAGGCCCACCGTGCTGCCAGCCACCTGCTGCGCTCGCACGAGCCGTGGCCGGCCCTCCTGCTGGACAGCCGCTGGGACGTGCTGGCCGCCAACAGCGGGGTGCCCTGGCTCCTGGACGCGGTCGGGAGCGACGTCACCGCACCTGGCGTCGACGGCGCTCCGGCGGGCACGGCACCGGTGAACCTCCTGGACCTGGCGATGGGTGACCTCGGTGCGGCCATCGTGAACCTGGAGGAGGTGGCCGCCTCGTTGATGGACCAGCTCCGGCACGAGATGGCCACCGAGCCGACGCTTCGCCCGCGGGTCGAAGCGCTCGAGGCCCTCGTCCCCGCCACGGCGGCCCCGGTGCGGTTCCCACCGACGCTGACGACGCGCTACGCAACCCGTGCCGGTGAGCTGGCCTTCCTGAGCATGTTCACCACGTTCGGCGCGCCGCACAGCGTCACCCTGGCATCGTTGCGGATCGAGCTGATGTTCCCGGCCGACGAGTTCACCCGGTCGGTCCTGACGAGGGCCTGAGCCGCCCGAAACGTCCTGCCCGAGCAGGGCGGGGGCCAGGGCATGGTGCCGACTGTCGGGTTGGCGGTGTTTCGTCGCCGAGCACCGCCGACCTGTTCAGGTCTTCCTTCGTACTGCCTGACGTGGTTCACTTTACAAACTACCCCTGTTTGTACAAGTGCGACCAAACGAGGCCCGATGTCCGAAACAGTCCTGCCAGGGATCACACCCGCGCGAACACCGGTCCTCGGGCTGCCTGATCCCGGCGAGAAGGTGCCCGCGCTCGCGCTTCCCACCACGGCGCTGTACGTCGGCACCCTGGCCCTCTTCGTTGCCGAGGCGTACGGCGTCCTGGCCGGCGGTTGGTCGCACTGGCTGACGGTTCCGATGGGTGCAGCAGTCACCTTCCTGATGTTCAGCGTCCTGCACGAGGCGACCCATCATGCGATCAGCACCAACACCCGCCTCAACAACGCCTTCGGCCACCTCTCGGTCCCCTTCGTCACGGGGTACACCAGCTTCCCGGTGGTCAAGTTCATCCACATCGAGCACCACCGCAACACCAACGAGCCGATGTCCGTGGATCCCGACAACTGGACGAGCGCTGGTCCGACCTGGCAGCACCCGCTGCGCTGGGCGACGATCGACCTCTGGTACCTGGTGTTCTACCTCCGGCGCATCAAGGACCGCCCGCGCCCGGAAGCCGCTGCGGCCGTCGCGATCCTGGCAGCCGTGGTCAGCGGCGCTGCCGTCCTGATGACCAGCGGCTACGCCGCCGAGGTGGTCTGGCTCTACCTGGTACCGCAGCGCATCGGCCTGGTGGTCCTCGCCTGGTGGTTCGACTACCTGCCGCACCACGGACTCACCACGACCCAGCGCGAGAACAAGTACCAGGCCACCCGGATCCGCGTCGGCGGCGAGTCCTGGATGACGCCCCTGTTCGTCTACCAGAACTACCACCTCGTCCATCACCTGCACCCGAGCGTGCCGTTCTACCGCTACGTGCGCGCGTGGCGCCGCAACGAGCAGGCCTACCTCGACCGCAACGCGGCCATCTCCACCTGGTTCGGCCGATCCCTGTCACCCAGCGAGTACCGCACCTGGCGCCGGCTCACCGACGACCTCGGGCCGACGCCAGGTCGTGCCTCGGCGCAGCGCCCGGTGTTCCACCCGCTGCGGGTGCGTTCGATCGACCCGTTGACCCACGACAGCAAGCTGGTCACCTTCGACGTCCCGTCGGACCTGGCTCACGAGTACCGCTACGTGCAGGGCCAGCACATCACGCTGCGCGCTGTCATCGACGGCCATGACGTCCGACGGAGCTACTCGATCGTGGCACCGGTCTCAGCCAGGACGTTGAGCGTCGCCGTCAAGGAGGTCCCGGGCGGGGTCTTCTCGACGTACGTCAACCACGAGCTTCGTGCCGACGACATCCTCGACGTGATGTCCCCGACCGGACGGTTCCACCTCGCCCTCGACCCAGAGGCGAACCGTACCTACGTCGCGGTGGCGGCAGGTTCGGGCATCACCCCGCTGATGTCGATCATCTCGACGACCCTGGAGACGGAACCGAACAGCACCTTCACCTTGATCTACGGCAACCGGACACCGGAGACCACGATGTTCGGTGCCGAGCTGGCCGGGCTCGCCGGGGAACGCCTCACGGTCCACCACGTCCTGTCCCGGAGGCCGGATGCAGGACTCACCGGACGGGTCACCGCCGAGCTGGTCAGCGAGCTCGCGCCGGCCGACGTCGACGCCTGGTTCCTCTGCGGCCCGCAGGCCCTGGTCGATTCGGTCAAGGACACGATCGACGGCTGCGTCCTCACCGAGGTCTTCCACACCGAGCCGTCCCAGGTCGACATCGGGATCGACATCGAGAGCCAGGTGATGGTCTCCCTCGACGGCGTCGAATCGACCTTCTCACTGCGGTCGGCCGGCGACACGATCCTGGACGCCGCGATCCAGCAGGGTCTCGAACCGCCGTACTCCTGCGCCGGCGGCGCGTGTGGCACCTGCCGCGCCAAGGTGCTCCTCGGTCGAGCCGTGATGGACCAGAACCACGCCCTCGACGAGGACGAGATCGAACGCGGCTACATCCTGACCTGCCAGGCGCACCCCGTCAGCGAAGAGCTGCGGATCGACTACGACGGCTGACGGCTACCCGGCAGAAAACGACGGAAGCCGCCCGAAGGCGGCTCCCTGTTCGGTGGAGCTGAGGGGACTCGAACCCCTGACCCTCTGCAGGCCCGTCCCACAGAGCCGCCACCCGCTGCACCCGGCAGAAAACGACGGAAGCCGCCCGAAGGCGGCTCCCTGTCCGGTGGAGCTGAGGGGACTCGAACCCCTGACCCTCTGCATGCCATGCAGATGCGCTACCAGCTGCGCCACAGCCCCGAACCGCTGTCCGGATCGCTCCGGACAACGTGCAGAAGATTAGCCGAACGGCAGGCCAACAGGAAATCCGGGGTCGGTTTAGCGGCCGATCGGCTCAGGCGATCGGTGCCGCGGACGCCGTTCCCGGCCCGCTGGAGACCGGGTGGACGGTGACGTTGTAGGAGACCATCCGGATGCCACCGCCGTCCGGCCCCGGTTCGAGGACCACCCAGCCGCAGTTGTCCAGCCCCCGCAAGGACCGGCCGAGCTCCGCCGGCCAGCCGAGGAACGCCACCAGGGCGACCTTGAGGCAGGCACCGTGCGAGATCACCACCGTGGTCTCCCCCGGCTCGATCGCCGACCAGATCTCGGTCAGCGCCGGCACCATCCGGTCGATGACCTGCTCAGGGGTCTCGGCTCCGGGCACCCCGCCGGTGATGTGACCGGCCTTCCAGGACGCGTACGACTCCGGGAACCGGTCGGCGAACTCAGCGACGTCCAGGCCCGCCCGCTCGCCCACGTCGAACTCGCGCAGCCGGGCGTCGAAGCGAGGGCTGAGGTCGGTAGCCGCAGCCACCTCCGCGGCCGTCTGACGGGCCCGGGCCAGGTCGCTGCTCCAGAGCACGGTGGGGTTCAGCGCGGCGAGCACCGGAGCCAGCGCAGCAGCCTGGGCACGACCGGTTACGTCGAGATCGACGTCGGTGTGCCCCTGGGCCCGTCCCTCGAGGTTCCAGGCCGTCCGCCCGTGGCGGACCAGGACGAGCCGGGTCACAGATCCTGGTCGAAGGCCGCCGGTGCCGCCGGCGGACCGTCGAGCGGTCCGACGGCGTCGGTGACGTCGATCGACGGGCAGTCGCGCCACAACCGCTCCAGAGCGTAGAACTGCCGCTCCTCGGCATGCTGGACGTGGACCACGATGTCGGCGTAGTCGATCAGCGCCCAGCGGCCGTCGCGGACGCCCTCGCGGCGTACCGGCTTGGCGCCCAGCAGTCGCAGGGCGTCCTCGATCTCGTCGACGACCGACTTGACCTGGCGTTCGTTGGCCGCGGACGCGACCAGGAAGGCATCGGTGATGACCAGCTGGTCGGAGACGTCGAAGGCGACGATCTCGGTGGCCTTCTTCTCCGAGGCAGCAGCGGCGGCGGCCTGGATCAGCTCGATGGCGCGGGGGGTGGCGGTCATGAGGGAGCTCCGTACAAGTTGTGCTTCGCGATGTACTGCACGACCCCGTCGGGGACGAGGTACCAGACAGGTTGACCGGCTGCCGTGCGTTCGCGGCAGTCGGTCGAGGAGATCGCCAGGGCGGGGATCTCCAGGATGGTCACCCGGTCGGCCGGGATCCCGGTCAGGGTGTCGACGCCCATCTCGTAGCCCGGCCGGGTGCACCCCACGAAGTGCGCCAGCTCGAACAGGTCCGCTGCGTCGCGCCAGGTGAAGATCTCGGCCAGTGCGTCGGCACCGGTGATGAAGTAGAGCTCGGCGCCCGGCAGTGACCTCGCCAGGTCCCGGAGCGTGTCGATCGTGTACGTCGGTCCGTCCCGGTCGATGTCGACCCGCGAGACCGTGAACCTCGGGTTCGAGGCGGTAGCGACCACGGTCATCAGGTACCGGTGCTCGGCCCAGGTGACCTGGCGCTGTGCCTTCTGCCAGGGCTGCCCGGTGGGCACGAAGATGACCTCGTCGAGGTCGAAGAACGCCTGGACCTCGCTGGCTGCGACGAGGTGACCGTTGTGGACGGGATCGAACGTCCCGCCCATCACCCCGACCCGGCGTGGACCCGCGTCCTTCTGCGGGCTCAGGAGTGCTCGCGTCCCTTGCCGAAGGACATCACGGCCCAGACCATGGCGAGCAGGAGGAGCAGGATGCCGCCGCCGATGTAGTACGGCGCCCAGTAGGTGCCGTCGGAGACTGCAGAGGTACCGCCGCCGGAGAGTGCAGTGAGCAGGATGTTCATGAGCGGCATCCTACCGGTCCCGAGGGGGTGGTCGGCTACTGGCGTGCCGCCAGCAACGCTGTGACCATCGACTCCAGCCGTGGCAGGTCCACGGTGATGTCGGCCACGACGAACTGCTCACGCCGGGTGCCGGCGGCGGGCCCGGTCCCGCTCAGGTACTGGTACTCCAGCCCCTCCACCCCGCAGGTCATCTTCCAGTAGTCCGCCACCATCGACTGGCTCGGGAACAGCTCCAGCACGGTCGAGCCCGGGCTGCAGAACGGGAGGTTCGCGAGCGAGGCCCCGTGCGGCGCGACGATCACGTCCGCCTCCGCGAACAACCGGATCTGCTCGACGATCGAGAGGTCTCCGGGGTCGACGACGTCGAAGCCGAGCGGCACCAGCAGAGCCAGCACCTCGGACTCGTTCAGGATCGCGCGGTTGTGCAGCCCCGCGTTGCGGGACAGGTAGAGGTAGCGACCCGGCACCCGCTCGACTCCGGCCGGCACCAGCCGGGAGCGCAGCAACCGGGAGACCCACGGCGGGTTGCGCTCGACCATGGACGCCAGCCCGGGGACCACCAGGGTCTCGGCCCGGACGTGCCGGACCTCGTCGCTGTTGACGATCTCGTCCTCACCGATCCCCCACAGCGCCAGCAGCTCGCGCTGGAACCGGGTCGTGTGGGGGACGTACCAGCGGTCCGGTCGTGCGACCCCGGCCTGCTCGAGCACGGCCACTCGCGGCAGCACGTCGTGCAGGAAGTGGTAGTAGTTGTGGTCGCCCCGGGTCGCCAGCACCCCGAGTCGTCCGGGGACCTCGACCGGGTCCGGCGGGAACGGGTGGGTGTAGATCGGGTGCTGGCGGGGCTTGGTCGTACCGAAGTACCAGCACAGCTCCCACAGCCAGCGGTTCTGGTTGGTCACCACCACCGCGTGCGGCTGCAGCACCCGACCACCGGCCAGCTCCAGGACCCCGACCCGCGGGACGATCTCGACCAGGGCCTCCTCGAACGCCGGGTAGCGCTCGGGGTACCCGGCCGGGCGGGCCCGGTGCAGAACCTCCTCGGGACGCGCGACGGTGAAGGTGCCGCCGTCACGCGCGGCCTCCTCCATCGTCGTGACGGCCCCGGGCGGCAACCAGCCCCCGCGGAGCCGGCTGAGGCGCACGGTGGCAGGCGAGACCGCGCGGGTCCCGGCCGTGTAGACCGATTTCAGCGGCGCGAAGTACGGACGCAGACTCTCGGAGAGACGTACCACCGGTCGGCGCTGGACTCAGGCCCCGGGGATGCCCACGAAACCGCGGGCCAGCCAGGCAAGTCCGAGGTCCGCGCGTTCGGGTCGGTGCGCGACCAGGTGCAGGCCGACGCCGGCGAACCAGGCGCGCAGCTCGGACCAGGACTCCCCCGGTACGTCGTGGTACTCCAGGACGACACGCTCCACGTTGGCCCAGCTCTCGGGCGAGGAGCCGTAGGCCAGCTGGTACTCGCCGCCCTCGCAGTCGAGCTTGACCAGGGTGACCGGACCGTCGGCCCGGGCGATCGCGTCGTCGAAGCTCAACGTCGCGACCTTGACCGACGCGCCGGCCGAGTGCGGGTCGTCGACCGGGTGCGCGGCCTTGAGACCGTTGTGAACGCTGGCGCCGCCGTGCTCCTCGAACTCCGCGAAGCCGGTCTCGCCCGCCAACGCCGCCTCGACGACCGAGATCCGGTCGGACAGGCCGTTCTGGTCGATGTTGCGCTGCAGGTAGGAGATCGTCGCTGCGGACGGTTCGAAGCAGGTGATCCTCGCCTGCGGTGCAACCTCGGCGAGGTGGCAGGCGAAGGTGCCGACGTGGGCGCCGACGTCGAAGGCGTTGATCTTCTGACCGGCGAACGCCTGCAGGAACCAGTTCAGGCGGTAGCCCTCCTCGGCGTACTGCTCGTAGGCCGGTAGGCGCGCGCCCGGGGTGTTCGGTGAGGTGATCTTCTGGCCCGTCCGGCTGGCGAACGTCAGCTCCTTCGGGCCCGAGCCGACCTTCTCCGCGACCAGGCCGGTCAGCAGGGACGGCCAGTTGGAGAACGCCCGGGGGGTCTGCGACACCCGACGGACGTTGTACGCCACCTTGCCCAGAGCCCGGCGGGGGCCGTGGCCCTCGGGGTCGCGCAGGGGCGTGCGCGAGAGCCAAGCGGTGCCGGCGATCTTCGAGCGCTCGTCCCGGAGAACGTGCAGGCCGACGGAGGCGAACCAGGCCCGCAGCTCCTCCCAGGACTCGCCCGGCATGGTGTGGTACTCCAGGACCAGGCGCTGGACGTTGGCCCAGCTCTCCTTGGAGGACTTGTAGACCAGGTCGTACTCGCCACCCTCGCAGTCCATCTTGATCAGCTCGACCGGGCCGCGGGCGCCCGCGACGACCTCGTCGAAGGACACCGTCTCGACCCGGACCCCGGACCCGTCGACCCGGTCGTCGAACGCGAGGTGGTTGTGACCCGAGCCGGCTCCCTGGAGGTCGAAGATCGCGAAACCGGTCTCGCCGGCGAGCGCCTTCTGGTGCGGCGTGATCCGGTCGGAGTTGCCGTTGACCTCGATGTTCGACTTCAGGAACTGGAACGTGTCCGGGGACGGCTCGAAGCAGTCCGCGGTGGCACCCGGGTGGATGCTGGTCAGGTGCGTGGAGAACGTGCCGACGTGCGCGCCGACATCGAGGATGTGCAGCGGGCGGTCGATCAGGTCGCCGAGGAACCAGCGAAGGTCGTAGCAGTCCTCTGCGAAGACCTCGTAGACCGGGACGCGCGCGCCCGGGGCGTTCGGGATCGAGATCGTCTGCCCGGTCCGCGCGTGAAAGGTCAGGATCTCGGGGCCCTCGGCAACCTCCTCGCGTGCCATCCCGACCAGCAGGCCTGGCCAGTTGCTGAAGGCCTGGGGGGTCTGGACCAGGCGTCGGAAGCGGTAGACAGCAGCGCGGGTCCGGGAACGATTCATCTCGACGATCACGCGGCAGACCTTACCGGTCGAAAGGCCCTGAAAATGGGGAGTCCGGACAATCTGGAGCGGTTCGTGGGCTCAACCGAGGCCCAGGAGCGGTCCGAACAGGTCCTTGAGCACCGCAGCCCCCTCGATCACCAGCCAGAACCGGATGGTTCGTCCTGCCAGGACCGTTGGGACGAACACCGCGAGGTTCATCCGCAAGGACCCCGCGAGGACTGCCACCACCGCCAGCGGCGGGAAGCCGGTGACCGCGGACGCGAAGCAGATCGCCCCCGCCATCACCGGACGCCCCACGATCCGGGCGTGCCACCTCGCGTACGAAGCCTTCCACTTGTCGGTCTCCATCTTCTTGCGCAGCCAGCTGAGCTTCATCGAGTGGATTCCGGCGAAGTACCAGATCACCTTGCCGACCGTCTGCCCGGCGGCCGCCGCGAAGGCGAAGGCCCAGGCACTCGCGCTGCCGGTGGGGATTCCCGCCAGCGGGATCTCTGCGTTGAGGACGGGGATGAGCGCGGAGGCGATCGAGTAGAGGAACGTCCCCAGGACCAGCTTCACGCCTGCGGACCCGAGCCGTCGGCCAGACCGGTGCCGGCCGGGATCGGGATACCGAGCTTCGCGAGCCGGACCAGCATCGCGATCTTGAACACCAGCAGGCCGGCGGCGACGACTCCCCCGAGCCACGGCGCCTGGGTGGCGAGCAGCATCACCGCGAAGAGAGCGGAGTTGACCGCCTTGGCCGGGTGCGACCAGTTCAGCCGGTAGATGGTCGGGTCGATCACGTAGAAGTAGTTGGGGCTGCGGATCTTCCAGGCGACGAAGGCTGTCGAGAGGAACAGGTCGATCACCATGTACTCGGCCAGGTAGAGCACCACCGGGATCGTGAACTCGGGGTGCAGCCAGGCGAGGCCGAGGTAGAAGGCGGCGCAGCAGAGGCGGTCGCACATGATGTCGAGAAGCGCGCCGTAGCGGGTCTCGTGGTGCATCCGGCGAGCAACCTGCCCGTCCAGGCTGTCGCCGGCCCAGAACACCACCAGCGCGATCGCCATCAGCTTCAGCGCCGGGCTCCAGAAGGCGTCGTCGGTCGGGACACCTTGGTTGATGGCGAAGCCGACGATCGTGACACAGGCGATCGTCCGGATGAACGTGATGATCGTGGCGGGCGTGAGGATTCGCTCGGTGGCCGGGTCGGCCCACACGTCGAGTGTGGCCGGGTCGGCACCCGGGACGAATCCCTTACCGGACGTGGCCGTCCCCGATGACGATGTACTTGCTGGAAGTCATCTCCGGCAGACCCAGCGGACCCCGGGCGTGCAGCTTCTGGGTGGAGATCCCGATCTCGGCGCCGAAGCCGAACTCGCCTCCGTCGGTGAACCGGGTCGAGGCGTTGACCATCACCACCGCCGAGTCGACCTCCGCGGTGAACCGGCGCGCTGCCGACTGCGATCCGGTCACGATCGCCTCGGTGTGGCCCGACGAGTGCGCGCGGATGTGCTCGATCGCGGCGCCGAGGTCGGGGACCACGGCTGCGGAGATGTCGAGGGAGAGGAACTCGGTGTCCCAGTCCTCGTCAGTGGCGGGCACCACTGCGTCGTACGCGGTGAAGGCGGCGTCGCCGTGGATCGTGACGTCCGCGTCCTGGAGGGCGGCGACCACGCGCGGGAGGAAGTCCGCGGCCACGTCCGCGTGCACGAGCAGCGACTCGGCGGAGTTGCAGACCGAGGTCCGGTGGGTCTTGGAGTTGAGCACGATCGCGAGCGCCATCTCCAGGTCGGCGTCGGCGTCGACGTACACGTGGCAGTTGCCGACGCCGGTCTCGATGACCGGGACCGTCGATTCCTCGACGACCGACCGGATCAGCCCGGCGCCTCCCCGGGGAATCAGGACGTCGACCAGGCCGCGGGCCCGCATCAGCTCCTTGACCGCGTCGTGACCCTCACCGGGCGCGAGCTGCACGCAGTCCTCGGGAAGGCCGGTGTCGGTCAGCGCCGTCCTCAGGGAGGTGACGATCGCGGTGTTGGACGAGAGCGCACTGGACGAGCCTCGCAGGATGACGGCGTTGCCGCTCTTCAGGCAGATCCCGGCGGCATCGGCGGTGACGTTCGGCCGGGCTTCGTAGATGACCCCGACGACGCCGAACGGGACGGTGACCTGCCGGAGCTCGAGACCGTTGGCCAGCGTCGATCCGCGGAGCACGGTACCGACCGGATCCGGGAGGCCGGCGACCTCCCGCAGCCCCTGGGCCATCCCCTCGATCCGGGACCGGTCCAGCCGCAGGCGGTCGATCATGTGCGCCGGCATCCCGGCGGCCTCCGCCGCCGAGACGTCGGCAGCGTTCGCGTCGATGATCAGCGCGTAGTCGCTCAGCAGCGCCGAGGCCATGGTCTCGAGGGTGGCGTCCTTGGTCGCACGGGTGGCCAGCGCCAGGACGTTCGCGGCGGCGCGGGACCGGGCCGCGACCTGGGAGATCGAGTCAGGCATGCGCCCACCCTAACCGGGGATCGCGGCCGATGCCGCAGTGGACTACAGCTGGAAATGAAGGTGGGCAGACCCGTGCGACCCGAGCTTGCCCGGGACCATCCTCGCCTCGTGGATCGACTTCTCGACGACCTCGAGGCCAGCGATCTCCCAGCTCGGCAGACCCGCGGAATCACGGTGCTCGGCCCACAGCCGGAGTGCGAGTGAAGCGACGTCGATCATGACGGCACCTTCGTCCCAGTACTGCAGCTCAGCACCCGTCCCGGTGAACTCGACGGTGTCGATGAACGGTCGCTCCTCGCGCAGCCGCGACAGCGCCGCGCGCACCAGCATCGGCTCGACCTGGTCCCCGGAGAGGGTCAGCGTCACGTGCCACAGGCGGCCACCCTGGTTGCTCTGCACACGCCCTCCTCGACCTGGGTCCGACTTCGGGCCCAGTCTGGTCGACCAGAACCCCGGCCGCTGCCCGAATCGGAGAACTCGGGACCAATGTTCCCCAGGGAGGTCTACGGCGTGGGGGCAAGCAGGGTCAGGTCGTCGCGGTGGACGACCTCACGCTCGTAGTGCGCCCCCAGCTCGCGGGACAGGTCGTGCGTCGAACGCCCCATGAGCGCCGGGATCTCGGCCGAGTCGTAGTTGACCAGGCCGCGCGCGACAACGGTCCCGTCCGGGGCGACCAGGTCGACCGGGTCGCCGTCGACGAAGGTTCCCTCGACACCGGTGATGCCGGCCGGGAGCAACGATGCGCGGCGCTCGGTGAGCGCCCGGACGGCACCCTCGTCGAGGGTGATCGTCCCCCTTCCCGAGGTCGCGTGCGCCAGCCAGAGCATCCGCGTGGAGCGCCGGGCCCCGGTGGGGTGGAACAAGGTCCCGACCTCGGCACCGGCGAGGGCCGGGCCGGCCTGGGGAGCGCTGGTCAGGACGACCGCGATCCCGGCGCCGGTCGCGATCCGGGCAGCCTCGAGCTTGGTCTGCATCCCCCCGGTGCCGACCCCGGCCGCACCAGCCTTGCCGACGATGACCTGCTCCAGGTCGGCCTCGCCGTGCACCTCGGCAACCAGCCGGGCGCCCGCCTTGCTCGGCGGCCCGTCGTACAGGCCGTCGACGTCGGAGAGCAGCACCAGCAGGTCCGCCTGGACCAGGTGCGCCACCAGGGCCGCGAGGCGGTCGTTGTCGCCGAACCGGATCTCGTCGGTCGCCACCGTGTCGTTCTCGTTGACG
This sequence comes from Propionibacteriales bacterium, assembly GCA_026392455.1. Classification (GTDB taxonomy): domain Bacteria; phylum Actinomycetota; class Actinomycetes; order Propionibacteriales; family Nocardioidaceae; genus Marmoricola. The sequence goes on along the minus strand of JAPLCB010000004.1, from coordinate 182,767 downwards.
ACCGGGACGACGCCCATGTCGAGCAGCGTCTCGAAGGTCCGTTGGGCGTTGCGGTAGTGGCCGCGCCGGGTGACGTCGTCGACGGTGAGCAGGATCTGGCCGGTGACCTTCCCGTGCCGGGCGAACTCCTCGGTGTAGCGGTGCACCAGGATGCCCTGTCCGACGGAGGCTGCGGCCTGCTGGCGGGCCAGGTCCTGGGGCCGGCGGTCGAGCCCGAGGGGCGCCAGTCCGGCCGCGATCGCACCGGAGGAGACCAGCACGATCTCGCTGCCGGCGCCGTGGGCGCCCGCCAGGCTGTCGACCAGGGCGCTGATCCGCTCCGGGTCGATGCCACCGGCAGCGGTGGTCAGCGAGGACGAGCCGACCTTCACCACGACCCGGCGGGCGCCGGTGACGGCGTCGCGGGTCATGCGTCCTCCCCGGGATACACCTCATCGAACGCATCGTTGGTGAAGACGACCGTGGTCGCTTCGTCATCGAAGTCGCTGACGTCGGCGCCCAGGTTGTCGAGGCGGAGAGCGTCCAGGCGGCGCGCCACGTCCGCGCGGGTCTCGTTCTCACCGCGCTCGGGCAACAGCTCGTCGATCGCCTTCCGACGACCCGCCGCAGGGCGCTCCTCACGGAACCGCTCGTCCTCGCCGCGACGTCCGAGCATCTCGGCGGCACCCGCGTCCAGGCCGGGCTTGAAGTCGAAGACCACCGCGTTGTCCGGGTGGCCGATGAGCACCGGGTCGCCCTCGACGGCACCGAGCTCGACCAGCTTGGACTCGACCCCCAGCCGGTTGAGCCGGTCTGCCAGGAAGCCGACCGCTTCCTCGTTGCTGAAGTCGGTCTGCCGGATCCAGCGCTCCGGCTTGATGCCGCGGACGCGCCACCCCTCGCCGGTCTCCGTGATGGTGAACTCCTCGCCGGAACCCTTCGGCTTGGGCCGGATGATGATCCGCTCGGCAGCCTCGACGACCTGGTTGCGGCGCGACGTCGCCACCAGCTCGGCCATCGCGAAGGTCAGCTCCTTGAGACCCTCCTTGGTCATGGCGCTGATCGCGAACACGGGCCAGCCGCGTCGGGCGATGTCGTCGCGGACGATGTCAGCCATGTCGCGGCCGTCGGGCAGGTCTGCCTTGTTCAGGGCCACCAGGCGGGGTCGGTCCTCCAGTCCGCCGTACTTGGCGAGCTCGCGCTCCATGATCTCCAGGTCCTCGGCCGGGTTGCGGCCGGGCTCCAGGGTCGCCAGGTCGACCACGTGCAGCAGGGCCGCGCAGCGCTCGATGTGCCTCAGGAAGTCGTGACCCAGGCCGCGCCCCTCGCTGGCGCCCTCGATCAGGCCGGGAACGTCGGCGACCGTGAAGACGGTGTCCCCGGCCTTGACCACGCCCAGGTTCGGGACCAGTGTCGTGAACGGGTAGTCGGCGATCTTGGGCCGGGCGCGGCTGATCGCAGCGATCAGGCTGGACTTCCCGGCGCTGGGGAAGCCGACCAGACCGATGTCCGCGACGACCTTGAGCTCCAGGCCGATGGTGCGTTCCTCGCCGGGCTCGCCGAGGAGCGCGAATCCGGGAGCCTTGCGCTTGGCCGAGGCGAGCGCGGCGTTGCCCAGTCCTCCCCGACCGCCCTCGGCGATGACCATCTCGGTCCCGGCGCCGACCAGGTCGGCCAGCACCTCGCCGTTCTCGGTCACCACGGTCCCGTCGGGGACCGGCAGCACCAGGTCCTCGCCGTGGGCCCCGTTGCGGTGGTCCCCGGCGCCGTGCCCACCATGGGTGGCCTGGCGCTTCGCCTTGTGGTGGTAGTCGATCAGGGTGGTGACGTCGGGGTCGACCCGCAGGATGATCGACCCACCGGGGCCGCCGTTCCCGCCGTCGGGCCCGCCGAGCGGCTTGAACTTCTCGCGGTGCACCGAGGCGACGCCGTTGCCGCCGCGTCCGGCGCTGACGTACAGCGTCACGTGGTCCACGAAGGTGGGGACTGCCATCGGTACTCCTTTCCTGCTTCTGGTGGTCGAGGTTCGAGCGGAGCGAGCCTCGAAACCAAGAAGGGCGCCCCTGGCAGACCAGGGACGCCCAACGGTGAGACTGGGGAAACTAGTGGGTCCCGATCAGGCCGACGGGACGATGTTGACCACGCGACGACCACGGCGGGTGCCGAACTCGACGTTGCCGGCGGTCAGTGCGAACAGCGTGTCGTCGCCGCCACGACCGACCCCGGTGCCGGGGTGGAAGTGCGTGCCGCGCTGGCGAACGATGATCTCGCCGGCGTTGACCAGCTGGCCACCGAAGCGCTTCACGCCGAGGCGCTGGGAGTTGGAATCGCGGCCGTTCTTGGTAGACGCCGCGCCCTTTTTGTGAGCCATGAGTTCAGTCCTTGAGGATTCGAGACGAGGAGGCCGTCAGGCCTTGATGTCGGTGACCTTGACCTGGGTGTACTTCTGACGGTGACCCTGACGCTTCTTGTAGCCGGTCTTGTTCTTGTACTTCTGGATGACGATCTTCGGGCCCTTGGTCGCGCCGAGGACCTCGACGGTGACGGCAGCCTTGTCCAGGCCGGTCGCGGTCACCTTCTCGCCGTCGACAAGCATGACGACCGGGAGACTCAGGGAAGACCCTGCGGCTTCATCGGTCTTGTCGATTTCGATGACATCGCCAACAGCAACCTTCTGCTGCTTGCTGCCACTACGCACGATCGCGTACACGGCGGACTCACTCTCTTAGGGATTAACAAGAAATGGGGGCGCGCTCGCAAGCACACCGAGGGGCAACTTTACGGGTACGCGGGCCGTACGGTCAAAACGAGACCGCCGGACTAGCGCTTGCGGGTCCCCTTCTTCTTCACCGGGACGTGGAAGACCGGCGACGCGCCGTCTCCGTCCTCCGGTCCCGGTGCCTCAGCAGGCTCGTGCGAAGCTCCGTCTGCCGGGGTCTGCGCGCCCTCAGCGGCCACGGCCGGCCCGGCAGGACGGCCGGCGGCCCGCCGACGTCGGGTCGTGGTGACCACGACCGGAGCGGCGACGACCGGGTCGGCCACCGGAGGCGCGGCAGCGTCGGGTTCAGGGGCAGCAACCTGGTCGACCACCGGAGGCTGAACCTCGGCGGCAGCCGGTGCAGCCGCAGGATCAACGGTCCCCGGACCCGCCGGGCGAGCAGCCCGGCGACGCCGGGTGGTGGTCACGACGACGGGTGCCGTGGCTACGGCCTCGGTCGTCGGCGGAACCACCGCGCCATCCTGCTCGGCGGCTTCGCCAGCACCAGCGGCTCCTTTGGCCACGGCGGCCACCTCGGCAGCAGGAACCTCAGGAACCTCGGTGAGCACGGGAGCCTCAGCGACTTCGGTGATCTCAGCGACCTGCGCCGGCGCCTCGACCGGGACCTCAGCCTCGTTCTCCGGGTGCGGCTTGGTGCCGGCCAGTGCCATCGGGGACGGCTTCGCCTCGACCGTCGGTGGAGCGTCCTCGGACCGGGCGTTGCGGCCACGGCCACCACGGTTGCGTCGGCCGCCACGGGACTCGTCGCCACCGCCACCGCCGCCGCCGTTGCCACCGTTGCCGCCGCCCATGCCGCCGCCCATCCCGACGCTGCGGTTGCTGGGCTCGATGGGCTGCTCGTGGACGATGATGCCGCGGCCCTTGCAGTGGTCGCAGTCTTCGCTGAAGGTCTCGATCAGGCCGGAGCCGATCCGCTTCCGGGTCATCTGGACCAGGCCCAGGGAGGTCACCTCGGCGACCTGGTGACGCGTGCGGTCGCGGCCGAGGCACTCGACCAACCGACGCAGCACCAGGTCGCGGTTGGACTCCAGGACCATGTCGATGAAGTCGATCACGATGATGCCGCCGATGTCGCGCAGGCGGAGCTGGCGAACCATCTCCTCGGCGGCCTCGAGGTTGTTCTTGGTCACCGTCTCCTCGAGGTTGCCCCCGGAGCCGGTGAACTTGCCGGTGTTGACGTCGACCACCGTCATCGCCTCGGTGCGGTCGATCACCAACGAGCCGCCCGAAGGCAGCCAGACCTTGCGGTCCAGGCCCTTGGCGATCTGCTCGTCGATCCGGTAGGCACCGAAGATGTCCCGACCGTCGGTCGACTCGTAGCGCTGAAGCCGGTCCCGGAGGTCGGGCGCCACGTGCGAGACGTAGCCGTCGACCAGGTCCCAGGCGTCGTCACCTTCGATGACCAGGGACTTGAAGTCCTCGGTGAACAGGTCTCGGACGACCTTCAGGGTCAGGTCCGGCTCGCCGTAGAGCAGCTCGGGCGACTTGCCGGCCTTGACCTTGCTCTCGATGTCGGCCCAGCGGGCGGTGAGCCGCTCGACGTCCTGGGTCAGCTCTTCCTCGCTGGCGCCCTCGGCAGCGGTCCGGACGATCACGCCGGCCGTGTCCGGGACGATCTCCTTGAGGAGGGTCTTGAGACGGTTGCGCTCGGTGTCGGGGAGCTTGCGGGAGATCCCGGAGGTGTTGCCGTCCGGGACGTAGACCAGGAACCGGCCCGGCAGGCTGATCTGGCCGGTCAACCGGGCACCCTTGTGACCGACCGGGTCCTTGGTGACCTGCACCAGGATGGTCTGGCCCGACTTGAGGACCGACTCGACCTTGCGCGGCTGGCCGTCGACGTGGCCCAGGGCGGACCAGTTCACCTCGCCGGCGTACAGGACCGCGTTGCGGCCCTTGCCGATGTCGATGAAGGCGGCTTCCATCGACGGGAGCACGTTCTGCACCCGACCGAGGTAGATGTTGCCGATCAGCGAGGTCTGCGAGTTGCGGGCGGCGTAGTGCTCGACCAGGACCTTGTCCTCGAGCACGGCGATCTGGGTGAGGTCGTCGCGCTGACGGATCACCATGACCCGGTCGACGGCTTCACGGCGGGCCAGGAACTCGGCCTCGCTGACGATCGGCGCCCGGCGACGACCGGCCTCACGGCCCTCGCGACGGCGCTGCTTCTTGGCTTCGAGCCGGGTCGAGCCACCGATGCTGGTGATCTCGTCCTCGGGGTTCCGCGGCGGGCGCGGCGCCCGGGTGCGGGTGCGACGTCGCGAACTGGCCGCTGCGTCGCCGCTGGCACCGTGGTCGTCGGCCTCGCCGTCATCGCTGTCGGACGGAGTCCCGGCCTCGTCGCCCTCGGCACTGTCCTCGCCGGCACCCTTGCGACGACGACGGCCACCACGGCGGCGACGACGACGGGCGCCGCCCTCACCGGGTTCGGCGTCCTCGGAGGCCTCGGCGTCCTGGTCGGGCTCGGCCGCAGTCTCGTCCTCGTCGTCCTCATCGTCGGCGTCCGCGTCGGTCGGCGCGGTGGCGGCCTTCTTCGCCGGTCGACGGCCGCTGGTCTTCTTCGCAGCGGGCGCCTCGGTCGATTCGGTCGATTCGAGGTCGGCAGCGGGCTCGGCGTCCGGCTCGGCGTCCACCGGTACGGCGGCAGCCGTCTTCTTCGCAGCGCGCTTGCGGGTCGGCTTGGCCGGCGCCTGGAAGAGCACCATCGGCGCGGTCGAGGCCGCGACGGTGTCGGACTCGTCGGCGGCGGCCTGCTCCGCGGCGAGCTCCTCGTCGGACGGAGCCGGCTTCGCGGCGGCCTTCTTGGTTGCACGCTTGCGCACCGGCTTGGTGGCCGCTTCCTCCGCGGGGGCCTCCGACGGAGCACCTGCGTCTGCCGGGTCACCCGAAGGCTCGGCGGTCGCGGCCTTCTTGGCGGTCTTCTTCGCGGCGGCCTTCTTGGTCGCCTTCTTGGCGGCAGCCTTCTTCGCCGGAGCAGGAGCCTCGGCGACCGTCTCGGCCCCGGGATCGACCGCGGGGTTCGCGGTCTCGGCGCCGTTCTCGGTGTTGTCGGTGTTGTCGGGAGTTTCGGTGTCGAGCATGGAGCTCTCCTAGTGCACGACCACACCGGTGTCTGCCGTCGTGACCGTGCGGGTCACAGCTGTGGGATGTCACGTCACACAGCAAAAGCCTTCAGTCGGCGACGACACCCTCCGCGTCATTACGTCGTGTGGACTCACCGGTGCAACCGACCGCGGTCGCGAAGCCGAAGATGCTCAGGAGAGCTGTCACATCTCCTCAGCCGGCCGCGTCGCGGTCGAGCTCCAACGGGTCACCCACCGTGCCGGTCCGGAGGTCCAACGGGCCCTGTGCCAGTCTCTGCGCGAGCGCAGCATCACTGGTACTGATCCCGGCGGTCTCCCGGAGTGCGGCGAGAACGTCGTCGGGTCTCACGGACGGGGTTCCGTGACGCAAGACCACTCGCAGTATCGCACAGGTTTGGCCAGGCGCAGTCGACTCGCCGAACGGCCGGGCTTCGAGATGGACGACGGCAGACCGCACGTCGAAGGTGCGCGCCCCCTTCTTCGTCATCCGCTCGACGATCACTTCCGGCGCCGCGAGCAGCTTCTCCACGCCATCCGCCAGGGTGCTCTGATCCACTCCGTTCACCCGGATGTCCCAGACCGACGCCTCCAACCGGTCGGCCAGCGACCCACCCGAGGACACCACGACGTCCACGATGTCGAGACCCGTCGGCAGGGACTCGTCGAGGGACCGACGCAGCTCGGCCGGATCGAGGACCTCGGCGAGCCCGATCTCCACGTACTCGGCCTCGCTGGCCGCGCCCGTCGAGCTGGCGTTGGCGTAGGAGATCCGCGGGTGCGGGTTGAAGCCCGAGGAGAACGCCATCGGGACGCGCGCCCGCGCGATCGCCCGCTCGAAGGCACGGCTGAAGTCCCGGTGACTGGTGAACCGGAGCCGACCGCGCTTGGCGTACCGGATCCGGAGCTTCTGCACCGGCGGGGGCTGTTGGGGTGGCTGTTCACGCACGAGGAGAGGCTATCTGTCCGCGGCCTCGGCCCGGACCAGCGGCGACTGGTAGATCGAGTTCACGACCTCGCCGTCGAACCACTCGGTCAGGTCGGCAGCGCGAGCAGCCAGCGCCCGCGAGGCTGGTGCCGCCAGCGGTTCAGCCGGCACGACGACCACGGTGCCGTCGGCCTCCTGGCGCCACCCGCCCACGATCCGCCCGTCCCACCAGGCGGTCGGCCCGCCGTTGCCGTTGCGGTCGAACATCGCCGCCGCGTGCGGCCCCAGGTAGAAGTCGCGCTCCTTCCAGCCCATCGTGGACGGGTCCAGGGCCGGCAGCAGCGCCGCCCACGGGTCGGGGCGGTCGACGGGTTCCAGGTCGTCGGCGAGCAGGTACCCGGTGTCGCCGGACTCCAGCCCCACCTCGACCGCTCCGACCTCGACCAGAGCAGCGCGCACGGCGGCCTTCGTGGCACCGAGCCACCAGACCACGTCCTGCTCGGTCCCGGGCCCGAAGGTCGTCAACCAGGACCGCACCAGGGCGGCGTAGCCCTCCGGCTCTGCCAGCGGCCCCGGCACCGGGTCCAGCCAGTCCTCGACCGCGGTCCAGCGCGGCCGGGAGCTCTTCCAGCCGCCTTCGTTCTCACCGCGCACGATCACACCAGCGGCGGCCAAGGTGGTCAGCACCCGTGGAGCGATCGGGGTCTCGGTGCCGTACGCCTTCCCCTCGGCGTAGCTCAGCCGGGCGTCGAGCGCCGGCAGCTCGGCGCGCAGCTGCAGGGTCGTCCGCGGTCCTCGGGCGCGCAGCAGGTCGTGCACGGCCCGGGTCTGCTCGCTCACCCAGGCCTCGCCGTCCCGGGCGATCCCGCCCTTGACGACGTCACGCGCCAGCTGACCGTGCTGCTGGACGGCGACCCGCGCGGCAGCGCTCCCCCAGACCGCGGGCAGCAGGTCACGGCCGAACGCGAAGACCGTACGACGCATCGCGAGCTGCTTCACGATGGTCCGGTCGGCGTACAGCGCCCGGTCGACGACGGAGCGGCTGGCACCGGTCCGCGCCCAGACGGCGAGGTGCACCGACGCCGGCTCGGTGGCGTGCCAGCAGGTCATCGCTGCGGTGGCCTCCTCGACCGAACCGAACGGGGCACTCAGTCCGTGCCGCAGCGCGAACCGCGCCCGACGCTGGTCGTCGCTGATGGCCGGTCGTGTCGTCACAGCACCATCCAACCCCAGGTCACCGACAGCCGGCGGCGGTGGTTGGATCAGGTGGTGCCCCCGGAAACCAGCGAGAGTCGATACCAACGGGCCCTGATCGGGGTCGGCATCGTCGTGCTGGCCTTCAACCTGCGTCCGGCCGCGGTCAGTGTCGGACCGGTCCTCGACGAGATCTCCGGCGGGCTCGGGATGCACCCTGCCGAGACAGCGCTGCTCACCAGCCTGCCGGTGGTGTGCTTCGCGACCGTCGGGGCCCTGGCTCCTCGGATCGCCCGCGCCCTCGGGTCCCACCGGTCCACCCTGGTCGCGCTGCTGCTGGTCGTCGTCGGGCTGGCACTCCGGGTCCAGGTCGACTCCCCGACGCTGTTCCTGCTGCTGTCGTTCGTCGCCCTGTCCGGGATGGCGGTCTCCAACGTGCTGCTCCCGTCCCTGGTCAAGCTGCACTTCCCGGACCGGATCGGCCTGCTGACCGCGATCTACTCGACGGCGCTCGCGATCGGGCTGACGAGTGCGTCGGTCCTCACGGTGCCGTTCTCCGAGACCGGGGCCGGACCGTTGGACTGGCGCCACGGGCTCCTGGTCTGGGCAGGCACCGCCGCGGTGGCCGCCGTCCCCTGGATCGCGCTGGTCCGGCACGACCGCCGGCCCGAGTCCGACCCGGGGACGATCACCACCGGCACCGTCGCCCGGACCCGGTTGGGCTGGACGATGGCCGCGTTCTTCGGCCTTCAGGCCCTGCAGGCGTACGCGATCTTCGGGTGGCTGGCCCAGGTCTTCCGCGACGCCGGAAGCAGTCCGCACGAGGCCGGGGTCCTCCTCGGCATCACCACGGCGATCGGGATCCCGCTGTCGTTCGTGATCCCCGGGCTCACCGTCCGTGCCCGCGACCAGCGCTGGTTGCTGACCGGGATCATGGCGTTCTACCCGGTCGGCTACCTGGGCCTGGTCGTCGGGGCGGACACGGTGCCGTGGTTGTGGGCCGCCGCGCTGGGCATCGGGACGACGACGTTCCCCTTCATCCTCACGCTGATCAGCCTGCGCGCCCGCACCCCGGTCGGGACCGCCGCGCTGTCGGGCTTCACCCAGTCGACCGGCTACCTGATCGCCGCGGCCGGACCCTTCTCGGTGGGTGCCCTGCGCGACGCGACCGGCTCCTGGACGGTGCCGCTGCTCGTCCTCCTGGCACTGTCGGTACCGCAGTACCTGCTGGGTCTGCTGGCTTCACGTCCGGCCTACCTGGAGGACCAGCTCGAACCCCGCACTTCCAAGGTATAGCCCGGAGGGGGACTTGCGGCAAGGCCCCCTCAGTGCCGCACAATCGCCGACCCACCCGGAACCCGAAGGGACCAGCTGACGTGAGCTCGGCGTCCACCAGCGCTTTCAACCTGCCCGACCACCTCGCCGTGAAGGCCGACCTCGAGCTGGTCGGCGACGACGAACGACACTTCGCGTCGATCCAGACCACCCTGGCGGAGTCGGTCGCCGACCTGAGCGCGCGTCTGGAGACCGAGCGGAAGGCACCCGGTGGCGTCGGCCAGGAGGCGATGGACCGGGACGAGGAGATCCACCGGCTCAGCACCCGGCTGAGCACCCTGCGCCGGTTCGCCCTGGACCTGTGTCTCGGTCGGATGATCGGGACCGACGGGGACGACCCGGTGTACGTCGGCCGGGTCGGACTGACCGACCGCAACGGCCACCGACTCCTGGTGGACTGGCGCTCCCCCGCGGCGGAGCCGTTCTTCGCCGCTACCCATGCCACCCCGATGGGGCTGGCGAGCCGTCGTCGCTACCGGTGGACCCGGGGCCGGATCGTCGACTACTGGGACGAGGTCTTCACCAGCGAGGGACTGCGCAGCAGCGCTGCGCTCGACGACCAGTCCGCCTTCATCGCCAGCCTGGGCAGCGACCGCTCGGACCGGATGCGCGACGTGCTCGGCACCATCCAGGCCGACCAGGACGCGATCATCCGGGCCGGCTCGACCGGGGCTCTCGTCGTGGACGGCGGACCGGGCACCGGCAAGACCGTCGTCGCCCTGCACCGCACGGCGTACCTGCTGTACGCCGACCCGCGGCTCGGCCACCGCCGCGGAGGCGTGCTGTTCGTCGGCCCGCACCAGCCGTACCTGGCGTACGTCTCCGACGTGCTGCCCAGCCTCGGCGAGGAGGGGGTCCAGACCTGCACCGTCAGCGACCTCGTCCCCCAGGGCGCCGCTGCCCTGCCGGAGCCAGAGCCGGAGGTCGCCCGGCTGAAGTCGACGGCGGCGATGGTGGCGGCGATCGAGCCTGCGGTGAGGTTCTACGAGGAGCCCCCCACCGAGGGCATGGAGGTCGACACCCCGTACGCCGACGTCTGGGTCAGTACCTCGGACTGGGCCGATGCCTTCGACGCACCAGCCCCCGGGACACCCCACAACGAAGCCCGCGACGAGGTCTGGGAGGAGCTCGTCACGATCCTGGCCGGCAAGGTCGACATCGCGGACACCGATGACACGGAGAACCTGGCCGCGCTGGTCCTGCGCTCGATCGCCCAGAACCGGGAGCTGGCGGCGACCTTCAACAAGGCCTGGCCGCTGCTCGAGGCGACCGACCTGGTCGGCGACCTCTGGGAGGTACCGGCCTACCTGCGACTCTGTGCTCCCTGGTTGAGCCCTGAGCAGGTCCGGGCCCTGCAGCGCGACGACCCTCGGGACTGGACGCTGGAGGACCTGCCGCTCCTGGACGCGGCCCGGCGCCGGCTCGGTGACCCCGAGGCGTCGCGTCGTCGACGTCGCCACGAGGCGGTCGTGGCGGCCGAGCGCCGCCGGATGGACCGGGTGGTCGAGGAGATCCTCACGCTCGACGACGAGGAGGGGATGATGGCGCAGCTGCGCCAGCAGGGCCTCCGTGACGCCCTCGTCGACGAGGGTGCGCTTCCCGACGCCGACGTGGACCTGCTCGCCGGTCCGTTCGCCCACGTCGTGGTCGACGAGGCCCAGGAGCTGAGCGAGGCCGAGTGGCAGATGTTGCTGACTCGGTGCCCCTCGCGCAGCTTCACGATCGTCGGCGACCGGGCACAGGCGCGGCACGGCTTCACCGAGAGCTGGGCAGAGCGACTGGGCCGGGTCGGTCTCGGCCAGGTCGAGGTGGCCTCGTTGCGGATCAACTACCGGACGCCCGAGGAGATCATGCTCGAAGCGGCCCCGGTGATCCGGGCGGCGATCCCCGACGCGAACGTCCCGACCTCGGTACGCAGCACCGGCGTACCGGTCGCCCACGGTGCGGCCACCGAGCTGACCGCGGTCCTCGACTCGTGGCTCGCGGAGCACGCCGAAGGCACCGCGTGCGTGATCGGCGACACCGCCTTCGTCGCGACCGACCGGGTTCGCTCGCTGACCCCTGCGCTGTCGAAGGGGCTGGAGTTCGACCTGGTCGTGCTGGTCGACCCCGACGAGTTCGGCGACGGCACCGAAGGAGCGGTCGACCGGTACGTCGCGATGACCCGAGCCACCCAGAAGCTGGTCGTCCTGACCAGCCCCTGACGCCCGCCGGACGGCTCTAGACTCACCAACGATGACGATCCCACCAGCACCCGACGTGCGACTGGCAGAGCTGGTCGCCTCACTGTCGCTCGCTACCGACCTGGGCCTCGGGCTGCCGCAGGAGCACGTCCTGCGGCAGACGGTGATCGCCGGCCGGCTGGCCCGGTTGGCCGGTCTCGGCGACGAGGAGCAAGCGGCCGTCTTCTACGTGTCCCTGCTCGCGTGGGTCGGCTGCATCGCAGACTCGCACGAGCTCGCGCACTGGTTCGACGACGACCGTCAGATCCGGGCCGACAGCTACACCATCGACAAGGTCGGCCTGCCGATGATGCGGATGATGGTCGGCCACGTCGCTGCCGACTCCCGACCGCTCCGGCGGATCACGATGATCGGCCGGTTCCTCGCCGGCGGCTTCCGAGAAGCAATGGGCACCTACGTCACGCACTGCCAGACGACCGGAGACATCGCCGACCGGCTCGGCCTGGACGAGCGGATCGGACCGGCCCTGGCCCAGGCCTTCGAGCGGTGGGACGGGAAGGGCTTCCCCGGCGACGCGTCCGGCGAGGCGATCCAGCCGGTGATGCGGGTGGTCCAGCTCGCCGACGACGCCGAGGTGTACCACCGGACGTCGGGGTTGGAGGCGGTCCGCGAGATGCTCCGGGCGCGGCGCGGCACCGAGTTCGACCCGAGGCTCGTCGACCTGGCGGCGGACCACGCCGAGGAGGTCTTCGGCGACCTCGACGGGAGCGGCGCCTGGGACGCGGTCCTGGACGGCTGCGAACCGCTGGACCGCCGGGTCTCCGAGGACGAGCTCGACGCGGTGCTCGAGATCTTCGCCGACTACGCCGACCTCAAGTCGCCCTGGTACCTGGGCCACTCCCGGGCGCTGGCCGACCTGGCCGCCCGCTCCGCGGAGCAACTGGGGCTCAGCACCGACGACGTCGCCCTGGTACGACGCGCAGCGCTCACGCACCGTCTCGGCGCGGTCGGTGTCTCCACCAGCATCTGGAACAAGACGAGCCCGCTGACCGGCATGGAGGCCGAACGGGTCCGGACCGTCCCCTACCTGACCGAGCGGATCCTGCACCGGCAACCCCGGCTGGCGGCGATCGGCGCCGTCGCGGCGACCGCGCACGAGCGCACCGACGGCTCCGGCTACCCCCGGGCCCTGGCCGGGGCGGCGATCCCGGTCCCGGGCCGGTTGCTCGCTGCTGCTGACCTCTACCAGTCCTGGGCCGAGGACCGTCCTGACCGACCGGCACTCGCACCGGCCGAGCGCGAGCAGGCGCTGCTCGCCGAGGTCGCCGCCGGGCGCCTGGACGGCCCGTGTGCGAACGCGGTCCTGGCCGCGGCCGGGCACCCGGTACGGCGCCGTACGACGCAGGTCGCCGGACTGACCCCGCGCGAGGTCGAGGTGCTCGCCCTGCTGGTCCGCGGCTGCTCCAACAAGGAGATCGCCGAGCGGCTGACGATCACCTCCCGCACGGCCGCGACCCACATCGAGCACATCTTCACCAAGACCGGGTCGGCCACCAGGGGCGCGGCGGCGATGTTCGCGCTGCGGCACGGCGTGGTCGACGCTTCGGCACAGCCGGTCTCCTAGACCGTCGGGAAAGATCGGGAATTCTGCCGATGCCGGGGCCCGGGCAACGCCCGTAGAACTGAGGCATGACCACCACAGCCCCAGACCCCGTGTGCCCCCTCCCCACCGGCCGGACCGACCGCACCGCCTGGCCGGTCGCCGGGCGCCTCCTCGACGCACTGACCCGGCGGGACTTCGCCGGCCTCGGTTCCTGTCTCGACGACCACGTCACCTTCCGCGCGCTGGTCCCGCCTGGCCTGATCGAGCTCACTGGCCCCGACGACGTCGCCGCGCGGTTCACCACCTGGTTCGGCGGCGAGGACGCCTTCGAGGTCGTCGACGCCTCCCTCGGCCAGGTCGGGGACCGGATCCACCTTCGCTGGACGGTCCGGATGACGCCGACCGGCACCGAGCCCGCTCGGATCGCCGAGCAGCACGTCTACGCCCGTGGGAGTGCCCAGATCACCTCCCTGGATCTGCTCTGCTCCGGGTTCCACCACGAGAACGGAGCACGGTCGTGAACAAGGCAGCGATCAGCCTCACCACCGGCCTGGAAGACGCCGAGCGCGTCACCGTCGCCTTCCTCGTCGCGGTCGGCGCGGCCGAGCAGGGCCGCGAGACCCTGATGTTCCTGACCAAGGAAGCAGTCCGGCTGGTCCTGCCGGGCCACGCGATCGGCGTGAGCTGTGACGGCTGCCCGGCGCTGCAGGACCTGGTCGGCCGCTACCAGGCGGCCGGTGGCCGCTTCCTGGTCTGCCCGCTGTGCTTCAACTCCAAGCAGCTCGATGCTGAGCAGATCGCCGAGAACGCAGCGCTGGGTGGCACCGTCCAGCTCTGGGAGTGGATCGGCGAGGACAACGCCGTCACGTTCAGCTACTGACCCGAACGGGAAGGATCCGGGCCGCGCTGGGGTTCGAACAGGCATGAAGCGGCTCGGATTCCTCTCCTTCGGTCATTGGACCGACAACCAGCACTCCGCGACCCGGTCGGCGTCCGACGTCCTGCTGCAGTCGATCGACCTCGCGATCGCGGCCGAGGAGGTCGGCGCCGACGGCGCCTACTTCCGGGTGCACCACTTCGCCCACCAGCTCGCGTCGCCGTTCCCGCTGCTGGCAGCGGTCGGAGCCCGGACCAGCCGGATCGAGATCGGCACCGGCGTGATCGACATGCGGTACGAGAACCCGCTCTACATGGCCGAGGAGGCCGGATCGGCCGACCTGATCTCCGGCGGGCGCCTTCAGCTCGGGATCAGCCGCGGGTCACCGGAGCAGGTGATCGACGGCTACCGCTACTTCGGCTACGAGCCTGCCGAGGGCCAGGACCACGCCGACCTGGCACGCCAGCACGCGGCCGCGTTCCTCTCCGTCATCGAGGGCCACGGCTTCGCCGAGCCGAACCCGCGCCCGATGTTCCCCAACCCGCCCGGGCTGCTGCGGATCGAGCCGCAGTCCCCCGGTCTGCGGGACCGGATCTGGTGGGGAGCCGGCAGCCGCGCGACAGCCGAGTGGGCGGGCAAGCAGGGCCTGAACCTGATGAGCTCGACGCTGCTGACCGAGGACACCGGGGTCCCGTTCCACCAGCTGCAGGCCGAGCAGATCGAACGGTTCCGCACGGCGTGGGCCGATGCCGGCCACCCCCGGACCCCGCGGGTCTCGGTCAGCCGCAGCATCTTCCCGATCGTCTCCGACCTCGACCGGGCCTACTTCGGCCACGAGGGCCGCTCCGCCGACCAGGTCGGTCACATCGACGGGGGCATCGCCCGCTTCGGCAAGACCTACGCCGCCGAGCCGGACCGGCTGATCGAGGAGCTCGCCGCGGACGAGGCGATCGCAGCGGCCGACACGTTGCTGCTCACCATCCCCAACCAGCTCGGGGTGGACTACTGCGCGCACGTGCTGGAGACCGTCGTACGGGACGTGGCGCCGGCGCTCGGCTGGCGCTGAAATCCGCACCGGCGGAATGCCTGCTTGCGTGCCGGTGTTCGATGAAGACATGAGCATCCAGACTTCTGCCCTCGTCGCCGAAACGGCCGGCGCCCCCTTCGTCCAGCGCACCATCGAGCACCGTGAGCTCGGCGACCACGACATCCTGATCGACATCGCCTTCGCGGGCATCTGCCACAGCGACATCCACCAGGTCCGCGAGGAGTGGGGCCGCGCCATCTTCCCGATGGTCCCGGGCCACGAGATCGCCGGTCACGTTGCCGCCGTCGGCAGTGCGGTCACCCTGCACCAGGTCGGCGACCGCGTCGGCGTCGGCTGCATGGTCGACTCCTGCGGCGACTGCGAGCAGTGCAAGGACGGCCAGGAGCAGTTCTGCGAGAACGGCAACGTGATGACCTACAACGGTCGCGGGTACGACGGGAACCCGACGTACGGCGGTTACGCGCAGCAGGTCGTCGTCTCCGAGCGCTTCGGCGTCCGGATCCCCGAAGGCATCTCGCTGGACGAGGCCGCGCCGCTGCTGTGCGCCGGCATCACCGTGTGGTCCCCGCTCAAGCGCTGGGGCGCCGGACCGGGGGTGAAGGTCGGGGTCGTCGGCCTCGGCGGTCTCGGCCACATGGCCGTCAAGCTCGCCTCCGCGCTCGGCGCCGAGGTGACGGCGCTGTCCCGCACCGACGCCAAGCAGGCCGACGCGGCCGAGCTCGGCGCTGACCACTTCATCGCGACCGGCGAGAAGGGCGCGCTCCGCAAGAACAAGAGCTCGCTGGACCTGATCATCAACACCGTCAGTGCCGCCCTGCCGATGAACGACTACCTCGGGCTGCTCAAGCCGCAGGGTGCCCTGGTCAACGTCGGCATCCCGGACTCGAACTACGACGTCGCCCCGTTCGCGCTGGTCGGCGGCTCCAAGATCCTGGCGGGGTCCAACATCGGCGGCATCCCGGCGACCCAGGAGATGCTCGACTTCTGCGCCGAGCACGGGATCGGCTCGACCATCGAGACGATCTCCGCGGACGAGGTCGACGCGGCGTACGAGCGGGTCGTGGCCGGGGACGTGCGCTACCGGGTCGTGATCGACACGAGCACGATCAAGGCGGGCTGAGTCTCACCCGGGTGAGGGGCCGTTCCGGTTGCCACGCCTGCCGAGTGCATGTGCCGAGTCGGGGCCGCGGCCATTTTCGGACCTAGCTGCCTGCGGTGTGGTCCTCGGACGCGAGGACCTGGGCGACGCGCGTTCCGTCCAACATTGTTTTACGATATGCTCATATTGATTAACGATATGTAGTTATCAACTAACAAGAAGGACGAAGGTCATGCCACGACAGACGGCTTTCCGGATCGCGAGCGGCGTCGCCCTCGTCGCATGGGTGGGTACGGCCCTTGGCGCCCTGCTCGTGGCCACCTTCGGGGTCGTCGGGCTCGCTGGATGGGGCGACTACCGGTACCAGGTCGAGGTGCCCGTGCCCGGTCTCTCGCTGGACCTCGGGTTCCAGCCGTCCTGGGACGTGCAGCAGACCGGCGAGGTGTGCAAGGAGCTCGACGTGAACGACCCGGCTACCGCGTGCCACAACCTCGTGCTCGCCCAGGAGGACGGACTGCAGCAGCAGGCCGGCGTATTCCAGCAAGGCGACGTGCAACCGGTCGAGGCCCGGCTCTCCGGGCCCCTCCTCCTCGACGCCGAACCCGGTTGGAATTCACTGATGGCGTCCCTCTACGGGATGCAGGTTCTGGCACTGATGGTGCTGGCGTTCCTGCTTTTCCGATTGTGGTTGCTGCTGCGCTCGGCCGCGCGTGGCGTGGCGTTCTCCAGCCAGATGGTCCGGAGTCTGCATGTCATCGGCTGGACGATCCTCGGCTGGGAATTCCTCGAACCGTTCCTGTGGCTGTTCTTCAGCCCCAAGGCGAACGACTACTCCGAGATCGCCTTCGGCCCAGCGCCCCCGATCGTCCTGGGCTCGATGGAGCCAGGCGGGCCCAGCTGGACGCTCATCGCGTTCGGGCTGCTGCTGGTGCTGCTCGCCGAGCTCTTCCGCCACGGCGCCGACCTGACTGAAGAACAGCAGCTGACGGTCTGATGGCGATCGAGATTCGCCTCGACCACATGCTGCTCGAGCGCAAGATGACCTTGACCGAACTCGCAGAACGCGTCGGAATCACGGTTCCCAACCTGTCGATCCTCAAGACCGGCAAAGCAAGGGCTTTGCGACTGTCCACGTTGGACGCCGTGTGTCGCGAGCTGCAGTGCCAACCCGGAGACCTCATCATCTGGGTGGACTCAGCCACGTAGTACCGCCTCTGCGACCTCGCACTGCCTGTCCCCCACGGTGGACAGATCTGCGCGTACGGCGAGACCGGTTGTGAAGCGCGCTCTCATCGCGGCGGACGCGGACAAATCTTCATCCCCAAAACGCTCTACACCATGAGCAGCCGGGCTGCGTATTATGGACTGGCTGTCCGGTCGATCTCGGCGCCCAGAGTTTTTCGACCGCAGCCCGTGAGGAGGCGTCATGAAGATGTCCACGCCCGCGCCGCAGCGAGCCCATGCCTCGGCCGAGAAGTGTCCCCGACGCCCGACAACGGCAGAAGGCGGAAGCGGCGCCATACGCCGGATTCTCATGGCTTTGACTCTCTGCGTCGGCTTGCTGGCCGCCAGCACCCCCTACGCCTCGGCGATCCCGACTGACCTGGACTCGTGCCCGACCGATAGGCCGACGTTGTACGACGTGACCATTGGCAACACGAACGTGGCGGACTTCGGCAGCCAAGGCAACGTCTGGGCCCTCGACTCGTATCTCCAGCATGTTCAGGTGTGGATGCTCGGTCAGAAGCACTACTGCTTCCGCATCGAGTACGACGGCACCTGGACCAGCTTCGCGGGCGTCAGCCCGGGCGGAAGCGGAACGATCAGCGAGGGCCTCACGGGCACCTTCCACGGCCTGAGAATCCTCCGCTTGACCGGCGAGTTCAACCCTCAGTATCCGCTCAGCGGTCACGTCGCAGATTTCGACTGGCAGTGCCGGGCAGACGGCACCTGCACTGGGCCGCATCCATCGCCCGGTATGTACTTCTCGCCCATCACTAACGTCAACAGCACGTGGTCTGAATTCCACGCGACCAGTGCAGCCAATGGCAGTTGGGACCAGACCAAGAACAGCGATTTCGGCGACATCACCGACTGAGTCTCATCGGAAGTCACCGACCTCCTCGACGGCGAGACTTGACAGTGAGCCTGCGGGGATCAGCGCGCCCATCGCCAGATCCGGGCTCCGTCGCACAATCCTCCGTTTGCGGACACTCGTCAAAGCTGCGTGCCGGCGATGAGCGTCCGCGGGTTCGTGGCGGACCGAATCGTCAGACGACGGCCAGCGGCAGCAGCGGCTGCCCCATGGGCCCGATCTGGATGTCGGTGCCCATCTCGGGGCAGACAGACACGCAGTGACAACCGGAACCCGAAGGTTCGTGTCGGGCGTGTGCCCCGACCCCGCGCCCCCACGACGGTTATCCGGCGTCCTCACTCCGGGTCAGCGCGTTGTCCCAGACCGACCAACCCGCTCTCGTAGGCGTAGATGACCGCCTGGACCCGGTCACGAAGATCCAGCTTGGTCAGCACGTTGCTGACATGGGTCTTCACGGTCGACTCACCCAGATGCAGGATCCGCGCAACCTCGGCATTGGTCAGCCCCTGGGCCAGGTGCCGGAGCACGTCCTGCTCCCGGGGAGAGAGCGCCTGCCTGCGCTGGTAGAGGTCGGGGTCGGCAGCACGGGTGGCCGCGAATGCCTCGATCACCCGGCGGGTCAGGTCCGGGGAGAGCAATCCGTGACCGGCCGCGACCGTGCGGATACCGTCGACGAGCTGGTCCGCTGTCGCGTCCTTGAGGAGAAAGCCGGCAGCGCCCGCGCGAAGCGCCTCGAAGACGTACTCGTCCAGGTCGAAGGTGGTCAGGGTGATCACCTGGGTCTCGGGGAGCAGGTCGCTGATGCGTCGCGTCGCGCTGATTCCGTCGAGGACCGGCATCCGGATGTCCATCAGCACCACGTGGGGTCGGTGCCGCTGGGCCACCCGCACCGCTTCGGCTCCGTCAGATGCTTCTCCGACCACGCAGATGTCGGCGGTGTCCTCGAGCAGCGAGATCAGGCCGGACCTGACCATCGCCTGGTCGTCCGCGACGACGACCTGAATCATGCGTCTGCCCGCAGCGGCAGCGATGCTTCAACCTCGAACCCGCCGGTCGCGGCGCTTCCCGCCCGGAGATCGCCCCCGTAGAGCGACACCCGTTCACGCAGGCCGATCAGGCCGTGACCACCGCCGCTCTCGGGCGCGGGCGCAGCTCCGACCCCGTCGTCGGAGACCAGCACCTGCAGACCGCCCTGCTCCCGGGTCACGACGATGCGCGCCTGCCGCGCGTTCGCGTGCTTGAGGATGTTGGTCGTGGCCTCCTGCACGACGCGGTAGACCGCGAGATCCAAGCCGGGAGCAAGGTCGAGGTCCCCGTCCACCTGCAGCGTGGTTCGGACGCCGGCCGACTCCAGGGCATCGGCGAGCCTTCCGATCTGGGCGGAGCCGGGCTGGGGCTCCAACGACGGCGCGTCGCCCGACCTCAACAACCCAAACAGACGACGCAGCTCAGCGAGCGCTTCTCGCGCTGCGTCCTCGGCGGCCTGCAACGCCACCTGCCGTTCATCATCCCGGCGTTCCTCGGCTCGTTCCTCGGCCTGGCGCTCCTGTTCATCGCCGTGGGGCGTGCCGGTGAGCTCGCCTGGGGCTGGGTCGCCGTCACCTTGGTGGGCCTGATCCTCGTCGTCGCCGCCCCGGTGCACCTGGTGACGGTCATCGGGTTCGTCGCCATGTCCACCGGCCTCGCTGCCGCTGGAGCGCGACTGCTCCGTGGCTAGCCGAGGCTTGCCGACGACCCTAGGTCAGACGACGGCCAGCGGCAGCAGCCGCTGGCCCGTCGGGCCGATCTGGATGTCGGTGCCCATCTCCGGGCAGACCCCGCAGTCGTAGCAGGGCGTCCAGCGGCAGTCCTCGACGTCGACCGAGTCCGGGTTGAGGGCGTCCTCCCAGTCCTCCCAGAGCCAGTCCTTGTCGAGGCCGGAGTCCAGGTGGTCCCAGGGCAGGACCTCGGCGTAGGTGCGTTCGCGGGTGGTGAACCAGCCGACGTCGACACCGGTTCCGGCGAGGCCGGACTCGGCCGCAGTCATCCAACGGTCGTAGGAGAAGTGCTCGCTCCAGCCGTCGAACCGGCCGCCGTCGCGCCAGGCCGCCTCGATGACCTTGCCGACCCGGCGGTCGCCGCGGGAGAGCAGTCCTTCGATGATGCCGGGCTTGCCGTCGTGGTACCGGAAGCCGATCGCCCGGCCGTACTTCTTGTCGTTGCGGACCGCGTCGCGGAGCTTGTAGAGCCGCGCGTCGGTGGTCTCGTGGTCGAGGTGCGCGGCCCACTGGAACGGGGTGTGCGGCTTGGGCACGAACCCGCCGATCGACACGGTGCAGCGGATGTCGTTGTGGCCGGAGACCTCGCGACCCTTCTGGATCACCCTGCGGGCCAACTCGGCGATCTGCAGCACGTCTTCGTCGGTCTCGGTCGGCAGACCCACCATGAAGTAGAGCTTCACCTGCCGCCAGCCGTGCGAGTACGCCGCGGCCACCGTCGCGATCAGGTCGTCCTCGGTGACCATCTTGTTGATCACCTTGCGCATCCGCTCGGAGCCGCCCTCCGGGGCGAACGTCAGGCCCGAGCGGCGGCCGTTGCGGGAGAACTCGTTGGCCAGCGAGATGTTGAACGCGTCGACCCGCGTGGACGGCAGCGAGAGCGAGACGTTGGTGCCCTCGTACCGATCGGCCAGGTCCTTGGCGACCTCACCGATCTCGGTGTGGTCGGCGGACGAGAGCGACAGCAGCCCGACCTCGTCGAACCCCGTCTTGCGGAGGCCGTTCTCGACCATCGCACCGATGGTCTCGATCGATCGCTCCCGGACCGGGCGGGTGATCATCCCGGCCTGGCAGAACCGGCAGCCGCGGGTGCAGCCGCGGAAGATCTCCACCGAGAACCGCTCGTGGACGGTCTCGGCGAGCGGCACCAGCGGGTTGCGCGGGTAGGGCCACTGGTCGAGGTCCATCAAGGTGTGCTTCGCGACCCGCGCCGGTACGCCGGGCACGTTCGGGATCGCGGCGTTCAGGGAACCGTCGGCTGCGTAGGACACGTCGTAGAACTTGGGGATGTAGACGCCGCCGCTGACCGCCAGCCGGCGCAGCAGCTCGTCGCGCGCCGACGGCATCTCCCCGCTGGGGCAGCCCTCGAGCTTCCACTCCCGGATCACCTCGCTGATCTTGAGGACGACCTCCTCGCCGTCACCGAGAACGGCGGCGTCGATGAAGTCAGCGATCGGCTCCGGGTTGAACGCCGAGTGACCCCCGGCCAGGATCACCGGGTGACCGTCGGTGCGGTCCGCGGCGTGCAGCGGGATGCCGGCAAGGTCCAGCGCGGTGAGCATGTTGGTGTAGCCGAGCTCGGTGGAGAAGGAGAGCCCCAGGACGTCGAAGGCCCCGACCGGGCGGTGGCTGTCCACGGTGAACTGCGGGATGCCTTCGCGACGCAGCAGCGCCTCCATGTCGGGCCAGACCGCGTAGGTCCGCTCGGCGAGAGTGTCTTCGGCCTCGTTGAGGACTTCGTAGAGGATCTGGACACCCTGGTTGGGCAGACCGACCTCGTAGGCGTCGGGGTACATCAGCGCCCAGCGCACGGTGCGGTCGTCCGGCCCCCACTCCTGGGTGACCGAGTTCAGCTCGCCCCCGACGTACTGGATGGGCTTCTGCACGCTCGGCAGGTGCGGCTCGAGCAAGGCGAAGACCGACTCGGGGGCGCTGGTGACGGGCACGACAAACCTCTCGGAGGGGAAGACAACCAGGCCCAGCCTACGCGGGCCCGTCTGGCCCGGCTCCCTAGACTCGCCCCATGACCGCCGTAGCCGCACGTGCCCGTGAGTGGACGACCTCGGTCCCGCTCCTCGCCGCTCTGGTCCTGGCCGTCGTCTGGGGCAGTCACGCTGGCGACGCCGTCCTGGTCGCCCTGGTCCCGCTGCTCGCCGGGGCGGTCTTCGCCGCCGTGCACCACGCCGAGGTCGTCGCCCACCGGATCGGCGAACCGTTCGGCTCCCTGCTGCTCGCTGTCGCGGTGACGGTGATCGAGGTCGGCCTGATCGTGATGCTGATGACCTCCGACAAGGACACCTCGACGCTCGCCAGGGACACCGTCTTCGCAGCGGTCATGATCTGCCTGAACGGGATCGTCGGCCTGGTCCTGCTGGTTGCTGCCCTCAAGCACCACCTGGCCACGTTCAACCCCGAAGGCACCGGCGCGGCGCTGGCCACCGTGATCACCCTGGCCGCGATCACCCTGGTCCTCCCCCGGTTCGCGACCAGCCACCCCGGCCCGGAGTTCACCGCGGCCCAGCTCGCGTTCGCCGCCGTGGCGTCGTTGGTGCTCTACGGGATGTTCGTGTTCACCCAGACCGTCCGGCACCGGGAGTTCTTCCTGCCCGAGGATCGCGACGGTGACGGGATCGACGACGTCCACGAGGTCTCCGACCGCGACGTCCGCTGGAGCCTGGGGCTGCTCGTCGTCGCGCTCGTCTCGGTCGTCGGCCTGGCCAAGATCGAGTCCGCCGGGATCGAGCGCGCGGTCTCGGCCGCCGGACTTCCGCAGGCAGTCGTCGGGGTCGTGATCGCGTTGCTGGTCCTCGCTCCCGAGTCGATCGCTGCCGTCAAGGCCGCTGCCCGCGACCAGGTGCAGACCGGTCTGAACCTCGCCTACGGGTCCGCGATGGCGTCGATCGGGCTGACCATCCCGGCCATCGCCGTCGCCTCGATCTGGCTCGACGGACCGTTGACCCTGGGGCTGACCGAGATGCAGATCGTGCTGCTGACGATGACCGTCTTCGTGTCGATCCTGACGGTGGTGCCGGGACGGTCCAAGCCGCTGCAGGGCGGCCTGCACCTGGTGCTCTTCGCCGCCTTCGCCTTCCTGTCGATCCAGCCCTGACGACCCGACCCGGCTAGCGGCGGACGAAGACGATCTTTACCGGGGCGCCCGTCGGCAGGTACGTGAAGGCCCGCGGATAGGTCGCCCGGACCTTCAACCGCCGCAGCGGGACCCCGGCCGGCCGGACGACGGTGCCGATCCGGCAGCCCGCCCGCGGAATCACGTCCCGGACCCTGGCGACCGTCCCTCCGACGAGTCGCGGCACCAGGCACCCGGTGATCGTGAACCCGGACGCCGCCGGCGTCGGATCGACGTTGCCGTACAGGTCGACCGCCCGCGCGAAGAGGACGTGCCGGCCGGGCCGCAGGTTGTGGACCACGCCGCGCGGGTTGCAGGGCACCCAGTCCCGGGAGTCCAGACGGCACTGGAACCGGACCGAGGGCAGCGAGCCGTTCTGGGCGACGTTCAGCGTGATGTCCCGTCCCGACACGGCGACTCCGGTCAGGTGCCGGGTGTCCGGTGGGACCAGCCGGCCCATCGCTGCCGCGATGTCCAGGCGCCCTCCGGTGACGGTGATCCCCGTCCAGGCACTGCGCTTGCGCACGCTGCCCAGCAGCGCGCGGCGTACCTCGAGCACCCCGGCCGCCGGCTTCAGCGAGAACAGCAACGCCGCTCCACCGGACACCATCGGTGCCGCCATCGACGTCCCGCTGAGGTAGTCGTAGAGGGCCGGCTGGTCCGACGACCGGGCGCAGAGGATCCGTAGGTTGTCCAACCAGACACCCTGCTCGGCGTCGAGGCCCGCAGGAGCGTCGTAGGTGAATTCCAGGCTCGCCGACTTCCCGGCGATCGTGACCGGGTCGAACGCCCCGCTCGCGAACGACTGCATCACCCCGATGGTGGTGTCGGCCACCTCGGCGGTGACCACCCGCTCCCCGTCGACGACCACCGCGTAGCTCAGGGTCCCGCCCGGTCCACGTCGCACGAAGCGCTCGCCCTGCACCTTGCACGAGCGGATGTTGGTGCCGATCTCCTGCGGGACCGAGGTCACCTGATGACGACCCGCCGCCGGGGCAGTTCCCGGAGAGTCCGTGATCCCTGCACTGGTGAGCTTCCCGTCGCCGGCAGCGGCACGCCCGAACCCGAGGTCGGTCGAC
Organism: Propionibacteriales bacterium; assembly: GCA_026392455.1. Taxonomy (GTDB): domain Bacteria; phylum Actinomycetota; class Actinomycetes; order Propionibacteriales; family Nocardioidaceae; genus Marmoricola. The sequence continues at coordinate 158,607 of JAPLCB010000004.1, read as the reverse complement.
GTCCAGCGGGTCGCGAAGTCGTCGACCGCGAAGTCGTCGCGCCACACCGGCCCGGTGCGGTAGAGGCTCCAGATCCGCACGCCGGGTGCCGCCAGGTCGACCGAGCGCGCGCCCCAGTTGGAGAACGAGGCACGTCGGTCGCGCTGGTCCGACGCAGCGACGCAGATCAGGTTGTCGACCCGTCCGGGAACGGCCGAGTCGGCCACCGGGTCGTAGTTGCAGGGGTAGACCGGGTCCTGCTCGTTGTCCCGCGCGTAGTTGCCGGCGGACACCACGTACAGGGTACGCGGGTTGGCCGCGATCGCGTCGGCAGTGACGGCACTGAACCCCGGCCCACCGAGGGAGAGGTTCGCCACCCGTGCCCCCATCCGACCGGCGTAGTTGATCGCAGCGACGATCGCCGAGAGCGAGCAGATGTTCGCTCCCACGGCCGACGGGGCGCAGACCCGCAACGGCATCAGCCGGACGTCCTGCGCGATCCCGGTGATGCCGCGGCCGTCGTTCCCCGCGGCCCCGATGATGCCGGCGGTGTGCAAGGCGTGACCGCCGGTGTACGGGTCGTCGTCGGTCGGGTCGTTGTCCTCGACAGGGGCGGCGACGTCGGCGCCGACGAAGTCCCACCCCCGGGTGTCGTCGATCATGCCGTTGCCGTCGTCGTCAACGCCGTTCCCGGCGATCTCACCGGGATTGGTCCAGGCGACCTGCCCCAGGTCGGGGTTGAGGAAGTCGTAGCCGCTGTCGATCACCGCCACCGCCACCTGCGGCGTACCGACGGTCCGGTCCCAGGCAGGCAGGACGTCGACGTCACCGCCGGGGAGGGCGTCGGAGAAGCCTTGGAGCGCGGCGCCCGAGTTGTTCACCGACCACTGCAGCGGCAGGTCCGGGTCGTCAGGAGCTCCGCTGGTGGCCAGGTACCGGTCGCGTTCCGCTGCGGCCACCCGCGGGTCGGCCCGCAGGGTCCGGACCGTCCTGGCCACCGACTTCCCCGGCGCGACGTCCAGCAGCTCGAAGTCCCGGTCTCCGAGGTCGGTCGCCGAACGGGTCGCTGCCAGGCCCCGGGCGCGCGCACGCGCCACCGACGACGTGCCGGGGCTCCACCGGACCAGGACCCGGTGGGTCGAGGGCATCACCGGATCGGCCACCGTCGGCGACAGGGGCCCTGGGACGTCGGCGACCACGACCGGAAGGTCGCCCGGGACGGGCGCCGAGCGGGCCGAGGCCGGCGCTCCTGACAGGGCAGAGCCGAGGAGACCCGTCGCGGCCAGGAGAGTCCCGCTCACGACGACGCGTCCTCGGAGGTTCTGCCGGGAGGGGAGGAACGGCACTCCGGCATCCTGACCCCCCGACGGGTCAGGCGTCAAAGTCAGGAGCGGTTCGGCACCCGGGACCGTCGGCCGATGTTGAGCAGCAGACCGACCGCCATCAACGAGGCGAACATCGACGAACCGCCGTACGAGACCATCGGCAGGGGTACGCCGGTCACCGGCATGATCCCCAGGCACATGCCGATGTTCTGGAAGGCCTGGAACCCGAACCAGCACGCGACCCCGGCGGCAGCCACCCGCCCGAAGAGGTCCTCGGCGTGCTTGGCGATCAGCAGCGCCCGCCACAGCAGCAGGGCGAACAGTCCGATCAGGAGGCCCGCGCCGACCAGACCCAGCTCCTCGCCGGCAACGGTGAAGACGAAGTCGGTGTGCTGCTCGGGCACGAACCCGGACTTGGTCTGCGACCCGCCGAACAGCCCCTGTCCGAAGAGCCCGCCGTTGCCGATCGCGATCCGGGCCTGGGTGGTGTTGTACCCGGCCCCCCGCGGGTCGAGGTCGGGGTTGGTGAAGGCCATGAAGCGGTTGATCTGGTAGGCCTTCAGCACCCCTGCGGAGACCACCACCACCGCGGCGAGGGCGCCGGTCGCGGCGAGACCGGTGAGCCAACGCCGCGGCGTGCCGGCCGAGGCCAGCACGCCGAAGACGGTCGCGGTGAGGACCAGCATGGTGCCCAGGTCGGGCTGGAGCAGGATCAGCACCGCAGGAACGCCGGCGACGACGAGCATCAACGAGACCTCGAGCGCTCCGACGGTACGGGTGCGGGACGACTCGGTGCGTTCGGCGACCAGCAACGCCATCCCGACGACGACCGCGAGCTTGGCGAACTCGGCCGGTTGGATGGACAGACCGGCGACCAGCAGCCAGGACCGCGAGCCGTTGATCGTCGATCCCATCACCAGGACCAGGAGCAGCCCGACCACCGAGCCCGCGTAGACCAGCGGAGCGAGGATCCGCACCCAGCGCCGGTCGGTCACCACGACCGCCGCCGCCAGCCCCACCCCGATCAGGATGTTGATCACGTGCTTGCGCAGGTACGCCGTCGGGTCGCCGTCGGTGAGCGTGTCGTTGGTCGAGGTCGAGGACCACACCAGCAGCGTGCCGATCAGCACGATCGCGGCCGTGACGCCGATGAGCACCCGGTCCAGGCGAGGGCCGGAAGCCCGGAGCGAGGGCGCGCGTACGGGTGCCAGCAGGGTCATCGGGTGCCTCCTCGGACCGGCGGGTTGATCGAACCGTCGGCAGCGAAGCTCGGCAGCCGCAGCGGCGGTGTCGTCCCCGGGATGGCGGCCTTCTGGGGCACCACGGTCTCGCCGTCGATGCCGTAGAGGGCTTCCCAGATCTTCCGCACGGCCGGGCCCGAGGTCCCCGAGCCTGTTCCAGCCTGGGTCACCATCATCACCACGACGTAGTCCTCGGTGTAGGTCGCGACCCACGAGGTGCTCTGCTTGCCGTAGACCTCGGCCGAACCGGTCTTGCCGCGCAGCTGCACCTGGTCCAGCGGGAACCCGCCGAACTTCCAGGCCAGCGTTCCGACCTTCGGCGTGCCGAGCAGGGCCTGGTCGACGTAGCGCAGTGCCGACTTCTTGGCATCGACGCGTCCCTGGACGACGGGCTCGATCCTCTTCACCACCCGGCCGCGGCTGTCGACGACGGCCTTGGCGATCCGGGGGGCGTACAACGTGCCCCCGTTGGCGAGCGCGGCGTAGGCGCGGGCGAGCTGGAGCGGCGTCACGATGGTGTCGCCCTGGCCGATCGCGTAGTTGACGGCGTCAGTGGCCCGGTACTTGTTGCCCTCGAGGCAGAACTCGTGGGCGAAGACGTGCAGGAAGTCCCGCTTCCCGGTCCTGTTCTTGCGGTCGACCTCGCAGTAGTAACCCTTCATCGCGTTCCAGTACTCCAGCTTCCACTGCCGGTCCGCCACCCGGCCGCTGGCCTCGCCCGGGATGTCCAGCCCGGTCTTCTCGCCGAACCCGAACGACTTCGCGATCGAGACCAACGGGTCCTTGGCCTTCACGTTGCTCGGGTCCGACCCGTACTTGTTCCAGTACCCCAGGCCGACCCGGTAGAAGAACGTGTCGCAGGAGATCTGCAGCGCCCGGGCGAAGTCGATCGATCCGTAGGACGCCGACTCGTAGTTCTTGAACCAGCGGTTGCCGACCTGGAGGCCGCTGGAGCAGTCCAGGCGGGTGTCCGGGCTGTAACCGTTGCTCAGCGCACCGACGCTCATCAAGGGCTTCCAGGTGGAGCCCGGTGCGAACTGGCCCTGGGTGGCCCGCGAGAGCAGCGGCTCGCCGGCCTTCTTGGAGTACAGCGCTTTGAGCTGCTTGGCGGAGATGCCACCGACCCAGGCCTCCGGGTCGTACGTCGGTTGGCTGGCCATCGCCACCACGTCACCGTTGCGGGCGTCCATCACGACCACGGCACCACTGTCGGCGACGTAGTTCTTGTAGGTCACCGGGTCGTAGGTCGCCCGGGCGGTCGTGATCGCCTCGTGGAGCTCCTTCTCGACGATGCCCTGCACCTTCGCGTCGATCGAGGTGACCAGGGTCTCCCCCGGTTTCGGCGCCGTCGTACCGCTCTCACCCAGGACCCGGCCCATCGAGTCGACCGCCACCCGGGTGAACCCCGGCATGCCTCGCAACCACTGGTCGTAGGACTTCTCCAGGCCCGCGCGGCCGACGACCGACGCACCGTTCAGGGTGACGTCCTCGGTCTTCTTCGCCTCGGCGAACTCGTCACCGGTGATCGGGCTCAGGTACCCCAGCACGCCTGCCGCGTTGATCCCGTACGGCGCCGGGTAGGCGCGGACGCTGTCGGCCTGGGCCAGCACGCCCGGGAACTCCTCGCCCTGCTCGGAGATGGTGACCGCGACCGACTGGTCGACGTCCTGGGCCACCGGGATCGGCTGGAACGGCGAGCCGTTCCAGCAGGTCTCCTTGACCGCACCGGGCGTCCCGCACAGCAGGGTCCGGGCGGCGACCTCGGCGTACGGCTGGTCCACGGTGACGGCGACCCGGCGCAGCAGCGCCTCCCGATCCTGGTCGCTGAGCTTGTTGATCACGGTGCGGTCGATGCTGACCACCCAGCTGGTTCGGTTCGCGACCAGCGGGCGGCCCTCGGCGTCGACGATGAGACCGCGGGCCGGTTGGACCACGACCTCCCGGACCGACTGCTCTGCCGCCTGCGCCTGGTACTCCTCACCGCTGAGGACCTGGAGGTACCAGAGCCGACCGAAGAGGGTGACGAAGAGGGACAGCATCAGCACCTGCATCACGAACAGGCGCAGCCGGCTCTTGGTCGGGTGCGGCCGGATCAGGACTGCTGCCATCAGGAGGTCCGTGCCAGGGAGACCGGACGCGCCGCAGCGACCTCGTCGGAGCCCAGTCGGTCGACGAGACGGAGCAGCGGCGGAACCACGAACGGGGCGAGCATCAGGTCCCAGAGCACGCTGATCGCGAGCACCCGCAGGGTCAGGTCGACCGGCAGCGCACCGTCCTGCAGCAGCACCCCCGAGAGCGCGAAGACGGACGTACCGACGAACGACATCGCTCCGACCAGGAGCACCGAGGCCACCGGTGACTCACGGGCGTCCTGACGGACCCGACCGGCGAGGTAGCCGACGACGACCAGTGCCAGGGCCCACCGGCCGGCGACGTGGTCGGCGGGCGGGGCCAGGTCCAGCAGCAGTCCGGCCCCGAACCCGAAGACCGCGGCGAACTGCGAGCCGCGGGACACGGCGACCACCACCACCAGGACGAGGGCCAGGTTGGGCACCACGCCGTCCACGCTGACGTAGCGCAGCACCACGGCCTGGAGCACGATCGCGACCGCCACCACGGCGACCAGGGCCGCGTTGCGCAGGGCGTTCATCGGTCGGCCTTCCCGGTGGGCGTCGAGATCACCGGGCGGTCACCGGTGGTTCCCTGCGGGACGACCACGCCGACGACGTCGAGCGCGCTGAAGTCGACGAACGGGACGATCACCGCGATCCGCGAGCTCTGCCGCGGCGAGGAGACCACCGACTCGACCCGGCCGATCGGGATGCCAGCGACGTACGGGACGCCGTTCTGCGAGCCCCAGGTCACGACCACGTCCCCTCCGGACGGGACCACGGCGTTGTCGACGAGCTCGAGGTCCAGGCGCCCGGAGTCGGCGATGGACCCGCGTCCCCGGAGGAACCCGATCTCGCTGTTCGTCCCCAGCCGGGCCCCGACGACCGACTCGGTGTCCACGATCAGCAGCACCGTCGCGGTCGAGCTGGTCGCCTGGACCACCCGACCCACCAGACCGTCGTTGTTGAGCACGGTCATGTTCTTGGTGACCCCTGAGGAGGTGCCGACGTCGATCGTGACGCTGCGCGTGAAGGACTGCACCGGACCGATCGCGATCACCCGGGCCCCGACCAGGGAGTACCCGGTCTCGGCGGCGGTCCGGGTGAGACCGTCGAGCTCGGCGAGCCGCTGGCGATCCAGGGGGTCGGTGGAGACCTCGCCGCGCAGTCGGGAGTTCTCGGCGGCCAGCGTGGCGACGTCGCCGCGCAGGGACTTGTTGGTCCGGAACGAGCTGATCGCGTCGGCGAACGGCCGCGTGACGGCTGCGGTGGTGCTCTCGACAGGACCGAAGAGGGACCCGACCGCGGCGCGCGCCGGGTCGATCGGCGAGCCGTCACCGGCTCGGGCATCGAGGGTGATCACGGTCAGCGCAGCGAGGACCAGCAACCCGAGGACCCGGCGCGAGCCGTCGTGGGTAGGGCCCTGTCCGAACCGACGCCGACGCATCAGGCCCCCCGCCGGACGGTCTCGGCGATGAGCACCTGCTGCAGCGCCTCGAACTCCTCGACGCACTTGCCCGAGCCGAGGACCACCGAGCTCAGCGGGTCGTGCGCGACGTGGACCGGGATCCCGGTCTCGGTGCGGATCAGCTCGTCGAGCCCGTCGAGCAGCGCACCTCCCCCGGTCAGCACGATGCCGCGGTCGACGATGTCGCCGGCGAGCTCCGGCGGGGTCTGGTCCAGGGTGGTCCGGACCGCATCGACGATCGCGTGCAGCTGATCGGCGATCGCCACCCGGATCTCGACGCTGCTGAGCTGGATCGAACGGGGCAGACCGGTCACCAGGTCGCGGCCGCGGATCTCGCCGGTGACCTCGGTGACCATCGGGTACGCCGACCCGAGGGTCTTCTTGATCTCCTCCGCGGTCCGCTCGCCCAGCAGCAGGGCGTGCTCCTTCTTCAGGTACGAGATCAGCGCCTGGTCGATCGCGTCACCAGCCGTCCGGACCGAGAGCGTGGTGACCAGTCCACCGAGGGAGATCACGGCGACCTCGGTGGTCCCACCGCCGACGTCCACGACCATGTTGCCGGTGGCTTGGTGGACCGGCAGTCCTGCGCCGATCGCCGCAGCCATCGGCTCCTCGATGATGTAGACCTTGCGGGCGCCGGCCTGGTAGCCGGCCTCCTTGACGGCGCGCTGCTCGACCGGGGTGATGCCGCTCGGCACGCAGATGACCATCCGGGGCTTGGCGAAGTAGCGGCGTCGGTGCACCGACGCGATGAAGTGCCGCAACATCTGCTCGGTGGCGTCGAAGTCGGCGATCACACCGTCGCACAGCGGCCGGATCACGCTGATGCCCTCGGGGGTGCGGCCGAGCATGTCCCGGGCCTCGGTGCCGACGGCGAGGATCTCGCGGGTGTGGCTGTTCATCGCGACCACCGAGGGCTGGTCGAGGACGACGCCCTTGCCGCGCGCATAGACCAGCGTGTTGGCGGTGCCGAGGTCGACCGCCAGGTCACGTCCGATCAGGTTGTTCGCCATCGTTCCTCGCAGGTACATCGTGGGAAGTGGGCCAGACACGCTCGTCCCGTGCGTCCCACGGAAACCACGCGCCTCACCAGTCACGAGGGTAGGTTCGGAGTCCGGCGATCCGGCGGAGGACACGCGGCAAGAGCACCACCGGACAGCGCGACACCCCGGTCCGTCGCAGCAGCCAGGGTTCAGCGCCGCTCGAGGCCGCCGTGTCACAGGCCCGCTGGGGATCGCCTAGACCGTTGTGACCCCTCGCCGGTGGCTGCTTTGGAGCACCGCCACCGGCGAGGGACATTGGTCCCGTCCAGTGATCGCTGGGGACTTGGGAGGGGCCTTCTCGGGCTCGATCAACACGATTCACTGCTCTGTGGGGTACTCCATGTCCATCTCAGCGCGCGCTCTCCAGCGACGCATCGGCCGAGCGGCCGTTCTCCTCCTCGTCGCCGCCGGCGTCACCCTGGTGGCCCCGGGCGGCAACTCGGCCACCGCCGCCGGTGGCGCGATCTCGACGACGACGAACGTCGGCGCCGGTACCGGCCAGTGCCTCAGCCCGGACTCCGCCGACGACCCGATCAACTGCAACTCGTACGCGGCCAAGCCCGACGTGTGGCTCAGCAACCTGCCGCAGGCCCTGCCCGATGGCGACTACTTCTTCGCCGTGGTCAGCCCCGGCGGCCAGGCGGACCCGAACGACGGGACCCCGAAGTTGCTCTCCACCGACTCGCACCTCGACCGGACCTTCAAGGTCGTCGCCGGCACCGTGACCACGGCCGGCACCACCGGTAACCACGCGGTCGTCAACAACCAGGTCCAGCTCGCCGACTTCGCCGACACCACCAACGGTGGCGGCGTCTACGTCGCAGTCGTCTGTGCTGCGGCGGACTACCCGGTCGCGGGTGGTGACTGCAAGTACGACGCCTTCAAGGTCGGCCCCAGCGCGGCGACGCCCCAGGGCCTGGAGATCCTCAAGGACGCTGCTGGTAGCTACGTCCGCACCTACGACTGGGACATCACCAAGGTCGCGGACAAGACCTACGTCAAGCAGGTCGGGGGCACCACCACGATCAACTACACGGTGGAGCCCACCCACGACGCCGGCACCGTCTCCCTGGTGACCGTGACCGGCACGATCTCGGTGTTCAACCCGAACAACGAGGCCGTCGAGGGTGTGACCGTCAGCGACGTGCTCTCCGACGGCACGGTCTGCACGGTGACCGGTGGGACCGACGCCACCATCCTGGTCGGGGACAACACGTTCCCCTACACCTGCTCGCCGGCGAGCCTCCCGGCAGCCCAGCTGGACAACACGGCGACCGCTACCTGGACCACCCAGGCGGTCGACGGCGGCACCCTGAACGGCTCCGCGAGCTCGTTCACCTTCAGCAGCGTCACGTTCACCAGCTCGAGCACCGACGAGTGCGTCACGGTGACCGACACCTTCGCCGGGACGCTCGGCACCCGGTGCGTCGGCGACGCCGCCGACGGGACGTCGTACACCTACCCCCGGACCATCACGGTGGTCCCGAACTGCTCGCTCTACGACAACACCGCGACGTTCACCACGAACGACTCGGCTGCCACCGACAGCGCGAGCGCCTCGGTGACGGTCTGCGGGCCGCTGGCGACCGGTGCCAAGACGATCGGCTTCTGGCAGAACAAGAACGGCCAGGGGATCATCAGCGGCGGTGCCAACACCCCGATGACGACGACCTGTGCGTCCACCACCTACCTGCGTAGCCTCGCACCGTTCCAGGACCTGACTGCCGGGTCCAAGTGCGCGGACGTGGCCAAGTACGTCGCGAAGGTCCTGGGTGCGGCCACCGCGGCCGGACCGACGATGAACGCGATGCTCAAGGCCCAGATGTTGGCGACGGCGCTCGACGTCTTCTTCACCGGCCAAGGAAGCACCACGGCAACGCAGAAGTTCCTGCCGAACAGCAACCTGGGTGCGGTCGTCGTCGACCTGACGATGATCTGCACCAACATCCCCGTGTGCAGCTCGTTGCAGAACGTCAGCAGTTCGTTCCTCGGCAGCAGCCGCACGGTGGCGCAGATGCTGGCCGACGCTGCGGCGAACTCCAACGCCGGCGGCAGCGTCTGGTACGGCCAGAACAAGATCGCGCAGGAGAAGGCCAAGAACGCCTTCGACGCGGTCAACAACGAGGTCATCTTCGCTCCGTGACCGACCGACACCACCAGCACTGACCACCGCGGCCGGCCCTCCCTCATCGGGAAGGCCGGCCGCGGTGCTCCTGCTTCGCCGTCGCGCGGCGACTCAGAGCTCGGGGAACCAGATCGCAATCTCCCGGGCGGCAGACTCCTCGGAGTCCGAGCCATGCACCAGGTTCTCCCGGTTCGACAGCGAGTAGTCGCCGCGGATCGTGCCGGGCGCGGCCTTGCGACCGTCCGTGGCCCCGTTCAGCGCCCGGACGACCTCGATCGCCTCGTCGCCCTCGAGCACCAGTGCCACCAGCGGGCCGCTGGTGACGAAGGCCCGCAACGGCGGGTAGAAGTCGCGCTCGACGTGCTCGGCGTAGTGCTGGTCCGCCTTCGCGCCATCGATCTGCTGGTGCTCCAGGGCCACGATGGACAGGCCCTTGTCCTCGAAGCGGGACAGCACCGCTCCGACGAGTCCACGTCGGACGGTGTCGGGCTTGAGCAGGACCAGGGTTCGCTGAGTCATGGGGCAAACCCTAGACGGTGACTACTTCTCGGTGATCGTGACCGTCTTGATCGCGTCGCCGGGCTCGGTGGGGCTCAGCTGCGGGTCTCGGCGGGTGATGCCGTCGACGACGTCCATGCCGGCGGTGACCTGCCCGAAGATGGTGTATCCCCCGTTGAGGGACTCCGCGGGTCCGAAGGTGATGAAGAACTGGCTGCCGTTGGTGTCGCGACCGGCGTTCGCCATCGCCACCACCCCGGCCTTGTCGAAGGTGAGGTCGCTGTCCTCGTTCGCGAACTCGTACCCCGGACCACCCCCGCCGGTGCCGGTCGGGTCGCCGCCCTGGGCCATGAAGCCCTCCAGCACCCGGTGGAAGGTGACCCCGTCGAAGAAGCCCTTGCGGGCCAGGAAGACGAAGCTGTTCACCGTCTTGGGCGCCTTGGCCGCGAAGAGCTCGATCGTGAACGAGCCGCCCTTGGCCAGCTCGACGGTCGCGGCGTACTTCTTCTTGGTGTCGATCTCCATCGCCGGGTAGGCGTCGAACTGGAGCTGCTTGACGGTCTCGCTCGCGGACGGCGCAGACCCGGGTTCCACCGTTCCGGTCACTCCCGAGCCGGCTTCGTCGCCGCAGCCAGCCAGAGCACCGGCCAGGACGAGCGCGAGGACAACGGCAGCAGAACGCATCTTCATGCCGGGCACGATACCCACCCGACCTAGTCGGCCGGGGCGGCGGCCGCCTTGTCGCGGTCGATCGTCCCGCCGAGACGGTACGCGATGAACCACAGCACCGCGAAGATCAGCCCGAGCGCGATCATCACCGGGGTGAACACCCCCAGGGCCAGTGACCCGACCTGGATCACCCACCCCAGCCCGTAGGCCCACGGCTTGCGCAGCATCCCGGCGACCAGCAGGCACGCCACGCACAGGCCGAGCCCGATGCTGAGGGCCTGGGCGTTGGTCAGGTCGTCACCGCGGGTCAGGACCGGGGTGGTCAGCCCGAGCACGACGGCCTGCAGGAACAGGATCGCCGAGCACAGCCGCCGCCGCATCACGAGTGGTCTCCCCGCGTGACCAGTGCCCGGGCCTCACCGACGGTGATCACCGAACCGGTCACCAGGACACCGCCGGAACCGAGCCCCTCACCGAACACTCCCCCGACCTCGGCCAGTGCCGCTGCCTCGTCGATCGCGCTGGCCAGCTCGGGTTGGACGCTGACCCGGTCGTTGCCGAAGATCCCGCGGGCGACCTCGGCGAGCGCCGAGGCACTCATCGACCGGGCCGTCGAGTTCTGGGTGCAGACGACGTGCGCGAGCACCGGTTCCAGAGCCGCGAGGACACCTTCGTAGTCCTTGTCGGCCATCACGCCGAGCACCCCGATCAACGGGCTGAAGGTGAACGAGTCCTCGAGCGCCTCGACCAGGGCGGTGGCACCGTGCGGGTTGTGGGCGGCGTCGAGCACGATCGTCGGCGACCGGCGGACGATCTCCAGCCGGCCGGGGGACGTGACCTCGGCGAAGGCGTCCTTGACGGCCTCCTCGCTGAGCGGCTCGTCGCCGCCGACGAAGGCCTCGACGGCCGCCAGCGCGAGCGCGGCGTTCTGGGCCTGGTGGGCGCCGTACAGGGGCAGGAAGACGTCGTCGTAGGTGCCGCGCAGGCCCTGGATCGAGAGCATCTGGCCGCCGACCGCAGGGACCCGGGTACGCAGGCCGAACTCCAGCCCCTCGCGCGCCACCACGGCGCCGACCTCGGCGGCCCGCTCGACGATCTGGGCCGCCACGTCCGGCTCCTGCACGGCCGTGATCACGGTCGAGCCGGGCTTGATGATGCCGACCTTCTCGCGCGCGATCTCGGCGGCGGTCTCGCCGAGGTACTGGGCGTGGTCGACCGCGATCGGGGTGAGGACGGCGACCTGGGCATCGGCGACGTTGGTGGCGTCCCAGGATCCGCCCATCCCGACCTCGATCACGGCGGCGTCGACCGGGGCGTCGGCGAAGGCTGCGAAGGCCATCCCGACCACGGTCTCGAAGAAGGACAGCGGGTGGTCGGAGTCGGCGTCGACCAGGTGCGTGTACGGGGCGATCTCGTTGAACACCCGGACGAAGTCCTCGTCGCTGAGCTGCTGACCGTCGATGACGATCCGCTCGTTCATCACCTCGAGGTGCGGACTCGTGAACCGGCCGGTGCGCAGCCCGAGGCCCCGGATCAGGGTCTCGATCATCCGGGCGGTCGAGGTCTTCCCGTTCGTCCCCGTCAGGTGGATCACCGGGTACGTCGACTGCGGCTCGCCGAGGAGCTCGGTGAACGCCTGGATCCGGTCCAGGGACGGCTCCAACCGGGTCTCGGGCCAGCGGGACAGCAGGGCGTCCTCGACCTCGGCATAGGTCTCGGCGGGACGGGCATCAGCGGGGAAGTCATCGGGAAGGTCAGTCATCGCACAACCCATACTAGTGACGCCGAGCGGGCGCAGATGTCCCGCCCAATCGCGCCGAGCGGGCGCAGATGTCCCGCCGCCGCGGACAAAGGTGGGACATTTGCGCCCTCTCGGCGTTGTAGAACGCGTTCCACTACTGTGACCGGGTGACGATCCGAGACCGGTTCGACGCCCTCATCAGTGCGCCGACCACCACCCCTGCCGAGCTCGACGCCCTCTGGGCCGACCTCGACACCCTGCGCCCCGAGGAGATGCTCGGCGCCTGGCGCGGCGGGTCGCTGTCGAGAGGGATCGGCGCCACGGGCCACCCGGCTGACGTCCTGCTCACCAAGATCGGCTGGCACGGCAAACGGTTCGACTCCCTGCTCGAGGGGCACCCACTGATCTGCCGGGGCGAGGACGGCGCGCTGTACTCGAACACCGCGTACGCCGGCGGCGGCCACTCCTCGTTGTGGGAGGTCGGCTTCCGCGGCGAGACCACCGCGACGATGGTCTACGACGCGATCGCGGTCTTCGACCACTTCAAGCGCGTCGACGAATCGACCGTCATGGGGATCATGAACGGCAAGCTCGAGGCGGCCTTCGGCGTCGCCGACCTCTACTACTTCTGGCTGGAGCGTGACGCATGAGGACCACTGTCGCCGTTGTGAACTCACAGGGAGCCGACTTCTCGCTGGAGGAGGTCGAGCTCGGCGAGCCGCAGGCCGACGAGGTCCTGGTCAAGATCGTCGCGACCGGCCTGTGCCACACCGACATCCACCTCAAGGGCTTCCTTCCCGAGGAGATGTTCCCCAACGTCTTCGGTCACGAAGGCGCCGGCATCGTCGAGGCCGTCGGCGAGGGTGTCACCGGGATCGCGGTCGGCGACAAGGTGGTGCTCTCCTTCCGTTCCTGCCGCACCTGTGACAACTGCACCCACGACCTGGTCGGTTACTGCGACTCCTCGCTGCTGCTGAACTACATGGGCATGCGGATGGACGGGTCCACCACCTACAGCCGCGACGGCGCCCCCGTCTTCGGCAACTTCTTCGGCCAGTCGAGCCTCTCGCAGCACGCGATCGCGTACGCCGACAACTGCGTCGTCGTCGACCAGTCGGTGGACCTGACCAAGGTCGCCCCCTACGGCTGCGGGTTCCAGACCGGAGCCGGAACCGTGCTCAACGTCCTCAAGCCCACCCCCGCCGACAGCCTGGTCGTCTTCGGCTGCGGCGCGGTCGGCCTGGCTGCGATCGCCGCTGCCAAGCACCTCGGGGTCGGCACCATCGTCGCGGTCGACCCGCTGGAGTCGCGGCGCGAGACCGCCGCCCGTTACGGCGCCGTCGGCGTCGACCCGAGCGCCGAGGCCGACCTCCCCGAAGGCGGCGTGGTCGCGAAGGTCAAGGAGCTGACCGGTGGTTCCGGGGCGTCGTACGCGCTCGACACCACCGCGATCTCCGCGGTGGTCAAGCAGGCCCAGCAGTCGCTGCGCGTCCGGGGCACCCTGGTCGCCCTGGGCCTCGGTGCCGAGGAGTACGCGATCGACGCGATCGACCTGCTGCAGACCGGCAAGGTCATCAAGGCGTCGATCGAGGGCGACTCCGACCCGCTGGAGATGGTGCCGCGGCTGATCGCCCTCAACGCCGCCGGCGAGTTCGACGTCGACGACCTGATCGCGACGTACCCGTTCAGCGAGATCAACACCGCCGTTGCCGACGTTCTGGCCGGGAAGGTCGTCAAGCCCGTTCTGGTCTGGTGAACGCTGAAGCCTGTCCTCGTGTGGGGGTGACCGCTAGCCTCGGCCCATGAGGCTTCGACTGACTGACGAAGAGGCGGCGTTCCGCGAGGAGATGCACACCTTCTTCACCACCGAGATCCCCCAGGACATCCGCGACGACATCGCTGCCGGACGCGAGATCGGCAAGGACCACTTCGTTCGCTCGATGCGGGCGATGAACGCGGCCGGCATCGCCGTACCGAACTGGCCGGTCGAGTGGGGCGGCAAGGACTGGACCCCGCTGCAGAAGCACATCTGGCACGAGGAGCTGCAGCTCGCCTGCGTCCCGCCGCCGCTGGCCTTCAACGCCGGCATGATCGGGCCGGTGATCGCGCACTTCGGGTCGCAGGAGATGAAGGAGAAGTTCCTCCCGGCCACCGCGAACCTGGACATCTGGTGGGCGCAGGGCTTCTCCGAGCCGAACGCCGGCTCCGACCTGGCGTCACTGACCACCCGGGCCGACGCCGACGGCGACGACTGGATCGTCAACGGGCAGAAGACCTGGACCACGCTCGGCCAGCACGCCGACTGGATCTTCTGCCTGGCCCGGACCGACCAGGACGTCAAGAAGCAGGCCGGCATCTCGATGCTGCTGTTCCCGATGGACTCCCCCGGGGTCACCCTTCGCCCGATCAAGCTGATCGACGGCAGCTTCGAGGTCAACGAGGTCTTCTTCGACAACGTCCGGGTACCGGGCGAGAACCTGGTCGGGGAGGTCAACCAGGGCTGGACCCAGGCGAAGTTCCTGCTCGGCAACGAACGGGTCGGGGTCGCCCCGGTCGGCGCGACCAAGCGGGCGCTGGCCACCGCGAAGGAGCACGCCACCGAGCAGGGCGCCCTGGACGACCCGTTGCTGGCGGCCCGGTTCGTCGAGCTCGAGAACGAGCTGCTGGCCCTCGAGCTGACCGCCCTGCGGGTGGTCGCGAACTCCACCGACGGCCGTCCGCACCCGGCCTCGTCGGTGCTGAAGCTGAAGGGCACCGAGCTGCAGCAGCAGGTCACCGAGCTCCTCGTGGACCTGGCCGGGCCGCTGTCCCTGGCCTCCGGCTCGACGACGGTTCCCGAGTGGGCCACCCACACGGTGCCGACCTACCTGAACTTCCGCAAGGCGTCGATCTACGGCGGGTCCAACGAGATCCAGCGCCAGATCATCGCCGGCACGATCCTGGGACTCTGAGGGAGAACTGACATGGACTTCGAGCTCGACGACGAACAGACCGCCCTGCGTGACGCCGTTCGCGGCCTGTTGAAGGGGTACGACCCCGCGACCAACTTCGAGCACCGCCGCCAGGTGACCGCCGCGGAACCCGGGTACGACGAGGCGCTGTGGAGCCGGCTGGCTGAGATGGGGCTGCTGGGGCTGCCGTTCAGCGAGGCCGACGGCGGGATGGGGGCCGGCCCGGTCGAGGTGGCCCTGGTCGCCGAGGAGATCGGCCGGGTGCTCGCGCCCGAGCCGTACGTCGCCGTGGTTGCCCTGGCGGGCGGCCTGGTCGCTGCGCTCGGGACCGACGAGCAGCGCGCCGAGATCCTGGGCGGGATCGCGTCCGGCGACCACCTGGTCACCTTCGCGTCGGGAACCGTCGCCGAGCCGGTGATCCAGGGCGCCCGGGCCGACACGATCATCTGGGAGGTCGACGGCGAGGTGTTCGTCGTGGACCGTCCCGCGAGCACCACGGCGTACCGGACCCACGACGGGGGCCGCGCTGCCCGGCTGGAGTTCGACCGCGCCGCGGCAACCCCGCTGGGCGCCGGTGGCGACGTGTCCGAGACGGTGCGGACGGTGCTCGCCCGGGCCCAGATCGTTGCCTGCCACGAGGCCCTCGGCGCGATGGACACCGCGCTGCGGCTGACCACGTCGTACCTGACCACGCGGCAGCAGTTCGGGGTCACCCTGAACCGGTTCCAGGCGCTGACCTTCCGGGCCGCCGACATGTACACCGACCTGGAGCTGACCCGCAGCATCGTCACCTGGGCCACCATGGTGGCGGCCGACCCGGACACCAGTGACGCCGCGGTGCGCGATGCCAGCGCCCGGGCCAAGCTCCAGACGGTCCGCGCTGCCCGTCGGATCGGTCAGGAGGCGATCCAGCTGCACGGCGGCATCGGCGTCACCGACGAGTTCTCGATCGGGCACTTCACCTCGCGGCTGACGGCCCTGAGCCACTGGCTCGGCGACGCCCGCGAGCAGGTCGCGACGCTGTCGGCAGGGATCGGCGGGTACGGCGTCATCGACCCGCTCGACTGAGCCGGACGCGGTTCCCGCCCGGAACCGCGTGACGCAACGGGGGCTCCCGGGTCACTCGTGGCATGAAGCTGACCCGCTTGCTCGTCGTGACGTCCGTCGCAGCCGCCAATTTCGGCTGCCTCTGGGGAGGATTTCTGCTGCTGAGGCTGCTGGTCTCGGTCAGTCCGTTCGGCGTCGGCGCTGCCGGGTTGGTGGCCGTCGGGGTCACGCTCGGCATCACCCGTGAACCGGTTGCACCGACCTCCGAGGGCGCCCGTAGCATGTCGCCATGACTGAATCCCCGAGCGTGCCCGACTCCACGACGACCGCCGCACCCGGCGCCGTCGTCGTACCGGAGAAGGCGGCGCTCGAGGGCCTGGAAGCCACCTGGTCGGAGCGTTGGAAGGTCGCCGACACGTACGCGTTCGACCGCACCCAGCCGCGGGAGAACGTCTACTCGATCGACACCCCGCCGCCCACGGTCTCCGGAAGCCTGCACGTCGGCCACGTCTTCAGCTACACCCACACCGACCTGATCGCTCGCTACCAGCGGATGCAGGGCAAGTCGGTGTTCTACCCGATGGGCTGGGACGACAACGGCCTGCCAACCGAACGCCGGGTGCAGAACTACTACGGCGTCCGCTGCGACCCGTCGCTCCCCTACGAAGCCGACTTCACCCCGCCCGAGAAGCCGGACCCCAAGAAGCAGATCCCGATCTCGCGCCCGAACTTCATCGCCCTGTGCGAGGAGCTGGTCGAGCAGGACGAGGCCGTCTTCGAGTCGCTGTGGCGCACGCTCGGCCTCTCGGTGGACTGGTCGCAGCACTACACGACCATCGGCGCGAAGGCCCAGACCGTCAGCCAGCGGGCCTTCCTGCGCAACTTCGCCCGCGGCGAGGCGTACCTGCAGGACGCCCCGACGCTGTGGGACGTCACCTTCCAGACCGCGGTCGCCCAGGCCGAGCTCGAGGCCCGCGAGTACGCCGGCGCGTACCACCGGGTCGCCTTTCACACACCTGACGGAACGCCGCTGCACATCGAGACCACCCGGCCCGAGCTGATCGTGTCGTGCGTGGCGCTGATCGCGCACCCCAGCGACGAGCGCTACCAGCACTTGTTCGGCACCACCGCGACCTCCCCGACGTTCGGGGTCGAGATCCCGGTCCTCGCCCACGAGGCCGCAGAGCCGGACAAGGGATCCGGTCTGGTGATGTGCTGCACCTTCGGCGACCTCACCGACGTCCAGTGGTGGCGCGAGCTGCAGCTGCCGGTCCGCACCGTGATCGGCCGCGACGGCCGGATCCTGCGGGAGACCCCCGAGTGGCTCACCACGCCGGCCGCCCAGGCGGCGTACGCCGACCTGGCCGGCAAGACCACGTTCTCCGCCCGCGAGCAGATGGTCTCGTTCCTGCGCGAGTCCGGCGACCTGGACGGTGAGCCGAAGCCGACCCAGCGGATGACGAACTTCTTCGAGAAGGGCGACAAACCCCTCGAGATCGTCGCCACCCGCCAGTGGTACATCCGCAACGGCGGTCGCGACACCGACCTGCGGGCCGAGCTGGTCGAGGACGGCAACGCCATCACCTGGGTTCCGACCCACATGAAGCACCGCTACGACAACTGGGTCGGCGGTCTGAACGGTGACTGGCTGATCTCCCGCCAGCGCTTCTTCGGGATCCCGTTCCCGGTCTGGTACCCGCTCGACGCCGACGGCGAGCCCGACTACGACCACCCGTTGCTGCCCACCGAGGCCGCGCTGCCGGTCGATCCGTCCACCGACGCCCCCGAGGGGTTCGACGAGGCCCAGCGCGGCCAACCCGGTGGTTTCATCGGCGATCCGGACGTGATGGACACCTGGGCCACCTCGTCGCTGACCCCGCAGATCGCTTGCGGCTGGGAGTCGGACCCCGACCTCTACGCCCGGACCTTCCCGATGGACCTCTGCACCCAGGGCCACGACATCATCCGGACCTGGCTGTTCTCCCGCGTCGTCCGCGCCCACCACGAGAACGGCGTGGTGCCGTGGTCGCACGCGATGATGTCCGGGTTCGTGATGGACCCGGACCGCAAGAAGATGTCGAAGTCCAAGGGCAACGTCGTCGTCCCGACCGAGATCCTGGAGAAGTTCGGTGCCGACGCCGTCCGGTGGCGCGCCGCGATGGCACGCCCGGGGCTGGACTCACCGTTCGACGAGGCCCAGATGAAGGTCGGCCGACGCCTGGCGATGAAGGTGCTGAACGCCTCGAAGTTCGTGCTCGGCGGGTTCGGCGCGACCGACACCCAGCCGGCTCTGGTGACCGAGGCGATCGACCGTGCGCTGCTCGCGCAGCTCGACCAGGTGATCACCCGCTCCACCGAGGCGTTCGACGCCTACGACTACACCTCCGCACTCGAGGCGATCGAGAAGTTCTTCTGGGAGTTCTGCGACGACTACCTCGAGCTGGTCAAGGAACGCGCCTACTCCGAGACCGAGGGGTCGGTGTCCCCGGGCACGGCGTCAGCCCGGGCCACCCTGGTCACCGCGCTCAACGTCCAGCTCCGGCTGCTCGCGCCGTTCCTCCCGTACGTGACCGAGGAGGTCTGGTCCTGGTTCCAGGAGGGCTCGGTGCACCACGCCGCCTGGCCCACGACGGCGGACCTGGCTGGCGTCAGCGACGGTGACCCGGCGATGCTTCCTGCCGTCGCGGCAGCGCTCGGCGGTATCCGTGGAGCCAAGTCGCAGGCCAAGGTGTCGATGAAGACCGAGGTGACCCGCGCCGAGATCTCCGGTCCGGCTGCCCTGGTCGAGGCCGCTCAGGCCGCTGCGTCGGACCTGAAGAACGTCGGCAAGATCACCGGCGACCTGGTCTTCACCGCGACGGACGGGACCGAGCTCACCGTGACCGCCGAACTCGCTCCCCCGACCGACCCTGCAGCTCGTTGAGAAGGGCCTGGCACTCGGTTCAGTGGGGGGTCGCGCCGACCTAACCCCCTACTGGAGCGGGTGTTGGGCCTCTTTCAACGGGGAGGTCAGGCGGACTTCTTGGCCTTCTTCTCGACCTCGCGCGGGACCAGGGTCGGGTTCACGTTGTCGGTGACGACCTCACCGGTCACGACGACCTTGCCGATGTCCTCGCGCGACGGCACGTCGTACATCACGTTGAGGAGAACCTCCTCGATGATCGCCCGCAGACCACGGGCGCCGGTGCCGCGCTCCATCGCCTTGTCGGCGATCGCCATGATGGCGTCCGAGGTGAACTCGAGCTCGACGCCGTCGAGCTCGAAGAGCTTCTGGTACTGCTTGATCAGGGCGTTGCGCGGCTCGGTCAGGATCTGGACCAGGGCCGGGTTGTCGAGCTTGTTCACGCTCGCGATCAACGGCAGCCGGCCGATGAACTCGGGGATCAGACCGAACTTGACCAGGTCCTCGGGGCGCACCTGGGCGAACATCTCGTCAGCCTCGGCCTCCTTCGACGCTCGGACCTCAGCAGTGAATCCGAGGGTCTTCTTCCCGACCCGCTGCTCCACGATGTGCTCCAGGCCGGCGAACGCGCCGCCCACGATGAACAGGATGTTCGTGGTGTCGATCTGGATGAACTCCTGGTGCGGGTGCTTGCGACCGCCCTGGGGCGGGACCGAGGCGGTGGTGCCCTCGATGATCTTCAGCAGCGCCTGCTGGACGCCCTCACCGGAGACGTCGCGGGTGATCGACGGGTTCTCGGCCTTGCGGGCCACCTTGTCGATCTCGTCGATGTAGATGATCCCGGTCTCGGCCTTCTTGACGTCGTAGTCGGCGGCCTGGATGAGCTTGAGCAGGATGTTCTCGACGTCTTCACCGACGTAGCCAGCCTCGGTCAGCGCCGTGGCGTCCGCGATCGCGAACGGCACGTTCAGCATCCGGGCGAGGGTCTGGGCCAGGTAGGTCTTGCCGCACCCGGTCGGGCCCATCACCAGGATGTTGGACTTGGCCACCTCGACGGTGTCCTCGCCCTTCTTGGCCGATCCGGCGGTGACCCCGGCCTGGACGCGCTTGTAGTGGTTGTAGACCGCGACGGCGAGCGACTTCTTCGCCTGCTCCTGCCCGATCACGTAGGAGTTGAGGAACTCGAAGATCTCGCGTGGCTTCGGCAGCTCTGCCATCTCCACGTCGGTGGTCTCGTTGAGCTCCTCCTCGATGATCTCGTTGCAGAGGTCGATGCACTCGTCGCAGATGTAGACGCCGGGGCCGGCGATCAGCTTCTTGACCTGCTTCTGGCTCTTCCCGCAGAAGGAACACTTGAGCAAGTCTCCACCGTCACCGATACGTGCCACGGGCGGCCACTCCCCTCATCCGAGCCGGCGACTGGCCGGCATCATTCGCAGCGCCGAAAGGCAGCTGTTTGATCACTTGGTTTCGGTAACTTGGTGGAACCTGGGCTCTGCGCGTCCTCGAACGTTATCTGTCGACCGTACTCCGTCACATCGACAAATGCGGGGCGAAATCAAGGCGGACACGAGACAAAACCCGGGGGCGCCGCACTCAGACGAGTGCGGTCGCCTTGCGGGACTCCAGGATCGAGTCGATCAGTCCGTAGTCCAGCGCGCCGGCAGCGGTGAGGATCTTGTCGCGCTCGATGTCGCGGCTGACTTCCTCGGTCGACTTGCCGGTGTGCTCGGAGATCAGCTGCTCGAGCAGCTCGCGCATCCGCAGGATCTCGTTGGCCTGGATCTCGATGTCCGAGGACTGGCCGTAGGTGCCCTCGGTGTACGGCTGGTGGATCAGGATCCGACTGTTCGGCAGTGCCAGCCGCTTGCCCGGCGTACCGGCAGCCAGCAGGATCGCGGCCGCCGAGGCGGCCTGCCCCAGGCAGACGGTCTGGACGTCGGGCTGGATGAACTTCATCGTGTCGTAGATCGCCGTCATCGCGGTGAACGAGCCACCGGGCGAGTTGATGTAGATCTGGATGTCGCGCGTCGGGTCCATCGACTCCAGGCAGAGCAGCTGCGCCATCACGGCGTTCGCGATGTCGTCGCTGATCGGGGTGCCGAGGAAGATGATCCGGTCCTCGAAGAGCTTTCCGTACGGGTCGATCCGGCGGAAGCCGTAGGAGGTGCGCTCTTCCCACTGCGGGATGTAGTAGTTCATGTCCGTCACTTGTCCTCTGACTTGGTGCGAGCCGGACGACCTTCGTCGGCGGCCTCGCGAGCGCTGGTGATCACGTGGTCGATGAAGCCGTAGTCCTTGGCCTGCGCGGCGGTGAACCAGCGGTCCCGGTCGGCGTCGGTCTCGATCTGCTCGACCGCCTGGCCGGTGTGCTCCGCGATGAGCTCGAGGAGGACCTTCTTGATGTGCAGCGACTGCTGGGCCTGGATCTTGATGTCCGAGGCCGAACCGCCCATGCCGCCGGACGGCTGGTGCATCATGATCCGCGCGTGCGGGAGGGCGTACCGCTTGCCCTTGGCTCCGGCGCAGAGCAGGAACTGACCCATCGAGGCCGCCAGACCCATGCCGACGGTGGCGACGTCGTTGGGGATGTAGTTCATGGTGTCGTAGATCGCCATGCCGGCGTCCACCGAGCCACCCGGCGAGTTGATGTGCAGGAAGATGTCCGCTTCGGGGTCCTCCGCGGAGAGCAGCAGGAGCTGGGCGCAGAGCGCGTTCGCGTTCTGGTCGCGGACCTCGGAACCGAGGAACACGATCCGCTCGCGGAGCAGTCGCTGGTAGATGTGGTCGTCGAGTCCGTACGACGCACCGCCGCCGTTCATCTGGGGCGCGCCGTTCATCTGGGCCTGGGTCGTCTCAAACTGGGAAATCAGGTTCACGTCGTTGACAGTAGACGTGCCCGCCGCCAAAACCACGGGTAAACGGCCCTTGTTCGCCCAGAGCGGATTCCGGTTGTCCGCACCGGGCCCCGCGGGCTACGCCTCGACGACGGCCTTGATCCGGGTCAGGGTCGCAGCGATCCCGGCGTTGAGCTCCTCGTCGTGGCCGGTCGCTCCGCCGAGGAACGGGACCATCAGCCGGCTGCCCAGGGTGTAGGCCGGGAGCACCCGGCGTCCGGTGACCGCCGTGCCGTTCGCGGTCGGGGTGAGCTCGTAGACCCAGGTGGCCCCGCTCTCCCGGGTTCTCCAGGCGACGGCCTGGTTCGGCTCCCACCGGACCACCTTCGACGTCGTCGGCCAGGCGACGGCCTTGCGGCGGTTGATGCCCACGATGGTGGCGCCGGGACCGGGCCGCCCGAGCACGTAGGCACGGCGCAGCTCCGGGCTGAACTCCGGCATCCGGCCGAGGTCGGAGAGCACTGCCCACACCGCCTCCGGGGTCGCGTTCATCTCGACGGTGGCGCCCACGTTGAGCGGTGCGGTCATGTCAGCTCCTAGAAGTGTCGGCCCGGGGGGTGCGGGTCAGCCAGCCGCGCAGCGCGGCGTAGACATCATCGTGGTTGAGAAGGTCGAAGTGATCAGCACCCCCGACGTGCAGGATGTCCGCACCCGGGAACATCTCGACGTTGCCGGGCAGCAGGCCGACGGCAGACCGGTACTGGACCAGGTAGTCGCCCACCGTCGCCGCCACCGGGTGCGTGGCCGACCTGCTCAGCGTGGCCGCGACCAGGTGGTACTGGGCGTTCGGGACGGCACCCACGTCCTCGGGCATGCCGTCGTGCAGGTCGAGCACGCCGACCGAGCGCTGCTCGAAGATGCGGGCCAACGGCAGCAGCTCCGGGGCGTGCGCCGCAGCCCGGATGCCGCGGGCGATGCTGCGCTCGACCGGCGAGCCGGTGTGCGGGGCGCCCAGGGTGACGATGTTGGTGACCTTGTCGGTCCACGGTTCGTCCTCGGTCAGCGAGACCGCGCAGGCGGCCCGGGCGATCAGCCCGCCCATCGAGTGGCCGACCAGGGCGATCCGGTGCACTTCGGTCGGCCAGGCCTCGACCAGGCGGGTCAGCAACGAGCTCAGGGCGACGCCGGTCTCGGCGAGGGTCAGACCGGTGTTGGCCCGGACGAACACCGGGCTCCAGCCCTCGTCGCTCTCGAGGCGCGCGCCGTACGAGGGGGTGCTGAGGCCGTCGGCAGGCCGGGGACGGCTGCGGCGGTCCCAGTAGTTCTCGGTCTCGCAGAGCCCGTGCAGGAAGACCACCAGCGCGTCGCTGGCCTCCGGGTAGGCGTTCGCCAGCCCCTCGGGGGTGAGCGGGACGTCACGGCCGTCGCGACGCACCCCGATCTCGATCGCCAGCGGCGAGCCGTCGGCGACGAGCTTGTCGCCGATCAGCCCGTTGACCGCGGAGACCACGAAACGGCCTCGCGGCCCGTCCTCGATACTGGGTCCGATCCCGAGCTGGTCGGCCTTGCGCAGCGCCTTCGCCGAGGCCCGCAGTCCGAGGCCCAGGCCGGCGTAGACACCGGTGGAGATGCCGTCGTGGATGCGGTGCGCCAGGGTCGGCCCGCCCGCGACCTTGTCGACGACGGTGTGCACCCGGTTCGAGACCGAGCCGTGGATGTCCCGGGCTGCCCCGAGCACCAGCAGGTCGAGGTGCTCCGCGGCCAGGGCTGCGGCTTCCAGGACTCCGGCTCCGGCCGGCGAGGTCGTCCGATCAGTCATGCCTCAATTGAAACACACTCGGTGCACAGGTGTGCACCGAGTGTGTCTTCGAACGACGTCGGTCAGTCCTCGGGGGACTCCTCGACCTCAGCGGCGTCCTCGGCGGCCTCAGCCTGCGCCGCGGCGATCTCCTCGGCCGACGCGATGGTGCCGTCGGGGCGGAGGTTCTTGAGCTCGACGTGGGCACCGGCGGTGTCGGTCACCTTGGCGCCCTCGACGATCAGCGCGAGCGCCTTGCCGCGGACAACCTCGGCCACCATCTCGGGGATGTGGTTGTGCTCGACCATGTGCTTGACGAAGTCGTCCGGGTTCTGGCCGGACTGCTGGGCCCGACGGAACAGGTGCGCGGACAGCTCCTGCTGCTCGACACCGATCTCCTCGGTCTTGGCGATCTCGTCGAGCAGGAACTGGGCGGCCATCGCGTCGCGGACCCGCTTCTCCAGCTCGGCCTCGAACTCGTCGACCGTCTGCTTCTGGTCGTCGAGGTACGACTCCATCGTCATTCCGGAGTACATCAGCTGCTGCTCGATCTCGCCCTTGCGCTCGGCGAGCTCGGCGTTCAGAGCGGCCTCGGGCAACGGGATCTCGGCGCTGTCGAGGAGCTTCTCCAGCACGGCGTCGCGGGCCGCTGCGGCCTGCTCGAGACGCTTGCCGCGCTCCAGCCGGGCGCGGACGTCGTCGCGCAGCTCGGCCACGGTGTCGAACTCGGACGCGGTCTGGGCGAACTCGTCGTCCAGGGCGGGAAGCTCCTGCTCCTTGACCGCACTGACCTTGACGGTGACGTCGACGTCCTCGCCGGCCAGGTCACCGCCGAGGAGCTGGCTGGTGAAGGTCGCTTCCCCACCGGCGGACAGACCGCGCAGGGCCTCGTCGACACCGTCGAGCATGTCGCCGGCACCGACCTTGTAGGAGTAGCCGCTGACCTCGCCGCCCTCGACGGTCTCGCCGTCCTTGGAGGCGACCAGGTCGATGGTCACGATGTCGCCGTCGGCGGCGGGGCGCTCGACGTCGTTGAGCGTCGCGAAGCGCTCGCGCAGCGCCTCGACCTGCTCGGAGATGTCCTCGTCGCTCAGCGCGATCGCGTCGACCTCGACGGCCAGGTCGTCGTACTTCGGCACGTCGATGGTCGGCCGGACGTCGACCTCGGCGGTGAACTCCAGGGTCTCGCCGTCGTCGAACTTGGTGATGTCGATCTCGGGCTGCGCCAGCGGCTGCAGGTCGTTCTCCTGGAGCGCCTGCACGTAGAGCTTCGGCAGTGCGTCGTTGATCGCCTCGTCGAGGACGACACCGCGGCCGACCTGGCGGTCGATCACGGCGGGCGGGACCTTGCCCTTGCGGAAACCGGGGACGTTCACCTGCTTCGCGATCCGCTGGTAGGCCGCGTCGAGGCTCGGCTTGAGCTCTTCGAACGGGACCTCGATGGTGAGCTTCGCCCGGGTGGGGTTCAGCGTCTCGACGGCGCTCTTCACAGGTCTTCTCCTTGTAGCCAACGGGTCGTGGTGCGTCCGGGGCGTCACGCTGGCAGGTTCGACGACCGGCCAGGGCGCTACACCGACAGGTCAGCCTACTTCAGCGCCGTACGCCGCTGAAATCGCCCGGCCGCGGCTGGACAGGCTCACGAGGAGCGGACCGGGTGGTCGTGCAGGTGCTGGACCAACCCCAGGGCCTCCGCGGGCTCCAGGCCCAGCGCGCCGGCCTGCTCCCAGTACGTCAGCGCAGCCTGTTTGGCGAGCCGACGGGTCTGGTCCCCCGCCACGAAGGTCCCGGCCCGGCCGCGGGTCTCGACCACCCCGGCCTGCTCGAGCTCGCGGAAGGCGCGAGCGACCGTGTTGGTGGCGACCCCGAGCTCGACGGCGAGGTGCCGCACCGTCGGCAACCGATCGCCTGGTTGCAGCCGACCGTCGTCGATCTCCTCGACCAGCCGGACCCGGATCTGCTCGTACGGCGGTGCCGGGTCGAAGCTGTCGAGGATGATCACGCCGTGTACTCCTGGTCGGGGCGACAGGACTCGAACCTGCGGTCTCCTGCTCCCAAAGCAGGCGCGCTAGCCACTACGCTACGCCCCGTTCCCGGCTCCTCGCGGAGCCGGACGTCGAGTCTAGAGGACGCCCGACATGCAATCCGCCACGAGCCTGTGGCACCATATGGCCGCGGCCTTTCGAGCGATCGAGAAGCCTCGGGGATGTAGCTCAATGGTAGAGCCCCAGTCTTCCAAACTGATTACGCGGGTTCGATTCCCGTCATCCCCTCCAGTGCTCCTACGCCGACTTCCTCGGCATCAGCAGCAGGGCAGCGACCGCCACCGCCGCCAGCGCGAGCAGCGCCAGGCCCGCCTGGTACGACGAGTCGGCCTGCCCGATGTCAACAGGAGCGTTCGGGTCGCTCCCGGGCAGGGCCATCCTGCTCGGGGTCAGCCAGAGCGACCCGGCACAGGCCACCAGCGCCACCGCGACGAACCAGCGCCGACCGCTCTGGAGGACCAGCGCGACGAGCAGCAGCCCCACCGCGCCGACCCAGATCAGCCGGATCGTGTCGACGCCGACCGGGGGGTCGGTGAGCAGCCGCATCCGGGTGTCGCCCGGGTCGTTGAAGTAGCCCGAGAGCCAGGCGTAGTAGCGCGCCTGCACGAAGAGCTCGGCCAGGACGGCCAGCAGGGCGAGCACGACCACGCTGCGGACGACTCCCGATGGCCTCACCCGTTCGACGGTACTCGGGTTCAGCCCGGCTGCCCGGCCTTCGCCGACTTCGCCGCCGCGATCCCGGCCTTCACCGCCGGCAGCACCGTCTCGCAGACCAGCCGGAGGCTCTCCCACGACGGGGCCTCGGGCAGCCCGCCGCACAGCGGGTGGCTGCTGACCACCCGGATCTCCCGCGCCAGGCACTTCGCGATCAGGTCCTCAGGCGTCTCGACGACGTAGACACCGGCCCTGCGCATCTCGGCCACCGAGTCCGAGGCGTCGCGCACCAGGGACGTGTTGTCGTTGTGCCAGGCGTTGTACCCGCGGGCCTCGGCCAGCAGGTACCGACCGTTCTCGGCCCAGAACCGGTCCGGGTCCTCGGAGCAGAACACGGTGGCCGGACCACCGGGCGGCAGCAGCACGAAACCGGGATCGCGCCCGTGGGCCCGGCACTCGGCGTCGTACAGCTCCTTCAGCGACGGATCGGCCACCTGGGGCTGGAAGTGCAGGCCCAGCCGCGCCGCCCGTCGGGCCGCCGCCCGGGAGCCGCCGCCGTAGAAGAGCACCGGCTCGGCGTCCGGGGTGGGCAGGACCCGCACGGTGCGGCCGTCGTACTCGAACGGCTCTCCGGTCCAGGCCTGCCGCAGCACCGTGATGGCACGCTCGATGTCCGCACCGCGCGATTCCCAGGCACGCCCGAACATGGCGTACTCCTCGGGCCGGTAGCCCAGGCCGATCGTGTACGTGACCCGGCCGTTGGAGAGGTGGTCCAGGACCGCGATGTCCTCGGCGATCCGCAGCGGGTCGTGCAGGTTCGCCAGCAGTGCGGCGACCGAGATCGAGATCGTCGAGGTCCGCGCCGCCACGGCGGCGGCCACGACCAGCGGGCTCGGCAGGTAGCCGTCGTCGGACGCGTGGTGCTCGGAGAGCACGATCGCGCTCTGGCCGTGCTCCTCGGCGTAGCCGACCTGCTCCAGGCAGCGGGCGAACATCTCGTGCTGACGGCCCAGCGCCTCCCCCGGGGCCCGGAAGTCGTACCGGGTGACGAAGGCAGTCATCGCACGGCCGCCACGGTCGAGCGACGGTGCACCAGGACCAGGGCGCCGTCGTCGTTGCTGGTCGCGAGCTCGTCGATGAGGCGGCGGGCACCACGCTCGTACCCGCTCGGGAGCAGCAGCTGGGCCCGTCCAGCGAGCTTGTCGATACCGCTGCCGATGTCGCGGTCGACGGTCTCGACCAACCCGTCGGTGTACATCACCAGGGCGTCGTCGGGGAGCAACCGACCGCGCACGGTCTCGAAGGTGGTCTCCGGGATCAGCCCGAGCACCGGCCCGTCGGAGTCCAGGACCGACCAGCGTCCGGACCCCGCGTGCAGCCAGACCGCCGGCGGGTGCCCGGCCTTGCGCAGCTCGAAGTCACCGGTGGTCAGGCACAGGTGAAGGTGGATCGCCGTGGCGAAGCCCTCGTCCCACTCCTGGCGCAGCAGGTACCCGTTGGCATCGGGCAGGAAGCGGTCCGGAGCCACCGCCGACGCGAGCCCGCCGAACGCACCGGAGAGCAGCAGCGAGCGGGTGCCGGCCGCGATGCCTTTGCCGGAGACGTCCACCACGATCAGCTCGAGCGTGCTGCCGTCGGTGGCCCGACTGGCCACGATGAAGTCGCCGCCGAACGACGTACCGCCCGCGGACTTCGAGGCCGACTCGACGTGCCACTCGCGCGGCAGCCGCGGGATCGAACCCTGGTTGACGATCCGGTCCCGCAGGTCGACGAACATCGACTCGCCGCGCGGGCCGGCAACCCCGAGCTTGATCCGGCGGAACGACGTCAGGATGATCATCAGCGCGATCGCGAAGGTGAAGATCACCCGGACGACGGTGACCGTGGTGATGTCCGGCGTGTTCGCAGCCAGGCCGACCACGCCGAAGAGGCAGAAGATCACGAACCAGGGCAGCGTCCGCGGTCCGAGCCACAGGCTCGCCAGCACCATCGCGAACAGCACCGAGGTCTGCGGGACCCAGTCCTCGGCCACCACAGCGCCGACGGTGAGCGACACCGCCAGCACGACCAGGAAGACCAGTGCCGGACGGTCCGAGTCCGCGGTCTGGCGCCGGAGCCGGATCCAGCGGAAGCGCAGCCGGTCGCGCTGACGCGCAGCGAGCTGGTTCATCACGGGATCACCCTACGGCTCGCGACCGGAAGACGGGCTGACATCGGGGACACCAGAACAGGTTCCGCCCCACCAGGATCTCGGTGCGGACGCGACCACCGCAGACCAGGCACTCCTGGCCGGTGCGGCGGTAGACGTACACCTCGCCCCCGTGGTCGTCCTTGCGCGGCGGCCGCCCCATGGCTTCCGGGGTGTGCTCGGGGCGCACCGTGTCGATCCGTCCGGTCTGCACGCCGTACTCCATCAGGACCACCAGGTCGGCCCACAGACCCTGGAACTGGCTGCGGCGAAGCGACTTCCCGGGGCGCAACGGGTGCACCTTGTGACGGAAGAGGATCTCGGCCCGGTACACGTTGCCGACGCCGGCGGCGATGCCCTGGTCCATCAGCAGGTCGCCGATCGGGCGGCTGCTGCGGGAGATCCGCGACCACATCCGCTCCCAGGCAGCGTCGTCGGGCTTCAGCGGGTCCGCACCGAGCTTCGCGATCACCGCGGCACGCTTCTGGGCGCCGACCAGGTCGCACTGGGTGGCGCCGCGCAGGTCGGCGTAGGTGGCGTCGTTCGCGAGCCTCAGCCGGACGGCACCGGTGGTCACCGCCGGCGGGAGGCCCGGGTACAGGTCGAACTTGCCGATCAGCCCGAGGTGGACGTGCACGAAACGTTCCCCGGCGAACTCCACGAAGAGATGCTTGCCGAACGACTCAGCCGCGATCAGCCGGGCACCGTCGAGCGCCGCAGCATCCGCGGCGAACCGGCCCTGCGGGCTGCTGACCCGGACCGCGCCGCCGGCGAACGCGGCGTCGAGCTCGTTCGCCAGCCTCAGGAGGGTGTGACCCTCAGGCACAGTGCTCCTCAGGCATCCGGGCCGAGGCCGAGCGCCGACTCCGGAAGGTCGGGCAGCTCTCCGGTGGTCTCGTACGCCGCCATCATCGCGATCCGGCGCACGTGCCGTTCCTCGTCGGTGAACGGGGTGGTGAGGAAGACCTCGATGAACCGAGTCATGTCCTCGAGCGAATGCATCCGTCCACCGACGGAGATGACGTTGGCATCGTTGTGCTCGCGCGCGAGAACGGCGGTCTCCTCGCTCCACACCAGTGCGGAGCGGACCCCGGCCACCTTGTTCGCCGCGATCTGCTCGCCGTTGCCGGACCCGCCGATCACGACACCGAGGCTGCCCGGGTCGGCGACGACCCCTGCTGCCGCTCGGATGCAGAACACCGGGTAGTCGTCCAGTGCGTCGTAGACGAACGGTCCGTGGTCGACCGGCTCGTAGCCGTTGTCGCGGAGCCACCCGAGCAGGTGCTCCTTCAGCTCGAGGCCAGCATGGTCGGATCCCAGGTGCACGCGCATGGGTGAAGGCTACGCGAACGAACGGAGCCGCTCGGCGCCTGTTCCGGTGTCGGCGCAGACCGACGCGTCCAGGACCGGAGCGACGATCACCGGGGCGTCGTCGGCCTAACCGTGCTGGTTGAAGTGGGCAGCGATCTGGCGGGTCAGCGGCTCAGCGGCGTCGAAGACGTCGACGTGGCGCCAGAACCCGTGCACCTGCCCGAGGTAGCGGGTCGCGGTCACCACGACACCCAGCTCGGCCAGCCGCCGGGCCAGCTCCTCGCCCTCGTCGCGCAACGGGTCGTGCTCCGCGGTGACCACGAGCGTCGGCGGCAACGTCGCCAGCGACCCGCTGAGCAGCGGTGCCAGGTCCGGGTTGGTCAGGTCGGCCGGCTCCGCGGCGTACTGCCGCCAGTACCAGGCCGCTTCCTCCGGGTCGAAGCCCGCTGCCGCGGTCCGGTAGGAGTCGAAACCGGCTCCGGGGTCCAGGAACGGGTAGGTGAGCGCGACCGCGTCGAACCGGCCCGGGTTGCGCAGCGCGGCCACCAGGGCCAGGTTGCCGCCGGCACTGTCACCGTGGGCGAACCACGGACCGGCGACCCCGTGCCGTTGACCTTCCCGTTCCAACCAGGCCAGGGCGGTGTCCACATCGTCGGGGGCGGCCGGGAAACGGTGCTCGGGCGGACGCCGGAAGTCGACGCTGAGCACCGCGGCCCCGGTCCGGTTCGCGAGCCGGCGCGCGACCGCGTCGTGCACGTCGATGTCGTGGAAGACGAATCCACCCCCGTGCAGGTGCACGACCACCCCGGTCGACCCAGCCGGTTGGTAGAGCCGGCACCGGACACCGTCGGCGTCGATCTCGGTGACCCGCTCGACCACCTCCACGGGGGCCTGGGCCGCAACGGTCCGCGCTGCCTCCCGGGACGCGGCGATGTACGCGGTCGGGTCGCCGTCCGGGACTTCGTTGACGTAGCCGGCCACGGACTGCCGGGCCTGCGGGTACAGCGCCACGGTCAGCGGGCCAGCAGGGCGTCCAGCCCCACGGTCATCGCAGCAGCGAGGCGGAAGTCGAGGCCCTGGTACGGGACCGTGACCGAGTAGCGGTCCCGCAACGAGAACTGGCGGTCGACGCTCATCACCAGGTTCGCGCCGTCGTGGAAGTCGAAGTGGAACGTGAACGGGAAGTCGACGAACCGGCGGATGATGGCGATCGCCTGGTTGCGTTCCTGGCCGACCGCGTTCACGTACGGGCCGTTGAGCTTGAAGGTCGAGCGCAGCAGGCTCTTCGCAAAGTCCTTCTGGAAGTAGCCGATCGCCTCGCCGCGTTCGTCGAAGACGTCGTACCCGGCGCCGAGGTCCATCACCTGGCGGGCCTTGAACGAGAACACCGCCCGGGTGCGCTGCTCGTCCGCGTAGAACGTGACCTGCTCACGGAACGCCATCCGCTTCTGCTCGGCGAGCGCCATCAGCTCGCCGGGCTGCCCGTCGGCAGCGACCGCCCGGATCTCGTACCGGTTGACCATCAGCGTCAGCTTCTGGCTGACGAAGAACCCGGGGACGTGCATCGGTCCGTCGTGAGGTGCGTTCATGCGCCACAGCCTAGGCTCTGGCCCATGGCGATCTTCGGGTGGACGGTGCTCTTCGGGGTCTTCGTCGACGAGCTTCTGGCGATCTCGGCAGCGGTCACCTGGGGCGAGTACCGCAGCGGTACCTGGTTGGGCGCGGCCGCTGGCCTCGCCGTGGTCGCGGTGTGGTTCCTCTTCGCCTCACCCAAGGCCCGGTACGGCGGCGCCTGGGTGCGCCCGGCCGTGAAGGTACTGGTCTTCACGCTCGCCTCAGCCGGCCTGTGGGTCAGCGGCCACGAGACCCTCGCCGTGGCCTACCTGGCCTTCTCGGTGACCGTCAACGCTCTCGCCCAGCTGCCCAGCGTCAAGGTGCTGGTCAACCACTGACCCCGCGGGCTCAGCCGAGCCGGGCGAGCTCCTCGTCGATCACGGCGACGTCGAGCTTGGTGAAGACCGGCGTCGGTTTGGCGACCGGGGTCCCGACCAGCACCGGGTGGCGTTGCCAGGCACGGACACCGGAGTAGTCGCCGGTGAGGATCGGGTAGCCCGCCCCGCCGTCGAGATCCTCGGCCTCGCGCAGCTCCGGCATCGGCTGGACCTCACCGGTCCCGCCGAAGACGCCGTCGACGACGTTGGCCGAGAACGGCAGGAAGGGCGAGAGGATCAGGTTGAGGTCCGCGACGCACTGCGCCATCACGTGCAGCACCGTTGCCAGGCGCTCGCGCTGGTCGTCCGCCTTCAGCTTCCAGGGCTCGGTGTCGGTCACGTACTTGTTGACCTCGCCGACGAGTCGCATCGCCTCGCCGATGGCGGCCTTCTGACGGTGCCGGGCGATCAGGTCCCCGACGGTGCCGAAGCCGGCCTCGACGCTGTCCAGGAGCGCCTGGTCCTCGGCGGTCAGCACGCCCGCGGCGGGAATCGCCTCGAAGAACTTGTTGATCAGTGTCGCGGTGCGGTTGACCAGGTTGCCCCACCCGGCCACCAGCTCGTCGTTCGTACGGCGGACGAACTCGGCCCAGGTGAAGTCCGAGTCCTGGTTCTCCGGCCCGGCCGCGGCCACGAAGTACCGGAACGCGTCCGGCTGGTAGCGGCTGAGCAGGTCGCGCACGTAGATCACCACGCGCTGGGACGACGAGAACTTCTTGCCCTCCATGGTCAGGAACTCGCTCGAGACCACCTCGGTCGGCAGGTTGAGCTCGCCGTACGCGTGCACGCTGCCGCCGCGTTCGCCCTTGCCGGCGTACGCCAGCAGCTCGGCGGGCCAGATCTGGCTGTGGAAGGTGATGTTGTCCTTGCCCATGAAGTAGTACGACAGGGCCTCGCCCTCCCCGTCCGGCGCAGGGTTCCACCACTGCCGCCATGCCTCGGGATCCTCGGTGCGACGGGCCCACTCGATGCTCGCTGACAAGTACCCGATGACGGCGTCGAACCAGACGTAGAGCCGCTTGCTCGGGTTCTCCCGCCAGCCGTCGAGCGGGATCGGGATCCCCCAGTCGATGTCCCGGGTCATCGCCCGGGGACGGATGTCGTCGAGGATGTTCTGGCTGAACTTGATCACGTTCGGGCGCCACAGACCGGTGTCCTCGCGCTCGTCGAGCCAGACCTTGAGCGCGTCGGCCAGAGCCGGCAGGTCGAGGAAGAAGTGCTGGGTCTCGATGAACTCCGGGGTCTCGCCGTTGATCTTCGAGCGCGGGTTCTTCAGGTCCGCCGGGTCGAGCTGGTTGCCGCAGTTGTCGCACTGGTCGCCCCGGGCGCTGTCGTAGCCGCAGATCGGGCAGGTGCCCTCGATGTAGCGGTCCGGAAGGGTGCGGCCGGTGGACGGCGAGATGGCGCCCTTGGTGGTCTGCTCGAGGAAGTACCCGTTCTCGAAGACCCCGGTGAACAGCTCCTGGACGACGGCGGTGTGGTTGCGCGTCGTGGTCCGGGTGTAGAGGTCGTAGGAGATGCCCAGGTTGCAGAGGTCCTCGGCGATCACCCGGTGGTTCTGATCGGCCAGCTGCTGCGGGGTGAGCCCGGCTTCGTCGGCCGCGATCAGGATCGGGGTTCCGTGCTCGTCGGTGCCGGAGACCATCAGGACGTCGTGGCCCGCCATCCGCATGTACCGGCTGAAGACGTCGGAGGGCACACCGAAACCGGCGACGTGGCCGATGTGGCGCGGGCCGTTTGCGTACGGCCAAGCGACGGCAGAAAGTACACGGGTCATGGGGGAATCCTAGTGACGCGGTCGGGGACCGTTCGCCCGGCGCCCTGCGTCAGCCGGCTCAGCTGAAGTCGAGCTCTCCGGTCCGGCTCCGCTTGAGCTCGAAGAATTTCGGGAACGACGCCAGCGTGACCGCAGCGTCCCAGAGCCTGCCGGCTTCCTCGCCACGCGGGATCGCGGTGAGCACCGGCCCGAAGAACGCAACGCCGTTGATGGCGATGGTGGGGGTTCCGACGTCGTCGCCGACCTGGTCCATGCCCTCGTGGTGGGAGGCAGCCACCGCGAAGTCCAGTGTCGGGTCGTCCATCGCCTCGACCAGCTCCGCCTCCAGCCCGACCTCGGCAAGGACGGCCTCGACCATGGCCCGGGTGATCGGTTCCTTGGCGTGGTGGATGCGGGTGCCGAACGCGTTGTAGAGCGGGAAGAGGACCTCGTCGCCGTGCTTGGCGGCCGCAGCGACCAGGACCCGGACGGGACCCCAGGCCGGCGCCAGCAGCTCGCGGTACGAGTCCGGGATGTCCCGGTCCTGGTTCAGGTAGGCCAGGCTCATCACGTGCCACCTGACCTCGATGTCGCGAACCTGCTCGACCTCGAGGATCCACCGCGAGGTGATCCACGCGAACGGGCAGAGCGGATCGAACCAGAAATCAGCAGTACCGGAATCAGTCATACCGGGCCAACGGCGTCTCGACCCCCCGCTATTCCCCGGACGGTGTGGAGGACGTCACGGTCTACAAATCGGACGCTATGGCACAGATCGCCTCCAGAAACAAGAACGTAACCCCAACAATCCGTGCCAGGTTTGAAATCGGCGCGGGGTCGGCCTACAAAGGAAGAAGCATCCATGTCCCGGGCTTCCCCCCGGGCTAAACGATCGGGGTTTCACCATGAACAGCACCTTCATCGACCTCGCTCCGACCGAGACCGACGCCCACGGCGTCGTCGGCGGAGCAGCCTTCCTGGATCTCGGCCCGGGCGTCACGTCCATCCTGGGCATCGTCGTCGGCGGCTTCCTGCACATCGACTGATCCAGTTCCTCCTCGACGCACCACCACGACGACGGTGAGCGACCTCCTCCCGGTTGCACCCGTCGCCCTGGCCGGTCTGCGGGTCTTCCGCTGCTCCGGCACTGATTTCACGGTCGCTGACCTTGCCCGTCACGGGCAGGTCGGCGACCGTGCTCGGTTCCCGGGGTTCCCGGGGTTCCCGGGTCTCGGCTCGTCGGCCCAGGTCGCCGAAGCCTTCCGACGGACACGGGGTCTGCTCACTGCCGACGCCCTGGTCGCCTGGCTCGAACGCTGGGCGATCGAGCCCGAGGACTTCGTGGCCTGGACCCAGGACGTCGTCGACAGCACCCACCAGGCCACCGGGTGGTGCGCCCTGGTCTGCTCCGGCGCCTTCGACGCCATCACCAACGAGCTCGTCGCGGCGACCGCCGCGGCCGCCGAGCTGGAGGCTCCACCGACCGCCGCGGCCGACTTCGACCCTGCCGGATGGGTCGAACGCTTGGTCAGCACCCGTGCCACCGACCCGGTGCTGCAGAAGGTCATCGACGCCCACCGCCTGGACTGGACCCGCTTGGACGCCCTGGTCGCGCAGACCCCGGACCGCGGCGTGGCCGAGGAGCTGCGCCACCAGGTCATCAGCGACCGGATCCCCCTCGACCAGGCGACCCGGACCGCCGGGGCCCCGGCCGAGCGGGTCGACGCGGTCGTGTCTGCCGTCGCCGAGCCCGCCGCGCGAGCCGTGCTCGCGGGGGCCCGGCCCGGCGAGCTGCTCGGGCCGGTGCCGACCACCCCGGGCTGGACCGTGATCCAGGTGCTGTCCCGGACCGAACCCTCCCTGGAGGACCCGGCTACCCGGGCCCGGGCAGCAGCAGTGCTGCGCAACGACGTGATCGTGCGCGCCGTCGCTCGCCACGTCGTAGCCTGAGCCCGCCATGGACTCCGGATCAGCCTCGTCGCCCGACCGCTCGGGCACCCGTCTGCCCGAAGGGCTGCTGGCTCTCGACGACGCGCCCTTCGAGGTACGCAGCCTGATCGAACGGTCGCTGGGCGCTGCCACCTTCGACCTCGGCGCCGAGCTGGTCACCGAAGGCGCGGTCCCCGAGACGGTGCACGTCGTCGTCCGGGGCCGGGCGCGGGTGACGGCCCGAGGGCGCGACGGCGCCGAGCAGCAGATCTGCGTGCTGGGGCCGGGCGCGGTGATCGCCGCCGAGGCCGTCGGCACCGACCCCTCACGCGTCAGCGTGCGCGCCGCCGGGTCGCTCCAGACCCTCACCCTGCACGGCTCGGTTGCCCGCGCCCTGACGGAGGTCTGGCTGCCCACCGCCGACCTGCTGGCGGCCTCCATCCAGGCCCTGCCCGAGCCGTCGCGTCGCAGACGCCCGACCAGGACCCCGGACGCCGAGGAGCCCCCGGGAGCCGACGGGTCGACCCCGACCGCACCGGCAGCCCCGGTCGACCCGGGGAGCGACGACTGGTCCGGGTTCCGGACGGGCAGGCCCGCGAAGGTGCCTCAGGTCTTCGGGCTCGACGAGATGGATTGCGGCGCGGCCGCGCTGACGGCGGTCTGCCGGTCGTTCGGCCATCCGGTCAGCATGGTCGCCGTACGGGATGCCGTGTCGACGGCGTCGGACGGCACCAGCCTGCTGGGGCTGCACCGGGGCGCCCAGGCTCTGGGGCTGAGAGCTGCCATGACGGCGGTCTCGACGTCCCGGCTCGACGAGCTTCCGCTTCCCGCTCTCTGCCACGTCGACGGAAACCACTGGGTGGTCCTGGACGAGGTCCGTCGTCGTGACGTCCGGGTGATGAACCCGGTCGGCACGTCGGGCCGGATGACCCGCACCGAGTTCGAGGAGCGCTTCACCGGCTTCGCGCTGCTGCTGGCGCCGACGCAGGAGCTCTTCTCAGCACCCGTCGCTGCCTCCGGCGGCGCGTTCTTCCGCCCGTTCGTCAAGGCCGAGTGGCCAGCGATCGTGGTCGCCACCCTCTGCGGCATCGGCATCGCCGCCGCGAGTCTTGCGGTCCCGCTGTCCAGCAAGTGGGTGATCGAGAACGTGATCCAGGCCCGGGACACCGGGTCGCTGGTGGGCGTGATGCTGGTCGTTCTCGGCGTACTCGGGGTCGCGGCCGCCCTGACCCTGTTCCAGCGCTACGTGATCACCCGAGCCGCGCTGCGCATCGACCGCGCCAGCCTCGACCACGTGGCCGAGACCCTGCTGGCCCTGCCCGTGACCTTCTTCCAGAACAGACGGACCGGCGACATCGAGCGCCGGCTCAACGGGCTCCGCGAGGTACGCAGCTTCTTCCTGGTCCGCGGCGTGGGGGCGTTCGTCGCGCTCTTCCAGGTCGTCGGCGCCTGGGCGATCATGGCGCACTGGGACATCCGGCTGCCGGCGATCTACCTGGTCGTGATCCCGTTCTACCTGGTGCTGATGTACGTCTCCCGGCGCAAGCTCAGGCCGGCGTTCCAGAGCCTCGAGGAGTCCTGGGGCCGCTACAAGTCCCGGCAGATCGACGCCATCCGAGGCATCGACACGGTGAAGTCCGTGGGCGCCGAGCCGCAGCTCCAGCGCCGGCTCGCCGGCCAGTTCGACGACCTCGCCGGGCGGCTCTTCAGCGCCGACTTCACGATCATGCTGTACGAGGGCGCGCTCTCGATCGTCGCGCTGGTGCCGCTCTCGCTGGCCATCACCTACGGGTCCTACCAGGTCGTCGACGGCACCATCCCGATCAGCGAGTTCGTGCCGTTCCTGTCGCTCGTGATGGTCACCAGTGCCCCCCTGACCCAGCTGCTGACGCTCTGGGACGTCTTCCAGCAGGGCCGCGTCCTCCTCGACCGGCTCGGCGAGTTCGTCGACCACTCCCCCGAGCAGGCCGCCGGGACCGGGATCGTTCCGACCGCTCTCGACGGCGACATCCGGATGGACCGGGTCAGCTTCCGGCACCCGGGCGAAGCCGGGCGCTGGATCCTCCAGGACGTCACCGTCCGGGCGAGCCCCGGCGAGACGGTCGCGATCGTGGGACGGTCCGGGGCCGGCAAGAGCACGCTGCTGCTGATGCTCGCCGCGATGCTGCATCCGGAGTCCGGCTCGATCACCTGCGACGGCGTCGACCTGTCCGCCGTCGACCTGCGCGCGTACCGACGCCAGCTCGGGGTCGTCCTGCAGGACAGCCACCTCTTCGACGGCACGATCGCCGAGAACATCGCCTTCGGCGAGGACGACATCGACCTCGCCCAGGTACGTCGCGCCGCTGCCACCGCGACCGCCGACGCGTTCGTCTCCCGACTGCCGCTCGGCTACAGCACCCGGGTCGGCGAACGCGGGACCCGGCTGTCGGGCGGCGAGCGCCAGCGGATCTGCGTGGCCCGGGCCCTCTACCGGGACCCGTCGGTGATCCTGCTCGACGAAGCCACCAGCGCCCTGGACTCCGAGTCCGAGCTGGCGCTGCAGGCCAGCCTGCGGACGGCTTTCGCAGGCCGCACCGTGTTCGTGGTCGCACACCGGTTGTCGACGGTGCGGGACGCGGACCAGATCCTGGTCCTGGACAACGGCCGGATCGCCGAGCGGGGGACCCACGACGAGCTGCTCGAGCGGCGCGGGCTGTACTTCGAGCTGGCGGCGAACCAGGTCGGCTGACCCCGGTCCGGCTACTTCACCTCGATCGTCACCACGCGCGTCCGGGCGGCCACCTTCGGTGACCCCAGGTAGCTGACGGTGTACGTCCGGGTGCCCGTGTAGAGCCACGACATCGCGAAGGTCGCGGTGCCGTCCTGGAGGGTCAGGGTCCGGCGCGAGCCGTTGCGCGCGATCAGCGTCACCTGACCCTTCACCACCGGGACACCATCACCGAGGACGTGCACCGTGACCGTCTTGCGGGCGGTGGACCGGACGTAGACCCGGGCCAGGGACCGGATCGGTTGGGGCGCGCTCAGCACGCGCTCGATCGTGGTGTACCCGTCCCGGGTGTAGGCGACCCGCAGGCTGAGCCGTACCCCGGGGTCGCCGAGACCCGGCGTGTACGTCGCTGCCGTGGCACCCGGGATCGCGACCCCGTTCGCCAGCCACTGGTAGCTCGTCTCGGCCTCGGGGGTGACCTCGCCGGCGCGGACCGTGTAGGGCCGCCCGACGTACGGGTTCCCGACCAGGCCTGGCTCCCGGGTGACGGCGAGCTTCTCCGGACCGACCTCGGCCGTCGGGGCCGAGCGGCTCAGCAGGTCGTCGTAGCCAGCGCGGGACGAACGGACGACGAACCGGATCACCTTGCCCAGGTGGGCCGGCTGCAGGCTCAGACTGGTCCCGGTGACGCCGGAGATGTACTTGCCGTCGGCGAACCAGCCGTACTTCATCGTCCCGGGCTGAGGATCGATCGCCGGAAGCGCGGCGACCAGAACTGCGCCCACCTTCGGGACGCCGGACAGCGTGGGACTCGCGGCCGGCACCATCGTGCCGGGGGCTGTCGCCGGCGTGGCCGGACTGGTCGCGGCACCCGACCTGAACCCGGCCTTGGACGCGGTCACCTTGACGGTGAAGGTGTCGCCTACCTGGTCGGCGGTGGGCGTGTAGCTGGTGCCGGTCGCACCAGCGATCGGGGCACCACCCGCGAGCCACTGGTAGGTGTAGGTGGTCCCGGTGCGGTTCCACGATCCGGGCTTCACGGCGAGCGGCTCGTCGACCTTCGGGGTGCCGGTGACCTCGGGCGGACTGGTCGCGGTGAGGACTTCGTCGGCCAGGTGGATGAACCCGGTCGGCCAGCCGCCGCCGGCGCGGGTGATCTTCCGCCAGTCGAAGTCACCGCCGTAGTGGTCCTCGGAGATGACGATGGTGTCCGCGTCGATGATCCGCTGGACGTAGGCCACGTGGTTGCTCGACCACCACGCGACCGACCCGATCATCGGTGTCTGGTTGACCTTCGACTTGAAGACCACGCCCCAGTTCCGGGCGTCACCACTCCCCGACCACGGGCGCTCGACCGGCAGCCCGGCCTTGATCATCCGGTAGGCCATGTAGTTGGTGCAGTTGTGGCCGGCGTACATCCGCCACCACATCTTCTTGTAGTTGGTCGGACCGTAGCCGAAGCTCGAGTACCCGGCGTTCGCGCAGGCGGTGAAGCCCTTGCACAGGATCGTCGAGGAAGCCTCCGCCGCGGGAAGCCGCACGAACAGGCTTGCCACCAGCCCGAGCAAGGCGATGACCAGCCCGTAACGGGTCCGACGACGTGGGTGCACACCCGAACGTTAGAGCAACACCAGCCACTCTGACCACCTCTTGTCACACATTAGTCAAGCCGACACGCCGTTACATCGATGTAGTTTCATGGCTGTTATCGCCCCGCAAATCGGCCGCTTCCGGGCGGTGGCATGATTCCGGCATGCCTGGAACCAACCTGACCCGCGCCGAAGCCCGCACCCGTGCCGAACTCCTCACGGTCGACTCCTACGACGTCGCGCTCGACCTCACCACGGGCGAGAAGACGTTCGCCTCGACGACCACGATCCGGTTCACCTGCGCAGTCCCCGGCAGCAGCACCTTCGTCGACCTGGTCGATGCCACCATCGGCGAGATCACCCTGAACGGCATCACCGTCGACCCGGCAGTGGCGTACGTCGACAGCCGGATCCAGCTGGACGGCCTGCACGTCGAGAACGAGCTGGTCGTCCGCGCCGACTGCACCTACAGCCGCAGCGGCGAGGGGCTGCACCGGTTCGTCGACCCCGCAGACGACCGGGTGTACCTCTACACCCAGTTCGAGGTCCCGGACGCCCGTCGCGTCTACCCGACCTTCGAGCAGCCGGACCTGAAGAGCGTCTTCACCTTCCACGTCACGGCTCCCGACCACTGGAAGGTCGTCTCGAACGCGGCCACCCCCGAGCCCGAGGCCCTCGGCGGCGGTCGGGCGACCTGGCACTTCCCGACCACGGTGCGGATGTCGACGTACTTCACCGCCCTGGTCGCCGGGGAGTACCACGAGGTCCGCGACGTGTACGAGGGCGCGCACGGCGCCATCCCGTTGGGCTTCTTCGCCCGGCAGTCGAAGATCGCCGACTTCGACACCGACGACCTGGCCGAGATCACCAAGCAGGGCTTCGCCTTCTTCGAGGACGCCTTCGGCTACCCCTACCCGTTCGGCAAGTACGACCAGCTCTTCGTGCCGGAGTACAACATGGGCGCGATGGAGAACGCCGGCTGCGTGACCTTCCGCGACGAGTACCTGCCCCGCTCGCGGCAGACCCAGGCCTTCTACGAGCAGCGCGCCAACACGATCCTGCACGAGATGGCGCACATGTGGTTCGGCGACCTGGTCACGATGCGCTGGTGGGACGACCTCTGGCTCAACGAGTCCTTCGCCGAGTGGGCCGCGCACCACGCGTCGGTCAAGGCAACCCGCTTCACCGAGGCCTGGACCGGGTTCACCAACGCCCGCAAGAACTGGGCCTACCGGGCCGACCAGCTCCCCTCGACGCACCCGATCGCTGCCGACAACTACGACCTGGAGGCCGTCGAGGGCAACTTCGACGGGATCACCTACGCCAAGGGCGCCTCGTCGCTCAAGCAGCTCGTCGCCTGGGTCGGCGAGGAGCCGTTCCTCCAGGGACTCTCCGCCTACTTCCACCAGCACGCCTTCGACAACGCCCAGTTCGGCGACCTGCTGGCGGCCCTGACCGAGGCGTCGGGCCGCGAGCTCGACGGCTGGGCGACCGAGTGGTTGACCACGTCCGGCGTGAACACCCTCTCGGCCGACTTCGACGTCGACGGGAACGGAGCGTTCACCCGCTTCGCCGTGCAGCAGACCGCGCTTGCCGAGTTCCCGACGATCCGACGCCACCGGATCCGGGTCGGCCTCTACGACTCCGTCGACGGCCGCCTGGTGAGGCGGACGTTCGTCGAGACCGACATCGCCGGCGAGTCGACCGAGATCTCCGAGCTCGTCGGTCAGGCGCAGCCCGACCTGGTGCTGCTCAACGACGGTGACCTGACGTACGCGAAGATCCGGCTCGACGAGCGCTCGCTGGCGACCCTGGTCTCCTCGATCGCCACCCTGGACGACTCGCTCGCGCGTGCTCTGTGCTGGGGCGCGGCCTGGGACATGACCCGGGACGCCGAGCTCGCCGCGGGCGACTTCGTGAAGCTGGTGCTGGCCGGTGTCGGCTCCGAGAGCGACATCACGGCCGTCCAAGCCCTGCTCACCTACGCACGCTCCAGCGCGGACTCCTACTCGGCACCTTCCAAGCGCGCCGCCCTGCGGGCCACCTGGGAAGCCGGTGTCCGCGGACTGCTCGAGGCGGCCGAGGCGGGAAGCGACCACCAGCTCGCGTTCGCCCGGTCCTTCGCGGCCGCCGCGCACACCGAGGCCGCCCTCGACCTGGTCCAGGGCCTCTACGACGGGACCGCGTCGCTGGACGGGCTCGAGGTCAACCAGGACCTGCGCTGGTCCTTCCTGCAGGCGCTCGCTGCCGGTGGTCGGGTCGACGAGCCCGCCATCGACGCCGAGCTAGCCCGCGACAACACGATCTCCGGGCAGGAGAAGGCCGCCGGCGCCCGGACCGTCCGCCCCACCGCCGAGGCCAAGGCCTGGGCCTGGGAGGCGGCCGTCCTCGGCAACGACCTGCCGAACGAGACGATGCGCCAGGTGTGCGCCAGCTTCCAGGTCGCCGGCCAGGAGGAGCTGCTTGCTCCGTACGTCGCGAAGTACCTGGAGGTCGCCGAGACGGTGATCGAGACCAAGGGCGTCTGGATCGCCCGGGTCAACCTGGAGCTGACGTTCCCGCGTGCGATCCCGACCCAGGCCACCCTGGACGCCGTCACCGCCTGGTTGGAGTCCACCCAGGCGAATCCTGCCGCCGTTCGCTACGTCCGCGAAGGCCAGGCGGACCTGGCCCGTGCTCTGGCCGCGCAGGCCAAGGACGCCGAGTAGCCGGTCAGCTGCTGGCGTGCAGGGTCTCGGGCTGACGTGCGGAGTCGGCCAGCTGGTTCACACCGCGCTTGATGCCGCCGACCAGGTCGCCAGCGGCGAACGCGGACTCCATCGCGACGGCGGCGAGGCGCACCGCGTCATCGGCGAGGAACCGACGGACCACGGAGCCGGTGACGATCTCGAGGACGCGAGCGGCCGGGTCGATCATGATCAGGACGCTGCGCGCCGGGGCGATCAACGAGGCGTGCAGCTTCTCGGCGAAGGCGACCGGCTCTCCGTCGGCAGGCCCGACGTAGAGCGAGAATTCGAAGCGGCAGGTGGTCTCGGCCGCGCGGATCGCCCGGTCGATGTCGTAGCGCTGGTCGGACGAGAACCCGTCACCACGTGCCACTGGTGCCACCTCGGTCGGACTCGGCAGCCTCGATCGCGTTCGACGGCACGTCGTCGGCCGCCTCGACACCCTTGCGCGGGCCACCGAACCACTCCGGTTCCGAGCGCCAGGACTGGCCGGGCTCGTAGCCCTTGTCCCGGATCATCGAGGGCAGCGCGGCGAACAGGGCGACCACGGCGAACAGACCAGCGGGGATCAGGACGAGCACGATGATGTACTCCAGCCCCGACACGTGCGGCGCGTCCGGAGCCGATGACGGCGTGTCCGCGAGGGCCGCTGCGGGGAGCAGCACCAAGCCAGCGGCCGCGGTCGAGAGTGCCGTCACGGCGCGGCGGACGATGGTACGGGTCTGCGGGTACTTGCTCACGGGAGAAGGATAGCCAGTGCGGCCGGGGTCGAGCACCTCAGCACCTGTAATCCTCGCCTCACACCGCGGCTCGGTTCGGCTCCGCCGGTTCCGTTAGCCTCGGCGGCATGTCTGTTCCAACCGTCCCGACCGCGCTGCTCTCCATGCCCGACACCTGCCGCGACACCGACAGCTGGACCTGTGCGGTGGTGTACCAGTGGACCGACAACGAGGCCCTGGCGCACGCGGCCGCCTGGATCATCGGCAAGCCGCTGGCCATCGCCTGGTTGGTGGTCCTGGGGCTGTTCGCGCGCTGGGTGCTCGTCAAGGTGATCGAACGCCTGGTGGCACGGGCCGCCACCGGCATGGTCCCGTCGCGGCTCGCGAAGGGGCCGTTCTTCGACCAGACCGTCGAGAACGGCGCCCACCGGCGGGTCCAACGCGCCCAGACCATGGGAAGCCTGCTCAAGAGCATCGTCACCGGACTGATCTTCGTCGTCGTGGTGATGATGTCGATCTCCGAGCTCGGGTACGACATCGCCCCGCTGATCGCCAGCGCCGGGATCGTCGGGGTCGCGCTCGGCTTCGGCGCCCAGAGCCTGGTCAAGGACTTCCTGTCCGGCATCTTCATGATCTTCGAGGACCAGGTCGGCGTCGGCGACACCGTGAACCTCGGTGAGGCCAGTGGCACCGTGGAGGCGGTCAGCCTGCGGGTGACCCGGCTGCGGGACGTCGACGGCACCGTCTGGTACGTCCGCAACGGCGAGATCATCCGGGTCGGGAACCAGAGCCAGAACTGGTCGCGGTCGGTCCTGGACATCGCGGTCGGCTACACCGAGGACATCTCCCGGGTGAGCCGGATCCTCAAGGAGGTCGCCCACGACCTCTGGGAGGACGAGGCGTACCGGGACCGGGTGATCGAGGAACCGGAGGTCTGGGGGGTGCAGTCCCTCGGACCGGACTCGGTCGTCGTCCGGGTCGTCCTGAAGACGATGCCCCAGCAGCAGTG
The DNA here is from genome assembly GCA_026392455.1 of Propionibacteriales bacterium. Taxonomy (GTDB): domain Bacteria; phylum Actinomycetota; class Actinomycetes; order Propionibacteriales; family Nocardioidaceae; genus Marmoricola. Next base: position 114,248 of record JAPLCB010000004.1, on the reverse strand, counting down.
GGTGGTGGGCCGCGAGATGCGCCAGCGGATCAAGGCGCGGTTCGACGCCGAAGGCATCGTGATGCCCACACCGCGCATGGTCTGGCAGGACCCGAAGCCACCAACCACCTGACCACGATCTGAGTACCCGTACCGATGCTCCCGGGCCCGGGTTCGGCAACCATGGAGGCATGAGCAAGCTCGCTGACCCCACGATCTGCCCGGACTGCCGCGCACGGCTCGACCCGACCCTGGTCTGCACCGGCTGCGGGTTGGCACTGCAGGGCCAGGCGGCCGCCGACCTGTGGGAGCACCTCCAGCAGGCCGATGCCCTGATCACCTCCCTGCGCATCCCGCAGGGAGGGCCGGTTCCCAGCCGGACCGCCGGGCTCCCGGCAGCACCGCCGGTCCCGGTCGCGGCGCCGGTCGCGGCGCCGGTCGCTCGGCGCCAGCCGTGGCGGCTGTCGGTACCGGTGGTCCTGCTCGGCCTCGGCGGGATCTGCGTGCTCGTGGCAGCGATCGTCTTCGTCGCGGTCACGTGGAGCTCGCTCGGACTGGCAGGGAGAACGGCCGTCATGATCGGGGTCACCGCGATCACGTTCGCCGCCGCCGCGATGGTCACCCGACGGGGGCTTCGCGGCGGGGCCGAGACGCTGTGGCTGGTCACCCACGTCCTGGTCGCGATCGACGTGGTGGCTGCGGCTGGCGCCGACCTCGCCGGCCTGGGCGACGCTGCACCGCAGCACCTCCTCGGGGGCCTCGGCGCCCTTCTGCTGGTCTCGTCCCTCGGCGTCGCCGCCTGGGCCGCACGCACCACCGTGCCGCGGCTGACCGGACTCGTGGGCGTGACCGCGGTGAGCACCCTGGTGCTCACCGCTGCCGAAGCCTGGGCCGCGGACTCGTCGGCTGCTGCCACCGCGGTGTCACTCCCGCTGCTCGCTGCTGCGGTGCTCGTGACCGGCCGCCTCGCGGGTGGAAGCCTCAAGCCGCACGCGGGGGCCGTCGCCGGGGTCGGCGCCCTCTCCTGGCTGGTGCTGGTGGGCCACGGCCTGGCCCGATCGGGCAGTACGCCGGTGGCGGACTGGTGGCAGGACCTCGCCGGTTGGCCGCTCCTGGTCGCGGCCGCGTTCGCCGCCCTCGCCACCGTGGCCCCGGTGGCCCCGGTCCCGCGGTCGGCCTCCGCCACCGTCCGGTCACTGGCCGCCGGGGCATCGCTGGTCTGCCTGGCCCTGCTCGCCGGCGGTGGCACCGCCGAGGTCGACGGCAAGATCCTGGCGTTCTGCGCCGTGGCCGTGGCCCTCGCCGGCGTTTCCGCTTCGGCTCCGTCCGTCTGGAGCAGGCCGGCCGCGCTGCTGTCCGCCGTGGCCGCCCTGGTTGGGGGGGCAGCCACGCTGGTCCGCCCGTTCGGAGTCACCGAGAACCTCCCGACCAGCGCCCCGGCGACCGGGGCAGGTCGGGACCTGATCCTTCCGGCAACCACCTGGGACCTGGCCTCCTGGACAGCGCCGGTCGTGGCCGCCGCCGCGGTGCTCTGCCTCGCAGCGCTGGTCCGGCACCTGCCCGAGACGGCCCGGGACCGGGCACGCAGCACCTGGCTCGCCATCGCTCCGATCCTGGTCGGAGTGGGGCTGGCCACCTGGTTCCTGGAATCCGAACCACGCCTGGTACTCGGTGTTGCTGCCTGGACGCTGCTGCTGGCGCTCGCCGCGGTCCTCACCGGCTCCCGGCACGCCACCGACAGCTCGCTGGTCGTCTGCCTGGCGCTGGACCTGCTCCTGGTCTGCGTCGGGCTCCGGCTCGCTGCTCCCTCGCACCTGCTGGTCGCCCTGGTCGCGACCCTCGCTGCCTGCGCACTCGCCGTGGGTGCGCTGAGGTCGGGAGTCGAACGTCTCGGCAACGCCCTGGTTCCGCTCCTGACCGGCGCCGCTGCCGGACTCGCGCTCGTGGCTGCGACCCAGTGGCCCTACCTCCTCGGCGGTGGCGGGGATGCTTCCGGACTCACCGTGGCCGTTGCCGCGGCGATGGTCGGAGTGGCTGCATCCAGGCTCGGAAGGACCCCGGCAGCGCGGGTCGTGCTGGAGGTCCTGGCGCTGCTCACCGGTCTGGCCGGCACCGCGGTCACGACCAGCAGCACGGCGGACGCAGCGGTCCTCACGATCATCGGCACCGCGATCGCCGTGGTCTCCATCCTGCACACCGACCGCGACCTGGTCTCCTGGTTGGCGTCCGGGGTGCTGGCTCTCGCCGTTGCGACCCGTCTCGACGACGGCGCCGCAGCACCCGAGCTGGTCGCCCTGCCGGCCGCGGCCCTGCTCGTCGCGGCCGGCGTCCGGCGGCTGTCCCACGACCCGGCAGCGAGCAGCTGGCGGATGCTGGGCAGCGGTCTCAGCCTCGGCCTGGTCCCCAGCCTGCTCGGCGCACTGGACGACCCGGTCTCGGTGCGGGGCGCCCTGGTCGCCGTCGCGGGTCTCGGGTTCCTCTCCGCGGGGGTGAACCGGCGCTGGGCGGCCCCGTTCGCGGCCGGGGCCGCGGTCGTCGCCCTGATCGCCCTGCGCCACCTGGGTCCGGTCGCCGCCGCCCTCCCCCGGTGGATCTCGCTCGGCTCGGTCGGAGTCCTGCTGCTGCTGGTCGGGATCACCTGGGAGGCCCGGCGACGGGACGCCGCGAAGGCCGAGCGCTACCTCGCCGCACTGCGCTGAGCAGGGCTCGGCAACAATGGGCCCATGACGAGCGAACGGAGCGAGCGAGCGATCCGGAACAGTCTTGCGAAGATCGCCTGCGTCGGAGCGAAGCGAGGCCGAGGGTGACCTTCTACGACGAGATCGGCGGGATGGACACCATCGCCGCGATCGTCGACCGCTTCTACGCCGGCGTGGCTGACGACGTGGTGCTCCGGCCGATGTACCCCGAGCAGGACCTCGGTCCCGCCGCCGAACGGTTCACGCTCTTCCTGGCCCAGTACTGGGGCGGCCCGACCACGTACTCCGACGAGCGGGGTCACCCACGGCTGCGGATGCGGCACGCTCCGTTCGCGGTGACCCCGGACGCAGCCGCGCACTGGCTCAAGCACTTCAAGGACGGGCTGGAGAGCGTCGACCTGACCGAGGCGCAGAAGGACCAGTTCTGGGACTACGTCACGCACGCGGCCCAGTTCATGGTGAACACCCCGGAGGGCTAGGCCAGCCCGCTCGCGGCGAGCTCCTCCAGCAGACGGGCCCGGTGTCCCTCCGGGAGCGGGGCTGCCTTCTGCGTCGCGGTGTCGAAACCGACCGTGACCACCTGGGTCGTTGCGAGCACGGCGTCCCCGTCACGGATCTCGCTGGCGAACACCGCGGACGTGGTGCCGACCCGGCTGATCCAGCTGTGCACCTGGTACGGCTCGTCGCGGAAGAAGATCGGCCGCTTGTAGTCGACGTCGATCCGGGCCACGACGAACTCGCCGAAGACGTCACCGGGCTGGTGCATCTTCATCGAGTACTGGATCCGGGCTTCCTGGAAGTACTCGATGTACTTGACGTTGTTGACGTGCTGGTACGGGTCGAGGTCCGACCAGCGCACCTGCACCGGGTAGACGTGCTGGGACTCCCCCGCCGACGTGATCGCCGGGCGCGGCGCGCACTCGGTGAGGTAACCCTCCAGGACGGAACGCTCGGTCGGGCTGATCCGCCGCGGCGAACCGGTCTCGAGCACCATCGCTGCCAGGCGGCTGGACGCTCGCAGGTAGACGGTCCGGTCCTCTGGTCGCCCCTCGGGTCCTTCGTCGTAGATCTCGTACGACGCGACGAACGAGCCGGACTTGATCTCGGTGACCCAGGAGTCGATCAGCACCGGTCGCTTGCGGAACTTCAGCGGGACCAGGAAGTCGAGCTCGTGGCGGACCACGACCAGACCCTCGCCACTCCCCTGCTTGCTGAGCTCGGCGTGCGCCGCCATCAGCGCGATCCGGGCCTCCTGGAGGTAGTCCAGGTAGGCGACGTTGTTGATGTGCCCGAGCAGGTCCATGTCGGCCCAGCGCAGAGCGCATTCGTAGGTGTGACGCACACCGTAGATCCAATCACCAGAACACGTTCTAGGATGATTGATGGCTGCGCGGAAGAGTGTGATCTGCGTTGCTCCACCTTCACCCAATGATCGGAGAACCACCCATGCCCGAGGCAGTGATCGTTTCCGCAGCCAGGACCCCCATCGGCCGCGCGAACAAGGGCCAGCTCCGCGACTACCGTCCGGACGACCTCAGCGCCCTCATCATCAAGGCTGCCCTGGACAAGATCCCCGAGCTCGACCCGAGCACGGTCAACGACCTGATGCTCGGGTGCGGTCTGCCCGGTGGCGAGGCCGGCAACAACATGGGCCGGATCGTCTCGTCGCTGATCGGCTACGACATCCCCGGCACCACCATCACCCGGTACTGCTCCTCCTCGGTGCAGACGTCGCGGATGGCGCTGCACGCGATCAAGGCCGGCGAGGGTGACGTGTTCATCTCGGCCGGCGTCGAGACCGTCTCCCGCTACCAGTTCGGTACGTCGGACCACATCCCGAACACCAAGAACCCGCTCTTCGCCGATGCCCAGAAGCGCACCGAGGAGTACGCCCAGGGCGGCAAGGACTGGCACGACCCGACCGAGGACGGCCTCCTGCCCGACATCTACATCGCGATGGGTCAGACCGCCGAGAACGTCGCCCGAATGCGGGGCATCTCGCGTGAGGAGCTCGACGAGTTCGGCGTCCGCAGCCAGAACCTCGCCGAGAAGGCCGTCAACGACGGTTTCTGGGCCCGCGAGATCACCCCGGTGATGGGCGCCGACGGCCAGATGGTCACCGCCGACGAGGGCCCCCGTGCCGGAGTCACCTACGAGGCCATCTCCCAGCTCAAGCCGGTCTTCCGCCCCGACGGTGTCGTCACCGCGGGCAACTGCTGCCCGCTGAACGACGGTGCTGCCGCGGTGATCGTCATGTCCGACACCAGGGCGGCCGAGCTCGGCCTGACCCCGCTGGCGCGGATCGTCTCCACCGGCGTGACCGGCCTGTCGCCGGAGATCATGGGCCTGGGTCCGGTCGAAGCCAGCAAGCAGGCGCTCAAGCACGCCGGCATGACCATCGGTGACATCGACCTGGTCGAGATCAACGAGGCGTTCGCCGCGCAGGTCGTCCCGTCGTACCAGGACCTGGGCATCGACATCGACCGGCTGAACGTCAACGGCGGCGCGATCGCCGTGGGTCACCCGTTCGGGATGACCGGCGCGCGCCTGCAGAACACGATGATCAACTCGCTGAACTGGCACGACAAGTCCACCGGTCTGATCACCATGTGCGTGGGTGGCGGCCAGGGGATGGCGATGATCCTCGAGCGCGTCTGAACCAGCCGAGCGGGCGCAGATGTCCCGCTGAAAAGCACTGAGAGGGCGCAGATGTTCCGGAATTCCGGGACATCTGCGCCCTCTCGGCGTCGTGGTCAGGCCTGGTCGAGCACAGCCTGGATGCTCAGGGTGATCGAGACCCTGTCGCCGACGAGGAGCTTGCCGCCGTCGAGCGGGATGTTGAAGTCGACGCCGAAGTCCTTCCGGTTGATCTCGGTGGTCGCCTCGAAACCGATCCGCTGGTTGCCCCACGGGTCGTTCTCGATGCCCAGGAACTCGACGTCGAGCTCGACCTCGTTGGTCACGCCCTTGATCGTCAGGTTGCCCTTGGCGGTACCGCCGTCGAAGGACAGCGAGCTGAAGGTCATCGGGCCACTTTTCTCGGTGTCGAAGAAGTCGGCCGAACGCAGGTGGCCGTCGCGCTGCTCGTCGCGGGTGTTCACCGAGTTCAGGTCGATGGTCGCCTCGGCCCGGGTCGCGGAGAGCGACTCGCCGGTGGTGATCTTGCCCTCGAACTTCTCGAACTGACCGCGGACCTTGCTCATCAGGTGACGGACCGTGAAGCCGACCTCGGAGTGGCTCGGGTCGATCGACCAGGTGCCGGAGATCACTTCGTTGGGGGAGATGGTGCTGGTCATGACTGTGCCTCTTCCTGAAATCTGATTAGTTGAACTTTCAACTCTGAGACGACCTTACCACAGGTCGTAGAATGTTCAACTATCTTGGGCGACAGATATTCCCCCGCCCTCGTCGAGCACCGCCGGCACCCGCTCTGGGGCCTAGACTCCCGCCCATGACCGGATCGGAAACGCGCTGGCTGGACGCCGACCAGCAGCAGAACTGGCGCGCCTTCATCGTGGGCAGCACCTTGCTGATGGACACCCTGGACCGCGAGCTGCGTCAGGCCCACGGAGTGTCGATGGCCGAGTACGAGATCTTGGTCCGGCTCTCGGAGTCCCCCGACCGAACCCTGCGGATGGCCGAGATCGCCGACTCGATGCAGCACTCCCGCAGCCGGGTCACCCACACGGTCAGCCGCATGGAGAAAGCCGGCCTGATCCGGCGCGAGGCGGCCAGCGGCGACAAGCGCGGGGTCGACGCCGTGATGACCCCCGAGGGATGGGCCCTGCTGGAAGCCGCCGCGCACACCCACGTGACCGGGGTACGCGAACACTTCGTCGACGTCGCCCCCCGCGCTGACTTCGACGCGATGGGGCGCGTGATGAACGCCGTCTCCGATCAGCTGCTCGCGGCGAACCCCTGCTTCGAGGACATCCGCTAACGCCTCAATCGCGGGTGATCGCGCTTCGCGCTCAACACACTCGATCGGCTCGGCCGTACGAGCAAGCTCGCCGGCTCTCGCCTCAGTCGCGTGTGAGGCGGCGGTGGGTGACGCGGTGCGGACGCGCGGCCTCGATGCCGAGGCGCTCGATCTTGTTCTCCTCGTACGACGCGAAGTTGCCCTCGAACCAGAACCAGCTGCCCGAGGACTCCTCGGTGCCCTCCCACGCCAGGATGTGGGTCGCCGTCCGGTCCAGGAACCACCGGTCGTGCGAGGTGATCACGGCACAGCCGGGGAACTCGAGCAGGGCGTCCTCGAGCGACGACAACGTCTCCACGTCGAGGTCGTTGGTGGGCTCGTCGAGGAGCAGCATGTTGCCGCCCATCTTCAGGGTCAGCGCCAGGTTCAGCCGGTTGCGCTCACCCCCGGAGAGCACTCCGGCCTTCTTCTGCTGGTCCGGGCCCTTGAAGCCGAACGAGGCGACGTAGGCGCGCGAGTTCATCTCGAAGTTGGCAACCTTGATGAAGTCCAGGCCGTCGGAGACGACCTCCCAGACGTTCTTGTTCGGGTCGATCCCGCCGCGGCTCTGGTCGACGTACGAGATCTTCACGGTCTGGCCGACGGTGAGCGAGCCCGAGTCCGGCTTCTCCTCGCCGACGATCATCCGGAACAACGTGGTCTTGCCGACACCGTTGGGGCCGATGACGCCGACGATGCCGGCCTTGGGCAGCGAGAACGAGAGGTCGTCGATCAGGATCCGGTCGTCGAACCCCTTGGTCAGGTGGTCCGCCTCGAGGACGACGTCACCCAGGCGCGGACCAGCCGGGATGTTAATCTCGGACGTGTCGATCTTGCGCATCCGGTCCGCCTCGGCGGCCATCTCCTCGTAGCGGGCCAGACGCGACTTGCTCTTGGTCTGCCGTGCCTTGGCGTTGGAGCGCACCCAGTCGAGCTCGCGCTCGAGCATCTTGGCGCGCTTGGCGTCCTTCTGACCCTCGATCTTGAGCCGGCTCTGCTTGGTCTCCAGGTACGTCGTGTAGTTGCCCTCGTAGGGGTGCGCCTTGCCGCGGTCGAGCTCGAGGATCCAGCTGGCGACGTTGTCCAGGAAGTACCGGTCGTGGGTCACGGCCAGGACCGCGCCCGGGTACGACGCCAGGTGTCCCTCGAGCCACTGGACCGACTCGGCGTCCAGGTGGTTGGTGGGCTCGTCGAGCAGCAGCAGGGACGGCTGCTGCAGCAGCAGCTTGCACAGGGCCACCCGACGGCGCTCGCCCCCGGAGAGGTTGTCGACGATCGCGTCCGGCGGCGGGCAGCGCAGCGCGTCCATGGCCTGGTCGAGACGGCTGTCGAGGTCCCACACGTTGGCCGCGTCCAGCTCGCTCTGCAGGTCCCCGGCCTCGGTCGCGACCTTGTCCTGATCGGCGTCCGGGTCGCCCATCATCATGTAGAGGTCGTCCAGGCGCTTCATCTTCGCCTTGATCTCGGAGACCGCCTCCTCGACGTTCTCCAGGACCGTCTTTCCCTCGGTCAGCGGGGGCTCCTGCTGGAGCATCCCGACCGTGGCCTCGGGGTCGAGCAGGGCGTCGCCGTTGTTGGCCTTGTCGAGGTCGGCCATGATCTTCAGCAAGGTGGACTTGCCGGTGCCGTTGGGGCCCACCACGCCGATCTTGGCGCCGTGCAGGAACGACAGCGTGACGTTGTCGAGGACCACCTTGTCGCCATGGGCCTTGCGGACGTTGCGGAGCGTGTAGACGTATTCACCCATAGCCGCAGAGCCTACGGGCTGATGCCCGCTCCGGCCGAGGCGGGGGCGACCTCCTCCCCCGCGCTGTTCAGGCGGGGACCGGTCGCGTCGTAGGCGTGCAGCTGCTCACGCAGGCCTTCGTCCTGGACCGTCTCGGCCACCACGGGCCGAGTCGACTTCGCGAAGTAGGTGGTGCCGCGGTTGAGGTCGTGACCGACGAAGGTCGCCTCGACGATCCAGGAGACCGACGGCGGCTGGTCCGCGCGCTCCCAGACGTCAACCTTCACCCGGCCGTGCACGACCACGGCATCGCCCTTGTGGACCGACTCGGCCACGTTGCGTCCCAGCCCCCGCCAGCAGTTCACCGTGAACCACGAGGTCTCACCGTCCACCCAGGCCCCGCCCCGCAGGAACCGCGGGGTCGACCCCACCCGGAACGTTGCGCACTGGGTGTCCCCCACGTCGCGCACGTCCACGTCACTGCCGACCCAGCCCTGCAGGGTCACTGTCGTCTCGTTCATGTCTCCTCCAGGAGCTCGTCGTTGGGACGACACTCTGGGAGTCGACGGAACACTCCAGCCACCAGTGACCACGTGGCTGTGCAGAACCAACCGTGCAGGCGAGCTGTGGAGGCTCAGGCGAGCGCGGCTCGCACACCTTCGGTGGTGACCCGGTAGGCGTCGAGCTCAGCGACCAGCGGCCCCACCACCAGGTCGTCCGCCACCTGGTCGACGGCGGCACGAAGCCGGGTCTCGGCACTCGCTGCACGTGCCCTCGCCGCACGCTCGACGAGCGTTCGGCAGACCACCGCGAGCAGGGCACCGAGAGCAAGCCCGCCCACCAGCAGGAGGACCGGGACCGGGACCTGCCCGACCTTGGTCTGATCCAGGCCGGCCGCTACCCCGGCGACCGCCCACAGACCACCGGCCACCGCTGCCAGCAGGAGGAGCCACTGGGTCAGCCGCACGGCCTGGGTCCACAACGGCGGCTTGCCGACACCGAGGTCGGTCGCCGCGACCGCGCGGTCGAGCCGCTGGCCGACCTCGGGGAGCCCGGCCAGCACGGCTCCGCGGGCAGCGGCACCCCACGGTCGGTTCAGACCACCGGTCAGACGGTCGGTCAGGTCACGAACCGCGCTGTCGATCCGAGCAGTCTGGACCTGGTTGGTGTCCGGCAGGGTCGCCTTCGCAGCAGCCACGAACTCACGACCGGAGCCGTCCAGGTCCAGGTCCTTGAACCGATCGCGGGAGAAGCGCGACAACCACGACGTCAACGGCCATCCGGTAGCCCGCCGCGCGCGCTGCAGACTGGCCTTCTCGACCGCGTCGACGATCACCGGGACGCCGGCAGCCTCCGCGAGCGCCGCCCGCAGACCGGCCTGGTCGGCGTCCGTCAGCGTCGGTGGCGGCGCATCGCCGCTGACCTGCTGGATCGCACGGGCGACCTCGGCCACGTTGGTGGCGATCCGGGCCCGCGTCGCTGCCTTGTCGGCGACCCGGTCGACGATCGCCTGCCGCAGCTCGTCGATGCCGATGCCTTCACGGGCTGACGTCGCGATCAGTGTGATGCCTTCGAGACCGTCGGCGTCGAGCAGCCGTCGTAGGTCCGCGATCATCCCGGCCCGACGCTCCTCGGCAACCTCGTCGATGTGGTTGAGGACGACCATCATCACGCCCTGGTGCGCGGCCAGCGGCCGGAGGAACCGATCGTGGATCGCGGCATCGGCGTACTTCTGGGGGTCGAGCACCCAGATCAGCAGGTCAGCGAGCCGAACCAGGCGCTCCACCTCGAGGTGGTGCGTGACCTCGGTCGAGTCGTGGTCGGGAAGGTCCAGGAGTACCAGACCACCCAGCTCGGTGGGGTCCTCGGCCTCGCGTCGGGTGTCGAGCATCGAGTCCCGGAGGATCTGGTGGCGAGGCGGGATGCCCAGCCACTCGAGCAGCTCGCCAGCGCCTTGGGTCCCCCAGGTGCACGCCGTGGCCCACGACGTCGTCGGGCGCCGTACGCCGACCGAGGCCAGGTCGAGGCCGACGAGGGCGTTGAACGTCGAGGACTTGCCCGAGCCGGTCGCGCCGCCGAGCGCGACGACGGTGTGGTCAGCGGAGAGCCGGAGGCGTTCGGCGGCCTTGGAGACGACCTCGGTGGCCGGGACCAGGACGGCATCGTCCAGCCGGCCGCGGGCAGCAGCGACGGCGAGTTCCAGACCCTTGACCCGGTTGCCGATCTCGGTGCCCCGGATCACCAACTTGTCGGCACCCTCGATCACGGACGTCATGCGCTCCCTCACGGCTGATCTTACTTGGGACAAGCCTACCGACTCGCCTGGTCAGGAGCCGTGCCCGGCGAACCTGATGTCGTCGATCTGACGGGCCGCGGCGCGCAGCTCCTCCTCGACGTGCGCTGCCAGCCCGAGGCTGTCCAGCAGGTCTCGGTAGCGTCGTTGCTCCCCCTCCAGCAGCAGCAACAACCGGTGGTTGAGGTCGGCCCGGGCCCTGATGGAGAGCCGTCGAGCAGCGTTCACGCCGAAGACCGCCTCGAGGATCTTCTGTCCCAGGACAGCAGTACCGGTGGACAGACCCCCCGCATTGCCGGTGATCTGGCCGGTGGAGGCGAGGACGACCACCTCCAGGGTCACCGCGAGACCGTTGACGCCGTAGGCAAGGAACTTCGCGCTGGTGCGCTTGTCGCCGCCCTCGTCGCGGACCAGGTCCAGGACGGCCGCCTGCCACTCACGGACTGATTGGCCGGCCTCGAAACGGAAGCTCCGCGACGCCCGGGCGAGGTCCTCGGGGGTCGACTCGAGCAGAGCCCGTCCAGCCCCGATCGAGCGCCAGGCGGCGTCGGTCCGCTCCGCGGCGGCCTCGACGTGCTCGACGATCAGGCTCTGCAGTCCGGACTCCACCGCAGCGCTCAGCAGGCTGGCCTGCTGGGGCTGACCCTTGACCGCGTTGCTGACCCGGTCCCTGATCCGACTGACCTTGGACTCCAGTCCTGCCATGAACTCACCGGACCCGACGAACTCCTGCCAGCGCTCGAGCACCTCCCCACGCAGCAGCGAGCCGTCGGCCGAGGCATGGTCGATCTCGTTGAGGGCGCCCTCGTAGGCCGTCTCGGCATCGCGACGCAACCGGGCCTGGATCCCGAGCTGGTCGTGGCAGGCGTCAGCCACCGCGAAGCACCGGGTCGGCAGCGTCCGGATCGCCCCTTCCAGGGTCTGGCGTACGACGCCCTGGCGCGCGTTGGAGTCCACGGCCAGCGAGCTCAGCCAGGCACGGATCTCGCGCACCGTGCTCGACGGGAGCAGTCCGGCCTCGTCGACGTTCCCTTCCGGGACGATGAACAAGGGCGAGTCCCGCAGGCCGCGAGCGCTCAGCATCCGCGCGAGGTGGGTGCTGACCTCCTCGATCGCCTCGGGTGCGGTCCGGTCCAGGACGATGGCCACCGCGGCACTGCGATCGGCCGCCTGGCGCAGGTACTCCCACGGGATCTGATCGGCGTACCGGGCTGCCGAAGTGACGAACAGCCACAGGTCGGCCGCGCCCAGCAGCTGGGCCGCCAGGGTCCGGTTCTGCTCCTCCACCGAGTCGATGTCCGGGGCGTCGAGCACGGCCAGACCGGGCGGGATCGCCGTCGAACCGACCAGCTGCAGCGCGCCCGGGTCGACGGAGGCGTCGTCGGTGCGGCGCAGGTCGGGAAGGATCCGGGGGTTGCTGAACCAGTCGGCGTCGGCCGGGTTGTAGACCAGCACCGGCGACCGGGTGGTCGGGCGCAGCACCCCGGGCTCGGTGACGCGCTGGCCGATCAGCGAGTTGACCAGGGTCGACTTCCCCGCGCCGGTGGAACCACCGACCACGGTCAGCAGCGGGGCGTCGATCTGGATCAGCCGCGGCAGGACGTAGTCCTCCAGCTGGTCGAGCATCTCCGAGCGGGCCCGGCGCGCGGACTCGACGTCCGGGATCAGCAACGGCAGCTGGGCGGTCTCCAGTGCCTCGCGCAGCCGGATCAGGGTGGTCACCATCCGGGCCGTGGCCTGGGTGCTCAGCTCGGTCTCCGTCATCGCAGCGCTCCCGCCATCACGGGCCACCGCAGCAGCGGTCGCAGGGCGTACATCGTGGCGACATGCGCTTGTCCTAGTTCTTCGTAGCGGGCCGGTGCGGTTCCGCGCAGGTACCGATGATGCAGGAACCCGAGCTCGATCGCCGCGGACTGGTAGTCCTTCATCGCGTCCAGGGCCGGACGGCCACCGGACCGTTCGGCGAACGTGCGACAGGCCTTGCGCGCCGGGATCCGGCTCAACCAGGGCACCTCGGCAGCGTCGAGGAAACCGCGAGCAGCGCAGTCGGTCAGCGCGGCTGCGAGCAGGACCCCTTCGCGATGACGTGACCAGACCGCGAACGCGACCATGATCAGGAAGGCCGGCACCATCACCGCGACGTAGGCGACCAGTGCCCCGCTGCCGCCGTCCAGGAGCAACGAACCGTTCCAGGCCGCGTGCGTTCCGACCGCGGCGAGGTACCCCAGGGTCGGTGCCAGCACCTGGACCGACCGGCGACGGCTGGAGACGGCGATGCCGATCCCGATCCCGATGAAGGCGGTGAAGAACGGGTGCGCGAACGGGCTGGCGATCCCGCGGACGATGAACAGCGCCACCGCCTCCTCGATCCCACCGGTACGAACGTCGTCGCCGATGTAGGCCTGGCTCAGGTAGAGGATGTCCTCGACGAAGGCGAACCCGACACCGACCATCCCGGCATAGACGATCCCGTCGAGGATCCCGTCGAACTCCGAGCGCCGGTAGAGCAGCAGCAGCAGGATGAACAGGCCCTTGGCAGCCTCCTCGGTGACGGGAGCCACCAGCACGGACTCCACGGCCTCGGACGGCCCGAAGGCGAAGGCGTCGAAGGCCTGCAGGAAGATCGCGGCGCTGGTGGCCACGAAGGCGCCCCACCCGAGGCCGAGCAGCAGCAAGGACCGGGGCTCGGGCTCGTAGCGGTCCAGCCAGAGGTAGCAGCCGAGAACCGGACCGAACGGAATGCTGGAGAGCACCACTCCGATCGCGACCGCCTCGGGCGCACCGGACGCGAAGAGCACCAGCGCCATCACCACGGCACCCACCAGCATCGCTGCACCGATGGACACGGTGAAAGCGATGCTGCTCTGGGGCCTGCTGGTCAGCATGGGGCGAAGCCTAGTGGGCACGGCACCGAAGATCGTGATCCCGCCCGTGCGGTGTATCCCGATTTGTCGGCACCGTCACGTCGTAGGCTGGACGGATGGAGAGCCACGACCCCGCTGTGCCGGAGAAGTACGCCGCCTTCATGCGAACGGGCTGGGGCGAGCGCGAGCTCGATCTGCCCCGGCACCCGGTGGCCGACCGGGCCGCTGAACGTCGTACCCGGATCGCCGAGCAGTTCCCCGGTGAGCGCCTGGTGGTTCCGGCCGGAGGGTTCAAGGTTCGCGCCAACGACACCGACTACCGGTTCCGCCCGGAGACCGCCCACACCCACCTGACCGGCAACCAGACGAGCGACGCGGTGCTGGTCATCGAGGACGGCGACGCGACCCTCTTCGCGCGCCCGCGGAGCTCGCGCGAGACCGATGAGTTCTTCCGCGACCGGCAGTACGGCGAGCTCTGGGTCGGGCGGCGGCCGTCGCTCGGCGAGCTCTCGGACTCGCTCGGCCTGCCGGTGCGCCACCTCGACGACCTGGCCGCGGTGATCGCCACCAGCGCGAAGACCCGGGTCCTGCACGACGTGGACCCCGGCCTCGACAAGCAGGTCAGTGACGACCTCGGCCGCGACCGTGAGTTCGCCCAGGCCCTCTCCGAGCTCCGCCTGGTCAAGGACGACGGCGAGCTGGCCGAGCTGCAGCACGCCTGCGACATCACCACGCTGGGCTTCGAGGACAGCATCCGCGAGTGGGACCGGGTCCTGGAGCTCGGCGAACGCTGGATCGAGGGCACCTTCTTCCGTCGGGCCCGAGCGATGGGCAACGACCTCGGCTACGACTCGATCGTGGGCGGCGGCCGGCACGCGACGACCCTGCACTGGACCGAGAACTCCGGGCCGGTCGAGCCGGGCACGCTGCTGCTGCTCGACATGGGGGCCGAGGCCGCTTCGCTCTACACCGCCGACGTCACCCGGACGATCCCGGTCGACGGTCGGTTCACCCCGCTCCAGCGTGAGCTGTACGCGGTCGTGCTGGAGGCGCAGACGGCCGGGATCGCGGCGGTCCGTCCGGGTGCCGGCTTCCGGGACCCGCACCACGCCGCGATGGAGGTGATCGCGAACGCGCTGGGCGACCTCGGGCTGCTGCCCTGCTCGGTGGCCGAGGCACTCGCACCCGACAGCAAGGTCTACGCCCGCTGGACCCTGCACGGCACCAGCCACATGCTCGGCATGGACGTCCACGACTGCGGCCGGGCGGCCCCCGAGGTCTACCCCGAGGGACCGCTGGCCGAAGGGATGGTGCTGACCGTCGAACCCGGTCTGTACTTCCAGGAGGACGACCTGCTGGTGCCCGAGGAGCTGCGCGGCATCGGCATCCGGATCGAGGACGACCTGGTGGTCACGGCGGACGGGTCGAGGAACCTCTCCGCAGCGCTCCCGACCGAACCCGACGCCATCGAGGCATGGATGGACGCGCTGCGGAGCTGAGGTCCCCGTCGTCAGCTCAGGTTTCGGACGATCTCCTCGACCTTGTCCTTGGCGTCACCGAACAGCATCTGCGAGTTCTCCTTGAAGAACAGCGGGTTCTGCACGCCGGCGTACCCGGGCGCCATCGACCGCTTGAAGACGATCACGTCGCGAGCGTTCCAGACCTCGAGCACGGGCATCCCGGCGATCGGGCTGTTCGGCTCGTCGAGGGCAGCCGGGTTCACGGTGTCGTTGGCGCCGATGACCAGGACGACGTCGGTGCTCGGGAAGTCGTCGTTGATCTCGTCCATCTCGAGCACGATGTCGTACGGCACCTTCGCCTCGGCGAGCAGGACGTTCATGTGACCGGGGAGGCGACCGGCGACCGGGTGGATGCCGAAGCGAACCTCGACGCCCTTGGCCCGCAGCTTCGCGGTCAGCTCGGCGACCGGGTACTGGGCCTGCGCAACGGCCATGCCGTACCCCGGGGTGATCACCACGCTCGAGGCACTGGCGAGCAGGTCGGCGGCGGCCTCGGCCTGGATCTCGCGGTGCTCGCCGTAGTCGACGGCGTCACCGGACGGAGGCGCGATCCCGAAGCCGCCGGCGATCACCGAGATGAACGAGCGGTTCATCGCCTTGCACATGATGTAGGACAGGTACGCACCCGAGGACCCGACCAGGGCGCCGGTCACGATCAGCAGGTCATTGCCGAGCAGGAAGCCGGACGCCGCAGCGGCCCAGCCGGAGTACGAGTTCAGCATCGAGACGACGACCGGCATGTCGCCGCCGCCGATCGACGCGACCAGGTGCCAGCCCAGCGCGAGCGCCAGCACCGTCAGCGCGACCAGGACGACGTCCTGGAGGGTGTCGCCCTCGTGGCCGCTGACGTAGACGACGGTGAGAATCGCGAAGACGGCCAGCGAGCCGACGTTGATGACGTTCTTCCCCGGCAGCATCAGCGGGTCGGACTTCATCTTCCCCGACAGCTTGAGGTTGGCGACGATCGAGCCGGTGAAAGTGACCGCGCCGATGAAGATGCCGATCGAGACCTCGGCCTCGTGGATGTTGATCAGGCTGGCCAGCGGTTCGTGGGAGCCCTCGAGGTGGCCGTTGACGCCGATCAGCACGGCGGCCAGACCGACGAACGAGTGCAGGGCGGCGATGAGCTCGGGCATGCCGGTCATCTCGACGATCTTGGCGCGCCACAGGCCGATCCCGGCGCCGACCACGACGGCGATCAGCATCAGCGGAATGGTGGCTCCGCTGCCGTAGTCACTGTTCTGGTCGATCACCAGCAGCACGGTCGCGACCAGGGCGACCGCCATGCCGACGATGCCGTAGGTCAGGCCGCTCTTGGCGGACTCGTGCCTCGAGAGCCCCGCCAACGACAGGATGAAGAGCAGCGCGGCAACGATGTACGCCGCGTTGGAGACGGAGTAGATGTCCATGGTCAGGCCCCCTTGCTGAACATGCTGAGCATGCGGCGGGTGACGGCGAAGCCACCGAAGATGTTGATGGATGCGAGCAGGATCGCGACCGTGGAGAGCACCAGGATCGTGGTGTCCTCGGTGTTGATCTGCAGCAGGGCACCGACCACGACCACACCGGAGATGGCGTTGGTGACCGACATCAGCGGCGTGTGCAGCGCGTGCGCCACCTTGCCGATGACGTAGTAGCCGATCACGATCGAGAGCATCAGCACCGTGAAGTGGCGCCGGAGCTCGTCGGTGGGGGCCAGCGCGTTCACCAGGCCGAAGGCCGCGATCGCGGCGAGCACCAGACCGGACTTGGCGGCCGCGGTCAACGGCGGCTTCGCCTCCTTGGCCGGGGCCGGGGCCGCGGCCTCGACCTTCGGCGCGGCCGACACGTGCACCGGCGGTGGCGGCCACATCGACTCACCACCACGAGCCACGGTGATGCCCCGGACGATGACGTCGTCGAGGTCGAGGAAGAGCTCGCCGTCCTTCTCCGGGGTCATCAGCTTGAGCAGGTTGACGATGTTGGTGCCGTACAGCTGCGAGGTCTGCGCCGCCAGTCGGCCGGCCAGGTCGGTGTAGCCGATGATCGTGACGCCGTTCTCGGTCACGACGACCTCGTCGGTCACGGTGAGCTCGGTGTTGCCGCCGTTCGCGGCCGCCATGTCGACGATCACCGAGCCGGTCTTCATCGCGGCGATGGTCTCGGCGGTGATCAGCTTCGGGGCGGGGCGTCCCGGGATCAGCGCCGTGGTGATGACGATGTCGGCCTCCCGGGCCTCGGCGTCGTACATCACGGCGGTCGCGGCGACCTGGGCCTCGGTCATCTCCTTCGCGTAGCCGTCGGAGGACACCTCGGATTCCATATCAACCGTGACGAACGTGGCGCCCATCGACTCGACCTGCTCGGCCACCTCGGGCCGCACGTCGAAGGAACGGACGATCGCGCCCATGCTGCCCGCGGCACCCAGCGCGGCCAGACCGGCGACTCCGGCCCCGACCACGAAGACCTTGGCCGGCGGGACCTTGCCCGCGGCGGTCACCTGTCCGGTGAACTGGCGGCCGAACGCGTGCGCGCTCTCCACCACGGCGCGGTAGCCGGCGACGTTGGCCATCGAGGACAGCACGTCCATCGACTGCGCCCGGGAGATCCGCGGCACCGCGTCCATCGCGAGGGCGATCACGTTCGCCGAGACCAGCTGCTCGACCAGCTCGGGGCTGCGGCCCGGGGCCATCAGCGAAATGATCACCGCTCCCGGGCGCAGGCGTGCGATCTCCTCGGACGTCGGAGCGTTCACCTTGACGACGATCTCGCTGTTCCAGACGTCCTCGGCGCTGCCGACGGTGATGCCGGCGTCGGTGAACGCCGTGTCGGGCTGGCTCGCGGACACGCCGGCACCGGTCTGCACGACGACGTCGTACCCCAGCTTCTGCAGCTGGGTGGCCGTGGCGCTCGTCGCGGCGACGAGCGTCTCGCCCGCCTTCGACTCACGGGGAATTCCGATTCGCACGGGGTTGCTCCTTCTGACTGCGCGGCCGGACCGTGACCGCATCGACGCACACTGTAGGGGGAATCCGGGGCGCGGGGGCGAACCGTCCACCCCGTGCGCGTCCCGGCCCCAGAATCTTCCGCCGTTACCGGCCGGACATCGATTCTCGCCGGATGTTGCCGATGCTTGTTCCCACCGAAACCAATCCGAAACGACCGCAGCCTTGAGTAGAGGCCATGGCAGTCCTGGATAGTCACCGGCACATCGGGGTCCTCCCCGAGTACCCCTTCTACGGCGGGCCCCCGCTGCGCGCCGACCTGACGGCACGGGCCACGGTCGCCGAGCTGGTCGCCGACCTGGACCGCGACGGGATCGAGCGGGCCCTGGTCCTGCCCAACTACGGGGTGCCGGTCCCCGACGTCGCCTACGAGTTCAACCAGCTGGCCCTGGAGGCGGCCCAGAGCGACGACCGGCTCCGGTGCGGTCTCTGGGTCTCCCCCAAGGCCAGCGATGCCGAACGCAACACCGAGGCGCTGAAGCTCGCCACCGAGAACGGCGTCGCCGCGCTGAAGACCAGCTTCCTGCTCGGCGGCCACCCCACCGACCCGGACTGTGCTGAGCAGATCGACCGGATCTTCACCACTGCGGCCGCTCTCGACCTGGTCGTGCACGTGCACACCTCCCCCGGCGCAGCCTCCGACATCGACCAGGTCGGCACCCTGGTCGAGAAGTACGGCGACGCCACCAAGATCCACCTGGTCCACCTCGGCGGCGGGATGAGCGGCCACATGAAGCTGATCGGCGGCCGCTTCTTCGACTGGATCGAGGCCGGCAAGCAGGTCTACACCGACACCAGCTGGACGATCGGCTTCGCGCCGGTCTGGCTGGTCGCCGAGATCGAGCGCCGCGGAACCGGGCACGACCGGATCCTGTTCGCGACCGACGCACCGTGGGGCGACTTCGAGGGCGAGTACGCCCGGCTGCGAGCAGCGGCCGGCGACGGCGCCCTGGCCGACGCCTTCTTCCACCAGAACTTCGAAGCCCTCTACGACTGACCCCTGCTTTTCCAGCACCACCCCACCCCGCAACCCCCGATGAAGGAGCACCCCATGCCCATGTTCGACGACGAAATCCTGGCCAACATCGCGAAGTCCGTGGGCGAGGTCCCGCACCCGAGCCTGGAGAAGGGCAGCAACCTCTACGGCTCGACCAAGATCTTCCCGGACTACCAGGCCAGCGAGGGCCAGTCCTACCTGACCCTGATCCACGGCATCCCGCACGAGAGCTCGGTGACCTTCGTCGCCGTGCTGCAGGCGACCCGCGCCCTGCGCAAGGGCTTCGAGTCGGCGGTCTACTTCTACGGCCCCGGAGCGCTGGCCTGCATGGACACCCGTGGGTTCCCGACCACCGGCGACGTCGCCTTCCCCGGCAACCAGAACCTGAACGACTCGATCAAGACGTTCATCAGCGAGGGCGGCACCGTCTTCTGCTGCCGGTTCGGGATGGCGCTGCACGGCCTGCGCGAGGAAGACCTGATTGCCGGGGTGATCCCGTCGCACCCCCTGGACGTCCAGGACGCGGTCATCCACTTCGCCAACAAGGGCGCCATCATCAACTCCGTCTACAACCTCTGAGGTCGACGCCATGACTGCCCAGCCCCTTGCGGCGAACAGCGGGACCTCGACCCGGGTCGACGTTGCCATCCAGGGGATCCGGCTGCTCGACGCTCCGGTCTCGCGCCGCTCCGGTGCGGGGCCGAGCGACGACGGCCACCTCCTGCTCGACGGGATCGGCGCCGCCATCCCGTTGAACCCGCGCAGCCCCTACTCGGTGCGGGGCGGGCGGTTGCTGCTGGACGGCGCCGACACCGGGATGGGCGTCGAGGCGGTCGCCCGGCCTGCGTTCTACGACCTCAGCACGGCCGACGGAGTCTCCTACGAGCAGATCGCCCGACTGCACTCGAGCCACGTCCTGGCCACCACGGTCGTGCAGACCTGCGTGCGCTACGACGAGTCCGAGCGCTGCCGGTTCTGCGCGATCGAGGAGTCCCTGAACGCCGGGTCCACGATCGCGGTGAAGTCGCCGGCCCAGATCGCGGAGGTGGCCAAGGCCGCCGCCGAGCTGGACGGCATCACCCAGATGGTGATGACGACCGGGACGTCGAACGGCCGCGACCGGGGTGCGGTGCACCTGGCCCGGTGCGTCCGGGCGGTCCGGGAGGTCCTCCCCGACCTGCCGATCCAGGTGCAGTGCGAGCCACCGGGCGACCTCTCCGTGATCGGTGACCTGTACGCCGCCGGCGCCCGGTCGATCGGGATCCACGTGGAGTCCCTGGACGATGACGCCCGGCGACGCTGGATGCCCGGCAAGGGGTCGGTCCCGCTGGACGAGTACCGGGCCGCGTGGCGCGAAGCCGTCCGGGTCTTCGGGCACAACCAGGTCTCGACCTACCTGCTGATCGGGCTCGGCGAGGACCCCGACGAGCTGGTCGCCGGGGTCGAGGAGCTGATCGCGATGGGGGTCTACCCCTTCGTGGTCCCGTTCCGGCCGTTGGCCGGGACACTCGCCACCGACGTCGACGGGGCGTCGGCGCCCGACCCAGCGGTGGTCAGCGACATCACCTTCCGGGTAGCCCAGCGGCTGCGTGCCGCCGGGATGCACGGAACCGACCAGAAGGCCGGCTGCGCTGCGTGCGGCGCCTGCTCCGGCCTCTCCTGCGAAGGCGCCTGAGATGACCGTGACCCGCCCGTGGACCAGCGACGTCGACGAGGTCGTCCTGCTGGGTCACCGCCCGGCGCCGGTGATCGTGGAGACCGACGACGTCGGCGAGGTGACGGCGTACCGAGGACTGCGCGAGCAGGTCTTCGTCCACGACCAGGGCCTCTTCGACCGCTGCGACCTCGACGACGTCGACGCCGACCCCAGGACCCGGGTCCTGGTGGTCCGGGACCCCCACGGCGCGGTGCTCGGCGGGGTCCGGATCCACCCGGCCACACGCGGCCGCGACATCGGCTGGTGGCGGGGCAGCCGGCTGGTGGTCTCGCCCGGCGCCGCCCGCGGCACCGGGTCGGCCCTGGTGCGCGCGGCCTGCGCCCTCGCCGAGACCCTGGGCGCCCTGCGCTTCGACGCCACGGTCCAGGAGCAGAACGAGGTCCTCTTCACCCGCCTCGGCTGGCAGCGCCGCGGAAACACCACGGTCCAGGGCCGCCCGCACGTGGTGATGGACTGGCCGATCGCCCGGGTCCAACGGCTCGCGCAGGCCACCAAGGCGCCCCTCGGCAACCTGCTCGCCGAGCTGACCCAGGGGCCGTTCGGCGGCGGTGGGCAGGGCTTCGTCGGTGACGACGCCGCTCCGGTCCCCGGAAGCGCTCTGCTGGCCGCCTGCGACGCCATCCTCCCGTCGATGGTCGAGCGCGACCCCGAGTGGGCCGGCTGGTGCGCGGTGCTGGTGAACGTCAACGACCTGTTCGCGATGGGCGCGACCCCGGTCGGTCTCCTCGACGCGGTCGGCGCCCGTGACGCTGCGTTCGCCCGCCGGATCCTGCGGGGCCTGACCGACGCCGCGAACGCCTGGGGGGTGCCGGTCCTCGGTGGGCACACCCAGCTCGGCGTCCCGGGCTCGCTGAGCGTGACCGCTCTGGGGCGGAGCGAGCGCCCGGTTCCCGGCGGCGGCGGGTCGCCCGGACACCGGCTCCGGGTCACCGCCGACCTCGGCGGTGGGTGGCGCCCTGGCTACGGCGGCGCCCAGTGGGACTCGTCGAGCACCCGGACGTCCGAGCAGCTCCGGTCCTTGGCCGCCGTCGTCCCGGGTCTGGCGCCGACCGCCGCCAAGGACGTCAGCATGAGCGGGTTGGTCGGCACCACGGGCATGCTCGCGGAGGCCAGCGGCTGCGGAGCGATCCTGGACGTCGCGAGCATCCCCGCTCCTGGGGTCGCCACCACCGGGGACTGGCTGACCTGCTTCCCCGGGTTCGCGGTGATCACGGCCGAGGAGTCGCCGTCGGGCTACGTCCCCGAGGGCTTCCTGACCACGAACCTGTGCGGCGAGCTCGTGCACGGGGCTGGAGTCGGCCTCCGCTGGCCCGACGGCGTCGTGACCGAGGCCGTGTCGGCCGCAGTCACCGGCATGGGACCGGCATGAGCGCCCCGACCACCGGCCTGGCCGCTGTCGCCGGCAACTTCGGCCGCGACCTCGCCGAGAACCTCGCCCAGGCCAAGGCCCTGATCGCCGAAGCCCGCGCCGCCGGCACCGACCTGCTCGCGCTGCCGGAGGCCTGTCTGGGCGGCTACCTGTCGGTCCTCGGCAGCGGCCGGGACGGCACCCACACCGAAGCCCCGGA
This sequence comes from Propionibacteriales bacterium, assembly GCA_026392455.1. Taxonomy (GTDB): domain Bacteria; phylum Actinomycetota; class Actinomycetes; order Propionibacteriales; family Nocardioidaceae; genus Marmoricola. The sequence goes on along the minus strand of JAPLCB010000004.1, from coordinate 91,943 downwards.
GTCGCTCCCCCCGTTGTTGGACCTCGACGGGCCCGAGCTCCGCGCGATCGCGGCGATGGCGCAGGACATGACCGTGGTGGTCGGCTTCTGCGAGTCCGACGGCACCGAGCGGTTCAACACCGCGGCCGCGATCACCGGCTCCGGCCTGGTTGCGTCGTACCGCAAGGTGCACCAGCCGCTGGGCGAGAACCTCTACTACGCGGCTGGCGAGGAGCTCGCCGCCTTCGACTCGCCGATCGGCCGGATGGGCCTGCTGATCTGCTACGACAAGGCCTTCCCCGAGGCAGCCCGGGCACTGGCCCTGGACGGCGCCGACGTGGTCGCCTGCGTCTCGGCATGGCCGGCGTCGCGGACCGCCAGCGCCGCCAGCCTGGCCGACGACCGTTGGACGCACCGGTTCAACCTCTTCGACCGGGCCCGGGCCCTGGAGAACCAGATCGTCTGGCTGGCAGCCAACCAGACCGGCACCTTCGGGTCGCTGCGGTTCGTCGGCAACGCCAAGGTCGTCGGGCCGGGCGGCGAGGTCCTCGCGAGCACGGGGACCGAGCCCGGGCTCGCGGTCGCGCACGTCGACGTCGCCGAGGCCCTGGAGACGGCGCGGCGGGCGATGTTCCACCTCGGCGACCGCCGTCCCGAGGTCTACGACCGGCAGGCGGTGCTCCGTGCCTGAGATGACCTTCACCGTGCGCTGGCCCGACGGACGGGTCGACGACTGCTACTCACCGAGCCTGGTGATGCACGACCACCTCGACGTCGGGGCGACCTACACCGTGGAGGACTTCGTCAACCGCGCGGCGATCGCTCTCGACCAGGCGAGCGAACGGGTCCGGGCCCGTTTCGGGTTCGCCTGCAGCGCGTCGGCCGCCAGCAGCGAGCGGGTCCGCCTGACCGGCGCCCTGTTCGAGCCCACCGAAACCGTCCAGGTGCTGCGGATGCAACCACCCCTGCCCGAGGAGTCCTCATGACCAGTCCCGAGCACGCTCGTCACCACGTCGTCGAGGTCGCCGTCGTCGGCGGCGGCCAGGCCGGTCTGTCGACCAGCTGGTTCCTGACCCGGGACGGCGTCGACCACGTCGTCCTGGAGGCTGCCACCACGACCGGCGAGTGGGCCGGTAGCCGCTGGGACAACTTCACCCTGGTGACCCCGAACTGGCACTGCTCGCTGCCGGGCTACCCGTACGACGGCCCGGACCCCGACGGGTTCATGACCCGCGACGAGGTGGTGGCCTGGCTCGGCGGCTACCCGGCGACGTTCGGGCCCCCGGTCCGCGAGCAGCACGCGGTCACCGAGATGGTGCCCGCCGCCGACGGCGGCTACGTCCTCACGGTACGGACGCCGCACGGCACCGAGACCTGGCTGGCGGCCCAGGTGGTGGTCGCGACCGGCGGCTACCACGTCCCGATCCTGCCGCCCTGGGCGCATGCCCTGGACCAGGACGTCGCGCAGCTGCAGGCCGGCGACTACCGCAACCACGAACAGCTGCCCGACGGTGCGGTGCTGGTCGTCGGCTCCGGGCAGTCCGGCACCCAGATCGCCGAGGACCTGCACCTGGAGGGGCGCCAGGTCCACCTCGCCCTGGGCGACGCGCCCCGGGTGGCCCGGTTCTACCGAGGCCGCGACTGCATGACCTGGCTGGCCGACATGGGCCTGTACGAAACCCCGGTGGCCAGCTACCCCGGCGGCCTGGCAGCCCGGGAGAAGACCAACCACTACGTCACCGGGCGCGACGGCGGACGGGACATCGATCTGAGGGCGTTCGCCGTCGAGGGAATGCAGCTCTACGGGATGCTCACCGACGGCCGCGGCACCGAGCTCGCCTTCTCCCCGACCCTGACCTCGGCACTGGACTCCGCCGACGCGACCTACAACTCGATCTGCCGCGACATCGACCGGCACATTGAGCGGGAGGGCATCGACGCACCACCGGGGACGCCGTACGAGCCGGTGTGGGTCCCCGAGCAGGACCCGACCCGGCTCGACCTGGCAGCAGCCGGGATCACCAGCATCATCTGGGCGATCGGCTACCGGCCGGACTACCGCTGGGTGCGGGTGGGCGTCTTCGACGGGACCGGTCGGCCCACCCACGAGCGCGGCGTCACCGGCGCGCCCGGGCTCTACTTCCTGGGCCTCCCCTGGCTGCACACCTGGGGGTCCGGACGCTTCCTCGGGATCGCCCGGGACGCCGAGCACGTCGCGCACGCGGTCCTGCGGAACCGACGTCCCCTCCTGGCGCCGGCCCTCGAAGCGAGCTGAGCGTGACGACGACCCGGATCGCGGCGGTGGCGGCCAACTTCGGCCGTGACCTGGACCGGTGCGTCAACAAGGTGACCAGGATCATCACCGATGCCCGCGACGCCGGGGTCGGCCTGCTGGTGCTGCCGCACGCCGCCCTCGGCGGCTACCTCGGCGACCTCGCCCACCCCGACCCCCGGGCCCTGCCGCCGCCGCTGGACGAGAGCTCCGCCGAGCTCGTGAAGGTGGTCCGCTGGGCAGGCGAGATGGTGATCTGCCTGGGCTACACCGAGGTCGCCGTCGTCGACGGCGAGGCGCTGACCTACAACACCGCTGTCTGCCTGAACGGCGACGGCGTCCTGGGGCGCCACCGCAAGGTCCACCAACCCCTGGGCGAGCGCGAGGCGACCAGTGCCGGCAGCTCCTTCGACGCGTTCGAGACCCCGCTGGGGCGGATCGGGATGCTGATCGACTACGACAAGACCTTCCCCGAGGCCGCGCGGTCGCTGGCCCTGGACGGTGCCGCACTGGTCGCCTGCCTGTCGGCGTGGCCGGCCAGCGTGACCAACCGGGCCGAACGGATGTCGGCCGACCGGCAGTCGCGGCTGTTCGACATCTACGACTCGGCCCGGGCGGCCGAGAACCAGATCATCTGGGTCTCCTCGAACCAGACCGGCGCGATGGGCAGCCTCCGTTTCCTGGGACAGGCCAAGATCGTCGGCCCGGGCGGGGACGTCGCGGCCCGTACCCAGGGGAAGGGTGGGATGGCGGTCGCCGACTTCGACATCGCCGCAGAGGTCGCCCGGTCCCGGCGGACCCTGAGCCACCTGCTCGAGCGGGTGCCCGGGACCTACCGCGAGACCACCGGGGTGGGATGACCGTGCGGATCGCCCTGCTGACGTACTCGACGAAGCCGCGCGGCGGCGTGGTGCACACCCTCGCCCTCGCCGAGGCGCTGGCAGCGCGCGGCGAGGACGTGCACGTCTGGACCCTGAGCCGCGGCGGGGACACCGCGTTCTTCCGCCCGGTCGACCCCCGGGTCCAGGTGCACACGGTCCCGTTCGGGGACCGACCCGACGAAGAGGTCGGTCAGCGGATCGTCCGCTCGATCGAGACCCTGCGGTCGGCCTTCTCCCCGGACGGGTACGACGTCGTCCACGCCCAGGACTGCATCAGTGCGAACGCTGCGTTCCCCTGCGTCCGCACGATCCACCACCTCGACACCTTCACCACCCCGCAGCTCGCGGCGTGCCACGAGCGGGCCGTGGTGGAACCGACGGCCCGGATCTGTGTCTCCGGCGCCGTTGCCCAGGAGGTTCGTGACGGCTGGGGTCTCGTCCCGACCGTGATCCCGAACGGGGTCGACGCCGCTCGGTTCGCCGCGGCGTCGCACGACGTCAGTGGTCGGGAGCACTGGCGCTCCCGGTTGGGCACCTACGTCCTGGCCCTCGGCGGGATCGAGCCGCGCAAGGGAAGCATCGACCTGCTCGAGGCGATGAGCAAGGTCCAGGCGCACCGGCCCGGTCTCCGTCTGGTCTTCGCCGGTGGCGAGACCTTGTTCGACTACCGCGACTACCGGCAGGCCTTCGAACGCCGGGCAGCCGAGCTCCGGGTCGACCTCGAGGTGATCGGGGTGGTCCCGGACCCCGAGCTGCCGAGCCTGGTCGCCGAGGCTGCGACCCTCGGCTTCGTCTCGACCAAGGAGGGGTTCGGCCTGGCGGCGATGGAGGCCCTGGCTGCCGGCGTACCGGTGGTGGCCAGGGACCTCCCGGTCCTGCGCGAGGTCTTCGGTGACACCGTCGTGTACGCGACCAACGCCACCGCCATCGCGGCCGGGATCATCAACCAGCTCGAGATCCCGATCCACCCAGGACTCGGCCAGGAGCTCGCCGCGGGCTACACCTGGGACGCGGCCGCTGCTGCCCACCAACAGTTCTACGCCGCCCACCTCGCGGCCGGCTGAGCGGTCACCACACGACGCCGCGGTCCACCTTCAGGTTCGTCCCGGTGATCGAGGACGCGGCGTCGGAGGCCAGGAACATGATCGCCTCGGCGATGTCGGCCGGCGGCATGAACCCGGGGATGACGCTCTGGCTCTTCGCGACGAGGTCCCAGTTCGCGTCCTCGGGCAGGCTGTGCGCCGCGTCGTTGATCATCGGGGTGTCGATGCCGCCGGGCGAGACGCAGTTGACCCGGATCATCCGGTCCGCGAGCTCGATGGCCAGCGCCCGCATGGCGAGCAGCACGCCGCCCTTGCTGGCGCAGTACGCGGTGTTGTAGGGCTGGCCCATCATCGCCGAGATCGAGGCGACGGTGACCACGTTCCCCTGCGACTCGGCCAGCGCCGGCACGAAGCCCTGGGTCAGCAGGATCGGGCCCATCACGTTGACGTCGAGGTGCTTGCGCAGCAGCTCGACGCTGAGGTTCTCGATCCGGGCGTGGGCCTGGATCCCGGCGACGTTGCACAGCACGTCGAGCCCGCCGAGCTCGGCCAGCGTGTGCGCGACCAGGCCGGTGATCGACTCCGGGTCGGCCAGGTTCGCCTCGACGATGCCGTCACCGGGGACCACGTCGACGCCGACCACCCGGGCGCCCTCGGCCCGGAAGAGGTCGCACAGGGCCCGGCCGACACCGCCGGAGGCACCGGTCACCAGGACCCGTCGATCGGTAAAGCGGTGCTGTCGGGCGGTCGTCTGTTCGGTCATGGACCCAATCTGATCACATGACCAAACCGGCGTCAGGAGATCCCCCGAGTCCGGCTGGCATACTCGCGACCCATGGCGACGCCCCGATCCGACGACGAGCACCGCCTGGCGGCCGAGGACTGGTTCGCCTCCCGCGGACTCCCCTACTTCGTCGACCACGTCCGCAGCGAGGTCCGCACCAGCCTGGCCCGCCCGCGCCTCCTGGCGCTGGCCGCGGTCTCGGTCGTGTTCGCCGCGGCGGCATTCCTGGCCGTCTGGTTCTGGTCCGAGGACCCGAGCAACAGCATCCTGGCGGCGATGGTGAGCAGTGGCGTCCCGCTGGCCGTCTACGCGAGCCGGGCCCTGCACGCCGGGACGGTGGCCCGGTGGACGATCGGCCGGACCCTCTCCTCCCTCGGGCTGCTGGTTCCGCTGGTGACCCGGGCGCTCCCGCTGCTCCTGCTCTTCGTGACGTTCCTGTTCATCAACACCGAGGTCTGGCAGGTGGCGTCGTCGCTCGACGACGGCGTCCTGTGGGTCTCGGTCCTGCTCTTCGCGCTGGTCGCCGTCGCGTTCCTGCTGGTGCGGTTGCCCGAGGAGCTCGACCAGGTCGATGACGAGATGACCGGCGAGCGGCTCAAGGCGGCCTGCGCGGGGACTCCCCTGGAGGACGAGGCGGCTCGCTGCGCCGACGAGACCGATGACGCCGTCCTGGTCGCCTGCGCCCAGGTCACCGGTCTGGCCAAGGCCAACCTGGTGCTGGTCCTGCTGGTCTCCCAGGCCCTGCAGGTGCTCCTGCTGAGCCTGGCGATGTTCCTCTTCTTCGTGGTCTTCGGCATGGTCTCGATCCGCGACGACGTGGTCCGGGCCTGGGTCGGCCACGACCCCTCCCCGTTCGTCGACGCGGTCCCGCTCTTCACCCACGAGCTCGCCCGGGTGTCGACCTTCCTGGCCGCGTTCTCCGGGTTGTACTTCACCGTGTACGCGGTCAGCGACGACAGCTACCGCAAGCAGTTCTTCGGTTCGCTGATGACGCAGCTCCGGCGCGCGGTCGGCGTCCGGACGGTCTACCGGGTCCTTGCGTCCCCTTCTCCGTGACGCGACACGCCGACACAACATCTAGTTCCAGAATTTTCGACAACCACTACATACAGTGTCTCTCGTAGCTGGTTCGGGCCTTCAATCCAGGCGGCCCGAGGCAAGAGGGAACCCGGTGAGAATCCGGGACTGCCCCGCAGCGGTAAGTGGGAACGAACGCCGTCACCAAGCACTGGACCGAACCTGGTCCGGGAAGCGACGGTCAGTAGGGGTCGAGCAGAACACGCAGCGACGACGCGCCCACGAGTCCGAAGACCTGCCAGCGCACGGCACCCGTCGGGTGCCGTGGTCCGATGCCTCGTGGGACGGCTGACGGCTCTGACTCCTGCCGCTCGCAGCCGCAGGCATCCGTGACGTCACCCTCGCTCGAGCACCGGACCGGTCCCGGACCAGGCTCGCGAGGAGAGAGACATGACGGTCATTGATTCACCGGTAGCGCTTCGGCGCACCATGCAGGTACGCAAGCGGAACGGCGACTCCGAGGACGTCGACGTCAACAAGATCGTCCGGGCGGTGGAGCGGGTGACTGCCGACCTGGGCGACGTCGACCCGATGCGGGTCGCGACCAAGACCATCAGCGGTCTGTACGACGGCGCCACCACCGCCGAGCTCGACCGGCTGTCGATCCAGACGTCGGCCGAGATGATCAGCGAGGAGCCCCAGTACTCGCGCCTCGCCGGCCGGCTGCTGGCGGGCTACATCGACAAGGAGGTCCGCAACCAGGGCATCGCGTCGTTCAGCCAGTCGGTCGGCCTGGGCCACGTCGAGGGCTTGATCGGTGACGAGACCGCCCGGTTCGTCAAGGACAACGCTCGCAAGCTCGACTTCGCCGTCGACGCGGCCGGCGACCTGCGCTTCGAGTACTTCGGCCTGCGTACCGTCTACGACCGCTACCTGCTGCGGCACCCCACGGCGCGGACCGTGATCGAGACGCCGCAGTACTTCCTGCTCCGGGTGGCGTGCGGACTGGCCGAGTCCCCCACCGAGGCGATCGAGTTCTACCGGCTAATGTCGAGCCTGGCTTACCTGCCGAGCAGCCCGACGTTGTTCAACTCCGGCACCACCCACACCCAGATGTCGTCGTGCTACCTCGTCGACTCGCCGCGCGACGACCTGGACTCGATCTACTCGCGCTACCAGCAGGTCGCGAAGCTCTCGAAGTTCGCGGGCGGGATCGGGATCGGTTTCTCCCGCGTCCGGGGCCGCGGTGCCCTGATCCGCGGCACCAACGGGACGTCCAACGGGATCGTGCCCTTCCTGCGGACGTTGGACGCCTCGGTGGCTGCGGTCAACCAGGGTGGCCGGCGCAAGGGGGCGGCATGCGTCTACCTGGAGCCCTGGCACCCGGACATCGAGGAGTTCCTGGAGCTGCGCGACAACACCGGCGAGGACGCCCGGCGCACGCACAACCTGAACCTGGCCAACTGGATCCCGGACGAGTTCATGCGTCGGGTCGAGGCCGACGGCGACTGGTCGCTGATCGACCCGGACCGGGTTCCTGAGCTCGTCGACCTGTGGGGTGATGCCTTCGACGCTGCCTATCGTCGCGCCGAGGCCGACGGCGAGGTCGTCCGCACCCTCAAGGCACGGGACCTCTACGGCAAGATGATGCGCACGCTCGCCCAGACCGGCAACGGCTGGATGACGTTCAAGGACGCCTCCAACCGGACCTGCAACCAGACCAGTGACACCGTGCCGAACGGAGGTGGGGGCCGCGGCGCGCCCGTGGTGCACCTCTCCAACCTCTGCACCGAGATCATCGAGGTGTCGTCGGACACCGAGACCGCTGTGTGCAACCTCGGCTCGATCAACCTCGGCCAGCACCTGACCGACGTCGACGGTGCCGCGGCGGTGGACTGGGAGAAGCTCCGCACGACCGTCCGCACCGCGGTCCCGCTGCTCGACCGGGTGATCGACGTGAACTACTACCCCAGCGAGCAGGCCGCCGCCTCCAACCCGCGGTGGCGACCGATCGGTCTCGGCCTGATGGGGCTGCAGGACGTGTTCTTCGCACTGCGGCTGCCGTTCGACTCGGCCGCGGCTCTCGAGCTCTCGACCCGGATCTCCGAGGAGGTCTACCTGACCGCTCTCGAGGTCTCCGCCGACCTGGCGGAGCGGCACGGAGCTCACCCCGCGTTCGACCAGACCCGGGCTGCGGCCGGGAAGCTGCAGCCCGACTTCTGGGAGGCCGCGGTTCCCGTCCAGACCGACCGCTGGGCCGCTGTCCGGTCCAGGATCGCCGCGACCGGCCTGCGGAACTCGTTGATGATCGCGATCGCACCGACCGCGACGATCGCCTCGATCGCCGGTTGCTACGAGTGCATCGAGCCGCAGGTGTCGAACCTGTTCAAGCGCGAGACGCTGTCGGGCGAGTTCCTCCAGGTCAACACGGCCCTGGTCCGCGAGCTCAAGGCCCGTGGTCTGTGGACCGCAGAGGTCCGTGAGGCGATCAAGAAGGCCGAGGGGTCGGTCCAGGGGCTCGTGGATCTGCCGGACGACGTCCGAGACCTGTTCCGCACGGCCTGGGAGCTGCCGCAGCGGTCCCTGATCGACATGGCGGCTGCCCGGTCTGCGTACGTCGACCAGAGCCAGTCCCTCAACCTGTTCATGGCGTCCCCGACGATCGGGAAGCTGTCCTCGATGTACGCGCACGCCTGGAAGTCGGGCCTGAAGACGACGTACTACCTGCGCTCCCGTCCGGCGACCCGGATCCAGCAGGCGACGACGTCCGGCGGGTCCACCAGTACCAGCAACACCCTGTCCCCCGTCCCTGTGTCCGTCGACCCTGTCCAGGACGCTGAGGCGATCGCCTGCTCCCTGGAGAACCCCGAGAGCTGCGAGGCCTGCCAGTGACCGCGTCCACCCACACCCCGATGCTGCTCGACCCCGGAATGAACCTGACCCTGAGGCCGATGCGGTACCCCCAGTTCTACGAGCGGTACCGCGACGGCATCAAGAACAGCTGGACCGTCGAGGAGGTCGACCTGCACAACGACCTGAAGGACCTCCAGCGGCTCAGCGAGGCCGAGCGACACCTGGTCTCCCGCCTGGTGGCCTTCTTCGCGACGGGCGACACCATCGTGGCGAACAACCTGGTGCTCAACCTCTACCAGCACATCAACTCCCCCGAAGGTCGGCTCTACCTGAGCCGACAGCTCTTCGAGGAGGCCGTGCACGTGCAGTTCTACCTGACCCTGCTGGACACGTACGTGCCCGACGAGGCCGAGCGACACGAGGCGTTCGCCGCGGTGGACAACATCCCCTCGATCAAGAACAAGGCGGACTTCTGCTTCCGGTGGATCGACGAGGTCTTCGAGCTCCCGGCGCTGGAGACCAAGGAGCACCGGCGGGCATTCCTGCTGAACCTGATCTGCTTCGCCGCCTGCATCGAGGGGCTGTTCTTCTACGGCGCCTTCGCCTACGTCTACTTCCTCCGGTCCCGCGGGCTGCTCAACGGCCTGGCGTCCGGCACCAACTGGGTCTTCCGGGACGAGTCGATGCACATGGCGTTCGCGTTCGACGTGGTCGACACCGTCCGGGCCGAGGAACCCGACCTGTTCGACGACGAGCTCGCCGAGCAGATCAAGCAGATGCTGATCGACGCGGTCGAGGCGGAGGTCCAGTTCGCCGAGGACCTGCTCGCGGACGGAGTAGCGGGCCTGTCGATCGGCGACATGCGGGAGTACCTGCAGTTCGTGGCCGACCGCCGGATGGAGCGCCTCGACCTGCCGCCGATCTACGGCTCGTCGAACCCGCTCGCGTTCATGGAGCTCCAGGACGTCCAGGAGCTCTCGAACTTCTTCGAGCGCAAGGTCTCGGCGTACCAGATGGGGGTCACCGGCGCGGTCGCCTTCGACGACGACTTCTAGGGGCGACCCACCCGGATCGGGTCAGCCCAGCCCGGTCTGGAGCCGGACCCAGTCCCAGAGCCGGCCGACCTCCTCGGGGGTCGGCCGGTTCGCCCCCCGGTAGCTGGTCGGGCGCGCGGACCGGTCGTGCCAGAACCCGCCGGGGGTCGGCGGCGGCTCGGTGGCCGCCAGCCAGACGATGGTGTCCGCGCCCTCGGCGCTGGTCCGCAGCACCGGTCGGGTCGCCAGCCGGAACAGCGGCAGCGAGCTCGCCACCCCCGGTGTGTCCGCCCACCCCGGGTGCATCGCGTGCACCGCCACCCCGTGCCCGGCCCAGCGGTCGTTGAGGACCCCGGTGAGCTCGACCTGCATCCGCTTGGAGCGGGCGTACGCCGTCGCACCCTGGTAGCGACCCTGCTCGAAGTCCGGGTCGTCGACCGGGAGGGCCTGGGTGTACATCCCACCGGACGCGACCAGCACGACCCGGGCGCCCCCGGCGGCCCTCTCGAGCACCGGGAGCAGCAGCTCGGTCATCAGCACCGGCCCCAGGACGTGGGTGGCCACCGTCAGCTCGTGTCCGTCGACGGCCGTGGTCCGGGTCGCGGGAAGCACCCCGGCGTTGTGGACCAGGACGTCCAGCGCACCGCCGGAGCGGCCCAGCCGGGCCACGAAGGCATCGGCGAACCGGTGCACCGAAGCGGGGTCGGAGACGTCGCACTCCTCGACCTCCAGCGCGCCGGCGCCGTCGTGGCCGTCGAGCGCCGCCAGGATTCGTTCGACGGCCGGTCCGGCGCGCTCGGCCGACCGCACCAGCAGGTGCACCGTCGCACCGAGGCGGGCCATGCCGAGTGCCGCGGCCTCCCCCAGCCCGCCACCGGCACCGGTGACCAGCACCCGCTTGCCGATCAACGAGCCCGGGGCCGGGTCGTCGGACGACCAGCCGCGGCGCCGCAACCGGTAACCGATCGCGGAGTAGCCGGGAACGACGGCGCGGTCCAGCACCCGGTCGAGTCCGTGGTCGGGCATCAGTGGATCTCCTCGGGGCGGGTCGCTCCCGGGCGGCGGAAGAGCGGCGGCAGGAACCGCAGCATCAGCGTCGACCAGGTCAGGTGGGTGATCGTCGGGGCCTGGATGCCGCCCGAGGCGCGCCGCTGCAGTCCGAACAGGGTGCCCATCACCCCGGCCGCCAGCACCAACGCCGGGTTACGGGTCGTCGTGGTCGCTGCGGCGTAGATCGCGGTCGACGCCAGCACCGGGCTGCGGTCGCCGAGCGCGGCGTACAGGGCACCGCGGAAGAACACCTCTTCCCCGAAACCGTTGGCCAGGGTGGTCAGCAGCACCAGGCGGTCGTCACCCTCGTCGGCGAACAGCAGCACCCGGGAGATGGCGCGGTCCAGGACCGGAATCTCGCGCGCGACCAGGGCGATGCCGTAGAAGCAGCCGAAGGCGGCCACGCCGGTGGCCAGGGGCGTCACGATCGGTCGCCGCAGGGTCGAGTCTCGGGTCTCGATCCAGCCGAGGTGCAGGCGGCCCGACAGCAGGCCTCCGACCGCCCAGACACCTGCGACCGCCCCGGTGGAGAGGTAGAACTGCTTCGATCCGGGTCGGGTCGACAACGAGGCTCCGAGCAGAGCGGCCCCGGCCATCGACGTACCCGCCACCACCTGGCGGCGGCGGGTCTGCTCGGCGTCGGTCTCGCGCCGTTCGACGGCGACGACGTGGGTCAGCGGTTTCGGGATCAGGCGATCGAGCCGTGCCCGCAGCACCTTCCTCATCGGGTCCCCTTGCGTTCTTCCAGAGCCACCCGGACAGCGTCGTCGTAGCCCATGGTCTGGAACGGGACGACCTCACGGATCCGGGTGTCCTGGACGATCACCTCGTTGCTCATCGAGTCGATCAGGTTGCGACCGGACTGCACGTCGACATCCGTGACGAACGAGAGCCAGCGCGAGGAGAGTCCCGGGGTGAGCAGCGGGACCGGGAAGATCGGCAGCCTGCGGTTCTCGATCGCGGCGACCCGCTGCAGCATCTCGGCGTACTGGAGCACCTCCGGCCCCCCGACGTCGAAGACCTCCCCGACAGCCGCCTCGTTGTCCAGGACCCCGGTCAGGTAGCGGACCACGTCGGCGACCGCGATCGGCTGGGTCCGGGTCCGGACCCAGCGCGGGGTGACCATGGCCGGGAGGTGCTCGACGAGCTGGCGGGTGATCTCCCAGGAGATCCCGCCGTGGCCGACGACGATGCCGGCGCGCAGGACCGTGACCGGGACACCCCCGGTGCCGAGCAGGGACTCGACCTCGCGCCGGCTGCGCAGGTGGGCCGACAGGTCGTCGCTGTCGTCCCCGAGTCCTCCGAGGTAGATGATCTGGCCGACGCCCGCTTTCGCCGCGGCCTGCCCGAAGGACCGTGCGGCCCGGGCGTCACGCTCCTCGAAGTCCGGGGCATCCAGCGAGTGCACCAGGTAGTACGCGGCCACGCAGCCCTCCAGGGCGGCGTCCAGCGTGTCCGGTTCGAAGACGTCGCCGCGGACCGGCGTACCGGGGCCGCGGTGCTTCTCGGGTCGTCGGGTCATCACCCGGACGTTCCGGCCGGAGCCGACCAGGGCGTCGACCAACCGTCGCCCGACGAAGCCGGTTCCCCCGGCGACCAGGACCGGCCCGTCGCTGCTCACGAGCCGGCCGTCGCAGCGCCGGCGCCGCTGACCGACGGCGAGACGGACCGCGCCACGTCGTGCGCAGCACGCCGACCGGAGACCAGGGCGCCCTGGATGGAGCTGGTGTCGCGGTGGTCGCCGGCCACCCACACCCCGCGGGTCGGGACGTAGGCAGGCTTGCGCAGGTCGTGCGGGGCGGTCATCGCCGGCAGTGCGTGCGGGATGCTGCGCGTTGCGACCAGGTCCCAGTCCCCGCGAGGAGCCTGGTGCAGCTCGACCGCGATCTGCTGGGCCCGTTCCGCGGTGACGTCCGCGGCGTCCGCCTGCAGGACCGAGGTGGCGATCAGGGCTCTGCCGTCCCGGCTGTACTCGGGTACCGAGGCGGTCAGCACCACCGAGTTGAGGACTCCGGACTGGTCTGCGTCGATGGTGAGCGCTCCGTTCAGGTCTGACCACGCCGGGACGGCGTGGTAGTAGGTGGTGACGCCGCGAGCCTGCGGCGGCGCGCCGATCTCCGGCACCAGCAGGTGCGCGGTCCACGGATCGGTGGCGACCACCACGCAGCTGGCCGGGACGGTGGCACCGTCGGCGAGCTGCACGTGGTCACGCTGGACCGCGACCACCGAGGTCTCCAGCCGCAGCGCGGCCCGCGGGAGACTTCGCGCGATCAGCTCGGGCAGCGCCTGCATCCCCGCAGCCGGCAGGGCCGAGATGCCGGTGGCGAAGGTACGCATCACCAGGTCGGTGAAGACCCGGGACGTGGTGATCTCGGACTCCAGGACCACGCCGGACAGGAACGGCACCAGGACGTCGCGACGGACCGCCTCCGGCAGCCGCTCGGCCCAGGCCTGGTGGGCGGGGACGTCGGGACGGGCCTGGATCGACCGGGGTGACGACAGCACCAGCCCGGCGGCGTACCGGGCCAACGCAGCCTTGCCGCGCCAGTCGGCGACGCCGGAGGTCAGGGCGCGCCAGGGCGCCGCGACCGAGCTCAGCGGGTGCGGCACGGCCTCGATCTCACCGCGTCGCCGGACCCTGACACCGCGGGGCAGGCTCCGCAGGTCGAGCGCCGCGGTGTCCACGGTCCGCAGCGCCGGGTAGCCGGTGTTGAGCACCTGGAAGCCGCGGTCGATGGTGAACCCGTCGACGTGGTCGGTACGAACCCGGCCACCAACGCCGTCCGACGCCTCCAGCACCAGCACCTCCAGCCCGGCCCGGGTCAGCCGTTCGGCGCACGCCAGACCCGCGAGGCCCGCACCGACGACGACGACCGGCGGGCTAACCACAACGGTCCAGCTTCAACGCGGGGGCGACGGGATTCCGCGGGGGCGCGATGGAGATCAGCCAGGCCAGCGGGGAGATCCCGGACGATGCGTGGTCGGACGCCGAGACCCAGGCCCGGGCATACAGCGCCCGGGTCAGGTCCTCGGCTCTCGCCCGGTCCCGTTGCGATCGCAGGGCCCATTCGAAGACGACCGCACAGGTCTGGTCGTAGAAGCTCATGAAGGCGTCGACGTCGCCGGCAGCCGACCGCTGCAGCAGCTCCGCGCTCATCGGGTGACCTCCGGGTCGGTGGGCGTGGTCGGGGTGGCGCCCCGAGGATCCGGCTGGCTGCGCTGGCGACCGAGCTCGCCACCGACCCGTCCGCCGAAGGGGCGCCCGTGGTCGGCGTACTCGGCGCGCCGGTAGGCCAGCGTCCAGGGCCCGACGTTGACGCGGGCTCCGGTGCGCAGCACGCGACCCTGGGCCGAGACCCCGTTCACGGTCGTACTCCCGTCGCCGGACCGGTCGTGCAGGACGAACTCGTCGCGCTCGTCGTGGACGACGACCGCGTGCACCGGGTCCAGGCCGGCGAGCCTGATGTCGCACCCGTCATCGCTGCCGATCGTGACGGTGTCCGAGCGCAGCGGGTAGACGAGGGCCCCGCCCTCGGGGAGTCCTGGATTGGTAGCACGGAGCACGAGACGGGGGTTCCCCCCTCGCCGGGAATCATGCGTGGTGGTCACCGGTCGCAGGTTCCGGCGGAAGGTGGGCGCGATCGGGAACAAGGTCTGCGGCGGGACCAGCTCGCGGCCGGGGATGACCGCGGCGTCGGAGCGCCGCAGCCGACCGCTGGCACCGGTAATCGCCCCGCGCAGGCTGACGATCCGCAGGTGCCGGGACCGGGTGATGCCGCGCTGCCACCAGGGGGCGTGGGTGTCACCGATCTCCAGCAGGACGTCGTCGTCCGCCATCACGACCACCTTCAGCCCTCGACTGGCCAGCATCGCGGCGACGTTCTTGACCTGACCGGAGTCCCGGCCGCCGGCGAAGCGGGCAGGGTCGCTCAGCCGCACCACGAGCCGGTCGCCGGACCCGGTGATGGTGCCGGAGAGCTCGGGCTGGTCGGGCAGCGCCACGCTGAACCGGAGGTCAGCGTTGATCTGGACCGTGAACATCGCCGCTCCTGCTCACGCGTTGTCTCGAGTGGTGACCTGCAAGGTGCCGTCGACCTTCCAGACCGCGCGCGGGGCTTCCGGCCCGGTGTCGCGGGGGATCTCGACGGTCATGTCGATGAACCGGTAGTTGATCTCGGCCTGGCGTCCGGTCAGGAAGGACCACATCTCGCGGCCCAGGTCCGACCAGTCGACGGCGCCGTCCTCGGCTTTGCTCGTGCTGGACATCGAAACCTCTTTCCTAAACAACTATCTAAACGACCCGTTTAACTTTATGATCGAAGCATGGACCACAAGACGGCGGATGCGCAACCCCAGACCGCATCCCTGACGATCGGCGACCTCTCCCAGCGCACCGGCCTGACCACCGCGGTGCTGAGGACCTGGGAGACCCGCCACGGCTTCCCGGTGCCGCAGCGCCTGGACAGCGGTCACCGCCGCTACACCGACGCGGACGTCGACCAGGTCCTGCTGGTGCTCCGGCGCAAGGATGCTGGCGTCCGGCTCGAGGTGGCGATCGAGGAAGCCACCCAGTCGGCACCCCCCGCGACACCGTCGATCTTCGCCGAGCTCCGCCGGCGCCACCCGCACCTGGCGACGCACCGCCTCAAAAAGTCGACCCTGATCGCGATCTCCTGGGCGATCGAGGACGAGTGCTGCGCCACCGCGGAACGCCCGATCCTCTTCGGCGCGTTCCAGCGCGGCGACCTCTTCGAACCGTCGGCGCACCGCTGGGCCGAGCTGGCCCGGGTCGCACGGACGGCCATCGTGTTCGCCGACGACCACGCCGCCGCCACGGAGGGCCGTGTCGAAGTGCCGGGACTGGTGCGGGCTTCGCTCCCCCAGGACGCCCCGATGCGCCGGGAGTGGGCCGTCATCTGCGACGCGCCCGCGAGTGCCGCCTGCCTGACGGCGTGGGAACTGCCCGGACAGGTCAACGTGCCCGACCGGAACCGGGTCTTCGAGGCCGTCTGGACGGTCGACCCCGCCGTCGTCCGCGACGCCGCCCGCGTGGCCGCCTCCCTGGCGGCCGACGCCGGGGTCGCCGCCGCGCGCCCGCTGGTCGACGAGCTCTCCGAGCCGGTCACCCGGGCCGCGTCGGCTGCTGCGGCCGACGCACTGTTCAACCGGGTGATCGCGTACGCCGACCGGCTCTCCTGAACCTCGTCGGCGTTGCCCCTAGAATCCTGGCCTGAGGCTGGCACGGCCGACCTCGGGCCCCCGTAGCTCAGCTGGATAGAGCAAGAGCCTTCTAATCTCTAGGTCGCACGTTCGAATCGTGCCGGGGGCGCCACCAGCGTCGAGCGGGCGCAGATGTCTCACTCCAGCGCGTCGAGCGGGCGCAGATGTCCCACCGATCCTCGGTCGATCTGTCCGCGCTGGAAGCCGGAGATCCAGACCCGACCCACTCAGCCCTGCCGGCCCGATCCTGGTCTAGAGCGCACGGCCAGCACCGCGGGGAAATCCCTCACCGGGGACCGCTGGCCGCTGCGAGGTGGTATAGACGTTATGACCTTTTTCGTCCTTAATATTGCATTGGTCCTGGATCGGCCTATCGTGGGGAAGGAGAGGAGCCGGTTGGCATGCGAGAATTCGAGGCGCAACTCATCCACGACATGCGGAACACCGCGTGCGTGATCCGCGGGGCGGCAGAGACCCTGCACCTCACCCACGAATCGATGCCCACCGCCGCGCTCAGTGACATCACCGGGATGCTGACCCGCCGCAGCGACATGCTCGTGCGACTGCTGGAAGATCTTGCGACGATGCATGCCCTGGACCGCGGCGACCTCACCGTCGGGTTGCAGAGCGTCGACCTCACCGAGACCTGCGACGACCTGATCTCGGCCTACCAGGACCAGCTCGGAAACCGGATCCACGTGGAGCTCGCGGCCGACGCGTTGGTCCTCGGGGACCCACTCCGGATCACCCAGGTGCTCGACAACCTGCTCAGCAACGCGGCTCGGCACGGTGGCCACGAGGTAGCCGTTCGGGCCTGGCTCGAAGGCCACGAGGTGCGGGTCGCGGTGACCGACGACGGGCCCGGTGTCCCCGAGGCGCTCGTCGATTCCCTGTTCGACCCGTACTCGCGCGGCGGCGCTTCCCAGCAGCTCGGCGGCAGCGGACTCGGACTCGCGATCGTCCACCGGCTGTGCGCGGCGATGGGCGGAAGCATCGCCTACGACAACACGGCCGGCACCACCTTCACCGTCACTCTCCCGGCAGTGCCGCACCCGTCCGGGCGCACCCGCAAGGACGCGGCCCTGGCGGGGCACTCCGTGTCGTTCTGGGTCGAGGACCAGACTCTCGCGGACGCCGTCACCGACTACGTCGCAACGGGTCTCGCCAACGGCGAAGGCGTAGCGATCGCCATGACCGAGAGCCACCGAGCCCTGGTCGCCACGTGCCTGGCCGCCCGTGGCTTCGACCTCGACGCCGCTCGCACGATCGGTCAGTACCTGGAGCTGGATGCAGACGAGGTGAGCAAGGCGATCGTCCTCGACGGCCGGGTCTCCCCCGACCGCTTCGAGGCGATCATCGGGACCACCATCCGCACCATCGACTCCCGCTGGCGGACGTTCCGCGTCTTCGGGGAGATCGTCGACGTCTACTGGCGAGCCGGGTCCGGGGACCTGTCCCTGCAGCTCGAGAACTGCTGGAACAGGCTCCGCGCGACCGTCGACTTCCCGTTGTACTGCGGGTACCAGGTCTCCGAGGAGCAGGAATCGCTCCGCCACTGCCACGACGCCGTCCTCGTTGCCTGAGTCGACCGGCGTTTGAGCGACGGCACGACCGGGTAGTACTGGGTCTCCCAGAACCGGGCCACGTCCTCAGGGCCCGACGAAGCCCGCCTCGTCGTACCGCACGCGCCGGGGCGGGCTTCACCTGATTTCGCGCTGCGGGCAGCGTGTCGCAACCGTCCCGGGCACCGTTGTCCCGTAGACAGGTGGTGGGCCAGCGGAGTATGAGACCGCTGGCCCTTTAACGTCCCGTCAGGACGTAGGCGTCGATCTCGGCGCAGAGCGCGTCGCGGAACGCGTCGTCGGTGAACGCGCTGCGGGCGGCCATCTTCGCCAGGTCAGCGATCCCGGCTTCGTCCAGACCCAGGAGGTCAGCAGCGATCGCGTACTCGGCGTTGAGCGTCGTGGAGAACATCGGCGGATCGTCACTGTTCACGGTGACCGTGACGCCGGCGTCGCGGAAGACCGTGATCGGGTGCTCCTCGATCCGCTCGACCGCACGGGTCGCGACGTTCGAGGACGGGCAGACCTCGAGCGGGATCCCGGCCTCGGCGAGGTGCGCGAGCAGCTCAGGGTCCTGGGCCGCCGACGTGCCGTGCCCGATCCGCTCGGCCCCCAGGACCTGGATCGCATCCCAGATCGTCTGCGGCCCGGTGGTCTCGCCCGCGTGCGGGACGCTGCGCAGGCCGGCAGCCCGGGCTGCGTCAAAGTGCCGGCGGAACTGCGGCCGGGGCACGCCGACCTCGGGACCGCCCAGGCCGAAGCCGACCAGGCCGTCCGTCGGGTGCTTGAGGGCGTACTCCAGCGTCGCATCGGCGGCCGGGATACCGCTCTCGCCGGGGATGTCGTAGATCCACTGCAGGCGCAGGCCGAAGTCACGCTCGGCAGCAACCCGGGCGTCCTCGATGGCTTCGCTGTAGGCCTCGATCGGGATCCCGCGGATCACCGACGTGTACGGCGTGCAGGTGAGCTCGGCGTACCGCAGCGACTGTCCGTGCGCCATCTCCCGGGCGACCTCGTAGGTCAGCATCCGGATGTCCTCGGGGGTCCGGATCAGGTCGACGACCGCGAGGTAGACCTCGATGAAGTGGCCGAAGTCCCGGAACGCGAAGTAGTCAGCCAGTGCGTCAGGGTCGCTCGGGACCACGCCGGGGTACTGCTCGGCGAGCCCGGCGACGATCCGTGGGGACGCCGAACCGACGTGGTGGACGTGCAGCTCGGCCTTGGGCAGCCCCGCGATGAAGTCGTCGTACGGGCGGTCGGGCTCAGTCATGGCCCCAGCCTACGATCCGGCAGCGACCTTCTTCTCGATCGCACTGATGATCTGCTCGACGCTGAGCCCGTCCAGCTTCTGCCCGTCCAGGACGACCGTCGGAGTGCCGGTCAGCCCGATCGACGACGCAGCCCACGCCGAGGCGGTGAAGAAGGCCGCGTCCTGGGTCTTCGCTGCCGCGAGGACCTCGGCGTTGTCGCCGCCCGCCTTCTCGACCAGCGCGAGGATGTCCGCATCGGTGGTCTCGTCCGCGTTCTGCTCGTACGGCTGGTTCTCGAACAACAGGTCGTGCAGCTTCAGGGCAGCCGTCGGGGCGGCGTGTGCCAGCACCGCGGCCCAGGTGTTCATCGCCCGGGCAGAGTAGGTCGAGGAGGTCAGGATGTTCACCGGCCGGTACTCGACCTCGACCTTCCCCTTGGCAGCGTTCTCCCGGAGGAAGTCCCTGGTCGACGCCTCCAGCTGGCGGCAGTACGGGCACAGGAAGTCCTCGTAGATGACGACCTTCACGGGTGCGTCGGCGGGCCCGAGCTTGAGCGAGCTGGCGGTGACGGCCGTGGCGATCCCCGAGTAGTCCCCGGGATCGACCTTCGACTTCCCCGAGCCCGCCCAGGTCCCGGCCGCGACCACGGCTCCCAGGACCACCAGGACCCCGACCACGAGGGCGATCCGGCCGTTGCGCTGCTTGCGGGCCGCAGCGGCCTGGACCGCCGCCGCCTTCTCGGTGCGGTGGGACTCACGGTTCTGCTGGGACATCACGGACCTCCGGAAGATCGGGGAACAACACCCTGTCGACCGAGTACGGCGACGAGGGACGGACGACGAGGAACACCGACAGCGCCAGCAGGCCGAGGTCGCGGGCGATCTCCCAGGGGTACTGCGAGGACGCGTCCGGGTTCGGACCGCCGTCCCCGAAGCAGCCGCAGTTGATCTCGATCCCGCGGGCCCAGACCGAGGCGATCCCGATGATGAAGGCGATCTGCAGGACCGCGGAGACACCACCGAGGACGCGGGTGAGCAGACCCAGCACCAGGCAGACCCCGATGACGAGCTCGAGCATCGGCAGCACCCGGCCCACGGTGTCGGCCAGCCCCGTCGGCAGGAGCTGGTAGGCCCGTACCGCGGCCACGCTGGACTCCGGGTCACCGACCTTCAGCGCGCCGGCGTACACCCAGACACCACCGACGATCAGGCGGGCGAGCACGGCGGTCCAGGGCAGCACCCGGCCAATGTAGGCGGGTGTCCTAAGACGAACCTGAGTAGGCTCCGGTAGGTGAACGACCGACTCGTGTGGATCGACTGTGAAATGACCGGGCTCGACCTCGGCGCGGATGCGCTGATCGAGGTGGCGGCCCTGGTGACCGATTTCGACCTGAACGTCCTGGGCGACGGCATCGACGTGATCATCAAGCCACCCCAGGAAGCGCTGGACCAGATGATCCCGTTCGTGCACGAGATGCACGTCAAGTCCGGGCTGCTCGAGGAGCTGAACGCGGGCACGACCATGCAGGACGCCCAGGCCCGGGTGCTCGCCTACATCAAGGAGCACTGCCCGAACGGCAGCAGGCCCCCGCTGGCCGGCAACACCGTGGCGACCGACCGGGCCTTCCTGGCGCGCGACATGCCCGAGCTGGAGGCTTTCCTGCACTACCGGATCGTGGACGTCTCCTCGATCAAGGAGCTCTCCCGGCGCTGGTTCCCGAAGGCGTACTTCAACTCGCCGGCGAAGTCGGGCGGCCACCGAGCACTGGCCGACATCCAGGAGAGCATCGAGGAGCTGCGGTACTACCGGGAGGCTGTCTTCGTACCCGGGCCCGGCCCGGACTCCGAGGCAGCCAAGCGGATCGCCACCGCCCACCAGGGTGCGCTGACCGGAGCCGTGCAGGATCAGGGCTGACCACATGAGCTGAGGGACCGGCCCGGTTCGAACCTGCCGCAAACCTTCGGTACACTTCTGCCTGCTCGCGCTTCGGCGGGAGCGATGGTGGGTATAGCTCAGCTGGTAGAGCGCCGCCTTGTGGTGGCGGATGTCGCGGGTTCAAGTCCCGTTACTCACCCCGAGTGATCGAGCCCCTGACCTGGGAGAACAGGTCAGGGGCTTGATTCTTCCCCGTCGTTGCTCCCCAGATCGACCCACCTGGGTGGGCAACCTGGGGCAGCTTGCGAACCAGCGCTGCGCTGACGAGGGATCCTCTCCTCCTCCGGCGGGGAAGGTCCCTACCCACCCGCGGGTTGGATCGAAGGCAATCTCCCGGCCGCAGAAGCGGCAGCTCCCGCACATCAAGGTCTCGGGACGGACCTTCCTGTTTCGGATCACCACCCCACCGTTCCGCGTCAGGTGCACCTCAGCCAAGGGCCATCCGGCCCTGGCCTGGCCTTGATCGGGCGGGCAGGCGTGGTGGGACCTTTGCGCTCTGACAAGTGCCTTACGCCTCTGCACCAGCGACCTGGACCGAGGTCAACTGGTCATGAGGCGACGGAAGTCCACACGGCAGAGGGAAAGGTCCAGCGTCCAGCACGCACGGTCCCCACCAGAAGCCAGGGCCGCGACCACGGCTTGGACTCCCGTCGTCTTGCTGCGTGCTCGCCCTACCGAACCACGCGCGACATCACGAGACGTTCAGAAACCAGGCGGGAGCCCACCATGCAAGCCAAGACATGGCAGATGCAGATCTTCGTCTACGAAGACGACACTCACACGAAGGCGGACGCCGTTCTCACCTCCGCCGCTGGCACCGAGCTCAGGCACACCGGCTTGGCGCGCCTCAACCCCGCCGACCGGAACGTCCCGGAGATCGGCGACGAGTTGGCCGTCTGCCGCGCCCTCAACGGCTTGGCTCACGACCTTCTCGAAGCCACGCTGACCGACGTGGAGCTGAACTCGGGTCGGGCCAACCACATCGCTCTGTAGTTCCGGCAGGAAGCCGCACACCTTCGGCGCTCGTCCGAAGTGACTTCCGGACGCCGGCCAAGGACTTCGTCCCCTACCGGCACGCACCCAGCTCGGGCTGGACTTGGGTCGAGACCAAGGGGTGAGGAAGATGCACGACGTCGACATCGTGAATGTGCCTGGCTTGACCACGGCGGTTCGCCGCTTTCGTATCTCCGCCGAGGACATCGGCTCGATCGGGAACCAGGTGGGCATCGCGCTGGCCGAGGTCATGACCGAGCTGACCACCGCTGGCGTCAGTCCGAGCGGGCCACCGCTCGCGTCGTACGAGATGACAGCTCAAGGGTTCGACGTCTCAGCCGGGTTCCCGGTGCCACCAGGTGCCGACGTCCCGGGAGTGGAGATCATGGCGATCGGGTCCACCGAGGCCGCTCACACCACCCACGTAGGGCCGTACGGCGATCTGCCTGCTGCGTACCAGGATCTCCTGGCAGGGGCGCGTGCGCGCGGAAGGTCCGTGGACTCGCACGGACCCATGTGGGAGGAGTACTGGAGCGCACCCGAGACACCGGCCGAGCAGACCCGTACCGAGATCTACTGGCCCATCACGGCGGCCGTGAGCTGAGCCGAACATCGCCATCGCACCGACTGAGCGCACAGCTGGCCCTGCGGGACGCCCTGCGCCGCGGTGACGTGTGCCGCTGATGTACCTGGAGATCTGCTGGTGGACTGCGAGGATGAGCCACTCCCGCCGCACCGACGAGGTCACCGGGCGCCTTCGACCGCACTCGCTACCCACCCAGATGGGTAGGGCGAGTAATCCCGCTCCGACCGGGCCTCGCCACCCGTCACGAGATCCAGGACCTGTCGCCTCTGCACCAGCGCCCTCGATCCGACGAAAGTTGGGGGTGAGGAGGGCCGCATGAACAACAGCGATGACGCCAAGACTTTCAAGGTCACGATCGCCCAAGGTGACCACTGGTGCGCACACCTGGACAACGGCGGGGAGGTTGCCTCCGCCGACTCTCTGGCCGAGCTGCGCCAGCAGGTGATCAACACAGCCGCCTCCCTCCTGACCGTTCGCCCCGACGACCGGGTCGTCATCGAGTGGACCTACAGCCGACCGGACGGCAAGGCAGACGTCGAGAAGCAAGAGATAACCCGCGCGACCGCGGCACCGAACCAGGCCTCGGCACGACTCGCCTGGAACCAGCGGCGGGTCGACGAATACCTGGAACAACTTCGCACGAGCCGCCAGCGCCCCGACTAGGAATCTCCCCGTCACGATCGCAGCGGGGCTGCCGACAGCGGGCTCGTCGCACTCCCCCCACCAACCGCAGCACCGCTGGTCGACGGGCCCGATTCCTGCCAAGGCGGATCCCGGACGTTCCGCGCACGTCGGGTCAGATGTCGTTCGCCGCGGTGACCTTCGGCCCTGGGACCAACAGGCAGGACGCGGTCAACTGACAGCGAGACGACGGGAAGTCCAGTTGGCAAACGGCGGAGCCCACCAGGCGCAAGCACGGTGACGACCCGCCAAAACTCCGAGCCGTGTACCACGGCGACGGGCTCCCGTCGTCTCGCTCACGCACACACCCCGCAGACAGGACCATCATGAACGCCTGGACCACAACCGTGACCATCGTGCTGGTGCTGGTCGTGCTCGCGCTCGTGCTGGCAGTCCGCATCGTCAAGCAGTACGAGGAAGGCGTCGTCCTGCGCTTCGGGCGGGTGCTGGCACCCCGGCAACCCGGACTGAGACTGATCATCCCCGTCGTCGACGTGATGCACCGGATCTCCCGGCGAATCGTGACCATGCCGATCCAGTCCCAAGGCATCATCACCCGCGACAACGTCAGCGTCGACGTCTCGGCCGTCGCCTACTTCCGGGTCGTGGACACGGTCAAGTCGGTCGTCGCCGTCGAGAACGTCCGGGCGGCGATCGACCAGATCGCCCAGACCACCCTGCGGAAGGTCGTCGGACAGCACACCCTGGACGAGACGCTCTCGGAGACCGACCGGATCAACCTCGACATCCGGGAGATCCTCGACGTCACCACCGTCGACTGGGGAGTCGAGGTCACCCTGGTCGAGCTCAAGGACATCCAGCTCCCCGACACCATGAAGCGGGCGATGGCCCGGCAGGCCGAGGCCGAGCGGGAGAAGCGCGCCAAGATCATCAACGCCGAGGGCGAGTCCCTCGCAGCAGCGGCGCTGGGAGAGGCATCCGACACGATGATGGCCCACCCACTCGCGCTCCAGCTGAGGAACCTGCAGAGCCTGGTGGAGATCGGCGTCGACAAGAACACCACCGTCGTCTTCCCCTCGCCGATCATGACCACCATTGCCGAGCTCACCGCCTTCATCGAACGTGAAGGCTCTGCAGCAACCGGGGTCTCGCCCACGGTCCCGGCGCCGCGATCCACGAATCATCAGCCGGAACTCGTCGAGACGGTGCCATGAGTCCGTCCCGCGGGGGCGTGCTGGATGTTGGGACCGCCAACTTGAAGCCTGACCGCGAGAGCGAGTCCGCCGAGATGGCGCAGACGGGCACATGGAGGACCGCGCTCCCCAGTAACGCTCGGACTCTCCCGCGCGATGACGGCCACGCGGTCGTCCTCGGTGACGGCTGAGCACTTTGCTGTGTGTCGCAGGCGCCGGCGCACCCGTGAGCCGGCGCACCGCGCTCACCAGCCTCCGTTCAACGGCCCGCTCTCGCGGACGCCGCGCTACGCGACGTCAAACGCTTGGTACATCCCGCTGGCGTAGTGGTGGGGAAGGTTGCAGACGAGCTCGTAGCGCCCCGCAGGAAGTCTCAAGACGACCCAGCCGACGCTGCCCGACGAGATCCCCTCCCCAGCCCCAGAGGCGCAGGACGCAGACGCCTCACCCAGGCTGCCTGCCTCGTCGATCCGTCCATCGGGGCCGGGGACACGCTCACCGGCCTGGTGTCCGGCAGCGAGCGGAAGGACGACCAGCTCGTGGGTACGCCAGCCCATGTTGTCCACCACGAAGCCGATCTGGCCCGACGGAACGCTTGCGGGGAGCGCCCGCAGCATCATGTGCCCGCCCGGCTGCGCAGTGCCGCCGACCACGCTGGTCATCCCCATGTCCCCGACGACCACGGTGACAAGACGACCGGGCAAGGACGGCGCCGCACAGACGAGGCCGCGAGCGTGATAGCCGGAGCCGAACGAATGCATCATGCCCGCGGGGAAGCCCGACCTCGCTGAAGGCGTCTGCCCACCGCGCTGCCCCATCATCGGCGTACCCGACGAACCGCAGCCGCCGAGCGTTGCGGCAACGGTCACGAGGGCGGCGCACGTCAGCCACAGCGGTCGGTACTTCATGATCCCCAGCACAACGGACCCAAGGTTGGCGCACCAGAGCCCTAGGTCCCCCATCCATGGGCCATCCGTGGGCCAGGTGTCACCCAGGCCGGCGCCGAGGCATCTGCTGGTAGCGGTGAGAACCGCTCGATCCGTTCAGGTCCTGGTGACCGGGTACCGGACCAGGATGATCTCCTCGTACTCGTCGAAGAGCATGTCGAAGTCCTTCTGCGTCACCGGCGTCCGCCACTGCTGGAGCCCGATCAGCAGGGTGATGCCCATCAGGCCCAGCCGGCTGGCCTCGGCCGCGTCCGCGACCACCGGTCGGACGATGTCGGTCAGGGCCTCCAGCCGTCGCTGGTCGACCCGCTTCTGCGCGACCGCGACGATCGGATGAGTGTGCGCCCAGGAGCGGATGGCGGCCTCGGCCTCGTGCGGCAAGGACCCGGCCAGCGTCTTCATCGTCCTGATCCGTTCGACCGGGTCGTCGGGAGCGTTCGACAGCTCGACCAGGCGGAGGGTCTGGGCTTCCTCCCACCACGCGAGGAACTCGGCGACGAACCCGTCGAAGCTGCCGAAGTACCCGTAGAACGAGCCGCTGGTGACCTTGATCGACGCGCACAGGGCAACGATCTTGAGCCCACCGGCGCCTTCGGTTGCCAGGATCTTCGTCGCAGCCTCGAAGTAGTCCGCACGCGTGACCACGAGCCGCACCATGACCAGAGCGTAACCGAATCTATATCTGCGGGCGGATCAGCTTTCGCGCAGCTCCGTCGGGGCGCCGTGCACGCTGGGGATCGTGCCCAGGCGGCCCTTCTGGAAGTCCTCGAACGCTTCCATCACCTCCGCGCGGGTGTTCATCACGAACGGACCCGCCATCGCGATCGGCTCCCGGATCGGCTGCCCGCCCAGGACGATCACGTCGAAGTCCGGGGTCCGGCTGTCCTGGACGGTGGCCCCCTGGACCGTGACGAAGTCGCCGGCACCGAGAACGGCGAGGTTGCCCGTCCGCAACGGCACCTTGTCGAGCCCGACGGTGCCGTTCCCCGACAGGACGTAGACCAGGGCGTTGTACGCCGGGTTCCACGGCAGCTCCAGCTGGGCACCTGCGGCGACCGTCGCGTGCACCATCGTCATCGGCGAGAAGGTCGACCCGGGGCCACGGGTCTCGCCGACCTCGCCGGCGATCACCCGGACCAGCGCGCCGGCATCGGCCGACGTGGCCAGACCTACCTGGCCCGACCGGATGTCCTGGTAGGCCGGTGCGTTCCACTTCGCCGCCTTGGGCAGGTTCACCCAGAGCTGGATCCCGTGGAACAGCCCGCCCTTGGCGACCAGCCACTCGGGCGGCGCCTCGATGTGCAGCAGGCCCGAGCCGGCGGTCATCCACTGGGTGTCGCCGTCGGTGATGGTGCCGCCGCCGCCGTGGCTGTCGTGGTGGTCGAAGACCCCGTCGATGATGTAGGTGACCGTCTCGAACCCGCGGTGCGGGTGCCACGGCGTCCCCTTGGGCTCGCCGGGTGCGTACTCGACCTCGCCCATCTGGTCCATGTGGATGAAGGGGTCGAGGTCGCGCAGGTCGACCCCGGCGAAGGCCCGTCGGACCGGGAAGCCCTCGCCCTCGTAGCCCGACGGTGCGTCGATGATCTGCTTGACCGGGCGGACCGTGTCACCCAGCCCGGGGACGGGCAGTCGGTGCAGGACGGTCAGGTCGTCAACGGTGATGGCTGGCATGTCACGAAGAGTAGTTCAAACTTCAACTAAACTCAAGAGGCAGTTTCGCCCGTCAGCGGCAGATACCCAGAACCGTGACGTCGTCGGCCTCGGTGTCGTTGTGGGTGACCTCCCAGGCCCGGTCGAACGAGACCTGGCGGGTGCGGCCGTCGGTCGCACTGTAGGCGATCACCGAGGCGCCCCAGGTGTTCGCCGGCCAGTCCTGCGGCCGGACGCAGTCGGGGTACGCGACCCGGTCGAGGACCGGCCGGACCGTTGCAGGCACCGGCCCAGCCTCGAGATCAGCACCGGACGGCTGCATCGCCAGGGACTGCCCGAACAGCGCGGTCGCCACCAGGACGACCGAACCGACCGTCCGCACGACCAGGAGGCGTGCCACGTGGGACCGGATGGTCCGGGGCGCCTGGAGCCTGCTGATCAGTGCGTTCATGCACGGTCAACGAGGCACCCCCGCATTGCGTTATGTCCTAGTGGCGCCCGACACGTCCGAATCGTCCTCTGCACTACGGTTCTTCCCATGAGCGAACGGGGGAGCTACGACGTCGTCGTCGTGGGTGGCGGGCACAACGGACTCACCGCAGCGGCGTACCTGGCCCGCAGCGGACTCTCGGTCCTGGTGCTCGAACGTCTCGGGCACGTCGGCGGCGCCGCGGTCAGCGCCGAGGCGTTCCCCGGCACCGGCGCCCGGCTGTCCCGGTACTCCTACCTCGTCTCGCTGCTGCCGCAGTCGATCGCGACCGACCTGCAGCTCGACGTCGAGCTGCGCTCCCGGTCGGTCGCGTCGTACTCCCCCACGATCCGCGACGGGCGGCACCTCGGCCTGCTGGTCGAGCACGACGAGGGCAGAACGACCCAGGAGTCCTTCCGGGCGCTGACCGGCGGTGACACGGAGTACCAGGCCTGGCAGGGCTTCTACGCCGAGATGGCCGACGTCGCTGCCCGGGTGGCGCCGACGCTGACCAGTCCGCTGCTGACGGCCCGGGAGATGGCCGCCGGCATCGAGCCGGCCCTCTGGACCGCCCTGGTCGAGCGCCCGCTGGGTGAGCTGATCGAGCAGCGGTTCCACGACGACCTGGTCCGCGGGGTCGTGGCCACCGACGGCCTGATCGGCACGTTCGCGGATCTCCACGGTCCGTCGCTGGTGCAGAACCGGTGCTTCCTCTACCACCTGATCGGCAACGGGACCGGCGAGTGGAAGGTGCCGGTCCGCGGCATGGGAGCCGTCACCGACGCCCTGGCCCGGGCAGCGGTCGCGGCGGGGGCAGAAATCCGTACCGGCGCCGGGGTCAGCGCGATCCGGACCGATCCGGGACCGGCCGCAGGCGCCGAGGTCACCTGGCACGACGGCGAGCGCGAGCACACCGTCGCCGCGGGGACCGTGCTCGCGAACGTGGCGCCCTGGGTGCTCCAGATCCTGCTCGGCGGGGAGGCGGAGCCGACCACCAAACCGGCCGGCTCCCAGCTGAAGATCAACTTCCTGCTCTCCCGGCTCCCCCGGCTCAAGACAGGGGTCGACCCGCACACCGCGTTCGCCGGCACCTTCCACGTCGCCGAGGAGTACGACGCACTGTCCGCGGCGTACCGGCAGGCAGCCCACGGCCAGGTCCCGACGACACCACCCGGCGAGCTCTACTGCCACTCGCTGACCGATCCGTCGATCCTGGGCGAGCTCGCCTCCTACGGCGCCCACACGCTGACCTACTTCGGTCTGCACCAACCGGCAGCCCTCTTCGAGATCGATACCGAGGCCCGCCGGCTCGAAGCCGTGCGCCGGGCGATCGCGGCGATCGACGCCCACCTGATGGAGCCGCTGCTGTCCTGCGTGCTGACCGGACCCGACGGCGAGCTCTGCGTCGAGGCGAAGTTCCCCCAGGACATCGAGGCTGATCTGGCGATGCCCGGGGGTCACATCTTCCACGGTGACCTCGCCTGGCCCTGGGCGTCCAACCGGGAGGCCCTGGTGACGCCGGCCCAGCAGTGGGGCGTCGCGACCGAGCTCGGTTCGGTGCTGCTGTGCGGCTCCGGCGCTCGTCGTGGCGGCGGCGTCAGCGGGCTCGGCGGGCACAACGCCGCGCACGCCGTGCTGGCTTCCCGCTAGCCACCGGGCGAGCACGACCCCCGATTTCAGATCCGCTCGCAGCGCTGCTAATGTTTGCACCGCTTCAGGCGCCAATAGCTCAATTGGCAGAGCAGCTGACTCTTAATCAGCGGGTTCGGGGTTCAAGTCCCTGTTGGCGCACCAGACAGCACACGCAAGCCCTCGACAACTCCGGTTGTCGAGGGCTTCGTCGTGCTACCGGTACGGGATCGTGACGTCGGCGTAGACCAGGTTGTGGTCGCTGACGAAGGCACCGTTGTACTTCCAGTTCGCGACGTTCACGTAGGCACGACTGCCCTCGAAACCCTTGAGCATGATGTAGTCCGAACGGCTGGCCACCCCGGAGAGGATCGGCAGCTGGTTCTTGTGGCCGTTGACGGTGGTGTAGTTGAAGTTCACCTTGCGGACCGCGGCCATGGCGTCGAAGAAACCGTTGCGGACGAAGGTGGGCGGACCCTCCACGTAGCCGGCACGGTCGATGAACGGCTCCCGGAGGTAGCGGTAGTCCCCCGCCGCGATCACCGGCAGGTCGCCGGTGTTGGCGGCCTCGATCGCCCGCAGCGCAGCCAGGGCGGACACGTTGACGTCGTGCTTCTTCTCCATCTGCGTCTTGGCGGTGTTCTCGGAGAAGTGGATGGAGGTGACGAAGACGTCCTGGCTCTGCTGGCTCGACGGGGCCAGGAGCCGGAGCACCACCCAGGGTGTGGCCAGGGGGCGCGAGGGCACCCGGGGGTTCGGAACGTCGAAGACCCCGTTGGCGACGGCCCGGAACACCGAACCGTCGTAGAGGATCTGCTGGGCGGCGTCCGGCTGCGGGGTCGCGACCTTCCACTTCGAGGCCAGCTTGGACTCCAGCGAGCTCGCGGTCGCGGCGGTCGCTTCCTGCAGCGCCACGACGGACAGGTTGTGGTCGGTGATGTTCTTGACCATCCCGTTGATCCGGCCCGGGCTGTCGGTGTTGTTCGGGAAGAGCTCCACGTTGTACGTCGCCATCCGGAGGTCGTCCCCCGGCCCGGGCACGGGGGCCTTCGGGAAGACCGGCTTGTAGCCCAAGGAGATCGCGGTCCCGCTGCGGCAGACGTGCCGGGTGTCCATCTGGCCCCACACCGGGTTCGCGTAGGCGACGCCCATCATCTTGTCGCCGGGCGCCGGGGTCGTCGGCAGCTTCAGGACGGCCGACCTGGCGTACTGGTTGAACCAGCCGCCGCCGACGACGCCGTCCCCTCCGGCGAACTTGCCCCACTCCGCCGCGTTCCAGCGCAACCGGTAGCGGGTGACGTTGGCCGCCCACTTCCAGGTGAACTTCACCGCGTTGTCCAGACCCACACCGCTCAGCACCGCCCGGGTCGGGTACCCGTTGTGGAAGCGCAGACCCTTCGCCGCCGACCACGGCCCGACCGCACCGCGCTTGACCGCCCTGACCTGGACGTAGTTCGTGACGCACCGGTTCAGGGCCGGCGAGGTCGCGACCGTCGTACCCACCGACTGCACGGCGGCACGCGCCAGCCCGGTCGTCGAACCCGCCCACCGGACCTGGTAGCTGGCACCGCTGACCGCCGACCAACGCACCTTCAGCCGGGCGTTGTAGTTGTCCTCACCGGCGCTGGACACGCCGGAGACGCGCGCGAGCGCCGCTTCGGCGGTGGTCACCGACAGGCCGAGACCCGCCAGCGCGAGGACCAGCGCAGCAAGGACGACCCGGGATCTCGACAGCACGATGGTCCGATCGGCCACGACACCCGGGACCTGAGTCGTTTTCTACGGCGCGTGCGGCACGAAGAGGTTGACGAAGACCAGGTTGTGGTCGGACTGCTGGTCGGCTCCGGCGTCGCCGTACGACCGGCGGACGTTCTCGTAGCGACTGGCGCCGGTGAACTCCCTCAGCACGATGAAGTCGGCCCGCCCACCGAACCCGGAGTTCGCTGCCGGCTGGTCGAGGACGTGCTTGTTCACGGTGCCGTACTGGATCCCGACCTTGGTCACCGCACCCTGGGAGTCGATGAACCCCGACCGGATGAACGTCGGCTGTCCCTCGGGCGAGCACGCCGGCGTGCTGGCCTCGTCGCAGTAGCCGGCACCGACCGGTCCCCCGCTGCCGAAGTTCCCCTGGAAGTCGCCGGCCGCGATCACCGGCAGGTCGAGCCCGGCCGGGTTGATCAGGTCGATCTCCCGCAGCAGGGCCTCGGCGGCCACGTGGGCGTCGTACTTGCGCTCGACGACGGTCGCGTCGGTGTCGAACCGGGCCCGGTCCTCGAGGTGCAGCGAGACGACGAAGAAGTCCTGGTGCACCGGGTCGGGGTCGACCGGCGCCAGCCGCACCCACGGTGTCGGCAGCGGCGTCCGGGCGGCGTTCGACGCCACCGCCTTGGTCCCGTCCGCCGGTTGGCCGATGTCGCCACTGTCGACCTCGGTGTACTTCGTGGTCCGGAAGATGATCTGCTGCGGCATCGTGGTCGCGTTCCCGGAGGCCGCGGCGGCCCAGTCCGACTGGTTCTCGGTCGTCGCGAGCTGGGTGATCAGGTCCTGCGCCGACTTCTTGTTGGTCTCCTGAAGAGCAACGACGTCCAGGCCGTGGTCGCTGATGTTGTCGGCGAGGTTCACCATCTTCGTCGGGTCGTCGGCGATGGTCGGGTTGAGCTCGAGGTTGTAGGAACCGAAGGTGAGCGCGTCACCGGTGGCCGCACTTCCCGGCGGCAGCGCCTTGGCGAACACCGGCACGAACGGTGCCTTGGCGTAGGAACCGGAGCAGCGCTTGACCTCGAGCTGGACGAACAGGGGGTTTCCGTAGGCACCGTTCATGAACCGGTCCCGGGGCGCGACCGCCGGCAACGGGACGTTGATGCCGCTCGCGTAGCTGGGAGTCGTCGCGGTGTACGGGAAGTAGCCGGGCCAGTTGCCGAAGCCGGCGGGCGAGTAGTGCAACCGGTAGCCGGCCGCCCCCGGTGACCGCGCCCAGCGGACCTGGGCCTGCCCGGTGCTGGTCTGCCCGGTGGTGATCGGGGTAGGAACCTTCGGGACCGGGATCGTGAACCGCAGCCCCTTGGCTGCGGACCAGGGCCCGGCGACCCCGTTCTTCCGCGCCCGGACCTGGACGTACCAGGTGATGCAGATGTTGCTCAGCGGAGGCGACGAGGTCAGCGTCGTGGTGCTGCTGTAGAGCTTGGCTGCTGCCAGCCGACTCGTCGCCGAGGCCCAACGCACCTGGTACGTCGCACCGACGACCCTGGCCCACTTCACGGCCAGCTTCGCTGTCACCGTGTTCGACCCGGCGGCGGTCAGCCCACCGACCCGGGCGACAGCGGCCGGACGGGCGACCGACGCGGGCACCACGACGGCAGTCAGCGCGAGCACAGCGACGAGCGCCACCACGGCGCGCACCC
Source organism: Propionibacteriales bacterium (assembly GCA_026392455.1). Lineage (GTDB taxonomy): Bacteria > Actinomycetota > Actinomycetes > Propionibacteriales > Nocardioidaceae > Marmoricola. Next base: position 59,550 of record JAPLCB010000004.1, on the reverse strand, counting down.
GACCAGTCACCGATTCCTCCTGATTTGTCCTATTTCACCAGAGTACGTGCTCATCCCCCGGTTCACGGCCGAATCATCGAGGGCGTCGAGACCCGGAGGAGTACCCGGACCGCCCGCATCGCGGATTCCACGTCAGCCTCACCGCCGGCGATGATCCGGGCCCAACAGTACGTACTGGTCACCGAGACGAGCACCTCCGCGAGCTCCCGGGCTGACGGCCCGTCCTGATCGAGTCCGAACCCGGCGGCGGCCAGACCGTCGGCCACCCAGCCGTTCAACGACACCACCACGTGCGCATCGGGCTCGAGCAGAGCTCGGAGCGCCAGCGCCGGCTCGGCTCCGAGGAACTGCCGCAACGGGCCGAACTCGGAGGTGACCCGCATGAAAGCCTCGATCGTTCCCAGCACGTGCTCGACGTCGTCGTCCCGCCCCTGCGCTGCGAACCACTCCAGGGCCTGCCGACTGACGCCCCAGAGCACCTGCCCGACCAGGCGTTCGCGGTCGCCGAACCAGCGGTACACCGTCGCGCGACCCACGCCGACCTCCGCGGCCAGCTGCTGCACGTCGATCCGCCTACCGGCGAGGAAGTGCTCGGTGGCGACGGCGAGCACCGAGTCAGCGGTCGGGAACTGAGCCCGTTCGGCGACCCGGTCCAACCGGAGCTCGCCGCGCAGCCGCTCAGCCAGATTCATGTCGACCAGACTACTTGACTATGAGACATCGTGGGAATATGTTTCGGCGCATGCGCCGCTTGCTCCTCCCCTCCCTCGCTCTTGCCCTGCTCGCTGCTGCTGCTCCGGCCGTCGCGGCGTCGATCCCCTCGGATCCCCGCGACCTGGTGCTGCAACCCTTCACCGGGGCCGAGGTCACCGCTCATCCGCTCTCGGCGCAGAGCGTCCCGCAGCACCCGTTCATGGCGAGGAACGGCGGAAGCAACCTGCACAACGACGCCTACCAGTCCGATGCGTACAACCAGGCCGGACCTCTCGGCAGGGACCTCCAGGTCACGAGCAACTCGTTCCTCCAGGACTGCGGCTCGGTCACCTTCGACACCCGGGGCCGGATCGTCACGGTCTGCGTCGGCATCACCGGCGCCACGTTGCGGCTGATGGACCCGACCACGCTCGACGTGATCGCGTCCTACGAGCTGCCGGCCCGCCCGAACCCGGCCGGCTTCTCGTTCCAGAACTTCTCCGGCGGCGGCTACTTCTACCTCGACAACGCCGACCGGGCCGTGATCCCGACCTTCACCGGCCACGTCCTGACCATCAAGGTCGGCGCCAGCACCCTGACCAAGGTCCGCGACATCGACCTCACGGCGATCACCCAGGGTTCCGGCATCCAGTCCGCACTGCCGGACTGGGCCAACCGGCTCTGGTTCGTCACGGTCTCCGGGAAGGTCGGCTACGTCACCACGTCGGGCACGGTCCGAAGCCTCCGCCTCCCGGCCGGCGAGACCATCGCCAACAGCTTCGCGATGGACGAGTCCGGCGGAGTCTTCATCGTCTCCACGCACGCGCTCTACCGGTTCGACGTTGCCTCCGGGCGACCGGTCGTCACCTGGCGCAAGGCCTACGACCGAGGTTCGCGCATCAAGCCCGGACAAGTCAGCCAGGGCAGCGGAACCACTCCGACCCTGATCGGCTCGGCGCAGTCGAAGGGGGGCGGCTCGGTCGCCATCACCGACAACGCGGACCCGCGGATGAACGTGCTCGTCTTCCGGCGCGGCAAGGCAGGCCCGGGACCGGCACTCTGCAAGCAGCCGGTCTTCGCCGCCGACAAGAGCTCCGACGAGAACAGCCTGGTGTCGGTACCGGGCGGCCTGATCGCCGAGAACAACTACGGGTACGCAGGTCCGCTGCCCAAGGAAGCCACCACCCGCTCCCCGGACACCGAGCCCGGCATCGTCAAGGTCGCCGTGAACTACCGCGACGGTGGCTGCCGGATCGCCTGGGAGAACAAGACCGCCCGGGTCCCGACCGTCGTGGCCAAGGCGAGCCTCGGTTCCGGCCTCCTCTACGCCTACACCCACCCGAGCGCGGCCGAGCTGCCCTGGGCGAGCACGCCGTTGCCGAACCTGCTCGCCCCCGACTCGTGGTTCTTCACCGCGTTCGACCTCCGCACGGGCCGGCAGGTGTGGTCCCGACTGACCGGGACCAACCTGGGCTACAACAACAACTACGCGCCGGTGAGCATCGGCCCGGACGGCGCTGCGTACGTCGGAACGCTCGGCGGCTTGGTCAGGATCGCTGATACGCGCTGACCTCCGCGACTAGGGTGTTGCCCTGTTCTGCATCCCAGCTCGCTGGGCGCAGCGAGCGGGGCACACGGAGGGGACGGGGAGCAGATGTCGCGCAGTCTGGTCGTGCGCCTGACCGGCATCCTCGCGGTGATGTTCGTTCTCGGAGCGGCCTCCACGACGACGGATCCGGACGGCGGCCACATCGGCTACATGTGGCCGATCGGTCTCGCGTCGGGAGTGCTCGCGGTCGCACCGAGGCGGTGGACCGTCTCCCTGGTCTCGGCGATCGTCACCTTGGCCTCCTGGACGTTCCTCCTCGGGGACTACCCGCTGCGGGTCGCGCTGGGCTACGGCATCGCGATCGGCATCGAAGCCGTGGTGTCGCAGCGGATCCTGACGGTCGGGTGGACCCGGCCGTGGCGGATGCTCGACCTGAACGACCTGTCCCGGTTCGCGGTCGCGTGCGTGCTGGGCTCGGCCAGCGGCGCCGCGTGCTTCGCGCTGACCGCGGCCCTCTACGACTACGGGGTGCCGTGGCGGGTCGGGGCCGCGGTCTTCGTCACCCACCTCGCCGCCCAGGCGATCGTGCTGGGCCTGTTCCGGCAGGCAGACGGTCAGGCTCCGGCGTACGGGTTCACCGAACGCTTGTCGCTCTGGGTGCTGACGGTCGGGCTCACCACAGTCGCCTTCATCCCGACCGACGTTCCGAGCCTCGCGTTCCTGATCACGCCGCTGCTCGGGTGGGTCGCGTTCCGCGCACCGGCCCGCGAGGCGATGGTGCAGCTGGTGGTCGTCGGCACCATCTCCAGCGCGCTGTCCAACCGGGGCTTCGGCCCGTTCTCGGACGGCGAGGTGATCACGCTCAACCCGGAGTTCCAGCACCTCCCGCTGCAGGCGTTCCTGCTGTCCTGCGCCGTCCTGTCGGTCACGTTCTCGATGGCCGCCGGGATGCAGCGCCGCAGCGCCGCCCAGCTGATCCAGGAGCGGGCCCGCAGCGAACGGCTCGTGCAGAGTGCGCGCGGGATCGCGATCATCGGCACCGACAACCTGGGCCGGATCAACCTGTTCAGCCCGGGCGCCGAGTCGATCCTCGGGTACACCCCCGACGAGGTCTACGGCCAGTCGACCCGGATGTTCCACACCGAGGCCGAGCTGGCCCGGCACGCCGCTGACCTCGGGTGCGACCCGACCTACGTGTCCGTCGTCCGGGCGACCGGGGAGCTCCCGCCCGGAACAGCGCGGGTCTGGCAGTTCGTCCGCAAGGACGGCATCCCCCGGACCCTGTCGACCATCCTGAGTCCGATCAGCGACGACCTCGGCGAGTTCATCGGCTACGTCGCTACCGCTGATGACATCACCGACCGGCTCGACGCCGAGGCCGCGCTGGAGAAGGCGCTCCAGACCGAGCGGCGCGCCGTGAAGCGCCTGACCGAGATCGACCACGTCAAGGACCAGTTCGTGTCGTCGGTCAGTCACGAGCTGCGGACCCCGATCACCAACATCGTGGGCTACCTGGAACTCATGATGGACGGCGTGTACGGCGAACCGGGCCCCCGCCAGATCGACGCGATGACCCGGATCGACCTGAACAGCCGTCGCCTGCTCACCCTGATCGACGACCTGCTCACGTTGTCGAGCATGGAGAACATCGACACCCGTCGGCGACGCAGCGAGATCGACCTCCGGTCGGTGGTCAACCGGGCCGAGGAGATCGTCCGCCCCAGCGTTCAGCAGCGCGAGCTGACCCTGGACATCGAGGTGCCGACCGACCCGGTGCCGTTCGTCGGCGACGCCGGAGAGCTCGAGAGACTGGTGATCAATCTCGCCACCAACGCGGTGAAGTTCACCCCGAACGGAGGTCGGATCGTGATCCGACTGCTCGAGGGGTCCACGGAGCAGGGCCCCGTCCTGGAGGTCGAGGACAACGGGATCGGCATCCGCGAGGAGGACCGGTCGAAGCTGTTCACCCGCTTCTTCCGCACCAGCCGCGCGCACGAGCTGGGCGTCCCGGGCAGCGGACTGGGACTCTCGATCGCCAAGGCGATCGCCGACGTGCACGGCGGCGAGATCAGCGCCAGCTCCGTCTACGGCTCCGGGTCGACGTTCCGGGTCGCCTTCCCGGCGACCCTGCAGCCGGTGACCCTGCAGCCGGTGACCCAGCAGCCGGTGATGTCCGAGGACCGTCCTCAGAGATAGAGACCGGTCGGACTGTCGCCCAACCGATCTGCCGCGACCGCGTGGATGTCCCGCTCGCGGACCACCAGGTACACGTCACCGTGGACCTCGACCTCGGCCTTGTCGGCCGGGTCGAACAGCACCCGGTCATCGACCTCGACGGCCCGGACCAGTGAGCCGACCGCTACCACCTTGCACCACGACAGCCGGGTACCGCCCATCGCGGCGGTGGCCGGGATCAGGATCCCGCCGCTGGACTTCCGCTCGCCGGCCTCGCGGTCCTCGGCCACCAGCACCCGGTCGTTGAGCATCCGGATCGGCACCTTCTCCGGGTCAACGACGACCTTGGACCTGCTCACGGGCAGGAGCTACTTGACGATCTTGCGGATCAGGGCGAAGACGACCACGACACCGGCAACGCCACCGACGGCCTTGAGGATGTTGTCCTGTCGCGGCACCCCGTTGGGGTCGACGAAGAAGCCCTTGATCTGGTTGACCTCACGCTTGGCGATCGTCTTCGGGCTGGTGCGGTACGCGAGCTGGTCGATCGTGCTCGCCAACCGCTCACGGGTCAGCTCGATGTCGCTCTCGATCGAACTCAGGTTCCTGTCTCCCACGCCAGCTCCTCCACGCCTCAGGACCGCACTGCGGTGCTCTGCTGCCGAACGTTACCGTGTCCGTCATGACTGGACGACTCGCACCCGGCGACACCGCACCCGACTTCTCCCTGCCCACCGACACCGGCACCGTGACCCTGCAGGATCTGCGCGGGAAGAAGGTGATCGTGTACTTCTACCCGTCCGCGATGACCCCCGGCTGCACCAAGCAGGCCTGCGACTTCAGCGAGTCGTTGAACACCTTGGAGTCGGCCGGCTACACCGTGGTCGGGATCTCCCCCGACAAGCCGGAGAAGCTCGCCAAGTTCCGCGAGCGCGACGCACTCACGATCACCCTCGCGTCGGACGCTGACAAGTCCGTGATGACCGCGTACGGCGCGTACGGCGAGAAGAAGCTCTACGGCAAGGTCGTCCAGGGCGTCATCCGCTCGACGATCGTCGTGGACGAGGACGGGAAGGTCGTCTTCGGTCACTACAACGTCCGGGCCACCGGGCACGTCGCGAAGCTGCGCCGGGACCTCGGGATCGACGCATAGACTCTCGCCGAAGCGCTCGTAGCCCAACGGCAGAGGCAACGGCTTTAGGTGCCGTCCAGTGAGAGTTCGAATCTCTCCGAGCGCACCCAGCGGTCGCGAGGCGTGCTGATTCTCGACCTGGGACAGGTTTCTCGCCGCGTTCTCCTGCCTAGGGTCGAGAACCCGACGAGCCACCACCCAGCGCAGCAGAGATCACCGGGGCGATCGCGCGCAGCGACCTTCCCCGGTGCGAGATCAGGTCCTTCTCCGCTGGCGAGATTTCAGCCGAGGTCAGCTCCCCGTCCTGGTCGTCGGGGATGAACAACACGTCGTACCCGAAACCGCCGGTCCCCCGCAGGTCCCGGATGACCCGACCCCGCATCACGCCGGCGACCGCCTCCTCGACGACCTCGCCCGAGGTACCGCGGTAGACCAGCGCGACCGAGCACCGGAACTCCGCTCCCCGACGCTCGTCAGGGACGTCCTGGAGCTGGTCGAGCAGGAGCCGGTTGTTCCGGTCGTCATCCTTGGGGGGCCCCGACCAACGGGCCGAGAGCACGCCCGGCATCCCGTTGAGGGCGTCGACGCAGAGTCCGCTGTCGTCCGCCAGGGTCGGCAGCCCCGAGACCGCGAAACCGGCCCGCGCCTTGAGCAAGGCGTTCCCGACGAAGTCCGGCGCGTCCTCGACGGGCTCGTCGTACGGCGGCACGTCGTCGAGGCCGAGCACGGTCAGACCAGGGACGGCCTCGCCGAGGATGCGTTGCATCTCGGCCAGCTTCTTGGCGTTGCGCGATGCGAGGAAGACCTCAGGCATCCGGGTCACCCGGTTTCGAGGCTCGCTGCGCTCGCACCTCAACCAGCAGGGGACGCTGCGCTCGCACCTCAACCAGCAGGGGACGCTGCGCTCGCACCTCAACCAGCAGGGGACGCTGCGCTCGCACATCAACCAGCAGGGGCCGCTGCGCTCGCACCTCAACCAGCGGGGGACGCTGCGCTCGCACCTCAACCAGCATGGGCAGCGAGCGCCTCGTGCTGGAGCCGGGTCAGGTCGGCGCAGCCCTTCTCGGCCAGCGCGAGCAGGGCGTCCAGCTCGGAACGGTTGAACGGGGCTCCCTCGGCGGTGCCCTGCACCTCGATGAAGGAGCCGGCGCCGTTCATCACGACGTTCATGTCGGTCTCGGCCCGGACGTCCTCCTCGTAGGGAAGGTCCAGTCGCGGGACGCCGTCGATGATGCCGACCGATACGGCGGCGATCGAGGACACCAGCGGCTCGCCGGCGAGTGCTCCCTCGGCCTTCAGGTGGGCCACGGCGTCGGCCAGCGCAACGTAGGCGCCGGTGATCGCCGCGGTCCGGGTGCCGCCGTCGGCCTGCAGGACGTCGCAGTCCAGGACGATGGTGTTCTCGCCGAGCGCCTGGTAGTCGATGGCAGCACGCAGCGAACGGCCGATCAACCGGGAGATCTCGTGGGTGCGGCCGCCGATCCGACCCTTGACCGACTCCCGGTCCGAGCGGGTGTTGGTCGCCGACGGCAGCATCGCGTACTCGGCGGTGACCCACCCCAGGCCCGATCCCTTGCGCCAGCGCGGGACACCGACCGAGGCGGAGGCGGCGCAGAGCACCTTCGTCCGACCGAACTCGACCAGCACCGATCCGGCGGGGTGGTCCTGCCAATTGCGGGTGAAGGTGATCTCGCGGAGTTCGTCGTCGGCTCGGCCGTCTGCTCGGGTCATGGGGTGAGGGTATCCAGACACCACGACGCCGGCGACGCCGGCGACCCGATGCTCACCGAGCGCGGGCACGAGGTCGCTCTCGCCGTGGGCCGAGGGCCGGGCATCGCCGAGATCGCCGCCACCCTGTTCCTGGGCGTGCCGACGGCCAAGGCGCACATCGGCTGGTCGTCCACCAAGCTGGAGGTCGAGAACCGGGTGCAGATCGCGCTGTGCGTGCACGCCGCCGGGCTTGCTGGTCCCGGCTAGATCTCGTAGGTCTTTCCGGGCTCGGCCAGCTCGAGCGGGCCGTCGTAGGTCAAGGTCGCCTCAGCGAGCATCACCTGCTCGTCGTGCCAGGGCGGGACATGGGTCAGCACCAGCCTGCGGGCCCCTGCCTGGGTGGCCATCACCCCGGCCTCGGCCCCGGTCAGGTGCAGGTCCGGGGGGTTGTCCTGGCCCTCGATGAACGAAGCCTCGCAGAGGAAGAAGTCGGCGTCCCGGGCGGTCTCCACCAGGGCGTCGCAGGTCCCGGTGTCGCCCGAGTACGCCAAGGTCCGACCGTCGGCCCGGATCCTCAAGCCGTACGCCGTGACCGGGTGCGCCACGATCCGGGCCGTGACCTCGAACGGCCCGACCGTGAACGTCTCCTCGGGGTACAGCGTGAACGCGAACTCCTCGTTCATCCCCGGGTCCTCGTCGAGGTCGTAGGCCTTCGCCATCCGGCGGTCGGTGTCCTGCGGTCCCCAGACCGGGATCCGCGGCTGCGCCCCGGTCGGGTGGTACTTGCGCAGGACGTAGAAGCCGGTCAGGTCCAGGCAGTGGTCGGCGTGCAGGTGCGAGAGCAGCACGGCATCGACGTCGACCGGGTCGATGTACCGGTGCAGGGTTCCCAGCGCCCCGCTGCCGAGGTCGAGCAGGAGCCGGAAGGTGCCACCCTCGTGCTCGGTCTCCAGCAGGTAGCAGCTGGCCGGCGACTCAGGGCCGGGGTAGGAGCCGGCGCACCCCACGACGGTGAGCCTCACCGCACGCCCGCCTCGACCTTGGCGCTGACGACGCTCGAGCTTCCTACGAACTGACTGGCGGCCACCAGCTCGGGTCCGAGGAAGCGGCGCCCGATCGTGGCGAACTCGCCGGGCTGCCCGGTGGTCGAGAACCGGTGCGTCGGAGCCGCTCCGGCCAGCACTGCCGGGTCCTGCAGCAGGTTCTTCTCGACGAGGGCCCGGTAGACGTCCTTGGCGCACTCCTCGGCACTGCTCACCAGGGTGACGCCGTCGCCCATCACGTAGGAGATGACGCCGGTGAGCAACGGGTAGTGGGTGCACCCCAGGACCAGGGTGTCGACCCCGGCGGCAACCAGCGGGTCCAGGTACTCGTGGGCTGCTGCGATCAGGTCCGGACCACTGGTGACGCCCTGCTCGACGAAGTCGACGAAGCGCGGGCATGCCTGGGTGCTCAGCGTGACCTGGGTCGCCGCCGCGAAGGCGTCGTCGTAGGCCTGCGACGACGCGGTCGCCTGGGTGCAGATCACGCCGATCCGACCCGAGCGGGTGGCGGCGACCGCGCGCCGGGTGGCCGGCAGGATCACCTCGACGACCGGCACGTCGTACCGCTCCCGGGCGTCGCGCAGCATCGCCGCGCTCGCCGAGTTGCACGCGATCACCAGCATCTTGACGCCTTGGTCGACCAGGTGGTCCAGGCACTCCAGGGCGTACTCGCGCACCTCGCCGATGGGTTTGGGGCCGTACGGCTGCCGAGCGGTGTCACCCAGGTAGAGGACGGACTCGTGCGGCAATTGGTCGATGACGGCCCGAGCCACGGTGAGTCCACCGAAGCCCGAGTCGAAGATCCCGATCGGTGCGTCCGCCACCCCGACAGGCTAGTGGTCTGGAGGCGAAATGCCCACGATCGCGACCGACATCACTCCGGAGCGCTTCTCGGGCTCGACCCGGACCTGCGCGCGAGCCCCAGCACGAAGACGACCAGGCCCAGCACCGCCAGCCCGGCGCCCACCAGGCTCGGCGAGCGGTAGCCGTGCCCGGCAGCGATCACCACCGAGCCGAGCCAGGCGCCGAGCCCGTTGGCGACGTTGAGAGCGGAGTGGTTGAGCGCGGCTCCGAGCATCTGGGCGTCACCGGCTGCGTGCATCAGCCGGATCTGCAGGTTGATGGCGAGCACCGACCCGAGCAGTCCCAGGCAGAGCACCGCCGCCCAGAGCAGCACCGGGGTGGCGGCGACCCCGACGATCACCAGCAGGGTCGCAACCGCGGCGACGAACCCGATGATGACCGAGCGCTCGTTGTTCCAGTCCGCCATCCGGCCGGCGAGCCAGGCACCGATCACCGACCCGATCCCGAACGCGAGCAGGAAGTACGGGATGGCAGAGCGGGAGAGGTCGGCGACGTCGGTGACCAGCGGGGCGACGTAGCTGTACATCGCGAAGATGCCGCCGAAGCCGATCATCCCGGCGCCGAGCGCGAAGAGGACCTGCGGCTTGGTCAGGGCGAGGAGCTCGCCGCGGATCGTCGCTGCCGGGTTGCCACGGGACGCCGGCACGAACGCCAGCAGGCCCACCGCCGTGACCGCGGTGATCCCCAGCACCGCCCAGTACGCACTGCGCCAACCGAGGTCCTGCCCCAGCCAGGTGCTCGCCGGGACACCGGCCACGGTGGCGACCGAGAGCCCGAGCATCACCCCGCTGACAGCACGTCCGCGGCGGTGCTCCTCGACCAGCGACGCTGCGATCAGCGACGCCACCCCGAAGTAGGCGCCGTGCGGGAGACCGGCCACGAACCTGGCGAGCATCACCTGGCCGTAGCCGTGCGCCAGCGCGGTCGCACCGTTCCCGATCCCGAGGGCGAGCACCAGGGCCACCGCCAGCCCGCGTCGGGGCAACCGGGCGCCGAGGGCCACGATCACCGGCGCCCCCACGACGACCCCGAGCGCGTACGCCGAGATGATGTGACCGGTCTTCGGGATCGAGGAGCCGATACCGCGGGCGATCTCGGGCAGCAGGCCCATCGTCACGAACTCGGTGGTGCCGATCGCGAAGCCACCGAGAGCCAGCGCGGTGATCGCCAGCCCGACGTGGCGGCCGTCCCCGCCGGGGCCGTCCCCGACCGACGGGTCCTGGGGGCCGGCCTTCTCCACGGTGCTCACCTCAGCACAAGGCGGACGACGCCGGGTTCATTCCGGGTGGTGCTCCGTCGCCCGGGTCCGGTGCAGCCACCACAGGCCCACGAACGGCAGCAGCAGCGGGACGTAGCCGTAGCCGCTGCCGAAGTCCGACCAGACGGTGGCGTCCGGGTAGTCCTGCGGCCAGATCTCGCTGGTCAGCCCGACCAGGAGGACTCCGGCCAGCTCGATCCCGACGGCGGCGGTCGCAACACCCCGTCGACCGGTGGCCAGCGCCCAGGTGGCCACCACGTAGACCACCGCGGCGAACGCCGAGAGCGTGTAGGGGAACGGCGCCTCGGACGCCTTGGTGGTCAGCTGCACCGAGGAACGGCCGGTCGCGCTCAGCGCGAAGATGCCGTAGACGAAGACCAGCACCCGACCGAAGCCGCTAGACATGGGCCGACCAGATGCCGTGCAGGCGGAGCAGCAGCACCGGCACCACCACGACCGCGACGAGCAGCACCCCGGTGCCGCCACGGTTCTTCTCCGAGACCGACCAGAGGTAGCCGACCGGGAGAAGGACGAGCGCGCCGAGCAGGTACCCGACGTACGTGCCGACGTCGACGCCGCGGTGGTCGTCGACCACCCGGACGATGCCCCAGACCAGCTGGACCAGGAGCCCGAGCTCGATCGCGACCAGGGCGAAGAAGGAGACGTTGCCGGGCTGACGGTCCCGGACGATCTCGACGACCAGCGAGAGCGCGGCCAGGCCGCAGATCCCGGACAGGATGATCTGGAGGAGGTCCATCTCAGGCCCAGAGCTGCCCTTCGAGGCGCTCCTCGGCCTCGTCGATGGTGCCCTCGTACGCGCCGGTGGAGAGGTACTTCCAGCCGCCGTCGCAGACCACGAAGACGATGTCGGCACGCTCGCCGGCCTTCACGGCCTTCGCCGCCTGCCCGAGGGCGGCGTGCAGGATGGCACCGGTCGAGATGCCCGCAAAGATGCCCTCGAGCTCGAGCAGCTCACGGACCCGGCGGACCGCGTCCCGTGGTCCGACCGAGAACCGGGTGTCGATCAGCGACGCGTCGTAGAGCTCCGGGACGAAACCCTCGTCGAGGTTGCGCAGCCCGTAGACCAGCTCGCCGTACCGGGGTTCGGCGGCGACGATCCGGACGTCGGGCTTGGCCGCACGGAAGTAGCGCGAGACCCCCATCAAGGTGCCGGTGGTGCCGAGTCCGGCGACGAAGTGGGTGATCTCGGGGAGGTCCTCGAGGATCTCCGGACCGGTGCCCTCCTCGTGGGCCAGCGCGTTCGCGGCGTTGCCGTACTGGTAGAGCATCACCCAGTCGGGGTGCTCGGCCGACATCTGCTTGGCCACCCGAACGGCTTCGTTGGAGCCACCGGCGGCCGGCGAGGAGTAGATCTCGGCGCCCCACATCCGCAGGATCTGACGGCGCTCCTCGGAGGTGTTCTCGGGCATCACGCAGACCAGTCGGTAGCCCTTGAGCTTGGCCGCCATCGCCAGGGAGATCCCGGTGTTCCCCGACGTCGGCTCCAGGATCGTGCAGCCGGGACGCAGCAGCCCGTCCTTCTCGCCCTGCTCGATCATCTTCAGGGCCGGACGGTCCTTGATCGAGCCGGTGGGATTGCGGTCCTCGAGCTTGGCCCAGAGCCGCACGTCCGCGGAGGGCGACAGCCGTGGCAGCCCGACCAGCGGGGTGTGCCCGACCGAGTCGAGGAGGTTGTCGAAGCGCACTAGGAAGCCGCCGGCTCCACCTGATCGCCGGCTCCACCGGCCACGGCCGGCAGGATGACGACCTGGTCGCCGTCGGCGAGCTCAGCACCGAGACCACCGATGAAGCGGACGTCCTCGTCGTTGATGTAGACGTTCACGAACCGACGGAGGTCACCGTTCTCCAGCAGCCGGTCGGCCAGCCCGGGGTGGCTCGCCTCGAGGTCGTCGATGAGCGCGGAGAGGGTGCCGCCGTTGGCGTCCACCGCCTTCTCGCCGCCGGTGTACGTGCGCAGGATCGTCGGGATCCGGACCTCGATGGGCATGTCGTCCTCTTGCTTCTCAGTAGTACAGCTCGTGGGTGCAGCTGGTGGTTCAGGCGCTGATGGAGACGTCTTCCTCGGTGACGACCCCGTCGATGATTCTGTAGGACCTGAACTCCACCGGGCCCTCACTATTCCCGTGTTCGCGTGTCGACACCAACACGTAGTGGGCGCCCGGCTCGTTCGCCAGCCCGATGTCGGTCCTGCTCGGGTAGGCCTCGGTCGCGGTGTGCGAGTGGTAGATCACCACCGGCTCCTCGTCCTTGGCCCACATCTCCTTGTACAGGGCGAGCAGCTCGGTCGAGTCGAACTCGTAGAACGTCGGCGAACCGGCCGCGTTGATCATCGGCACGTGCCGCGCCGGGACATCGCTGCCCTCGGCTCCCGCCACGATCCCGCAGGCCTCGTCGGGGTGGTCCCGCTTGGCGTGCGCGACGATGGCGTCGTACGTCGCCTGGTCCAGTTTCAACACACCGACAAGCGTAGGCGGTGGCGGGTGGCGACCCGGCCGTGACCGCCCACCGGACGGCTCGTTTGCCCGGGTATGCGCCTGCGTCAGCCGTCCCTGGGCATCCTCGCCGTCCTCCTCACCAGCCTCGCCGGGCTTCTTGCCACCCCGTCGGGGGTGGCCGCCTTGTCGACGGCCTGCGCCGGCCAGTCCGACAAGCACTGGGTCGCGTCCTGGACGGCGGTCCCGACCGACGGCCTCGCCAGCGTGCCCCCGCTGCACCAGACCTTCCGGATCCAGGTCGTCCCGCACGGTGACGGGTCGGTTGCACGACTGCGGTTCTCCAACAGGTTCGGTCTCGCCCCGGTCACCCTCGGGGCCGTCACCCTCGGGCGTCAGGACACCGGGGCGACCGTGGCGGCCGGCACCCTGCGCAACGTCACCTTCCGCGGGGCTCGGTCGGTCACGATCCCGCGGGGGGCGGACGTGGTCAGCGACCCGGTCGCCATGGAGGTCCGTGCCTTCAGGACCCTGCTGGCCAGCGTGTACGTCGCCGGGGTCCCCGGTCCGGCCACCCAGCACGTCCTCGCCGGGCAGACCACCTGGCAGACGGCACCGCTCTCCGGGGACGCCAGCGGGAATCCTGCCGCCGCCGGCTTCAACGCCCTGCCCGTGCCGCAGCTCCCGGCGATCCCCCAGGGCGTCCCGTACCTCAGCGGCCTGGACCTCCGGGTGGGGACCGCGACCGGGACCGTGGTCGCGTTCGGTGACTCGATCACCGACGGCTTCCAGGGCGCGGTGGCACCGGTCCTCCCGGTGCCCACCAACATCGACCTCGACGCGCGGTACCCCGACCACCTGGCGCGGCGGGTCCGGGCAGCCGGGTTGCCGTTGTCGGTGGTGAACGCCGGGATCTCGGGCAACCAGCTGCTCCAGGACGCGCTGGTCCCGATCTTCGGTCCGTCCGGGCTCTCCCGCCTGGAGCGTGACGGCCTCGACCAGCCGGGGACGACGACCCTGATCCTGCTGGAGGGGATCAACGACATCGGGCAGTCGCTGGCTACTCCGGCTGCCCTGATCACCGGCTACCGGACGGCGATCAGCAGGGCCCACGCCCGCGGGATCCGGATCCTGCTCGGCACCCTCACCCCCGACGAAGGCACCCTCCAGCCCGGCTACGGCGCGACGGGCGAGAGCACCCGGGTGGCGGTGAATGCCTGGATCCGGTCACAGCGCCTCAGCGACGGAGTGGTCGACTTCGACGCCGCGGTCCGTGACCCGGCCCGGCCGACCCGGATCCTGCCGGCGTACGACGGCGGCGACCACCTGCACTTCAGTCCTGCCGGGTACGCCGCGCTGGCGGCGGCGGTACCGCTGGGACGGCTCGGTCTGCCGCACTGCTGAGGGTGTCGGGACAGCCGCGGACCGTCCTGCTCACCCTGCCGAACGGACGAGGGTCTCCTGCAGGAAGCCGATCCACTCGTAGATGTCGTGGACCTGGGACTCGGGGTCGTCGTCGGCCAGCCCGTACCAGCGCTCCTCGTCGCCGTCCTCGATCCCGAGGCGGGTGGCGATCGCGAGCCGCATGTCGGTGAACGAGCGCATCCAGGTGAGCGCGGTCGCCGCGTCCAGCTCGACGTCGATGTACAGGCCGTCCTCGGGCTGCGGCGGGAGCCCGGCCTCTTCGAGGGAGTCGATGATGCAGGCCGCACCGGCGGCCTTCTTCGAGCGCAGGTCGTTCTCGGTGTACCGCCGGAACTCGGCCGCGGCCTCGTCGTCGGTGGTGTACGCGGTCGGGAACAGCCGCAGCAGTACCGGGTCCTCGGGCGCCACCGTCGGACCGTCGAAGTTGAACAGCTCCTCGAGCGGGTCCTGGCCACCGTCGTACGGCTCTGCCACGGTCGCCGACTCGCTGCGCAGCAGCTCGATCAGCTGACCGGCCAGCGAGCGCAGCAGGTCGGCCTCGAACGCGCTGAAGGTGGCCAGGCTCATCCCGGACTTCCGGTGCCGGGTGAAGCCGCTCATGCATCGGCCTGTTGCAGCGTGGCCCAGAGCCCGTACTCGTGCATCGCCTGGACGTCGCGCTCCATCTCCTCGCGGGTGCCGGTGGAGACCACCGACCTGCCGTCGTTGTGCACCTCGAGCATCAGTTTCTCGGCCTTCTTCTTCGAGTAGCCGAAGTGCTTGACGAAGACGAAGGAGACGTACGACATCAGGTTGACCGGATCGTTCCAGACGATCGTCACCCAGGGAGTCGCCAGCACGGTGAGATCGTCGGTCACCGGGTCGTCGAGCTCGATCGGGCTGGGCGCGGACATGGTTGCCAGCGTAGTCGGGCCGGGGCCGGCTAGCTCTGCTGGTACCGCTCCTTCAGGATCCCCTTGACCAGCTTCCCGGTGGGAGTACGGGGCAGGTCGTCGGTGATGATGAACTCGCGCGGCACCTTGAAGTGGGCGATCTTCTCCCGTGCGTAGGCGGTCAGCGTCGCCGCCAGGTCGGGGTCCGGAGTGCCCGCAGGCTCCACGTAGGCGACGACCCGCTCCCCCATCTCGTCGTCCGGAACGCCGATCACGGCGATGTCGGCGACCGCGGGATGCAGGCTGAAGGCGTCCTCGATCTCCTGGGGGTAGATGTTCACGCCACCGCTGATGATCATGAAGGCCTTGCGGTCGGTGAGGAACAGGAAGCCGTCCGCGTCCAGGTAGCCGAGGTCGCCGACGGTGGCCCAGTTCGGGTGCTCAGGGTGCTTGGTCGACGCCGTCTTCTCCGGATCGCCGTGGTAGCTGAAGGTCAGCTCATCGCGCTCGAAGTAGACGGTGCCGATGGCATCCGGCGCGAGGAGCTCGCCGTCGGGGCCGCAGATCCGGGGGATCCCGAGCAGCGGCTTGCCGACGGTGCCCGGGTGGGCCAGCCAGTCGGTCGAGCTCACGTAGGTCGCGCCGATCGCCTCGGTGCTGGCGTAGTACTCGTGGATCACCGGACCGAACCAGTCGATCATCTGGCGCTTGACCTCGACCGGGCACGGAGCAGCGGCGTGCACGACGGTCCGGAACGACGAGGTGTCGGCCGCCGCCCGACGCTCGGCGGGGAGCTTGAGGAGCCGGACGAACATCGTCGGCACGACCTGGGTATCGGTCACCCGGTACTGCTCGACCGCGGCGAGGAAGCCCTCGGCATCGAACTTCTCCATCACCACGACCGTCCCGCCGAGCGCCTGGACGACGCCCATGAACCGCAACGGTGCTGCGTGGTAGAACGGCGCCGGCGAGAGGTACACCGTCTCGGTGCCGTAGCCGAACAACCCACCGAAGATCGTCACGTACATGTAGCCCGGCTCGTCGATGCTGATCGGAAGCAGCGGCAGCTTGATGCCCTTGGGTCGACCGGTGGTGACCGAGGAGTAGAGGAAGTCGTCGCCGTGCGGCTGTGCCGGGAGCGGCTCCGGCGATGCCCCGGCCACCGCCTCCTCGAAGCTCGCGAAGCCGGCCACCGGGCCGCCGTAGGCGAGCAGCAGCGCGACGTCGGTCGCAGCAACGACACCCTCGACCAGGTCGGCCTTGGCTGCCGAGACGATCAGCACCCGGGCGCCGCAGTCCTCGACGATGTACGCGGCCTCGTCGACCGAGAGGTTGTGGTTGACCGCGGTGATGTAGAGGCCCGACCTCAGGGCGGCCCAGTAGGCGACGAAGGCCTCGAGCCGGTTGTCGGTGAGCACCGCGATCACGTCACCGGTGCGCAGACCCTCGTCGTACAGGAAGCGGGCGAGCCGCGCGCTGCGGTCCTCGAGCTCGCCGTAGGTGAGGATCTCGCCGGAGCCAGCCATGATTGCGGCGGGTTTGTCGGGGGTGGTCGCTGCCCAGGTTCCGGGGTACATGCGCACTAACGTAGTGGGGTGCCCACCTATATCGGCTTCCTCCGAGCGGTCAACATCGGCAAACGTCAGTACCGGACCGCCGACCTGCGCGCCGCGCTGGAAGCGGCCGGGTACGGAGGTGCTGACGGGGTCGACACGTACATCCAGACCGGCAACGTCCGGATCAGCTCGCCGTTGCGCTCGACGGCCAAGGTGGAGGCCGACCTCGAGCGGGTCTTCCTGGCCGATCGAGGGTTCGAGGTGCCGACGATGGTGTTCTCGCCGTCCGACCTGAAGGCCCTGGTCGCCGAGGCGGACGGGGTCCCCGACAGTCCTCCGTCGTACGCGCACTACGTCAGCCTGCTCAAGACACCGGTCACCGCGGCCGTCGCTGAGGCAGCAGCCGAACTCAGCCTGCCGGGCGAGACCGTGATCGCCCGGGGCCGGGCCGTGCACCTGCTCTACGACATCCCCTACGGCCAGGCCAAGCTGGCGAACCCGAAGCTCGAGCGGACCGTCGGCCCGGCGACCAACCGCAGCCTCAAGGTGCTCCGGGAGATCGTCGATCGCTGGTGCTGAGGTTTCGAGGATCGCTGTGGCTCGCACCTCGACCGGCAAAGGCTGCCTTGCGAGCCGCGCGGCGCAGGGTTGCCAGGATCGCGGGGCCGGTGACGAGGACCAGGACCACGTTGGTCAGGCCGCGGACCAGGTCCCAGCCCAGCGACGTCGTGACCTCGAAAACGACGAACCGGTGCAGGTTCTCCAGGACCGAGTCCCCCACGACGAAGCTGATCTCGGTCTTGTAGCCCAGGCTGTACGGCCAGAACGACAGGTTCATCAGAAGTCCGTAGAGAAGCCCGGAGACGGCACCGTACGCCGCCAGCATCAGCAGCTCGGCCCGCCCCCGCACCGGCGGCAGGAGGCCGGCGAGCAGCCCGACGATGGCCGCCCCGATCATCTGGTAGGGCAGCCACGGCCCGACACCGCCGGTGAACAGTGCCGAGCCGAAGAGGGTCGTGGCTCCCAGGACGAACCCGAAGCCGGCGCCGAACACCCGGCCGCCGAGGATCAGCAGGAAGAACACGGTCTCGATGCCTGCGGTCCCCGCGCCCAGCGGACGGATCGCCGCGCCGATCGCCGCGAGCACGCCGAGCATCGCGATCGCCTTGGGGTCCAGGCCGCCCTCGCTGATCTCGAAGAGCACCACCGCGAGGACGACCGGCATCAACGCACCCAGGATCAGCGGCGCCATCGTGTTCTCGGCGAGCACCGACCCGTCCCGCACGAGCAGCGGCCAGCAGAAGGCCATCAGGCCTGCGACCGTGGCGACGGCGACCGCGACCGCGGAACGCGGCCGCAGGGCGATCGCGCGCGGGGCACTCGTCGCCGAGCTCATGGCATCCTCCCGAACCGCTCGACCGCGTCGGCCACGGTCAGCAGACCGTGCCCGAGCACCTTGGCGACCTGGGGGGCGAAGGCCGGGCTCGAGGTGACCACCTCGGCCGTAGGGCCGTCCGCGACGAGCTCACCGGCAGCGAGTACCAGGACCCGGTCGGCGACGATCGCGGTGAACTCGACGTCGTGGGTGGAGAGCAGGACCGCGTGGCCGCTGCCCGCCAGCTCGCGCAGGACCTCGGCCAGCGCGGCCTTCCCCTGGTAGTCCAGGCCGCGGGTCGGCTCGTCGAGCATCAGCACCTGCGGGCGGGCGGCGAGCTGGATCGCCAGCACCAGGCCGAGCCGCTGGCCCTCGGAGAGGTCACGAGGGTGGGTCTCCGCGGCGATCCCGGGGACGATCCGGTCCAGCAGCCCCCGCGCCGTGCCCGGCCGCGAGCCGGTCTCCGCGTCCGCCTGCGCGCACTCGGCCGCAACGGTGGGCAGGTAGAGCAGGTCGGCCGGCGTCTGCGGCACCAGGCCGACCCGGGTGCGACGTACCGCGGGGGTCAGGTCTGCGGGATCGACGCCGCCGATGCCGACGGTGCCGCCGGCCCGCTTGCCGGATCCCTGCAGCGCCCACATCAGGCTGGACTTGCCGGCGCCGTTGCGGCCCATCAGCGCGGCTACCTCGGCGGTCCGCAGCACGAGGTCGACCTCGCGGACGGCAACGAGGTCGCCGTGCCGCACGGAGAGCTTCGTGGCGGTGAGGACCGGCTGTCCGGGGTTCCGAGACGGTTGCTGCGCAACCTCCTCAACCGGCGGGGTGCCCAACCGGGCGCGCAGGCTGGCCCCCGCGCGCCAGCCGTCCCGGACCGACAGCGGCAGCGGGTGCCAGCCGGCCCATCGACCGAGCTCCACGACCGGCGGGGCAATCGTCGAGGTCCGCATGATCTCCGCCGGAGCGCCGGACTCGACCCGGCCGTCGACCACGTGCAGCACCCGGTCGGCGTACTGCAGGACGCGCTCGACCCGGTGCTCGGCGACCACGACGGTGATCGCGAGGTCGTGGACCAGGCGGGTGATGGCGGCGAGCACCTCCTCGGCGCCGGTCGGGTCCAGGGCCGAGGTCGGCTCGTCGAGGACCAGCACCTTCGGGTGGGTGGTGAGCACCGAGCCGATCGCGACCCGCTGCTGCTGGCCGCCGGACAGGTCGGCCAGCGGCGCGTCGCGCAGGTCGGCGATGCCGAGCAGGTCGAGGGTCTCCTCCACCCGTTTGCGCATCACGTCCGGAGCCAGGCCGAGCTGCTCCATCCCGTAGGCGAGCTCCTCCTCGACGGTGTCGGTGACGAACCCGGCCAACGGGTCCTGGCCGACGACCCCGACGAGGTCGGCGAGATCGCGAGGACGGTGGTCACGGGTGTCGCGGCCGTGGATCGACACCGTGCCGGTCAGGGTACCGCCGGTGAAGTGCGGGACGAGCCCGTTCAGGGCGCCGAGCAGGGTGCTCTTGCCGGATCCCGTCCGTCCGACCACCAGGACGAGCTCCCCCTCGGCGATCTCCAGGTCGACCTGGTCGATCACGGGTGCCGTGGCGTCGGCGTAGGTGACCGAGACGGACCGCAACGAGATCGCCGTCATCCGGCCACCTCGCTCAGCTCGCCCGACACCCGCAGCACCGGCGCTTGTGCCCGGTGGCTGCTCGGGGTGCGGGGCGTGACGAACGCCGGCAGCGCGGCGAGCGTGATCCCCAGCGCCGCCAGCACCGGCAGCCCGGGAGCCGCGATCGGCTGCAACGGCATCACCAACAGGTCCGGAGCGATGGAACGGCTGACCGCGGTGCCGGCGGCCGCGGCGAGGCCGCTGAGCACGGTGAGGGTCTCGGCGGCACGCCACGGGTCGGACCGGTAGCGGGTGACCCTGAGCTCGCGACCGCCGTACGCCATCCCGGCCACGGACATCGCTACGCCGACGGCGAGGATCGGCACGCCCCAGTCGCCGGTGGTGCCGAGCGGGTCCAGGACGCCGTACATGCCGAAGGCGAGCAGGACCAGCCCGAGCAGCGTCAGAGAACCGGTCAGCCGCCGCCGCGCGGGACGCGACCCACGACTGCTGCCGTAGCCGCGGGACTCCATCGCCGCGGCCAGCATCAGCGACCGGTCCAAGGTGTCCTGCAGGACCGGGAGGGCAACCTGCGCCAGGGCACGCAGACCGAGCCCGGACTCGCCGCGGAGCAGCCGGGCCCGGAGCACGCGCTGCACGCTCTGGGCCAGCTGCGGGGCGACACTGACCGAGACGACGACGGCGGTGCCGACCTCGTAGAGCGCGTTCGGAAGCGACCGCAGCAGCCGCTTCGGGTTGGCCAGGGCATTGGCCCCGCCGATCGCGATCACCAGGGTGCCGAGCTTCAGCCCTTCGACGAGGGCTGCCAGCCACCCCTCGAGGTAGACCGGGCCGAGCAGGTTGATCCCGGCGGCCCACTCGGGCAGGCCGACCGACGGCAGCCGGAAGAGCAGGTGGTCGCCCCACTTGAAGCCGACCAGGACGTGCAGCACGACCCGGACGACCACGATCACGACCGCCAGCGCGACGTAGATCCGGAACGCCCGCGCCCAGGGCGAGTCCGACCGCCGGGCCAGGACGACCAGCCAGACGACACCGAGCACCAGGGCGAGCAGCAGCGGGTTGGTGGTCATGCTTGCTGCGACCGCGAGGCCGATGGCCCAGCCCCACCACGCCAACGGGTGCAGGGCGCGCGGCAGCTGCCCGGTCGAGCCCAACGTCAGCCCCGGCGTCGGAGGAGGACGGTGCCGCCACCGGCGGCGGCGAGCACACCGAGCAGGACCAGGCCCCAGATCCAGGACAGGCCGCCGGAGGACGCGGAGTCCTCCACCGAGGTCTCCGCGGGCCCGGCCGCCAGGGTGGCGTCGGTCGGGGCGGTCGCCGAGGTGCTCGCACCGACGGTCGGAGAACCCGTCAGCGGCAGGTCGCTGGCGTTCGCGCTCGCGCTCGGCGAGCTGTCGGCGACGGCACTTCCGGTCGCTGTCGCCGTGGCGTCGGGGGCGACGAGGCGGGTGGGCGCGGAGCCGGGGCTGCGGGTGGGCGTGACGACCGGCTTCTTCGTCGGAGCGCTCGTCGGACTCGGGTTCGCCGGGCCCGGCGGCGGACTGCTCGGCGGCGTGCTCGTGCTCGTGTCCTGGAACCGCCAGCCTTCGACCGTCCCCGGGTCAGCGTTCGAGGAGCCACCACCGACGGTGCTGTAGGTCCAACCCCCGCCAGGCTTGCCCCGGAAGTAGGCCCAGTAGGCGTTCGCCGGGGGCATCGAGGCACAGGTCGTGCGCGGGTAGCCGTCGATGCCGCAGATCGCACCCGCGCCGTTGCCGGTGGCGAGGGTGTAGGAGAAGCCGGCAGATCGGAGGGCGTCGTACCCGGAACCGACGTTGCCGGCGGAGCAGCCGATCTCGGTCCGCGACGGGAACTGGACGACCACGGTGATCTGCGAGGCGGAGCAGCTCGCGGCGTACGCCGGTCCGGTGGCAGCGAAGAACGCCGAGCAGGCGGCGATCGTGCCGAGCACGGCTGCCGCAACGGTGCGCTTCATGGTCCCTCTCCCCGGGACCGAACCCGGGATCGACGGAGCACCCAGGCTCCGCCCCGCGTTCCTCGACGGGTTCAACAGGAGCCAACGATCGTCCCGGGTAATCCGGCTCATCGGCCGACCCGGTGCGGATCGGACGACCTACGGCTGCGGGTCAGCGTCGGCTTCGGACCGACTTCCCCCAGGGGTCACGTTCGCGGAGCCGCGGACGGCTCCGGGCCTGAATCTACACCGGGACCGCCGTACGACCCCCTTCGCCAGTCCGGCACTGCGCTCGCTCGGGTCCGGGGGCAGCCTCGGTTACGACCTTGTAACCATTCGGGGACGAGGCGCTTTCCGGTTCCCCGGCCCCGCGGTTTCGGGTCTAAGGTCCGATCCATGACGATTCGAAACGTGGTCCGAGGCCTTGCGCTCGCCTCGGCAATGAGCCTGGTCCTGGCCGCCTGCGGCAGTGACGGCGACGACGACGGCACCAGCACCGGCACGGCTGCCAAGGACCTGGGACTGATCAGCTCGGGCACCCTGAAGGTCTGCTCGGACGTGCCGTACCCGCCGTTCGAGGACTTCGACTCGACCGCCGATCTGGGCTACTCCGGCTTCGACATCGACCTGGTCGCCGCCATCGCCAAGGGCTTGGGTGTCAAGGTCGAGATCAAGGACTCCGACTTCGACGCCCTCCAGGGCGGCATCCTGTTCAACAGCCGCCAGTGCGACCTGGGCGCCAGCGCCATGACGATCAACGACAAGCGCAAGGAGAAGATCGGCTTCACGGACGGCTACTACGCCTCCAAGCAGTCACTCCTGGTCCCGACCGGTTCGGACATCACGTCGATCGCCGACCTGGCCGGCAAGAAGGTCGGGGTCCAGAAGGGCACCACCGGCGAGACGTACACCGCAGAGAACGCACCCGAGGCCGACCGCGTCCAGTTCTCCGACGACGGGAAGATGTACACGGCGCTGATCGCCGGGCAGATCGACGCGATCCTGCAGGACCTGCCGGTGAACCTCGACCACCAGAAGGACGAGAAGCAGGCCGGCAAGTTCACGGTCATCGAGACCTACGACACCGACGAGAACTACGGCTTCGGCACCAAGAAGGACAACACCAAGCTGCTCGATGCGGTGAACGAGCAGCTCCAGGCCCTCCGCGACAGCGGCGAGTACCAGACGATCTACGACAAGTACTTCGCAGTTAAGTGATCGAGCGCGGTCCAGTGATCGAGCGCAGTCCAGTGATCGAGTGCAGTCCAGTGATCGAGCGCAGTGACGTGGCCGCATGAAGCGATCCACCCAACGGCGGCTGCGACACGGAGCGCTCTACGCGCTCTTCGTCGCGGCCGTCGTGACGCTGGTCCTGATCGCTGACTGGAAGGCGATCCGGACCAACTTCCTCGATCGGGAGATCTTCGACGAGATCTGGCCGGACATCTTCCTCGAAGGCGCCAAGAACACGGTCCTCTACACGGCGATCGCGTTCACGGGTGGCCTCGTGGTGGCCTTCGCGCTCGCCTTGATGAAGCTGTCGCCGATCGGTCCGTACCGCTGGGCGGCGACGGTGTTCATCGAGTTCTTCCGCGGCCTGCCGGTCCTGATCGTGATCATCATGTTCGCGTTCGCCATTCCGATCGCGTTCGGCGCGGCACTGCCCGGCGAGGCCCGCGGCGCGGCCATCACCGCCCTGATCGTGGTTTCTGCGGCCTACATGGCAGAGACGATTCGCGCCGGCATCCAGGCGGTGCCCCAGGGGCAGGTCGAAGCAGCCCGCTCCTTGGGCATGAGCGAGACCCGGACCATGTTCACCGTCGTGCTCCCCCAGGCCGTGCGGATCATCATCCCGCCGCTGACCAACGAGTTCGTCCTGCTCCTCAAGGACACGTCGCTGATCCAGGTAGCCGGCGTGGGCCTCGGTCAGAAGGAGCTCACGAACTTCTCCTCGGACGCCCTGAACACGACGAGCAACGCCACTCCGCTGATCGCGGCGGCTGTGCTGTACCTGGTCATCACCCTGCCGCTGACCCAGCTGGTGGCGTACCTCGAACGACGAACCAAGAAGGCACGGTGACCGCATGACCGCCGCGATCGAGGTACGCGACCTGCACAAGTCCTTCGGTGACAACGAGGTCCTCAAGGGCATCGACTTCACCGTCGAGGACGGACAGGTCGTCTGCGTGATCGGACCGTCCGGTTCCGGCAAGTCCACCTTGCTGCGCTGCGTGAACCGGCTCGAGGAACCGACGTCGGGAATCGTCCTGGTGGAGGGCACCGACATCACCGACCCCGAGGTCGACCTCGACGCTGTCCGCAGCCGGATCGGGATGGTGTTCCAGTCCTTCAACCTCTTCCCGCACATGACGGTCCTCGACAACCTGACCATCGCCCAGCGGCGCGTGAAGAAGCGCACCAAGGCCGCGGCCGAGGTCGTGGCGCGGACCAACCTGGAGAAGGTCGGTCTCTCCGAGAAGTCCGAGGCCTACCCGGCGCACCTCTCCGGAGGGCAGCAGCAGCGGGTCGCGATCGCCCGCGCCCTGTCGATGGACCCCGACATGATGTTGTTCGACGAGCCGACCAGCGCGCTGGACCCGGAGCTCGTCGGCGACGTCCTGGACGTCATGCGCCAGCTGGCGTCCGAGGGCATGACGATGATGGTGGTGACCCACGAGATGGGTTTCGCCCGCGAGGTCGGCGACAAGCTGGTGTTCATGGACGACGGCGTCATCCTGGAGGAGGGTGCCCCGCGGGACGTGCTGGGCAACCCGCAGCACGAACGGACGCGGGCGTTCCTGTCGAAGGTGCTGTGAGGATTCAGCGCGGCAGCAGGAACGAGTCGTGCCAGGTCTCCCGGATCCGTCCTGACGTCGGGATCAGGCCCTGCTCGGCCAGGTACGGCATCATCTTCTCGCCCATCCACGCGATCGAGGCCTGGTAGTTCGGGTTGCCGAGTGCTGCCCGGCGGCCGACCATCGGGTCGATGCCGACGGACTTGTACACATCCGGGTGCACCAGCGACCGCATCGTCACGAACGCTGCCTGCGACACCACGTACTGGTGCCACTTCAGGGCCCGCTTCGAGATCCCCTGCAGGGACTTCTCCAGCTCGTCGCGCGCGAAGGACACGTGCCGGGCCTCCTCGACCACGTGGATCCTGGACACCATCCGGACCACCGGTTGGATCCGGTCGTCGTGCATCATGTCGCGCTGCCACCGGTCCACCGGCTCCTCGCCGATCAGGGTGGCGGCGTAGGCGCTCGCGCCCCGCAGCAGGTTGGGGACCACGTTCCCGATCTTGCGCGCGGCCGGCCGAGGCCCGTACGCCGGCGCCCCGAAGTGCCCGATCGCTCGTCCGAACATGGTCGAGTGCCGGCACTCGTCCGCGATCTCGGTCAGCTCGTAGTGGGTCCGGGCCGAGGTCGGGTCGTTGCGGTAGACGTCCTTGAGCAACAGCTGCATCAGGACGATCTCGAACCAAAGACCGACGCTCGCGATCGACGCGATCTCGTGCTTGGAGAGCTCGATCTGCTGCTCCGGGGTGAGCTGGTCCCACAGCGCGGTCCCGTAGAGCGACATCCGCTCGGGCTGCATGAACCACAGCCCCGGCACCGCGGGAGCGCTCCAGTCGATGTCGACGTCAGGGTCGTAGGACTGCTTGGCCGAGGACTTGAGCAGGCGTTCCACCAGGTGGCTGTCGTTGTCCAGAGTCGCGGTCACGTCGGTTCCTCCGATATCGGCATTGGTGTTACTTCTAGTAACAGGTACCGGTAGGGTGACTCACATGGCAACTCGAGTCAAGGACCCGGCCCCCAAGGACGGCGACGGCCGGAGCACCCGGTGGGACGATCACCGCGAGGCCCGTCGTGCCGAGCTGGTGGCAGCAGCGGTCAGTGCGATCGACGCCCACGGACCGAGCGCCTCGATCGCCCAGATCGCCACGTCGGCAGGTGTGAGCAAGCCGGTGCTCTACCGGTACTTCGCCGACAAGGACGATCTCTACCGGGCCGTGGGCCAGTGGGGCGCCGCGAAGGTGATCGAGCTGCTGGTGCCGGTGCTGCTCGACAGCGGCTCGATGAGCATGCGTGACCGGGTCTACGCCGGTTGCGACGCGTACCTGGAGTTCCTCGGCGAGCACCCACAGGTCTTCCTGCTCCTGGTCGAGCACCGCAACGCCGACGACCCCCTGGCGGACGGCAAGGAGGAGATCGCGACCACGATCGCCAAGCTGATGGGCGACGCACTGCGGCGCCTGAACATCGACTCCGCCGGCGCCGAGCCGTGGGCGCACGGGCTGATCGGGATGGGCCTGTCGGTCGGCGAGTGGTATCTGCGCCGCGACATCATGAGCCGGTCGGCGACCTCGTCGTACCTGGCCTCCTTCATCTGGCACGCCTTCAGCGGTTTCGCCGCCGACAACGGGGTCTCGTTGGACTCCACCGGGGAGCTCCGGTTGATCAGGCCGGCGACGAAGAAGCCCTCCCCCCGACGCAAGGACGCCTGATGGACGCGCCCCAGGCCGGCCAGCACGAGACCGGCCAGCACGAGACCGGCCAGCACGAGACAGGCCAGCACGAGACAGGCCAGCACGAGACAGGCCAGCACCACACCGGCCAGCACCAGACCGGCCAGCACGAGACCGGCGAGGCGTACACCGGCCCTGCCGAGGTTCTCGAGGCCGGCGGCGCGACCGCGATCAGCGTCCAGGTGCAGCTGCGCGGTCACTTCCAGCCGATCGACGGCAGGTTCCACTGGTACGGCCGGATCGATGCCAGCGAGGACCTCGTCGCACGGCACCGCTCGGGAGCCACCGTTGCACTCCGGACACCGCACGGCGTCGCCGCCGGCAAGGTTGCCGACGTCGATCCCTGGGGCAGGTTCCGGATCACCGGCCTCGGCGCCCCACCGTTCTAGTCCGCACCGACCCACCCCGATTTTCGTTTCTGTTACCCCGGCGTATCAGAAAAGTAATTGAGGGTTGTTCGTCCGGCAGGGAGCCGCTCACGCACAGAACCGTCGGCGCCCGCGGGTAGGAAGGGCTCATGTCGAAGCTCGCTGACTACTCCGACCGGTTCGACGAGATGCGTCAGGCCGTCCTCACGATCACGCTCCGGGACGGCACGCGCCGCATCAGCTACCCCGCGGTCTCCTCGGAGGTAGGAGTCTCGGTCATGACGCTCCGGCGTCTCATGCCCTCTGCGGTCCACCTTCCGCGCCTGGGGATGCAGCTTCTCGACCGCAGAGAACGGGCGCGCCTCGGCCAGCCTGTACCCGGCGAGCTACCCCGCGGGGACGCCCGAGCAGCTGCGTGGAACGAGATCCTCCGGTCGCTTCCGTGCACGCCCGAACGTGCGGAGGACGCCAGTGCCAGGCGCCTTCTCCTCCGCGGGTTCCCCGACGCCGACTGGGCCCGCTCCGCCGAGAGCAGTGGTCAGGTACTCCTCGCGGCTCTCGCCGATCGCGCCGTCCCGGAGGAGCTACCAGACGCCGCCCGCGGCTTCGAGGTCCTCCGGCTCGTCGCCCTCGTGGTCGGAGCGACCGAGAGCGTCTGCACCGGAATGATCCGGGCCGACGAGTGTGTCCCGATGGTGCGCCGGCATCTCGAGCAGCAGTTCGTGGAGCTCCGGGGACGGCGCCCGACTCGCACCGCCTAGATCCCCGAGGTACGACCAACCCCCAACCACCCCCGACCGCACCTGTGCGCCTGTGCACCTGTGCGCCTGTGCGCCTGTGCGCCTGGTCCGGCCGCTAGGACGACTTCCGGGTCGCCCACTCCCGGACCCGGTCGATCCGGGCCTGCAGCTGGGCCGCGGTCGCCACCGCAGCGGGCGGACCACCGCAGTCCTTGCGCAACGCAGCGTGGGTGACCCCGTGCGGCTGGCCGGTCCGGTGGTTCCAGGCCGCGACCAGGCCGTTGAGCTCGCGGCGGAGGATCGCCAGCCGTTCGTGCGCCGCGACATCCCTCCCCTCCTCGACCGAGCGCGCACCGTCGGCGGTGCGCAGCTCCTCGTTCAGGTCCCGACGCTGCTTCTGCCGGCCCTGCAGCAGGCTGCGCACCTGGTCCGGCTCGAGCAGACCTGGGATCCCCAGGAAGTCCATCTCCTCGTCCGAGCCGACGTGCACCTCCCCCGCGTGCCCGAACTCGGCACCGTCGTAGAGGACGTGGGCGAAGGTCGCACTCGAGCCGAGCGCCTCGAAGGGCAGCGAGTCCAGCTCGTCGGACGCCGCGTCGCCCGCTTGGGCCTCGCGCATCATCGCGTCCTCAGCGGCGAAGATGTCGCCTTCGTCGCTGACCTTGCGACCCAGCACGTGATCACGCTCGAGCTCCATCTCGGAGGCGAAGCCGAGCAGCGACGGACTCGACGGCAGGAAGATCGAAGCGGTCTCCCCCCGGCTCCGCGACCGGACGAACCGCCCGATCGCCTGGGCGAAGAAGAGCGGCGTCCCGGTGTTGGTGGCGTAGACCCCCACCGCCAGCCGCGGGACGTCGACACCCTCGGAGACCATCCGCACCGCGACCATCCAGCGGGAACCGTCCTCGGCGAACTTCTCGATCCGCTTGGAGGCCGCCTTCTCGTCGGAGAGCACCACGGTCGGCTTCTCCCCCGCGACCGCTGCGAGCACGGCCGCGTAGGCGCGTGCGGAGTCCTGGTCGCTGGCGATCACCAGCCCACCGGCGTCCGGCACGTTCTTGCGCACCTCGGAGAGCCGCTTGTCGGCAGCCTCCAGGACGGACTCGATCCACGACCCCCGCGGATCCAGGGCCGTCCGCAGGGCCTGGGCGGCCAGGTCCTTGGTCAGCGGCTCACCCAACCGCGCCGAGACCTCGTCGCCGGCCCGGGTGCGCCACTGCAGATCGCCGCCGTACGCCCAGAAGAGCACCGGTCGCACCACGTGGTCGCGCAACGCCGGACCGTACCCGTAGCTGTAGTCGGCCACCGAACGCGGAACCCCGTCGCTGTCAGGCTGGTAGTTCACGAAGGGGATCGGGTTGATGTCGGACCGGAACGGCGTCCCGGTCAGCGCGAGTCGCCGGCGGGCCGGTTCGAAGGCTTCCCGGATCGCCTCCCCCCAGGACCGGGCGTCACCGGCGTGGTGGATCTCGTCGAGGATCACCAGGGTCTTGAACCGTTCGGTCCGGATCCGCATCGCCAGCGGGTTGGCTGCCACGCCGGCGTAGGTGACCGCGATGCCGACGTAGTCCCCGCTGGTCCTGCCCTTCCCGCCCGAGTAGGTCGGATCGATCGGGATCCCGACCTTGGCCGCGGCCTGGGCCCACTGGGTCTTGAGGTGCTCGGTCGGGGCCACCACCGTGACCCGGTCGATGATCCGGCGGGAGAGCAGCTCGGCGGCGATGGTCAGCGCGAAGGTCGTCTTGCCGGCGCCGGGGGTCGCCACCGCGAGGAAGTCCCGCGGGTCCGAGCCGAAGTACTGGGCGATCGCCTCGGACTGCCAGGCACGCAGACTGGTCGCCGTGCCCCACGCGGCTCGTGCCGGGTACGCCGGCGAGATCTTGTCCAGCGGAGCAGGCGCATCGTCCGACGAGAAGAGGTCGCTGCTCAACGCCCGTACCGGTAGCGCATGAAGAGGGTGACGGCGCGGGTCCGCTGGTCGGGGGTGAAGTGGTTCATGCAGGTGTCGTACGAGTAGTCCATGAAGTTGCGCACCGGGTCGAGCACCGGCTCCGGCTCCGGGTCGCCCTCAACCCAGCCGGCCGGCAGATCCGTCGGACAGGTGTCCCGGGTCAGGTCGCACTCGAAGCTCGGCTCTGCCTCCGGAGCAGTGTCGTTCACGTAGTCACCCGGGCTCTCGCAGCCGCCCTCGAACGTGTGGAACAACCCGAACCAGTGACCGGTCTCGTGGATCACGGTGTCGCCGAGGTTGTACCCACGGGCCCGACCGCCGGGGAGCGACTCGACGTTGATCGTCACCCCGTCCAGCAGCGGGTAAGCACCGGCCAGCCAGGGGAACCGGGCGATGCCCAGCAACGTGCCCCCGTCGAAGGTGAGGTTGTTCAGGTAGATGTTCAGCGACCGGCGCACACCGCTGTGCAGGGACCGGTGCATCTCCCGGTCGGCCTTGCTGCCCGGACTCGCGTGGAACCACCGGTCGTTGCGGGTCACGCTGATCGGGCGCAGCTCGAAGCGGATCCCGGTGGGCGTCATCGTCGGGTCCTGGGCTCCGTTGAAGCCGGCGCGCAGGGTGTAGAACATCTTGCGAGCGTCGTTGCGGGTGACGGCTCGGTCCCGGGCGTGCTTGCCGTGGATGATGTGGATCCGGACCGGAACGACGATCTGGGCCGGCAGCGGGTCAGCGCCGGTACGTGCTGACCGGGCGCGACGGGCCCGGGTCTCGGCGGCCACCTCGCGCTCGACGCTCGCCTTGACGGCCGGGGTCGCTGTCAGGGGGTCGTGCGCGAACGATCCGCGCGCGGCGCCGACGCCGTCAGCGCAGACCACGGCACCCGACGCGGTGGCGGGCGCTCCCACCACCGGGGCAGCCAGCAGGCACAGCGACAGGAGGAGCGCCGCAGGGATCGAGCGGATCACTCAGGTCCACCTTCGGCGCCGTCGTCGTTCATGCCGTCCCAGATCTCCCGGCAGTCCGGGCAGACCGGGAACTTCTGCGGGTCGCGGCTCGGCACCCAGACCTTGCCGCAGAGCGCGATCACCGGCGTGCCGTTGACCATCGCCTCCATCAGCTTGTCCTTGGGGACGTAGTGCGAGAACCGCTCGTGATCACCCGCCTCGGTGCTGACGGGGTCCGTGACGACCCGCTCGTCCTCGAGGACGTCGGTCCCGAAACCGATGCGTGGCGTGTCCGTACCCATCTGCGCATCCTAGCCCGACTCGACCTGCGGATCGGCTCAGTTCAGGTTGGGCTCGACCGGCATCGTCGCGAGCATCGCGAGCTGGCCGCCCTGACGCCTCAGCACCTCGGCCCAGAGCCGGTCCGGGTGCGTCTGGAAGGCATCCCGGGTCTCGCTCGGGACGACGTACCAGGCGCCCTCGGCGATCTCGTCCTCGAGCTGTCCGGCCGACCAGCCGGCGTACCCGGCAAAGATCCGCAGCCCGCGCAACGCGGGCGCGACCAGCTCGACCGGAACATCGAGGTCGACCATCCCGACGTCGTCGAAAACCCGCCGCCAGCCGACCGGCTCGTCCTCGTCCGACGCGCCCGGGGCACCCTCGGCGGCAGCCACGTCGGCGATCGCCAACGCGCTGTCGGTCTCCACGGGCCCGCCCTGGAAGAGCACTCCGGGTCCGGAGACCACCTCACCCCAACCGGCGAGGACCTCGCCGACCGGGACCTCGGACGGCCGGTTCAGGATCACACCGAGAGCGCCGTCGTGGCCGGCGTCCAGCAGCAGCACGATCGTGCGGGCGAAGTGCGGGTCGTCCAGCGTCGGAGACGCGATCAGCAAGTGCCCCGGCGCCGGATCCATGTCTCCATCCTGCCACCCTCCTGCGAGAGCACCGACTTCTGGAAAAGACGAATCCCCGGACCTCAGAGGGAGGGAGAGGCCCGGGGATCGCCGTGGGAGTGGGATCAGGCGGCGAGAACCGCCCGGATCCGATCGACGAGGGAGGGAGAGTCCACAACGTCGACAGTCGGGGCGCCCGCGGTCCTCGGCACCGGGGCCGGCAGACCCACACGGGCATTACGGGTGACACGCTCACCGGCACGGATCGCCGGGGCGCTGTTGTCACTGGCCAGACCGGCCGCGGAGGCCAGCTTGAGCCACTCGCGCTCCTGCGCCCGGGAGAGAGCAGCGGCCATCTCCGGGTCGCTGGGCGACTCGGTGTAGTGGTCGATGATCAACCGGATGCCAGGAGCCTCGTGGCTGCTGACGCGCCAGGCGTTGCTGATCGCAGCCTCGAGGTCCAGGGGCTGTGCCATGAGCTCGCGCTCGATGTTGCCCGAGAGCCGGGCGTGCCACTTCAGGGCGAGGGCACCGATCAGGTCGAGTTCACTCGCGAAGGTCTCGGGGACCCCCGGAATGTCCATGGGCAGGATCCCGTCGAGACGGGAGTCCGCTGCGTCGATCACGGCTTGGAGGATTTCTCCACGGTGATGGAAAGCGTTCCAGGTCATGGTCCACATCCTTTCTTCACATACCGTTGGTACGTACTCAGAGTATGCAGCCGACTCCGGGTCGGCAATCTGGAACGGCGTTTCGAGACCGTGACGTCTCACACACGAGCGGGTGTCCCTGCCTAGACTGGTCGGATGGCCAGCCGCTCCCCCGCCGAGAAACTGCGCTCGACACTGCCCAAGGTGCCCAAGGTGCCCAGCGTGTCGCGGCGGGCCCAGTACTCCGCCTCGACGAAGCGGGCGCTGGTCGACGAGGCCACCAAGCTGTTCACCAGCCAGGGCTACGCCGCGACCAGCCTGGACGCGATCGTGACCAGCGCCCGGGTCACCAAGGGCGCCCTCTACCACCACTTCAGCGGCAAGCAGGCCATCTTCGAAGCGGTCTTCGAGAAGATCGAGACCGATGCCGTCACCCGGGTCCGCAAGGCTCTCAAGGGGAGCCGCGACCCCTGGGACAAGGCCCTGGTCGGACTGCGCGCCTTCATGGACATCGTCCAGGACGCGGGGTACCAGCGCGTCGTGATCCAGGAGGGTCCGGCGGTCCTGGGGTACGAGCGCTTCCGCGAGCAGGAGGAGCGCTCGAGCTTCGGCCTGGTCCAGGAGATGGTCAAGTCGGTGCTGCAGGAGGCCACCTACGACACCAGTCCGGAGATGCTGGAGACCTTCAGCCGGATCTTCTTCGGCGCGCTCTCCGCGGCCGGGGAGAGCGTCAGCACGTCGGCGAACCCCAAGGCTGCGGTCGCTCAGGTGGAGAGCGCGATGGCGTTCATCCTGGCCGGCATGCGGGCTCTGGGCGAGAGCGGCGTGCCGCTCTCCGATCCCGAGGACCAGGCCCTCGGGATCGAGTAGCGACAGCTCCTACTTGAAGGTGAGGGAGCCACCGTCGGAGTCGCGCGGAAGCAGCTCGATCCAGACGTGGCCGGCAGGGACGGTCAGCGGACCAGCGGCAGTGGTGAGGACCAACGGCGAGTCCCGCTTCTCCTTCGACCAGGTGCCCCGGACCAGCTGGCCGCCGTGGAAGAGCAACAGCTGCCCCTTGCCGAAGAACAGGGTCTCCGGAACCGGGTTCCCGGCCGGGTCGCGGTAGCCGGCGTCACCCTCGCGAGTGCGCAGCACCAGCACGGAGTCAGCCTTGAACTGGTCGCCCGAGCGCGCGTAGGTGTCGGTGTTCAGGTAGTGCTTGCCGTCGAACTTGAACTTCGTCGTGGTCTGCGCGCTGAACCGGACCGAGATCGACTTCGCGGGCTGCGACCCGGTGAACTCCGCTTCCTGCCCCCAGGGCAGGTACGGACCGGGGACGTAGGACTTGTCCTTGATCGTCTTCGCGAACTTGGGCAGGTCGATGAAGACGCTGTGCAGGGCGTCGTGCTCGGAGGCGTCACGGTAGGTACCGCTGACACCCTCCTCGTAGAAGCTCACCCCGGCCTTGTTCAACCGGCGCTTGGTGACCGGTGCCGCACCGCTGGCCACCAGGGCAGCGTGCGTCGGCGTGACGATCCCGATGTCGGAGGCGCGCGCCGACCGCACCGGCCCGGCCTTCTTCGGCAGCGTGGAGTAGAACGCCACCGCGAGCCGGGTGTAGCCCCCTTCAACCATCTCCTCCACGACCAGGTCCGCCGACCCGAGACCGTACTGCGGGTCGCTGGCGCGGGAGTTGTCGACCTTCACGACGATCACCGGGTGGTCCGGGGTCCGCCCGTCCGAGGGAAGCCCGGTGAGCGGCCAGACCGCTGCCAGCTGGGTGCCGTCCTCGGTCGACTGCGGATCGGTGCCCGCTGCAGGCTCCTTCTTGTCCCCTCCCCCGCACCCGGCGAGCACCAGGCTGGCCAGGACGACGGCGGACAACGCGGCCGCGGCGGGACGGCGGGAGCGGGCAGCGGACAGGGCAGCGGGAAGGCGGAAGCTCATGTGCTCCAGCATGACCGAACCCCCCACCCGATACGGGGAGGGGGGCTCGTGTGTCGCCAAAGTAGTGCGTGTCAAGCGACTTTCAGATCGTCGCGCAGGCACCCACGGGTCAGATCTTCGCGCCTCCGTCGACGTAGAGGGTCTGACCGGTGATGTACGACGCCTCGTCGCTGCAGAGGAAGGCCGCGGCGGCAGCGATGTCCTCGGGGAAGCCGACCCGGCGCACCGGGTTCGCCTCGGCGTTCAGCTTGCGGAACTCGTCGACGTCCATCTTGAGGCGGCGCGCGGTGTCGTCGGTCATCTCGGTCGCGATGAACCCGGGCGCGATCGCGTTGACGTTGACCCCGAACGGACCGAGCTCCAGGGCGAGGGTCCGGGTGAACCCCTGGACGCCGGCCTTGGCGGCCGAGTAGTTGGCCTGGCCGCGGTTGCCGTTCGCCGAGATGCTGGAGAGGTTGAGGATCTTGCCGTACTTCTGGTCGACGAACGTCTTCTGCGCCGCCTTGCTCATCAGGAACGCGCCCTTGAGGTGCACGTTCATCACCGAGTCCCAGTCCTCCTCGGTGAGCTTGAAGAGCAGGTTGTCGCGGGTGATGCCGGCGTTGTTGATGATCACGTGCAGGCCGCCGAGCTCCGCGATGACCCGGGCGACGCCGGCGTCGACCGACGCCGCGTTCGTGACGTCGACGCCGACGCCGATCGCCTGGGCGGAGCCACCGAGCTCCGCGGCGGTCTGGGCCGCCTGCTCCTCGTTGATGTCGAAGATGGCGACCGCTGCGCCCTCTTCGGCGAACCGCTTGGCGGTTCCCGCACCGATTCCGCGTGCGGCACCGGTGATGATCACGACGCGACCGTCATAACGACCCATGACTGCTCCTGTTCAGGTTCTGTTTCTGCAGCGCTGCGGACGAGCAGCAGCGTCACTCTAGGGCGTGTCACTCTAGGGCGTCGGATCCCGGCACACCGAGGCCGGTCTGCGCCGCCGGGCCAGGCAACCCTTAGGCTGCACGACGTGGGACGAGCCAACTTCATGTTCGGGGGCGCGTGCGCCGTGGCACTCGCGGTGGCGACCGTCGTGGTCGCCTCGGTGGAGTCCCTCCCGATCAGGGATCCCGACGGCGTGGTCGTGCCGGCGTACATCCAGATCCCGATGATCCTGGTGTTCGCCTGGCTGCTCGACGTGCTGCCCCGCGCCCTGGGCCGCAGCCGGCACGACTGGAGCCACTTCCGCGGCACGTTCGTCGGGGTCGTCCGGGAGCGCTGGAACCGGCGGCACACCGGGTTCGCGCTCAGCGGGCTGGCAACCTGGTACGTCTGCTACGCCGCGTTCCGCAACCTGAAGAGCTACGTCCCGTTCGTCAACGGCCACATCTGGGACGGTCGGTTGGAGAAGATCGACCACGCGCTCTGGTTCGGCCACGACCCCGCGAACGTTCTGCACAGCCTCTTCGGCACCACGGTCGCGGCCGAATTCTTCTCCTTCATCTACGTCTCCTGGATCGTCCTGGTCCCGGCGTCGATCGCGATCGCGCTGATCTTCACCCGGAACCCGGCCGCCGGGTCCTGGTACGTCACGGCGATCTCGCTGTGCTGGGGCTTCGGCGCCCTCGGGTACTACGCGCTGCCGACCCTGGGACCGGCGTACAGCTTTCCCGGCGACTTCAACGACCTGAGGCGCACCTACACCACCGAGCTGGTCGAGAACCTCGCGACCGACCGGGCCCTGGTGCTGCCGCCCGACATGGCCCTCGGTGGGCCCGGCGGCGACCCGCACAACACCGCCGCGCTGCAGACCATCGCGGCGTTCCCGTCGCTGCACGTCGGGATCATGGTCACCGTCTGCCTCTTCCTCACCCTGATCGCCGCCTCCCGCGTGATCCGCACCGTGGCGTGGGTCTACCTGGCCCTGACCGTGCTCGCCACCATCTACTTCGGCTGGCACTTCTCGCTGGACGCCGTCGGCGGCTTCGTCCTGGGCGCCCTGGCCGTCTGGATCGCAGCGCTCGGCACCGGCAACCACGTCCGCGGCGTACCGAGGCTGATCGTGCGCGGAACCCTGGAGAACGACGGGGCCGCTCAGGCGAGCGACGCCACGACGCGCCCTGCGTAGTCGGCCGACTCCGCAGCGTCCGCGTACCTGGTCCGCGGCCAGAAGAACCCGCGCAACCCGTCACCTTTCGTCCGCGGGACCACGTGGCAGTGCAGGTGCAGCACCGACTGCGACACGGTGTTGTTCATCGCCACGAAGGAACCCTGCGCGCCGAGTCCCTCGACCATCGCGGTCGCCAGCCGCTGCGCCCGCTCGAGGAACCCGTCGCGCAGCCCCGCCGGGAGCTCGGGCAGGGTGACCACGTGCTGGCGCGGAACCAGCAGCACGTGCCCCTTGAAGACAGGTCGGATATCGAGGAAGGCGACGAACTCGTCATCGGCCAGGACCACGTCGGCCGGGACGGTGCCGGCGGCGATGTCGCAGAACAAGCAGGTCATGAGCCATCTTCTCCCAGGACGCGGGGGCCCACCTCGGGGACACCGGCCGCCCGGCCCGACCGTGGCGCCCCAGGACCACTACGGTGCTGTGCATGACCAAGGCACCGACCGACAGCGTTCGGATCACCCACATCGGCGGTCCGACCGCACTGATCGAGGTCGGCGGGTGGCGGATCCTCACCGACCCGACCTTCGACCCGCCGGGCAAGCGCTACTTCTTCGGCTGGGGGACGACGTCGCGCAAGCTGGCCGGTCCGTCGATCGCCGCCGCGGACCTCGGCCGGATCGATGCGGTCCTGGTCAGCCACCACCACCACGGCGACAACCTCGACCCGTCCGCGCAGGAGCTGCTGCCGTCCTGGGGCACGACGGTCACGACCAAGAAGGCCGCGGCCAAGCTCGGCAGCCACTGCATCGGCCTCGGCGCCTGGGAGACCACCACTCTCGAGGCCCCCGGCAAGGACCCGATCACGATCACCGCGACCCCGTGCCGGCACGGGCCTGTCGGCAGCGACCCGATCACCGGACCGGTGATCGGGTTCTCGCTCGCCTGGGCCGGTCAGGAGCACGGCGAGCTCTGGGTGACCGGCGACTCCGTGCTCTACCCGGGCCTGCGCGAGGTCGCCGCGAGGTTGAAGGTCGGCACGATGCTGCTGCACCTCGGGTCGGTCCGGTTCCGCTACCTCTCGGGCTGGTTCCGCTACACGATGGATGCCCGCGAGGGTCGCGAGCTGATCGAGCTCGTCGGGCCGACGAACGTCGTCCCGGTCCACTACGAAGGATGGTCGCACTTCCAGCAGGACCGCGGGCCGGCCGAGAAGGTGCTCGCCGCCTCGGCGCTCGCTGACCGGATCACCTGGCTGGATCCTGGCGAGGACGTCACCCTGCAGGTGTAGCGCGCGGGCGCCCGGCCAGCCCGGCCAGCCCGGACAGCACGGCGTGCACGACGAGTCCGGCGACCAGGCCCCAGAAGGCAGCGCCGATCCCGACGAACGCGACGCCGCTGGCGGCGACCACGAACGTCACGACCGCGGGCTCCCGACCGGTCTCGGCGCTGGTCGCTCCCTTCAACGCGCCCCCCAGGGTGCCGAGCAGGGCCAGTCCCGCCACCACCTCGACCAGGCCGTCGGGGGCTGCAGCCACCACGCTGACCAGTGCGGTCGAGACGACTGCCAGCACCACGTAGGTCCAGCCGGCGGTGTGCGCCGCGATCCACCGCCG
The DNA here is from genome assembly GCA_026392455.1 of Propionibacteriales bacterium. Taxonomy (GTDB): domain Bacteria; phylum Actinomycetota; class Actinomycetes; order Propionibacteriales; family Nocardioidaceae; genus Marmoricola. The sequence goes on along the minus strand of JAPLCB010000004.1, from coordinate 22,155 downwards.
GTCCGGGTCGGGGTGCGCCTCGGGGGACGCCGCCATCGCTGCGGTGATCGCCGCCAGGTTCACCGCGTGCCCGCCGGCGAACGCCCCGGCCACCGTGCCCGCGCCGGTGACCGTCATCGCCTCGCGCCACGGCACCGTGAACCCGAACGTGGCCAGCACCGCGACCCCGGGCACGTTCTGGGAGGCCATCGTGACCACGTACAGCGGGACACCCAGGCCGACGACCGCCTGCCAGCTGAACGACGGCGCGACCCAGTCCACCGTCGGCGCGAGCGCGAGCGGCCCGGCGCCGTGGTCCACCAGGTAGGCGGCGATCACCACCATCGTGGTGACGAAGGCCCCGGCGACCGCGAAGGTCGGACGCAGCCGCAGCAGGACGACCCAGACGACCAGGACCGGAGCCACCAGGCCGGGGCGGTCGGCGAAGACGCGGACCGGCTCCAGGCAGATCGACAGCAGCACGCCGGCCAGCATCGCCTGGGCGATCGGGCCGGGGATCGCCGCGATCAGGTCGCCCAGCCGCGGCCACAACGCGGTCAGCAGGATCAGCCCCCCGCAGACCACGAAGGCACCGACCGCTGCCGGCCAGCCTCCGTCGACCGCACCGGAGCTCACCAGCAGGGCGGCCCCCGGCGTCGACCAGGCCAGGACCAGCGGCAGCCGGTGCCGCCAGGTGAGCCAGAGGATGCCGAGGGCTTGGGCCAGGCAGAGTGCCAGGAGGCCGGACGCCGCCTGGGCCGGGGACGCCCCCACAGCGCGCAGGCCGGCCAGGACGACGGCGAACGAGCTCGCGAACCCGACCAGGGCGAGCATCACGCCGGCCAGGACCGGCTGCACGTTGGTCGAGGTCTGCTCCTGCATGCCGGAACTCTAGGACGTCGCCGGACCACGGGCGGCCACCGCGGAGGCGAGCCGCCGCCGGCCTGCGTTCCACGCCGCCCACGCCACCACCCCGACCACGATCGAGGCGACCAGAGCCAGAAGACCGTTCACGCTCTCCTCGAGCGGCTCGTAGAACCGCCAGTGCGTCAGGTAGATGAAGAGCGAGGCCGAGGCCACCGTGGCGACGACCCGGTCCAGCGGCCGCGGGACCGGGACCCAGGGCAGCGCCAGCACCAGCACCACCGCGCCGACCACCAGGTAGCCCCGCAGCGGCACCGCGAAGTAGCCGAGCGTGCACGCGACTGCCAGCGCCACGGTGAGCACCTTCTTGGCCCGGGTGTCGGCGTACGCGGCCAGGACTCCCAGCAGGATGCACCAGGCACTGGCCTGGGGAGAGTAGAGGTGGCGCGGTCCCTCGTCGGGCGCCAGCGTCGCCCGGAGGACCATCGCGATCCCGAGCGCACCGGACGCCGCCGCGTACGGCCAGCGCGCCTGGACCGCACGGATGCCGGGGACGCAGAGCAGCGCCGCCAGGGTCACTGCTGTCCAGGCGGTGGCCTCGAGGAACCACAGCTGCCAGTTCGCACCCCAGGTCTCGTGGTAGCCGACGAAGGAATTCAGCAGCAGCGCCGTGGGCCACCGGTAGCCGCCGCAGGCGATCACCACGACGATCAGCAGCAGGGCCGGCGCCACCATGTCGCCGACGAGTCGCAGCACCGCCACCAGCCGCTCCCGGGGCACCGGCGAGACCAGGGCGAACCTGGCCAGGTTGAAGCCGAACAAGGCCAGCAGCACGTGGGCTCCGCCCTGGGTGGTCCACAGGTCGGCGTGTGCGCCGAGCAGCAGCACGATCGCGGCCGCGCGGAGAACCATCGGCGTCTCCAGGGCCGCCCAGGTCCGTCGCGGGCGACGGGACCGCGCGGAGAGGTCGGCGACGCTCAGCTCGGGCCAGCGTGCCGGCACCGTCCCGAGCAACCGCTCCAACCGGGTGAAGGTCTCCACGTAGGAGAGCGAGTCCCCGTGCAGGCTCACGAACGAGTCGTCGTCGCCGACCTCGCGGCCGAAGACCCCGGCGTAGGCGGACCGGACGTCGTCGGGCGCAGCCGGACGGGCGTCGAGGGTGCGCCGCTCCAGGGCCCCGAGGTCGACCTTGCCCGACGCCGTCCGCGGGAGGTCCCCACCGGCGTGGACGACGACCGCGTGCCGCGGAAGGCAGTGCTCCTGCGCAACGAGCCCGTGGGCCCGCCCGGCGGTCCGGGCGTCGCCGACGAAGACGTGGACCTGCTCCCCCGCGACGACCACCGCCGCCTCGACGCCTCGCTCGGCGAGCATCTGCTCGGCCAGGTCGAGATCCAGGCGCACGCCGTACAGCTTCGCGAGCCGGCTGGACCGACCGACGATCTCGAAGAGGCCGTCGTCGTGCTGGACGGCCCGGTCGCCGGTACGAAGCTCGGTCAAGGTCGCCCCCAGAGCCAGGTCTGCCGGTCCCTCGGCGTAGCCGAGCATCACGTTGGGGCCGCTGTAGACCAGCTCGCCGTCGTCGAGGGCGAACTCGCCACCGTCGATCGGGACGCCGATGCACGAGGGCCGTTCCGCTGCCAGCCCCGGAGGCAGGTACGCCATCCGTGCCGTGGCTTCGGTCTGCCCGTACATCACGAAGAACTCGACGCCGTGCCGCTGGGAGGAGACCGCCACGTCGCGAACCCGGTCGGGGTCCATCCGCCCCCCGGCCTGGGTGACCTGGCGCAACCCCGGAACCGCCAGCCAGTCCACCCCCGAGCGAGCCAGCAGGTCGAAGGTGTACGGCACCCCGGCCAGCGACGTGGCACCGACCGCCTCGAAGTCGTCCCAGAAACCGGGATCGACGACCGACGCGTCGGTCAGCCAGACGCTGCCCTGCGCCATCAGGTGGGAGTTCACCACCGAGAGTCCGTAGCAGTACTGCAGCGGCAACGTGGTGGCCGCCCGACTGTCCTGGTCGAGGTGCAGGTAGTCCGCGATCGCGGCCGCGTTGCTGCGCAGGTTCTCCCGCGACAGCCGGACCAGCTTGGGAGTTCCGGTCGATCCCGACGTTCCCAGCAGGACCGCGAGCTCGGGGTGCAGGTCGTGACGGGTACCGGGCTGTTCCTCCAGGTCGACCCAGAGGTCGCCGTCCCGGGCGCAGATCAGGTCCGGCCGGTACGCCTCGACGATCCGCTGCCACTGACGCCGAGCGGGTTCTGACTCCAGGGACGGCGCCAGCAGCACCGGGTGGTGCCCGCGGAGGGCGGCCAGGTACGTGACCAGCGGTTCCAGGGCGTTGGCGCACTCCAGCAGAACCAGCCGTCGGGTCGGGCCCAGAACGGTAGCGCGGCGCCCGACCAGGTCGTCGAGCTCCGCGTGGCTGATCACCCGGTCGCCGACCACGACAGCGGGCGCGGCAGTCGGCTCGAACCGACCCAACCGGTCGGCCGGGCTCCGCGTCCCCGCGGTGCCGGTCAGGTCGGTGCCGGTCAGGTCGGTGCCGGTCATGTCGACGCGGGGAAGGCCACCGCCACACCGTCGACCGCGAGGCCGACGCGGTCACCGGGTCGTGGGGTGGACGTCGACGAGCACCGGGCCACCACGGCGGACCGGTCCGCCAGCGAGATCCGCACCACGACCTGGGCCCCGTAGAAGCTGACCTCCTCGACCTCGCCGACGGCGCTGCCGGCCCCGGGCTCGACGATGGTCAGCTGTTCGGGACGCAGCAGCAGTCGCGCCGGGCCGTCCGCGGCGTTGACGCCGATGGTGCCGAGCACGGTGTCCGCCACCCCGGCTCGCACCACGCCGGGGACCACGGAGGCACCGCCGACGAACTCGGCCGTCTCGATGTCGACCGGGCTGCCGTACAGCCGCGCCGGTTCGTCGACCTGGACGAACCGGCCGGCCCGCATCACGGCGACCTGATCGGCGAGCGAGAGTGCCTCACCCTGGTCGTGGGTCACCAGCAGGGCGGTGGCGCCGGCGTGCCGCAGCACGCGGGTCACGGCCCGGCCGGCGGAGACCCGCAGACCGGCGTCGAGACCGGAGAACGGTTCGTCGAGGAGTACCACGGTCGGCCGCGGCGCCAACGCGCGGGCGATCGCCACCCGCTGCTGCTGACCACCGGAGAGCTGGAACGGCTGCCGGCGGGCCAGGGCTGACGGCAGTTCCGCGAGGTCCATCAGCTCGGCCAGCCGCGCCGAGGTGCGCGCGGACCGCGGCAGGCCGAACAGGATGTTGGCGCGGACGTCCAGGTGCGGGAAGAGCGCACCCTCCTGGGGAACGTAACCGACGCCCCGCCGCTCCGGCTTGACCGCGACCGAGCCGTCGTCGACGACCTTGCCGTCGATCGTGACGGTTCCGGCATCTGCCCGGACGAAGCCGGCGATGATCCGCAGCAGCGTGGTCTTGCCGCAGCCGGACGGCCCGAGCACCGACGTGATCGACCCCTCGGGAACGTCGAGGTCCACGGCCCGGAGCACGTCGGTGGCGCCGTACGACTTGGAGACGGCGCTGATCTTCACGGCACTCACGGGCGGACCTCCTCGGGTCGGGCCTGGCGCGACAGCATCACGGTCGCAGGGACGGCGGCCAGGACCAGCAGCAGGGCGTACGGCGCCGCAGCGCCGTACTCGACCGAGGACGAGTTCGACCAGAACTCGGTGGCCAGGGTGGTGGTGCCGATCGGCGACAGCAGCAACGTGGCGGTGAGCTCGGTGCTCACGGCCAGGAAGACGAGCGCCAGGCCGGCGCCGACCCCCGGAGCGACCAGGCGCACGGTCACCCGCAGGAACGTTCGCCACGCAGTCAGCCCTAGGCTCCGGGCGACGTCGTCGAGAAGGGCCGGCGCCTGCTCCAGCGAGCCGCGCACACTGACCAGCGCGCGCGGCAGGAACAGGATCGCGTAGGCCAGCAGGAGCACCGGAACCGTCTGGTAGGCCGACGGCGCGTACCGGATCGAGACGGTGACCAGAGCCAGCGCGACCACGATCCCGGGCAGCGAGTTGGCGGTGTAGGCGAGGCGTTCCAGGACCGTGCTGACCGGACCACGTCGCCGTACGACCAGCCAGGCCAGCGGCATCGCCATCAGCATCGTCAGGGTCGCTCCGCCGAGGGCGAGGCCGACGGTGCTGCCCAGGGCCCGGGTCAGCTCGTCGACCGGGAACTCGGTCGACGAGCCGACGACGAGCCAGTGCCCCAGCGAGTAGAGCGGCACCCCGAGAGCCAGGACGACCAGCCCGACGAGCAGTCCGAGGACCGGGACCGCCCGGGATCCCAGGACCAGCGGTTCGGCGGTCCGCCCGGTGCCACGTCCGACCCGGTCGACCCGCCGACCGCCGCGGCCGATCAGCTCGACGGTGAGCAGCAGCACGCAGAGCACGACCAGCACGCCGGACAGCGCGGTGCCGGCATCCCCGGCGAAGCTGGACTGGTACTGCCCGTAGATCGCGGTGGTGAACGTCTGGTAGTTGAGCAGCTGGAGCGCCCCGAACTCCGCGAGCACGTGCAGCCCGACCAGGAGGGCACCACCGAGGACCGCCGGGAGCAGCCGCGGGAGGGCCGCGGAGAAGAAGGCCCGGGTGCGCGAGCGGCCCAGTGACCGGGCGACCTCCTCAGGAGCGGCTTCGAGGGTGGTCATCGCCGCGGTGACCGGGAGGTAGACCAGCGGGTAGTACGACAGCGAGACCACCAGGACCGCACCGGCGTAGGACTGCACCGAGCTGGTCAGCGAGACCCAGCCGTAGGAGTTCACGAAGGCCGGGACCGCCAGCGGCGCTGACAGCAGCGCGTGCCACCAACCGCGCAGCCGCAGGTCGGTCCGGTTCACCAGGAACGCGCACGCGACGCCGACCACCGTGGTCACCGCGACGGTGCCGACCATCAGGCTCAGGGTGTTGCGCAGCAGCTCACCGACCCGCGGTCGCCAGAGCAGTGCCGCGAGGTCGGCGGGCCCCATGGTGACCAGCGCGTAGGCGATGTAGCCCAGCGGGATCAAGGTGAGCAGGACGACGACCAGTCCGACCAGGGTCAGAGGCGATGCTCCGCGCCGGGTCAGCGTCCGGATCACAGCAGCCCGGCGTCCTGCATCAGCTGGACCACCTTCTGGCTGTCGAGCTCCGAGACACCCACGGCCGGCGGGTCGAGCTCCGCGAACGGCTTCACCTCGCGTCCGAGCGGCACCTCGGGGTTGAGCGTGTACTCCAGCGCGTAGCTGTCGGCGATGATCTTCTGGCCCTCGGCGCTGGTCAGGTAGTCGACGAACTTCTCGGCGTCGGTGAGGTGGTCACCGTTGGCGAGGACCCCGGCCCCCGAGGTCGAGACGAAGGCACCCGGGTCCTGGTCCCCGAAGAAGTAGAGCTTGCTGTTGTCGCTGTTCTCACCCGACTCCTCCTGGTCCCGGTCCCAGTAGTAGTGGTAGATGATCCCGGTCGCGACCTCGCCGGCGTTGACCGACTTCAGGACCACGTTGTTGCCCTGGAAGGTCTTGCCGTTCGCCTTGATCCCGGCGAGCCAGGCCTTCGTGGCGTCCTCGCCCTTCAGGGCCAGGACCGCGGCGACGATCGCCTGGAAGTCGGCCCCGGTCGGCGAGAACGAGACCTTCCCGGCCCAGGCGGGACCGGCCAGGTCCAGCAACGACGTCGGCAGGTCGTCCTCGGAGATCAGCGAGGGGTTGTAGACCAGGACCGTCGAACGTCCGGCGAACCCGGTCCAGTCGCCGTCGGTCGGGCGGTACTGGGCCGGGATCCTCTCCAGCGTCGTCCTCGCCAGCGGCTGGAACAGCCCTTTGCTGTCGACGAGCGCCATCGCCGGCGAGTTCTCGGTCAGGAACACGTCGGCGGGCGAGGCGGTGCCTTCGGCGACCAGCTGGTTGGCCAGCTCCAGGTCCGAACCGTTGCGCAGCTTCACCGTGATGCCGGTCTTCTTGGTGAACTCCTTCGCGACCGCGGAGATCAGCTGCTTGTGCTGGGCGTTGTAGACGACCACCGCGTTCTTGTCGTCCTCGCCGCCGCAGGCGGCGAGGACGGGGAGTGCGAGAGCGGTCGCAGCGGTCGCGGCGAGCAGACGGATCGAGCGGGTGCGCAGCACGGAACAGGCCCTTCGAGTCGGTGACCCCAGGTGAGATTAGGTTGTGCTTACCTTAGTTCTCCCCCGTCGGTCGCGCCAGACCGATCACGCGAGTGACGCTGTGACGTGGCTCGCAGCCGTCAGCGGGTGAAGGTGATGTGGATCGTGCCGCTCTCGGCCACCTCGGTGGTGACTGCGTGGGTGAGCTCGAGTCCCCGCAGGCCGTCCCAGACCTGGTGCCCCCGACCCAGCAGGATCGGGGCGACCGAGACGTGCAGGTCGTCGACCAGGCCGGCCCGCAGGAAGGCCAGGGCGGTACCGATACCACCGCCGACCCGGACGTCCAGACCGCCGGCGACCTCGGTCGCCTCGGCGAGCACGTCCGCGACCGCGCCGCTGCGGAAGTGGAAGGTCGTGCCGCCCAGCATCGGGATCGACGGACGTGGTGCCGTGTGCGTCAGGACGTAGACCGGGAACCCGAACGGGGGCCGGTCGCCCCACCAACCCTTCCAGTCCGGGTCGTCACCGAACGAGTGCAGGCCGAACATCCCGGCGCCCATGATCTCGGCGCCGACACCCTCGAAGAACGCGGCAGCGTAGGAGTCGTCGGCACCGGTGGTGCCGGCGCCGGTGGTGTCACCGAAGACGCGTTCCTGCATCGTGCGGGTCGCGACGTAGGCCTGGGTGAGGGGACCCCAGTCCTCCCCCATCGGGTTGTCGTCCGTCCCTCCCGAGGAGGTGTAGCCGTCCAACGAGCTGAACAGGTCGACGCGCACCCGGGTCATGACGCCTCACCCTCCGTTGCCGGCTCCTGGAGGTAGAGCGTAGCCAGCCGGCCCTCGGGGTCGAGCTTGCCGAGCAGGGCCACCGAGATCTCCCGGAGCTGGGTCAGCTGCTCACGGTTGAGCCCGTCGAGGGCGTGAGCCCGGACCGCGGCCACGTGCCCCGGCGCTGCCGCAACGACGGCGTCACGACCAGCGGGCGTCAGCCGGGCGTTCGTGGCGCGCGCGTCCTCGGGGCACGGGAAGCGTTCCACGAGCCCCCGGTCCTCGAGCCGGCGGACGACGTGGGAGAGCCTGGACAAGGTCGCGTTGGTCAGCTGCGCCAACATCGTCATCCGCAGCGTCAGCCCCGGCGCCTCGGAGAGCATCGCCAGCACGAAGTAGTCGTAGTGGGTGATGCCCGCGTCCCGCCGCAGCTGGGAGTCGAGCGCTCCGGGCAGGAGCTCGACCACAGCGATCAGTCCGAGCCAGGCAGCTCGCTCCTCGTCGTCCAACCACGGCGTTCCCACCCCAACACTCTAGGGGCCTAGCGCGGCACCAACGAGCTGGTGTTGACCGCGACGAACTGCGAGGCCGGGATCCGCTTCAGGTCGTCGATCAACCTCTCCGGCCAGGCGGCGTTCTGCTCGCCCTGGAAGTACCACGGCGATCCGTTGTCGGCGAGCACCAGGCCGTACTTCTTCATCGCGGCCACGACCACCCGCGCCTGGGCCCCCAGGCGCGACGCGTCGTACCCGGCTCGGAGCCGGAATCGCGCCCCCATCGGCGGGTAGTCGAGGCTGCTCGTCGATCCCGCGTGGTGCCGCGCCGGCCACAGGTGCCGGTTGGCCGTCACGTCGGTGGTGAACCGGATGGCGTGGTCGATGCGCCCGGCGGCCACCTCGTTCCACCTCAGCAGTCCCGGCAGGATCGGGAGTCCGGCGGCGTCGGCCGACGTCCACCCGTTCGGTCGCAGCGCGTTGGACTTCAGCGACCAGGTGGCACCCGAACCGGCGTACCAGGTCGAACCCACCTGCCGGGTGTTCCAGGTCTCGTACAACCGACAGGTTCCCGTGTCGATGACGATGGCGTGCTTGTCCCCCGACGAGTTGCGACCGCCCTCGATCCGGGTGTCGGCGCCGAGCGGGTAGCCGGTGCGGTCGCTCTCGGACGCGTACTGGAAGCGCACGGCCACCTTCGGGTGCGTCGAGTCGACGACCGTGATCGGGATCCCGTAGTCAGGGCCGTCGCCGTACGAGGGGCCGAAGTCCGGGTGCAGGGCGCGGTTCGAGGACATGTGCGACTTCCACGCCGCGCTCCGCGGGTGGATCGGGAGCCTGCTGACGTCGGCGTGCCACCAGTTGCTGGCCGGGAAGGTCGGGCAGGTGGTGCCGGCGACGACGAGCTCGGACCGGGCCGACGACGGCCCCGTGGTCGACAGCCCGACGGCCACCAGGACCGCGCAGGTAAGACCGAGAAAGGACCGCCGCATGGCTCGATGATGCCACGCGACGGTCCCTTTTGTCCCGATTGCCGTCAGCGCTTCTTGCGCTTCTCCCGGGCCCGGACCGAGATGTCGATCGGCGTCCCGACGAACCCGAACTCCTCGCGCAACCGCCGCTCGATGAACCGCTCGTACCCCGCGTCGAGCTTGCCGGACGTGAAGATCGCGAAGGTCGGCGGCGCGGTGGCGGCCTGGGTCCCGAAGAGGATCCGGGGCTGCTTGCCGCCGCGCACCGGGTGCGGGTGCTCGGCTGCCAGACGGCCCAGGAACGCGTTGAGCGCCCCGGTCGAGATCCGGGTCTCCCAGCCCTTGAGGGCCGCTTCGAGCGCCGGGACCAGCCGGTCGATGTGCCAGCCGGTACGTGCGGTGATGTTGATCCGCGGTGCCCACTGGACCTGCACCAGCTCGCGTTCGTACTCCCGCTCCAGGTAGTAGCGGCGCTCGTCGTCGACCAGGTCCCACTTGTTGAAGGCGATCACCAGTGCGCGTCCGGAGTCCCGGACGGTCTGGATGATCCGCATGTCCTGCTCCGAGATCGACTGGCTGCCGTCGATCACCAGGACCGCGACCTCGGCGCGTTCCATCGCGGTGGCCGTGCGCAGCGAGGCGTAGTACTCGTGCCCCGACGCGGTCTTGACCCGCTTGCGGATACCGGCGGTGTCGATGAACTTCCAGACCTTGCCACCGATCTCGACCAGCTCGTCGACCGGGTCGACGGTCGTTCCGGAGGCGTCGTCGACGACGACCCGGTCCTCGCCCGCGAGCTTGTTGAGCAGCGAGGACTTGCCGACGTTCGGGCGTCCGATGATCGCGATCCGGCGCGGACCACCGATCTCCTTGCCGATCGTCTCCACCGGCGTCTCCGGGAGCGCGGCCAGGACTGCGTCGAGCATGTCGCCCGAGCCACGGCCGTGCAGCGCCGAGACCGGGAACGGCTCGCCGAGGCCGAGGTTCCAGAGTCCGTACGCGAGCGCCTCGGCCCGCTGGTCGTCGCACTTGTTCGCCGCCAGGACAACCGGACGGCCGCTCTTGCGCAGCACCTTGACGACGCCCTCGTCGGCATCGGTGATACCGACCGTCGCATCGACGACGAACAGCACGGCGTCGGCCAGCGAGACCGCGACCTCGGCCTGGGCCGAGATCATCGCGGCCATCCCCTCGGCATCGGCGTCCCAGCCGCCGGTGTCGACGACGGTGAAGGCGCGACCGTTCCAGTTCGCGTCGTAGTAGACGCGGTCCCGGGTGACACCGGGCTTGTCCTCGACGACCGCCTCGCGGCGACCGATGATCCGGTTCACCAACGTGGACTTGCCGACGTTCGGCCGCCCGACCACCGCCAGGATCGGGGTGCGGATCTCGTTCTCGGCGCCGTCGCCGGGACCGTCCTGCTCGGGTACTACGGGGTGCTCAGTCATTTCCAGCCTTGCTGCTTTCGGACGCCGGCCCCACATCGGGGCTAGTTCCGTCCGTGTCCGGGATCGCTCCCGGAAGTTCCATGCCAGTGGCGTCGAGCGCCTCAGCCACCGTAGCGATGATCGCCAGCCGGATCTGCTCGGTCAGCACCCTGACCTGGTCGGAACGCCGGGGCCAGCCCTGCTGTTCCACTGCCAGGGGTGACCCGTAGCTCACCACGATCCTGGTCCCTGCTGGCGGGAAGGTCGCGTCCGAGCCGGCCAGGCGGGTGCCGAGGAACGACATCGGCAGCACGGTCGCCCCCGTCGCCAACGCGAGGTACGCCGCGCCACGGGCAGCGGTCACCATCTCCCCGTCGCCGCGGGTGCCCTCGGGGAAGACGCCTGCCGCCCCGCCGTCGCGCAGAACCCGGACGGCGGTCTTGATCGCGAGCGGGTCCGGCTCGAACCGGGACAGCGGGATCTGGCCGGCACCGTGGAGGAACGCACCAAGAGGTCCGGCGAAGAGCTCGCGCTTGGTCAGGGCGTGGACGGGTCGGGGACCGACGATGGCCATCATCGGTCCGTCCAGGAAGCCGATGTGGTTCGAGACCATCACCACCGGCCCGGACATCGGGACCCGGTCGACGCCGCGGTACTCGACCTTCCAGCGCCGGTTGATCACCCCGGCGAACGCCGGCCGCAGGCCGTGCAGCATCGCCCGACGGGGGTGCCGGACCTGGTCGGTCCGCGGGAGACTCCGGTGCGGAGAGCTCTCCCCCGGGCTCACTCGACGGCTCCCGCGGTGTGGCCGGCAACCGCCCGGTCGACGATCGCCACGACCTGGTCGACGACCTGGTCGAGGGTGTACGGCGTGGTGTCCAGGTGGACCGCACCAGCGGGCACCACCAAGGGAGCCGCTGCCCGGGAGGAGTCGATCGCGTCGCGCCTGAGCAGCTCTGCCTCGGTCGCGGCCACCGATCCGGTGCCGTTCTCGGCCGTGCGTCGGGCAGCGCGAGCGGCCGCATCGGCGGTCAGGTAGAGCTTGACCGCTGCCCCGGGCCAGATCACCGACCCGATGTCCCGACCCTCCACGACGATGCCCCCGGTCTCGAGCGCGTCGGAGATGATCGCCCGCTGCAGCTCCATCAACCGGGCGCGAACCTCCGGCACGGTCGCCACCGGGCTGACCGCCGCGGTGACGGCCTCGCTCCTGATGGCCTCGGCGACATCGACGCCGTCGACCGTGATCGTCGGGGCGAGCGGGTCCGTGCCGGAGACGAGCTGCGGTTCGAGCGCCCGCGCCGCGACCGCGGCGGGATCGTGGATGTCGACACCGTGGCTCAGCATCCAGGCCGTGACCGCGCGGAACTGGGCTCCGGTGTCGAGGTACGCCAGGCCCAGGCGGCTCGCGACGCCGCGGGAGGTGCTGGACTTGCCCGATCCGGACGGACCGTCCATCGCCACGACAACGCTGCGTACCACTGCTCTACTCCTAGCCGGTTGATCCCCACCGGACGTCCTCGCCCTGCTCCGGGCGGGACACGTCCGCGCAGCAGCCTACCGGTGAGCGGTCCAGTTCCTCGCCTCGAGCGCACCGCGCAGCTGCTCAGCGGCAGCGGCTTCGACCTGCAGCTCCACGAGTCCGGCCGGTCGCCCGGGGTCGTGATCGATGCGGAGGTCCTCGACGTTGACGCCGATCTCGCCGATGTCGGCGAAGAGCCGGGCCAGCTCTCCGGGGTGGTCGGGAACCAGCACGAACACCGGGCCGGTCTCGATCGCCACTCCGCCGTGCTTGCCCGGAATGATCTGGGTGCCGGCGCGACCACGGCTCAGGATCTCGACCAGGTCCTCCTGGTCACCGCCGTCCACGGCGGTGATCAGGTCGTCCAGCTGCCCGCGCAACCCGCGCAGGAGGTCGCCGACCACGGCGGCGTTGGCCCGGATGATCTGCCCGTAGAGGTCCGGGTCTCCCCCGGCCACCCGGGTCACGTCGCGGACGCCCTGGCCCGAGAGCGAGAGGTGCTCGGGGACGGCATCGGTCAGCTGGCCGGCCGCGAGGACAGCCAGGAGGTGGGGCACGTGGGAGGTGCGCGCCACCGCCAGGTCGTGCTCGACCGGCGACAGCCGGACCGCGACAGCACCGCAGAGAGCCACCAGCTCCTCGACGAGACCGATCGCCCCCGGGTCCGAGTGCACGTGCGGGGCCACCGCCCACGGCCGGCCGTCGAAGAGCGACGCGCTCGCGGCCAACGGACCGGAACGCTCGTTGCCCGCCATCGGGTGGCTCCCGACGTAGCGGCGCAGGGTCGCATCGTCGACGTGGTCGCTGATCTGGGCCAGCGGCAGGGCCTTGACACTGCCGATGTCGGTCACCACGGCACCGGTCAGCAGTGCCTCGACGGCGACCTCGGCAATGTGGACCGGCGGAACGGCGACCACCACCAGCTGCGGGACCTCGCCGGTCGGAACGGCGGTCCCGGCGCCCAGGCTGATCGCGGTTCGGACGTGCTCGGGGTTCGCGTCGCTCAACCAGACGGTGACACCCTGGCGGCGGGCGGCGAGGCCGATCGACGTACCCAGCAGACCGGCACCGATGACGTGCAGCGGGCCGGTCAGGTGGCCGGTCACGGTGCGGCTTCCTCGAGCTCGTCGGGGAGCGAGCGCACCTTGGTGAGGTCGGACCGCAACGCCGCCGCGCCGTGCAGGTAGACGTGCGTGATCTCCGACCGTGCGCGCTCCGTCTCGACGTGCGCCATCATCCGGACCACCCGCGGCATCGAACCCTCGATCTCGAGCTCACGCGCGCAGATCAGCGGCACCTCGCCGAACCCCAGACCGCGGGCCGCGTACGCCGGGAACTCCGCGACCAGGTCGGAGGTGGCGGTGAAGATCACCGAGATGAAGTCCTCGACGTCGAGGTCGTTGACCGTCATCACCTCGGTCACCATCTCGGCGACCCGCTCGAGCATCTCCTCGCGGGTGTCGGAGGTGAGCTGGGTAGCCCCACGGACCGCGCGAACAGACACTTGTTGCTCCTCAGGAAGACGGGACTACGACCCTACGCGACCGCTCCCGCGGGCGGAGCGAGGGATCACAGCCCGGCCGTGTCCAGCAGCGAGCCGACCTCGTCGAGGGTCAGCTCGCGCAGGTCCCCCTTCTTGAGCCGCCCGATCTCGACCGGCCCGATCGCGGTGCGGGTGAGCTTCTGGACCGGGTGGCCGATCTCGGCGAGGAGCCGGCGCACGATCCGGTTGCGGCCTTCGTGGATGACCAGCTCGACGATCCCGCGGTCGGCGGTCGTGGAGATCACCCGGGCGCGGCGGACCTCGACCGGCCCGTCGTCCAGGGTGACCCCGTCGAGCAGGGTCTTCACGGTGTTCTTGTCCACCGCTCCGGCGACCTGCGCCACGTAGGTCTTCTCCACCTCGTACGACGGGTGCGCCAGCCGCTGGGCGAAGTCACCGTCGTTGGTCAGCAGGATCAGGCCGTCGGTATCGGTGTCCAACCGGCCGACGTGGAACAGCCGCTCGGGGCGGTCGGAGACGTAGTCGGTCAGCGTCGGACGCCCTTCGGGGTCCGACATCGTCGAGACCACCCCGGTGGGCTTGTTCAGCACCAGGTAGACCGAGGCGCTGATCGGCGGGAGCCGCTTCCCGGAGACCCGGATGACGGCGACCGTCGGGTCCACCTTGGTGCCGAGCCGGGTGACGACCTCACCGTCGACCTCGACCTCGCCGGCGAGCATCAGCTCCTCGCACTTGCGCCGGCTCGCCACGCCCGACGTCGCCAGCAGCTTCTGCAACCGGATCAGACCGTCCTGGTCGATCCCCGGGAAGAGGGCAGCTCCGGGGCTGACCGGGGCATCACTCACCGGCGTCGGGAACGTCGGAGTCGGAGTCGCCGGCGAGCGGCACGGCGTGGGTGGCCAGCGCCTCGTCGAAGTCGAACTCGTCCATGTCCGGCACGAACGGCGCCAGCTCGGGAAGCTCGTCGAGGGAGGTGATGCCGATCCGCTCCAGGAAGTAGTTGGTGGTCCGGTAGAGGTTGGCTCCGGTCTCGGTGTCCGTGCCGGCTTCCTCGACGAGGCCGCGCGACAGCAGCGTCCGCATCACCCCGTCGACGTTGACACCACGGATGGCCGAGACGCGGCTCCGGCTGACCGGCTGCTTGTAGGCGACGACGGCCAGGGTCTCCAGTGCCGCGTTGGTGAGCCGGGCCTGCTGCCCCTCGAGGACGAACTTCTCCACCACCGGAGCGAACTCCTCGCGGGTGTAGTAGCGCCAACCACCGGCGACACTGCGCAGCTCGAAACCGCGGACCTGCTCGTCGTACTCGGACGCGAGGGCGGCGAGAGCGCCGGAAACCTCGCTGACCGGGTAGCCGACCGCGGTCGCGAGGGTGATGTCGTCCAACGGCTGGTCGGCGACCATCAGCAGTGCTTCGAGCGCCGGTCGCAGGTCCGCCAGCGGGATGGAGAGCGCCTCGCCCTCGGACTCGACGGCCGCCTCGGTGGCCTCGGTGGCCTCGGTGGCCTCGAGCTCGACGTCCGGGGAGGTCTGGGTCTCGGTCATGGGTTGTCCTCGTCGGGTTCGGCGCTGGCCTGGTCAGCGGTGGGCGGCTCGTCGAGCGGCAATGGAGTGCCGTCGAACTCGTCGTTGATCTCGACCTCCTGGTCCTCCCCGCCGGTCCAGCGGACGGTGAGCTCGCCCAGCGGGGTCACCTGGTCGAAGGCCAGTACGCCTTCGCGGAAGAGCTCCAGCAGCGCCAGGAACCGCGCCACCCGGGTCATCGTGTCGGGGGCGTCGGCGGCGAGCTTGCGGAACGTGAGCGTCCCCATCACCCGCAGCCGCTCGACGACCAGGTGGGCCTGCTCGCGGACGCTGACCATCGGCGCGTGGATGTGCGCGATCGAGATGCCCTCGGGTTCGGGCTTGGGCTCCAGCGCCTTCGCTGCGAGCCCGGCGAACTCCTCGAGGCCGAGGCCGATCAGCACGTCCGGCAGCAGCGTCGCGAAGCGTTCGTCGAGGCCCACGGCCCGGGGGAACCGCAGCGCCTCGGCGGCCATCCGGGTCTCCATCACGGCGGCGACGTGCTTGAACGCCCGGTACTGGAGCAGCCGGGCGAACAGCAGGTCCCGGGCTTCCAGGAGCGCGAGGTCCTCCTCGTCCTCGACATCGCCCGACGGCAGCAGCCGGGCCGCCTTCAGGTCCAGCAACGTCGAGGCGATCAGCAGGAAGGAGGTGGTCTGCTCCAGGTCCCAGACATCGCCCGCGGCCTTGATGTGGGCGATGAACTCATCGGTGACCTTCGAGAGCGCCACCTCGGTGACATCCATCTTGTGCTTGCTGATCAGGCTCAGCAGCAGGTCGAACGGGCCCTCGAAATTGTCGAGCCGGACGGCGAAGGAGCTCTCGACGCCGTCGGTCCCGAGCCCACCGGCGCCGCCGGCGGTGACGGCCTCGGCGGCCGCGGTCGTCGTCATCCGAGCAACCGGCGGACGAGCTCGCTGTCGTCGCCGTGCTCCTCGAGGTCGGCCAGCACGATCGCCAGCGCCTCGCGGACCAGGCGACCGCGATCCACGGCCAGACCGTGGTGCCGCCGCAGGTCCAGCCGGGCGTGCTCGATGTCGACGAGCTCGTCGGCCGTCACGTAGACGGTCATCTTCTCGTCGTGCCGGACCCGACCGCTCGGCTGCCGGGCAGCGTCCTTGGCCGAGGCCTTCGAGGTGGTCCTGGCCGCCGGGACCGCAGCGACCACGGGCGGCTCCTCGGCCAGATCGCCCTCGGCGCCCTCCGTGCTGGTCGGGCTGGTCGGCCGGAAGAGGTCGTCAGCCGTGGGCATGCTCACGCGTCGCGCTGCCAACGGGCCAGCACCTCCTTGGCGAGCTGCCGGTAGGAGTCGGCGCCGGCCGACGACGAGGCGTAGTTGGTGATCGGCTCACCGGCGACGGTGGCGTCGGAGAACTTCACCGTCCGGCGGATCACCGTGTGGAAGACGGTGTCACCCCAGGCCTCGACCAGGCGCTGCATGACCTCGCGGCTGTGCAGCGTACGACCGTCGTACATGGTGCCGAGGATGCCCTCGACCTCCAGGCGCGGGTTGAGCCGCTCCTTGACCTTGTCGATGGTGGTCTTGAGCAGCGCGACACCCCGGAGGGCGAAGTACTCGCACTCCAGCGGAACGATGACGCCGTCGGACGCCGTCAGGGCGTTGACGGTCAGCAGGCCCAACGAGGGCTGGCAGTCGATCAGGATGATGTCGTACTGGTCGAGGGCCGGGCCGAGCACCCGCTGCAGGGTCTGCTCGCGAGCGACCTCGTGCACCAGCTGGACCTCGGCGGCGGACAGGTCGATGTTGGAGGGCAGCAGGTCCATCCCCGGGACACCGGTCGGGACCACGACATCGTCCAGAGCGATGTCGCGCTGCATCAGCAGGTTGTAGATGGAGAGCTCCATCTGGTGCGGGTTCAGCCCCAGGCCGACCGACAGCGAGCCCTGCGGGTCGAAGTCGACGAGCAGCACCTTGCGCCCGAACTCGGCCAGGGACGCGCCCAGGTTGATCGTGGTGGTGGTCTTGCCGACCCCACCCTTCTGGTTGCACATCGAGACGACCCGGGCCCGGGTCCGGGCACCGACGGGAGCGGGCTCGGGGAAGGTCGGTAGCGGTCGGCCGGTCGGGCCCATCACGTCCGCCGGTCCGGACTCCTCGGAACTGGCGGCGGTGATCACGGGAGGCTCCTGGTGCTGCTCGACGGCGGGGACCTCCAGTGTGACCTGCTGGTCCGACGGTCCGACGCCTTCGGGGGCCCCGAAGGCGGTGTGTTGCAGCACAGTCGCGTCCTGGGTGCGTTCGGCGACCGGGTTGTGCACCAGGGGCGGAACCTCGGAGGCACTGGTGGACTGTCCGCCGAATCCGTCGGCTCCGCTCATGATGGTCTCCCGGGTGCGTTGCCACTTTGTCGACTTGACGCCAAGTCGTGGCGGTGGCCGCGACTCTAGGCCCGTCGGCCGAGGGCTCACAACCCAGGACCGGACACTGGATCGCAGAACCTGAGATCTGGGGAAACAGTGTGTATTCGGCCCCGCTCAGGTGCACAGGCCGCTGTCTGCCTGTGCATAAGTCTGTGGGTTACGAGAGTGCCCGGGGATGGGCGGCGGCGTACACCTCGCGGAGGCTGTCGACCGTCACCAGGGTGTAGATCTGGGTCGTCGTCACCGATGCGTGCCCCAGCAGTTCCTGGACGACCCGGACGTCGGCACCGCCCTCCAGCAAGTGGGTCGCGAACGAGTGCCGCATGGTGTGCGGCGAGACCTCCGCCCGCACCCCGGCACGCTCGGCGGACCGGACGATCACGGTCCAGGCGCTCTGCCGCGAGAGCCGACCGCCACGGGCGTTGAGGAACATGGCCGGTCCACCCTTGCCGGCGGCGACGAGATCGGGACGCGCCCGGGTCAGGTAGGCGCCGATGGCCTCGCGCGCGAAACGCCCGACCGGGACGATCCGCTCCTTGCCACCCTTGCCGCGCAGCAGCACCGTGCCGGGCTGCTCGCCGTCACCGAGATCGAGGTCGTCGACGTCCAGGCCGACGGCCTCGGAGATCCGGGCACCGGTGCCGTAGAGCAGCTCCAGCAGGGCCCGGTCGCGCAGGGCCAGGTTCGTCTCCGGGGCTCCGGCAGCGTCCAGGATGGCCTCCACGTCGGCGAGCGGGAGCGCCTTGGGCAACCGCTTCGCCGGACTGGGCGGTTTGACCCTCACGGCGGGGTTGGTCGAGGCGAGCCCGTCGGAGACCGCGAACTTGTGGAAACCCCGCACCGCCACCACCGTCCGACCCGCCGACGTGGCGCTCAGCGGCGGGTTGTCACGGTCGCCCTCGCGCAGCGCCATCAGGAAACCCAGCACCGTCTGCTCGGTGATCGCGTCCAGGTCGCCGATCCCGAGCTGGTCCAGGTAGCCCAGGTACCGCCGCAGGTCTCGCCGGTACGACGTCAGGGTGTTCGTGGCCAGGCCACGCTCCACCCCGAGGTGGTCCAGATAGGTACGGACGGCCCGGACCAGCGGACTCGGTTGGCTGACCGTGGTCAGGGCAGCGCTCCCGCGATGGCGGCCTCGGGCGTGATCGCGTCGAGCCCGTGCGCCGCACCCACGGGCGGGCAGGTCAGCTGTCCGGCGTGCGTGTTCAACCCGAGCGCGAGCGAGCGGTCCCGCTCGCACGCGGCGACCCAGCCACGGTCCGCCAGCGCGACGGCGTACGGCAGGGTCGCGTTGGTCAGCGCGTAGGTCGAGGTGTTCGGAACGGCTCCGGGCATGTTCGCCACGCAGTAGAACGTCGAGCTGTGCACCTGGTAGGTCGGGTCCGCGTGCGTGGTCGCACGGGTGTCCTCGAAGCAGCCGCCCTGGTCCACCGCGATGTCGACCAGCACCGAGCCGGGCTTCATCCGGGAGACCAGGTCGTTGGAGACCAGCTTCGGCGCCGCGGCACCGGGGATCAGCACCGCCCCGATCACCAGGTCCGCCTCGGTGACCTGCTGCTCGATGGCCAGCTTGGACGACGCCAGCCCGTGCACGCGGTTGTTGTAGCGCCAGAACGACATCCGGAGCTTGTCCAGGTCGTTGTCGAGCAGGGTGACGTCCGCTCCCATCCCGAGAGCGATGTTGGCGGCGTTCTGGCCGGAGACACCGGCCCCGATGATCACGACCTTGGCGTTGGCGACGCCACCGACGCCGCCCATCAGGACCCCGCGGCCGCCCTGCGCCTTCATCAAGGAGTAGGCCCCCACCTGCGGCGCGAGGCACCCGGCCACCTCGGACATCGGGTAGAGCAGCGGCAGCCCGCCCGAGGGCAGCTGCACGGTCTCGTAGGCGATCGAGGTGACCTTGCGCGCCATCAGCTCCTCGGTGAGGGGACGGTCCGCAGCCAGGTGCAGGTAGGTGAACAGGACCAGGCCCTCGCGCAGCCGGTGGTACTCCTCGGCGACCGGCTCCTTGACCTTCAGCACCAGGTCAGCACGGGCCCAGACGTCGTCAGCCGCGTCGAGGATGGTCGCACCGGCACCGGCGTACTCGTCGTCGCTGATCGAGGATCCGGTTCCGGCGGATCGCTCCACGAAGACCTCGTGCCCGTGGGCGACCAGCTCGTGGACCCCGATCGGCGTGATCGCCACCCGGTACTCGTGGTTCTTGACTTCCTTCGGCACACCGATCTTCACAGCGGTCCTCCCAGACTCCTCCGCCGGCACGACGGTGTACCGGTGTGGATCGATCCTATGCCGGGGCACTGCCGGTGGAGCGGCACCCGGCGTCGCTCAGCACCCGGAGGGTGTTGCGGCAGGTGAGGGCTGCCAGGTCCTCGCGCGACCAGCCGCGCTCGGCCAGCGCGACCAGCAACCGCGGATAGCCCGAGACGTCGTCGAGACCCTCCGGGAGCCACTCGACGCCGTCGTAGTCACCGCCGAGCCCGACGTGCTCGATACCGGCGACCTCCCGGACGTGCTCGAGGTGGGCGACCACGTCGGCGACGGTGGAGCGCGGCGGCGGCACGGTGAGCGCGCGTTCCTCGGCGAAGGGCTGGTACGTGCTGACGTCACGGGGATCGATGCCGACCGACCAGGCAGCGTCCTGGGTGGCCAGGTCCCACTCGTGCACCGCCGGCGTCACGAACCACGGGACGAAGGTCACCATGCAGACCCCGCCGTTGACCTTCAGGCCGGCGAGCACGTCGTCGGGGACGTTCCGGGGATGCGGGCAGACCGCCCGGGCCGAGGAGTGCGAGAAGATCACCGGGGCCGTCGAGATGGCCAGCGCCTGGCGCATCACCTGCGCGCTGACGTGGCTGAGGTCGACCAGCACGCCGATCCGGTTCATCTCCGCGACGACCTGTCGACCGAAGTCGGAGAGACCCCCCAGGGCGGGACGGTCGGTCGCGGAGTCCGCCCAGGCCACGTTGTCGTTGTGGGTCAGGGTCAGGTAGCGGACGCCGAGGGCCTGCATCGCCCGGAGCACCGCGAGCGATCCTCCTATCTGGTGACCACCCTCCGCCCCGAGCAGCGAGGCGATCCGGCCCGTCGACCAGGCCGCCTCCACGTCGGCGGCCCCGGTGGCCAGTGCCATCCGGTCGGCGTACTTGCCGACCAGCGCGTGGACGGCGTCGATCTGCTCGAAGGTGGCGGTCAGGATCTCGTCCGCGGTGAGGCGCGACGGTACGTAGACCGACCAGAACTGGGCGCCCACTCCCCCGGCCCGCATCCGGGTCAGGTCGGTGTGCACCCCGGTGCCGGAGAGGTCACCACCGACGTCGAACTGGTCCCAGTCGTAGCCGTGGTGCTTGCGGGCGTGCCAGATCAGGTCGTTGTGGCCGTCGATCACCGGGTGGTGCTCCAGGACGTCGACGACCAGGGCCGCCGCGGCGCCGTCGGAGGGCGTCACAGCCGTCCCCGGCCCCTGAGCAGCTCGTAGGTCAGGACCGCGGTCGCCAGCGGCGCATCGGCGGCGCGCCCGTCCAGGACCGCCTCGAGGAGGTCGGCGTAGCGGACCCGCTCGAGCGTCATGTCCGCCTCCTCGTGCTGCACCTCGAAGTCACGCGGGACCTCGCGGAGGTCCCGGGCCAGGTACAGCGCGTGCGTCTCGGACGTGATGCCCGCGGACGCGTAGGTCGTCAGCAGGGGGGTCCACTCGGCGGCAGCCAACCCGGTCTCCTCGCGGAGCTCGCGCTGGGCGGCGACCAACGGGTCCTCGCCCGGCTTGTCGAGCTTCCCGGCAGGGAGCTGGATCATCCGCTTCTGCACGGCGTGCCGGTACTGCCGCAGGATCACCACCTGGTCGTCCTCGTCGATCGCGAGCACCACCACGGCCCCGGGGTCCTCGACCACCAACCGGGTGAACTCGTGCTCGGGCTCACCGGGAACGTGGATCGTGTCCTCGCGGAAGTTCACCACCCAGCCGGACTGGTGGACGTACCGGGACCCGACCAGGGGCCAGCTCTGCGGGCTGTCCGCGAGCGGCTCAGGCATCGTCGCTGTGCCGCCGCAGCCCGGTCTCGTCGATCGGGATCCGCAGCTCGCGCTGACGGGTGATCGCCGCACCGACGAGCCCGGCGAAGAGCGGGTGCGGACGGGTCGGACGCGAGCGCAGCTCCGGGTGCGCCTGGGTGGACACGTAGTACGGGTGCACCTCGGCAGGGAGCTCGACGTACTCGACCAGGTTGTTGTCCGGCGACGTGCCGGAGAACACCAGTCCAGCCTGCTCCAGCTTGTCGCGGTACGCGTTGTTGACCTCGTAGCGGTGCCGGTGCCGCTCGGAGATCTCAGGGGTCCCATACGCCTCCCGCGCCCGCGTGCCTTCGCCCAGGCGGCAAGGGTAGGACCCCAGCCGCATGGTTCCGCCCTTGCTCGTCACAGCGCGCTGGGCATCCATCAGGTCAATCACCGGATTCGAAGTCTTCTCATTGAACTCGGTGCTGTTCGCATCCGCCATTCCGGCCACGTGCCGCGCAAACTCCATCACGGCGCACTGCATGCCGAGACAGATCCCGAAGAACGGCACGTTCCGC
>JAPLCB010000003.1 GCA_026392455.1 Propionibacteriales bacterium | reverse complement strand
GGACGTGTGTGTTCCCGCACTGCGACAAACCCGCGAGGGGTTGCCAGAAGGACCACACCCGTCCCTTCGATCAGGGTGGCCTGACAACCACGGAGAACCTCGGGTCGTTGTGTCAGCACCACCACAACCTCAAGACCCACGTCGGTTGGAACTACACCCACCTCGATACCGGGGTGTATCTCTGGCGGTCACCCCACGGCTACCAATTCCTCCGCGACCACCACGGCACCCACGACCTCACCCCCAGACCGGTTGACCCACCCGGCGGGTAGACCTCTGCCGTGACCAGGGGTTTCGAGGCTCGCTGCGCTCGCACCTCAACCAGCAAAACCGACCCGGCTCCCACCGCAACCACTGCTGGTTGAGGTGCGGCCGCGCTAGCGGACGCCTCGAAACCCGGTCGCCTCGAAATCCCGCCAGCCACGCGAGGGGGTTTCGAGGCTCGCTGCGCTCGCACCTCAACCAGCAGAGAGTCGAACCGGCTCGCACCTCAACCAACAGAGCTGCCTCCGCACGATGAAAATCCGGCAAGGAACAGACGGACGCCTACTAGGGTTGGCTCACTGTGAGTGCTGATCATCCGAGTGGGGCGACCGACGAGCTGACCGACGAGTCGCGAACCACCCTGATGGACGGGTTTCGCGTTCTCGGGGTGGCGATCCGGCGGGAGCCGTGGATCTTCACGCTCTCCACGCTCGGCAGCGTCCTCTTCGGAGCCCTCACGGTGGCAGACGCCTGGGTGCTCGGCTGGTCGACCGACCACGTACTGCTCCCGGCGTTCGACGAGGGCGCGACCAGCGCTGGACTGGTCGTCGCTGTGCTCGCCCTGTTCGTGGGCGTCGCGATCCTGCGCGCCGTCGGCATCGTGGCCCGCCGGCTGGGAGCCGGGATCATGCAGTACCGGATGCAGGCGGCCTACCGCCGTGAGGTGACCGCACAGTACCTCCGTCTTCCGATGGCCTGGCACCAGCGGCACCCGACCGGTCAGCTGCTCTCCAACGCGAACTCGGACGTCGAGGCTGCGTGGGCTCCGATCGCGCCGTTGCCGATGGCGGTCGGCACCATCGCGATGCTGGTGATCGCGGTCGTGCAGATGCTGCTGGTCGACCTGAAGATGGCCTCGGTCGGTCTGCTGGTGTTCCCGCTGGTCACGATCGCCACCCTGATCTACCAGCACTGGTCCTCGCCGCTGTTCACCCAGATCCAGGCGCTGCGGGCAGAGCTCTCCGAGGTGGCCCACGAGTCGTTCGACGGCGCCATGGTCGTCAAGACCTTGGGACGTGAGTCCGAGGAGACCGAGCGGTTCGCTGCGAAGGCCAACCAGCTGCGCGACCTCGGGATCAGGGTGGGCAGGATCCGGGCGATGTTCGACCCGATCCTCGAAGCGATCCCCAGCCTTGGCGTGCTCGGGGTCCTCGGCGTCGGCGTCTGGCAGGTCGAGCAGGGCAACGCCGGTGCTGGCGACGTGGTGACGATCGCGTACCTGCTGACCATCGTGGCGTTCCCGATCCGCTCGATCGGCTGGCTGTTCGGAGAGTTCCCACGGTCCGTGGTCGGCTTCCGTCGCGTGCACCGGGTCCTGGACGAGAAGGTCACCACCGAGTACGGCGACGCGCGGCTGACGTCGACCGAGGTCGGCGCCCGCCTCGAGGTCGCCTCTCTCGCCTTCTCCTACGACCTCGACCGGACGCTGCTGGCAGACCTGAGCTTCGTGGTCGAGCCGGGCAGCACCGTGGCCATCGTCGGTGAGACGGCATCGGGCAAGAGCACGCTCACCACCCTGCTGACCCGATTGGTCGACCCACTCGTCGGTCAGGTCCTGGTTGACGGCACCGATCTGCGCGACCTCGCCCCGGGCGAGCTGGCCCGCCAGGCCGCGCTCGTGCCGCAGACGGCGTTCCTCTTCGACGACACCGTCCGCGGCAACGTCACCCTCGGCGAGGACGTTTCCGACGAGGACGTCTGGCACGCACTGCGTACCGCCCAGGCCGATGGCTTCGTCGCTGCGCTGCCGGACGCGCTGGACGCCAAGCTGGGGGAGCGCGGCACCTCGCTGTCGGGCGGTCAGCGCCAACGGTTGTCGCTGGCGCGCGCCCTGGTACGCCGGCCGCGGTTGCTGATCATGGACGACGCGACCTCGGCGGTCGACCCGGAGGTGGAGGCCCGCATCCTCGAAGGGCTCCGTCAGCAGAGCAGGGGATCGGGGAGCAACGGCTCGACGCTGGTGCTGATCGCGTACCGGAAGGCCACGATCGGACTCGCCGACGAGGTGCTGTTCCTGTCCGGCGGCCGGATCGCCGACCGAGGCACCCACGACGACCTGCTGGTCCGCAACCCGGCGTACGCGGACCTCGTCAACGCCTACGAGCAGAGTGCGGTCCCCGCGGAGGTCTCCGAATGAGCGACGTCGTGGCAGCGGGCACGAGCGTCGACTCGGGCGCCGACATCTCTGCGTGGCAGACCCTCAAGCGCGGCATCGAGGTCTCACCGGAGCTCAGGCAGGGCTTCTGGGGGACGGTGGCCCTGGCTCTCCTCGGCACCGCCGGGCGGGTGGTCGTCCCGATCGCCGTCCAGCAGACCCTGGACAAGGGCCTCAACGGACCTGACGGGGTCGACCTGGGCTTCGTCGGGGTGATGGCTGCCGTTGCCGCGGTCGCGCTGGTCCTGACCGGGGTCTCGTCGTACTTCATGACCGCCCGCCTCTTCACCACCGCGGAGCGCGGGTTGGCGACCCTGCGGATCAAGGCCTTCCGGCACGTCCACGACCTGCCGTTGCTGACCCAGAACACCGAGCGTCGTGGCGCCCTGGTCTCCCGGGTCACCAGCGACGTCGACCAGGTCAGCCAGTTCCTGGTCTTCGGCGGGATCATCGGCATCATCAGCGTCGGGCAGATCGTGGTCGCCACCGCGATCATGCTGTTCTACAGCTGGCAGCTGACCCTCGTCGTCTGGGTCTGCTTCCTGCCGCTGTTCGCGTCGCTCGGGTACTTCCAGCGGCGTCTGTCCGAGGCGTACGGCGTCGTGCGCGGGATGGTCGGTCAGATGCTCTCGGTGGTCTCCGAACCCGTCGTCGGCGCCCTGGTCGTCCGCACCCACGCGATCGAGGACCGCACCCAGGCCCGGATCGACGACTCGATCGCCCGCTACCAGGCGGCGAGCACCAAGGCCCAGGGCTTCACCGCGTTCTCCTTCTCGCTGGGCGGTCTCTCCGGTGGCCTGGCCAACGCGTTGGTGATCCTGATCGGGATCTGGCTCGGGTTCGCCGGCGACATCACGTCCGGCGAGGTCCTGGCGTTCGCCTTCCTGGTGACGCTGTTCGTCAGCCCGGTGCAGATGGGGACCCAGGTGCTCACCGACGGCCAGAACGCGATCGCCGGATGGCGCCGGGTGATCGGGATCCTGGACACCCGGGCCGACCTCGACGACCCCGGACCGGACGGCGCCACCCTGCCGGAGGGGCCGATGACGGTGGAGTTCGACCGCGTCGACTTCGCCTACCCCGGCGGGCCTCCGGTCCTGGTGGGGGTCAGCGAGCTGATCCAGGCGGGGTCCCGGGTCGCCGTCGTCGGCGAGACCGGCTCGGGGAAGACCACCTTCGCGAAGGTGCTCACCCGGTTGATGGACCCGACTGCGGGCGAGGTGCGGCTGGACGGCGTCGACGTCCGCAGCATCGGGTTCGACTCGTTGCGCCGCCGGGTGGTGCTGGTCCCCCAGGAGGGCTTCCTCTTCGACTCCACCCTCTTCGCCAACGTCCGCTACGGCGACCTGAACGCCACCGCGGACGACGTCCGGGCCGCAGCGACCGAGCTCGGACTCGGCGACTGGCTGGAGGGTCTCCCGCACGGCCTGGAGACCCGGGTCGGTCAGCGCGGTGAATCCCTCAGCGCGGGGGAGCGGCAGCTGGTGGCCCTGATCCGGGCCCACCTCGCAGACCCGGACCTGCTCGTCCTCGACGAGGCCACCAGTGCTGTCGACCCGGCGCTGGAGATGCGGATCGGTCGGGCGCTGGAGCGGCTGATGTCCGGGCGTACCAGCGTCACCATCGCCCACCGGCTCTCGACCGCCGAGAACGCCGACGAGGTGATCGTCTTCGACCGGGGCAGGGTCGTGCAGCGGGGTTCGCACCAGGATCTCGTGGCCGAGGGCGGAGTCTACGGTCGCCTGCACGGGTCCTGGGCCGCCCAGCAGACCAGCTAGCGGCGTCGGGGATACTGGTCCGGTGACCTCCCTGGACCCCACGATCGCCGCGCGCCTGAAGCGCAACGACGCCGGCCTGGTGCCCGCCGTCGTCCAGCAGCACGACACCGGCGAGGTGCTGATGCTCGGCTGGATGGACGACGAGGCACTGCACCGCACCCTGACCACCGGGCGCGGCACCTACTGGAGCCGTTCGCGCAACGAGTACTGGGTCAAGGGCGAGACGTCCGGCCACGCCCAGCACGTCGTCGAGGTCCGCCTGGACTGCGACGGCGACACCCTGCTGGTCAAGGTCGACCAAGAAGGTCCGGCCTGCCACACCGGTGACCGGACCTGCTTCGACGCCGATCTGCTGGGCTGAGCTGGCCGCGGTGAAGCGCACCTCGTTCGGGCCGGTCCTGCTCGCCGGACTGGCCACCGCCGCCCTGGAGACGGTGGCGGCGTCCAGGACCTGGCTGCACGCCCGGGTCGACGGCCTCGGGAGGACCCGGTCGATCGACATCGCGGGCTCCGACGGCGCGCCGCTGGCGCTGGCCCTGGCGCTGGTGGCGCTCGCCGCCTGGGGAGTGATCCTGGTCTCGCGGCTCCGCGCCCGCAGGATCGCGGCGGTGATCGGGCTGCTTGCCACCCTGGGTGTGGTGGCGGTGGTGGTCGCCTTGTGGTCCGACTCCGAGCGGGTGGCTCTCCGGGTGGTCGCCGACCAGGGCGTCGGGGACCTGACGTCGGTCGGTCGCAGCGCCTGGTACTGGGTCACCGGCCTGGCCGCGCTCGGGCAGGCGGCCCTGCTGGCAACGGCGCTGAGGGTCGCGCCGAGCTGGCCGACGATGAGCAGCCGGTACGACGCCCCGGCCAAGGGGGCCGAGACCGCAGGGCAGGCCGGGCCGACCGAAGGTTCCCGGACCGCTGAGCAGCTGCCTGATCTGGAGCTCTGGAAAGCGTTGGACGAGGGTCAGGACCCGACCGCGACCGGGAGCCCCTAGACTGCGCAGTGCACGAGGTAATCGCACCCCAAGGAGTCGAACGCATGTCGGACAACCACGGCAACACCCCCGCCGCCTGGACCGCTGTCGTCGTTGGTCTGGCCAGTTTCGTGGTTGCCGGGATCGGCCTGATGGCGTTCTCCTGGCTGACCTTCTGGATCGGCGTCGCGCTGACCCCGGTGGCACTGCTGGTGTTCGTGGTGATGGGCAAGCTCGGGTACCACGAGAGTCACTGACGACTCCTTGTCCGACGTGACGGGGCGCTGGCGCCGGCTGCGAGCACCGCTCGGAGTCGCTGGCGCGCTCGGTCTCGCCGTCGTGGCCCTGCACGCCCGCGACCCGCACCGTGAGGGGTCCTGGGGCTTGTGCCCGTTCAAGGCGATCACCGGCTGGGACTGCCCGGGATGCGGCGGCCTGCGCGCCGTGAACGACCTGGGCAACGGCCAGCTCGCCGAGGCCTGGCACAGCAATGCACTCCTGGTCGCTCTGGTACCCGTCGCCGTCCTCGGCTGGGTGCTCTGGGCGGTCAGTTCAGCGACCGGACGACCCGTCCGTGCGGGCCCGGGCCTGCGACGAGCCGTCCTGGTCGCGGTCCCCGCGGTCGCGGTTGCGTTCGCGGTGTTCCGCAACACGCCGTGGGGCGACGGGTTCTACGTCTCCTGACCCGGTCAGCGCTCAGTAGCTGATGGTCCCGGCCGACGCGAAGACGAGGGCGTAGAGGATCACCCCGACGCCCCAGAGGGCGCAGCCGACGATGCCCAGGATGAAGCCGGCCTGGGCCTGGCCTTCTCCGCTCTGGGTGCCGCCGGACGCGGCGATCTCCTTGCGGGCCTGGGAGCCCATGATGAGCGCGGCGATCGAGGCAAAACCGCAGCACAGCAACCCGACGATGCCCAGGATCATCGACCACAGCGCCTTCTGGTTGCTCTGGGTCGTGGGGCCGTACGGATTGTTGAACCCCGGTGCGCCGTACTGGGGTGCGCCGTACCCGGGAGCCCCGTACCCGGGAGCCCCGTACTGGGGTGCGCCGTACTGGTTCGGTGGGGTGCCGTACGGCGGCGGCGCTCCGTAGGGGGACGGCGGGGGCGTGGCGCCTTGCTGCTGGTCGGGGCTCTCGTTCTCGTCCTGGCCAGGCGGTGGCGGGTAGCTCATCGGGTCCCTCCGGAGGTCGTGGAACCGAACCGTAACCACTCCCGGTCCGGCACGGGTAGTCCGCGTCTCCGGATGCGAACCTGCGCGGATAACCGTTGGCTTGGCATGAGAACCTTGGCAGGCGTTCGTCTCCCGCCCGTCCCCGGCTCGTCAGTGAGGTTCCATGTCCGTGCTCGACGACATCGTCGCCGGTGTGCGCGAGGACCTCGCCGTGCGCAAGGCCGCCACGAGCGCGGTCGACCTGCGCGCGATGATCGCCGGGACGGACCCGACCCGGGACCCGATGCCCGCGTTCCGCGCTCCAGGTCTGAGCGTCATCTCGGAGGTCAAGCGGCGCTCGCCGAGCAAGGGCGATCTCGCGGACATCCCGGACCCGGCCGCGCTGGCCTCCGCCTATGCGTCCGGCGGTGCCGATGCGATCTCGGTGCTCACCGAGGAGCGCCGGTTCAACGGAACGCTCGCCGACCTGTACGCCGTCCGTGCGGCCGTGACGACGCCGATCCTGCGCAAGGACTTCATCGTCACCGAGTACCAGCTGCTCGAGGCCCGGGCAGCGGGGGCGGACCTGGCGCTGCTCATCGTGGCTGCGCTCGACGACGCAACTCTCGCGGACCTGTACTCGACGGCGGTCGGTCTGGGCCTGACCGTGCTCGTGGAGGTGCACGACGAGGACGAGGTCGAGCGGGCCCTGGCCGTCGGGACCGAGCTTCTCGGGGTCAACGCGCGCAACCTCAGGACGCTCGAGGTCGACCCGGACGCCTTCGGTCGCCTCGTGGAGCTCGTGCCGGACGACGTCGTCAAGGTCGCCGAGTCCGGGATTACCGGGGTCGCCGACGCTGCCCGGTACGCAGCTCTCGGAGCCGACGTCGTCCTGGTCGGCGAGGCGTTGGTCAAGGACGGCGACCCGGCCTCCGCCGTGGCATCGCTGCGGTCCATCGGTCGGGAAGCCAGTGAACGAGGAGTGATCCAGTGAGCACCACCATGGGGCCCGACGCGCGGGGCGAGTTCGTCGGCGCCGACGGGCAGAGCTTCGGGGGCAGGTTCATGCCCGAGGCCCTCATCGCCGAGCTCGACGAGCTCACCCGGGTCTGGGAAGAGGCCATGGCCGACCCGGCCTTCACCGGCGAGTTCGAGCGGATGCTCCGGGAGTACGCGGGCGTCCCCAGCATGCTCTACGAGGCAGCCCGGTTCTCCGAGATCGCTGGTGCCCGGATCCTGCTCAAGCGCGAGGACCTGAACCACACCGGAGCCCACAAGATCCGCAACGTCCTGGGTCAGGCGCTGCTCGCCAAGCGGATGGGCAAGACCCGGCTGATCGCCGAGACCGGCGCCGGCCAGCACGGCGTGGCGACCGCGACCGCAGCGGCGTACCTGGGTCTGGAGTGCGTCGTCTACATGGGCAAGGTCGACACCGAGCGCCAGGCCCTGAACGTGGCCCGGATGAACCTCCTGGGTGCTGAGGTCGTCGCCGTGGACTCGGGCAGCATGACGCTCAAGGACGCGATCAACGAGGCGATCCGGGACTGGGTCGCCAGCGTCGAGCACACGGCGTACTGCTTCGGAACGGCTGCCGGGCCGCACCCGTTCCCTGCGATGGTGCGCGACTTCTGCCGCGGGATCGGCGACGAGGCCCGGGCCCAGGTGCTCGAGCTCACCGGGAGGCTGCCGGACATCGTCACGGCCTGTGTCGGTGGCGGCTCGAACGCGATCGGGATGTTCACCGCGTTCCTGGGTGACGCCGACGTCCGGATCGTCGGCTTCGAGGCCGGCGGCGACGGGGTCGAGACCCCGAGGCACGCGGCCACCATCCACGCCGGTGAGGTCGGAGTGCTGCACGGTGCCCGCACCTTCGTGCTCCAGGACGCCGACGGGCAGACGGTGGAGTCGCACTCCATCTCGGCCGGTCTGGACTACCCGGGCGTCGGTCCGCAGCACGCGTTCCTCGCGCACTCGGGCCGGGCGGACTACCAACCGGTCACCGACACCGAGGCGATGGACGCGCTGGCGGTGCTGGCCAGGTCCGAAGGCATCATCTGCGCGATCGAGTCCGCGCACGCACTGGCCGGAACGCTCCGCCTTGCAGCCGAGAACCCGGGCTGCACCATCCTGGTGAACCTCTCCGGACGTGGCGACAAGGACATGGGGACCGCGATCGAGTGGTTCGGGCTCGGTTCGCCGGACGGAGCCGCGCCGTGACCGCTTTCGGCACCGAGCACGCGTTCGCGAAGACCCGTGCCGAGGGCAGGGCAGCGCTGGTGGGGTACCTGCCGGCGGGCTTCCCCGACGTCGCCGGCTCCATCGAGGCGATGACGGTGATGGTCGAGGCCGGCTGCGACATCATCGAGGTCGGCCTGCCCTACAGCGACCCGGTGATGGACGGCCCCACCATCCAGGCCGCTGCTCAGCAGGCCCTCGAGGGGGGGGTGCGCACCAGCGACGTGCTGCGCACCGTCGAGGCCGTCGCTGCCACCGGGGCGCCGACGCTGATCATGACGTACTGGAACCCGGTCGACCGGTACGGCGTCCGCCGCTTCGCCGCAGACCTGGCCAACGCCGGGGGAGCCGGGCTGATCACCCCGGACCTGATCCCCGACTCGGGGGCGGACTGGATCACCGCTGCCGACGAGCACGGGCTGGACAAGGTCTTCCTGGTCGCGCCGTCCTCGACGGACGCGCGGCTGGCGATGACGACGGCACACTGCCGGGGCTTCGTCTACGCCACCGCGGTGATGGGCGTCACCGGAGCCCGGGCGAGCACCAGCGACCTGGCCGGGCCGTTGGTCGCGCGGGCCAAGCTGACCACCGACCTCCCGATCGGGGTCGGACTCGGAGTCTCGAACGGGGCCCAGGCGGCCGAGGTGGCTGCCTACGCCGACGCCGTGATCGTGGGCTCGGCATTCGTCCGGGCGCTGCTGGACAACCCGGACCGGGCCGCCGGTCTGGAGGCGCTGCGGGTGCTGACCGAGGATCTGGCAGCCGGAGTCCGTGGAACTCGATGACATGATCGGCTGTGCCCGTGGACCAGCCCGGTTCCACCCGTTGACTGAGGAGTGCGCGTGATCGCGGATTTGGTCGTCCAGAGCATCCCGAGCCCGTCGGAGGGTGTCTGGCACCTGGGCCCGCTCCCGATCCGGGCCTACGCGCTCGCGATCATCATCGGTGTCTTCGCCGCCATCTGGCTCGGTGAACGTCGGTGGGCCGAGCGCGGCGGGACCGCGGGCCAGGTCGGTGACATCGCGATCTGGGGGGTTCCCGCCGGTCTGGTCGGTGCCCGGCTCTACCACGTGATCACCGACCACCAGCTCTACTTCGGGCCGGGCAAGGACGCTGTCGACGCCCTCAAGGTGTGGCACGGGGGCCTGGGCATCTGGGGAGCGATCGCCGGCGGCGTCCTGGGTGGGCTGTTCGCCTGTCGGCACTACGGCATCAAGGTGCGTCCGATGCTCGACGCCCTGGCGCCGGCTCTGCTGCTGGCCCAGGTGATCGGCCGGTTCGGGAACTACTTCAACCAGGAGCTGTTCGGCCGTCCGACGACGTTGCCGTGGGGCCTGGAGATCGATGACGCCCGCGCCCCGAAGACCGAGAACGGTCTGCTCCAGGATCCGTCGGACACCCTGTACCACCCGACGTTCCTCTACGAGGCGCTCTGGAACGGGGTAGCGATCGGTCTGCTGATCTGGCTGGACCGCAAGTTCAAGCTCGGGTTCGGTCGGGTGTTCGCGCTCTACGTGATGTTCTACTGCGCCGGACGAGGCTGGATCGAGAACCTGCGGATCGACAAGGTCGAGTACAACGACGTCCTCGGCCTGCGGCTGAACGTGTGGACCTCGATCCTGCTGTTCACCGCGGCGCTGGTGTACTTCCTGGTTGTCGGCCGTCGGCACCCGGCCCCGGACACCCGCGAGGAGTCCGTCTACCTGTCGGACCCGACCGGTCCGCAGGGGCTGCTGCCGGTGGAGGTCGGGGCAGCGGACCAGGCCACGGACCGGGACCCCGACGAGGTCCCGTCAGCGGCTGACGAGGGCGACGCGCCGGGCTGACCAGCGGCGGGACCGGTGGGCTGCGGTGTTCGTCACCCGTCCGTCGGGGGAAACCGAGATGCTCCGAGGGGCACTGCTGTTGTAGTCTGAACCTTCTTCCGCACGGGCCAATGCAGTCCTGTGCAGCATGCTTCCACCGCCGCACAGAGCGGGCCCTGAAAGCCGGGGGCCAGCCGCGTGCGCACGACGACGACGGGAGAATGCAGATGCACGCATTCCCGCCGCCCACACCCGGGGCAGTGACCGACGATTCTGCAGCGCCTATGCGGAGGTCTGGGGCACAGTTCGCCCACTACCCGCAGGCACAGGGTCTCTACGACCCCAAGCACGACCGGGACGCCTGCGGCGTCGCCTTCGTCGCGACGCTGACCGGTGTCCCCAGCCACGACATCGTCGTCAAGGCGTTGACGGCGCTGCGCAACCTCGAGCACCGCGGTGCCGCGGGTGCCGAGCCCAACTCCGGTGACGGCGCCGGCATCCTGCTCCAGGTCCCGGACCGGTTCTTCCGCGAGGTCACCGCCGAGCTCGGCTTCGAGCTCCCGGCCGCCGGCGGGTACGCCGTCGGTACCGCCTTCATCCCCGGGGACGCCGAGCACGTCGAGAAGACCCGCGAGCGGGTCGCGGAGATCGCCGCCGACGAGGGCCTGGAGGTCCTGGGCTGGCGCGAGGTCCCCACCGACCCGTCCTCGCTCGGCAAGACGGCGCTCGACTGCATGCCGAACTTCGTCCAGCTCTTCGTCTCCGCCCCGGGATCGGCCGTCCTCGGCATGGACCTCGAGCGGCTGGCGTACTGCCTGCGCAAGCGCGCCGAGAACGAGACCGGTGTCTACTTCCCGTCGCTCTCGAGCCGCACCATCGCCTACAAGGGCATGCTCACCACCGACCAGCTCGACCACGTCTTCCCCGACCTGGTCGACGAGCGGGTCGAGTCGGCCATCGGCGTCGTGCACTCGCGCTTCTCGACCAACACCTTCCCGAGCTGGCCGCTGAGCCACCCGTTCCGGTTCATCGCCCACAACGGCGAGATCAACACCGTGATGGGCAACCGGAACTGGATGCGCGCCCGCGAGGCGCTGCTGGACAGCGACGTCATCCCCGGCGACCTCGAGCGGCTGTTCCCGATCTGCACGCCCGGCGCCAGCGACTCGGCGTCCTTCGACGAGGTCCTCGAGCTCCTGCACATGGGCGGCCGCAGCCTGCCGCACTCCGTGCTGATGATGATCCCCGAGGCGTGGGAGAACCACGCCGAGATGGACGCGACCCGCAAGGCCTTCTACGAGTTCCACTCGGCCCTGATGGAGCCGTGGGACGGCCCGGCCTGCGTCGTGTTCACCGACGGCACCCAGGTCGGAGCGGTCCTGGACCGCAACGGTCTGCGTCCGAGCCGCTACTGGGTCACCGCCGACGGTCTGGTCGTGCTGGCCAGCGAGGTCGGCGTGCTCGACCTCGACCCCGCCAGCATCGTCCGCAAGGGCCGGCTGCAGCCCGGCAAGATGTTCCTGATCGACACCGATGAGCACCGGATCATCGAGGACGAGGAGATCAAGAGCGCGCTGGCGACCGAGCACCCCTACGACGAGTGGCTCGAGCAGGGCCTGGTCAAGCTCAGCGACATCGCCGACCGCGAGCACGTCGTGCACAGCCACGCCTCGGTCACCCGGCGCCAGCAGATCTTCGGCTACACCGAGGAGGAGCTCCGGGTCATCCTGACCCCGATGGCCAACAACCCGGCCGAGCCGATCGGCTCGATGGGCACCGACACCCCCATCGCGGTGCTGTCGGACCGTCCCCGGCTGCTCTTCGACTACTTCGCGCAGCTGTTCGCGCAGGTCACCAACCCGCCGTTGGACGCGATCCGCGAGGAGCTGGTGACCAGCCTGAACGGCTCGATCGGCCCCGAGGCGAACCTGTTGACGCCGGGCCCTGACTCGTGCCGTCAGATCGCGCTGCCGTTCCCGGTCATCACCAACGACGAGCTGGTGAAGATCCGGCACATCAACCGCGACGGCGACCGGCCCGGTTTCATCACCCACGTCTCCCGCGGCCTGTACGAGGTCAGCGGCGGTGGCGAGGCGCTGGCGGCCCGCCTCGACGAGATCTGCGCCGAGGTCTCGGCTGCGATCGCCGACGGCGCCCGGATCATCGTGCTGTCGGACCGGCACTCGGACGCGACCAACGCCCCGATCCCGTCGCTGCTGCTGACGGCTGCCGTGCACCACCACCTCGTCCGCGAGAAGGCCCGCACCCAGGTCGGTCTGCTGGTCGAGGCCGGTGACGTGCGCGAGGTCCACCACGTCGCGACCCTGATCGGGTTCGGCGCCGCGGCGGTGAACCCGTACCTCGCCATGGAGTCCGTCGAGGACCTGGCTCGCGACGGCTTCTACGTGAAGGCCGAGCCGGAGCAGGCCGTCAAGAACCTGGTGAAGTCGCTGGGCAAGGGCGTCCTGAAGGTGATGTCCAAGATGGGCGTCTCCACCGTCGCGTCCTACACCGGTGCCCAGATCTTCGAGGCCCTGGGGCTGTCGGAGGAGCTGGTCGACAAGTACTTCACCGGCACCACCTCCAAGCTCGGCGGCATCGGCCTCGACGTGATCGCCGAGGAGGTCGCCCTGCGGCACCGGACGGCGTACCCGATCGACGGCATCGCGCCGGCGCACCGCGACCTCGCCATCGGTGGCGAGTACCAGTGGCGGCGCGAGGGTGAGCTGCACCTGTTCAACCCGGAGACGGTCTTCCGGCTCCAGCACGCCACCCGCGCGGGCCGCTACGACGTCTTCAAGCAGTACACCGCTGCTGTCGACGAGCAGGCCGAGAAGCTGATGACGCTGCGGGGCCTGTTCAAGTTCAAGGACTCCGACATGACCGGCCGGAAGCCGATCTCGATCGACGAGGTCGAACCGGTCAGCGAGATCGTGAAGCGCTTCTCCACCGGCGCGATGTCCTACGGGTCGATCTCCCAGGAGGCCCACGAGACCCTCGCGATCGCGATGAACCGCTTGGGCGGCAAGTCCAACACCGGTGAGGGCGGCGAGGACGCCGACCGGCTCTACGACCCGGCGCGTCGCTCGTCGATCAAGCAGGTCGCCTCGGGACGCTTCGGCGTCACCTCGGAGTACCTGACGAACTCCGACGACATCCAGATCACGATGGTGCAGGGGGCCAAGCCCGGCGAGGGCGGCCAGCTGCCCGGCAACAAGGTCTACCCGTGGGTGGCCAAGACCCGGCACAGCACGCCGGGCGTGGGCCTGATCTCGCCGCCGCCGCACCACGACATCTACTCGATCGAGGACCTGGCCCAGCTGATCCACGACCTGAAGAACGCGAACCCGGCTGCCCGGGTGCACGTGAAGCTGGTGGCCGAGGTCGGGGTCGGCACGGTGGCCGCGGGTGTCTCCAAGGCGCACGCGGACGTGGTGCTGATCTCCGGTCACGACGGTGGCACGGGTGCCTCGCCGCTGACCTCGCTCAAGCACGCCGGTGGTCCCTGGGAGCTCGGCCTGGCCGAGACCCAGCAGACGCTGCTGCTCAACGGGCTGCGCGACCGGATCGTGGTGCAGGCCGACGGCCAGCTCAAGACCGGTCGTGACGTGGTCATCGCCGCCCTCCTGGGTGCCGAGGAGTACGGCTTCGCCACGGCACCACTGGTGGTCTCCGGTTGCATCTTGATGCGGGTCTGCCACCTGGACACCTGCCCGGTCGGCGTCGCGACCCAGAACCCGGTGCTGCGCGAGCGCTACTCGGGCAAGGCCGAGTACGTCGTCAACTTCTTCGAGTACGTTGCCGAGGAGGTCCGCGAGATCCTCGCCGAGCTGGGTTACCGCTCGCTTGAGGAGCTGATCGGTCGCGCCGAGATCCTCGACGCCCAGCGTGCCGTGAACCACTGGAAGGCCTCCGGGCTCGACATCGCGCCGATCTTCCACGTCCCGACTTTGGAGGAGGGTGCCGCGCGGCACAACACCACCGGTCAGGACCACGGCCTGGACAAGGCGCTGGACAACGAGCTGATCCAGCTCGCCGCCCCGGCTCTCGAGTCGGGCGAGCCGGTCCGCGCCCAGGTGACCGTGCGCAACGTGAACCGCACGGTCGGCACGATGCTCGGCCACGAGGTCACCAAGCGCTACCGCGGGGAGGGCCTGCCCGACGGCACCATCGACCTGACCCTGATCGGTTCGGCCGGTCAGTCGTTCGGGGCTTTCGTGCCGAGGGGCATCACGCTCCGGCTCGAGGGCGACGCCAACGACTACGTCGGCAAGGGTCTCTCCGGAGGGCGGATCGTGGTCCGACCGCACCGGGACGCCACCTTCGAGGCCTCCGAGCAGATCATCGCTGGCAACACGATCGCGTACGGCGCGACCTCGGGCCAGATCTTCCTGCGCGGCGGGGTCGGCGAGAGGTTCGCGGTCCGCAACTCGGGGGCGACCCTGGTCGTCGAGGGTGTGGGCGACCACGGCTGCGAGTACATGACCGGTGGCATCGTGGTGGTCCTGGGCAAGACCGGGCGCAACTTCGCCGCGGGCATGAGCGGTGGCACGGCGTACGTGCTGGACCTCAAGCCGTTCCGGGTGAACACCGAGCTGGTCGATCTGGGCCAGGTCCCCGCCGGCGAGTCGGACTTCCTCAAGGCACTGGTCACCCAGCACTTCGAGGAGACCGGTTCGACGGTCGCCGAGGGCCTGCTGGCGGACTGGGACGCAGCACTCAGCCGGTTCACCGAGGTGATGCCACGCGACTACCGGACCGTGATGGAGGCGAAGGCCAAGGCGGAAGCCGACGGCCTCGACGAGTCCGAGACCGCGAAGAAGATGATGGAGAGTCTTCATGGCTGAGCCGAAGGCGAGCCCGCTGAAGACCATCAGCACGGTCATGGCGCCATCTGCGCCGACGAAGGAGGTGTCGCATGGCTGACCCCAAGGGTTTCCTGAAGAGCGGCCGCGAGGTCGCTGGTCGTCGTCCTGTCGAGGAGCGCATCCACGACTGGAACGAGGTCTATCCCGGCGGACCAGGTCGGGCACTGCTGCCGATCATCCGCGAGCAGGCGTCGCGCTGCATGGACTGCGGTATTCCGTTCTGCCACCAGGGCTGCCCGCTCGGGAACATCATCCCGGAGTGGAACGACCTGGTGTACCGCGACGACTGGGACGCCGCGATCGAGCGTCTGCACGCGACGAACAACTTCCCCGAGTTCACCGGGCGGCTCTGCCCGGCTCCGTGCGAGACGGCGTGCGTGCTGGGCATCAACCAGGACCCGGTCACGATCAAGAACGTCGAGGTCTCGATCATCGAGCGCGCGTTCGAGTCGCACAACGTCCGTCCGCAGCCGCCGGAGTGGCTCTCGGGCAAGACCGTCGCGGTCGTCGGCTCCGGTCCGGCCGGGCTGGCCGTTGCCCAGCAGCTGACCCGGGCCGGTCACACGGTGGCGGTCTACGAGCGTGCCGACAAGATCGGCGGCCTGATGCGCTACGGCATCCCGGAGTTCAAGATGGAGAAGAAGGTCCTCGACCGTCGTCTCGAGCAGATGCGACGGGAGGGCACCGTCTTCCGGGCCGGGGTCGACGTCGGCAACGAGCTCACCGGCGACCAGCTCCGCGACCGGTACGACGCCGTTGTCCTGGCTGTCGGGTCCACCATCGCTCGTGACCTCCCGGTCCCCGGACGTGAGCTCGCCGGCATTCACCAGGCGATGGAGTTCCTGCCCCAGGCCAACCGGGTCGCTCTCGGCGAAGCGGTGGACGGCCAGATCCGTGCTGACGGCAAGCACGTCGTCATCATCGGCGGCGGCGACACCGGAGCGGACTGCCTGGGCACCTCGATCCGCCAGGGCGCTGCCTCGATCACCCAGCTGGAGATCATGGCGCGTCCGGGGGAGGAGCGTCCGGCGAACCAGCCGTGGCCGACGTACCCGATGACGTTCAAGGTCTCCTCCGCCCACGAGGAGGGGGGAGAACGCGTCTACGCCGTCTCGACCCAGGAGTTCCTCGGCGACGCGGACGGCAACGTCAAGGAGCTTCGCCTGGTCGAGGTCGACGCCAAGTTCCAGCCGATCGAGGGCAGCGAGACGGTCATCCCGGCCGAGCTGGTGCTCCTCGCGATGGGCTTCGTCGGACCTGAGCGTGCCGGTGTCGTCGACCAGCTCGGGGTCGAGCTGGACGAGCGCGGCAACATCGTGCGCGACAAGGACTACGCCTCCTCGGTCGATGGCGTCTTCGTCGCCGGCGACGCCGGGCGTGGCCAGTCGCTGATCGTGTGGGCGATCGCCGAGGGGCGTGCTGCGGCCGCCGCGGTCGACAAGTACCTCACGGGTTCTACGACCACCACGTTGCCGGCGCCGATCCCGCCGACCGAGCGTCCCGTCACCGCCTGACCTCCGAGCGGGCGCAGATGTCCCGCTCAAGTACGTCGACCGGGCACAGATGTCCCAACGCGCGGGACATCTGTGCCCGGTCAGTGCATTGTGGTGGGGCATCTGAGCCCGGTCGACGCACGGGAGTACGCTCGTCGCGTGCGTAGAGCAAAGATCGTCTGCACCCTCGGTCCGGCGGTCAACACCAAGGAATCCATTCGTGCTCTGGTCGATGCGGGCATGGACGTCGCCCGGCTGAACCTGAGCCACGGCACCCACGCCGAGCACGAGGCCGTCTACCGGATGGTTCGCGAGGCCTCGGACGAGAGCGGCCACGGTGTCGGTATCTTCGCGGACCTTCAGGGTCCCAAGATCCGGCTCGGCTGGTTCCGCGACGGCGGCGTCCGGATCCAGACCGGACAGGCGTTCACGATCACCACCCGCGAGGTCTCCGGGGACAACGAGATCGCCGGTACGACGTACGAGGGACTTCCCGGCGACGTCAGCGAAGGCGACCAGATCCTGATCGACGACGGCAAGGTGAGGTTGCGGGTCACCGGGGTCGAGGGCACCGAGGTGCACACCCGGGTCGAGGTCGGTGGGCGGGTCAGCGACCACAAGGGCATCAACCTGCCCGGCGTCCCGGTGAGTGTGCCGGCCCTGTCGGAGAAGGACATCGAGGACCTGCGCTGGGCCCTGCACCTGACGGTCGACTTCATCGCGCTGTCGTTCGTCCGCTCGGCGAAGGACGTCGAGGACGTCCGCAAGATCATGCGCGAAGAGGGCGTGATGCTGCAGGTGATCGCCAAGATCGAGAAGCCGCAGGCGATCGACAACCTCGACGAGGTGATCAAGGCGTTCGACGGGTTCATGGTGGCGCGCGGCGACCTCGGCGTCGAGTGTCCCCTCGAGGACGTCCCGTTCCTGCAGAAGCGGGTGGTGGCGAAGGCCCGCCGCAATGCCAAGCCGGTGATCGTCGCGACCCAGATGCTCGAGTCGATGATCTCCAGCCCGGCGCCTACCCGCGCCGAGGCGTCCGATGTCGCGAACGCGGTGCTCGACGGGGCCGACGCGGTGATGCTGTCGGGCGAGACCAGCGTGGGGGAGTACCCCATCGAGACGGTCCGCACGATGGCCCGGATCATCTCCTCGACCGAGGACCACGAGCTCGAGCGGATGGCAGCGATCGATTGGCAGCCGAAGACCCGTGGCGGCGTGATCGCCAAGGCTGCGGCGGAGGTCGCCGAGCGGGTCGGTGCCAAGTACCTGGTGGCTTTCACCCAGTCCGGTGACTCCGCCCGCCGGCTCGCGCGCTACCGCGGCACCATCCCGGTGCTGGCGTTCACGCCGGAGGCCACGGTGCGTTCCCAGCTGTCGATGACCTGGGGCATCGAGACGTTCAAGACCGTCCAGGTCGAGCACACCGACCAGATGGTCCGGCAGGTCGACGAGCAGCTGCTCAACACCGGGCGGGTCGACGAAGGCGATCTGGTGGTGATCATCGCCGGGAGCCCCCCGGGGATCCCCGGTTCGACCAACGCGCTGCGCATCCACCGGATGGGTGACGCCATCAACGAGGTCGCGCCGGCGTACCGGAGCAAGTAGTCAGCTCTTCGCGCTTCCACAGGTTCGCATGAAGTTGGGTGAGCGGGCTTGTTGAGGAGCTAGAATCTGAAGCGCTCGGTGCAGTCGTGCCGATGAAGTGGACCCGGCAGGCCTCCGGACGGTGGCTGAGCCGGGTTCCGCGCTTTCAGAGCTCCGTCACCCGTGGGACCAGAGCAGCGACGGACCGACGCCAAGGTCCGGCTTTCGCCCAGCACCAGGCGATCGCGTCCGGGATCCAGAGCAGTGGTTCCTGATGCGGTAGCAGGTGCTCGTAGACAAGGTGATCAGCAGACCCCGCGGACCGGACTGACTGGTAGATCACTTCCTTGTCGTGCCGCGCGACGGACTCGTCCTGCTCGATCACCATCCGATGAGCTCCGACGGTTGCCAGGTCACGAACCAAAGCATCCAGGGCGAGCGCTCGAGCTTCTCGCTCAGGCATCGATCGGGGTGCTTGGTACATCCAGGCCTCGACCGG
Organism: Propionibacteriales bacterium; assembly: GCA_026392455.1. GTDB lineage: Bacteria > Actinomycetota > Actinomycetes > Propionibacteriales > Nocardioidaceae > Marmoricola. The sequence goes on along the minus strand of JAPLCB010000003.1, from coordinate 273,831 downwards.
CAGCCGACGCACGACGTCGCGCACGAGGCGTTGGCGGGAGCTGCTCTCCTTGGTGAAGTGGATACGCCGCTGACCGGGAAGAAGCAGGTTCTGCATCGCGGACCGGCAGCCAGCCAGGTCGCCGGCCTTCACCAGGGCCGCTACCAGTAGGAAGCCACGGACCTTGTTCTCGTCGACGAAGGCGTGGATCGTCATCGGGTGACCGTAGGCGTCTGCGGCTAGTGCGGCGACCCGGAATCCACAGGGATCGGTGGTGCCCCGAGTGGGATTCGAACCCACACTGGATGGTGTTTGAGACCATTGCCTCTGCCGTTGGGCTATCGGGGCGGCAGCAGGCGCAAACGCTACCGGAACCGAGCACGGCAAACGTACTCGGTACCCTGTGCCGGTGACCGAGACCCCTGCTCCCCGCGGCCGCCGTGTCGTCCTCGCCGAGGACGAGGCGCTGATCCGGCTCGACCTCGCCGAGATGCTGGCCGAGGAGGGGTACGACGTCGTGGCCGCGGTCGACGACGGCGAGCAGGCGGTTGCCCGGACCGAGGAGCTGCGCCCGGACCTCGTCATCCTCGACGTGAAGATGCCCCGGCTCGACGGGATCGCGGCGGCCGAGCGGATCGCCGCCCAGCGGATCGCCCCGGTGGTGATGCTCACCGCCTTCAGCCAGCGTGACCTCGTCGAACGTGCCCGGGACGCCGGCGCGATGGCGTACCTCGTCAAGCCGTTCGGCAAGTCCGACCTGCTTCCGGCGATCGAGATGGCGGTCAGCCGGTTCGCCGAGCTCCAGCAGCTCGAGGCGGAGGTCAGCGACCTGACCGACCGTTTGGAGACGCGCAAGGTGGTGGACCGGGCGAAGGGTGTCCTGCAGCAGAAGTTGAGCCTCAGCGAGCCCGATGCATTCCGGTGGATCCAGAAGACCGCGATGGATCTGCGGTTGTCGATGCGCGAGGTCGCCGACGGCGTGGTGACCCACGGTATCGAGGTCAAGTGACCACGCCGGGACGTCCGTAACACCGCGGAAATCCGGTTTCGTCACAACTTGGCAACGGTCGAGATCCGGGGCGGTCGACCCTCCCCGCGACGGATTCCTTGGTGCTAGCGTCCGCAGGAAGCCGTGATCGCGCGCACATCTGCGATCGCATCCATACCGTCAAGCGGAGGAAAGATGATCCGTTCCACCAAGTCCTTGCGGAGTTTCGCAGCCATTGCGAGCATCGCAGCCCTGACCCTGAGCGCCTGTGGCTCGTCGGACGACGACAACAAGACCGACGGCGGCACCACCGGCGCCGCTGCTGCCCTCTGCGGGAAGAACATCGCCTTCCTCGGCGCCCTCACCGGTGACGCGGGTGCGCTCGGCCAGAACATGGTCAACGGCATCAAGCTGGCCCTGAAGGAGAACGACGCCAAGAACCCTGACTGCAAGATCGGCCTCAAGCCGTTCGACTCCCAGGGCAGCCCTGACGTCGCGCCGGGTCTGGCGACCCAGATCATCAACGACGACACCATCGTCGGCCTGGTCGGCCCCGGCTTCTCGGGTGAGTCGCTGGCGACCGGCAAGACCTTCTACGACGCCGGGCTTCCGTCGATCTCCCCGTCGGCCACCAACGTGACCATCACCCAGCAGGGCTGGACCACCTGGCACCGCGTCATCGGTAACGACGACGCACAGGGCAAGGCTGACGCCAAGTACCTGACCGAGACGGTCGGCGCCAAGAAGGTCTTCGTCGTCGACGACGGCCAGGACTACAGCAAGGGCCTCGCCGGCACGGTCAAGACCGCGCTGGGCGACGCGCTGGTCGACTCCGACCAGATCGCGGTGAAGCAGACGGACATGTCGGCGGTCGTGACCAAGGTCAAGGCCTCCGGCGCGGACGCGATCTTCTACGGTGGCTACTACACCGAGGCCGGCCTGCTGGCCAAGGCGCTGCGCCAGGGCGGCTTCACCGGCACCTTCATGTCGGGTGACGGTTCCGAGGACGCACAGTTCGTCAAGATCGCCGGTGCCCAGGCAGCCGAGGGCGCAGTCCTCTCCGCCCCGGCCGGTCCGGCCCCGAGCGGCTTCGAGGCCACCGGTCTCTACGCCACCCAGGCCTACGACGCGACGAACATCTTCCTCGCCGCGATCAACGGCGGCGCAGCCGACGGCAAGGCCATCAACGACTTCATCGGCAGCTACGTCGGCGACGGCGTCAGCGGCCCGGTGGCGTTCGACGACAAGGGTGACATCAAGGAGACGAAGATCTACGCGTACTTCGTCAAGGGCGGCAAGCTCGACGTGGAAAACCCGTCGCCGATCGAGTGATCTGACGAGAATCAGCAGTACTGAACAAGGCTGCGGCCGGAGGGCGTTCGACCTCCGGCCGCAGCCGTCAGACGGGGCGAGGGGATTTTCTTGGATCTAGGTGCGTTGTTCGGAAACTTCGACAACTTCCTCAGCTTCACCATGGGCGGGCTGGTCTTCGGGGCCATCTACGCCCTCATCGCGCTTGGTTACACGATGGTGTACGGCGTTCTGCAGCTCATCAACTTCGCCCACTCCGAAGTGTTCATGTTCGGGACCTTCGCGGTCGCCTGGGTCTTCGTGCTCCTGCACGGCACCGAGTCGGCTACCTGGAGCCTCGGCAAGGCTCTACCCATACTTCTGGTCGCGCTGGTCGCGGCCATGCTGGTCTCGGCCGCGATCGCGCTGCTGCTCGAACGGTTCGCCTACCGGCCCCTGATCAAGAAGAACGCCCCCAAGCTGATCGCTCTGATCTCCGCGATCGGCGCCTCGTTCGCTCTGTCGGAGGCGATGGGTCTGCGTGACCGGTTCGCCGGCTGGTTCGGTCTCGACGACAACCTCGCCGACTACGTGTCGCCCGACAAGGCTCGTGACGTGTACTCCAACCCCGTCACGATCCAGCCCACCAACCTGTTCAAGATCGGTGGCTACTCGGTCAGCGACGTCGATCTGGTGATCATCGTCGCAGCGCTGGTGATGATGATCGCGCTGGACCAGATCGTCCGCCGCACCCGGTTCGGCCGCGGTATCCGGGCCACCGCGCAGGACCCGGAGGCAGCGGCGCTGATGGGCGTCAACTCCACCAGGGTCGTCCAGGGCACCTTCCTGATCGGCGGACTGATGGCCGGCGCCGCCGCCACGCTCTACATGATGAAGATCGGGTCGACCCGTCAGGACGCCGGCTTCATCCTCGGTGTCAAGGCCTTCACCGCCGCCGTCATGGGCGGCATCGGCAACCTGCGCGGAGCACTGCTCGGTGGTCTCCTCCTCGGGGTCATGGAGAACTGGGGTGCCGCCGTCTTCGGCAGCGAGTGGCGTGACGTGGTGGCCTTCGTGCTCCTCGTCCTGATCCTGCTGGTCCGACCGTCGGGGCTCCTCGGTGAGTCCCTCGGAAAGGCGCGTGCCTGATGACGACCGTCCGCACCTTCGTGGGCAACCTCGGCGAGAACTGGGACCGCACCGTCGACCGGTACAACGCCCAGTCGAAGCCCGTCAAGATCCTGCTCACCACCCTCTTCACCCTGTTCTTCTTCGCCCTGCCGCTGCTCCGGCCGCCGGTGCTGACGACCGAGGGCATCGACTTCGGATCGGTGATGTTCCGGGTCGCGGCCTTCGCGCTGGTGGCGCTCGGGCTCAACATCGTGATCGGGTACGCCGGCCTGCTCGACCTCGGTTACGTGGGGTTCTACGCAGTCGGGGCCTACACGACCGCCGTGCTGACGGTGTACCACGGCAGCTGGCCGTTCTTCCTGGCGCTGCCGGTCGCGATCGTGGTCACGATGATCACCGGGGTCATACTCGGGGCTCCGACGCTCCGGGTGCGCGGCGACTACCTGGCGATCGTCACCCTCGGTTTCGGTGAGATCATCCGGATCTGCGTGACCAACATCGAGTGGCTCGGTGCGGCCGCCGGAATCAAGGACATCCCGCACCCCAACAGCATCGGACCCAACCCGGAGGGACCGTTCGCCGACAAGCGCGGACTCTTCGACATCCCCCGGCTGGAGTGGGACGGCCTGATCCCGTCGCTGGACCACAAGCGGGCCACCCACTTCCTGACCTTCGGGTCCGGCGACGCGATCCCGTACTACTGGTTGCTCCTCACCGCCCTGCTCCTGGTCCTGTTCGCCGACCGGCTGATCAAGGCGAGCCGGGTCGGGCGGGCGTGGGAGGCGACCCGTGAGGACGAGGACGCTGCCGAGCTGATGGGTGTGCCGACCTTCAAGTACAAGCTGATGGCCTTCGCGCTCGGTGCGGCGATCGGCGGTATGTCCGGGTCGTTCTTCGCCAGCGGCCAGGGCGGCTACATCAACCCGCAGAGCTTCCCGCTGCTGCTGTCGATGCTCTTCGTGGCTGCCGTCATCGTCGGTGGTTCCGGCAACCGGTGGGGAGCCATCGCTGGCGGAGCACTGGTCGCCTACCTCCCGGAGCGGTTCCGTGAGTTCGCCGACTACCGACTGTTCTTCTTCGGACTGGCGCTGACCGTGCTCGCGGTGTGGCGACCCGAGGGCCTGCTGCCACCGCGTCGCACGCGGCGGGCGAAGTCCGTCGAGGCCAAGATCGAGGCTCTGGAAGAGGGTGAGCCGGTATGACCGGGACCAAGGCACTGCTCGAGGTCGACGACGTCACCATCAAGTTCGGTGGTCTCACGGCGCTCGACCAGGTCAGCTTCACGATCAACGAGGGCGAGATCCTCGGGCTGATCGGACCCAACGGCGCCGGCAAGACCACCTGCTTCAACGTGATGACGGGCGTCTACCAGGCCACGTCCGGCCAGGTCCGGTTCGACGGCACCCCGTTGACCCGGATGAAGCGGCACAAGATCACCCGGCTCGGGATCGCCCGGACCTTCCAGAACATCCGCCTGTTCAAGTCGATGACCGTGCTCGAGAACGTCATGGTCGGGGCGGACACGCACAGCAAGGTGGGTTTCTTCGACGCTCTGTTCCGCACCCCGCGGCACCGGCGTACCGAAGGCGCCGCACTGGAGCGGGCCAAGGAGCTGCTGGACATCGTCGGGATCACTGCCCGGGGTGACGAGCTCGCCTCGAACCTGTCGTACGGCGACCAGCGCCGGTTGGAGATCGCGCGGGCGATGGCGACCGGTCCGAAGCTGCTCTGCCTCGACGAGCCTGCCGCCGGGTTCAACCCGGCCGAGAAGGTCAGGCTGATGGAGCTGATCCGCCGGGTCCGCGACGAGGGCTACACCGTGCTGCTCATCGAGCACGACATGCGCCTGGTCATGGGCGTCACCGACCGGATCGTCGTGCTCGAGTTCGGTCGCAAGATCGCCGAGGGCCTGCCTGCCGAGATCCGGGACAACCCGGCCGTGATCGCCGCCTACCTGGGAGTGGATGAAGAAGATGCTTCTTGAGGTCGAGGGCCTGTGCGTGAACTACGGCCACATCGAGGCGATCCGTGACATCAGCTTCGGGGTCGAGGAAGGCACTGTCGTCACCCTGATCGGCGCCAACGGGGCCGGGAAGACGACCACGTTGAAGACGTTGTCGGGCTTGCGGAAGGTCCGGGCCGGGACGGTCAAGTTCGACGGCAAGGACATCACCCACCTCCCGCCGTTCGAGCGGGTGCTGATGGGCATCAGCCAGTCGCCCGAGGGGCGGGGCTGCTTCCCGGGGATGACGGTCCTGGAGAACCTCGACATGGGCGCGTACGTCCGGAACGACCGGAAGACCGCCGCGTACCAGGCGGACCTCGACCGGGTCTTCGACCTGTTCCCGCGACTCAAGGAGCGCGAGAAGCAGGCCGCCGGGAGCATGTCCGGCGGTGAGCAGCAGATGCTCGCGATCGGGCGGGCCCTGATGGCCAAGCCGCGTCTGGTCCTCCTGGACGAGCCGTCGATGGGCCTCGCGCCGAAGCTGATCCAGCAGATCTTCTCGATCATCACCGAGATCAACGCCCAGGGGACCACGGTGCTGCTCGTCGAGCAGAACGCCGCCCAGGCCCTCAAGCGTGCGCACACCGCCCACGTCCTGGAGACCGGGGAGATCGTCCGGTCGGGGACCGGTGCCGAGCTGGCCGGCGACGACTCCGTGAAGGCCGCTTATCTGGGCGGCGACGTTTAGCTAGCGGAGCTGGATCACGAGCTCGGTCAGCAGCGGCGCGACCAGCAGGGCCGGCAGCAGGTCGCCGACCTTCACCTGCTTGATCTCCAGCAGCCGCAGCGCGACGCCGATCAGCAGCAGCCCGCCGGTCGCGGTCAGGGCTGCCAGGTGCGCGTCCGGCACGCCACCCCCGATCCCCTCGGCGCCGAGGGCGGCACCGAGCGCGGTCAGTGACCCCTGGACGGCGACCAGGGTGACCACGCTCGCCATCACGCCCCACCCGAAGGTCGCAGCGAACGCGATCGAGGCGAAGCCGTCCAGGGCTGCCTTCAGGAAGAGCTGGTCAGGGCCGTTGCCGATGCCCTCGGTGATCGAACCGAGGATGGTCAGCGGCCCGACGCAGAAGACCAGCGAGCTGATCAGGAAGCCTTGGACGAACCGGTCGCGGGCCGCGTGGTCGGCTGCCTGTCCGCCGTCCTGACCACGGTCGAGCCGTTGCTGCAGGACGGAGCCCAGGCCCTCCAACCGGTCCTCGATGCGGAGCAGGGACCCGATGATCGCTCCGACGAGCAGCGCTCCCAGGACGATCAGCATCGGCGCCGACCCGCCGACGGCGTCGCTCAGCGCGCTGTCGGTGACCGTCGCCGCGGACGTCCCGGCGATCAGCAGGGTGACCAGGCCGAGGGCATCGGTGACCACGCTCCTGGTCCGGAGCGGGAACCGGTGGCCGATCAGGATTCCCAGGCCGCTGCCGAGCAGCACGGTCGATGCGTTGACCACGGTGCCGATCCCGGTGAACACATCAGCCCCCTAGTCGTGACGTCGAACCGAAGCGTAGTCTGGCAGCCCGTTGGCGTTCCCAGGTCGAGGAGGCATCGTTGATGCGCAACGCGCTGGATGTCCGGGACGCGCGTCCCGAGGATGCCCCCGGCCTGCTGCACCTCTGGGCCGAGGCGGGCTCACGCACCGGTGACGCTCCCACCCCGCGTCCGGTCGAGGAGGCCGAGAACGCGCTCGCGCAGATCGCTGCGGACCCCGACGAGCGGGTGGTGGTCGGCTTCTTCGAGGGGCAGCTCGTGGCCGCTGTCCACCTGCGCCGGGCCGCGATGAGTCCGTTGCACACCGACATGGCGGTGCACACGTCGTACCTCCTGGTGCTGCCGGAGCACCGCAAGCACGGTTTCGCCCGCACCCTGCTGGACGCGGCCGTGACCTGGGCCGAGGACAAGGACGTCAGCCACCTCACGGCGATCACCTCCAGCAACTCCCGCGACACCAACCGCTTCCTCGCCCGGTTGGGTCTGGCCACGGTGGCGACCGTGCGGGTCGCCAGCACGTCGGTCCTGCGCCGCAAGCTCACCCCGGAGGTGCTGCGTCCGGTCGACGGACGGCGCAACCTGGGCAGACTGCTCGCGCAGCGCCGGTCGGTGCAGCGACGACCGTTCGACCCGGACGCCGCCGAGTAGTCCGGCCCGGCTCAGTCGGTCGTCGGCGGCACGATCAGCGCGCAGGTGATCCGCGAGGTGCAGACCCGCTTGCCGCGCTCGTCGGTGATCACGATCTCGTACGCAGCGCTGGTGCGGCCCAGGTGGATTGCCGTGGCCACACCGGTGACGATGCCCGCGGTGGCCGAGCGGTGGTGGGTGGCGTTGATGTCGACGCCGACCGGGATCTTGCCCAGCGTCATCGCGTGCAGGCCCGATCCCATCGAACCGAGGGTCTCGGCCAGCACGACGGAGGCGCCGCCGTGCAGGAGCCCGTACGGCTGGGTGTTCCCCTCGACCGGCATGGTGGCGACCACGCGGTCGGCGGAGATCTCGACGACCTCGATCCCCATCTTGTCGTTCAGGCTGCCCATGCCCTGCGGCATCGCCGCGATGTAGGCGTCGATCTGTTCCTGGTTGCTCATGCCCATCATCTTGCCTGCGACTGCCGGGGCTGACGTTGTCGGGGCGGCCCGTTAGGGTCGATGCGTGCCAGAATCCTCGTCAGCCAGCACCCGTCGGCGTCTCCTCCTCCTCGATGGTCACTCGTTGGCCTACCGCGCCTTCTTCGCCCTCCCCGTGGAGAATTTCTCGACGGTCACCGGCCAGCACACCAATGCTGTCTACGGCTTCACCTCGATGCTGGTGAACGTGCTGCGCGACGAGCAGCCCACCCACGTCGCCGTTGCCTTCGACAAGTCCCGCAAGACGTTCCGGCTCGCCGAGTACCCCGAGTACAAGGCCAAGAGGAACAAGACCCCCGACGAGTTCAGCAGCCAGCTCTCGCTGCTGCAGCAGCTGCTGGACACGTTCCGGATCCAGCACCTGGTCTACGAGGGCTTCGAGGCCGACGACATCATCGCCACGCTGGCGACGACCGCCCTGGCCGACGGCTTCGAGGTGCTCATCCTCACCGGTGACCGAGACTCGTTGCAGCTGGTCACCGAGCAGTCGACCGTGCTCTACCCGATGCGCGGCGTCTCCGAGCTGGCCCGGATGACCCCCGAAGCGGTCGAGGCCAAGTACAGCGTCCCGCCGCACCGGTACCCCGAGCTGGCCGCCCTGGTCGGCGAGGACTCCGACAACCTGCCGGGCATCCCCGGTGTCGGGCCGAAGACCGCGGCGAAGTGGATTGCGACGTACGACGGCCTGGAGAACGTGATCAACCGGGCCGACGAGGTTGCGGGCAAGGCGGGGGAGAACCTCCGCGCCCACCTCGACGACGTGATCCGCAACCGGCGCCTGAACGCCCTGGTGCGCGACCTGCCGCTCGAGCTGACCCTGGACCAGACGACCCGCGTCGAGTGGGACCGCCAGGCCGCGCTGGAGATGCTCGACGAGCTCGAGTTCCGCGGCGAGCTGCGGACCCGGATCATGGACACCTTGGCGCCCGAGGAGGAGCCCGAGATCGAGGGTGGCGTGGACCTCGAGGGCGAGACGGTCCCAGCCGGCGGTCTCGGGGCCTTCCTCGCCGGCTTGGGCAGTGACCCGGTCGGGTTCTTCGTGCGCGGTTCCTGGGGTTCCGGGACGGGCCGGGTCGACGGCCTTTCCTTCGCGCTCACCGACGGGCGTGCGGCGTACGTCGACGTCGCCGGTCTGACGGCCGCCGACGACGCGGCCCTGGGCACGTGGCTGGCCGACGCCCAGCGGCCGAAGATCCTGCACGACGCGAACGGACCTCTGCTCGCTCTGGCGGCCCACGGCTGGACGGTGGCCGGTCTGACGACCGACACCGCGATGATGGCGTACCTGGTCGCGCCCGACCAGCGCACCTACGCGCTCGCCGACCTGACCCTGCGGTACCTCAAGCGTGAGCTGCGGATCGACAGCGGCGACGACCAGGGACTCCTGTTCGAGTCCGGCGACGAGGTCGCGGAGACCGCGATGCTCAACGCGCGCGCGGTCCTCGACCTGGCAGGCACCTTGGCCGACGAGCTCGCCGACCGTGGCGGCACCCAGCTGCTCGACGAGATCGAGCTCCCGCTGGTCGATGTCCTGGTCGGCCTGGAGCGGGTCGGCATCGCCGTCGACGCGGACCTGCTGCGCGAGTTCGAGGCGGAGTTCGGCGACTCGGTGCGCGAAGCCGCGGCCGACGCCTACGAGGTGATCGGCAAGGAGATCAACCTCGGCTCGCCCAAGCAGCTGCAGGTCGTGCTCTTCGACGAGCTCGACATGCCCAAGACCAAGCGGACGAAGACCGGCTACACCACCGACGCCGACGCGCTCGCCGACCTCTTCGTGAAGACCGAGCACCCGTTCCTGGCTCACCTGCTGCGGCACCGGGACGTGACCCGGCTGCGGCAGACCGTCGAGGGACTGTTGAAGACCGTGGCCGAGGACGGACGCATCCACACCACGTTCAACCAGCTGATCGCAGCCACCGGTCGACTGTCGAGCACCGAGCCGAACCTCCAGAACATCCCGGTCCGCACCGAGGAGGGCCGCCGGATCCGGCAGGCGTTCGTGGTCGGGCGCGCGGGCGGCGTCGCCTACGAGTCCCTGCTCACCGCCGACTACAGCCAGATCGAGATGCGCATCATGGCGCACCTCTCCGAGGACGCCGGCCTGATCGAGGCCTTCAACTCCGGGCATGATTTCCACCAGGTGACCGCTGCCCGGGTCTTCGGGGTGGAACCGACCGACGTCAACACCGAGATGCGCGCCAAGATCAAGGCGATGAACTACGGCCTTGCCTACGGACTTTCCGCCTTCGGCCTCTCCCAGCAGCTGAAGATCGATACCGGCGAGGCGAAGGGGTTGATGGACGAGTACTTCGAGACCTTCGGGGGTATCCGGGACTACCTGGCCGGGGTGGTCGAGGAGGCCCGGCGTACCGGCTTCACCGAGACGATCATGGGCCGGCGCCGTTACCTGCCCGACCTGACCAGCGACAACCGCCAGCGCCGCGACACCGCGGAGCGGATGGCACTGAACGCCCCGATCCAGGGCTCGGCCGCCGACATCATCAAGGTCGCCATGCTCAACGTCGACCGCGGTCTGCGTGCGGCGCAGATGTCGTCGCGGATGCTGCTGCAGGTCCATGACGAACTCGTCTTCGAGGTGGCGCCCGGGGAGCGGGAGAGCCTCGAGGCCCTGGTCCGCGAGCAGATGGCGGCGGCAGCCGACCTCACGGTGCCGCTGGACGTCTCGGTCGGCACCGGCCGTAGCTGGCACGAGGCTGCTCATTAGCAATTAATCGGGCGAATCGACGTGCTCTAATGGATCCGTGGGACGGAGCGCGGAGGTGAGTGCGACAGCGCCCTCGCCTTCCCCGGATGTCCAGGCGGTCCAGGTCGACTCGCTGACCGGTCTGCGAGGTTTCGCGGCGCTCGCCGTGGTCTCGGTGCACGCCTCGGGCCGCACCGACTTCGACTGGTTCGGCATCCACGGCTACGGCCCGGTGAGCCTCTTCGTGCTCTCGGGTTTCCTGCTGTTCAGCCCGTGGTCGCGCTGGACCCTGGGACGCTCCCACCGTCCCGTGATCCGCACCTTCGCCCGGCGACGACTGCTGCGGATCTTCCCGGCCTACCTGGCGGTGATGCTGATCGTGGCGGTGATGCTCCCGGTGTCGCAGCCGGTCGGCTTCTGGGGCTGGGTGCGCGCCCTGACGCTCACCGGTACGTTCGCCAGCGACGGCCTCCGCCCGGGGCTGGAGCAGACCTGGAGCCTGGGCACCGAGCTCACCTGGTACATCGCGCTGCCGTTCATCGGGCTGCTTGCCGGACTCGTCGCACGGAGGTTCGGCGGCCGGTCCGCGTTCAACTCGACCCTGGTCCTGCTGGCGCTGTCGATCCCGATCTCGGTGGCCTGGCGGATCTGGACCGAGGTCGAGGACCTGGGCAAGGAGTTCACCTACTCGTTCTGGCTGCCAGGCTTCCTGGTCTGCTTCGCCGGCGGCGCCGCCGTCGCCCACTTCCTGGAAGGGGAGCGAGCCGGTCTGGTCGACCTGTCCCGGGTGCGGAGCTGGTTCCAGAACCACTGGGTCCTGCTCGCGGTGGTGGTCGTCGTGGTGCTGGTCTGCAACTCTGCCCTCGGCGGACCGACCGCGTACGTCCCCGCGACGTTCAGCGAACGCCAGGTCCGGTTCTTCTGCTCGACCGCCCTGGCCCTGATCCTGCTGCTGGCCGCAGTTCTCAGTCGCCCCACCTCACCCCAGATCCGGATCATGTCGTCGCGCTTCCTGACCGCGACGGGCCGCTGGTCGTACGGCATCTACCTGTGGCACCTCCCGCTGATCGAGCTCATCGAGGACGACTTCGTGCACCGGACCGGGTTCGGCGGTTTCCTGCTCTGGATGTCGTGCATCTTCGCGATCGCGATCCCGCTCGGTGCGGCCACCTACGCGTGGGTCGAGAAGCCGGCGATCGAGTGGTCCAAGAGGACCAGGGCGGCTGGACGCCGCAAGTCCTAACCGTCGACGAGCTCCGGGGTCGTGGGCTCGCGCTGCAGGGCGGGGTGGTAGGTCGCGACCGCGACCAGGGTGACCAGCAGCCCGAGGTCGAGCAGTGCCACCACCCTGGCCAGTGCGTGCACGTCGGTGACCATCGACCCTGCGACGGCGACCGCGACGAAGCCGGCCCAGACGATCAGGATCGAGGCGCGGTGCTGGCGGGCGACGACCTCGTAGACCATCAGCTGGATCATCGCGAGCAGGGTGCCCATCGTGGCGAACACCCAGATGTCGGGTTCGACCTCGCGGTACTCGCTCCCACCGATGAAGGTGACCGCCAGCTCGCTCAGGACGACCGCGCCGAGCGTCGCGATCGCGCCGATCGCTCCGACGGCTGCGAGTCCGCGCAGGTACATCCGGCTCTTGCGCGCGGCCGACGCCATCGCCGGGAACGCGATCACCACCACGAACTGGGGGAGGAAGAGGACGGCCTTGGTCAGGATCAGACCGCCTGCGTACAGCCCCGCATCGTGCTCGTCGAAGCGCGCACGGGCGATCACGACGTCCAGGTTCGACAGCGCGAAGAAGGCGAGCAGGGCGTAGGCGTTCCCGACGACCTCGCGGATGATGGCCGGGGCGTCGGAGCGGCCGGCCGGCGGTGAGGTCCGGATCCGACGCAGCGCGAACGCCCCGATCACGGCGGGGATCCACGCGCTGACAGCCACGGCCAGCATCGCCCCGAACACGGTGTCGACCACGGGGAGCACCACCAGCGCGACCCCTAGGCGGCCGAGCCCCATCCCGAGGTAGAGGCCGGCGAGGAGTCCCCACCGTTCCTCGCCCTGGAGGATCCCGGCCTGGCCGCCCATGATCGTCAGCGGTACGACGCTGGTCCCGATCATCGCGGCGGCAGCCCAGCCGTCCAGGGACAGGCCCCAGGTGATCACCGGGGTCAGGGCCAGGCAGAGCAGGCCGAGGCCGATCGCCGAACGGTAGGTCGCGGCCATCACCGATGCCTCGATCTCGGCGTGGCGCTCGGGCTCGGCGGCGACCCGCCGCGCTCCGGTGGCCTGCAGGCCGAGGGCCAGCACGTTCACCACGAGCAGGAGACCCATCAAGCTGGCGACGCCGCCGTAGTCGCCGGGTCCCAGGACGTGGGCCGCGTAGATGACGAAGCCGTACGTGGCCACGTTCATCACGCCCATCGCCAACGCGATCCCGACACTCCCGCGGACCAGGGTGCGTAGGTTTGCCGAGGTTGTCGCTGCGCCCGGTCTCGACCTCACCCTTCGAGCCTAGGTCATGCCCCGGTCGTGGCGGTCCCCGAATCGCCTCAGTAGGGTCGACCCGAACCTCGCAGGAGGGCACGAGCAGGGGAGGGTCAGTGCGGCAGGCGGACACAGCTGGACGCAAGGCCCACGAGGTGGTGGGGCTGTACGGCGACCCCGACACCACCTGGGGGATCTGCCTCGAGCTCGGCCTGGACGAGCAGATCGACGTGGCGGGTGCTTCGCGGCGGGTCGCCGACCTCGTCGCGGCCCACCCGCACCTGGGGCCGGCGCCCGAGGTGGTGTCCGTGGTGTCCGCCGGCTGGGCCCGGGCGCGCGCTGGCGCGGCGGCAGCGCCGTACTCCGAGGGGTCACCCTTGATCCGGGTGCTCGTCGACGACGAGGGTCACGTCCTGGTGGCGGCCCACCACGGCGCCTGCGACGGGCTCGGCCTGGTCGCCGTCGCCCAGGCGGTCGTCGGCGTCCCGCTGACGACCCGTGCTCGCGGCATCGGGGACCGGTCGGCCCCGCGGTCGTTCCTGCGCGGCAGCGTGCTGCGCCTGCTCGAGGCGATCCTGCGGCCACCGCCGCGGTTCGTCCCGCACACCGTCGCACCGACGCAGGGGGAGCACCTGCGGGTGCGGACCGGGCCGCGGCTGCGGGCTGGTTCTGCCGACCTCGCGATGGCGGTCACCGCGGTCTTCGCGTCCTGGAACCCGGCTGCGCACGGGGCGGCGAGTCGTCCGCTCCTGATCGCGGGGGCGTCACGGCGTGCGCAGGGGACGCTGGCTCCGGACCGGCAGACCGGCTACCTGCGGTTCCGCTCCGACCCGGCCTGGGACCGTGAACAGGTGCGCACTTCCTTCGCCAGCACAGCCCCGGAACCCGAGTTCCCGGAGACCTCGGCCGGGGGTATCGGGCCGCGGGTGACCCGGCTGCTGCGCAGCCGTCTCGGCGGGACGGCTCAGCTCAGCAACCTCGGTGTCGTCGAAGGGCCCGGCCTCGTCTACGCAGCCATGTTCCCGGCGCTGAGCGGACCGCGTGCGGTCGCCGTCGGCATGGTGAGCACGGCCAGTTCGACCTCGCTCAGTCTGCGCACCCGCGGCTCGGAGTTCAGCGCGGCTGACAGCGACGCGCTGCTGGACCGGATCAGCGCGGCCCTCACCGAGGCTCAGTAGGGGTCGTACGGCGAGTCGTGGCCGAACGCCCGGGCGACCGGTCGCAGTCGCAGCCGCAGCAGCACCTTGATCAGCACGTTCCGGATCCACCAGGGCATCTCGCCCAGGATCCGCAGCCGGTCCGACGTACTCGGGCTGCCCTTGAAGAACAGCGCCATCGAGTCGCTGCGGACCTGGTACCGAAGCACGCGGGACGGAAGGACGTGGGCCAGGATGCCGAGGGTGACGCCGATCGAGGAGTAGCAGTCGTGGATCAGGACGGGTCCGCCGACCGGCAGGTGGGCGGCCCAGAGCAGGTCGTCGCTCAACGTCCAGTAGTCGTGCTTGCCGTCGATGTAGAGCAGGTCGAAGTCCTCGGTCCAGCGTGGACGCAGCTCGGTGCTGTACTCGGCGTGCAGCTCGACCAGGTGACCGACACCGGCCGCAGCGATGTTGTTCTCGAACTTGGTGCGGGTCGGGGTGCCGCCGAAGAGCTTCCCTTCCACGAACGGGTCGACGCAGAGCACGCTGCCGCCGAGCGGCTCGAGCGCCTTGGCGAGCAGCACCGTCGAGCGGCCCTGGTGACTGCCGATCTCCAGCACCCGGGCTCCGGGCCCCAGAGCGCGGGCGTTCTCGAAGAGCAGGCGTGCTTGACCGATCTTGAGCCAACCCGGAATGGTGTCAGCGATCGCCCAAGCGGCGGCGAAGTCGGCGTCCAGGTCGGAATCCGGGGACGGGCGCGACTCGTCGGCGGTGGGCATGAATACGGCCTCTCAGTACAAATCGGGCGATAGACTTACGGGAGCAGGTTACTGAATGGTGGCACGAGAAGGTGGGGATCTGGTGTCGTCGAACGCATCGCGCGCCGCCGGTGTGCGCGGTTCGGCCGCTGGCCGGGCCCACTACCTCGTGCTGCTGACGCTCGGCCTGTTCAGCTTCCTGCAACGTCCGGGGTCGACCACGTTCGACACGAAGTTCGACCTCACCGTCGACCCGGGTGCTTTTCTGGCTGCCACCCTGCACCTGTGGAACCCGGAGCTTTCCTTCGGCGAGCTGCAGAACCAGGCCTACGGGTACCTCTTCCCCCAGGGGACCTTCTTCCTCGCCGGAGACGTGCTCGGCGTTCCGGACTGGATCGTTCAGCGCTCCTGGTCGGCGCTGATCCTGGTCGTCGCGTACGACGGTGCCCGGCGGCTGTTCCGGGCCTGGCGGCCCACGGCCCCGGATGCCTCCGATACCCCGACCTGGCTGCCGATCGTGGCGGGCCTGGCGTACGCGTTCTCGCCGCGCCTGCTGGGCCTCAGCGGAGTGCTGACGGCCGAGATCCTGCCTACGGCCGTCCTGCCCTGGGTCCTCCTTCCGCTGGTCCAGGCGTTGCGTGGTCGGATCTCGCCGAGGCTCGGCGGTCTGCTCTCCGGCGTCGCCGTCCTGGGCATGGGCGGCGTCAACGCGGTCGAGGTACTCGCCGCTCTCCCGCTCCCAGCCCTGGTGCTGGCGTTCTCGCTCGGGTCCGCCGTCGGCCGCCGGCTCGCTGCCTGGTGGGTGGGTGCGGTTGCGTTGGCCTGCGCGTGGTGGATGCTGCCGCTGCTGGTCCTGGGCAAGTACAGCCCCCCGTTCCTCGACTACATCGAGACCGCTGCAGCAACGACGAACCCGCTCGGCTGGACCAACGCGACGCGCGGGGCCGACCACTGGCTGGCCTTCATCAAGGTCGGTGGTCAGCCGTGGTGGCCGGGCGCCTTCGAGCTCGCCACCGCACCGGTGCTGATCGGCGTGACGGCGCTCGTCGCGGCGCTGAGCCTCGCGGGTGTCTTCCATCCACGCATGCCGGGGCGGGTCCCGCTGGGCCTGAGCGTGCTGCTGGGGCTGGTGCTCCTGACGGTCGCGCACAGCTCGACCCTCGGCAGCCCGCTGTCGGGTCCGGTTGCCGGTGTGCTCGACGGCGCGCTCGCTCCGCTGCGCAACGTGCACAAGGTCGACCCGTTGGTCAGGCTCCCGTTGGCCCTCGGGTTCGCGCACGCCGCAGGCCTGCTGGCTGCGGCGGCCGCGAGCCGCGCCGGGACGAGTCGCGGCCTCCGCCTCCGACTGCCGCAGGTCGTCACGGTGGCCGTGCCCGCGATCGTGGTGGGGCTGCTGCTGGTGTCGGCCCAGCCGATGTTCGACCGGACGTTGCGCAAGCCCGGCTGGGACGCCGTACCCCAGGCCTGGGAGCAGGCCACCGACTACCTCGCCGAGCACGCGGCCGGGCGCCGGACGCTGGTGCTGCCCGGGTCGGGTTTCGGTCAACAGACCTGGGGCTGGACGATCGACGAGCCGATCCAACCGTTGGCACGGAGTCCGTGGGTCAGTCGCAGCCAGGTGCCGCTGGTGCCCGGTCCGACGATCCGGTTCCTGGACTCGATCGAGGAGCGGATCGTCGATGGTCGTGGCTCCAGGGCGCTGGCCGACGTCCTGGCCAGGTCCGGCGTCGGCTTCGTCGTCGTGCGGCGCGACCTCGACCGGTTCGCCAGCGGGGCACCGTCGACGTCGACGGTCGACCAGGCGATCAGGAGCAGCCCCGGCCTGGTGGGGGTCGCGGGTTTCGGGTCGACCGGGATCGGGGACCAACGGGCGATCACGGTGTACCGGGTGGCCCGCACCGTCGACCGGGTGGAGGCGGTCGATGCCGACGCGGTGAGCACCCTCGTGGGCGGACCCGAGGACGTGATCACGGCGCTCGAGGCTGGGTCCCTGGCAGCCCGCGAGCCGGTGCTGATCGAGGTCCAGGAGAAGGCCACCGCCGCCTCCCCGGACCTGGTCGCGGACGGCTACCGCCTGCGCGAACGGCAGTTCGGCCGCCTGCGCGACTCGCTCAGCCAGATCATGACGACCGCCGAGTCCTACCGCAACGAGCGGCGGGCGCACGACTACCCGGGGGTGCTCGGGGCTGAGCGGATCGCCGCGCAGTACCCGGAGATCCGGGCGCTGTCGGCGTCCTCGTCGTCGGGGTACGCCGACACCTTGGGGCCGGTCCGTCCCGAGCTCGGTCCCTACTCGGCGGTCGACGGCGTCCCGGACACCTACTGGCGTTCGGCGCCGCTGGAGTCGCCCGCCGGGCAGTGGGTGCAGGTGGAGCTCAAGGAACCCCAACCGCTGCCGTACGTCGACGTGAACGTGGGGGTCGATGGCTTCAGCGGTCTCAAGATCCGCAGGATCCGCCTGGATGCGGGCGGTCAGGTCAGCGAGCACGTGGTCGACCCGGCAACCGGAGTGGTCCGGGTGACGCTGTCCGGTGCGCCGGTCTCCCGGATCCGGGTGACCGTTCTGGACGTCTTCGGCGACCCCGAGTACGGGGTCGTCGCGGTCCGCGAGATCGGCCTTCCCGGTCTGGAGCTCGGTCGCAGCCTGGCGGTCCCGAGCGGCGGTGCCGACGCCGGCACCGACTTCGTCTTCCGGGCGGCCCCGGAGCGCCGGGCCTGCGTGACCGGGGACCTGGGTGCCGACTGCGATGCCGATGCGGCTCGTCCGGCCGAGGAGTCGGCCGGCCTGTTCCGTACCTTCCGCACCGGCAGCGCCGGGTCCTGGACCTTCGTGGGGACCGTGACGCCGCGGTCGTCGCCGGCGACGGCGGCGCTGCTGCTCCCGCTCCGCGGGCAGCTGAGCGCGGTGGCGTCCTCCGTCCTGGCCGACGACCCCAGTGTCTCGGCCCAGTTCGCCGTCGACGCTGATCCGACCACGTCCTGGCGTTCGGCCCGGGGCGGTCAGGAGACCTCGCTCGAGCTTCGCTGGTCGGGTCGACGGACGCTGTCGCGGCTGCAGGTGATCGGTGCCGGAGCCGGGACCCGATCGCCTGCGAGTGCCGTCATCGAGGCCGACGGTCAGCGGCGGGAGGTCGAGTTCGGACCCCGCAGCCTCGGCTTCTTCGAGGCCCTGCGGACCGACCACCTGACGATCACCTTCCCGGGCTCACCGGACCCACGTTCGTTGGGCATCGCCGAGCTGAGGTTGGTCGGGCTCGAAGGTCTGGAGTACCAGCCCCAGCCCGCAGCCAGGACCGGCGCTCCGTGCGGCTTCGGTCCACCGCTGCTGGTCGACGGTCGGTCGGTACCGACCCGGGTGGTCGGGACCGTCGGTGACGTGCTCAGCGGCGCCCCGCTCGCGGTCGTGAGCTGCAGTCGCGCACTCGAGCTCGAGCCCGGCGATCACAGTCTGTCCGTCACCTCGACGGACCGGTTCGTGCCGACCACGGTGGTCCTGCGGTCCGCCGCAGGTCGTCCGGCCGCGTCGGGAGCGGGTCAGCGTGCGACGGAGATCAGGCGCTGGCAGTCGACCGACCGAGCGGTCTTCCTCGGGCCCGGCCAGGACGCGATCCTGCGGATCCCCGAGAACCTGAACGCCGGTTGGCGGGCGACCCTCGACGGCACGGTGCTGGAGCAGGTGGCCGTGGACGGGTGGCAGCAGGGGTACCGGGTCCCGGCCGGCGCCGGGGGCCTGGTGCACCTGGTCTACACGCCGGACCGTCTGTACCGGGTCTTCCTGCTCATCGGCGGGATCGCCGGGGGGCTGCTGCTGGCCGGGGCCGCGCTGGTCGCGGCACGCGAGCGGCGGCGCCGCGGTACCGATCTGGACGTGGTCGATCACCGTGCGCTTCCCACCGGCCCGTTCGGGGTGCTCCTGCTCGTCGTGGCCTGGGTGGCCGGAGGCGTACCGCTCCTGGCCGGAGCAGCACTCGGCCATCTGCTGCGTCAGCGCCCCGGAGCACGCTTGACGACAGCGGTGGTCCTGGTCGGGGGTGCCGGCCTCGTCGCGGCCGTTCTCGCCCAGGTCGACGACCAGGCGTCCTGGTCCGTGCTGGACGCCGTCACCGGAGGCGCCGTCGGACTTCTGCTCGCGTCGCTGGGACGTGCAACCACGAGGAAGGACGCCGATGGCTGACGTCGAGGCAACTCCCGAGCCTGCCGCGGTGCGGACCTGGCTCTCCCGCGCCGGTGCGGCCGCCCTCGTCGTGCTGGGAGCCCAGTTCCTGTGGCGGACGATCCTGCTCGGTCAGGGCTACTTCTCGCAGGACGACTTCCTGACGATGGCCTCGACCACCGAACGGCACGGGCTCTCCGCGTTGACCGGCGACTACGCCGGCGGCTTCTCGCCCGGCGGGTCGGCGATCGTCCGGGCGAGTGTCGATCTGGCCCCGCTGAACTGGACGCTCGCCGCGGGTGAGGTGCTGCTGCTTCAGGCGGCAGCCACCGCGATGCTCTGGATCGTGCTCACCCAGGTCCTGGGCGAGCGCTGGTTGCGGCTGCCGCTGCTGGTGATGTTCGCGTTCTCGCCCTTGACGCTGTGGTCGACCCAGTGGTGGGTGCTCGGGCTGGAGCTCTGGGGTGCGACGTTCTTCCTGCTGGTGGCGCTGTGGGCTGCCCTGGGAGCCGTTCGTACGGGGGACCGGCGACGCTGGGTCGTCGTGGTCGCCGCGGTCGCTGCGGCGTTGCTCTTCGACGAGCGGGCGGTCCTCGCCCCGGTCGTCGTCCTGGGGGTCCTGGCGATCACCGCCTCCGCTCCGACCGTCCGTGCCCGGGTCGCGACCGTGCTCGCCGACCAGGTGCTGGTGTGGGTCGCCCTCGTCCTGGTCCTGGCCGGCTACGCCGTCCTGCGGTGGCAGGTCGCGCCGCTTCCGCTGGAGTTCGGCAGCGAGCTCGGCGACGTGGTCACCGGCTACCTGCGGCACAGCATTGCCGAGGTGCTCGGCGGTCCGTGGACGGGCAACCTGCCGGCCACCGCCTACCTGATCCCGTTCTCCTGGACCGTCGCGCTGAGCGGCGCCCTGCTGCTGGCGCTGGTCGGTTTCAGCACCCAGTACGGCGGTCCGTCGGCCCGGCTGAGCTGGGCGTTGCTGGTGGTGTTCGTCGCCGGTTCGGTGGGGGTGCTGGCCGTCAGTGGCCGAGCAGACCTGGTGGCCTCCCTCGGGCTGATCCACCGGTTCGGCGCCGAGGTCGCGGTGGTAGCCGTTCTCTGCCTCGCGGGGGCGCTCCGCGACATCACCTTCCCGGACCTGACCCACCGCGGGTACCTGTTGACGACCGCCGCGCTCGAGCGGACCGTAGCGGTGGCGTCCTCGGTTGCCCTGGTGGCGTCGGCGGCGGTCACGACGGGCTTCCTGGCCAGCAACCTGTACCACTCCGAGGAGCGTGACTACGTCGACGCGCTCCGGTCGGGCCTGAGGGCCGATCCTGCCGTGGTGCTGCTCGACACCGGCGTACCCGACGAGGTGATCAGTACCTGGTACGGCGCGCGCGCGACGGTCTCCCACGTCATCGGGGTGGCGCCGGAGAACCCCGTCTTCGACCTCCCCAGCCACACGCTGCGGATCGTGCGCGAGGACGGATCGCTGGCCCCGGTGGTCCTGGACGGTCCGGTGGAGACAGCACCGTCGCAGGACAAGGCTTGCGGCTACCCGGTGCGCGCAGCCGGGGTCCTGGTGCCGATGCAGGCCGAGGTCCCGGCCGGTCGCTGGGTGCTGCGGATCGGTTACTACACCAGCGCCGACGGCTTCGCCACGCTCCTGGTCGCCGGCAGCGAGCAGCGGTTCGCGGTCCGGTCCGGCCTGCATGCGATCGACGTCGTCGTCAACGGGGGGTTCGTGAACTTCCGGATGACCCTGGACGACCCGGTCGCCACCCTGTGCCTGACGAACGCGTCGGCGGGCGTGCCGCGGCCCGAGGGACGATGAAGCAGGGAGCCGTCGGCCGTGCAGCTGCTCCGGTCGCGCTGGTCGCGCTCGCAGCGCTGGCGCTGGCTCCGGTCCTGGTCTCGCGTGGGTACGTGCTGATCGGGGACATGTCCTTCGTTCCGTCGCAGCCGCCGAAGGCCGCCTGGCTCGGTCTGGACGGGTCGGTTCCTCGCGCCGTTCCGGCGGACGCCGTTGTCTCGGCGCTGAGCCACCTGGCGCCGGGCGACCTGGTCCAGAAGGCGTTGCTGCTCGCTGCCCTGGTGCTCGCCGGGCTGGGGATGCGCAGCCTCGTGGCGTCGCTGCTCGGACCCGGGGCGCAGCTGGCGTCGTTGGGCGCAGGCGTGCTCTACCTCTGGAACCCGTGGGTGCTGGAGCGCCTGGCGATCGGTCACTGGGGTCTGCTGCTCGGGTACGCCGCTCTTCCGTGGGTGGCGCAGACGGCCCTGCGGTTCCGGGCCGGTCCGGATGCCGTGACCCTCGCCGCCCTGGTTCTTCCGCTCGCGCTGGCCTCGGCGGGGAGCCCTACGGGCGGGATCCTGGCCGGGTTGGTGGCCCTGGCCCTGGCCGGGCGACGAGCAGCGACCCGGCCGCTGCTGGCTGTCACCGGCACGGTCGTGCTGGTGAACCTGCCCTGGCTGCTGCCCGGACTGCTCGGTGACGCCGAACCCACGGCGGTCTCCGGGGTCGACGCGTTCGCTGCACGATCGGACTCGCCGCTGGGGGTGGTCGGCTCGGTCCTCAGTCTCGGCGGTATCTGGAAGAGCGCGACCGTTCCCGGTGAACGCGACTCGTTCCTCCTGGTGCTGCTCGCCGTCGCCCTCTCGCTGGCAGCGCTCGTGCAGCTGGTGCGGGTGGCACGCCGGGGGCCTCGGCACGCGGAGCCTTCGTTCGCGCTACCCCTGCTCCTGCTCGCCGGCACCGGGCTGGTCCTGGCGCTGCTCCCGACCTTCGGCGCCGGCCACGACCTGGTCACCTGGTTGGTGCGCAACGTCCCGGGAGCCGGGATCCTGCGCGATTCCCAGAAGTGGTCGGCGCTGCTCGCGCTCGCGGTCTCGGTGGGGTTCGGGATGGCGTTGGACGCGGGCGGCACGGCCCTGCGTCGCCGGGGTCGACCGGCGCGCGGGGTCGTCGTCGGGGCAGCACTGCTCCCGGTGGTGCTGCTCCCGAGCCTGGCCTGGGGGATCGCCGGAAAGCTGGAACCGGTGCACTACCCCTCGGACTGGTCGCAGGTCCGCGCCGTGCTCGAGGACCAGCCCGCGGCGAGCCGACGTACCGTGGCGCTCCCGTTCTCGGCGTACCAGTCCTACCCGTGGAACGACGGCCGGGCGGCCCTCGACCCGGCCCTGCGCTTCCTGCCCGGCGACGTGATCACCAACGACACGCTGGTGGTCGGTCCTGGGATCGTGGTCGCGGGGGAGGACCCGATCGCAGCCCGGATCGCGTCAGCGGTGAGCTCCCGGTCCGACCTCGGCCCAGTGCTGGCTCGGGACGGGGTCCGCTACGTCCTCCTCGAGCGCACCGCGGCGGGGGCGGCGTCGGTCGACGCGGCGCCGCTGGTGGCCGCCGGGGAGGTCCTCGTCGACGGGCCGGAGCTGATGCTCGTGGATCTGGGAGCCGGCGCCGTCTCCGCGGTTCCCGCGTCCGCGGTGGTGATCGTGGGCGCGGACGTGATCGCGTTCGGCACCGTCCTTCTGGCACTTTTCCTCACACTTCGCCAGATTGGTGGCAAAAAGGACAAGACGGGGTAGCATGGGCAGTGGGAGTACGTACAACGAAGGGTGAGGGAACCCAATGTCATTTCTTGGTCTAGGTGTAGCAGCAGGTAGCACCGTCACGACGTTCACCGCGATCGCGACCGCAGCCGTGGGTGGGGCCGTCGTGGCTGGTGCCTTCGCTGTGGCCTCCACCCAGGTGGCCGCCAACGTCACGCAGCCGTCGGCAACGTCGGCGAATCTCGACAACGTGAACTCGCCGAGCTACGACAAGTAGCC
This sequence comes from Propionibacteriales bacterium, assembly GCA_026392455.1. GTDB lineage: Bacteria > Actinomycetota > Actinomycetes > Propionibacteriales > Nocardioidaceae > Marmoricola. The sequence continues at coordinate 250,778 of JAPLCB010000003.1, read as the reverse complement.
CGACCAGACACAGATCAAGGCCCACCCGGTCCTCGGACCGGGTGGGCCTTGATCTGTCTCTGACCTGGTGGGGGTGGAGCGGCCTCAGGCCTCGAGCGCGGCGCCGATCGTGGCGGCCGCGGCTTCCCAGGTGAACTCGTTCGCGTGCACCTGGGCCTTGTGGCCGAGCTCCTCACGGAGCAGGGGGGAGCGCAGGATCGCGGCGATCTGGGCCGTGAGATCCGGCTGGTCGGCGGCGAGGAGGCCGCTCACGCCGTCCAGGATCGACTCGGTGACCCCGCCTGCGCTGGAGTAGGCGACGGAGGGGGTTCCGGCGTAGCCCGCCTCGACGATCGAGAGGCCCCAGCCCTCCTTCACCGACGGCAGCACGTGCACCCACGCCCGGGACAGCTCCTCGAACTTGGTGCGGTCGCTGACGTGGCCGAGGAAGTCGATGTCGTAGTCGACCCCGGTGGTCTCGGCCAGCTGTGCCACCTGCTCCTGGAGCTCCTCGCGCCACCATCCGTCACCCAGGACCCGGAGTCGGAGGTTCGGGAACTCCTCGGCCAGCGCAGGCATGGCGGTGATCACGTGGTCGATCTGCTTGTGCGGCACCAGTCGGCTGAGCACGATCAGGGTCGGGTCCGGGTGGCGGGTTCCGGCGTGGTACTCGGGGACCGGCGGCATCCCGTTGTAGGCCAGCGCGATGTCGTTCGCGCGGACGCCCAGGTCGACCAGCTCGCGGCGGGTCATGTCCGACACCGCGACGTAGCGACGCCCGCGGTTGGCCCGTACGGCGACGCGGGACTCCAGGAACCAGCCGACGCGGGCGAGGACCGGGCCGACGATGTTCCACTGCTCGCGGTGGACGTGGTGCACCAGCACCACCACCCGGGCGCCGGTCAGCCAGGATGCCAGGAACGGCATCCCGTTCTGGACCTCCAGGACGGCGTCCAGCCTGCCGAGCCGGCGCTTGAGCGCGCCGGTGAGCAACAGGACGGCGACCCACAGGTAGACAGTGAGGTGGCCGCCGCGCCGGATGAAGCGGATGCCGTCGACGACCTCGTCGCGGGCCGCGTCCGGGTAGGCCGCAGTCACCCAGGTGACCGATGTCCCTGAGTCGCGCAGCTGGCGCGCAATCTGGTGGACGTAGAGCTCGGAGCCCCCACCCTCGGGGTGCCACGGGTCACGCCAGTTCAGGACCACCACGTTCGACGGTGCTGTCGACCGGGCAGGCTGAGATTCCCTCTTCAAGGACCGCACAGTGGTTCTCCCTCCCCGGTGCGATACCGAATATGTGTTGAGGGTAACATTGGAATGTGGTGTTTGTCCGTTTATACCGATCTTCCGGATTAGCCCGGTCTGTGAGGTTGTTCCGTTCGTTCCTGACGGAGCAGACCGATCCGGACGGCTTCTACCGGCTCATCGCCGACGACGCGGTCGACCTGGTGCGTCCGTACGTCGAGCTCGACGGTGCGACCGTGGCGGACTTCGGCGGTGGTCCGGGGTTCTACTCCGAGGCGTTCCGCTCGGCCGGTGCCACCACGGTGCTGGTCGATGCCGACATCGAGGAGATCCGCCTGCACGGACGACGGACTCCGGGTTCGGTGGTGGGGCTGGCCCAGCAGGCACCGCTGCGCGACGGTTCGGTCGACGTCGCGTTCTCCTCGAACTTGCTCGAGCACGTCCGCGACCTCGGCGAGGTCTGCGACGAGATCGTCCGGGTCGTCCGGCCCGGGGGAGTCGTCGTGCTCTCCTACACGATCTGGCTCGGCCCCTGGGGTGGTCACGAGACCTCGCCCTGGCACCTGGTGGGCGGGCGCTACGCGGCGCGCCGCTACGAGCGCAAGAACGGGCGCCCGCCGAAGAACGTCTTCGGGACCTCGATGTTCCCGGCGTCGGTCACCGACGGCCTGCGGTGGTTGAGCAGCCGCCCGGACCTGGAGGTCCTCGACCTGCGACCGCGCTACCTGCCGGCGTGGTCCTCGTTCCTGCTCCGGATCCCGGTGCTGCGCGAGCTGATCACCTGGAACCTCTGGATCGTCGCTCGCGCGCCATCCTGACGGTCAGACAACCTGTCTATACCTGAATGTCACGATTCGGGTTACAAGGCGGTTAATGTCCTGTTTAGACCGTGTTTCCTGTTACGCTCGGAGAGCGTTGCGGGAGGGAGCCCACGGCGCGAACCGTACTGGGAGGGAGCGCGTCATGCGCCGAACAAGTCTTGCAATGATCGCCGTGGGGGCGTTCCTGATCGTCCTCGCGCCGATGATCCGTTTCTACGTGTACCCGCACGTGGCGGTGGCGCCGGAGAACCAGCGCAGCGTCACCGGCCTCGAGGCCAAGGGCGCCACCGTCTTCGACGCCGCGTCGTTGAAGGAGATCCAGACCGACCTGGCGATCGAGGTCAACACCGTCGGGGTCGCGAACCCGCCCGAGGGCAAGGTCACCTACGTGAACACCACGGTGACCACCGACTCGGCCGGCTCCATGGTCGCCTTCGTCGACGGCAGGAAGATCATCCGCGGCGAGGTCGAGCGGATGACGTTCGACGCTCGTACCGGCGAGGCGGACCCGAAGGCCGAGGGTGACTTCATCTCGGATGCAGCCAACACGCAGAAGCCGATCCACTACTCCGGTCTGGTCGCGAAGTTCCCCTTCGAGACCGAGAAGAAGACCTACAACTTCTGGGACAGCACCCTGGCCGCCACGGTCCCGATCAGCTACGTCGAGACGACGAAGATCGAGGACATGGAGGTCTACAAGTTCAGCCAGGTCGTCCCGCCGACGAAGGTCGACGAGATCCAGCTTCCGGTCAGCCTCCTCGGGGGTCAGGGCAGTGAGCAGGCCACCGGCGAGATGATGTACTCCGTCGACCGCACCCTGTGGGTCGAGCCGCACACCGGCGTCATCATCAAGCGGGTCGAGGCTCAGGACAACACCATCGACTACCAGGGCGTCCCGCAGATCACCACCACCAAGGCGGTCGTGACCTACGACGAGAAGACGGTCCGCAAGAACATCGACGACTACGGATCGCAGGGAACGATGCTGAACCTGGTCCGCAACGTCGTGCCGCAGGTCCTCTTCGTGGTGGGGCTGCTGATGCTGATCGGCGGAATCTTCCTGGGTCGTCGCAAGGCCACGCCGGCTCCGGCCGCGCCCGAGAAGGAGTTCGCCGGCGCTCACCGCTGACGAGCGGGGAGCGCAGCACTGATCACGACCTACGTCGTCGGCCTCAGGTGAGGTCGGCGACGTAGATCGCTGTTCCGGGGGTGATCAGGCCGCGGGTGCGGCTCCAGCCGCCCCAGACCCGCTCGTGCTCGGCCGGCCACTCGGGCTCGACGAGGTCGACCAGGCGGTAGCCGTGGCGGCTCAGAGCGCGGACCCAGTCGCCGAGCGTGCGGTGGTGCTCCACGTAGGCGGTCTCGCCTGTCTCGTCGTCGACCTCGACGTACGGGGTGCGGTCCCAGTACGACTGGCTCGCGGTCAGCCCGCCCTCGGTCGGGTCGTCGGGGAACATCCACCGGGTCGGATGGGTGACCGAGAAGGCCAGCCGGCCGCCGCGACGCGTGACCCGGGCCATCTCGGCGACCAGTGCGTCGGCGTCGGCGATGAACTGCAGGGCTCCGAACGCCGAGAACACGATGTCGAAGGCCTCGTCGGCGAACGGGATGGCCGCGGCGCCGGCACAGATCGTCGGTACCGAGGTGCCGTGCTCGAGGTCGATCCGGCGGCTGTGCTGGAGCTGACGCATCGAGACGTCCAGGCCGACCGGCCGGCCGCCGTGCCGAAGCACCCAGCGGGAGCACTGGGCGGCACCGCATCCGAGCTCGAGAACGTCCTTGCCGGCGACGTCGCCCAGCGCCCCGATGGTGTCCTCGCGCTGGCCCTCCGGGCCCCACAGGAAGCCGTCGTCGCCCAGGAACTCCCCGTGCGTGGACTGGTACTCGTCGGCGTAACGGTCCCAGTCGGCCCGGTTGGCGGTCAGTGAGTCCTGCTCGTCGACGGGCCTGCGCTCGGCACGGACCGGTCGGTGGGGGACGGTCATGGGGAGATGATTGCACTGTGCGGGCCCGGCCCGTCCAGCCCGGGTTGGACTCAGGTGCTCCGAACGCCGTACGATTCCCTCTGCGCCAGAAGTCTGCCTGAGTCTCAGACGTAGCAGCCTCTAGCTCGCTGTCAGGCCTCGGTTCTTTCGGGGCCTTGCGAAATCCTTCGTGATGGAGGCTGTGCCTGATGGGCGGCCTCCGGCAGCACCGGTTTCTGCGCGTGCCCGCACTACATCTGTCCACCAAGGATCAATTTCCCTTATGACTTCATCCATCCTGTACGCCAACGCACCGCAGGTCGCGATCAACGACATCGGCTCCGAGGAAGACTTCCTCGCCGCGATTGACGCCACCATCAAGTTCTTCAACGACGGCGACATCGTCGAAGGCATCATCGTCAAGGTCGACCGCGACGAGGTCCTTCTCGACATCGGTTACAAGACCGAAGGTGTCATCCCCTCCCGTGAGCTCTCCATCAAGCACGACGTCGACCCCAACGAGGTCGTCAAGGTGGGTGACTCGGTCGAGGCCCTCGTTCTCCAGAAGGAGGACAAGGAAGGCCGTCTGATCCTGTCCAAGAAGCGCGCCCAGTACGAGCGCGCCTGGGGCACCATCGAGCAGGTCAAGGAAGAGGACGGCGTCGTCGAGGGCACCGTCATCGAGGTCGTCAAGGGCGGCCTGATCCTGGACATCGGTCTGCGCGGCTTCCTGCCCGCGTCGCTGGTCGAGATGCGCCGCGTCCGCGACCTGCAGCCGTACGTCGGCCAGAAGCTCGAGGCGAAGATCATCGAGCTCGACAAGAACCGCAACAACGTCGTGCTCTCGCGGCGTGCGTGGCTCGAGCAGACCCAGTCCGAGGTCCGTCACGGTTTCCTCACCCAGCTGCAGAAGGGCCAGATCCGCAAGGGTGTCGTGTCCTCCATCGTCAACTTCGGTGCGTTCGTGGACCTGGGTGGCGTCGACGGCCTGGTGCACGTCTCCGAGCTCTCCTGGAAGCACATCGACCACCCGTCCGAGGTCGTCACCGTGGGTGACGAGGTCACCGTCGAGGTGCTCGACGTCGACATGGAGCGCGAGCGCGTGTCGCTGTCGCTCAAGGCGACGCAGGAAGACCCGTGGCAGCACTTCGCCCGGACCAACCAGATCGGCCAGATCGTGCCCGGCAAGGTCACCAAGCTGGTTCCGTTCGGTTCCTTCGTCCGTGTGGAAGAGGGCATCGAGGGTCTGGTGCACATCTCCGAGCTGGCCGAGCGTCACGTGGAGATCCCCGAGCAGGTCGTCCAGGTCAACGACGACGTCATGGTCAAGATCATCGACATCGACCTCGAGCGTCGCCGGATCTCGCTGTCGCTGAAGCAGGCCAACGAGACCGCCACCGCAGCCGATGTCGAGGAGTTCGACCCGACGCTGTACGGCATGACCGCGACCTACGACGAGGCCGGCAACTACATCTACCCCGAGGGCTTCGACCCCGACACGGGTGAGTGGCTCGAGGGCTTCGACGACCAGCGCAAGGTCTGGGAGGACCAGTACGCCAAGGCGCACGAGCGCTGGGAGGCCCACGTCAAGCAGCAGGCCGAGGCGAAGGTTGCCGAGGCCGAGGCCGGCGAGGCCACCTCGTACTCCAGCGAGGCCGGCACCGACGGCGACGCGCCCGAGGGTGGTTCGCTGGCTTCCGACGAGGCGCTGCAGGCGCTGCGCGAGAAGCTGACCGGCGGCACTGCCTGAGTCAGTTGCCCCACCGGCACTGATCCGCACCAGCTGACAACGAGCCCGGAGCCCCGTGAGGGGGTCCGGGCTCGTTGCTTCGGTGCGGTCAGCTGAGGCGCAGGACGCCGGCGCGGATGGACGGGGCCCGGCGCGGCTCGGGGGTGCGCGCCGGCCTGTCGGGCAGCTCGGGCCGGCGGTACCGGGTTGTGGTCAGGGTGTCGTGGCGGGTCCAGACGAGCAGGCCTGCGAACGCGGCCAGCAGCAGGACGATGACGGTTGCGGTGCTCAGGATCTCGGTCATGGCAGTAATCCTGCGCTAGTTTGATTACTGCCAACAGTGGCAGAGATGACAGGGTTCCTCGATTTTCTGCCAACTTCATGGCAGTCTGGGTAGATGCTCTCCAACGTCGCTGTCATCGCCACCGAAGGCGGCAACCCGTTCGAGCTCGGGGTCCTGTGCGAGGCGTTCGGCCTGGACCGGACCGCGCACGGTGTCCCGCGGCTGGAGTTCGACGTGTGCACGCCGACCCCGGGCCAGGTCCGCACCAGCATGGGTTTCGACCTGAGCATCGACCTCGGCCTGGAGCGTGCTGCCGAGGCCGACCTGGTCTGCATCCCGGCGTTCCAGTTCAGCCAGCGGGCACCGGACGCGCTCCTCCAGGTGCTGCAGGACACCGTTGCTCGTGGTGCGCGGGTGCTGTCGGTCTGCTCCGGCGCGTTCGTGCTGGGTCAGGCCGGCCTGCTCGACGGCCGCGACTGCACGACCCACTGGATGTACACCGACGAGCTGCAGGCCCAGTTCCCCGGAGCCAGCGTGGTGCCCGAGGTCCTCTACGTCGACGAGGACCCCGTAATCACTGCGGCCGGTTCCGCTGCCGGGCTGGACGCCTGCCTGCACGTGTGGCGCAAGGAGTTCGGGGGGCGGGTGGCGTCGATGGTCGCGCGCCGGATGGTGGTGCCTCCTCAGCGCGAGGGCGGGCAGGCCCAGTACATCGCTCGGCCGGTGCCCGACTGCACGGCCGAGACCCTCGGGCCGCTGCTGACCTGGATCACCGAGAACATCGCGGAGGACCACAGCGTCGAGGAGCTGGCCCGTCGCGCCCACATGTCGCCGCGCACGTTTGCGCGCCGGTTCCGTGCCGAGACCGGGTCGACCCCGCACGCCTGGGTCACCAACCAACGGGTGATCGTCGCCGAAGAGCTGCTGGTCGCCACCGACTCGGCGATCGAGCAGATCGCGTCCGAGGTCGGCTTCGGCAACGCGGCGATCATGCGCCAGCACTTCAGCCGGGTCCGCGGCATCAGTCCGCAGGGGTACCGGCAGTCGTTCAGCTGCCCTGCATGAGCGACCGGCGCAGGATCTTCCCGGTCAGGGTGCGCGGGATCTCGTCGAGCTCCACGTACTGCTTGGGACGTTTGGGCGGCGCCAGCCGCTCACGCGCCCACTGGTCGAGCTCGGCGGTGGTCGCGGTCCCGACGTAGGCCGCGCAGACCCGTTGGCCCCAGGTGTCGTCGGTGACCCCGTAGACGGCGACGTCGGTGACTCCGGGGTGCTCGGCCAAGGCGTTCTCGACCTCAGCCGGGTAGACGTTCACCCCACCGGAGATGACCAGGTCCTCCCGGCGACCCTCGAGGTACAGGAAGCCGTCCGGGTCGAGGCGTCCGAGGTCGCCGACGCTGAAGGCGTCGCCGCGCCACGCGGCGGCCGTCTTGTCCGGGGAGTTGAAGTAGCGGAACCGGGCGTGCGGTGGAACGGTGCACCAGATCATGCCGTCGTCGTCGACGTGCAGGGTCCGCTGCGGCCGAGCCCGTCCGACGGTCCCCGGACGCAGCAGCCAGTCCTCGCTCCGGCAGGCGGTGAACTGGCCTTCGGTCGCGCCGTAGAACTCCCAGGTGCTGCCTGCGGGGAAGGCCTCGATCAGTCGGCGCTTCACGTGGTCCGGGCAGGGCGCCCCGGCATGGGCGACCAGCCGGAACGAGCCGAGGTCGGGCCCCGCGCCACCCGCCTCGGTCACGGCGTCCCAGTGCGCGAACAGCCGCTGCAGGTGGGCCGGGACGCAGAACATCGTGGTCGGCCGCTCGGTCGTGATCGCGGCGGTCGCGGTGATCGGGTCGAACGCGCCCGGCGTCACGATCCGTCCGCCGGCCAGGAGCGTCCCGATCGCGAAACGGAGCGGAGCGGAGTGGTAGAGCGGGCTGAGCACCAGGTTGACGTCATCGGGTCCGAACCCCCACAGGTCGCGCTCCTCGGCGACCAGGGCCGAGGCGTCAGCCCTGGTCAGCAGACCGCTCTCGACGCCCTTGGGAGCTCCCGTGGTGCCGCTGGTGACGTGCATCGGTCGGGTCAGCGGCACGTCGCCGGGCTGCCAACCCGTCGCCAGCCCCGGCAGCTGTCGCTCGTCGGAGACGACCAGTGCCGGGGCGAGCCCGGCCAGGATGCCGCTGCGCTCCACCTCGGTGAGCCGCGGGTCCAGCGGGATCGGGACGATGCCGCGGACCAGCATCGACAGCACCGCGTCGACGTACGCCGCCGAACCGGGGACCAGCAGCGCCACCCGGTCGCCGGTGCGCAGCAGCGGAGTCGACATGGGGCCATTCTCCCGTACGTCGTGTCGGACCCCGGTCGTACGGTCGGCGCATGGAACCGATCACGATCCGCGTCCGCGGCAGCCACACCACGTCCGTTCCCGCCGAGCGCGGGACGGTGCGTGTCCAGATCCGGCTCGAGAGCGACGACCTCGGGGCGGTGATGGCGGCCGTCACCGACGGCCAGACCCGCCTGCTGCGGTCGATCGACGAGCTGCACGACAAGCGCCAAGGACCGGTGACCTGGTACGCGGTCGACCAGCTGAGCACCTACTCCTGGACGCCGCACGACCGCGACAACCAGCCGCTGCTGCCGCGCCACCAGGTCTCGATCTCCGCCGAGGTGAAGTTCTCGGACTTTGCCGCGCTGGCGTTGTGGGTCCGCAAGGCCGTGGACATCAGCGGGTTCAGCGTCGACGGCGTCCAGTGGGCACTCACCGCGAAGCGGCGGTCGGTCGTCGAGACGAAGGCCCAGCAACGCGCCGTGCTCGACGCGCGCACCCGCGCGCAGAACTACGCCGACGCGCTCGACCTCGGAGCCGTGAAGTGCAGGGCGCTGTCCGATCCGGGGCTGGGTTTCGTCGCGCCGGGGGTGACGGGTTCCGAGCTGCTGCTGGACCGCAGCTACGGCGGCTCGCCCCCGGAGTCCCACGGTGATCTGGTTCCGCGCGCCATCGAGGTCCGTGCCGAGGTCGAGGCGGAGTTCGTGCTGCATCCGTGAGCCATCCGCACTGACCCGGGGATAATGGCCGGGTGACGACACGAGTGGGGCTGACCGGCGGAATCGCATCGGGCAAGAGCACGGTCTCGGCGATCCTGGCCGAGCTGGGGGCGGTGATCATCGACGGCGACCTGCTCGCCCGCGAGGTGGTCGAGAAGGGAACTCCCGGTCTGGCGGCTGTTGTCGCCGAGTTCGGGGAGGGCCTGCTGACCCCGGACGGCGACCTGGACCGCCCGGCCATGGGCGCACTGGTCTTCGGTGACGTTGCGGCTCGTAAGCGGCTCGAGGCGATCGTGCACCCGCTGGTCTTCCAGCGGATCATCGACCTGGAGGGCAACGCCCCCGAGGGTTCGCTGGTGGTCCACGACATCCCGCTGCTGGCCGAGAGCGGACGGGCCGGCACCTTCGATGCCGTCGTGGTGGTCGACGTACCGCCCCAGACGCAGGTCGAGCGGATGGTCCGTGACCGTGGCTGGACCGTGGACGAGGCGCAGGCCCGGATGGCGGCCCAGGCCAGCCGCGAGGACCGGCTCGCGATCGCGACCCACGTCATCGAGAACACCGGGACGCTCGAAGACCTCCGTCACCGGGTGACGGAGGTCTTCGAGGTGCTGGTCGGCCGCGACGCGTAGTCGCGACCGGTCGGGGGAGCGTCAGGCAGCCAGGTCGGGATCAGCCAGGCGGCGCAGCTTCGCGATCGCCTCCCGCTCCAGCTGGCGGACGCGTTCGGCGGAGATGCCGTGCTTGTTGCCGATGTCGGCGAGCTTGTGCTGGCGACCGTCGACCAGGCCGTAGCGCGATCGGATGATGTCGGCCGAACGCTCGTCGAGCCGCTCGACCAGGTTGTTGAGCCGGTCGCGGGCCTCGGTGTCCAGGAAGCTCAGGTCCGGACCGGGCGAGCTCTCCTGGGCGATCAGGTCGCCGAGCGAGGTGTCCCCGTCGACGTCCAGCGGCGTGTCGAGGCTGACGTGGTCGCGTCCCCAGCCCATCAGGTCGATGACCCGCTCGAGCTCCATGCCGAGCTCACCGGCGATCTCGGTCGGGTCCGGTTCACGGCCGAGCTGGCGCTCCAGGGTGCGTCGGGCCGACGAGACCTGGTTGAGCTCCTCCACGACGTGCACCGGGAGCCGGACGACCCGTGCCTGCTGGGCGATCCCTCGGGTGATCGCCTGACGGACCCACCAGGTCGCGTACGTCGAGAACTTGTAGCCCTTGGCGTAGTCGAACTTCTCGACGGCGCGGATCAGGCCGGTGTTGCCCTCCTGGATCAGGTCGAGCATCGGCATCGCGCTGCGGCCGTACTTGCGGGCGATCGACACGACCAGGCGCAGGTTGGCGTTGATGAACTGCTGGACGGCTCGTTCGCCCTCCTCGACCAGCCACTCGAGCTCCTCGACCGTGGCGAAGCCCGGGGCTCCGCCCTTGCGGCGTCCGGTGCGACCTTCGGCGAGAAGCTGGGCCGCGAACAGGCCGGCTTCGATGGTCTTGGACAGCTCGACCTCGGTGATGGCATCGAGCAGAGGCGTGCGGGCGATCTCGTCGAGGTACAGGCCGACGCTGTCGCGGCCTTCGATCTCACGCTCCGTGCTTCGTACGGTCACGGGGGCCCTCTCTTTCCTGCGACGGAGCCGGGCTGACGGGCTCCACTGGATTCAACGCCTGGTCCGGACCGAGGATTCCCGTCCGGTTGCTTCCTTACGAGATGTACGACGCTCGAGAAGTGCCCGAAGTTGCCGGTTTCACGCCTTCTCAGTGACTTCTCAGAGATAGTTCGGAGCCGGTGGTGGGACAGACTGGTCAGGTGAGCCCGGATATTTCTCCTGAACTGCTGCGGATCGACCTGAACGCCGATCTCGGCGAGGGAGTCACCGACGACGCCGGCCTCCTGGAGGTCGTCAGCAGCGCCAACGTCGCCTGCGGCTTCCACGCCGGGGACGCGAGGGTCATGGCGGAGGTCTGCGAACGTTCGGTGGTCCGGGGCGTGGTGATCGGGGCCCAGGTCTCGTACGCGGACCGCGAGGGTTTCGGGCGCCGACCGATGGACGTCGATCCCGAGATCCTGAGCGGCTGGGTGGCTGAGCAGATTGCGCTGCTGACCGAGGCGGCGGCTGCTGCCGGGACCCGGGTCTCCTACGTCCGGGCGCACGGTGCCCTCTACAACCGGATCGCTGACGACCCGGACCAGGCCGACGCCTTCCTGCTCGGCAGCGGTGCGCTTGCGGTCCTGGGCCTGCCCGGGTCCACGCTGGCGGTGGCCACGGCCGCCGCCGGGCGCAGGTTCGTCGGGGAGGCGTTTCCCGATCGCGGGTACACCGCTGACGGGAGACTTGTCCCGCGGGGCAGTCCCGGAGCTCTGGTCACGCAACCGGCTGCCGTCGCGGCGAACGCGGCCAGGCTTGCCGCAGAGCCGGGGGTCGAGAGCCTCTGCCTGCACGGAGACTCGCCCGGAGCTGTCCGCACCGCTCTGGCCGTTCGCGCCGGACTCCAAGCGGCGGGCTACGTCATCCAGGCCGTGCGGGACCGGTAGTTCTCCACAGGTCCCTGTGTAGAACCCTGTGGAAACAGGGCATTTTCTGTGGATGAATAACCCGCGGGTGTGGAGAACCTCACGACCATCGAAAGTTCTCGAGAAATGTTGGATAAACCTCTTGCGCACCTGCTCTGACGAGCGTAGAAATCTCTTACCGCAACCCGTAAGGGAGGCGGGGAACGGCAGGAAGAGCTGGTTTCGGCTGGCGGGGCAACTCGTCGGGAATCCCTCGGTGGTAGAGGGATTTGGGACCGGTGCAGATCGTCGTTCAGGACTGGAGTGCCACCGCCGGTTCGCCTGTAGGGCCCGTGAAACTCATACTTTCGCGGGCCCTACGTCCATTTTCGAGTGCATTCTTTCTGGGCCAGTCCCGGCATTCCGGAAATGCCGATGCTAATCATCCTCCGGGCATTCTGGCTGACCTGGTACGCAGGTGCGTCAGACTGTGGACATGGAAACACGCGCGGTCGGGCAGCACGCGCTGCTGGTCGAGTGTGCCGACGACGCGGAGGTGCGGGCGACGTACGCGCTGCTGCGCGATCGAGGGGCACTGCTGGGCGCACACGAGATCGTCCCCGCCGCGCGAACCGTCCTCGTCGACGGGCTGGAGGACCCTGGCGCGGCGGCCGAGCTGATGGCCACCTGGGAACCGGTGCCGGGGCACGCCACCGCGGAGCTGCCCGGACGACTGGTGGCGCTACCGACCCGCTACGACGGGCCCGACCTCGACGAGGTCGCCCGGCAGTGGGACTGCACGACGGCGGAGGTGGTCGCTCGGCACCGCTCGACCTCGTTCGTGGTCGCCTTCTGCGGTTTCGCCCCGGGTTTCGCGTACTGCACCGGGCTCGGCCCGGAGCTCGCAGTCTCCCGGCGACCGGACCCCCGGCCGCGGGTGCCGGCGGGTGCCGTGGGGCTGGCCGGCGAGTACACCGGTGTCTACCCGACTTCCTCGCCAGGTGGTTGGCAGCTGATCGGCACCACCTCAGCCGCGTTGTGGACGCCGGACGCTGCCGATCCGGTTCTGTTGACCCCCGGGACCCGGGTGGTGTTCGTCGATGACTGAGCGGTTCGTGGACGTCCTGGAGCCCGGTGCCCTGACGACCGTCCAGGACCTCGGGCGGCCCGGGTACGCCCACCTCGGTGTCCCGCGTTCAGGCGCCCTGGACCAGCCAGCCCTGCGACTGGGAAACCGCCTGGTCGGGAACTCCGAGGATGCCGCCGCGCTGGAGACGACCCTGACCGGTGTCCGTTTCCGGGCCTCGGTCGCGATCCGGTTCGCGGTCACCGGCGCGGGCTGCTCGGTCCGGGTCGACGGGCGGGAGGCCGGATGGGGAACGCCGGTCCCGGTCCGGGCCGGTGCTGTGGTCGACGTGGGCACGGCCATCGACGGGGTGCGATCCTACGTCTGCTTCGCCGGTGGTGTCGGGGTCGATCCGGTGCTGGGCTCCCGGGCCACCGACCTGCTCTCGGGGCTGGGGCCGGCTCCGCTCCGCGTCGGCGACCGGCTCCCGTTGGGCGACGCCGGGGACCCCGCGCCCGTGGTCGAGATTCCTCGGCGGCGTCCCGGCAGCGTGCTCCGGGTCGACCTGGGGCCCCGCGCGGACTGGTTCTCGCCGGAATCGCTGGCCGGGCTCGACGGTGCCACCTACACGGTGGGGGCTGAGTCCAACCGGATCGGGTTGCGGTTGGCCGGGACCGGATTGGTACGGCGCCGCGCCGGCGAGCTTGCCACCGAACCGATGGTGCTCGGGGCCGTCCAGGTACCGCCGAGCGGACAACCGGTCGTTTTCCTGGCCGACCATCCGACGACCGGTGGCTACCCGGTCGTCGCGGTGGTGCGCTCCGAGGACCTGGTGGTCTGCGCCCAGGCCCGGCCCGGCGACCGGATCATTCTTCGGGTGCTGTCCGGGTGACGTGCAGCGCCGGGTCGTCCGCGGCAAAGCTGAGCACCCGTCCGGTGGGCGAGGCGGCGGTCTCGAACCGGACCGTCACCACGCCTCGCCCAGACCCCCAGACCCAGCCCTCACCGTGCTCGTCGTGGACGACGTCGAGGCCCGGCAGCCAGGAGCGACGACGGGTCAGTGAGGCCAGGACCGTGGCAGTTTCCTCGTCCGGGTCCTCCGCGGGCTCGGCGTCGGTGTCGGTGAAGAGGTCGTCCTGGATCCAGTCCGCCAGCCCGGACACGCCGACGCCGAGCAGCCGGACACCGCCGGAGGTGTCGAGCTCGCCCAGGAGCGTGCGGGCCACCCGGGCCACCGTGCGGGTGTCGTCGGTCGGACCGGGGAGGGTCGCTGACCGGGTGTGGGTGGAGAAGTCGTGCAGGCGCACCTTCAGCGTCACGGTCCGTCCGGACAACCGGGCCTTGCGCAGGCGCTCGGTGACCTTGGCGGCCTGGCGGTCGGTCAAGGCTTCCAGCAGCCGCCGGTCGACGTGGTCGGTCTCGTAGGTGTCCTCGACGCTGATCGACTTGGCTTCACGCTCGGCCACCACCGGGCGGTCGTCCTGGGCGCGCGCGAGCTGGTAGAGGCTGCGACCCTGGGCTGTCCCGAGTACCCGGACGAGCTCCTCGACGCTGATCTGCTCGAGCTCGGCCACCGTGTGGACGCCGATCCGGCGCAGGTGCTCGGCGGTAGCCGGACCGACTCCCGGAATCACCGTGACCTGCATCGGTCGCAGGAGGTCCTGTTCCATCCCGGGGGCGACCACGACGATTCCGTCGGGCTTGTCCAGCTCACTGGCGATCTTGGCGATGAACTTGGAGCTGCCGATCCCCACCGAGGCGGTCAGGCCACCGGTGACCTCGCGGACCCGGTCCTTGAGCTCCTGGGCGAACCCGCTGACGCCGGTCACGGAGAGATCGGTCAGGTCGGCGCCCGCGAGGTCGAGGAAGGCCTCGTCCAGCGAGAGCGGTTCGACCAACGGGGTGATGCTGCGGAACAGGGTCATCACCGCGTGGCTGGTCTCGCGGTAGGCGTGGAACCGTCCGGCGAGGAACGCAGCATTGGGGCACCGGCGACGCGCCTCCGCCGTGGGCATCGCCGAGTGCACCCCGAAGGCGCGGGCCTCGTAGGAAGCCGTTGCGACGACTCCCCGGCCGCCGATCCCCCCGACGACGACGGGTTTCCCCCGCAGCGAGGGCTTGTCGCGCTGCTCGACGGCGGCGAAGAACGCATCCAGGTCGATGTGCAGGATCGACGGCTCGGAGCGCATCCGCCGATCGTAGGCGCTTCCCCGGGCTCCACAGGTCGCGTGGGCGGGCCGACGATCCACACCGCTGGTCCGTGGCTGGTCGCTGCGCGCCGGGCAGGTCCCAGTCTCGGGTGATGACAACCTTCACCGCACGAACTCCTGCCGACCTGCTCGCCCTGGTGCCGATCGTGATCGGCTTCCATCCCGAGGACTCCGTGGTCCTGCTCACCTTCGGTTCGTCGCCGCGCCACACCGAGCGTGCGGGTGCGGGGGTGAGGACCTTCCAGGCCCGGGTCGACCTGCCGGTCGTCGAGCAGGAGCAGCGCTACGTCGCCTCGATGCTGCGTGACGTGGTGCGCAAGCACGGGATCACCGTGGTGGCCGTGGTGCTCTACACCGACGACGCTGCCGTCGCGGCACGATTCGCCGACCTGCTGATGCCACGACTCCTGGCTGACGGGATCGCGGTCGTCGACGTCCTGCGGGTCGACGGCGACCGGTACTTCTGCGTGGCCGAGCCGGACGATCCCGGCACCGCGTTCGACCTCAGGTCGCACCCGTTGACCGCGCAGGGGGTGCTGCACGGGCGCGTGGTCCACGAGAGCCGTGAAGCCATGCGCGAGGCGCTCGTCGGCAGCGACGTCGCAGACATCGAGGGGGTGGCCCGCGCAGCTGAAGCCTTCGTCGACAAGCTGTCCCGCGACTGCGGTAGCCCGGAGTCGGCGCCGGAGACCGTGGCGGAGCTCGCGCGCTGGCTGCAACGGACGATCGCCCGGACCCGTTCGGACCCGACGCAGCTCAGCTCTGAGGATGCCGCGGGTCTGCTGGTTCTGCTCTGCCTGGACACCCTGCGTGAGGTCGCCTGGTCCGAGCTCCGCCGGGAGAATGCGGCGTCCTACGTCGTGTTCTTGAGCGCTCTGGTCCGTCGGGCCCCGGCAGACCTGGTCCCCGGGGCCGCCGGGCTGCTGGGCCTCGCGGCCTGGCTCGAGGGTGACGGTGCGCTGGCCTGGTGCGCCCTGGACCGGTGCCTGGCGGAGAACCCCGACGACAACCTCGCCCAGCACGTCGCAGCGTTGCTGGAGTCGGCGACGCCGCCGTCGGTCTGGGCGCCGCTACCCACCTCGGGACTGCCGGTCCTGCGCACCGCACGCGATGCGCAGCCTGGTTCTGGGCCGGAATCGGACCTAGGGTCGTTGCATGGGTCAGGACGTCGACGCGCAGGAGTTCAGCCGGACTGACCGGACCAGGCACCGGGAGAAGGTCCGGCGCTGCCTCGACGTCTTCGCCAAGCTGCTCCGCCAGGCGCAGTTCGACGCGGCCGACCCGCTGACCGGGCTGGAGATCGAGTTCAACCTGGTCGACGAGGACGGTCTGCCGGCACTGAAGAATGCGGCTGCCCTCGAGGCGATCGCGAACCCGTTGTTCCAGACCGAGCTCGGTCAGTTCAACATCGAGATCAACGTGGAGCCTCGCTCGCTGAGCAACGGCGGGCTGACGAGCTACGAGAACGACCTGCGAGCCAGCCTGAACGAGGCCGAGGCGCGGTCCTCCGACGTCGGTGCGCACCTGGTGATGATCGGGATCCTGCCGACCCTCCAGCCCGGGCACCTGGGCCCGTCGACCATCAGTCCGAATCCGCGCTACCAGCTGCTCAGCGACCAGATCCTGGATGCTCGCGGGGAGGACATCGCGATCGCGATCGACGGGGTCGAGAAGCTGGCTGCCCGCTCGGAGTCGATCATGCCCGAGGCAGCCTGCACGAGCACCCAGCTGCACATCCAGGTCAGTCCCGACGAGTTCGCCGGGTACTGGAACGCATCCCAGGCGATCGCCGGGGTCCAGCTCGCGCTCGGGGCCAATTCGCCGTACCTGCTCGGGTCCGACCTGTGGGCCGAGACCCGGGTCCCGCTCTTCGAGCAGGCGACCGACACCCGGAGCGAAGAGCTCAAGGAGCAGGGGGTGCGCCCACGGGTCTGGTTCGGCGAACGCTGGATCACCTCGATCTTCGACCTGTTCGAGGAGAACGTCCGGTACTTCCCGGCACTGCTGCCGATCGTCGAGGACGAGGACCCGTTCGCAGTCCTGGACGCCGGCGGTATCCCGCAGCTGCACGAGCTGCGCCTCCACAACGGCACCGTCTACCGCTGGAACAGGCCGATCTACGACGTCGTCGCCGGCGCACCGCACGTGCGGGTCGAGAACCGGGTCCTCGCTGCGGGGCCCACCGTCGTGGACACCCTCGCCAACGCAGCCTTCTACTTCGGGCTGACCCGGGCGCTGGCCACCGACGACCGGCCGCTGTGGTCCCAGATGTCCTTCTCGGCCGCGGAGGAGAACTTCCACGTCGGCGCGCGCGACGGGATCGACGCGGCGGTGTACTGGCCCGGGGTCGGCCAGGTCGCGGCCACCGAGCTCACCCTGCGGCGGCTGCTGCCCCGTGCCCGCGAGGGCCTGACCGCCTGGGGGGTGCGGTCCGAGGAGGCGGACCGGCTGCTCGGCATCATCGAGGGGCGTTGCTTGACCGGACGCAACGGGGCCAGCTGGTTCCGTGAACAGGTCCGTGCCCGCCAGGGCGCCGGCCTCGACCGTACCGAGGCCCTGCGGGAGACCGTGCAGGAGTACCGCACCCGGATGCACAGCAACGAACCGGTGCACACCTGGTGATCTGCGCAGCGGTGGCGCTCACCATCGTTCGCGGTGGTCGGTGACCAGGTCGAACCAGCCTTCACGGGTGATCACGGCAAAGGACTCCAGCTGTCGGCCGTGCCTGCCGAAACCGTGGTTCGCCGCGGCGTACCAGGCGAAGTCGGTGTCACTGGGCCAGAGCGCACCCCCGCGCGTGATCCGGACCAGCGCCGGGACCGTCTCGTGGGTGCTGAGCACCTGCTCGACCAGGTCGGTCCGCAGGCCGCCGTCGAGTCCGTCGGCGTCGGGCAGCACCACGTGCACCCCTCGGAACAGGCCGAGGACCACCGTGGTCGGGTGCACCCGGCGTCCGCGGCAGGCCCGACGGAAGGCGCGACCAGCCGCAGCGACCTCGCTGCTGTGCTCGCGGTCGTCGTCGGGGCTCATGGCCCCAGGGTGGCCCATTTCCGGTCCGGGTCCGCGGCTCGATCCACAGGCGGTCAGCGCCAGTCGAAGTACTCCCGGTGCACGTTGCGCTTCCGGACGCCGCCGTCGGCCAACCCGCGTTGCAGGTCTCGCAGCATCGCTTGCGGCCCGCACAGGAACACCGAGAGCTCGGCGGCAGGGACGGCGGCCTCCGCGAGGACACGTGCAGCGGTGAGCCGTCCGTCGACGGTCGAGTCGACCAGCGTCACCTGCACCTGGTCGCTCGCATCCGCCAGGGCCACCAGCTCCTCGGCAAACGGTGCCGGCCCCCCGGTGAAGGCGTAGTAGAGGCGTACCCGGCCCGGCGGCGGGTGCTCCTGGAGCGCCCGCATCCAGCTCAGGAACGGAGCGACCCCGACCCCTCCGGCGATCCAGACCTGGTCCCGGGTGCCCTTGCGGTGGTCGAAGCGTCCGTGCGGGCCGCCGATCACGGCCGGCATCCCTGGTTCGAGGAGGTCGGTGAGGGCGGACGTGTAGTCACCGAGGGCCTTGACCGTGACCCGGACGACCCCTTCGTGCGGCGAGCTGGCGATCGTGAACGGATGCCGGTGCCAGCCGTCCTTCGCCTCGATGTAGACGAGCGCGAACTGGCCGGGCACGAAGACCATCGGCCGCCCGAGCGGGCGCAGGGTGATCTCGACCAGGTCAGGGGCGGCCGGGGTGACCCGGGCGACCTCGTAGTCGTTCAGGGACGTGACGAACCGGGCGAGCACCTCGCGGTAGATGTAGAAGGCCAGACCGATCCCGCCGATCGCGACGTAGGACCAGCGCAGCGTCGCGGACTTGGGGAACGGAGAACCGTCGAGGAGGCCGTGGAAGAACGCTGCGGCGACCAGGAGACCGGTCAGCCGGTGCACCTGGCGCCAGCGTTCGTAGCCGCCGAAGACCGTCCGGACCTCGCGGATGACCGGCGCGTCCTTGAGCGCCTTGATCATCGCGCGCAGGGGCCGTGGAACCACGGACTGCCACCGGGGCAGGATCGCCCAGAGCGCCAGACCGACCATGCCCCAGGCTCCGACAGCGCCGAGGGTCCCGCCCCAGCTGCTCCGGCTCGGACTCGACGAGAGCGGGATGTGAGCGGCGAGCAGGACGAGCCCGGTGATGGCCATCCGGCGGTGCCAGATCGCCGCGCGGTCGATCCCGTCGAACCACTCCTCGACCCACGGCAAGGAGCTGATCAGGACCAGGGCTGCCGACAGCAGCAGGATCGAGACGGCGCCGGCCAGCTGGCCGAGATAGGCACCGGTGGGCTCGCCGCTCGGACGGAGCGCCAGCCACAGGGCCACGTAGCCGACCACGAGGGCGGTGATCGACAGCGGTCCGAGGTTGCGTGCCGACACCACGTCGGCCGGACGCCACGACCGGCGGCCCGTGCTCGACCCGGTGGAGTGCTCAGTCATCGCTACCTCCGTCGTCAGCCCGGTTCTCGACGTCGAAGACCGGTCCGTTGTCCGTCGTACAGGTTGCGCGCACGATCACTTCGCTCTCGCCGCGCTCGAACCGTACCCGGACCCCGCCCGAATCGCCGGTCCGCTCGGCCAGCCACCCGTCGGCCGGGGTCGCACCGGTCAGTCGGGCGCGACGCCCGGTGCACGAGACCGTCATCGAACCGGCGGATCCGTTCCAGGACCCGACCCGGGTGCGGATGGTCGAGCCCGTCGTCGGGGAGGCGGCTGGGCGGCTCGGCGCAGCGGACGGGGCCACGCTGGTCCTGGGCGCGGTCGGCACCGGCGCGGTCGTGACCTGACGGCCGGCGCTGTCGATGGCGAACCACGCGATCGTCGATCCGGCCGCGACGACGCCGATCCAGGTCGCTGCGCCGCCCCAGATCCATCGCTTCACGGACGCCATCCTTGCAGCCCCGGTCGGTCGGGTGTCGTAGCGTTCGGTCATGGCCCGCGTTCTGCTCGTCGAAGACGACGCGGCGATCCGTCTGTCGATGATCAAGGCCCTCGAGTCGCACGGGTACGCAGTGGTGAGCACTCCCTCGGGTCTGGCCGCCCTGGAGTCGGTCGTCTCGGACCCGCCGGACGTGGTGCTGCTCGACCTGGGTCTTCCTGACGTTGACGGTCTGCTCGTGCTCGGGATGCTGCGCGGCGTCAGCGACGTTCCGGTCATCGTGCTCACGGCGCGTGACGACGACGCCACCATCGTCGCCGCCCTGGACGCCGGTGCCGACGACTACGTCGTCAAGCCGTTCGGCGTCGATCACGTCGCAGCCCGGATCCGGGCCGTCCTCAGACGTGGCGGCAGCACCGGCCCGGGAGAGGGGACGGTGCGGGTCGGCGGGCTGGAGATCGACCCGCGCTCGCGGAGAGTCACCCTGGACAGGGTCGAGGTGGTGCTGACCCGCAAGGAGTTCGACCTGCTGCTGGCACTGGCCAGCCGGCCGGGTGAGGTGGTGACCAAACGAACGCTGCTCAGCGAGGTCTGGCAGCAGGCCTACGGTGGCGGGGACCGCACGGTCGACGTGCACCTGTCCTGGCTGCGGCGAAAGCTGGGCGAGTCCGCCGCCGCGCCGCGGTACCTCAGGACGGTCCGGGGTGTCGGGGTCCGGCTTGCCGACCCGGACGAGGTCTGATGGGCCGGCGGATCTCGATCCTCGTCGCAGCCACCACCTCCGCGGTGGTGCTGGCGTTCCTGATCCCGTTGGCTCTGCTGGTGCAGAGCCTCGCCGAGGACCGGGCTACTGCCGGCGCCGACGCCGAGGCACGGGACGTGGCGATCCTGGTCTCCAGCCTGCACGAGGACCCGGCGCTCGCCGATGCCGTTGCGGCCGTCGACGTCCGCTCGACGTCACGGACGACGGTGGTGCTGGCCGAGGGCGCCCGCCTCGGTAGCGGTGACGTGGCCGTCGACGACCCTGACGTCATCCGGGCGCGCGCCGGCGCGGCGTTCACCCGCTCCGTGGGCGACGGTCGCCGCACCGTGGTGCCGGTCCTGACCTCCAACGGCACCGATGTCGTGGTCACCGAGGTGACCGGGGCGCAGCTGCACCGGGGGGTCAGCCAGGCGTGGACGGTGCTGGGAGTCCTGGGAGCGCTGATGCTGGTCGCAGCGCTGGGGATCGCCGATCGCTTCGGTCGGCGGATCAGTGCCCCGGTGGTCGGCGTTGCGGGCGTGGCCGACCAGCTCCGGGAGGGTGACCTGACGGCCCGTGCCGTGGTCGAGGGCTCTCCGGAGACCAAGGCGCTCGCGGTCTCGTTGAACCGCCTCGGTGAACGGATCAACGAGCTGTTGACCACCGAACGGGCAGCGGTCGGGGACCTGTCCCACCGCCTCCGGACCCCGGTCACCGCGTTGCGCATCGACGTCGACGGGGTCGCCGACCCAGCCCTCGCCGAGAGGCTGCGCCAGCACGTAGGCAACCTTCAGCGGACGGTCGACGCCGTGGTCCGGGACGCGCGCCGGCCGGTCGAGCACACGATGGCTGCGTCCTGCGACGCGGTCGAGGTGGTGCGGGAGCGGGTTGCCTTCTGGTCGGCGCTGGCCGAGGACCAGGGACGCGACCTGGGAACCCGTCTCGACCACGGACGGCTGGTCGTCGGGCTGGACCCGCGCGACCTCTCAGACGTGGTCGACATCCTCGTCGACAACGTCTTCGCTCACACGGCTGAGGGGATCGGCTTCGCCGTCACGGTCGAGGAACGGGACGGTGACGTGGTGCTGGGGGTCGTCGATCGAGGGGGTCCGGGTACGACCCGGTCCGGTGGTAGGCACGGGACCAGCGGCCTGGGGCTCCAGATCGTTCGTCGTACGGTCGCGGCGGCCTCCGGGACGTTCGACCTGGTCGCGGCTCCGGGTGGCACGAGAGCGATGGTCCGGCTCCCGTTGGTCCCAGACGCCCGCGAGCGGTGAGAAGGTCCGCTCAGTCGTCGAGCTCGTCCTCGGACTCGTGGTCCTCCGACTCGTGGTCCTCGGTCTCGTGGTCCTCGGACTCGTGGTCGGACTCGTCCTCGGACTCGTGGTCGCGGTCTTCGGCGGGCGCCGCGGCTTGGTGCTGGTTCGGCCTGGTGCTGTTGCGGTCCTTGGAGCGCGGGCCCGGACGGGCTGGTACCGGCACGACGGCCTCGGCTGCGGCAGCGGCGGTGACCGCGGGTGCTTCCCGGACGACGATCCGGTGCTTGGTCCGGACACAGGCGCCCTTGACCAGCTTGGTGCCCTTCTCGCAGGGGAGCATCGTGATGATCGGTGCCGGGGTCTCGACGGCGGTGGGCGCTACCACGGTGTGCTGGCTGGTCGCCTCCCCGGCGGCTGCCTGATAGGTGACCACTGCCCCGGCCAGACCGGCAACCGCTCCGGCTGCGATCAACGACGTCGTAATACCGCGCATGACTACTCCTCATAGATCGGTGATGAGCGCCGATCATCGTGGTAACTCCACTAACGGCACCTCGCCTGAACCTCAAACCCTCGTCAAGTACTTCGGCAGCACCTCAACACCTTCTTAACAGTCGGATGAGGCGAATTTTGGACAGCCGGCACGACAGTGGAGACGTTGATCCAGTCCCAGGAGGAGTGCAGATGGTGCGTCCGCGCAGAGCAGTCACACCGCGGTTCCGCGACGGGTTCCAGGTGGTGACTGCAGGCGTGACCGGGGTCGCCGCGTTCGGTGCCCTGGCAGCGACCGGTGTGGTCTCCGGCGAGATGGCGAAGGACTACCAGGAGGCGAAGGCCGACAAGGCCGAGTCGGCCGCCCGCGCGGCCGAGGCCGCTGCCGGGGAACCCGTCGCAGTCGTCATCGAGAAACGGCGCCCCCATCGGACCGTCGTCAAGACCACGGTGGTCGAGCGGGTCAGCTCCGCCGCAGTGACCTCGCCCGGCTCCGGCGGCACCGTGACCAGCCGTCCGAGCAACGGGTCCGCCCCCTCGAAGCCTGCGACCAAGGGGGGCAACGGCGGTGGCGCCGGGAGCAAGCCCAGCACGCCGTCCAAGCCGCCGGCGTCGAAGCCCCCGCCGCCTCCACCGCCGCCGGCACCGTCCTCGGGATCCTGACATGACGCTGGCTCCTTCCTGGACCGAGTTCCGGGCCCTCGGGACCTACGTCCACCTGCAGACCACCGGGGACCCCGCGCACGCGGAGATGCGGGCCGCCGAGATCCTCGACGCCGTCGATGCCGCCTGCAGTCGCTTCCGGGTCGATTCCGACCTCTCCCGGGCCAACGCCGCGGCCGGCACCAGGGTCGCGGTCTCCGACCTCTTCCGAGCAGCGCTTCGGGTGGCTCTGGACGTCGCCGAGGTCACCGAGGGCATCCTCGACCCGGGCTTGGGGCGGAACCTCGTCGAGCTCGGGTACGACGTCGACCTGGAGCAGGTCCGTCAGCGCCGCGACCTGGCTGCCGTCGTCGGGGCTGAACCGTCCCGCGGGCGTTGGAAGTCGATCGAGCTCGACGGCGGATCAGTCCGGGTTCCGCGCGGAGTCGCCCTCGACCTCGGTGCGACCGCGAAGGCCTGGGCTGCGGACCTGGTGGCCAAGAGCCTGATGGAGGAGACCGGCGAGGCGGTGCTGGTGAGCCTCGGCGGGGACGTCAGCATTGCCGGTCCGCGCGACGAGGCACGGTCGTGGGCGATCGACATCACCGAGCACCCGGGTGGTGCGACGCAGGACGTGGCACCGGCACCGGTCTGGCTGGACGCAGGCGGTCTCGCGACCTCGTCGACCGAGGTGCGGCGGTGGCGGGCCGGGGGAGTCGAACGGCACCACCTGATCGACCCGCGTACCGGGCTCTCGACGCAGGGTCCGTGGCGGACGGCGACGGCGACCGGCCCGACCTGTGTCGCCGCGAACGCAGCCGCCACGGCGGCGCTGGTCCTCGGTGACGACGCCGTCGACTGGCTCGAGGCTCGCGGAGTCAGCGCCCGTCTGGTCTCCGGTGACGGCCAGGTACATCTCGTCGGGCAGTGGCCCGCACCAGCCCGGTCCGGGGCGCTGTGATGGCGGCGCTGACCGATGGGCCGCTGCTCTGGTTCCTCAACCGCGGTACCGGGATCGTCCTGCTCGTGGTGCTCTCGGTGAGCCTGGCCCTGGGGATGGTGAGCACCGGCGCCTCCGCAGGCAACCGGGTCCCGGCCTTCGTACCGCAGAACCTGCACCGGAACCTGAGCATCCTGGGGCTGGCCCTGGTCCTCGCTCATGCGCTCACCGCCGTGGTGGACACGTTCGTCGACATCCGTTGGTGGCAGGCGCTGTCCCCGTGGGGGGCTACCTACGAGCCGTTCTGGTTGGGCCTGGGAACGGTCGCCTTCGACCTGATGCTCGTGGTGGCCCTGTCCACGGCCGTGAAGTCCCGTCTCAGTGTCCGGGCGTGGCGCCGGGTGCACCTCCTGGGGTACGCGGCCTGGCCGGTGGCTTTCGTGCACGGGGCTGGGATCGGGACCGATGCCGGTGAAGCGTGGGCGCGGTGGATCGCCGCAGGGTGCCTCACGCTGGTCCTGGCCGCGCTCGTGGCTCGGCTCACCCGGGGCCTCCGTGCTCGTGGCGGCCCGGTCCGGGTTCCCGAGCTGGCGCGTCGTGGGGTGCGCTGATGCTGCTCGACATCGCTCGCGGGCCGTGGTTGCTCGGCAGCGCCCAACCAGATCTGGTCACCCACCGGAGCCGTTTCGGGCCGGTCGTCGTGCCGGGGTTCGGGGTCCTGGTCGCTGCGGCCGACCGGAACGTGGTCCTCGGCCGCGGGGGAGCGGGGTTCCCGTTCGCCACGAAGCTGCGTACGGCTGCCTCTGGTCGCGCTCTGCGCCGGCACGTGGTCGTCAACGTCAGCGAGGGTGAGCCGGCCAGCTCCAAGGATGCTGCCTTGATGGTGACCGCGCCGCACCTGGTCCTCGACGGTGCCGTCATGGTCGCCGACGCGTTGGGCGTTCGGACGGTGCACCTGGTCGTTCCTGACGAGCACGCGTTCGTCACCGAGGCCGTCACCCGGGCACTCGCCGAGCGGGCTGAGGCGGGGGAGGACCGGCGGCTGCGTTGGCGGCTGCACCGGGCCTCCACGGGCTTCGTCTCCGGTGAGTCGAGTGCTGTCCTCGAGCTGATCGAGGGCCGGGAGAACCTGCCGGTGGTGTCCTGGCACCCGGCCGCCGTCAAGGGCCTGCACGGACAGCCGACCTTGTTGAGCAACGCCGAGAGCTTCGCCCAGCTCGCTGCGGTCGTTCTGGCCGAGGGCCGGATCCCGGGTACCGAGGCCGAGCCCGGGACCCGGCTGCTGAGCATCACCCGAGGCAACCGGATCGCGGTCCAGGAAGTGCCGCACGGGACCCGGTGGCAGGCCGTCCTGACCGACGAGGAACTCGATCGCCCGGTTCTGATCGGCGGCTACCACGGACAGTGGGCGCCCGCGGGTGCGCTGCGCGAGGCCGCGGTCTCGGTCGCCTCGATGCAGGACCTCGGGCTGGTCCTGGGGGCGGGAGTGGTCATCCCGTTGCCTGTCGGCGCCTGCGGACTCACCTACACCGCACAGGTCACCCGCTACCTGGCTGGCGAGTCCGCGGGTCGGTGCGGCCCGTGCTTCAACGGTCTTCCTGCCCTGGCGACGGCCTTCGGGGACCTTGCCGCCGGGCGCGTGGGCGCTGACGTCCAGGAGCTCGCCGACCTGGTTCGCGGCCGCGGCGCGTGTGCCCATCCGGACGGGACGGTCCGGTTGGTCAGCTCGGCCTGGACCGTCTTCGAAGCAGAGATCGCCCTGCACCGGGTCGGCCGTTGCAGTGCCGGTGAGTCGAACTTCTCGAGGTCCGCATGAGCGGCCAGCGGCTGGAGGTGGACTGGCCGTCGTGCCAGGCCCGCGGGTTGTGCCACGAGCTGCTGCCCGAGATCGTGGCCCTTGATCGCTGGGGCTACCCGTTGGTCCACGGCGACGTGACGCCCGAGCTGGTCGGTGCGGCCAAGGCAGCGATGAAGGCGTGCCCCCGCAACGCGCTGCGGTTGCGCGCCTGAGTCAGCGCAGCTCGACCGGAGGGCGGCCCTTGGGGGTCCAGGACGTGTTCAGCCGGCCGGCCTCGTACTCGTGCAGGACGACCTTGGCCGTGAACGTCCGGGGGCCGTCGGCCTCGATCTGCCGGCGCAGGGCCGGTAGGGCGATCGCGGGATCCCAGGCGAGGGCGTTCGTCGTCGACCACTCGCGGACGGTCGGGCACGGGTCGTCGATCATCCTGGTGACGGCGGCCCGACCTTCGGGCGTCGACGCCAAGGTGAGCTGGAACCACTGCATCCGATCGACGAGCCGGTTCCAGTCAGCCGGGGCAGCCGAACGGATGCTCATGCCACTCATCTCGACCAGAGTCCCTCGGTACTGCTCGGCGAGGGCATCGACTGTGGGGCGCGGGGTCACCCTCCCAGTATGAGCAAGAATGGCCGCATGGCCATCCACATCACCGGCGACCAGCACGCGGACGACGTTCTGAGCGGGGACCCTTTCGCCCTGCTGATCGGGATGCTCCTCGACCAGCAGTACCCGATGGAGCACGCGTTCCGCGGCCCGGCGAAGCTGCTGGACCGTCTCGGGAAGCTCGACCCGGCCGCGATCGCGGCCGCCGATCCTGACGAGTTCGCGGCGCTCTGCGCGGTGACGCCGGCAGTGCACCGGTTCCCAGGGTCGATGGCGACCAAGATCCAGGCTGTCGCCGCCGACGTCGTCGACCTGTACGGCGGGGATGCCTCCCGGATCTGGACCGAAGCCGCTGATGGAGCCGACCTGGTCAAGCGGATGATGGCGCTCTCCGGGTTCGGCAAGCAGAAGGCGCAGATCTTCACGGCGCTGGTTGCCAAGCAGCTCGGGGTTCGCCCGGACGGCTGGGAGAAGGCTGTCGGGGACTACAGCCTGGACGGCTACCGGTCGGTTGCCGACGTGGTGGATCCGGCGTCGCTGCAGAAGGTCCGGGACTTCAAGAAGGAGAAGAAAGCCGCCGCGAAGGCGTGATCCAGCCCCCAGGACCGGATTTCACCGGGGCCATGACACAATGACGGCGCGGCTGTTGACAGGTACGGGCTTTGCCGCGCCCGTGTATCGCTCTGAAGTCTGACCGAGAGGTAGTTCGTGTCCTCGAGCTCGTCCACCGCCGCCGCCGCCAAGAAGTCCGCCACCAAGGCGTCTGCCGCTGCAACGAAGAAGGCGCCTGCGAAGGCCGCAGCGACGCCGGCCAAGAAGGCCGCAGCTCCGGTTGCCCAGAAGGCTGCCCCCGCGCCCGCCAAGAAGGTTGCGGCTGCGCCGCTCAAGAAGGCGCCCGCGAAGAAGGCACCCGCCAAGACCGCCGCCAAGAAGACCGCTGCCGCTGTTGCTGCCGTCGAGGTCCTCGGACCCGACGGAAAGAAGGCCCTGCCCGACGTGCCGGACGAGCAGTTCGAAGAGGACGTCAAGGCCGACCCGACGATCGTCGAGGACGAGAAGTCGGCCTTCACGGTCTCCGCTGCCGATGAGACCGACGAGCCCGCCCAGCAGGTGATGGTCGCCGGCGCCACGGCCGACCCGGTCAAGGACTACCTCAAGCAGATCGGCAAGGTCCCGCTGCTCAACGCGGAGATGGAGGTCGAGCTCGCCAAGCGGATCGAGGCCGGGCTCTTCTCCGAGGAGAAGCAGGCCAAGGGCGGCAAGCTCAGCGCCAAGATGCTCGACGAGCTCGAGTGGATCTCCGAGGACGGCAAGCGCGCCAAGAACCACCTGCTCGAGGCCAACCTGCGACTCGTCGTCTCGCTGGCCAAGCGCTACACCGGCCGCGGCATGCTCTTCCTGGACCTCATCCAGGAGGGCAACCTCGGTCTGATCCGTGCGGTCGAGAAGTTCGACTACACCAAGGGCTACAAGTTCTCGACCTACGCCACCTGGTGGATCCGTCAGGCGATCACCCGCGCCATGGCCGACCAGGCCCGCACCATCCGGATCCCGGTGCACATGGTCGAGGTCATCAACAAGCTCGCCCGCGTCCAGCGACAGATGCTCCAGGACCTGGGCCGCGAGCCCACGCCTGAAGAGCTCGCCAAGGAACTCGACATGACCCCCGAGAAGGTCATCGAGGTCCAGAAGTACGGCCGTGAGCCGATCTCGCTGCACACCCCGCTCGGCGAGGACGGCGACTCCGAGTTCGGCGACCTGATCGAGGACTCCGAGGCGATCGTCCCGGCCGACGCGGTCAGCTTCACGCTCCTGCAGGAGCAGCTGCACGCCGTTCTCGACACGCTCTCCGAGCGCGAGGCCGGCGTCGTCTCGATGCGCTTCGGTCTGACCGACGGCCAGCCGAAGACGCTGGACGAGATCGGCAAGGTCTACGGGGTCACGCGTGAGCGGATCCGGCAGATCGAGTCGAAGACGATGTCGAAGCTGCGGCACCCGAGTCGTTCGCAGGTTCTGCGCGACTACCTGGACTGATCTCTCACCTCTTCGACCTCCACTTGCGCAGGTCAGAGGCGGTTGTGGGTGCGGCATGAATCGATCCGACGCGAAGCTCGTCCAAGGTGATCCCTGGCGCGCCTGACGATTGCGTCGGACGGACCCTGCGAGATGCTCCGCCTGGGTGCCGAATCGATCACGCACGAGGTCGGGAAACGATCGCTCGGCCACCTGACGATTTCACGCAGCTGCACCCGCGGTGTCCTGGCGGCCGAAGGACGCGGCCGAGGTGAGCGGGATTCTTGACGGGCTTGGCTGAGTGAGAACCGCCGGCTGAATAGCCTTCAGCACGGGCGCGGGACGGAGGGAGGTGAGCTCGCACCGATCCTCCCGCGGCGTTCCAATTCGGGTACGCCACACGCTGTAACTGGTACTCAGTCGGCGAGCTTCGCGAGGCCCTTGACGATCGAGCCGCGCAACACCTTGCCGACCAGCGCCGCCATCCCGGGCACCGCTGCGTCGAAGCCGATCTTGTAGACGAGCCTGGTGCCGCCCTCAGGGGTGGGGGAGAGTTCCTGACGACCCCAGTGGCCCTTGAGCGGGCCGCCCTTGGTGATCTTGTACTCGATCAATGTGTTCGGCTCGGCGACCGTGGTGGTCTCCTCGAACGCGGGGAGCGCGCCGATCTTGAGCCTGCGCACCGAGCCGGCTCCGTTGCGCGAGGTGGTCCCGTCGCAGACCCGGGTGATCTTCGCTCCGAAGACCGGGCCGAGGTTCTCGTGCTCGGCCAACTTCTCGAAGACGGTCTGCGGGTCGGACTTGAAGACATGGGTGATGTTGACTCGCTCAGGTGCAGGCATGAAGCGATCCTAGGGGAGATGCCGGTCCCACTTCGTGCGGGTACTAGTACGTGTTCCACGTTCGGCACCCCTTTCAGCCCGCTATCTCGACCATGTCGCCGTCGCTCACGCCCTGATCGAGTTCGGTGGCGACACTTCCGTGGCTCCGTCGCGCTGAAGGACGCCTGGCCGGCCCGCGGTGGCAGGCCCGGGTCAGCACCCGGGGCCCTGCGTTCACCAGGCCGGTTTCTCGAACAGGTCCGGGTACCTCGACATGTGGTCGACGTGGGCTGCACGGGCGCTGCGGCGTGCGATCCAGTGCAGCCCAGGCGCAGCGTCACCGGACACGACCTCCGAGACCCGGGTGCCCTCGGCGCACTGGGCGAAGGTCCGGACCTTGTGGACCCGGATCTGTGCGCCGCCTGTCGACGAGGTGCGGTAGTCGACCTGCTTGGCCTCGGAGTCGACGGTCTGCTCGCCCCGCATGGCGAACTCCGCGGTGTAGAGCCCGCCGAGCATGCGAACCCGTTCGCCGAACTCGAACCTGGCGATCATGGTCGCCGGCGTCGGCCCGGACCGGGTGCCGAGCAGCTCGAACCTGGTCGCCATCGGCGACAGACGGATCACCCGCTCCAGGTGCTCGGGGAGGGCCAGTGCGGAAAAGACCTCGTCGATCGGTCTGGCCACGACCACGTCGTGCCGGAGCTCGAACCTCATCACGTGCCTGTCAGGGTGCCGACGAGAACATCGGCGCCGACGAGTTCCAGGGTCATCCGACCGCTTCCTGACGCCGAGGGGAGGTGCGAGTAGCGCGAATCTAGCAGCGACCGGTGGCGCGGCGAGGCAAGCGGGACGTCCACAGGTCGAGGCACCCTCACGCGACGGCCCGACGTACGGCGGTGATCACCCGGGTGGAACCAGCAGCTAGTCGTGGCTCTCGCGCAGACCGTCGCGCAGCCGCTCGGCCCGCCGGCGGAGGCCGGCCCCGCGGGACTTCCCTGATCCGTCGGCCTTGGACCTGGGGGAGTCCTCGGTCAGGTTCCACCAGCGTTCGGTCTTCACGATCGTCGAGATGTCTGGCTTGTACGGCGGTTCGGCGAGCGAGAGGTGCGGCCGCTCCCAGGCGATGTCGCGACGCACCACCTTGGCGGGGGCCCCGGCGGCGATGCAGTTGTTCGGAATCTTCCGGGTGACCACGGACTTCGCGCCGATCACCGAGCCGGCGCGGATCTTGGCCCCACCCAGGACCAGTACGCCCCACCCGAGCCAGACGTGGTGGCCGACCAGGATCGACTTGGCCGGGTTCACCCGAACCCCGGTTCGGACGTCGAAGATCGGATGGCCGTCGTCCCCGCGGATCTGCACCTCTGACGCGATCATCACGTCGTTCCCGATCCGGATCGTGGTTCCCTCGACCGCCGAGACGCCGCAGACCTCGGTGGTGGTGACGCCGCGACCTACTCGGACAGTGGCGTCCTCACCGACCCGGACCCGCCAGGAGCTCCCGACCGAGTGACCGAACAGGGCGGTCCCGTTGTCGCAGTCGAACTGGACGTTGAGCTCGCGGAAGGTGGCCTCCGGGTGGATCTCCAGGCGGTTGTTCCGTCCGCGGAAGACGATCGTGACGTTGCCCTCGAGTCGGCCGTCGAAGACGATCTCGTTCCCGTTCTCGTCCTGGTAGGACTCAGCGACATCCAATTCGACCATGCAGCCACCTTACGGACAAAGCATGCAGATCTTCCCGAAGCCGACACCCGGCGTGAGGATCGCCTAGATTCACCGGCATGGGGGACATCGGGTCAACGGCACGTCAGGTAGCCCGCAGCGACGGGATGGACGCGGCGATCCGGCTCGGGCTGGTCGCCTACGGGGTGGTGCACCTGCTGGTCGCCTTCCTCGCGGTTCAGCTCGCACTGGGTCACAGCTCCGGCAAGGCCTCCAGCCAGGGCGCCATGCACGAGCTGGCGACGAAGCCGTTCGGCGTGGTCCTGATCTGGGCGGTTGCGGTGGGGATGTTGCTGCTGGTGGTCTGGCGGCTGCTCGAGGCGGCTGTCGGCCACCACGAGGAGGAGGGTCCGAAACGCTGGCGGCTGCGAGCGGGCTCGCTCGGCAAGGCCGTCGTGTACGGCGCCGTCGGCACGAGTGCCCTGAAGGTGGCGACCGGGGCCGGGAGCAGCTCGAACGGCCGCACCACCACCGCTCGGCTGATGGACCTGCCGGCCGGTCCCTGGATCGTCGGGCTGATGGGGGCGTTGATCATCGGCTACGGAGCGAACCAGGCGCGTCGCGGGCTGACCGAGAAATTCGCCGAGAACCTGAGCGCCGAAGGCAGGTCCGGGGACGCCGGCGCCACGTACCTGGTGCTCGGTAAGGCCGGCTACCTCGCCAAGGGACTCTCGGTCGCCGTGGTCGGCACCTTGTTCGGCTACGCGGCTGTCACCCACGAGCCCCGGAAGTCCGGTGGTCTCGACGAGGCCCTGCGTACGGTGCTCGCGCAACCGTTCGGCCCGTACCTGCTCGGCGCGATCGCGGCGGGGATCGCTTGCTACGGGCTGTTCTGCTTCGCCAGGGCCCGGCACCTCTCGACCTGACAGCGGCCCGCGGACGCGGTCAGCCGCCGGCGCGCTCCAGGGCGAACGCCAGCGCGAAGCCCGACGCCGCGAGCAGTCCGGCGTACAGGTGCGCCCGCTCGAAGGCTTCGGGAATCATGGTGTCCGCCACCATCGTCAGGATCGCACCGGCGGCGATGGCGGTGATGACCGCGATCGTCGCCGGCGACGCACCGTCCAGGGCGAGTACGCCGATCGCGCCCGCGAGCCCGCTGGCCGCGGCGATGGAGCCCCAGACCACGAACACGAAGCGCCCGCTGCGGCCGGCCTGCTTCATCCCCGCAGCGCTGGACAAGCCTTCGGGGAGGTTGGACAGGAAGATGGCGGCGAGGACCGGAGCGCCGACGCCGTTGCCCGACAGCAGGGTCAGGCCCAGGACGATGGATTCCGGGATCCCGTCGAGGAGGGCGCCGATCGCGATCGCCGATCCGCTGCCCGCCTGCTCCTCCTCGGACGGCTGCTCGGAGCCCGCGCGCTTGCGGTGCCGCGCCCCACGGCGCGCCAGCGCCTGGTTGCACAGGACGTAGACGAAGGCCCCGCCGAGGAAGCCGATCAGGGTCGGGGTGAGACCACCGGTCTCCTCGGCCTCCGACATCAGGTCGAAGCTGAGGGCGGAGATCAGGACGCCGGCGCCGAACGACATCACCGACGCGACGATCCAGCGCGGGACGGTGAGCAGCCACGCGATGGTCACCCCCACCACCAGGGCGCTCCCGGCAACCAGGCCCCACAACCCGGCCTGCACCCAGACCGGCCACGAGCTCATCCGAGGGCAACCGTCTGGTCGAGGTCGTCGAGGGGCAGGCCGTCGTCGGCGACGGCCGACACCAGGGACCGGGTCAGCTCGGCGTCGCCGCTCACGGTGGTCATGAAGGCGGTGTCCGCCGCGTCACGTCCGGTCGCGATCCGCACCAGGGACGTGCGCGGCGCCAGGGCTGAGGAGTCGACGACGTACCAGGCGCCGTCCACGAAAGCCTCGGCAACCGCGTGGAAGTCCATCGGGTCGCAGCCCGGGGCGTAGACCGCCAGCAGTCGTGCTGGAACCCGGAGCGCCCGGAGCAGGGCGATGACGAGGTGGGCGAAGTCGCGGCAGACCCCGGCGCCGGTGATCAGGGTGTCCACGGCACCGTCCATGTGTCCGCTGCTCCCGGGGACGTAGAGCAGCCGGGTGCCCACCCACGACGAGACGGCGACCAGCAGGTCCTTGCCGCTGAGCCCGGAGAACTCGGCCGAGGCGAAGCCAGGGATCGCGTCGGACTCGATGTAGCGGCTCGGGCGTCGGTACAGCGACAGATCCATCAGGTCGTGGGTCGGTACGTCGGCGCGACCCCGCACCTGGGCGTCGTACCGGACCTGGGTGAAGCCGGGCGGAAGGGTGACCAGGTGCAGCCTGCCGTGGTGCGGTGTCTCCACCTCGACGACGGGGACCGGAGCACCGTCCTGGCTGGTGACGAGCAGCGACTCGTCCACCTGGAGACCGGGGGACCGGGCCACCGCGAGCTGGAGCTCGAGGTCGCACCCGCCGTAGGTGTAGATCTCCAGCTCCGACGCGACCGTGCGGGACAGCGGGAGGAAGGGGGCTGACGGCATCGGACCGGTCATCGTCACGTCTTCCCTCCGTCGCCGGTCGGAGCAGTGTTCACACTCCTGGCCGGAGACTACCGGCAGGCGGTTCTACCTGGTCCGGGGGACTGGTGGCGCGTCCACGGCATCAGGGCCGTGCCCGCGACGGACGACCTCGGCCCGGGCCCGGTCGATGCCACCGTGCTCCAGGGCGGCCAGGCCGGACTCGTCCTGCCAGACGATGCGACCACGGTGGCTGACCGTCACCCGCAGCTCGGCGCCGAGGTGCTCGATCGCACCAGGGACGTTGCGACGCTCGGCCGGTAGCGGCACGGGGAGCACGTGCGCGATGTCCAGGCTTCCCGATCCCTCGATGTCGATCTGCCACCGGGCGCTGCGCCCGCGCAGCACCCAGCGGTCGTCGCTGACCTCGGCCCGGACCGGCGACACCACGGGGTCGCCCAGGCGGACCAGCCGGCCGTCGGGCAGCAGCACGACCACGGCGGTCACGGTGGTGCTGATCGGGCCCGCGGTGACCTCCCCTCCGGCGAAAGCCACGCAGGCGGACGGCTCGGCGAAGCCCTGGGCCTGTCCCCACCACCACGAGTCCGGGAAGCCGCCCTTGCCCCAGTTCTTCTCGCCGTACACCGACCACCCGTCGAGGTCCCAGGTCTCGGCGCCGACCACGGCCCGTCCGTGGGCGGTACCGCCCAGCAACCACGGGTGCCAGTACTGGTTCAGGGCCGGGACCGCCTGGAACACGCTCGAACCGCCGAAGCTGCGCCGTGGCCAGGGCACCGGGTTGGTGATCTGGACGTCGAGCCGGGCGTCCGGGCCGAGGTCGACCTGCAACCGGTCGGCGGTGCCCGCGAAGGCGTCCCCGGCGAAGGCTCCGAGCCCGTCCGTGGAGGCCGACCCGACCGGGTGAGCTGTCGTACGCAGGAAGCCGTGCGGGTGCGCGGCGAGCCCGAGGGTCGACCAGGTCCCGTCGTCGGCGCGGTTCACCCCGTTGAGAGCGATCAGGACCCGCCCGGTCGCGGGATCGGTGAAGCGCCAGAAGTAGCCCTCCATCGCGACGCCGTGGGCGGGGAGCGGGTCACCGAACGGGTGGTCGGCGCCGCTCGCCCGGTAGGTCTGGATCGCGGTCGTCGCTGCCCTGCGTGCGAAGGAAGTCACGTCGGCACTATGTCAGGTGCAGCCCCTAGGCTGGCCCGATGGCGACGGTCAGGAACCTCCAGGTCACGTTCGACTGCGTGCAACCGGAACGGGTTGCCCGGTTCTGGTGCGAGGTACTGGGATACGTCGTGCCACCGCCACCGCCGGGCTTCGTCGACTGGGACGCCTTCGACCGGTCGTTGCCTGCCGAGCACCAAGGCTCCGCGTTCGCCTGCGTCGATCCAGCAGGGGTCGGTCCACGGTTGTTCTTCCAGCGGGTCCCGGAGGTCAAGACGGTCAAGAACCGGGTGCACCTCGACGTCCGGGTCGGCACCGGGCTGGTCGGGGAGGAACGCGTCGCTGCCCTCGAGTCCGAGTGCGCCAGGCTGGTGGCGCTGGGCGGAACCCGCCTCCAGCTGCACCTGGCCGACGGCATCAACGAGTCCACCCTGGTGATGGCCGACGTCGAGGGCAACGAATTCTGCCTCGACTGAGCCAGGTCGTATCGTCGGCCGCATGAGTGACGACCCCGAAGGCCACTTCGAGATCTACGTCGGGCAGCCGTTCGAGCGCGTCGTCGCCGACCAGATCGAGTTCCTCACCCGGAACGTCCCGCTCCACCAGTAGCCGGAAACTGGACGGGTCAGAACCGTTGACGTGGTGGGTCTACACCTGTTCACTGACCGTGTGAGCGACGCCACAGTGACCTGGGAACGGGTCCGCAAAGCAGCCGACAAGCTGACCACGCCCCTCCTCCCCGATGACTACCTGACCCTGATCAACCCCCTGTGGAGCTCGCGTGAGCTGCGAGGGCGGGTCGAGCAGGTCATCCCGGAGACGGAGGACGCCGCGACCCTGGTGATCAGGCCGGGATGGGGCTGGCGCTATGACCACCGACCAGGCCAGTTCGTCGGCATCGGCGTCCAGGTGGCCGGTAAGTACCAGTGGCGTTCGTACTCGGTCAGCTCCCCGCCGGTGAAGTCCGGGCGAACGCTGGCGATCACGGTGCGGGCGATGCCCGAGGGCAAGATGAGCGAGCACCTGGTCCGTGGGCTCAAGCCGGGCACGATCGTCCGGCTCGCGACCCCGGCCGGTGACTTCGTGCTCCCGGACCCGCCGCCGGCGAAGACGCTGTTCCTGGTCGGAGGCAGTGGGATCACGCCGGTGATGTCGATGCTGCGGACCCTGGATCGGCGCAACACGATGGGCGACGTGGCGCTGCACTACTCGTCGACGACGCCGGAGCGGATGATCTTCCGCACCGAGCTGCACGAGCTGGCTGCGCGGCACCCCGGTCTGAAGCTCCACGAGCGGCACACCGACACCGACGGCATCTTCGGCTGGGACGGCCTGGACCACCTGTGCCCGGACTGGCGCGAGCGTGAGACCTGGGCCTGCGGTCCGGCACCGATGCTCGACGCGGTCGAGCTGCACTGGGCAGCGGCTGGTCTCGCCGATTCCCTGCACCTGGAACGGTTCTCGCTGGCTGTCACGGGGGACGGCGGCGAAGGCGGCACGATCACCTTCCAGAACTCGGGCAAGGAGATCGAGGCGGACGGTGCGACCACCGTCCTGGAAGCCGGCGAGAAGGCCGGCGTCGGGATGCCCTACGGGTGCCGCGTCGGTATCTGCCACACCTGCACCGTCACCAAGATCTCCGGCACCGTCCGCGACCTGCGCAACGGGGCCGAGTTCGACCAGCCCAACGAACAGGTGCAGACCTGCGTGACCGTCCCGGTCGGACCCTGCACCCTCAACCTCTGACCCTTCTCGTACACCACACCGACAGCTGGGGGAACCAATGGCGATTGCAGACGTGGCGGAGTACGCCCACCTGACCAAGGACGAGGTCGAGCAGCTCGGCCGTGAGTTCGACGCGATCCGGGCCGAGATCGAGGAATCCCGCGGGGCCAAGGACGCCGCCTACATCAACAAGGTGATCACCACCCAGCGGTGGATGGCCGCTGGAGCCCGGATCGGGATGATCGTGAGCTCGCCGTTCCCCCGGGCGCGCAAGCCGGTCCTCGCCGCCAGCGCGGTGACCCTCGGTCTGGCCAAGATCCTGGAGAACATGGAGATCGGCCACAACGTCATGCACGGCCAGTGGGACTGGATGAACGACCCCGAGATCCACTCCTCGACCTGGGAGTGGGACACCGGGCAGCCCGCGGAGCAGTGGAAGCACAGCCACAACTACATCCACCACCAGTTCACCAACGTCCTCGGCGTCGACAACGACATCGGGTACGGGGTGCTGCGGATGGCGCGGGAGCAGAAGTGGACGCCGGTGGCCCTGGGCCAGCCGGTCTACAACGCGCTGCTCGCCGCGCTCTTCCAGTGGGGCGTGGCGCTGCACGACCTCGACCTGGAGGCGATCCGCAAGGGCCAGAAGGACCCCGAGGAGATGAAGCGCCAGCTCAAGCAGATCGCCAAGAAGGGTCGCAACCAGATCCTCAAGGACTACGTTCTCTACCCCGCGCTCAGCGGCAAGGAGTGGAAGTCCACGATCAAGGCGAACGCGACCGCGAACCTGATGCGCAACATCTGGTCGTACCTGATCATCTTCTGCGGCCACTTCCCGGACGGGGCCCTGCACTTCACCGAGGAAGAGCTGGAGGACGAGACCCGCGCCGAGTGGTACCTGCGCCAGATCTTCGGGACCGCCAACATCGAGGGCGGCCCGCTGTTCCACGTCATGAGCGGGAACCTGAGCTACCAGATCGAGCACCACCTGTTCCCGGACCTGCCGAGCAACCGGTACGCCGAGATCTCCCCGCGGGTCCAGGCGCTCTGCGAGAAGTACGGCATCCCGTACAGCTCGGGACCGCTGCACCGCCAGTACGGGCAGGTTCTCCGCACGGTCATGAAGCTCTCGCTGCCGAACAAGATGACCAAGGACGACCGGCCGCCGACGGGCGCGGACATCACCATCGAGCACCGTCGCAAGGCAGAGGAGGAGCGGCAGATCCGGCGTACCGAGCTGGGGGGCTGGTCGCGCTCCGCGTCGTGACCTCGTCGGTGCCGCTCACCTCACCGCCGTTCGCCTGGCCGCACGGGTCGCTCGACAAGGGCAAGGTGGTGCAGTGTGCGCTGAGCCGGGTCTGCGGTGGGTGCGGGACCTCGCTGGGCCGCCCGATCGCCTTCCTCGGTACGACCGAGGAGGTGGACCGCAACGCGTTCCACGCACCACCGCTGCACGAGGCGTGCGCCCGGGCCTTGCGGGAGACCGGGATCGCTGGGGCCTCGGTGGTCCTGACCGCGGGGTTCGAGTACGTGCGACCGACCGCGGACGCGCTGGACCGCCGTCCGACGTTCGTGCCCAACTCGATCATCGGTCCTGCCTGACCTGTCCGCGCCCGGCGCCTTTCCGGCGGCGGTGTACGGTCGCGCCGTGAACCGACGCAACCCGATCCGACGCTCCGTGGCCCGACTGGTCCTGAAGGCGGTCCGGTGGAGAACCGTGGGGGAGGTGCCGGAGCGCAGTGTCCTGGTCGGTGCGCCGCACACGTCCAACTGGGACTGGGTGCTGACCGTCCTGCTGTCCTGGGACTACGACATCCGGATCAGGCTGCTGGTCAAGGACGAGCTGTTCCGGGGACCGCTCGCAGCGGTGCTGCGCTGGACGGGTGCGGTGGCACTGGACCGCAAGGACCCGGGTGGCACCATCCGCGCTCTGCTCGCCGAGGCCGAGGGCGATGACCCGTTCGTGCTGGGGCTCGCCGCCGAAGGCACCCGGAGCAAGGGCGAGTACTGGAAGTCCGGCTTCTACCGGATCGCCCAGCAGACCGGTCTGCCGATCACGTTGTCCTTCATCGACGGGCCCTCGCGGACGATCGGGTGGGGTCCGACCTTCCACCCGACCGGCGACATCGGCGCCGACATGGATTTCGTCCGGGCCTTCTACGCCGACAAGACCGGGTTGAGGCCCGAGGGTTTCACCACCCCGCGACTGCGGGAGGAAGAAGGCCGGAACCCGGCCTGAACGACGAAACCGTCCGAACCGCCGGGGCGGTGCGAACGGTCCGCGTCGTGCCCCCAACGACCGCCACGGGATGGCCCGCAGCGAAGTCAGTCACCCAGAACCGTGAGAAGGCGGGACGGTGGACCGGTTGCACTCCACGGCCCAAGGTAGTCAACCTCTGTGAACACGGGGTAACACGCGCCGAAGCCGTGATCGCTGGTCTGGACCGTTCGGGAAAGTGTGCCGCCCCGCGGGATCGGTCCGGATGGGGGCCCGGACCGGCGCGGGGCGGCGGTCGGCGCACAATGGGGGGTGGTGCGTCGGAGTTGACCTTATCGGTCCAAATCAGATCATTTCAGCGATTCGTCGAGTTCGATCCTGTGGGCTGCGACACGGCCTGGAACGGGAAACGCCCCGCAGGCCTGGGCAAGCCGTACGGGGCGTTTGGGCGAGCTGCGCGCAAGGGGAGCGCGACCTGCTCGGTTCCTCCCTGAGTACGAGATTAGGGGGTTGCTCGGGCCCGGTCTGTAGCGAGAACAGGCGGTTCGCGGGGTGACTTTGGTCCCCACCCCCGGCACTCAGGTGCCGGTGGCCTCGCGCTTGGCCCCCACCCCCGGCACTCAGGTGCCGGTGGCCTCGCGCTTGGCCCACGAGTAGTCGGCCTTGCCCGAGGGTGATCGCTTGATCACCGGACGCCGCAGGATCTCCTTGGGCAGCTTGTACCGGGCCACGTGCCGGGCTGCTTCGGACAGCAGCTCCTCGTCGGTGGCCGTGCTTCCGTCGCGCAGTGCCACGATGGCGATCACCTCGCTGCCCCAGCGTTCGGACGGTCGGCCCGCCACGATCACGTCGGCGACGTCGGGATGGCCGGACAGGGCTCGCTCGACCTCCTCGGCGAAGATCTTCTCCCCGCCGGAGTTGATCGTGACCGCGTCGCGCCCCAACAGCCGGATCCGGCCGTCCTCCAGCAGCTCGGCCCGGTCGCCGGGGACCGAGTAACGGACTCCGTCGATGACCGGGAAGGTTCGCGCGGTCTTGGCAGCGTCACCGAGGTAGCCCAGCGGCACCAGGCCGCTCCGGGCCAGCCACCCAGCACCTTCGCCGGGGGACAGCGAGCGGGAGTGCTGGTCGTCGACCACCGTGGTGTCGGGTTCGGGGCTGAAGACAGCGGTCTCGGCCTCGGCGCCGGCCGCGGAGTAGTGGTTCATCTGGATCCCGGTCTCCGACGAGCCGACCGCGTCCAGGATCAGGATGTGCGGCAACGCCTCGTGCAGGCGGTGCCGGACGCCCGGTGAGATCGGGGCGCCGCCGTTGTTGATCGCGGCGAGTCCGGACAGGTCGTAGTCACCGCGTTCGATCTCCTCGACCAGTGGGCGGGCCATCGCGTCGCCGACCACCGGGATGCTGATCACGCCTTCCCGCTCGGTGATCTGGAGCCAGCTGACAGCGTCCATGCTGGTCACGTTGTCGGGCAGGACGACCTTGCCGCCGCCGGTGAACATGTGGAAGGTCGACCACTGGGCGGCGCCGTGCATGAACGGCGCTGTCATCAGCAGGCGGATGCCGCCGCCGGCGTTGCGCGCTGCCTCGGCGATCTCCTCGTACGACCGGTACGGGTCCGGTGATCCGAACGGGCGGCCGCCCATCGCGGCGACGTAGACGTCGTGGTGCCGCCAGATGACCCCTTTCGGCATTCCGGTGGTGCCGCCCGTGTAGAGCAGGAACGCGTCCTCGCCGAGGGCCTCGGGGAGTCCGCCGACGGGGGGAGCAGTCGCCACGATCGACTCGTAGGCGACGGCCCCGGGCAGCAGCGGGGTGCCGGTCTCGTCGTCGACCTGGATCAGCACCCGGATGCTCGGGACCTGGTCGAGGATCGAGGCGACCCGTGGTGCGAACTCCGACGCGAACACCAGGGCGGTGGCGCCGGCGTCGTTGAGGAGGTAGACCAGCTCCTCCTCGACGTACATGTAGTTGATGTTGAAGGCGACGGCCCCGGCCCGGTAGGCGCCGATCATCGCCTCGGGGTACTCGTTCCCGTTGCGCAGGTAGAGCCCGACGGTGTCCTGACCGATCTCGTGGCCGGCCAGGGCGGAGCGACCGACGTACCGGCCGAGCCCTTGGGCTGCCAGGTAGTGGGCGATGCCGGTGATCCGGGTCTCCATGGCCCCGTACGTCAGGCGGCGGTCCCGCCAGACCAGGGCCTCCTGGTCCGGCACCGCGGCGGCGACGGTCGAGAAGACACGGGAGAGGTTGAACTCGGTGGCGCTGGTGTCGCTCATCGTCGTCACCAACCTTCGGGAAGGTTGGTGAAGTCCGGCTGCCGGCCCTCGGCGAAGGCCGTCAGGGCCTCGAGGTTCGCCGGTCCGCCCATCAGCTCGGCGAAGCAGGCGTTCTCGCGCTCCCGGGCCGCAGCGATCTCGGTCCGGAGCGGCTCGGTCATGGTGCGCTTGACGGCGATCAGGCTGGAGATCGGGCGGGCAGCGAGGACCTCGGCGTGCCTGCGGGCCTCGGGCAGCAGGTCGTCGGGTTCGCAGACCCGCCAGACCAGTCCCATCTGCAGCGCTTCCGCAGCGCTCACCCATTCGGCCGACAGCAGCATCCAGGCGGCGTTCTGGCGCCCGATCAGCTGCGGGAACAGCAGGCTGGAGGCGGCTTCGGGGGCGACGCCCAAGCTGGTGAAGGGGCACTTGAGCTTCGCGGTGCTCGCCATGAATGCGAGGTCGGCGAAACCGAGGACGGTGGCCCCGATCCCGAGTCCGAGCCCGTTGACCGCGCAGATCAGCGGCTTGGGGAACGCAGCAAGAGCATCGAGCAGGCCGAGGAAGCCGTGCTCGCCGCGGGGGAAGTCGGGGTTGGTGGCGAGCTGGTGCATCTCCAGCAGGTCGGTGCCCGCGCTGAAGGCCCGGCCCGCGCCGGTGAGCAGCACCACGGCCACTGCGGGATCCGCAGCAGCATCGAGCAGGGCCTGAGCGGTGGCGTCGTACAGCGCCTCGTTGAACGCGTTGAGTGCGTCCGGCCGGTCGAGGGTGAGGGTACGGACCCGGTTCTCGTCATGGATCTGGAGCGTCATGAGGCCGACTCTAGAACACGTTTCAGTTCTGGGGGAGGAGCGACCGCCTGATTTTGGACACGTGTCCAGTTCGGGGTCAGGCGAACGAGACGAACACGACCGAGGCGGCACACAGGGCCAGGCCGAGGCCCTGGGTCCGATGGATGCGCTCCCGCAGCAGCCCGACCGCGAGGACCACGGTGAACGCCGGGTACAGCGAGGTGATCACAGCGGCGATGCTCAGCAGTCCGTGGTGAGTGGCGAGGACGAAGAACAGCACAGCCAGCGTTGCCAGGATGCCGGGGACCAGGCCCCAGTAGTCGCCGCGGACCCGCGGAAGTGGATTGCCGCCGAACGCGATCGCGGCCACGACCAAGGCGGCCACCGACGCCGACTGGGCAGCGACCAGGGGCCAGTAGCCGGCAGTGTCCGGGACCTGGCCGAGGGCAGCGAAGAGGACCCCGAAGCCGACCCCGGCGAGGATCCCGTCCAGCAATCCGGAGTCGGTGTCCCGGTGCGCTGCCGGGGCCTCGGTCTCCTCGCGTGAGACGAACCAGATCCCCGGGAGCGCCACCACGATGCCGACCCAGCCGATGACCTCCGGCCGTTCCCCGGACAGGACCCCGAAGAACAACGGGATCACGACGGCGCCGACGGCCGAGACCGGAGCGACCACGCCCATCCGCCCAGCCGCGAGACCTCGGTAGAGGAACGCTGTCCCGGTGCCGCTCCCCAGTCCTGCGAGAAGACCGAACGTCAGGTCCGCGCGCGTCGGGTCGCCGTGCTCGGTGAGCGCGATCACCACGGCCCCCAGGGTGCCGCCGACGCAGGCCAGGAACCCCACCGGCCAGACGGAGGTGCGGCGCGAGGCGACCCCGCCGACGAAGTCCGAGAGTCCGTACAGCGCCGCTGCGACCAGGGACAGGACGACCGTCACGTGACGACGACTCCGGTCGCCCAGGCTCCAGCGGCCAGCACGCTGAAGGTGAACTCGATGACGATCCCGAGCCCGACCGCCTTCAGCGCGTGCCAGGTCGCCGGGCCCGCAGCGCTGTGCGACGTACGGCGCCACTCAGCCAGGTAGACCCCGGCGACGAAACCGAACGGCAGGCCGACGACCGGGACCACGAAGAACCCGACGACGCCGAGTACGCCACCGATCAGCAGGGTGGAGCCCGGGACGCCGCTGCGCTGGAGGCGCTTGCCGGGGACCAGGTACTTGGTGATCGTGCCGGTGGCGACCAGACCGAGCGCGATCGCGAGCGTGACCCACGCGCCCGTCGAGCTCTCGACGGCGGCCCAGACCAGGATCGCAGCGGCGACGAGCAGACTGCCCGGCAGCATCGGGATCACGATCCCGACGAGGCCGAGCGCGATCGCCAGCGCGACCAGGACGACGAGCAAGGACATGGCGGCAGTTCCTCCGGCAGAAAAGGACGATGCCCCGGTCAGTTCGACCGGGGCACCGCTGACGTCTGGGTCAGGCTTCCGTTTCCGTTGCCGCGCTCGGGGTGTCGGCGAGCTTGCTCGTCTCGTCGTGCACGTGGGACGCGATCTCGCGCAGCTTGTCGCCGTGCTCGCGGGCGTGGTGGGCGCAGAAGAGGAGTTCGCCGCCGGCCTGGAGCGATACGCGCAGGTAGGCCTGCGCGCCGCAACGGTCGCAACGGTCCACCGCTGTCAACGGGGTCTCACTCGGGGCTGTCGCAGTATTCACGTTCGCCTCACTTTCCTCTGCCGGTGCCTGTTCAACTCGGAGGTGGGCGAAATGGTTCCGCTTGTTCAGAGTCTCATCGGGCTCAACATCAAACCATGGGATTTGCTTCCCGCCCGGCCGATTTGTCTTGACTGAGACGGATCGTGGAATGAGTGTGACCCACTCCACTATCAATCATCGGCAGCAACGCCTCGGTGTTGCGGAGAATTTCCAGCTTCTTGACCTTGTAGATTTCGAGCCCGGGCGAAGCGGTGGCGTCGTCCGGTAGAGGTACTTCGCAGCCGCGCCTGTTCCAGATTGAGTTCACACAGATTTTGGGGAAGCTGATCGCCGACAACACCTACAACGCCCAGCACCTTCTCGTCCTGGAAGGGCTGGAAGCGGTACGCAAGCGGCCCGGGATGTACATCGGTTCGACCGACACCCGCGGCCTGATGCACTGCCTGTGGGAGATCATCGACAACGGCGTGGACGAGGCGCTTGCCGGCGCCGCGAACAAGGTCGAGGTCATCCTGCATCCCGACGGCTCCGTGGAGGTCCACGACAACGGTCGCGGGATCCCCACCGACAAGGAACCCAAGACCGGGCTCCCGGGTGTCGAGGTGGTGGCGACCAAGCTGCACGCCGGCGGCAAGTTCGGTGGTGGTTCCTACACGGCTACCGGCGGTCTGCACGGCGTCGGGTTGTCGGTGGTCAACGCCCTGAGCTCCCGGATGGACATCGACGTCGAGCGGTCGCCGTCGATCCAGGGGATGAGCTTCCAGCGCGGCGTCCCCGGGACGTTCGCCGGCGACGCGGCCGACGCGCCGTTCACGCCGGCGTCGGGGTTGTCACGCAAGGGCGGCCGGGTCGCCAAGGGCAGGACCGGCACCCGGATCAGGTTCTGGCCCGACAAGCAGGTCTTCACGCGTGACGCCCGGGTCGAGCTCGAGGGACTGATCGGGCGGGCCCGGCAGACGTCGTTCATCGTGCCGGGCCTCGAGCTGGTGATCCGCGACGAGCGCGGTGACGAACCGGTGGTCGAGAGCTTCAAGCACGTCGGCGGGATCTCCGAGTTCGCTGAGTTCCTCTCGGTCGGCGAACCGGTCACCGAGGTGTTGCGGCTCCAGGGCTCGGACACCTTCGTCGAGACCGTCCCGCTGCTCGACGACAAGGGCCACATGACCCCCCAGGACGTCGAGCGCGAGCTCAACGTCGATGTTGCTGTCCGGTGGACGGACGGCTACGAGACCGAGATGCGCTCC
The DNA here is from genome assembly GCA_026392455.1 of Propionibacteriales bacterium. GTDB lineage: Bacteria > Actinomycetota > Actinomycetes > Propionibacteriales > Nocardioidaceae > Marmoricola. The sequence continues at coordinate 206,456 of JAPLCB010000003.1, read as the reverse complement.
TACGTGAACGTGATCGCCACTCCCAAGGGTGGGACCCACGTCTCCGGCTTCGAGACCGCGCTGACCAAGACGTTCAACGACGTGATGCGCGCAGGACGGGTGCTCAAGGTCAACGACGCCGACGTGATCAAGGACGACGTCCTCGAGGGTCTGACCGCGGTGGTCACGGTGCGGTTGGCCGAGCCGCAGTTCGAGGGGCAGACCAAGGAGGTCCTCGGCACTCCCGCCGCCCGGGCGATCGTCCGCAAGGTGGTCTCCGCCGAGCTGAAGAAGTTCCTCACCTCGACCAAGCGCACGGACAAGGCCCAGTCCAAGCTGGTGATGGAGAAGGTGGCCGGCGCCGCCAAGACCCGCCTGGTGGCACGACAGCAGCGCGACACCCAGCGCCGGAAGAACGCGTTGGAGTCGTCGGCCCTCCCGGCCAAGCTGGCCGACTGCCGGTCCAACGACGTCGAACGCTCCGAGCTCTTCATCGTCGAGGGTGACTCGGCCCTCGGGACGGCGAAGCTGGCCCGCAACTCGGAGTTCCAGGCGCTGCTGCCGATCCGGGGCAAGATCCTGAACGTCCAGAAGGCCCAGGTGGCCGACGTTCTGAAGAACACCGAGTGCGCCTCGATCATCCAGGTCGTGGGTGCCGGTTCCGGACGGACCTTCGACATCGATTCCGCCCGCTACGGCCGGATCATCTTCATGGCCGACGCGGACTCTGACGGCGCTCACATCCGGTGCTTGCTGGCGACCCTGTTCTTCAAGTACATGCCCGAGCTGGTCACCCAGGGCCGGGTCTTCACCGCGGTCCCGCCGCTGCACCGGATCGAGCTGTCCAACCCCAAGAAGGGCATGGACAAGTACATCTACACGTACTCCGATCCCGAGCTGCAGCGAAAGCTGGCTGAGCTCACCAAGAAGGGGGTCCGTTGGAAGGATCCGGTGCAGCGCTACAAGGGGCTCGGCGAGATGGACGCCGACCAGCTGGCCGAGACCACCATGGACCCGCGGCAGCGGACCCTGCGCCGGATCACCGCCGACGACGCGGCGAGGGCGGCCGAGGTGTTCGAGCTGCTGATGGGCTCGGACGTCGCTCCGCGCAAGGACTTCATCGTGGCTGGCGCCTACGAGGTCGATCAGGACTCGATCGACGTCTGAGCCAGCGAGGAAAGCTGATCCGCAAAGATGACCTAAACATGATGTTGAAGTTCTGACACAAAGACCTACACTGTCTGTTGAGGTCGGTGTCCTAGCTCGCTCCGCGCGCGCCAAGTCGTCCGACGCCCAACTCAGACGGGGGTAGTGATGGCAACGGCGACCACGGTCAGCGGGTCATCGGCGGCGGCGCGAGCGGGCCTCTGGGCCGACGAGCGCCTCGGCATCGCGACGATCGCGAAGAAGCAGGTCCGGAAGGTGTTTCCGGACCACTGGTCCTTCATGCTCGGTGAGATCGCTCTGTGGAGCTTCGTCATCCTGCTGCTCACCGGAACGTTCCTGACGCTGTGGTACACGCCGTCGATGGCCGAGGTCACCTACAACGGCTCGTACGAGGCGCTCCGGGGTCTGAAGATGTCGGAGGCCTACGCCTCGACCCTGGACCTCTCCTTCGACGTCCGTGCGGGTCTGCTGATGCGGCAGATGCACCACTGGGCGGCCATGCTCTTCGTCGCAGCGATGCTGGTCCACATGGCGCGGGTCTTCGTGACCGGCGCCTACCGCAAGCCCCGCGAGCTCAACTGGATCATCGGCGGGGTCCTGCTGCTCCTCGGGATCATCGAGGGCTTCGCCGGCTACTCGCTGCCCGACGACCTCCTGTCCGGAAGCGGTCTGCGCATCGCGGACGGCCTGATCAAGGCGACGCCGGTGATCGGGACCTACCTGTCGTTCTTCATGTTCGGCGGCGAGTTCCCCGGGGACCAGATCATCCCGCGGCTGTACACCGCCCACGTCCTGCTGCTGCCCGGCCTCCTGCTGGCCCTGATCGCCGCGCACATGTTGCTGCTCGTCTACCACAAGCACACCCAGTTCCCGGGCCCGGGCAAGACCGAGGCGAACGTCGTCGGCTACCCGCTGCTCCCGGTGTACGCCGCCAAGGCCGGGGGCTTCTTCTTCATCGTGTTCGGCGTCACGGCTCTCCTCGGCGGCCTGGCCACCATCAACCCGGTGTGGGGGTACGGTCCCTACGACCCGGCCGAAGGACTGTCCGGCTCGCAACCGGACTGGTACATGGGCGTGCCGGACGGCCTGCTGCGGATCTTCCCGGGCTGGGAGTCGAACGTCTTCGGCTACACGATCTCGTGGAGCGTCCTGCTGCCCGGCGCGATCCTCCCGGTCCTGCTGCTCACGGCCTTCATGGCTTTCCCGTTCGTCGAGGCATGGGTGACCGGGGACAAGCGTGAGCACCACCTGCTCGACCGTCCGCGCAACGCGCCGACCCGGACCGCCTTCCTGGCCGCAGCGATGACGGTCTACGGGGTGCTGTGGGCGACCAGTGGGAACGACATCGTGGCCTACCTCTTCCGGACCAACCTGAACGCGCTCACCCTGGCAGCTCGCGTTGCCGTGTTCGTTCTTCCGGTCGTCGTCTTCAAGGTGACCAAACGCATCTGCATCGGGCTGCAGCGCAAGGACCGCGAAGTCTTGGAGCACGGCCGCGAGACCGGCATCATCATGCGGTCGGCGGACGGCGGTTACCACGAGGTGCACGAGGCCGTCTCACCCGAGCGGGCCTACCTGCTCGCGACCCGACAGACGCCGCCGCTGCCTGAGATCTCGGCCGACGCCGACGCCGACGTCAACGGTGTGCCGAACCCGGGAGCGCGACGTGAGCGGGTCCGGGCTCGACTGGCTCATGCGTGGGTGTCCGGGTCCGAAGACCTCGACCAGCCCAGCCACCGGGAGCTCGACCAGTGAGCCGGCCAGAGGTGGGCTCCCGTCCCGGCGGAAGCGGACCTCGGCCATTGCGCCGGCTCACCGACCGGGACTTCGAGGCTGCGGAAAGGCTGGACCAGCTGTTCGGGATCAGCGCGATCGACGACGAGCGCCGTCGCGAGCTGATGAAGGTGGTGCATGCTCTGGCCGAAGCCGACCGCGTCGTCGAGGAAGTCCGGGCAGCGATGCTCGGCCCGTACGGCGGCCTGCTCCGCCTCGCCCTCGCGAACCGCCGGAGCACCAGGTCCGTGGCCCGGGTGGCCGCCCTCAACGACCGGCTCGAGGCAGCGTTCGTGCAGGCGGCACAGCTCCCCGGCTGCGAGCCGGCTGCCACGATCCTGCGCGGCCAGCTGAGACTGCACCTCGAAGCCGACGCAGAGCTCATCGCCAGCCTGAGCCCCGAACGACGTGCCGTGGTCGAAGGCCTGCGCTGACGGGTGCCCGGCGCTCGCCGTTCACGCGCGCCGAGGTCAGACGATCTGGTCGAGCAGGCCGGTGTCGACGTCGTAGATGAAGCCGCCGACCTTGACCGTGTCCGGGATCAGCGGGTGACTGGTCACCTTGTGGATGTCCCGCTTGAGGCTGCCGACCTGGTCCTCGACGACGTGGAACGCGTGCCACGAGGCGTCCTGCCCGGACGAGGCGGCGATCTTCTCCTGCAACTGGGCCTCGGTGTTGGCCGTCATCGCGCACCGGGTGTGCGGGACCACCAGGATCCGCTCCACGTTGAGCAGGTGAACGCCGAGCACGAGTGCCTCGAGAGCCGCCTCGGTGACCCGCCCACCGGGGTTCCGGAAGATCTTGGCGTCACCGGGCTTCAGCCCCAGCATCCCCAACGGGTCGATCCGGGAGTCCATGCACGTCACCAGGGCGACCCCGGCACGGGCGACGCCGTCGAAGCCGGAGAGCTTGAAGTCGGCCGCGAACTCGCGGTTGGCGGTCATCAGGTCGTCGAAGTCTGAGCTCACGGGCCTGAGATTAGTGCAGCCCGCTGCGTCCTTGGTCGTGAGGTTCGGCACACGGCCGGGCGGGTACGGATTTGTCAGGCCACCCCGGGCGGGGCAGGGTGGGGTGGTCGAACCTCCGGGAAGGGACGTCGATGTCCGGGAACCATGAAGCTCCTCCGCGCTCCAGCCGCCGCACCAGGGCCGCACTCGCCGTCCTGGGACTCGTGATCGTCGCGCTCGCACCGATGGCGCCGGCCAGCGCTGCGTCCTCGATCACGCTGTCACGAGGGTCGGTGATCGGGGGCGAGTCGATCAGCGTGACCGGCAACGTCGGGATCAGGAAGGCTCGACCGGTGACCCTCCAGCGCTTGTCGGGGACCACCTGGCTCAGCGTGACCCCGAGCCGCTCGACCTCCACCGGAGCCTTTCGCTTCTACTACAAGCCGCCCACCAGGACCGGGACGAGGACCGTGCTGCGCGTGATCGCGCCCCGGGTGACGATCTCGGGCCGGACCTACGCCCGGGTCACCACGGGCAGCCGCTCCGTGCTCACGGTCGGGCAGACCGCGACCGTGACGGTTCCGTCGGTGGTCTCCCAGGGTGTCCCGTTCACGGTCGGTGGAAAGTTCGGTCCCGCCCGGCAGGGCCGCGAGGTGGTTCTGCAGAAGTTCGTGAACGGCACCTGGGTGAAGGTCGGGGCCTCCCGCTACGAGAGCTCGACCGGGGCCGTCACGTTCCCGGTGACGTTGTCGACCCAGGGCGACCTTCCGTTCAGGGTCACCGCGCTCGCTGAGAACGGGGCCCCGGCGGTCGCGTCCGCCCCCGGGACGGTGGCAGTCTCGATGCCGGTGCCGTCCGGGGTGGTCGTGACTCCCGGTGACTCCAGCGCCCAGGTCTCCTGGAACCCGGTCGACGCGGCGGGCCTGGTCGGGTACCACGTCTACCAGCGCAGCGACCCGAGCGACCTGACGCCCTGGACGAGGGCGACGACGAACCCGGTCAGCAGCACCACCTTCAACGTCACCGGCCTCACCAACTCCGTCACCTACTACTTCACGGTGACCAGCGTCCGGGCTGACGGTGATGAGTCAGCGTTCGCCACCAAGGCGAGCGCGACCCCGGTTCCGCCGCCGGACACCACGCCTCCTCCGGTCCCCGACGGGGTCACGGCCGAGCCTGGCAACGCCAGTGCCCAGGTGTCCTGGAACGCCGTCGTCGCGGGGGATCTCGCGGGCTACAACGTCTACCGCGGGACCAGCGCAGCCGGGCCCTGGACCAAGCTCAACGGCAGCCTGATCAGCGGTTCGACGACGTACCAGGCGACGTCGTTGACCAACGGAACCACCTACTTCTTCGCGGTCACCAGCGTGGACAGCACGGTCCCGGCAGCGAACGAGTCGGGGCTGTCGGCCGCTGACTCGACGGTCCCCGCTCCCGGCGCCGACACGACGCCACCCCCGGTCCCCGGCGGTCTGCTCGTGACTCCGGGCAACCACAGCGCCCAGCTGAGCTGGAACCCGGTCGTCGCGGGCGACCTCGCGGGCTACAACGTCTACCAGGCGCCGAGTGCGTCCGGGCCGTGGTCGAAGGTCAACGGCAGCCTGATCAGCGGTTCGACGACCTACCAGGCAACGTCCCTGACGAACGGGACCGAGTACTTCTTCGCCGTGACCAGCGTCGACACGAACACGCCGGGTGCCAACGAGTCGGCACGTTCCGCCACGGCCCCGGCGACCCCGATCGCGCCACCGGCCGGGTGGACCGCGGTGAGCACCGGCCTGCAGCACACCTGCGCGCTGGGTTCGAACGGCACCCTGTGGTGCTGGGGACGCAACACCTACGGGCAGCTCGGCTCGAACGCGGACATCACCTCGCCGACACCGACCAAGGTGGGAAGTGCCTCGACCTGGACGGACGTCTCGGCCGGGGACGACTTCACCTGCGGCATCCAGGCGCCGGGAACGTTGTGGTGCTGGGGGTACAACCAGTACGGCCAGCTCGGTACCACGACCAACGTCGGCACCAACCTCGCGAACGCGGTCCCGGTCCAGGTCGGTAGCGCGACCAGCTGGACCAGTGTCAGCGCGGGCCGCAACTCGGCGTGCGGTCGGCAGTCGGACGGCACCCTGTGGTGCTGGGGGCTCAATCTCGACGGCCAGCTGGGGCGCGTCGAGAACGCAAACTCGTCCACCCCGAACCCGGGTCCCGGAAAGGTCGGCTCGAACACCGACTGGGCGTTCGTCACGGTCGGCGCGGACCAGGCCTGCGCGACCAGGAGCGGGGGAACCCTCTGGTGCTGGGGGTCGAACCTGTCCGGGCAGCTGGGCAACTCCAGCGCCACCATGGGGACGTTCACGCCCACCACCGCGCCCGTGCAGGTCGGGACCGCGGCGACCTGGTCGAAGGTCTCTGCCGGCGAGTACCACACCTGTGCCGTCCAGACCTCGGGCATCGCGTCGTGCTGGGGCAGCAACGAGTACGGCGAGCTCGGCGTGACGGCGAACTCGGTCGTCAACGCCACCCCGACGGCGGTGCCGGGTTCCGGATGGATCTCGATCAGTGCCGGCGGCGACCACACCTGCGGAACCAAGGCGGACGGGGTCTACTGCTTCGGACGCAACCAGGCCGGACAGCTCGGCACGACCGCGAACGCGACCGCCAACCCGGCGCCGACGAAGGTGGGCTCCACCTCGAGCAGCTGGTCCGCAGCTGACGGCGGTGCGCTCTCCACCTGCGCGGTCACCACCGCAGGCAAGGTCTTCTGCTGGGGTTCGAACGAGTACGGACAGGTCGGGGACCCGGCCACCGTGGACGCGACCCCGCACCCGACCCCGTTCGACGTCGCGGTACCGGCCGGTTAGCTAGCGGTACCGGCGCGCCGCGACCAGGACGTCGTCGAACAGCTCCGGGTCGAGCTCGGCCCCGTTGCGGCGGACGTCGTAGATGCTCACCTTCAGGAACCGGTTCAGCTGGATCTCGCTGCCCCGACCGTGGCGGTCCCAGTCGCCGACCCCCAGGTCCATCCAGACCGCCCTCCGGTCGTGGCGGGTGTTCCGGTCCTCGTTCTTGCTCCGCATCGGGAGCGCTGTCAGCTGGGCACCGTCGACCTGGAGCACCAGGACCGGTCGGTCCTTGCCGTTGCGCGAGCCCGGTTCGAAGGCGACCCAGGTCCAGACGACCTCACCAGGGAACGGACGCCCGTCGACGGCCGGGTTGTACTCAGGCACGGCGCCGGGGCAGGTACGGTCCGGCGGCGGCGAGGACGGCGTCGAAGACCGGCCTCGGCAGCGCGCCGCCCTCCCGGCGTACCGAGGAGGCTTCCAAGGTGAGGACCCGGTTCAGCCGCACCTCGCTGGGCCGTTGCCTGCTGTCCCACTCGCCGGTGCCGACGTCCATCCACAGCCGTCCGCTGCGTTCTTCCTGGTCGGCGTCCCGATCGTGGTCCTTGCTGGTCAGGGGGAGCGCCAGCACGGTCGTACCGGACACGGCGATCACCAGCACCGGACGGTCCTTGCCCTGCCTCGGGTCCTCCTCGAAGGGCACCCAGGCCCAGCAGACCTCGCCGGGATCGGGGCGTCCGTCGCGGCGGGGGCGGTAGTCGACCTCGGCCGCACGGCGACGGGAACGCAGGAACGACGGGACTCGGAACGCCATGGCACGACGGTAGCCGGAGGTGGCCGAGGTGGGTGCGCCGGGCCGGGAGCGCCTCACGGCGCGTGGCCGCTCGAAGCGGCTATTTTTAGGTCCCGGGGCTGCCACGGCCCGGCGCTCCCGAATTCTAGCCGAGGTCAGTTCAAGGTATCGGCGAGTTCGAGATGTGCAGCGTGCTGGAGCTGGTCGGCGAGGGTCAGCAACCGAGACGCCGACAGGTCGTCGGAGTACGACGCGCCGGCCTCGGTCCCGGCCCGGGCCCGCCCTGCCGCGGCGACCCGGGCGAAGGCAGCGGCGCGGAACAACGTGTCGGCGAAGTCCCCGACCACCACGCCCTGCAGGACCGCGTCGACCAGGAGCCTGACCTCGTCCGGGCCGGGCGGCTCCTCGACCCCCGAGATGGCCTCGGCGACCGGCGCCAGCGGCCGGCCCAGGTCGAACTCACGGGCCGCGCGCTCCGGGTCGGCGTACACCCAGGTCCGCAGCAGGTAGAGCCGCCAGAGGACCCCGGCCAGGGAGTCCGCCGGAGCACCGGCCCACAGGTCGGCCAGGGTCTCGAGGCCCTCGGTGTCGGCCAGGTGCACGACCCGGGAGACCAGGTCGGCGTCAGCCTGGTCGCGGGCGCCGCGGACCAGAGCCGTTGCGGCTCGCTCCGCGGCTTCCGCCAGGACCGCCGGATCGACGCCGTGCGCGGTCGTCTCGATCGCCTCGAAGTGACCCGCGCCGGGCATCGAGGGTCGGTGGTGGCCACGCCGAGGGGTCTGGTCCATCAGCCGAGACGGGCCGCCGCTGCTCGCACCATCGCCACCATCGGCTCCTGGCCGGACGGGTAGTTGTAGTCCTGGCCGCCGTTGTCGATGGTGAGTGCGGCCATCCGGTTCCCGACCACCGCTACCCCGAAGGCGTGGAACCGACCTTCGTCGTTGCCCTCCGGGTAGCTGACGAGGTACCAGAAGGAGCCGGTGCCGACCGGGACGGGAGTGATCGGTCCGACCTTGGCCCCGGGGCGGCCGAGGTGGGCGGTGCACTTCTTCTGCCAGCTCTTCAGCACCGCCAGGGCACCCGCCGTGGTGGTGCCGTCCGGGAACTCGGTGACCTGCTCGGCTGCGTTGTCGTCGGTGTCGACCGGGGGGAAGTAGGTCCGCTGGACCACCTCGCCGGCTCCGATGCTGGCGAGGTCGGCCTTGGCGCAGAGGCCGAACGGCTCGCTGCCTGCCCGACCGGTCTCACCGTCCTGCCACCGCCAGGTCGCGTTCAGCCCGGGGACGGACCGGGTGTCCAGCAACCGGTCGAGCAGGGCCTCGGGGCTCGGCGAGGCGGCCGTCGGCGCCGCGGTCGCGGCGCTGGTGCTCGGCGTGCTGCTCGCGCTGGCAGCGGGGCCCGACGCCGTCGACGTCGGTGCCGTGCCGGGTTCGGCCGCGACCGGGTCGTTGTCGCGCGCGCCGCAGGCACCCACGGCGAGAGTCGCGCAGACGCCGAGCACTGCCAGGCCGAGGCGGGGGCGATCCGTGAAAGGCATGGCACGACCCTAAGCCGCCGCGGTCGTCCGCAGCCACGGGCCGGTAGTTCGGCGTGTCCCGCTATCGTGATCCTGCCGTGGGACCGCCCCCGTGCAGAAGGGAGCGTGTCGTGCCGGGCTGCAGCTCTCGCCGTCGCCACGGGCGCAGGACCGTTCTGATCGGCCTGGCACTGGCGGCCCTGGTGACCGCCGGGTGTGCCGATGACGGCACCAGCAGAGCTCCGGTCCAGGACCCCGGCGCTCCGAGCCTGCTGTCCCTGGCTGTCTACGGTCCGCCCCAGGTGGTGACCGCCTACGCCAACATCGCTGCCGCCTACAGCAGTGCGCACCCGAACATCTCGGTCAGCGTCGAGCCCTACCCGACGGCGACCGCAGCCCGTTCGGCGATCGGGGAACAGATCGCTGCGGGTACCGCCCCCGACCTCTTCCTGAGCCCGGTCGATGCCGTTGCGAGCTGGGAGCAGCAGAAGGCCATCCGGGAAGTCGGCACCCTGCTCCTGGACCGCGACCTCGACTTCGGCGACGGTTACCAGCGCTACTCCCTGGAGGCGTTCAGCTCGGACAACAGCCTGCAGTGCATGCCGGTCGACTCCTCGCCGCTGGTGGTCTACTACAACAGCGACCTCGTCGACCCCGCCGACGTGAACTCGGAGCTCGAGCAGGAGGTCACCGCCGACACCGGGTGGAGCTTCGCCCAGTTCGAGGTGGCCGCGCGAACGCCCCACCCGAACGGCGCCCACGGGCTGTACGTCGAGCCCTCGTTGACCCAGCTGGCCCCGTTCATCTTCTCCGGCGGTGGCGCCCTGCTGGACGATGCCGACACGCCGACCCGGCTGAACCTCAGCAGCGGTGCGGCCAAGGACGCCTTGGCGAAGGTACTGCCGCTGTTCCGGGACCCGGTCGTCAACTTCAGTCGCCAGGAGATCGAGGACGTTCCTGCGCTGCAGCGGTTCGAACGCGGCCAGCTCGGGATGATGCTCGGGTTCCGCAGCCTGACGCCCGAGCTGCGGGCGGTCAAGGGCCTCCGGTTCGACGTGATGCCGTTGCCGAAGCTGGGATCGGAGGCGACTGTGGGGGAGACCTCGGGCCTCTGCCTCAGTGCGGCCTCGACCCAGGTGGACCTGGCCGCGGACTTCCTGGCGTACGTCGTGGGCGACGAATCGATGGCGCTGCTGGCAGCGACCGGCTACGTCGTCCCCAGCAACAACGAGGTCGCCCACCGGGACACCTTCCTGCAGGCCGACCAGCAGCCGGCGCACGCGGAGGTCTTCACCGACCAGGTGCGGTCCATCCGGCCGCTTCCGACCCTGCCGGTCTGGCCGACCGTGCTCTCCGCCGTACGGCCGCTGCTCAGCGAGCTGTTCTACGACCCCTTGATCCTGTCGGTCGACGACCGGCTCAAGGCCATCGACGACGCGACCGAGCCGTTGTTCGCAGCGGGTTCGCCGACACCAGCAGCGAAGTAGTCGCTACTCGGTCGGCTCGACCGGCCCCTCGGTCGTCCCCGGGTTGCGGATCGCCTCGGCGATGATCGGGGCCATCAGGTCGATCTGCCACTCCCGTGCGCTCAGGGCCCGGAGCTCGGCGCCGACAGCGACCTCGAGCTCGTCGTCGGGGACCGTCGGCGGACTCCAGAGGACCCGCCGCATGTAGTCGGGGGTCAGCAGGTTCTCGATTGGGACGTTGCGCTCCTCCGACAGTGCGGTCGCCGCGGTCCTCGCGGTGTTCAGCCGGGCGGCTGCGACCGGGTCGCGATCGCCCCAGGACCGAACCTGTGGAGGGCCGTCTGACCGGTTCGCGACCGGCGGCAGCTCGTTCTCCGGGAGCGCCCGGGCGGTCTTCAGGGCGCCGACCCAAGTGTCGAGGTAGCGACGGGCTCCGCGACCGTGGAAACCGGGCGTCTCCATCAGCAGCTTGCCGCTGGTCGGCAGGGCGTTGGCAGCAGCGAGGACCGCGGAGTCCGGGATCAGCCGGCCGGCCGTGGTGTCCAGCTCGGCAGCCAGCTCGTCGCGCACGATCCAGAGCTCGCGGACCGCGGCGAGGGCTCGCCGGCCCTTGGCCTTGTGGATCCCGGAGGTACGACGCCACGGGTCGACCCGGGCGGGGAGCTCGTAGCTCAGCAGGTGCTCGAACTCCTGGCGGGCCCACTCGGCCTTGCCGGTCTCCTCCAGCTCGGCCGCGAGCACGTCGCGGAGCTCGGTGAGCACCTCGACGTCGAGGGCCGCGTACTCGAGCCAGGGCTCGGGCAGGGGACGCTTGGACCAGTCGGCCGCCGAGTGCTCCTTGCGCATCGACTTGCCGACGATGACCTCGACCAGCGTGGCCAGTCCGACCCGGGGGTACCCCAGCAGGCGGGCAGCGAGCTCGGTGTCGAACAGGGCCGTCGGGACCAGTCCCACCTCACGCAGGCAGGGGATGTCCTGGCTGGCGGCGTGCAGGATCCACTCAGCGCCGCCGAAGGCCTCGTTCAGGTCGGTCAGGTCGTCGAACGCGATCGGGTCGATCAGCGCGGTGCCGGCGCCTTCGCGGCGCAGCTGGATCAGGTAGGCCCGCGCCGAGTACCGGTAGCCGGAGGCTCGTTCGGCGTCGAGTCCGATCGGCCCGGTGCCCGCGGCGACCGCAGCCACGACCTCGTCGAGGGCTGCTCGGGTCTCCACGATCGGCGGTAGGCCGTCACGGAGCACGAGCAGCGGCGCCGGGGGAATCTCGGGTTCGGTGAGCGGTGCTGCTTCGGTCTCTTCGTCCGTCATGTCCGCCACTACTCTGGGCCGCGCTGACCGCGTCGGCTCGGCATCGTGGCGACGCCCTCCGGCACGGGCGGGAGGCCGGCAGCGGTGCAGAGCAGCTCGCCCCAGGCCTCGACGTGCGGGGTGAGGTCACCGACCGGGGTCCACGAGGCCCTGATCTCGATCTGGGCGGTGCCGGGTTCGGTGGCCATCCCGCCGAAGCTCTCCGAGGCGACGCTGGTGACGGTGCCGGACGGGGCGCCGTACTCGGCACCGTGGGCCTCGAGGGCCTCGGTCAGCCAGGTCCAGCCGACCTCGGCGAGCAACGGGTCGGTGACCAGCTCGGGGTCGATGTCCGCACGGGCGTAGGCGACGCAGCGGAACGTGCCGTTCCAGGTGTCGTTGCCGGCCGGGTCGTGCAGGACGACGATGCGACCGGTCCCGACGTCCTCGCCGTCGACCGTCACGTCGGCCGAGATGGCCGAGGCGAACGGGGCGATCCGCTGCGGAGCAGGCATCTCCTCGCAGAAGACCTCGGGCCGGAACTTGGCTCCGCGCAGCTGGCTGACGGCGCGCTCGAACTCCACGGGAACAGGTGGTGGCTCGATGTGCCGTTCGCGGGGTGCGGGCATGGCCTCAGGGTAGGCCGGATCGACGGGTCCCGCGTCCCCGACTCGCCGCCTGACCTGCGAAGATCGTCCCCATGAGTGCCCTCGACGACTCGGTCCAGTCCTCCGCCTTCCTCCGCGCCGCCCGTGGCGAGCCCGTACCGCACACGCCGGTCTGGTTCATGCGGCAGGCAGGTCGGTCGCTGCCGGAGTACCTGAAGATCCGCGAGGGCACCACCATGCTGGCGTCGTGCATGGACCCTGACCTGGTCACCGAGATCACCCTGCAACCAGTACGCCGCTACGGCGTCGACGCGGCCATCTTCTTCTCCGACATCGTGCTGCCGCTCAAGGCGATCGGTGTCGACCTGGACATCGTGGCCGGCGTAGGTCCGGTGGTGGCGAACCCGGTCCGCACGCTGGCGGACGTCGAGGCGATTCCTGACCTGCTGCCCGAGCACGTCCCGTTCATCACTGCTGCGGTCGGACGGCTGGTGGCCGAGCTCGGTGCTACTCCGCTGATCGGGTTCGCCGGCGCGCCGTTCACGGTGGCGTCGTACCTGGTCGAGGGTGGGCCGTCGAAGGAGCACGCCAAGACCAAGGCCTTGATGTTCGGTGCACCCGAGGTCTGGGACGCCCTGATGCGCAAGATCGCCGGGATCTCGGCTGCGTACCTGCACGTCCAGGTCGCTGCCGGCGCGAGCGCGGTCCAGCTCTTCGACTCCTGGGCGGGTGCCGTCACCCGGTCCGACTACGAGCGTTACGTGATGCCGTACTCGACCGACGTCCTGACCTCGATCGGCGTCACCGGCGTACCGCGGATCCACTTCGGGGTCGGTACCGGCGAGATCCTGGACCTGATGGGCCAGGCAGGTGCCGAGGTCGTCGGCGTCGACTGGCGGGTGCCGTTGAGCGAAGGCGTACGACGGGTCGGCGGGCGCAGCGTCCAGGGAAACCTCGACCCGACGCTGGTGTTCGCGCCCACCGAGGTGATGCTCGAACGTGCCGACCAGGTGCTGGCCGCCGGTCGCGCGGCCCCGGGCCACATCTTCAACCTCGGTCACGGTGTCATCCCGTCCACCAACCCCGACCAGCTCAAGCGGCTCACCGACCACGTGCACGAGGTCAGCGCCCGCTGACCGCTCCGGTCAGGTCAGTGCCCGCCGCCGGCGCCACAGCAGGGCGACCGGCAGCCCCAGCAGGGCCAGGGCGGCACCGAACGGAAGCGCTGCGCCGAGCCCGCGCAACAGACCAGTGGTGGTGTCGGTGAGCGCGTCCCAGCCGTCCTGGAGCCCGCCGACGAACCCGTCGTCGGGATCGTCGTCCTTGGCGCCGGCACGCTTCTCGGGGAGACGCAGGTAGACGTCGATCGTCGACTCGGCGGTCTGGTCGGCCAGGTACTGCTGCTGCTGCTCCAGCGAGTCCAGGTCCGCCTGTCGCTGACTGAGCTGGGACTCGATCGCGATGATCTGGTTCAGGTCCTTGGCCCGGGCGAGCAGCGCCTGGACCCGGGCCAGGCTCAGCTTCTGGCTGCGGACCCGGGCCGCGTTGTCGATCACCTGGGTGGTGACGTCCTCCGACGTCCGGCTGCGGTCGACCAGGGTGCCGAGTCCGGAGATCGCGTCCATCGCGGCCCCGAAGTCCCGGCTCGGGACCCGCAGTTCCAGGCGCTGCTGATCGGTGCGGCCCTCGTCGTCAGCAGACGACTCCTCGCTGGTGATCGACCCGCGCCACCCGTCCAGGAGCTTCTGCAGGGCGAACCGGGTGCTGTCCAGGTCGTCGGACTCCAGCGAGACCTGGCCACGGGAGATCACGGCCCGGGTCTGCGTCACGGGCGCCTTCGCCACGTCGCTCGGAGCCCCGGCGAACGACCCGGTCTGACCGGGTGCGAGCCCGGCGAGATCACGCAGGGCGCCATCGTCGGGGGCGGTCTGGGGGCTGACGTCCGGCGGCGCCCCGGGTGCGACCGGCGCGCCTTCAGCAGGGGCGGAATCGGCGACCGAGGTCGTGTCGCTGCTCGCACCGCAAGCGGCGACCAGGACCAGGGCAGGAACGGCGAGGGCGGTGCGTACGAGTTTCATGGGGGTCTGACGCGCGCGGTCCCGTTTCGGATCCGTAGTCTGGTGAGGTGCCCGCCAGTCCTGGATCGCCTGCGCCCACCGTCGTCGTGATCGGGGGCGGAATCGCCGGGCTCGCGGCCGCAGCCCGGATGCGGGAGGAACGCCCGGAGGCCGAGATCGTCGTCCTGGAGGGCTCGCCGAGGATCGGCGGCAAGCTCCAGCTCGCCGAGGTGGGTGGTGTCACGGTCGATGTCGGCGCCGAGGCGATGCTGAACCGGCGTCCCGAGGGCGTGGCCCTGGCGCACACGTCGGGACTGGGCGCGGCCGTCGTCCATCCGGCGACCACGGCGGCCCAGCTCTGGAACCGCTCGGAGCTGGTCGCCATGCCGCGGACCCTGATGGGCATCCCGATCGACCTCCGCCAGCTCGCCGAGACCGGTGTCATCTCGAAGCCCGGCATGGCCAGGGCGGCCATGGACGCGGTCCTGCCAGCCACCTCGCTGGACGGGCGCGACACCAGCATCGGTGCCTTGGTCGAGGAGCGCTTCGGGCGCGAGGTCGTCGACCGTCTCGTCGAGCCGTTGCTCGGCGGGGTCTACGCCGGGCACGCGCGGGAGATCTCGGCCCGGGCCGCGGTTCCTCAGGTGGTCGCGCTGCTCGACCGCGACCGGTCCCTCGCCAAGGCTGCGGCCCAGGCGACGGCGGGGCCGATCAGCGACCTGCCGGTCTTCGCCGGGATCGCCGGCGGCATGGGCCGGTTGCCGGCCGCAGTGGCGGCAGCCAGCGGGGCCCGGATCGAGCTGGACACCACGGCCCGCGCCCTGGCACGACGCCCGGGCGGCGGCTGGACCGTCGTGGTCGGGTCGGCCGACGAGCCTCGGCTGCTCCAGGCAGACGCGGTCATCGTGGCGGTGCCGGCCCGGGCGGCCGCGCGGCTGCTGAGCGAGGTCGCACCCGCTGCGGCGCTCGAGCTGGCCAGGATCGAGTACGCCTCGGTGGCGCTGGTGACGATGGCCTTCGCGGAGCGGGACTTCCCCGCGGTGCACGGCTCCGGTTTCCTGGTGCCGCCGGTCGAGAAGCGGATGATCAAGGCCTCGACGTTCTCGTTCGCGAAGTGGGACTGGGTCCGTCAGGCCGGCAACGGCACCCTGGTGATGCGCTGCTCCCTGGGACGCCATCGCGACGAGCACCAGCTCCAGGTCTCCGACGAGGAGCTGGTGGAGCTGGCACTGACCGACCTGGCCGACGCCATCGGGCTTTCGGTCCGTCCGGTCGACCACCAGGTCCAGCGCTGGGGCGGGGGGCTCCCGCAGTACGCCGTCGGGCACCTGGACCGGATCGCGACGGTCCGGGCCGAGGTGGGACGGCTCCCGGGTCTGGCGGTCTGCGGGGCGGCGTACGACGGTCTGGGGATCCCGGCGTGCATCGCCTCGGCCCACCTGGCGGTGGCCTCCCTGCTCGACGACCTGCCGGGGGCAGCCCCGCGGTGAACGCTGTTGTCGCCCTTGGGAGGATGTCCCCATGGCGACCAACGTGAAGAAGGCCCGGGAGATCAACGAGATGGTGCGGTACACCGTCTGGTCGGTGTTCCGGTTGCGCGACCAGCTCGGCGACGCGGCCGACCGGGCCGCGGAGGCGGCCGAGGTCGAGGCGCTCTTCGCGGAGCTCGACGAGGCCGACGTCACCACCCGCGGTGTGTACGACGTCTCTGCTCTCCGCGCCGACGCCGACGTGATGATCTGGTGGCACGCGGAGACCTCCGACGAGCTCCAGGACACCTACAACCGGTTCCGGGCGACCCGGTTCGGTCGGCGTCTGGACCCGGTGTGGTCGCAGATGGCGCTGCACCGGCCGGCTGAGTTCAACAAGAGCCACGTGCCGGCGTTCCTGGCCGACGAGGAGGTCCAGCCCTACGTCTGCGTCTACCCGTTCGTGCGGTCCTACGAGTGGTACCTGCTGGAGGACGCCGAGCGGCGTCGGCTGCTCGCCGAGCACGGCAAGATGGCGCGGGACTACCCCGACGTCCGGGCGAACACGGTCTCGTCCTTCGCCCTCGGTGACTACGAGTGGATCCTCGCGTTCGAGGCGGCCGAGCTCTACCGGATCGTCGACCTGATGCGGCACCTGCGCGGCTCGGAGACCCGGCGGCACGTCCGTGAGGAGATCCCGTTCTACACCGGACGGCGGTTGGAGCCGGCTGCGCTGATCGCGCTGCTGCCGTAGTGGTGGCACCGGTCATCGTCGTCGGCGCGGGGATCGCCGGCCTCAGCTGTGCGCGGGTCCTGAGCCGCGCCGGGCTCGACGTCGAGGTCGTGAACCGTGGTCGCAAGGTCGGTGGCCGGATGGCGAGTCGTCGGCTCGACGGTCGTTCGGCCGACCTGGGTGCGGCCTTCTTCACGGTCTCAGACCCGAGGTTCGCCGAGGTGGTCGACGGGTGGGAGGCGTCCGGGCTGGCTCGACCGTGGACCGACACCTTGACCGTCCTCGACGCCGGCGCGCCGGCACGCAGTACGTCGGGACCGATGCGGTGGGGGACCCCCGGTGGAATCAGGTCGGTGGTCGAGGACCTCGCCGCCGGGCTCGAGGTCGCCGAGGGCCAGGTGACGGTCGTGAGTCGCACGCCGGGCGGCACCCTGACGGTCGACGGTCGACCGGCGGCTGCAGTGGTCCTGGCGATGCCCGACCCCCAGGCCCGGGTCCTGCTCGGCGACGGGGTGCAGCACGAGGCCGCCCGCCTGGACCTGCCGTTCGACCCGGTGCTGGCGCTGGCTGCTTGGTGGCCCGAACGCACCTGGGACTCCGTCGCCGCACCGGCGCTCTTCCACGGCGCCTTCGTCAACGGCGACGACGACCTCGCCTGGATCGCGGACGACGGTCGGCGCCGCGGCGACGATGCCCCGGTCCTGGTCGCGCACTCGACGGCGGCGTTCGCGCTGCCGCACCTGTTCGAGCCGCAGGCGGCTGCGCCGGCCATGGTCGCGGCGGTCCGGCGGGTGCTGGAGATCCCGGCAGAGCCGACCGGCTACTACCTCCAGCGGTGGTCGGTCGCCCGGCCTGCCCGGGTCCGCCCTGAGCCCTTCTGGCTCGGGGAGCAGAACCTCGGCTTCTGCGGCGACGGCTGGGGTCCGGTGTCCCGGGTCGAGGGTGCTTTCCTCTCCGGGCTCGCGCTCGGCGAGGCGCTGGTGGCCCGCCTCGGCTGACCCCGGCCGAGAAATTCTTTCGGCTGAGATGCGAATCACCTGGATTATCCGGCCGCGCCCGTCAGAATGGAACCTGTTCTACTTCCTGGACCGAGGGCGATGAAGATGACCGAGACCGTACTGGACCTGATCGAGAAGCACGCCGACGAGATCGCCGCGCTCGGCCCCGAGAACGAGAAGCTCGGCCGGCTCACCGATCGGGCCGCAGCAGTCCTGCGCGAGGCCCGGGTCATGCGGATGCTGCAGCCGGCTGCGTTCGGCGGCGACGAGCTGCACCCGCGGGAGTGGGCCGAGGCCACCATGCGGCTGGGCCAGCTCGACGGTGCCACCGGTTGGCTGTCCGGGATCGTCGGTGTGCACCCGTGGGAGATGGCCTTCCTGGACCCGAAGGCCCAGGCCGAGGTCTGGGGCGAGGACGCGGACATCTGGGTCGGATCGCCCTACGCACCGATGGGGGTGCTGAAGCCGGTCGACGGCGGCTACACCTTCAGCGGGCACTGGCAGTTCTCGTCCGGTACCGACCACTGCCAGTGGCTCTTCCTGGGCGCACTGATGGGCGACAAGGACGGCGTCCCGCTGCTCGACCCGCCGCAGCTGATCCACGTCCTCCTCCCGCGCAGCGACTACACGATCGTCGAGGACTCCTGGGACGTCGTCGGTCTGCGTGGCACCGGCTCCAAGGACATCGTGGTCAAGGACGCGTTCATCCCCGAGTACCGGACGATCTCCTACAACGCGGTTGCCGACGGATCCGCCTGGCGCGACCGCGGCCTGACCAACCCGACGTACCAGATGCCGTTCTCCTCGATCTTCCCGCTCGGGATCACCTCGGCGATCATCGGGATCTGCGAGGGCGCGCTCGCCCATCACCTGGCCTACCAGCGCACCCGGGTCCAGATCACCGGACGCAAGGTCAAGGACGACCCGTACGTGATGAGCTCGGTGGCCGCCGCTGCTGCGGAGATCCAGGCCTCCCGGGTGGTGCTCCTGGACAACGTCAGTCGGGTGTACGACGGGGTCGCTGCCGGCAAGGAGTACGCGTTCGCGGAGCGTTCGCTGGGTCGCCGCGACCAGGTCGCCGCGTCCTGGCGCGCGGTCCGGGCCGTCGACGAGATCGTGGCCCGGTCCGGCGGCAACGGGATGCGGATGGACCACCCGCTGCAGCGGTTCTGGCGGGACGCGCACATGGGCCTGACCCACGCGATCAACGTCCCCGGCGTCGTCAACCACGCGTCCGCGCTGTCGATGATCGATGTCGAGGCCCCCGGCCACATGCGCCCGATGATCTGACGTTCCGGTGATCGATGCGATCACGCCCCAGGCGCCGCCGCTCACCGGTCGTGTCCTGATGAACCAGGACTGGCTGGACCTGACCTACGTGCACTGGTCGCTGCCCCCGGAGCGGGTGGCAGCGCTGATGCCCGCCGGCGTGGTCCCCGACGTGCTGGACGGGGTCACCTACCTGGGTCTGGTTCCGTTCCGGATGTCGGGTGCCGGGTTCGGGCGCCGAGGTCGGGTGCCGTACTTCGGCGACTTCCTGGAGACGAACCTGCGGCTGTACTCGGTCGACCCGACCGGTCGACGCGGGGTGGTCTTCCTGACGCTCGACTGCGAACGAGCTGCGGTCGTCGCGGGTGCACGCCTCGGGTTCGGGACGCACTACCGGTGGGCGCGGATGCGCCACGACACCGTCGTCGCGGCGGGCAGCACGTCGCACCGCTACCGCCACGAGACCCGCGGCCGCGGGACGTCGGCGACGCTGGACCTCACCGTCGAGGTGGGTCCGGCGACCGAGCCCAACGAGCTCGACCACTTCCTGTCGGCACGCTGGGGACTGCACACCCGGCTGGCCGGTCGGACGGCGTACATCCCGAACCAGCACGAACCGTGGCCGATGCGGCGGGCCGAGGTGACCTCGCTGGAGGGCAGCCTGCTGGCAGCTTCCGGGTTCGCGGACCTGCTCGACCGGGAGCCCGACCAGGTGGCGTTCTCCCCAGGGGTGCACGCCGAGTTCGGGCTGCCGACCTCCGGGCTGCGTCGGCGCGCAGCATGACCCTGCTCCTGGTGGTCGCTGCCCTGCACGCCGGGTTCCAGGCCGTGGTGACTGTGCTGGTCTATCCCGCGCTCAGCGAGGTGCCGACCGACCGCTGGGCGGTCGCGCACGCGGCCCACAGCCGTCGGATCACCTACCTGGTCGGGCCGCTCTACCTCGCGATCCTGGTGGCGTGCGGTCTCGCTGTCCACGAGGAGCCCGGGTCGGTCGCGCTCTGGGCGGCCGTCGGCTGCCAGGGAGCAGCACTCCTGGTGACCGCCACCCTGGCTGCTCCCCTCCACGGGGTCCTCGGCAGGGTCGGTCCGACAGCAGAACGGCTGCGGACCCTGGTGGTGGTCGACCGGGTCCGGTGCCTGGCGGCGGCCGCCGGACTGGTCACGGCAATTCTCTCGCGGAGCGGCTGAAAACCGGTACGGACCCCGGCAGCTGCTGCCGGGGTCCGTACGCAGGTGAAGAGTGCTGCTAGGCGCGTCGCCCGTTGAAGACCGAGACGCCGCCGGGCCCGACGAGCAGACCCAGCACGATCAGCACGATGCCGACGAGCAGGGCGCCCTGGATCAGCTCGACGATGCCGACGATCACCAGAACGACGGACAGAAGCCACAAAATAGTTCCCATGACGATCTCCTTGTGTTGTGCGCCGCGGACGACGCGGACGTAGTGGTGCTCAGGCGTACGGCGTGCCGCACGCCTCGCACTCGAACCAGCTGAGGGGGACGCCGGTGAAGGCGTCCACCGTTTCGTGGAGCTCCCAGACGTGGTGGTGCGCTGGGGGTGCCGGGGTGCTGGGCCGCGCCGCGGCCGGAGCCGTCAGCGCGGTGTCCAGCACCGCGGTCACCGGAGGCGCCGTTCTTCGACCACGGGGGCCGACTCGACCACGGTGTCGCGGCGGTACCGGTCACGGAAGACCAGCGAGAGCAGGATCGCGAGGAGGCCGGCGACGATCAGGATGGCGCCCAGGGCTCCGTCGTTGATGTAGTCCAGGTCCACGGTGATCACGTCGAAGCTGAGGATTGCTCCCAGGACCAGCAGGACGATTCCAAGTCCGATGTACATCTTCGTTCCTTCCGTAGGCCGCGACCCGAGCGCGTTGGGGTGTTGTTCGGATTCAGTAGTGCCCGTTCCGACCTGGTCCAAACGCCGGTGAGCCGAAGCGATCTCGCCGCATCTTTTGTCACTGTCGTCCGTGCCCCGACGGCGGGGCCGCGGGTGCACACGGCGACGACGGCCCGGGTGAACCAGTGCCCGAATCGGGCCCTCCTCGGCCGGGAAGCGTGGCTTCAACTCGGTCTCGGTGGGTAACCCCGGTGTATGGACTCGATCTCCGACCCCCGGCTCGACCCCGATTTCCTGGCCTCCCACGACTTCGACGCGGCCACCGTGGAGGCCGTCGGCAAGCTCTCCGAGGCGATGGAGACCGTCGAGGTCGCCCGCGGCCACCTCTACGCATTTCACCAGCTCAGCGGTCACGCCGACTTCCAGGTCGGGGAGGCGGTCGACCTGCTGCGCGAAGCCGGTCACCGTGAGCTTGCTGACCGGATCGACCGGGAGCTGGTCGGACGCAACGTCCTACCTGGTCGGTGGACCTTCCAGGTAGTGGAGGAGTACGCAGGCAGCTACTACCGGCCCTTCCAGCGCTTCGATGCTGAGGCGCGAGCACTGGTGGGCGGGCACGAGCACCTCTACGAGGCCGGGCTGAAGATCCGGCGACGGACGCCGGGGGAGCCCGGGCACGAGGCGGCGCCGGCCGGAGCCGAGCACGTCCCAGGCGGGTGAGCTACTCGGGCTGCAAGGTGAGGCTGATCGAGTTGATGCAGTAGCGCTGGTCGGTCGGGGTGCCGTACCCCTCGCCGTCGAAGACGTGCCCGAGGTGCGACCCGCAGTTCGCACAGCGGACCTCGGTCCGGACGCTGCCGAAGGACCGGTCCTCGACGTACTCCACGCTGTCGCCCGCGAGCGGCGCGTAGAACGACGGCCAGCCGCAGTGCGAGTCGAACTTGGTGTTGCTGCGGAAGAGCTCGGCCTGGCAGGCGCGGCACTTGTAGACACCGACGGTCTTGGTGTCGGTGTACTCGCCGGTGAAGGCGCGTTCGGTGCCGGCCTTGCGGAGCACCTCGTACTCCTTCTTCGACAGCTGCTCACGCCACTCGGCGTCGGACTTCTCGACCTGGTAACCCATGCGCCAAGCCTACTGAGCAGCACCAGCGCCGCGAGCGGTGCGCGCTTACGAAACCGTGACGGGCCACTACGTTGGTGCCATGGCGAAGGCAACTCCTGCTGCAGAGGTGATCGCCGGGGACCGGGCCGTACGGGTCTCCAGCCCCGATCGCGTGATCTACCCGGCGACAGCATCGACTCCCGAGGTCACCAAGCTGATGGTCACGCAGTTCTTCGCCTCCGTCGGGGAACCCCTGATGCGCGCGCTGCGGCACCGGCCCACTGCTCTGGAGCGGTGGCCGAAGGGGGTGCTCCCGGGGATCACGCTCGGGACCGGTCGGCCGGGGGAGAAGTCCGACGCGTTCTACCAGAAGCGTGTCCCGATGGGTGCCCCCGACTACGTCGAGGCCTGCGAGGTGACCTTCCCGTCGGGCAGGACCGCGAACGAGGTCTGCCCGACCGAGATCGCGGTACCGGTCTGGTGCGCCCAGATGGGCACCCTGACCTTTCACCCGTGGCCGGTACGCCGTGACCCTGCGGTCGCTTCCTGGGGCGACCGTCCCGACGAGCTCAGGATCGACCTCGACCCCCAACCCGGCACCACTTTTGCGGACGCGGTCCGGGTGGCGGGTGTCGCCCGCGAGCTGCTCGACGATCTCGGGCTGGTGGGCTTCCCCAAGACCTCGGGCAACCGCGGGATCCACATCTACGTACGGATCGAGCCGCGGTGGGACTTCGTCGATGTGCGGCACGCGGCGATCGCGTTCGGCCGCGAGCTCGAGAAACGTGACGACGGTGTCACCACGGCCTGGTGGAAGGAGGAGCGCGGCGAGCGGATCTTCGTCGACTTCAACCAGAACTCCCGGGACCGGACGATCGCGTCGGCCTACTCGCTGCGCCCGATCGCCGGAGCTCCGGTCTCCACGCCGATGACCTGGGACGAGCTCGCCGGCGTCACCGACCCGAAGGTGTACAACCTGTTCACGGTTCCCGAACGACTGGCTGACGGTGACCCGTGGGCCACGATCGACGACGTGGCCTGCTCCTTGCAGCCGTTGCTCGATGCGTTCGAGGAGCAAGGGGCCGTGGAGCTCAACTACCCGCCGGACTATCCCAAGATGCCCGGCGAGCCGCCGCGGGTGCAGCCGAGCAAGAAGGTCGCCGAGCACTGGGACTCCGCAGGGAACCGGATCGCCGACTGACCCGCTATCTTTCGACCCATGACTGATCAGCCGGATCTCGCCGAAGCCACCGCAGGAGTCCACGCCGTCGTCCCGATCCTGGGTGCCATGGGACTGGAGGTCGTCGAAGCAGCTCCCGGTCGCGCCGCAGCCCGGATCCCGTCCGGCCCGAACGTGAACCACTTCGGGGTGGCGTACGCGGGATCGTTGTTCTCGGTGGCCGAGATGCTCGGCGGGATCATCGGGGGCTTCTTCGACGTCCCCGGGGCCGTGCCGCTGGTGAAGCGGATGGAGATCGACTTCACCCGTCCGGCGACGACGGCCGCGACGGCCCGGACCACGCTGTCCGAGGACGAGCAAGCGCGGGTCCAGGCGGAGGCCACGGCGAACGGGAAGTCGAACTTCGAGCTGCTGACCGAGGTCACCGGCGAGGACGGCACCGTCGTCGCCAGGACCCACGGTTTCTACCAGCTGCGCGTGCTGGGCTGACCTGACTCAGGCCGGCCCGCCTCAGAAGCCGGAGATACCTTCGCCGTCACCTGCCTGCTCGTCGAAGGTCTCCTGCTCCAGCAGGTGCAGCACCGGAACGCCGATCTTGCGCCGCGCCCGTGAGGTCCAGTCGAGGTGGAAGAACTCGCTGACCACGTGCGGCCGCGTCAGGATGATCGCCTCGCGGGCGTCCACCTGGGCGACCTTGCCTGCCAGTGCCTCGATCGGGTCGGCGGTGACGATGTCGCCCACGGCCTGGCCCCCGGCTGCCTCGAGCGCGGCGACCGACGTACGGACCGCCTCACGGGCGATCTCGAGCAGGTCCTTCTGGAGGTCGGCCAGGCTCTCGGGGTCGCTGAGCAGCGCCGGCGCGACCAGCACCTCGCCGGTCGCCAACGAGCCCATACCGGCCTCGATCCGGCTGGCGCTCTCCTCGACCGGGACGAGCACGTGGTAGAGGACCGGATCCTCGATCCCGTCGTGCAGGCTGCGGATCTGGGCCGCGTCCTGCGCGGTCAGGGCTTGCTCAACCAACAGCGCTACGTCGTAGTCGCTCATCGTGCCTCCCGTGTCGTGTTCACCCCCAACACACTAGCCAGGTCGTAGCCGACCGGCTCCTCCAACTGCTCGTAACCGCAGGAGTCCGGGTCGCGGTCGGGTCGCCAGTGCTTGAACTGGGCGGTGTGCCGGAAGCGGCGGCCCTCCATGTGCTCGTACCCGACCTCCAGGACCCGCTCGGGGCGCAACGGGGTGAACGACAGGTCCTTGCCGGTGCTCCACCGGCTCTGGGTGCCGGGTACCCGATCAGGGTTGGCGGTGAGGAACTCGTTCCACTCGCCCCACGGGTGGTCGGCGATGTCGCACACCAGGGGCTGGAGCTCCTCGATGAGCTCGGCCCGCCGGACCTCGGTGAAGGACGCGGCAACCCCGACGTGCTGGAGCTTGCCGTCGGCGTACAGGCCGAGCAGCAGGGAACCCAGCAACGGCCGCTCCGGGGTGGAGTTCTTGTGCTCGCGGTAGCCGGCGACCACGACGTCCGCGGTCCGGGCGTGCTTGATCTTCAGCATCGTCCGGGCGTTGGGCAGGTACGGCGCCGCCATCGGCTTGGCGATTACCCCGTCGAGCCCGGCGCCCTCGTACTGCTCGAACCAGGCCTCGGCCTCGGCCGGGTCCCGGGTCGTCCGGGTCAGGTAGGTCGGACCGTCGAGCCCGGTGAGGTGCTGCTCCATCAGCGCCCTGCGTTCCGCGAACGGCCGCGACGTCAGGTCCTCGTCGCCCAGGGCGAGCAGGTCGAACGCCACGAAGCTGGCCGGCGTGGTCTCGGCCAGCATCGTGATCCGGGACGCGGCCGGGTGGATCCGTTCCTGGAGCACCTCGAACTCCAGGCGTGGTCCCACGGCGACGAAGAGCTCACCGTCCAGCACGCACCGGTCGGGGAGCTGGCGCTGCAGGGCCTCGACGACCTCGGGGAAGTAACGGGTCAACGGCTTGGTGTTCCGCGAGGTCAGCTCGACCTCGTCGCCGTCCTTGAAGACCAGGCACCGGAAGCCGTCCCACTTGGGCTCGAAGCTCAGCCCGCCCTCGAACTTGGCCGGGTCGGGGATGCCCTTCACCGATTTGGCGAGCATCGGCTGAACGGGCGGCATCACCGGGAGGTCCATGTCTGCAGCCTAGTCACGCACTCATCTAGGCTCGACCCATGACGTCGACCCCGATCTCGGCTGCCCTTCGCTACCGGGCCGGCACCCGGCTCGCCGACATCGACACCCAGGCGACGCCCGGTTTCGACGGGGACAAGAAGGACGCCGAGGCGGCCCTGCCCGAGCTCGCGCCCGAGATGGCCAACCTCCAGGAGAGGCTCTTCGCCGCGGGATACACCGGCTCCCAGCGCCGGCTGCTGCTGATCCTCCAGGGCATGGACACGGCCGGCAAGGGCGGCATCCTGCGACACGCGGTGGGCCTGCTCGACCCGGGCGGGATGCACCTGAAGGCGTTCAAGAAGCCGACCTCCGAGGAGCTCTCGCACGACTTCCTCTGGCGGATCGAGCGGGAGCTCCCCGGACCGGGGGAGATCGCGATCTTCGACCGGTCGCACTACGAGGACGTGCTGGTGGTCAAGGTCCACCAGATCACCGACGCGGCCGAGATCGAGCGCCGGTACGGCGCCATCAACGAGTTCGAGGCGAAGCTGACCGCCGCGGGCACCACGATCGTCAAGTGCATGCTGCACATCTCGCCGGAGACCCAGAAGGAACGTCTGCTGGCCCGTCTGGACGACCGGACGAAGCAGTGGAAGTTCAAGCCCGAGGACATCGACGAGCGAGGTCACTGGGACGCCTACCAGGAGGCGTACGAAACCCTCCTGGAGCGGTGCAGCACGGCGAGTGCCCCGTGGTACGTCGTTCCCAGTGACCGCAAGTGGTACCGGAACTGGGCCATCGGCCAGCTGCTCCGCGAGCACCTCGGTGCGCTCGACCTGGACTGGCCGGCCCCGGACTACGACGTCGCCGAGCAGCGGGCGCGCCTGGAGAACGAGAAGTGAGCCTGCCCGAGGTCACCGCCACCCGGTTCATCGCGCCCCTGCGCGAAGGCGGTTCGCTGCCCGGCATCATCGAGGCCGACGACCTGGGTACCTACGTCTGCAAGTTCCGCGGCGCGGGCCAGGGCCTGGGTGTGCTGGTGGCGGAGGTCATCGTCAGCGGGCTCGCCGACCTGATCGGCCTGCGGACGCCGCGGCTGGTCCAGGTGCAGCTGACCGAGCCGATCGCTCGCTACGAGGCTGACGAGGAGGTCCAGGACCTGCTCAACGCGAGTCTGGGGCTGAACCTCGGGGTGGACTTCCTCCCCGGGTCGTTCGGCTTCGACGCGTCCGTCGAGTTTCCTGCCGAGCTCGGGGCCAAGGTCCTCTGGCTGGACGCGTTCACCGCGAACGTCGACCGGAGCTGGCGCAACCCGAACCTGCTGGTCTGGCACGGTGACGTCTGGGCGATCGACCACGGGGCTGCGCTGTACTTCCACCACGCCTGGTCGGCTGGCCTCACCGACCCAGAACGCTTCGCGAACCAGCCGTGGTCGGTCGAGGACCACGTGATGGCCCGGTACGTCGACCGGCTCCCGGGCGTGGCGGACGCACTCGCGGACCTGGTCACCGACGAGGCCCTCGCCGCGATCACCGCCCGGGTCCCCGACGAGTGGCTGGTCGGACCGGTCCCGCCGGCCGAGATGCGGAAGGCGTACCAGGGCTTCCTGCGGGCGCGGTTGGACGGTCCGCAGGGCTGGCTGCCGACAGTGCGTGCCGCATGAGGCTCGCCTACCAGTACGTGATCCTGCGGTGCGTGCCCCGGGTGGACCGCGAGGAGTTCGTCAACGTCGGGGTGGTGGCGTACTGCCAGGAGGCGGAGTTCCTGGCGGCAGCCTGCCACCTGGAGCAGGAGCGGCTCCGAGCACTGGCTCCTGGTCTCGACCTGGCCGCGGTGACGTCCGCCCTCAGGTTCGTCGACAGCGTCTGTCGGGGTGACGCCTCGGTCGGCGCCGCGGCGGTCGGAGACCTCGGGACCCGGTTCGGCTTCCTGAAGGCCCCACGCTCCACGGTGGTCCAACCAGGCCCGGTCCACGGAGGTACGACGACCGACCCATCGGCTGAGCTACGCCGGTTGCTGGAGCTGCTGGTCCACCACCCCGGGTGAACGGCTACGCCGCCTCGCGGGCGATAAGCGGACAAAAGCGCGTGTCGAAGCGGAATTTCCACCCATTTCAATCTCTCTTCCCTCCGGTAGCGAACGAGTTGTGGCGTGGCTCACATGCGGACCGCGCCTCGACCGAAGGGATTTCGAATGTTCAAACGAAGCAAGCGCGCCGGACCGGCGAGGACGGCGTTGGTCGCTAGCACGATCGGGCTGGCCGCGGCAGCGGTGCTGGCGGGGGCGGGAACGAACGTGGCCCAGGCCTCGAGCCACCGTGAGGCGCCGCTGGTCGCGGGACTTCCGCAGTACGACACGACGGACGTCTACGCCTTCCGCAGCCCGGAGCGTCAGAACTCGGTCACCTTGATCGCGAACTGGTTGCCGTTCTCGGAGCCGGGCGGGGGCCCGAACTTCTACACCTTCGCGCCTGACGCTCGGTACAACATCAAGATCGACAACAACGGCGACTCCAAGGCCGACATCATCTTCCGTTGGACGTTCAAGACCAACTACGTCAACCCGAACAGCTTCCTCTACGCCAACGGGCCGGTCACCTACCTGAACGACCCGAACTTGAACACGTACCAGACCTACCGTCTGGTGCGGATCCAGAACGGCAAGGAGCAGATCCTGGTCAAGAGCCGACGGGTAGTTCCGTCGGACGTGGGCAAGGGGTCGATGCCGGACTACGGGGCTCTGCGGGACCGCGGAATCACGTCGGACGGCCCGAACGGGGTCTACCGATCCTTCGTCGGTCAGGCCGAGGACCCGTTCTTCCTCGACCTCCGGGTGTTCGACCTGCTGTACGGCGGAGACTTCTCCGAGGTCGGGGACGACACCCTGGCCGGGTTCAACGTGAACTCCGTCGCCCTCCAGGTACCCCGGTACCTGCTGGCTAGCAAGCGGAACCCTGCTGCGAACCCGGTGATCGGCGTCTGGTCGACCACGGACCGCCGCGGAGTCAACGGCAGCTACTCCCAGGTTTCCCGTCTGGGCATGCCGTTGGTCAACGAGGTCGTGATCCCGTTGAAGGACAAGGACCGCTTCAACGCCTCGGCATCGACCAACGACGCGCAGTTCCTGAAGTACGTGACCCGACCCGAGCTGCCGAAGCTGATCAAGGCCGTTTACAACGTGCCTGCTCCGGCAGAGCCTCGCGATGACCTGGTCTCGGTCTTCCTGACCGGGGTCGCGGGGCTCAACCAGCCCCGCGGTGTGGTGCCCAGCGAGCAGCTGCGGCTGAACATGAACACACCGGTCACCGGAACGCCGAACCGGTTGGGCGTTCTCGGTGGCGACACCCAGGGCTTCCCCAACGGTCGACGTCTCGGCGACGACGTGGTCGACATCGCTCTGCAGGTGGTCGAGGGCGAGCTGCGTGGTGCAGCGAACGATCTCGGTGACGGGGTCGATGCGAACGACAAGGCCTTCGGGACGACGTTCCCGTACCTGGCCCTGCCGTTCCGGGGCAGCGACGCTGCGCCGCACCCCGGTGCTGCCCCGGCTTCAGCCTCGGCCAAGGAGCAGTCGTTGCTGGAACGGGCTGTTGACCAGCTCCAGAGCGGGGCGGTTGCCGGTGCTCTGACCGGCATCGGTGGCGGTGGTCTCCTGCTCGGCGGCTTCATGCTCGTCCGGACCAGGCGCCGCGCGCTCAACACCAGCGCTGCCTGAACCAACCCCTAGATCCGGGTTTGGCGGTGCGTCGCCTCGACGCACCGCCAAACCTGGGCCACGAACGGAGAACCTCGACCATGACCAAGTACGTCACTGCTCTCGGGTTGGCCCTGGTGCTCACCGTCGCCGGCGCCATCGGGCTCGCTACCCGGGACGACCGTCCCACGGCTAGCACCGTCGACGGTTCCGTCCCGAGCGCGGAGGCGACCGCTCGGACCCCCCAGGACGGTCTGAGCACCGCAGTGATCACGCTCCAGGACACCACCCGGAAGCTGCCCAAGGATCACCGGAGCTGGGCCGCTCTTGCGATTGCCTACGTGGACGAAGTGCGCACGGGAGGGGACCCGTCCCTGTACGACCGCGCGGACGAAGCAGTGGCCAAGGCCTTCGAGGTCGGTCCGACGGACAACTTCACAGCGCTCTCCGCCCGGGCCACGCTCTTCGGCGCCCGCCACGACTTCACTCCCGCGCTCCGCGACGCGAACGCCGCACTCGCCATCAACCCGCGCGACCTGCCCGCCCTGTCGATCAAGATCGACGCACTGACCGAGCTCGGACGATTCCCCGAACAGCTGCAGGCGCTCAAGGAGGCAGACCGCCAGCAACCCAGTGTCGCCGTGGCCGCACGCTACGGCTACGCCTTCGAGCTCCGGGGCGACCTGCCGGCAGCGGCGCGAGTGCTGACCTCCGCCGCCGACGGAAGCGCCCGGCTGGACCGGGCCTACCTGTTGACCCTGCTCGCTGACGTCGAGCGGCTCCAGGGGAACCTCGACCGCTCCGACGCGCACCTCACCCGCGCGCTCACCGAGGTGCCGGGATACCTGGCGGCGATGGTGAGCCGGGCGCGACTCCTGGTCGCCCGCGGTGACCTGACCACGGCCTTGAAGACCTGGGAGGCGGTCGTCGAGCGTGCGGCGACTCTCGACACCCTCACCGAGCTGGGCGAGCTGTACCTCTTCCTCGGTCGCACCGCCGAGGCGAACGCGCAGTTCGCCAGGGTCCAGGACTCGATTGACGCCGAGACCAAGCACCGGGTGAACATGTCCCTCGAGATCGCCGCCCACGGAGCGGAGCACGGTTCGCGGACGGCGGCGCTGACGGCAGCCAAGGCCGAATGGGGGAGGCGCAAGAGCCTCCACGTGGCCGACGCGCTGGCCTGGGCGCTGCACCAGTCCGGCAACGATGCCGCGGCGTTGAAGTACTCCCGGTACGCCACGTCGTTGGGGACCAAGAGCGCTCGCTTCTGGATCCATCGCGGGCTGATCGAGGCCGCCCTGGACAAGCCTGAAGCCGCGGCCCACCTACGCCGCGGGATCTCCTACGACCCCGGCTACTCACCCTGGCAGGTCGCTCGCGCTCGCACCGTTCTCGCTGGGTACGACGCCCGGTGATCCTGGGCCGGGCCTGATCGGACCACCGCGAACCCGGGCGGGTGCCTCTCCCGACCGCTATCGGGTCAGACCGGGACGAGCTCGACCGCACCCACGGCGTACCGGGCGAGGATCGTGCGGGCCACCTCGGGATCGGCCCCCAGGGGCTCCGAGACGGCCACGGCGCCAGCTTCGAAGGCGAGCTCGGCAGCCCGGTCAGGCAGGAAGCCCGGAGCGAGGAACATGGAGGCCACGGCGACGTGACGGCGCCCCTCGGCGCGGAAGGCCCGGACAGCCTCCCCGGTGGCCGGCGGGCTGGCCGAGGCGAAGGCCGCGGTCACCGGAAGCTTGTGGTGGGCGCCCCAGACCCGGGCGAGCCGGGCGACAGCCTGGTTGGCCAGCGGGTCGGAGGAACCAGCGGCGGCCAGGACCAGCGCGTCGAGCTCGCGCACCCGCGCGGCGCTGAGGGCTTCACGCAGACGCTTGTCGAGGACCTCGAGGAAGGAGTGCTCGAGCCCGAGCACCTTGGTGGCTCGGATCCGCAGGCCGGGGTGACGCTCGGTGGCGTCGGCGATCGCCGCGGGGACGTCCACCTTGGCGTGGAACGCCTCGCTGAGCAGCAGCGGCACCACCACGATCTCGTCGAACCGGGCCCGCACCAGCTTGTTGACCGTCGTCTCGAAGGACGGCCGGACGTGGTCGAGGAAGGCGACCTCGATCCGCAGGTCCGGGCGCAGTGCGCGGGTCTGTTCCACGAGGGCGTTGATCGTGGCCTTGGAGCGCGGGTCACGGCTGCCGTGGGCAAGGGCGATGAGGGCTGGGGCGGTCATGGACCGGCCTCCCTTCTCTTCGATCGTCGCTTCTCATGTGCGCCGTGACGTCGTTGTCGCTGCGTGGGGATGGTGCTGACTACTGGTGGATACCGCACTCGGTCTTGTTCTGGCCCGCCCAGCGTCCGCTGCGGGGGTCTTCACCGGGAGCAACCCGCGAGGTGCACGGCCAGCAACCGATGGAGGGGTACCCGTCGTACTGCAACGGGTTGACCAGGACGCCGTTCTCGAGGATGTACTTGTCGATGTCCTCGTCGGTCCAGCGGGCCAACGGAGAGACCTTGACCTTCTGCTTCTTCTCGTCCCAACCGACGACCGGAGCGATCACCCGGTTGTGGGTCTCAGCCCGCCGGAGCCCGGTCGCCCACGCGTCGTACCCGGACAGGGAGGTCGCCAGCGGCTGGACCTTGCGCAGCTTGCAGCACAGGTCCGGGTCGGTCTTGTAGAGGTCACGGCCGTACTGGGCGTCCTGCTCGGCCACGGACTGGACCGGGGTGATCGTCAACAGGTTCACCGGCATGGTCGCGGCGACCGCGTCGGCGGTCCCGATGGTCTCCACGAAGTGGTAACCGGTGTCGAGGAACACCACGTCGATCCCCGGGGCGACCTGGGAGGCGACGTGGGCCAGGACCGCGTCGCCCATCGAGGAGGTGACGCAGAACCGGGGGCCGAAGGTGGCCGCAGCCCATTCGATGATGTCCCCGGCCGGGGCGAGCTCGAGCTCGGCGCCGACCTGGAAGACGATGTCCTTGAGCTCCTCGATGCTGCGGCCCTCGGTGCGAGAGCCACGCGCAGCGCGGGCTGCCAGGGTGGTGGGTGCGGTCATCGTGTGCCTCCGGATGTGGCAGTCCCCAGCGCGGGTCGCGGGAGCTGCTTGATCATCGAGAGGGTGAACGCGCGCAGGCAGGACCGGCATTCCCAGGCGCCGTGAGAAGAACCGGTCTCGGCCTCGTGGGGCCACAGGTCCTCGTCACCGCAGAAGGGGCAGTGGTACGGCACCGCGCGCGACGTCATGCGATCGGCTCCAGGACCGGAGCGGACTCGCCGCGCAGCAGGACCTCGTCGGCCCGGACGACCCAGGCGGCGAAGCTCTCGCCGTCGGTGCGGTCGCCGAGGTAGGCGGTGACCACGTTGGTGACGTAGTCGTCGAGACCCTGACTGGTCACCTTGTGGGCGCGCAGCTTCTTGCCGAACGTGTCGTGCATCCCGATGCCGCCGCCGAGGTGGACCTGGAAGCCCTCGACCTGGTTACCGTCGGCATCCAGGGCGACCATGCCCTTGAGCCCGATGTCAGCGGTCTGCGTCCGGGCGCAGGCGTTCGGGCACCCGTTGACGTTGATCGTGATCGGGGTGTCCAGCTCGGGGAACCGCTTCTCGAGCTCGCCGATCAGGGCGCGGGCGCGCTCCTTGGTGTCGACGATCGCCAGCTTGCAGTACTCGATGCCGGTGCACGCCATCGTGTTGCGGCGCCAGTTGGACGGGTTCGCCTCGAGGCCCAGGGCCAGCAGTGCCTCGACGACCGCGTCGACGTCGCCGGGCTTGACGCCGAGGACGACCAGCTTCTGCTGCGCCGTCAGCCGGACTCCGTCGACCCCGAACTTCTCGACCAGGTCACCCAGGCCGGTCAGGGTCTCACCGTTGACCCGGCCCACGACCGGAGCGGCACCGATGTAGAAGTTGCCGTCCTTCTGGGCGTGGACGCCGACGTGGTCGCCGCTCTCGGTGGAGACGGCGGGGGAGTCGACCGAGACGAGCTTCTTGCCGAGGTACTCGTTCTCGAGGACCTCGCGGAACTTCTCGACGCCCCAGTCGGCGACCAGGAACTTCAGCCGGGCCCGGGCGCGCAGGCGGCGGTAACCGTAGTCACGGAAGATCCCGGCGACCCCGGCCCAGGCGTCGGGGACCTCGTCCAACGGGATCCAGACCCCCAGCTTCTGGGCGAACATCGGGTTGGTGGACAGACCGCCGCCGACCCAGAGATCGAAGCCGGGCCCGTGCTCGGGGTGGACGACGCCGACGAAGGAGACGTCGTTGACCGCCGGCACCGTGTCCAGGCTCGGGTGTCCGGTCAGCGAGGTCTTGAACTTGCGGGGGAAGTTCGAGAAGTCCTTGTTGTTCAGGTAGCGGCGCTTGATCTCCTCGAGCGCGGAGCTGCCGTCGATGATCTCGTCGGCGGCGACACCGGCGACCGGCGAGCCGAGGAACGGTCGCGGGCTGTCGCCGCACGCTTCCAGGCTGCTCATCCCGACAGCGTCCAGACGCTCCCAGATGGCGGGCACGTCCTCGATCCGGATCCAGTGGTACTGGATGTTCTGCCGGTCGCTGATGTCGGCGGTGTTCTGGGCGAAGTCGGTGCCGATGCTGCCCAGCGCCCGCAGCTGCGGTGCGCCCAGCAGCTCACCGTCGCTGCGGACCCGCATCATGAAGAAACGGGCGTCCAGCTCTTCTTCCTCCATCGACCCGGTGTGGAACCCGTCGATGCCCGGCTTGCGCTGGGTGTAGAGCCCCATCCAGCGGAACCGTCCGCGGAGGTCGGCGGGGTCGATCGAGTCGAACCCCTTCTTGGAGTAGGTGTAGAGGATCCGGTCCCGGACGTTGAGCGGGTCGTCGTCCTTCTTGGACTGCTCGTTCTTGTTGAGCGGCTCGCGCTGCCCCAAGGCCCACTGGCCCTCGGCCCTCTTGGGGCGGGGGATCTCGGTGAGGCGAGGTGGCTGGGAGTCGAAGCGCTGGTCAGGCATGTGTGCGACAGGTCCTTCGAAGAAGAAAGGGGGCGGCTTGGGCGGAAGCTCAGCGGGCCCAACACATCATGCTGCCGGTACGACCGAGGTCCACGTGACGACGCGTCACGAGCCAGGTCGAGGTGGCAGCACTGATCATGGGGACTAGTCTCAGGTTTCGGACACCTGTTCCACAAACCTAGATCTCATGTCATGAGACGCCTGTCCGCCATTTGGTACACCCGTGGGCGGCCCCGGCCTGACCGGAAGGCACCTTTAGGCTGTGCCCATGAGCGCTGAATCCCTCGCCAAGACGACTTCCGCAGCGTACGACGCCATGCTGGAGGTGATCGCCTCAGTCGAGCCCCGTGTGGCGGAGGCCACACGCAAGGAGCTGGCCGATCAGCGCTCCTCCCTCAAGCTGATCGCCTCGGAGAACTACGCCTCGCCCGCGACGCTGATGACGATGGGCACCTGGTTCTCCGACAAGTACGCCGAGGGAACGGTCGGTCACCGCTTCTACGCGGCCTGCCAGAACGTCGACACGGTCGAGTCGCTGGCGGCCGAGCACGCCCGGGAGCTCTTCGGTGCGCCGTACGCCTACGTGCAGCCGCACTCGGGGATCGACGCGAACCTGGTCGCCTTCTGGTCGATCCTCGCCCACCGGGTGGAGACGCCGGCGCTGGCGAAGTACGACGTCAAGAACATCAACGAGCTCTCCGAGGCGGACTGGGAGCAGCTGCGCCACGAGTTCGGCAACCAGCGCCTCCTCGGGATGTCGCTGGACGCGGGCGGTCACCTGACGCACGGCTTCCGGCCGAACATCAGCGGGAAGATGTTCCACCAGCAGCAGTACGGCACCGACCCGGTCACCGGGCTCCTGGACTACGACGCGGTCGCGGCCAAGGCCCGCGAGTTCAAGCCCGCGATCCTGGTGGCCGGTTACTCGGCCTACCCGCGCCGGGTGAACTTCGCGAAGATGCGCGAGATCGCCGACGAGGTCGGCGCCACCCTGATGGTCGACATGGCGCACTTCGCCGGTCTGGTCGCCGGCAAGGTCTTCACCGGGGACGAGAACCCGGTGCCGTTCGCGCACATCACCACCTCGACCACCCACAAGTCCCTGCGCGGCCCGCGCGGTGGCCTGGTGCTGGCGCAGGAGGAGTTCGCTGCCGACGTCGACCGCGGTTGCCCGATGGTGCTGGGCGGCCCGCTCTCGCACGTGATGGCGGCCAAGGCCGTCGCCTTCGCCGAGGCGCGCCAGCCGTCGTTCCAGACCTACGCGCAGAACATCGCCGACAACGCCAAGTCGCTGGCCGAGGGCTTCCTGACCCGCGGCGCGAACCTGGTCACCGGCGGCACCGACAACCACATCGTCCTGCTCGACGTCACGTCCTTCGGCCTGACCGGTCGGCAGGCGGAGTCGGCGCTGCTCGACGCCGGTGTCGTGACCAACCGCAACTCGGTCCCCGGCGACCCCAACGGGGCCTGGTACACCTCCGGTATCCGCTTCGGCACGCCGGCGCTGACGACCCGTGGCTTCGGCGCTCCCGAGTTCGACAAGGTCGCCGAGCTGATCGTCGACGTCCTGACGAACACCGAGGCCGGGACGAACAAGGCCGGCGCGCCGTCGAAGGCGACGTACAAGCTCGGCGACGGTGTCGCTGACCGGGTCCGCTCGCAGTCGGCCGAGATGCTGGACAAGTACCCGCTGTACCCCGGGCTCGTCCTGAGCTGACGCCCACCTGCGCGGTCCGGGCCGGTCCAGCCTCTACGGTTGACCCCATGGCCTCCGAGAGCAGCACCCCGGTGCCTGCTCGGCGGTGGACGCCCGACAGCGTTGCCCAGGCGTCGTGGCGGGTCACCGTCTCGACGGTGGACACCTGCATGCAGCACCGGGTCACCGGGTTGGCAGCGGAAGCAGCGTTCTTCGCGATCCTGTCGCTGCCCCCGCTGATCTTCGCGCTGGCCGGCTCGGTCGGGTTCATCATCGAGCGGTTCAGCAGCTCCCAGATCATCCAGATCAAGCAGAGCGTGATCGACCTGGCGCTGCAGGCGCTGACGCCGGAGACGGTCGACGACATCATCCGGCCGACCTTGGACGACGTGCTCTCCGGTGGCCGCTACGACGTGATCTCGATCGGTTTCATCCTGGCGCTGTGGTCCGGGTCCCGGGCGCTCAACGTCTTCGTCGACACGATCACGATCATGTACGGCCTGGGCGGGCAGCGCGGGATCATCCGGACTCGGGCGCTGGCCTTCCTGCTCTACGTGCTCGGGATGCTGATCGGGGTCGTGACGATCCCGCTGGTGGTCGCGGGCCCGCACCTGGTCGACCGGGTGCTGCCCGAGCGCTTCGACCTGCTGACGATGCTCTACTGGCCGACGGTCATCGTGCTCGGGGTCTGCTTCCTCGCGACGCTCTACCACGTGTCGGTGCCGGTCCGGACGGCCTGGCGCTACAACCTTCCGGGGGCGGTGTTCACCCTCTTCGTCTGGATCGTCGGGTCGGCCCTGCTGCGGATCTTCCTGGTGAGCACCGCCCAGGGCTCGACCTCGATCTACGGGCCGCTCGCGGCCCCGATCGCCATCCTGCTCTGGCTCTACGTCCTCTCCATCGCGGTCCTGATCGGGGCAGCGCTGAACGCGGCCTTCGACCAGACCTGGCCGCAGAAGGCGACGACCCGGGCCCGGGTCGCGGGTGATTAAACCGGTGCCGGGACGCCCCGAACCGCCGTACATTGAGGCGGTGACCGCAGCCGTTCCCGAGACCCGATCCGCTCCGTGGCGGGGCACGGTCGTGGCCTGCGACTCCGGCGTCGCCGTTGTCGCTACCGCGAGCGGTCAGGTCCGGGCGACGTACTCGGGCCGGATGCTCGGCCGGATCGCGCGCGACCGGTCCTGCGCAGCCACCGCCGGTGACACGGTGGCGCTCCGCTGGTGGCCGGACGGGAAGGCCACAATCGAGGACGTCAGCCGGGCGGTCGCCCGTACTGCCGACGTCATCGAGCTGCGTCGCCACTGACCCGCGAGCCGGAGCGTCGGGGCCGACCGGCCTCGTGACATGCTCTCCGGGTGGGAAACGTGACTCTTCCGACGCCGGTGTTCGTCGCTGGTGGCGCGCTCTGCCTCCTGGCCGGCTACCTGGTCGGCACCGTGGCGGGTCCGGAGAAGCCGGAGCGTTCGGTTGCCACGGTGGCGAGCTTCGACAGCAGCAGCTCGACGATCTGCCTGGAGGGTGATTCCGTCAAGGACGAGCGCTCGGTGAACGACGAGGGCGAGCTCTGCGGGCTCTGGAAGCCGGCCCAAGGTCTGACCAGGACGCCGACCAAGGGTGACAAGTTCCGGTTCGTCGCGATGGACACCACAGGGGCCGGCGACGCCGACCCGCTGATCAAGGTGATCATCTACGGCAACGTGATCAAGTAGTCAGACGGGATCCGCGAAGTGCACGACATCGAGTCGAAGGTCGTCCCCGGGGTGCTCAAGCTCCCGGTCTCGACGCGTTCCCCGTGGTGGCAGCTGGGTCGTCGGTTGCTGCTGGCGATCGCGATCCTGGGCTTCACCGTGCTGCTGGTCTACGTCGACCGTCACAACTACCGGGACAACGCGCACCCGACGAACGACGGCATCACCCTGATCGACTCGATCTACTACACGACCGTCACCCTCAGCACGACCGGCTACGGCGACATCGCGCCGATCACGCCGCACGCCCGGCTCATCAACGCCTTCGTGATCACCCCGTTGCGCATCGCGTTCCTGGTGCTGCTGATCGGCACCACCCTCGAAGTGCTCGCCAACCAAGGGCGCGAGATCATCCGGAACGCCCGTTGGAGGAAGCACATGGAGCAGCACATCGTCGTCATCGGCTACGGCACCAAGGGCCGCAGCGCCGTCGACACCTTGGTCAACAACGGGATCGACAAGGACCACATCGTGATCGTGGACCCGAGCAGCGTTGCTCTCGGTGAGGCGCACTCCAACGGGCTCGCGGTGGTCACCGGGGATGCGAGCCGGCGGGAGGTGCTGCGCCGGGCGGGCGTCGAGCAGGCGCGGCAGGTGATCATCACCACCCCGCGCGACGACACCACGGTGCTCGCCACCCTGACCGTCCGGCAGCTGAACCCCCAGGCCTACATCGTCGCGGCGGTCCGGGAGCAGGACAACGTGCCGCTGGTCCGCCAGAGCGGCGCTGACGCAGTGGTGACCTCCTCGGACGCCGTCGGGCGGCTGGTGGGCCTCTCCTCGATCTCCCCGCCGCTGGCCTCGGTGCTGGAGGACCTGCTGACCTACGGGGAGGGACTCGAGGTGGCCGAGCGCGACCTGCTGGTCACCGAGGTCGGCAAGGCCCCGCAGAGCCTGCCGGACCAGGTCATCGCGGTGCTGCGCGACGAGAAGGTCTACCGCTACTTCGACCCGACGGTGACCCAGCTGGCCCGGGGCGACAAGCTGGTCGTGGTCCGCCCGTCCAAGGAGCTGCCCTGGGCGCCCCGTCCGGGGACCCACGGTGAAGCCGTGGCCGACGAGTAGGACCCGCGATGCCGTTGGTGCTGCGTACGGCGGGACGACTCGGCCTCGAGCTCGCCCGAACGGGCCTCGACCTGCTTCCCTCGGCCACGGCGCTGCCGCGGCACGCCTCCGGGTTCGACGCAGCCGCAATGTCGGCACTCCTCGGGCACCAGGTGGTCTCGTGCACCCCGCTCGGCACCACCACCGGCACGACCGACCGCTGCGTCCTGGAGCTCGTCGGGGATGCTGCTCCGCGCACCGTCTTCGTGAAGGCGGCGGCGACCGATCCCGGGACCCGGCTCTTCGGTGGTCTGGCGCGGCTCGGCGAGGTCGAGGTGGGGTTCTACCGCGACCTGCGGCCCCAGCTGGACCTGGAGGCTCCGGCGATCCTCGGGTCGCGGTTCGAGCGGCGTACTGGTCGATTCGTGATCGTCCTGGAGGACCTCGCCGCCCGCGGAGCCGAGTTCGTCGATACCCGGACACCGCTGGACCCGGACCAGGTGGCCGCGGCGTTGAGCACGTTGGCAGCGTTGCACGGGGCCACCAGCGGTCGAGCCGATCGCCCGCGCTGGTTGTCGACGAACTCCGCGGACGCCTTGCTGCCGCTCGTCACCGCGGTACTGCCACGGTTGGGACGCGCCGTGGCCGATCGCGACCGCACCCTGACGGCGCTCGGCGGAGACCGGTTGCTCCGGACGTACCGGCGGTGGGCGCAGCAGCTGGACGACGACGCCTTCTGCGTCCTGCACGGCGACCCGCACCCGGGCAACCTCTACCTGCTCGGGGATCGCGTCGGGCTGCTCGACTGGCAAGCGGTACGTCGCGGCCACGGACTCCGCGACGCGGCGTACGCCCTGGTGCTGGGGCTCGACGTCGAGGTACGACGTCGCCTCGAGCGCGACCTGCTGGAGCACTACTGCTCGGCCCTGGCCAGCGCAGGGGGACCGCGGATCCCCGGCGACGCTGCTTGGGCCGGCTACCGGCGGATGGTGGCCTACGTCTACGTCTCGACGATCTTCACCAGCGGGCTCGGCGGCCTTCAGGGGGCGGAGATCGCCGATACCGGTCTGCGCCGTGCGGTCGCCGCGGTCGAGGACCTGGGCACCGTTGCCGCCATCGCCTGAGACGGCGATCACATCGGGTGGGCTGGACCACCGTTGTCTCAGGAGCCTCACGAGTCACTCTGCGTCCCGTGCGTTTACTCCGGACTGACGAGTTTCGATAGCCGAGGGCTCGTCGGGACCAATTGCTCGTACGTTGGGCCGCATGGTCGACAGCACGATGGCGGCGTCAGGGTCGACGCACGCGCCCCTGGCTACCGGTGGCTACGTTCCTGAGCAGCGGCAGGAGCCTGGGCTGGGACGTCGGCACCGAGCCCCGTCGCTGGTCGAGCTGGTCGACAACGCCTTGATGATCATCCGGCGTGACGACCTGCAGCCCAGCGGCTACCTCGTGGCCCAGAGCAGTGGGGGAGCCAAGCACCAGCACTCGGTCTGGTTGATCGGGCAGTTCGCGATCCTGGACGACGGTTGGTTCGGCCAGGTCCACGGCCACGAGCCCACCGGCCCGAAGTCGTCGAACTGGCTGCGCAAGCACGAGCGCAAGTGCCACGCGGAGCACTGGACCCAGTTCCACTGGATCGATCCCGCGCTGCTGGACTCCGGTTGCGGCGCTGGAAACTCCGGTCTGGGTCTGAGCGCGGAGGGCCCGACGTACTGCCCGGGGTTCCGGCCGGGTGTCGTGCACCCGGAGCACATCCCGTTGATCCAGATGTTCCGCGACGGGCTGCGGCTGCTCGCGATCACGCCGCGTTCCTGATCAGTCCACCTGGACCGTCAGCACCACCTCGACCGGGTCACCCTCGTCGAGGCCCTCGGCCGTCCGGATCGCCTTCTTCATCGGCAGGACGAACGATCCGGTCTCCTTCTCGGGGAAGACCGACGTCGACCACGAGGACGCCCCGACTTCGACGCCGACCCGGATCGAGCCGAACCCGCGCGGGGGAGCGGTGACGAGATCGCGCAACTCCTCCGCGGCGTCCGCAGGCAGCCTGACGAAGAACCAGCTGCCCTCGCCCCAGCGGAACAGGTCGGCCCGGAACGGAACGGTCTCATCGGTCACCTGTCGATCATGGCCGAAGGTACAAACCTCCGTAGGGTGGGGCGCCGACACCCAGGAGGGTAGATGACAGCGAGCCGAGCAGCCCGCGAGCGACGAGCGCAAGGCCAGGCCGGGGAGCTGGCCAAGGTCAGCGTGGAGGTCGGCCCCGACGACGGGCTCGTCTACAAGATCCGGTGCCGTCGCTGCGAGGGCCGGCCCGGCGTCCCGTGGGCGACGTACCGCAAGGGTGCGGAGAACGACTTCCTGGCCGCGATGGACCGCTGGACGATCCACCTGTCGCAGAAGCACCTCGACGCGACCGCGGACTGCCTGGAGTTCCTCGACCAGGCAGTCGCGCGGTTGCACGAGCGGAACCCACGGTCCTGAGGGGGACCGCGGACGATCTCACCCCGGCAGACGTGCGTCGCGAAGCGTAGGACCCGCCAGGTTCGGGGGTGTGGACCGATGTCTAGTCATGCCTCTCGCCGGCCTTGGTGGAAAGTCGTTGAATGTTCGATGATCGTCGCGCTTCGTCACTCCTGGCGAGGGCAACCCCAGAACGTTGCTCTCGCGCGACGGGGCATGGTCCCGCGACGATCACACCAGACCGGGGCCTGGTCGCCTGGCAGCGTTGCCCCCCCCGGGTTCAGCCGGGCGACCACTGACTTTCTCATCACCGACCGCGTGTCGAGGTAGCAAGCGCTGGCGAGTGGCCGATCCGACGAGGAACGGGCCCTGGCCCCGACAGATTGGGCTGAGCCAGATTCGGGCACCACGAAGGAATGGATGACAACGCGGTTCCGGGCGCGTACCCCTTGATAGCCGACCTTCCCCCGCCGGGGATAGCCCGGCGGCGAGCCTTGAGGGCGGCCCGGATCAACCTCACGATTGCGGACTTCACGATGGCCGAACGAGCACACCGCGGGTACGGCGTCGGCATCCCTCAGACCTCGGACGAGTCGGAGTAGCGCCAAGCCCGGACTGCACGCAGCTTCGGACGAGGACGGTCCCTTTGGTACTCACGGGC
This sequence comes from Propionibacteriales bacterium, assembly GCA_026392455.1. GTDB lineage: Bacteria > Actinomycetota > Actinomycetes > Propionibacteriales > Nocardioidaceae > Marmoricola. Next base: position 165,033 of record JAPLCB010000003.1, on the reverse strand, counting down.
GGTTCCTCTCGTTGAGAGGCTGTCCTGCAGGCTCAGGCTGCTCCAGCAGGGACGAAACAGCCCCTGATCTGCGTTTCCGCAGGTCAGGGGCTGTTTCTTCACTGTGGGCGATACTGGGTTTGAACCAGTGACCTCTTCCGTGTCAGGGAAGCGCGCTACCGCTGCGCCAATCGCCCGGGATGAAACGTTTAGTTGTGTTGAGGTGGGTACGGGATTTGAACCCGTGTAGACGGATTTGCAGTCCGTTGCCTCGCCTCTCGGCCAACCCACCGTGGAGGTTCGGCTGTTACTACTCCGAGCGGACAACGAGACTCGAACTCGCGACCTCAACCTTGGCAAGGTTGCGCTCTACCAACTGAGCTATGTCCGCCTGCGAACTCCGACTGGTCGGAGGCGCGAAGAGAACAGTAGCGGATGCGTACCGATGGTCCAATTCGACCCCCTGGTTAGGCGTGTTGAGCCGGGCGACAGCCTAGGCTCGAGCCATGCGGGTTTGGTTCAACGGTGTGGTGCTGACGGACTCCGAGACGGCGGTGATCCGGGTCGACGACCACGGGTTCACGGTGGGTGACGGGGTCTTCGAGGCCGTCAAGATCGTCGGAAGCAGACCGTTCGCGTTGACCCGGCACCTCGACCGACTCCTGGTCTCGGCGGCTGGTCTCGGGTTGCTGGCACCGGACCTCGCGCAGGTGCGCGACGCGATCGACGCCGTCCTGGGCGAGCAGGACCTGCCCCTGGGTCGGCTGCGGATCACCTGGACGGCTGGACCGGCCGCGATGGGTTCCGGTCGCGGGGGCGGGCCGCCAAGCTTGGTGGTGGCCGCCGTGCCGATGCAGCCGGCGGCGCCGTTCACCGATGCGGTGGTGGTGCCGTGGGTGCGCAACGAGCGGAGCGCGGTCGCCGGCCTGAAGACCACGTCGTACGCCGAGAACGTCGTCGCGCTGTCCTACGCGCACGAGCGCGGGGCTACCGAGGCTATCTTCGGCAACACCCTGGGGAACGTCTGCGAGGGCACCGGGTCGAACCTCTGCTACGTCATCGACGGAGAGATACGGACGCCGACCCTGGCGTCCGGCTGCCTGGCGGGAGTGACTCGGGCTCTGGTCCTGGAGTGGTGCGACATTCGTGAGGTCGACGAGCCACTCGCGGTGCTCGGTCAGGCAGCTGAGCTCTTCCTGGTCTCGACGACGCGCGACGTGCAACCGCTGCGCCGGCTCGACGACCGCGAGCTCCCGACCCCGGGACCGCTGACGCTCCAGGCCATGGAGACCTGGGCCCAGCGCGAGGCCGCCGGCATCGACCCGTAGGTCGGCCGGGGCTACGCGCTGAGCAGCTCGACGAGCTCGTCGTCGAAGTCGATCAGGTCTTCTTCGGCACCGACAGCGACCTTGGCCAGCATCTGGTGGATGAAGGCGGCCAGGGTGCGCGAGCTGACCTGGATCAGGACCTCGCCGCTGGGGGAGTTGAGCTCCAGGATGACCACGGCGCATCCCTCGGCACTCAGGCAGGGCCACACGTGGACGTCACCGTCGCCGGTGGGCTCGTAGAAGCCCTCGATCAGCAGGTCACGAGCAAACGTCCAGCGCACCGGAACCGGCTCACCCTGGAACAGGATGCTGACCGCGTACGGGTCGGCGGTCGTGTACTCGAACGAGGCCCGCAGCGGCGTCGAGATTCCCTCGGTGTCGACGAATTCCATCTGCATGGCTTCGGTGATCGCTTGCGTCGTAACTTTCTGCATGGTCTTGCCTTTCACCTGGTCCCATCTGATGGAGCAAGCCCTCCCGCAAGCTCCCAGCGCGACAATCTGAGGGTGTGTCAGTGCTCACGCCTTGGCAAGTCCTTCAGGGGGTTTTAGGACCGTTTTGGGGGTAGTGGTCTAGCAAAATCAAGCGTCTGGTCTAATTTGGGGGTCAATTGGGCTAGACCGGTTGTACCGGTTCAACAAGAGCTCGCACCGGCTGTCAGACACCGGTTTGGCAGGCTGGGCCCATGACAGTGCCCGACGCAGCCGAACCCAGCCCCCAGTCGCGCTACCACCGGTGGCACGGACACCTGCACCGGAACCGCGCGGTCGCTGCGACCACCAAGATCGTGGTCACCCTGATCGGCGTCCTGGTCATCGGCGCGGGGGTCGTGATGCTGGTCGCCCCCGGTCCGGGACTGGTGGCGATCGTGGCGGGCCTGGCGATCCTGGCTACCGAGTACGCCTGGGCCGACCGTTGGCTGCAGTCGGCGCGTCGCAAGCTCGACGAGGCCAAGGAAGTCGCGATGGCGATGGACCCCGAGGTCCGCCGGCGGCGGATCATCCTCACCTTCGGAGGCGGACTCCTGGCCGCCGGTGCGGCCGCGACCTACATCGCTGTCCGGGACTGGCCCGGATGGTCGATCACGCTGTGGAACAAGGCCCAATCTGTCTTCGGCTTCCTGCCCGAGCTCCCCGGCATGTAGGCCGGATGTGAACTCCGCAGGCGGGATGGGCTAAGGTTCTCGTCGCACAAAGATCGGGCGATTGGCGCAGTGGTAGCGCGCTTCGTTCACACCGAAGAGGTCACTGGTTCGAACCCAGTATCGCCCACCGATCAGCAGGGCCCGGCCGCGTCAGCGGTCGGGCTCCACTGCTTTCCGGCCCTGCCTACCCGTCGAGGAACGCCCGGGCCAGTCCCTCGGTGAGTGCCAGGTCGGAGAGGAACTTCCCGTCCTTGACGCGGCTGGCGCTCACGCTGGCGAACTGCCCGTTGGGTCGAGGGACGACCAGATTGGTGATGGCGCCGGAACGGCCCCCGGTGAAGGTGACCTGGAAGGCGCCGATCCCGAAATCGGGGCGGTCCTTGACCGCGGTCCTGATCCCCTTGATCTTCCCGTTGGCGGCACGCATCGCTGTGCGGTAACCCTGCAGCGACCTGCTGCCGAACGCCTCCTCGCTCTGGATGGAGCCAGTGGCGCTGGTGTTCGAGCTGCCGAACGTGCACATCGTCGGCGAGCTCTCACCCTGCTCGTTGAGCACGGCCCGGGTCGCGGCGATCACGGCCATCGTCTCGGGACAGGTCAGCGGCTGGTTGGCCACCTTGGTCGCGGTCGCGGTCGCGGTCGCGGTCGGAGTACTGCTCGCGCTCGGGGCCGGGGGCGTCGTCGTTGCCGAACCGGCCGCGGGCGTGCCCACCCCTTGCGGGGCATCGTCCGAGCAGCCGGCCACGGACAACAGCAGCGCAACGGCCGCGAGCGGCCCGAGAATCGTGCGGCGGTGGGTCATCGAGTTTCCTTCACGTCCGTCCCGAGGTCCGGCGGTGACCCCGGGGCTAGTCGAAGTGTTCCACGTGCTGGACGGAAGGTCCGGCTGGTGGGCTAGAACACGTTTCAGTTTGGCTCTAGGGTCGGTCCCATGATCTCCACCATCGTCTGGGGGACCGGCAACGTCGGTCGCCTGGCCATCAAGGCTGTCGACGCCCACCCCGCCCTGGAGCTCACGGCGGTGATCGTGCACAACCCGGACAAGGTCGGCCGTGACGCGGGAGAGCTCGCGGGGATGGACCGGGTGCTCGGTGTGCCCGCCACAGACGACGTTGCGGCCGTCCTGGCCGCTGCTCCTGGTGCGGTCGTCTACGCCGCGTCCGGAGACGTCCGACCTGACGGCGCCCTGGCCGACGTGGTCCGCGCGATCACCGCCGGAGCCGTGGTGGTCACCCCGGCGCTGTACGCGCTGTACGACCAGCGCAACGCCCCGGCCGAGGTCCGCGACCCGGTCGCGGCCGCGGTCGAAGCCGGCCGTGGCGCGTTGTTCGCGAACGGTGTCGATCCCGGCTGGGGCAACGACGTGCTGCCGTTGCTGATCAGCGGTCTGGGAACCGACGTCCAGGTGATCCGCTGCCAGGAGATCTTCGACTACACCACCTACGACCAGGAGGACTCGGTCCGGTACCTGGTCGGCATGGGCCAGCCGATGGAGTACGACGCCCCGATGATCGCGGCCACCGTCCCGACCATGGTCTGGGGTGGTCAGGTCCGGATGATCGCGCGCGGCCTCGGCGTCGAGCTCGAGGAGATCCGGGAGGTCGTCGAACGGCGCCCGCTCGACCAGACCGTCGCGACCACCACCATGGGAACGTTCGGGGCCGGTACCCAGGGAGCCATCCGCTTCGAGGTGCAGGGGATCGTCGGCGGCGAGCCGAGGATCATCTGCGAGCACGTCACCCGGATCCACGCCTCGTGCGCTCCGGACTGGCCGGTCCCTCCGACCGGCGACGGCGCTCACCGGGTGATCATCGAGGGGGACCCGCGGATCGAGGTCAGCGTCGAGGCGACGGACGCCCTCGGGAACCGAGCCGAGGGCGGCAACGCCACCGCGGTGGGGCGCCTGGTCGCGGCCATCCCGTGGTTGGCGGTCGCCGAGCCCGGTCTGTACGACGCGCTGGACGTTCCGCTGGCCTACGGCACGTTGAGCTAGCGCCACCCGGCGCACAGCAGCAGGCACGCCCGGCGCAGGTCGGCCTCGGCCTCGGCGGCGGTCGACTCGCCGGCAACCGCCCAGGTCAGCACGCCGTAGGCACACTGCTCGACCAGACGCGCGAGCCTCAGGTCGGAGTCGCTCGGCACCCTGATGCCCGCGGCCTCGACGATCCGGTCGCGCATCGTGGTGTCGGGCCAGGCGCGGGTCTCCGAGCGCACCGCGTTGACCGAGTTCATCATCGCCCGGGCCAGCTTCGGGTGCCGCAGCATGGAACGGCAGGCCGCGGCCATCAGGTCGGCGACCGCCACAGCCGGATCGGACGGGGGAGTCGTTGACCGGGCGGGTCGCAGCGCGGCAACGTTGCGACTCAGCACGCCGGCGAACAGGTGGTGCTTGGAGGGGTAGTAGCGGTAGAGCGTGCCGACGGCCAGACCGGCCTCGGCGGCGACCTCGGTCATCTGGACGTGCTCCAGACCGTGCACGGCCCCGAGTCGGGCCGCCGCGGCCAGGGCGCGGTCGCACCGGTCCCGCTGCACCGGGGTCGTCGGCTCTGCGGGCTGCCGGTTCTCGGCGATCCGGGGCATCCTCAGCGCTTCCGGTCCAGGCCCATCAGCTTGCTGATGAACTCGTGCGCTCCGAGCACGACCTTCGCCCGGTCGGGATGGGTCCGCATCGCCAGGTACTCGTCGTTCCCGGCCGCGATGTGGACCGGACCGTTCGCAATGTTGGCCAGTCCCTCGCGGGCGACGTCGGCGGGGTCGGCAACCTTCATGCCCGGGACCTCGAAGTCCAGTCCGGCGCGCGCCATCGCCGGGGTCCGGGTCACGCCGAGGACGAGCTCGACGACGTCGACCCCGTGCTCGCGCAGCTCCAGCCACAGGCTCTCGGCGAAGATCCGGCTGAAGGCCTTCACCCCGCCGTAGACCGTGTGGCGGGTCGAACCCAGGTAGCTGGCCATCGACCCGACCAGGACGATGCCACCGCGTCGACGGCCGCGCATCGCGTTCCCGTAGTGGTGGACCAGCGCCGTCATCGTGGTCACGTTGAGGGTGACGACCTCGCCGAACGCGTCCAGGTCACCGTCCAGGAACTCGAGGCTGTGGGTGTTGGCGCCGGCGTTGTAGATCAGCAGGCCGACCTCGACGTCGTCGGTCTCGGCGACGACCTTGGCAACGGCGCCCGGGTCGGTGAGATCCACGGCCAGGGGCCGGACCTGGACACCGAGAGCCCGGCAGGCGGCTGCGGTCTCCTCGAGCGGGACCGGTTTGCGGGCCAGCAGCACCAGGTTGAAACCGTCGGCCGCCAGCTGCATCGCGAACGCGGAGCCGACGCCCTCGGAACCCCCGGCAACCAGCGCCCAGGGTCCGTAGCGGTGTGGATCAGTCATGGTCGCCCTTCCAGATTCTTAGAATTCATTCTAATCTAACCGGCATGACCGAGGACAGGCTTGCAGCGCTCGAGATCAGGCTCGCCCGCATCGAGGACGAGCTCGCGATCACCCGTCTGATGGCGTCGTACGGGCCGCTCGTCGATGCTGGCGACGCGTCCGCCGTAGCCGCACTCTGGGCGGTCGACGGCCAGTACGACGTCGAGGGCTGGCAGATGCGCAGCCGCGCCGACGTCGACGCCATGGTCCGCTCCGAGGCGCACCAGCACCTCATCAACGGCGGCTGCTCGCACTTCCTCGGGCCGGCGCACATCCGGATCGACGGCGACGAGGCGATCGCTGTGTGCGAGTCGTTGCTGGTGCGACACCGTGACGGCGCGTTCAGCGTCCGACGTGCCGGTGCCAACCAGGTGCGGCTCCGCAGATCCGTGGCCGATCGCACCCGTTGGGAGATCGTGCACCGCACGACCCGCGCCCTGACCGGGAGCACCGAGGCCCGCGACCTGCTGGTGGGCGCATCCGAAGCGGCGCGGCCGTGAGCCGGCAGCTCGAGGGGCGCGTCGCGCTGATCACCGGGGGTGGCGCCGGGATCGGGGCCGGCCTGGTGAAACGGTTCGCCGAGGAGGGCGCCAAGGTCGTCGTGGCCGACGTCGACGAGGTCCAGGGTCACCAGGTCGCGACCGCGGTCGACGGGCTGTTCGTCAAGTGCGACGTCGCCCGCCGGATGGACGTCGAAGGAGCCGTGACCGCTGCCGTCGAGACCTACGGGTCGATCGACGTCGTGGTCAACAACGCCTGGGGCGGCGGGTCGATCGGGCGTGTCGAGGACAAGACCGGGGAGGCCTTGAACGCCGGGATGGCGGTCGGCTACCTCGGCCCGTTCTGGGCGATGAAGGCCGCGTACCCGTACATGGTGGAACGCGGCTGGGGCCGGATCATCAACATGGTCAGCCTCAACGGCGTCAACGCCCACGTCGGCTCGCTGGAGTACAACGCCGCCAAGGAAGCCCTCCGGGCCTTGACCCGGACGGCGGCCCGGGAGTGGGCGCCGACCGGCGTCACGGTCAACGCGATCGCCCCGGCTGCCAAGAGCCAGGCCTTCCTGCGTGCGATCGGGGAGTACCCCGAGCTGGTCGCCCTCGCGGACGCCGCCAATCCGATGGGCCGGATGGGCGACCCGTACGACGACATCGCACCCGTCGCGGTCTTCCTCGCCTCCGACGGGTCCCGCTACCTGACCGGCAACACGCTCTTCGTCGACGGCGGCTCGCACATCAACGGGGTCGCGTGGGCGCCCGACCTGGATGCCGACCCGCACCCCGACCGTCGGCGCTGAACCCCTGCTCGACCGCCGTCGTCAGGAATGCCGGGCCGCGCTGACGGGTTCGGCCAGGTATGACGACAATCGGATTGATCGGCAGCGGCAACATCGGCAGCACCGTCGCACGACTGGCGGTCGCCGCCGGTTTCGAGGTGGTGCTGAGCAACAGTCGGGGCCCGGAGACCCTGGCGGACCTGGTCGCCGAGCTCGGCGATCCAGCCCGGGCGGCGACCCCCGCCGAAGCGGCCGAAGCCGGGGACCTGGTCGTGGTGACCGTCCCGCTCAAGGCGGTACCCGAGGTGCCGGTCGAGCCGCTGCGCGGCAAGGTCGTGATCGACACCAACAACTACTACCCGCAGCGTGACGGGAACATCGCCGCGCTCGACGACGAGTCGACCACGACCTCGGAGCTGCTCCAGGCTCACCTGCCGGAGTCGCAGGTGGTCAAGGGCTTCAACAACATCTACTTCGCGTTCCTCGGAGACCTGGCCCGGCCGACGGGTTCCCCGGATCGCAGCGTGCTGGCGATCGCCGGTGACGACGCGGCCGCCAAGCAGGCGGTGACCCGGTTCTTCGACGCGATCGGGTACGACGCCTACGACGTCGGTCCGTTGGCCGAGGGCTGGCGCTTCCAGCGGGACACCGCCGCCTACGCGGGGCTCTACAACGACGGGGACCCGAGTGCCTGGCCGCCCGAGAAGGCCCGGCGCGTCGATGCCGACCTGCTGGCCGAGAAGCTTGCTGCGGCCCAGCGGTACCGCGACCTGTAACCCGTTCGGCAGTGGTGGGGCCGCGTCGCTAGCATCATCGGGTGACCAAAGCCTGGGAGTTGTTCAAGGACGAGCCGGATGTCATCGCTGCGCGGGTCGGAGGCGTCCTGAAGGACCTCTCCTACGAGGTCGCGGAGGGCGACGACGTCGAGGGCGTCCTGATCGGTAGCGCCGACGGCCGCGACATCCTGCGGCACTCGACCGCGCACGTGCTGGCGCAGGCCGTCCAGGACCTCTACCCGGACGCGAAGCTCGGGATCGGGCCGCCGGTCGAGAACGGCTTCTACTACGACTTCGACGTCGAGACCCCGTTCGTCCCCGACGACCTGGTCAAGATCGAGACCCGGATGCGCAAGATCATCAAGGAGAACCAGAAGTTCTCCCGCCGGGTCACCAACGACGACGACGCCCGGATCGAGCTGGCCGACGAGCCCTACAAGCTCGAGCTGATCGGCCTCAAGGGCAACGCCGGGGAAGCCGCCGAGGGCGCCTCGGCCGAGGTGGGCGCCGGCGAGCTGACCATCTACGACAACCTCGACCGCAACGGTGAGATCGCCTGGAAGGACCTCTGCCGCGGTCCGCACCTGCCGACCACCAAGCGGATCCCCGCGTTCAAGCTGATGCGCAGCGCCGCGGCGTACTGGCGCGGCAACGAGAAGAACAAGCAGCTCCAGCGGATCTACGGCACCGCGTGGGAGACCAAGGAAGCCCTCGACGAGCACCTGTTCCGGATCGAGGAGGCCGAGCGCCGCGACCACCGCAAGCTCGGACGCGACCTCGACCTGTTCAGCTTCCCCGACGAGATCGGCTCGGGGCTGGCGGTCTTCCACCCCAAGGGCGGCGTCCTCAAGCGGGTGATGGAGGACTACGTCCGCCAGCGCCACATCGAGGAGGGCTTCGAGTACGTCGGCACGCCGCACATCACCAAGGACCAGCTCTTCTACACCTCGGGCCACCTGCCGTACTACGCCGACACCATGTTCCCGCCGATGGAGTTCGAAGGCTCGAACTACATGGTCAAGCCGATGAACTGCCCGATGCACAACCTGATCTACCGCTCCCGCGGACGCTCCTACCGTGAGCTCCCGCTGCGGCTCTTCGAGTTCGGCTCGGTCTACCGCTACGAGAAGTCCGGCGTCGTGCACGGTCTGACCCGCGTGCGCGGTCTGACCCAGGACGACTCGCACTCCTACGTGACTGCCGAGCAGGCACCCGGTGAGATCAAGCACCTGCTGAACTTCGTGCTCGGCCTGCTCAAGGACTTCGGGCTCGACGACTTCTACCTCGAGCTCTCCACCCGCGACGACTCCAAGCCCGACAAGTTCGTCGGCTCCGACGAGGACTGGGCGATCGCGACCAAGGTGCTCGAGGACGTCTGTATCGAGTCCGGCCTCGACCTGGTCCCGGACCCGGGCGGCGCGGCGTTCTACGGTCCGAAGGTCTCGGTGCAGTGCCGCGACGCGATCGGCCGTACCTGGCAGATGTCGACCATCCAGTACGACTTCAACCAGCCAGCGCGCTTCGAGCTGGAGTACAACGGCGCGGACGGCCAGAAGCACCAGCCGGTGATGATCCACTCGGCGAAGTTCGGTTCGCTGGAGCGGTTCTTCGGCGTCCTGGTCGAGCACTACGCCGGGGCGTTCCCGCCGTGGCTGGCGCCGGTTCAGGTCCAAGCGATCCCGGTCGCCGACACCTTCGCCGACTACCTGTACGACGTCGCCGCGAAGATGAAGGCTGCGGGGCTCCGGGTCGAGGTCGACGACTCCGACGACCGGATGCAGAAGAAGATCCGCAACGCCCAGCTCCAGAAGGTTCCGTTCATGCTGATCGCCGGCGCCGACGACGTCGAAGCCGGCGCGGTCTCGTTCCGCTACCGCGACGGGCGCCAGGACAACGGTGTGCCGATCGACGAGGCCATCGCCCGGGTCGCGCAGGCAGTCGCCGATCGCGTCCAGGTCTGACCGCCCGTGACCGAGGAGAGCTTCCACCAGGACGGGCTGCATCAAGACGGTCTGGGCCAGCCCGACCAGCTCGAGCGGCTCTGGACCCCGCACCGGATGGCCTACATCCGGGGTGAGAGCAAACCGGCCGACGACTCCGAGGCGGAGTGCCCGTTCTGCCGGATCCCGGCGCTCGACGACGAGGCGGGACTGGTCGTGCACCGGGGCGTCTCGGCGTACGTGGTGCTGAACCTGTTCCCGTACAACTCCGGGCACCTGCTGGTCTGCCCGTTCCGGCACGTCGCGGACTACACCGACCTGACCGAGGACGAGACCCACGAGGTCGCCGCGCTCACCCAGTCCGCGATGCGGACGATCCGAGCGGTCAGCGGCGCCCAGGGTTTCAACCTCGGGATGAACCAGGGGCCGATCGCGGGCGCCGGGATCGCCGCCCACCTGCACCAGCACGTCGTCCCGCGGTGGTCCGGCGACGCCAACTTCATGCCGGTCATCGGACGGACGAAGCCGTTGCCCCAGCTGCTGACCGAGACCCGGTCGCTGCTGGCGGACGCCTGGCCGGTCGAACTCTAGGGACGAGTCAGGGCCCCGCACCCGGAGGTGCGAGGCCCTGTTCCCCCGAGATCAGCTCCTACCCCCAGCAGGAGCTGGGGGTCACGCGGTACGCCGGTTGCGGGCGCGAGCGGCGTACGCCGCACCCGTTGCGGTCACCAGCGCACCGCCGATCAGGACGAACGACAGGTCCAGGCCGCTGCCGTCGTTCTCGGCGAGCGGGCTACCGAGGCCGGCGTCGACGCGGGTCGGCGTGACGATCCCGGTGTCCTGGTTCTGCGGGGCTTCGGGCGCACCCTGGGTGCCCTTCGGGGTTTCGTCCTGGGGCTCCTCGGGCAGGTCGCAGTCCTCGAAGCAGCCGCTGTCGAGCGGGAAGTCCGGGGTCTCGTCGTCGCCGCAACCGTGGGTGCAGTTGGGGACGTCGGTGATGTCGTCGTTGTGGTCGGGAACCTCGGGGGCCGGGTCGGGCTCGGTGTCCTTCGGCGGGACCGGGGCCTTGTCGTCCGGGACCTGCGGGCCCGGCTCCGGCTGCGGCTCGGGGATCGCGATGTCCTTCGGCGCGGGGTCGCCCGGCTCGGCCGGCATCACGATGACCGGACCGGGGTGGGGTGCCGGGGTCTCGGCGCTGGCGACGCCGGGGGTCAAGGTCAGGGCGGCGGCAGCGAGCGGGCCGGCGATGATCAGGGTGCGGATGGTGCGGTTCATGATGTTCTCCTCAGGTGTGGTGGTTCTCAGTTGGGTGTCGTGCTGTGAAGTTCTCGGCTTGCTGTAGGTAGGAGCACCGGGACCAGAAGTCCTTGCAACTTTTTCGGCAAGACTTTTTGGAACCGTTTCAGCCGACCGCGTGCGCGTAGACGACCGTGTTGTCGGGGTACATCCGGGTGACCGGGTCGGGCTCGCCGCCGCAGGTGATCAGCCGCAGGACGGCCTGGTCGGTCTCGTTCCAGATCCGTCGGGTCGGCAGCGTTTCCTTCCTGGTCTGCTCGACGGCGTCGACGATGAAGACCGTGGTCCCGTCGGTGCGCCGTACGGTCACCCGGTCGCCTGGCTCCAGCTCGTCGAGCTCGGCGAAGACGTCGTCCCCGGCCGGGCCGTGGACGTGGGCGACGATCACGGCCGGTCCCCGGGCGCCGGGGCGTGGGCCGAGGTCGTACCAGCCGGCATCGCCGAAGTCGGGGGTCTGCATCGCACCCGCGGACGTCAGCCCGACGCCGTGCAGCGCTTCGTCGACCCCGATGGCAGGGATCTGGACCCGCGTCGGGCGGCCGACGTGCCGCGGCGCCGGACCCGTCGCGACGACCGTCACCGGCTGAGGCGGGACCGCCGGTGCCGGACCAGCACCCGAGCACGCTGTCAGGGCGCTCAGGGCGCTCAGGGCGCTCAGGGCGATGCCGAGGGTCTTCGAGACCGTGGCGGTCCGCGTTGCGTGCTCTCGTGTTCTCACACGAGTAGGAGGTCCGGGTGGCTAGATCCTTGCAACTATCCCGGGCAGGGGTTGACGTCCAGGGTCAGTGCCGGGCCGGTGGTGGTGTTTCCGCGGCTGTCCGTCGCTATCGCCCGCAGCGTGTACGGGCCGCCGAGCTGGATCGGTTCGATGGTGGTCTCCCAGCGACCCGCGGACCGCTGCATCGTCAGGGTGCCGCCGGTTCCGTCGGGGCCGGACCAGCGCAGCTTCACCGTCTCCAGTCCGGTGTCGTCGGACGCCTCGACGGCGACCGGGAGCGAGCACGACGCGCCCGCGGGCGCCGCAGGCCTGCCGACCACCGGATCGTTCTCCTGGCGCAGCGTCACCGTGATCGTGGCCGAGCCGCCGTTCCAGGTCAGCTGGATCCGGCCGGTCGAGGTGCCTTCGGCGACCCGGCCCCGATTCGCCGTGACGACCATCGTGGTGCTCGAGGTCCCGGTCACGGTGTCCGAGGACGGGGACGCCGAGAGCCAGGCGGCGTTCGAGCTCGCGAAGAAGGTCACCGGGACGGCACCCTTCCCGCTGACCCGCACCGAACCGCTCGTGCGGGTCAGTCCGAGGTCGATCGACCGGGTGGACAGTGCGAGCGTGCCGGGCAGCTGCGTGCTCTCGACGGACGGCTGGGCCGAGGGCGACGCGGTCGCGCTGCCCGGCCCGCCCGTCGGGTCCGCGGTCGTGCCCGGGGTGGGAAGTCCCGGAAGCGCCCCCCCGGAAGAAGCTGATGACGGGTCCAGAACCGACGGGGTCGGGGCGCCCGCGACGGTGGTCGGGTCCGTGCCGTTCGACCAGACCACTGCGGTGACCGAGGCTGCGGCCACCAGTGCGGCCGCAGCGGCCGCACCCTTGGCGCGGGTGCTCCAGCCGCTCGACGCGGTCGGCGCACCTGAGTAGGCCACCAGCTGGGTGTCGCCCAGGACCCGATCGCGCAACGTGAGCGGCGCCACGAAGACCGGCACGCCGGCCAGCAGCATCCACGGGCTGAGGATCTTCGTACGGCGCTCGCCGCAGATCTCGCACCCGTCGACGTGGCGGGCGACCCGTTTCCGGATCAGCGGCGAGAACGAGCCGTCCCAGTCGGCCAGCAGGACGTCGAGCTCGGTGCAGTCGTCACGTCCCAGGCGCGCGATCATCAGCGCGCCCAGCGAGCGGTCGACCTGGGCACGCAGCCGGTTGAGCATCACGTAGGCGTTGGCGGCGGTGACGCCCATCGCCTCACCCAGCTCGGCGCCGTCCAGCCCCTGGCGCAGGTGCAGGTCCAGCAGGGCGCGGTCGCGGTCGGCCAGACCAGCGGCTGCGTCCCAGACGAGCTGGGTCAGCATCGCTCGCTCGGCTGCCTGCTCCGGGGTCGCTGCGTCGTCAGCCATCGCCAGCAGCTGTTCGTCGTCGCCGTAGGAGACCCGTTTCCGGGCCTTCAGCCGGCGCAGGCACTCGCTGCGCACGATGGCGTAGAGCCAGGGGCGCAGCCGGTCCGGTTCGCGGAGCTGAGAGAGCTTCTCGGCCAAGGTCACGAACGAGTCGGCTACCGCGTCCGCGGCATCCTCGCGGTGCCGCAGCATCGAGTAGGCGAAGTCGTAGAGCCGAGGGCCGTACCGGTCGTAGACGGTCGCGAAGGCGTCCCGGTCGGCCTGCAGGACGCGTGCCACCAGCTCGGCATCGGTCGGTCCCGAGAGCGCGTCCACGCTGGGATCCTACTGAGACGCTCGGGTCTGCGGGCACGGGTCGGTCCTCCTGCTCAGGGTGGTTACCTAGGTAGGAGCACCGCAGGGCCCCACCCTTGCAACTTTTCCCGGACGAATTCCCGGTAGCCTGCTGACATCATGCTTGAGAGATTCCGTCAGTTCTGGACCAATATCTGGGCGCCCCTCGCCAACCTCTTCATCCGGTGGGGGATCAGCCCGAACACCGTCACCTTCGTGGGCACCGTGGGGGTCGTCGCCGGTGCCGTGATCTTCTTCCCGACCGGGAAGCTGCTCGCCGGTGTGCTGGTCATCACTGCGTTCGTCTTCAGCGACATCATGGACGGCTACATGGCCCGGCTGACCGGGAACACCTCCAAGTTCGGGGCGTTCTGGGACTCCACGCTCGACCGGATCGGCGATGCAGCCATCTTCGGCGCCCTGGCGATGTACTACGTCGGGCCCGGTGACAACGACGGGTACGCAGCGCTGGCCATCTACTGCCTGTCCATGGGGTCAGTCACCTCCTACGCCCGCGCTCGCGCCGAGTCGCTCGGGCTGCAGGCCAAGGTCGGGATCGCCGAGCGCGCCGACCGGTTGGTCTTCATCCTGGTCACGACGGGCCTCGCCGACCTGATCAACATCCTCGGCGGCGGTGAGGACTGGCTGATCGCGATCCCGATCGCCCTCGGGCTGCTCGCCCTGGCGAACACGATCACCGTCTTCCAACGGGTTCAGGTCGTGCACCAGCAGGTGGTGGCCGAGATTGCCGCAGAATCGCCTTCCGGACAGGCGGACGAGGGCCTGACGCCCTCGTCCGAGGGCTGACCCGGCGGTCACGTGCTCACCGGCCAGAAGTAGGCTGGGAGCATGTCAGCAGAGCAGAACAACTCACCCGCAGCGGCGACTGAAACCACCGGCACCGGAACCTCGCGCGTGAAGCGCGGGATGGCCGAGATGCTCAAGGGCGGCGTGATCATGGACGTCGTCAACGCCGAGCAGGCGAAGATCGCCGAGGACGCCGGCGCGGTCGCCGTGATGGCGCTCGAGCGGGTTCCTGCCGACATCCGCGCCCAGGGTGGCGTCTCCCGGATGAGCGACCCGGACATGATCGACGGCATCATCGAGGCCGTCTCGATCCCGGTGATGGCCAAGGCCCGGATCGGGCACTTCGCCGAGGCTCAGGTCCTGCAGTCGCTGGGGGTCGACTACATCGACGAGTCCGAGGTGCTGACCCCGGCCGACTACGCGAACCACATCGACAAGTGGGTCTTCACGGCGCCGTTCGTCTGCGGTGCGACCAACCTCGGTGAGGCGCTCCGCCGGATCACCGAGGGTGCCGCCATGATTCGCTCCAAGGGCGAGGCCGGCACCGGTGACGTCTCGAACGCGGTCACCCACATGCGCACCATCCTGGGCGAGATCCGCCGCCTCGGTGCCCTGCACGACGACGAGCTGTACGTCGCGGCGAAGGAGCTCCAGGCGCCGTACGAGCTGGTCCACGAGGTTGCCAAGAACGGCAAGCTGCCGGTGGTGCTGTTCACCGCGGGCGGCATCGCCACGCCGGCGGATGCCGCGATGATGATGCAGCTCGGCGCCGAGGGCGTGTTCGTCGGCTCGGGCATCTTCAAGTCCGGGAACCCGGCCCAGCGCGCCGAGGCGATCGTCAAGGCCACCACCTTCCACGACGATCCGGACATGGTGGCCAAGGTCTCCCGCGGTCTGGGTGAGGCCATGGTCGGGATTAACGTCGAGGACATCCCGCAGCCGCACCGGCTGGCCGAGCGCGGCTGGTAGTCCGTGCCGCGTCGGCGCTCCGAGCGAGCCGCCGAGGAGACCCGTGCCTGGGTCGACGTACTGGTGCGCTCGGGGCTCGGTAGTCCGGCCGAGGTCCTCGCCCAGGTGATCGAGGCCGTGCGGGCCGACCACCCGTCGCTCGACGGTGAGCAGACGGCTGCCTCCTGGATCGCCACCGCACGGTCGGAGTGGCTGCAGGAAGCCGCCGGCTGGACCGGTCGGACCGACTACGACCGGCTGCAGGAGGCCTTCACGGCGCTGGAGGCCAGGGGAGTGGTGGTCCTGCAAGGCTGCCCGGACCACTGGAGCGCCCGGGACGAGCTCGCCCGGTCTGGCTCCGCGGCTCGTGGCATCGCCTGGTTCACCGCGCCGGACGTCTGGCACGCGGTCGACGAGGGGATGCTCGAGGTCAATCTGTGGCACCCGAGCACGGCGAACACCGCCCCCGGGGACGAGCTCCTGGACGCTGCCCTCTCGGTCTTCGCCACCGCCGGGCTGGCGGCGCACTTCGACGAGGGCCGGATCGAGGTCTCCGCCCACTGGCGTCGCCGGCCTGTTGAGTCGGGCCTCCCGCGCTGTTGAGTCGGGCCTCCCGCACTCTTGAGTCGGGCCTCCCGAAATCGCTCACCTTCGCGGCCATCCGGTCCCGGCCGAGCGTGCGCCACGCCTTTGTGAAGCGCGCGTCAGGCCCCTTTCACCGTGACCTGGCGCACACGACCCTCGGCGTTCGCGCGGGAACTCGCCGGACCGAAGGTATCCGTGACACGAAGTCACAGATACCTATTTACATGTGACGCCGCGTCACACTAACCTCGGAGATGTCGAAACCGTGCCACCAGACAATGGCGTCTTCACGAGGAGTTCAACATGACCGCCGCGATCCAGACGTACGAAGAGAAGCTGCAGACCCTGTCGGAGGGTTCGGTCCACCAGCACTTCGACCCGTGGCTCGACATCGACTGGGACAACCCGGACTACGCGATCAGGCGTGACGACCCGCGCTGGGTGCTCCCGAAGGCGGACGCCCTCGGTCGCAGCGCCTGGTACCAGTCGCTCCCGCTGGACCGCCAGATCGAGATCGGTCTGTGGCGCCAGGCCAACGTCACCAAGGTCGGCCTGCAGTTCGAGAACATCCTGATCCGCGGGCTCATGGAGTACGTGATGGGTCTGCCGAACGGCTCTCCGGAGTACCGGTACGTCACCCACGAGGCGACCGAGGAGACCCACCACACCCAGATGTTCCAGGAGTTCGTGAACCGCACCGGGATCGACGTCCCCGGCGGTCCGCGCTACTTCCGCGCCGTGGCCCCGTTCCTGCCGCTGGCCGCGCGCCCGCTCTCGATCGTCTTCTTCATGGGCGTCCTGGCCGGCGAGGAGCCGATCGACCACCTGCAGAAGGCGATCCTGCGCGAGGGGGAGGCGATGCACCCGCTGCTGCAGCGGATCATGCAGATCCACATCGCCGAGGAGGCCCGGCACATCTCGTTCGCGCACGAGTACCTCAAGCGCAACGTCCCCAAGGTCGGCCGCGTCTCCAAGGGCATGCTGTCGGTGGTCCTCCCGGTGGTGATGCGGGTCCTCGGCGACGCGATCATGGTGCCGGGCAAGGAGATGACCGAGCAGGTCGGCGTTCCGAAGGAGGTCCTCAAGGAGGTCTTCTGGGACAGCCCCGAGGCCCGCGAGATGCTCAGCGACGTCTTCTACGACGTCCGCGCCCTGGCCGACGAGCTCGACCTGATGAACCCGGTCTCCCGTCGGGTCTGGAAGGCGCTCAAGATCGACGGCAACGGCGCGCGCTACCGCAGCGAGCCGGTCAAGCCGAGCGCCCGCAAGCGGGCCGCGGCGTCAGCCCGCCGGGCCGCCTGAGCCGTGCCGTACGTCGTCACGCAGTCCTGTTGCAGCGACGCCTCCTGCGTCATCGCCTGCCCGGTCAACTGCATCCACCCGGCGCCGGGCGAGCCCGGCTTCGCCGAGGCGGAGATGCTGTACGTCGACCCGAAGGCGTGCGTCGACTGCGGTGCCTGCACGACGGCGTGCCCGGTCGACGCGATCAAGCCGCACACCAAGCTGACCGATGCCGAGCTCCCGTTCATCGACCTGAACCGGCTCTACTTCGAGGGCCAGCCGCATGCGGACCGGACGCCGCTCGCGGTGATCCCGCCGCTGCGGCCGGTCTCCAGCGAGATCCGGGTCGCGATCGTGGGCGCCGGTCCTGCAGGCCTGTACGCAGCCGACGAGCTCCTCAAGCACGCGGGGGTCCGGGTGGACGTCTTCGACCGGCTCCCGACGCCGTACGGCCTGGCCCGCGCCGGTGTCGCGCCGGACCACCAGCACACCAAGCAGGTCACCCGGCTGTTCGCCGCCATCGAGGGGCAGCCCGGGTTCCGGTACCGGCTCAACCTCGAGGTCGGCGACCAGATCTCCCACGACGACCTCGCGGCGCGCTACGACGGCGTCATCTACGCGGTGGGTGCGTCGGCCGACCGTTCCCTGGGGATCGACGGCGAGGACCTGATCGGCAGCACCTCGGCCACCGAGGTCGTCGCCTGGTACAACGGGCACCCCGAGAGCCAGGACGCACCGGTCGACCTGGGGGGCGAGCGGGTGGTCATCGTCGGCAACGGCAACGTTGCTCTCGACGTGGCCCGGATCCTGACGGCCGACCCGGATTCGTTGAAGCCCACCGACATCGCTGCACTTCCCCTGGCCACCTTGCGCGGGAGCAACGTCCGCGAGGTGCTGGTACTCGGTCGTCGCGGTCCCGCCCAGGCGGCGTTCACGATGCCGGAGCTGATCGGGCTGGCCGGGCTCGTCGACGTCGACGTGATCGTCGACAACGGCGGCGAGGAGATCCCTGCCGACACCCCGAAGACGCGACTGCTGGCCGAGCTCGCCGAACGCGTCCCGGTTCCGGGTCGTCGGCGGATCGTGCTCCGGTTCCAGACGGCTCCGGTGCGGATCCTGGGCGAGGAGAACGTCGAGGCGATCGAGGTCACGCGTACCCGACTCACCGACGTGGGAGGTGTCCTGTCGGCGCTGCCTACCGGTGACGTCGAGGTCATCGAGACCTCGATGGTGCTCCGCTCGGTCGGCTACCGGGGGACGGCGGTCGACGGGCTGCCGTTCGACGAGGCCACCGGGACCGTGCCGAACGACCACGGCCGGGTCGTCCCGGGAACGTACGTCGCCGGCTGGATCAAGCGTGGTCCCAGCGGGTTCATCGGCACCAACAAGAGCTGCTCGGAAGAGACCGTCACCTCCCTGCTCGACGACCTCGATGCCGGTGCGCTGACGCCGGCGGCGGGGACCGATGCCGAGCTGGAGGCCTGGTTGGCGGCCTACGACGTGGTCGATCTGGCCGGGTGGCGAGCGATCGACCGCGAGGAGCTGAGGCGCGGTGAGGCATCGGATCGCGGTCGCCTCAAGATGCTGGACACCGCTGAGATGGTCGCGGTGGCCGAGGCAGCCTCCTCGACCCGTCGTGTCGGCGGAAGCGGACGCGGACGGAGAGCCCTAGGCTCGAGGGCGTGACCCCGACACCCGCCGCTGCCTCCGATGGTCGGGGCGAGCGGTGGGCTGCACACCGTGAGGAGCGTCGGGCCCAGATCCTCGACGCCGCCGTGGTGGTGATCGAGCGTGAGCCGGTCGGGGCCGAGGTCCACGTACGCCAGATCGCCGAGGAGGCCGGACTGGGTCGGGCTGTGCTATACCGGCACTTCACCGACCGGGCCGACCTGGACCGCGCCGTCCAGAAGCGGATCCTCGAGCTGCTGATGGCCGAGCTCGTCCCGCAGTTCGAGCTGTCGGGAACGATCCAGCAGATCATCGAGCGGATCGTCGGCGCCTACGTCGCCTGGGCCGCTGCCCACCCGGCCCTGCACCGCATCGGCGCGGCCGAGAGTCAGGACGCCGATCGGCTCGGCGACGTCATCCAGGTCACCGAGCAGATCGGGAGCCTGATCGCGATGCTGGTGACGTCCGGCGCCAACCTGCTCTCCGTGCGGCTGTCCGACGACGACCGGCACATTCTCGATCCGTTGGTCTTCGGCATCGTCGGTCAGGCGGTCGGGACCGTCCGGTTCTGGTTGGCTCGTGAGCAGCAGGTGCCTGCTGCTGACGTCCTGGCGGCTCACCTGGCCCGTTCGGTCTGGTTCCAGATCGAGGGCCACGCCCGCGACCGCGGTGCTGAGCTCGACCCTGATCTCTCGCTGGACGAGCTCATCCTCGGCAGCATCCGCGACTGAGGCTGGTGGGGCCCGAGGGGTTCTACAGGCATTGCTGAACCAGCAAGGCCCGTTTTCCATCATTGTCCGATACGCCGGATTTCCGGTCTGGACCAAAACGGTCTCAACTGGTCGGTAATTCGTGAATCCGATTTATCCATCACATGGTGATAACTCACTCGGGGATGCGTCGTTAAAGAGGGCGTACCACCTCAAACCATTACAAATCTCCTGGAGGAGACACCATGAAGAAGTCCACCAAGGGCGCGCTCGCTGCGGCCGCTGCCGGTTCCCTTCTGCTCGGCGGAGCCAGCACCCTCGCGTTCTGGTCCGACAACGCCTCGATCGCCGGTTCCACGATCACCGCCGGCACCCTCGACCTCAACCTGACCACGTGTGGTGACTGGCAGCTCGACGGCGTCGGCGGCGCCGGCGGCGACCTGAACGGTCGTCTGCTGGTCCCGGGCGACTCGCTGACCAAGACCTGCACGTACACGATCTCCTCGACCGGTGACCACCTGGCCGCGAAGCTCGACGTCGGCCTGCCGACCTCGAGCGGCGACCTGAAGTCGGCGCTCTCGACCAACTCCTCGGTCTTCACCATCACCAAGGCGGGCGGCGCACCGGTGACCGTGACCCCTGGCACGGCTTCGGAGTTCGACGAGGGTGACTACACGATCGTGGCTGACTTCAAGGTCGACTTCCCGTACGGGACCGCGATCGACAACTCCTCGCAGGGTGACTCGGTCACCTACGACGCCATCGGGCTGACCGTCACCCAGACCGACAACCACACGGTCACTCCCTGATCCGCCTCTTCCAGGAGACATGACGATGACGAGCCTGCGCACCGTGCGCACCGTGGCCGGCAGGGCGATCGCCCTGCTGGTCGCGGGGCTCGTCGTCGTCATCCTGGGACTGACGGTCGTGGTGCCGAAGATCGGCGGGGCCACCGCGTACACGGTCCTCACCGGATCGATGAGGCCGGAGCTCCCGCCGGGCACCGTGGTGGTGATGCGGCCGACCGCTCCGGAGAAGATCCGGGTCGGCGACGTGGTCACCTACCAGATCAACTCCGGCAGTCCGACGGTCGCGACCCACCGGGTCAAGGCGGTCACGATTGCCGGGGACGGCGAACGGCGGTTCGTCACCCAGGGCGATGCCAACCAGGCCCCGGACCCCAACCCGGTTCGACCGGTCCAGGTCCGCGGCGTGCTCTGGTACAAGATCCCCTACGTGGGCTACCCGTCCCACACGGTCAACGGCGACATTCGCAAGCTTGTCGTCGGGGGTGCCGTGCTGGTGCTGTCCGGATATGCGGCATTCTCCTTCGGTGGAGCGCTTCGTGACCGATTGAGGACCCGACGGGACCAGGACGCGGCCTCCCGGACGGTTGCTGCCGTCGACAACGAACCAGTACTGACAGGAGCGGACTCGTGAGCACCAGGCTCCTGCTGGGCATGCTCGGTCTCCTCGGAGCGCTGCTGGCCGCGATCCTTCCGGCTGCTCCAGCCTCGGCTGCCGGTGAGCTGGGGCTCAGTGCCGACGGCACCAGCTGGTCCGACACGCTCCCGGCGCCGTTGTTCGACCCGGACTTCCGCTGGGTCCCCGGCGATGTCGAGGTAGCGTCCTTCTTCGTCCGCAACCAGGACCCTCAGGCCGGCCTGCTCCAGGTCGTGATGGCCGACACCGCGGTCCGCTCCCTGATGGACACCGGTGACCTCGAGGTAGCAGCTCGCGTCGGTGCCGGTGAGTACGTCGCGGTGACGTCGGCCGGAGCCCAGAACCTGGTTCAGGACGAGCAGATCCCGGCTGGCGGGGTC
The DNA here is from genome assembly GCA_026392455.1 of Propionibacteriales bacterium. GTDB lineage: Bacteria > Actinomycetota > Actinomycetes > Propionibacteriales > Nocardioidaceae > Marmoricola. The sequence goes on along the minus strand of JAPLCB010000003.1, from coordinate 143,614 downwards.
CGTCGGGTCGACGTTCGGGTCTCGTTCGACCCGCTCTCGCCGAACACCTCGCAGGCCCAGCAGTTCGACCTGCGCTTCGACCTCACCCTCAGCCAGGACACCTCGGTGCTGCCGCCGGTCGACAACGGTGGCGGCGACGGGGACGGGGACGGCGGCGTCGCTGGACCGGTCGACGGCAACGGCAACGGAAATGGCAACGGAAACCTCCCCGGGACGGGTTCGGCGATCAGTCGCGGACTTCTCCTTCTCGCAGTGATCCTCTGCGCCGGCGGCCTCGGGCTCGTCGGCCTCGGACGCCGCGATCGTGATTCCAAGGAAAGGCACCTCCATGCGTAAGCAGACGATTCTTGCTCGGCTCCGTGACACCCGGGTCCAGGCTGCTGCCAGCCTCGGCCTGGTGCTCGCTGCCGCTGCCACCGGGACCTACGCCTACTGGACCGACTCGGCCTCGGTGAGCGGAACGACGATCAGCAGCGGTTCGATCGACCTGTTCGTCAACGGTGCGAACAACGACACCGCGTTCACGTCGCTGAGCTTCACCAACATCGTTCCGGGCCAGAGTGCGGCCGGAGTCATCACGGTGAAGAACAACGGGCTCTCCCCGCTGACCTACTACGTCAACGGCGCGGCCTCGAACGCCGACACCAAGGGACTCGGTGCGGCCCTGGTCGTCAAGGTCACCGGCGACGCCACCCGTACGACCTCTGGTACCAGCTTCACCTGTGCCGGCAATGCCCTCGCGAACACCGGCACGGCGTTCGCGGCCAACTTGGTCGGTTCGCCGACGGTGGCGACCCAGCGGCAGCTGATCCCGGGAGCCTCCGAGACGCTCTGCGTCCAGGCGAGCCTGCCGACCGGTGCTGCCTCCACCCTCCAGAACGCGACCACGAACATCAGCTTCGCGTTCACAGCGAGCCAGATCATTCCGTGATGAGTCCTCGAGTCGCACGCGCGCTGCACCGGGCGGGCCGGGTAGCGCTGAGCGTGACCGCCGTCCTGGGTGTGGTGTGCGCGCTGCTCACGGTCCTCGCTCTGGTCACCGGGATCCGGCCCCTGATCTTCCGCTCCGGATCGATGGGACCGGACGTCACCGCCGGTTCGCTCGGGTTCTCCCGCTCGACCGATGCCCCGGACATCCGCATCGGGGACGTCGTGACGGTCACCACGAAGACCGACCAGAAGGTCACCCACCGCGTCGTCAACGTCACCCACCACGTCGACACCGCCACCCTGCAGCTGAAGGGTGACGCGAACACGACACCGGACGAGACCCTCTACCAGGTCACCTCTGCGCCCCGGCTGCTGTTCGCCGTCCCGCAGGCGGGGTACGCCGTCAACTGGCTGTCGCACGCTCCGGGCAGCTACCTGCTCGCCGGGTACGTCGCCCTGATGCTCGTGCTGATCGCGCGTCGCAAGGACACCGGAGGGTCGAGCGGAACGCCGTCGGGCGACCGCGGACCGGCCGTCGCGCTGACCCCGGCCCGTGGCTACCTCCGGCCGCCGATCCTGGCTGAGGGCATGACCGTTGCCCGGGAACCTCGTGGTCGCGGGCCGCGGCGTGCGCTGGTCGCCGGAGTCGTCGTCGGCCTCGCCGCGGTCGGACTGACCGGCTTCGCCCAGTCGACGTGGGCGTACTGGACCGACCCGGCCGATGTGTCCGGTACGACGATCACCTCGGGTACGTGGGTGGTGGCGCCGCCCGTCGCGCCGGTGATCACGGCTTGTGCTTCAGCGAACGGCGAGTCGGGTTACACGCTGACCTGGACCTGGTCCGGAACAGGTAATCCGGACAGCTTCAAGCTGACCTACACCAACCTGGTCCCGTCCAACACCACGGTTCCGCCGCCGACTGTGTTCGCGGGCACCGCCCGTACCGGCGTCAGCGCCCCGTTCAACGACGTGGCCGGCAAGATCAACCTCGTCGCCGTGACCGGGGGCGTGGAGTCGACCGCGAAGGTCGCCAGCTTCGCCGGCAAGAACAACTCCAAGACCTGCACTTTCTGATTTTCCCTCAGGTCGAGGTCCCGACAGCCCGATAAGGGTCATGACGGGGTCCACGGACGGGCCCCAAAGGGAGCTCGATCATGGACAACGCAACCGCACGACCGACCCGACGTACCCTCGCGCTCTGGGGGAGCGGCGCAGCAGCTGCGCTCGTCCTGGTGCTGGGAGTGAACGGCACGCTGTCGTCCTGGACGTCTGCCGTGATCACCAACGACGACAACACCGCGGGTGCGACAGCGACCTACCTTGCCCTCGTCGAGACCGACGGCGTGAGTACCTGCGACACCACCAGCAGCCAGAACAACACCGACTCGGCGTGCTCGACGATCAACAAGTACGGCGGGAACGGGTCGATGTCGCCCGGCGACGACGAGGTTGTCGACGTGACCTTCAGCAACCCGGGCACCGCGGTCGGCAACACCTTCTCCTACCTTCCAGGAACCTGCACCCCGACCAACGGAACCGGCGGGATCGACCTCTGCGTCGACGGTGACCTGACGGTGAGCGTCTCGTGCTCGACCGGCGCGACGTACAACGCAGGTGCGCTCGTCGCCGCGCTGGGTCAGTCAGCCGTCGCCCCGGGCTCGCTGGTCGGCAAGTCCTGGACGTCCGCCCCTGCGTTGGCCGCAGCGTCGGCATCAGCGATCACCTGCCGGTTCACCACCCTGCTGGCGGCGAACTCGCCGCCGGTCGACTCCGGATCGCAGGTCGCCCAGCCGGTGACCTGGACCCTCGACGCGGTCTGAGGGGCACCATGACGACCGGCGCGGGTACCGGATCGGCGCGGGCCACTCGGCTCGCGCTGATCAGTGGTGGTATCGCGGCGGTGATTCTCACCCTCGGCGTCAGCGGGACGTTGTCGTCGTGGACGAGCGCGGTGATCAGCAACGACACCAACACCGTGGCGACCGCCTCGGCCGTGATCCTGCGCGAGGTCGGCCCGGGCCCTCAGACCTGCCTGTCCAGCAGCGGCGCTGCCAACAGCTACACCTGCAGCACGATCAACAAGTACGGCGGGACCTCCTCGCCGCTGTCGCCGGGTGGGAGCCAGGCCGTCGACGTGGTGTTCAGCAACGTCGGGTCGGCCGCGGCGTCGACGTTCGTGCTGACGGCCGGATCCTGCTCGCAGTCGCCGACGGCAGGGTCCGGGACCCCGCCGGCAGCGAACGTGTGCACCAGCGGTGACCTGACGGTGGCGGTCAGCTGCTCGGACGGAGCCACCTACTCCGCGGGTTCCGCGTGGTCGGACCTCAAGTACCTGGCCGGAGCACCGTCGAGCATCCCGGCCACGCTCACGCACACCGCGACGATCGCGGCCGGGGCCTCGTTCACCTGCCGGTTCACGGTCGTGCTCATCTCCGGCGCCTCCGTCCTGGCCCAGGGGATCACCGCCAGCCAGCCGCTGACGTGGACCCTCAACGCCTGAGCTGATGACTCCTCTGCGTGCGGCGTCCTACCTGTCCGGTGCGGCCGTGGCGTTGCTCCTGACCGGGACGGGGGCGACGTTCAGCGGTTGGTCGGCGGGCTCGGTCGCGAACCAGACCAACGACGCGGTCAGTGCGGCGCTCGCCTTCAGCCACACCTATCCGTCCTCGTCGTGCTCGCTGTCTGCGCGGAACGCGGGGACCGTCGCCTGCTCCGGCACGCCGGCTCCGGGAGGAGCGTCCAGCGGATCGACGCAGAGCGCCGCCGACACCGTCACCAACGCCGGCACCCTGACCGATAGTCAACTGGTCTCGGAGTTCCGGTCCACGTCGTGCGGGCCGGTGCAGGTCGCCAACAGCAAGACCGCTGCGGATCCGATGCTGCCCCGCTACACCACCACCTTCCAGCAGACCGACCCGTGGGGCGGGGCCGGCGCTGTCACCCTCTCGGGCGGCGCCTACGCCGCGGACGTGGTGGCGACCAACACGGGCACGCTGCTGGGCGGCAGCTACGCCCTCGGCGTCTGGTTCAAGGTGGCCAACGGCTACGCCTCCGGGGGCCCGCTGATGAGCCTCGACGCCAGTCCGGTCGACGGGTCGTCGGCAGCCGGCTCCCCGTTGCTGTGGATGGACACGGCGGGCAAGGTCCGCTTCCGCGTGACCGGCACGCTCGGCACCTCCAGCAGCGGTGTCTCCGCCTCGGCGTACAACGACGGCGCCTGGCACCTGGCCGTGCTCAGCGTCGCCGCGACGATCCTCTCGACCCCGACCCTGTACGTCGACAGTGCTGCCGGCGTCAGTGGTCTGGGCCTCTCCGCGCTGACCGGGGGGAGTGCGTACTGGCACCTCGGTTGGGGAGACTTCACGGGGGTCGGGAGTGCGCCGGCAGCAACACTGCCCGGGTCGTTGGCGGGAGCCTTCACGACAACGGCGACGGTCAGCTCGGCCACCCGCAACACCCTGGTGGGCGCGGCCTCGAGCAGTGCCTACGCGACCGCGGTGCTCGGGCTCTCCGGCATCGCGCACTTCTGGCCGCTGGACGACGCCGGCACGACGACGTACGCCGGGACCCTGCCGGTGATCGGGGCGACGTCGCCGTGCACGATGATCGATCTCGGTTGGACCACGACGTCCCCGGCCGGCACCGTCGCGAGTGCCGGAACCAAGCTCTCGGCGTTCGCCGACGGGACCTGGCACGCTGTGACGGCGCCGTCGGTCGGCGGCAGCCAGACCTCGACGATCGCGCTGTCGCGGGATGCCACCTGGAACGCCTACATCGCCGGGCTCCGCCTGCTGCTACCGCTGGCCCATCGGATCCAGGCCGCTCCCGCGGGATCCTCGTGGCAGGCGACCTTCAGCTGGACCGGCTCGGGGGCGGTGGTGCTCGGATGACGCCGCAGGTCCGCGACCGGGTACGGCTCTCCGGCTGGCTGCCGTGGTGCGGCGTTGCCGTGCTGGTCGCGCTCACCTCGGTGCTCGCGTTCTGGCGCCTCGACGGAGGTACTTGGGTCCGGGTGGAGACCCCGTCGATGGGGACGGTCGCCCCGGTCGGGACGCTGCTCTGGGTCAAGCCGGTGGCGTTCGAGTCGCTGCGTCCCGGCGACCTGGTGACCTTCCGGCCACCGGGATCGGTGGGCCCCAGGGGGATCACCTACAGCCACGAGATCCGTGCGATCAACCCGGACGGCACCCTGAGCACCCAGGGGCGGATCAGTGCGCCGGACCCGTGGCGGATCTCGCCGGAGCAGGTCGTCGGCAAGACCGTCCTGCGGATGCCCGGCGCCGGCTGGTTGGTCCTGGCCGCGCCGATCCTGCTGCTGGGTGGGGGGCTGGTGCTGAGTGTCTGCACCCGGCTCCGGGACCGGGAGCTGCGACTGCCGGTGGCCGTCGTCGGCGGGGCGCTGGTGATCGTGGCCGCGTTGGTGGTGCACCGTCCGCTGACCGGCGCCGAGCAGATGGCGTTCGTTCCCGACGGGGACCAGGCCCGAGCCACGTACGTCGCCACCGGGCTGCTCCCGGTTCGGATCTCCGCGCCCGGGGGCGAGAGCGTCGTGCTCCGCGACGGCCAGGTGGGCGCCGTGGTCGCCCCGGCCACCGACCCGGATCGTTCGGCGCGCCGCTTCACCGTCAGCATCGGTCCCGCGGTTCCGACCACGTGGTGGGTGGTCCTGGTCGGACTGTGCTTCGTGCCGGCCCTGACTTCCTCCCTGCGCAGGCGGCGTAGCTTCCCGGTACCCGCGCACCCGGTGCCGGTCTGAGGCCCTCGGCGTACCTGGAATGATGGGCCGGTGACTGCTCCCACCATCGGTGTCTTCGCCCTCCAGGGCGACGTCCGTGAGCACCTTGCTGCGCTGCACGCGCTCGGGGTCGACGCCGTCGGCGTACGCCGCCCCGAGGAGCTGGAGCGCTGCCAGGGCCTGGTCATCCCGGGCGGTGAGAGCACCACGATGTTCAAGCTGGCCCGGGCTTTCGACCTCTTCGAGCCGCTCCAGAAGAGGATCGCCGACGGGATGCCGGCCTTCGGCACCTGTGCCGGGATGATCATGCTCGCCGACCGTGTCGAGGACGGTACCGCCGACCAGGAGACGCTCGGTGGTCTCGACATCACGGTGCGGCGCAACGCGTTCGGTCGGCAGGTCGACTCCTTCGAGGCCACCGTGGACTTCGTCGGCGTCGAGGCCCCGGTGCACGCCGTCTTCATCCGGGCTCCGTGGGTCGAGAGCGCCGGTCCGGCTGTCGAGGTGCTGGCCCGGGTCCGTGGTGCCGGTGCCGATCCGCGCGCCGACGGTAGGATCGTGGCCGTCCGTCAGGGACAGGTGATGGCGACGTCCTTCCACCCGGAGGTCGGGTCGGACCTGTCGATCCACCAGTCCTTCGTCGACCTCGTACTGCAGCAGTAGGAAAGACTCCGCGATCAAGAAAGGGCGGGTTCATGTCCGGCCACTCCAAATGGGCGACGACCAAGCACAAGAAGGCGATCGTCGACGCCAAGCGCAGCAAGATGAACACCAAGCTCATCAAGAACATCGAGGTCGCAGCCCGGATGGGCGGCGGCGACCCGACCGGCAACCCGACCCTGTTCGACGCCATCCAGAAGGCGAAGAAGTCCTCGGTCACCAAGGACAACATCGACCGCGCGGTGAAGCGTGGCTCGGGTGCCGAGGCCGGCGGGGCCGACTACTCGACGATCATGTACGAGGGCTACGGCCCGAACGGTGTCGCCGTGCTGATCGAGTGCCTGACCGACAACAAGAACCGTGCCGCGATGGAGGTCCGTACCGCGATGACCCGCAACGGCGGCTCGCTCGCCGACCCGGGATCGGTCGCCTACCTCTTCCACCGGATGGGCATCGTGATCGTCCCTGTCGAGCAGGACGGCAAGAACGTCTCCGAGGACGACGTCCTGGAGGCGACCATGGACGCCGGTGCTGAGGACGTCAACGACCTGGACGGTGCCTTCGAGGTCGTCAGCCAGGCCACCGACCTGGTCGAGGTGCGGACCGCGCTGCAGGCCGCCGGGATCGACTACGACTCTGCTGACGCGAACTTCGTGCCCTCGATGCAGGTCGAGCTCGACGCCGACGGTGCGGCCAAGGTGCTCAAGCTGGTGGATGCGCTGGAGGACCTCGACGACGTCCAGAACGTCTTCGCGAACTTCGACATCTCTGACGAGATCATGGCGGCCCTGGACGCCTGAGCCGACCTCGACCAGCGCGGACCGGAGTGTCGCTCGCGCTCGATGCCCGTCCACCGGTTAGGTTTGTCCGAACAGGTGTTCGTACGACAGTGAGCCAGGAGTGACCAGCCATGCGCGTTCTCGGCATCGACCCCGGGCTGACCCGGTGCGGGGTCGGCGTGGTCGACGGGCGCGTGGGGCGACCGCTGACCCTGGTCGAGGTCGGCGTGATCAAGACGTCGGCCGACCTCCCGATCGAGCACCGCCTGCTGCTGATCTCCCGGGGGATCGAGGCCTGGATCGACGCGACCTCGCCGGACGCGGTCGCTGTCGAACGGGTCTTCGCGCAGGCGAACCTCAGGACCGTGATGGGCACCGCCCAGGTCAGCGGGCTGGCACTGGTGGCCGCGTCGAGCCGGGGGATCCCGGTGGCGATGCACACGCCCAGCGAGGTCAAGGCCGCGGTCACCGGCAGCGGTCGCGCCGACAAGGCGCAGGTCGGGGCGATGGTGACCCGGCTCCTGCGTCTGGACGCGCCCCCGAAGCCGGCGGACGCTGCCGACGCCCTCGCCCTGGCCATCTGCCACCTCTGGCGGGGGACCGCCAGCACCCGGATCCAGGCTGCGGTAGCAGCGCAAGCAGGAGGTCCTTCGTGATCGCGTTCGTACGAGGGACGGTGGCCGCCGTCGGCCTCACCTCAGCAGTCCTCGAGGTCGGTGGCGTCGGCCTCGAGCTGCAGTGCACCCCGAACACGTTGGCGGACCTGCGCCGGGGTGCGATGGCCACGCTCCCGACCAGCATGGTCGTGCGGGAGGACTCGTTGACCCTGTTCGGGTTCGCTGACGACGACGAGAAGCAGATGTTCGAGCTGGTGCAGACGGCGAGCGGCGTCGGCCCGAAGGTCGCCCAGGCGATGCTCGCCGTGCTCCCGCCCGAGACGATCAGGCGCGCGGTCAGCAGCGATGACGTCAAGACCCTCACCAGCGTGCCCGGGATCGGCCAGAAGGGTGCGCAACGGATCATCCTGGAGCTCCGCGACCGGATTGGGGCGCCCACCTCGCCGTCGTCCATCCCGACCGGCTCGGCTCCGGTGAACGACTGGGCCAGCCAGGTGCACGGGGGTCTCGTCGGGCTCGGGTGGACCGGCAAGGAGGCCGACCGAGCGGTCGCCGCGGTCACGCCGCAGGCCGGTGACACCCCCGACGTCGGCACCCTGCTGCGGTTGGCGCTCCAGACCTTGAGCAGGGCCTGAGATGGCGCAGGAGAGCGCGGCAGCAGCCGCCCAGGCAGCCCTGGAGGCCGCCGAGCTGGAGTTCCTCGAACAACGCACCACGGTCACCGGGGTGGACGCGGACGCCGACGAACGAGTGATCGAGTCGGCGCTGCGGCCGCGGACGCTCGACGAGGTGATCGGCCAGGAACGTGTCCGCGAACAGCTCTCGTTGGTACTGGAGGCGGCCCGCAGCCGGGGTCGGACCTCCGACCACGTCCTGCTCTCAGGTCCGCCCGGCCTGGGCAAGACGACGCTCGCGATGATCATCGCGGCCGAGATGGCCGCGCCGCTGCGGTTGACCAGCGGCCCGGCGATCACCCACGCCGGTGACCTGGCGGCGATCCTCTCGGGGCTGAACGAGGGCGACGTCCTCTTCGTCGACGAGATCCACCGGATGTCGCGGCCGGCCGAGGAGATGCTCTACCTCGCGATGGAGGACTTCCGGGTCGACGTGGTGATCGGCAAGGGCCCGGGAGCTACCGCGATCCCGCTGGAGATCCCGCCGTTCACGCTGGTCGGTGCCACCACCCGGGCCGGTCTGCTGCCAGGACCGCTGCGTGACCGCTTCGGGTTCACCGGCCACCTGGAGTTCTACGCCGCCGCGGAGCTCGACCTGATCGTGAAGCGTTCGGCCGGCCTCCTGGAGGTCGAGACCCTGGCGGAGGGAACCGCCGAGATCGCGCTGCGCTCGCGCGGTACTCCGCGGATCGCCAACCGGTTGCTCCGCCGGGTCCGTGACTACGCCCAGGTGCGGTCCGACGGTGTCGTGAGCCGCGACATCGCCCGACGGGCGCTCGACCTGTTCGAGGTCGACGAGACCGGCCTGGACCGGTTGGACCGTGCCGTTCTCGAGGCGCTCTGCCTCAAGTTCGGCGGGGGCCCGGTCGGCCTCAGTACGCTCGCGGTCGCTGTGGGAGAGGAGCGCGAGACCGTCGAAGAGGTCGCTGAGCCGTTCCTGGTCCGTCAAGGAATGCTCGCCCGGACGCCTCGTGGCCGCGTGGCTACGGCGGCGGCCTGGGCACACCTCGGGCTCAGCGCGCCCGCCGTGGCGCCGTACTCCGACGAGGCGACCCTCTTCGGCGGTTCGTAGGGACCGCGTCCCCACTTTTCCACAGATCGCACTCGCGCCGTGTCGACCTGACTCTCGCTGGGGAGTGTCCACGCACGCTTCGAACGAGGCGATTACCCCAGGAAAGGTGTGTTGACATGGTCTCTGCTCCAGCAACAGTTGGCCGTCGGATGGGCTTCGTTGCCGCAACGGTGCTCACGCTCGTGGTTACTGGCCCCGCCAGTGAAGCAGTAACGACGTCGAGTTTCTCGATGAGCACCGTCGCCGGTGGAAGCCCAGCCGGCCAGGCGCGGGCGGCGATCAAGATCACGTGGAACAGCGCGACCAGCGTGGTCATCTCAGGTTCGGTGACGGATGTTTGTCCGGCCGATGGCGCCGGGGCGTACCTCTGGCTTCGAGGTAAGACAAGTGCGACTACCAACAATGCGATCGGCCCGCAGTTGCTCGCCAAGGACACGAACGGTTGTGGCAACGGATCGCTGACCTTCTCGGTCACGGTTCCGAATGGTGGCTACAAGGTCCAAACCGTCCACCTGACCCTAGAGGAGAAGGACGGCTCCGGCGTGTGTGACAACAGTGGCTGCATTACAAAGGTCACGAGCTACAACCCCTACGCCTAGAGATCGAGGGGGTCCGATCAGCGCTGCCCGTCTGCGGAATCTGGACCGCAGCGGGCTGCGTTTCTTCGTGTGGGACGCGGGGCACGTTTCTCCTCACCTGACCGTTACACTTCAGCGGCGGTTGTCCAGCGCGGCACGACGTACCGCCCTCCGCCTTGATCGTGATCCGAAACCGAGAGTCCTCACCGTGAACCCAGCTGTGTCGTACGTGGTGTTCATGGTTGCCCTGGTGGCGCTCTGGTTCGTACTGACCCGCAACGCGCGGGCGCAGCGACGGCAGATCGCCGAATTCCAGCAGGAGATCGGGATCGGCGACGAAGTCATCATCACCGCGGGTATCTTCGGCACCGTTCGTTCGGTGGACGATGACCGGGTGCAGCTGGAGATCGCCGAGGGGACCGTGATCACCGTGGCCCGCCAGGTCGTCGTGCGCCCGGTACCGACCGAAGGCCCCGAGGCCGGTAGCGCAGGTAGGGCCTCCACCGACGAGCACCACCCCGAAGACTGAGGAGACGCTGGACCGTGGCTAAGAAGACGTACCGACCGGGACGAAACCTGGTCATCTTCTTCCTGGGAGTTGGCGTGCTCTACGGGCTCGTCGCCCTGGGTGGCAACTGGAAGCCCGAGCTCGGCCTGGACCTCCAGGGCGGCACCCGGATCACGCTGATCGCGAAGGACAACCCGTCGAAGGGCAACCTGAACGAGGCGCGCAAGATCATCGACAAGCGCGTCAACGCCTCCGGTGTTGCCGAGTCCGAGGTCGTGGTCCAGGGCAGCAAGTTCATCGTGGTCGAGATCCCCGGCAAGACCAAGCGGGACCTGGTCGACGTCGTGAAGCGTCAGGCGCAGCTACGGTTCCGGCTGGTCTCCAAGGGGCCCCAGGACCTGATCGCGGCCCAGCAGCCGACGGTCGAGCCGTCGACCTCGCCGACCGCGAAGCCGACCAAGAAGCCGTCGTCCGGTGCCACGGCAACCAACCGGCCGCGTCCGGTCCCGCTGGCCGACCCGACGCCGGGCACCCCGACGACCACCCCCACCACGGCTCCGAGCAGCACGCCGTCGTCGGCGCCGACCGCAGCGGCCCCCGTTGCTCCCTGCCCCACGGACAACCCCGGGATCAGTCAGACCACCGGCCTGACCTCGACCCGGTGCCAGACGCTGGACCAGGTGATGGAGTGGGCGGCGAGCCCGCCGGCCGACTGGACCGCCAAGTTCAACGCCTTCACCTGCCCGGCTCCGGGAGCGGCTCCGGTCAACGACGACCCGAACGAGCCGCTGCTGACCTGTGACGCCAACGGTCTGCCCTACCTGCTCACCAAGTCCATTATCGAGGGCACCGGTCTGCAGGACGCCGGAGCCGTGGTGCCGGACAAGCAGGTCCAGTGGGTCGTGACGCTCGACCTCAAGGGCGACGACAAGTTCACCAAGACCTACCCGACGAGCGAGTTCTCGCACCCGACGGACGTCTTCGGCAAGATCAGCACCGAGTACGCCGGCACCGGCAAGCAGTTCGCGATGGTGCTGGACGGCGTGATCCTGTCGGCCCCGACCCTGAACGTGCCGATCACCGACGGCAACTCCCAGATCGAGGGCAACTTCACCGAGTCCAGCGCCCGTTCGCTGGCGAACGCGCTCAAGTTCGGTGCGCTCCCGGTCGCGTTCGAGGACGACCCCTCGACGGAGAACATCGGGCCGTCACTGGCCGGCGACCAGCTCAGCACCGGCCTGCTCGCGGGTGCCCTCGGCCTGTTCGCCGTGATGCTCTACTGCCTGTTCTACTACCGCGGCCTCGGCCTGGTGGTGCTGGCCTCGTTGGCCATCGCTGCGGGGGTCACCTACGGCTCCGTGCTGCTGCTGAGCAAGACCGCCGGGTTCACCTTGACCCTGCCCGGTATCGCGGGCCTGATCATCGGCGTCGGTGTCACCGCCGACTCGTTCGTCATCTTCTTCGAACGGATACGTGACGAGATGCGTGAAGGCCGCTCGATGCGCGTGGCCGTCGAGACCGGCTGGAAGCGCGCCCGGCAGACCCGGATGGCGGCCAACGTCGTCTCCCTGCTCTCGGCCGCGGTGCTCTACACGTTCGCCACCGGCGTCGTGAAGGGCTTCGGATTCGCTCTCGGCCTGTCGACCGCGATCGACCTCGCGGTGCTGTTCTGGTTCACCAAGCCGGCGGTCTCCTGGCTAGCCCGGTTCAAGTTCTTCAACGGCGGCGGCCGGATGTCCGGGCTGAGCGCCGAGACCCTCGGCATGGACGCCGTCGGTGCGCCTGCGGGAGCCGGTATTACTGCAGGAGGTAGGGCCTGATGGGCAAGTTCTCTCGTCTCGGCAACGACCTGTACAACGGGAAGAAGTCGATCGACTTCGTGACCCGGCGGGCTCCCTGGTACAGCTTCTCGGCCGTCCTGGTCCTGGTGTGCCTGGCGATCATCTTCCTCAAGGGTCTGGCCTTCGGGGTCGAGTTCACCGGCGGTAGCCAGTTCCGGGTCAAGGATCTTCCGGCGGTCTCCAGTGCACAGTCCCGCGCAGACGACCTGCGTACCGCCATCGTGGATCTCAAGATCGGTGAAGGTGGGCTCCCGACCGTGACGACGGCCGGGGACACTGCACTGGTCGTGGAACTGGAATCGGTTTCCAGCGCAGATGCCGATCGGATCATCGTGGCCATCGAGAAGACCGTCGGCGCCACCGAAGCCGACATCTCCGAGTCCGACATCGGTGCCAGCTGGGGACGCGAGGTCGCCCAACGGGCCGGCCTCGGCGTCGCGGTCTTCCTGCTGCTCGTGGTGCTCTTCATCTGGATCTACTTCCGGGAGTGGAAGATGTCGGTCGCCGCGTTCGTCGCGCTGGCCCACGACATCGCCGTCACCGTCGGGATCTACGCGCTCTCCGGCTTCCCGGTGACTCCCGCCGCGGTCACCGGTCTGCTCGCGATCCTCGGGTTCTCGATGTACGACACCGTGGTCGTCTTCGACAAGGTGCGTGAGAACACCGCCGCCAAGGAGCTGCAACGCACCCGGTTCTCGTACGCGGCTGCGACCAACCTCGCGGTGAACCAGACCCTGGTCCGCTCGATCAACACCTCGATCGTGGCGCTGATCCCGATCGGATCGATCCTGGTGGTCAGCTCGATCAAGCTGGGGGAGAGCTCGCTGCAGGACCTGGCCCTGGCGCAGTTCGTCGGCATGGCCGTCGGGGTGTACTCCTCGGTCTTCCTGGCGCCGCGGGTGCTGGTCCACATGAAGTCCAGCGAGGCGAAGATCCAGGAAGCCGACCGTCGCGCCAAGGCGCGTGCCCGCCGCGACGCGGACCGCTACGCCGACGTGCCGGCCTTCACCGAGGACATGCCGGTCGCAGCGACCGGCGACGGGATCCCGTCCGAGCTGGACGAGACCGGCGAGTTCGCGGAGCGGGCACCGTTCCAGGCCCCGACCTCGAAGCCGACCGCGTCCGGGAGCGGACGGGTCGTGCCGGAGGCGAAGGCGCCGGTGGAGCAGTCTGGTGCGGCGAACCGACCCCAGCCGTCGCGTCAGCCCCGGTCCAAGCGCGGCAAGTAGGCCCGCGGTCATGGGCAGCTCGGCTCTCGACGGCTACTTCGACACCTTGATCCGGGACGTCCCGGACTTCCCGAAGCCGGGGGTGCTGTTCAAGGACATCACCCCGCTGCTCGCCGACCACGACGCCTTCACGGCCGTCATCGCTGCCCTGGCTGCGGCCGGCCGCGACGGTTCCGGTGCCACCGTCGTGGACAAGGTGATCGGGATGGAGGCGCGCGGGTTCATCCTGGCGGCTCCGGTCGCGCTGGCCCTGGGCGTCGGGTTCGTTCCGGTCCGCAAGGCCGGGAAGCTCCCGTCCGAACGGTTCGCGACCAGCTACGAGCTCGAGTACGGCGAGGCCACGGTCGAGATGCACATGGACGCCCTGGCCCCGGGCGATCGGGTGCTCCTGGTCGACGACGTGCTCGCGACCGGAGGTACCGCCAGGGCGACCGAGCGGCTGGTCCGGTACGCCGACGCGCACGTCACGGCGCTGGCCGTGATGATGGAGCTGGGCTTCTTGGGCGGCCGCGAGGTTGTCGGAGGTACTCCGGTGCACGCCCTGCGCACCCTCTGAGACCACGTTCTGAGGCCGACTCCGGCCCCGCAGCTCCGGGTCTGCGCCTAGACTCGCCCCATGGCGGAGGAACGGGTGGTCTCGGAGGTCGAGGTGCCTGCGAGCGCCGAGCCGCAGATCTCCTCGACCGCGTCCCCGCCGCCGTCCCGGCCGCCGGTCACCGAGTACCCCCGGGCGACCCCGACCGGGTCCCCGCTGCTCAGCGGCGGCCGCGGCGTCCGGGCCCGGCTGGCCCGGATCGGCACCAGCAAGCAGGTCGGGAACCCCGAGCTCGAGCCGCTGTTCCGCGCTGTTCGCGCCAACCATCCCAAGGCAGACCTCGCCCTGCTCGAACGCGCGTACGCGACCGCTGAGTTCCACCACCGCGGTCAGATGCGCAAGAGCGGCGATCCGTACATCACGCACCCGCTCGCAGTCACCACCATCCTGGCCGACATCGGTATGACCGAGCCGACCCTGGTCGCCTCCTTGCTGCACGACACGGTCGAGGACACGCCGTACACCCTCGACCAGCTCCGCAAGGACTACGGCGACGAGGTCGCGATCCTGGTCGACGGCGTCACCAAGCTCGACAAGGTCAAGTACGGCGACTCGGCCCAGTCCGAGACCATCCGCAAGATGATCGTGGCGATGAGCCAGGACATCCGCGTCCTGGTGATCAAGCTCGCCGACCGGCTGCACAACATGCGCACGCTGCGCTACGTCAAGGCGGAGACCCAGGAACGGAAGTCCCGCGAGACCCTGGAGATCTTCGCGCCGCTGGCCCACCGCCTCGGTATGAACACGATCAAGTGGGAGCTCGAGGACCTCGCCTTCGCGACCCTGCACCCGAAGATCTACGACGAGATCGTCCGGATGGTGGCCGAGCGGTCACCGTCGCGTGACCAGTTCATGCGCCAGGTCATCGACGTCGTCGAGACGGACCTGAAGGCGGCCAAGATCAAGGCCCGGGTGACGGGACGACCGAAGCACTACTACTCGATCTACCAGAAGATGATCCACGGTGGCCGGGAGTTCACCGACATCTACGACCTGGTCGGGATCCGGATCCTGGTCGAGGAGGACCCGGACTGCTACGGCGTCCTGGGGGTCCTGCACAACCGCTGGAACCCGATCCCGGGTCGCTTCAAGGACTTCGTGGCGATGCCGAAGTTCAACATGTACCAGTCCTTGCACACCACCGTCATCGGGCCCGAGGGCAAGGCCGTCGAGATGCAGGTGCGCACCTTCGCGATGCACCGCCGGGCCGAGTACGGCGTCGCGGCCCACTGGAAGTACAAGGAGGACGTCCGCTCGGGCGTCGATACCGACAAGTCCCTGGCCGACACCGCCTCGAACGACATGCCCTGGGTCCGGCAGCTCCTGGACTGGCAGAACGAGGTCGAGGACCCGGGCGAGTTCCTGGAGTCGTTGCGCTTCGAGATCAACGCCGCCGAGGTCTACGTCTTCACGCCCCGTGGCGACGTGATCGGCCTCCCCACGGGCTCTACCCCGATCGACTTCGCCTACGCGGTCCACACCGAGGTCGGCCACCACACCATCGGTGCCCGGGTGAACGGGCGACTGGTGCCGTTGGAGTCGTCGCTGGACCACGGCGACGTCGTCGAGGTCTTCACCTCGAAGTCACCGAACGCCGGGCCCAGTCGCGACTGGCTGCAGTTCGTGAAGTCCCCGCGGGCCCGCAGCAAGATCCGGCACTGGTACACCAAGGAGCGCCGCGAGGAAGCGATCGAGCACGGCAAGGACGACATCGCGCGGCTGATGCGCAAGGAGGGCGTCTCCCTCAAGCGGGTGATGACGCACGAGTCGCTGAGCCAGGTCGCCACCGAGTTCAGGCTGGCTGACGTCTCCGCCCTCTACGCGGCCGTGGGTGAGGGCAACATCGGCGCCCAGGCCGTGGTCCGCAAGGTGCTCGAGATCTTCGGGGGAGCCGACGGTGCTGCCGAGGACATGGCCGAGGCGGTCACCATCACCCGGCCGCGGCGCTCGCAGAAGGCACCGGGCGACTCGGGCATCATCGTTCCCGGGATGGGTGGCTCGGACGTCCTGGTCAAGCTCGCCAAGTGCTGTACGCCGGTGCCGGGCGACGAGATCCTCGGGTTCGTCACCCGCGGCGCCGGAGTCTCGGTCCACCGCCGCGACTGCACCAACGCCACGGACCTCCTCGGCCAGCCCGAGCGTCTCGTCGACGTCGAGTGGGCGCCCACCTCGACGAGCACGTTCCTGGTCCAGATCATGGTCGAGGCCCTGGACCGGGCCCGCCTGCTGAGCGACATCACCCTGGTCCTCAGCGACCAGCACGTCAACATCCTCTCGGCGTCGCTCAACACCTCGCGCGACCGGGTCGCGAAGAGCAAGTTCACCTTCGAGATGGGCGACCCCAAGCACCTGGGCGCGATCCTCAAGGCCGTCCGGAGCATCGACGGGGTCTTCGACGCGTACCGGGTCACCCACTAGCGGATTTCATGCCCAGTCACTGGTGAGTCGGGCCTCCCGCGCTGTCGAGTCGGGCCTCCCGCGCGGTTGAGGGTGGTGTGACGCGCGCGGGAGCGAGACGTTGGGAAATCTGCCGCGGCGAGGCTGTGGGACGGCTCAGCTGCACCGGCCCGGGTGCGGGCGCCGTCCAGCCGGACGACAACGCGCGTGCCCGTTACCTGACCGGAACGAACCACCCACCGGCTCGGCCCGGACAGCAGAGGCCTCCGTGCACCCCTCGCGTCTCCGGCACCGGGTCGAGTCGTCGACCTCGTGACGGAAGGTACGAGGGACCGCCGTCTCGCCTCGAGCGCGCGGCGGGCCCTACTCGAGCGCGCGGCGGGCCCTACTCAACGAAAAAGGGAATCAGCTGAACTCGGAAGCCGTCTTCTTCGCCATCTCCAGGAACGCCCGGCGTGACACCAGGTTCTCCTCGAGGTCCTTGACCTTCTTGGCATTGCCCGCAGCCCGGGCCTTCTCCAGGTCGGCCTCGATCTTCACGATGGCGTCCTGCAGCTGGCCGACCATGCCGTCGGCGCGAGCGGACTTCTCGGGGTCGGACTTCTTCCACTGGTCCTCTTCGAGGCCGCGGATCTCGGTCTCGACCTTGCGGATCCGGGCCTCGAGGCTCTTGATCTGGTCGCGGGGGACCTTGCCGGCTGCTTCCCAGCGCTCGGCGATGTCCCGGAAGGCCTTCTTGGCAGCCGGGAGATCGGTGATCGGGAGGAGCGCCTCGGCCTCGACGAGGATGGCCTCCTTGACCACCGCGTTGGCGGCGAACTCCTCGTCGAGCTTGGCGTTGTCGGCGTCCCGGGCCCCGAAGAACGTGTCCTGGGCCCCGCGGAAGCGCTTCCACAGGGCGTCGTCGATGTCCTTCGGTGCCGGACCGGCTGCCTTCCACGCCGACATCAGGTTCCGGTACTGGGTCGCGGTACCGCCCCAGTCGGTGGAGCCAGCGAGGGCCTCGGCCTCCGTGACCAGGCGTTCCTTGATCACCCGGGCACCGTCGCGTTGCTCGGAGACGACGGCGAAGTGCGCCTTGCGGGCGCGGGTGTACGTGGTCCGGGCGCCGGAGAAGCGGTGCCAGAGCTCGTCGTCGGCGGCCTTCTCCAGGCGGGGGAGGTCCTTCCACTCGGCGAGCAGGTCGCGGAGCCGGTTGGCGCCGTTGCGCCAGTCGGTCCCGGCGGCGATCTTCTCGGCCTCGGTGACGATGGCGTTCTTGCGGGTCCGGGACTCCTCGACCTTCGCGGAGCGCTCGGCGCGCCGCTTCTCCCGCTGGATGCCGATCACCGGCTTCAGCGAGTTCAGCCGCGCGAGCAGGGCGGTGATGTCGCCGACCGCGTGCGGTTCGACGAGCTGCTCGGAGATCCGGGCGATCGAGGCGGTGGCCTCGTCGGGGCTCATCGCCTCCGAACGGACCCGCTGCTCGACGAGCTGGACCTCGAAGGCGAGGCCTTCGTATCGCTTGGTGTAGAAGGCGAGTGCCTCTTCGGGCGTGCCTTCGGGGTACTGACCGACGACCCGTTCCTCGTCGCCGATCCGGACATAGACGGTTCCGTCCGCTTCGACGCGCCCGAAACTGCTGTGGTCGTTGCCCTGCGCGGTCACTGTGACCCCTTCGTCTGGCGTGGTCGTACGTACAGCAGGTTGCCCCACCGGGGAGCATCACTGCGGGCTTCATCGTAGCCATGACCGAGGTCGGTGTGCGGGACAGTAGGCTTGACGTCGCATCCCCACACCCCGAGCAGGAGAGAACTCAGTGCTGATCGCAGGCTTCCCAGCCGGGCCGTGGGGTACCAACTGCTACGTCGTCGCCACCGGACCCGGTGCCGAGTGCGTGATCATCGACCCCGGCAAGGACGCGACGGCAGGCGTCGAGGCGGTGATCGCCGAGCACAAGCTCAAGCCCGTCTCGGTCCTGGTCACGCACGGGCACGTCGACCACATGTGGTGCGTGGCTCCGGTCGCGGGGACCTACGACGCCACCGCGTACATCCACCCATTGGACCGGCACCTCCTCGCCAACCCGATGATGGGGATGTCCGCGGAGACGACCGCGATGCTGCTGGGCGGCAAGTACGAGTTCGCCGAGCCGGACCGCGTCGAGGAGCTCTCCGACGCCCAGGTGCTCGAGCTGGCGGGCCTGCAGTTCGTCGTGGACCACACCCCGGGACACACCGAGGGCTCGGTCGTGTTCCGGACCCCCTACCGGGAGCAGGACATCGCCGAGGTGATGTTCTCCGGCGACCTGCTCTTCGCAGGCTCCATCGGCAGGACCGACCTGCCGGGCGGCGACCACGCCACGATGCTGGAGAGCCTGCGTACCAAGGTGCTCCCGCTGGCCGACAACATCGTCGTCCTGCCCGGCCACGGGGAGCAGACCTCGATCGGTCAGGAGCGCGCCACCAACCCGTTCCTGGCGGACCTCCTCGACGACGATTCCCACCCGACTGCCCCGATCACCCGAGGCCTCTGATGGCCGGCAAGCCCACGCCGTTGAGCGGCTTCCCCGAGCTGCTGCCGGCGCAACGGTTCGTCGAGTCCGCAGTCCTGGACACCCTGGCCGAGGTCTTCGAGCTGCACGGGTTCGCGAACGTCGAGACCCGCGCGGTCGAGCCGCTGGACCAGCTGCTCCGCAAGGGGGACACCTCCAAGGAGGTCTACGTCCTGCGGCGGTTGCAGGAGGTCGGGTCCGGCGACGCAGGACTCGGGCTGCACTTCGATCTCACCGTTCCCTTCGCCCGCTACGTCCTGGAGAACGCCGGCAAGCTGGAGTTCCCGTTCCGCCGCTACCAGATCCAGAAGGTCTGGCGCGGGGAGCGCCCCCAGGACGGCCGGTACCGCGAGTTCACCCAGGCGGACATCGACGTGGTCGGAGCCGGCGAGCTCCCGGTCCACCACGACGTCGAGGTCGCCCGGGTGATGCTGGACGCGCTGGGCCGGCTCACCGCGTTGATCGGCTTGCCCGGGTTCCGGCTCCAGGTGAACAACCGCAAGCTGATCCAGGGGTTCTACACCGGCCTCGGGGTGCCGGACCTCGACGAGACGATGCGGCTGATCGACAAGCTCGACAAGCTCCCCGCAGACGCGGTCCGGAGCCAGCTGGTCGAGGCGGGGCTGACCGGTGAACAGGCGCAGGCCTGCCTCGACCTCGCCGGCATCTGCACCAGCGACGAGTCCTTCGAGGCGCAGGTCCGCGCTCTCGGGGTCACCGATCCGCTGCTCGACGAGGGCCTGGCCGAGCTGGCTGCCCTGATGCGCGGCTGCGCGGCCCTGGTCACCGACCAGGTCCGGATCGAGGCCGACCTCAAGATCGCCCGCGGCCTGGACTACTACACCGGCACCGTCTTCGAGACCCGGCTGGACGGTCACGAGTCGCTCGGCTCGATCTGCTCCGGGGGTCGCTACGACGCCCTGGCCAGCGACGGGAAGACCACCTACCCGGGCGTCGGCATCTCGCTCGGCGTCAGCCGGCTGCTGGTCCCGCTGCTCAACCGCGGCGAGCTCGTCGCCGACCGGTCGGTGCCCAGCGTCGTCCTGGTCGCGCTCGCTGACGAGGAGAGCCGGCCGGCCGCGGACGTGCTCGCCGGGCAGCTGCGCGGGAACGGCGTCCCGTGCGAGGTGGCCGCCTCCCCGCAGAAGTTCGGTCGTCAGATCCGGTACGCCGAGCGTCGCGGCATCCCGTACGTTCTGTTCTCGACCGACGACGGGCCGCAGATCAAGGACATCCGCAGCGGCGACCAGGTCGCTGCCGATCCCGCCAGCTGGTCGCCACCGGCCGCCGACCTCAAGCCCCGCATCACCCTGACCCAGGAGAAGACCCAGTGATCCGCACCCACGACGCCGGCGCCCTGCGCGCCGAGCACGTCGGCCAGACCGTCACCCTCGCCGGCTGGGTCGCCAACCGGCGCGACCACGGTGGCGTGGCGTTCATCGACCTGCGTGAGGCCACCGGGGTGGTCCAGGTCGTGATCCGCGACGAGGACGTCGCCGGTCACCTGCGCGCCGAGTACTGCCTGAAGATCGTCGGCGAGGTCGTGGCCCGCAAGGAGGGCAACGAGAACCCCAACCTGGCCACCGGTGCGATCGAGGTCGTCGCGAACGAGGTCGTCGTGCTGAGCGAGGCCGCCCCGCTTCCGTTCCCCATCTCCGACCACGTGGACGTCGGCGAGGAGGCCCGCCTCAAGCACCGCTACCTCGATCTGCGCCGTAGCGGTCCCAACGCCGCGCTGCGCCTGCGCAGCAACGTCAACAAGGCGGCCCGCGACGTCCTGGCCGGCCACGACTTCGTCGAGGTCGAGACCCCGACGCTGACCCGGTCGACCCCGGAAGGCGCTCGCGACTTCTTGGTGCCCGCCCGGCTGGCCCCGGGCAGCTGGTACGCCCTGCCGCAGAGCCCGCAGCTGTTCAAGCAGCTGCTGATGGTCGCCGGCATGGAGCGCTACTACCAGATCGCTCGCTGCTACCGGGATGAGGACTTCCGGGCCGATCGGCAGCCCGAGTTCACCCAGCTCGACCTCGAGATGAGCTTCGTCGAGCAGGACGACGTGATCGCCCTGACCGAGGAGATCCTGGTCGCCCTCTGGAAGCTGATCGGGTACGACGTCCCGACCCCGCTGCCGCGGATGACGTACGCCGAGTCGATGCGTCGGTACGGCTCGGACAAGCCCGACCTGCGGATGGACCTCGAGCTGACCGAGTGCACCGAGTACTTCAAGGACACCACGTTCCGGGTCTTCCAGGCTGCGTACGTCGGCGCCGTCGTGATGCCCGGGGGAGCGAGCCAGCCCCGCAAGAAGCTGGACGCCTGGCAGGAATGGGCCAAGCAGCGCGGTGCCAAGGGCCTCGCGTACGTGCTCGTCGGCGACGACGGCGAGCTCAGCGGTCCGGTTGCCAAGAACCTCACCGAGACCGAGGCGGCCGGCCTGGCTGCGCATGTCGGCGCGAACCCAGGTGACTGCATCTTCTTCGCCGCGGGTGCGGTGAAGTCCAGCCGGGCGCTGCTCGGGGCCGCGCGACTGGAGATCGGCAAGCGCTGCGACCTGATCGACGAGGATGCGTGGAGCTTCCTGTGGGTCGTCGACGCCCCGCTCTTCGAGCCGGCCGGCGACGCCACCGCCTCGGGCGACGTGGCCGTCGGCAGCGGCGTCTGGACGGCGGTGCACCACGCCTTCACCTCGCCGAAGAACCTCGACGACTTCGACACCGACCCGGCGAACGCGCTGGCCTGGGCGTACGACATCGTCTGCAACGGCAACGAGATCGGTGGCGGATCCATCCGTATCCACCGCGAGGACATCCAGAAGCGGGTCTTCGCCGTGATGGGCATCTCCGAGGAGGAGGCGAACGAGAAGTTCGGCTTCCTGCTGGAGGCGTTCGCCTTCGGTGCGCCGCCGCACGGCGGACTCGCCCTCGGCTGGGACCGGATCTGCGCCCTGCTCGCCAAGGCCGACTCGATCCGCGACGTGATCGCCTTCCCGAAGTCCGGCGGCGGTTACGACCCGCTGACCGCAGCCCCGGCGCCGATCACGCCGCAGCAGCGCAAGGAGGCGGGCGTGGACGCCCGACCGGCACAGCCGGCCGAGAAGAACGTCGACGGCCCGGCCTAGCCTGCTCGGGTGGATGACGGACTGTTCGACGCGCCCGGGGCACCGGTCGGCGGGGGCACCCTCGCCGGGAACGATCACGCCTCGGCGCCGTTGGCCGTCCGGATGCGCCCGCGGACGCTCGACGAGCTGGTCGGTCAGCAGCACCTGCTGGAGCCCGGCTCGCCGCTGCGTCGGTTGATCGAGGGCGACCAGTCGATGGCCCTGCTGCTCTGGGGCCCGCCAGGGACCGGCAAGACCACCGTCGCAGCCATCGTCTCCGGGCAGACCGACCGGGTCTTCGTCGAGGTCTCCGCCGTTGCCGCCGGTGTCAAGGAGGTCCGCGCCGCGATCGATGCTGCTCGGGCCCGGCTGGCCTCGACCGGCCAGGAGACCGTCCTGTTCGTCGACGAGGTGCACCGGTTCACCAAGGCCCAGCAGGACGCGCTGCTGCCCGGGGTGGAGAACCGCTGGGTGACCCTGATCGCGGCGACGACGGAGAACCCGCACTTCTCGGTGATCTCACCACTGCTGTCCCGCTCGCTGCTGCTGACCCTGGAGCCGCTGACCGACGACGACATCCGCGGCGTGCTCGCGAGCGCGGTCGCCGACGAGCGCGGTCTGGCGGCGGCGGTGACGCTGGGCGACGAGGCGTTGGACCACCTGGTCCGGCTGGCCGGTGGTGACGCCCGGCGCTCGCTGACCTACCTGGAAGCCGCCGCTGGTGCGGCCGTGGCCCAGGGTCTCGACGTGATCGACCTGACCACCGCGGAACGCGCCGTCGACCGGGCCGCGGTCCGCTACGACCGCGACGGGGACCAGCACTACGACGTGATCAGCGCGTTCATCAAGTCCGTCCGGGGCTCCGACGTCGATGCAGCCCTGCACTACCTGGCCCGGATGATCGAGGCGGGGGAGGACCCCCGGTTCATCGCCCGCCGGCTGATCGTCTCGGCCAGCGAGGACGTGGGCCTGGCGCACCCGGCGGCGCTGACGACCGCGGTCGCGGCGGCGCAGGCCGTGCAGCTGATCGGGATGCCCGAGGCTCGGATCAACCTGGCCCAGGCCACCATCGAGATCACCCTGGCGCCGAAGTCGAACGCGGTGATCAGGGCCGTCGATGCCGCGATCGCCGATGTCCGGGCCGGCAGGATCGGGACGGTGCCGGCGCACCTGCGCGATGCCCACTACCCGGGATCGAAGAAGCTCGGGCACGGCGTCGGCTACCGGTACCCCCACGACGAGTCGTTCGGGGTGTCCGAGCAGCAGTACCTGCCGGACGTGGTTCTCGGCGCCGAGTACTACCAGCCGACGGGCCTCGGAGCCGAAGCCGGGTTCCGCGAGCGCTGGGAGCGAATTCGGCGGATGATCCGCGGCAGGTAGGGTCATCGGTCATGGACGGAGTCGACGCTGGCGCCCTCATCGCCGCACTCGGTGGCGCCGTTGCGGCGCTGGTCGTGGTGGCGCTGGTCGGCCTGCTCCGACGACGCAACCGGACTCGCGCCGACCTCGAGGCGATGCTAGCGGCGGCCCAGCGCGAAAGCGACGACCTGCGGGCCCGGCTCGACGAGCTCAGTGCGCTCCTGCCGGACGGGAGCGGTGCGCTCCCGGCCCAGGCAGCGACGTACGTCATCACCAGCGCCGGCGACGTGGCCCCGCGGGGCGGTGCTGCCTCCGAGAGCCAGCTCGAGGTCCCCGACCGGTTGGTCCTCTCGGCCACCGTCGGCCAGCCCTTGGTCAAGGTCGCCGCGTTCGGCCACGGGGTCCGGCGGGCGCTGTCCGCAGAGAGCCGGAACCGGATCTGGTTCGAGATGCGCAGGCAGGTGCGCAGCTCCCGCAAGCGGCGACGAGCCCAGGTCCGCGAGTACCAGCGCCAGGTCAGGGCGGACGAGCGAGCCCGCGAGGGGCTGGCATGAGGCGCGGCTTCTGGTTCGTCGCTGGGGCCGGCGCCGGCGTGTACGTGGTGGTCAAGGCACGACGCGCCGCCGAGGCGTTCACCCCGGACGGTCTGCGCGACCGCCTGGAAGGACTTCAGGTGGGGGCGCAGCTCTTCGCCGAGGAGGTCCGCGCCGGGATGTCCGAGCGTGAGGCCGAGCTGCGCGAGCGGTTCGCCCTCCTGGACCCGCACCGGGCGCTGGACGGTCCGCTCGCGCTCGACTCCACCACCGAGGCGGACGATCCCGAACGCCTGATCGACCCGTTCCCCGCACCCCCAGCCCTGGAAGGCACGCACTGATGGACCCGGTTGGCAGCTCCGCCGATATCCGACGACGCTTCGTCGAGCACTTCGAAGCAGCCGGGCACACGGCCGTGCCGTCCGCGCCGTTGCTGGTCGACGACCCGAACCTGCTCTTCGTCAACGCCGGCATGGTCCAGTTCAAGCCGTACTTCCTGGGCCAGGAGACGCCGCCGTACACCCGCGCGGTCAGCATCCAGAAGTGCGTGCGGACCCCGGACATCGAGGACGTCGGGAAGACCACGCGGCACGGCACCTTCTTCGAGATGTGCGGCAACTTCTCCTTCGGGGACTACTTCAAGGCCGGCGCCATCGACCTGGCCTGGGACCTGATCACCAAGCCGGTCGCCGACGGCGGTTTCGGTCTAGAGGAGTCCCGGCTCTACCCGAGCGTCTACGAGGAGGACCCCGAAGCGGTCGACCTGTGGCGCACGGCGACTGGCCTGCCCGACGACCGGATCATCCGGCTCGGCAAGTCCGAGAACTACTGGTCGATGGGGATCCCCGGCCCGGGCGGCCCCTGCTCGGAGATCCTCTACGACCGCGGCCCGGCGTACGGGGCCGACGGTGACTTCGGTGCCGAGGACCGCTACCTGGAGATCTGGAACCTGGTCTTCATGCAGGACGAGCTCTCGGCCGTCCGCAGCAAGGTCGACTTCGACATCGCCGGGTCGCTGCCCAAGCAGAACATCGACACCGGCATGGGTCTGGAGCGGGTCGCCTTCCTGCTCCAGGAGAAGCAGAACATGTACGAGATCGACGTGATGTTCCCGGTGATCGAGCGCGCCCAGGAGCTCACCGGCCGCACGTACGGCAAGGATCCCCTCGACGACATCCGCTTCCGCGTCGTCGCGGACCACGTCCGGTCCTCGATGATGCTGATCGGCGACGGCGTCACGCCGGGCAACGAGTCCCGGGGTTACGTGCTGCGCCGGCTCCTGCGTCGCGCCGTCCGCTCGATGCGGCTGCTCGGGTTCGAGGACCGTGCCCTGCCCGAGCTGCTGCCGGTCAGCCGGGACCTGATGGCTCCGGGCTACCCGGACCTGCTGGCCGACTGGGACCGGATCGCGCAGGTCGCTTTTGCCGAGGAGGACGCGTTCCGCAAGACGCTGCAGACCGGCACCACGATCTTCGACGTGGCCGCGGTCGAGGCGAAGTCGGCCGGAGCCGCCGTGCTCAGCGGCGACAAGGCGTTCGCCCTGCACGACACCTACGGCTTCCCGATCGACCTGACCCTGGAGATGGCCTCCGAGGCCGGGCTGACCGTCGACGAGGACGGTTTCCGTCGGCTGATGGCCGAGCAGCGCGACCGGGCCAAGGCCGACGCCAAGTCGAAGAAGGGTCAGCACGCCGACACCAGCGTCTACCGCGGCATCCTGGACGCCAACGGCCCCACCGAGTGGTTGGCCTACGAGACCCTGACCACCGAGTCCAAGCCGCTGGCGCTGCTCTCCGGCGGTGCCTCGGTGCCGGTGCTGCAGTCCGGCGAGATCGGCGAGCTGGTCCTGGACCGGACGCCGTTCTACGCCGAGTCCGGCGGCCAGGTGGCCGACGCCGGGACGATCGAGTTCGACGGCGGTGTGCTGGAGGTGCTCGACGTCCAGCGCCCGGTCCGCGGCCTGGTGGTGCACCAGGTACGGGTCGTCGAGGGCGAGTTCGCGGCTGCGGGCGACCTTCTCGCGAAGGTGGACCCCGACTGGCGGATCGGCGCGCGCCAGGCGCACTCCGGTACCCACGTCGTGCACGCCGCCCTGCGCGAGGTCCTCGGGCCCACGGCGCTCCAGTCCGGCTCCTACAACCGGCCCGGGTACCTCCGCCTCGACTTCGGCTGGTCCAGCGGACTGACCGAGGCCCAGTACGCCGACCTTGAGCAGGTCGCGAACAACGCCCTTCGGGCCGACCTGGCCGTGGGCTGGGACTACATGACGCTGGACCAGGCCAAGGAGTGGGGCGCGATCGCGCTCTTCGGCGAGACCTACGACGCCACGTTGGTGCGGGTCGTGGAGATCGGCGGCCCGTGGTCCCGCGAGCTCTGCGGTGGTACCCACGTCGACCACTCGGCGCAGATCGGCACCATCGTGCTGACCAGCGAGTCCTCGGTCGGCTCGGGCAACCGCCGGATCGAGGCGCTGACCGGCTACGAGGGCTTCGCCTACCTCGCCCGTGAGCGGGACGTGGTCGCCCAGCTGACCGGCCTGCTCAAGACCCAGCCAGACGACCTGGTCGGCCGGGTCGGTGACCTGGTCGAGCGGCTCAAGGCTGCCGAGAAGGAGCTCGAGAAGGGCCGGCTGGTCCAGCTGCTGGCCGGAGCCGGATCGCTCGCCGCTGGCGCGGTCGATCTCGGTGGGGTCGGGTTCGTCGGCGAGATTGTCCAGGGCGCGGGCGGCGGCGATGTCCGGACACTGGCCCTCGACGTCCGTGGACGACTACCGGGGGACCGGCCCGGTGCGGTGCTGATCGTGGGCGTCGCCGACGGCAAGCCGTCGATGGTCGCTGCGGTGAACGATGCCGGCCAGGCCGCCGGTGTCTCGGCCAACGACCTGGTGCGGGCCGCGGCCACGGTGCTCGGTGGCAAGGGCGGTGGCAAGGCGGACGTGGCCCAGGGTGGTGGTAGCGACGCCGCTCGGGTCGCCGAGGCGCTCGAGGCTGCTCGTTCCGTCCTGGTCCACCGCTGACCGTGGACGACTGACGATGCCCGACCTGACTGCGCCGCCGGAGCCGCCGGAGCCGCCGCGCGGCCCGCGGCTGGGGATCGATCCGGGCGATGCCCGGATCGGGGTTGCTACCTGCGACCCGAGCGGCATCCTGGCGACTCCGGTGGAGACGGTGCCCCGCGGCGCGGGTGACCTCGACCGGATCGCGGCCATCGCCGAGGAGCTGGGTGCCGTGCTCGTCTACGTCGGTCTGCCCCGTTCGTTGAGCGGGAGGGAGGGGCCGGCGGCGGGTAAGGTTCGAGCGTTCGTGCACGAGCTGGCGAGCCGGGTCGCTCCGCTTCCGGTCCACCTGGTTGATGAGCGGATGAGCACGGTGAGTGCGGAGGCAGTGCTGCGGGACCGGGGCAAGAAGGGCAAGAAGCGCCGTGCCGTGGTCGACCAGGCTGCGGCCGTGGTGATCCTGCAGACCGCGATCGACACCGAACGCACCCAAGGCAAACCGACCGGCGAACGGGTCGTCGCCAGCTGAGGCTGGTCGCCAACGAGGAGAAGGACACCAGTGAGCGACAACGGACGTGGCCCCGGCAACGAGGAGACGCTGCACCAGCTCCCCGACGAGGCTGTGGCCGAGGTGAGGCTGCCGCAGGCGGGTTCGCGTCGTGCTGCTCCGTCGGTCGGCCGTCGGGTGCGCGGATGCCTGCCCCTGCTGGTGGTGCTGGCCGTGATCGCGGGCGGCGCCTGGTTCGGCGGCGGCTGGGTGGTCGACAAGGTCCGGTCGTTGGCCGGCAGCAGCCCCGACTACTCCAGCACCAGCACCAAAGCGGGCAAGGACGCCGTCCTGGTCGAGGTGCGCTCCGGTGACAACGCCGCCGCCATCGGTCGGACCCTGAAGGCGGCCGGGGTCGTGAAGAGCGTGGACGCCTTCGTCGACGCCGCTGCTGCGGACGACCGGTCCCGCGGGATCCAGGTCGGCTTCTACCGGCTCAACAAGGAGCTGAAGGCGTCGGCGGCGCTGTCGGTGCTGGTCAACCCGGCGAACCTGATCACCGCGACGGTGACGATCCCCGAAGGCTTCCGGCTCAACCAGATCGTCGAGCGGCTGGTCGCCCAGACCGACTTCTCCAAGAAGCAGATCAACGCCGCGATCGCGAACCCGGCAGCGTTGGGTCTGCCCGCAGATGCCCAGGGCAACCTCCAGGGCTACCTGTTCCCGGCGACCTACACGATCCTGCCCGGCGCAACTGCCAAGAGCGTGCTGACCCAGATGGTCGACAAGACCAAGAAGGTCGAGCAGAGCCTGGGCATCAAGGCCAAGGCCGCGGCCCTCGGGCTCACCCCGCACCAGGTCCTGACCGTGGCGAGCATCCTGGAGTACGAGGCCGGGACCGACGAGGACTACCCGAAGGTGGCCCGGGTCCTCTACAACCGTCTCGACCGCGGGATGGCCCTGCAGCTGGACTCGACGGTGGCCTTCGCGAACAACAGCACCGGCTCGATCTACACGACCGCCGAGGAGCGGGCCGTCGACTCGCCGTACAACACCTACAAGTACGCCGGGCTGCCGCCCGGGCCGATCGGTGCCGCCGGGGAGAAGGCGATCAAGGCGGCGCTCAACCCGACCCCCGGTGACTGGCTGTACTTCGTCCTGGTCAACCCGGAGACCGGCGAGACCCGGTTCAACACGACGCTCGAGGGTCACAACCGGGACGACGCCCTGTTCGACCAGTACTGCCGTGAGCACCCGGGCGTCTGCTGAGCGATGCTGACCTCGGAGATCAGGAACTGCGCGGTACTCGGCTCGCCGATCGAGCACTCGCTGTCCCCGGTGCTGCACCGGGCGGCGTACGCCGAGCTCGGACTGCCGTGGAGCTACCGCGCGATCGACGTCGAGGAGCGTGAGCTGGAACGCTTCCTGCACCGGCTCGACCCGAGCTGGCGCGGCCTGTCGCTGACGATGCCGCTCAAGCGCACGGTGCTGCCGTTCCTTGCCGACCTGGATCCGTGGGCGACCGTCTCGGGGGCGGCGAACACGGTGCTGCTCGACGACGGGGTGCTGAGCGGCTACAACACCGACATCCCGGGGGCGATCGCCGCGCTGAGCGAGCGCGTCCGGGGGCCGTTCACGAGCGCGGTCGTCCTGGGTGGGGGAGCCACCGCGACGTCGATGCTGATCGCCCTGGGCCACCTGGGCTGCGAGTACGCCCGGCTGCTCGTCCGGGACCCGGCCCGGGCCGCAGAGACGCTCGAGACGGTCGCGCGGTCCGAGCGCGGCCCGGTGATCGAGCTCGGCTCGCTCGGTGACCCGGTCGGCGCGGTCGACCTGGTCATCTCCACGATCCCGGCGCAGGCACAGACCCCCGAGCTCGTCACCAGCGCCGATCCGTGCCCGGTGGTCTTCGAGGTCGTCTACGATCCGTGGCCCACCCCGCTGGCGGCGGCGGCGCTGGTCTCCGGTCGGGTGCTGGTCGGTGGACTGGACCTGCTGATCAACCAAGCTGCCCTGCAGGTTGAGCTGATGACGCGGCTCCCCGCACCGGTCGCGGCGATGCGGGCAGCCGGCGAAGGAGCCTTGGCAGCGCGGGCCCGCTCGTGACCTGGCTCGACGACGGACACCCGCTGACCGGCCTGGTCGCCCTGCTCGTGGGCGCCGTGATCGGTTGGTTCGTCCCGCTGCTGATCGCCGCGGTCCCCGAGCCCGCACCGGAACCGGTTGCGGAACCGGACGCCGGCGCCGCTCGCGAGGGGCTGCCGGCAGCGCCCCCCAAGCCGCTCTACGCCGACCTGGCGGCCCGTCCCGGCCTCGCGCTCCGCAGCTCGCTCGCGACGTCCTGGGTCGCCGGTGCGCTGGCGGCCAGTGTCGGCCCGGCGCCGGCCCTGCTGGTCCTGCTGCCGCTGGTCCCGATCGGGGTCGCGCTCGCGGTGATCGACTGGCACACCACCCTGCTGCCGACGAAGATCATCGCGCCGGCGTACGCCCTGGTGGTGGCCTGCATCCTGGTAGCCGGCCTCCTCGACGGTAGCCGCGAGCCGGTCGTCCGGGCCGCGATCGGCTGGGCGGTGATGGGCGGCTTCTTCGTGCTGCTCTGGCTGATCTACCCGCGTGGCCTCGGCTACGGCGACGTACGGCTGTCCGGGGTGCTGGGCCTGGCCCTCGGCTACGTCGGGTGGGCTGCGTTGGTGACCGGCATGTACGGCGCCTTCCTGATCGGCGGTCTCGGCGGGGCCCTGCTCGGCTCGCTGAAGATCGTCAACCGCAAGCGGTTCCCCTTCGGCCCGTTCATGCTGGTTGCGGCCGTTCTGGGGATCGTCCTGGGTCCGGCGATCGTCTCGGCCCTGGGTTACTAGGCAGACGCGCCCCGGGTCGGTCTCCGGTGCTCCCACCGCAAACCGGTGCTTCGGGTCAGCGACGACGGCTGGGAAAGCCCGAGGAACCTGCGGGAAGCGGAGGTCCGAAAGCGCTGGACGATCTCGCGACCCGTACGCCGGGGGCGAGCGACCGGGCCCGCGTGAAAGACTTCGCCCATGCTTCGATGGCTCACCGCGGGGGAGTCGCACGGCCCCTCCCTTGTCGCAATCCTTGAAGGTCTCCCGGCTCACGTCGAGGTGACCTCCGCCGATATCGCCGACGCGCTCGCGCGCCGACGCCTGGGCTACGGCCGGGGCGCCCGGATGAAGTTCGAGCAGGATGTGGTGACCCTGACGGGAGGTGTCCGCCACGGAAGGACCCAGGGCGGGCCGGTCGCGCTCACCATCGGCAACTCCGAGTGGCCCAAGTGGGAGACCGTGATGTCGGCCGACCCGGTCGACCCGTCCCTGCTGAAGGAGACCGGCCGCAACGCTGCACTTACCCGTCCGCGCCCCGGGCACGCGGACCTGGCCGGGATGCAGAAGTACGACTTCGAGGAGGCGCGTCCGGTCCTGGAGCGCGCTTCGGCCCGGGAGACCGCGGCCCGGGTCGCGCTCGGCCGGGTCGCCACGAACTTCCTCTCCCAGGTCGCCGGGATCGAGGTGCTGTCCCACGTCGTCGAGCTCGGCGGGGTCCCGGCCCCGGCCGGCTCGGTGCCCGCGCCCGGAGATGTCGCCCGTCTCGACGAGGACCCGGTCCGCTGCCTGGACCCCGACGCCTCCGCCGCGATGGTCGCCCGGATCGACCAGGCCCACGAGGAGGGCGACACCCTCGGTGGCGTCGTCGAGGTCGTCGTCCACGGGCTCCCGCCGGGCCTCGGCTCGCACGTGCACTGGGACCGTCGGCTCGACTCCCGGCTGGCCGGGGCCCTGATGGGGATCCAGGCCATCAAGGGCGTCGAGGTCGGTGACGGCTTCGAGCTCGCCGCCACCCCGGGCTCGCTGGCCCACGACGAGATCGTCACCGAGGACGGCCTGCTGCGCCGGGTGACCGGTCGTTCCGGCGGCACCGAGGGCGGCATGTCCACCGGTGAGATCCTCCGCGTCCGCGCCGCCATGAAGCCGATCGCCACCGTGCCGAGGGCGCTTCGTACCGTCGACGTCGCCACGGGTGAGCCGGCCGTGGCCCACCACCAGCGGTCGGACGTCTGCGCGGTTCCCGCCGCCGGGATCGTCGCCGAGGCGATGGTCGCGCTGGTCATCGCCGACGCCGTGCTGGAGAAGTTCGGCGGCGACTCGGTCGGCGAGACCAAGCGGAACGTCGAGAGCTACCTGGCCTCGCTGAGGTTCGTGTGACCGGTCCGGGGAACGGCCCCTGCGTCGTCCTGGTCGGCACGATGGGCGCGGGCAAGACGACTGTCGGTGCCCTGGTCGCGGCGTCGCTCGGGGTCGCGTTCCTGGACACCGACCACGTGGTCGAGGCCCGCGCCGGCAAGCCGGTCTCGGAGATCTTCGTCGACGACGGCGAGGAGCACTTCCGCGAGCTCGAGCGTGCTGCGGTCGCCGACGCGCTTGCCTCGCACCAAGGCGTCCTGGCGCTCGGCGGCGGAGCCGTCCTGGACGAGAGCACCCGGGAGCTGCTGCGCGAGCACCCGGTGGTCTTCCTCAAGGTAGGACTCGCGGACGCCGCCTCGCGCGTCGGTCTCGGGGTGTCGCGCCCGCTGCTGCTGGGCAACGTCCGCAGCCGGATCAAGCAGCTGCTGGACGAGCGCACGCCGATCTACACCGACGTCGCACGGTTCACGGTCGGGACCGACGGCCTGGGCGCCGAGGAAGTTGCTGACCTCGTCCTCGCGCTGGTGCAGGATGGATCCCATGGCTGAGACCCCCGCAGTGACCCGCCTGCACGTCGGTGGCGCATCGCCGTACGACGTCGTCGTCGGGCACGGCGTCCTGGGTCAGGTGCCCGCCATGCTCGGCACCGCTCCGGCACGCGTCGCCGTCTGCTACCCCGAACCGCTGGTCCACCTGGCCGACCGGGTGATCGCGACCCTCGTCGACGTCGAGGTGCTCCGGATCGTCCTGCCCGACGGGGAGATCGCCAAGACCGGTCAGGTCGCGATCGATGCCTGGGAGCAGCTCGGTGCAGCCGGCTTCACCCGCTCCGACGCCGTCGTCACGGTCGGAGGCGGGGCCACGACCGACATGGGTGGCTTCATCGCCGCGACCTGGCTGCGCGGCGTCCCGGTCGTGCACGTCCCGACCACGCTGCTGGCGATGGTGGACGCAGCAGTCGGCGGCAAGACCGGGATGAACACCGGCGCCGGCAAGAACCTGGTCGGCTCGTTCCACGAGCCGTCCGGTGTGGTCTGCGACCTCGACGTGCTGAACAGCCTGGCCGAGCCCGAGCTGATCGCCGGGCTGGGGGAGGTCGTCAAGTGCGGCTTCATCGCCGATCCCGAGATCCTCACCCTGATCGAGCGGTGCCCGGCGAACGCGCTGGAACCGCGGTCGGCCGAGCTCCGCGAGCTGGTCGAGCGCGCGATCGCGGTCAAGATCGCGGTCGTGGTCGACGACCTCAAGGAGGTCGGCGGAGCTGATGGGCACCCTGGCCGCGAGGTCCTGAACTACGGTCACACGATGGCGCACGCGATCGAGAGGGCCACGTCCTACCGGGTCCGGCACGGTGAGGCCGTCGCGCTCGGCATGATCTTCGTCGCCGAGCTGGCCCGGCTCGCGGGGCACCTCGACGACGAGACCGCGGCCCGGCACCGGGCGGCGCTGGAGGCCGTGAAGCTGCCGACCCGGTTCGCGGACGCGAGCTTCGAGGAGCTGCTGGCCACGATGCGGGTCGACAAGAAGTCGCGCGGCAACCAGCTCCGGTTCGTGGTCCTGGACGGGCTGGCGAAGCCGGTCGTCCTGGCCGGTCCGGCCGAGGAGCACCTCCGGGCTGCGTACGACCACCTGGCCGGTGCCTCGTGAAGTCGGTCCTGGTCCTGAACGGACCGAACCTGGGGCGCCTGGGCCGTCGGCAACCGGAGATCTACGGGTACACCTCGCACGACGAGCTGGCCGGGTTGTGCCGGGGGTGGGGCCTCGACCTGGGCCTGGACGTCGACGTCCGGCAGACCAACCACGAGGGCGTGATGCTCGACTGGCTCAACGAGGCTGCGGACGCCGAGCTCCCGGTGGTGCTCAACGCCGCCGCGTGGACCCACTACTCCTACGCCATCTTCGACGCCTGCGGGCAGCTGGTCGCGCCGCTGGTCGAGGTGCACATCTCCGACCCGGAGTCGCGGCCGGAGGTCTTCCGGCACACCTCGGTCGTGACGCCGCACGCGTCGGCCGTGATCGCCGGCTACGGCATCGACGGGTACCGGATGGCGCTGGAGCAGGTCGCCGCACTCTGACGTCCCGGGCCAGCGTGCCCCAGGACGGTCCGATCGGACTATCGACCGTGCCCGGCGCCGGGCGCAAGACTCGCAGGGTGACCTCGACCAGCGAGCACCCGCGGGCCGCTTCCCGGATGAAGGCGGCTGCCCTGATCGTGCTGGCCGGAGCCGGGACCGGGATCGTCTCGGTGGGCCTGCTCTCGCGCCTGGGGATGTTCCTGCTCGCCCGGCTGAACCCGGACGCGGACGGGGTCACCAGCGACGACGGTTTCGAGATGGGGAGGTTCACGCTCTCCGGATCGCTGAACCTGGTCGTCCTCGGGGCCCTCCTCGGGGCGGTCAGCGGGGTCCTCTACCTGGCCCTGGAACGTCTTCGGTTCGGTCCGGAGTGGTTCCGGACCCTCTCCCTGGGAGTGGGCGCGGGCACGGTCGCAGCGACCCAGGTGGTGCACGCCGACGGTGTGGACTTCCACCTGCTGGAGCCACTGTGGCTGGCGGTGGCGGTGTTCGTGGCGATCCCGGTCCTGCACGTGGCCGCGCTGGACCGGGCTGCCGTCCGGGTGCGGGTCCGCCGGTCGGTGCCGGTTCCGGCGGCGTCCGGGACGTTGGCCTGGCTCCTGCGGCTGGCCCTCGCGGTCCTGTTCGCGGTCGCTGTCGCCTCGTTGGTCGGGGACCTGCGCACCGTGAGCGGCGGCGAGGGCTAGACTTGCCCGTCGGTCGCTCGCACCCGCGTGCCGGCCCCGTGACACCACTCCCCGGCGACGACAAGGTAACTGCTGAGCATGGCAACGACGAACGACCTCAAGAACGGCATGGTTCTCAACATCGACGGTCAGCTCTGGGCTGTCACCGAGTTCCAGCACGTGAAGCCCGGCAAGGGTCCGGCCTTCGTCCGCACGAAGCTGCGCAACGTCGAGTCGGGCAAGAACGTCGACAAGACCTTCAACGCCGGTACCAAGGTCGAGACGGCCAGCGTCGACAAGCGGACCATGCAGTACCTCTACAACGACGGAACGTCGTACGTCTTCATGGACACCGACAACTACGAGCAGCTCGAGGTCTCGCCGGACATCGTCGGGGACGGCGTCAATTACCTGCTCGAGAACGGCGAGGCGATCATCGCCACCAACGAGGGCCGGGTGCTCTTCGTCGAGCTGCCTGCCTCGGTCGAGCTGACGATCTCCTTCACCGAGCCCGGTCTTGCGGGTGACTCGGCCACCGGCCGCACCAAGCCGGCGACCCTGGAGACCGGCCACGAGATCCAGGTGCCGCTGTTCATCAACCAGGGCGAGAAGATCAAGGTGGACACCCGCGAGGGCGGTTCGTACCTCGGCCGGGTCAAGAGCTGATCTCGCTGTCTACCCACCGGACCGCTCGATGAGCGCACGTTCCAAGGCCCGCAAACGGGCGCTCGACCTGATCTTCGCCGCTGAGGCCCAACGGATCTCGGTCGACGACCTGCTGACCGAGCAGCTCGACGCCGGCGACGGTCCCGCCAACGAGTACACGATCACGCTGGTCCGAGGGGTCCACGAGCACCAGGCCCGCCTCGACGAGATCATCTCCGAGTACGCGACCGGCTGGACCATCGACCGGCTGCCGGCGGTCGACCGCAACGTTCTGCGGCTGGGCATCTTCGAGCTGCTCTTCTCCGCGGAGGTCCCGGACGCGGTCGCGGTCAGCGAGGCCGTCCACCTGGTCCGTGACCTCTCCACCGACGAGTCTCCGGGCTTCGTCAACGGAGTGCTGGCACACGTCGCCCGCGACAAGGACGAGCTGGTTTCGTAACCAGATCGTCAGCGGCCGTTGCTGGCAGCAGCTGGTGCGGCCTGGTTGGCTGGCTCCATGAGCCAGAACCGGATCGAATGCGACCTCGTTGTCCTCGGCCTCGGCCCGGGCGGTGAGCACACGGCCCTGCTGCTCGCCGGCAAGGGCCTGGACGTGGTGGCGGTCGACGAACGTCTGGTCGGGGGTGAGTGCCCGTACTTCGGGTGCGTTCCGTCGAAGATGATGATCGCCGCGGCGCAGACGGTGCACCAGGCCCGCCGGGTCGCTGACTTCGGCGGCAGCGCCGACGTACGGCCCGACTGGGGGCCGGTCGCCGCCCGGATCCGCGACGAGGCCACCGACGACTGGGACGACCAGGTCGCCGTCGACCGCCTGCTGGCGGCAGGGGCAACCTTCGTCCGTGGTCGCGGCACCATCACCGCCCCGCGCGAGGTCACCGTGAACGGCACCACGTACGTCGCCCGGCGCGGGATCGTGCTGAACACCGGGACGTCGCCGAGCGCCCCGCCGATCCAGGGACTGGCCGCGACGCCGTACTGGACGAACCGCGAGGTCGTGAAGGTCACCGAGCTGCCGGCGTCCCTGACCGTGATCGGGGGCGGACCGATCGGCTGCGAGCTGGCGCAGGTGTTCGCGACGTTCGGTGTCCAGGTGACCGTGGTGGAGGTTGCCGAGCGGATCATCGCCGTCGAGGAGCCGGAGGCCTCGGACGTGCTGACGAAGGCCTTCGAGGCCCAGGGGATCGAGGTGCTGAGCGGGGCGAAGATCGAACGCGTCGACCACGGCAGCGCCGGTTTCACCGTGGTCCTGGACGGCCGCGAGGTGGTCTCCGAGCAGCTCCTGGTCGCGGCGGGCAGGCGCAACAACCTCGCCGGGATCGGCCTGGAGAACGTCGGCCTCGATCCCGAGGCCCGGGTCCTGGAGCCCGACGAGCGGATGCGGGTCGCGGACGGCGTCTGGGCCGTCGGTGACATCACCGGCAAGGGGGCGTTCACGCACGTCTCGATGTACCAGGGTGACGTGGTCGTCCGGGACGTGATGGGCGAGAACGGTCCGTGGGCCGACTACCGGGCCGTTGCTCGGGCGACCTTCACCTCGCCCGAGGTCGGTTCGGTCGGTCTGTCCGAGGCCGCCGCGCGCGAGCACGGGATCGACGTCCGGGTGGCCACCGGGGACCTGGGGTCCCGCGGGTGGTTGGCCAAGGAGGAGGGGGTCGTCAAGCTCGTCTCCGACCGCGCCCGGGGGGTGCTGATCGGGGCCTGCGTCGTGGGCTCGACCGGGGGAGAGGTGATCGGGATGCTCGCCACCGCGATCCACGCCGAGGTCCCGATCGCGACGCTCGCCGAGATGCACTTTGCCTACCCCACGTACTACCGGGCCGTGCAGCCCGTTCTTCGTGACCTCCTCTGAGCGACCGGAATTTCGACTCACCCCACCTCAGGTGTCGACGGGACAGGCTTGATGCCTTAGTCTGATATGTACTATTTGCACCTTTCTGGAACGGACTCCAGAAGCCCGAGCACCCAAGGAGTGGGAATGCGCTCAGTCCTGAGGCCACTGGCACGTGGCGCGGTCGTCCTCGCGCTCGCCGCCGCGGGGCTCGTGTCGGTCTCCGGGACCGCGTTCGCCGTCTCGACCGGGTGCGCCAGCATGAACGGCACCTCCGTCGACGGTACCTACAACAACGGGACGGCCTTCGGGGACTTCGAGGCCGGCGAGGTGCTGACCTTCGACGTCGACGACGCGCCCGGCCTGGTGGCCGGCCTGGTGGCCGGCCTGGTGGCGGCCCGCGACGACCTGTCCGGTCTCCCCGGGTACGTCCCGGTCTCGGTGAGCGTGTCGGTCCCCGGGAAGCTGGTCTACGCGGTCACGACCTCGGCGCACTACTCGCTCGCCTGGAACGTCCCGCTGGCCCTGGTGCACGACCCGACCTGGTCGGTCTCCTGCAACGCTGACGGCGACCTGGACGGGATCAGTGACGACCTGGACAACTGTCCCCAGGTCGCGAACCCCGACCAGGCCGACGTCGACGGTGACGGTCGGGGCGACCTGTGCGACGGCGTGAACAACGACGTGGACGCCGACGGGGTCGACAACGACGTCGACAACTGTCAGTTCGTCGCCAATCCCGACCAGGCCGACCTCGACGGTGACGGTCTCGGTGACGCCTGCGACTCCGTGAACGACGACGTCGACTCCGACGGGGTCTTCAACCAGGACGACAACTGCCCCTCGGTGCTGAACCCCGGGCAGGAGGACCTCGACGGCGACGGGACCGGAGATGCCTGCGACGGGATCAACGACGACATCGATGACGACGGTGTCTTCAACGAGGCGGACAACTGCCCCGACGCGGCGAACCCCGGCCAGAGTGATGTCGACGGTGACGGGCTCGGCGACGCCTGCGACCCGGTCAACGGCAACGACGTCGACGGCGACGGCATCGCCAACGGTGTCGACAACTGCCCGAACCTGAGCAACGCGAACCAGACGAACACCGACGGTGACGCGAGCGGGAACGTCTGCGACACCGACGACGACAACGACGGCGTCGCCGACGGCTCGGACTCGTGCCCGACCGTCTTCGGTACCCGGGCGGACGGCTGCAGCAACGCCGCACCGACGGTCGCGATCACCGCCCCGGGGGCCGGAGCAGCTCTGAACCCGGCCCTGACCACGACGATCACGGCGACCGCCTCCGACGACCAGGCGGTGGCGTCAGTCGTCTTCGCGGTCGGGACCCGCACGGTCTGCGTCGACAAGGTCGCGCCGTACAGCTGTGCCTGGAAGCCCGTGGAGACCGAGGTCGGTTCGCGTGTCATCTCGGCGACCGCCCGGGATGCTGCGGGGAGTCAGGCGAAGGCCACCCGGACGGTCACGGTGAGCCGCTACAAGGCGACCCTCAAGGTGGCGCTGGCCAAGGTGTCGGCGACCAAGATCAAGGCGGTCGGCAAGCTGGTGCTCCCGGCCGGGACCACGGCGAAGAACGCCTGCAACGGCACCGTCACGGTGACCTTCAAGATCGGGACCAAGCTGAAGGTGGTCAAGACGGCTCTGAAGATCTCCGGGACGGCGTGCGTCTTCGCGACCGTCCCGATGGTGAAGCCCAAGGTCGCCGTCAAGGTGTCCGCGAAGTTCGCGGGCAACAAGATCATCAGTCCGATCTGATCGCGGCTTCCAGCTCGTCGAGCGCGTCGTCGGTGTAGATCGCCAGGCGCTGAAGGTGCGGGATGGTGTCCCGGCAGCCGACGAAGCCGAGGGTGACCTTGTCGCCGTACCCGATCAGGGTGACGTTGAGGCCGTAGCCGTCGGAGAGGAAGGACACCGGGACCATGCTGACCAGCCGAGCGCCGGCCAGGTAGAGCGGCTCGCGGGAGAGCACCAGGTTGGAGACGACGAAGTTGAACAGGGGTGGCGCGGTCACCACCTTCTGGGAGAAGGCGATCGGCAGCAGACCGGCCAGGGTGAACTGCTGCAGCGCACCGGGGGAGAGCGCGATCAGCTCCTTCTTGCCGCGGGCGGTGACGGCACTGATCCCGGCGAGCCGTTCGAGCGGGTCCGCGACGTCCGTACCGAGGGGGCAGACGAACCCGGCTGCCGCGTTGATCGTCTCCTCGTCGCGGTCGATGCCGACCGGGACCGACGCGGTCAAGGTCCGCTTCGGGAGGGCGTCGAGCTCACCGAGGTAGCGGCGGACCGAACCACTCAGCGACGTCAGCAGGATGTCGTTGACCGTCGTCCCGCTCAGCCGGGCCAGCTCGCGGAGCCGGGGCAGGTCCAGCTCGGCCTTGGCGATCCGGCGGTTGCGGGTGACCTTCTTGTTGAACGGGGTGCTCGGTGTCCGCAGCGCGCCGAGCACCGCGCTGTTGGCCCCGGTGGCCATCTCCAGGATCTTCCCGGTCATCTCGCCGGTCGCCCCGAGACCGGTCAGGATCGACTTCGCCAGCCGGACGGCCTGGTTCTCGGCGCGCACGATAGCGCTGGTGTCCGCTGCGTCGGGACCACCGGGCGCGACGTTCCCGCCGGGGTCGGTGCTCAGCCACTGCTTGATGGTGCGCATCGCTCCGAGCCCGTCGGTCGCGCCGTGGTGGGCCTTGAAGTAGAACGCGAACCGGTTCCCCTCGAGGCCTTCGATGACGTGCGCTTCCCACAGCGGCTTGGTGAGGTCCAGGGGGTGCGAGTGCAGGCGCTCGATGAGCTGGCCGAGCTGGGCCTCGGTGCCAGGGCTGGGGAGCGCGGAGAGCCGTACGTGGTACGAGGGGTCGGGTTTCGTCTTCACCCACCGGGACAAGGCGTTGGCCGGACCGTGGTCCACGACGCTGTCGTACGGGAACGGCACCCAGGAGAGCTCGGCGAACGCCTGGTGCAGGTCGCGCACGAACGTCGGTCCGGCTTCCGCGGGCAGCTCGAAGATGGCGCCGCAACCGATGTGCAGCGGCGCGCGCGAGGTCTCCATCCGGACGAACATGCTGTCCACCGGGCTGAGCAGCTTCATCGGGCCTCCCTGGGGGTGCGGCTCATCGTAGGCCCCGCAGAGGCTGCTAGAGTTCACCGAAGTTCGACATCCTTTAACGAGCCGTCCTGTGAGGCGGAGAAGGAGGTCAGGCACCCTGTGACAACGCCGACGCCACCAAGCCCTGCAGAGCCCGGAGACCTTGCCTCCGAGGGCCGCACCGTGCTCGACGCCCGTGACATCGCCCGGGCCCTGACTCGGATCTCGCACGAGATCCTCGAGCGGAACAAGGGCTCGGAGAACCTCGTCCTGCTCGGCATCCCGAGCCGCGGGGTGCACCTGGCCCAGCGGATCGCAGCCCACATCGATGCGGTCGAGGGCGCCGGGTTCCCGGGGATCCCGGTCGGCTCGCTGGACATCACGATGTACCGCGACGACCTGCGGCTGCGGCCGGCCCGCACCCTGGCACCGACCGAGATCCCGCCCGGCGGGATCGACGACAAGGTCGTCGTGCTGGTCGACGACGTCCTCTACTCCGGTCGCACGATCCGGTCGGCCCTCGACGCCATGAACGACATCGGTCGCCCGCAGGCGGTCCGGCTCGCCGTCCTGGTCGACCGCGGTCACCGCGACCTGCCGATCCGG
Source organism: Propionibacteriales bacterium (assembly GCA_026392455.1). Lineage (GTDB taxonomy): Bacteria > Actinomycetota > Actinomycetes > Propionibacteriales > Nocardioidaceae > Marmoricola. The sequence goes on along the minus strand of JAPLCB010000003.1, from coordinate 102,862 downwards.
GCCGACTTCGTCGGCAAGAACCTGCCGACCTCGACGGCCGAGAAGGTGGCCGTCAGGCTGGCCGAGTACGACGGGGAGGACTCGGTGACGATCCGATGAGCAAGCCACTCAAGAGCGGTCACCTGCTCAGCGCGGGCGACCTGACCCGGGACGACGCCGAGCTGATCCTGGCGACCGCCGAGGAGATGCGCTCGCTGGCCGACCGCCCGATCAAGAAGCTGCCGGCCCTGCGCGGCCGCACCGTGGTGAACCTCTTCTTCGAGGACTCCACCCGCACCCGGATGTCCTTCGAGGCGGCCGCGAAGCGGCTCTCGGCCGACGTCATCAACTTCTCCGCGAAGGGGTCCTCGGTCAGCAAGGGGGAGTCGCTCAAGGACACCGCGATGACGCTGGAGGCGATGGGCGCCGACGCCGTCGTCGTCCGGCACTGGGCCTCGGGGGCGCCGTACAACCTGGCGCACTCGGGCTGGTCGTCCTCGACGGTCGTCAATGCCGGCGACGGCACCCACGAGCACCCGACCCAGGCGCTGCTCGACGCCTTCACGATGGTCCGTCACCTGGGTGCCCTGGACGGTCGCCGGATCGCCATCGTCGGCGACGTCCTGCACAGCCGGGTCGCCCGTTCCAACGCCCTGCTGCTCAAGACCCTCGGCGCCGACGTCACCCTGATCGCGCCACCGACGCTGCTGCCGTACGGCGTCGACACCTGGGGTGTCGAGACGTCGTACAACATCGACGACGTGCTGCCGAAGGCGGACGCGGTGATGATGCTCCGCGTCCAGCGCGAGCGGATGAACGATTCGTACTTCCCGAGTGCGCGGGAGTACTCCCGCCGCTACGGGCTCGACGCCCGCCGGATGAACGCGCTGGCCGACCACGCGATCGTGATGCACCCCGGCCCGATGGTCCGCGGGATGGAGATCACCGCGGACGTCGCGGACTCGGACCGCTCGGTGATCGTCGAGCAGGTCACCAACGGCGTCGCCGTGCGGATGGCCGTGCTGTACCTGTTGCTCGGCGGCAGCGAACCCGCCATCGGCTCTGACGACCAGGAGAAGAACGCGTGACCACCTACCTCATCCGCAACGCCCGGATCCTGGGCGATGCCCCGGTGGACATCGCCATCGAGGACGGCACGATCGCCGCGGTCGGGAGCGACCTCGCGGTCACCGACGGGGTCGAGGTCGTCGACGCCACCGGGCTGATCGCGCTTCCCGGGCTGGTCGACCTGCACACCCACCTGCGCGAACCCGGGCGCGAGGACGCCGAGACGGTCGAGTCCGGCACCCAGGCGGCCGCGTTGGGCGGGTTCACCGCCGTCCACGCGATGGCGAACACCAGCCCGGTGGCCGACACCGCCGGTGTCGTCGAGCAGGTGTGGCGGCTGGGCCGCGAGGCCGGCCACTGCGACGTCTTCCCGGTCGGTGCGGTCACCGTGGGCCTGGCCGGCGAGCAGCTCGCCGAGCTCGGGGCGATGGCGGACTCCGCGGCCCGGGTCCGGGTCTTCTCCGATGACGGCAAGTGCGTCGCCGACCCGGTGATGATGCGACGGGCGCTGGAGTACGTGAAGGCGTTCGACGGCGTGATCGCCCAGCACGCCCAGGAGCCCCGGTTGACCGAGGACGCCCAGATGAACGAGGGCGAGCTGTCGGGCCGGCTCGGTCTGCGGGGCTGGCCCGCGGTCGCCGAGGAGGCGATCATCGCTCGCGACGTGCTGCTCACCCAGCACGTCCGGTCGCGGCTGCACGTCTGCCACGTCTCCACGGCCGGATCGGTCGAGATCGTCCGGTGGGCGAAGGCGATGGCCGCGGCCGAGGGCGGCTGGACGGTCACCGCGGAGGCCTGCCCGCACCACCTGCTGCTGACCGACGAGCTCGCCGCGACCTACGACCCGATCTACAAGGTCAACCCGCCGCTGCGGACCGCGACCGACGTCGCGGCGTTGCGGGCCGGACTCGCCGACGGCACTATCGACATCGTCGCCACCGACCACGCCCCGCACCCGCACGAGGACAAGGACTGCGAGTGGCAGGCGGCCGCGTTCGGGATGCTCGGTCTGGAGACCGCGCTCTCGATCGTGCAGCAGACGATGGTCGACACCGGCCTGATCGACTGGGCCGGCGTCGCCGAGCGGCTCTCCTACGCGCCGGCCCGGATCGGCCGGCTGGCCGGGCACGGTCGCCCGATCGCCGAGGGCGAGCCCGCCAACATCGTGCTGTACGACGCCGCCGCGACCCGGGTCATCGAGTCGGGCGAGATGGCGTCGCTGTCGCGGAACACCCCGTACGCCGGGCGGGAGCTGCCCGGCCGGGTCGTCGCGACGTTCCTGCGCGGCAAGCCGACCGTCCTGGACGGGAAGCTCGCCTGATGGGTCTCTTCAGGCGCGCCGCCGACGGGGTGCCGCCGCTGATCGAGATCCCGAAGGTCTCCGAGCTGCCGCCGTCGAAGATGAACTCGGCCGCCCGCTACCTCGGCACCGTGGACTCCGACGGTCAGCGCGTCATCGGTCAGGCGCTGTCCGCGAAGAGCTCGGCCCGGCTGGCGCTGTCGGCCGAGGCCCTGGACGTGGTCCGGATCGCCGGGTCCTTCCGGATCCCCCTGACGGCCCTGCGCGGCGCCACCAGCGCGGACCAGTTCCTCGGCAAGCCGGTCGCCGACCTGCTGGTGATCCGCTGGGTGCACGAGGGCAACGACTGGCAGACGGGCTTCCGGCTGGAGGCGAGCCGCAGCCTCAAGGCAGCGGCCAAGGAACAGAAGAAGAAGCCGACCGGGCGGGCCACCACGGTGCCGCAGGTCAACGACTGGGTACGGACGATCTCGAAACTGAGCAGGGGAAACGCATGACTGTGACATCCGGAGAAGCGATCCTGGTCCTCGAGGACGGGCGTACCTTCCGCGGCGAGGCGTACGGCGCCGAGGGCGAGACCTTCGGCGAGGCCGTCTTCTCCACCGGCATGACCGGCTACCAGGAGACCCTCACCGACCCGTCCTACCACCGGCAGGTCGTGGTGATGACGGCACCGCACATCGGCAACACCGGCATGAACGACGACGACGTCGAGTCCTCGCGGATCTGGGTGAGCGGGTACGTCGTGCGCGACCCTGCCCGGATCCCGTCGAACTGGCGCTCGCAGCGCACCCTCGACGACGACCTGCGCGACCAGGGCGTCGTCGGGATCAGCGGGATCGACACCCGGGCCCTGACCCGGCACCTGCGCGAGCGCGGCGCGATGCGGGTGGGGATCTCCTCGACCGAGACGGACCCGAAGGCGCTGCTCGCCCGGGTGCTGGCGTCCGGCGAGATGGCCGGGGCCGAGCTCTCCGGCGAGGTCAGCACGTCGACGGCGTACGTCGTCCCCGCGGTCGGCGAGAAGGTCGCGACCGTGGCCGCGGTCGACCTCGGCATCAAGACCAACACCCCCCGGATGATGAGCGAGCGCGGGATCGAAGTGCACGTGCTGCCGGCGAACGCCACGATCGAGGACGTGCTGGCGGTCGGCCCCGACGGTCTCTTCTTCTCCAACGGCCCCGGCGACCCGGCGGCGACCACCGGCCAGGTCGAGCTGCTCAAGGACGCCCTCGCGCGTGAGCTGCCGTACTTCGGGATCTGCTTCGGCAACCAGCTGTTCGGCCGTGCCCTCGGGTTCGGCACCTACAAGCTCAAGTACGGCCACCGCGGGATCAACCAGCCGGTGATGGACCGCACCACCGGCAAGGTCGAGGTGACCGCGCACAACCACGGGTTCGCGGTCGACGCTCCGCTCGAGGGCTCCACGACCACGCCCTACGGGGAAGTAAGCGTCAGCCACGTCTGCCTCAACGACGACGTCGTGGAAGGTCTCGAGCTGCGCGACGCCTCCGGGGCGCTGAAGTCCTTCTCGGTCCAGTACCACCCCGAAGCGGCAGCCGGCCCGCACGACGCCGCCTACCTGTTCGACCGTTTCCTCGATCTCATGCAGCGTTCGACCACCAGCAAGCAGAAGAAGGCCTGAGAAGAATGCCGAAGCGCGAAGACATCAAGTCCGTCCTGGTGATCGGCTCGGGGCCGATCATCATCGGCCAGGCCTGCGAGTTCGACTACTCGGGCACCCAGGCCTGCCGGGTCCTCAAGGAGGAGGGCATCCGGGTGATCCTGGTGAACTCCAACCCGGCGACGATCATGACCGACCCGGAGTTCGCGGACGCGACCTACATCGAGCCGATCACGGTCGAGTACGTCGAGAAGGTGATCGCCAAGGAGCGTCCCGACGCACTGCTCGCGACCCTCGGCGGGCAGACCGCCCTCAACTGCGCGATCGGGCTGTCGGAGGCCGGCATCCTGGAGAAGTACGACGTCGAGCTGATCGGCGCCAGCATCGAAGCGATCCACCGCGGCGAGAACCGCGAGATGTTCAACGCGATCGTCGACAAGGTCGGGGGTGAGACCTCGCGTTCGATGATCTGCCACTCGATGGAGGACTGCCACACCGCGGTCGACCAGCTCGGCTACCCGATCGTGGTCCGGCCGTCCTTCACGATGGGCGGCACCGGCTCGGGCATCGCCTACAACGAGTCCGACCTGCACCGGATCGCCGGCGCCGGTCTGGCAGCGAGCCCGACCACCGAGGTGCTCCTGGAGGAGTCCATCATCGGCTGGAAGGAGTACGAGCTCGAGGTGATGCGCGACACCGCCGACAACGTGGTGATCATCTGCTCGATCGAGAACCTCGACCCGATGGGCGTGCACACCGGCGACTCGATCACCGTCGCCCCGGCGCTGACCCTGACCGACCGGGAGTACCAGCACCTGCGTGACCTGGCGATCGGGATCATCCGCGAGGTCGGCGTCGACACCGGCGGCTGCAACATCCAGTACGCCGTCAACCCGGCCGACGGTCGGGTGATCGTGATCGAGATGAACCCGCGGGTCTCCCGGTCGAGCGCACTGGCCTCGAAGGCCACCGGCTTCCCGATCGCCAAGATCGCCGCCAAGGTGGCCATCGGCTACACCTTGGACGAGATCCCGAACGACATCACCACCCGGGAGAACGGCGAGAGCACCCCGGCGGCCTTCGAGCCCACCCTGGACTACGTCGTGGTGAAGGTGCCCCGGTTCGCGTTCGAGAAGTTCCCGACCGCCGACAAGACCCTGACCACCCACATGAAGTCCGTGGGCGAGGCGATGGCGATCGGTCGCAACTTCACCGAGGCGCTGCAGAAGGCGTTGCGCAGCCTGGAGCAGAAGGACTCGACCTTCGACTGGAGCCAGCAGTGGGTGGAGCTGGACAAGCCTGCCCTGCTGGAGGAGATCAAGGTCCCCACCGACGGCCGGCTCAAGCGCGTGATGGACACCATCCGCGCCGGTGCCACGCCGACCGAGATCCACGACGCGACCGGGATCGACCCGTGGTTCGTCGACCAGCTCGGCCTGATCAACGAGATCGCCCAGGAGGTCATCGCTGCTGAGGAGCTGACCCCGGCCCTGCTGCGGAAGGCCAAGCGGCACGGGTTCTCCGACGCCCAGATCGCCAAGATGCGCGGGGTGACCGAGCAGGTCGTCCGGGGGATCAGGCACGCGCTGGGAGTGCGCCCGGTCTACAAGACGGTCGACACCTGTGCGGCCGAGTTCGCGGCCAAGACGCCGTACCACTACTCGTCGTACGACGAGGAGAGCGAGGTCCTGCCTCGCACCCGCCCGGCGGTCATCATCCTGGGCAGCGGGCCGAACCGGATCGGTCAGGGCATCGAGTTCGACTACTCCTGCGTCCACGCCAGCCTGGCGCTCTCCGAGGCCGGTTACGAGACCGTGATGGTCAACTGCAACCCCGAGACGGTGTCCACGGACTACGACACCTCGGACCGGCTCTACTTCGAGCCGCTCTCGCTGGAGGACGTCCTCGAGGTCGTCCACGCCGAGTCCCTGGCCGGCCCGATCGCCGGCGTGATCTGCCAGCTCGGCGGTCAGACCCCGCTGGGCCTGGCCCAGGGGCTGGAGGACGCCGGGATCAAGATCGTCGGGACCTCGCCGGCTGCGATCGAGCTGGCCGAGGAGCGCGGTGCCTTCGGCAAGCTGCTCAAGGACGCCGGCCTGGTCGCACCGAAGCACGGCACCGCGGTGTCCTTCGAGGACGCCCGGGCGATCGCTGCCGAGATCGGCTACCCGGTGCTGGTGCGCCCGTCGTACGTCCTGGGCGGACGCGGGATGCAGATCGTCTACAACGACGACTCGCTGCGCAAGTACATCGAGGCAGCCACCGGCACCGTCGGGATCACCCCGGACCGGCCGGTCCTGGTCGACCGCTTCATCGACGACGCGGTCGAGATCGACGTCGACGCGCTCTACGACGGCACCGACCTCTTCCTCGGCGGTGTGATGGAGCACATCGAGGAGGCCGGCATCCACTCCGGTGACTCGTCCTGCGCGCTGCCTCCGATCACCCTCGGCGCAGCCGAGATCACCCGGATCCGGGAGGCGACCGAGAAGATCGCCTCGGGGATCGGGGTGGTGGGACTGCTGAACATCCAGTTCGCGCTCGGCGCCGACGTGCTCTACGTCCTGGAGGCGAACCCGCGGGCGAGCCGGACGGTTCCGTTCGTCTCGAAGGCCACGGCGACCCCGCTGGCCAAGGCCGCTGCCCGGGTGATGCTCGGGGAGTCGATCGCGTCGCTGCGCGCGGCCGGGGTGCTGCCCGAGAAGGACGGGGGCGAGATGCCCGCCGACGCCCCGATCGCCGTCAAGGAAGCGGTGATGCCCTTCAACCGGTTCCGTACGCCGGAGGGTGCCTTCGTGGACACGGTCCTCGGTCCGGAGATGAAGTCGACCGGCGAGGTGATGGGCTTCGACGCCGACTTCGGGACCGCGTTCGCCAAGTCGCAGACCGCGGCGTTCGGATCGCTGCCGACCTCGGGCCGGGTCTACGTGAGCATGGCGAACCGGGACAAGCGCACCATGATCTTCCCGATCAAGGTCCTGGCCGAGGCCGGCTTCGAGATCCTCGCCTCCCAGGGCACCGCCGAGGTGCTGCGCCGCAACGGGATCAAGGCGAGCGTGGTCCGCAAGCACTTCGAGGGCCCGGGCCCCGAAGGGGAGCCGACCAGCGTGCAGCTGATCCACAACGGCGAGATCGACCTGATCGTCAACACCCCGCACGGGACGACCGCCGGAGGGGACTCCCGGGTCGACGGCTACGAGATCCGGACGGCGGCGATCCTCACCAACACGCCCTGCATCACCACGGTCCAGGGTCTGGCCGCTGCGGTCCAGGGGATCGAAGCGCTGCGCTCGGGGAACATCGGGGTTCGTTCGCTCCAGGACTGGGCTCTGAAGGCTGCGGCCGACGGGCACGGCGCGTGATCAGTCCGTACCGGGCGCTCTTCGACCGCGTGCTCACCAAGGTCGATCCGGAGAAGGCGCACCACGCAGGTTTCGCCGGGATCCGGGCCGCTGGGCCGGCCTTGCGCGGCGCTGCCCGGATCCTTCCGGAGCCGACCGCGGTCCGGGTGATGGGGCTGGACTTCCCCGGGGTCCTCGGACTGGCGGCGGGGTTCGACAAGAACGCGGTCGGTATCGATGCGCTGGGCGCGCTGGGCTTCGGGTTCGTCGAGGTCGGCACCGTCACCGGCGAGCCGCAGGCGGGCAACCCGAAGCCGCGGTTGCTCCGGCTGCCCGACGACCGTGCCGTGGTCAACCGGATGGGCTTCAACAACGACGGCGCCGAGGTCGTCGCGGCGAGGCTGGCCAGGCGGGAACGCCTCCTGCGTCGGCGTGCCGGGGTTGCGGGAGGGGCGCGCAGCGCGAGCTCCCCCTTCGTCGGGTCTCCGGTCCTGGGGGTGAACATCGGCAAGACCAAGGTCGTCGCCGAGGAGGACGCCGTCGCGGACTACGAGAAGAGCACGGGTCTGCTGGCGCCGTACGCCGACTACCTGGTGGTCAACGTGTCCTCCCCGAACACGCCCGGCCTGCGCGACCTGCAGGCCGTCGAGAAGCTCGAGCCGCTCCTGAAGGCGGTCCGGGTCAGGGCCGACCAGGTCACCGCGGACCGAGGGACCCGGATCCCGCTGCTGGTCAAGATCGCCCCCGACCTGAGCGACGAGGACGTCCTCGCCGTGGCCGACCTGGCGACCGCGCTGGGACTGGACGGCATCATCGCGACGAACACGACGATCGCCCGGACCGGTTTGCGGTCGTCGGCCGACGCCATCGAGCGTGCGGGTGCCGGCGGGTTGTCGGGGGAGCCCCTGCGCAAGCGGTCCCTGGCCGTGCTGCGCCTGCTGCGCAGCCAGGTCGGCCCGGGGACGACCCTGATCGGGGTCGGCGGGATCGCCGGCGTCGAGGACGCGGTCGAACGGCTCGCTGCGGGCGCCGACCTCCTGCAGGCGTACACCGCCTTCATCTACGAGGGCCCGTTGTGGCCGCGCCGGATCAACGCAGCCATCGCGAAGGAGCAGCGGAGATGACCACCTCCGGACCGTTCGGTGCCCGCCTGCGGGCTGCCATGGACGAGCGCGGGCCGTTGTGCGCCGGTATCGATCCGCACGTCGGGTTGCTCCGGACCTGGGGACTTCCCGAGACGGTCGACGGTCTGCGGGCGTTCGCGCTCGGCGCCGCCGAGGCCCTCGGACCGGTCGCCGCCGCGGTCAAGCCGCAGTCGGCGTTCTTCGAGCGCTTCGGCTCGGCCGGCATCGCGGTCCTGGAGGAGACCATCACGATCTGCCGCGAAGCCGGCTCGCTGGTGGTCCTCGACGTCAAGCGCGGCGACATCGGTTCCACCGCCCAGGCGTACGCCGACGCCTACCTCGACCAGTCCTCGCCGATCGCGGTCGACGCGATCACGGCGAGCCCGTTCCTCGGCTTCGGCAGCCTGGACCCGATGATCGAGACGGCGCGCCGCCACGACGCGGGTGTGATCGTGCTGGCGCTCACCTCGAACCCGGAGGGGCCGCAGTTCCAGCACGCCGCGACCGCCGACGGTCGGTCGGTGGCGGCGTCGGTCCTGGACTCGCTGCGCACGGCCAACGCGGGATCCGGCGTGCTGGGGTCGTTCGGTGCGGTCGTCGGGGCGACGATCGACCCGGAGGCGGTCCAGGTCGACCTGGACATCAACGGCCCGCTCCTGGTTCCCGGGATCGGCGCCCAGGGAGGCACAGCGGACGACGTCCGCCGGATCTTCGGGGACGTCCTGCACCTGGTGCTGCCGGCGAGCTCGCGCGAGATCCTCGGGGCTGGCCCGGACCGGTCCGCGCTGCGGGCCGCGGTCGAGCGGACTGCTGACTCGTTCGCGAAGCTGGCGGCGGGAGCGGGTTCATGAGGCGGTCCGGCGGGCTGGCGCTCGTGCTGGTCGTCGTGCTGGCGCTCGGGCTCAGCGGGTGCGGGAAGGACGACGACTACTGCGCGGTCGCGAAGGCCGACCAGGAGGTGTTCGTCGACGACGGCACCGGGCTCAGCCTCGTCTCCAACATCGAGACGCTCAAGCAGATCGCGGCCAAGTCGCCCGACGACCTGGTGGACGAGTGGGAGGTCTTCCTCGACGCGGTCGAGGGCCTGCGTGCCGCGATCGACGACGTCGGTCTGAAGCCGAGCGACTTCGTCGGCGGTCAGGCTCCGGCCTCCACCCCGTCGGCCGACCGTCAGCGGATCGCCGCCGCGGCGGACCGGCTGGCCCAGGAGGACGTCGTGTCGGCCGCGAACGGGATCGAGCAGCACGCGAAGGACGTCTGCAAGTTCCAGCTGGGCTTCTGAGCCCGAAATCCGCCCTGCGTTGCGGGTTTCCGGCATCGCTGACTAGATTGCTCCCACCCCGTCCACTCGTTATTGAAGAGGTTCTCGTGGCATTGCCACCGCTCACGCCTGAACAACGCCAGGCAGCGCTCGACAAGGCCGGTGCGTCCCGCCGTGAGCGCGCAGCCGTCAAGAACCGGCTCAAGCACTCCGGGGCCACCATCGCCGAGGTGCTCGCCGAGGGTGAGAACAACGAGGTGATCGGCAAGATGCGGGTCAGCGAGCTGCTGCAGTCGATGCCCGGGCTCGGCAAGGTGCGTGCCGCCCAGGTGATGGAACGGTTGAAGATCTCCGAGAGCCGGCGGGTCCGTGGACTCGGAGCCAAGCAGGTAGCGGCCCTGGTCGCTGAGTTCCCCGCCGGTGAGTGAACCGGCACCGCCGACCCCCACCCGACTGACGGTCCTGGCCGGCCCGACCGCGGTCGGCAAGGGGACCGTGACGGCCTGGCTGCGCGAGCACCACCCGGAGGTCTGGATCTCGGTCTCGGCCACCACCCGGAAGCCCAGGCCCGGCGAGGTCGACGGCGTGCACTACTTCTTCGTCGACGACGAGACGTTCGACCGGATGATTTCCTCCGACGATCTCCTGGAGTGGGCCGTGGTGCACCAGCACGCCCGCTACGGCACCCCACGAGGACCTGTTCTCGAAGCGTTGCAGCAGGGTCGTCCGGCGCTGCTGGAGATCGACCTGCAGGGCGCTCGACAGGTCCGCGAGCGGATGCCCGAGGCCCAGTTCGTCTTCCTCGCGCCGCCGTCCTGGGACGAGCTGGTACGGCGGCTGGTCGGCCGGGGGACCGAGGACGAGGCCGAGCGGGAACGTCGCCTGACGACCGCGCGGGCCGAGATGGCCGCCGAGCAGGAGTTCGACGTGACGGTCGTGAACCACACGATTCCCGCTGCGGTCGAAGAGTTGGTAGAGTTAATGCGGTCCTGAGGCGTCTTCGTCTCGGATCACCCATTCACTCCCTCTCGAGAGGCCCGCATGAGCGTGTCCGGTAACCAGCCTGTCGCCCTGGGGATCACCAACCCCCCGATCGACGACCTGCTGACCAAGACCGACTCCAAGTACAAGCTGGTGCTCTACAGCGCCAAGCGTGCTCGGCAGATCAACGCGTACTACTCCCAGCTGGGCGAAGGCCTGCTCGAGTACGTCGGCCCGCTCGTGGACACGCACGTCCAGGAGAAGCCGCTCTCGATCGCCATGCGCGAGATCGCCGAAGACCTCCTCGTCTGCGAGGACATCGACCCTGAAGAGGCCGCAGCGGAGTCTGCGGCCAAGTAGCCGAGAGACCCCCTGTGAGCACCGAGCAGTCCCGTCAGCACGTCGTCCTCGGCGTGAGTGGCGGGATTGCTGCGTACAAGGCCTGTGAGCTGTTGCGGTTGTTCAAGGAGTCCGGTCCCGGTGCCTTTGACGTCACCGTGGTCCCGACCGCGGCCGCGTTGGAGTTCGTGGGGGCGCCGACCTGGTCCGCGCTGAGCGGCAAGCCGGTCAGCGCGGAGGTCTGGACCGACGTGCACCAGGTGCCGCACGTGCGGATCGGTCAGACCGCCGACCTGGTCGTCGTCGCGCCGGCCACGGCCGACCTGCTGGCGAAGGCCGCTCACGGCCTGGCCGACGACCTGCTCACCAACACCCTGCTCACCGCACGGTGCCCCGTCGTGTTCGCCCCGGCGATGCACACCGAGATGTGGGACCACCCGGCCACGACGGCCAACGTCGCGACCCTGCGCGAGCGCGGCGCCGTGGTGATCGAACCGGCGGAAGGGCGCCTGACCGGTTCCGACACCGGCAAGGGACGGCTCCCGGACCCGGCCGAGATCTTCGCCTTCGCCACCGACCTGCTGGCCCGGGGTGGGAGCCAGGTCCAGGACCTTGCCGGCAAGCACGTCGTCGTCTCCGCCGGCGGCACCCGCGAGTACCTCGATCCGGTGCGCTTCCTGGGCAACCGTTCGTCCGGACTCCAGGGCTACGCCCTGGCCCGTACGGCGGCTGCGCGCGGTGCGGAGGTGACACTGGTTGCGGCCAACGTCACCCTGGCCGATCCGGCGGGGGTCAAGGTCGTCCGGGTCGAGACCACCGCCCAGCTGCAGGCCGAGGTGGTCAGTGCCTGCGCTGCCGCTGACGTCGTGGTGATGGCGGCAGCACCGGCCGACTTCCGGCCCGAGGTCTTCGTCGAGTCCAAGATCAAGAAGGCCGAGGACGGTTCGTCCCCGGAGATCCGGCTGACCCAGAACCCGGACATCCTGGCCGGGCTGGCCCAGCACCGGCCCCACCCTGCGCTCGTGGTCGTCGGTTTCGCCGCCGAGACCGGGGACGACGCCGGTTCGGTGATGGAGCACGCCACCGCCAAGCTCGCTCGCAAGGGCTGCGACCTGCTGGTCGTCAACGACGTGGGTGGCGGCAAGGTGTTCGGGTCCGAGGAGAACGAGGCCGTGATCCTCGGTGCCGACGGGTCTTCCTCCCCGGTTCCGCGGGGCTCCAAGAGCGCCGTGGCCCAGGCCATCTGGGACCGGGTCGCGGACCTTCCCCACCAGCGCTGACGGTTCCGGCCGCGGACCCCGGTCCGCATTGTGCACCGATCAGGCCGACTACTTTCTGAGATGCCGTCTCAGCATGAGGACGACCAGTTAGGCTTGCTCAGCAGCACCCCCCATTACGGACTTGCCGGTCGAATTCGACTGGAGAAACTGCAGGAGACATACACGTGACTGGACGCCTGTTCACCTCGGAATCTGTGACCGAAGGCCACCCGGACAAGATCGCCGACCAGATCAGCGACACCGTTCTGGACGCGCTGCTGACCGACGACCCGCACAGCCGGGTCGCCGTCGAGACGCTGATCACCACCGGCCTGGTCGTCGTCGCTGGCGAGGTCACCACCAAGACCTACGCGCCGATCGCCCAGCTGGTCCGGGCCAAGATCCTCGAGATCGGGTACGACGCCTCCGAGAAGGGCTTCGACGGGGCCTCCTGCGGCGTGCAGATCGCTATCGGCGCTCAGTCGCCCGACATCGCCCAGGGTGTCGACCAGGGCTTCGAGGCCCGCGTCGACGGTTCCGGCGACGACCTGGACAGCCAGGGCGCCGGCGACCAGGGCCTGATGTTCGGCTACGCCTGCGACGACACCCGTGAGCTGATGCCGCTCCCGATCTCGATGGCCCAGCGCCTCGCCGAGAAGCTGACCGAGGTTCGCAAGAACGGCACGCTCGACTACCTGCGCCCCGACGGCAAGACCCAGGTCACCATCGAGTACGACGAGAACGACCGCCCGGTCCGCGTCGACACCGTGGTGCTCTCCACGCAGCACGCCGAGGGCATCGACCTCGACGGCACGCTGGCGCCGGACATCAAGAAGCACGTCATCGACCCGGTGCTCGACTCGTTCGACATCCCGTCCGAGGGCTACCGGCTGCTGGTCAACCCGACCGGTAACTTCGTCGTCGGTGGCCCGATGGGTGACGCCGGCCTGACCGGTCGCAAGATCATCGTCGACACCTACGGTGGCATGGCCCGTCACGGTGGCGGTGCCTTCTCCGGCAAGGACCCGTCGAAGGTCGACCGCTCGGCCGCCTACGCGATGCGCTGGGTCGCCAAGAACGTCGTCGCCGCCGGTCTCGCGACCCGCTGCGAGGCCCAGGTCGCCTACGCCATCGGCAAGGCAGCCCCGGTCGGTGTCTTCATCCAGACCTTCGGCACCGGCGTGGTCTCCGACGAGGCCATCCAGAAGGCCGTCCTCGAGGTCTTCGACCTGCGCCCGGCCGCGATCGTGCGGGACCTGGACCTGAAGCGTCCGATCTACGCCAAGACCGCGGCGTACGGCCACTTCGGCCGCGAACTCCCCGAGTTCTACTGGGAGCGCACCGACCGCGCCGATGCCCTGAAGGCCGCCGCCGGTATCTGATCCACCGCAAGGAACCCGGCTCCCTGAACCTCGCGTGAGGCTCGGGGAGCCGGTCCTTTTTGTTGAGAAGGGCCCGCCGCGCGGTTGAGAAGGGCCTTTGTCGCGGTGACCCGGCGACGAGCTGCTGCAGGGGTCGGATCTCGTAGGCGTAGAGCCCGATTCGAGCGCGCGGCGGGCCCCTCTCAACAGTGGCTTCGGTGGATGTCTGGACTGGCTGATTGGATAGCGGCATGACCTCCGCGCCTGATCCCGACGAGCAGCTCTCGCTGCCAGGGCTCGTCCGCGCCGAGGCCCGCAAGGCCGTACCACCGGCGGCGAGGAAGACGGGACCCCGTGCCGAGGTCGACCCGATCGCACGGGTCCTGGTCGACCTGCCGCTGGCGCACCTCGACCGACCGTTCGACTACGCCGTGCCTGCCACGATGGCGTCCACGGCTGTTCCCGGGGCCCGGGTCAAGGTCCGGTTCGCGGGTCAGGACGTCGACGGGTACGTCGTCGCTCGCGTCTCCGAGACCGATCACACCGGGCGCCTGCAGGATCTCCGGCGGGTGGTGAGTGCCGAGCCGGTGCTGAGCGCCGAGGTGGCCGCGGTGGTCGCCGAGGTGGCGGCCCGCTACGCGGGGACCCGGTCCGACGTTCTCCGACTCGCCGTGCCGGCCCGTCACGCGGCGACCGAGAAGCAAGCCAGCACGGTCGCTCCCGGAGTGACCGCTGCCGCCGACCCGGCTGCCTGGGCCGCGTACGCCGGCGGCGAGGCCGCCCTGGCTGACCTGGCCGCGGGTGGGTCGCCCCGGCTGGTCTGGGCGGTCGGCCCCGGGGACGACGGGATCGCCCTGCTGGCCGAGGCCGCGATCGCGACCGCCCGGTCGGGGCGGGGCGCCCTGGTCTGCCTTCCTGACGTGCGCGACGTGGCCCGCCTCGACGGCGCCCTCTCGGCGCGCCTGGAGCCCGGCCAGCACGTGGTCCTGACGGCCGATGCCGGTCCTTCCAAGCGGTACGCGGCGTTCCTGGCCGTTGCTCGCGGAGCTGTCCGGATCGTGATCGGCACCCGTGCGGCGGCCTTCGCCCCGGTCCACGACCTCGGGCTGGTGGCACTCTGGGACGACGGCGACGACCTGTACGCCGAGCCACGCGCGCCGTACCCGCACGCGCGCGAGGTACTCCTGATCCGCGCCCAGCGCAGCGGGTGCGGCGCTCTTCTCGCGGCCCACGCCCGCAGCGTCGAGGCCGAGTACCTGGTCCGCAGCGGCTGGGCCGCCGACGTCGCGCTTCCCCGGGAGGCGCTGCGCAGCAGAGTCGGTGCCAGCATCACCGGCGACTCCGAGTTCGACCTGGTCCGCGATCCCGGGGCTCGCTCCCGGCGGCTGCCGCGCGAGGTCTTCGACGTGCTGCGCGAGGCCCTGGCGAGCGGACCGGTCCTGGTCCAGACCCCCCGCGCCGGGTACGCCACCCGGCTCTCCTGCGAGACCTGCCGGGAACCGGCCGCCTGCTCGGCGTGCCACGGGCCGTTGCGGATCACCGCTGCGCACGCCCCGCCGAGCTGCACCTGGTGCGGGACGGTGGCAGCAGCCTGGAGCTGCCCGGAGTGCGGCGGCCACGGTCTGCGGGCCCCGGTCCTGGGGGACCGTCGGACCGCCGAGGAGCTCGGCCGGGCGTTCCCGTCGGTGCCGGTCCAGACCTCCGCGGGTGACCGCGTCCTCGCCGACGTCGCTCAGCGTCCGGCCATCGTGGTGGCCACCCCGGGGGCCGAGCCCCCGGTCGCTGGTGGCTATGCGGCTGTGGTGCTGCTGGACACCTGGTTGCTGCTGGCCCGGTCCGATCTGCGGGCCGAGGAGGAGGCCCTGCGACGGTGGATGAATGCCGCCGCGCTGGTCCGTCGCGACGGCGGGCGCATCGTCGCGGTCGGCGACGCGGCCCGGGCGTCGTTGCAGGCCCTGGTGCGCTGGGACCCGGCCGGCTTCGCGCAGCGCGAGATCGCCGACCGGCAGGAGGCCCACCTGCCACCAGCCTCGCGGGTGGCGTCACTGACCGGCGCGCCCGACGTCCTCGAAGCGGCCCTGGCCGCGCTCGCGCTTCCGGACTGGGCCGAGACCCTCGGCCCGGTCGAGGTCGGCAGTGAACGCGGCAGCGCCGACGGGGAGCAGCGGTACGTGATCCGCGTCCCCCGGACCGCCGGTGCTCGTCTGTCGGCCGCCCTGGTCGCGCTGCAGGCGCAGCGTTCTGCTCGCAAGGAACCGCACCTGCGCATCGAGGTCGACCCGACGACACTCGGTTAGCCGGCCCGGCCACCGCCACTAGACTTGCCCGGTCCTCGAAGGACAGAGCGTCAGGAGTTCTCCATGCCCATCAGGCCGATCCGGTTGTTCGGCGACCCGGTGCTGCGCACGCCCGCAGCCGTGGTCACCGACTTCGACCGGGAGATCCGCACCCTCGTCGAGGACCTCACCGACACGATGCTCAACGCTCCCGGAGCCGGTCTGGCAGCCCCGCAGATCGGTGTCGGCCTGCGGGTCTTCACCTGGAACGTCAACGGCGAGCTCGGGCACCTGATCAACCCCACCCTGACGCTGTCGAAGGAGACCCAGGACGGGCCCGAGGGCTGCCTGTCGATCCCGGAGCTCTCGATCGACTGCATCCGGTCGCTGAACGTGGTGGCTCACGGCTTCGACATGCACGGGGAGCCGGTGCTGATCGAGGGGTCGGACCTGCTCGCCCGGGCGATCCAGCACGAGACCGACCACCTGGACGGGATCCTCTTCGTGGACCGGCTCGACCGGGAAGCGCGCCGGGTGGCGATGAAGCAGATCCGGGAGTCGGACTGGTTCGGGGCGGACACCCAGGTCAAGATCTCCCCGCACGCCACCAACGGGTTCGGGCTCTGATGCGGGTCGTCTTCGCGGGGACCCCCGAACCTGCCCTGCCGTCGTTGCAGGCGATCGCGGACAGCGGCCACGAGCTCGTCGGCGTGGTCACCCGCCCGGACGCGCCGTCCGGTCGTGGTCGCAAGCTGGTGGCCTCCCCGGTGGCCCAGCTCGCCGAGCAGCTGGGCGTCCCGGTGCTCAAGCCGGAACATCCCCGCGACCCCGAGTTCCAGGATGCGCTGCGCGCCCTGCGCCCGGACGTCTGCCCGGTGGTGGCGTACGGCGCGCTCCTGCCGCAGTCGGCGCTGGACATCCCCGAGCACGGCTGGGTCAACCTGCACTTCTCGGTGCTCCCGATGTGGCGCGGTGCGGCACCGGTCCAGCACGCGCTCTTCGCCGGTGACGAGGTGACCGGCGCGACCACCTTCCGGATCGTCCGTGAGCTCGACGCCGGCCCGACCTTCGGCATCATGACCCAGCTGATCCACGACGACGACACCGCCGGCACGCTGCTGGCGAAGCTGGCCGAGGGCGGTGCCGGTCTCCTGCTAGCCACCCTCGACGGCATCGCGGACGGTTCGCTGGAGGCGCGTGAGCAGCCGACCGAGGGGGTCACCTTCGCCCCCAAAATCTTGGTCGAGCACGCCCGCATCGACTGGGACGACCCCGCGCTGGCGATCGACCGGCGGGTCCGCGCCTGTACTCCGGGCCCGGGGGCCTGGACGACCTTCGCCGGCGAGCGGATGAAGATCGGTCCCGTCACGATGGGGGTGTTCCCGGCCGACCGGGCCCCGCTGGCTCCGGGGGCCCTGGACATCACCAAGAATGCTGTCTACGTCGGTACCGCGACCGACCCGGTTCGTCTCGGCGAGGTCAAGGCGTTCGGCAAGAAGCAGATGCCGGCGCCCGACTGGGCCCGCGGGACGCAGTTCGGTGAGCACCCGATCCTGGGCGACCCCGTTGGCTGACCGGCCGGCCACCACCGACGACGTCGCGGCGATCGCCGGGACCCTGCCGGAGACCGAGTTCGGCATCACCTGGGGTGACCGCCCGACCTGGAAGGTGCCGGCGGGCCCGAAGGGCAAGGGATTCCTGCTCTACCGGGCGCCGCGCAAGGATGCCGTCGACCCGGAGACCGGGGCGGAGTACGACGACCTGATCGTGATCCGGACCGCCGATGCCGGCGACAAGCAGGCGCTGGTCGACGACGAGCGACTGCCGTTCTTCACGATCGACCACTTCAAGAACTTCAACGCGGTCCTGGTCAGCGCGGCCCGGCTGGGGGAGCTCACCTTCGACGAGCTCACCGAGGTGATCACCGAGGCCTGGATCGCAGTAGCACCGCCGAAGCTGCGCAAGGCCTTCCTCGAGGAGCGACGTGCCGAAGGTTGACCCGGCCAGGCTGGTCGCGTTCGACGTGCTCCGGGCCGTGGCGGACAAGGACGCCTACGCGAACCTGGAGCTCTCCCGGCTGCTGCGGGAGTCCGGCCTCGGTGGGCGTGACGCGGCCCTGGCCACCGAGCTGGTCGGCGGCACCCTGCGCCTGCAGGGCTCGTACGACGACGTTCTCGACCGGCTGGTGAAGGGCACCCTCCAGCCGGACGTCCGGGATGCTCTTCGCCTGGGCGCCCACCAGCTCCTCTCGATGCGGGTGCCGACGCACGCCGCCGTGGCGACGACGGTCGACCTGGTCAAGGACCGGATCGGGCACAAGCCGGCCGGCCTGGTGAACGCCGTCCTGCGCAAGGTCTCGGCACGCTCGCTGGAGGAGTGGCTCGACGGCCGAACGGTTGCCGCCCGGACGGCGCACCCGACCTGGATCGTGGACGCGCTGGCCGAGGCCCTGGACCGGCCCGACGAGCTCGACGCCCTGCTGGCCGCGGACAACGAGCGTCCCGCGGTGACGCTGGTGGCTCGCCCCGGACTGTGCGACCCGGCCGAGCTGGGTGGGGTGGCGGTCCCGATCTCGCCGTACGCGGTGTCGTTGGACAGTGGCGGGGACCCGGGCGCCGTGAAGGCGGTGCGCGACGGCCGGGCCGGAGTCCAGGACGCCGGTTCGCAGGCGGTAGCCCTGGTGCTGGCGCGCGCCGAGGTCGAGGGCCGGGACGAGCGCTGGCTCGACCTGTGTGCCGGCCCCGGGGGCAAGGCAGCCCTGCTGGCAGCGATCGGGGCCGAGCGTGGTGCACGGGTCCTGGCCAACGAGCGCCAACCGCACCGTGCTGCGCTGGTGGCTCAGGGGGTCCGGGCCGCGTCGGCCGGCATGCTCGGGGTCATCACCGGTGACGGCACCCGCCCGGCCTGGGCGCCGGGTTCCTTCGACCGGGCGCTGGTCGACGCGCCGTGCAGCGGACTCGGCGCGCTGCGCCGTCGCCCGGAGAGCCGCTGGCGGCGTACGCCGCAGGACGTCCTCGAGCTGGTGCCGCTCCAGGCCGCGTTGCTGAACGCCGCTCTCGACGCGGTCCGGCCCGGGGGAGTCGTCGTCTACGCGACCTGCTCGCCGGTGGTCGCGGAGACCGCCGAGGTGGTGACCACCGTCCTCACCGAACGTGACGACACCGTGCTGGTCCCGGCGCTCGACCTGCTGCCGGCCGTCGGTGACGTGGAGTCAGCGCACCTCCCGGGTGCCGTCCAGCTCTGGCCGCACCGGCACGGCACCGACGCCATGTTCATCGCCCTGCTCCGCCGCACCCGTTGAGAAGGGCCTGCCGCGCCCTTGAGAAGGGCCTCGCGCGCCGTGGAACACCGGTTTCGGTGAACGAACGCCGCCACCACTAGGATCAGTCGCGCTATGGGAATCCAGATCACGCCGAGCGTCCTGAACGCCGACCTGTCCCGCCTCGCCGACGAGGTCGCGCGCATTCCCAGCTCCGACTGGATCCACGTGGACGTGATGGACAACCACTTCGTCCCGAACCTGACCCTCGGGCTGCCGGTCTTCGAGTCGTTGGCCAAGGCCACCGACACTCCGCTGGACGCGCACCTGATGATCGCCGACCCGGACCGGTGGGCCCCCGCGTACGCCGAAGCCGGCGCCGGCTCGGTCACCTTCCACGCCGAGGCCGCGGCCGCGCCGATCCGGCTCGCCCGCGAGCTGCGGGCCAAGGGCGCCCGCGCCTCGATGGCGCTCAAGCCCGCCACCGGCATCGATCAGTACGCCGACATGCTCGGTGAGCTCGACATGCTGCTGATCATGACCGTCGAGCCGGGCTTCGGCGGGCAGAAGTTCCTCGACGTGTGCCTGCCGAAGATCCGCCGCGCCCGCGAGCTGATCTCGGCCGCCGGCCTCGAGGTCTGGCTCCAGGTCGACGGGGGAGTCTCGCTGGAAACCATCGAGCGCTGCGCCGAGGCCGGTGCTGACGTCTTCGTCGCCGGCTCGGCCGTGTTCTCGGCCGAGGACCCGGACGCGATGGTGCGCGAGCTCAAGGCTGTCGCTTCGGGCTAGGTCATGGCCTGTTCACGGAGCGACACAGGTGGCGTCGCTCTGGGGAGACGTTCTCCTGAGCTGGTGACCCGGCCTTGGTGCTATCCGGTCATCGCCCGTGGTCACTGTCCTCGACGGTGGAGGTGTGGTCTCGGTTGGCCGCAACGCCTACCTGCCCTCGGTGATTGCAGCGCCCTCCCGGACCGATGCTTCCGCGACAGAGGCAAATCCCCGCTGGCCGGGGTCTCACGCTCGCAGGAAGGGTCCGGAACGGATCGCCGGTTCAGGGTGGGCCGGAGACCGTCCAGGTCATTACGTGATGAGTGCCTCCGATCGGTGTTCTCCCCAGTGAAGGGGGTCCACACCGTCAAGGAGGTCAGATGCGGGCAGTAGCACGCGTTGGGCGCGTGAATCGCTCCAGGCGGAGCATCGCTGCGGTGAGCGGGCTTCTGCTTATGACCGTCGGAACGACCGTAGCCGTCCGGACTCCAACCTCGGGTTCGAGCATCACCCGGGAGATCTCGAGACTCGCACGGACTACTACGACGGCAGCGGAGGCACCCATGAGCAGGACTGTCTGGTCAGCGGGCACATCGAGTTGAAGCAGTCCTGGCTTCGCTACAACCAACACCACCGCGACCACGTGGCTGCGGTCCAGTACTAGGAGGGTTTCGTGTCCGTTCTCGTCAGAACTACCGTCGTCGCCGCCGCCCTCACGCTCATGGCGGCGTGCGGCTCAACCGAACCGCGATCAGCGTTGACTGCGCCGGAAGCATCTCGAGCGCGCTCCGTGGACGGAGCCTTCGATCGTGCCCCCGGGCTTGACCTGACCCGGGCCGGGCGCGCGATCAAGGTCGAGGGTGACGATGCCGGGTTCCGCGACTCCCGTCCGGCGTTCTCGATGCCGCGAGTGCGTACGGCCGTCGTTGGGACTGTCCAGGACTTCGGTCCGGGCCCCGGTCTCGGGCGCTTCGAGGACGATCCGCACCCTCAGCCGACAACGGTGCTGACGGTGAACGTCCTGTCGGCTATCAAGGGCAAGGCGACGCCGGGTTCGCAGGTCTACGTGCAGCTGGACGGCGGATGGGAGCGAGGGCCGACGCTGACCGCCCTGCCGCGAGGCACCGTCGTGGTGGTCTACGGCGTGCCGGTGCCGGATGAGCCGCACACCCAGAACCCGTCGTGGGGCAAACCGGCCGAGGCCACGTTCGTCAGGGTCGGCTCGATCGGTCTGGCAGCGCTGGCGCCCCAGGGCGGCGTGGTGTTCCCGGTGCGCGGCGACGTGCACCCGACCTGGGGGATCGACGACCTGATCCCCGCCCAGGCCCTGACCGAGGACCTGCGGAGCGCCCTGGGTCGGCGTTGAGCCGCAGGATTGAGGTGGACCTCACATGCCACACCCGTCCCGGATGTGGCAGGCTTCTCCCCACGAGTGAAAACTCGCGTGCTCTGGGATCGGTGAAAGTCCGAGCCGGCGGTTAAAGTCCGCGACCCGTTCGCAGCCAGCGACCGGTTGACCAGGTGTAACTCCTGGACCGACGGTTAAAGTCCGGATGGGAAGCAGCACGCTGGGTTTCGTGCCAGGGCGTCCGACGACGCTCGGGGACGCGACCTGTGCGCCTTTCCCTGCACCCCTCTCAGAGTCCGCGAGCCGGACCGGAGAGGAGCGGTGCCATGAACGACACAGTCGATCGATCGATCGTCGAGCGCGCGATGCGGCGCGCCCTCGAGCTGGCCGCCACCCCCGGCGTCCCGCACGGACCGAACCCCCGGGTCGGCTGCGTCCTGCTGGCTCCTGACGGTTCCGTCATCGCCGAGGGCTTCCACCGGGGAGCCGGTACGCCGCACGCCGAGGCAGCCGCGCTGACGTCGGCGTACGAGCTCGGCGGCACCGACGCAGCCCGCGGCGCCACCGCGGTCGTGACCTTGGAGCCGTGCAACCACACCGGTCGTACGGGACCGTGCGCCCAGGCCCTGATCCGCGCCGGGGTTGCCCGCGTCGTCTTCGCCCAGCCGGACCCGAACCCGCTGGCCGCCGGGGGAGCCGCCACTCTGCGCAGCGTCGGGGTCGCGGTCGAGACCGGTCTGCTCGAGCGTGAGGCCCGCCGCCTCAACCGCGCCTGGACCTTCGCCCTGGAGCACGGTCGCCCGTTTGTCACCTGGAAGCTGGCGGCCACCCTCGACGGGCGCAGCGCCGCCGCCGACGGGTCGAGCAAGTGGATCACCGGGGAGCTCGCGCGTCAGGACGTCCACCGGCTCCGCGCCGAGTGCGACGCGATCCTGGTCGGTACCGGGACCGTGATCGCGGACAACCCCGCCCTGACCGTGCGCGACGAGATCGGCGACCTGGTCGATCACCAGCCCCTACGCGTCGTGCTCGGCGAGCGGGACGTCCCCGCCGGGTCCCGGCTCCTCGACGGAGCCGCCGAGACCCTGCACCTGCAGACCCGGGACGTGCCTGCGGCCGTCTCCGAGCTGCACGAGCTCGGCATCCAGCACGTGTTCGTCGAAGGTGGCCCCACCGTCGCTGCCGCGTTCCTCGCGGCCGGCTACGTCGACGAGGTCGTCGCGTACCTCGCGCCCAAGCTCCTGGGATCCGGTCGCAACGCGGTCGGTGACCTGGGAATCGAATCGATCACCGGAGCGCTGGACCTCGAGGTGGAGGACGTCACCGTCCTCGGCCACGACGTCCGGATCACCGGTCGGTTTCGAGACAGGCGCCAGGGCGCCTTCCTCAACCAACAAGAAGAGAAGGTCTGACATGTTCACCGGCATCATCGAAGAGCTCGGAGTCGTCTCCGCGATCGAGCCGCTGCACGAGGCGGTGCGGATCTCGATCCAGGGCCCCGAGGTCGCCGTCGGTTCCAAGGCCGGCGACTCCATCGCGGTGAACGGTGTCTGCCTGACCGTGGTGACCAACAAACGCGGCGTGTTCACCGCCGACGTGATGCTGCAGACCCTGGCGAACACGGCGCTCGGCGGACTCCAGCGCGGTTCCAAGGTCAACCTGGAGCGCGCAGTCACCCCGGCGACCCGGCTCGGCGGCCACATCGTCCAAGGACACGTCGACGGCACCGCGGAGCTGATCTCCCGGACGCCGAGCGAGCACTGGGAGCTGGTCAAGATCTCCTTGCCCACCGAGCTCGACCGGTACCTGGTCGCGAAGGGCTCGATCACCGTCGACGGCATCAGCCTGACCGTGGCCGACATCGACGCGACGAGCTTCACCGTGAGCCTGATCCCCGAGACCCTGGCCCGGACCACCCTGGGCTTCAAGCAACCCGGCGACACCGTCAACCTCGAGGTGGACGTGATCGCGAAGTACGTCGAGAAGATGGTGAGTGCACGATGAACGACAACACCGGCCTGTCCGGACAGCACGTCGGAGTCCGCCTGGACGACATCGAGGAGGCGATCGCCGACATCGCCGCAGGAAAGGCGGTCGTGGTCGTCGACGACGAGGACCGGGAGAACGAGGGTGACATCATCTTCGCGGCTGCCAAGGCCACCCCGGAGCTGATGGCGTTCACGATCCGGCACTCGTCCGGCGTGATCTGCGTGCCGATGCCCGCTGACATGCTCGACCGGCTCGAGATCCCGTTGATGACCCCGCACAACAAGGACAAGCTCCGGACGGCGTACACGATCTCCGTCGACGCCCGGGACGGCGTCTCCACGGGCATCTCCGCGGCTGACCGGGCGCACACCGCGCGGGTACTGGCCGACTCGGCGACCGAGCCGTGGGAGATCACCCGACCGGGCCACGTCTTCCCGTTGCGCTACCGCGAGGGCGGGGTGCTGGTCCGTCGCGGACACACCGAGGCAGCGGTCGACCTGGCCAGGATGGCCGGCCTGACCCCGGCTGGGGTGTTGGTCGAGGTGGTCAACGACGACGGCACCATGAAGCGCGGTCCCGAGCTGCGCGAGTTCGCCGACGAGCACGGCCTGAAGATGATCTCGATCGAGCAGATGGTGCACTACCGCCGCAAGACCGAGACCCACGTGACCCGGGTGGCCGAGACGACGCTGCCGACCGCGCACGGTGCCTTCACCGCGTTCGGCTACCGGATCACGGTCGACGACTCCGAGCACATCGCGCTGGTCTACGGCGACCCGGCCGAGCTGCGCACCGGCGAGCCGGTCCTGACCAGGGTGCACAGCGAGTGCCTGACCGGCGACGTCTTCGGCTCCTCGCGCTGCGACTGCGGACCCCAGCTCGACGAGGCCCTGGAACGGATCGCCTCCGAGGGGCGCGGGGTGGTGATCTACCTGCGCGGGCACGAGGGCCGCGGGATCGGCCTGCTCGCCAAGCTGCAGGCGTACCAGCTCCAGGACGGCGGTCGGGACACGGTCGACGCCAACCTGGACCTCGGGCTGCCCGCCGACGCCCGGCACTACGGTGCGGCGACCCAGATCCTGCGCGACCTCGGCGTCTCCACGGTCCGGCTCCTGACCAACAACCCGGACAAGACCTCCAGCCTGGCGTCGTACGGGATCGGAGTGACCGAGCAGGTCGGCCTGACGCCGCGGCCCAACGGCCACAACATCGCCTACCTGCGGACCAAGCGCGACCGGATGGGGCACGACCTGCCCGACCTCGCGCCGGAGCAGGCAGCCCAGGGAAGCGTCGAGACCGAAGGAGTGACCTCGTGAGCGGGGACGGCAGCCCGAGCGACGCGCCTTTCGACTGCCACGACCTGCGGGTCGCGGTCGTGGCGGCGAGCTGGCACGAGCAGGTGATGACCGGTCTCCTCGACGGCACCCTGGACGCGCTGAAGAAGCACAAGGTCGATTCGCCGGTGGTGGTTCGGGTCTCCGGCTCGTTCGAGCTCCCGATCGTCGCCGACGCGCTCGCCCGGCAGGGCTTCGACGCCGTGATCGCGCTCGGCGTCATCATCCGCGGGGGTACCCCGCACTTCGAGTACGTGTCCTCGGCCGCCACCGACGGGCTCAACCGGGTCGCGCTGGACCACGGGGTCCCGATCGGGTTCGGGCTGCTCACCTGCGACAACGACGAGCAGGCGCTGGACCGCGCCGGTCTGCCCGGCTCGAAGGAGGACAAGGGGTACGAGGCGACCAGCGCCGCCCTGCAGACGGCGGTCACCCTGCGCAAGATCCGCCGCCGCGAGCACCTCGGGGGATAACGGGTGGCGCCGACGGACTACGCTTTGCCCTCGTGAAGACGTTCGAGGAGCTGTGGGCCGAACTCAGCGAGAAGGCGGTGACCCGCCCGGAGGGTTCGGGCACCGTCGCCGAGCTCGACGCCGGTGTTCACTTCATCGGCAAGAAGCTCGTCGAGGAGGCGGCCGAGTCCTGGATGGCGGCCGAGCACGAAGGGCATGAGCGGGCGGCCGAGGAGATCAGCCAGCTGCTGTACCACGCGCAGTGCCTGATGCTCGCCGCCGGAATCTCGCTCGACGACGTCTACGCCCACCTTTAGGAACCCGTTCATGAACAGCACTGCCAACGGTCCGCTGCTCCGGATCGCCCTGCCCAACAAGGGCGCGCTGTCCACCGCGGCGTCGGAGATGCTCCGCGAGGCCGGCTACCGCCAGCGCTCGGACTCCAAGGAGCTGAGCCTGCTCGACACCGCCAACGGTGTCGAGTTCTTCTACCTCCGTCCCCGCGACATCGCCCTGTACGTCGGCGAAGGCACCCTGGACATCGGCATCACCGGCCGCGACCTGCTCCTGGACTCCGGCTCCGCCGCGGTCGAGGCGATGCAGCTCGGGTTCGGGCGCTCGAAGTTCCGGTTCGCGGCCCGGCCCGGGGTCCTGGACACCCTGGCCGACCTCAACGGCAAGCGGATCGCCACGTCGTACGTCGGGGTGGTCGAGGGCTACCTGGCCGCCCAGGGGATCGATGCCCGGGTGGTCCACCTCGACGGCGCCGTCGAGACCAGCATCCAGCTCGGGGTCGCCGACGCGATCGCTGACGTCGTGGAGACGGGCAGCACCCTCAAGCAGGCGGGCCTGGAGATCGTCGGTGACGTGATCATGGAGTCCGAAGCCGTCCTGATCACCCGCGAGGGCGTCGAGCCCGACGGCCTGACCACGTTCCGCCGCCGCCTCGAAGGCGTCCTGGTCGCGCGTTCCTACCTGATGATGGACTACGACATTCCCTCGGACCGTCTCGAGGACGCGATCACCCTGACCCCCGGCCTCGAGGGACCGACGATCTCCCCGCTGCATCGCGAGGGCTGGGTCGCGGTCCGGTCGATGGTGCCGGCGCACGGTGCCCAGCAGCTGATGGACGACCTCTACGAGCTGGGTGCCCGCGCGATCCTGCTGACCGACATCCACGCCTGCCGCCTGTGACGTCCCGATGAGCCGTCAGCCGGTGACGGTGCCGCACACCTGGAGGCCGTTCGGGGCACGGCTGGTCGGCACGGTCCTGGGTGTGATGCTGCTGGCCCTGGTGATCGCTGTCTGGATCCTGTTCGGGCCGGACGTCCGGTCGCGGTTCTCGCCGTTCCAGAAGGGCACCCTGGTCTTCCTCGGGTCGATCGCGCTCGCGGTCTGGTTCGCCCTGATGAGGTCACGCGTCAGCGCCACCGAGCGGGGCCTCGAGGTCGTCAACGGTTATCGGCGCTACGACCTGGAGTGGTCGCAGGTGATCGCGGTGAACATGCGCCGCGGTGCCCCGTGGGCTGGCTTCGACCTGTCCGACGGCACCTCGCTGTCGGCGATCGGCATCCAGTCGTCCGACGGAGCGATGGCGATCAACGCCGTGAAGGAGATCCGCCGGCTGATCGACGAGCACACTCCGCCGGTCTCGGACTGAGCCGCACCGGCCGGCGGGCACCCGATTCGGACACCGTGACCGGCCTGCGATAAGGTTCCCCTCGCCTGTTCAAGCAGGCACTCGGGCTGTGGCGCAGCTTGGTAGCGCACTTGACTGGGGGTCAAGGGGTCGCAGGTTCAAATCCTGTCAGCCCGACCGAGTTTTTGCAGGTCAGAGGCGGTTTCCGCGTGAGCGGAGGCCGCCTCTGCTGCGTCCCGTGAGGGGACGGGCCGTGGGCCCTCGGCCGGGCGAAGACTCTCCCGGAAGGCAGCCGCCTGGTCGCGGATCGCAGTGAGCTCCGCGCCCGACTTCCGTTCCAGGTTCCGCACCTGGAGAGCCATCCGAGGATGTCCGGCGAACCGTTCGTGGTGCCGGCCGAGGAAGTCCCAGTACAGCGTCGTGATCGGGCAGGCGTCGGGACCGACAGCGCGGTCAGGGCGGTAGCGGCAGGGGCCGCAGTAGTCGCTCATCCGGTCGATGTACTTGCCGGTGGCGATGTACGGCTTCGAGCCGAGGTAGCCGCCGTCGGCGTACTGGCTCATCCCGATGGTGTTGGGGAGCTCGACCCATTCCACGGCATCGACGTAGACCGCGAGGTACCAGCGGTGCAGGGCCGCCGGGTCCACGCCGAGCAGGAGTCCGAACAAGCCGGTGACCATCAGCCGTTGGATGTGGTGGGCGTAGCCGTGCGCGAGGGTCTCCGAGACGGTCTGGTGCAAGCAGTTCAGGTCGGTCCCGGCGTCCCAGTAGAGCCCGGGCAGGGGCTCGTTCGCCCCCAGCTCGTTCATGTCGGCGAACTGGGGCATCCGGGCCCAGTAGAGACCGCGGACGTACTCGCGCCAGCCCAGGACCTGCCGGACGAAGCCCTCCACGGAGGCGATCGGTGCGGTTCCCGCGTGGTACGCCGCGACCGCCGCCTCGCACACCTCGCGCGGGTCGAGGAGCTTGAGGTTGAGCGCGACCGAGAGCCGTGAGTGGAACAGCAGGGTGTCCGGCCACGGAGCTCCGGAGGTCATCGCGTCCTGGTAGCTACCGAAATCTCCGAGGCGGTGCTCGATGAAGTCGTCCAGGGCGAGCAGGGCGTCCGGACGGGTCAGGGGCCAGTCGAACGCGTCCAACGATCCCGGGTGGGAACCGAAGCGGGTGCGCACCAGGTCCAGCACCTCCTGGGTCACTGCGTCCGGGCGGAACGCACGGGGGCCGACCGTCAGCCCGGGACCGTCGGGTCCGAACGAACCCCGGTTCTCGGTGTCGAAGTTCCACCGGCCCGCCGCCGGCTGGTCGCCGTCCATCAGGTAGCCGGTACGACGCCGCATCGCCCGGTAGAAGTGCTCCATCCGCGGAACCGACCGGTCCGCGAGCCAGCGGTCGAAGTCGGTCCGGCTGCACAGGAAGTGTCGGTCGGGCAGCACCTCGAACGGGCGGCCCCAGCGCTCGGCGACCTCAGCCAGGCCCGCCTCGAGCCGCCACTCGCCGGGCTCCATCACCCGGACCTCCTCGGGTCCGAACCGGTCCAGGTCGCTCTCGAGAGCCGCCAGCAGGTCGGCGTCGTCCTCGACGTCGAGCCGGCGGTAGCAGACCGGGATGCCGCGTTCGTCGAGGGTCAGCGCCAGGTGACGCATGGCGCTGAGGAAGACGGCGATCCGGGCCTGGTGGGACCAGACGTGATCGGCCTCGCCCGAGGCTTCGCACATCCAGACCAGGTCGTGGGCCGGGTCCAGGTCGGTCAGCAGGTCCGAGTCCGGGTCGAGCTGGTCACCCAGCACGACGACGAGGGTCCGGACGTGCCCCGGAAACGGGTTCCGGCCTGGGAAGGCGGCACGGGACTGCATGGGGTTCAGCGTAGGTTCCCCCGCCAACACCGACGTGGTCGGTGCTGAACCGACGGTGAGATCTTCGTCGCTCCCCGACGTCCGGCCCGATGGTCGTGAGCACCTTGCCACGCGGCCTAGAATTGATCCGTGACCGCGCCCGAGATCCTTGCCTACTTCGCCGACGATGCGACGCGCGCTTACCAGCTCATCCAGTGGCTCCCGGTTCTGGAACGCCTCGACGAGACCCGTCCCGTCGCGATCGTCAGCCGCGAGCCCGAGACCGCTGCCCTGATCCGCAGCCGTACCTTCCTCCCGGTCCACGAAGCGGTCGATTTTCCCGACCTGATCGCTCTCTACGCCGACCTGGACGCCAAGGTCGTCCTGTACTGCAACAACGGGATGCGCAACTTCCAGTCGCTGCTCAACAACAAGATGCTGCACGTGCACATCAACCACGGGGAGAGCGACAAGCAGAGCATGGTCAGCAACAACGCGAAGGCCTACGACCGGGTCTTCGTCGCCGGCGAGGCTGCGGTGCTCCGACACTCCCTCGGGCTGATCGGATTCGACACCGACAAGCTGGTCCGGGTCGGTCGGCCGCAGCTGGACCTGCGGCCCGAGCCGGTCCTGGACCCCAGCGACCGTCGCACCGTCCTCTACGCTCCGACGTGGTCCGGGGATGCCGAGTACAACGACTACACCTCCGTGGACGTCTTCGGCCCGGAGATCGTCGAGCAGGTCCTGGCGGTGCCGAACGTGCGGTTGGTCTACAAGCCGCACCCGAAGGTCACCACCAGCCTGCTGCCGGCGATCCAGGTGAACCACGCGACCATCCTTCGGCTGATCGCCGAGGCCACCGCGCACGACCCGGCGGCCGGCCACCGGGCGATCTGCCGCGGCGACATCCTCGCGGTGTTCCCCGGCTGCGACGCGATGATCACCGACGTCTCGTCGGTAGGTCTGGACTGGCTCTACCTGCAGACCGACAAGCCGCTGCTGATCACCGACCGGTACGACGACCCCGAGCGTCTGCGGACCGAGGTCCCGGTCAGCCGGTGCGCTGACACCGTCGACTCCACGAACCTCGAGGAACTGCGTTCCTTGCTGGTCGACCGGTTGGAGCACGACCAGCACCGGATCGCCCGGGCCGCCATGCGCCACCACTACTTCGACGATCTCGGCGTGGGGGACAGCACCCGGCAGTTCATCGCCGAGGTCGACGACCTGGCGCTGCTGCGGGACGAGCTGATCGGCGCCGGCGGCCCGGGCAGCCACGCCGAGACTGCCTGAACCGGTCACGGCGCAGCGACGCCGGACCGTCGGCGACGCGTCGGCCCGCAAGGCTGGATGTGTCAGCCGCCTGTGACCAGTCGTGCGCGTCCGTCACGGGTCAGGCCGTCGTGAGCGGCCAAGAAGCGGGCCTGATCCGGGTCGCCGGCGACCCGCGCGTGCACCCGCCCGGAGCGACCCGGCAGAATACCGCTCCATGAGCAAGACGAACCCCGGCAACTTCTTCGAGGACTTCACCGTCGGCCAGGTGATCCGGCACGCCACCCCGCGCACGGTGACCGAGGGCGACCGTGCCCTGTACGGCGCCCTCTACCCGACCAGGTTCGCGCTGCCGTCCTCGGCGGCCTTCGCTGCGTCGGTCGGTCTGGACCCGGCTCCGGTCGAGGACCTGATCGCGTTCCACATCGCCTTCGGCAAGACCGTGCCGGACGTCTCGCTCAACGCCGTGGCAAACCTCGGCTACGCCGAGCTGCGGTTCCACCTCCCCGTCGTCGCCGGCGACACCCTGTCGACCTCCTCGGAGGTGATCGGGCTCAAGCAGAACTCGAACGGCAAGAGCGGAGTCGTCTACGTCCGGTCCACCGCGGTGAACCAGCGCGGTGAGACCGTCCTGGACTGGGCTCGCTGGGTGATGGTGCACAAGCGCGACGTCGAGGCCCCAGCCCCCGAGGCCGTCGTTCCCGAGCTGGCACCGGCGCTCGGCGTCGCGGACCTGGTCGTCCCGGCCGGACTGGACTTCTCGGCGTACGACTTCGCAGCCGCTGGTGAACCGCACCGCCTCGCTGACTACACCGTGGGGGAGAAGATCGACCACGTCGACGGTGTCACCCTCACGGACTCCGAGCACATGCTCGCGACCCGGCTGTGGCAGAACACGGCGAAGGTGCACTTCAACACCGAGGCCCGCCCCGACGGTCGGCGCCTGATCTACGGCGGCCACATCATCTCGATGGCCCGCGCGCTGTCGTTCAACGGTCTGGCGAACGCTCAGCTGATCTCGGCGATCAACGCCGGTGCCCACGCCGCTCCCGCCTTCGCCGGTGACACCGTGTACGCCTGGTCGGAGGTCCTCGACGTGGCTGGGACCAACGCTCCCGGGGTCGGTGCCGTCCGGCTGCGGCTGGTTGCCACCCGAGGACGCGACACCTCGATGACGCTGCGCGGCGAGGACGGGAAGTACGCCGACGGCGTCCTGCTCGACCTGGACTACTGGGCGTTCATCCCGCGCTGAGCCCGGGCCCGACGGTCACGGCTGGTTCCCGCACCGGTCGTTGGGCCCGCCGGAGAACCGGTCTCCCTGCGGGGTGACCAGAATGGTGACGAAGGGTCGACCGTCCCGGTAGCCCAGCCACGTCTGGGTCTCGGCGTCGCGGTACCCGACTTCGGCCCGGGCGACGGTGAAGACAGCGCCTCGGTACGTCGTCAGGCCCCCGAACGCGTCGGCCACGGCCTGCGCCGTGGCTTCCGGGGTGGCGCCGGTCCGGAACAGCGAGCCGATCCAGTCGTTGACCGCGCCGCCGGTGCACCCAAGGGTGTCGATCGCGGACGTGCCACGCCAGTTCCCGTCCGGATCCGTCACGGTGATGGTCGTCGTCCCGACGCTGTCCATCGACCCGGCCCGGTCACAGCTGAGGACGTAGCGTCCTGGCACGAGCTCGCGGACCCAGGTCGTCGAGGTCAGCGGGAGCTCCTCGCCGCCGGCGTAGCCGGGCTTGCCGGCCACCGCCGCGGGCAGGTAGCCCAGGTAGGAACCGGCCGGCATCGTGCTGCTGACGACCAGGGCGACGCCGTCGCGTCGGGTACGGACCGCCGCGCTGCTGACCGAGATCCCCGTCGGGCTGCAGCGCACGTTCACAGCGTCGGGCACGCGTGCTTCCGCAGGCTCGGCGACGTCGCCGGTGAGGGTGTCTCCGGTGCCCTGGTCCTGCGCGGGACCGGTCAGCGCCGAGAACGCCGTGGCGCCGGCCAGCGCCGCCGAGGCCACGGTCCCGACCAGCACCTGGCGCCGTCGGGCCTGGAGCCGTCGGCCGCGCCGGATCGCGTCGTCGGTGTCGATGGCGCTGGGCGGCGGGTCAACCAGTGCCTGGTCGAAGACGGTCCGGGCATCGTGCTCCATCAGGATCCCTCGATTCGGGTGGTGTGCCGGTGGTCGGTGGCCTCCAGTGCCGACCGGAGAGCGATCAGGCCCCGGCTGCTCTGGCTCTTCACGTTCCCGACCGACCGGCGCAGCACCCGGGCGGCCTCCTCGACGGAGAGGTCGTCGAAGTAGCGGAGCACCAGCACGGCCCGCTGTCCGGGCGGGACGAGAGCCAGGGCGGCCAGCACCCGATCCCGTTCGGCGGCCGTCTCGGCGAACCCCGAGAGCGCCCGGGTCTCGGGCGGCTCCGCCTGGGACTCCTCGCGGCGCGACGGACGCCGGCGGTGATCGAGGGAGAGGTTGACAACGATCTTGCGCACGTAGGCGTCCGGAACACCTCGTGCGGTGATCCGCGCCCATCGTGAGAAGGCCCGGGTCAGCGCCTCCTGGACGAGGTCGTCGGCCAGGTGCCAGTCGCCGGAGAGCAAGAAGGCGGTCCGGCGCAGCGGGTCCCGGTTGATCGAGACCCAGCCGCGGAAGTCGTCTTCCAGGGACTGGTCCATGCGTCGGGTCTTCCGTTCTCGAGAGGCTCCACCATCACACGGAAACCGTGCGCCGAAAGGTTGCACGCCGCCATGATGGGCGGCGACCTGTCCTGACCTACCCGACGAACCGGAGCCGGCACCGTGAACGACCTAGCACCAGACGGACCCTTCAACGGACGCAGCATCCTGGTGACCGGCGCCTCCTCCGGTCTCGGTGCCGCAGCCGTACGACGTTTCGCCGCAGGTGGCGGACAGGTCTTCGCGGCGTCCCGCGACCAGGAGAAGCTGGCCGAGGTCGCGGCCAGCTGCGCCGACCTCCCCGGCGAGGTCCGGTTCGGGCCGCTCGACGTGGCCTCGGCGGCCGACTGCCGCGCGGCAGTTGCTGCCACGGTGGCGGCGTACGGGCGTCTGGACGTGCTGGTGAACAACGCCGGTCGCCACGACTTCAGGATCACCACGGACGTCACCGAGGACGAGTGGGCCGCGGACATCGCGCTGAACCTGAGCGGGGCGTTCTTCCTCTGCCAGGCGGCCATCCCGCACCTGCTCGAGACCAGCGGCAACATCGTCAACGTCGCCTCGGTCGCCGGCCTGATGGGAGAGGCGTACTCCGCGGCGTACACGGCCTCCAAGCACGGCATCGTCGGGCTCACCAAGGCGTTGGCGATCGAGTACCTCAAGACCCCGCTGCGGGTGAACTGCGTCTGCCCGGGAGGTATGGACACCGCTCAGGTCCACACCATCAGCGTGCCGGACGGCGCCGACTGGGAGCTGATCATGCGGGTGGCGGCGAAGCGCGGACTGATGAGCGCCGACAGCGTGGCCGCGGTGATCGCCTTCCTCGCCTCCGACGACGCCTCCGCCGTCCACGGCACCATCCAGACGGTCGACCAGGGCCACCTGGCCGGCTGACGGGACGAACGCGATAGGTTCCGCCAATGTCCTGGTACGAACGCTTCTGCAACCGCCTCGTCCTGGCGGTCGGACGTTGGCTGAACCACCACGGCGCGGTGCGCCCGGGCACGGCCCATGCGGAGAAGTTCGGCCGGTTGGGCCGGGGGACCTGGGTCAGCCACCCGATCGGTACCCAGTACGGGCTGGGCTCGGTCTTCATCGGTGAGGACTGCCTGATCGGGCAGTACACCGTCCTGGCCGTCGGGTACGGACCCGACGACACCAACCGCACCGAACGTGGCCTGGTGATCGGGGACCGGTGCGTGATCGGTGCGCGGACGATCCTGACCGCCCACGACTCGATCACGATCGGGAACGACGTCTGGTTCGGTCAGAGCATCTTCGTCTCCGATGCCAGCCACGGGTACCAGGACCCCGAGACCCCGATCGGCGACCAGCTCGGTGACCACCACGCGGTCTCGATCGGCGACGGCAGCTGGATCGGGCACGGGGCGGTGATCCTGCCGGGGGCCCAGATCGGCCGCCAGGTGGTGATCGGCGCCGGGTCCGTGGTGCGAGGAGTCATCCCCGACCACAGCGTCGCTGCCGGTGTGCCGGCGAAGGTCGTGCGTCGGTTGGAGCCGGGAGTCGGCTGGGTCGCGACGAACGGCTCGGGCGACGTCAGACCGGCCTGGACCACGGCCGAGGTCGCTGCCCGGATGGCCGGCGAGCACTGACCGTGCCGACCCAGCTTCCGTACGTCGACACCCATGCGGTCACGGTCCCGGCTGCACCGGAGCAGGTCTGGGACGCGGTGACCCGGTACGCCGAGCAGGTTGGCTTCGGCGGACCCAGTCTGTTCCAGCGTGCCCTGGCCACGGTTCCGGTCCGGGGGTTCGAGGTGACCGACCAGGACGCGGGGACGCGGCTGGTTCTCTCCGGCCGGCACCGGTTCTCGGTGTACCAGCTCTCCTTCACCCTGGAATCGCCCGGGAACGGGCAGACCACCACGCTGCACGCGACCACCAGGGCCGCTTTCCCCGGCGTTTCCGGGCGGCTCTACCGGGCCCTGGTCATCGGTACCGGGTTGCACGTGATCGCGACCCGGCTGATGCTTCGCGCCATCGGGCGCGCCGGTGTCTCGGATGGCGACTGACCGGCCGGGCGTCGGAGAACTCGCCTAGTCTTCACTGGTCCTGGACCGCAGCAACCCCGAGGAGATCCCCGTGGCAACGACCACCGCGTCGGCAACCGTCAACCGCCCGAGCGACCACGTCTGGTCGGTCCTCGTCGACCACGAGGGGATGTCCTCGTGGGGTCCGGGACTCTCGGTCTCGCTGCAGACCGAGGGCACCCCGGAACGCAACGGTCTGGGAGCGGTCCGCAAGATCAGCGCGCCCGGCCCGATGCCCGCGATCGTCGAGGAGGTCGTCGCGTTCGAGCCGAACCAGACCTTCGGCTACCGTGCGCTGGCCGGCGTCCCCTTCAAGAACTACGGCGGCACCGTCACGCTGACCCCGCAGGACGGCGCCACCCGGATCGACTACTCGATCACCCTCGACGAACGGGTC
The DNA here is from genome assembly GCA_026392455.1 of Propionibacteriales bacterium. Classification (GTDB taxonomy): domain Bacteria; phylum Actinomycetota; class Actinomycetes; order Propionibacteriales; family Nocardioidaceae; genus Marmoricola. The sequence continues at coordinate 67,948 of JAPLCB010000003.1, read as the reverse complement.
CCGGTCGTCGAGAAGGCCGCTGCGGCCCTGGTGGCCCGGGTGCTGCTGACCGCGCTGGTCCGCGCCAGCAAGCGCTAGGGACGAGCGCGGCGGGACGTCGTCGGATGGACTGCCAGCACTTCGCGGCGGGGCGTTGTCGTTCCTGCTCCTGGTTGGCGACGCCGTACGACCTCCAGGTGGCCGCCAAGCAGCAGCGTTGCTCGGAGGCGTTGAGCGGCTTTCCTGCTCTGGTGTGGCTGGCTCCGGCGACCGGCCCGGAGAGCGGGTTCCGGAACAAGGCCAAGATGGTCGTCAGCGGGTCGGTCGAGCAGCCGCTGCTCGGCATCCTGGGGCCCGACGGAGGGGTCGACCTGCAGGACTGCGGGCTGCACGTGCCCGCGGTGGCCGAGGCGCTCCCGGTGCTCGCGGATTTCGTCTCCCGAGCCGGCCTGACTCCCTACGACGTGGCGTCCCGGCGCGGCGAGCTGAAGTACCTGCTGGTCACCGGGGCTCCCGACGGATCCCTGATGGTCCGGTTCGTCCTGCGGTCCACCGAGTCCCAGGTGCGGATCGAGAAGCACCTCGACTGGCTGCGTGACCGTCTCCCGGGTCTGGTTGCTGCGTCCGTGAACCTCCAGCCCGAGCACAAGGCCGTCCTCGAGGGCCCGGTCGAGATCGCCCTGACCACCTCGACCGAGCTGCGGCTCGAGGTCAACGGAATTGCCCTGGCCCTGCGGCCGCAGAGCTTCTTCCAGACGAACACCGCCGTCGCCGCCGCCCTCTACCGCCAGGCGCGCTCCTGGGTCCAGGAAGTGGCTCCGGCGGTGGTCTGGGACCTCTACTGCGGAGTCGGCGGCTTCGCCCTGCACCTGGCTGCTGCCGAGCGGGAGGTGCTGGGCATCGAGGTCAGCACCGAGGCGGTGCTGAGCGCCCAGGCGACCGCCGACCGGCTGGGGCTGGAGGCGCACTTCGTGGCGGCGGACGTGAACGCCTGGATCGGCTCGGTCACCGACGCCCCGGACCTGGTCGTGGTGAACCCGCCGCGCCGGGGGATCGGTCCGGAGCTCGCGTCCTGGCTGGAACGCAGCCCGGTGGGCCGGGTGCTCTACTCCAGCTGCAACCCGGACTCGCTGGCCGCTGACCTGGCAGCGATGCCGAGCCTGGTCCCGGTCCGCGGCCAGCTGTTCGACATGTTCCCGCAGACGTCGCACGCCGAGGTCCTGGTGCTGCTCGAACGGGCCGCAGCCCTCGCGTAGGCACCGGCACCAGCGGGCGGTAGCGTTCACCCCCAACGAGCGGCCCGTCAGCGCCGCGTCCCGGGCAGGAAGGACTCCGGTGGAAGAACGTATTCACCCGCGCGCCCTGGCCGTGCTCGTCGGTACCGCCGCCTTCACGGTCGCCATGGCCGGGCTGCACAGCGTCGGCGGGATTCTCGGCCCGGCGTTCCTGGCGCTCGTCCTGGTGATCACGATGTACCCGCTCCGGGTCTGGCTCGCGCAGCACAAGGTGCCGGCCCCGCTCGCGTCCCTGATCCTCCTGGTCAGTGTCTACGCGCTGCTCGTGCTGGTCAGCCTCGCACTGGTCATCTCGATCGGTCGGCTCGCCACCCTCGTCCCGACGTACAGCGACGAGATCAACGCCTACATCATCGACGGCACTGCCTGGCTGGCCGACCAGGGAGTCGGTAACGAGCAGGTCCAGGCGATCACCGGGGCCTTCGACGTCGGAAGCCTGGTCGGCGCTGCCACCAACGTCCTGCAGGGCATCCTCGGGGTGGTCTCCGACCTGTTCTTCATCGCGACCCTGCTGCTCTTCCTCGCCTTCGACGCCGCCCCGACCATGAAGATCATCGGGTCCCTCCAGGACCGCAAGCCTGACTTCGTCCTGGCGCTGTCCAAGTTCTCGATCGGGGTTCGCCAGTACATGGCGGTGTCGGCCGGTTTCGGCTTCATCGTGGCGGTCCTCGACGTCGGCGCCCTGGTGATCATGGGGATCCCGGGGGCGTTCGTCTGGGGGGTGCTCTCGTTCGTCACCAACTTCATCCCGAACATCGGCTTCGTGATCGGGGTCGTGCCTCCGGCGGTGATCGCCCTGCTCGAGGGTGGCCCCGGGACGATGCTCGTGGTGATCCTGGTCTACACCGTGATCAACTTCGTGGTCCAGTCCGTGATCCAGCCCAGGATCATCGGGGACCAGGTCGGGCTGTCCGCGTCGCTGACCTTCTTGTCGCTGGTCTTCTGGGCCTCCTTGATCGGACCGCTCGGAGCCCTGCTCGCCGTGCCGCTGAGCCTCCTGCTCAAGGCGTTGCTGGTCGACTCCGATCCCGACTCGCGCTGGGTCCTGCCGCTGATCTCGGGCAAGCCCGAGGAAGTCGAGCCCTAGGAACGCCTCAGGTCCTCGCCGAACCTGCCGTTCTGACAGGGGAGGGGAGGAACCGATGACCACCACGACACAGCCGCACCAGGCTCCGCCGGTCTGCGGATGCGGCCAGGACCTCGACGCTGCTGCCCGGGTCTACTGCCCGCGCTGCGGCTGCCACCGCTAGGACCGCCTCACGGCACGACGACGCGGCGCGGCGTCGGCAGTACCTGCCTGCACGACCGGGAGCGACCGATACTGTGGGACCGACATGAGCGGCACCCAGGACGACTTCGAGCCCCGCGACCCGGCGCCCCAGACCACCGTGATCTGGACGCTTCCGAACGTGGTCAGTCTGCTGCGCCTGCTCGGCGTCCCGCTCTTCCTCTGGCTGGTGCTCGGTCCGGAAGCAGATCTGTGGGCCGTGGCCGTGCTGATGATCTCCGGGTTCACCGACTGGCTCGACGGCTACCTCGCCCGGCGGCTGGACCAGACCTCCAAGCTCGGCGAGATCCTTGATCCGGTCGCGGACCGGCTCTACATCCTGGCCGTCGTGCTCGGGCTCGCCTTCCGCGAGATCATCCCGTGGTGGGTGGCGATCATCCTCCCGGCCAGGGACGCCTTCCTCTGGTTGCTGGTGCCGTTCCTGAGGACCCGCGGCTACAGCGCCCTCCCGGTGCACTTCCTCGGCAAGGCTGCCACCTTCAACCTGCTGTACGCCTTCCCGCTGCTGTTCGTGGGTGACCCGACCGGTCAGGTGCACGACTGGAACGAGGGAATCGCGGTGATGAGCCAGGTCTTCGGGTGGGCCTTCGCGATCTGGGGGATGGGCCTGTACTGGTGGGCCGGCCTGCTGTACGCCTGGCAGGTGCGCAAGCTGCTCGCCGACCGCGACCGCAGAGCGCCCGTGCTCCGGCCGGTGGGCCCCGCTGACCCCGCCGACCCCGGTGAGCCGATGGCCACCGGCCCCGGCGCGGGCTGAGCATGGCTGACGACCGCGAGCAGTACCCGCTGCCCGAACGGGTGACGATGGGCCTGCTGCCGTACCTCAGCACGCACACGGTCGACGAGGACTACGCCGAGGCTGCCGAGCGCAGGGCGCTGCGCGGTTCGACCGAACCGGCCCCGCGGGTCCGCCTGATCGGGGTGTGGGGTGCCGTCGTCCTGGCGATCTTCGCCGTGCTGGCGGTGACCGCCGCGGTCCAGACGTCGCGGAACAGCGGCTCCGACGCCAAGGAACGCGACGACCTCATCGAGCAGGTGAAGCAGGGCCGCGCCGCCGTGAGTGCGCAACGGCGGACGATCGAGGGGCTCCAGGCCGAGAACGACGCGCTGGAGTCGGACCTCCTGAGCAGCTCGGAGGACTCGACCGGGCTGCTGGCCCAGGTCGCGCTGCTGTCGCTGCGCAGCGGTATCGCCCCGGCCCGCGGGCCAGGGGTCGAGGTGATCGCCGACGACGCACCCGGCGCGACGAACGACCGGAACAAGGTCCTCGACAGCGACCTGCAGAAGCTGGTCAACGGGCTGTGGCAGGCAGGCGCCGAGGCGATCTCGATCAACGGCGAGCGGCTGACGGTGCTGTCCGCGATCCGGCACGCCGGAAGCGCCATCACCGTGAACTTCACCTCGCTGAGCAGGCCGTACCGGATCCTGGCGATCGGCAACGCCGACCGGCTGCCGGCGCGGTTCGCCGAGACCACCAGCGGGCAAGCATGGTTGGATCTTCAAGCCGAGGTCGGGCTGCAGTTCACGATCAAGCCCCAGACCTCGCTGCGGCTTCCGGGGGCCGACCTGCCCCGGTTGCGTTTCATCGACACAGCGGCACCGGACCAGCGATGAGGGAGGCACGTGCATGATCGCGATCATCGGCCTGATCGTCGGGGTGGTGGTGGGCCTGGTTCTCAAGCCTGACGTCCCGATCGGTCTGGAGCCCTACCTGCCGATCGCCGTGGTCGCTGCGCTCGACGCCGTCTTCGGCGCGCTGCGTGCCTTCCTCGACGGCATCTTCGACGACAAGGTCTTCGTCGTCTCCTTCATCAGCAACGTGTTCATCGCCGCGCTGATCGTCTTCCTCGGGGACAAGCTCGGCGTGGGCGCCCAGCTGTCGACCGGCGTCATCGTCGTTCTCGGAATCCGGATCTTCGCCAACGTCGCGGCCATCCGCCGGCACATCTTCCACGCATGACCGAGCAGCAGCCCGACCAGCAGGCCGACCAGGTGACCGCCACCAGCGGCGAGGTCCCGCCCGAGCCCACGGCGCGTCAGCGTGCCGTGCGAGCACTGCTGCACCCCGGACGTGGCCAGATCACCGCCGGCGCACTGCTGGTGGTGCTCGGCATCGCGGCCGTTACCCAGGTCCGGTTGGCCGGCACCGACGACGAGTACGGCGGGATGCGGCAGTCCGACCTGATCCAGGCCCTCAACGGCCTGCAGGCGGCGTCGCGGCGCAACGACCAGGACATCCGAGACCTGGAGAAGACCCGGGACTCCCTGCGCGACAGCAGTGAGCGCACGGCGACCGCGTTGGAGCAGGCCCGCTCCGAGCTGGGTGCGCTCGGGATCCTTGCGGGGACCCTGCCGGCGAGCGGGCCCGGTGTCCGGATCACCGTGACGGTGCCGGATTCCGGGATCAGCCTGAACTACCTCCTGGACGGCATCGAAGAGCTCCGGGACGCCGGAGCCGAGGCGATGGAGATCAACGACGCTGTCCGGGTCGTGGCCCAGACGTCTTTCGAGGCGGCGGACGGCGGGGTGAACGTCGACGGTCGGGTGCTGTCATCCCCGTTCGTGATCGACGTGATCGGGGATCCGGAGGGTCTGACGGCGGCGCTGAAGTTCCCCGGTGGTTTCGTCGAGGACCTGGCGCTCGACGAAGGCACGGTGGACATCAAGCAGGACCAGAAGATCGAGATCTCGGTGATCCGACCTGCCACTGCGCCGCGATACGCGGAGTCGTCGCAGGGCGAGTGATCGCGGGCGATAGATTGCTCCCAGCAGCATCCGCAGTACCGATCCATGACCCCCCGAGAACCTGATCAGCCCCCGAGGAGCAGCGTGTTTCCCGACGACTTGAAGTACACCGCCGAGCACGAGTGGGTGCGCACGACTGCCGCCACGGTCCGGATCGGTATCACCGACTACGCCCAGGAGGCGCTCGGCGACATCGTCTACGTGCAGCTGCCCGAGGTCGGCGAGACGGTCACCGCCGGAGCAGCGGTGGGCGAGCTCGAGTCGACGAAGTCGGTCTCGGACGTCTACTCCCCGGTTACCGGTGAGGTGCTGGCGCGCAACGACGCCCTGGATGCGACCCCGGAGCTCGTCAACAGCGACCCGTACGGCGCAGGCTGGCTCTTCGAGGTGGCCGTTTCCGAGGGCGCCGCCACGTCCGAGCTGATGGACGCGACGACCTACGAGCAGACCGTCAGCTCCTGAGCGGAACTGGTCGGCTCCGGCGGCCGCGGAGTCGCCCACCGGTTGCTCAGCACTGATAGGTTTGTCCCCAAGTGTGAACCTCTACTAAGCGTTGAGGGTTCACCGCGGTCAGGTGACAGGGAAGGCGCAGGAGACGATGCAGACGTGTTCGCAGTGCGGGAGCCAGAACGCCGACGAGGCTCGGTTCTGCTCCCATTGTGGTCACGCACTGGACAGCTCCGGGGTCGCCTCCGAGACGACGGCCACGATCAACTTCGGCTCGGCGGCGCCGCGGCCTGACGCGGACGAGACCGGTGCGCTCAACGAGGCCGATGCGGCTGCCGCCGATGCGCTTCCTGCGGGCAACGCGCTCCTGATCGTCCAGCGCGGTCCCGGAGCCGGCAGCCGGTACCTGCTCGACACCGACTCGGTCAGCGCCGGACGCCATCCCGAGAGCGACATCTTCCTCGACGACATCACGGTCTCGCGGCGCCACGTCGAGTTCCGGCGCGAGGGCCTGACCTTCCGGGTCAGCGACGTCGGCAGCCTGAACGGCACCTACGTCAATCGGGACCGGATCGACGACGCGTTGCTGCAGAACGGCGACGAGGTCAGGATCGGCAAGTTCCGCCTGGTGTTCTTCGCCAGTGCGGCAACGGGGGACTGAGCGTGCGTCAGTCAGCCCGCAAGAGCATCGGGCAGGCGCTCGCCGACCTGTCGGCGGAGTTCCCCGACGAGGACATCAAGGAGTCCAAGCTCAGGTTCCTGGAGTCCGAAGGCCTGGTCGAACCCGAGCGCACGCCTTCGGGCTACCGCAAGTACTCCGTGGACGACATGGAGCGGTTGCGCTACATCATCCGGGCCCAGCGTGAGCACTACCTCCCGCTGAAGGTCATCAAGGAGCACCTCGAGGCGATCGACCGTGGTCTCGAGCCGCCGGCCCTCAACGGTGGACCGACGGTCCCGACCGGGGCGTTCGGGGACCCTGGCACCCAGGAGCTGCTGCGCGGCGAGCGCGCGGACGTCCGGATCTCCCGGCGCGAGCTGGTGAAGACTGCCGAGATCACCGAGGAGTTCCTCGACCAGCTCGAGGGTTTCGGTCTGGTCCGCACCCGCACCGGCTCCAAGCACTACGACGCCGATTCGGTGGTGGTCGCCAGGGCGGCCGGGGAGCTCGCAGCCTTCGGGATCGAGCCGCGGCACCTGCGCGCCTTCAAGACGGCAGCCGACCGGGAGGTCGGCCTGGTCGAGCAGGTGGTCGCGCCGATCCGGCGCAGTCGCGAGGACGGCGCCGAGGGGCGGGCTGCGCAGGCGATCGACGACATCGCCACGCTCTCGCTGCGACTGCACGCGACGCTGGTGCGGGCCGGTCTCCGCTCCATGCGCTGACGATTCGACTCCGTACCCTAGGCTGGTTCCGTGATCGTCACGACGTTCCTCAACGCCCCTTCGCCCACTCGGCCACGAGCCATCTCGGGCACTCGGTAGGCTCGGGTCGTGCGCGAGGTAGAAGTGGTCGGAGTTCGGGTCGAGATGCCCTCGAACCAACCGATCGTCCTGCTCCGGGAGGTCGATGGCGAGCGGTACCTCCCGATCTGGATCGGCGCCCCTGAGGCCGCGGCGATCGCCTTCGCCCAGCAGGGGGTGCTGCCGCCCCGACCGCTGACCCACGACTTGCTGAAGAACGTTCTCGAGGCGACTGGCAACGTGTTGTCGGAGGTCCGGATCACCGAGATGAACGACGGCGTCTTCTACGCGACGATGGTGCTCGACACCAGCGTGGAGATCGAGGCTCGTCCCTCGGACTCGATCGCCCTCGCCCTGCGGACCGGGGCTCGGATCGTCTGCGCCGAGGACCTCCTCGACGAGGTCGGGATCGCCGTACCCGACGAGCGCGAGGAAGAAGTCGAGAAGTTCCGGGAGTTCCTCGACCACGTGTCGCCCGAGGACTTCGAGGCTCCCGGGTCCTGATCCCGGGACACCCGGAGCGGAAACTCTCAAGTTCGGCTTGAAGGTTTCGCGACACGCCGACGGCGGTCTTTGCCAAACCCTCAACCTGAGGTTTACCTTTCAGGAGCACTTCACTGTAACTCCACGGCTGAGATTTCTGTTCTGGACAGGCTCGGTCGCCCTTCCCCAGGGGTTACGCTCAGTGAGGCGAGACTTGGAGGTCGTAGTGGTCAACAACAATGGAGACGGTCAGTCCGTAGCCGAGATCGACGCGCGGGCGCTGCTCGCGGCCGAGAAGGCTGCCGAGGCTGCCGAGGACCAAGGGCTGCTGTTCAGCGAGGACGTGTCCACGCTGCCGGCCGACCTCGGGTACCGCGGGCCGACTGCCTGCAACGCGGCCGGGATCACCTACCGCCAGCTCGACTACTGGGCCCGCACCGGCCTGGTCGAGCCGACGGTGCGCAGCGCCACCGGATCCGGGACCCAGCGGCTCTACGGCTTCCGCGACATCCTGCTCCTCAAGGTCATCAAGCGGCTTCTCGACGCCGGCGTCTCCCTCCAGCAGATCCGGACCGCGGTAGCCCACCTGCGCGCTCGCGGGACCGACGACCTCACCCGGGTCACGCTGATGAGCGACGGCGCCACCGTGTACGAGTGCACCAGCAACGACGAGGTCATCGATCTGCTCCAGGGCGGTCAGGGCGTCTTCGGGATCGCCATCGGCGGTGTCTGGCGCGAGATCGAGGGATCGCTCGCCGAGCTGCCCTCCGAGCGCACCGCAGACGAGGCCACCACGTCCAGCGACGCCAGCGACGAGCTCGCCGCACGTCGCCAGGCCCGCCTCTCCGGCTGACCGGTACGAGCGCGCCACCAGCAACAAACTCCAGTCTCACGCCAGCCCCGTTCCGGTCCCTGACCGGTGCGGGGCTGGTATTTTTACCGTGCTGACAATCCCGCATGGGAGAGCCTTCGGCGGCAGCTGTGCCCGGTACGTCTGGGCAGGGCGGTCGAGCCGGAGCGCCGAAGGGGCAATTCCTCCCCGGAACCTCTCAGGCGCACGGACCATGCGGATCAGGCAACTCTGGAGGGCACACCGCCCGACAGAGGGGGAGGCGACCCGACGCTGCACTGATTCGCCAACCAAAGCCTGGGAGCCTCATGTCTGCTCGTCCCTTCGTCGACCGCCACATCGGTCCCGACGACACCGCCATCGCCGAGATGCTCAAGGTCGTCGGCTTCGACTCGCTCGACGCGCTGATGGAGGCCGCGGTCCCCGGTCGGATCCGGGTCGCCGAGGCGCTCTCGCTGCCCGAGGCAGCCTCCGAGGCCGAGGCTGCGGCAGAGCTCGTTGCCCTGGCCGGTCGGAACCTCCCCGGCACCCCGCTGATCGGGCTGGGGTACCACGGCACCATCACGCCGCCGGTGATCCGCCGCAACGTGCTGGAGGACCCGTCCTGGTACACCGCCTACACGCCCTACCAGCCCGAGATCAGCCAGGGCCGTCTCGAAGCTCTGCTGAACTTCCAGACGATGATCGCCGACCTCACCGGGCTTCCGACCTCGAACGCCTCGCTGCTCGACGAGGGAACGGCCGCTGCCGAAGCGATGACGCTGGTCCGCAGAGCGGCACCGAAGGCCGCTGGCCCGTTCGTCATCGACTCCGACGCGTTGCCCCAGACGATCGACGTGGTGCGAACCAGAGCCGAGGGCATGGGCATCGACGTCGTCGTCGCCGACCTGACGGACGGTCTCCCGGCCGGCGACCTCAGTGGTCTGCTCGTGCAGTACCCGGGAGCATCCGGCGAGATCCGTGACCCGCGGGCGCTGATCGCCGCTGCCCAGGAACGCGGTGCTCTCGCCGTCGTCGCGGCCGACCTGCTCGCCCTCACCCTGCTGGAGGCACCGGGGACACTGGGGGCCGACGTGGTGGTCGGTTCGTCGCAGCGCTTCGGTGTCCCGCTCTTCTACGGGGGCCCGCACGCCGGGTACATGTCGGTCCGGGCCGGCCTCGAGCGTCACCTTCCCGGGCGCCTGGTCGGGGTTTCCCTGGACGCGTCCGGACGGCCGGCGTACCGGCTCTCGCTGCAGACGCGGGAGCAGCACATCCGCCGTGACCGCGCGACCTCGAACATCTGCACCGCACAGGTGCTGCTCGCGGTCACGGCCGGCATGTACGCGGTCTACCACGGGCCGGACGGGCTGCGCGCGATCGCTCGCGGGGTCCACGACCTGGCGTCCCGGACGGCCGCCTCCCTGACCGCAGCCGGGTTCACCGTGACCACGGGTGCCTTCTTCGACACCTTCCGGGTCAGCGTGCCCGGGCGGGCCGACGAGCTCGTCGCGGCGGCCCGGGCCCAGGGCGTCCACCTGCTCCGGGTCGACGCGGACACGATCGGGTTCTCGTTCGGGGAGACCGCGGATGCCGCCACGCTGCGCGGGATCCACGCGGCCTTCGGCATCACCGCCCAGGCGGTGGAGCCGGGTCGGATCCTGCCTGCGTCCCTGAGCCGGACCACCGACTTCCTGACCCACCCGGTGTTCAACAGCCATCGCTCCGAGACCTCCATGCTGCGCTACCTGCGGCGGCTCTCGGCCCGCGACTACGCGCTGGACCGGGGCATGATCCCGCTGGGCTCGTGCACGATGAAGCTCAACGCAACCTCGGAGATGGAGCCGATCAGCCTTCCCGGGTTCGCCAACCTGCACCCGTTCGTTCCTGCGGCGGACGCCGCCGGGTACGCCGAGCTCGTGGCCGACCTCGAGGGCTGGCTGGCGGAGGTGACCGGCTACGACCGGGTCTCGATCCAGCCGAACGCCGGTTCCCAGGGCGAGCTCGCCGGTCTGCTGGCCATCCGGGGCTACCACCTGGCCAACGGCAACACCGAGCGCGACGTCTGCCTGATCCCGTCCTCGGCGCACGGGACCAACGCTGCGTCCGCGGTGATGGCCGGCATGAAGGTCGTGGTGGTCAAGTCGACCGACGACGGTTCCGTGGACCTCGACGACCTCCGGGCCCAGGTCGCGACGCACGCGTCCGACCTCGCCGCAATCATGGTCACCTATCCGTCGACCCACGGTGCTTACGAGGACACCATCTCCGAGCTCTGCGGCATCGTCCACGACGCCGGCGGGCAGGTCTACATCGACGGTGCGAACTTCAACGCCCTGCTCGGGCACGCCAAGCCGGGTCACTTCGGCGGGGACGTCAGCCACCTCAACCTGCACAAGACCTTCTGCATCCCGCACGGCGGCGGCGGTCCCGGTGTCGGTCCGGTGGCGGTCCGCGAGCACCTCGCGCCGTACCTGCCGACCCACCCGTTGCACCCCGAGGCGGACAAGCGCAGCGGGATCGGGCCGATCTCGGCGGCCCCGTACGGCTCCGCTGGCATCCTGCCGATCTCGTGGGCCTACGTCCGGATGATGGGTGCCGAGGGGCTGACCCGGGCGACCGCTGTTGCCGTGCTCACGGCCAACTACGTCGCGGCCCGGCTCGACGAGCACTTCCCGGTGCTCTACCGCGGTCACAACGACCTGGTCGCGCACGAGTGCATCCTCGACGTCCGGGGCATCTCCAAGGAGACCGGCGTCAGTGTCGACGACATCGCCAAGCGGCTCATCGACTACGGCTTCCACGCGCCGACGATGAGCTTCCCGGTCGCCGGCACCCTGATGGTGGAACCGACCGAGAGCGAGGACCTCGCCGAGCTCGACCGGTTCATCGACGCGATGATCAGCATCCGTCAGGAGATCGACAAGGTCGTCGCGGGGGAGTGGGCGGCCGAGAAGAACCCGCTCACCGGTGCCCCGCACACGGCCGACGCGATCAACCAGGACCTCGGCTACGACGTCTCGGTCGCGGTGTTCCCCAACGGCTTCGACCCGGACAAGTACTGGCCCCCGGTCAACCGGATCGACCAGGCGTACGGCGACCGGAACCTGGTCTGCTCCTGCCCGCCCCCGGAGGCCTTCGCATGATGCGGCGGAGCGCCTGAGCACGATGGACGTGCGCCGTCAGGCCGTACTGGACCGGTACCAGGGTGAGAGCCGCCTGCCGTCGGTCGTCGGCGGGACCGTGCAGGACGGTCGGCTGACCTGGAGCGGGCTCGCGGGGGACGGTGACGGCGTCGGTACCCAGTACCGGATCGGGTCGATCACCAAGACCGTGACGGCCGTGCTGGTGCTGCAGTGCCGCGACGACGGGCTGCTGGACCTGGACGACCCGGTCGGCCGGTTCATCCCGGAGACGGGCTACCGCGATGCCTCGGTGAGGTCGCTGCTCACCCACAGCTCGGGGATGCAGGCGGAGCCGGTCGGATCCTGGTGGGAGCGGTCGCCGGGCACCGGGTTCTCCGATCTCGTCGCCCGCAACGGCGTCGAGGGCCAGGTGCTGCGGCCCGGCACCGCGTTCCACTACAGCAACCTGGGGTTCGCCCTGCTCGGCGAGTGCGTCGCACGGCTGCGTTCGGCGGACTGGTGGACGCTGGCCCGGACCCGGCTCCTGGAGCCGCTCGGCATGACCCGGACGACCTACGACCCGCTACCCGGCGCCCATGCCACCGGCCGCAGCGTCGGGCACTTCACCGGGACCCTGTCCACCGAACCGCACGAGGACACCGGAGCGATGGCTCCGGCCGGACAGCTCTGGAGCACCCTGGCGGACCTCGCGCTCTGGTTGGACTTCCTCGCGCTGGGCAGGCCGGGGATCCTCGAAGCAACGTCGCTCGACGCGATGGCCACTCCGGGGATCGCTGAGGACTACGGCCTGGGGCTTCGCCTTCTCAAGCTGGAGGACGGCCGCCGTCTCGTCGGGCACACCGGGTCGATGCCCGGCTTCCTGGCGACCGCCTTCGTGGACCGCTCGACCCGTGAGGGCGTCGTGGCGCTCGCCAACGCCACCACCGGCGTCAGTACTGATGCCCTGGCCCGGGCGCTCGTGGTCGGGCAGGAACCGTACGACGGTGAGGCCTGGAGCCCGTCGGGGCACGTCCCCGAACGGGCCGCCGAGCTGCTCGGCCTGTGGTTCTGGGGGAACACCGCGCACGAGGTGCGCTGGACCAACCAGCTGCTCGAGCTGTGGACCATCGCTGACGCCGAGCTCTCGGACCGGTTCGTCGTCGAACCCGACCGGATCCGCGGGATCCAGGGGTACCTGCTCGGGGAGACCCTGATCGTCCAGCGCGACGACCAGGGCCTCCCGGTGGCGTTCGAGTGCGCGACGTTCGTCTTCACCCGGACGCCGTACGGTCGCTGACTACTGCAGGACCATGTTCGGCTCGCCGTTGGCGTTGAGCCCGTTGGCCCCCCGCACGCAGGTCCCGCTCTTCGGCGTTCCGCCGTTGTAGGCCTGCCGCACGCAGTTGCGCAGAGCCTTCTCGCCCCAGTAGTTCGGGTGCAGGGACTCCTGGATGTAGTAGTTCCCGGTGGCCGTGGCGGTCCGGATCGTGTTGATCCACTCGGTCTTGTCCACTGCACCGGTACTGGTCCAGCTCGCCAGGCCCTTCTCCTCGTACAGGCCGACGGTGTTCTCGCAGAGGCGACGCCCGTTGAAGGCGTTGGCGAAGTTGATCGACTTGATGTTGGTCAGGCCCGAGTTCGTGGCGGCTTCGCTGACGGTCTGGTTGATCCTCGGGAGCAGGGTTGCGTTGGCGTAGTTGGCATCGGCGTTCCAGAAGCCGCACCCGCCGGTGTTCTGCCGGGTGTAGCCGGACTCGGAGTAGCGGAAACCGGTGCTGTTCGGGATCGGCGACATGTAGTTGCCGACCAGCAGCGTCCAGGAGTTGTCGGCGTAGCCGGCGTTGCGCATCGCGGTCCGGATGTTCTGGAACGCGCCGGCGATCTCGGCCCGTCGGGCGTTGACCGAGGAGGTGCTCATCGCATTGGTGACGACGCTGTCGTCCTTGCAGTAGTCGGGCCACCAGGAAGGCGAGCCGAGGAAGTCCAGCACGCACTGGGTGACGATGTCGGCGAAGTTGAAGTTGTTGCCGCCGATGCTGACCTGGACCATCTTGACGTTGTGGGTCGCCGCGAAGTTCTGCAGCATCAGGGCCTGCCCCTGGTTTCCGCCGCTGGTGTAGAAGTCCAGGCCGGGCTTGAAGTAGCTGCCGTCGGTGAAGGTGGCCGTCTTCGCTCCTGAGCAGGCGAGGTTCAACGAGCTCACGCCACCGCCGATGTGGATCTCGGCCGCCTTGCTGCGGTGGCACCGGTTGATGACCTCGGCAGTGTTGCTGGCGTTGTCGAAGTACGTGGCGGCGCCCCCGGCGTCGTGGATCGACTCGCCGTTGTTGGTGTTGCCGGCCCAGCGGCCGGCTTCACCGGAGATGTAGGAGTCGCCGACGCTGACGACCCACGGGGTTCCGGCACCGGGACCGTCGGCCTGGGCAGGGGAGGGCAGAGAGAAGACGGCCAGAGGCAGCGCGACGAGCGCGAGAACGGTCGACCGGACGATGCTGCGGCGTGCACGGGTAGTTCGCAACGGGACTCCTGGGAGGGTGAGGCAACCAGTGGGCCCCGGACGGGGACCTGTGACGAAACTAGTGCTCACTGTCACATCGGCGGCAGTCTTGTTCTCGCCCTCGGTTACTGGTAGGTAACCAGCGCGCCCGGATCGGCGGGAGCCCGTCAGAGGGCTTGCGAGACCGAGCTCATGTTGAAGTCCGGGATCCGGAGAGCCGGCGTCGCCGTCCGGGAGAAGTAGTCGTCGCCCCACTCGCGGCCGAAGCTCGGGACCGTGGCCGAGGCCGCGCTGAACCGCCGCAGCAGGTCGATCGGGCTCTCGTTGAACCGGAAGTTGTTTACCGCCCCGACGATCTCGCCACCAACGATCCGGTACACCCCGTCGCGGGTCAGACCGGTGAGCAGCATGGTCTGCGGGTCCACCTCGCGGATGTACCACAGGCAGGTCAGCAGGAGACCGTCCTCGAGGTCCGCCACCAGGTCCGCGGTGGTGCCGCTGCCTCCCGCGACGTCCAGGACCAGGTTGTCGATGCCCGCGGTGCAGTCAAGCCCGGTCAGAGCGGCGGTCTGGCGGGTCTGGATCAGCGACGTCAGCCTGCCCTCGTGGATCCAGCTCGTCGGGGCCAGGTCGAGCCCGTTGTCGTAGACGCTGGAGTCGTTGCCCGAACCGCTCGCCACCACGAACGGGGCGCACTCCAGACCCGGGTACGAGGGAGCCGAGTGCAGGGTGACCCCAGGGCGGGCCAGCTGCTCACCGACCCGGGTCCCGCCACCGGCCTTCGAGTACACGGTCTCGCCCTCGTGGGCGACCCGTGCTCCGGCTCCCCAGTACGCGTCGATCATCAGGTCTGCGACGGCGCCCGGTGGAAGGACGGTGTCGTAGCGTCCGGCCGGGAGGTCCACGCGACGCGACCCCCAGCCGATCCGGGCGGCCACCTCGGCGGCCATCGAGGAGGCCGAGACGTCGGAGAAGTCCCGGGTCGCTCCGCCGACCCAGGCGCTGGTCGACAGGTCGACCGGCTTTCCGGTGCACCCGTAGTGCCCGGTCGGTTGGACGTGCCGCAGCCGCAGACCGGTGCTGGATCCCAGGTAGGTGGTGGTGATCTCGTGGTTCACGAACCCGTACAGGATCCGCTGCTCCGCAGCGGCCCGGTCGAACTCGCTCCCGAGGTCGCCGGCGAAGGTGCGGTAGACGTCGATCGAGGTGGACTCGGCCGGCTCGTCCCAGTCCGGCGAGACCCTGCCTGCGACGAGGTCGGCCCGGTCCTCGGCGGGCTGGGCCAGGCGGGCCGCAGCATCAGCCTGGGCGACCAGGTCGGCCACCTGCTCCGGGGAGGCCGCGGTACCGCTGACGGACGCGTTCCCGGCGCCCTGGAAGGCGATCACGGTGACGCCGATGCTGTGCATCACCCCGTTCGTGGTGAGCGTGTTGTTCGCCCACCGCAGGTTCGCGCTGCTGGAGGCCTGGACGATCACGACGCAGTCGTCGGACGTCGACCGGGCCAGGGCGTGCTCGAGGAGGTTCTGGGGATGGGTGAGAGCCATCAGAGGTCCTCTCCTTCGGCTGCTTCGCTGGTGACGTTGAGCACCCGGACGTCCCGGAACAGCGCGCTCGGACACCCGTGGCTCACCGAGGCGACCTGGCCGGGTTGGGCCTTGCCGCAGTTGAAGGCCCCGCCCAGTACGTAGGTCTGCGGGCCCCCGACCGCACTCATCGAGTTCCAGAAGTCGGTGGTGGTGGCCTGGTAGGCGACGTCGCGCACCTGGCCGGCGAGCTGACCGTCCTTGATGGCGTAGAAACGCTGTCCGGTGAACTGGAAGTTGAACCGCTGCATGTCGATGGACCAGGACTTGTCGCCGACGATGTACAGACCGCGCTCGACCTGGCTGATCAGCCCCGCCGTGTCCGGTCCGTCGGGGTCGGGCTGGAGGGAGACGTTCGCCATCCGCTGGATGGGGATGTGGCCGGGGGAGTCGGCGTAGGCGCACCCGTTGGAGCGACCGCCGTTCAGGGCTGTCGCGCCGTGGCCAGCTGCTTGGTTGTGCGCCATCGGACGGTCGAGCTGGTAGCCGACCAGGACGCCCTGGTCGACGATGTCCCAGTGCTGTGCGGCGACGCCTTCGTCGTCGTACCCCACCGATGCCAGTCCGTGCACCTGGGTCCGGTCACCGGTGACGTGCATCAGGGGCGACCCGTACTGCAACGTGCCCAGCTTGTCGGGGGTCGCGAAGGAGGTGCCGGCGTAGTTGGCCTCGTAGCCCAGCGCGCGGTCCAGTTCGGTCGCGTGACCGATCGACTCGTGGATGGTCAACCACAGGTTGCTCGGATCGATCACCAGGTCGTAGACGCCGGCCTCGACGCTCGGTGCCGAGAGCTTCTCGTCGAGGTGAGCCGGTAGCTCGGCGAGCTCGCTGCTGAAGTCGTAGCCACCATCGATCAGGTACTCCCAGCCACGGGCGACCGGGGGAGCCAGCGAGGCCATCGAGTCGAAGCGGTCCCCACGGCTGCCGTGGACCTCGATGCTCGGCATCAACCGCACCCGCTGCTGGGTGGTGACGGTGCCGGCCAGATCGGCGTAGTACTTGTTCTCCTGCACCTGCTGCAGGCTTCCGGTCGCGTGCTCGACCACCGCGTGGCCGAGCAGCTGGCTGGTCCACCCTCGGAACAGGTCGACCTTCTCGGCGAGCGGAACCTCGAACGGGTTGACCTCGTACGCCGACCGCCACACGGCGTCGGGGTACACCGGCTCGTCGGCGAGCACGACCGGCGTTCGGGTCATCCGGGCGGCGACCAGTGCAACGTTGACGGCCTGCTCAGCGACGTTCACCGCTTCGGTGGTGCTGAGCACGACTCCTGCAGCGAAGCCCCACGCTCCCTGGTGGATCACCCGGACCGCGAAGCCGAGGTCGTAGACGTCCTCGGCCCCCTGGAGCCGACCGTCGCGCACCGAGAAGTGCTGGTACCGGACCCGCTCGAAGCGGAAGTCGGCATGGCTGACCCCGAGGTCGCGGGCCCGTGAGAGCGCGGCGTCACCGAGACGTCGGTAGGGGAGCGAGGTGAAGGTCGGGTCGATCTGCACAGCGGGCTCGGCGCTCATGCACCGACCCTACTCACCGGCGCTTCAGCCCGGTGACACGGTGGTGCGGACCTGGGATCCCGAACGGCCCTTGGTCACCTCGAGCTGGGTGGTGATGCGGCTGCGCAGCTCCGGGACGTGGCTGACCAGGCCGACCACACGGCCGCCGTCGCGGAGGCTGTCGAGCGTGTCCATCACGTCCTCGAGGGTGTCGGCGTCCAGAGAGCCGAAGCCTTCGTCGATGAAGAGGGTGTCGATGTCGGTGCCCCCGGCCTCGTGCGCCACGGTGTCGGCCAGGCCGAGCGCCAGCGCCAGCGACACCACGAAGGTCTCACCCCCGGACAGGGTCGCCGGATCGCGGTGCACCCCGTTCCAGTCGTCGCGGACCCGCAGGCTCAGGCCGCCGCGCTGCTCCCCGTAGCCGCGGTCGTCGGTGTGCTCCAGCGCGTACCGTTGGTCGGTCATCGCCACCAGTCGCTCGTTGGCGGCATCGACGACCTGACGCAGCCTCTCGGCGAGGACGTACGCCGCCAACCGCATCCGCTGGACGTTGTCGACGCTCTTGCCCTCGACGAAGGACGTCAGGTCGGCGACGGTGCGGTACTCGTCCTGGAGCGGCGTCCAGGCGTCCACCCGGGCCTTGAGCTCCTGGCTGAGCTCGCCGAGCCGGGCGCGGCGCGTCGAGGCCGCGGCGAGCGCGGCGACCGCACGACGACCGGCGGCAGCCGCTGCCTGGTGATCGGTGCGGAGCTGATCCAGAGCAGGCGCGGACCCGGCGAGCGCGGCGACCACCGCCGGCTCGGCCAGGGTGGCCGCCGCGGCGCGGTTGGCTTCCTCGGCCTCGCGGACCTCGACCTGGAGTGCCAGGTGCTGCTCGTCGTCCAGCAGTGCGCTGAGCGCCGACTCCGCACCGGCGAACCCGGCGTCCACCGCCGCGCGGGCCACCTGGTGGGTCAGGTCGTCAGCCTGCGCTGCAGCGGCGGCGCAGGCGTCGAGATCGGTCAGCGCAACCTCGAGCAGGTCAGCCCGTCGACGACGTAGGTCGACCAGGCTGGAGAGCCCCATCGCCGGGTCCTCGTCGGCGCCGGCGCCGGGGACCGAGAGCAACCGGTCCCACTCCTCGTCGATCACCGTGATGGTGGCGACCTGCTGGTCGGCTTGTCCGCGTAGCCGGGCACGGTCGAGGAGTGCCGTGCGCAGGTCTGCTTCTGCGCGCTGCTGCTCCTGCCGGCAGTCGGCCTCCCGTCCGACCAGGACGTCGAGCGCGGCGACGAGTGGTTCGAGGCGCTCGGCCTCGTCGCGAGCGGCGGCGAGGCCCGCGGCGAGCCCGTCGCGCACGGTGCCGGCGAGCTGCTGGTCGAGGTGGGACAGCTCGCCCTCGAGGGTGGCGAGACCGACCTGCTGGGTCTGCAAGAAGAAC
This sequence comes from Propionibacteriales bacterium, assembly GCA_026392455.1. Classification (GTDB taxonomy): domain Bacteria; phylum Actinomycetota; class Actinomycetes; order Propionibacteriales; family Nocardioidaceae; genus Marmoricola. The sequence goes on along the minus strand of JAPLCB010000003.1, from coordinate 49,300 downwards.
TCGGCGTCGTCGAGAACCTTCCGGGCCTGGTCCTCGTCGGCGCGGCCGACGCTGTTGGCGGACCTCTCGGCCGGGGCCGGGTGGCTGGCGCTCCCGCAGACCGGGCAGAAGCAGCCGCTGGCGAGCTTGCCCGCCAGCTCGCCGGCCATCCCGTTGATCCGGGCTTCGCGCAGGTCGAGGTAGTTCTCCTTGGCGCTCTGCGCTGCTTCGGTCGCTGCGAGGACGTCGGTCCGGGCAGCGACGATCTCGAGACTGATCAGCTCCGCCCGGCGGGCTGCCGCGAGCAGGATCTCCAGTCGGTCCGCCCGGGCTGCGACGATCGGGTGCCGGGCGGCAGCGGCGCGAGCCTCGTGGACCGCGGCGACGGCGTCGGTGATCACCCCGGGGATCTCCTTGAGGATGAGCTCGAGCTCGGCGACGCCGGCCTCCAGCGACTGCAGCTGGGTCTGGATCGCCCCGAGCTCGGCGCGCGCCGCGCGGTGGGCAGCCTCGCGGGGTGCGAAGCCGACGGCCAACGTGTGCGCGTCCCGGGCCGCGCGCTGGGCGGAAGCCAGGTCGTCGCGACCGAAGTCGATCGGCAGCAGCGGACCGAGCAGCTCGCTGCGAGCAGCCCACCGCTCGGCGGCGCGGTCGGCGGCGTGGCGTGCAGTGCGCTGGGCAGCCGCCAGCTCGGTCAGCGGTACTGCACGCTGGTGGTCGGCCAGTCGGCGGCGGGCTGCGTCGAGATCCGCGGCACGGTGAGCCCCAGCATCCAGCACCGCAGCAGCCGCGGCGGCCCTGGTCCGCAGCTCGGTGGTGCGCACGCCGGCCGCGAGCCGTTCAGCCGCGGTGGTCTGGAGGTGGTCCGCGGAAGCAGCCGCTGCCACTGCGGCGGCCTCGTCGACAGCCGCGGCAGAGCTCAGCTGGAGCGCCCAGCGCTCCAGGTCGCCCGAGGCGGAGGCCGTGGCCAGGTCGTCGATCCAGGCCGGCTCGAGGTCGGTCCCGGAGGCCTCCTGGAACCGGTTGACGATCTCGAGCACCTCGTCACCAGCGGCTTCGCTCGCGCGGCGGCTCCGGGTGCGGCGCTCGACCATCCAGGCCTCGATCCGCTCGAACCGGTCGGTGCGGAAGAGTTGTTGCAGGACGCTGTGGCGCTCGGCGGAGGTTGCGCGCAGGAACGCCTGGAACCGACCCTGGGGGAGCATCGCGACCTGGGTGAACTGGGTGCTCGACATCCCGAGAAGGTCGGTGACCAGCAGTCCTGCGTCGTCGAGGCGGTTGGTCAGCACCGACCAGCGGCCGTCGACGAGCTCCTCGACCAGGACGTGGGCCTGGACCTTCGTCTCGCCGCGGCCGCGGAGCTTGGGGCGCATCCAGGCGGGCGACCGGCTGAAGCGGAACTCGCGTTCGCCGACGCCGAGCCGGAGGACGACCTCGGGAGCCAGGTCAGCCGGTGCGTGATCGCTGCGCAGGTGCTTGGCGCCGGCCCGGTCGCCGGGGACCTGACCGTAGAGCGCGAAGCAGACCGCGTCCAGGACACTGGTCTTGCCCGCACCGGTCGCGCCGGTGAGGAGGAACAGACCGGCCTCGGAGAGCGCGTCGAAGTCGACGGTGACCTGCTCGGCGAAGGGCCCGAACGCCGTGATGCTCAGCTGGTGGAGTCTCATCAGGCACCGACCTTGTGGTCGCCTTCGTGGTCCCCGCTGCAGGCCTCGCACGCGTCCCGGAGCAGGTCCGACTCGGCCTCGGTGGCGGGGGTGCCGCGGATCTCGGCGACGAAGGCGAGGGCGATCTCGTGGTCCGACCGGCCCGCGGTGGCAGCACGGCCCGCCCGGTCGGCTGCCTCGGGCGGGGCGAACTGCAACGCCACCACGTGCGGGAACCGCACCTGCAGCCGCGCCATCGCCTGCAACGGCCGGACCGCGTCGGTCAGCGTTGCCTGCACCCAGGCGTCCTCGGCCACGGCGTGGCCCGGGTCGTGGAGCAGGTCGTCGAGGTGGCCGCGGATCGTGACCAGGCGCCGCGGGACCGGGGCTGCGACGAACTCCGCGCCGTGCAGACCGTCGGCATCGAGATCGACCAGCCAGCTGCCCTTGAGGTGGTCGGCCTCGGAGAACGAGTAGGCCAACGGTGATCCGGAGTAACGGATCGACTCGGTCAGGGTGTGGCGCCCGTGCAGGTGGCCCAGCGCGACGTAGTCGATGCCGTCGAAGACGTCGGTACCCACGGCGGACACACCGCCGACGGCGATGTCGCGCTCGCTGTCGCTGGTGATGCCGCCCATCACGAACGCGTGCGCGAGGACGACCGAACGCGCGCCGGGGCGGGCCGCCAGGTCCACCCGAACCCGGCGCATCGCCTCGGTGAGCGCGGCCTGGTGCGACCGGGTGGACAGGTCCCACGCCCGCTTGACGTGGTCGGGCTCCAGGTAGGGGAGCGGGTAGATCGCGACGGTGCCGTGCTCGTCGTCGACGAGGACCGGTTCGTCGACCCGGTCGAGGTGGGTCCGCAGGTGGAACCCGGCGGCGTCGGCGAGGCGGGCGTTGAAGCCGAGGCGCTGCGCGGAGTCGTGGTTGCCGCTGGTGATGACGACCCGAGCGCGGGACGCTGCCAGTCGGGCGAAGGCGTCGTCGGCCAGGGCGACCGCGTCCACCGGCGGCAGCGCCCGGTCGTAGACGTCGCCGGCGACGAGCACCACGTCGACCTCGCGCTCGTCGATCGTCGCCAGCAGGTGGTCGACGTACGCGGCCTGGTGGGTGAGCATCGAGTGACCGTGGAACTGACGTCCCAGGTGCCAGTCAGACGTATGGAGGATGCGCACGTCCCCACGCTAGGAGAACCCGCCGACAAAGGGCGCTCCACACGCCGGGAGGTGGTCGCGAACACCTTCGTGGGACGCTGGTCCCATGACCCAGGAAGCCTCCGAGTCCCTTCGTTCCGTCGAGCTCACCCGGATCGGTGAGGGCAGGTACAAGGCCACCAACCGACGCGGCGGGGTCCTGCCGGTCGGCAGTGGCCACGACCCCGACTTCACCCCGGTCGAGCTGCTCCTGGCCGCGATCGCCGGGTGCAGTGCGATCGACGTCGACCTGATCACCGGGAAGCGTGCGCAGCCGGTCTCCTTCGACGTGCACGCCGAGGGCGACAAGGTCCGCGACGACGACGGCAACCACCTCACCAACCTGCGACTGGTCTTCGACGTCGAGTTCCCGGGCGGCGAGGCCGGGGACGCAGCCCGGGCGGTGCTCCAGCGATCCATCGAGCAGTCCCGCGACCGGCTCTGCACGGTGAGCCGGACCGTCGCCCTCCCGACACCGGTCGAGATGCTCCGGGCCGACGCGGACTAGTGGTACGCAGAAGGACCGCCTGCTGGAGCAGGCGGTCCTTCTTCACGTTCAGCGTCCCCGTGACCGGGGCCCGATCACATCTCGTAGTGCTCGTTGGGGTCGGCGTCGAAGAGGCGACCGTCCTCGCGGCCCAGCGCCGAGATGGCGTTGATCTCGTCGTCGCTGAGCTCGAACTCGAAGATGTCGCCGTTGGCGAGCTGGTGCTCGGGCTTGGTCGTCAGCGGGATCGGGACCGAGCCGAGCTGGAAGTGCCAGCGCAGGACGACCTGGGCCGGCGAGACGCCGTGCGCCTCGGCAGCGTTGCGGACGGCGTCCTCCTCGAAGACCGCCTTCGCGCGGGCCAACGGGCTCCACGCGATCGTCCGGATCCCGAGCGAGTCGTGGACCGCCCGGAGCTCCTCCTGCGGGAAGTACGGGTGCATCTCGATCTGGTTCACCGCGGGGACCACGCCGCTGGTGTCCATGATCCGGTCGAGGTGCTCGGCGGTGAAGTTCGAGACGCCGATGGTGGTCACCAGACCGTCGCGCTGCAGGTCGACCAGGGCCCGCCACGCTTCGCTGTACTCGTCGCGCTTCGGGTTCGGCCAGTGGATCAGGTGCAGGTCGATGTGGTCGAGACCGAGACGGCCCAGCGACTCGTGAGTCGAGACGATCGCGTCGTCGTAGGCGTGGTGGCGCCCCGGCAGCTTGCTGGTGACGCGGAACTCGGGACGTGCGACGCCGGAGCGACGGATCGCTTCGCCGACGGTCATCTCGTTGCCGTAGTTCACGGCGGTGTCGATCAGGCGGTAGCCGGACTCGATGGCGCTGAGGATGGCTTCGAGGCCGTCGGCGCCCTGGAGGCCGGTCGTGCCGAAGCCGACTGCGGGCAGCTCGGTGCCGTCGTTGAGGTCGTAAATCGGAATTTCCATCAAACTCTCACGTTTCTGCTCGCGGGCAACAACACGGAACACGCGACCCCTTCGTCGTGCACTTCTCCCCAGAGGCCGGGCTTGGGGGCAACCCTAGCGAGATTGCGTGCCGATGTAATGGATTCGCGGGGATGATTCCGGACTTGTGCGACATATTGTCGCTGGCAGTTACCTGGAGTTCCGTTGTTCGAGGTGCGCACCGAGGCCCTCGACGATCAGGTTCAAGGTGCTCCTGGCTCCGGCCGGACCGGCCTCGAGGAAGTAGTGGTCGGCGCCGCGCACGACGTGGTGCAGCACCTCGACCCCCTCGGTGCGCATCCGGTCGGCGTACCGGTCGCCCTCGGCTCGGAGCAGGTCGTACTCGGCCGTCACGACGATGGCCGGAGGCAGTCCCGCCAGCGACGCGGCGCGCAGCGGGGACGCGTACGGCGAGCTGCGGGCAGCCACGTCGCGGAAGTAGGTCGCCCGGACCAGGTCGAGCAGCCCGGCGGTGAGCATCGGGTGGGGGATCGCCGCGTGCTTGGCCGTGGTCGGTTCGGCGACGTCGAGGGACGGCACGCCCAGCAGCTGGCAGACCGGTGTGAACGAGCCGAGGTCGCGCGCCTGGAGTGCGGCCGAGGCGGCGAGGTTCCCACCGGCGCTGAAGCCGCCGAGTGCAACCCGGAGCGGATCGATGCCGAGCTCCTCGGGGTTCGTGGCTACCCAGGCACTGACGTCGTGGCACTGCTCCTGAGCGACCGGGAACCGCTTCTGCGGCGCCACGTCGTAGTCGACGTTGATCACCACGGCGCCCAGCTCGGCCGCGACGATCCGGGCGAAGAAGTCGTCCATGGCCGGGTAGCGCATCACGAACGCGCCGCCGTGGAAGTGCACGTACGCCGGGAGCGAGGTACCTCGGTCAGCGGGCTGGTAGACGTCGCAGCGGACCCGGCCGTGACGGGTCGGCACCCTGATCGAGCGCGGGGGAGCGAGGTCGGAGCCGCTGTACCGGTGCGCCTCGCCGTAGCGGACCGTGAGCGGGGCGCTCTTCTGCATCAGGTAGGCGCGTGCGTCCAGGATGAGTCCCACCACCTGAGTTCGCTGTCAGGTCGCAATCGGATGGTGCAACTAAAGGTTGCGCAAAGGGAATCCTCGGGCTACGGTGATGTGCAACTAAAGGTTGCTACGAGACGACGAGGAAGCCATGACACCCCAGACCCTGATCCGCGAGGTCCACATCGAAGCGACGCCGGAGATCGTGTTCGACGTCGTCAGCAGTCCGCAGCACCTCGAGCAGTGGTGGCCCGACGAGGCGTCGTTCGCACCGGACGCGGCGGGTTACCTGCGCTTCGGGGACTGCAGCCAGGGTGGGAAGAAGGTCGGTATCTCGGTGGTCGAGGCCACGCCGTTCCGCCTGTTCGCGTTCCGGTGGACCCAGGAGATCGGTAGCGTGCCGACCGCGAAGAACTCGTTGCTGGTGCGGTTCGAGCTCGAGCCGTCGGGGAGCGGAACGGTCCTGACGATGGTGGAGTCCGGCTTCGACGACCGGGATCTCGACGACGAGCGCGTCCTGGCCGAGTACCAGGACCACGAGTCCGGCTGGGACCACTTCCTGGGACGCCTTCCGGCGTACGCGGCATCGGTGGTCGTCACGCGATGACGTCGCCACTGGCCATCGACGACGATCTCTGGTCCGCCCTGGGAGATCCGACCCGACGACGGATGCTCGACCTGCTGCTAGCGGCCGGGGCCGGTACGGCGACCTCGCTGAGCGGCAGTCTTCCGGTCACCAGGCAGGCCGTCGCCAAGCACCTCGTCGTGCTCGAGCGGTCCGGTCTGGTCCGGGTCGAGGTCTCCGGACGCGAGCGGCGCTACCGGGTGGACGACGACCAGCTCGGTCGGGCGGTGGCCCAGCTGTCCGCGGTCGGCAGTGCCTGGGACGCGCGGCTGAACCGGATCAAGCGGATCGCCGAGGCGATCGAGGGCGAAAAGTCTTAGCCGGTTGTCGCGTGATGACGACGTGCTGACCGTGTTTCCCAGGCAGGAGCGAACTCGGTCGCTCCGTGGGTGAGACACGAGAGAAGGCGTCATGAGACAACTGGTCAGAGCAGGAATCGTCCTCGGGATCCTGGCCGCATCGAGCGTGGTCCGGTTCGACGGATCGCAGGCCGCGTCGTCAGGGGAGTTCTACGCCGAGGTCGAAGGCCAGTACGCCACGATCGAAGGCTCGATCGGCGGCGACGTCTTCGGTGCCGGGAAGAAGGCGAACCTCCTGTCCGGGCGGCTCTCGCTCGGCGAGCTGGACTCGGCGGTCCGGTCGGCCGGCGTCCGCACCCTCAACGGCTTCGCGGTGCCGGACGGTACGAAGTCCGGGTCGCGCGGGGACCTGGTCGTGGGAGCCCTCGCGGGTCACCAGCTGTCGAAGAAGTACGTGCAGTCCACGGCCCCGGTCCCGTCGGGACCGGCCAGTGCCACCCTGCTGCCGGTGTCGCTGGCGCCGATCGTGAGCGGCTCCCTCATCAAGGGCGAAACGATGGCCCGTTGGGAGGGCGCGTTCACACGGCTCGCTCCCGGGCAGGTGCTGACCGAGGCCGTGGGGGACACGGCGAGCCTGGACATCCTGGACCTGAGCAGCAAGCTGGGCGGGTTGAAGGACACGCTTCCGAAGCTGCTGGGGCACCCGGTGGTCTCGGTCCAGACCCTGCGGGTCCACACGCAGGCTGGCACGAGCCGAAACCCTGACGGAACCCACGGTCTGACCGCGAGCGGTACCGGTGGGCTCGCAGCTCTGCAGATCTTCGGCGGCGCGGACAACGGCGGCGTGACCCTGGGCCTGGCCAACCATGACACCGGGAGTGCGAAGGACACTGCCGGTTCACGGGTCTGGGCGACCGGGAAGCAGGGGGGAGCTGGGTGCAGCTACGTCGTTCCGGATCTCCTGAACGTGGCGTTCAAGGACAAGCGCTTCTCGCTCCCGATCTCCCAGGGGAAGCGGATCGAGCTGCCCGGTGGTCTGGGCTACCTCGACGCCCGATTCCTGGGTCAGTCGCATTGCGAGTCGTCTCCGGACGGTACCTACGCCCGGGCGACCGGTGCCGGCATCGGGCTGAGTCTGCACCTGACCCTGCCGGCACTGCCCGGTAAGCCGGCCGTCGAGATCGGCTCCTTCACGGTGACCCTGCCGGACATCGACCACGCCACGGTCAAGGTTCCGGTCGGAGGGATCCCGCCGACCGACCCGGAGCCGGTCGTTGAGCCGCCGGTCCCGCCGGCGCCGGCGCCGGAACCGCCCTCGGTCCCGTCGGTCGTCGACTCGGGCCTCGCCACCACCGACTACGACGTCCACCCAGGGTGGACGGTCGCGATCGGCGCCGGGGTCGCGTTGATCCTGGTCGCTGCCGCTCGTCAGTGGCGCAGGCTGGGGCAGGACTGAGCAGGGGTGGCAGCCGGGGTCGACCCTCTATTGATTGACATAATATCCCTTATCGGCGACTCGGACTCAGCCGTAGTGCCCTCGAGCCCACTAATGTTGGCCCATGGGCGAACGCGTTTTCCCCGGGCTTCGGTGGCGGATGTACCTGCTCGTGGTGGTGCTCTGTGCAGTCATGGTCGAGACGACGCTCCGGGTCCGAGACGTCACCAACGATGATCGAGGGCTGACGTTGCTCGCTGTCCTGGGCGCGACTGTCGCCAGCATCGTGGTGTTCGGTGCAGCGCAGCGGCGCTGGGTCCGGCGTCTGTCGGCTCCGAGCAGCGGCGAGAACCGATCCGGTCAGGCGTAGAAGCCGCGGGAGAAGTGGCCCCATCATCCCCTGGTGGGCGACCTCTCCACGCTCTCTGGCTTGACATAACGAAGTGCTAACCCCCGACGTACGCCGCCAGGTGCTGGCCGGTCAGGGTCTTCTTCGCCGCCACCAGGGCTGCCGGTGTCCCTTGGAAGACCACCGACCCGCCTTCGTGCCCGGCACCCGGACCCAGGTCGATGATCCAGTCGGCGTGCGCCATCACGGCCTGGTGGTGCTCGATCACGATCACCGACTTCCCGGACTCCACCAACCGGTCCAGCAGCCCGAGCAGGTTCTCCACGTCGGCGAGGTGCAGACCGGTGGTTGGTTCGTCCAGGACGTAGATATCGCCCTTCTCAGCCATCTGGGTCGCCAGCTTGAGTCGCTGTCGCTCTCCCCCGGACAGGGTCGTGAGGGGCTGTCCCAGGCTGACATAACCAAGCCCGACGTCGACGAGTCGGTCGAGCACCTTGTGCGCTGCCGGGTTCTTCGCCGGACCCTCGGCGAAGAAGGCCTCTGCCTCGCTGACCGGCATCGCGAGGACCTCGGCGATGTTCTGTCCCCCGAAGGTGTACTCCAGCACCGAGGCCTGGAAGCGCCTCCCCTCGCACTCCTCGCAGAGCGACTCCACGGTGGCCATCACGCCGAGCTCGGTGAAGATCACGCCCGCACCGTTGCAGGCCGGGCAACCACCCTCGGAGTTGGCGCTGAACAGCGCTGGCTTCACTCCGTTCTCCTTGGCGAATGCCTTGCGGATCGGGTCCAGGAGTCCGGTGTACGTGGCCGGGTTGCTGCGCCGCGACCCTTTGATCGCACCCTGGTCGATCACCACGACACCGTCCCGCTCGGCGACCGAGCCACCGATCAACGAGCTCTTGCCCGACCCTGCCACCCCGGTGACGACGCAGAGAACACCGAGCGGGATGTCCACGTCGACGTTCTTGAGGTTGTGGGTCGAGGCGCCGCGGATCTCCAGGGAACCGTTCGCTGGACGGGTCACCTCCTTGACGCAGGCACGGTCGTCGAGGTGTCGTCCGGTCACGGTGTCGGACTTGCGCAGGGCGGCCACGGTGCCCTCGAAGCAGATCGTGCCGCCAGCCGTACCAGCTCCGGGGCCGAGGTCGACGACGTGGTCGGCGATGGCGATCGTCTCCGGTTTGTGCTCGACGACCAGGACGGTGTTGCCCTTGTCGCGCAGCTGCAGCAGGAGCCTGTTCATGCGTTCGATGTCGTGAGGGTGCAGGCCGATCGTCGGCTCGTCGAAGACGTATGTCACGTCGGTCAGCGACGAGCCGAGGTGCCGGATCATCTTGGTCCGCTGGGCCTCTCCCCCGGACAGGGTGCCGGCGGGGCGGTCCAGGCTCAGGTACCCCAGCCCGATCTCGTCGAACGAGTCGAGAAGGTGCTGCAGCCCGGCGAGGAGCGGTCCCACTGACGGCTCCTCGAGCCCGCGGATCCAGGCAGCGAGATCGGTGATCTGCATGGCGCAGAGGTCAGCGATGTTATTGCCCTGGATCGTCACCGACCGGGCTTCCTTGCTCAGCCGGGTTCCCGCGCAGTCGGGGCAGGTCTGGAAGGTCACCGCCCGCTCGACGAAGGCCCTGATGTGCGGCTGCAGCGCCTCGACGTCCTTGGACAGCATCGACTTCTGCATCTGCGGGACCAGGCCCAGGTAGGTGAGGTTGATGCCCTCGACCTTGATCTTGGTCGCCTCCTTGTAGAGGAGGTCGTCCAGCTCCTTCTTGGTGTACTTCTTGATCGGCTTGTCCGGGTCGAACCAGCCGCAGCCGCGGAAGATGCGGCCGTACCAGCCCTCCATGCTGTAGCCCGGGATCAGGATGGCGCTCTGGTTGAGCGACTTCTCCTCGTCGTACAACGCACCCAGGTTGATGTCACTGGCACTGCCCATGCCTTCGCAGCTCGGGCACATGCCGCCGGCGTACACGGCTTCCTTGACCACGCTCTTCTCGATTCGGCCGCCGGCCTTCTCGGTGCTCATCACCCCGCTGGCCCTGCGCGTGGGCACGTTGAAGGAGAACGCCGTCGGCGAGCCGATGTGCGGCGTGCCCAGACGGCTGAACAGGATCCGCAGCATCGCGTTGGCGTCGGTCGCGGTGCCGACCGTGGAGCGCGGGTTTGCGCCCATCCGCTCCTGGTCGACGATGATCGCCGTGGTGAGGCCGTCGAGGTAGTCGACCTCCGGACGGGCCAGCGACGGCATGAAGCCCTGCAGGAACGAGCTGTACGTCTCGTTGATCATCCGCTGCGACTCGGCCGCGATCGTGCCGAAGACCAACGAGCTCTTGCCCGAGCCGGAGACGCCCGTGAAGACCGTGAGCCGGCGCTTGGGCAGCTCGACGCTGACGTCCTTGAGGTTGTTCTCCCGGGCGCCCTGGACCCGGATCAGGTCGTGGGCGTCGGCGGGGTGCTGCGGCGTGACTGCCATGCGGCGGTGCTCCTGGTGTGGGTCGGTCGGCGTTCTGCTGCTCAGCTCACCTGGTTGATGCGGATCAGGTTGCCGAACGGGTCCCGGATGGCGCAGTCGCGGATCCCGTACGGCTGGTCGATCGGCTCCTGGACGACCTCGGCGTCCGACGCCTGGAGCTTCTCGAAGGTCGCGTCGAGGTCCGGTGTGGCCAGGGTCAGGATGGCGTAGGTGCCCTTCGCCATCATCTCGCGGATCGTCCGGCGCTCCTCGTCGGTGACGCCGGGATCGGCAGCCGGCGGGGTGAGCACCAGGGACGTGCCCGGCTGATCGGGATGCCCGACCGTCAGCCAGTGCATGCCGTTGTAGCCGACGTCGTTGCGGAGGTCGAAGCCGAGGGTGTCGCAGTAGAAGGCGACGGCTGCGTCCCGGTCGGTGTGCGGGAGGAAGGCGTTGTGAATGCTGATGTCCATGTCCACCACGCTAGAGGTCCTCAGGACGCCGGTGCTTCTTGATTCCTGATCGATGTCGGCGCGGCCGCGCTGGTGCGCACCGGACGGGTCACCTGCTTGGAGACGCAGGACGGGATCTCCCCGGTGAGCTCGAGCGCTTGCTCGCGGTACGCGCTCGGTGACATCCCCACCAGCTCGGTGAACCGGGTGCTGAACGTGCCCAACGACGAGCAGCCGACCTCGAAGCAGACCTCGGTGACGCTCAGGTCTCCCCGGCGCAGCAGCGCCATCGCACGCTCGATCCGTCGGGTCATCAGGTACCTGTACGGCGGTTCGCCGTAGGCCCGCCTGAACTCCCGGCTGAGGTGCCCGGCCGACAGGTGCACGCCGCGGGCCAGCGCCTCGACGTCCAACGGGCGTGCGTACTCCCGGTCGATCCGGTCCCGGACGCTGCGCAGCAGCGCGAGATCGCGCAGGTGCTGGTCCTCGGGGCTCATGGCTCTGACGGTGCCTCGTCGCGGCGAGGTCAGCGCGGGACCGGCGTCGTCGCGGAGCTGCTCGGGTCGATCAGGATCTTGGCGTGGGTCTCGGGGTCCTTGAGCGCGTCGAACGCACCGGCGACGCCCTCGAGTCCGACGACCCCGGTGATGATCGGCTCCGCGTTGACCTTCCCCTCGGCCAGCAGGTGCAGGGCGTCGTGGAACTCCAGCGGCGTGTAGCCGAGCACGAACCGGAGATCGATCTCCTTGTTGATCGCCATCGACGGGCGGATCTTGTCGGCCTCCATGCACACGCCCACCACCACCACGCGCGAGTAGAGCGGCGCGGTGCTGATGATCTCCTCGATCACGCCCGGGACACCGACGCACTCGAAGACGACCGGGTGCTTCGGAGTGGCGGCGCCGACCTTCTCGGCGGCCCGCCACACCAGTGGCCAGGGAACCGGGAGCTTGGCGAGCTTCTCCACGGTCGAGACGCCGAGCTCGAAGACGTCCGGAGCCTTGGTCAGGTGCCCGTGCGAGGCGGCTGACGAGTACGGCGACTCGTGGGCCGGATCGATCACGACATCAGCCCCGCAGGTGACGGCCAGGGCGCGCCGACCAGCGGAGAAGTCGCTGGCGATCACGGTCTTCACGCCGTGGGCCTTGAGCATCATGATCACCGCGAGCCCGACCGGTCCGCAGCCGATGACGATCGCCACCTGCCCCTTGCCGACCTCGCCGCGTCGTACGGCGTGCAGGCCGACCGCCAACGGCTCGGTCAGGGCGGCAACATCAGTGGCCAGCCCGTTCGGGATGGCCAGGCTGAGGGCATCCTGGACCAGGACCTGCTCGGCGTACGCGCCGGGAGCACGGGCCGAGAGCCCGGTGGTGTGCACGTCCGTGCCGAGGCGCAGCAGCGGGAACGAGACGACCGGAGTGCCTTCCTTGAGGCGGGTGCCCTTGCCGGTGGCGGTGACGATGCCGGAGAACTCGTGGCCGAGGACCACCTTCTCCTTCGAGCGCATGAAGCCTGCGTAGCCGATCTCGGCGGCGATGTCGGCGACCGCATCGGCCTGGTGGCGGGCGTGCAGGTCGGAGCCGCAGATCCCGCAGCGGACGACGTCCAGGACGAGCTGGCCGCGCCCCGGAGCCGGAGCCTCGACGTCCCCGACGCTGAGGTCCGCGTTGCTGACGATGACTGCCTTCATGCCTGCTCCCATTCGTTGCGCAAGATCGAGTAGAGATAGCCGTCGTGGTAGGCGCCGTTGCGCCACTGTGCTCCCCGGACGAGGCCCTCGCGGGTGAAACCGGCCTTCTCCAGGGCGCGCTGCTCGGCGATGTTCGTGACGTCGGTGTGCGCCTCGACCCGGTTCGACGCCGTGGCCCTGAAGAGCAGGTCGACGACCTGACGCTGAGCCTCCGAGCCGATGCCGCGACCCCGGGCCGCCGCGACCAACGAGATCCCGATCATCGGGCAGCGGGAACCCGCGCTGGGTCCCCACTGGACCCAGTGCCAACCGACGGTGCCGACCACGGCGCCGTTCTCGACGATGCCCACCGAGCCGTCCTCGTCGATCCGGGACGGGGGTGGGTCTGGGTGCACCCGCGGACCGAAGTCGTCGAACTCGGAGTCGGCGGTGGCCGGGTGCGGCTGCTCACCAGCAACCAGCGGGCGGAGGTGGACCGACATCAGGCTGCCTCGGCGACGGCACGGATCCGTTCCAGGGTCTCGCGCATCCCGCGCTCGTTGGTGCGGCCGCGGAGTCGTCCCAGCAGCAACCAGTACGCCCGGGTGAAGAGGCTGGGCTGGAGTGCGAAGTGCTCGGTCACCTCGGTACCACCCTCGACCGGTCGGAGCGTGTACCCCCACCGGTTGATGGTGCGGCCCTCGACCAGGACGGCGAACTCGAAGCGCTCGCCGTCGACGAAGTCGGTGATCTCGCACAGGGTCCAGTAGGTCGGACCCACGCCGTTGCGCTTCACGTGTCCCTTGAACCGGGCTCCGAGCGCTGGAGCCGATGCGCCACCGAGCCAGACCGCTTCGAAGGTCTCGGGTGAGAACTCGCCGATCCTGGTGACGTCGCTGACCAGGCTCCAGACCACGGCCGGTTCTGCGGCCATCGTGACCGTCACTGATCCCTGCATGAGGTGAACCTAGCAGCGTGCGAACGTCAGCGCGGGCGCCAGCGCTTCCAGGTCGCTGAGGCCCGGGCGCGTTCCTTGCCGCCGTGCTCCAGCCAGACCTCCGCGGTGATCTGGGGCTCCGTCGACTCGATCACCCGCCCCAGGAGCCGGACGGGTTCGGTCAGCGGGGAGGGTCGCAGGTAGCGGACGTCTAACCCCGCCGTGACGTACGGGAGGTCCGTCCCGGGCAGCGCGGGCCAGCCCTGGGTGTAGGCCTCGTGGGTGACCAGCGCGGCACTGTGGCAGTCGAGCACGGTGGCGATGATCCCGCCGTTGAGGAAACCCAGACCGTTGTCGTGCTGGGGCCACGGCAGGAACTCGGCGGTCACCTGGCCGTCGACCAGGTAGCTCTTGAGTCGCAGACCCTCGGCGTTGGCGGGGCCGCAGCCGAAGCACGGCAGGTCCGGGAAGTAGCGGTCCTGGAGACTGGTGGTGATCACGCGGCGCCCAGGACCGCGTCGATCACGCCGATGAACTGCTTCAAGGTCCCGCCCTTCACGACGTAGCAGTCGGCGCCGGCAGCGAGGGCCATCTCCTCCAGGGTGCCGGGCTGGAGGACGGTGAGCACGATCACCCGGGCGGCCGGAGCCGCGCTCCGGATCAGTGGCAGGGCCTCCAGGCCGTCCATGCGGGGCATCGCCATGTCCAGGATGACCAGCTCGGGTTGCAGCAGCCGCGCCTGACGGATCGCGTCCAGCCCGTCGACCGCCTCGCCGACGACGCAGTAGGAGCCGTGGTTGGCCAGTCTGATCCGGAGGAGGGAACGAGCGTCCTCGGTGTCGTCGACGATCAGGACGCGAGGGGCAGCGAGTCGGGTCTCGTCGGGTTCGAGCGTCGTGGTCATCGGATCTACCTCCGCTTCCATCGTAGGCCGATCGGGCGATCTGATCTCGGGTGGAGTAGACCGGACTAACCTGGCCCCATGACTGCTGAAGCCACCGTCGTGGCGACCTTCCTCGACCTGCTGGAGAAGCGGCAGGGCGACGCCGCCGTCGAGCTGCTCTCCCCCGCCATCGAGTGGCGCAACACCGGCATGCCGACGTTCCGCGGGACCAAGGTGTTCGCGATGCTGCGCGACATGGAACGCCGTGGCGTGACCTTCCGGGTGGACCTGCACCACATCGCCGCGAACGGGCCGATCGTGCTGACCGACCGTACCGACTACCTCGGCTACCGCCGGTGGGAGTCGTCGTTCTGGGTCTGCGGCACCTTCGAGGTCCGCGACGGCCTGATCACGGTCTGGGACGACCACTTCGCGATGGGCAACCTGGTCGCCGGGTCGATCCGCGGCCTGGTCGGAATGGTCCGCCGCTAGCCGGTCCGGTCTCCGGTCACTTCCAGCGGGCGAGCCATTCGGCCGAGACCTTCGCCAGGTTCATCTGCCAGATCGGTCCGAAGCTGATCCGACCGGCACCGGCACGGGCGTACATCGCCAGGTCGCCGTCGACCGGGTTCGCGATCGCGTTGACCGGTCGCGGCAACGCCGCGCAGATCCGGGCCAGTGTCTCCTCGTCGTGGAAGCCGACCGGGTAGAGCGAGTCGGCGCCGGTCTCGGCGCAGGCTGTCATCCGCGCGATCGCGAGGTCGACGCGTTCGTCGTCCTCGCCGAGCTTGTTCTTGAACGTGTCGGTCCGCGCGTTCAGGACGACGTGGACACCGGTGCTGTCGGCCGCGGCCCGGAGCTCGCCGATCAGGTCAGCGTGCTCGGCCGACGTGCGCATCCGGCCGCCTTCGCTGTGCACCGTGTCCTCGATGTTCAGCCCGACTGCTCCGGCAGCCAGGAGACCGTCGATCAGTGTCCGCGGCGACTGTGCGTAACCGGATTCGATGTCGACCGAGACCGGGACGTCGACGGACCCGGTGATCTGGGTGACCCGGGTGGTGAGCTCGTCGAAGGACATTCCCTCGCCGTCGGGTCGCCCGATCGAGTCTGCCAACGGGTGGCTTCCGACCGTCAGGCCGGAGAAGCCTGCCGTGACGGCGACGTTGGCCGACCAGGCATCCCAGACCGTCGGCAGGACTCCGGGGTTGCCGGGTTGGTGGAGCGCCAGGAGAGCCTGCGCCTTGGCAGCGAGTTCAGCGGACATCGTGTTCCTTTCAGGGGTGGAGCAGGACCTTGATGGCGCGCCGCTCGTCCATCGCGCGGTAGCCCTCGGCGACCTCGGACAACGGCATCACGGAGTCGAACACCAGGCCGGGGTCGACTCTTCCCGAGGTGACCAGGTCGAGCAGCTCGGGCAGGTACTTGCGCACCGGGGCGACGCCGCCGGCGAGACCGACGTTCTTGGCGAACATCTTCTCGACCGGGAGCTTGACCCCGTGCGGAACGCCGACGAATCCGACGGTGGCGCCCGGTCGGGCCGCTTGGAAGGCCATCCGCATCGAGTCGTCGGTGCCGACGCACTCGAGGACCGCGTCCGCACCGATCCCCGCGGTGATCTCCTTGATCCGGTTGGCGCCCTCGGCACCGCGCTCGGCCACGATGTGGGTGGCTCCGAAGGCCTCGGCAACCCGCTGCCGGCTCGCGTGCCGGGACATCGCGATCACCTTCTCGGCCCCGAGCTGAACGGCGGCGAGGACGCCGCAGAGTCCGACGGCCCCGTCGCCCACGACGACGACGGTATCGCCCTTCTTGACCCCCGCGGAGACCGCGCAGTGCCAGCCGGTGGGGAAGACGTCGGACAGGGTCAGCAGGGAGGCGATCATGCTCGGATCGGGAAGGCCATCGGTCTTGACCAGACTGCCTTCGGCCTGGCCGACCAGGCCGTACTCGCCCTGACCGCCGGTGGTGAAGCCGCCGTTCACGCACGCCGACTGGGCACCGTTCAGGCAGTGCGGACAGGTGTTGTCACAGGTGCAGAACGGGACCACGACGAAGTCGCCGGGCTTGAAGGAGGAGACCTCGGAGCCCACCTCCTCGATCACACCGACCATCTCGTGGCCGATCGTCGACCCTGGGCTGATCGGGTTCTCGCCGCGGTACGGCCAGAGGTCCGAGCCACAGATGCATCCGGCGGTGATCTTGATGATCGCGTCGGTCGGGGCGGTGAGGGCCAGGTCCGGACGGACCTCGAGTCGGATGTCCCCGGCGGCGTGGATCGTCGTCACTCGCATGGGTCGATCCTGCCAGTCAGTGGCAAGGCCGCGCGGGGTTGCCACTCACATTGGCTTCATCTCATATGTGAGATAGCGTCCGAGCCGTGAGTGCCGACTACCTGACCCAGATCGGCACCCTGATCCGGAGCGCCCGTCGGCACCGGGGATGGACCCAGCAGCAGCTGGCCGACGCGCTCAGCACCAGCCAGAGCGCGGTGAACCGGATCGAGCGCGGTCACCAGAACGTCTCGCTGGAGATGCTGGCCCGGATCGGTGAAGCACTCGACGAGCAGATCGTCAGCATCGGTGCCGGTCCGGTGCACCTGCGGGTCACCGGTCCCACGACGCTGTCCGGAAGCATCGACGTCAAGAGCTCCAAGAACGCCGGGGTCGCCCTGCTGTGCGCGGCTCTGCTCAACAACGGACGGACCACGCTGCGCAAGGTCGCGCGCATCGAGGAGGTCAACCGGCTGCTCGAGGTCCTGGCCAGTATCGGCGTCAGGACCCGGTGGCTCAACGACGACAACGACCTGGAGATCATCGGTTCCGCGCGGCTCGACATCGCAGCGATCGACTCGGAAGCTGCCCGTCGTACCCGGTCGATCATCATGTTCCTCGGCCCGCTGCTGCACCGGAGTACCGACTTCGACCTGCCGTACGCGGGAGGCTGCGACCTGGGCACCCGTACGGTCGAACCCCACCTGACTGCCCTGCGGCACTTCGGCCTGGAGGTCAAGGCCACCGACGGCAGCTACCACGCGATGGTGGCACGCGGCACGACGCCCCAGCGACCGATCGTGCTGACCGAGCGGGGCGACACGGTCACCGAGAACGCACTGATGGCCGCCGCGCTGTGCGAGAGCACCACGGTGATCCGGAACGCCAGTCCCAACTACATGGTCCAGGACCTCTGCTTCTTCCTGCAGAAGCTCGGTGTGGTCGTCGAGGGCATCGGCACGACCACCCTGACGGTCACCGGGTGCAGGCGGATCGACGTCGACGTGGAGTACTCGCCGAGTGAGGACCCGATCGAGGCGATGTCGTTGCTGGCAGCGGCCATCGTGACGGGTTCGGAGATCACCATCAAGCGGGTCCCGATCGAGTTCATGGAGATCGAGCTCGCCCTGCTCGAGGAGATGGGCTTCCGCTACGAGCGCACCGAGGAGTACCCCGCAGCCAACGGCGAGACCAGGCTGGTCGACCTGACCACCGCGGTCTCCCCGCTGCACTCCCCCATCGACAAGATCCACCCGATGCCCTTCCCGGGCCTCAACATCGACAACCTGCCGTTCTTCGCCGTGATCGCCGCGGTGGCCCAGGGCCAGACGATGCTGCACGACTGGGTCTACGAGAACCGGGCGATCTACCTGACCGAGCTGAGCAAGCTCGGCGGCAAGGTCACCCTGCTGGACCCGCACCGGGTGATGATCGACGGACCTACCCACTGGTCGGGTGCCGAGGTCGTGTGCCCGCCGGCCCTGCGTCCGGCGGTGGTCATCCTGCTCGCGATGATGGCCTCGAAGGGCACTTCGGTGCTGCGGTCGGTCTACGTCATCAACCGCGGTTACGAGGATCTCGCCGAGCGCCTCAACCAGCTCGGCGCCCGGATCGAGACCTTCACCGACCTCCGCTAGGCGCTCACGCGCCGAAGAGGGTCTCGATGTAGGCCCGCGACCGGGCGACCAACGACGGCGGCGGAGTATCCCCGGTGATCCGCGGCAGTGCGGCGGTGTTCGCGGACTGGTGGGCGTGCCAGTCGTTCTCAGCCTCGATCAGCGCACCGAGGTCAGCACGGGCCAGGAAGATGCCACCGCACCCGGCGCAGCTGGTCACGCTCAGGTGGGGGAACTCGCGTTCGGTCATCGGGTTCTGGCACTGGGGACAGAGCTTTGCTTCCATCGTCCGACGGTACCGCCGTCGGGGGCAGAGCCGCGGGTGCGACGCGGCCGCACGACAGGGGGGTCGAATGACCGACTTGTCACCAAATGCAGGACGATCGGGAGGATACTGATCGCGGAGGGAGGTGGTTGTCATGGGGAGGCCTGTGACCGGGTTCGCGTACCTCGACGACGTCGCGCCACCCGCCGTGATCGCCATGGCCCACCGGGGCGGCGCCCGGCACCCTGATCTCGACGGGTTGGAGAACACCGCCGCGGCCTTCCGGCACGCGGTCGGGCTCGGCTACACCTACCTGGAGACCGACGTCCACGTCACGGCCTCCGGCGAGCTGGTGGCCTTCCACGACGACGTGCTGGACCGGGTGACCGACCAGCAGGGACGGGTCGCGTCGGTTGCAGCAGGAGTCCTGGCCCGAGCCCGGATCGGTGGTGAGCATCCGGTGCCACGCCTGGCCGACCTCCTCGAGGAGTTCCCGACCAGCCGCTTCAACATCGACCTCAAGGCGGACGGAGCCGGGCCCGTCCTGGTCGACCTGGTCGAACGCACCCGCTCCCACGACCGGATCTGCGTCGGCTCGTTCTCGCACGCGCGGTTGAGCGAGTTCCGCCGTCTCGTCGGCGGGCGGGTGCCGACGTCGGCGTCCCCGGTCGAGGTGGCGGCGTTCCTGGCCCTGCCGAGCGGAGCAGCGGCGAGGCTCCTGACCCGCTCCCGGGTCGCGGCACTCCAGGTCCCGCACCGTCGCGGCCCGGTCCCGCTGGTGACGGCGTCCCTGGTCCGACGGGCGCACGCCGCCGGTGCCCACGTGCACGTGTGGACCGTCGACGAACCCGCACAGATGGAGACACTGATCGATCTTGGCGTGGACGGGCTGATCACCGACCGGACGGACCGCCTCAAGGAGCTTCTGGTGTCGCGAGGACTCTGGGCGGACCGCGCATGACCACCACCAAGGACCGGATCAGCCAGCAGAAGGCCTGGAACTGGTACGACTGGGCGAACTCGGCGTTCTACACCACGGTGCTCTCGGTGATGTTCGCGCCGTACATGATCACGGTGGCCGGCAGGGCAGCCGGCTGCGTGGACGCCGACGAGACCTGCGCCCGGACGCTCAACGTGCTCGGCCTGCACCTGGCGGCCGGCTCGTTGCCCAGCTACCTGACCAGCTTCGCGACGATCTCGAGCGCCCTGCTCCTCCCGATCGTCGGGGCGTTCGTGGACCGGTCCGCCCACAAGAAGCGGCACATGGCCGGGTACGCGTGGGCGGGTGCGGCGTGTGCAGCCCTGCTGTTCTTCCTCGAGGGCGACAACTGGCAGCTCGCCGCCGTCGCCGTGGTGGCCGCCAGCATCCTGGCCGGGTGCTCGTTGGTGTCGTACTACGCGATCCTGGTCGACATCTCCACCGAGGACGAGCGGGACGCGGTCTCTTCCCACGGGTGGGCCTGGGGCTACCTCGGCGGTGGTGTGCTCCTGGCGATCAACCTGGTGATGTTCCTGGGCCATGACACGTTCGGGCTGTCGGAGGCGATGGCGGTGCGCCTCTCGCTGCTCTCGGCGGCGCTGTGGTGGGCCGGCTTCACCGTGATCCCGTTCATCAGGCTGCGCGACTACCCGGCCCAGAACGTCGTCCCCGAGCAGGGCGGACTGTGGCATCGCAGCTTCGGCCAGCTGGCGACGACCGTGCGCGACCTGCGCAACTACCCGATGACGCTCACCTTCCTGCTGGCCTACCTCTTCTACAACGACGGCATCCAGACGGTGCTCTTCGCAGCCTCGACGTACGGGGAGAAGCAGCTCGGCTTCGGCACCTCGGTCCTGATCGGCACGATCCTGCTGATCCAGTTCGTCGCCTTCGGTGGCGCCTTGCTCTTCGGCCGGCTCGCTTCGACCTACGGCGCCTACCGGTTGATCCTCTGGGGCACGTTCGCGTGGATGGGGATCGTGGTCGTCGCCCTGGTGCTTCCGGCCGGGAACGTGCCGCTGTTCGTCGCGGTCGCTGTCGGGATCGGTCTGGTGATGGGCGGCACCCAGGCGTTGTCGCGGTCGTTCTTCAGTCTCCTGATCCCCCGCGGCCGGGAGGGCGAGTACTTCGCGCTCTACGGGGCTGCTGAGCGCGGGACGTCGTGGTTCGGCACGCTGCTGTTCGGAGTGACCTTCCAGGTCACCGGTTCCTACCGGCCGGCGATCCTCGCACTGATCATCTTCTTCGTCCTCGGGGCGTACTTCCTGCTCCGGCTGGACCCGGAGCGGGGCATCCGGGAGGCCGGGAACCAGGTGCCGGCTCCGGTCGCCGTGGTGTGAGACGGGTCTCGCCCACGCGGGACGGGAATCCTCAGACTGGGACGTTCGTTGTCGATCTGTCATGGTGTTGGGAGGCGGTTTGCCCGCCCGACCCGGGATTGGCGTCAGGAACGACTTGAATGCGCGTCCCACAGGTTGTACGCATGAGGAGAAGGCCACGATCTGGCCTTCCCGGATTTGGAGGAAGTCATGGGAGATCGCACGCTACGAGGTGCCCGCCTCGGAGGCCAGAGCTTCGAGGACGAGCGCGGCATCGAGTTCGCCGCCCGCCAGCAGGTCGGCTACCAGTGCACCCGGGGACACTTCTTCGAGATCACCATGTCGGTCGAGGCCGACGTGCCCGCGAACTGGGAGTGCCCGCGCTGCGGCGCCGAGGGGCTGAGCACCACGGGCATCCTGCCTGAGGAGAAGGTCGAGAAGCCTGCTCGGACGCACTGGGACATGCTCCTGGAGCGCCGTTCGATCAGTGAGCTCGAGGACATCCTGACCGAGCGTCTGGAGCTGCTGCGCGGCGGCGAGATCGGACCGGCGCACCTCCACCGGCCGGCAAAGAAGACCGCGAAGAAGAAGGCCAAGGTCTAGCAAGCCTCACGGATCGATCACCTCGCCCTGGACCACGTCGCCCGACGGTCCGGGGCGTTGTGCTGTCCGGGGCCCTCCGGGCGGCATGCCGACCACCCCGGTGACCAGTCGACCGGCGAGGAACCGGGTCAGCAGTCGACGGCCGAACGGTCGGGTGAACGGCAGGATCGCGAGCATCCCGAAGAGGTCGGTGACGAATCCCGGACTGATCATCAGGGTTCCGCCGACCACGATCAGGATCCCGTCGGCGAGCTCCTTCGCGGGCATCCGCCCCTCGGCGAGCGCTACCCGCAGGGCGGTCCAGGCCCGGCTGCCTTCCCGCCGCAGCAACCAGGAGCCGAAGATGCTGTCGGCGATCAGGAGCAGGATCGTCCACCAGGCCCCGATCACCTGGCCGACCTGGATGATCACGTAGATCTCCAGGATCGGCAGTGCGATGAAGGCGACCAGCACCAAGCCCCACGGGAAACGGCGTCTCATGGCGCCACGGTAGCCCGCCCACCTGATCAGACGGTGCTGACGGTGCGAGAGCACGGGCGCGAGAGAGGGCGGCGGGGGGAGGAACGGGACCTTCGGACCGCCCGCACGATGACTGGATGTCACCGAACGACCGTTGTCTACTGGTGCCGCACTCCCCCCGTGTTCTCCCGTCCTGGTTGCGGATCTCCGACTCGCCGAGGGGGTCCACCCGCACCGTGGCGGTCGGTGAGGCTTTACCCCCCATGTCGGAGCCTGCAAGCAAGACGATCTGCCTGGAGGAACCAGGCAACCCAACCGATCCGGGGCGGCGATGTCAAGATCGCCCTGACCTGCGCAAACGCTGCAAACCCGCAGGTCAGACGAATGGACGCAACGCGAACAATTCATGAAACAAAGTCGGGTCTTCGGCGTGTCCGGGCTGACACGCGTGAAGTTCGCCTTGAGGGTTCGAGGTTGCTGGTCTAGCGGGTGCTGCTCGTGACGTCGGTGATCGTCGTCACCAGCCTGGCGATCGGTGTGTCGAGCCCCCAGCGACCGGACAGGTCGGTCAGCGACACCGGGTCCAGCGGGGTCGGCGGGAGCGTCAGGTCCGGCGTGCCGAGGTCGATCCCGCGGGCCACGGCGACGACCTGCGGTGCCACGTCGAGGTACGCCTCGGCGTCGAGGATCTTCCGCCGGGGGCCCGGCGCGAGGTCGCTCCCGGGGTCGGCTGCCGCGGCCCGGATCCCGTCGATCGAGCCGTAGCGTCCGAGCAAGGTGGCAGCTGTCTTCTCCCCCACGCCGGCGACTCCGGGCAGGCCGTCCGAGCTGTCGCCCCGCAGGGTGGCGAAGTCGGCGTACTGGGTTGCCCCGACGTCGTACTTCTCCTGGATCACGGCGTTGGTGACGCGTTCGTGCCGGCCGACACCGCGCGCGGTGTACAGCACCCGGATCCCCGCTGCGTCGTCGACGAGCTGGAACAGGTCGCGGTCGCCGGTGACGATCTCCACCGGCATCCCGGCGTCGGTGGCGAGGGTGCCGATCACGTCGTCGGCCTCGTAGTCGTCAGCGCCGACGACGGCGATCCCGAACGCAGCCAGGACCTCGAGGATGATCGGGATCTGGGCCTGCAGCGGGTCCGGCACCTCCTCGACGTCGGAGCCGCCCGGGACCTCCTCCTCGACGCGGTGGGCCTTGTACGTCGGGATCAGGTCGACCCGCCACTGCGGACGCCAGTCGTTGTCCCAGCAGCACGCCAGGTGCGTGGGCTGGTACTCCTCCACGAGCCGCGAGATGAAGTCGAGAAGTCCGCGCACCGCGTTGACCGGTGTGCCGTCCGGTGCCCGCACCGTGTCGGGAACGCCGTAGAACGCGCGGAAGTAGAGCGAAGCGGTGTCCAGCAGCATCAGGGAAGTCACGGTCGCCAGCGTAGATGTAACGGGGGCGCCGTCCCGGTAACACGGAGCCAACTCCCTGTGGTGGTACTTCGCTTCAAAGCGCTCTCCCGCGACCTCGGGATGCTGCCGCACCTGTTCGACTAGCGACGAGCCGGCCACGTCGAGCCGAACGCCTCGTCCGACCAGCCGCTCAGTCGGCTACCGAGCTGTAGGAGATCACCCCGCGCCGCAACCGCACGACGGCGTCCCGAGCGGTGTCCCGCAAGCGCGGGTCCCCGGCGGCGTCGGCCACCTGTGCGGTGAGGTCGATCAGCTGCTTGATCCAGCGCACGAAGTCACCGGCGGCCAGGCCGGTCCCGTCCAGGACCTCGTCCAGGTCGTCGCCCTCGGCCCAGCGGAAGGCTGCCCAGCAGAACCCGAAGTCGGGCTCGCGGAGCTTCTCGACCTTGTGCTCGCGCTCGAGGGCGTCCAGCTCCCCCCAGAGCGCGGTCATCTCCTTGAGCACGTCGCGGACGTGGCTACCCGGGATCCGTGGCGAGTCGGCGTCATCGGCCTTGCGGGACTCGAAGACCAGCGACGAGAGCACTGCCGCCAGCTGGCTGGCATCCAGCTCGTTCCACAGCCCCAGGCGCAGGGACTCGGCCGTCAGGAGTTCGAGCTCGTTGTAGATCCGCATCAGGGTCTGCCCGCGCGGGGTCACCCGGACCTCGCCGTCGAGGTACTCCAGCGCCGTGAGGACCTCGCAGACCCGGTCGAACTGGCGGGCGATGGTGTTGGTGCGCTGCTCGATCCGACGACGCAGCGTGCGCGAGTCCCGGTCGAGCTTGTACCAACGCTCCATCCAGCGGGCATGGTCCTCGCGGTCGGGGCAGTCGTGGCAGGGATGCTGACGCAGCTCGCGCCGCAGCGCCTCGATCTGGTCCGCCGCCTCCCCCGGGCCGTGCCCGGTCCGTTGCCGCTCGAACCCCGGCGGCAGGGTGAAGCCGTGGGTGCCGTTCTTCAGCGTCGTTGCCAGGTCCCGGCGGGACTGCGGGTTGCGTCCGTTGAACGACTTCGGGATCCGGATCCGGTGGAAGGCCGACACCGGTGTCGGGAAGTCGACCAGGCTCAGCCGGCGGGCGTGCCGGTCCGCGGTGAGGACGTAGGGGCGTGGTCCGTCGCGGTCGGACTGGGTGCCGGGGTCGATGACCACCGCGATGCCGGAGAAGCGACCGGACGGCACGTCGATGACGTCGCCGGGCTTCAGCGCCATCAGCGAGCTGACCACTTCGGCACGCCGGTCGTGACGCCGGTTCTTGGCGATCCCGGCCTCGGTGTCCGACAGCGTACGGCGCAGCCGTGCGTACTCCCCGAAGTCGCCGAGGTGGCAGGTCGCGGCCTCGGCGTACCCCGCGAGGGCGTCGTCGCTCTTGCGGACCTGGCGGGCGAGTCCCACGACGGCCTTGTCGGCCTGGAACTGGGCGAACGACGACTCCAACAGCTCGCGGGCGCGGTCCCGGCCGAACTGGTGGACCAGGTTCACCGCCATGTTGTAGGACGGCGCGAAGGAGGACTTCAGCGGATAGGTCCGCGTCGAGGCCAGCCCGGCCACCGACTTGGGTTCCAGGCCCGGCTGCCACAGGACGACCCCGTGGCCCTCGACATCGATCCCCCGCCGGCCCGCGCGACCGGTCAGCTGGGTGTACTCCCCCGGGGTGATGTCGGCGTGGGTCTCGCCGTTCCACTTCGACAGCTTCTCCAGCACCACGGAGCGAGCGGGCATGTTGATCCCCAGGGCGAGGGTCTCGGTCGCGAAGACCACGCGGACCAGGCCGCGGAGGAAGAGCTCCTCGACGCACTCCTTGAAGGTTGGCAGCATGCCCGCGTGGTGCGCCGCGACACCGCGGGTCAGCCCGTCCAGGAACTCGTGGTACCCCAGCACCTGACGGTCCTCGTCGGGCAGGTTGGAGCAGTGCTCCTCGACGAAGGCGAAGATCTCGTCCCGCTCGGCGGGGCTGGTCAGCCGGAGGTTGGCGTTCAGGCACTGCTGGACCGCGGCGTCGCAGCCGACCCGGCTGAAGATGAACACGATCGCCGGGAGCAGCCCCGCCCGGTCGAGCTGCTCGACCACGTCGGCCCGGCTCGGCACCCAGACCCGGCGGCCGTTGCCGGCCTGCTTGGCCCGGTCGGGCCGCCGTTGCCCCTTCGGTGACCGGCGGTCGCGCATCCGGCCGCTCATCAGGTCGTCGCGCGCCACCCTGAGGAGCTCGGGGTTGACCTGTTCCTCACCGGGTCTGTGCGGCTCGCCCTGCTCGCCCGAAGCAAAAAGATCGAGCATCTTCCGACCGACCAGGACGTGCTGGTACAGCGGGACCGGCCGCTTCTCCTCGACGATGGTGGTGGTCTCGCCACGGACGGTGCCCAGCCACTCGCCGAACTCCTCGGCGTTGCTCACCGTCGCCGACAGCGACACCACTGCTACCGAGTCGGGCAGGTGGATGATGACCTCTTCCCAGACCGCGCCGCGGGAGCGGTCCGCCAGGTAGTGCACCTCGTCCATCACCACGAAACCGAGGCCGGTCAGGGTGCGGGACCCGGAGTACAGCATGTTGCGCAGCACCTCGGTCGTCATCACGACGACCGGTGCGTCCCCGTTGATGCTGTTGTCACCGGTGAGCAGGCCGACGTTCGCTGCCCCGTAGCGGTCGACCAGGTCGTTGAACTTCTGGTTCGACAAGGCCTTGATCGGGGTCGTGTAGAAGCACTTCCGCCCGCTGGCCAGGGCCAGGTGGACGGCGAACTCCCCCACGATGGTCTTCCCGGAGCCGGTCGGGGCGGCCACCAGGACCGAGCGACCGTCCTCGAGCTCGCGGCAGGCACGCACCTGGAAGTCGTCGAGCCCGAAGTCGTAGTGCGACGCGAACTCCGCCAGCCCGGGGTGGGCCTTGTTGCGTCGGTAACGCGCGTACTGCTCGGCCGGGTTGAGCGGCTCGTCGGGCAAGGTCATGGCACCAGTACGCGCAACGCCTGCGGGGCCACTTCGACGGTGAGTGGGAGCGCGCTCATCCGTTCACCGTCGGCGTAGGCGACGATGCCCGGCGCCGCGACGGTGATGCTCTTCCCGGCGAAGTGCCGGTACTTGGGGTGCTCGACGTGGGTCCCGGAGAAGAGCTTCGGGAAGGTCCTGATCAGCTCGAGCTTGCTCATCGGCATGATCGCGACCACGTCGAGGATCCCGTCGTCCATCACGGCGCCCGCGGTGATCTTCATGCCGCCACCGAAGGACTCGGTGTTGCCGACCGCGACCATCATCGCCTCGAACCGGTGCTGCTCGCCGTCAACCTCGATCACGTAAGGGATCGGCGAGAACGTGCGGAGCTCGGCCAGGGTGGCCAGGTTGTAACGCATCTGTCCCTTGGGCCAGGTCATCTCGTTGGCGCGCTCGTTGACGATGGCGTCGAAGCCGGCGGCGAGGACCGTGACGTAGTAGCGGTTCCCGATCCGGGCGAGATCGATGGCCCGCTCCTTGCCGCCGATGATGACGTCGGTCGCTGCCAACGGGTCCTTGCGGGGCAGGCCGACCGCGCGGGCCACGTCGTTCCCGGTACCGGCGGGCACCAGGCCCAGGCGGGTGCTGGTGCCGGCAAGGGCCTGCGCCGCCAGGTGGACCATCCCGTCGCCTCCGATGACCACCAGCGTCTCCACACCGTCGGTGACGGCCCGCCGGGCCAGGTCGGAGGCCTCGTCGGCGTCGCGGCCGACCAGGGCACTCACCTCGAAGCCGGCATCGCTCAGACGGGGAACGACGACTGCGGCGACGTCGTTGCCCTTGCCCTTGCCCGAGGTGGGGTTCGTCAGGACCGCGATCCGCCGTGCTGACCCCGTCGAGTTATCCGTGCGCACCCTAGGAACCCTATCTGTACGAGCCGGTCTCACAGGGGCGATGCGACGTCGTCGTCCCAGGTGTCGGTACTGACTCTCTCCTTGCCGCGTCGCCGGTCCACGATCCTGGCGATCACCTCGGAGAACCCGAAGAGAACCAGCATCGGGATCGCCAGCATCAGCATCGAGAACGGGTCGGTCGACGGCGTGGCCACCGCAGCGAAGACGAAGGTGCCCAGCACGATCCACGGACGGTAGCGACCCAGCGCCTTGCCCGAGATGACGCCGGCCAGGTTCAGCAGGATCACGAAGAACGGGATCTCCAGGGCCACTCCGAAGACGAGCAGCATCCGGGTCGTGAACGAGAAGAAGTCGTTGAAGTCGTTGAGGTTCTGCATGTTGTCGGGCGTGAACGAGATCAGAACCTTGATGCCCTTGGGCAGCACGTAGTAGCCGAGGGCCACGCCGGCGGCGAACAACGGGCCGGCCACGGCGACGAAGATCATCGTCCAGCGCCGCTCGTTCTTCTTCAGCCCGGGCAGCAGGAAGGCCCAGATCTGGTAGAGCCAGACGGGGCTGGAGATGATCACCCCGCTCAGGGCGCAGAGCTTGAGCTGGATCATCAGACCGCCACCGATGCCGGAGATGTAGATCTCCGACCGTGCGGCCTCGGCCCCGCCCAAGGTGGCGACCGCGTCGTTGTAGGGGCCTGCGATCAGGTCGAGGAGCGTGTCGTAGATGAAGAAGCTGCCGATGGTGGCGACGACCAGCGCCAAGGTGGCCTTCAGCAGCCGGGCGCGGAGCTCGCGGAAGTGGTCGGCGAGGGCCATCTGACCCCCGGGTCCGCTGGGTCGTACCGGTTTGCCCCGGAACGCGCCGAGGACCCCTGCGATGGCCACGGCGGGTCAGTCAGTGCTGTTGGGGCGCTCGGCCTCGTTGCGGCGCTCGATCTCCAGCTGCTCGGGCGTCTTGTCGCCGTCCTCGAGGAGACCCTTGGTCTCGGACTTGAAGATCCTCAGTGCCCGTCCGCTGTTCCGAGCGAGATCGGGCAGCTTGGCCGCCCCGAAGAGGAGCACGACCACAGCAAGGATGATCAGCAGTTCAGGTGTGCCCAGACCGGCGATCAGGGGGGTCATGGTGACGTCCTTCGGTTTCGGTGACGACGAGCAACGGGGAGATCCGCGTTCAGGCCCATGCTACGCCGTGGCCTGTTGCAACCGGAGCGCAGCCGCGGCAACCTCGCGGATCCGGTCCTGGAGCTCGCTGGGTGACAGCACGGTCAGGCCGGTCCCGAACCGGAGGGCCAGCCGCACCAACCACTGCTGGTCGCCGACCGCCAAGGTGACGTCGAGGCCACCGTCGGGGGTCTCGGTGGCGGTGAGAACCGGGTAGTGCTCGGCGAACCAGCGCATCTGCGGGCTCAACGCCAGACTGACCACCTGGTCGGCGGGTCCGGCTTCGAAGAGCCCGTCGGAGAGGTCCCGCGGGGGCAGGTCCGGAACGTCACGGGCAGAGTCGAGTGCCTCGACCTGGGTGATCCGGTCGACCCGGAACAGCCGCCGAGCGTCGGCCAGGTGGCACCAGGCGTCGAGGTAGACGTGGCCGTCGCGCTGGAGGACCGCGATCGGGTCGACGATCCGCTCGGTCACCTCGTCGCGGCTGGGAACCACGTAGACCAGCGCCACCTGGCGGTCCGCGCCGACCGCCTTCTCCAGGGCGGACCGGGTCTGCCGGAGGTCGGGTCTCTGCTCGGGGATCCGGATGTCGACGACGGGGACGGCGCCCTCCTCGGTGGCGTCCTCGAGCTTGGCCAGCGTCCGGTCGACCAGGTCGCGGGAGGCGACCGGACTGGACTCCTGCAGCGCCCGCAGTCCGACGATGAGTGCAGACGCCTCGTGACTGCCGAGCCGCAGCGGCCGGGCGAGGAAGTCGGCGTTGTTGATCCGGACGACTCCGTCGGGATCGTCCAGGAGCGACTCGACGTTGATCTCGATCAGGTCACCGGGCCCGAAGCCGGGGAGCCCGCACAGGTAGAGGACGCGCAGGTCGCTGAGCATCTGCTGCGGGGTGACCCCGAAGTCGGCGGCCACCTCCTTGAGGGGAACGGCCCCCCGGGTCTGCAGGTAGGGCGCCAGCGTCAGGAGCCGGGCCAGCTGGTCCTTGGCCCCGCTCATGCGCTCTCCCCCGCCACGGACGTCAACCGGGCCAGCACGTGCTCACGGAGCTCGGCCGGTGCCTCGGCGACCACCTCGCCGAGGTGGGAGGCGATGTCTCCGGCGAAGTCCCAGGTCGAGTACATCGGGACGACCAACCGGTCCCAGCTGGTGGTCCCGTCCGGTCCGGGCACACCGAACTCCACCCGGGTCGCGCGTCGGCGCAGCAGCACCGCGCGTCCCTGGTGGGCCAGGACGGTCGCCTCCTGGGTGGGCCGGGACGGTGTCAGGTTCGACGTCAGGGCCCGGATGTCGGTACCGGCGGGGACGACGAAGCTGCCGGGGGCGCCGTTCTTCTCGACCTCCCCGACGATGCGGCTGAGCCGGAACATCCGCGGTTCGCGACGATCGGTGTCGAGACCCACCACGTACCACCGCTCCCGCGAGGTGACCACGGCCCACGGCTCGAGGTGCCGCCGGGTGCTGGTGCTGTCGGCCGGGCGCTTGTAGGCGAAGGTGATCGGGGTCCTGCTGGTGGTGAAGGCCAGCACCGTGTCGAACGCGGGGTCGTCGGCGACCACCCGGGGTTGGAGGACGTCCAAGGCTTCCCGATCGACGTCGTACCCGGCTGCCCTCAGCTTGACCAGGGCCTGGGAGGTCGTGGCGGCGAGACCGGCGTGCTCCCAGACCCGGGCGGCGAGGCCGAGGACGGCGAGCTCGTCGGGCTCCAGGTCGAGCTCGGGCAGCTCGAAGGAGTCCCTGGCGATCCGGTAACCGAGCTCGTCGTCGAAGAACTTGTCGATCGCCGCCAGCTCGAGCGGGATGCCCAGCGCCCGGAGCTCGGCCTTGTCCCGCTCGAACATCTTCTCGAAGGCGTCCGGGGTCGATCCCTGGTAACCCTCGATGACGTCCCGGATCCGGTCCTTGGTCACCGGCGAGCGCGCGACCAGCAGCATGATGACCAGGTTCATCAGGCGTTCGGACTTCGAGGCGGTCACGTGGTCTCCTTCGGCGGGTCTCGTCGGGCGCTCAGCTGACGCCGAGGACGTCGACGACCCAGGCGATGGTGCCATGGTCCGTCGGGCGTTCCTCCCCCGGCTGCTGGGACGGTGGAAAGGGGTCGACCACGATGACCCGGGAACCTGCAGGGAGCCCGACGAGGGCCTGGTCCCAGGCCGGCAGCGAGGCGTCGGTCCCGACCGGGACGACGGCCGGTTCCTTGAAGTAGGTGTCGACGAACGGCTGGTCACTGCCCCAGTCCTGACCGAGGTAGTCCACCGTGACCAGGCTGTGGTCGCGGACCGGCGCACCGGTACCGCGGACGAGCTCGATCACGGTGACCTGGTCGGGGGCGACGGCGCCGTCCGGAGCCGTCACGCCGGTCGGGTCACCGGCCAGGTACCTCACCGCCGGTGCCCCGACGCCGGGGGCCCGGGGCTCGCCAGCGGCCGTGGGCAGCACGGACGTCGGCGGGACCGCCAGGACATCGGCTACCAGGACGACCGCGTCGTCGACGGCGAGCCCGGTCGGCGGCACCCCGCCGGCGCCGAAAGCCGCGCTGCTCGGCAGCGCTACGACGACCCGGGTGCCCTGGGCCTTGCCGGTCAGCGCGGAGACCAGCTCGGGAAACAGGCTGTCGTCGCTGCTCTTCGCTGCACGTACCGTCGAGGCCACCTCGGTCCCGGTCCGCGCGTTGAACACGGTGAGCCGGACGACGAAGAGCTGGTCGACCTGGACCGGAGCTCCGGTGCCGGCGATGACCACCTCGTTTGCCGGGACCGATACCTGCAACGGGGCCGCGATCCGCGCCGCCGGGTGCTCGTCGAACGTGCCGGACACCTCGACGCCGTAGAGAGGCCCGTTCGCTGACGTCGCGCGGCCTTCGGAGGTGCATCCGGCCAGCACGAGCACCGCGAGCAGGCATCCGACGAGCCGGCGCCCGCCGGCCCTACATGCCTTCAATGAGCCGCTCGACGCGCTCGTCGTGGGAGCGGAACGGGTCCTTGCACAGCACGGTCCGTTGGGCCTGGTCGTTCAGCTTCAGGTGGACCCAGTCGACCGTGAAGTCGCGACGGCGCTCCTGGGCCCGCTTGATGAAGTCTCCCCGGAGCCGGGCCCGGGTGGTCTGCGGCGGGATCGACTTCGCCGCGAAGATGTCGAGGTCGTTGCTGACCCGCGCCACCGCGCCCCGCTTCTCCAGCAGGTAGTAGAGGCCGCGGTCGCGGTGGATGTCGTGGTAGGCCAGGTCGAGCTGGGCGACCCGCGGGTGGCCCAGTGGCAGGTCGTTCTGGGCGCGGTACCGGTCGATCAGCTTCCACTTGATCACCCAGTCGATCTCTCGTTCGACCAGGGACAGGTCGCCGGACTCGACGGCCTTGAGCCCGCGCTCCCAGAGGTCCAGGGACCGCTCGATCACCGGGGTGTGGAGCTCCCGGCGGTCGACGAAGTCCCGGGCCCGTTGCAGGTACTCGGACTGGATCTCCAGGACGCTGGCCTCCCGGCCGTTGGCCAGCAGCACCTTCTTGCGGCCGGTCATGTCGTGCGAGATCTCCCGGATCGCCCTGATCGGGTTCTCCATGGTGAGGTCGCGCATCACCACGCCCTCCTCGATCATCCGCAGCACCAGGTCGCACGTGGCGACCTTCAGCATCGTGGTGGTCTCGCTCATGTTCGAGTCGCCGACGATGACGTGCAGCCGTCGAAAACGCTCGGCGTCGGCGTGCGGCTCGTCACGGGTGTTGATGATCGGTCGGGACCGGGTGGTGGCGCTGGAGACCCCCTCCCAGATGTGCTCGGCACGCTGGCTCAGCGAGTACGACGCACCGCGGGGCGTCTGGATGACCTTGCCGGCCCCCACGATCACCTGCCGGGTCACCAGGAACGGGATCAGGACGTCGGCCAGCTTGGAGAACTCGCCGTTGCGGCTGACCAGGTAGTTCTCGTGACAGCCGTAGGAGTTCCCGGCTGAATCGGTGTTGTTCTTGAACAGGTAGACGTCGCCGGCGATGCCCTCGTCGTGCAGCCGTCGCTCGGCATCGATGAGCAGGCCCTCGAGGATTCGCTCGCCAGCCTTGTCGTGGGTGACCAGGTCGACGATGTCGTCGCACTCGGGGGTGGCGTACTCGGGGTGGCTGCCGACGTCGAGGTACAGGCGGGCCCCGTTGCGCAGGAACACGTTGCTGCTACGACCCCAGCTGACGACCTTGCGGAACAGGTAGCGGGCGACCTCGTCCGGCGAGAGACGTCGCTGACCTTTGAAGGTGCAGGTGACGCCGTACTCGTTCTCGATCCCGAAGATCCGCCGGTCCACTCGTCAAGCCTATGCCCCGGCGAGGATCCCGGAGAGGGAATCGCCGTTCAGTCTGCGGAACTTGCGCGGCAGGGTCCGGGTGCGGTCGAGGACGGCGACCTCGAGATCGCCCGCGGGGATGATGCGTTCCTCGGTTCCTTCGGCGGCGGTGTGCGCCAGAGCGGCCACCGCGAGGCGTAGAGCACCGTCGAGGGACAGACCCTCGGTGTAGTGCTCGGCCAGGTACGCCGCGACCGTCTCGGCGTCGCCGCCCATCGCCGCGTAGCCGTGCTCGTCGGCGATCTGGCCGTCGTAGGTGAGCCGGAAGATCTTGTCGTCCGACACCTCGTCACCGACCTCGGCGACGAAGATCTCGACCTCGTAGGGCTTCTCGCCACCGGAGGAGAAGATCGTTCCCAGGGTCTGGGCATAGGCGTTCGCCAGACCTCGTCCGGTGACGTCACGGCGGTCGTAGGAGTAGCCGCGGAGGTCGGCGAGCCGGACACCGGCGATCCGCAGGTTCTCGAACTCGTTGTAGCGACCGACCGCGGCGAACGCGATCCGGTCGTAGATCTCGCTGACCTTGTGCAGGGCTTGCGACGGGTTCTCCGAGACGAAGATGATCCCGTCGGCGTACTGCAGGAGCGCGACCGAGCGGCCTCGGGCGATGCCCTTGCGGGCGAAGTCCGCGCGGTCCTTCATCAGCTGCTCGGGCGAGACGTAGAACGGCATGTTCATGAGTCGCCTCGCTTCGCGTCGGCCTCACCCGGGGACGCCGGCGTGCGGTCGTGGACTGGTCTCTCGCTTCGCTGGTTCATGGCAGGGTCCTCGTCAGTTCAGGGCCGCGTTGGGGCCGTCGGGCCGTTGCATCCGCCCGGCGACCACGCTGTCCGCGATCGCGGCGACCTGGTCCTCGGGCATCCGCACCTGGCCGGCCGCGGTGATCACGTGCACCACCGGGAAGATCCGGCGGGCGAGGTCGGGG
This sequence comes from Propionibacteriales bacterium, assembly GCA_026392455.1. GTDB lineage: Bacteria > Actinomycetota > Actinomycetes > Propionibacteriales > Nocardioidaceae > Marmoricola. Next base: position 15,737 of record JAPLCB010000003.1, on the reverse strand, counting down.
CCGCCGGTGGCGGAGTCGTCGTCGGCGGCGTCGTACAGGGCCTGGATGGTGGCCGTGACGCACTCGTCGGCGGTGAAGTCGTTGCGGTACAGCTTCTTCAACGACCCGCGCGCGAACATCGAGCCGGAACCGACCGAGTGGAACGCCGTCTCCTCGTACCGGCCCCCGGTCACGTCGTAGCTGAAGATCCGGCCCTGCCGGGCCCGCTGGTCGAAGCCGGCGAAGAGCGGTACGACCGCCAGTCCCTGCATCGCCAGGGCCAGGTTGTTGCGGATCAGTGCCGACAGCCGGTTCGCCTTGCCGTCGATCGACAGGGTGCTGCCCTCGAGCTTCTCGTAGTGCTCGAGCTCGGTCTGGAAGAGTCGGACCATCTCCACGGCGAGTCCCGCGGTGCCGGCGATGCCGACGCAGGAGAACTCGTCGGCCGGGAAGACCTTCTCGATGTCGCGCTGGGCGATCACGTTGCCCATCGTGGCGCGGCGGTCACCGGCCATCACGACTCCGTCGGGGAAGGTGGCGGCGACGATGGTGGTGCCGTGCGGTGCCAGGTCGGCAGCGCTTCCGGGCGGCAACGGACGCCGGGCCGGCAGGAGCTCCGGGGCGACCGAGCCCAGGAAGTCGGCGAACGAGGTGCTGCCGGGCGTCAGGTAGGCGTCTGAAAGACGTCCGGACGAGCCGGCTGCGGAGGCAGAGTTCATCGGGCTCACTGGCCACCCTTCTGGATGAACGACTTGACGAAGTCCTCGGCGTTGACCTCGAGGACGTCGTCGATCTCGTCGAGGATCGCGTCGATGTCGTCGTCGAGCTTTTCCTTGCGCTCGGCGAGACCTTCGGTGGTCGAGGCAACCTCCTCGACCGCTTCCTCGGACTCGGTCGACTTGCGCGGTTGCTTGTGCTCCTGTGCCATCGCCTTCTCCTTCACTCCCCGCAGAAAGAACTCCTGCCATGACCCTAGCGAGTCAGGGCAGAGAACAGGTCGAGTGCGGTCGCACTCGTGTCGATCAAGTTCCCGACGTGGGCCTTGCTCCCGCGCCGCGGGTCGATCGTCGGTACCCGCTGCAGCGAGTCGTGGCCGGGGAGGTCGAAGATCACCGAGTCCCACGACGCAGCGGCGATGCTGTCGGGGTACTTCTCCAGGCACCGGCCCCGGAAGTAGGCCCGGGTGTCGGTCGGCGGATCGTGCATGGCGGCAGCGACCTCGGCGTCGTCGAGGAGGCGCTCGATCCTGCCGAGGCGGACCAGCCGGTGGTACAGGCCCTTCTCCGGGCGGATGTCGGCGTACTGGAGGTCGATCAGGTGCAGCTTGGCGTCGTCCCAGTCCAACCCGTCGCGTTCGCGGTAGGACTCCAGGAGCTTCAGCTTGGCGACCCAGTCGAGCTCACCGGCACACTCGAACGGGTCCCGCTCGAGCCGGGTCAGGACCGATTCCCAGCGGGCCAGGACGTCCCTGGTGTCGGCGTCCGCATCCACGCCGTAGCGCTCCTCGACGTAACCGCTGGCGAGGTGGAAGTACTCCCACTGGAGCTGTACGGCGGTCAGCGTCGAGCCGTCGTCGCGCTGGAGCAGGTAGCTGCAGGTCGGGTCGTGGGAGACGGCGCGCAGCGAGGCCACCGAGTCGGCGATGGTCAGGTCGCTGGTGAGGTACCGGTTCTCGATCATGTCCAGGACCAGGGCGGTGGTCCCGACCTTGAGGTAGGTCGAGATCTCGGCCAGGTTGGCGTCGCCGATGATGACGTGCAACCGCCGCGACTTCTCCGGATCCGCGTGCGGTTCGTCGCGGGTGTTGATGATCGGCCGTTTCAGGGTGGTCTCCAGGCCGACCTCGACCTCGAAGAAGTCCGCTCGCTGGGAGATCTGGAACCCGTGGCCCCGCCCGTCCTGCCCGATCCCGACCCGACCGGCGCCGCAGACCACCTGGCGGGAGACGAAGAACGGGATCAGGTGCTTGACGATGTCGCCGAACGGGGTGGAGCGGTTCATCAGGTAGTTCTCGTGGGCGCCGTAGGAGGCACCCTTGTTGTCGGTGTTGTTCTTGTAGAGAACGATGTCGGGTTCACCGGTGACCGACGCGAAGCCGCAGGCGTCCAGGGCGATCTGCTCGCCGGCCTTGTCCCAGAGCACGGCGTCACGCGGGTTCGAGACCTCCGGGCTGGAGTACTCGGGGTGGGAGTGGTCGACGTAGAGCCGGGCGCCGTTGGTGAGGATCACGTTGGCCAGTCCGAGATCCTCGTCGGTCAGCTGGCTGGGGTCGGCGGCCTCGCGGGCCAGGTCGAAACCTCGCGCATCGCGCAGCGGGGACTCCTCCTCGAAGTCCCACCGGGCCCGACGGGCGTGCACCTCGGCACTGGCGTAGGCGTTCACCAGCCGGGTACTCGCGACCATCGGGTTGGCGTGCGGCTGGCCCTGCACGGAGATGCCGAACTCCGTCTCGGTCCCCATGATCCTGCGCACACTCATGACGCGAGCGTACGCGGGGCTGTGACGGGCTATGTAGCGTGTCGGGGACAGTCCCACTATTCGTGCTATTTTCGGCCACTCGGAGTTCCACAAGACCATGAATTGGAGCAGTTCCTTGCCCCGCACCGGCTTTGCTCGAAGGTCTCGCTACGCCACCTCCCTCGTCTCGGTCCTGGTGGCGTGCCTGCTGCTGGGTGCGATCAGCTCCACGGCCGTTGCCGCCGACGAGCCGGTAGCCCCGGCGCCGACCTCCCCGGAGGCCCCGGAGGCCCCGGAGGCACCGCGGGAGACGTCCCAGTCGTTCGCGACGATCGCGGCGAACGACGACGCGGGGACCCAGCGCAGCTACTCCGTGAAGTACTGGAACGTCCTCGCGAACGACAAGTGCGGCAACGTGACCCCGTGCGCCAAGACCCGGATGACCGCCCCGATGCAGGTCACCAGCGTCCCGCCGGGCTGGTCCGCGAAGCTCACCTCGACCGGAACGATCCGGGTCGCGGTGCCCGGCAACATCGTCGCCGGTATCCGGACGATCGGCTACTCGATCACCGACGCCAGCGGCACGGCGAACGCCACCCTCAGCGTGCGGGTCTACCTGTCCCCGACGCCGGATCGCTACAACCCGACCCAGGGCTCGAAGTTCAGCCACGCGTTCCAGAAGGGTTCGTCGTACAAGATCCGTACGCACCTCGAGCGGACCATCAACAGTGCCCCGGCCGGCAGCCAGATCCGGATCCTGTCCTGGTCGTTCGCGAGCAAGAAGCTGCGTGAGGCCCTCGTTGCTGCGAAGAGGCGCGGCGTCAGCGTCCAGATCATCATGTCGATCCCGGCCGACCCGTCCCTGTCCGACTACGGCAAGCTGAAGAAGCTCTTCGGCGGCGAGCGCTGGAAGAAGGACCCCGTCCGGGGCAGCTGGGTCTACGCCTGCAACAAGTCCTGCCGAGGTGTCGGCGGCACCATGCACGCCAAGGTCTTCATGTTCAGCCAGGCTGCGAGCACCCGTTGGATCGTGATGAGCGGCTCGGGGAACATGACCGACTACGCGGCGCAGATGCAGTGGAACCAGCTGTACACCACCATCAACAAGCCGCTGTACGACGCCATGCAGGGCGTCTTCTTCCAGGCCAAGCGGGACGTCGCCGTCTCCCCTCGGCTGGTGACCCTGACCTACCCCACGACGACCTTCTGGATGACGCCGCTCAACGGCAACACCGCGAACAACGACTTCATCTACAAGGCTCTCCAGAACGTCACCTGCACCGGCGCGGACACCCGCAGCGGTCGCACCAAGATCCGGATCGGCATGTACGTCTGGCGCGACGACCGCGGTGACTGGATGGCGCGACGGATCCGCCAGCTCTGGAACCAGGGCTGCGACATCCGGATCATCTACGCGATCATGGGCAACCGGAACAAGGCGATCCTCTACAACCCGGCCGGCCGCGGGCGGATCCCGTTGCGCCAGACGATCCAGGTCGACGAGGACCACCGTCCGGTCTGGTACATCCACCAGAAGTACATCGCCATCGCGGGCAACATCTCCGGCAAGCCCAAGGCGTTCGAGGTCTACCAGGGCTCGTTCAACTTCTCCGACCTCGGCATGCGCTCCGACGAGAACATGCAGAAGATCTACGGCTACGCGAACTGGCAACCGTACGAGGCAGACTTCAACCAGGTCTGGAAGCAGCGCGAGACCCGGGCCCCGAACCCGAACAGCTACGTGCTGCAGGTCGAGCGGATCGGGACCCGGCAGGCGGGGCGCTACCAGTTCATGGAGTCGCCGTAGGGCTTGGTGTGGTCCGGTCGGTGGGGCGCTTGCGCTTCTGGTGAGCCGCTGCGCGGGGCTTGCTGTGGTCCGGTCGGTGGGCTGGGGCGTGCAGAGTCCCTCGCGCCATCGAGGCTGCCGTGTCGCTGCTACAGACCCTGCGGTGCCCGACCCAGGCGTGCAGCGCCACGCCAGCCTTTGATGCTGGCCGCTCCGGGCCTCCGCCCCCCACCCCACCCCAGGCACCAGAGCGGTAGGGAAGGAAAAGCAAAAGGCTGCCAGCGTCCTGCGTCTCTCTCGCCCCAACCGCCAGCCGGAAGCCGATCCGCACCCACTGGAGACTCCCCGTCCACTCCCCCCGAGTGGTGCCTGACGGAGCGGGGTGGGAACGGAGGGGCGCCGCTGTGCCAGCGTCAAAGCGACGCGTGGCGCCGCACGCCGGGGTCGGGCACCGCGCAGAAGTCGCGGCGACACGGGCCGCCAGCTGGACAAGGGGTCACTCCGGGCCCACCCCGCACAGCCAGCCACCGCTCCCAGCCCCGCGCAGCGACCCCCGCGCAGCGGCCCCCGCGCAGCGGCCCCCGCGCAGCCCCAACGATCGCGAACGCGACCTACGAGAGTCCAGCCCCCCGCAACGCCCCCGCGCGCGCGAACAGCGACCAGATCTTCTCCCGGTTCGCGACCGCGAAGCTCACGGTGATGTGGTGCTTGTCCCGGAAGACCGGCTCACCGTCCAGGTAGGGCAGGCAGACCGGCGGGTTCGGGCACACGACCGAGTTGATGCTCGTGGTCGTCACCCCCGGGACCGAGGCCGCCAGGGCTTCCATGTAGCCGTCGCTCGCCGGGAACGTCTCCGGGTACTGCACGGCGCACTGGCTCAGCCGGGTCGACTTTGCCAGGCAGTCCAGGGGCAGTGCCGGAGCGGCGTCCAGCACCGACTGGATCATCAGCACCTCGGCCCCGGAAGCTCGGATCTTGCTGACCGTGTCGGCCATCGTGCGGTAGATCAACGTGCCCCGGGGTTGGTCCGGGATGTCTCCCGAGCGGGACCTGATCGAGGTGTTGTCGTCGCGGGGACGCATCACCAGGACCACGAGGGCCGGTTTGAGCGCTGCCAGGGCGGTCGGGTACCACTGGTCGCGACTCACGGAGCACTGGGCCACGTCGTCCGGTGCCTGGCCGGTGTCGGAGAGGTCCTCGGGCCACGGGCACCCCTGGACCACGTTCTGGGCCAGGGAGAAGCCCTTCTCGTTCGCGAGCTCGGTGAACATCGGTCCGAGCATGTTGGCGAACGAGTCGCCGATGACCAGGACGAGCGGACCGTCGTTCTTCACGACCATGCACGATTCGAGGTCCGTGGCCGAGCAGTTCTTGCTCTTCCCGGTGACCTTGACCAGCGCCTTGAAGTCGATGCCGGCCGGGACCGGGCCGTCGCCGGGGATCTTCGTCGAGGCCGTCGGCACCACGTCGAGCGCGGCCAGGGCGGGCCGGCGGTCGGACTCCAGGACCGGCGCGACCAGGAACGCCGCCACCAGGGCGGAGACGGTGAGACCGCTGGCGACCGTCGTCCAGCGCAACCGTGCCAGCACCGGGTTCGTCCTGATGGGCATCTCGAAGACCTGGTAGCTCAGCGCGGCGAGACCGGTACTGAGAGCGAAGGCCAGGACCAGGACCCCGACCGGACCGAGGGTGAAGACTTCACGCAGGACCAGGACGATCGGCCAGTGCCACAGGTAGGTGCCGTACGAGATCTTGCCCAGGTAGACCGGCACGGAGGTTCCCAGCGCGCGGCTGGGAACGGACGTCGGAACCACGGCCAGCGCTCCGATCGCCGCCACCGAGGCCACGGTGGCCGCCAGACCCCGGGACGTGGTCGACAGGTCCAGGATCCCGGTGCCGAGGAAGAGCAGGCCCGCCAGCCCGGCCACGGCCAGGGTCGTGCCCCGAGTCCCCTCGAAGAGCCGGGTGCTGGACCGCAGCAGCATCGCCAGCAGCACCCCGGCGAGGAGCTGGTACAGCCGTGCGTCCGAGCCGTAGTACGCGTGGGTGGTCTCCTGGGCGCCCCAGTAGAGCTGGGATGCCACCGACGCGACGAAGAGCACGCCGACGAACACGGCCAGGTAGCGGCCGAGCCTCGCGCCGGTGCGGACCAGGAGCGCGATCACGATCGGGAAGAAGACGTAGAACTGCTCCTCGATGGCCAACGACCAGAAGTGCAGGAACGGGCTGGGCTTCAGGTCCTGGGAGAAGTAGTCCGTGGACTGGTCCAGGAAGTGCCAGTTCGCCACGTAGAGCAGCGCGGCGCGCGCGTCGGAGACCATCTCGATCCGTCGTACGACGTCGGAGACGACCACGAACGCCACCGAGGTGGCCACGACGACCAGGACCGCGGCCGGAAGGAGTCGCCGTACCCGGCGCGCGTAGAAGTTGCCCAGGTTGAAGGTGCCCTTGGCATCGATCTCGCTGAGGATCACGTTGGAGACGAGGAAGCCGGAAAGGACGAAGAAGAGGTCGACGCCGATGAAACCGCCGCCGGTCCAGTGGTGGTAGCCGCTGATCGACCCGGTTGGGAAGGTACTGCCCGCGTGGTAGGCGAGAACCAGGTAGACGGCAACGGCCCGGAGACCGTCGAGCTGCGGCAGGTACTTGAACATAGGTCGCCGATTCTAGCTGCGGCCGCGACCGCCCCCGCGCACGTCACCCGGTGTCGTCGCGCCTTTGGTCAGAGGTACTGGCCCGTGTTCGCGACCGTGTCGATCGAACGGCCCGGCTCGGTGCCCTGCTTGCCGGTGATGAGTGTCCGGATGAAGACGATTCGCTCGCCCTTCTTGCCGGAGATCCGGGCCCAGTCGTCGGGGTTCGTGGTGTTCGGGAGGTCCTCGTTCTCCTTGAACTCGTCGACGCACGCCTGGAGCAGGTGCTGCACCCGCAGACCCTTCTGGTTGTTGTCCAGCAGGTCCTTGATCGCCATCTTCTTGGCGCGGTCGACGATGTTCTGGATCATGGCGCCGGAGTTGAAGTCCTTGAAGTACAGAACCTCCTTGTCCCCGTTGGCGTAGGTCACCTCGAGGAAGCGGTTCTCCTCGGTCTCGGTGTACATCCGCTCGACGGTGGCGTTGATCATGCCGGCCACGCAGCCGTCCCGGTTGCCGCCGAACTCGGCCAGGTCGTCGGCGTGCAGCGGCAACGAGGAGAGCAGGTACTTGGAGAAGATGTCGCGGGCCGACTCGGCGTCAGGGCGCTCGATCTTGATCTTCACGTCCAGGCGGCCCGGTCGCAGGATGGCAGGGTCGATCATGTCCTCGCGGTTGGAGGCACCGATGACCAGCACGTTCTCGAGGAGCTCGACGCCGTCGATCTCGCTGAGCAGCTGCGGGACGATGGTGTTCTCGACGTCGGAGGAGACGCCGGAGCCACGGGTGCGGAACAGCGAGTCCATCTCGTCGAAGAACACGATCACCGGAGTGCCCTCGCTGGCTTTCTCCCGAGCACGCTGGAAGACCAGGCGGATGTGTCGCTCGGTCTCGCCGACGTACTTGTTGAGCAGCTCGGGGCCCTTGATGTTCAGGAAGTAGGACTTCCCCTCCTGGCCGGTCTTGGCCGCCACCTTCTTGGCCAGCGAGTTGGCCACCGCCTTCGCGATCAGGGTCTTGCCGCAGCCGGGAGGGCCGTAGAGCAGGACGCCCTTGGGGGGCTTCAGCTGGTGCTCCAAGAAGAGCTCCGGGTGCAGGTACGGCAGCTCGACGGCGTCGCGGATCAGGTCGATCTGGCCGGCGAGACCACCGATGTCGCTGTAGTCGATGTCGGGGACCTCCTCGAGCACGAGCTCCTCGACCTCGGACTTCGGGACCTTCTCGTAGACGTAGCCCGAACGGCTGTCCAGGAGCAACGAGTCACCGGCCCGGAGCTTCTCGGTGCGCAGCGGCTCCGCGAGACGTACGACACGCTCCTCGTCGGCATTGGCGATGATCAGGGCGCGCTCGCCGTCGGCGAGCAGCTCCTTGAACATCACGACTTCGCCGATCTGCTCGAACTCGAGCGCGGCCACCACGTTCATGGCCTCGTTGAGCATCACTTCCTGACCCTTGGTCAGGGACTCCGCGTCGACCGCAGGGCTCACCGTCACCCGGAGCTTGCGGCCACCGGTGAAGACGTCGACGGAGTCGTCGTCGTTGCGGGCCAGGAAGGTGCCGAAGCCGGTCGGTGGCTGTGCGAGCCGGTCGACCTCCTCCTTGAGCGTCATGATCTGGTCGCGGGCGTCCCGCAGGGTGCCGGCAAGACGTTCGTTCTGGGCGGTGACCGCGGCCAGCGACCGCTGGGTGTCGACGAGGCGCTGCTCGAGCTGGAAACCGGCCGGGCTGGACGAGGACCCGGCGGGTGCATCCGCGAGCCTCCGGCGCAGCTCCCCGACCTCAGCCTCCAAGTAGGAGAGCTGGCTCAGCAACTGCGCGGTGTCCTGACCTTCTGCGTTTGTCATCCGACCTCACCTCCACGGGAGCGTTCGTCTGATTCGACCCTACCTGCGGACACGCAACGATGTTCAGCAGATTTGTCACGTGTTCATCACACGTGGGATCAATCGGCCTCGACGGCCGCCGCCTGAGCCTGTTCGGCGAGGACGTCACCGGGACGAGGTCCGGAGTAGTCCTCGCCGTAGGCGCCCGGTGACGGGCGACGGGTCTTGCGCGGAGCCAGGTTCCCGGGAGCCATCCGGCGGGCCGTCACCAGGAAACCGGTGTGCCCGTTCATCTTGTGGCTGGGGCGGACCGCGAGTCCCTCGACGTGCCACTCCCGGACCAACGTCTCCCACGGCTGCGGTTCGGTGAACTCGCCGTGGGCCCGCAGCGTCTCCACGACCCGGCCGAGCTGGGTGGTGGTCGCCACGTACGCCACCACCACGCCACCGGGGACCAGGGCTTCGGCAACCGCGTCGATGCACTCCCAGGGGGCCAGCATGTCCAGGACGATCCGGTCCACGGAGCCGGGTTCCTCCACCCCGGGCAGCTCCTCGACGAGGTCGCCGACGGTGAGGGTCCACGCCGGATGGTCGCCGCCGAAGAACTGGGTGACGTTCTTGCGGGCGACCGCCGCGAACTCCTCGCGGCGTTCGAAGGAGGACACCCGTCCGTACGGCCCGACCGCGCGGAGCAACGAGCAGGTCAGGGCGCCGGAGCCGACACCGGCCTCGACCACCCGCGCGCCCGGGAAGATGTCGGCCATCGCCACGATCTGGGCGGCGTCCTTCGGGTAGACCACGGCTGCTCCGCGTGGCATCGAGACGACGAACTCGGCCAGCAGCGGCCGGAAGACCAGGTACTCGCCGCCGGAGGTCGACGTGATCGTGAAGCCTTCGTCACGTCCGATCAGGGCGTCGTGCTCCAGACCGCCGCGGTTCGTGTGGAACGACTTGCCCGCTTCCAGGCAGATGTTGTGCCGTCGGCCCTTTCCGTCGACCAGACGGACCCATTCCCCGGCGCGGAGCGGCCCGCGGCTGACCCCGGACCAGGACGGGTCCGAAGGGGTCCCGGAGTCGTTGCGGTCCCCGGGGTGCTGGCTGTCGGACGTCATCGTTGTGCTCCTGCTTCGAAGGCCGCGTCAACGTCTGTTGTCGCGAGTAGACCGTAGAGAGACCCGTCGGGTTCGACCAAGACGTACTCGGTCGCGGGGGTTCGCGCCATCGCGCGAATCAGATCCTCCCCTGTCGTGGTGGCGTCGAGCACCAGGCCCGGTTCGATGGACCGGGCGACCGAGCTGATCGGCACCCACGGCCGGCGCTCCTCGGGGACCGAGAGCAGCGCCGTCTCGTTGACGACCCCGGTCAGCCGGCCGTCGGAACCGGTGACGACCATGCCGCCGGCGCTCCACTCCCGCGCCTGGCGGACGGCCTCGGAGACCGGCAGGTCACCCGAGACGGCTACGGTCCGTCGGGCCAGCTCGCGTGCCTTGAGAGCGGGCAGGCGGCGGCGGATCCGGGCGTTCGTCATCGATGCTGTGGCGCCCGACCAGAGGAACGACCCGACCACGGCGGCGAACAGGTAGTCGAAGAGATCGGCCGGGACCCCGGTGAACTGCTCGCTGACCGCCGGCCAACCCAGTGCGCACAGAGCGACGACCCGGCCTCCCCAGCCAGCCACGATCGTCCCGGTGTGCACGTTGCCACGGGCCTTCCAGACCGCGGCGCGCAGGACCCGGCCGCCGTCGAGCGGGAGCCCGGGGATCAGGTTGAGGGCGCCGACCACGATGTTCGCGCCGGCCAGGCCTTCGAGCGCGAGCCGGGTCAGACCGCTCGGGTCGAGCAGGAGCAGGCCGACCGCGGCGAACCCGACGGCCAGGGACGTCAGCGGCCCGACGACGGCGATCTTGAACTCCTCGCCGGCGGTCCTGGACTCCCCCTCGATCTCGGTGGCGCCGCCGAGGAACTGGAGACTGATCGAGCGGACCTTGAGGCCGACCCGCTGAGCCATCACCGCGTGCGACATCTCGTGCAGCAGGATCGAGCCGTACAGCAGGACGGCGAAGCCCAGGCCGGCGACGTACTTCCAGGCGCCGAGGTCGGGTTGGACCTCCTCGACGCGGGGCGCGATCAGGACGGAGATGAGGGCGGCTATCACCAGCCAGGACGGCCGGACGAAGACGCCGACCCCGAGCACCGAACCGATGCGGAACGAGCCTGGGGGCCTGCTCCCGCTGGGCAGCTCTGGGGATGTCACGACCCCGAACCTATCGCGGCGTCCGCGGGACGAACCGGGCGGCCGGGGTCCCTTCGGTTTCGCGTCCCGATTCCGCACCGCGTAGTCTCTGCTGGTGCTTCTCCTCCGTCGCCTCCACCACAGCCATCACCCGATGAGCCAGGCGCTGCGCTTCCTGGTGGTCGGCGGCAGCGGCCTGGTGGTCAACCTGGCGGTGATCTACCTGTGCAACAAGCTCGGTCCCGCGGCGAACCTGACGGCCGTGGACCTCCCCGCCGTCGCCTACAACGTGCGCTGGTACCACGCGTTCGCGACCCTGGCGTTCCTGATCGCGAACCTGTCGAACTTCCAGCTCAACCGGTCGTGGACGTTCCGAACCACCCAGCACGCAGGCTGGCTCGAGGAGTACTGGCCCTCCCTGGTCACGGGCCTGGTCGGCCTGCTGCTGAACCTCGGCATGCTCACCCTGCTGCTGCACCCGCACTCGTTCCTGAGCCTGCCGGACTACTTCGACGACTCCTCCGGTCTGCGGACCCGGCTGTACTGGGCGCAGTTCATCGCGTTGGCCGTGGTCACGCCGTTCAGCTTCGTGCTGAACAAGTACTGGGCCTTCGACTCGGTGCTCGGTCACCACGACCGGAGCCAGCCTGCCCCGGATCGCGCAGCGGTCAAGCAGGGCCCGTCCGACTGAAGCGTCGGTGACCGTTCCTAGAGTGGGCTCCATGACCGGGTCGCTTCCCACCGAACGGGTCGGGACACCGGTCGACGGTGTCGCAGTCCTCGGTGCTCTCTCCCCCAGCCGTGCCGGTGACTTCAAGGCCTGTCCCCTGTTGTTCCGGCTGCGCACCATCGACAGGCTTCCCGAGCTCCCGTCGCCGGCTGCAGTACGCGGGACGGTGGTGCACAAGGTGCTCGAGGACCTCTTCGATCTTGCTGCTGACGACCGGACGGCCGCACGTGCCGATGCGATGATCCCGGCTGCCTGGGCCCACGTGCGCGAGCACGAGGCGGAGCGCGCGGCGATCTTCGCCGACCCGGGGTCCGCGGACGAGCAGGCCTGGTTGACCTCGTGCTCGCAGGTGCTGGCGACGTACTTCGATCTGGAGGATCCCCGCCGGGTCGAGCCGGCCGAGCGCGAGCTGTACGTCGAGGCCCTCCTGGACTCCCGGCTGCTGCTCCGCGGCTACATCGACAGGGTGGACGTCGCCCCGGACGGCGCGATCCGGATCAACGACTACAAGACCGGGCGCAGCGCCAAGGAAGGTTTCGAGGCTGCCGCGCTCTTCCAGCTGAAGTTCTACGCACTGATTCTCTGGCTCAACCGTGGCCGGGTGCCGTCGCTGCTGCGACTGCTCTACCTGGGCGACGGCGTGACGATCAGCTACGCCCCCGACGAGCAGGACCTGCGGGCCACCCAGCGCGTCGTCGAGGCCTTGTGGGTCGCGATCCGCGAGGCCCAGCAGACCGGGGACTGGCAGCCGAGCCGGTCGGCGGCGTGTGGTTGGTGCAGCTTCAAGGCGTTCTGCCCCGAGTTCGGTGGCACCCCACCTCCGCTACCGCAGGGCGGGGTGCCGACGGAGCTCGTCGTGGGCACCTAGTACGCGATCACGCCGCGGCAGGTCTGACCCGTGGCCGGCCTGACCGCGCTGAACACGAAGCGGTCGGTCCCCGCCCGGTTGACGACGAGACGAGCAACGGTGAACGAGCCGCTGCGACCGGCGGTCGTCCGGGTCCCGGTCGCGATCGTGGCTCCGTTCTGAACCAGCTTCCACCGCCAGGTCTGGCCGACCCGGTTGCTGTCGATCTCGCCCTCGAACTCGAGCCGTTGACCCTCGGGGCTGACCTTGACCTTCCAGAGCGCGGATCCCGAACAGGTACCGCGACGGATCTGATCGCCGTCCTTGGCGTTGGCGGGGGCCGTACCGACGCCGATCGCAGTCAGGGTGATGGCAGCGGCAGCGGCGGCGGCACAGGCGGACAGGTGAGGCATGGGAAGCTCCTGGTCTTGGTCCCCCGGCCGTCCGGGGGTGCTTCCCAGGAGACTGTCGCAGTCCCGGTACCAGGCACCATGCGACGGTCGTCCTAGTACTCCCGCGGGGGTTGGACCAGGTCCGCGAGCGCGGCTGGGTCCAGCCCCACCAGGGAATCGCGGAAGACCCGCCTGTCGTCCGGTGCCACCGGCACGTGGTTGGGGACGACCAGCACGGTGCAGCCTGCGGCCGCCGCCGATGTGGCTCCGGTGTTCGAGTCCTCGATGGCCAAGCACTGCGCCGGGTCGACGCCCAGTGCGGCCGCTGCGGCCAGGTACGGCTCGGGGTGCGGCTTCCCGTGGGCGACCCGGTCCCCGGTCACGACCGCGGTGAAGGTGCCGTCCGGGAGCGCCGCGAGCATCGGGGCGACCAGGCGCTCGTAGGACATCGTCACCAGTCCGCAGGGCACCCCCTGGGCCCGGAGGGCGGCGAGCAGCTCGACCGCTCCCGGCTGCCAGGGCACCCGGTGACCGATCCGCTCGACGACACCGTCGACCAGACGCTCCACGATCGCCTCGGCCGGAAGGTTCACCCCGCCGTGCTGGCGGATGTACTCCCCCGATACCAGCAGGTCGTTCCCGACCAGGCTCAGGGCGTGCTCCATCGACCAGGTGCCACCGAACTCGGCGACCAGGGCGAACTCGACCTCGATCCAGTACGGCTCGGTGTCGACCAGGGTGCCGTCCATGTCCCACAGGACGGCGACCGGTGTCGCGGAGCTGACGTCAGTCCTCAGGGTTGTAGCCCAGGTTGGGGCCCAGCCAGCGCTCGGCCTCCTTGAGTGACCAACCCTTCCGGGTCGCGTAGTCGGCGACCTGGTCCTGAGCCAGTCTCCCGACCACGAAGTACTGGGACTGCGGGTGCGAGAAGTACCAGCCGCTGACCGCGGCACCGGGCCACATCGCCATCGACTCGGTGAGCTCGATCCCGGTGCGGTCCTGGACAGCCATCAGCTCCCAGAGGGTCGCCTTCTCGGTGTGCTCGGGGCAGGCCGGGTAGCCGGGGGCCGGTCGGATGCCGACGTACCGCTCCCCGATCAGCGCCTCGTTGTCGAGGGCCTCGTCGGGCTGGTAGCCCCAGAACTCCTTGCGGACCCGCTCGTGCATGCGTTCTGCGAACGCCTCGGCGAGCCGGTCGGCGATGGACTCCAGCAGGATCGCAGAGTAGTCGTCGATGTCCGCCTTGAACTCGAGGATCTTGTCCTGGCTACCCAGGCCTGCGGTGACCGCGAAGGCCCCGACGTAGTCCTCCAGGCCGGTGTCCTTCGGCGCCACGAAGTCACCCAGGGAGCGGTTCGGGACACCGTCGCGGTGCTCACCCTGCTGGCGCAGGTTGCGCAGCACCTGGACCACCTCGGACCGGGATGCGTCGCTGTAGACCTCGATGTCGTCGCCGACCGCGTTGGCCGGGAAGAACCCGATCACGCCGTTGGCGGTCAGCCAGCGCTCCTTGATCAGCCGGTCGAGCATGTCCTGGGCGTCGTCGTAGAGCTTGCGGGCAGCCTCCCCGGAGGCAGGGTTGTTCAGGATGTCGGGGAACTTGCCCTTCATCTCCCAGGCGTTGAAGAACGGCTGCCAGTCGATGTACTCGCGCAACTCGGCGAGGTCGTAGTCCTCGAACTCCCGGACGCCGAGACCCTGGGCGGGCACCGGCGGGATGTAGCCGTCCCACTCGATCGGCGTGCGGTTCGCGCGGGCTTTCTGCAGCGTGAGCATCGGCCGGTCGTTCTTCTCGGCGTGCCGTTCGCGCAGCGACGCGTAGTCCTGCTCGGTCGCCTCCAGCAGAGCCGGACGCTGCTTGTCGTCGAGCAGCGCAGCGGCGACCGGCACCGAACGGGACGCGTCCTTGACCCAGATCACCGGGCCGGCGCGGCGCGGCGAGATCTTCACGGCCGTGTGGGCCCGCGAGGTCGTCACACCGCCGATCAGCAGCGGGATGGTCAACCCTTCGCGTTCCATCTCGACCGCGAAATTGACCATCTCGTCCAGGGACGGCGTGATCAGCCCGGACAGCCCGATGATGTCGGCGTTGTGTTCCTTGGCCGCGTCGAGGATCTTCTGCGCGGGCACCATCACACCGAGGTCGATCACGGTGTAGTTATTGCACTGCAGGACGACTCCGACGATGTTCTTGCCGATGTCGTGGACGTCGCCCTTCACGGTCGCCATGATGATCGTGCCGTTGGTGTCCTTACTGGCGGCGGTGCCGTTCTGCTCCTTCTCCGCCTCGATGAACGGCAGCAGGTACGCAACGGCCTTCTTCATGACCCGGGCCGACTTCACGACCTGGGGCAGGAACATCTTGCCTGCGCCGAAGAGGTCACCGACGACGTTCATGCCGTCCATCAGCGGGCCCTCGATCACCTCGATCGGGCGACCACCTGCGGCAGCGATCTCGGCACGCAGTTCCTCGGTGTCGGACTCGACGTCGGCGTCGATGCCCTTGACCAGGGCGTGTGTGATCCGCTCGCGGACCGGGAGGGTGCGCCACTCGGCCGCCACCGGGTCCTCGGCTTTGTCCTTGCTATTGAACCGTTCAGCGATCTCCAGGAGCCTCTCGGCCGCGTCCTCACGACGGTTCAGGACAACGTCCTCGATGCGGTCCCGCAGCTCGGGGTCGATCGAGTCGTAGGGCACCAGCGCGCCAGCGTTGACGCTGCCCATGTCCAAACCGGCCTTGATGGCGTGGAACAGGAACACCGCGTGGATCGCCTCGCGGACGGGGTTGTTGCCCCGGAACGAGAACGACACGTTGGAAATACCGCCGGAGATGTGCACCCCGGGAAGGTTCTCCTTG
>JAPLCB010000001.1 GCA_026392455.1 Propionibacteriales bacterium | reverse complement strand
TCTTGGTGGCCAGATCGATCACGGGTTTGACCGTGACCTTCACGTCGGGGTTCGCGCACCAGCCGGCGACCTGGGTCTGGGTGAGCAGGTGCCCGCCACCGTTCTCGACCCATGCGGTGGGGTTGGTGGTGTCGGCGGGCAAGTGCACGTAGAGCGTCACCGCTCGTCCCGCTGCTCCTGCACCATCACCGCCGCTGGAGGTTTCGCCGCGGGCCAACCGTCCGAGTGCCATCGCCCGCCTCGCGTCGTGGCTGGCTTCGCAGCCCTCGCCTTTGAGGATCTCGGCTTCGTGGTCGAGCCTCGCGTCGAGGTCCAGGGCGTCGGCGAGGTCCAGGGCCCCGTAGACGCTGCTGGTGCCCTGGAACGACACCTGTCGGTGGTCGACCACGACCTGGGGCCTGCTGACGTTGTCGGCAAGGTCTTGGACGTAGTCGGGCATGACCGCTGCGATTGTCTCGTCGATCATCTTCTGGGTGGCTGCAGCGCTGAGCTTCCCCGCTGCGATTGTCTCGTCGATCATCTTCTGGGTGGCTGCAGCGCTGAGCTTCCCCGCGATCGGGGCGATGCGTTCGTCGAGGTCCAGGACGGCGTCCTCGGGGAGGATCGTGGTCTCCCTCGCGATGCGGCGGCCCTTGAACGTCGGCAGCGTCCCGGCCTGGATCCGGGCGTACACCGTGGGCAGTCGGTGGGCCAGCTCGACGGCATCGGCGAGGTAGGCACGGCCGCCGTTGGTGGTGGTCCCGATCACCGCGGCGAACTCCGCGACACACCCCCGTCCGATCAGGGGTGCACCCTCACCGGTGAGGGTGATCGGGGTGTCGCCCCAGGTCTCGGCCAGATCCGCGTCCTCGACCGCGTGCAACGCCGCCCACTCGACCGCGGCGGCGAGCTTACGGGCTTCAGCAGCGTGGGCGTCGACCTGCGCGGCGCGGGCTCCGGCGAGCACGGCAGCAGCCTCCAGCGACCGCCGCGGCTTGCGCCGGCGTGCGGTCGGAGGGAGGTGCAGGTCGTTGTCGAGCATGAGGTCAACGTTACGGACGACCACCGACAGAAACGGGGCCAGAACACCCCAGATCGTCTCGTAATGCGAGATGGGTGCGGGATTCTTTTCGAGTGCGGGGGTTTCGAGGCTCGCTTCGCTCGCACCTCAACCAGCAACGGGTGGCGAGAGCCCGCGCAGAGTCTTCGCGGGGTTTCGAGGCTCGCTCCGCTCGCACCTCAACCAGCAACGGGCGGCAAGAGCCCTCGCACCTCACAGCAGGCGGCGGGCGCAGGGCCCGACCGTCCTTGGACCTCGTGCCTTTCGGCCGTGTCGGGCCGAGCGGCCCTGCGACAACGTAAAACCATGAGCAACCAGACCATCCCCCCCGGAACCGTCGTCGTCGGCTACAGCGGCGAGCGGGATGCCGAGCACGCGTTGACATGGGCTGCCGAGAAGGCGGCTCTGGAGAACCGGACGCTCTCCCTGGTGCACGTCATGGAGCCCATCGGTGGCTTCGCGACGAGCTCGTTGGCGGGGGCCTACATGGCGCTCGAGGACATCGATGATGCCGTCGAGCAGGGCGGTCGCGAGATCCTGGCCCGCGGTGCCGACCTCGTCGCCGAACGCTTCCCCGACGTGGACGTCGAGCTGCACCTGCTCGCCGGAACCCCCGAGCACGTCCTGCGTGACCTCGGGGTGCAGGCGGCCTGCCTGGTGGTGGGGTCGCGAGGCCGTGGCCGGTTCGCCTCAGCGCTGCTCGGCTCGGTCAGCGTCACCCTGGCCAACACCGCCGTGTGCCCGGTGGTCGTCGTACGGCCGTTCCACCACGGCAAGGTCCGCAACGGTGTCCTGGTCGGCACCGACTGCGGCCGGAACACCCGCTCCACCCTGGAGTTCGCGTACCGGGAGGCCTCCGAGCGCGGACTGCCGCTGACGGTGCTGCACTCGGTCCCCGGCTTCGACCTCGACAGTCCCGAGACCGACCACGAGCAGCGTCGGCGCAACCTCGCCGAGGCGGTCGCCGGTCTTGCGGAGAAGTTCCCCGACGTCCGGGCCCGCACGGCCCTCGGTTCCGGTTCGCCGGAGAAGTGGCTGGTCTCCCAGAGCGAGGCGATGGACCTGGTCGTCGTCGGTCATCACCGGCCTGCGGGTCTCTCGGACCGGCTCGCACTCGGCTCCTACGCGCCGATGCTGGTCGAGCAGGCTGCTTGCCCGGTCGCTGTGGTCAACGAGGTGCCGGTGGCATGACCAGCTCGTCATGAACCAGCACGACGACGTGGTGCCGCCCCGGTGATCCAGTTCCGGGAGCGCCCAGATTCTCGTCAGCAACGACGGCACCGGCGCGGTCCGACCGGCCCCCGAGCTCGGGGCCGATGGTCCCTCGAGCGTGCCCGTCCGGCCGTGTCGACCCGGTACGCCGACTCCCTAGCGTCGAGGTAGACCTCCCACCCCTAGCGCAGGAGACATCCGTGGACGTCCTCGACTTCGCCCGCTGGCAGTTCGGCATCATCACCGTCTACCACTTCTTGTTCGTCCCGATCACGATCGGACTCTCAGCCGTCATCGCCGGCTACGAGACCGCCTGGGTGCGGACGGGCAACGTGAAGTGGCTCCGGCTGACGAAGTTCTTCGGCAAGCTGTTCCTGATCAACTTCGCCCTCGGTGTCGTCACCGGGATCGTGCAGGAGTTCCAGTTCGGGATGAACTGGTCGGACTACTCCCGCTTCGTCGGCGACGTCTTCGGAGCGCCGCTCGCCATCGAGGGCCTGCTGGCGTTCTTCTTGGAGTCCACCTTCCTCGGCCTCTGGATCTTCGGCTGGGACCGGCTCAACCCCAAGCTGCACGTGGCCTGCATCTGGGCGGTCCACATCGGAACGCTGTTCTCGGCCTACTTCATCCTGGCCGCGAACTCGTGGATGCAGCACCCGGTGGGCTACAAGTTCAACCCGGAGACCGGTCGCGCGGAGATGACCGACTTCGCCGCCGTCCTCTTCAACAAGGTCCAGCTGGTCACCTTCCCGCACACCATCATGGCGGCCTACATGACCGGTGCCGCGTTCGTCGTCGGGGTCAGCTTCTGGTCGATGATGCAGCGCCGGAACTCCGCCGACCGGGCGGTCTACCACCTGGGGGTCAGGACCGGTGCAGCGGTGATGCTGCTCGCCGGGATCGGGGTCGCGGTTTCCGGCGACTTCTCCGGCAAGGTGATGACCGAGGTCCAGCCGATGAAGATGGCGGCGGCCGAAGCTCAGTACGAGTCCGAGCAGCCGGCGGACTTCTCGCTCTTCACCATCGGTACGCCCGACGGCCTGGAGGAGAAGTTCGCGATCAAGGTCCCCAAGCTGCTCTCGTTCCTGGCGACCGGGTCGACCGACGGCCGGGTCGAGGGCATCAACCAGCTGCGGGTCCAGTACCAGGAGACCTACGGCACCGACCCGGGTGCGCGCTACTACTCGCCCGAGGGCTACGTCCCGAACATCCCGGTCAGCTACTGGTCCTTCCGGTTCATGATCGGGTTGGGCGTCGTCGGGGCCGCACTCGCCGGCCTGGTCCTGTTCGTGACCCGTCGGGAGAAGACCCCGGTCGGCCGGCACTGGCGCTGGATCGCGATCGCGCTGCCGCTGCTGCCGCTGGTCGCCAACTCCTTCGGCTGGCTGTTCACCGAGATGGGGCGCCAACCCTGGGCGGTCTTCGGACTGATGACCACGGCCCAGTCGGTCTCCCCGGGGGTCAGTGCGTTCGAGGCCGGTACCTCGCTGGTGGTGCTGACCCTGGTGTACGCCGTCCTGGCCGTGGTCGAGGTGGGTCTGATCCTCAAGTACGTCAAGGCCGGGGCCGCACCGGACCCGGTGACCCCCGACCACACCGACGACCACCCCGACCGGCCGCTGGCCTTCGCCTACTGAGCCGCTGACCGGACAAGGAAAGACACACCATGGAACTCACGACCA
Source organism: Propionibacteriales bacterium (assembly GCA_026392455.1). GTDB lineage: Bacteria > Actinomycetota > Actinomycetes > Propionibacteriales > Nocardioidaceae > Marmoricola. Next base: position 59,826 of record JAPLCB010000001.1, on the reverse strand, counting down.
TCTGGTTCAGCCTGATCGCCGTCCTCTGGATCGGCTACTTCGCCCTCGAGGGCTTCGACTTCGGCGTCGGCATCCTGCTGCCGGTCCTCGGTCGGACCGAGCCGGAACGCCGGGTGCTGATCAACACCATCGGTCCCGTCTGGGACGGCAACGAGGTCTGGGTGCTGGTCGCCGGTGGCGCGACGTTCGCTGCGTTCCCGGAGTGGTACGCCACCCTGTTCAGCGGGTTCTACCTGCCGCTGCTGCTGATCCTGGTGGCGCTGATCGTCCGGGGGGTGGCCTTCGAGTACCGGGCCAAGCGGGACGACGACCGCTGGCGGGCTGCCTGGGACAAGGCGATCTTCTTCGGCTCGTTGCTGCCGGCGGTGCTGTGGGGGGTGGCCTTCGCCAACATCCTGCGCGGGGTCCCGATCGACGCCGACTTCGAGTACGTGGGCGGCTTCTTCAACCTGCTCAACCCCTACGCCCTGCTCGGCGGGGTGATGACGCTGCTCCTGTTCGTGACCCACGGCGCGATGTTCATCGCGCTCAAGACCGACGGCGAGATCCGGGTACGGGCCCGGGCGCTGGCAGTCCGGACCGGGATCGGTGCCGCGGCTGTCGCGGTCGCCTTCCTCGGCTGGACCCAGCTCGACACCGGCAGCACCGGCTCCGCCGTCCTGTTCGTCGCCGCGGCGGTCTCGTTGCTGGCTGGCCTGTTCGCCGTGGAGCGCCTTCGGGAGGGATGGGGCTTCATCGGAACCTTCGCGACGATCGTGCTCGGCGTCGCCGGGCTCTTCGTCGCGCTGTTCCCCGACGTCATGCCGACGTCGTTGGCGGACGGTGCCGGCCTGACCACGACGACCGCCGCGGCGACCACCTACACCTTGAAGATCATGACGGTCGTTGCCGTCGTGTTCACGCCGGTGGTGCTGGTCTACCAGGGCTGGACCTACTGGGTCTTCCGCAAGCGGATCGCCGTGCACCACATCCCCGGCTTCGAGACCAGCGAGACCGTGGGCCCTCGGTCGTGAGGCCGACCGACCCCGAGGTCCTGGGTCAGCTCGCCGTTGCCCGGAGGCCGCTGACCGGGGTCCTGATCGGTGGGGTGCTGTCCAGCATCTTCGTGATCGGTCAGGCGTTCGCCCTGACCGCGGTGATCGTGGCTGCGGTCCGCGGTCACGACCTGAGGCCCGGGTTGGTACTGCTGGCCGTGGTCGTCGCGGGCCGGCTGCTGGCCGGGGGGCTCGGTGATGTCGCTGCCGCAGCCGCTGCTGCCAGGGTCGGAGCAAACCTGCGGACCGGCGTCGCCGAGGCGGTCCTGGACGGTCGTACCGGGTCGATGACCGGGGGCGAGATCGCTGTGCTCGCCACGCGGGGCGTCACGGCCGCGGAGCCGTACCTGACCCGGTACCTTCCCGCCCTGGTCCTGGCCGCGGTCCTGCCGCCGGTGACGGTGGTCGTGATCGCGACCCAGGACCTGCTGAGTGCCGTGATCGTGATCGCCACGCTGCCGCTGGTACCGCTGTTCGGGGCCCTGGTGGGGCTGGCGACCCGCGACCGGGCGGACGCCCAGTGGCGGGCGATGGCCTCGTTGTCCGGGCACTTCGTCGACGTGGTGCGCGGGTTGCCGACCTTGGTCGCGTTCCGTCGGGCGGAGGCCCAGTCCGCGACGATCCGGGCGATCACGCACCGGTACCGCACCTCGACGATGCGTACCCTCCGGATCGCCTTCGCCTCGTCGGCCGTGCTCGAGCTGGTCGCGACCCTGTCGGTCGCGCTCGTCGCCGTGGTCGTCGGGGTCCGCCTCGCGGCCGGTCACCTGGACCTGCGGACCGCGCTGGTCGTGCTCCTGCTCGCCCCCGAGGCGTACTGGCCGCTGCGTCGGGTCGGTGCGGAGTTCCACGCTGCCGCCGAGGGGGTGGCGACCTTCGAGACGATCAACCGGCTCGGTGCGCCGGTCGACGCGGTCCCGGCGGACCGGCTCCCGACCTCCGGGCCGGAGCTGGTCGGGACCGAGGTCGGCTTCACCTACCCCGGTCGCAGGACGCCGACCCTGGAGGGCGTCGACCTGGCGATCGGACAGCGTTCCCTGACCGCGCTGGCCGGCCCGTCGGGGTGCGGGAAGTCCACGCTGCTCGCCCTGGTGGCAGGCCTGCTGACCCCGACCGCCGGGACGCTCACCCGCGTCGGGACGGTTTCCTGGATGCCCCAGCGGCCGATCTTCCTCACCGGTTCGATCGCGTCGAACCTGAGGCTCGGGGCGCCGGACGCCACCGACGAGCAGCTCTGGGACGCACTGACCCGGGTCGCGCTCGCCGAACGGGTGCGGGTGCTCGGCGGACTGTCCGGGCTGGTGGCCGAGGACGGCCGGAACCTGTCGGCCGGTGAGCGGGCCCGCCTCGCGCTGGCCCGGGTGCTCGTCGCGGACCGGGACTGGGTCCTGCTCGACGAGCCGACCGCGCACCTCGACCCGATCACGCAGCGGGTGCTGCTCGACGTCCTGGTCGAGCTGGCGACGACCTCGGCCGTGGTCGTGGTGGCCCACGATCCGGCGGTGCTCGCGATCGCCGACCGGGTGATCGAGCTTCCTGGCCGGTCCAGCAGCCGGTCCGGCAGCAGCGTTGCGGCGGCGTCGGCCGCCATCGCGGTCTTCGAGCCCGAGGACGGGCCGAGAGCCGACCGGCCCGCCCGCTTCTGGTTGAGCACCTTCCTGGGCGTGCTGGCCGCGCTGTCCGGAGTCGCCCTGACCGCGACGGCCGGGTGGTTGATCGTCAAGGCCTCGGCGCACCCGGCGACGTTGACCCTGCTGGTCGCCATCGTCGGCGTCCGAACCTTCGGACTGGGCCGCCCGGTCTTCCGGTACGCCGAACGTCTCCGCTCCCACGACCAGGCGCTGACCCTGCTCGCCGAACGTCGGGTCCAGGTGTACGACGCGGTGGTGCCGTTGACCCCGGGACGGCTCGGCAAGCGTCGCGGCGACGTGCTGGCCTCGATCGTGGACGACGTCGACGCGGTCGTCGACCGCGAGCTGCGGGTGGCCCTGCCGCTGCGCACCAGCGCTGCCGTGCTCGCGGTCGCCACCGTGGTCGGGGCCCTGATCCTGCCCGCCGCCGGGGCCGTCATCGGGCTGACCGCCGGGCTGGGTGCGGTCGCGGCGTACGGGATCGCCCGGCTCGGTGCCGGGAGGGCCGAGAGCGTCTCGGTGGGCGACCGAGCGGCGCTGTCGGCGGTCGTGCTCGAGGCTGTCGGGCTGGCGTCGGAGCTGAGGCTGTGGGGAGCCGGGTCGGTGGTCACCGACGCCGTCGACCGGCTCGGCGCGTCCCTGGGACGCTGCACCCGTACCGTGGCCCGCGCCCTCGCCGCGGCACGCGGGGTCGTCCTGCTCGCGTCGCTGCTCGGCGTGGTCGGGGTGGCCCTGGTCGGTGCCGACGGCCTTGCCTCGGGAGCCGTCACTCCGCCGATGCTGGCGCTGCTGCTGCTGATCCCGGTCGCGCTCCCGGACGTCCTGCTCGGCGTCGTCGAGGCCGGTGGCCTGGCCGGCCGGGTCCGCGCCGCCGAGGTGCGACTGGCTGCCTTCGCGGCGATGGCGCCCGCGGTCACCGAGGCAGCCGACCCGGTGCCGCTCGGCGGCGACCACGACGTCGTCCTGGCCGCGGCACGACTCGGCTGGGACGACCACGCGGTGCTGGCCGATCTCACGCTCGACCTGCCTGCCGGCACCCGGCTCGGCGTCGTCGGGCCCAGCGGTTGTGGGAAGAGCACGCTGGCCGCTGCCCTGATCCGGTTCATCGACCCGCTCTCGGGGGAGGTGGCCCTCGGGGGGCAGCCGCTCACCGGGTTGGTCCTGGACGACGTCCGCGGAGCGGTCGGGTACGTCGACGACGACCCGCACGTCTTCGCGACCACGGTGGCCGAGAACATCCGGCTGGCCCGACCGGGTGCCAGCGACGCCGACGTCTGCGCAGCGCTGGACGACGCCCGCCTCGGCGACTGGCTCCGGTCCCTGCCCGAGGGTCTGGACACCTGGCTCGGCGACGGGCACGCGGACGTCTCCGGCGGCGAAAGGGCCCGGCTCGGGTTGGCCCGGTCGCTCCTGCTCGACCACCCGGTGATCGTCCTGGACGAACCGGTCGCCCACCTCGACACCGCGACGGCCCAGGGGGTCGCCGACGACCTGCTGGCGGCGTCGGCAGGTCGCACCGTCGTGTGGATCACGCACAGTGCGACCGGGCTGGAGCAGATGGACGTGGTCCTCGATCTGGCGGACTGCGCGGGAGGCGCGGACGTGGGAGTCTGATCCCATGGCTGAGACGAAGAAGATCCGGGTCTACCTCCTCGACGACCACGAGATCGTCCGGCAAGGGATCCGCACCTTTCTCGAAGCGGCCGGGGACATCGAGGTGATCGGCGAGTCCGGGTCGGCCGTGGACGCGACCCACCGGATCCCGGCCCTGCGTCCCGACGTCGCCGTTCTCGACGCCCGGCTGCCCGACGGGTCCGGGATCGAGGTCTGCCGCACGGTGCGGTCGGTCGATCCGACGATCAGCGCGCTGATCCTGACGTCGTACGACGACGACGAGGCGCTGTTCTCGGCGATCATGGCCGGAGCTGCCGGCTACGTGCTCAAGGAGATCAAGAGCTCGGACCTGCTCAGCGCGATCCGGCACGTCGCTGCCGGACAGTCCTTGATCGACCCGTCGCTGACCGCCCGGGTGCTCGACCGGGTGCGTAATCCCACCACGATCGCCCCCGAGCTCGCCGACCTCACCGAGCAGGAGCTCAAGCTGCTCGAGTTCATCACCGAGGGCCTGACCAACCGGGAGATCGGCGAGCGGATGTTCCTGGCCGAGAAGACGGTCAAGAACTACGTCTCGACGGTGCTCGCCAAGCTCGGGGTCGAGCGTCGTACCCAGGCGGCGGTGCTCGCCGCCAAGCTCCTCGACCACCGCTGATCCAGCAGGTCAGCCGCCGGTGGCCCGCTGGGTCGGGAGGGTGAGGCGGAAGGTAGCGCCGGTGCTGCCGGGCTCGTAGCTGAGGGCGCCGTCGTTCGCCTCGGCGAGTCCGGCAGCGATGTAGAGACCGAATCCGGTGGAGACGCCGAGGCGGGGACCGTTCGTGCCGACGGTGCCGCCGTTCACGAACCGGTCGAACAACGTCGGCACCCGGTCCGGTGCGATTCCCGGGCCGTGGTCGCTGATGGTGACGGTGGCGCAGTTCGAACCGGTGGACCCGAGGTGGACCGCGATCGGCGGGAGTCCGTAGCGCAGCGCGTTGGTGATCAGGTTGGTGAGCACCTGGCGGACGTGGAAGACGTCCGCGAACGCGTCGGCGTCCCCGGTGACGGTCACCCCGGCGACAGCGCCGAGGTTCTCCAGGACCATCTCGACCTGATCGCGCAGGCTCAGCTCCACCGGTCTGGTCACGATCTCCCCGGAGTCGACGGTCGCCATCGCCAGGATGTCGTCGACGAGGCCGCGCAGTCGTTCGGCGCCTCGCCGGGCTCGCTGCGCGTGGTCCCGGAGCTGGTCCTCGGTGCTCTTCTCCCAGTTCTCGGTCAGCTCCTCGAGGTACCCGAGCACGACGGCCAGGGGCGCCCGGACGTCGTGCCCCAGCATCGCCAGCACGTCGGCGCTGAGCTGGTTGGCCTTGCGCAGCTCGTTGTTGACCCGCGACAGCTCGCGGCTGGCGGTGTTGGTCGCCGTCACGTCCTGGAGGGTGCCGGTGAGGCGGACCACCTGGCCGTCGGGACCGCGGTGGGGATGGCCCTGGCTGCGTACTTCGCGGACCCGGCCGTCGGCACGCAGGATCCGGTAGGTCAGGGAGTAGTCCTCGCCGTCGCGACGTGCTTGGTCGATCTGTCGCTCGACCCGCTCCCGGTCCCGGGGGTCGATCCGCTCGAGGAGGCCGGCGACGGTCGGGACGAACGCGTCGGGTTCGGTCCCGAACAGGCGGTAGAGCTCATCGGACCACTGCGCGGTGTCGGAGCTCGTCTCCAGGGACCAGCTCCCGAGCTCGGCGAGCCGTTGCGCCTCGTCCATCGACCGTTGCGCCTCGACCCGGGGCGTGACGTCGGTGACCAAGGCGTAGAACCCGCAGACCTCGCCGTCGACGACGTCCGGGACGTACGAGGCCTGGGTGTGCCGGATCCGCCCGGCGGTGTCGACGAGGGTGCGTTCGAACAGCTGCTCGTTGCCGGCGAGCGCAGCGGTGATGTGGGGCAGGTTCAGGGTGTAGACGGCCTCGCCGAGGACGTCGCGGATATGCATCCCGTGCATCTCCTCCGGGGTCCGACCGAACCACTCGAGGTAGGCCGAGTTCGCGATGACGTTGCGCAGGTCGCGGTCCCAGTAGCCGATCAGGGCAGGGAGGTGGTTGAACAGCACGTGCAGTCGTCGTGCGTGCAGAGCGTCGCTCTCGTAGCCGTCGGCTCCGTCACGGAAGGGCACGGTCGATCCTCTCCGCCAGGGGGGTCCTCCAGACTAGTGTGCCCGCCGGTCCGAGGTTCGGTGTCCGGTTCTTCCCGCCCGGGCGGAGGGCGGGCCCGACGCCGCTGCTCATCGTCCGGCCGACTTGCGGTCGACCGGTCTGTCCCGGATCGCGTCGACGACGGGGCCGAGGCGGCGTCCGGTGAGCTCGCTCCAGCGGATCGCGATGTACAGGTTCCGCTGGCCCGAGGCCCACGGATGCGGCGGCCACGTCTCCTTGATCCGCTGCACCTCGGCGGGATCGGAGACGGCCTCGCCACGTCCCCGGGCCAGGATGCTCGACCCGGTCCAGTACTCGTAGTCGACGTGGTCGACCTCGAAGGCCATCTGCGTGTTCGTGCCGTAGGTCCCGACCACGCTGTACGGGGTGGTGCGGAAGATGATCCGGTCGTCGACGACCGAGTAGTTCACCGGCACGACGTGCGGGCCGTCCGGCGTGCTGATCGCCACCCGTCCGATGACGCCGGCGTGCAGCAGCTGGACGCACTCCTCGGTGCCGAGCTCGTACGACTCTCCCATCACGGACCTGCTTTCTCGGATTCGTCGAACCTGCCTCTGCGACCGGCCTGGTACACGGGTGCTGGCCCCTCAGCCGAGGGACCGGGGAGTCGCGGTGGAGCGGGTGCTGCTCAGCTGCGGGGCGTGCGGACCGGGTGGTCCCAGGGTGGTCCGGACCCGGACCTTGATGTCGACGACCGCGGCTCCGTCCGGCCCCGCGAGGACCGGGTCGAGGTCGATCTCGACGACCTCGGGCACGTCCTGAGCCACCTGCCCCAGGTTGACCACCAGGGCCTCGAGGGCGGCGATGTCGACGGGCGTCGAGCCGCGGTAGCCGTCCAGCAGCGGCCAGATCCGGAGCGACCGCAGCGCCCGGGCGGCGTCCTGCCGGGTGACCGGTGGCATCAGGAAGGTCCGGTCGGCCCCGAGGTCGGTGCCGGTTCCTCCAGCGGCCACCCTGATCAGCGGGCCGAGCTCGTCGTGCCGGACCAGGCCCAGGGCCAGCTCGACGCCACCGAGGACCGGCTGCACCAGGACCGGGACCCGGTCGTTGCGGAGCTCCTCCTCGAACTGCCGGACGGCGATCAGTACCGCCGCCGGGGAGGACAGTCCGACGCGGACCAGACCGCGGTCCGTCTTGTGCGCGATCCGCGGGTCCGCCACCTTGACCGCCACCGGGAACCCGATGTTCATCGCGGTCTCGGCTGCCTCGACGTGACCGCGGGCGAACTGCCCGACCGGCGCGATCCCGTACGGCGCCAGCAGGGCGCTCTGGGTCGCCGACGAGAGCCCCGAGTTGCTGCCGACCAAGATCGCGCGGGCCGACCCGGCGCGATCCGTCGCAGCATCGCCGGCCACGGCCCCCGGTGCGTCCCGGGGGCTGGTGCGCCAGGCCGCGTAGGTGGCTGCGTGGTGCAGCGCCACCAGGGCGTCCTCGGTCCGCCGGAACACCGTCACCCCCGCAGACTCGTCGGATCCGACCTCGAGACCGCCGAGGGCGACCACCAGGACCGGGACGTCGGGCCCGGCACGTCGGGCATCGACGACGGCCCGCACCGACGCCCTCGGGTCGCCGACACTCGTCGGGACGACCACGACCAGGACGGCGTCGATCTCGTCGCTGGTGGCCAGCAGGCCGACGACGGCGCTGAGGTCCGCCGGGCTGGCCGCCGCGCCGAGATCGATCGGGTTGCTGACGCCGATCGTCCCGCTCAGGTGTCGACGGACCTGCTCCTGCAGGGCCTCGGAGAGCTCGGGAACCGTCAGGCCGGTCGCCTCGGCAGCGTCCGCGGCGAGGATCGCGAGCCCCCCGGCGTTGCTGACGATCGCCACCCGTGATCCACCGGGCAGCGGTTGCTCGGTCAGCAACCGGGAGGCATGCACCAGCTCCTCGGCGCTGCGGCAGCTGATAACCCCTGCCTGGGCGAACAAGGCGTCGATCCCGACCGTCGGGGCGCCGGACGCCGACCGACCGCCCGCGACGGCGAGCAGCGGCTTGTGCTCGCTGAACCGCCGGGCGGCCCGGGCGAACGTGCTCGTGTCACCGAACGACTCCACGTACAGCGCCGCGGCGGTGACCTGGGGGTCGGCCTGCCAGGCCGCGATCAGGTCGGTTCCGCTGAGGTCCGGCTGGTTGCCCAGCGCTACGAAGACGTGCACGCCGACCTCGAGCTCGCGGGCCAGGTCGAGCAGCGCGATCCCGACACCGCCGGACTGGGAGGCGATCGCCAGACCGCCCCGGGGCGGGACCGAGGAGCTGACGGTGGCGTTCAGTCGCACGTCCTCGTCGTTGGCCAGCAGCCCCAGGCTGCTCGGTCCGACCAGGCACAGGTCGTGGTCCCGGGCGATCTCGAGGATCGCCTGCTCGGCTTCGCTGCCCTCGGGGCCGAGCTCGCCGTTCTCGCCGAACCCCGAGGTGATCACCACGGCGGCCCGGACCCCGGCAGCGGCCACGTCCTGGACCGCGGCGAGCGCGTGTCGGGCGGGCACGGCGATCACCGCGACGTCCACGGGCTCGCCGATGTCGGCCACCGACCGGTGCGGCTGGTGTTTGCCGAGGACGGTCGCCGTGGGGTGGACGACGTGGATCGCGCCGGTGAACCCACCGGCCTCGATCGACGCCAGCACGGCGTTGCCGATCCCGGCGCCGTCCCGTCGTACTCCCAGGACGACGACGCTGCGCGGGTACAGCAGCGGTTCCAGCGACCGGGCCTCGGCGGCCCCCGACCCCGCTCGGGTGGTGGTGTGCCCGGCGTCGGTCGGGGGGTGCTCCTCAGGTGCCATGTCTTCCTCCTCGACGATCCTCACCGAGGCGCGACGGCGGTCATCAGTGCCGTTCGGCAGGACCTGGGAGGACCATCGGGCGGCGTTGGTTCGAAGTGGCACCGCACTCCCGGAGGGGGCGTAAGTTGTGCTCCATGAGCGCGTCTGACGAATCCGGGGCCGCAGACCCGAACCTGGTCGGACCAGCCCTCGAGCTCGACGAGCTGCTCTCCCAGCTGATCGACCGGGCTACCGACGTCAGGTCGGCGCACGAGCGGATGCGGGGCCTGCTGAAGGCGAACCTGAGCATCATCGGGAACCTGGCCCTGGAGGTGGTGCTGCGCAGCATCGTCGAAGCGGCCTGCGAGCTGCTCGAGGCCCGGTACGGCGCGCTCGGAGTGCTCAGCCCCGACGGGCACGGCCTGGAGCAGTTCATCCACGTCGGGATCGACGCCGAGTCGGTCGCCCGGATCGGTGACCTGCCCCAGGGCAAGGGGGTTCTCGGTGCTCTGATCGAGGACCCGGTCCCGATCCGGTTGCACGAGCTGAGCGAGGACCTGCGCTCGGTCGGCTTCCCCGACAACCACCCGCCGATGCACACCTTCCTCGGCGTCCCGATCACCATCCGCGGGGAGGTCTTCGGCAACCTGTACCTGACCGAGCGGATCAGTGGTGACTTCAGCGCCGAGGACGTCGAGCTGGCGTCCGCCCTGGCCGCGACCGCCGCGGTCGTGATCGACAACGCCCGCCTCTTCGAGGACGCCAGGCGACGCCAGGAGTGGTTGTCGGCATCGGCGGAGGTCTCGGTCGCGATCGCCACGGCGACGGGTGACGAGCCGCTGCGGACGGTCGCCGAGCGGGTGCACCGGCTGGCGCGCGCGGACGTGGTCACGGTGGTGCTCCCGGAGAGCGGGCACGAGCGCCTCGAGGTCGCGGTGGCGGTCGGGCTGGACAGCGACCGGTTGACCGGGTCCAGCTACTCGTTGGCCGGCACGCTGACCGAGCAGGTCCTGGACACCGGGAAGCCGTCGATGGTCGCGGGCCTCGAGCCGGACGACGGTTCGGTCAACCTGCGGCACACGCTGCCGGTGGGGCCGGTCATGGTCCTCCCGCTCGCCGGTCCCGACGGGGTCCGTGGCGCGCTGGTGGTGGGTCGGCTCACCCCGGGCCGGCCGTTCTCGGAGTCCGAGCTGGAGATGGCCACGACGTTCGCGAACCAGGCTGCGCTGGCGCTGGAGCTGGCCGAGTCCCGGGAACGCCAGGAACGGATGCAGCTCTTCGAGGAGCGCGACCGGATCGCCCGGGACCTCCACGATCACGTCATCCAACAGCTCTTCGCTGCCGGTCTGACCCTGCAGGGGATCTCGATGGGTCTGGGGGATCCGGTCGAGGCCGCGCGGATCTCCGCTGTGGTGGACAGCCTCGACCAGGCGATCCAGCAGATCCGGAACTCCATCTTCGAGCTGAAGGACCACGTTGGTCCGCAGGGCACCGGCATCCGGGGCGCCGTCCTCGACATCGTCAGCGAGCTCAGCGCACCGCTCGGTTTCGAGCCGGAGGTCCGGTTCGCCGGGCCGGTGGACACGATCGTCGACAGCGGGCTCGCCGAGGACATCACCGCCGTGGTGCGCGAAGCGCTGACCAACGTCGCCCGGCACGCCCGCGCGAGCGCCGTCCAGGTCTCGTTGGTCGCGTCGTCCGAGCGGGTCGAGCTCAGGATCGCCGACAACGGGCGGGGCCTCCAGGAGTCCGACCGGCGCAGCGGCCTGGACAACATGGCCACCCGTGCCCTGCGGCACGACGGCACCTTCGCCACGACGGCTCAGCCGGAGGGGACCGGGACCGTCCTGCTCTGGGCGGTTCCGCCGCTGTTCTGAGCGGCTGGCGTCGTTCCCGAGGGTCGGGACCTTCGGCCACGCAGAGGTGCTGGTCGGCCCTGTCGCGGTGTCTTCGGCTGGTCCAGGATGAAGGTGCACGAACACGCGAAGTACACCTTCGCTGGTCGCACTGGTCGCGGCGCCCCCTTTGTCCGCGGCCAGCCTGGCGGAGCCACCCACGCACCCGGCGGACGTGGGTGGCTTCGTCGTTCCCCCGGTCCGTCCCCCACCGCCGCCGGCCGCAGGAGGAGGAGTGCGTGATGAAGGTCGTGATCGTCTGCGAGTCGATGTTCGGCAACACCGAGGCCCTTGCCGATCAGGTCCGCGACGGGCTCCGGGACCTGGGCGTCGAGGCCGACGTGGTCGAGGTGGCTGACGTCCAGGACGAGGACGTCGCGGGTCTCGACCTCCTGGTGATCGCGGCGCCCACGCACGCCCTGAGCCTGAGCCGGCCGACGTCCCGGGCCGACGCGGTCTCCCAGGGTGCGGACCCCCGCCGTGCCCGAGCGGGTGTCCGGGAGTGGTTGGCCGACATCGACCGGTACCTGCCGGCGACGGCCGCCCGTCCACCGGTGGCGGTCTTCGACACCCGGGTCCTCAAGACCAAGCACTGGCCCGGATCGGCAGCGGGCCGGGCGTCGCGGACCCTGCGTCACGCCGGGTTCCAGGTCATCGACCGGATGAGCTTCTACGTCGAGGGCCTCACCGGCCCGCTCGCCGACGGCGAGGGACTCCGGGCCCGCGACTGGGGTGCTGAGCTTCCGGAGTCCCTGCGGCGGTATCGCGTCAGGGCGTGACCGGGTCCACCCCGTGGTCGTCCCCGGCGGGGTCGTCGGCACCGGACTCGTGCTCGCCGTCCTCGGAGTCGTCGCTCTGGCCGCCACCGTCGCAGCTGTCGTCCCCGTCGTCGCCGACGAGGTCGTCGGCACCGTCGTCCCCGAACAGGTCGTCGTCGCCCAGACCGCCGTGCAGGTCGTCGTCACCGAGGCCGCCGTGGACCGCGTCGTCCCCGGCTCCGCCGCGGATGCTGTCGTCGCCGGCGCTGCCGGCCAGGTCGTCGTTGCCGGTTCCGCCGAACAGGCTGTCGTCACCCAGGCCGCCGAGGACGTGGTCGGCACCCCCGAGCCCGAAGATCCGGTCACGGCCTGCGCCGCCGTTGACCGTGTCGGACCCGCTGCTGCCGCAGACGAGGTCCGCGCCGCCCAGGGTCCTGACCACGTGGCCGGCCGAACGGATCACGATCACGTCGCGTCGGTCGGTCCCGCGGACGATGTGCGGCGACCGGGCGGTGACGACCTTGGTCGCCTTCTGTCCGTTGCAGGTCGGGGTGGAGGTGGCGCTGGCGGTCAGGGTGAAGACCGGAAGGGCGGAGATGGCTGCTACCGAGAGAGCTGCGATGAGGCCACGACGCATGAGGATTACCTGCCTGGGTGGGACGGAGGGATTCCGTCGCTGGATGGGTCCCTTCCAGTGAACGGGGCAAGCCCCGGGACGCCTAGTGTCCGTTGGTCCCGGGCGGGTGAACGATGGTCGTAGTACTTCGGACTTGCGGGTGGGCGGATCCCGCGCTAGTTTTAGAGCACAAATTCGTAAATGTTCTAGAACTGAGGCTCTGTTATGTCCTACCTCCCGCTCCGAAGCGTGGTCCTGGCGGCGGGTGCTGCCGTCGTCGCGGTTGCCCTGACCATCCCGGCTGCCGAAGCCGTCGCTACCTGCCACGGTCTCGTCGTGACCATCGACCTGGCTACGGCAGACGAGCCGGACACCAGCGGCAACGACGTCATCCTCGGTACGCCCGGTCCGGACAACATCAACGCCGGGGCCGGCAACGACACCATCTGCTCAGGTGGCGGCAATGACGCCGTCGTCGCCGACCAGGGCGACGACTGGGTCGACGGGGGCACCGGCAACGACCTGCTCTACGGGCAGGCGGGTGCCGACACCCTGCTGGGCTCGAGCGGAACCGACACGGTGAACTTCTTCGGCGCACCGACCGGGGTGAACGTGAGCCTGCTGACCGGGGTCGCCTTCGTCTCCGACGGCAACGACGCGCTCTCCGGGATCGAGAACGTCGTGGGCAGCGCGACGGGCGACGTCATCGTCGGGAACAACGGTCCGAACCTGCTCGTCGGCTCCGGCGGAGCCGACTCGATCTCGGGTCGCGGCGGCAATGACGAGCTGATCAGCCTGGAGAGGTTCAACCCCTTCGTCGACAGCGGGGACACCCTGCTCGGTGAGGACGGCAACGACGTCATCGCTCCCGCCCGCGGCAACGACGTGGTCACCGGGGGTGCTGGGAGCGACACGATCAGCTTCGAGGACGGCGACCTCGAAGCCGCGCTCGACCTGACGGTCGCCGGGGTTCAGGACACCAACTACGGCAACGACCTGGTGACCACGGTGGAGAACGCGATCGGCACCGACCTCCACGACGACTTCGCCGGTGACGGCAACGCCAACCGCTTCGTCGGCCTCGGGGGAGCGGACCGCCTGGTCGGCGGCGGCGGCAACGACGTCGTCGAGGGCGGCGGCGGGTACAACTACCTCGCCGGCGGCGTCGGCAACGACCGGCTGATCGGCGGCCCCAACTTCGACAAGATCAACGGTGACGTCGGTGCGGACCGGATCGAGGGCAACGGCAGCGACGACGAGCTGTACGGCGACGGCGGCAACGACACCGTCCTCGGCGGGGCCGGGTTCGACCGGCTCTTCGGCGGCAGCGAGAACGACCTGCTCTCCGGTGGTTCCGAGGCGGACATGCTCGTCGGTGACGCAGGCAACGACGTCCTGGATCCCGGGACCGGTGACGACGACGTCAACGGCGGTGCTGGGACCGACACGGTGACCTACGCCGCGGCGCCGGTTGGGGTCAAGGTCTCGCTGGCCACGACCGCTGCGCAGAACACGCTCGGCAGCGGCTTCGACAACCTGCTGTCGGTCGAGAACCTGACCGGATCCCGGTACGCCGACGTGCTGTCCGGGACCCCGGGTCCCAACCTGATCCAGGGCGGTCTCGGCCATGACCGACTCCTCGGCCAGGGGGGTGCGGACCGCCTGTACGGTCAAGGAGGTTCCGACCGTCTCAACGGGGGCACCCAGGCTGACGTCTGCGTAGGCGGTACCGGCAAGGACCTGGCCACCGCGTGCGAGACCAGGGCCTCGATCTGACCGGCACGACCAGGAAAGGTTGCCTGATGGGCAGACCCCAACAGCTCGACGTCGACGACCTGCTCGACCATGCCCGCGCGCTCTGGGTGGCCGATGGCATGGCGGCGGTGACGATCCGTGCGCTCAGTGCCCGCTCGGGGGTCTCGAACGGCTCGATCTACCACCACTTCGACTCGCGCAACCACCTGCTCGCCGAGGTCTGGGCCAAGGAGGCAGCGGCGTTCCGGACCTACCAGCGCGAGCAGATCCGGCTGGCGCGCGAGTCCGGGACCCCGGCTGATGCCGTGGTGGCTGCCGCCCTGGTCACCGGCGGGTACGCCGACGTCGACGCCAGCGCTGTCCGGGTGCTGCTGGCGTCGCGCCCGGACGTGCTCAACGACGACGCGCTACCGGCCCCGGTCAAGAAGCAGCTGCGCGAGCACCGGGCGGACGCTGCCGCCCTGATCGGTGACCTGGCCGAGGAGGTCTGGGGTGTCCGCACCCCTGACGCGCTGACCTTGATGCGCAACTGCGTGGTCGACATCCCGGCACGGATCTTCATGGCGGCGGGGCGGCCGAACGACCCGCTCGCCCGGTACGCGATCGAGCACGCCGTCCGGGGCGTGCTGGCGGCCGGGCCGCCCACGACCTGAGGGGCGTGGGGGGTCGCGGATCAGGATTTCGAACGGTTGGACCGGCGGAGCCGGCGTACCGTGACCGGCGCGTAGGCCAGGGCCTCGGGACGCGCCGCGATCTCGCTGCGGCGTACGTAGTAGGTGCTCGGCTTCAGTCCGAAGCGCTCGACGATCGCCTCGCTCTTCTTCCCGTGCGACCACCACCGACTCTCGAAGTCGAGGATCTCGCGTTCGAACGTGCTCAGCTCATCCACACCTGGTTACACGCCGGGACAGCGTCAATCTGACGTCGCCGGTCACGGTGACGGTGTGTGCTCGGGCCCCGGCCGTCCCATGACCAGCCGGAGCCTCAGCGGTACTCCGGGTTCTCGAAGTCGAACCGGGCGCCGGCGTTCCACTCCGAGCGCTGGTTGCCGTACGCCGGGATGCCACCGACGTCCTTGAGCAGCTTTGCGGTGTGCATCAGGTTCCAGGTCATGAAGGTGGTGTTCCGGTTGGTGAAGTCGTTCTCCGGCCCACCGCTGCCCGGGTCCAGGTACGACGGGCCCGGACCGGCCTCACCGATCCAGCCGGCGTCGGCGTTCGGCGGGATCGTGTACCCCACGTGCTGCAGGCTGTAGAGGACGTTCTGGGCACAGTGCTTGATGCCGTCCTCGTTGCCGGTGATCAGGCACCCCGCGACCCGCCCGTAGAAGAGGTACTGACCCTTGTCGTTGAGCTGGCCCGAGAGCGAGTAGATCCGCTCGATCAGCACCTTCATCTGGCTGGAGTTGTCGCCGAGCCAGATCGGTCCGGCCGCGACCAGGATGTCGGCGTCGAGCAGCCGCGGCGAGATCTCGGGCCAGGCGTCGGTGGCCCAGCCGTGCTCGGTCATGTCGGGGTACACCCCGGTCGCGACGTCGTGGTCGATCAGCCGCAGGGTCTCGACCTCGACCCCGTGCTTGCGCATGATCGCGGCGCTGGCGTCGATCAGACCCTGGGTGTGGCTCGGGTCGGGGGAGCGTTTCAGGGTGCAGTTGACGAACATGGCCTTCAGGCCGGTTCCGTCGAAGATCTCCAGGGCGGCGGCGGTTTCGGTCATGGGCCCATGGTGGCCCTCGGGGGACGGTTCGCGACAGGGTCGGCACCTTACGAGTCCCTGACGTCGGCGGGTTCTCCTTGGCGCCGGGGCCGGCGACCGGCAGGCTGACGCCATGGAACCCGCCAACGCCGCAGACGTCGCCGTGATCGGAGGCAGCGGGTTCTACTCGTTCCTCAACGACGCCCGTCCGATCGCGTCGGTGCGCACGCCGTACGGGGACGCGTCCGGCCCCGTGAGCATCGGCGAGGTCGACGGGCGCCGGGTCGCGTTCCTGCCGCGGCACGGGGCCGACCACGCGCACCCGCCGCACCTGATCAACTACCGCGCCAACCTCTGGCTGCTGCGCTCGCTCGGCGTCCGCCAGGTGCTGGCCCCGTGCGCCGTCGGGGGCCTGCGGTCCGAGGTCGCGCCCGGCGACGTGGTGGTGCCCGACCAGCTCGTCGACCGGACCAGCGGCCGGGTGCAGAGCTACGTCGAGCGCGGTGCCGTGCACGTGCCGTTCGGGGACCCGTACTGCCTGAGGCTCGGGGCGCGCCTGGGAGCCCTCGAGGGGGTCAAGGCCGGCGGCACGATGGTGGTGATCGAGGGACCGCGGTTCTCCACACGCGCCGAGTCGCAGCACTACGCGGCCCAGGGGTGGACGCTGATCAACATGACCGGGCACCCCGAGGCGATCCTCGCCCGCGAGCTGCGGATGTGCTACTCGGCGGTCGCCCTGGTGACCGACATGGACGCCGGTGTCGAGGTCGGTTCCGGGGTCGGTCAGGACGACGTGTTCGCGATGTTCGAGAGCAACGTCGACCGCCTCAAGACGATGCTGGCCGACGTGATCGCCGACCTGCCCGACCCGACCGGCTGTGCCTGCAGCACCTGGGCCGACGGGATCGACCTGACCTACGACGTCCCTGCGGGACCCCGGCAGGACCAGCCGTGAGGATCGTGCTCACCGGCTCGGCCGGGTTCATCGGGACCGCGATCTCGGCCGAGCTGCAGCGCGCCGGCCACGAGGTCGTCGGGGTCGACGTGATGCTTCCCCAGGCGCACGGTGACGGCGCCGCTCCCGACGGCACCCACCGGCTCGACGTCCGCGACGCCGAGGCCTGGAGCGGTTTGCTCGCCGGCGTCGACGTGGTCTGCCACCAGGCTGCCCTGGTCGGCGCCGGGGTCCGGGTCGCCGACCTGACCGGGTACGCCGCCCACAACGACCTCGGCACCGCTGCCCTGCTGGTCGCGATGCACGAGCGCGGGGTTGACCGGCTGGTGCTGGCCTCCTCGATGGTGGTCTACGGCGAGGGTCGTTACTCCTGCGCCGAGCACGGCGAGCAGCCGCCCGGGCTCCGCACGCTGCCGGAGCTGGAAGCCGGCCACTTCGAGAACCCGTGCCCGGTCTGCTCCGAGCCGCTCGGCTGGGAGCTGGTCGACGAGGATGCGCGCCTGGATCCGCGGAGCAGCTACGCCGCGAGCAAGCTCGCCCAGGAGCACTACACCTCGGCCTGGGTGCGGCAGGCCGGTGCCGCGGCGATCGCGCTGCGCTACCACAACGTCTACGGTCCGGGGATGCCGCGGGACACCCCGTACTCCGGGGTGGCCGCGATGTTCCGCTCGTCGCTCGAACGCGGCGAGGCGCCGCAGGTGTACGAGGACGGCGGCCAGATGCGCGACTTCGTCCACGTCGCGGACGTCGCCCGGGCCAACGTGGCGGCGATCGAGGCGGCCGGCGACCGGACCGGCTTCGCGGCGTACAACGTCTGCTCGGGGGTGCCGGTCCCGATCGGGGAGGTCGCCTCCGCGGTGGCCCGCGGTGCCGCGGTTCCCCGGGAGCCCGAGATCACCGGCCGGTACCGGCTCGGGGACGTCCGGCACGTGGTGGCCTCGCCGGAGCGCGCGAAGCGCGAGCTCGGGTTCAGCGCGCAGATCACCCCGGACGTCGGCCTGCCGCAGTTCGCGACCGCGGCGCTGCGGGCGCCGGTCGGCTAGCTGCCTGGTTCACCACAACGACGTGGTGAGGTGCCCGATGGCGAGGGCCGTGACCACCTGGAGCACCAGCCCGCGCCGCCGCCAGCGCTCGGGCAGCAACGCGCAGGACAGCAGCAACCACGGCATGAACGGCAACCAGATCCGCTCGACCTCGGCCTTGCTCATCAAGGACAGGTCGGCGATCACGACGATCGCGGTGGCAGCTCCGCTGAGCAGCAGGACGACCCGGGTGGCCCGGCGGTCCGGGTCGGACGCGGCGTCGACGACCCGGCTGCGGGCGCGGGCGTACGCCTGGGCCAGTCCGGCACCGAGCAGCGGGCCGGCCGCGATCAGCAAGCAGGCGAGGTCCGCCCAGATCCAGTACCGGGTCGGCCGCTGGCTGGCGACGCCGTCCCAGTAGCGCTCCCGGAGCACCCCGATCGCTTCCCACCACGCGAAGCCGTAGGCGGCGTAGACCAGCACCACCGCCGAGGCGGCCAGTGCCGCAGGGACCAGCGGGCGCCACGACCCGGCGGCGACCAGGATCGCGATCGCCAGCAGCCCGAGCAGCGGCAGGCCGTAGGAGAGCATCACGGTGTAGCCCAGCAGCAGGCCGGACAGGACGCTCCAGCCGAGCGCGGCGCGGGGGCTCTCCCGCGTCGCGGCCAGCGCCAGTGCGCACAGTCCCCAGGCCGCGACCGCCGAGAACATGCCGTCCCCCGAGACGCAGGCCCACAGTGCGGCCGGGCCGAGGACCAGGAACGGGGCAGCTCTCCGGGCCAGGGACTCGGCGGCCAGGACCCGGAGGGTGACCAGCACCGCGACGGCGGTGGTCGCCGCGATCAGGGTGACGACCATCCCGGCGGTGAACCCGCCGCTGAGCCCGAGTCGGTCCAGGAGCACGAAGAAGGTCAGCGCCCCCGGTGGGTGGCCGGCCAGGTGCTCGGGGAGGTTGCCCAGCGGGGCGTCGTACGGGATCCGCTCGGTGTAGGTGGCCAGCGCGTACGGCAGGTCGGTGGTCAGGCGGGCGGTCTTCAGGTACTCGCCGTCGGTGGTCAGCACGGCGCCGACACCGTCGCGGCCGTCCACGAACGCCAGCGACAGCATCCAGGCCAGCCCGGTGCCGTAGACGACGGCGAGCAGGTGTCGCCAGGGGAGCGCCTGAGCGGCGTCGATGGCGTACCGGGTCCCGATCAGCGCGATCAGGACCGCCGGGACGGTGCCGACCCCGACGCGGGGGTCCCAGGTGTTGTTCAGCGGGGCGACGTTCTGGACGAAGACGGCGAACGTGTCCGACGGAACCACCATGGCCGTCGCGATCAGGGCTGCCGTCAGCCCCAGCCCGGTCCAGGCTGCGCGCGAGGACGGCGCTGCCGTCGTCGGGTCGACGTCGGGGGGACTGAGAGTCATGGCTTCACCTAACCAGCCGGAACGCGCAGAAACCCGGCTGCGGGGCACGACGTCACCTCTCCGTAAGGGATTTGCGGGGTCGCACCGGGTCCCGAGTTCCTACGTTGGTTCCATGCAACCGACCTGCACCCTGATCCTGCCGTGCCTCAACGAGGGCCCGGCGCTCGAGGGCGTGCTGTCCCGGGTCCCGGCCGGGATGCGCGTCGTCGTCGTGGACAACGGCTCGACCGACGACACCGCGGTGGTGGCCGCCCGGCTCGGCGCCGACGTCGTCCACGAGAAACGCCCCGGCTACGGTGCCGCGGTGCATGCCGGGGTGCTCGCCGCGCGTACCGAGCTGGTGGCGGTGATGGACGGCGACGGCTCCTTCGACGCCGCCGACCTGGTGCCGCTGGTCGCCGAGGTCGCCCTCGGTCGGGCCACGATGGCAGTCGGGCGGCGACGTCCCACCGGTCGCGGGGTCTGGCCCTGGCACGCGCGCCTCGGCAACCGGGTCGTGGTTGCCTACCTGCGGCGGCGCTCGGACTTCCCGGTGCACGACATCGCGCCGATCCGGGTCTGCCGGCGCGACGACCTCCTCGCCCTGGACGTGCGCGACCGTCGGTTCGGCTACCCGGTCGAGCTGATGACCAAGGCGGTCGCTGCCGGCTGGGTGATCACCGAGACCGACGTGGCGTACCACCCGCGGGCGCTCGGCACCCGGTCGAAGGTGTCCGGCTCGCTGGTCGGGACGATCCGGGCCACCCGGGACTTCGCGGAGGTGCTGCGATGAGCCCGGCCACGAGCACGACGGCCCGGGTCCTGGTGATGGCCAAGGCGCCGGTGCCCGGCCACGTCAAGACCCGGCTCGGTGCCGACGTCGGGATGACGGTGGCCGCGGACCTGGCGGCGGCCGCCCTGCTGGACACCCTCGAGGTCTGTACGGCGACGTTCGGCACCCGGTACCTCGCGCTGGCCGGGGACCTGGCCCTGGCCGCCCGCAGCGACGCCATCGTCGAGGCCCTGGCCGGGTGGATCGTCTTCGAGCAGGAGGGCAGCACCTTCGCCGAGCGGTTGGCCCACGCCCACGCGCGGGTCGCCGACTGCGGCCCCGGGCCGGTCGTGCAGGTCGGCATGGACACGCCGCAGCTCACCGCCGAGCTGCTCGGCGCGGTCACCGACGGGCTGGTCGGGGCCGACGTCGTCCTCGGCCCGGCCCCGGACGGTGGTTGGTGGGTCCTGGGGCTGGCCGACGGGCGCGACGCCCGGGTGCTGGTCGACGTCCCGATGTCGGTGCCGCAGACCTACCGCCGCACGGTCGACGCCTTCGCCGGGCACCGGATCGCCGACACCGTGGAGCTCTGCGACGTCGACACGGTCGCGGACGCCGAGCAGGTGGCGGCGCTGGCTCCGGGCAGTCGTTTCGCCCACGCCTGGGCGTCGGGTCTGGTGGTGTCCCGATGACCGCCGTCCAGACCTCCTTCGCCGAGGTCTTCTCCTCCGCCCTGCGCGGTGAGCCGTGCCACGTGGTGGGAGCAGCCGGGCCGTTGCACGCGCTGCCGGTCTCGACCTGGCGCCGCTCGCCGGACGCCGCCGACGTGGCGGTGCTGTCGCGCTGCGTCGGTCCGACCCTGGACATCGGCTGCGGTCCGGGTCGGATGACCCAGTACCTCGCCGAACGCGGCCACCTGGCCCTCGGCATCGACGTGGTTCCCGAGGCGGTCTTCCAGACCCGGGAGCGCGGGGTTGCCGCGATGCTGCGCGACGTCTTCGAGCCGGTACCTGGTGAGGGACGCTGGGAGACCGCACTGCTGGCCGACGGCAACATCGGCATCGGCGGAGACCCGCGGGCGCTGCTGGCACGGGTCGCGGCACTGCTGGCTCCGGGCGGTCGGGTCGTGGTGGACCTCGAGGCGCCTGGGGCCGGCCTCGAGACCCGGACCATCCGGCTGGAGACCCCGTCGCGGACCTGCCGGCCGTTCCCCTGGTCGGTGGTCGGCGCGGACGCGATCGGTCTGGTCGCCGCCGGGACCGGTCTGGTCGTCGACGGCCTGCACCACCACGGCAACCGCTGGTTCGCCGTGCTGACGAAGGGTCGTTGAGATGGGACTGACCGAGGTTCGCGAGAAGGTCGAAGGCGTGGTGGGCGGCGTGGTCTCGCGGGTCCCCGACGAGGGCGACTTCACCTCCCGGCTGCGGAGTCCGGCGGTCGCGGCCCGGGTCGGCCTCTGGCTCGGGATCAGTTTCGGGCTCTGCTTCGTCACCGGCCTGGTCAGTCACTGGGCCCAGAGCCCCGATCCGTGGTTCGCCTTCCCGACCCGTCCGGTCCGGCTGTACCAGCTCACCCAGGGGGTGCACGTGATCGCCGGGACCGCGGCGGTGCCGCTGCTCCTGGTCAAGCTCTGGGCGGTCTTCCCGAAGCTGTTCTCCCGCCCGCCCAAGGACCTCCGGCTGCTCCTGGTCGAGACCCTGGAGCGGGTCTCGATCGCCGTGCTGGTGGCGGCCTCGATCTTCCAGCTCGCGTCCGGGATCTCGAACTCGGCGCAGTGGTACCCGTGGAGCTTCGACTTCCGGGGCACGCACTACGCGCTGGGATGGATCGCGATCGGCGCACTGGCCGTGCACATCGCCGTCAAGCTGCCGCTGATCCGCGACCTGCTGGGGACCGACATCGAGTCCGGTACCCACGACCGGGAATCGATGCAGGGCGAGCCGCCGCTGACTCGGCGCGGTCTGGTCCGCGGCGCTTTCCTGGCCTCGGGGGTCGCGGTGGTCGCGACGGCCGGAAGCACGGTCCCGGGGCTGCGTACCGTCTCGGTCTTCGGTGTCCGGGACGGCAACGGTCCCGGCGGGCTGCCGGTGAACAAGTCGGCCAAGGAGGCCGACGTGGTCGCCGCGGCTCTCAGCGACGGCTACCGGTTGCGGGTCGTCCACGACGGGACCGAGATGGCGTTCACCCGGGCCGATCTCGAGCAGATGCGGCAGCGCACCCACGACCTCCCGCTCGCCTGCGTGGAGGGCTGGAGCGCGAACGCGACCTGGACCGGGGTGCGGCTGCGCGACCTGCTCGACGCGGTCGGCGCGCCCCGCGGTCGGGACGTGAACATCGAGTCCCTGCAGCCTGCGGGCTCCTACCGCAGCACGCTGCTTCCGCACCAGTTCGCCGACGACTCCCTGACCCTGCTCGCGCTCGGGCTCAACGGCGAGCAGCTTGCGCTGGACCACGGCTACCCGTGCCGGCTGATGGCGCCGAACCGCCCGGGCGTGCTCCAGACCAAATGGGTGACCAAGGTCGAGGTGCTCGGATGACCGGCACGATCACTCCCAGCCGGCCCGTTCGCCTGGTCCGGCTCCTGGTCGGAGCCCTCGGCCTCGCGGCCGGGCTCTGGGGAGCATGGCTGATGAGCGATCTCGGCGTGGACAACCTGGTGGCCAGCGGGACGTGGCTCGTCGGCGGGGTCGTCCTCCATGACGCGGTCATCGGGCCCGTGACGATCGCACTGGCGGCGGTGGCGGTCCGCCTGTCGCGTCGATCGGTTCCGGGCCCGGTGATCGTCGGCGGGATCGTCCTGGGGAGCGTCACCCTCGCGGTCGTCCCGGTGCTCGGACGGTTCGGGGCGCACGCCGACAACCCGAGCCTGCTCCCACGCGACTACGTCGGCGGCTGGCTGGTGTTCGCGGGGCTAACCTTGACCGCGGTGGTGGTTGCTCTCCTGGTGGGACGCCGCTCGGCGAAGGACGGTGAGCATGGCGCGGGTTCTGGTCGTCGATGACGACGTGACGGTGCGCGAGGTGGTCGTCTCCTACCTGCGCGCCGACGGCCACACCGTGGCCGAGGCGGCGGACGGAGCCGACGGGATCGCCGCGATGCGCGATGCCCCGGCCGACCTGGTCGTGCTCGACCTGATGATGCCGGGGATCAACGGTCTCGAGGTCTGCCGCCGCCTCCGTGCGATGGGCGACGTCCCGATCATCATGCTGACCGCACTCGGGTCGGAGACCGACCGGGTGGTCGGGCTCGAGTCCGGCGCCGACGACTACGTCACCAAGCCGTTCAGCCCGCGCGAGCTCGTGCTGCGGGTGGGTGCGCTGCTGCGCCGCGTCGGCGAGCGGACCGAGCCTGTGGGTGGACCGATCTCCGACGGCGACCTGGTGGTCGACCCGGGACGCCACGAAGCGGTCCTCGGTGCCACCACCCTGAACCTCACCGTCCGGGAGTTCGACCTGCTGGCCTTCCTGGTTGCGCACCCGGGGACGGCCTACTCCCGCGAGGAGCTGCTCCAGCACGTCTGGGGCTGGTCGTTCGGCGACCACTCGACCGTCACCGTCCACGTCCGTCGCCTCCGCGAGAAGGTCGAGGTCGACCCGACCAACCCGACCCGACTCGTCACCGTGTGGGGCGTCGGCTACCGCTGGGAGCCCGTGCCATGAACCACGACCAGATCCTCATCGTGCTGATCTCCGCCGCCTGTGCGGGCGGGACCGCGCTGCTCGGGCTCGCCGCCGTCTGGTTCGGCCTGCGCCGCCGGTCGGTCCGTACGTTGATCGGGGCGGTGGCGGTGGTCGCGGTCGCGGCCGTGATCGCGGCGATGCTCGGGACCGCCCAGGCGATGTTCCTCTCGGCCCACGACTTCGGGGTGATCGTGCTGGTCTCGGTCGTCGCCGGGGTGGTCGGGGTCGCCGGCGCGATGCTGGTCGGCACCGCGATCGCCCGGTGGTCGAGCTCGCTGACCGACGAGGCCCGTCGGTTCGGCGAGAGCGGTGAGTTCAAGAACGCACCGGTGGGCCCGGCCGAGCTGCAACGGCTCTCCGAGGAGCTCGCCCGGACGAGCCTGAAGCTGCAGGACTCCCGGCGCCGCGAGGACCTGCTCGAGGAGTCGCGCCGCGAGCTGATCTCCTGGGTCTCCCACGACCTGCGGACCCCGTTGGCCGGCATGCGGGCGATGACCGAGGCGCTGGAGGACGGGCTGGCCGACGACCCGGCGCGCTACCACCGGCAGATCCGGTCGGAGGTCGACCGGATGGTCCGGATGGTCGACGACCTCTTCGAGCTCTCCCGGATCCACGCCGGCAACCTCAGCCTCAGCCTCGAACCGGTCCTGCTCGGCGACGTGGTCAGCGAGGCCCTGGCCAGCGCCGACCCGGTCGCGCGGGCCCACGGCGTCCGTCTCGGCGGGGCCGTCGACGCCGGCCTGGAGGTCATCGCCGACCCGTCCGAGCTCTCCCGGGTGGTCAGCAACCTGGTGATGAACGCGATCCGGCACACCCCGGCCGACGGTCAGGTGCACGTGGTCGGACGCGCCGGGGGCTCCGGTGTCGAGCTGAGCGTCAGCGACGGCTGCGGTGGTCTGGCCGAGGACGAGATGGAGCGGGTCTTCGACGTGGCCTGGCAGGGCAGCGCGGCCCGGACACC
Organism: Propionibacteriales bacterium; assembly: GCA_026392455.1. Classification (GTDB taxonomy): domain Bacteria; phylum Actinomycetota; class Actinomycetes; order Propionibacteriales; family Nocardioidaceae; genus Marmoricola. The sequence goes on along the minus strand of JAPLCB010000001.1, from coordinate 35,101 downwards.
GGAGACCGGGTCGTCCTTCGGGAGCGGGGCCGGCCTGGGTCTCGCGATCGTCCGCGGGATCGTCGAGGCGCACCGCGGCACCGTGTCGGTCGCCAACGAGGTTCCCGGCTGCCGGTTCCTGGTCAGTCTCCCCGCGGGCTAGCGCGCTGCGGCGACGGCACCGACGGCCTGCTCGAGCTGGAGGTCGCTGACGAAGTAGTGCGGCGAGGCCCGGACGACGGAGTCCAGTCCGCGGGCGGTCATGTCCAGCCGGGTGGAGGTGCGCACGCTCACCGAGACGGTGACTCCGGCCTCGCGCAGGGCGTCGCGCACCGCGAGCGGATCGCGCCCGTCCACGGTGAAGGTGACGATCCCGCCCAGGTCGGTCCCGACGTCGTGCAGCCGTACGCCGGCCAGGGCGCCGAGACCGCTGCGCAGGACCGCTGCCCGCTCGCGCACGGCCGCCTCGACGTTCGCGGGGCCGAGCTCGAGCAGGTGGTCGACGGCGGCCCCGAGACCCAGCCGGCCGGCGACGTCGTTCTCCCACAGCTCGAAGCGGGTGGCGTCCGGGTTGAGCTCGTACGAGGTCGTGCCGGTCCAGGTGGCGCCGCGCATGTCGGCGGCGGGCGGCTCGAGCCCGTCGAGGACCTCGCGCCGGACGTAGAGGAACCCGGTCCCGCGGGGCCCGCGCAGCCACTTGCGGCCGGTGGCGCTGAGCGCATCCACCCCGAGGGCCTCGACGTCGACGGCCAGCTGACCGACGGACTGGCACGCGTCCAGCAGGACCAGCGCGCCGTGCTGGTGGGCCAGCGCGGTCGCCTCGGCGACCCGGGTGACGTGCCCGGAGTTGGTCGCCACCTGCACGAGGGAGACCAACCGGACCCGCTCGTCGAGCAGCGCTGCGAGGGCGTCCAGGTCAGGGTCGCCGGCCGGGTCGGTCGGGACCACCTCGACCACGACGCCGTCGTGCCGGGCCCGTTGGAGCAGGGCGATCGCGTTGCTGGCGTACTCGTTCCCGCAGATCAGGATCCTGTCCCCGGGGGCCCACGGCAGCGCCGTGACGAACTGGGACCAGGACCGGGTGGCGCTGTCGGAGAACGCGAGCAGGTCAGGGGCGCAGCCCAGCAGCCGGCCGACCGCGACCGGGAGTCCGGCCAGGTCGTCGGCCCGTTCCTGCGCGGCCCGGTAGCCGCCGACCCGGGCCTCGCGCCGCAGGTGGGCCACCACGGTGTCGACGACCCGGTCGGTGGGCAGCGACGATCCGGCGCTGTCGAGGAACACCTGGTCCCGGCTCGCCGGAGTCAGCGCCTGCTCGGCTGCGATGTCGATCACGGCCCCATCGTGCCCCACGGCCCCGCTCCAATCTGGAATGGAACCGGGTCCGAAGGGTACGTAACGGCACATGTGAACAATCGCTGACGTCTCGCTGCCGCCCCTCGTCTTTGTCGGTGCGGGTGCCTAGGCTCCTAGGAGCCTGACTAGGAGGACCGTATGACCACCCCGGTACCGGATGCTGCATCGCTCGTCGGTCGGTACGACGAGGTCCGGGCGCACACCGAGAGCCTGGCGGCGCCGCTCTCGCCGGAGGACCAGACGGTCCAGTCGATGGCCGACGTCTCCCCGACGAAGTGGCACCGTGCGCACGTCACCTGGTTCTTCGAGACCTTCCTGCTGGCGGAGCACGAGGCCGGGTTCCGGCCGTTCGGCGACCAGTACTGGTTCCTCTTCAACAGCTACTACGAGGCCGTCGGCCCGCGGTTCTCCCGCACCGAGCGCGGTGTGATCACCCGTCCCGGGGCCCACGACGTCGGGGTCTACCGCGGCAACGTCGACGGTCGGGTCCGCGACCTGGTCGAGACCCTCGACGAGGGCACCCTGGAGAAGCTGCTGCCCACCATCGAGCTCGGCTTCCACCACGAGCAGCAGCACCAGGAGCTGCTGCTGATGGACATCAAGCACGTCCTGTCGCTGAACCCGCTGCGCCCGACGTACGCCGGCGCCCCGAGCCAGGTTGCCGAGTCCGACGCGCTCGGCTGGGTGGACGTCGAGGGCGGACTGGTCGAGATCGGGCACCAGGGATCCGCCTTCAGCTTCGACAACGAGCTGCCGCGGCACCAGACCTGGCTCAACCCCTACCGGCTGGCCGACCGGCTGGTCACCAACGGCGAGTGGCTGGCCTTCATGGCGGACGGCGGCTACGCCCGTCCCGAGCTCTGGCTCTCCGACGGTTGGGCGAAGGTCAAGGCCGAGGGCTGGAAAGCGCCGTTCTACTGGGAGCACCTTGACGGTGTCTGGTTCGAGCACACCCTCTCCGGCACCTGGCCGGTGAACCCCGGCCTGCCGGCCAGCCACGTCAGCCAGTACGAGGCTGACGCGTACGCGACCTGGGCCGGCAAGCGCCTGCCCACCGAGGCGGAGTGGGAGCACGCCGTGACGACGGCGGGTCCGCGCGAGGTCGTCGGGAACCTGGCCGACGCGGAGACCTTCCACCCGCGCGCGGCCGGCCCAGCGGACGGCTCCTTGCGCCAGGTCTACGGCGACTGCTGGGAGTGGACGTCCTCGGCGTACCTGGCCTACCCGGGGTTCCACCCCTCGGAGGGCGCGATCGGCGAGTACAACGGCAAGTTCATGTCCGGCCAGATGGTGCTCCGCGGTGGCTGCGCCCTGACCCCGCCGGGCCACGCCCGCGCGACGTACCGCAACTTCTTCCCGCCGGGAGCGCGTTGGGCGCTCTCCGGCGTGCGCCTGGCCGATGGCGGCGCGCCCACCCCACTGGCAGGAGCCACCCCGTGACATCCGTCCGCGAACCCGTCGTCTCCGTCCTGCTCGACCCCGACTGGGCGAGCGGCTCACTGGTCGACGACGTCCGCCGCGGTTTCGCCGGCCACCCGCGGGCACTCCCGCCCAAGTGGCTGTACGACGACGCCGGCTCCGACCTCTTCGACCAGATCACCCGGCTGCCGGAGTACTACCCGTTCGTGCGCGAGCACGCGATCCTGACCGAGCACGCGGGCGAGATCGCCTCCGCGAGCGGTGCGACCACGCTGGTCGAGCTCGGCAGCGGCACCAGCGAGAAGACCCGGATCCTGCTGGACGCCTTCACCAGCACCGGGCAGCTCGAGTGCTTCGCGCCCGTCGACGTCTCCGAGGCCACCTTGCGCGCCGCTGCCGACCAGATCGCGGTCAGCTACCCCGGAGTCCAGGTCGAGGCCGTCGTCGGTGACTTCACGCTGCACCTGGCGCACCTGCCGCGCTCGACGGTCTCGGGCGGCCGGCGGATGGTGGCGTTCCTCGGCGGCACCATCGGCAACCTCTACCGCGAGGAGCGCGGTGCCTTCCTCGGTGCGCTCGCGGACACCCTGGAGTCCGGCGACTCGCTGCTGCTGGGCACCGACCTGGTCAAGAGCGCGGACCGGCTGATCTCGGCGTACAACGACTCCGCCGGAGTCACCGGCGAGTTCGTGCTGAACTCGTTGCGGGTGCTGAACCGCGAGCTCGGCGCCGACTTCGACCTCGACGGGTTCTCCTACGTCCCGTTCTGGGACGCCCACATGGAGAGGATGGACCTGCGGCTGCGGGCCGAGATGCCGCAGCGGGTCTCGATCCCGGGGGCCGACCTGGTCCTCGACCTCGCCAGCGGCGAGGAGATCCGGGTGGAGATCTCCACCAAGTTCCGGGTCAGCAACATCGCTGCGGAGCTGGAGGCTGCCGGCTTCGGCATCACCCGGGTCTGGACCGACGAGGACGGCGACTTCGCGCTGACGCTGGCGACCAAGCCCTGACAGCTGCTGGGTTCGAGGCTCGCTGCGCTCGCACCTCAACCGGCAACGCGAAACCCGGTAGCGTCGTCGCACCATGACTGCTTCCGTCACCACCGCCGACATCGAGGCTGCCGCTGCGCGCCTGCGCGACGTCGTCGTGCGGACGCCGCTGGAGTTCAGCCCGCGCCTGACCGAGGCCACCGGGTTCCAGGTCTGGCTCAAGCGCGAGGACCGCCAGGCCGTCCGGTCCTACAAGATCCGGGGCGCGTACAACTTCATCGTCCAGCTCGACGAGGCGACCCGGGCCAACGGCGTCGTCTGCGCCAGCGCGGGCAACCACGCGCAGGGCGTTGCCTTCGCCTGCGACCGGCTGGGCACCCGCGGCCGGATCTTCGTCCCCGGGACGACGCCGCGGCAGAAGCGCGAACGGATCCTCGCGATCGGTGGGGCCGTGGTCGAGGTGATCGTCGTCGGCGACTCCTACGAGGACGCGTACGCCGCCGCGTGCGCGGACGCCAGCGAGACCGGGGCGACCCTGGTCCCCGCCTTCGACGACCCTCGGACGATCGCCGGCCAGGGGACCGTGGCCGCCGAGATCGTCGCCCAGCTCGAGGGTGCTCCGGACGCGGTCGTCGTACCGGTCGGCGGCGGGGGGTTGCTGGCCGGGATGGCGGCCTGGTTCGGCGGTGCGTCCACGACCAGGTTGATCGGCGCCGAACCTGCCGGGGCGCCGTCGATGACCGCCGCTCTTGCCGCCGGAGCGCCGGTGCGCCTGGCGGCCGTCGATCCCTTCGTCGACGGCGCTGCGGTCGGGATCGTCGGCGAGCACACCTATCCGCTGGTGGCTGCCGCCGGCTGCGAGCTGGTCTCGGTCGACGAAGGCCTGGTCTGTACCGAGATGCTGTCGCTCTACCAGGCCGACGGCATCATCGCTGAGCCTGCCGGCGCACTGGCCACGGCCGCGTTGCGCGCCGGGGTGGACCTCCCGGGGGGCAGCACCGTGGTGTGCGTGATCTCGGGCGGCAACAACGACATCAGTCGGTACGGCGAGATCCTCGAGCGCTCGCTGATCCACCAGGGGCTCAAGCACTACTTCTTGGTGAGCTTCCCTCAGGAGCCGGGTGCGCTGCGCCGTTTCCTCGCCGAGATCCTCGGTCCGGACGACGACATCACGCTGTTCGACTACGTGAAGCGGAACAACCGGGAGACCGGCCCCGCCTTGATCGGCATCGAGCTGGGCAGTGCTGCCGACCTGGACGGTCTGCTCGCGCGGATGGAGGACAGCGGGCTCGGCGTCGAGGCGGTCGAGCCCGGCAGCCCGCTGTTCCACTACCTGGTGTGACCAGGGCCGGTGACTAGGCTCCGGGCATGGCGACGTCGTACGAGCTGACTCCGGGAGTGCCAGCGCCCGGGCCCTTCTCCGCCCTGCTCGGGTTCCGGTACCTGAGCCTGGTCGACGGGGTGGCGCTGGTCGAGGCCGATCCGGGCCCGGAGCACTGCAACGGTGGCGGCATCGTGCACGGCGGGTTCCTGAGCTCGTTGCTCGACACCACCAGCGGGTGGGCCGCCCACCATGGTCTCCCCGCGGGCTGCTCGGCCCCGCACGTCCAGCTCAGCGTGCAGTACGTCCGGGCCGCTGTTCCCGGCGTCACCCTGCACTGCCGGGGGACGGTGGTCTCGGCCGGTCGGCGGATCTCCTCGGCCGAGGCGGAGATCACCCAGAACGGGAAGGTGATCGCCCGGGCGATCACCACTCATGCGGTCCTTTCCCGCCCCGCCGAGTAGGCGTCGGGCACGTGCTCCGGGCTGGTGTGACCCACTGGTGACCCACTGTTCTGGCCCAGGATGGGACTCAAGGGACCTTTGTCACGTACAGTGCGGAGCGCAGATGTAGTGGTTCAGTCGGACCTGGGGTGATTGGCAAGCCGACTAGACCGGCTGGGGGTACTTTGAGCGCGGCTCGCTTGTTCGCTGCCGTTCGGGGCATCCTCCAGGGGTCAACCGGCTTGCCCGGGAACGTTTTGACCGTTTTTATCTGACTCGTGCCGTAACGGGCACGTAATCAGGTCGTTGTATGAATAGGGATAAGACCCACCTGATGTGCTGCGCGCAGAGGGCGTGACGCACTGACACGGGAGACGAGTAGATGAAGAAGCTGATTGTGATCGGGGTAACGACCCTGGCTGCGCTGTTTGTGGCCTTCGGGTTCGCACCATCGGCAAATGCCTACCCGCAAACGTCCTGCAAGGTGACGATCAACGCGCAGAAGGTGTTCGGCGGCACCAAGCTCAAGGTGTCCGCAGAAGCACAGAAGGTCGTCACCGACGACGGTCTGGGCCGCGCTGCGGTCGACACCACGTCCTGGATCGCCGAGTTCAACGGCGTCACCAAGACTGCGCAGTCGGACTCCTTCGCAGCGACCTTCAACGTTCCCGAGGTGGACGCCGAGACGGTGCTCACCCTCCGGGTGCAGGCGATGATGGCTGGTGTCACTCCGGCCTGCGAGCAGTCCCTGAACATCACGGTGCTGCCGGGTAGCGCGGTCGTGACCCCGCCCGGGGGCACCCTGCCGAACACCGGCGGCCCGCACCTGAGCCTGCTCATCGGTGGCCTCGGTCTGGTGGCTGCGGGCAGCATCGCGATCCGTCAGTCGCGACGCAGCACGCCGCTGCAGGTCGCCTGACCAGAAGAACCTTCACGAGAGCCTGTCCTTCGGGACAGGCTCTCGTGCTTTTCGGCCCTTCCGCCTGAAACTAGAACACGTTACAGTTCCGGCATGACTGACAGCCACGTACCCAGAGCCGGCACCATCCTGGATCGCTTCACCGTCGACGGCCAGGTCGCCGTGGTCACCGGCGCGGGCCGAGGCATCGGCGCAGCTGCCGCGATCGCGCTGGCCCAGGCAGGAGCCGACGTCGTCATCTCGGCCCGGCACTCGTCCCAGCTGGCCGAGGTGGCTGCGCAGATCGAGGCCGCCGGCCGGCGCGCCCTGGTGGTCAAGGCCGACCTGAGCGACCTGGACCAGACCGCGGCGCTCGCCCAGAAGGCGTTCGACGAGTTCGGGCGCCTCGACATCATCGTCAACAACGTCGGCGGCACCATGCCGCTGCCGTTCCTGGACACCGACGAGGACTTCCTCGTCGACGCGTTCAAGTTCAACGTCGCCACGGCGCACGCCCTCACCCGGGCTGCGGTCCCGCTGATGCTGACCGGGGAGAACCCGGGCGGCTCGATCGTGAACATCTCCTCGGTGATCGGCCGGGTCTCCGGTCGGGGGTACGTCGCCTACGGCACCGCCAAGGCAGCGCTGACCCACTGGACCCGGTTGGTCTCCAAGGACCTCGCGCCGCTGATCCGGGTGAACGCGATCGGTACCGGCTCGATCATGACCAGCGCCCTGGACTACGTCGCCAGTGACCAGGCGGTGATGACCGAGCTGGCCGAGAAGACCACGATGCAACGCGTCGGCCAGGTGGAGGACATCTCGGCCGCGGTGGTCTACCTCGCCAGTCGGGCCGGGTCCTTCCTCACCGGGAAGGTGGTCGAGGTCGACGGCGGACTGGACATCCCCAACCTGGACTTCAAGCTCCCCGACCTGGCGGCACGATGACTGCCGTCAAGCGGGTCGTGGCCTGGTCGACCGGCACCATCGGTCGGCACGCCATCGCCGGCATCGACGCCCGCCCCGACCTGGAGCTGGTCGGCCTCTGGGTCTCCAACCCCGAGAAGGTCGGCCAGGACGCCGGTCGGCTCGCCGGGCTCGACCGCGACCTCGGGGTGATCGCCACCAACGACAAGGAAGCCCTCTACGCGCTGAAGCCGGACGCCGTCCTGCACTCGGCGATGACCGACGACCGGATCTTCGACGCCCTGGAGGACCTGGTCGAGATCGTCGAGCACGGCATCAACGTGATCTCCTCGGGCCCGGTCGTGCTGACCTTCCCGGACGGCACCGGCCTGGACTCGTACGTCGACCGGATCAACGCCGCGGGAGCGGCGAACGGCGCCAGCCTGCACGTCAACGGCATCGACCCGGGTTTCGCCAACGACGTCCTGCCGCTGGTGATGACCAGCCTGTCGCAGCGCATCGACAAGGTCGTCGTCAGCGAGATCTGTGACTACTCGACGTACTACCAGCCGGTGGTGATGCAGGACCTCTACGGTTTCGGTCGCCCGATGGACTACCCGGCGATGCTCTGGCAGCCCGGGGTGCTGACCGCCGCCTGGGGGCCGGTCGTCCGTCAGATCGCCGCGGGACTCGACCTCGAGCTCGACCCGGTGCTGACCGAGTACCACGACCGGATCCCGTCCGAGGTGGACCTGAAGATCGACTCGTGCGACGTCCCGGCCGGCTCGATGGGCGCGGTCAAGTTCGGCGTCATCGGGACGGTGGACGGCGTCCCGCGGGTCCAGCTCGACCACGTCACCCGGACCAACCCCGCCCAGGGACCGGACTGGCCGCAGCCGGCCGAGGGCGACGGCGGATACCGGGTCGAGATCTTCGGCGAGCCGATGATGAAGGTCGACTTCACCCACCACGGCGAGCACGGCGACCACAACGTGTCCGGGATGATCACCACCGCGATGCGGCTGGTCAACGCCGTCCAGGCGGTCTGCGACGCTCCCGGAGGTGTCGTCGTGGCCAAGGACCTGACCCTGATCACCGGCCGGGGGCTCGTGAGCCGGTGACCGCCTGCACTGTGATGATGGCTCCATGACCGACTCCGAGCTGCCGGCTCACGCAGGCCAGACCTCCCGTCAGATCAGCCCGGACTCCGGAACCCTGTGGACCGAGCCGGGCGCCTGGCAGGTCGCGCCGGGGGTGCACCGGATCCCGTTGCCGCTGCCGATGGACGGTCTGCGGGCGATCAACGTCTACGTGATGGAGACCGAGAGCGGTCTGGTGCTGATCGACGGCGGCTGGGCGATCCCCGAGTCGCGCTCGCTGTTCGAGTCCTCGCTCTCGCAGATCGGTTACTCCACCACCGACATCCGCCGGTTCCTGGTGACCCACATGCACCGCGACCACTACACCCAGGCATGGGTCGTCGGGCAGGAGACCGGGGCCGAGGTGAGCCTCGGCATCGGCGACAAGGCCTCGATGGACCTGATGCACGACGAGCGCCTCCAGATCGACCCGAACCTGACCCGGCTGGTCGCGGCCGGCGCGCTCGAGCTGGCCGAGGGCTGGCGGCAGATGATGCCGCGCGAGGACAAGCCGACCCACAACTACGGGATGCCGGACGTCTGGCTCGACCGGGACCTGGTGATCGACGTCGGCGGTCGGACCCTCGATGCGGTCGCGACCCCGGGCCACACCCAGGGCCACTACGTCTTCGCCGATACCGCTCAGCGGTTGCTCTTCGCCGGCGACCACGTGCTGCCGACGATCACGCCGTCGGTCGGGTTCGAGCCGGCCTGGGTGGAGAACCCGCTCAAGGACTTCCTGGACTCGTTGGCCAAGGTGCGTGCGCTTCCCGACCTGATGCTGCTGCCGGCGCACGGGCCGGTCGCGCCGAGCTCGCACGCGCGGGTCGACGACCTGGTCGCCCACCACGACGACCGGCTGGTGCAGTGCCGCGAGGCCGTCGCCGGTGGGGCCCGGACCGCGTGGGAGGTGGCCGACGTGCTGCCCTGGACCCGGCACGAGCGCAAGCGCTCCGAGCTGGGCCCCTTCGACGGCGTACTGGCTGCCTTCGAGACCCTGGCCCATCTGGAGCTGCTCGCGATCACCGGCGACCTGACCCGGACCGACGCCGACGACGGCACCCGCTCGTACACGCTTCCCCCGGTGTCCTGACAGGTGAACGGCCTGCGCTAACCTGGCACCTCACGACAGGGGAGCGCCCTGCTTTGTCTAGGCGCTGAGAGTGCGGATCCGCCGCAGACCCTTGAACCTGCACCGGTTAGTACCGGCGAAGGAAGTCGAAGGAGAGTCATGCGTACCCGTTTTACGAATGTCGGTGTCGGGCTGCTGCTGGTCGCCGGGCTCGCGCTCAGTGGTTGCGGGAGCACCGAGGAGGCGACCGTCAAGGTCGAGGACCTGCGGGGCTCGACGATCACGGTCGCCACCCACGACTCGTGGGCGATGGCCGACGAGGTGATCGCGAAGTTCACCGAGCAGACCGGTATCACCGTCAAGATCGCCACGAACGGCGACGGCGGCACCCTGACCAACAAGCTCGTGCTGACCAAGGACGCGCCGATCGCCGACGGTGTCTTCGGGATCGACAACACCTTCGCCACCCGGGCGATCGACGAAGGGGTGCTCGCTGCGTACTCCCCGCCGTCGGCACCGGCGTCGCTGGCCCAGTACCAGGTGCCCGACCAGTCCGACTCGTTCCTCACCCCGATCGACTACGGGGACGTCTGCGTCAACGTCGACAACACCTGGTTCGCCACGAAGGGCATCACCCCGCCGAAGAACTTCGAGGACCTGGTCGCTCCGGCGTACAAGGGCCTGTTCGTCACCCCGGGCGCCAACACCTCCTCGCCCGGCCTGGCCTTCCTGCTGGCGACCATCGGCACCTACGGCGACGGGTGGAAGGCCTACTGGGAGAGCCTGCTGGCCAACGACGTCAAGATCGACGCCGGATGGAGCGACGCGTACCAGGTCGACTTCACCGCCGGCGGCGGCACCGGTGACCGGCCGATCGTGCTGTCGTACTCCTCCTCGCCCCCGTTCACGATCCCCGAGGGCAAGACCACCCCGACCACCAGCGCGTTGCTGGACACCTGCTTCCGCCAGGTGGAGTACGCCGGCGTGCTGAGAGGTGCGAAGAACCCGGCCGGGATGCAGAAGTTCATCGACTTCATGATCGGCAACGACTTCCAGGCCGCGCTGCCGGAGAACATGTACGTGTACCCCGTCGACACTGCGGTGGCCCTGCCGGCCGACTGGGCGAAGTTCGCGCCGGTCTCGCCGGCTCCGGTCGCGGTGGCTGCTGCTGAGATCACGAAGAACCGCGAGTCGTGGCTCAGCGATTGGCGCGATCTGACGACGCGCTGATGCTGCGCCCGGGCAGGTGGAGGGGGGCCGCGTGGGGGACCGCGGCGCTGGCCGTGGTGCCCCTCGCCGTGCTCGGGACCTTCTTCCTGTACCCGGTGTCGGGGATGGTCGCCCGTGGCTTCTGGCCGGACGGTTCGTTCGACCCGGGCGGCGTTGCCGAGGTCCTCGGTCGCGAGCGGATCCACCGGGTGCTCTGGTTCACGCTGTGGTCGGCGGGGCTGGCGACCCTCTTCTCGGTGCTCCTGGGGGTTCCGGTCGCGTACGCGCTGCACCGGCTCCGCTTTCCGGGCCAGGCCCTGCTGCGGACGTTGATCGTGGTCCCGTTCGTGATGCCGACGGTGGTCGCCGGGGTGGCCTTCCGGCAGCTGATCGCCCGGTCCGGGCCCCTGGGTGGTCTGGGCCTGGACGGTACGCCGACCGCGATCATCGCGGCGCTGGTCTTCTTCAACGTCAGCGTCGTGGTGCGGACGGTCGGCTCGTTCTGGGAGGGGCTGGACCGTCGTACCGAGGAGGCAGCGGCTGCGCTGGGCGCCTCGCCGTGGCAGGTGTTCCGCACCGTCACCGCTCCTGCCCTGCTGCCGGCCGTCGCCTCGGCGGCCAGCGTGGTCTTCCTGTTCTGCTCGACGTCGTTCGGGATCGTGCTCACCCTGGGCGGCCTGCGCTACGCCAACGTCGAGACCGAGATCTACCAGCTCACCACCCAGGAGCTCGACCTGCAGGCGGCCGCGGCGCTCTCGGTGCTGCAGATCGCCCTGGTCACCGGCCTGCTGCTGGTCTCCGCCCGGGCCCGTACCCGCGGCGCCGCGCTGAGCCGGACCGCTCCGGTCGGCCGCCGCCCGGGCCGGCGCGACGTCCTGGTGCTGGTCTGGACGGCGCTGGTGGTCGGCTTCCTGATGACCCCGCTGGTGTCGCTGGTGCTGGGTTCGCTGCGTACCGACGCCGGCTGGAGCCTGGACAACTACCGCGCCCTGCAGACCGAGGGCGCCGGCAACGCCCTGCTGGTCACGGCGACCAGGGCGCTGGCGACGTCGTTCGAGGTCGCGGTGCAGGCTGCTGCGATCGCGCTGGTCCTCGGCGCGGTCGTGGCGTACCTGGTGTCGCGGCGGCCGCGCTCGAGGTCCGGGCGCCGGATGCTCGGCGCTTTCGACGGGGCGTTCATGCTGCCGTTGGGAGTCTCGGCGGTGACGCTGGGCTTCGGGTTCCTGATCACCCTGAACCGACCGCCGCTGGACCTGCGCACCTCCGCGCTGCTGCTGCCGCTGGCCCAGGCGATGGTGGCGCTGCCGCTGGTGGTGCGGACCCTGGCGCCGGTGCTCTCCTCGATCGATCCCCGGCAGCGCGAGGCCGCCTCCTCGCTGGGGGCCGGCCCGTTCCGGGTCGCGCTGTCGGTCGACCTGCCGCACGCCTGGCGGGCGGTGGTCGCCGCGGTCGGATTCGCGTTCGCGGTCTCGCTGGGGGAGTTCGGCGCCACCAGCTTCCTGGCCCGCGACGACGACCCGACCCTGCCGGTGGTGATCTTCCGCCTGATCAGTCACCCGGGCTCGGAGAATTTCGGGATGGCGCTGGCGGCGTCGGTCCTGCTCGCCGCGGCCACCGGTGCGGTGATGCTGGCCGTGGACCGGTTCCGGGTCGGTTCGATGGGAGCCTTCTGAGATGAGCGGGAGCGCAGGCACGCTGACGGTCCGTGATCTCACGGTCCGGTTCGACGACGGTCGTCGCGGCACGGTGGTCGCGGTCGATGCCGTCGACCTGGATCTCCCGCCCGGGTCGGTCACGGCGGTCCTCGGTCCGTCGGGGTGCGGGAAGTCGACCCTGCTGCGGGCGATCGCCGGGCTGGAGCGGTCCGACCGGGGGGTGATCGCGTACGGCGGCGCCGACCTGGCGGGCACCCCGGTCCACCGGCGCGGGTTCGCCCTGATGTTCCAGGACGGTCAGCTCTTCCCGCACGCCGACGTGGCCGCGAACATCGGGTACCCGCTCCGGCTCCGCCGTCGCCGTCGGGCCGAGGTGCGAGCCCGGGTGGGCGAGCTGCTCGACCTGGTGGGGCTGGACGGGTACGCCGCCCGGATGCCGGCGACGTTGTCCGGCGGTGAGCGGCAGCGGGTCGCCCTGGCCCGGGCACTGGCGGTCGAACCCCGGCTGCTGCTCCTCGACGAGCCGTTCAGCGCGTTGGACCGCGGGATGCGGGAACGGCTGGCCGCCGAGGTGGCGGACATCCTGAGGCGGGCCGGGACCACCAGCCTGGTGGTGACGCACGACCACGAGGAGGCGTTCGCCGTCGCCGACCGGATCGCGGTGATGCGTGCGGGCGAGCTGGTCCAGGTCGGGGGACTCGCTGAGGTCTGGGCTGCGCCGGTCGACGCGTCGGCGGCCGAGCTGCTCGGCTACGACACCGTCGTAGCCGGTGAGGGCGCTGCACTGCTGGGCCGTCTGGTCGGCGGGGACACCGGGGAGGCCGACTGGGACGCGGTGGCACTGCGTCGCTCAGCCCTGGTCCTGGACGGGTCGGGCCCGTTGGCCGGCGTGGTCAGGGCCGCGCGGGCCACCCCGGACCTGGTCCGGCTCGAGCTCGACGTCGACGGCCTGGGGCGGGTCAGCGGGGTCGCCGACCTCGGGCAGGTCGTGGCGGTCGGCCAGCACGTCCGGCTGGGGGTCCGCGCGGACCGGTTGGCAGCGCTGGAAAGCAAGAACTGACGGTTCCCGAATAGACTCCGTGATCGTGACCCCCTCTCCGGCCTCCGAGCCTGCTGACGAGTCCGGGGCAGCTCCCCGGGTGTCGGAGGAGAAGCCGCCTGTCCTCCAGCGGCACGCCTACGCGATGCTGCTGACGGTCGCGGCGGTGATGGGGGCACTCGCGATCATCTGCAGCCGCGACCTCGGCTACCCGCTCCGGGACCCGGACGGCTTCCTGGGTCCGGCCTGGATCAGGCTCCCGCTGCTGGTCGGACTGGCGTTCCTGGCCGACGTGGTGCCGCGCTCGTTCTACCGGACCAGGTTCCGCACCACCGGCTTCCTCGACGAGGCCCGGACGATCGTGCGCGAGCACTGGACCCGCGAACGGCTCAAGCTGGTCGTGATCGGTCTGATCGGCTTCTACGTCACCTACGTCAGCTACCGGAACCTGAAGAACTTCCTGCCCTTCATCATGTCCAGCGACGGCAACCCGCGGAAGTACGACCGCGCGCTGCACCGGATGGACGAGTGGCTGCTCTTCGGTCACGACCTCTCCACGGTGCTGCACAGTGCCCTGGGGACCGGGATCTCCGCGCACCTGCTCTCGTACGTCTACGTCTTCTTCCTGCCGATGGTCCCGGTCTCGATCGTGATCTGGTCGGTCTGGTCGCGCAACGTCAGCTTCGGCTACTGGTTCGTCACCGCGCAGTGCCTCTGCTGGGCGCTGGGAACGCTGAGCTACTACGCGCTGCCGACCCTCGGCCCGAACTTCTACTACCCCTCGCTGTACACCGACCTCCCGCACACGGCCGTCAAGGACCTCCAGGACGCCCTGTACGAGGGCCGGCAGCTCAAGCTCTTCGACCCGTTCACCGACGGTGTGCAGTCGGTCGCCGGGTTCGCCTCGCTGCACGTGGCGATCACGGTGTGCGTCGCCCTGGTCGGGCACTACACGATCAAGACCCGGTGGCTGCGCCGCGGCCTCTGGACGTTCTCGGCCCTGACCGTGACGGCGACGACGTACTTCGGCTGGCACTACATCGCCGACGACATCGCCGGGCTGGCGATCGCGGTGATCTCGGTCTACCTGGCGGGCTTGGCCACGGGCCAGAAGTTCGACCGGCAGGGACGCAGCTCGCACCCGACCACGGACACGGCCGAGGTACCGATCGTGGAGCCGACGACCGCCGACCTGAACCCGTCGGCGAAATGACATTGTTGTAATTCGCAAGCCGACACGCCGTGCCCATGAGATTTTTCTGGGATAGATGTTTCCTTTGTGACTGATGGGGTTTACCGTCGGAGACCGCAGCCGGATGCACCCGGCTGCTTCTTCCCCCCAGCAGAGCGAGGTCCGGCCGTGCGCACCCGAACCCGTACGACGCTCGCCGGGGTCGTTGCCGCGGTCACCGTGATCACGCTCGGCCCGGTGGCCGACGCCGACAAGAAGCCCACGATCCCGACCCGCTCGCAGGTCGAGGCCGCGCGGGACGCCGTCACCCGACGAGCCGGTGACGTGGCCGCGATCCGGGCCGAGCTCGTCGTCGCCCAGAACCGGCTCCAGGCCGCCGCGACCAAGGCCGAGATGGCCGCCGAGCAGTACAACGGTGCCCGGTGGCAGCTCCAGCAGGCCACGGCCCGGGCCAGCAAGGCCGCGGCCGACGCCCGCGCCGCGAGCCAGGACGTCGAGAACCAGCGGGAGGGGATCGCCGACCTGGCGGTGCAGAGCTTCCAGAGCGGGACCGAGCTGACCTCGTTCACGGCGTACCTCGGTAGCGGTGGACCCCAGGAGGTGGCCGATCGGATCGCGGTCACCCAGAGTGTCGGGGCCACCCTGCAGGAGCGGTACGACGAGTTCGCCGCGGCCGACATCCTGGCCAAGAACAAGCGCGCCGAGGCCGAGGCCGCCAAGCGCGACCAGCAGGCCCTGACCGCCAAGGCGGCGCTGACCCGGGACCAGGCAGCTGCGACCGCCAACGCCGCCCAGGCGGCGGCGGCCTCGATCGCGGCCGAGCGCCGTCAGCTGCTCGCCGAGCTGGCCCGGGCCGAGAAGATCTCGATCACGCTGGCCACCCGTCGGCAGAACGGCCTCGAGCAGATCGCCCAGCAGAAGGCGGCCCAGGCGGCGGCGGACAAGGCTGCAGCTGCGGCGGCTGCTGCGGCTGCCGCGGCTGCGAACGACTCCGCAGGCGGGGGCGCCACAGCGCCACCGAGCGGGGGTTCCGACCTGCCGCCGGCATCGACGGCCGCGGCTGCCCGAGCGATCCGGTTCGCAAAGGCGCAGCTCGGCGAGCCGTACCTCTGGGCTGCTGCTGGGCCCAACGCCTGGGACTGCTCGGGTCTGACGATGATGGCCTGGAACGCCGGCGGCGTCGGGCTGCCGCACTACTCCGCAGCCCAGTACGCCCAGACCCGCCACATCGGCGTCAACGACCTGCGCCCCGGTGACCTGGTCTTCTGGGGTGATACCCCGGACACGATCCACCACGTGGCGATGTACCTCGGCAACGGGCAGATCATCCACGCGCCGCGGACCGGTCGACCGGTGTCGATCGACTCGATGTACTACTGGGTCCCGCCCAACTACTTCGGCCGTCCCTGAGCACTTTCCGCTTAACCGGCACCCTGGCACAGTGATGGCATGGCCGACCAGACACCTCCTGCTCCCGTCGTCGACGTCCCGGCGCTGAACGCCCTGCTCGACGGAACCTACGTCGAGGTCAGGAACCTCACCCGCAAGCGCCTCGTCGAGCACGCCGGCGTGCTCGACGACCAGCGCGAGATGGGTCGCACCGAGTTCCGCGAACGGGTCAAGGACGTCGTGGTCGAGCTCGCCGGCACCGGGCAGACCGGCCTCGGCTTCCCGACCGAGTACGGCGGCGGTGGCGACATCGGGGCCTCGGTCGCGGCGTTCGAGACGATGGCCTTCGGGGACCTGTCGGTCCTGGTCAAGGTCGGCGTCCAGTTCGGGCTCTTCGGTGGGGCGATCCTGCAGCTCGGCACGAAGCGGCACCACGACGCCTACCTGCGCGACCTGGTCGCGGCCGACCTGATGGGCTGCTTCGCGATGACCGAGACCGGGCACGGGTCGAACGTCCAGGCGCTCGGGACCTACGCGAAGTACGACCTGGAGACCCGAGAGTTCGTGATCACCACGCCCGACGATGCGGCCCGCAAGGACTACATCGGCAACGCCGCCGCGCACGCCCGGGTCGCGGTCGTCTTCGCCCAGCTCCAGATCGGCGGGCAGTCCGAGGGCGTGCACGCGTTCGTGGTCCCGGTCCGCGATGAGCACGGCGCGGTGCTGCCCGGGGTCCGGATCACCGATGACGGCCCCAAGATCGGGCTCAACGGCGTCGACAACGGTCGGATCGCCTTCGACGGGGTCAGGATCCCGCGGGAGAACCTGCTCAACCGGTACGCCGACGTCACCGAGACCGGGGTCTACACCTCCGAGATCGAGAACCCCGACCGCCGGTTCTTCACGATGCTCGGGACCCTGGTCCAGGGCCGGGTCTGCGTCGGCGGGGCCGGGATCAACGCCAGCAAGGTGGCGCTCTCGATCGCGGTGAAGTACGCCCTGGGACGTCGTCAGTTCGGGAACCCGGGCGGCGGTGAGGAGCTGCTCCTGGACTACGGGCTGCACCAGCGCCGGCTGTTCCCGCTGCTGGCGCGGACCTACGCGCTGCACTTCGCCCAGGAGGTGCTCGCCGGTCAGCTGCACGCCGTCTTCTCCGCCACCGACGAGGTCGACGAGCGGACCCGCCGCGCGCTGGAGTCGCGGGCTGCCGGGACCAAGGCGCTGGGGACCTGGCACGCCTCGGAGACGATCCAGGAATGCCGGGAGGCCTGCGGTGGTGCCGGCTACCTGTCGGCCAACCGCTTCGACGCGCTGCGCGCGGACACCGACGTCTTCACCACCTTCGAGGGCGACAACCACATCCTGCTCCAGCTGGTTGCCAAGGGTCTGCTGACCGACTACTCGTCGTCGTTCGGCGAGCTCGACCAGCTCGGGATGGTGAAGCTCGTCGCCGGGATCGCCGTGGACACCGTGATCGAGCGGACCGCCGTGCACAAGCTCCTGGAACGGATCAAGGACGTCATCCCGGGCTGGGACGACGACTCCAGCGGCGACGTCGATGCCGGTCTTCTCGACCCCGAGTACCACCTGACGATGTTCCGCTGGCGCGAGGAGCACATGCTGTCGGGCGTGGCCCGCCGGCTCAAGCGCGGCATGGACCGGGACATGGAACCGGCCGAGGTCTTCAGCCGCTGCCAGGACCACGTCATCGGCGCCGCCCGGGCGCACGTCGAGCGGCTGGTGCTGGAGGCGTTCGTCGCCAAGGTCGCGGCGATGCCCGAGGACGACGGCACCGGCAACAAGACCGCGCTCAACCTGCTCTGCGACCTGTACGCGCTCAGCCGGATCGAGGCCGACCGGGCCTGGTGGATGGAGCACGGCCGGTTGTCGTCGCAGCGGTCGAAGGCGATCAGCAGGGAGATCGGTGCGCTGTGCC
This sequence comes from Propionibacteriales bacterium, assembly GCA_026392455.1. Taxonomy (GTDB): domain Bacteria; phylum Actinomycetota; class Actinomycetes; order Propionibacteriales; family Nocardioidaceae; genus Marmoricola. The sequence continues at coordinate 17,162 of JAPLCB010000001.1, read as the reverse complement.
GGTCGCTGCGCCCGTTGGCCGAGTCGTTGGTCGACGCGTTCGGAGTGCCGGAGGAGATGCAGGCCACCGAGATGCTGGCGCCGGGGACGAACGAGGCGCGGGACCTGAAGCAGGGGCGGACGCATGCTTGAGCAGCTGAAGGTGCCCGGGCTGGGTGGTTGGAGCGACGACCCGCTCTGGGCGACGTTCTACGACTGGTCCGTCGAGCACCCGCGCGCGGGCGGACTGGTGTGGCGGACCGGGATCGGCAGCGACCTCGACCTGCTCTACCAGGCAGCTGCGGAGATCGGTCGGCAGCCGGCCGGCTCGGCCGTGCTCGACGTCCCGTGCGGCGGCGGGGTGGCCTTGCGCGGGCTGCGCCCCGGGCAGGGCGTCCGGTACGTCGCCGCCGACATCGCCCAGGCCATGCTCGACCGGACCGCGAAGGCCGCTGCCCGGCGCCAGCTCAGCGACCAGGTGGAGCTGTCGCTCGCCGACGTCGGGGCGTTGCCGTACGCCGACGGCGAGTTCGACCTGGTGGTCTCGTTCACCGGCCTGCACTGCTTCCCGGATCCGCACCGGGCGGTGCTGGAGATGGGTCGGGTCACCCACGCGGGCGGCGTCCTGACCGGCAGCGCGCTGCTGAACGACACGGGTCTGCGCACCCTGCCGATCCGGACCGTCGGCCGCTTCTCCGGGCTGCTCGGGCCGAGCGCCACCCGGGCCGAGGTCAAGGTCTGGATGGCCGAGGCCGGTTTCGTCGACGTCACCCTGAAGATGTCCGGGGCGATCGGCTACTTCCGCGGCACCAAACGTTGAGACGGGCCTGACGCGCTACCGAAAGAGGCCCCCCGCGCCGTACGCCTGGCTGGCGGCGCGCTCGGGCGAACTGAACAGCGCGTGAGGCCACACTCGACGGCGTGTGAGGCCAGACTCGACGGCGCGTGAGGCCCGTTTCGACGATCAGTGAGCGCCGAGGTCCTTGAAGCGCTGGAAGGACGCGGCCACCTCGGCCTCGGCCTCGGTGCGGCCGACCCAGTCAGCGCCTTCGACGGACTTGCCGGGCTCGAGGTCCTTGTAGACCTCGAAGAAGTGCTGGATCTCGAGGCGGTCGAACTTCGAGACGTGGTTGATGTCGCGCAGGTGCTCCAGGCGCGGGTCGTGCGTCGGGACGCAGAGGACCTTGTCGTCGCCGCCGGCCTCGTCGGTCATCCGGAACATGCCGATCGCGCGGCACTTGATCAGGCAGCCGGGGAACGTCGGCGCCTGCAGGATGACGAGCGCGTCGAGCGGGTCGCCGTCCAGGCCGAGGGTGTTCTCGATGTAGCCGTAGTCCTCGGGGTACGCCGTCGAGGTGAAGAGCATCCGGTCGAGCCGGATCCGACCGGTCTCGTGGTCAACCTCGTACTTGTTCCGCGATCCCTTGGGGATCTCTACGAGAACATCGAATTCCACGGCGTTTCCTTCCGAATGACTGCTGAGTACGCAACCGGGCTAGTCTCCCGCACAATGCCTGTGAACGGCTAACCGGGGAGGGGATATATGGCAGCGGGTGAGGAACGCCACGCTGCGCGGGCTACCCGGACCCGCTCGGTCGTCCTCGGCCTGGTCCCCGAGCTCCTGGTGGTCCTGGTCCTGGTCGTTGCCGGGCTGCAGCTCCAGTTCGACCTCGGGCACCGCTGGTTCGGGCTCGAGCGCACCGACCCGAGCGCGGACCCGGCGCGGGTCCCGGCCCCGGCAGGCCTCGGTCTGGCCCCAGCGCCCGAGGCGATGGCCGTGGCCTCCCCCCTGGTGCCCGGCCCGGTGGACGCGGCTGCGGTGCGCGCGGCCCTGGCGCCGCTGCTGACCGGCTCGGCGCTCGGTAACCACGTCGCGCTGAGGGTGGTCGACCTCGCCGACGGCACGCCGGTGTTCCGGCGGGGTGCCGATGCCGTGGTGCCGGCCTCGACGATGAAGCTGCTGACGACCGCTGCTGCGCTGTCCGCGATCGGCCCGACCCAGCGCTTCTCCACCCGGGTGCTGGCCGACGGCAACCGGCTCGTCCTGGTCGGCGGCGGCGACCCGTTCCTGGCGAGCCGACCCGCCGCGGGAGCGGCGTACCCGGCCCGGGCCGACCTGACCACGCTCGCCCAGCAGACCGCGGCGGCGCTGGTCGCTCGCGGCATCGGCCGGGTGACCCTCGGGTACGACGCCAGCCTGTTCAGCGGTCCGGCCGTCAACCCGCACTGGCCCGACACCTACGTCCCCGAGAACGTGGTCCCGCCGATCAGCGCCCTGTGGGTGGACGAGGCGGCCGACCCGGCCGGCCGGTACGTCGCCGATCCTGCCCGTGCTGCCGCCGACGCCTTCGTGACGGCACTGCGTTCCCAGAAGGTCACGGTCGTCGGTGTCCCGCGCGAGCGGACCGCCCCCGCTTCCGCGACCGAGGTTGCCGCGGTGCGGAGCGCCCCCCTCGGCGAGATCGTCCAGCAGACGCTCGCGGTCAGCGACAACAACGCGGCCGAGGTCCTCGCCCGGCACGTCGGGCTCGCGACCGGGGGCGCGGGCTCGTCGGTCGACGGCCTGCGCGGTGTCTTCACGGTGCTGGGCGACCTGGGGGTCGACGTCTCCGGCTCCACGGCGTACGACGGCAGCGGCCTGTCGCGCGAGAACGAGCTGACGGCCACCACCCTGCTCGACGTCCTGGAGGTTGCTGCGTCCGCCAGGCACCCGGAGCTCCGCGAGGTGATCACCGGGTTGCCGGTGGCAGGGTTCACCGGGTCGCTGCAGCGCCGGTTCGACCGCGGCCCGGCGGCAGCCCAGGGACGGGTCCGGGCCAAGACCGGCACCCTGACCGGGGTGCACGGCCTCGCCGGGATCGCCACCGACCTCGACGGGAACCTGATGGCGTTCGTCTTCGTCGCGGACCGGGCCACCGATGCCCTGGCGGCCCGGCACCAGCTCGACCTGATGGCAGCGGCGCTCGGGGCCTGTCGGTGCGGGGCCTGACGCCGGTTCACCCGGCCTTGAATAGGGTCTGGGTATGACAGACCCACGCGGCCCGAGCAGCACGGGCCCGAACTCCGCCATGATCGACTGGGATCTCGCGGTCCGGGTCGGTTCACGGCTCGCCGGTGACGGCCCGGTCGTCTCGCGGTCCGAGGCCGCTGACGTGGTCGCCGAGCTCCGCGCCGGGGCCGAGCAGTCCACCCCGCTGGTCCGTGAGTTCACCGGCCTGGTGGCCGAGGCGAGGACGGCTCCGGTCCTGGTGGTCGACCGCAAGGGCTGGATCCAGGCCAACGCGGACGGCTTCGCCACGATCATCGCCCCGATCGTGGAGAAGCTCCAGGACAAGAAGGGTCCGCCGTCCGCGCTGACCGAGGCGATCGGGTCCCGGGTGACCGGCGTCGAGCTGGGCCTGATGCTGGGCTTCCTCGGCAACAAGGTCCTGGGCCAGTTCGACCCGTTCTACGCGGGGGCCGGGGCTGCTGGCCGGTTGCTCCTGGTGGCGCCGAACATCGTCCACGTCGAACGTGAGCTGGACGTGCACGAGCGGGACTTCCGGCTCTGGGTCTGCCTGCACGAGGAGACCCACCGGGTGCAGTTCACCGCGGTGCCGTGGATGACCGATCACCTGCACGGCCTGATGGGGCAGATCGTCGATGCGGTCGAGACCGACCCGGGTGTGGTGCTCAGCGACGGGCTCTCCCGGATCGGTGAGATCCTGTCCGGCAAGTCCTCGGGCAGCCTGATGGACCTCTTCTCCACCCCCGAGCAGAAGCGCGTCATCGACCAGGTCACCGGCGTGATGAGCCTGCTCGAAGGTCACGCCGACGTGGTGATGGACGGCGTCGGTCCGGAGGTGATCCCGAGTGTCGAGCACATCCGGGCGAGGTTCACCGAGCGCCGCAAGGGCATCGGCTCCCTGGACAAGCTGCTGCGCCGGCTGCTCGGCCTGGATCAGAAGATGGCGCAGTACCGCGACGGCGCCGTCTACGTCCGGGCCGTCATCGACGCTGTCGGGATGGACGGCTTCAACGCGGTCTTCGCCGAACCGGCCAACCTGCCGACCAAGTCCGAGATCCACGCCCCCGACGCCTGGCTCAAGCGCGTCCACGGCTGATGGCGCTCGACCCGTCCCTGGCGGCTGTCCGGTTGGCGGTGCGGTCGAGCCTCGGTCCGGACACCACCGTCCTGGTCGCTTGCTCGGGCGGGGCCGACTCGCTGGCGCTGCTCGCCGCGACGGTCTTCGAGACCCGGCGCACCGGCGCCCGGGTGATCGGTGCCACCGTCGACCACGGCCTGCAGCCGGGCTCGGCCGAGCGTGCCGCCGCGGTCGTGGCCCAGATGGCGGGGCTGGGGGTCGACGAGACCGCCACCATCCGGGTCACCGTCGACCCGGGACCGGCCGGGATCGAGGCCGGTGCCCGGCAGGCCCGGTACGCGGCGCTGGGCCAGCTCGCCGTGCACTTCGGGGCCGACCTGGTCCTGGTCGGGCACACCCGCGACGACCAGGCCGAGACCGTCCTGCTGGGGCTGGCCCGCGGGTCCGGTGGTCGGTCGCTGGCCGGGATGCGGCCGTCGTTCGACCTGGACGGCACCACCGTGGTCCGGCCGCTGCTCGCGATCACCCGTGCCCAGACCGAGGCAGCCTGTGCCGCGGAGGGGATCTCCTGGTGGGAGGACCCGCACAACGCCGACGCCGGTTTCGCACGGGTGCGGGTGCGGCGCACGGTCCTGCCGGTGCTGGAGGCCGAGCTCGGCCCCGGCGTCGCGGCGGCGCTGGCGCGGACCGGTGAGCAGCTGCGCGCGGACACGGAGTTCATCGAGTCGGTCGCGGAGCTGGCGATCGCCGACGCGCTGGTGGCGGGCGGGCTCTCGGTGGCCACCCTGCTGGAGCTTCCGCCCGCGATCGCGACCCGGGTCGTCCGGCTCGCCGCGATCGACGCGGGGGCGATCGCCGACGAGCTCACCTACCAGCACGTGGTCGCCGTCCTCGAGGTCGGTCCGGGCAAGGAGATCCAGCTCCCCGGGCACCTCACGGCGTACCGGTCCGGTGGCGTGCTGGCGTTCCGCCCCACCGTCACCGGTTGACACCGAGGTCTGCAGCGGACCGATCGTCGGGCCGGGCGGCGGCCGACGGTTACCCGAGCCCCTTGGCCAGCAGCCGGAGGGTGTTCTCGCGGGCGGGGGACGTGTCCCGTGCGGTGCCGGTCCGGGCCCCGGCCACCGGGTGCACCATCACCTCGTCGACCCCGAACTTGCCCGCCAGGGCGTGCAGCCTCTCGGCCACGGATGCCGGCGTCCCGATCAGCCACCTCCTGCGCATGGCCTCCACCAGGGGCCGGTGCGCGTCCGCGACGGGGTTGGCCTCGGCGTCCTCGACCAGCCGCTGGGCCTGCAGGGTGCCGCCGGTGCGCAGCGACACCATCGCCTGCAGCTGGGGCAGTGCCAGGGCATCGGCCTCCTGGTTGGTCTCGGCCACGGCGACGTTCACGGTCAGGAAGGTCTCGGGGGCGGTCAGGTGCTCCGACGGCTGGAAGCCGTCCCGGTAGAGCGCCAGGGCCTGGTCGGTGCCGTTGCCGGAGAAGTGGTGCGCGAAGACGTACGGCAGCCCGCGGGCTGCCGCGAGCCGGGCGGAGTAGTCCGACGAGCCGAGCAGCCAGACCGGGGGCACCGAGGAGGCCTTCGGGGTGGCGGCGAGCGGGTGCACCCGACCGTTGACGTCCAGGCCGATCCCGCCCGGGCTCATCATCGCGATCACGTTGTCGACGTACGCCGGAAAGTTGCGAACCGCGGCCTCGGACTCGGCCACCCCGCCAGCTCCGTGCCGCAGCGCGTAGCTGGTCACCGGGTCGGTGCCGGGCGCGCGCCCGATGCCGAGGTCGACCCGGTCCGGGAACGCCGCCTCCAGCAGGGCGAACTGCTCGGCGACCACCAGCGGTGCATGGTTCGGCAGCATCATGCCGCCCGAGCCGACCCGGATCCGCTCGGTCGCCGCGGCGAGCATCGCGATCAGCACCGGTGGGTTGGTGGCGGCGACCGCCGGCATGTTGTGGTGCTCGGCCACCCAGTACCGGTGGTACCCCAGCTCGTCCGCAGTCCGGGCCAGCGACCGGGTCGCCGCGAGCGCGTCGCCGGTGGTCTGGTCGGAGCGGACGGGGATCAGGTCGAGGACCGAGAGACGCATACCGGGCCCAACGCACCCGGCCGCGGAGTTCTTCCTTCCCACCCTGTGGCAGGCTTCAGCCCATGGACGCCGCGGATGTCGAAGCCGATCTCGTCAACATCCTCTACACCGAGGAACAGATCCAGGCGAAGCTCGGTGAGCTCGCCAAGGCGATCGAGCAGGACTACGCCGGCAAGGACATCCTGATCGTCGGCATCCTGCGCGGAGCGGTGATGGTGATGGCCGACCTGGCCCGGGCCTTCAACCGGCACGTCGAGATGGATTGGATGGCGGTCTCGTCCTACGGCTCGGGCACCAAGTCCTCGGGCGTCGTACGGATCCTCAAGGACCTCGACACCGACATCACCAACCGGCACGTGCTGGTGGTCGACGAGATCATCGACACCGGCCTGACGCTGTCGTGGTTGGTCTCCAACCTGGCCTCGCGGAACCCGGCCTCCCTGGAGATCTGCACGCTGCTGCGCAAGCCCGAGGCCGTGGCGATGGAGATCGACGTCAAGTACGTCGGCTGGGACATCCCCAACGAGTTCGTCGTCGGCTACGGCCTGGACTACCAGGAGCGCTACCGGAACCTGCGCGACATCGGGACTCTCGCGCCGCACGTCTACAGCTGAGCGACCGCCTCCCGGACGTCGGCCGGGACACTGAAGCCTTCTCGCGTGAACGAGTTCGTCGTCGGCTACGGCCTGGACTACCAGGAGCGCTACCGGAACCTGCGCGACATCGGGACGCTCGCGCCGCACGTCTACAGCTGACGAAACCCCAGTTTTCCGGGCGCGGGAGCGCATCCTGGGCCCACCTGAGAGTATGTCGGGCGTGAAGCGAATTCTCCGTGGTCCTTGGTTGTGGATCGGTCTGGCCGGTCTCGGTGTCATCTTGGCGTTGCAGTTCATCTCGCCCAACGGCGGGTACGACGAGATCGAGACCTCGCAGATGGTCGACCACATCAAGAAGGGCGACGTCGAGAAGATCACCTTCGTCGACGGCGGCGACCAGGAGCTGCAGGCCACCCTCCAGGACGGCAAGAAGGTCGTCGCCACCTGGGTCGACGGCCAGCAGGTCGACCTGATCGACCTGGTCCAGGAGCAGGTCGCGGCCGGCAAGACCACCAAGTTCAACGTGAAGAACCCGCAGCCGAGCCTGCTCGGCTCGCTGGCGGCCACGATCCTGCCGTTCATCGTCATCGTGCTGATCTTCCTGTTCCTGATGAACCAGGTGCAGGGCGGCGGCGGTCGGGTGATGCAGTTCGGCAAGTCGAAGGCCAAGCTGATCAGCAAGGACATGCCGAAGACCACCTTCGCCGACGTGGCCGGGTGCGAGGAGGCGATCGAGGAGCTCGGCGAGATCAAGGAGTTCCTCCAGGAGCCCGCCAAGTTCCAGGCCGTCGGAGCCAAGATCCCCAAGGGCGTCCTGCTGTACGGCCAGCCCGGTACCGGCAAGACCCTGCTCGCGCGCGCGGTCGCCGGTGAGGCCGGGGTGCCGTTCTACTCGATCTCCGGCTCCGACTTCGTCGAGATGTTCGTCGGCGTGGGTGCTTCCCGGGTCCGCGACCTCTTCGAGCAGGCCAAGGAGAACGCGCCTGCGATCGTCTTCATCGACGAGATCGACGCCGTCGGTCGCCACCGCGGTACCGGCATGGGTGGCGGGCACGACGAGCGCGAGCAGACCCTGAACCAGCTCCTCGTCGAGATGGACGGCTTCGACGTCCGTGGCGGCGTGATCCTGATCGCGGCCACCAACCGGCCGGACGTGCTGGACCCCGCGCTGCTGCGCCCCGGCCGTTTCGACCGCCAGATCAGCGTCGACGCCCCGGACCTCAACGGTCGCGAGCAGATCCTCAAGGTGCACGCCCGCGGCAAGCCGATGAGCGCCGACGTCGACCTGGTCTCGGTGGCACGACGCACGCCGGGCTTCACCGGTGCCGACCTGGCGAACGTCCTCAACGAGGCCGCCCTGCTGACCGCCCGGTTGAACGGCAAGCTGATCGACGCCGCGGCCCTGGACGAGGCCATCGACCGCGTCATCGCCGGCCCGCAGAAGCGGACCCGGTTGATGAACGAGAAGGAGAAGCTGATCACGGCGTACCACGAGGGCGGGCACGCCCTGGTCGCTGCGGCTCTCCCGGGCACCGACCCGGTGCACAAGATCACGATCCTGCCGCGCGGACGGGCGCTGGGTTACACGATGGTGCTGCCCGACGAGGACAAGTACTCCCAGACCCGTTCGGAGATGCTCGACAAGCTCGCCTACATGCTCGGCGGCCGGGCGGCGGAGGAGCTGATCTTCCACGACCCGACCACCGGTGCCGGCAACGACATCGAGAAGGCGACCTCGCTGGCCCGGGCGATGGTCACCCAGTACGGCATGACCGACACCCTCGGTGCGATCAAGCTCGGCGACTCCGGTGGCGAGCCGTTCCTCGGCCGCGACCTGGGGCACACCCGGAACTACTCCGAGGACGTCGCGGCGAAGGTCGACGAGGAGACCAAGAAGTTCCTGCAGGCCGCGCACCAGGAGGCCTTCGACATCCTCGAGGAGAACCGGGACGTCCTGGACTCCCTGGTCCTCGAGCTCCTCGACAAGGAGACCCTGGACAAGCAGCAGGTCGCGGAGATCTTCGTGCCGCTGCGGCGCCGTCCGGCTCGTCCGGCCTGGACGGGTTCGCCCGACCGGGTCCCGTCAGCAGTCCCGGCGGTCAGCGTGCCGAAGGGCGTGCCCGTCGCGGAACCCGTCGCCGAGGGTGGCGTGATCATCGCCCCGCCGAACTCCGACGGTGATTCCTTCGGAGAGGCTCCGAACCCGGGAAACACGCCATGACCACGATCGACCCGATCAGCGACGTGGCCCGCACCGCGGGCGAGTTCGACCACGACCGGGCCGCTGCCGCGATCAAGGAGCTGCTCTACGCGATCGGTGAGGACCCCGAGCGCGAGGGTCTCCGGGAGACGCCGGCCCGGGTCGCTCGGGCGTACGAGGAGCTCACCGCCGGCTTGCGCAAGACCGCCGAGGACGTGCTCACGACGACCTTCGACCTCGGGCACGACGAGATGGTCCTGGTCCGCGACATCGAGCTCTGGTCGATGTGCGAGCACCACCTGGTCCCGTTCACCGGGGTCGCGCACGTCGGGTACATCCCGGCGGAGTCCGGCAAGATCACCGGTCTGTCGAAGCTGGCCCGACTGGTCGACGTCTACTCCAAGCGCCCCCAGGTCCAGGAGCGGTTGACCACCCAGATCGCGGACTCGTTGATGGAGATCCTCGACGCCCGCGGCGTCATCGTGGTGATCGAGGCCGAGCACCTCTGCATGACGATGCGCGGCGTCAAGAAGGCCGGAGCACGCACCATCACGTCGGCCGTCCGAGGCATCATGCACAACGCCGCCACCCGGTCCGAGGCGATGGCGCTGATCAACGCGGCACACCGCTGAGTCCGTGCTGACCCCGCGTCACGTCGCCGGCCTTCCGGTCCGTGACCGACCGCTGGTGATGGGCGTGGTCAACGTGACCCCGGACTCGTTCTCCGACGGCGGCCGGTACGACGAGATCGGGGCCGCGGTCGCCCACGCGACGGCCCTGGTCGACGCCGGCGCCGACCTGCTCGACGTCGGCGGTGAGTCCACCCGTCCGGGCGCGACCCGGCCGCTGCTCTCCGAGGAGCTGGGTCGGGTGCTCCCGGTGATCGTCGAGCTGGTCGCCCGCGGGGTCCTGGTCTCGGTGGACACGATGCGCGCCGAGGTCGCCGAAGCCGCACTGGCTGCCGGAGCGGTCGTGGTCAACGACGTCTCCGGCGGGCTGGCGGACCCCGACCTGCTGAGCGTCGTCGCCGAGCACCGGGCTGCGTACGTCGCGATGCACTGGCGGGCGCACGCCCACGAGATGCAGGACCGGGCGTCGTACGCCGACGTGGTCGCCGAGGTGCACGCCGAGCTCGCGGCGCGGGTCGAGGCCGCCCTGGCTGCCGGGATCGCGGCGGACCGGTTGGCGATCGACCCGGGCCTCGGGTTCGCGAAGACCCCCGCCCACAACTGGGAGCTGCTGCGTGGCCTGGCGGCGCTGGACGGCCTGGGTCTGCCGATCCTGCTGGGGGCCAGTCGGAAGTCGTTCCTGGGGTCCCTGCTGGCTTCCCCGGACGGGACTCCGCGTCCCGTCGGGGAGCGGGAGGACGCCGGTGTCGCGGTCAGCACCCTGGCAGCTGCGGCCGGGGTCTGGTGCCTGCGGGTCCACGACGTCGGCCGCACCGTCGACGCGCTCCGGGTCGTCGCGGCCTGGGAGGGCCGCGAATTTGTCGGTCCCGGGGCCACCGGTAAGGTCGGCGAAGATGAGTGATCAGTTGGCGGTGCGCGGCATCGAGGTCTTCGCGCACCACGGTGTGTTCGACTTCGAGCGTGCCGAGGGGCAGGTCTTCGTCATCGATCTGGTCCTCGGGATCGACACCCGTGCTGCTGCCGCCGCCGACGACCTCACCCGGACCGTCCACTACGGCGAGCTGGTCGATGCGGTCAAGGCCGCGGTCGAGCGTGACCCGGTCAACCTGATCGAGACCCTGGCGCAACGCATCGCGGATGTGTGCCTGGGGTACGAGGTCGACTGGGTGGACGTCACCGTCCATAAACCGAACGCCCCGATAGCTGCGACGTTCTCCGACGTGGCCCTGACGATCAGACGGAGCCGACCATGACCCAGTTCGAGAACCTGTCCCCGAACCCTTCGGCCATCGACGCCGACACCCTCACCGGTGACATGCACCCGATCCGACGCTGCGTGATCTCCCTGGGGTCCAACCTCGGCGAGCGGATGTACGCCCTCCAGGGTGCGCTCGAGGCGCTGGGTGACACCCCTGAGGTCTGGATCACCGGGGTCTCCTCGGTGTACGAGACCGAGCCGGTCGATGCTCCCGAGGGTTCGAAGACCTTCCTGAACGCCGTCGTCACCCTGGACACCACCCTGGCTGCGCGCACGCTGCTCGAACGCGCCCACGCGGTCGAGGCGGCGTACGGCCGTGAGCGGGGTGGGGACGTCGGGGTGAACGCTCCCCGGACCCTCGACGTCGACCTGATCGTGGTCGGGGACCGGCACGCCGACGACGAGAACCTGACCCTGCCGCATCCGCGTGCTGCCGAGCGCGCGTTCGTCCTGGTGCCCTGGCTCGAGGTCGAGCCCGACGCCGAGCTCCCCGGTCGCGGGCCGGTCGCGGACCTGGTGGAGAAGGTCGGCCGCGACGGAGTCGTGCTGCGCGAGGACCTGGTCCTCGACGTCACGTGAGACCCGCCGTCCGATGAGCAGCGACGAGCCGCGTGGTCACGTGCAGGTCACCGGCCCCGGGCCGTTGGTGGTCCTGGGCCTGGTGGGCCTGGTGCTCGGTTGGGGATCGCGCTGGTACGCGGTCAACAACGGGTCGCCGTCGCCGCAGGTGGGGTGGCTGGTCGTCGGGGTCGCCTGGTTCATCGCTGCGGTGACCCTCGGGATCGCCTACCTGACCCGCCAGGTCGTCGCCTCCCGCCCTGGTGCCTTGACCCCGCACCAGGGACTGAGCCGGTTGGTCCTGGGCAAGAGCGTGGCCCGGTTGGCGGCGTTCGGCCTGGGAGTCTTCGGCGGGGTTGCGATCTCCCGCCTCGGGGTTGCGAGCGAAAGTGCGGCGGACGTCATCCTTCGGGCCCTGGTGGCGGCCCTGGGTGCCGCGGCGGCGGTCGCGGCCGGGCTCTTGCTCGAGCACGCGTGTCGTGTGCCGCCAGGCCCGGACGCCGATTTACCCTGAGGCATGGCCCGAACCAGAACGTCCGAACCGCTCAACTCCAGCCGTCGTCGGCAGCGCAGCGTCCGGGTCACGGTCGCGGTCTTCCTGCTGGCGGTGGCCACCGTGGCGGTCCTCGGTGCTATCCCGACCCAGTCGCCGGTGCTGCTGAGCATCTCCTCGGTGCTGGCGATCGCCCTGGGGTGGGCAGCGCTGCGGATCGTCTGGACCGAGGTCCTGCAGTCGCGGCGCGAGCACGCCACCGACCGGGCGGCGACGGCCACGGCCTACCGGTCGCTGTTCTCCGAGCGGGCTGCCGAGCACGCCCAGTTCACCACCGTGATGACCGAGCGTCTGGCCGCGTCGAACACCTCGGTCCACGAGCTCCAGGCCGTGCTGGTCAACGCCCAACGGGTCGCCGCCGAGGAGGCCGTCCGGGCCGAGACCGCCGAGTCGGCGTTCGCGGCCGCGCTGGTCCGGGTCGCCGAGCTCGAGCGCTCGATCGATCTGCTCCGCGACGAGCAGGAGGCCGAGCTCGCGCTGCTGGTCGACACCGAGCGTGGTTCGGTCGACGACCTGCTCGACTTCGACGAGAAGGTCGCCCAGGCGTCGGGCAAGCACGCCAAGGGCGACGCCAAGCTCGCCTGAGAACTGCTGCTTGAGGTGTGGTTGCGCTGGCAGCCGACCGTCTGCTGGTTGAGGTGCGGTTGCGCTGGCAACCGACCGTCTGCTGGTTGAGGTGCGGTTGCGCTGGCAACCGCCTCGAAACCTGGCGCGGTGGTCGCCGTCCTGTCCCGGCGGTGTACGCGCGTACGTCACCGGATCTCGAGGCCGGCGCTAGCGCGCCGGCACCTCGATCTCCTCGCGGGGCGCCGCGCTAGCGCGCCGGCACCTCGATCTCCTCGCCAGGCGCCGCGCTAGCGCGCGTCGCTGGCTCGGACATCTGCTCTGAGCATGGCGTGGATGCCGTTGGGGGTCAGCACGCCGAGGAACTTCGGGCCGTCGGTGACGCCGAGCACGGCCTTGTCCTCCCGCATCAGCAGGGCCATCGCGTCCTCAAGCGACGAGCTCACGTCCACGGTGCCTCCCAGCGCGGCGGCGGTGACGCCGTCCAGGGGCTCGAGGTGGGCCGGGTCGATCGAGGTGACGGCCAGCCGGCGCAGACCGCGGGCGTTGCCGACGAACTCGGCGACGAAGTCGTCGGCCGGAGCGCCCAGGATCGCCGCCGGGGTGTCGTACTGGGCGAGCCGGCCGCCCTCGGCGAAGACCGCGACCCGGTCACCCATCTTGGTGGCCTCGTCGATGTCGTGGGTCACCAGCACCACGGTCTTGCCCAGGTCGCGCTGGAGCCTGCGGAACTCGGACTGCAGCCGGCCCCGGACGACCGGGTCCACCGCGCCGAACGGTTCGTCCATCAGCAGCACCGGCGGGTCCGCGGCGAGCGCCCGGGCCACCCCGACCCGTTGGCGCTGACCGCCGGACAGCTGGTGCGGGTAGCGCTGGGCGAAGGTGCCCGGGTCGAGGCCGACCAGGTCCAGCAGCTCCAGCGACCGGGCGCGGGCGCGCTTCTTCTCCCAGCCGAGCAGGCTCGGCACCGTGGCGACGTTGGTGGCGATGTCCTGGTGCGGGAAGAGGCCGACCTGCTGGATGACGTACCCGATCCCGCGTCGCAGGGTCACCGGGTCCGCGTGGGTGACGTCACGGCCGTTCAGGTAGATCCGTCCGGACGTCGGCTCGATCAGCCGGTTGATCATCTTCAGCGTGGTCGACTTGCCGCAGCCGGACGGCCCGACCAGGCAGACGAGCTCGTGCTCGGCGACGGCCAGGTCCAGGGCCGCGACCGCAACGGTGCCGTCGTCGTAGGTCTTGCCGACACCCTCGAGCAGGATCATCGAGCCGCCCGCGTCACCCGACGCGCTAGGTTCGTGCCGTGGTCCCACAGTTCGCCCCTCCGCTGGATGTCACCTTCGGTGACAACTGCCTGACCCGCAACGAGTGGATCTGCGGGAAGTACTACGAGACGCGCTCGGAGGAACTGCAGACCGCCCTGGTCCAGCACGTCGAGACGGTGCTCGCCTCGGTCCTGCTCGGCCTGGTGATCGCGATCCCGCTGGCGCTTCTGGCCCGACGCTACCGAACGCTGGAAGGAATCGTCGTCGGCGCCACCACGGCGATCTACACGATCCCCTCACTGGCGCTGTTCTCCTTGCTGGTCCCCTACACCGGCTTCGGGCTGCGGACCGTCGTGATCGGGCTGGGTCTCTACTCGTTGACGATCCTGGTCCGCGCCATCCTCGACGGGCTGGCCGCCGTGCCGGCCGACGTCCGGGAGTCGGCCCGCGGGATGGGCTACGGCCCCGCGCGGATGCTCTGGCGGGTCGAGGTGCCGCTGGCGCTGCCGGCCTTCATGTCCGGGCTGCGGGTCGCCACCGTCTCGGCGGTGGCGCTGACGACGGTCGGCTCGATCCTCGACTACGGCGGTCTGGGCGACCTGATCATCGAGGACTCCACGTTCAAGGCCCAGGTCCTCGCCGGCAGCGTGCTGTGCGTCGCGCTGGCGGTGGCCCTGGACGTCGTCCTGGTGGTGCTGCAGCGCCTGCTGACGCCGTGGGCCCGGGCCGGTCGGCGTACGAAGGCGGTGGTCGGGTGAACGGCGTCCTGGACTGGTTCGGCGACTCCGCGAACTGGCACGGCCCCGACGGGGTCCCGGTGCTGCTCGGCCAGCACCTGCTGCTGACGTTCGCGTCGGTGCTGATCGCGCTGGTGGTCGGCCTTCCGTTGGCGCTCTGGCTCGGGCACCGGCACCGCGGCGGGCTGCTGGTGATCAACCTGACCAACATCGGCCGGGCGGTCCCGATCATCGCGCTGCTGTCACTGTTCTCGTTGACGGTGCTGGGTACCGGCACCCTGGGCCCCTTCGGGCGGGCCGGTCTCGCGACGCTGGTGACCCTCGCGCTGTTCGCGCTGCCGCCGATCGTGACCGGCGCCTACACCGCGGTGGTCGGGGTCGACGGGGACGTCGTCGAGGCGGCCCGCGGGATGGGGATGGGGGAGGTCGCCGTCCTGCGGCGGGTCGAGCTGCCCCTGGCTGCGCCGCTGATCATCTCCGGGATCCGGCTCGCGGTGGTCCAGGTGTGGGCCACGGCGACGATCGCCGCCCTGGTCTCGGGCCCTGGGCTGGGCAACATCATCACCTACGGGTACGCCAACAACCAGACCGCGATCGTGGTCTCCGGGTCGCTGATCGTCGCGGTCAGTGCGTTGGTGCTGGAGGTGACGTTCCTGGTCCTGGCGAAGGTCGTCGATCCGGGTCGCCGGTCCGGCGCCTGACCGTTACGGCACGCTGTCGTACCGATGCCCTAGGCTCGTTCCGCGGGCACTCGCGCCGGTCTTCCTCCGGTTGCGTGTCGGGCCCGCCGGACACGCGCAGCCCCCAGCTGCGGGACACAGAAGGCGGAAACATGAAGAAGACACTCGTACGTCGGCTCGCGATCGCGCTGGTGGCGCCGCTCATGCTGGCAGCCGCTGCCTGTGGCAGCAGCGACGACGACGGCGCCAAGGCAGCCGGCGCCGTCGACGGCGGTCCGGTGACCATCGTGGGCCAGGACTTCCCCGAGGCTGACGTCCTCGTCTACCTCTACAAGGGGCTGCTCGACCACGCCGGCTTCCAGGCCTCGGTCAAGAACCTGGGCGGGCGCGACCTGTACCTCGACCCGCTCAAGGCGGGGACGGACTTCCAGGTCTCCACCGACTACCTCTCGTCGATGACGGAGGCGCTCAACCGGGCGGCCAACGGCGACACCGCCCCGGTGGTCGCCTCCAACGACCCGGCGGCGACCCTGGTCGAGCTCAACAAGCTCGCCGCGGCAGCCGGCCTGACGGCGCTGAAGCCCGCCGAGGCGCAGGACGCGAACGGTTTCGCCGTCACCAAGGAGTTCGCCGAGGCCAACAACCTGACGTCGCTGAGCGACCTCGGTGCCCTGGGCCAGGACCTCAAGCTCGCTGCCGCGCCGGACTGCAAGAAGCGGCCCGACTGCGGTGTCGGCCTCGCCGGTACCTACGGCCTGAAGATCACCGAGTTCCTCAAGACCGGCTTCGGTGGCAACGACACGGTCGACGCGCTCAAGAAGGGTGAGGTCACCGTCGGCCAGTTCGGGACCAGCGACCCGGTCGTCGAGAAGAACGGGTTCGTCCTGCTCACCGACGACAAGGGTCTGCAGAACGCCGAGAACCTGGTGCCGATCGTGAACACCGCCTGGCTCAAGGAGCACCCGCAGGCCGAGGCCGCGCTCGACGCGCTGTCCGCGGTCCTGACCACCGAGGACCTGGCGACCCTGATCGGTCAGGTCGCCATCGGTCGCGAGAAGGCTCCGGACGTCGCCCAGGCGTACCTGGAGGCGAAGGGTCTCCTGAAGTAACCGTGGTCGCTGTGCAGGGAGCCGCGAGCGGTGCGGGCGCGGGCAGCCCGGGCAGGGGCGGGGCGGCGCTTCGGCGCGGTCTCGCCCGGACCGCTCGTCGGCTCCGGCACGGCAGACCAGCACTGAGCGTGATCGTGCTCGCGGCCGGGGGAGACCCCGGCCGCCTGCGCGTCACGCTCTCCTCGGTGCGCGACCAGCCCTCCCCGGGGATCGAGATCGTCGTGGTCAGCTCCGACGACGCCGGCGACGAGGCCGCCCGGGCGGCCGCCGGTGACGACACCCGGGCCCGGTTCTTCCGTGCCGGGTCGGTCCCGCAGGCGCGGCTGCACGGGCTTCGCCGCAGTCGCGGCCGGCACGTCCTGATCGCCGCTCCCGGCGACGTCTACCCAGCCCGGGCCCTGGTCGACCTGCTGGTCGGACTGGACGACGACGCGACGCTGCTGCTGGCACCGGAGATCGTCGACGGACCGACCCTGGAGGAGGCCCCACGGCTCGCCGCGACCCCCTACCTGGGCCGCTTGCTGCTGCCCAGGGCCCGCGCCAGCACCCTGCTGACCGAGATCGCCGACCCTGATCCGGACGGGTTCCTGATCTCGTTGCGGGCTCTGCAGGAGCCGTTCGACGTCGCTGCGTTCACCGGCCACCGGGACGCTCGGTCGGATCCCCGCGGCCCGTTCGTGCCCCGGCCGGACCCGTACGCCGGGCTGGCAGACCGGGTCGCCCGCGACCGGGCGAGCACCGAGGCGCTGGCCGGTCGCGATCACGCCCGCGCCGTCCGTGCCCGCGCTGCGCTGACCGGGCTCCGACCGTTCCTGGCTGTCGCGGAGGCGGCGACCGACGCCGACTGGGCCCGGCTCGTCGAGCA